>NZ_JBNDLU010000002.1:0-4175000 GCF_050436225.1 Paraburkholderia lebeckiae | reverse complement strand
CGGCCACGGCAAGCGACGGTGCCGCCGCCTCCACCGACAAGCCCGTGACCCACATATATTGCGTGAAGCGGCCGCGAAACGCCGTGGCGGACGCGTCGGCGGTGTGATTGCCGGGCCCCGACACATAATTCACCTGATTCGACACTCGGTGCCATGCGACGATCCGCTGCTCCGGTCCCATGAACGCACTGATCGCATATGGGGCGCCCTCGACGACATCGATCGCGACCGGATCGCTGTCCACCTCGCCGCCAGGCGGAACGCTGACCGCGCCCTTACCACCAAACGTCACCCGACTGCCGGCGCCCTCGACCGCTGCCGAGCCATCGGCCGAGCGCGCGATGCGCAGTTCGTCGATGACGAGAGGCGTCTTGCCGTACGCATTGCTCAGATGAATTCGCGCCACCCTCCCCGACAACGTCGGATACACGATTTGCCGAACGGTGCGCCCGGCGACTTCCGGCGCGCGATACAGCGGTGGCAACTCGGCCCGCTGTGGAATCGGTTGCAGCGCGGTCGCCCAAACGGCGACCCAATGCTCGGGCGCTTCGGCAGCGAACGCACTCGATGAAACGACAAACGGGGCAAATTGGGCAAGCAGCGCCGCGCCGCATGCGGCAGCCAGGGTGCGATTGGTCATTCGGAGGATCGGTTCGAGGCGAAACGCGCATTTTGCCCGAACGACGCGGCAATCGCCGGCAATCGCAGGCAGGTGCGCATACCCCGGCGCCCGGCGGCTGTGCCGGCTCGGACTCACGCCGTTTGCTGACTCATGATCTTCAGCGCGACCGCTTCGGCGACCTCGATTCCGTCGATTGCCGCCGAGTAGATCCCGCCCGCATACCCCGCACCCTCGCCCGCCGGATACAGCCCGTTGACGTTGACACTCTGGTAGTCGTCGCCGCGACGCACGCGTACCGGCGACGAAGTTCGCGTTTCAACGCCGGTCAGCACCGCATCATGCATCGCGAAACCGGCGATTTTCTTCTCCATCTGTGGCAGCGCTTCGCGAATCGCTTCGATCGCGTAGTCGGGCAGCGCGGTGCTGAGATCGGTTGGCCGCACGCCCGGCTTGTACGATGGAACGACCGAGCCGAGTGAAGTGGACGGCCGCCCCGCGATGAAGTCGCCGACCAACTGCCCTGGAGCCATATAGTTACCGCCACCGAGCTCGAACGCCCGCTCCTCCCACTTGCGCTGGAACGCGATGCCGGCGAGCGGCCCGCCCGGGTAGTCGTCTGGCGTAATGCCCACCACGATGCCCGCGTTCGCGTTGCGCTCCGCGCGCGAGTACTGGCTCATGCCGTTTGTGACGACGCGCCCCGGCTCCGACGTGGCCGCCACCACGGTGCCGCCGGGACACATGCAGAAGCTATAGACCGCTCGCCCGTTGCTGCAGTGGTGCACCACCTTGTAGTCGGCTGCGCCGAGCTGTTTGTGACCGGCAAATTTCCCAAAACGGCTCCGATCGATCACCCCTTGCGGATGCTCGATCCGGAAACCGAGCGAAAACGACTTCGCCTCGACGTGAACGCCGCGGTCGTACAGCATCTGGAAGGTATCGCGTGCGCTATGGCCGACCGCCAGTACAACGTGGTCGCAGCGCAGCGTCTCGCCGGTCGACAGCGTCAGCCCGCGCACCTGGCCGTTGTCGATGTCGATGTCCTCGACATGCGCTTCGAAGCGCACTTCGCCGCCCAACTCGTGGATGCTCGCGCGCATCTTCTCGACCATGCTGACGAGACGAAACGTGCCAATATGCGGCCGGCTCAGGTACAGGATGTCCTCCGGCGCACCAGCCCGCACGAATTCGTCGAGCACCTTGCGGCCGTAGTGTTTCGGGTCCTTGATCTGGCTGTAGAGCTTGCCGTCCGAAAAGGTGCCCGCGCCACCTTCGCCGAACTGCACGTTCGACTCGGGATTCAGCACCGATTTGCGCCACAGGCCAAACGTGTCCTTGGTGCGCTCACGTACGGCCTTGCCGCGCTCGAGGATGATCGGCCGGAAGCCCATCTGCGCGAGGATCAGGCCCGCGAACAGTCCGCACGGCCCCATGCCGATGACGACCGGACGCGGCGTGCTGAGTTGGGCGGGCGCTTCGGCGACGAACTTGTAGCTCATGTCGGGCGTCACGCCGCAATGCGGCACGTCGGCGAGCCGTTTCAGCGCGGCCCCTTCATCCTTTACCTCGACATCGACGATATAGGTGAGCTTGATGTCGGCGCGCTTGCGCGCGTCGTGCGCGCGGCGAAACACGGTGTACCGGATGAGCCCGTCCCGCGCCACGCCGAGTTCCGTGAGGCGCGCACGGATGGCGGCTTCGAGGGCGCTTTCGGGATGATCGAGGGGGAGTTTGATTTCGCTTAGACGTAACATGAGTACCGGAGATGCAAGTGGGCCGCAAATCGCGGCCAATTCGCAATTTTACCGGTAAGTGTCGGCGCGGGGTGGCGGCCGGTCTTGAACCGCCGGCCCATCGAAACTGGGCAAACCAGCATGCATGCTTCGACGCCCTCAATGAGCTATCAGCCCTATCGGTTGTTATCTAAGTTGAGCGCCAGGCCCTATAAAAATCAATGATTTAGCGCTCACCTTGCCATGAGCGCTCGACGCGGCTTGTCAGCTAACTTGAGCAATTCCGGGCTACTTGACAACAAACTTGAGCATTTGCGGACGCGCATCAATCGGGACCGCCGTTGCGGGAGGTTCGTACATCTTCCAGACCGGAAGCCGTGCTCCGTTGGTTTGTTCCGCCGACAGCCATTAGACCGCGTTACGCCGGTATCAGCTTGCGGCCGCACAGAACCAGATCACGCGATCGTCTCAGTTCGACCCTGACCACCCGTCCGGCCTCACAAGACCCAACGCCAGCTTTCGGACCGGACTAGCCCTTCGGCGGCTGCGATCCCAAGCCAGGTCGGCCTGCCGGTCGCACCTGCTGGCAGGTACCGCGGGACCGGTCTTCTTCACCCTGTTGGCTCACAGTCTTGGCACTACTCCCAGGAAATGCGCGCGCGGGCGCTAATATGGATGATCGCAAACAGCAATGAGCGGCAGCTCCATGAATGCATCGATCATCTCCGCACTGGCTGCACTCGTGGGCGCTGCAATCGGCGGCCTCACTTCGGTTCTGGCTTCATGGCTGACCCAACGCACCCAGGTTCGCGCGGAGTGGCGTGCACATGACCGCGTCCGGCGTCAGGAACTCTACAAGGAGTTCATCGAGGAGGCGACCAGGTGCTACGTTGACGCACTGCAACACAACGAGCCGGATCTGAACTCGGTTGGCAGCCTCTACGCTAAAATCGGCCGGATGCGGATCCAGTCTTCACGCGAAGTCGCAGACGAAGCCGACGTCATCGGACGCAAGATCGTCGACACCTACCTCGCGCCGGACAAGTCCTTCCTCGAGATTCGCGAGATGCTTGCGGACGGCTCCGTCGATATCCTCAACAACTTCAGCGACGCATGCCGCGCGGAGTTTGCATCGCTTCGCGCGCAACTGGATTGATGCCCGCTCGCACCGTTCAGCGCGGCATGAGTTCGACGGGTGCTTCGGCGCGATACCCGCCGCCGAGCGCCTTGGTCAACGCAATTTCGTGACTGAGCATCTGCCCTCGGAGCGTGAGCAGTGCAAGCTGCTCGGCGATCACCTGCTGGCGCGCTTCGAGCGCCGCGAGCCGGCTCGTCAGACCTCGTTGATAATAGGCTTCGACGCTGTCCCTCGCGAACGCAACCGATTCGATCCGCTGCTTCTGCAATTCGGCCTCCGCATCGAGCGCCTGCAGGCGGCTGCCCGTCTGCGCAACATCGCGTACTGCGTTGAGAACCGCCTGGTTGTACTGCTCGATCAACAGGTTGCTGCCCTCGCGCGCTCCGCTCAGGTTGGCGTTGAGCCGGCCGCCGTCGAAGATCGGCAGATACAGGCCCGGGATCAGGTTGATCTGCTGGCTTGCATGCGTGAAGAGGTCGGCAAGATGCAATGCGTTGAAGCCGAAGAACGCCTTGATGTCGAAGCTCGGGTAGAACGCCGCTTTCGCTGCGTCGTTCCGGTCGAACGATGACTCTACATACCATCGCATCGCGTGCAGGTCGGGCCGCCGGGCAAGGAGTTCGTATGAAAGCGTCGTCGGTAAAGCCGCCTTCGAGCGCGGGAGCGCGACGGGCTCGATCGCTGGCAAGCCGTTGGGTCCCGCGCCCGCCAGCGCTCGCATCGATTCGCGAAACTGCCTGATCTGTCCTTGCGCCGCCACAGTCTGCTGTTCGATGGCCAATTGCTCAGTTCTTGCTTCTTCCAGTAGCGTGCGGGCTTCGAGGCCCCGCGCCACACGAGCTTCGTGTGCCTTCACCGAGAACTCCGCCACTTCATGCGATTCGTCCAGCAGATCGAGAAGCTGGTAAGTCGTCTGAATGCCGTAGTAAAGCCGCGCGACATCCGTCGAGATTTCGAGTTCGACGGCGGACGTCTCGGCGAGCCGCGCATTGCTCACGCCCAGCGACGCCGCGACCTGCGCGCGCTGCTTGCCCCAGATGTCGACGGTGAGACTTGCGCCAAGTCCGACGACGCCCTCGGTGTACCATGGGCCCGTCAGCCCCAACGCCGGTTCGTTCATCGCAAACGGGCCGATGAAGCCGTTCGCGGAAACATGCTCGCGATTCAGCGGCGCAAGCGCCACGACCTGAAGACTCGACCCCGTTCTGACAAGCTCGACATCCGACCTCGCCTGGGCCACGCGCGTGCGTGCGATCACCATCGTCGGCGCATCGCTTAGCGCCTGATCGATCAGCGCACTGAGTTGCGCATCGTGATAGTGCGTCCACCAGCGCGCGGCCGGCCATCCATCGCGCGCGAGATGGATGTCGTCGGCGAGATTGATCTGTTCCGGCGAAATCGCAGGATAGGGCGTGCCGATGTCATGGATCAGCGTACACCTCACCAGGCTGCCGCACAGCCATCCCGCGACGCAGAAGGCAGTGCCATGCCAGGACGACACGCGAGACACTGATTGCGCTTTCATGTTCGTGCGGCCCGAAAAGCAGGCGCCTTAACGGGTGCCACGACGCGCCAGTCCGGCAATCCGGCGACCTGCCGTGCCAGATGTTCCGCTGCAGCGATGAGTGGCATGTCGAGCAGTTGGACCGGTTCGGCGGCTCGCGCGGCGATTTCCATGCGGCGCGGCGCGCGGGCGTCGGGCGGGCTGGCCGCGAGTTCATCCGCGTATCGGTTGAGTTCGGCGAGCGCCTGTTCCCAGGTCGAGCGCACTGCATCGATCGTTGGTGGGCTCCACGATCCCGCTTGCGCAACCAGCGTGTTGCGCAACGCATCGCCCGCCAGCATGATCTCGCGCCCCTGCGCGAGAACCGTTTGTGCGCACAGCGTCAGTTGCGTCTGTTCCGTCTCCTGCCAGCCCGGCTCGAGCGCAACGCGCGAGAGCGTCGCCTCGCAATCGGCCAGCACAGCCCACGCCTGCAACTGGCGCTGAGCGTAGGGCAATTCATCGCGCCTGTCGGCGTCTGCATGCGATGCGCTCAGATGTGCGGCAATCGCGCGCAACGTGGTCGCCAGCTTCTGCCGCAGCACGTCACCTTCGCCCTCGCGCCAGAACGACGTCTGCACGAAGGTCGCCACGCCGACGCCCAGCAGAATGCCCACCAACCGGTCGCGGATTTCAGTGAGATTCGTGGTTGGGCCGAATCGTTCGAGCAGCGCGAGCGAGAAGGTGAACATCAGCTGGATGCCTGCGTAGCCGATCCGCTCGGATCCAGCCGCTATCCACGCCGCGAACGCGACGACGGGCAACGTGATCAGCAGCAGGCCGACAATGTCGTCGAGATGCGGTATCACGGACACGACCATGAACAGTGCGAGCGCACTGCCGATGACAGCCCCCGCCAGCCGCAGCAACGCGCGCTGCGTCGATGCGCCGAGGTTCGGCAGCACGACGATCACGCAGGTCAGCATGATCGTGTGAATGCCCTGCTGTATAAATGCGTAGGCGCGCGTGACTGATGATCTTCACTTTCTATGGATTTGCCGAGGGACGAGACAGACACAAGCTGAGGCAGTGATCGCGCAGATTCACGAAGTGATACTCTCAGGTATTCCGATTCGCAACTTTACGCTCTGTCTTCGCCGCTGCTCGCTGAGAGTAAATACACTTTGGAGAATTCTGATGGGGAAGAAATCGTTTTCTGACAATGCCAGCGACTCAAATGAAACCTCAAATGAAACAACTGAACAGGCGTTGGTGGCGTTGACCATACAGATCAAGGAGTTCGTCCAGAACAGATCGCTCGATAGCCGGTTTGCTGCGAAACTCGTCAAGCGGTTGAAGAAGGAAGCTGATGTCATATCGGAAGGCGACAATTCAACGAAGCCTGGAAAAAAGGAGCTAAAGAAGGCCTTCGACGCAGTCGACGCAGTGCTGCGTGACCACGATGCAGCATTGTTAGTCAGGGCAAACGCGGCGCTGCGCGAGACGGACAACACGACCCGTAGTAAGAAGCCACAGCAACGACCAACGGAGGGTTGAGCGAGCCACTGCCTGTCAAAAGCGTCCAACGGTCACAAGCTGCGAAGCGGACTCTCCCCTTTGAGCCACAGGCGCGCCTGGTGCGGTGGCGGGAGGCGCCTGAAGCGTTTCCACCGCTTCTTCAATGTCTGATGATCGGCAGCGACGCGTGAAGCGAGATAACCTCGCGCGAAGGCTGCGCCCAAGGCCGCTTCGGGCGATGCTCGTGGCAACGGCTTCAGGAGCTGGTCGGCGACAACGGCATCGTTGCGCCAGCCCAGATCATCCTGGAGCTCGATCAACGCGTCGACATAATGCCGGACGGCGCGCCTCGCGCACAGCGACGCGAAAAACTCGGTCGCGTATCGCACTGTCTCGCGGCAATGCGGGCGCGGTGGCGACAGTGATCGTCGAGATCGGCGAGCCGCTTGCCACGTTTGATCAGTTTCCTGTGCCGGCGGCGCACGACTTGCGCGGCGAACTGCCCGCGCGCCTGCCAATCCCCTCCCGCTGCTTGTCGGATATCCCGTCTTGCCGGCCCTTCCGGTTTAACCAGAGCGCGAGTCGGAGAACCAGCCGGGTATAGCGAACCGACTCGACTGCGGCTGCCGCCGCTGCCGGTTGTTGACGGCGATCCGCTCGCGCGCCTGGCGGACAGCCGAGACTTCGTCCGCATTCCCATTGGCCCCCGCATGTGCAAGCGTCGATCCCGCGAGCACTCGCTTGGCCTTGGTTTTGGGTTTGACATACACGGCAACCGACAAAGCCCCAAACGCCTCTTCACAAAAAAATTTATTAACCGACCGGTCGGTTGGTTTATACTAGGTCGACACAGACCACTCCTCCAGAGAGAGCGTCCCTCATGTACACCCAATCCCTCGATATCCCCGGCAACGTCGCCCCGCTGGACGCGGACGCGAATTCGCCCGAACAGGCTCGCTTCGACGCGGTCATGACCGCCGACGGCAAGATCGAGCCGCAGGACTGGATGCCTGACGCGTACCGCAAAACGCTGGTGCGGCAGATCTCGCAGCATGCGCACTCGGAGATCGTCGGCATGCTGCCCGAGGGCAACTGGATCACGCGCGCGCCGAGCCTCAAGCGCAAGGCGATCCTGATCGCCAAGGTGCAGGACGAAGCCGGCCACGGCCTCTATCTGTATAGCGCCGCCGAAACGCTCGGCGTGTCGCGCGAGCAGCTGATCGACGCGCTGCACGCGGGCAAGGCCAAGTATTCGAGCATCTTCAACTACCCGACGCCCACCTGGGCCGACGTCGGCGTGATCGGCTGGCTCGTCGACGGCGCGGCGATCATGAACCAGATCCCGCTGTGCCGCTGCACGTACGGCCCGTACGCCCGCGCGATGATCCGCATCTGCAAGGAGGAGTCGTTCCATCAGCGCCAAGGCTTCGACGCGCTGCTCGCGATGATGGCCGGCACCGAAGCGCAGCGCGAGCTGGTCCAGCAGGCGGTGAACCGCTGGTGGTGGCCGGTGCTGATGATGTTCGGCCCGAGCGACAAGGACTCGGTCCACAGCAATCAGTCGGCCAGATGGGGCATCAAGCGCATCACCAACGACGACCTGCGCCAGAAATTCGTCGACGCGACCGTCGAGCAGGCGAAGGTGCTCGGCGTCACGCTGCCCGACCCGGACCTCAAATGGAACGAGGCGCGCGGCCACTACGACTACGGCGACATCGACTGGGAAGAGTTCTGGCGCGTCGTCAATGGCGACGGCCCGTGCAACCGCGAGCGCCTCGCGACCCGCGTGAAGGCCCATGAAGACGGCGCCTGGGTACGCGAAGCCGCGCTCGCCCACGCGGAAAAGCAGCGCCAGCGCGCGCAACAGCACGCCGCCTGAGTGGCACCGCACATCAAAGGAATCAGGAGATCAGCAATGAACAAGGAATGGCCGATTTGGGAAGTGTTCGTGCGCAGCAAGCAGGGACTCGACCATAAACACTGCGGCAGTCTGCATGCCGCCGACGCTCCGATGGCGCTGCGCATGGCGCGCGACGTCTACACGCGCCGCCAGGAAGGTGTGAGCATCTGGGTGGTGCCGTCCTCGGCGATCACGGCTTCGGCGCCGCACGAGAAGGCCGAGCTATTCGAACCGGCGGGCGACAAGATCTATCGCCACCCGACGTTCTACACGCTCCCCGACGAAGTCAACCACATGTAAGCACGGCCATGACCACTACGTCCATTACGCCCACTACGCCCGAACATCTCCAGTACGTGCTGCGCCTTGCGGATACTGCGCTGATCCTCGGCCAGCGCAACACCGAGTGGTGCGGCCACGGCCCGGTCCTCGAAGAGGACATCGCGCTGTCGAACATGAGCCTCGACCTGATCGGCCAGGCGCGCCTGCTGTACACGCACGCGGCCGAGCTCGAAGCGCAGCTCACCGGCCGTCAGCGCACTGAAGACGACTACGCGTACTTCCGCGCCGAGCGCGAATTCGCGAACTACACGCTCGCCGAGCTGCCGCATTACGGGCCGCTCGCCGGCACCGCGCAGGCCGAGAAGGATTACGCGGTGACGATCGTGCGCAACTTCCTGTACGCGACGCTGATGATGCATCTGTGGGGTGCGCTGACGGGCTCCAGCGACGGGCAGCTCGTCGCGATTGCCGCGAAGTCGATCAAGGAAACGCACTACCACGCGCATCACGCGAGCGAGTGGCTGATCCGTTTCGGGGACGGCACCGACGAATCGCACCGTCGCGCGCAGGCCGCGCTCGACTATCTGATGCCGTACACGTACGAGTTCTTCAGCGCGGACGCAGTGGAAGACGCGGTCGCCGCGGCCCGCATCGGCCCGCGCACCTCGGCGCTGGAAGCCGCGTGGCTCGACGACGTGCGCGCCACGCTCGACCAGGCCACGCTGACGCTGCCCGCGGCGCTGCGGCACGTGAGCACGGGCAAGCACGGCGAGCATTCGGAGCACATGGGTTTCGTGCTCGCGCAAATGCAGAGCCTCGCGCGCCAGCATCCGGGCGCCAGCTGGTGAGTACGCGATGACGACCTCGACCGCCCCGCAGCCCGCGAACGCCGCCGCTGCCACGACCGACGCCGCGTTCACCCGCGCATGGACCGTGCTCGAAGCGGTACCCGACCCGGAGATCCCGGTGGTGTCGATCCGCGAACTCGGCATCCTGCGCGACGTGCGACGCGCCGCCGACGGCGCGCTCGAAGTCGTGATCACGCCGACCTACTCGGGCTGCCCGGCGATGTCGCAGATTGCCGAAGACATCGGCCGTGCGCTCGAGGCCGCGCAGCTCATGCCATACCGCGTCGCCACCGTGCTCGCGCCGGCGTGGACCACCGACTGGATCACGGCCGAAGCCCGCGAAAAACTGCGCGTCTACGGCATCGCGCCGCCGACGGGCAACTGCGGTTCAGCCGCGACGTCAGCGTCGCAGGAGAAAGTCCTGCGCTTCGTGCCGCGCGCGCTGCCGGCCCCAGGCTGCCCGCGTTGCGGCTCGGCGCACACCGAGCGGCTCGCGCAATTCGGCTCGACCGCCTGCAAGGCCCTGTATCGCTGCCTCGACTGCCGCGAACCCTTCGACTACTTCAAACCGTACTGATATGGCCACCCCGCAATTCCATCCGCTGCGTATCCGCGAAGTGCGCCCCGAAACCGCCGATGCGGTCTCGGTCGCCTTCGAAGTCCCGCCCGAACTGCGCGACCACTATCGCTTCACGCAGGGCCAGTTCGTCACGCTGAAGACGCATATTGAAGGTGAGGAAACGCGCCGTTCGTATTCGATCTGCGTGGGCGTCACCGACTACGATCGCGACGGCGAGTTGCGCATCGGCATCAAGCGCGTGCGCGGCGGGCGTTTCTCGAACTTCGCGTTCGACACGCTGCAGCCCGGCCACACGATCGACGTGATGACGCCCGACGGCCGTTTCTTCACGCACCTGAACGCGGAACAGGGGCAGCAGTACCTCGCCTTCTCGGGCGGCTCGGGCATCACGCCGGTGCTCGCGATCATCAAGACGACGCTCGAAGTCGAGCCGCGCAGCACCTTCACGCTCGTCTACGGCAACCGCAGCGTCGACCAGATCATGTTCGCCGAGGAGCTCGAGGATCTGAAGAACCGCTTCATGAACCGCTTCGTGCTGTATCACGTGCTGTCGGACGACCTGCAGGACGTCGAGCTGTTTAACGGCGTGCTCGACCAGGAAAAATGCGCGGCGTTCATCGAGCAGCTCCTGCCGGCGGACGCGATCGACGAAGCGTTCGTCTGCGGCCCCGCACCGATGATGGACGCGGCCGAGGCCGCGCTCAAGGCAGCCGGCGTGCCGCCCGCCAAGGTGCACGTCGAGCGCTTCGGCACGCCGCTGCCGCAGGCGGGCGTGCCGCCCGTCGAGATCACCGCGGACACCCCCGCTGCCGACCTCGAAATCGTGCTCGACGGCAAGCGGCGCAAGCTGCGCCTGCCGTATCAGGGCGCGAGCGTGCTCGACGTCGGGCTGCGCGCCGGTCTCGCGCTGCCGTATGCGTGCAAGGGCGGTGTGTGCTGCACCTGTCGCGCGAAGGTGCTCGAGGGCGAAGTGAAGATGGAAAAGAACTACACGCTCGAAGAACACGAGGTCCGCGACGGGTTCGTGCTGACGTGTCAGTGTCATCCGGTTAGCGACAAGGTCGTCGTCAGTTACGACGAACGTTGAGTCGAGTGCTTTCGTGGCTAGGTACGGACTGCCCTCCTGTGACGTCCGCCACCGCTTTCGGCCGTTTCGCGATCCGCTTAAACTAGGGGCCGCTCATCGATCGGGACATCGGGTTCCAGTCGGCGAGCGGCCTCTTTTTGTTACAGCTGCTGGCGTCACTGCAAGCCCTTGCCCATGAGCACGATTCACCTCACCAACGGCGATGTCGCCGCCGAGTCGCTGCGTACCGCGCTGGACCAGGCGGGCCGCGACGATCGCGTGCAGCCGCTGCGGGACGATCTGGCGGTCGGCCCGTTACGCGGCGTCGACGACGCTCCGCACGTGCGCGCCGACTTCTGGGAACGCGTCAGCGCCGACACGCAACGCGACTTCGTGCGCGAGTTCCGCGAACAGGCCGCGGTGCTCGACGGCCTCGCCAGCAGCACCGCGAATCTCGTGGTGTGGCACGGCGAAAGCGCGTCCGATCAACTGATGCTGCGACGCGTCTGCTACCTGGTGCGCAACAGCCCGCAACGTTTGAACGAGGTGCGTCTGTCGATTGCCGACCTCACCGATCCGCAAGCGTGGGCGCATACCCGCAAGGATCGCGCGACATCGGTCGGCATGTTTGCGCCGGACGTATTGCAGACACACCTGCCGGACGCCGCGCCGATTTCCGTGCTGCGCATCAGCCGGCTCGCGCTCGAATGGCAGGAGGTCAAACAGGCGAACGGCGAGACGCGGCGCTGGCGTGCCAACACCTTCACGAGCGGCAGCGTTGCCGAAATCGACGCGCTGATCCTCGAACGCGCAACCGACGACTGGCAGCCCGCCGCGCGCGTCGCCGCCTACGTGATGACCGCCGGGTTGTGGTTCCTCGTCAGCGACAGCATCGTGCTGTGGCGCATGCGCGAACTCGCGGCGCTGCGGCGCATCCGCCTGCGCGGCGACGCGAACGAATGGCGCTCGCTCGAACTGCGCGCGGCATCCGCCCCCTGCTCACCCCAATAAGATAAGAACCGACGAACATGGCCCGCACACGAGCCCCCGACCACGAAACTCAACGCGAGCAGATTCTCGAACTGGCCGCCGCGAAGTTTGCGCAGACCAGCTATCCAAGCACGTCGATGGCCGATCTTGCCGCGGCGAGCGGCACCTCGAAAGCGCGCCTCTATCACTATTACGAGAGCAAGGAAGCAATCCTGTTCGATCTGCTCGATCGCTACACGAAGCGCCTGATGCTGATCATCGCCGAGGTGGAAGGATCGAGCCAGCGGCGCGAACTGAGCGAGCGTGAAACCTTCGCGGAGCTGATCCGCGCGTTCCTGTCCGAGTATGAGACGTCGCACAGCCGGCACGTCGCGCTGCTGAACGATGTCAAGTATCTGGTCGATTCGCAGCGCGAGATCATCCTGAACCGTCAGCGCGACGTAGTCGCCGCCTTCGCGCGGCAGCTCGTGCGCGCCTATCCCGAACGGGCGACACGCGACAACCAGACCGCGCTGACGATGATGGTGTTCGGCATGATCAACTGGACGTTCACGTGGCTCAAGCCGGACGGCCGGATGGGCTATCGCGAGTTCGCCGAGCAGGTGGTCGGCATGGTCGAGCATGGTCTCGGCAGCGCGCCGGCCAGGTAGACGACGGTCTGAACAGATCGCAACCCGCGCACGGATGTTGCAAAGCAACAACATGCAGACCAGATAAATCAGCGCAGGGAATCCATGCGGCATCGTGTCACGAACGTGCGATCAGTTTTAATTCATGTTTAAAATCAATTAATTAAATTGAGGGCTCCAGCGTTCCAGGTATTCACCTCGATTTTTGATACGGGTTTTCCCTAGGGAATGGCTTAGGTTTCCGTTAAAATCGGTTTTGCGGTGCACAACGCCGCCTGATTAAAAGGAGAACCCGACCATGAACATGCTGACCCATCGCAACACGAAGCCGATCGCGTCGAACGATCGCGCGTTGCCGCCTGCTGGACGCGCGCACGTTCTGGTCCGTGAACTCACCGCCGCCGATCGCGAACGCCTGCTTGCTCACTTCCTCGCGCTCGACGAAGAAGACCGTCTGCTGCGCTTCGGCCAGGTCGTGCCGAATCATGTGATCGAAAACTACGTGCGCGCGATCGACTTCACGCGCGACACCGTGTTCGGCGTGTTCAACAGCAAGCTGGAACTGAGCGGCGTCGGCCATCTGGCCTACCTGCCGGCCGAAGGCAACAAGCGCACCGCCGAATTCGGCGTCTCCGTGCTCGAAAGCGCACGCGGCATCGGTATCGGCTCGAAGCTATTCGAGCGCGCCGCGATCCGCAGCCGCAACACGCATGTGACGACGCTGTACATCCACTGCCTGGCGCGCAATTCGACCATGATGCACATCGCCAGGAAGGCCGGCATGAAGATCGAGTACGCGTATGGCGAAGCCGACGCATATCTGACGCTGTCGCCGGCCGATCAGTCGAGCATCCTCGCGGAAATGCTGCAGGAGCAGGCCGCCGTGTTCGATTACGCGCTCAAGCGCCACGCACGCCAGGCATCGCGACTGTTCGAGTCGTTCATGCCGGTGGCTGTCGCTGCCTGAATAATCGCTACGGGGAAATGAGATGGGGCGGCCGCAAGGTCGCCTTTTTTCTGTCTGTACCCAATCAACGCCACACGTAGGACCGTGCGCGTGAAGCTACAAAATGGGCAGCGCTGTCGTTTCCTTGATCCTTTCTAGCGAAAAGCTCGATTTCACATCGATCACCGATGGATGCCGCAGCAATTGATCCTGCACGAAGCGTGAAAAGTGCGCCATGTCCTCCACCTGGACGCGCAGCAGGTAATCCATCTCACCCGTCATCGCGTGACATGCGACAACTTCGGGCCACGTCTGCACGGCCGCGCCGAACAGATCGGCGTGCGTGGCCTCGCCATGCGGACTGAATGCGCGACCGCCACCCTTCTCCAGCCGCACGCTGACATACGCGAGCAGGTCAAGCCCGAGACGTTGCGCGTCGAGCAGCGCGACATAGCCGCGAATCACGCCGCTTTCCTCGAGCCGGCGAATCCGCCGCAGGCACGGACTCGGCGACAGATTGATCCGTTCCGCTATCTCCTGATTCGACAGCCGGCCATTCTCCTGAAGGATCGTCAGAATGCGTCGATCGATCGCGTCTATCCCGTTATTAGCCATGTTCTGCCGCGCATCCGTTGAATGAAGGCATAAACTGCCTCAAGCGTAGGGACGCGCGATTAAGTTCGCAAGTATTTGCCTTCATCTCAGTCCTACACTCGCCCTATCCGGTCGCGCCCAGCCGACCGTCCCGCGCGCTCACCACCAGCGCGCCTCGGCAACCCTCTTGCATGGGATGGAGACAGAAAATGCAGGTTTCTACTTGGGAAAACCCGGTCGGCACCGACGGCTTCGAATTCATCGAATACACAGCGCCGGACCCGATAGCGCTCGGCAAGCTGTTCGAACGGATGGGCTTCACGGCCGTCGCGAGGCATCGTCATAAGGACGTGACGCTGTATCGTCAGGGCGACATCAACTTCATCGTCAACGCGGAAAAGCATTCGTTTGCGCAGCGCTTCGCGCGCTTGCATGGCCCGTCGATCTGCGCGATTGCGTTTCGCGTACAGGACGCTGCGAAGGCGTATAGCCAGGCGCTCGAAAAGGGCGCATGGGGTTTCGACAACAAGACCGGCCCGATGGAGCTGAACATCCCGGCGATCAAGGGCATTGGCGATTCGCTGATCTATTTCGTCGACCGCTGGCGCGGCAAGAACGGCACGGCGCCGAACAGCATCGGTGACATCGATATCTATGACGTCGACTTCGAGCCGATTCCGGGCGCGAACCCGAACCCGGTCGGCCACGGCCTGACCTATATCGACCACCTGACGCACAATGTGCATCGCGGACGCATGCAGGAGTGGGCGGAGTTCTACGAGCGCCTGTTCGACTTCCGCGAGGTGCGCTACTTCGACATCGAGGGCAAGGTGACGGGCGTCAAGTCGAAGGCGATGACCTCGCCGTGCGGCAAGATTCGCATTCCGATCAACGAGGAAGGCTCGGACACCGCCGGTCAGATCCAGGAGTATCTGGACGCGTACCACGGCGAAGGCATCCAGCACATCGCGCTCGGCACCAGCGACATCTACCGCACGGTCGACGGCCTGCGCGCATCGGACATTTCACTGCTCGACACGATCGACACGTACTATGAACTCGTCGACCGACGCGTGCCGAATCATGGCGAGCCGCTCGAGGAACTGCGCAAGCGCAAGATCCTGATCGACGGCGCACCGGACGATCTGCTACTGCAGATCTTCACCGAAAACCAGATCGGCCCGATCTTCTTCGAGATCATTCAGCGCAAGGGCAACCAGGGCTTCGGCGAAGGCAACTTCAAGGCGCTGTTCGAATCGATCGAGCTCGATCAGATTCGCCGCGGCGTCGTACAGGACAAGACCTGACCACGGAGACTCGCGCCTGATCGGCGCGCAGCAGAAAAAAGGGCGAGGATCGCAGGATCCCCGCCCTTTTACGTTGCAACGCCGCCGCTCTCTTCGGAACGGCGGCCGGTCGTCATTAGACGCGCGCGATGCGGTGCGTCATGAATTCTGCCTGTACAGGTCGCTGCCGATCGCACCGTCGACCCGCGCCGTTCCCGGACGCGCCGGCGCCATCCGCGCCGTGCGGACGATCGCGTTCGACAGTGCCCCCGTGCTGCCCGGATTCGAGCGCACCGGCGCGCTCATCGCGAAGAAAGCGGCGGAAACCATCAGGAAGGTCTGGATGTTTCTTTTGTTCATGCGTACTCCTTTTCTAACTGCCCTGCTGTCCAGAAGCTGCACAGAATGCGCGGCGTTCGGCATCGCTCGCAGGTCGGGGTTAGACAGTGGTTTTCACTGCGGTTCCGCAAATTTGTAGGTTTTACAGCTTGTTACACGCGCAGGCGCAATACGACTCCATTCCGGCGGAAATCCGCGACAACTGCTGACAACATGTAGGCAACTCGTCGCGGAACCGGCCGAAATCAGATCGTGCGCGGGCGATTTTTGATCCGCTGCGGCGGGTTTCCACCAGTGCTACCATCGCTTAAAACCCGTCAATATGACGACCCCGGCCCCAGCATTCACGAGATGCCGGGGCCAGAAAAGTTTTGGTGATCCCAAGCTGAAGTGGAGGAGTACACATAATGAATGCCCCGCTAGACGCAGGTCAGCGAGCCTCGCTCGAAGCCGCGTTGTCTTCCGTCACGCTCGACGACAAATACACCCTCGATCGCGGCCGCGCGTACATGAGCGGCATCCAGGCGCTGGTGCGTCTGCCGATGCTGCAGCAGGAACGCGACCGCGCCGCCGGCCTCAACACGGCCGGCTTCATCTCCGGCTACCGCGGATCGCCGCTCGGCGGGCTCGACCAGTCGCTCTGGAAAGCGAAAAAGCATCTGGCCGCGCACCAGGTCGTGTTCCAGCCCGGCGTCAATGAAGACCTCGCGGCCACCGCGGTGTGGGGTTCGCAGCAAGTCAATCTGTACCCGAGCGCCAAATACGACGGCGTGTTTTCGATGTGGTACGGCAAGGGCCCCGGCGTCGACCGGTCTGGTGACGTCTTCAAGCACGGCAACTCGGCCGGCTCGTCGCGGCACGGCGGCGTTCTCGTGCTCGCCGGCGACGATCACGCGGCCAAATCCTCGACACTGGCGCACCAGTCCGAACACATCTTCAAGGCATGCGGCCTGCCGGTGCTGTTTCCGTCGAACGTGCAGGAATATCTGGACTTCGGCCTGCACGGCTGGGCGATGAGCCGCTACTCGGGCCTCTGGGTCGCGATGAAGTGCGTGACCGACGTGGTCGAATCGTCCGCATCGGTCGATATCGATCCGCACCGCACCAACATCATCCTGCCGGAAGACTTCGTGATGCCCGACGGTGGGCTGAACATCCGCTGGCCCGATCCGCCGCTCGTGCAGGAAGCGCGTCTGCTCGACTACAAGTGGTACGCGGGCCTCGCCTACGTCCGAGCGAACAAACTCGACCGCGTCGAAATCGATTCGCCGCATGCGCGCTTCGGCATCATGACCGGCGGCAAGGCCTATCTCGACGTGCGTCAGGCGCTGACCGACCTCGGTCTCGACGACGAAACCTGCTCGCGCATCGGCATCCGGCTGTACAAAGTCGGCTGCGTGTGGCCGCTCGAAGCGCAAGGTGCGCAGGCCTTCGCACGCGGTCTCGACGAAATTCTGGTGGTCGAGGAAAAGCGCCAGATCCTCGAATACGCGATCAAGGAAGAGCTGTACAACTGGCCCGACGCGCAGCGCCCGCGCGTATTCGGCAAGTTCGACGAGAAGGACGGCGCGGGCGGCGAATGGTCGGTGCCGATGGGCAACTGGCTGCTGCCGGCGCACTATGAGCTGTCGCCCGCGATCATTGCGAAGGCGATCGCCACGCGGCTCGACAAGTTCGATCTGCCATCGGATGTGCGCGCCCGCATTGCCGCGCGCATCGCGGTGATCGAGGCCAAGGAAAAGGCGCTCGCGCGGCCGCGCGTCGAAGTCGAGCGCAAGCCGTGGTTCTGCTCGGGCTGCCCGCACAACACGTCGACCAACGTGCCGGAAGGCTCGCGCGCGATGGCCGGCATCGGCTGTCATTACATGACGGTCTGGATGGATCGCAGCACCAGCACGTTCAGCCAGATGGGCGGCGAAGGCGTCGCGTGGATTGGCCAGGCGCCGTTCACGAACGACAAGCACGTGTTCGCCAATCTCGGCGACGGCACCTACTTCCACTCGGGGCTGCTCGCAATTCGCGCGGCGATCGCGTCGAAGGCGAACATCACCTACAAGCTGCTGTACAACGACGCGGTCGCGATGACGGGCGGCCAGCCGGTCGATGGCGTGCTGAGCGTGCCGCAGATCACGCATCAGCTCGCCGCCGAAGGCGCGGCGAAGATCGTCATCGTCACCGATGAGCCGGAGAAGTACGCGGCAAACGTCGGCCTCGCGCCCGGCGTCGACATTCACCACCGCGACCAGCTCGACGACGTGCAGCGTCAGCTGCGCGAGGTTCCGGGCACCACGATCCTGATCTACGACCAGACCTGCGCGACCGAAAAGCGCCGTCGCAGGAAACGCGGCGCGTATCCCGATCCTGCACGGCGCGTCGTGATCAACGAAGCGGTGTGCGAAGGCTGCGGCGACTGCTCGGTGAAGTCGAACTGCCTGTCGGTCGAACCGCTCGATACTGAGTACGGCACGAAGCGCCAGATCAACCAGTCGACCTGCAACAAGGACTTCTCGTGCGTGAACGGCTTCTGCCCGAGCTTCGTCTCCGTTGAAGGCGGCCAGTTGCGCAAGCCGAAGGCGGCGTCGAGCGCCGGCGCCGAAATGCCGCCGGTGCCGGATCCCGAGTTGCCGTCCATCGACCGTCCGTACGGCGTTCTGGTGACGGGCGTCGGCGGCACGGGTGTCGTCACGATCGGCGCGCTGCTCGGCATGGCCGCGCATCTCGAGAACAAGGGCGTCACGGTGCTCGACGTCACCGGCCTCGCGCAGAAAGGCGGCGCCGTGATGAGCCACGTGCAGATCGCGAAGCAGCCCGCCGACATCCACGCAACCCGCATCGCAATGGGCGAAGCGAGCCTCGTGATCGGCTGCGACGCGATCGTCACCGCCAGCGACGAATGCGTGTCGCGGATGCACGCGGATCGCACGCGCGTCGTGCTGAACAGCGCGCATACGCCGACGGCCGAGCTGATCAAGAACCCGAACTGGCGCTTCCCCGGCAGCAGCACCGAAGCCGACGTGCGCGCCGCGGCCGGCAATGACAATGTCTCGACCGTCGACGCGAATCACTTCGCCGTCGCGCTGCTCGGCGACGCGATCTACACGAACCCGTTCGTGCTCGGCTATGCGTGGCAGCGCGGCTGGGTGCCGCTCACGCACGAGTCGCTGATTCGAGCGATCGAGCTGAACAATGTGCAGGTGGAGAAAAACCTCGCGGCGTTCGAATGGGGCCGGCGTGCCGCGCACGATCTGGCCGCGGTGCGCAAGCTCGCGGAATCGCAGGGGCGCGGCGATCCGGCCGACAGCGCGGGCGGCAAGATCATCGCGCTGCATACGCCGAAGGCGCTCGACACGCTGATCGACAAGCGCGCCGACTATCTGACGGCCTGGCAGAACCGTGCGTACGCGGAGCGCTATCGCGCGCTGGTGTCGCAGGTGCGGGCCGCGGAAGAAGCGCTCGATGCCGCCGACGGCCAAATGCCGCTGACCGAGGCGGTCGCGAAGAACCTGCACAAGCTGATGGCGTACAAGGACGAATACGAAGTCGCGCGTCTGTACAGCGACCCGGCGTTCATCGAAAAACTGAACACGACGTTCGAAGGCGACTGGAAGCTGCACCTGCATCTCGCGCCGCCGACGCTATCGAAGAAGGACGCGCACGGCCATCTGGTTAAGAAGAAGTACGGTCCGTGGATGTTCCGCGCGATGCACGTGCTCGCGAAGCTCAAGTTCCTGCGCGGCACCGCGTTCGACGTATTTGGCAACACCGAGGAGCGTCGCACCGAGCGCGCGCTGATTGGTGAATACGAGGCATTGGTGCGTGAGCTGATCAGCGGGCTGACTTCTCAGAAACGCGATCTCGCGGTCGAGCTAGCGGATCTGCCCGACGGCATCCGCGGCTATGGGCATGTGAAGGAAAACAACCTGAAAGGCGTGCGCATCAAGTGGAACGAGCTGCTCGCGCGTTGGCGTTCGCCGAATGCGGGCAAGACGCAGCACGCGGCTTGATCGACTCTCCCAGCTGAACCGAAAAGCGGCGGTCTGCACGGACCGCCGCTTTTTTTCAGGCGCAAAAAAACGCTACGGAACCGCAGTTCCGTAGCGCTTCTGCCTGGGCCGCCGCGCGCGCGTTACTGCTGCGCCCGCGCCAACCTCACGTGACGCACGTTACTTCGCGTTCACCGACTTGCGCGCGTTCGCCGAAGCGACCGCCGTCATGTTGATGATCCGGCGCACGGTCGCGGCCGGCGTCAGGATATGCACCGGCTTTTCCGCACCCAGCAGGAACGGTCCGACCGTCACACCCTCGCCGCCCACGACCTTCAGCAGGTTGTACGCGATGTTCGCCGCTTCGACGTTCGGCATGATCAGCAGATTCGCCTCGCCGGCGAGTGTCGTGCCCGGGAACGCGGCCTTGCGGATCGTCTCCGACAGCGCCGCGTCGCCGTGCATTTCACCGTCGATTTCGAGCGACGGCGCGCGTTGCGTGATCAGCTTGCGCGCCGCGGCCATGCGCTGCGACGACGACGACGGCGCGCTGCCGAAGTTCGAGTTCGACAGCAGCGCGACCTTCGGCGTGATGCCGAACTTCTCGATTTCGCGCGCGGCGAGCATCGTCATGTCGGCGAGCTGCTCGGCGGTCGGCACTTCGTTCACGTACGTGTCGCAGATGAACATGTTGCGGCCCGGCAGCATCAGCAGATTCATCGCGGCGAAGTTCTCGACGTCGTCGGCCTTGCCGAGCACCTGCTCGATGAAGTTCAGATGCGTGTGGTACTGGCCGATCATGCCGCAGATCATGCCGTCCGCTTCGCCAAGGCGCACGAGGATCGCGCCGATCAGCGTGTTGAACTTGCGCATCGCAGCCTTCGCGACGTCCGGCGTCACGCCTTCGCGCGCGCCGAGTTCGTGATACGCCTGCCAGCACTTGTGATAGCGCGGATCGTCTTCCGGATCGACGATCTCGACGTCTTCGCCGCACTTGAGCTTCGAGCCCATCTTCTTCAGACGCATCTCGATCACGGACGGACGGCCGACCAGGATCGGCTTGGCGATCTTTTCGAGCAGCACGAACTGCGCGGCGCGCAGCACGCGCTCGTCCTCGCCTTCCGCGAACACGATGCGCGCCGGTGCCGACTTTGCCGCCGCGAACACCGGCCGCATCACCATGCCCGAGCGATAGACGGTCGCGCCGAGCTGTTCGCGGTATGCATCCATGTCCTGGATCGGGCGGGTCGCGACGCCCGAGTCCATTGCGGCCTGCGCGACGGCCGGCGCGATCTTGATGATCAGGCGTGGATCGAACGGCTTCGGAATCAGGTATTCGGGACCGAATTCGAGCGAGTGGCCTTCGTAGGCCTTCGCGACTTCATCGCCCTGGTCGGTTTCCTCGGCCAGTTCGGCAATCGCGCGCACGCACGCGAGCTTCATTTCTTCGGTGATCGTCGTCGCGCCGACGTCGAGCGCGCCGCGGAAGATGAACGGGAAACACAGCACGTTGTTGACCTGGTTCGGATAGTCCGACCGGCCGGTCGCGATGATGCAGTCCGGGCGCACCTTGCGCGCTTCTTCCGGACGGATTTCCGGCTCGGGGTTCGCGAGCGCGAGAATCAGCGGCTGCGAGCCCATTTCGGCGACCATTTCCGGCTTTAGCACGCCGGCGCTCGAGCAGCCGAGGAACACGTCGGCGCCGCGGATCGCATCGGCGAGCGAGCGCGCTTCGGTGTGCGCCGCATAGCGTTCCTTCGACGGATCGAGGTTGCCGCGCCCTTCGTAGATCACGCCCTTCGAGTCGGCGACGAGGATGTTCTTCTTCGACAGACCGAGATTGACGAGCAGATCCAGACACGCAATGGCCGCCGCGCCCGCGCCCGAACAGACCAGCTTCACGTCGTCGAGCCTCTTGCCGACCACCTTGAGGCCGTTCAGGATCGCCGCCGACGCGATGATCGCGGTGCCGTGCTGATCGTCGTGGAAGACCGGAATCTTCATACGCTCGCGCAGCTTCTTCTCGATGTAGAAGCACTCGGGCGCCTTGATGTCCTCGAGGTTGATGCCGCCGAGCGTCGGCTCGAGCATTGCGATCGCCTCGACAAGCTTGTCCGGATCGGATTCGCTCAACTCGATGTCGAACACGTCGATGCCCGCGAACTTCTTGAACAGACACCCCTTGCCTTCCATCACCGGCTTCGCGGCAAGCGGGCCGATATTGCCGAGGCCGAGCACCGCGGTGCCGTTCGTGATCACGCCGACGAGGTTGCCGCGCGACGTGTACTTCTGCGCGTCGAGCGGTTCCTCGTGAATTGCCATACAGGCTGCCGCCACACCCGGCGAATACGCGAGCGACAAATCCAGCTGGTTCGACAGCGGCTTGGTGGGCGTCACCGAAATCTTGCCAGGTTTCGGATTCTGGTGATATGCGAGAGCGCTTTGCTTGAGTTGTTCGTCCATTTCTAGGCCTGCGAAACGTAAGTGATTGGGCCCGGCGACACACACCGTTGCAGCGCTTTCATCTGTCGGACGGATAGCCGGCCGAGGCGGTTTTCGCACGCGCCCGGTCAGGCACGACGGCTTACCTCGACGAAGACGGACGATGTGGAGTGCTTCGCGGGTCGATCAGTGTACACCCCGGACGCGTCGATGCACTGAGTGGTTAACAGGACTCGCCATTAGCGAAACAGGCGCTCAGGACGCGGCGTCGCCACGACCCGGCCATGTGCTTTTCCGCCACGCGACGGGGTGCCATGCGGGCCGCATGGTCCACGTATTCGCAGTATTCGAAGCGATTGAAGGACGCGCTTCGTCGACGCGGTCAGTCGAGTTCGACGCCGCGTCGCTCAGGTATCAGAACCAGGGTCGCGAGGATGTCGAGCAGGTAAATCGACGCCAGTAGCGCGAGCGCCGCGCCGAACGAGTAGCGCGCCGCCAGCGCGCCCACGACGACCGGCCCAAAGCCGCCCACCGCGCGCCCCGCGTTGAACAGCACGTTTTGCGCGGTGGCGCGCGCATCGGTTGGATAGAGCTCCGAAATCAGCGCGCCGTAGCCGCCGATCATGCCGTTGACGAACACCCCCATCGCCGCGCCGCCGATCAGCAACGCCATCGGCGTTGTCAGTTGCGCGTAGACGAACACCATGACGACGGCGCCCGCCTGGTAGAACAGGAACGTCGGCTTGCGGCCGAAGCGGTCGGCGGCGATGCCGAATAGCCAGATGCCGACCGCCATGCCGAGAATCGTCGCGGCGGTCCACAGCCCCGATTTGGTCAGCGAGTAGCCGAAGGTCTTCGACAGATAGCTAGGTAGCCAGATCATCAACCCGTAATAGCCGAAGTTCTGCACCGAGCACAGGATCGTGACGCCGAGGCTCGCGCGCGTCGTGCGTCCATCGACGAACAGCAGTTTCAGCGGCAGCTTGCGCATGCCGCGCGCGACGCGTTGGTCGAAAAGCGCCGGTTCCTCGACGCGGCGCCGCACGAAGAACGACGCGACCGCCGGCAGCAGCCCGAGCGCGAACATGCCGCGCCAGCCGATCACCGGCAGCAGCAGCGGCGTCAGCAACGCGGCCGCCAGCACGCCAAGCTGCCAGCCGAGCCCGACATACGACGACACCCGCGCCCGCTGCGACGCCGGCCACGCTTCGGCGACCAGCGTCATACCGATGCCGAATTCGCCGCCCAGCCCGATCCCGGCGATGGTCCGATAGATCAGCAGGTCCGTGTAGCCTTGCGCGAGCGCGCACAGGCCGGTGAACACCGCGAAGATCAGGATCGTCCACGTCAGCATGCGCACGCGGCCGAAATAATCGCTGAGCACGCCGAAGAGCACGCCGCCCGCCACGGCACCGATGAGCGTCCATGTGACCAGCGCACCGGCCTGCGAGGAACTCAGATGCAGGTCGGCGGCGATCACCGGCAGCATGAAGCCGAGAATCAGCAGATCGAAGCCGTCCATCGCATAGCCCAGCACCGACGCAAGCAGCGCGCGGCCCGCATAGCCCGGTTTGACGGCGGAGCGGGTTTCGGTGGCGGAGGCGGAGGCGGGTGGAGCGGCGTTCATTGAAAGCATTCCGTAGGTCTGAAGGCGGCTGCGTGGGAAGCGTCCCGGGAAAGTCGCGTGAGTGTAAAGGCGGCCTCACCAGGTCACAAGACGGTGCGCGCGCCAAAGCGCCCGCCGGCTGCGCCGCCGCGCATGACGGCCTCCTCTGTGCGACCCATTTCAGGTAAAATAGCCGCCCACGCGCGCAGCAAAAGCCGGTCTGTGCTCTTCCCCGGCCGCGTATTCCGCCCAGCATGGCGCGGCATACCCCGCTTGCTGCGCCACCGGGCCCGGCGCCCGCTTCTCCCCCGCTCACTCCGAAGGATCCGCCCATGACAGGCTTCGATCGCCAGACGATCTCCGACACCACCGCCAAGATGCTGCTCGAAGTGCAAGCAGTGCATTTCAACGCGGAGAAACCGTATATTTTCACGTCCGGCTGGGCGAGCCCGGTGTATATCGACTGCCGCAAGCTGATCTCGTATCCGCGTGTGCGCCGCGGCCTGATGGAAATGGCCGAAGCGACGATCCTGCGCGACGTCGGCTATGAGCAGATCGACGCGGTCGCCGGCGGCGAAACCGCGGGCATCCCGTTCGCGGCATGGCTGTCCGACCGCCTGATGGTGCCGATGCAGTACGTGCGCAAGAAGCCGAAGGGTTTCGGCCGCAACGCGCAGATCGAAGGTCTGCTGACCGAAGGCCAGCGCGTGTTGCTCGTCGAAGACCTGACGACCGACAGCCGCAGCAAGATCAACTTCATCAACGCGCTGCGCACCGCCGGCGCGACGGTGAACCACTGCTTCGTGCTGTTCCACTACAACATCTTCAAGGAAAGCGTGTCGGTGCTGAAAGACATCGACGTCGATCTGCACGCGCTCGCCACGTGGTGGGACGTGCTGCGCGTCGCGAAGCAGAACAACTACTTCGACACGAAGACGATCGACGAAGTGGAGAAATTCCTGCATGCGCCGGCCGAGTGGTCCGCTGCACATGGCGGTGCGACGTCCACGCCGCAATAAAGCCATCGCGGTAAGGCAGTGACAATAAAAACGTAGCCGCTTTATGCGGATCGAATGAAAAAGCCGCCCGTTGCGAGACAGGCGGCTTTTTTTATCGCCGATTGTTTATCGCCGATTACCCGGCGGACGAAACGAGGCCCGATATCAGGACTGGTTCGCGACGTCCATACTCGAAAGATTCAGCAAACCATTGCTCTGCGCATACTGGAATAGTTGGGAGTCGCGATCGATTCCGAGCTTGCGCATGGCCGCGTTTTTTTGTGTGCTGATCGTCTTGATGCTGCGATTCAAACGCCCCGATATTTCCTTGATCGTCATACCCGATACGAACAGGCGCACGACTTCGAGTTCGCGCCGCGACAGCTTCGAGTCGTCGCGCTTGCCGGCTGAATTGACCCGCAACCCATCGAGCACCGCCTTCACCGACGGACTCATATAGGTCATACGACGGCCCACGTGTTGTACCGCAAGCGCAATATGGCTGAGATCGTCCGATTTGTTCACGACCGACGTCACGCCAAGTTCCTTGAGCCGTTTGAGCAATGCGGCGTTCTCGAGCATGGTGAGCACGACGATCGGTAGATTCGGGAAATTGCGGCGCAAATAGTCGATGAGTTGCAAGCCGTCGCCGTACTGACCGCCCGGCATGGCCAAGTCGGTGACGAGCACGTCGCATTCGGTGGATTGCAACAATTTGATAAGTTCAGTCGACTGCCTTGCACGCCCAACGACTTGCATACCGGGAAATTTGAGCAGCGCATTTTCAGCGCCAAACAGAATAACCGGATGATCGTCTGCCACCACGACCCTGAGTGAAACTTGCATCGCCCTCCTCTGGACGGATAAACCGGTCTCCACAACTTCTAACACTGCTTTCGACGCTCGCTATTAAAACGAGTCAAATACAGTCAGGATCGCGCGACAACCCTCTTACTATAGCTGATTTCCTGTCTGCGAATTCCGCGGGACGCGAACATATTGCGTCGCAGAGCTAATCAGCGCTGGTGTTAGACTTGACTCGACCTTGGGGCACAATTCAGGACAACGACCGTCGCGAGGACCCGCGCCTCGCACCCTGACAGGAGAACCGGCATATGCCCGTGCGTTGCCTGGTTGTTTCGCTGGCTTCATCTTGGCGGCATCGATCGCTCGCCGTCGGCGCGATGCTCGCGCTATTCGCAGCGCATAGCGCCGGTGCGCGGGCCGACGAGCCGTTCACGCTGACGAGCGCGAGCGTGCGCGCGGGCGGCACCGTAGAGAATGCGCAGGTGTTCGACCGGAACGACTGCAAGGGCGGCAACCGTTCACCGCAGCTCTCATGGCGCGACGCGCCGGCCGGTACGCGCGGCTTCGCGATCACGATGTTCGACGAGGACGCGCCGGGGCGCGGCTGGTGGCACTGGGCGGTCGCGGGCATCCCCGCCACGGTCGACAGCCTGCCCGAGAATGCGAGCTCGTCCGGTTTCCTGCGCAAGCTCGGCGCGGTCGAAGGGCGCAACGACTTCGATACCGACGGCTATGGCGGCCCGTGCCCGCCGCCCGGCAAACCGCATCGCTATATCATCACCGTGTACGCGCTGAACTCGGCCGATCTGCGTCTCGCGCAAGGACGTCCCGCGTTGATGTTCGATCACGAGATCGGCACGGCCGCGATCGGCAGCGCGCGGCTGGTGGTCAATTATGGGCGCTAGTGGCGGCCATCGCGGTCGTCATGGGGCGCCGCCGCGCCGCATCGCCTGGCTTGTGCCGTTCGCCTTCCCGATCGCTTTGCTGGAGCACTTCATGTCGAAGATCGTCATCGTTTATCACAGTGGCTACGGCCACACGAAGAAGGTCGCCGAAGCCGTGCTCGCAGGCGCGCTGGAAGCCGGTGCGCAGGCGAAGATGATGCCGGTCGGCGACCTCGACGACGCCTCGTGGGACGAACTCGCCGCCGCCGACGCGCTGATCTTCGGCGCGCCGACCTACATGGGCGGTCCGTCGGCCGACTTCAAGAAGTTCGCCGACGCCAGTTCGAAACCGTGGTTCGCGCAGGCGTGGAAAGACAAGATCGCAGCCGGCTTCACGAACTCGGCGACGATGAACGGCGACAAGTTCTCGACCATTCAGTACTTCGTCACACTGGCGATGCAGCACAGCATGATCTGGGCCGGCACCGGCATGATGCCGTCGAACACGAAGGCCGCGACGCGCAACGATCTGAACTTCGTCGGCGGCTTTACCGGACTGCTTACGCAATCGGCGGCCGATGCGTCGCCCGACGAAGCGCCGCCGCCGGGCGATCTCGAAACCGCGCGCCTGTTCGGCGCGCGCATTGCGGGTGTCACCGCGCGTTGGATCGCGCCGCGCGGGTAGCGGCGCGCGGCTAGTGGCTGAACGGCGCCGAAACGACGTGGCGGCCCATTTGCGGTTAATCTTCGGTCATCAGCCCGCATTCGCCGCGCAACGGGTCACGCCGACGTCACGTTGTGCGCGCATCGTCGTTTTTTCGCGCTGCACCGCACGGTCGCGGCGATGAGGTCTTAAAATAACGTTCCGGCGCGGCGTCGCGCCCCGTTTCCAGCGAGTGAGATTGAGATGAGCACGAAAGTTTTTGTCGACGGACAGGAAGGCACGACCGGCCTGAAAATTTTTGAATACCTGTCGCAGCGCGCCGACGTCGAAATCCTGCGTATCGAAGAAGCGAAGCGCAAGGACCTGGACGAGCGCCGTCGTCTCATCAACGCGTCGGACGTCACCTTCCTGTGTCTGCCCGATGTCGCCTCGCGCGAGTCGGCCTCGCTCGTCGAGAACGACCGCACGGTGCTGATCGATGCGAGCACCGCGTTCCGCACCTCGCCCGACTGGGCCTACGGCCTGCCCGAGCTGGCTCGCTCGCAGCGCGAGCGCCTGCGCACCGCCAAACGCATCGCCGTGCCGGGCTGCCACGCCTCGGCGTTCGTGCTCGCGATGCGACCGCTCGTCGAAGGCGGCGTCGTCGCACCCGAGTTCGCCGCGCACGCCTATTCGATCACTGGCTACAGCGGCGGCGGCAAGAAGATGATTGCCGACTACGAAGCCGGCGGCAACGACAGACTCAGGAGCCCGCGCCCGTACGCGCTCGGCCTCACGCACAAGCACCTGCCGGAAATGGCCACGCATACGGGCCTGAAGTCGGCGCCGATCTTCACGCCGATCGTCGGCGACTTCTACAAGGGCCTCGCGGTCACCACGTACTTCTCGCCGGGACAGCTCGCGAAGAAGACGACGCCGCAGGACGTGCAGGCTCAGTTCGCCGAATACTACGCGGGCGAAGCGTTCGTGCACGTCGCGCCGTTCAGCGCCGACGCGAGTCTCGACAACGGCTTCTTCGACGTGCAGGCGAACAACGACACCAACCGCGTCGACCTGTTCGTGTTCGGCAACGAAGAGCGCTTCGTGACCGTGGCGCGGCTGGACAATCTCGGTAAGGGCGCGTCGGGTGCGGCGATCCAGTGCATGAATCTCGCGATCGGCGCGGCCGAAGACACCGGTTTGAAGCGTTAGGCGAGTCGACCCGCATCCGCGGTGCCACGAAAAAAAGCCGGTCTTCACAGACCGGCTTTTTTGTTTTAAAGCCCGCACATTAAAATTGATACAACACATTTCTGCCTGGTAGTCGTCCGAATTACCTGAAATAAAAATCGGATTCTTCACTCGAGTCGGCAATTCATTCCTCTAGTTACATCGCACTGAATTGTTTTCCGCGCATAGGAAGCTCCGAATTTTTTTGCGAATGGGCGTGCCAGGATGATAGAGCCTTTTTGCCGCGACGCTTGTCCAGCAAGCGTATTGGCGAAACAACGATGCCGCGTTCAGCGTGAAAAATCCTTTTCCGTTTAACAAGGCCGCGCATGCCCGTGCAGTGCGTGCGCTGAAATTCGTGCTGTTTGAATCGATATTTTTAGATTGCCACTTCAACTGACAGCGAATAAATGCACTGCAAAATGACTCCGCACAATTAAATAAAGGGAGACAGCAGCATGTCGCAGGGCACAACTCGCGGCCTGGCAATGGCTATTGCCACAGCACCTTTTCTTATCGCTTGCGACAGCGGCAAAGCCGACAATCCGGGCTCCGTCACACCGGCGCAGCGAGTTGCGGTACGCAAGGTGCGCCGACGCCCAGCGCTAGCACCGCGACGCTGTGCCCCGACACCGCGCACATCGTCAAAAGCATTTACCTCGGCGGCGCCGGCAGCGGTGAAATCGTTCAGCTGAATATCGACGCGACACGCCGACGCCGACGAACGGCCGCAGCTTCGCGGTCGCCGTGTCGTATAAGTGCTGAATCTGATTTTCCGCGGTCGCGGCGCCGCTTTGGGCGCGCGGCGAATTCCGGGCAAAAAAAGCCCGCCTAGGTTGGCGGGCTGAATCCATATCAGAGGAGACATGGAGGAGACAAGACGAACTATAGCAAACCGCTTGGTGCGTTGCAACATGCAAATTAGGGTTGACCCTCGATGTTGCAAACATACAACGGTCACATTGGGACGGCTCAGTTTTCCCTTGTCTGCCGACACGCGCGGTGCTTAGTGCCTCACCAGCGCCATCATCGCGCCGAAACCGACGAATACACCGCCCGTCAGCCGGTTGAACATCCGCGCGACGCTGCGGCTCTTCAACCTGGCGCCGATGCGCGTGCCAAAACCCGCATACACCAGATACCAGCTGACCTCGATCGACGCGAACGTCACGAGCAGCACGCCGAACTGCGGCAACTTCGGCTGGGTTGCATCGATGAATTGCGGCAGCAGCGCGGCCGCGAACAGGATCGCCTTCGGATTGCTGCTCGCGACCAGAAAGCCGTTGCGAAATAGCGCGAAGCGCGAGCGCGCGGGCCTGGCCGCCAGGTCGTCGACGTTGTGCGCGGCGGTTTCGTCGGCCGGCGCGCGCCATGCCTTGATGCCTAGATACACGAGGTAGGCCGCGCCGATCATGCGCAGTGCGTTGAACATGGTCGGCCATGCCGCCAGAAACACGCCGAGCCCCGCCGCCGATACGGCCAGCATCAGCACCAGCGCCGACAGACAACCGGCCATCGTCGCGCTCGCGCGACGCAGGCCGTTCTGGGCGCCGTGCGTCATCACGAGCAGCATGTTGGGACCGGGAATCGCGGAAACGACGAAAACGGTGGCGGCGAACAGCCACCATGTATGCAGAGTCATCGAAATCGGGTGTAGGGGATCGGGCGGCTATTATGCCTTGCCGCCCAGCGCGACTCTTGCGGCCACGTAGCGTCGATCGCTGGCGTCCGGCGATCGACAGCGCCGTCAGCGGCCAGCCCGGCGCGTCGCGACCTGACCCAGCACCGCGAAATCCTTCTCGCCGTCGCCGTGCGCGATCGCCTCGATCAGGCTGTCCCGAACCACGCTCGCGACCGGCATCGGCGTCGTCACCGCATCGGCGGCGGCGAGCGCGAGGCGCACGTCCTTCAGTCCCAGACGCGCCTTGAACAGCGCCGGCTCGAAGCGCTGCTCGGCGATCAGCTTGCCGTAGCCGGAGTACACCGGTCCCGGAAACAGGCCGCTCGTGATCACGTCGAGGAAGTCCTGCATCACGAGGCCGTGGCCCGTCACGAGCGCGGCCGCTTCGCCGAGCGTCTCGATCGCCGCGCCGAGCATGAAGTTCGCGGCCAGCTTCATCACGTTCGCCTGCTGCGGCAGCGAGCCGATGCGCCAGGTCTTCTGGCCGAGTGCGTCGAAAATCGGCTGGATCCGGTCGATCGATTCGGCCGGGCCGCCCGCGACGATCGTCAGCTTGCCCGCGGCCGCGACGTCGGGCCGCCCGAGCACCGGTGCGGCGACGTAATGCACGCCGCGCGACGCGTGCGCGGTCGCCAGTTCCTCGGCGAGCGCCACGGAAATCGTCGCCATATTCGCGTGGATCAGCCCGCGCGGCGCATGTTCGAGCAACGACGCGGTGATGACTTCGCGCAGCGCGGCATCGTCGGCGAGCATCGAGAACACGGCGTCGCCCGCAAACGCTTCAGCCGGCGTCGCGACGACTTGCGCGCCCAGCCCGGCCAGCTCCTGGGCCTTTTCCGGCGAGCGGTTCCACACGCGCACCTGGTGCCCGGCTTTCAGAATGTTTGCAACCATCGCGGCGCCCATCTCGCCGAGACCGATAAAACCGATGTCCATCTATCGCTCCGTCTTCTAAAGAACCTGAAGTAGAGCACACTCATGCGACAAGCGCAGCACAACGCGCAACCCGAGCGGTGCGATACTGCAGGCATGGTCACCGCGACATTCCGCTTCTACGAGGAGCTGAACGACTTCATCGCCCGGCCGCTGCGCCGGCGCGCGTTCACCTGCGTCTGCGCGCGCGGCGCATCGACCAAGCACATGATCGAAGTGCTCGGTGTGCCGCATACCGAGGTAGAGCTGATACTGGTGAACGGCGACTCGGTCGGTTTCGATCATCCGCTCGCCGACGGCGACCGCGTCGCGGTCTATCCGAAATTCGAAGCGCTCGACATCCAGCCGCTGCTGCGCGTGCGCGAGCGTCCGTTGCGCGTGATGCGCTTCATCGCCGATGCGCATCTCGGCGGCCTCGCGCCGCTTCTACGGCTTGCGGGCTTCGATACGCTGTACGACAACCACTTTCCCGACGCCGATATCGAGGCGCTCGCCGCCGCGCAGCAGCGCATCGTGCTGACCCGCGACCGCGAGCTGCTCAAACGCCGCAACATCACGCATGGCTGCTACGTGCGCGCGCTGCGGCCGCGCGAGCAGCTGCGCGAAGTGTTCGAGCGGCTCGACCTCGCGCGCAGCGCGCAACCGTTTCGACTATGCCTCGTATGCAACGCGCCGCTGCGACGCATCGCACGCGAGGAAGCCGGCCCGCGCGTGCCGCGCGGCGTGCTGCAGCGGCACAGCCGCTTCGTGACCTGCGATGTATGCCGACGCGTGTTCTGGGAAGGCACGCATTGGCAGAGGATGCGCGCGTTGATGGACAGCGTCTCCGCCGGCGCACCGGACCGTGTCGGCTGACGCCCCGCGCTTGCGTACAATGCGGGTTGATCTATTTGGCAGAGGCCTTTCCGATGATGAAAAAAACCGACCTTGAAAAGAACAAGGCGCTGAAACTGGGCAACGCGATGAAACAGGCGACCGCTAACCGCGGTGGCAAGAACGCGGCGACCGAGCCGAAGATCGACCGGCGCGAGCAGCGCAAGCTCGATCAGGCGCAAGGCCTCGTCCCGTTTGCGTGCAAGCTCAACGGCGAGCTGGTGGAGGAGCTGAAAACGCGCGCCGCCAGTCATCCGGACGGCCTGAACGGGCTGCTGGATGAAGTGATCCGGCGCGGGCTCGCGGGCTGATCTTCCCGCGCGCAAAATCCGCCGCAAAAGCAAAAAGGCCAGAGCGCGAGCTCTGGCCTTTTTGCTGGCAACGCATCTGCCGCCACCGGCTGCACCGACCGCCAAACGGTGCGGCGCAGCGCTATGTCGCGCCCGACGAGCGCGCGTTGGCTTAGTTCTGCGCGCCCTTGTCGTTCGTGCCTGCTGCCGAAGCTGCGGCGGAAACGTGTGCCTTCTTGCCGTGGGTCTTCAACTGCTTGATGTGGTGCTTCTTCGGTGCGCTTGCCGCTTCCATAGCAGCGGCATCCGATGCCTGCGCGAAAGCCTGAACGGAAACGAGTGCGATCGAAGCGGCTGCGAGCGAGACGATAACTTTTTTCATGTGTTGATCCCCAAACCAGACGACTGAGTCAATGTGAATGAATACAGCTGCACGGTAGAGCGGCTGGACTTCGAGGTGCCTTGTGCTCCCCGCGGGAGAGTATTACCCAGGCGTAGGCGGTTTGTCATGCGCAAAACTCGATATGTATTTTCCGGGAGACAGCCTGCTTTCAGAGTGCTTTCATCTACCTGCAAGCCGCAGCGGAGACCCTACCAGGTCCCCGTGAAGCCGCCGCCCTCGCGCCTCGCCGACCGCTTCGCGGCGCTCAAACCAGGTTCCGCAGCAGGCTCGCGGTCTCCTGCAGCGCCGGCAAAACGCGGTGCAGCGCGGCGTTCGCCGACTCCTCGCCGATCGGCATGCTGACGCTGATCGCCGCGACCACCGTACCGTGCCGGTCGCGCAGCGGGACCGCGACGCCGCGCACACCGATCTCCAACTGCTGGTCGGTGACCACGTAGCCGTTGCGGCGGATTTCGCCAAGCACTTCTCTGAGCCGTTCGACCGTCGAATAGGTGTACGGCGTGAAAACCTTGATCGGATACGACGCGAGCCACGGGTCGATGCTGTCGGGTGGCTGGAACGCGAGCAGCACGAGCCCCGCCGACGATAACGGCGCCGGTGCGCGCGAGCCGGTCACGAAGCCGACCGCCATCGCCCGATTCACGCCGTTGCGCGCGACGTAGACGACGTCGTGTTCGTCGAGGATCGCGACCAGCGCGGTTTCCTGCACGGTCGCGGTAATCCGCTGCAGGAACGGCTGCACGGTGCGCGGCAGCCGCGCCGAATCGAGGTAAGACTGGCCGAGCCGCAGCACGCGCGGCGCGAGCCAGAACAGCTTGCCGTCGGTGTCGACGTAGCCGAGCTCGCGCAGCGTCAGCAGATAGCGGCGCGCAGCCGTGCGCGACAGGCCGGCGCGCGCGGCGACCATCGTTGGCGTCATGCGCGCGTGCTCTTCGTCGAATGCTTCGATGATCGCGAGCGCCTTCGCGGCGCCCGCGATCCAGTCCTTGTCGTCCATTTCGTTTGCTCGTGGAAGGAGCGGGGGATCGCGGTCGGATCCGCAAGTCGCTTGATCACCGCGATCCGCAGGCCGGCGACCGCACGGCCCTTGCGCGATTATCGCGCGACACGCGGGCTTTGCCTGCCCGGCGCGCGAGGCCCGCGTATCATGTCAGCGATTCCTTACCGGCTGAGCACCGCGTGGCGCGCCTGCGCGGCTTCCCAGCGCGATCCAAAGACAAATCAGAAGAAATCTTGAATCCCGATACCCGCCAACACCTGCGCGCGAACGTGCTGATGCTGATCGCCGCGATGATTTGGGGCTCCGCGTTCGTCGCACAGCGACTGAGCCTCGATACGATCGGCCCGTTCCTGTTCACCGGCTTGCGCTTTCTGCTCGGCGCACTCGTCGTGCTGACGATGATCGTCTGCATGCGCCGCGCGGCGCTCGCCGAGCTGACGAAGCGCGCGCCCGGCGCAGCCCGCGAACTGCTTGGCGCGGGCGGGCTGCTGGGCGTCGTGCTGGCTGTGTCGATCTCGCTGCAACAGATCGGCCTGCAGTACACGAAGATCGCGAACGCGGGCTTCATCAGTTCGCTGTATGTGGTGATCGTGCCGCTGCTTGGCGTGCTGTTTCGCCACCGGACTGGCCTCGGTACGTGGCTTGGCGCGCTACTGGCGGCCGTTGGCATGTACTTCCTGAGCGTCGACGAGCACTTTTCGATGCTGTACGGCGACTGGTATCAGCTCGCCGGGGCGCTGGTGATTTCCGCGCAGATGATGCTGGTCGGCCGCTTCGCGGCTCGCCACGACACGCTGATGCTCGCATTCGTGCAGTTCGTGACCTGTGGGCTCGTGTGTCTATCGATCGGCCTTGCCGTCGAACCCTTTAGCGCCGCGATAATTGCGCGAGCCGCGCCGACGATCGCGTACGGCGGCGCGTTATCGGTGGGCGTCGCGTATACGATCCAGGTGGTCGCGCAGCGCTACGCGGCGCCCTCGCATGCGGCGGTGATTTTCAGCATGGAAGGCGTGTTCGCGGCGTTCGCGGGCTGGCTCGTCCTCGGCGAAACGCTGACGACTCGCGCGTTGTTCGGCTGTGCGCTGATGCTCGCGGGATTGATCGTGTGTCAGGTACTGCCGGGCTGGAAACGCGCCCGGCAGCGTGTGCCGCAAGTGTCGTGATTTACAGCGTTATAAAACGATTCGACGCCGACGCCCGGTTCGCGATGCGCGATTGCGCGCCGACAGGCGTCTTGCCCCTTCCCAACTAAGCCGCGCGCGGATGAGCGAATAGGCTCGGCGTATCGGCGGTTGGCGGAAACACGCACCAGCAGCCGTCGTCGTGGCGAAAGAAGAACAATCCCCGCCCGCCCTGTTCCGACGACGTCTCCACCCGCACATATCGCCGCCCGCCCGCGCGCGTGCGGCTGAACTCCGTCACGTGAATCGGCTCGGCCGGCGATGGCGAAAGCCACTTCTCGACCAGAAACCGCAACGACCGTTCGCTCGCGGCTCTCATGATCTGCTCCGGAACAGCTTGTCGCGCTGCGCATCGCGCGTGGATTCGGGACTGTCGTCGTCGCGAGTGGCGTCGCCCTCGGCAGCCTCGGCGGCTGCCAGCGCCATCATCCGACTGGTCGCGGCCGCGCGCAGCGAACTGCAATGGGCCGCATGTCGAAGGTCCACCAGAAGACGGACTAGCTGTCGTGCTGATCTGCGTTTCATACATCCCCCGCACTGCACCAGAAACCTCACAAAGCACTTTAACTCTATGCCGGATTGTTCGTTGGGCAAATGATTTTGACTAAATAGCAACAGTTGCGCTTGCAATAAGAACGCGCGCAATCTTCGTACCGCGTAATCAATGTGCGCGTTCGGTGGGCGGAAATCTGTGCGTTGGCGAGCGCTTCGCATGGTGCGAAGCGTCGATGCGGGAGCAACGGGAAGTGTCGTTCGGAGGCGTGGTTATCCACAGCGAGCTCTGAATAACTTCGGGATAGCGCGACGAACAGCCTGTGCGCGAAATCTTGATAAGGATCAGGTCGGCTAACGGGTGCTCAAACTTATCCAAGTTATGTAGTTTTTCTACCGACGTGTTCCGCAGGGTTATAGGTTTCGCATGACGTTGAAGCGGCGCGACATTCGCGACTTATCCACAGAATCGGTTAACCCTTGTTAACTACTACTACGTATGTATACGCATTAAGTAAACACCATAAGGTGAATATCGCTACGCGCCTGAATCAGAGGCTGATCGGATCTTGATCAGCCTCGATGCGAATGCCGCTGCGCCGCTGTCACGGCACCAGAGGCGCCGTGCCGCTCGTGGATTCGATCGCTGCAGCCTGACCAATCGGGTCGGCGGGTTGGACCCGCGAGGATGTCGACGGTGTCGTCAACGGAACCGGTGCGGGCGCGGTTAACTGCACTGGCGCGGGCGCTGACTGGACCGGCTGAGCCGCAGCTGGTGGCGTCACCGCGACAGGCTTGTCGGTCGTCGGTTGGGCGAGCGCTGGTGACGTCGTCTGAACCGGCACGGTCGGCGTCGCGTGAACTGCAGCGGAAGTGGTCGCCGCTACCGGCTCGGGCACTGGCTCAGGGATCGTCAGTTGAAGCGGCGCTGCTACCGGCATCGGCAGCGTCCGCGTCTCGATCGGGCTGCTCGTCACCGGCTGCGTGCGCACGACCGTCTGCAAGTAATGATCGACGAGACGGAAAAAGCGGTCATAGAACTTGCCCGACGGAATCGTCTCGCTCGAGATCTTCACCATCGCGTCGCTATTCGAGCGAATCGGCAGCGACAGCGAACCGAGCACGCTGAGCCCGACGCTCGCCGACGTATCGCTCTTCTTCAACGCGAAGCCGTTCTGCACCGCGTTCACATACACGATGCTGGTATCGGCCGCCTCTTCGCCGGGCGTGCACACGACGTGAAATTCGACGACCACGTGCGAATCGCCGGTAGGCTGAAAATTCTTCGTGCCGTCGACGGTATCGGGACGCGACATCGTCGTCAGATAGCCTTGGCTCAGCAATGCGCGGCGCGCGGCTTCGCAGCTATCGCCCGTACTCGAATTGAAATTGCGCGCGTACGGGCTTGCGCCGGTTTCGAATAGTTCCTGAGTGAATTTGGGTTGCGGCGTGCTGCTGCATGCCGTGAGCGCGACCAGCCCGAACAGGGCCGCGGCGGTGGTGCGGGAAAAGGGGTTCTGCATGATCAGTTGCGAGAAGCGCCTCGTGAGCGCGAATGGAAATGCATTGTAGAGCGGCCAGCGTCACGTGCGTAAAAAGCGTGCAAGGTGCAGCCCGGACCCTGTTACAGCGGAAAACAGCGCGTCAACTTGATGCACGCCGCCGCGCCCTCGCAGCGCAAACGGGTGAAAATGCGAGAAAAGACTGCGCGTGCGGGCCTAGTTCGATGTTGTGCGCGTCGAGCCCACCGTCGCGGCCGAAGTCGACCCAGAGTTCGCGGCCGACGATGCCGCAGCTGCCCCGCTCGCGACGGGTGCCGCGGATGCAACGAGCGCCGCCGGCACGCTGAACGCGTCGGCCCACGGGTTCGCGCTGGCGCAACGATCCGCCTCGCACGACGCGGCCCGCCCAGCGGCCCCGGAAGCGCCCTCAGAGGGTGTCGCAACCGCCGCGAAATCCTCCACGCGCAGATTCACCTTCTGCGCATAGGCCTTCGAGCCGCCATAGCTCTTGAGCGCGGTATTCAGATCGCCGTTCGCCGAGCGCATGTAGCCGTATAGAATCGCCGAGCCCACTTCGATGTTCGCAACCGGCTCGGTCAGATCCTTCACGTTGCGCAGCAGCCCGCGGTGCGCCTGCGGCACGACCTGCATCAGCCCTGTCGCGCCATTGGCGCCGCGGGCTTTTTCCTTGAAGCGGGATTCGATCGAGATGATGGCGAGCAGCAGCGCCGGAGGAAGGGAGTATTTGTTGGCGGCGGACTGCACCGCATCGGAGATCTTTTGAGCCTTTTCCTTGCCCACACCGAACTTATGCGTCAGGTACGCCGATATTCGGTCGGTGTTTTCGTCGGCCGCAGCGGTTTGCGCGAGGCCGAGCGAAAGCACGATCAGGCAAAGTAACCGGCTCATAGTGGACGTCGGAGGAAGCAAAGATCCGCGCATTATAGCGCCGCTGCGTCGGGCGGCGCCTTTCTTCGGCAATTTTTGTCTTTTAAATCAAGGGTGACCGGAACTCGTCCCGCTTTCCGACGCATTCATTTGACCGCTTTTAACTTCAGGTCATAGCCGTCGCTCAGCGTCGCGAGGAACGCGGCGACGTCGTCGATATCACGCTCGGACCAGACCGGACGTTCGCCCGTTTTGCGCGTCAGCGGCTCGTCGGTCGTATCGACGTTCACGCGCAGTGCGACCGGCAGATCGTTGAATTTGTCGACTTTGCCGTGCGCATCCTTTGGATACCACTTGTCTGGGTTCGTATCGCGTTGCACGTAGAAACGCAACGCCTCTTTCAGCGTGTGGAAGCGACCGTTGTGAAAAAACACATGACGCGTCGCGGTATTGCGCAGCGATACCGACTTGAACAGTCCGCAGTTCAGATTGTCGCTCTGATCCGTACGCAATGGTCCGCACAGGCCCATGTCGAAATACTTCGGATCGGCGTTGATCTTCAGTTCAGCGTTGCGCGGCACGCCAAGCGCCTGAAAGTTGAAGTCGGTGAAAAGCGGATGAGCGCCGTTCACGCCCGACTGGTCGATATGACAGGATGCGCAATTGCCGCCGGCGGGGTCGTCGAACAGTTTTTTGCCGTGCAACTCTTGTGCAGTTAGTTGCACTTTCCCGTCCAGGTAGTAATCGAACTTGCTCGTGTACGGATGAAAACTCGGGTCTTCGAGCTCGAAGCGCTCGATCGCGTACATCGCCAGGGTGAAAGCCTTGGTCGGATCGGCAAAAATGTTCTGGCCGAATACTTCCTTGAAGCGCGCAGCGTACGGCGCGCGCTGCATCTTCGCGAGCAATGCGGCCGGATCCTTGTTGGCCATCTCGTTCGGATTGAACAGCGGGAAGCTCGCCTGCTCGTGCAGAAAGTTGAAGCGCCCGTCCCAGCCAAAGCCGCCGACCGGCGCGTTGTCCGTTTCGCTGAGCCGCTCGGACAGGCTCGCCGCCTGCGCATGCGTCCAGATCGGCGTACGGTTCAGCACGTAGCGCAGGCTCGGCACCGCGCGCGTGCCCTGCTGATGCAAGTCCGCGCCGCCGAGTTGCGCGGCGAGACCGTTGGGCGGCCCGTACGCGTGCTCGGGACTGTGACAGCTCGCGCACGACATCTTGCCCGAGGCCGACAGCGCCGGATCGAAGAACATCAGTTTGCCGAGCGCGGCGGCGTCGCTATAAACGGGCTTCGCATCGGCGGATGCCGGTGTCGCATTCGACGCAACAGCGGGCGCCGCACCGGGTCCCCCCAATAACGCGCCGCCCATCAGGGCGGCGAGTGCTATCCGACGCGCGCTTGCGCGCGCCGTGAATCGCATGACAGAAGACAGCATCGAGTCTTTTACAGGTTCGTGAAGATGTCGCTGCCGAACCCCACCAGACCTGCCTGTCCCGCATAACCGAGGTGGTCCAGCTGGAAGATGTCCTCGATGCTCTTCAGCATCGAATAGTGGTTGTACGGCACCGTGGACACCGTACCCGGCTTGATGAACTTCGAGATCATCACGGCGCCGGTCTGGTCGCCGCCGTAGCTCGATTTGGTCAGGTTGATCGTGATGCCGTTATAGGCGAGCGACGAAGTCTCAGGGAACGACGGCAGGTTCGGGCCGGGTTGCTGGCTACAGCAGGTCGTGCCGGCAAATACCAGGTCCTCGCCCGACGCGGACTGCGTGACCGTCGCGTAGCTGCTTTCGTCGAAGTTGATGATCAGCAGGCCATCCTTCTGGAACGCCGGCGATGCGGTAATGATCGGCACCCACTTCTGCAGGAACGTGTTCGCGCTCGTCAGGCCGCCCGGCTGGCCGTTCACGCAAGGTGCGTCGTGGCCGTCGTCGCACAGGTTCGGCGTGATCAGGTTGAAGTTCGCCGTGGTCGAGACCGATTGCAGATCGTTCTGCAGGTTATTCAGATTGACGACGTGCTGTCCGCAGTCCGGCGAATCGATGATCGAATGGAAGTACATGAACGGATTGTGGCGCGTCGCATACTGGTCGCCGAGCGGCACGGCCGCGCTCGGCGCTTCGGCCGACTGCGTCAGGTCCGTCGTGTTCAGCGTCGGATGGCCGCAGGTGGCGGCTTCGCGCGACGGATCGTTGCCCATGTCACCTTCATAGCCCTTCCACGTATAGCCCGCTGCCTTCAACTGGTCCGGCAACGTCTTCACGCTCGCCGGATACACGCAGCCCGAGCCGATCGCCTGGCCATCGGACGTCATGCCGGTCAGCTTGAAGTCCTGATAGGTCATGCAGTCGTTGTCGGTCTCGTTGGTCGGCGACTGGCCGCTGATCATCGAGATGTAGTTGTCGAGACTCACGTGGCCCGTGCCGTAGTACTGCTGCACGAGCGCGCCTTGCGATGCCAGTGTTTGCGCGAGATACGGCGCTTTGGTGTTGGCGCCGAATGTGGTCGCGTAGTTTTCGTTTTCGAGCGTGATCACGAACACGTGGCGAATCTGCTGCTGTCCGGTCAGTTGCAGCCCGCCGGACGAAGAAGACGAGCCGCAGGCGGCCACGATCAAAGCGATTAAAGCCGCGCAAGCGGCCATGATGAATGCGCGTAGCCCAATGCGGTGTGACATGTTCGTTGACCTCTGTTGCTGTCTTTTTGTTGCCCTGTCGGGAATGCCGTTCTATTTGCGGGCAGACTTTATGGAGCGCCTATGACATTGCCGTGAAAGTTGACATTAGTTCACCGATAAAACCGTTGGCGAATCAGCGGGTTGCCCACTCGATTCACGCTTCGCGCCGATTTGAGACAATGCCCGTCGAACGCGCGCATCGTTGCGCGCCGCCTCAACGAACAACTGATGTTTTCAGCTATGAGCAAGACCGCGTTTATTCCCAGCGTCCCCGGCACGTCGGAGGACGACTTCGAGATTTCGGCGAGCGCGAAAATGGCCGGCTACCGGCGCTTCTTCGGCGTGTTGAAGGTGGTGCGCACGACCGACGGCCGCATGCTGTTTCCATTCGATGGCGCGCCCGAACTCGGCCCACACGCGAGCCGACTCGAAGCGCTCGCGGCCGCGCAGGTGTATGGCGAACACATCGTCGCGAGCGATCTGGAGCGGCCGGAGTTGTAGGATTCGTCGATCGTCCGGCGATATGCCGCTACGCGAAAAAATGCAGGTGGGTCAGCGCACGCTTACCCGGTTCGCCGCGCCGCTCCGCGCACGCGCGGCGAGCACACCACCGAGCACGCCGCCGACATGGCTCTGCCACGACACATCCGGATAGATAGGCAGTACGCCGAACAGCAGGCTCAGACCGTAGCTGCTGACGACGACCAGGGCTACCAGGATCGACACGAGATTGCGCGTGTAGTAGCCGCGGGCGACCAGGTAGCCCGCATAGCCGAACACCAGCCCACTCGCGCCGATATGCACCGAATACGACGCGCCGAACAGCCACGCGCACAGGCCCGCGCCGAGCATCGCGCCAAGGGTCGCGCGCCAGAAGCCGGCGATATCCGGCCACGTACACAGCCAGCCGAGAACGACGAGCCCGCTCGTGTTGGCGGCGATGTGCCCGAGGCTCGCATGCAGCCACGGCGCGAACAGGATCCCCTGCAAGCCGCCGAGCGAACGCGGCACGACGCCGTGCTCGTTCAGATGCAGGAACGGTAACGCAACCGACAGAAAGAACACCGCCCACATCGAACCGACGAACAGCGCGATTAGCACGACGCGTGACTTCAGCTGTTCGGTTAGCGTGTTGGGAGACGAGGTCTTCATGATGACGAGGCCACGTGGGATGTCGACAGAGGGTAGTCGATGTGGCGTCGTCACGTCGAGGCATCGTGGCAAGACAGATGCCGATGGTGTTTCGTCCGCCGGACCGCATGGCGGCGCGGCGGATCGCGTGAGCTTGCGTCCCGGTTTGCCGCTACGTCTTCGTCACTCCACCGTCACCGACTTCGCCAGGTTCCGCGGCTTATCCACATCCGTGCCACGCGCACAAGCGGTGTGATACGCGAGCAACTGCAGCGGCACGACGTGCAGGATCGGCGACAGCAAGCCATAGTGCTCCGGCATCCGGATCACATGCAGTCCTTCGCCGTTGACGATCTTCGTATCGGCATCGGCGAACACATAAAGCTCGCCGCCGCGCGCGCGCACTTCCTGGATGTTCGACTTCAGCTTTTCGAGCAGCGCGTCGTTCGGCGCGACCGTCACCACTGGCATCGCTTCGGTCACGAGCGCCAGTGGCCCGTGCTTCAGCTCGCCAGCCGGATACGCCTCGGCGTGGATATACGAAATCTCCTTGAGCTTCAGCGCGCCTTCGAGCGCGATCGGATAGTGCATGCCGCGTCCGAGGAACAACGCATGTTCCTTGCGCGAAAACTCCTCCGACCACGCGATGATCTGCGGCTCCAGCGCGAGCACGCTGTTGAGCGCCGCCGGCAGGTGGCGCAACTGCTTCAGATAACTCGCTTCCTGCTCGTCGTTCAAACGTCCGCGCAGCTTCGCGAGCGTTGCCGCCAGCGTGAACAGCGCAACCAGCTGCGTCGTGAATGCCTTGGTCGACGCGACGCCGATCTCGCGGCCCGCGTGCGTGAGGAACGACAACTCGGTCTGCCGCACCATCGCGCTCGTGCCGACGTTGCAGATCGCGAGCGTGTGCTTGTGGCCGAGCTCCTGCGCGTGCTTGAGCGCCGCGAGCGTGTCGGCGGTTTCGCCCGACTGCGAAATCACCACCACCAGCGACTTCGGATTCGGCACCGACTCGCGATAGCGATACTCGCTCGCGATCTCGACCTGAGTCGGAATCTTCGCGAGCGATTCGAGCCAGTACTTGGCGGTGAGCCCCGAGTAATAGCTGGTGCCGCACGCGAGAATCAGCAGGCTGTCGATGTCCGCGAACACCTGGCGCGCGCCTTCGCCGAAGATCGACGCATCGAACGCGTCGGCCTGAGGAATCGTGTCGGTGATCGCGCGCGGCTGCTCGAAGATTTCCTTCTGCATGAAGTGGCGATACGGGCCGAGTTCGACCGCGCCGCCATAGGCCGCGACCTGGCGCACCTCGCGTTGCGCGGCCTCGCCCTGACGATCGGCGATGCGCACGCCATCGAGCGACAGTTCGCAGACGTCGCCTTCCTCGAGGAAGATGAAGCGCTCGGTGCTGCCTGCGAGCGCGAGCGCATCCGATGCGAGGAAGTTTTCGCCGTCCCCGAGCCCGACCACGAGCGGCGAGCCCTGGCGCGCGCCGACCACCGTATGCGGCTGATCCTTGTGCAGCACCGCGATCGCATACGCGCCGTGAAGTTGCGCGATCGCCTCGCGCACCGCAGCGAACAGGTCGCCGTGATACAGGCTATGGATCAGGTGCGCGATAACCTCGGTGTCGGTCTGCGAGACGAACTCGTAACCCTTGCCGCGCAGCATTTCGCGCAAGGTCTCGTAGTTTTCGATGATGCCGTTGTGTACCAACGCCAGCGCATCCCGCGAGAAGATCGGGTGCGCGTTGTCGGTGACCGGTGCGCCATGCGTGGCCCAGCGTGTATGCGCGATGCCCGTCACGCCTTCGAGGTGACTGTCGCGCACCTGGCCTTCGAGGTCGGCCACGCGCGCGACGCTGCGCGCGCGGCTCGGCCCGCGAACGCCGAGCACGGCGACGCCGCACGAATCGTAGCCGCGATATTCGAGGCGCCGCAGTCCTTCGATCAGGACGGGAACGATATTACGTTGCGCAACCGCGCCGACAATGCCGCACATGGTGTATTCCTTTTCAGTGCCGGATTCAGTGAGCGCGCCTCGTGGGCACGCCGTATCGATCAGCTTTTCTTTTTGACAGGGCGCACGTAGCCCGTCTTGCTTGTCTGGGTTTTATCGTTCAACACCAGCACGTCGGCGGCGACGTCCTTCCACACTGTGGTGCCGGCCGCGATCGTCGCGCCGCGCTGCACGCGCACCGGTGCGACCAGTTGCGTGTCCGAGCCGACGAACACGTCGTCCTCGATCACGGTGCGGAATTTGTTGGCGCCGTCGTAGTTGCAGGTGATCGTGCCCGCGCCGATATTCACGCGCGCGCCGACATCCGCATCGCCGATGTAGGTGAGGTGGTTGGCCTTCGAGCCATGACCGAGCACCGCGTTCTTGATCTCGACGAAGTTCCCTACATGAGACTCGTCTTGCAGCGCCGCGCCTGTGCGCAAGCGCGCATACGGACCGACAACGGCCTTCGCGCCGACTTCCGCGCCTTCGATGTGCGTGAACGCATCGACGCGCGTACCGGCGCCGATACTCGCGTTGCGAATCACGCAGTTCGGCCCGATGCTGACGTTGTCGGCCAGCGTCACAAGGCCTTCGAACACGCAGTTGACGTCGATCGACACATCGCGGCCGCATTCGAGCGTGCCCCGCACGTCGACGCGCGCCGGGTCGGCGAGCGTCACGCCCGCGACCAGTAGTGCGTCGGCGACATTGCGCTGATGAATCCGCTCGAGCTCGGCGAGCTGCTGCTTGCTGTTGACACCGAGCGTTTCCCACTCGTCGTCGGGCTGCGTGGTGACGACTTCGAGGCCGGCTTCGATCGCCATTTCGACCGCGTCGGTCAGATAGAACTCGCCTTGCGCGTTGTCGTTTCTGAGCGCCGCGAGCCAGCCGGCAAGGCGCGCGGTCGGCGCGACGATGATGCCGGTGTTGATTTCGGCGATCTTCAGCTGCTCGGGACTCGCGTCCTTCTGCTCGACGATGCGTTGCACGTTGCCGTGCTGATCGCGCACGATGCGGCCGTAACCGGTCGGGTCGTCGAGCGTGACGGTGAGCACGCCGTAGCCGTCCTGGCCGGCACGCCCGGTCAGTGCGCGCAGCGTTTGCGCGCGCGTGAGCGGCACGTCGCCATAAAGTACCAGCGTGGGCAACGAAGGATCGAGCAGCGGCAGCGCCTGCTGCACCGCGTGGCCGGTGCCGAGCTGTTGCTGCTGCACCGCGAACTGGACATCGGGCGCCGCGACGGCTTCGCGCACGGCTTCGGCGCCGTGGCCGATCACGACGATCAGGCGCGCGGGCTTCAGCGCGCGGGCTGTGTCGATGACATGAGCGAGGAGCGGCCGGCCGGCCAGAGGATGGAGCACCTTGGGAAGCGCGGACCGCATGCGCTTGCCGGTACCTGCCGCCAAAATGACGATGTTCATGGCGTCGGCAAATAGACGAGTTTGGAGCGGACGATTCTATCATGCTGCACCTGCAAAAAAGGCCGCAAACGCGGCCTCGGCAGGGCTTGCAAGCCAGCGGAAAAGCGCCGGAATGCCGCCGGAACAGGCACTTTTCGCTCGCTACAGGTCGTCGAACTGGACCAGCGAAATGGTCTTCGCACTGGTGAGCGGCGCGCCTTCGTCGCCGCTCGAGCATGGTTCTTCGTCGAACGCGATGTCACCTTGCGGGTCGGCTTCGCCGGTCGCGCGCAGCCCCGCGAACGGAAACAGCTGGTGATCCATCAGATGCGACGGCACCACGTTCGACAACGCATTGAACATGTTCTCGATGCGGCCCGGGAAACGCTTTTCCCAGTCGCGGACCAGCGCCTTCATTTCCGCGCGCTTAAGGTTTGGTTGGCTACCGCACAGATTGCACGGAATGATCGGGAATTCACGCAGCTCGGCGTACTTCTCCAGATCGGTTTCCTTCACGTAGGCGAGCGGCCGGATCACGATGTTCTTGCCGTCGTCCGATTGCAGCTTGGGCGGCATGCCCTTCAACTTGCCGCCATAGAACAGGTTCAGCAGCAGCGTTTGCAGGATGTCGTCGCGATGATGGCCGAGCGCGATCTTGGTCGCGCCGAGCTCGCCGGCGACGCGATACAGGATGCCGCGCCGCAGCCGCGAGCACAGCGAACAGGTGGTCTTGCCCTCCGGCACGAGCCGCTTGACGATGCTGTAGGTGTCCTGATTCTCAATGTGAAACGGGATGTCGAGCTGGGTCAGATACTCGGGCAGCACGTGTTCGGGGAAGCCCGGCTGCTTCTGGTCGAGGTTTACCGCGACGATGTCGAAATTGATCGGCGCGCGCTCGCGCAGCCGCATCAGGATCTCGAGCATCGCGTAACTGTCCTTGCCGCCCGACAGGCACACCATCACCTTGTCGCCGTCCTCGATCATGTTGTAGTCGCCGATCGCCTGGCCGACCTGGCGCGCGAGACGCTTGAAGAGCTTGTTGTTCTCGTACGCTTCCTTCTGCTCGCGGCGCGTGAGCGGCGATTTCGAGGCGCGGGCGGCGCTCGGTGCCGCGGTGGCCTCGGCGGCCTGGTTGCCTGCGTTCAGCATTTCCGGTGCGTTCATCGCTCAGTCCTCCTTGATGCGGAAGACTTCGACGCCGACCGCATCGCAGTCCGGATACACGTCCGGCTTTTCGGTCGACACGCGCGCGCCGCGCACCTGCGGATGTTCGAGCATCGCGCGCACGAGGTCGTCGCACAGCGTTTCCTGCAGATGAATATGGCCTTGCGAGACGCGCCTGGCGATCGTCGAGCGCATGAAGTCGTAGTCGACCACTTCGGTGAGCTTGTCGTGCACCGGCGTGGACATCGTGAGCGGCACGAACAGTTCGACGTTGATCACGACGCGCTGCTCGCCGCGCTTTTCGAAGTCGTGCACGCCGATATTGATGTGCACTTCGTAATTGCGCAGAAAAAGCCGGCGGCAATCTGCGAGCCGGGGGTGCGAAAGAGCGGCAAACATGTTCGTTCCAGTCCAAAAAAGCGTGCGGGGCACGCAAAGGGGCGCTTCGCCACACGCGATGGCCGCCTCGAAGGCCGGCCACGCGCGCGTGTCAGGCGCCCGTCAAAAACATCACGTCGCGCGGCAGCGGCACGAGATGCTGCCCGCCGTCGACCACCAGCGTCGTTCCGGTAACGCCGGCTGCATCCGCGAGATACAGCGCGGCGGCGACGATATCCTCGGGCCGCGACGCACGGCCAAGAGGCGTCATACGGTGAGCGGCCTCGAACCCGTGCTGGGTCTGGTCGCCCGACTGCATGGTCAGCCCGGGCGCGAGCCCGACCACCCGGAGCTTCGGCGCGAGCGCCTGAGCGAGCGCGACCGTCGCGGTCTGCAGCGCCGCCTTCGACAGCGTGTACGACAGATAGTCCGGGTTCATGTTGTACAGCTTCTGATCCAGCACATTGATGACGACGCCGCGCTGGCTTTCGTCGCGCAACGCCGCATCGGGCATCGCTTCGTAAAGCATGCGCGCGAGCACGAGCGGCGCGCCGACGTTCATCGCGGTCAGCTTCAGCAGCAACTCGTAGCCGACGTCGCGCGCCGTGTCTTCCTCGAAGCGCGACGCGTTATTGACGATGCACGACGGCCGCCCGAGCGCAGCGGCACAGTCGGGCAGCAGCCGGGCGACCTGCGCCTCGTCGCCGAGCTCGGCGTGCAGCGCGACCGCGCGGCGGCCCAGCGCGACGATCTGCGCGACCACTTCGTCGGCGTCCTCACGCGAGGCACCGTAGTGCACGGCCACGTCCCAGCCGCGCGCGGCGAAGCCGAGTGCGAGCGCGCGCCCGATGCGGCGCGCGGCGCCCGTAATCAGCACGACGCGGGGCGTTTCGGGCGGCAGTTCAGCCGCGCGGGCAGCGATGTCCGGAGAAACGGTCATTTACAATGAAATCCACTACGCCGAATAAAATTCATAATAATCAGCATTTTAACCGAATTTTTGAGTGCTCTTTCCGCCTTCTGGCACACTCTTGGCACAACTGGTATAAAGCACCACGACAACCAGCGACAATCGAACATGGTTGCCGCGAGGCTTTCAGCCTGACGATGGCGGGGTAAAAAATAATATGGCAACGATCCGTGAACGCAAGGACGCACAAGGAAACAAGTCATACCACGTCCAGATCCGGCTGAAAGGCTTTCCCCCACAGACCCGAAGTTTCGACAGCAAGACCCTCGCAAAGCAGTGGGCTGCGCAGGTGGAGGCCGATTTACGAGCAGGACGCTACATGCAGCGCGTCGAAGCCGAGCGCCATACCGTGCATGAGATGATCGACAGGTATCGCAAGGAGGTCCTACTTACCCGCAAGCCACAACGCGAGGCAGATCAAGGCCGAGTCCTCGACTGGTGGGCATCCCGGCTTGGCGCGTACAGTCTCGCCGAGCTCACGCCCGCGTTGATCGGCTCCTGCCGCGACGAGTTCGCCAGCATCCCCACTCCCAACGGCGGGACGCGTGCGGCCGCCACTGTCGTTCGCTCCCTCGCGACATTTTCGCATGTGCTGAGCGTCGCTGTGAAGGAATGGCAATGGCTCGAAACCTCGCCGATGTCCCGGGTCGCCAAACCACGCGTCAATAACGAACGCGTGCGCCATCTAAGCGACGACGAGCGCGAGCGGCTTCTGGCTGCCACAGGGCAGTCCACGAGCCGCTACCTGCATGTCATCGTCGTTACCGCGATCTCAACCGGCATGCGGTACAGCGAAATCATGCATCTGCGCTGGCGTGACATCACGTTGCCTGATCAAGACGGCGATTATGGACTCATTCTTCTGAACCGCACCAAGAATGGAGAGCGGCGTGGTGTCCCCCTGACCGGCGTGGCGCTGCTGGAAATCAAACGCATGAACGCCGGGCTTACGAGGACCAACGCGGGCCGAGCCGAACCGGGCGAGTTGCTATTTCCGAGCGACCGCCGGGCCGACCAGCCGATGAATATCCGCCCGGCGTGGGATGCTGCGCGACGTAAAGCTGGCATCGAAGACTTCCGGTTTCACGACCTCCGGCATACGACAGCCAGTTATCTTGCGATGGGCGGTGCGACCGCGCCTGAGATCGCCGAAATCCTCGGGCACAAAACCCTCAACATGGTGAAGCGCTACGCACACTTCGGGAAGGATCACATTGCCAGCGTGCTCACGCGCGTCAATGCGGCCCGCTTCGGCACGGAGTCGAAGCCGAAGGACGATCAAGCATCGCCAGACGTGGCATAACACCTCAAACATCGGCGATGACCACTCAAACCAGCTTCCTTCTAAGCATTCCACTCGATCAAGGCAAATACCCGTTTGCCCTTGATAAAAAACAATTGGAGATGACTGGTGACGAATGGGCGTGGAAATTCCTTCGACTCAACCCTGGATATCGCCGAGACTATGAGCTTCTCCGAGATCAGCCGGCATGGCTAAAAGACCCCAAAAAACCAAGTCCGCAACATTGGCAAGATAGCGAATGGTTTGAGCGAGCTAAAGAACTCGACGTTCGATATTACAGCCAGAACGGCAAGGTCTTGGGGCCTCAGTGCAAGTGGCCGCACGCGGAACCCGTCGCTCTCAGCGCGTTTCTTGAAACCCGTCCCGATATCAAGCTACGTGACCTCCGTGTACGAGACTTCGACAGTACCCGTCTTTACGGCATCGGGGACTGGTTTGATCCGTCCGAGCGGACACTTCCTAAGTTGGCTACGGGACAGTCATGGTTTTTTAACCTCACCGATCCGATTTACGAGATTGGCATGCCGTTTTTCGCGGGACGCGAGAGCGTATGGAAAATTAGTCCACTCGGAAATCGTATTTCTGTTGGCTACACGGGCCAAGCAAAGTTCATAGAATCTCCCGTCGTTTACGGGCAGATCGAAAGCTGCAACGATCTCGGCGAGAGGGTAATCAGTTTCGGCAGGATCGACAATCTTCCTCCGCAACGCGTGCTCCAAATGCGTGACAAAGACCGGAAACTCATTCGCAACATCAATGCCCCGGCTATCACGCCATTTCCTTTGGCCGGGTTTACGCGCCAATCCGAGATGGCTTTTGCGGTTAGTCTCGATGCCAACATCAAACCGCAGCTACACGCGAATCAGGAGGCTGCACAACAGTTCCAGGAATTACTGTGCCGGACATCCTTGCTGCACGTCGCGGACCGTGTTCCCACTGATTCTGAACCGCAGGTGTTTCCATTCCTACCGAATCGGACCGCAACAATTCCGTTCAACGCAATACGAAAGGAACTCTCCGATCTGGCCCGGGAGCCTGCGAGCGCGTGGCAGAACTGGCACGTCGTATTGATTGACGTCGCCCATCATCTACCCCGGCAGTTCGAGATAATCGGAGCGCAACTATATGCCGTTCAACAACGGCTCGGACCTTCAAAACGCCTCGCCAATTCGATACGGCAAAGGGCAGGTACAGCGAACCCGAAGGAGTTCTGGTTAAAGCGGGCACTCTGCATGCTTGAATTGCAACTCGTACTTCCTAAACGAGCGACCTCTCCGACCGGGGCGGGCCGCATCGCAAAGGCAATCTACGATGCGGCTGACCCTTACCATAAATGTATCTGGGGGGAGAGCGGATGGCAGCATGCTCCCAAAGGCCCTGCGCCTGACTTCGAAACGTGCAAGGATGCGCTCCGAACGGGTATCAACCTTGCAATGCACCAGTACACATTCATGATCGGCGCAGCGCCCGGCGATCTTGTCACTGGCGAGACATCATCCTAATTGAGCGGCATCGGCCGCCGACAGATCAGATCGCCGCGACCAGCCAACAATCCCTCGACTGGATCATCCTCTTCAAGCTCATCCCAATGCTAGCCGCTTACTCGGATGCGGTAAGCCGCCTCATTAATCCTCCAAGCTATCGGCCTGTCCGCGGGCTACTGTACTCATCAGTAACACTGCACGGCCCGCGCGCAGCACCCGTAACCGGATTTTCTGGGGCTTTCTTATTCCCCCCAAAATCATCAGCGAGCGCAGCGTAATCACGGAATCCTCCATCCCCTTGATTTGCCGACATTTTTTTAGTGCGGCGGTATAAATCACTCGCAGCAAACCCTTTTCATCGTTGTTCCTTATTTGCCCTGTTTTGTCCTCGTCAGTTGCGATGGAATACGGATTGGCCGTAGGCATCAACCGCCGTTTCCAACATTGCCAGGAGCATCGATGGACATACAACATCCCGCATCTTCGCTTTCGAAGAACCCTGCCGAACCCGGCCGTTCGCCAAGGGTGACCGGGCAGATTGGCTCGCGCAATGACGCTTTCTGTCCTGCCATCCAGAAGGTTGGATTTGACCCGACGCGGTCCAAACGCCAGCCAGTGCAATACTGGTCTGGCCCGACGTGGGAAGTAAAGCACGGCCAGTTGGTGCTGATCCTTCCCGGCCAACCACGCTCGCACGCACTCGCCACCCGGGCTGAGGGCGAGGTCAAGCAGGCCGAGGCACGGAAAACCGCGGCCAATCACGCGGACCAGACTCCGGCAACAAGTCCCCCAGCCGGGTTGGCAGAAGATACGCCGCCCTGCCAGAAGCCGCGCAAGTGCCGCCACGCCAAGCCTAAAGCTGAGGCGGGGCCTTTGCCACTGGAAAGCCGCCGTTGGCTCACGATCAAAACAACCGCCCAACGCTATCCCTACACGGAAGGCGCGCTGCGGCATCTTGTTTTCCAAGCCGAGCAGTATGCGAAGCATCCCAAAAGCGGGCTGAAATCCAATGGCTTTCTGGCTTGTATTGTTCGCCCCCAAGGTGCGCGCCGCGTACTGATCGATGCGGAGCAATTGGAACGGTGGCTGCAAGGTCAATAACCCGATAGGTCCGGCAGGGTGGCTACGCGCATAGCGATCCAATTATGTCGATTGCCGACGTTTCAAGATCGTGCCTGGCGCCACGAGTGGCAATAGACGGTCACAGAAACCCCAATAAAGGATTCAACTATGGTGCTCGACAAAAAGCGGCTGACTCAAACTCAGAACACAGCCCGGCCTCAAAATTCCTCGCACAGGGATCAGGCGAACGGACAGCTTCGCCTTTTCTCGGACGACGAACGCGTCGGGTTTTCGTTCCAGCACGATGCCACGCTGGTCTGCCAAGGACTGTCTGCGATATTCGTCGCGTCTGGAACCCAATACCGACTGAAGCCGATTCCGAAGATGCCCGAAACCGCTCTTGCGCGCGTCATGATGACGATGGTTCAGTTGCACCACGAGCGCGACTCGTGGCGCCCCAACTTGCAGAAAGCGGGTGATGTGATCGAGCACACGCTGAAAAGCGGCCCCCAATGCGTTATCGCCTTGTGGGGTAAGGTTCAGAACCGTTTCGTTGGCGTTCTAAACGAGGAAGGGCTTCTGCAATTCCATTTTCCGCACCCCGACCAGTGGGCAGATATCGGCCTCGACTGGCTCCTCGCCGAACGTTGTGGTTGCGGGCGCTTCGATTGCGATCCTGCGCCGTTCCGACGGCTCCCCTGCCCCGAAGCAGATTGGTAAGCGACAGCCGACCGAGGCACCGAAGACCTCACTGGCGAACTGCACTGCAGTCACCCCACGCACACACGTCTGCGGTTAAAGCAATGGCGTGTGCACTACTAAAATACACTCGCTTTTTGCAGCCATGATTGACCTAATTATCGTCGAAGGCCCACTCGGCACACCTCAAGACCACCACGGGAAGCGTCTTGCACATGTTGGCGTCCGTCGACTTTCCAGCCATAAAGTCAAGCCCACTGCCACGTTCGTCAGCAGCCCGCTCACCGGCGCGCAAATGGAAGTCCGGTACTGGATCGAGAACGCTGGAGGAAAGCCGCTCGCAGTAGCGTCAGTGAAGATTCCGTTGGCATCTGCGACCATCGGCCAAAACTATGCTCATGCGGGCCTCGCTGATATTCGACTGGAAATGGAGTGCGCGGCGACGCTGACGAAGATCGCACTTACTGTCTGCGGATTTTCGGAGGACGAGGTGGCGTATTTCATGAAGCATACCCGGACCGATTTGCTGGAGTTGACATGGCACACGCAGACGAATAGCAGGAATGCGCAGAGGAACCTGATGAAACGAACCCGTGAAGCGTTCGAAGGTCTGCGTTCGCTTAGCAGCCGCCACGATATGTCTGTTCGTCACGTGGAGTTCCGCGAGAAGAACAAGGCGTGCAGCCTGCTTGTTACGCTGAAGACGGGCGACGAGTTTCGCCAGTACCCGAAATACGACCAGATCATGGCAAGAACCAACCGGGGCAAGAGCAAATATGCCGTCGCGCCGGAGATCAAATCTTGTGTGACGCGGCTTCATGATGTGATCGAAACCCACGGTCGCAACGAGATCATTTTCGGCCCCGATACGCTCGCCGAGCTTGGACTGTCCCATCCCAACGCGTGGTCATCGGAATCGCTGCGAACTGCGATTGACCAATTTTGGCGCCGCGCCGGTCTGGATTCCGAAGCGCGGCGATTCGATCCGAGCCTACTCGGCGCAGCCGCTGCACAGACGTTGGCTCTTTACGACGCCGGGGAATTCGTTGCGCAGTCACTGTCTGCTGGGACGTTCACGCGGCACCGCAAAGAAATCCTCGCTGCGGGCGGCCCTGACATTGATCCGCGTGCTGCGGGGCTGGCCGACAAGCTGAAATCAGTAGGTCGACAGATTTGCTACGACAAACGTTGGCGGATTCCGGGCGAGTTTCGGCATCTGGTGCTTTGCGATGCGACGGCCCCAGCCATTATCGTGGAGTTGAAAAACGGCCTCGGCTATATTCGGGATGGTGTGGAGCCAGAGTTTCGAGATGATGGGGCGCGCGATGCATGGCTGGCCCGATGGAAAGAATACATCCAGCGCGAACGACTGTGGGACCCACAGTTCGGCATCCACCGGAAATAAGCCGCATGACTCGCGCCGACCGCGCCCCCGAAGTTTCTCATGTTTGTCGTGGGTGGCGCGCCGTTGCAAAAAGGTGTGTCGTCATTTCGCTATGGCTTTGTCGCATTACGCCACAGTTTTCGATACGGATCTGTCGGGGTTTCAGACGTGGCGATGGCGTTTAGCCAAATGCAATGGCTACTACCGCTGGGCGCCTTGGCGGTAGGCGACCCCATCGGCAACGGCCATGTCGTTCACGGAAGCGCACTCTCGCGCTCGCACCGAGTTGGTCGCTTCGAGCCGGGCACTGTCCGCTAGAATGAGCTACCCCATAACGGAGGCACTGCCTCGCCGAGAAGAGAAACCGCGTATGGAACGACAAAACCCGAAGCGCTATTCGATTGTCGAGGCGATGCCCGACGGCGGCGTGCAAGTGCACGAAATGAAGAAGTGGTGCCGGCTGCACCCCGAGCAAACGCCGGCCGGGATGTCTGCGGCGGCCAGTGGCGGCGACAATTCGCAGCGGTTGCGCCGAGGCTTCGAAAAAATGGGGTGGAGCGTAGTCGAAACATCGGCGGAAGTGCGCATCCAGCGTCCGGGCGAAGCAGGCCAGGCCGAAGAACTCCTAGGCGACATAACCGGCGACACCGAGTCACTGTCCGAATCCGGTGACGACACCGAGTCGCTCGCCGACACCGTTTTCCACCTAGAACGGCAGTTGCAAGAGTTCATCGCCGACAACCTCGAATCAATTCCCGTCAGTGGCAAGCGCCTGCATCTCTATTCCGACGGCGTATCAGGCGGCCGCGAGTACCCCACGAGCAGTGGCCGGCGGATCGACATTCTCGCCATCGACGACGACGGCAATTTCGTGGTCTTCGAGTTGAAGCGAGGCGAGGCGCCGGACAGAGCCATTGGCCAGATCACGAGCTATATGGGCTGGGTGTCGCTGAATCTCGCGCGCGGTAGGGCCGTGAGCGGAGTCATCGTCGCGCGCTCGATTAACGGGAGCTTGCGCGAAGCGATCGCCGTCGTGCCGAATGTCTCGCTCTTCGAATATCGACTCCGATTCGACCTCAACGCGATTGGTATGGCCGAGGCTACCCTGCCCAAGGAATCCGCCTCGCCGGCCGCGCGCTGAGCTGCGCCATCGTCGTTGGCCGTTTATTCGCAGAATCATGGCCCACTCGGGTTGCTTTCGTGCTTCGACGCCTCCGCTGTGCCGTCCGGGATCCGCGTTCGCGTGGTGAGCCCGGCCGCCGCGTCACCCTGGTGTTGTGGCGACAAAGGCAACAGCCCGCCTAGTCGCCGGCGGTCTCCTTGGCGACCGCCTTCGGCGCACGACGACACTAGCGCGTCATCCTCGGCAGATGAAGCCGAGGAGCCTGCCCCATGCGTTCAGCAATGGACGCAAGAACCGGTCACTCAATCCGCTGTGCTGTTCCGTCGTTTCAGTGCGGGGGGCTACTGTACTCATGGGGTGATAGGCCGCGCCGAGGGGGCATCAGATCGAGGGATCCGGCTTCCTGTCGTCATAGATGACGGAAACATTGTCATGATTCTGTAGCCATGCCTGATAGTCTATGCTTTGCCACGCTACGAATACCACCGCTCCCCACCGATCAAACGCTTCGACATCATCGATCGTATAGTGTGAGCCCCAGAGCACGAGGTACAGCGGCGAGCGACGGAAGTTCTTGAGTGTTTGCTGGGAGCACACTTGGATCCGTGAGCCATCGCTAAAGACATACTCTCGCTTGCGGAATAGTGTGTCTGCAAGCGCGGGGTTCGCGGCATTGAGCACATCTGCGAGCAACGTGTCTTTCACTTGATCCATGCTAGGAACAACGATCACGCCTTCGCGGTGTTGGTCAAGCAATTGTAGAAACTTTGCAAGGCCCGCACGCGTGCCATCGATGTTGTCACCAGCTGATTTGGCCAGGTACCGATCCCGATTCATGTAGTTTGTTCTCCGTGTGATTCCCGGCCAGGACGGTGGCTGCCCGGCACCGGTCCGTCATACTACAGGAGATCAGCTCACGGGCTGCCGACAGAGAAAAGCACCCTAGTCGTGTCCCGAAGTCTGCCGTTTGGTGTGGCCATAGCGCCGAAAGCGGTCGTCGTGCGTTGCGCCGCCACCCAATACGTAATCCGCAACGCGCCCCGCCGGGGTGACAAATGACCAATTCAGGCAACCTCTACGGCGAGACCCGCGCTGATCGCCGGAATTACCGCATCACCGCTTCGCCAACTCGGCCTGCCGAGACGCCACCCTACGCGCGTCTTCAAAAAACACCTGTCTATTTGTACAGTATATACTTGGGCGCGTCTTTGGCACGGTGCGTACACACGCCATTGATACGCCCTCGTGCCAAACCGACGACTTTGCTCGTCTATTTCGCGCTCGGTAAGCTTGGGCTGCATTGATGCCGGCAGCTACAATGCTACGCTCGCCCTATATACGGCCAAATTTTCGGCGGCCGCGTGCTCGCCCCGCCTTTCCGATTCAGGTTGCCGATGGACTTTGAAGAACTGCCCCGTTCCGCTCTCATCCGCTTGCTGCAAGAACAAGACGCAGCGGCGAAAGAGGCCGGCAAAAACGGCATCGTAATGAGCTACACGGGCCGCACGGCTCCGTGGCAAATCATTCGTTTGGTGAAACCCAAACTCAGCAAGATCGTCAAGAAATTTTCGGTCGGCAGCGAAGAACGCCAATCTCAGAATGAAATCTGGGACGGCGAGAACCTGTCCACTATGGTCACGCTTTATAAACATCGCGGCCAGGTGGATTTGATCATCACCGATCCGCCCTACAACACGGGCGAAGACTTCCGTTACAACGACAAATGGGACAAAGATCCCAACGACCCTGACCTCGGCGAACTGGTTGCTAAAGACGACGGTTCACGTCACAGCAAGTGGCTCAAATTCATGACGCCGCGTATTTGGATGATGCGCGAAATGCTAAAGCCAGGGGGGGTGATTGCGGTGTGCATCGACCATCGCGAGCTCTATCGCCTCGGGATGCTCATGGACGAAATTTTCAAGGAAGATAATCGCGTCGGCATCATCAATTGGCAAAAAGCGTACTCGCCGAAAAGCGATACTGGCGGGAAGCGCGGTGGACTGTCGTCGGCCACCGAATACGTGCTCGTGTATTCGAAAAACAGTGATCGCTCAAAAACCGGCCTGCTCGACAGAACCGAGGAGATGAACGCCCGATACACAAACATCGACGACGACCCCGAGGGCGATTGGGCATCCGACAATCCGGCGGGCACGGGCTCCGACACTCATCCGAAGATGGTCTACGCCATCCAAAGTCCATTCACAGGCGAACTGTTTTACCCGCCTGAAGGCTCGCATTGGCGAAATGAAAAAACTCGTATGCGCGAATGGCTTCAGGCTTGGGGCTCCGAATACGAAGAAAAGTGGATTGACGACGGCAACGAGTTTGTCGACGAGAAGACGGGCAAGACCGTGAAGGTCAAAGCGTTGGTCATCAGGGGCAGCAAGTTCGCCGATGGTGCGCCGGCAGGGCCCGCCGCTTTGCTGGCCAAGGCGAAGAAGGCCGCTGAGGCGAAATACGAGGCCAAGCAGTGGCCACGATTGATTTTCACCAGCCAAGGGCTGGGGGGCCCGCGTCTGAAGCGTTACCTGAAAGAGATCAAGAAGGGCAAAGTTCCAATGACCTATTGGGCCGACGAAGACTACGAAGAGCCGCTCAATATCGAAAGCCAGTCGTGGGATCACGAAGAATCGGGACACAGCCAAACCGGGGTAAGCGAACTTGACGCAGTGGTCGGCAAGGGGCACGAATTCAAGACCGTGAAGCCGTTGAAGCTGATTAAGAAAATCATTCAAATCTGGTGCCGTCCAAACGGCATCGTTCTCGATCCATTCGCAGGCTCGGGGACGACAGGGCAAGCAGTGTTGGAATTGAACGCCGAAGGCGATGCGAATCGCCGCTTCATTTTGATAGAGCAAGGCAACACCGAAAGGGGCGATCACTACGCAAAAACCTTGACCGCCGAGCGCGTGAAGCGAGTGGTCACGGGAGATTGGGCGAGTGGGAAGCGCACGCCTATGCCGGCCGGTTTTCGCTTCATCGAATTGCAACGAGGAAAGATCGATGCGGACGCCGTGAACGCGCTTGCCCGCGAGGAAATGATCGACCTCCTGCTGACAAGTTATTGGAACAAGGCGGAGAAGGCCAGATCGTATCTCCAACGACTGCCCGGCGGGACACATCGCCATCTGTTCGCGGTGAATCCAAAAAACGAGGGTTTTTTCCTAATATGGGATTCGCCAGACGAGGACTCGTTGTTGAATCGCGATGCCTTCAAACGAATTGTGACGGAAGCGAAGGAAGCAGGTCTCGCGGCCCGCTACCATATTTACGCGTCGATCGCGACATACACGGGCACCGGGATCGAGTTCTATAAGATACCTGACGCTGTTTTGGAGCAGATTGGCTTTGACCCGCGCTCTGATTCCTACAACAACGAAGATGCCGAGGATGCGGTTGATGCTTGACCTAAAAGTATTTCAAACCCACGCCGCGCAACTGATTGCCGACCGCTACGCTTTTTTCGCAAACCATCCGGACCGTCCGTGGAAGGGTAAGACACCGCGCCCGTTTTTTCAGGCCCTTTCTGCAATAACCGGCTCCGGAAAAACCCCGATGCTCGCGCAAGCGGTTGCACTTATGCGCGCGCATTTCTCCTCCGAGCCGATCGTCTTCTGGATGTCCAAGGCGAAATCGGTCGTGGCCCAAACCTACACGAATTTCTCTGGCGGCAAATACAGCGAGATCGTTGACGGCTTCAATGTGATCAACGTCGGGCAACTGTCCCCTAGCCTCATCTCGGACGGATCAACGCCTCTGCTTGTGCTCTCCACCACCGGTCTCTTCAACAACAAAGATCAAGCCGAAGGCGCGTTGAACATCTACAAGCAGGACGAAGACCTGTTCGGCAAACAGTCGCCGTGGGAGCGGCTCATCGAGCGGTCCGACAACGGAAAGCGCCGCCCCCTCCTAATTGTCTACGACGAAGGGCACAATCTCTCGCCTCAACAAACGGAACTGCTCGCCGAGTTGGAACCAGACGCCTACCTGCTGGCGTCGGCGACCTTGAAGCTGCCGGACGCGTTCAACAAATCGGTCATTCAGCACATCAAGCTGTGGGTGGACGACGCGGCCGGCGATGTGGCCGCCTTCAAGGAATTGCGCGCGGTAGACGAGCATGGCGAGCCCGACGCCGGACGGTTCGTCACCACGACCGTGAACAGCGAAGACGTCGTCGACGCCCAGCTCGTCAAGCGGGCCATTCAGTTCGACGGCACGACGGCCGCGATGGAGCATTGCCTCGACGAGCTGACTGACCGCCTAGCAGTTTTGCAAGAGGAAATCGACTCGCGCGGCTTGGGATTTAAACCGAAGGCAATCTACGTCTCCAAAACGAACGTCGGTGATGATGGGGAGAAAGATGACCACGGCCTACCCTTCCAGCAGCGCCAAGCACCGCCGATCCGAATTTGGCGTTATCTGGTCGAAAAGAAAGGTACCGATCCGAAATCAATCGCCATCTACGCGAACCTTGCTTTTGCGGAAGGCACGAAGCCTGACGAAGTCAACCTGTTCTCGAAAGGCGAAGGCGACTTCGACGACTTCACGGCCGGCGACTACCAGCACATCATTTTCAACCTCGCGCTGCAAGAGGGATGGGACGACCCGGCTTGCTACCTTGCTTATATCGACAAGAGCATGGGGTCACCGATCCAAGTCGAGCAGATCATCGGACGCGCCTTGCGCCAATACAACGCGACGCATTACGACACCGCGCTACTCAACTCCGCCCACTTCTTCCTTCGCGTGGACAAGCAGAGCGTCTTTGTGGAGGCCATCGACGCCGTCAAAAAGAAACTGCAAAAAGAAGGCGCGCCAATTGAGATCATCAGCAACTTCGGCAGCGGCAACTCGGGCGCGGCGGACGTCAAGCCGAAAGAGGATGTGGTGGTTTCTCTTAGCCCCGTCCGCGTTGAAGCAGACGCCGCCGCGAAGAAGATCGGGGAGCTCGTGTCCCAATTCTTCACTTTCGACGAGAGCAGCGTCGACACAGTCGCCCAAGCTCATGCTGCCAAGAAACTTGTCGATCTAAAAAAGTTGAATGGTGAAGATGAGCCCACCTCTTGGATTGCGCAAGGACAAACGAACCCTGTTCGACTTCGTTGGCTTGTGAACAATGCCTTACGCAGTCGCTCAAACCGAGCCCTGGCCGCCACCAATCTAAAAGGGACAAAGTTTGACGTGCGAGTGCAGGCGCAAAGCAACGCTCACAAGGCCGCCGAATCTTTGGCAGCCAACATCGTCAAGACCTATTTCCAGCATTCGGAATTGGTCTACGCCAGCGAAAACGATTTCCCGTTCGGAACCATGCGGGTTCCCAAAGCGGGAACGGCTTTCGCGAATGGCCTCTATGAGCGCTATCACGGGTTCAACAAATTTGAATTGGCATTCGCTCAGGCAATCGACGCGAGCGGCTTCACGTGGCACCGCAATCCGAGCGCGGGCGGCTTTTCGATCCCCTTGCTCTCCGAAGGCGACACTGCTTCCTTCTATCCGGACTTCATCGTCTGGAAGAAAAACCTGATTTATTGCTTGGACACAAAGGGCGGCCATCTTCTGTCCGACGCCGTGGCGCGTAAGCTCTTCGACATCCAAGACGGCGGAAAGACCAAGATCCAGGTGCGGTTCATCAGTGAAGGCACGCAGACCGAATTGCGTGGCAAGGCGGTCAAGGGTGGCTACACCGTATGGAAAATGAAGACTGGAAATCCTACGGCCATCCACGTTGACGACTTGAATGATGCCCTGAAAGAATCCCTGAAGTGATTCATAAACCTCGCGTCAGACTTTTGTCCAGTTAGCCGCGAAAACGAGAGAAAGTTGAATGAGCCAAAACCGATATGAAATTTTGAAAAATCTGCATGACACAGATGGGAAACTGGCCTACATGCTGGAGGTTTTCGGGGACACGCTTGCTCAGCGCGAGGGTTACAAGGAATTGAACGGGATGGACGCAATTCACTTCTATCTTGTCCACAAAATGAAATGGATTCCATCGCAAGCCAGGGCGATGTCGGCGTCCGATCTTCGCTTCGTCCTGACCGAGGAAATGTCTGGCTGGACTGCACCGCCAGAGGCACGATAGGCCATTCGTCTGACCGTCGCGGACCTCGCTACGAATGCTAGCAACGGGAGGTGAGACTCAGCCACCGCCCGCATCCACGACGAACAGCTGTGCTTTTCAGCTCACGACACTTCTGACGCTAAACGCCATGGCCTGTGCCCTTCAGAGCAGTCCGCTCTGTCGGCTAGCGCTAGACTGTCTGTCGAGGAGCTCGCCGAACGCCGACGCGCAGCGGTTTAGCGTGACACGCGACGGCTTGAACGCGTGCTGCGCGCGGCGAAGCTCTAGAACTCGCGCGCCTACATCGAGGATGTCGACTACCGGCAGAGCCGGGTACTTGACCAGCGCCTCGTCGCCATGCCCGCCGGCTACGAGCGGTACGTACCCCGAAGAGGCCGAAAAGTCTGCAGAAGCGAAGTGGCGATCGGTCAATGCACCCGCTCCTCTGTCCACTTAATGTTGTCAACTGCCTGTGGCCGCGCAATACCTGTGCACTGTCACGCGGTCAATCCCGAATTCTCGGGCGAGCTGGCTGCGGTTCTCACCGGTATCAAACCGCCGTCGCAACTCGGCCTGCTGCTCGGCTGTGAGCTTGGGTTTGCGGCCCTGATATTTCCCGACTTCCATTCGGGCGCGGGCGATTCCCTCTCGCTGCCGCGCCTTTCGGATGCTGTTCTCGAACTCGGCGAACGCCGCGAACATGGTCAACGCCAGCTTGCCCGCGGGCGTGCCCGTGTCGAAATTCTGAAGGAGGATAACCAGCCGCACGCCCCGCGCATCCAGCGTATTGATAGTCGATAGCACGTCAACGGCGCTCCGGCCAAGTCGGTCGAGCGCGTAGACAGTGAGGATATCGCCTTCACGGAGGTATCCGGCGCAAGCAGCCCACCCGCTGCGACTGTCGGCAGCAGTCGTGCCGCTCGTTGCCTCGTCCGTAAATTCCCGATCAATCTCGTAACCTGCGGTCGCTATCGCCTGACGCTGGTTTTCGACGGTTTGGCCTGCCGTTGATACGCGCAGGTATGAAATCATGCTCATGAATATCTCGATTTGTGGGGGGCGTCACTGTGCTCGTCTTTCCGCGATAGCCACTCTGTCGCCATCGCGAATTGGTCCTCAAACCACCGCAGGAAAGGATCGAAGACTTCGCAGTGCCACAGTGCTTGCCGGGTTGAATGCACGACTACGTACTCAGGTAGCAGCGAGTCGTCGACGTAGCCCCCCGCCACACGGCGCGGGTCCGAGTCGAAGAAACGCAAATCGCAGGATCGACCGGCGAGGAAAATAGCAATGCGGATACTGTTCGCCGAAATGGAGAACGACACCGCCGGGTTGAGGTTGTCAAAGCGCACGGTCACGTCGATCCGGGTGCGCCTGACCGGGATCATTGCGCCGAGCGTTTCAGCGTGACGCTCTTTCCACGTCATAAAAACTCTGCGCCGCTGGACGTACTGTTCGTGCTGGTCGCGTATTTCAGATGCACTGGCCTCGAAGCGCGAGCGGTCGTTGTGCTTGTGCAGACTGCGAGCTGGGGACTTCTCGCTCCGGCGACGTTTCTTCTGGTATCTCCGCTCGATGGGATCGGCGAGATTCTTTAGGCGGATTGGCCTTCTGCGAGCATGGAGGCATATATCAGTCGCCATGGTCCGCCCCCTTTCCCACGTAGTCTGCGGTGTAGCGCCGGCACTCGATCGACAGGCCATGAGCGGGCGAGAGCAATTCGCCCAGCTCAACGAGCAACCGGCCCAACGCTGCCGCGTGCTCCGCGCTGACTTCGCCGTCTGCAATCTGTTGCGCCGTGCTTGCCTGAAGCAACGCGACCGACGAGAACCCGCCATGCACGATCTGCAACGCAAGTTCGGCGGACTCCGCGAGGCTCACCAGCAGGTCGGGATCGGCCTCTGCATAGTCGGGCTCGCCGGACACCGTAATGGGCAAGGACGGCAGTTGCCGAAGCAGGTCACGCAGCGGTCGCCGGATCAGGCGCATGGAAGCTGCGGCGGGCGAGACGGGGAAGGTTTCCATCAGTATTCCTCTGGAAACAGGAGCGCCGTCACGCTGCGATCCGCTTCCGTGATGATCCATACACGCTTTTCTGCAATGTCATAGCTCGATAGGATGCGCGCGCCGTGTTCGACAGAAAGGCAGTTCGCGCGCGCGTCCTCTGGCGGCACCATGCCCCAATCGCCGCGAACGTGACGCCTGAGATACGGGTCCGCAGCGATACCGCGGTGCTCTAGATGGGTCAATACCCTCCTCGTCGCCACGATCTGGCCAAGCCTGAAAAGCGGCCGCGCTGGCAGGAGCACGCCTAGGCTAGACGGCTGTTGAAGGGGGTTTTCATCCGGGTTCGTGCGGGTCATGAGATTTCTCTCCAGTGAAGCGAAGGACTCTCCGCCACGGCAACCGGGTCCATAAATGCAAAAAGCCAGAGCATCGCGCTCTGGCTTTTGCGGCAGGTACTCGGTCGAGCTGTAACGGCGTCGATGGGAGGCGCGGTGCGCCGGGTGTCAAGCTGTATGTGTATCAATCATGCAGGCGACTCCAATTCAGAATCGCGGTCAGACCGTGCCCATCACCACCATTCCTTCCGGCCGAGCACGGTCTTCCGGTAGTAATCGACGTTCGCACATTGCTTGAACATGACGGCCGAGACGATCCAGAGAAAGTTGTCGATGGGCACGTTCAGTGCGTCACCGCCCATGCCGAGGATGACGCCGATCACGAGCGCGGCTAGCGATAGCGTGATGGCCTTGCGCCACATGCCGAGATACAGGTAGTAGAAAGGCCCGAACACGAACGCCCACAGGTTCGCGGTAATCAGCCGTCTCTCCTTGCCGGTGAGCTGCTTCGCCTCCGGCCAGCGCCACCACCGAACCCGCTCACCGCCCGCCTTCTCGATGGCAGCGAAGCGCCGCCGCCACTTGTCTGACGGCTCCGCCAGATTGTCAGTAGCCTGCGCCGGTGCAGTCCGAGCTTGCTGCACCGGCTGGCCCAGAGATGAGACGGGCGGCGTCGACGTGAGGATCGCGACCGACTTGCCGCAGTTGCTACAGAAGGCCGCGCTCGCGCCGAACTGCGTCCCGCATTGTTCACAAAATGCCATGAAGGTGATCTCCTAATTGTTCGCGACACGTCGCCGGACAGCAGCGCGTCAGCCAGATAATGTGAGCGGTTAGTGACCCAGCACAAGGTGGCACGTGCGGGTCTTATCGCCACGCCAGTTCGTCAATGCGCCATCGGCCTGAAACGCCGGCCGCTCCGTCGTACCGACAAATCGCCCGCTGAAGGCAGTAGTCCACGCATGCTCAGCATCGGCGTACTGCCCGGTGCCGCTTAGCTGCAAGGTCAGATCGGGGCCGACCGTACCCGTGAGAACCTCGCGGTATGGATGCTCGCCGTGCGATTGACGCACGAGCTGCCCTCGTCCGTTACGAATGGTCAGCTTGACGCGATGAGTCCATGCATCCGAATCGGGCACCAAGCCCGCGCCGCTGTATGGACCGCATGCATAGGTACCGTGCCAGTCGCCTTCGAGGTCCGCTGGTACCAGCGTTCGACTCACGGGCTGCGGCGCAGGAGTCGTGGTTGTCGCCAATGTCGGCGTCTGGGTTTGCGCCGCCGTAATTGCAGGAGGCGGCGATGCTTTGACCGCTGACTCCTGCTCAAGGCGCAACGCCCTGGCCCGAAGCTGCTGCGCCTGCGTATTGGCGGGATCGAGCAGCAGGATGGCCTCGGTCGTCGCCACGGCGCTCCGGTACTGCATGCGGTTGAACTCGGCCCGCGCCTTCCGCAACAGCAGTTGTAGCTTGGCAGCCTGATCGGCGTACGCGCTGGCCTGTGTTGGTAGCGGTGCACCGGCGTCATCCCCACGCATCGCGGCCGAAGCAGCGGCAGGCTGAGCCGCTATCGATACCGGTTCAGCTACCGACAGAGCCACAGCAGACGCGGCACTGGTGGCGGCTTGCCGTGATGCTGGAGCTGACACGGGTGCCGGAACTACATTGTCCGCAGGTGCCGGATTGCTGGCGACGTCGGGCACGGCGCTGGCCGCAGCCGGCTCGCTGCCAGTTGTCGCAATTGTGGCAACCGGCGGATTGCTGGTACTGGCCCCTTTATCCGCACGGTTGCCATGACTGAGCAGCGACAGAACCAGGAGGTTCAGCCGATGAAAGACGTTGCGATCGCCGGCATTCTCACGGGTCGATGCGCCTGGGTTGACCTCGGCCGAACTCGATTGCGTCGCGTTCGACCCAGACTGGCCGGAGGGTACTTTCGCAGTCGAAGTATTCGAGGATACGACAGGCGATGCCGCCTCTCCTTCCGTCAAAACGATGGGCTCGACATCCCTAATATCCTGAGCCTCGGCCGTCTCTCTCGAAAAGTTGATGCCGGTAGTGTTGGTGTACAGCAGGTGCCAACCGCGCTCGCTTTGCACAAAAAGGTCGGCTTCCTGCACCTGATAAGCCGCGGCTATGTGGTGATTAGGGGTATTGAGCGCCATCAGCCCTATAGCTCGGAGATTACAGTCCTTGAAATCCGAACTGGTTGCCGGGCTATTAGTGAAACCAGAGAGCTCCTCGACGCTTGTGAGCACTCTTCCGCCTGGTTGCACGACATACCGCTGCAACTGTGCTGGATCTTTAAGTACCAAAACGAAGTTGCTCGCGATCGCGTACGACTGCTTATCGCCTGCCGGCGCACCGTCGATACGCCGCACGTTTCTGACCGCCCATAACGGGCACGAGCCGTAAAGGTCGTGAATCGCGGCCTCGATCTCCTTATTGTTGGGCTTCGACGTATCTATGGCGCCGCTGGGCTGTGACGTAGATACGTCGTTATTGGGTTTTGACGTATCTACCTTGTTGCAGCCGGCGAGAAGCACGAATGCCAGAACGGGCGCGATGCAGCAAAGACTTGTTAATGACTTGTTGTTGTGCATGTTCTTGAAAGTTTTGTTGTATGCCATCCCGGCAAGTGCTCTCGAATTAGCACTCGCCGGACACCCCGGCGTAGTCCGTCGGCGGGCTCAGCCCCGCAACCGATTCCACGCGGCCATAACGACTCTCGCAATGGCCTTGATTGCATCAATGTCACTTATAGCGCGGGTAATCATAGAGCGTGTCCCTACACCGGTCAAACCCATACGCTAAGGGCTCTTTCAACATGAATCCCCGATGGATTACGATCCCCTTTCGCTATTCGGAAAGCGCCTGATCGAGCTACGCAAGGGCCGTAGCTGGTCGCAGGAGAGACTCGCATTGGAAAGCGGCCTCGCCCGCTCGTATCTAGGCGAGGTCGAGCGAGGTAAGCGCAACATCGCGCTCATCAACATTTGTGTACTGGCGCATACGCTTGGCGTGCCGCCGTCCGCGCTACTCGAGTTTAGCGAGCCAGCGACCGCTACCGAACCTGCCGCTGAAAGGTCGCCTAGCGGCCGCTAAGCTGTTTATCCCTGCCGACGATGTATCGGCTTCGGCTATTTGCCGGTCCCGGTTTTGATGTTCATTGAATGGATGCCTATTACCCAATGGCCGGCGATATTCTTGAAGTTATTGCGAATGCGCTCGGCCGGTACACATCCAACGGATGGATCGATGGCGTATTCGATACTCGTGCCAGAGGTGTGCGACGCCCGCCCCCGGTGAAAGAGGATATGTCGTCCGCATTGCATATCCTCGTGGAAATTCACAAGAATAAGAGCTAAATCTGGAATATCCGATACCTTGGAGATCTCTTTATATACACTCCCGACGAATTCCAGTTGGGCGAGTAGTGCCGCAATATGAGTTTCGCCGTAATAGAACGGCCCTCGCGCCGGGTGTTTGAGCTTGGTAACGGCGATTTCGCGCACCTGCTCGATCGTCTTGCCTGAAATCATGGCGCAGCAACTCCAGATGTCATCGAACTCACTCATCTGAGGGACGAAGGTAAAAGCCGGAGTAAATGTAGTCGGGGTGCTCTCAATCGTGGTCGGAATAGCAGGCATGGATTAAGTCCTGAAAATGCAAAAGGTAAGCGCGCAGCAACGCCTGCCTGGCGGCATCGGACATTTGGGTTAGATCAGAAGGGGAAATTGAGAGGAAAACCCAGCAAATTTCCGGCAGATTTGCTAAGGCATGCGCTGCGGCGCGAGCGGCGAGCCGAAAACCAGTTTTTGGCCGGTTTTTCGGTCGTATGGTTATGCTACCAGGGTGCCATCAGACCTTCAATGGCCAAATAACTTTGGCCAGGCGTGCGAAAGCTAAACGCATTCTAACGAGTTCAAGCAGACGCGTGCTCCCAACGGCGTTCTTGCGCAACGACGGGCGCCCTGGCACACTGACGGCACAACGGCAGCGAAAACTCATGAAACACGGCGATAAGAAATTCAAACACGGTTAGCGTAACCCGTTGAATTTGTTGTCGTCAGTTATCCTCCACTGTCCCGGCAAATCGTAAAGGAGCCATTTACAATGCGGGGATGAATCCCAAAGCTCACCAACCCGACAGTTTACCTGCTCCCGGCCCGAGCGCGCTCGCGCAGTCCGACGCGCTCGTCGCCGAAATCCGCGCGCAGCTCGACGCGGCCGGCGGCTGGCTGCCGTTCGACCGCTACATGGAGCGCGCGTTGTACGCGCCGGGGCTCGGCTACTACAGCGGCGGTGCGCGTAAATTCGGCCTGCGCGCCGACGACGGCAGCGACTTCGTCACCGCGCCGGAATTGTCGCCGCTGTTCGCCGCGACGCTCGCGCGCCCGCTCGCCGAAGCGTTGGAGGCGAGTGGCACGCGCGATGTGATGGAGTTCGGCGCCGGCACCGGCAAGCTCGCCGCGGGCTTGCTCAATGCGCTCGACACGCTCGGCGCCGAGTTCGACAGCTATTCGATCATCGATCTATCGGGTGAGCTGCGCGAGCGGCAGCGCGAAACGATCGCGGTGGCCGCGCCCGCGCTGCTCGCGAAAGTGCGCTGGCTCGACGCGTTGCCGCAGCGCTTCGAAGGCGTGGTGATAGGCAACGAGGTGCTCGATGCGATGCCGGTGCGGCTCTTCGCGCAAAACGGCGGTGTCTGGCGCGAGCGCGGCGTGGTGTGGCGCGACGGCGCCTTCGCGTTCGACGACCGCCCCGTCGCGGCCGCCGCGGACCTTGCGCTGCTGACCGAAATCGATGCGACCCGCGACCCGGCCGGCGACGACTACGTGACAGAAACGCACGAAGCCGCGCGCGCCTTCACGCGCACCATCTGCACAATGCTCGCGCGCGGCGCGATCTTGCTGATCGACTACGGTTTTCCGCGCCACGAGTACTACCACGACCAGCGCGCGCAGGGCACGCTGATGTGCCACTACCGGCACCGCGCGCACGGCGACCCGTTCCTGTACCCCGGTCTGCAGGACATCACCGCGCACGTCGAATTCACCGGCATCGCCGAGGCGGGCGTCGAGACCGGCGCGGACCTGCTCGGCTTCACATCGCAAGCGCGCTTCCTCCTGAACGCGGGCGTCACCGAGGTGCTCGGCGAAATCGATCCCGCCGACGCCGCGCGCTTTCTTCCCGCCGCCAACGCGGTACAGAAGCTGCTGTCCGAGGCGGAGATGGGCGAGCTCTTCAAGGTGATCGCGTTTTCGCGCGGACTCGACGATACGCTGCGTGCCTTTTCGGGCGGCGATCGTTCGCATACGCTGTGATTGTGAATCCGCTCTGGCTCGAGGACTCGCGATGATTCGCTGGCTTTTGACTACCTTCGTCGCCGTCGCGGTGCTGTCGTCGTGCTGGCCGTGGCTGAGGAAGCTCGGCATCGGCCGTATGCCCGGCGACGTGACCTTGCGGCTGTTCGGCCGCGAGTATCCGTTTCCGTTCATGTCGACGCTGGTGCTGTCGATGCTGTTGTCGCTGTTGGCGCGGGTGTTGTAGGCGCCGTCGCGCGCTACTTTTCGCCCGCGCGACTTCAAGCCAGGGCAGCCTCTACCGCACGCACGCGCTCCTCATGCACGGCGTCCTTGATGCCGGCCGGCGCATCGGCGAGCCGCTGCGCCACTGCCCCTGCATCCACGCCTCGCGCGGCCACCAGTGCAAGCCTCAGCCGCTCGGCCTGCGGGTACTCGCTCATCTCGAAACCGAGCCGCCCGCGCGCATCCGACTCGCAGGCCTGCAGCGCCTCGGCGAAGCGCGCCGGCTTCCTGATCGCGTCGCTGCGCTCGAGCAGGCGCACCAGAGCCGCCGCCCCCATCTCCATCACGCGATGGATATTGCCGTGCTCGCGCGCGACCAGCACCGCCAGATCGCGGCACTCGTTCGGCACGCGCAGCCGCTCGCACAGCGGCTTCAGCAGATCGACGCTGCGGCCCTCGTGGCCGATGTGCCGCGGCAGCAGGTCCTCGGGCGTGGTCGCCTTGCCGAGGTCGTGCGTCAGCGCCGCGAAGCGCACCGGCAGCGTGTAGCCCTGCTGCGCGGCATGGTCTAGCACCATCATCACGTGGACACCGGTATCGACCTCGGGGTGATAGTCGGCGCGCTGCGGCACGCCGAACAGCGCGTCGATCTCCGGCAGAATCCGCGCGAGCGCGCCGCAGTCGCGCAGCACGCCGAACATCCGCGACGGCTTCTTCTCCATCAACCCGCGCGACACCTCCTGCCACACGCGCTCGGCCACCAGCGCATCGGCTTCGCCGTCAGCGACCATCTCGCGCATCAGCGCCAGCGTTTCCGGCGCGACCGTGAAATCGACGAAACGCGCCGCGAAACGCGCGATGCGCAGAATCCGCACCGGATCTTCGAGGAACGCGGCGCTGACATGGCGAAAAAGCCGCGCCTGCAAGTCAGCCTGGCCGTTGAACGGATCGATGACCGGGCCGGTCAGCTCACCGTCCGGGCGCACCTCGCGCGCCATCGCGTTGATCGTCAGATCGCGGCGCGCGAGGTCTTCTTCGAGCGTCACGTCGGGCGCATAGAAAAACTGGAAGCCGTGATAGCCGGCCGCCGTCTTGCGCTCGGTGCGCGCGAGCGCGTACTCCTCGTGCGTCTGCGGGTGCAGGAATACCGGAAAATCCTTGCCCACCGGCCGATAGCCCTGCGCGACCATCTGCTCGGGTGTCGCTCCCACCACCACGTAGTCGCGGTCCTGCACCGGCACGCCGAGCAGCTCGTCGCGGACCGCGCCACCTACTGCATAGATATTCATGGGCATTCGTCTTGATAGGCGATCGCGTGCGTTTCGCGGCGCGAGGCGTCGATCCATGCATTGACCGCGGGCAGCTCGGTGAGCCGCTCGACATAGGCGGCTGCGGTCTCCGACAACGCCGGCTTCCACGTGTTGAAGCGCATCGCGACCGGCGCGAACATCGCGTCGGCAATGCCGAATTCGCCGAACAGGTACGGACCGCCGTAGGTCTCGAGGCAGTCGCGCCAGATCGTCTCGATCCGCGCGATATCGGCGAGCGCGCCCGGCGTCGCGTTCTTGCCCGGGAACGACGCACGGATGTTCATCCACATCTTCGAGCGCAACTCGCCGAACCCCGAATGCATCTCGGCGCTGACGCTGCGCGCATGCGCGCGCGCCGCCGCGTCTCGCGGCCACAGCGCGTGTTGCGGGAAGCGCTCGGCGAGCGTTTCGGCGATCGCCAGCGAATCCCACACGGCCTGCCCGGCGTCGTCGATCAGGCATGGCACCTTGCCCGGTCCGCGCGGCGCCTGAGCGCGGATCTTCGCATTCGTGTCCGCTTCGTACAGCAGGATCAGTTCCTCGTCGAACGGAATGCCGAAGTGCGTGAGCAGCAGCCACGGACGCATCGACCACGACGAATAATTCTTGTCACCAATCAGCAGTTTCATACTGGTTATCGGGTAGAGGGAAATAGGCTTCAGCGTCCGGCGCTGGCGCGGAACGTGTCGAGTCGCGAACCCGAGGCAGCACCGGTCAGGTACGTCGGCACGATCGCTTCGAGGCTGACCGGTTCGAGTCCGAGTTCGGGCGCGAGCGGCCCGCTCAGAATGTTGGCGACCTTCATCGAATCGAGATTGTCGCGCGAAATCACCGGTTCGCCCGGCGCCATTTCGAAGCTCAACGCCTGCAGGCGCGCGAGCGGCTCGGGCAGACGGATGATGCGCGCATGCTTGCCGATCACGTCGCCGCAGTATGAAACCAGATCTTCGAGCGTGTAGACGGTCGGGCCGCCAAGCTCGTAGGTGCGGCCGCTCGCGCCATCGAGATCGAGCACGTTGACGATCGCCTTCGCGACGTCGCCGACATAGACCGGTTGGAACTGCGCGTCCGGCATCGCGAGCGGAATGGCCGGAAACACGCGCTGCAGGAACGCGAACTTGTTCAGAAACGCGTCCTCGGGTCCGAACACGACCGACGGCCGGAAGATCGTCCACGCGACGTTGGCCGCATGCACGGCTTTCTCGCCGTCGGCCTTCGAGCGCGAATACATGCTCGGGCCGTTCGGATTGGCGCCTAGCGCGCTCAGATGAATCAGCCGATGCACGCCCTTGCCTTCGCAGGCGGCGACGATGCGCGTCGGCAGCTCGACGTGCGCATGCGCGAACTCCCGCCCGTAGGGCTTGCCGCGTTTGCCGTTCAGGATACCGACGAGATTGATTACGCAATCCGCGCCCTCGACGAAGCGCGCGAGTTGCACCGGATCGAACACGTCGGTTTCGAGCACGTCGATCGGCAGCATGGTCAGATGGCGCGCGTTGTAGCGTCGCCGTGTGGCGACGCGCACGTCCTTGCCCGTCTCGACAAGCGCGTTGACGAGGTAGCTGCCGATAAACCCTGAACCGCCGATGACCGCGATGGCTTGATGTCGCATTTTCGACTCCCTGATGGAAGCCGCGGCAACGGCTGGCGAAGCGCGCCGCAACCTCGAAGCGAGATTGCGGCGCCAAGGCGCTTACGGTGCGATGTAACCCAGGCGCGCCTTCAGCGATTGCGGACGGCCTTCGAACAATGCCGCGTAGTAGACCGTGTTGGACAACACATTTTTCACGTAGTCGCGAGTTTCCTGAAACGGAATCGCCTCGGCGAAGACCGCGCCTTCGACCGGGCGCTGCAGCGACTGCCGCCAGTTGCGCGAACGGCCCGGACCTGCGTTGTAGCCAGCGGTGGCCAGCACGGCGGACCCGTCGAACTGATTGTAGATCATCGCCAGGTAGTTCGTGCCGAGCAGGATGTTGGTGTTGATGTCGTTCATCTGCTCGCGCGACACCGGTCCCAGACCGATCTTCTTCGCGACCAGTTGCGCGGTTGCGGGCATCAGCTGCATCAGTCCGCCCGCGCCGACCTCAGAGCGCGCGTTGATGATGAAGCGCGACTCCTGGCGAATCAGCCCGTACGCCCACTCGACGTCGAGCCCGCTCGACTGCGCGTCCTGCTCGACGATGTTGCGGAACGGCGATAGATAGCGCAGCGAAAAATCGTGCTCGCTCTTCGTGCGGTCCGCAGTGTTGACGGTGCGGTCGTACAGCTCGATGCGGCGCGCGTACTCGGCGGCGGCGAGCAGTTGCCGGTCGGACATGTTGCGCAACGGCCAGTTCCACTCGCGATTGCCTTCGAGCCGCAGGTTCAGCCCATAGAAGCGCTGCGCGAGATCGAAGCCCGGCGTGGTGCCGGCTTGCTGCACTTCAGCGTCGGTCACGGTGGTTTTTGGCGGCACGGTGATCTTCTGGCCGAGCTCTTCGAGCGCGAGCTGGCCGTAGAAGTTGAAGTTCGACGCGATCGACTGGAATTCCTGACTGGCCGTGGCAGTGTCACCGGCCTGCTTCAGCGCGCGTCCGTGCCAGTACACCCACGACGATTGCTTGCGCAGCGACTCGGGCATCTGCTCGATCGACCAGCGCACCATGTTCCAGTCGCCTGCGAGCAGCGCGCTGCGTGTGCGCCATTCATACGCGGGATTCGACAGCGGCGCGTTCGCCGACAGCCGGAACCAGTCGACCGCGCCAGGCATCTGCTTGAGCGCGCCCTGATAGCCGATCGTGCCCCAGCCGATCGCGCGCTCCGGCGAATTCAGCGACGGCGCGACCGACGCGAACGTGGCCGCGGCCATGGCCGGATCATTGCGCGCCATGCGCGTGATGGCGAGCAGCGCCAGCTGATGCGATTGCGCATCCGGTCCGACGCCGCGCGCGAGCAATAGCGGCGGCGTATTGGTCGCCTGGCTGAACAGCACCGGGTCGGGCGGCTGGTCGCCGAGCGCGTCGACGAGCTTGCTGCCGGTGCTCGTGTAGTTCTGCTCGTACGCGAGACGAATTTGCGCCCAGATGTCGTCGGCGCTGAACTGGTGGTTCACGCCGAGCACCGTGATCAGATCGACGCAGCCGTCGCCGTACCACTTCGGCTCGACGAGCAGCGCGCGCGCCGCGTCCGCGACGTTCTCGCCGCGCGACGCGCGCGATTCGAGCGCGTAGCACTTGACCTGAGTGTCGTCGTCGAGCACGAACTTCGCGTACTGCTGGTCGAAGTTGCGCCAGTCGTGACGCGTGCCGAGCACCGTCAGGTAGTCGTTGCGCATGCGATCGGCGATCGCCTGGCCGTCGTACTTCTGCAGGAACGCGAGCACGGGCGCGTCCGGCGCGTCGATGCGCGCATGGCCGGTCGAATCGAACAGTTGCGGCTTGATCTGGAAGTACTCCAGATACGAGGGCGCCGGATAATTCGGGATCATGCTCGCGAGCTGAGCTGCGCGCGCCGCGTCGTTAGTACGCGAGGCTTCGCGAAGCTGGACGAAAATCTGGTCGTCGTTCGTGAGTTGCGAGAGTGGAAGGGGCTTGACGGCCGAAGCAGTGCTGCAGGCCACGAGTGCCGCTGCGGCAAGCGCGATACTGATCGCGCGATATACTCGAAAAAGGCGTTTTGACATCGTTGTTTCTGGAGCGCGAATTGGACCCAAGCATAGCATGCAACCCTGTCCCGGCAACGAAAAAGGCGCTGCGCCGGATGTTGCTGGAAAGCCGTCTGCAAGCGGCTTCCGAGCCGGCGAAGAATGCCGCGCTCGGGCGTCGGATGCTCGACGCGCTGAAGCACTACGCGGTACGCAGCGCGGGATTCTACTGGCCGCTTGCCGGCGAGTTCGACGCGCGCGGGGCGATTGCGATCTGGCTTGCCGCGGACTCGCACCACGAAGCCAGTCTGCCAATCATTAAAGAACGTGGCATGGCGCTCGAATTCCATGCCTGGACGCCCGCGACGCCGATGAAAATCGGCCATCACAAGATTGCCGAGCCCACCTCGGGGCGCGTGGTGCTGCCCGAGCTGCTGTTCGTGCCCTGCGTGGGTTTCGACTCGGACGGCTACCGCCTCGGCTACGGCGGCGGCTATTACGACCGCACGCTGGCCGGCTGGCCGGCGGCGCACAAGCCGATCACGGTCGGCATCGCGTACGAAGCGTGCCGCACCGACACGCTGGAACGCGAGGCGCATGACATTGCGCTCGATCTGATAATCACAGAGGCGGGGTTTCATCCGGCGCTGCCGGGCTGAACGCGCGATGCGCGGCGTGTGACGCGCCGGCGCTTGCGCGGTGCTTCGTCGTTACAGCGAAGCCGCCGCGCGCGCCGCCGTGTCGTACAGGCCCGACGCATTGCGCATCAACTGCGCGGCCTCGCCGATCTGCTGGTTGGTCAGGCCGCTTTCCTTGAGCGTCGAGATCAGGCAGTTTTCGCGCACCTCGCGGTACTTCAGGCATAGTTCGCGGCCCGCGTCGGTTGCGGAAAAGAACACTTCCTTGCCGGTCTTTTCGCTTTTTACGTACCCTCTAGCTACGAGCTTTTTCAACGCGTACGTCGCGACGTGCGTGTCCTCGATGTTCAGCACGAAGCAGATGTCCGCGAGCTTCTTGCGGCGTTCGCGATGGCTCACGTGGTGCAGCAGCGACACCTCGATCGCGGTCATGTCCTTGTCGCCGGCCGCCGACATGCAGCGCACCATCCAGCGGTTGAACGCATTGCCCGCCATGATCAGCGCGTATTCGAGTTCCGAGAGTTCCGCGCTGCTTTCGGAGACGAGGTGTTCCGACGAAACGATCTTGGTGGGATGACGCGTCATACGAGGTTCCCGTGACGAAAATGGGCTGGAAAAGTGTCGCAAGTGTACGACGATGCCCCGCCGCCGACGAGCCTGGCAAATACGCTTATTGGTATTTCGTCGATATTTTATTGATAATGTACGCTTCAAATGTCGCCGACTCCGTGCCGGGCATGCGCCAACGCACCGCGCTGTCCGCCTCATCCTCCGATTCGATCCGGGCCGCCCAGTCAATGAGCCAACCACGAATTTTTCCCCTCGGCGATGCCGCGCTCGTCTGCGAAGCGCCGCCGCCCGCCACGCTGGAGTGCCAGCAGCGCGTGTGGGCTACGGCCGAAGCAGCGCGCGACTGGCCGAACGTGCTCGAAGTCGTGCCCGGCATGAACAATCTGACGCTCGTGTTCGACCCGCTCTCGACCGACGCCGACGCGCTCGGCGAGCAGTTGCTGACGGCCTGGAACGCAGCGGCCAAAGCCGTCGCGCCCGGGCGCGACGTCGAGATTGCAGTGCAGTACGGCGGCGCATTCGGCCCCGATCTGCAGGCGGTCGCCGAACATACGGGCTTGAGCGCGCGCGAGGTCGTCGAACGTCATGCGGGGGGTGCCTACGTGGTGTTCTTTCTCGGCTTCCAGCCCGGCTTCGCCTATATGGGTGGGCTCGACACCGCGCTGCACACGCCGCGCCGCGCGTCGCCGCGGCTCGAGGTGCCAGCCGGCTCGGTCGGCATCGGCGGCGAGCAGACTGGCATCTATCCGGCGGTGTCGCCGGGCGGCTGGCAGCTGATCGGCCGCACCGAGGTGCCGCTGTTCGATCCGGCGCGCCGGCCGCCCACGCTGCTGCAGCCCGGCGACCGGGTGCGCTTCACGATCGCGGGGATGCACGCATGATCGACGTGATCCGCGCGGGTCTCCAGACCACGATCCAGGACCTCGGCCGCCACGGCTATCGGCATCTCGGCGTCGCGATGGGGGGGGCGCTCGACCGCCTGTCGCTCGAGGTCGGCAACCGGCTGGTCGGCAACCGCCCCGACGCGGCCGGCCTCGAAATCACCTTCGGCCCGACCGCGTTGCGCTTTTTGCGCGCGACGCGCGTCGCGATCACCGGCACCGAGTTCGGCGCGACGCTCGACGGCAAACCCGTTTATTCGTTTTGGAGTCTGCCCGTGCAGGCTGGCCAGGAGCTCGTGCTGCACGCGGCGAAGCGCGGCATGCGCGGTTATGTCTGCGTGGCGGGCGGCATCGACGTGCTGCCGATGCTCGGCTCGCGCAGCACCGACCTCGCCAGCCATTTCGGCGGACTGGGCGGCCGCGCGCTCAACGACGGCGACCGTCTGCCGGTCGGCGCGCCGCAGCAGCGCGGCCACCTCGGCTTCACGCCCGAGGCGCCCGAGTTCGGCGTGAAGGCGCCCGCCTGGTGCAAGTTCGTGCTCGTCAACGAGCCGCTGCGGCGCGGTCGTCATCCGTCGGGCGTGCCGTGGGCCATACCGATCCGCGTGCTGCGCGGCCCCGAATACGACAGCTTCACCGCGGATGCACAGCAGTCGTTCTGGTCCGACGAGTGGCTCGTGACGCCGAACAGCAACCGCATGGGCTATCGCCTTGCCGGCACCGAGCTGAAGCGCACGCACAAGACTGACCTGCTGTCGCACGCGGTGCTGCCCGGCACGATCCAGGTGCCCCCGAACGGTCAGCCGATCGTGCTGATGAGCGACGCGCAGACCACCGGCGGCTATCCGAAGATCGGCGCGGTGATTCAGGCCGATCTGTGGAAGCTCGCGCAGGTGCGCCTGAACGGTGCTGTCCGTTTCATCCCGACGACGCCTTACGAAGCGCGCCAGGCTTTGCTGGAAGAACGCACGTATCTGCGGCAGATCGATGCCGCGATCGCGATGCATGAAGAGCGTTGCGTGCGCCAGGCGGCGCCCGCGGCGCTGTGACCCTAAGTAAAGGAATCCCCATGGAAATCGATCTGAACGCCGATCTCGGCGAAGGCTGCGGCTCCGACGAGGCGCTGCTCGACCTCGTGAGTTCGGCCAACATCGCATGCGGCTGGCATGCGGGCGGCCCCAACGCGATGCGCGACTGCGTGCGCTGGGCCGTGCAGAAAGGCGTGTCGATTGGCGCGCATCCGAGCTTCAACGATCCCGAGAATTTCGGCCGCAAGGAAATGGATCTGCCGGCGGACGAGATCTACGCGGGCGTGCTGTATCAGCTCGGCGCGCTGTCGGCGATCGCGCAGGCCGAGGGCGGGCGCATCGCGCACGTGAAGCCGCACGGCGCCCTGTACAACCAGGCCGCACGCGAGGCGAAGATCGCCGACGCGATCGTCTCCGCGGTGCACGATTTCGATCCGTCCGTGGCGGTGTTCGCACTCGCCAACAGCGGGCTCGTGAGCGCCGCGCGCAACGCGGGCCTGACCGCGATCGAGGAAGTGTTCGCCGACCGCGGCTATCGCGCGGACGGCTCGCTCGTGCCGCGCAAGGAGCCGGGCGCACTGCTCGACGACGAGGACGAAGTGCTCGCGCGCACGCTCGCGATGATCCGCGAGCAACGCGTGAAGGCCGTCGACGGACAGTGGGTGCCGTTGAACGCGCAGACCATCTGCCTGCACGGCGATGGCCCGCATGCGCTCGCGTTCGCGCGACGCATTCGCGGCGCGCTCGCCGACGCCGGCATCGAAGTGCACGCGGCGGGCGCCGCGCGCGCTTGAGCGTTCGCCTCACCGTCCTACCCACTGCGCGCGTCGCTCCGATCCGGCGCGCGTGACCGATCCAGCGCCCCGCACCCATGCGGGGCGCTTGCCAGCCGCGGCATCAATCGCGATGCCCGCTGCAAACCCACGGATGCCGACGCGCATTCACGGGGCAGGTAAAGAGAGTTCGACGCGGCCGCAGAGCCGTGGTAGCAAGCCGGCGCATGAGGCCGCACGCTCCGGTTCACGTCAGCCGCCACCGGCGGCGAAGTTGAATGACCTCTTGGAGATCCTGATGCAGACAACTGTCAGTCTATGGCCGCTCATCGGTGTGGCCGTCATCATCGTTGGCTTTCTGTTGCGCTTCAATCCGATGCTGATCGTGGCCGTCGCCGCGATCGTCACCGGTTTCGCGGCGCATTTCCCGCCGGAAAAAATCCTCGCGCTGATCGGCACCGGCTTCATCAAGACGCGCAACATCCCGCTGATCATCCTGCTGCCGCTCGCTGTGATCGGCCTGCTCGAACGACACGGCCTGCGCGAGCGCGCGCAGGCGTGGATCAGCAGCATCAAGGCGGCGACCGCCGGACGTCTGCTGATCGTCTATCTGCTCGTGCGCGAGCTGACCGCCGCGGTCGGCCTGACCGGGCTCGGGGGCCATCCGCAGATGGTGCGTCCGCTGATCGCGCCGATGGCCGAGGGCGCGACCGAGAACCGCTTCGGCAAGATCGGCGACGCGGTGCGCTTCCGGCTGCGCGCGTTCTCGGCCGCAACCGACAACGTCGGCCTCTTTTTCGGCGAGGACATCTTCGTCGCGTTCGGCGCGATCGTGCTGATGACGACTTTCCTGAAGGAAGCGGGCATCGTCGTCGAGCCGATTCACGTCGCCGTGTGGGGAATCCCGACCGCGATCAGCGCGTTCATCGTGCATGGCTTCCGGCTCTGGCTGCTCGACCGGCGGCTCGAGCGTGAATTGCGCGGTAAGGCGCCGGGCGGCACGTCGACCGCGAAGGCGACCGCCGCATCGACGCCGTCGTCGGCCACGCGTGCTACCGGAGACGAAGCATGACCTTCACGATCACCTATCTGTTCTGGTTGCTCGGCATCGTGCTGCTGATCGTCGGCGGCATGATCGTCACGGACCGCGAGCATCCGCGCCGCCTCACCGCGGGCGGCTTCTGGATTCTTTACGCGCTGATCTTCCTGATCGGCGACCGGCTGCCGCCGGCCGTGGTCGGCGTCGCGGTGATCGCGATGGCGCTGATCGCGGGCTTCGGCGGCGTCACCGCGGGCAAGCCGAAGACGCTGTCGCTCGAAGCACGTCAGACGAGCGCCGCGCGACTGCGCAACAAGCTGTTCGTGCCGGCGCTGACGATTCCGGTCGTCACCGTGATCATCACGCTCGCGGCAAGCCATCTCGTGTTCGGCGGTGTGCCGTTGATCGAGAAGGCCAACGTCACGCTGATCGGCTTCGGTCTCGGCTGCGTGATCGCGCTCGCGATCGCCTGTGTGATCACGCGCGACACGGTCGGCCAGTCGATGAAGGAAGCGCGCCGCCTCGTCGATGCGCTGTCGTGGGCCGCGGTGCTGCCGCAGATGCTCGGCATGCTCGGTCTGGTGTTCTCGGACGCGGGCGTCGGCAAGGCGGTCGCGCACGTGACCACGTCGTATATCAGCCTCGAATACCGCTTCGTCGCGGTGGCCGTGTACTGCATCGGCATGGCGCTGTTCACGATGGTGATGGGCAACGGCTTCGCCGCGTTTCCGGTAATGACGGGCGGCGTCGGCGTGCCGATCCTCGTCGGCGTGTTCCACGGCAACCCGGCCGTGATGGCCGCGATCGGCATGTTCTCCGGCTACTGCGGCACGCTGATGACGCCGATGGCCGCGAACTTCAACATGGTGCCGGCTGCGCTGCTCGAATTACCCGACAAGAATGCGGTGATCAAGGTGCAGATTCCGACGGCGTTGATGCTGCTGGTGATCAATATCTTTCTGTTGAATTTCTTGATGTTTTTGTAGGGCTGCTGACAAGCGCGTCGTTTTGACAACCGGCATGTGAGCAGACGCAAACGGTCTTGCGCCGATCAACCCGCCTCGACCACGAAGCCGTGCCGCCGCAATAGCTGCAGCACGCCCTTCGGCCCACCCAGATGCAGCGCGCCGATCGCGACGAACAGCGGCTTGTTCGGCGCGGCGAGTTGCAGCATCCTCGCGACGAAGCGGCGATTGCGCTCGTAGACGATCCGGTTGTCGATCGAATTGGAGACGCGCGGGTCGCGCGCGAGCTTCTCCGATTTGGCAGCCTGCCACGCGGCGATCGCATCGGCATCGCCGACCCGCCACAGCCGATGCAGCGTGCGCACGTCCTCGACGTTCTGCGCGGGCGTCTGCACCAGATCCTGCGCGAGCATCTCACGCTGCTGCGCGGCCGACAGTCCGGTGAACGCGCGCATCTGTTGCGCGAGCGTTTCGAGTCCGACGATCTTGCCGCGCGTCTTCAGATAGACGTTCTGCAATTGCGCTTCGGTGCCGTATTCCGTTTGCAGACCCGCAGACAGCGAGTCGTAGGTCTCGACCACCAGCGACGCGAGCCACGGCCGCATCTTTTTGATCGCATCGAGCGCGGCCGGGTTGCCGCGCAGCCGCAACGCGAGCTTGTGCCACAGCGGCTCGGGCAGCAGACCCGGCAGGCAGTCGTGCTTGCACACGCCGTACTTCGACACGTCGTCCTGCGACACCAGCAGCTCGTCGGGCGACAGTTCGAGCGCGAGCGTCGGCGACGCGGCGAGCGCCGCGAGGATCGGCGCGCGGAACGGCTGCCCCGCCGGATAGTCGGCGGGATCGCCGACGTGCAGCGTGCCGAGCACGTAGATCGTCGTACTGCCGCGCGTCGCGACATAGAACGGCATGCGCGCCGGTTGCTGGCGCACCGGGCCGCTCGCCGTGGTGCCGGGGACCGGGGGCGGCGCAATCGACGGCGGTGGCGGGCTTGGCACCGTGACGGCAGGACGGGCCGCCGGGGCTGGCGCCTTGGCCGCCGCGCCGGCCGCGTGAGCGATGCAGGGTACGGCCGCGCCGACCGACAGCACGCAGCCTACGCGAAATAAAGCGGACAGCGACGCGGGAAGAAATACGGAGAAAAAGGCGCGCGCGAGCGCATGAACAAACGCGCAGAGAAACGTGCGAAAAAACTTGCCGGCGAACCTTCCAGCAAATGCGCCGCAGGGCGCGGCGCCTCCCAGCGCACGCGCCCCGCGGCGCCGCGCGAAGGCGGCTATCCAGCCGCCCTCACACAAGCGGCGCGCAAGACGACGCGCCGCCACCACATCAGGCATCCACGTCCCCCACCTCTTCAGCGCGGTGACAGGAGACCAGGCGGCCATCCACTTCTCGCAGCTTCGGCTCCTCGCCGCGGCAGCGGTCGATCACGTACGGGCAGCGCTGATGGAACGTGCAGCCCGACGGCGGATTCAGCGGCGACGGCATTTCGCCTTGCAGCTTGATCTTGATCGTGCGGTCGGCCTCGAAGATCGACGGGGTCGCCGACATCAGCGCGCGCGTGTACGGATGGCGCGGCTTCGAGAAGATGCGCTGCTTGTCGCCCAGTTCAGCGACGCCGCCGAAGTACATGACCATCACGTCGTCGGCGATATGCTCGACCACCGACAGGTTGTGCGAGATGAACACATAGCTCGTCTTGAACTCGTCCTGCAGATCCATGAACAGGTTCAGGATTTGCGCCTGGATCGAGACGTCGAGCGCCGAGACCGGTTCGTCGGCGACCACGATCTGCGGATCAAGGATCATCGCGCGCGCGATCGCGACACGCTGACGCTGGCCGCCGGAGAACATGTGCGGATAGCGCTTCGCGTGCTCGGGCCGCAGGCCGACCGTGCGCATCATCTGCGCGATGCGCTCGGCGCGCTCGGTCGCGCTCATCTGCGTGTTGATCGCGAGCGGTTCGCCGAGCGTCTGCTCGACGGTCTTGCGCGGATTGAGCGACGCAAATGGGTTCTGGAACACCATCTGCACGCGGCGCCTGAGCGCCGCGATCTTCTCGTGATTCGCGCCGGCCACGTCCTCGCCGTCGATCAGCAGGCGGCCCGCGCTCGGCGTTTCGATCATCGTCAGCTGACGCGCGAGCGTCGACTTGCCGCAGCCGGACTCGCCGACTACCGCCAGCGTCTTGCCGCGTTCGAGCGCGAACGACACTCCGTTCAGCGCCTTCACCGTGCCGTGCGCGAACATGCCGCGCTTGACCGTGTAGTAGCGCGCGAGCTGGTCGGCGACGAGCACGTGATCGCCAGTACGATCCGACTGGCGACGGGTTTCGGGTACTGCGCTCATCGGGCGCCTCCTTGCGTGTGAACGTTGGCGTCCTTCTCGAGGTTCAGCGGCTTGATGCAACGCACGCGCGTGAGCTCGGCGTGCGCGGGCAGCGGCGCGAGCGCGGGGCGGGCCTTCATGCAGTCGTCGATCACGTACTTGCAGCGCGGCGCGAACAGGCACCCCTTGGGCCGGTCGTCGCGGCCCGGCACCATGCCCGGCAGCGCCGCGAGCCGCACCGCGCCCACGTTGTGCTCGGGAATCGCGGCCAGCAGCGCTTCCGTGTACGGATGATGAGGCGCGGCGAAGATGTCCGGCACCTTGTTCGTCTCGATCACCTCGCCCGCGTACATCACGGCGACGCGCTGCGCAACCTCGGACACCACGGCCAGATCGTGCGAGATCAGCACGAGCGCCATGCCGCGGTCCTTCTGCAGGCGCATCAGCAATTCCATGATCTGCGCCTGGATCGTCACGTCGAGCGCCGTGGTCGGCTCGTCGGCGATCAGCAGCTTCGGGTTGCAGGCGATCGCCATCGCGATCATCACGCGCTGGTTCATGCCGCCCGACATCTGATGCGGAAACGAGCCGATACGGTTTTTTGCATCGGGAATGCCGACCTGGTCGAGCAGTTCGAGCGCGCGTTTTTCCAGCGCCGCGCCACGCAGGCCTTCGTGCAGCTTCAGCACTTCCTTGATCTGATAGCCGACCGTGTAGCTCGGGTTCAGGCTCGTCAGCGCGTCCTGGAACACCATCGCGATGTCCTTGCCGATGACCTTGCGGCGTTGCTTCGCTGAGGCCTTCAGCAGGTTCTTGCCGTCGAACGTGATTTCGTCGGCGGTAACCTTGCCGGGCGCGTCGATCAGGCCCATCAGCGCCATCATCGTCACGCTCTTGCCCGAGCCCGATTCGCCCACCACGCCGACCACTTCGCCCGGCGCGACGTCGAGATTGATGCGGTCGACCGCGGGCAGGCCACCGAAGTTGACCGCGAGATTGCGGATGGTCAGTAGATTGCTCATGATCAGGCCATCCGTTTCAGTTTGGGGTCGAGCGCGTCGCGCAGCCCGTCGCCGAGCAGGTTGATCGCAAGCACCGAGATCAGGATGGACAGGCCGGGCATCGTGACGATCCACCATGCGCTGTCGATGTAATCGCGCGCCGACGCGAGCATCGCGCCCCACTCCGCCGACGGCGGCTGCACGCCGAGGCCGAGGAAGCCGAGCGCGGCGGCATCGAGAATCGCCGACGAAAAGCCAAGGGTTGCCTGCACGATCAGCGGCGCGGTGCAGTTCGGCAGCACCTGCGAGAACATCAGCCGCAACGTGCTCGCACCCGCGACCCGCGAAGCGGTCACATACTCCTTCTGCAACTCGCCCTGGGCGGACGCGCGCGTCAGACGCACATAGCCCGGCAGCGCGACGATCGCGATCGCGAGCATCGTGTTGACGAGACCCGGACCGATGATCGCGACCACCGCGACTGCGAGCAGCAGCGACGGCAGCGCGAGCAGCACGTCCATGATGCGCATGATCGGCGTGTCGGCCCATTTCTCGAAGAACGCGGCGACGAGGCCGAGCACGACGCCCGGAATCAGCGCGAGGACCACCGAGACGAAGCCGATCCAGAACGACAGCCGCGCGCCGTACATCAGACGCGAGAGGATGTCGCGGCCCGCTTCGTCGGTGCCGAGAATGAACTTCCAGTTGCCGCCGTCGAGCCATGCGGGCGGGATCTTCACGGAGTCGCGGTATTGCTCGATCGGGCTGTGCGGCGCGATCAGCGGCGCGAAGATCGCGATGAAGACCAGCACCAGCACGATGATGCCCGCGCCGACCGCACCGCGGTTGCGCGAGAAGTTCGCCCAGAATTCGCGTGCCGCGATGGCGCGGCCGCTCGGCGGGGTGACCGCTTGGGGGACGGTGTTTTGGATATCAGCCATTGTGATTTACCTCGTATGGCGGATGCGCGGGTTCAGCACGCCGTACAGCAGATCGACGACGAGGTTCACGACGATCACCAGCGTGGCGATCAACAGGATACCGCCCTGCACGACCGGATAATCGCGCCGGCCGATCGCGTCGATCAGCCACTTGCCGATGCCCGGCCATGAAAACAGCGTTTCGGTCAGCACCGCGCCCGCAAGCAGTGTGCCGACCTGCAGGCCGATCACGGTGACGACCGGAATCAGCGCATTGCGCAGCGCATGCACGACGATCACGCGTCCCGGCGACAGCCCCTTCGCGCGCGCGGTGCGGATGTAGTCCTCGCGCAGCACTTCGAGCATCGACGAGCGCGTCATGCGCGCGACGACCGCGAGCGGAATCGTGCCGAGCACGATCGCGGGCAGGATCAGGTGACTGAGTGCGGATTTGAACGCGCCTTCGTCGGTGGACATCAGCGAGTCGATCAGCATGAAGCCGGTCACGTGCGGAATGTCGTATTCGACCGCGATGCGGCCCGACACCGGCGTCAAGCCGAGCTTGACCGAGAACACCATGATGAGGATCAAGCCCCACCAGAAGATTGGCATCGAGTAGCCGGTCAGGGCGGTGCCCATCACGCCGTGGTCGACCACCGTGCCGCGCCTCAGCGCCGCGAACACGCCCGCCGGCAGGCCGACGATCAGCGCGAACAGCATCGCGCAGAGCGACAGTTCGACGGTGGCGGGAAAGCGTGCGAGGAATTCGCCCATCACGCTCGTGTTGGTGATGATCGACGTGCCGAGGTTGCCGTGCACGGCACGGACGATGTAGTGGAAGTACTGCATTGGCAAGGGCTCGTCGAGCCCGAGGCGGTGCATCGCGGCCGCATGCATGGCCGGATCGACGCCGCGCTCGCCCATCATGACTTCGATGGGGTCGCCCGGGATCAGGTGAATCAGCGCGAACGCGAGGATCGTGATGCCGATGAACGTCGGTATCACCATGCCGATGCGGCGCAAAACGAAGCGGAACATGGTTCGCTCCCATGGTACTGGTGATGAAAAAACGCAACCGGCGACGAGGGCTCGTGACCCCGGTCGCCGGACCATTTCGACCAGTTTTCTAACCGTGCGAAAAGTGTACTGTGTTGCGGCGTACTTTTTGAACTTTACGGATTACTTGATGCTGACGCCGTCGAAGCGCGCGTAGCCGAGCGGTTCGATGCGCATGTCGACCACCTTCTTGCTGACCGGCTGATAGACGGTCGAGTGCGCGATCGGCGAGAACGGCAGTTGCTGCGCGAAAATATGCTGCGCGTCGCCGTAGATCTTCGTGCGCGTCGCCACGTCCGAAGTCGTGCGGCCCTTCTGGATCAGATCGTCGAACGGCTTGTAGCACCACTTCGAGAAGTTGTTGCCGTTGATCGCCTCGCAGCCGAGCAGCGTGCCGAGCCAGTTGTCCGGATCGCCGTTGTCGCCGGTCCAGCCGATCAGCATCGTGTCGTCTTCGCCAGCGTGCGCGCGCTTGATGTACTCACCCCATTCGTACGTGACGATCTTCGCCTTCACGCCGATCTTCGCCCAGTCCGCCTGGATCATTTCCGCCATCAGACGCGCGTTCGGGTTGTACGCGCGCTGCACCGGCATTGCCCACAGCGTGAGGTCGAAGCCGTTCGGGTAGCCCGCCTTCGCCAGCAGATCCTTCGCCTTGGCCGGATCGTACGAGGCGGCCGGCAGGTTCTTGACGAACGACCATTGCGTCGGCGGCATCGGGTTTGTCGCGAGCTGGCCCGCGCCCTGGTAGACCGAGTCGATGATCGCCTTCTTGTTGATCGCCATGTCGAGTGCCTGACGCACTTCGAGCTTGTCGACCGGCTTGTGCGTCACGTTGTACGCGAGATAGCCGAGGTTGAAGCCCGGTTGCGACGGCATGTCGATGTTCGGCTCGGCCTTCAGCGGCGCGATGTCGGCCGGGCGCGGATAGCTCATCACCTGGCATTCGTCGCGCTTGATCTTCTGCACGCGCACGCCGGCATCCGGCGTGATAGAGAAGATCAGCTTCGAGATCTTCACCGCGCCCGGCTTCCAGTAGTCGGGATTGCCGTCGAAGCGGATCGTCGCGTCCTTCGTATAGCTGCGGAAGATGAACGGGCCGGTGCCGACCGGGAACTGATTGATGTCGGCGGCCTTGCCCGCCTTGAGCAGCTGATCCGCATATTCAGCCGACAGGATCGACGCGTATTCCATCGCCAGATTCTGGATGAACGGCGCGTTGACTTCCTTCAGCGTGAACTTGACCGTGTACGGGTCGACTTTCTCGACGCTCGTGATCAGCTTGTCGAGGCCCATGTCGGTGAAGTACGGGAACTGCACCGGATATGCCTTGCGGAACGGCTGGTTCGGGTCGAGCATGCGCTGGAACGAGAAGACCACGTCGTCCGCGTTGAATTCGCGCGTCGGCTTGAAGAACGAGGTGGTCTGGAACTTCACGCCATGACGCAGATGGAACGTGTAGGTCTTGCCATCGGGCGACACGTCCCACTTCTCCGCGAGGCCGGGCTCGACCTTGGTGCCGCCGCGCTCGAACTCGACGAGGCGGTTGTAGACGGTGAACGTGTTGGCCGTGAAGTCGACGCCCGTCGTGTATTGGGCCGGATCGAAACCCGCGGGACTGCCTTCCGAGCAGTAAACAAGGGTTTTGTTCGGGATCCCAGCAGCCTGCGCGCTCGTGACGCCAAGCAGGGATGCCGCTGCGGCAGCGACGAGCGTGGATCTACGCGCGACGCGCAACAGATTGTTTTGCTTCATGTTTCCTCCAGGTTCGGGGCCGGCTTGCGCCGGCGTAGCGGGATATTACTTGAGCTTGGGCCGGCGACCAAGCGGAGCAAAATCCCTCCGTTGACGACAGGAAACACTTCGTGCAAACGTTTTGCCACGGTTTTGTCACGGGCCGGGCGGGCCCATTCGAGCCGCCCGGTGACGAATGCGGCGCAAAAAACGCGCCGCGCCCGCTTATTTCACCCCAACTTCCAGGAATTGCGTCGGCCCGAACGGATCGATCTTGAAGCCCGTCACGTTCTTGCTGATCGGCTGATAGACGGTCGAATGCGCGATCGGCGTGAACGGCACCTGGTCCTTGAAGATCTCCTGAGCCTGCGTATAGGCCTTGGTGCGATCGGCCAGGTTGGTGGTGCTGCGGCCCTGCTTGATCAGATCGTCGTAAGGCTTATAGCACCACTTCGAGAAGTTGCTGCCGTTGACCGCGTCGCAGCCGAGCAACACGCCGAGCCAGTTGTCAGGGTCGCCGTAGTCACCCGTCCAGCCGATCAGCATCGCCTGATGCTCGCCGGCATGCGCGCGGCGGATGTACTCGCCCCACTCGTACGTGGCGATGTTGACCTTGACGCCGATTTTCGCCCAGTCCGACTGCAGCATTTCGGCCATCAGGCGCGCGTTCGGGTTGTACGGGCGCTGCACCGGCATCGCCCATAGCGTCAGCTCGAACCCGTCGGGGTAGCCCGCCTGCTTCAGCAGCGCTTTCGCCTTGTCGACGTCGTACGGCGCGTCCTTCAGGTTCTTGTCGTAACCCCATTGCGTCGGCGGCATCGGGTTGGTCGCGGCCTGGCCCGCGCCCTGGTAGACCGCTTCGATGATCGCCTTCTTGTTGACCGACATGTCGAGCGCTCGGCGCACGAGCACGTTGTCGAGCGGCTTTTTGGTTGTGTTGTACGCGATATAGCCGAGGTTGAAGCCCACTTCGCTCGGCATCGCGAGCGACGCGTCGGCCTTCACGGTGGGGATGTCGGCCGGGCGCGGATAGGACATCACCTGGCATTCGCCGCGCTTGAGCTTTTGCAGGCGCACGGCCGGATCGACCGTGATCGCGAAGATCAGCTTGCCGACCTTCGCGACGCCTGGCTTCCAGTAGTCGGGATTGCCGTCGAAGCGGATCGTGTCATCCTTTGTATAGCTGCGGAAGATGAACGGACCGGTGCCGACCGGGTACTGGTTGATATCGGACGCCTTGCCGGCCTTGAGCAGCTGATCCGTGTATTCAGCCGACAGGATCGACGCGAACGGCATCGCGATCTGCTGCAGGAACGGCGCGTCGACTTCCTTCAGCGTGAAGCGCACCGTGTACGGATCGACCTTCTCGATCTTCGCGATGTTCTTCGCGAGACCGAGGTCGTTGAAGTACGGGAAATTGACCGGATACGCCTTGCGGAACGGGTTCTCGGGATCGAGCATGCGCTCGTAGGTGAACACGACGTCGTCCGCGTTGAATTCGCGGGTCGGCTTGAAGTACGACGTGGTCTGGAATTTGACGCCGTGGCGCAGATGGAACGTATAGGTAAGGCCGTCGGGCGACACGTCCCACTTTTCGGCGAGACCCGGCTCGATGTCCGTGCTGCCATGCGCAAATTCGACGAGCCGGTTATAGACCGTGTACGAGCCGGCGCTGAACTCGACGCTGGTCGTGTATTGCGCGGTATCGAAGCCCGCCGGGCTGCCTTCGGAGCAGAAGACCAGCGTCTTGTCGGGCAGCGTGGCCGCCTGCGACGCGGCGGGCACGAGGCCGCTGGTGGCGACCGCGAGCGCGGCGAGAGCCGGCAGGCAGAACGGGTGAAGCGCGAACCGTCGGTGTGCCGCAGTCTTTCTTGTCACTGTCATATCGTCCTCCGCACAGCAGCCGGGTTGGCTGCGTTTCGATGATAGACAGCCCAAAAATGAGCTTCAACAGGGACTTACCACGCTATTTGGGACAAATTTGCGACCCATGCCAGACTGGCGGGGTCCGCGCGGCCGTCGCGGCCGCGCGGGCATTGCAGTTACACGGCGAGCCTTTCGCAGATCGCCTTGGTCGACGTGGCCGCGTTCAGCGTATAGAAGTGCAGACCGGGCACCTTCGCATCGACGAGCCGTTGACACAGATCCGTCACCACGTCGAGCCCGAACGCGCGGATCGACTCGCGGTCGTCGCCGAAGCTTTCGAGCCGGCGCGCGATCCAGCGTGGCACTTCGGCGCCGCACATTTCGGAGAAGCGCATCAGCTGCGAGAAGTTCGTGATCGGCATGATGCCGGGCACGATCGGCACGTCGACGCCGAGCTGGCGCGCATCGTCGACGAAACGGAAGTACGCGTCCGCGTTGAAGAAGTACTGCGTGATCGCCGAGTTCGCGCCGGCTTTCACCTTGCGCGCGAAGTTTTCGAGATCGTGACGCGGCGAGCGCGACTGCGGATGGTATTCCGGATAGCCCGCCACCTCGATCCAGAACCAGTCGCCGAACTCGGCACGGATGAAGCTGACGAGCTCCGACGCGTAGCGCAGCTCGCCGACCGCGCCCATGCCCGAAGGCAGATCGCCGCGCAGCGCGACGATATGGCGGATCCCGTGCGCGCGGTACTCGTTAAGGATCGCGCGCAGGCTTTCCTTCGACGAGCCGATGCACGACAGATGCGGCGCCGCTTCGAGACCTTCCTTCGCCATATCGACGACGGTATCGAGCGTGCCTTGTTGGGTCGAGCCGCCGGCGCCGAACGTGACGGACACGAACTTGGGCTTGAGCGACACGAGTTCCGCGCGCGTCGCGCGCAGTTTGTCGATGCCTTCCTGCGTTTTCGGCGGGAAGAATTCGAATGAGAGTTCGATCGGATTCATGGTCAAAAAGGTCAAGCGAGACTGCGGTTGCCGAAAATGAGCGCGGACAGCAGCCACGACACGACGCTGTACAGGATCGAGCCGAAGAACGCCGACCAGAAGCCCGACACCTCGAAGCCCTTCAGCAGCGACGCGCACAGCCAGAAGCACAGCGCATTGACGACCAGAATGAAGAGTCCGAGCGTGAGGATCGTGACGGGCAGCGTCAGCAGGATCAGCAGCGGCCGCAGCACCGTATTGATGAGGCCGAGCACGATCGCGACGATCAGCGCGGTACCGAAGCTACGGATATGAATCGACGGAACGATGTAGGTGATGATCAGCAGCGCGAGCGCGTTGATGAGCCAGGTCAGCAGCACGGTCATGTAGAACTCCTTGTAAGCACCTTTGCGGAGAAGATGTCCAGCAAACGAAAAGCGGCGCTGGCGAACAAAGCGGCGCATTGCGCGCCGCCCCGAGATCGGACCGTCAAGCTTCTAGTGCCGCCCGCGTGGCCGGGCGCGCGAATGCGCGCATGGAGCCGCGGACGGCCGCGTGCTTAATAGCGGTAGTGGTTCGGCTTGAACGGACCGTTCTTGTCGACGCCGATGTAGCCGGCCTGCGCGTCGGACAGCACGGTCAGGTTCGCGCCGATGCGCGCCAGATGCAGACGCGCGACCTTCTCGTCGAGATGCTTCGGCAGCACGTACACCTTGTTTTCGTACTTCGCGCCCTGAGTGAACAGTTCGATCTGCGCGAGCGTCTGGTTCGTGAACGAGTTCGACATCACGAACGACGGGTGGCCCGTCGCGCAGCCGAGGTTCACGAGGCGGCCTTCGGCCAGCAGGATCACGCGCTTGCCGTCCGGGAAAATGATGTGGTCGACTTGCGGTTTGATGTTTTCCCACTGGTACTGACGGGTCGACGCGACGTCGATTTCCGAGTCGAAGTGGCCGATGTTGCAGACGATCGCGTTATGACGCATCGCCTTCATGTGATCGTGGTTGATCACGTGGTAGTTGCCGGTCGCGGTCACGAAGATGTCGGCCTTGTCGGCCGCGTATTCCATCGTCACGACGCGGTAGCCTTCCATCGCCGCTTGCAGCGCGCAGATCGGATCGATTTCGGTGACCCACACGGTCGCGCCCAGACCGCGCAGCGATTGCGCGCAGCCCTTGCCCACGTCGCCGTAACCGGCCACGACCGCGATCTTGCCCGCGATCATCACGTCGGTCGCGCGCTTGATGCCGTCGACGAGCGACTCGCGGCAGCCATACAGGTTGTCGAACTTCGACTTCGTGACAGAGTCGTTGACGTTGATGGCCGGGAACGGCAGGCGGCCTTCCTTCTCCATCTGATACAGACGGTGCACGCCGGTGGTGGTTTCTTCGGTGACGCCCTTGATCGCCGCGAGGCGCTTCGAGTACCACGTCGGGTCGATCTCGAGGTGCGCGGCGATCGACTTGTACAGCGCGACTTCTTCCTCGTTGGTCGGCTTGCCGATCACCGAGCGGTCTTTTTCGGCCTTCGAGCCGAGGATCAGCAGCAGCGTCGCGTCGCCGCCGTCGTCGAGGATCATGTTGGCGAACTCGCCGTTCGGCCATTCGAAAATGCGGTGCGAGAACTCCCAGTATTCATCGAGCGATTCGCCCTTGAACGCGAACACCGGCGTGCCGGCCTGCGCGATCGCGGCGGCGGCATGGTCCTGAGTCGAGAAGATATTGCACGAGGCCCAGCGTACGTCCGCGCCGAGCGCGGTCAGCGTCTCGATCAGCACGCCGGTCTGGATCGTCATGTGCAGCGAGCCGGCGACGCGCGCGCCCTTCAGCGGCTGCTGCGCCTTGTACTCATCACGGGTCTGCATGAGGCCGGGCATTTCGGTCTCGGCGATCGTGAGTTCCTTGCGGCCCCAAGCGGCGAGCGACATGTCGGCGACAACGTAATCCTGGTTCTGGGAATCGATGACTGCGGCGTTCATCACGCCCTCCTTTCTAAGAAATTGACTAGAAATGTGACGTGAGCGCGGTTTGAGGCAGCGTTCGGAATCGCGCAAGCGCGTTCCGTGCTGCCAATTGAAGCCTTCGAGCCTGGCGGGCGGCCGGCGAATGCGGATTCGCGGTACCCGTCGCAACGCTCCTCGAAGACGAACGGCGATTGTAGCAAATCGAGATGACTTCGGCGCGCGCCGGATGGTGCGGCAGCGCGCTGGTTCAGATCGGCAGCAGCCCCAGTATCGGTGCGAGCAGCACCATGGCGACGCCGGCGATCATCATGGTCAGGCTGGACACTACGCCCTCCTCGCTGCCGAGCTCGCGTGCCTTCGCGGTGCCGACGCCGTGCGCGGCCGCGCCGAACAGCGCGCCGCGCGCGAGCCGCGTGCGCAGCGGCACGAACGCGAGCACGATTTCGCCGAACAGCATGCCGCAGACGCCGGTCGCGATCACGAACAGCGCGGTCAGGTCCTTCGGCGCGTGAATCCTGTCGGACACCGCGAGCGCGAATGGCGTCGACACCGAACGCGTCATCAGGCTGCGCTGCAAGTCTGGCGACAGGTGCAGCAGCTTCGCGAGCATCAGCGAGCCGCCGACGCCGACCAGAATGCCCACCGTCACGCCGACGGTCAGCGAGATCCAGTGGCGCTTCAACAGTGCGCGGTACTCGTAGATCGGCACGGCGAACGCGACCGTCGCGGGGCCGAGCAGCCACATCAGCCAGCGCGTGTCCTCGAAGTAAAGCGAATACGGAATGTGCGCGAGTACGACGATCGCGACCAGCGCGGCCGGCACCGTCAGCATCGGCGTGAGCCACGGCGAGCGCACGCGCGCATACAGCGCCTTCGACGCGAAGTACAGCGCAATCGTCAGCACGAGGCAGCCGGCCGCGATCAGGCGCGAGGCGTCGTCGGCCAACAGCGAAGCAAACGGGAGCGGGTTCATCGGCACTCGCGCGACAGACTGCCTGCCTTACGCGCAACCCGCACGCGGCGCAGCGCGAAACGCCGTTCGACGCGCGCGGCCTGATCGACAGCGAACGCCACCGCGACCATCACCATCAGCGTGCCGGCGATCACCACCAGCGCGAGGCGCCAGCCGTCCGCGCGGAACAGGCCGCCGTATTGCACGGCGGCGACCGCCGCCGGAATGAAGAACAGCAGCATGTCGGACAGCAGCCAGTCCGCGCCGGCCTTGACCCAGCGCGGCGCGATACCGCCGCAGAACAGCAGCGCGAGCAGCACGACGAGGCCGACCACGCCGCCCGGCACCGGCAGATGCAGCCGCCGCACGATGAAATCGGCGCCGATCCACAGCGCCGCGATCGCGGCGCTTTGCACGGCGATGCGTGCGACACGGCCGCAGCCACCCGCGTCCCCACTTGAACCGCCACCGGCGGGACGCGCGGAACGGGCGAAAACTGGCGCGGACATGAAATCCCCTGGCTGGCGTGGAAGGCACTTAGTATGGGGCCAGCCGCGCCATAAACAAAATGACTTACAATCATCGAGACCATTCCAAACTGGAATTCTGGAGGCCACGCCCATGGAACTCCGCGCGCTGCGCTATTTCGTCGAAGTGGTCCGTCGACAAAGCTTCACCGTCGCCGCTGAGCAGATGTTCGTCACGCAGCCGACCATCAGCAAGATGGTCAAGTCGCTGGAAGACGAAATCGGCTCGCCGCTGCTGCTGCGCGACGGCCGCCAGATGGTTCTCACCGACGTGGGCCGGATCGTCTATCAGCGCGGCCAGGACGTGCTCGCCGCGCACGCGCAATTGCAGGCCGAGCTGAACGATCTCGACACGCTCGGGCGCGGTGAACTGGCAATCGGCATTCCGCCGATGGGCGGTGCGCTCTTCACACCCGCAATCGCCGCGTTCCGCCAGCGCTATCCGAAGATCGAGCTGAAGCTGTTCGAGCAGGGCTCGCGCGCGATCGAATCCGCGCTGATCAACGGTGAACTGGAACTGGGCGGTGTGTTGCAGCCGGTCGACCCCGACAACATCGACGTGCTGCCGATGTCGCGCGAGCTGTTGTGGCTCGTCGCGCGCGCCGGCTCGCGCTGGGATGCGTTGAACGAGGTGCCGCTCGCCCAACTCGCCAATGAGCCGTTCGTGTTTTACGGCGAAAGCCTCGCGCTGAACGACGTCGTGTTGAACGCGTGTCGCGCGGCGGGATTTGCGCCCGCGATCGTCGGACGCAGCGCGCATTGGGACTTCATGGCGGCGCTGGTGCTGGCTGGCGTCGGCATCGCGCTGCTGCCCGCGCCCTATTGCCGGCGGCTCGATCCCGCGCAGTTCACCTGCCGCCCGGTCGTCGAACCGGAGATCCCATGGGAAATGGCGATCGGCTGGCGCCGCAACGGCTATCTGTCGCACGCGGCGCGCGCATGGCTCGACGTCGCGCGCGAAACGCTGCCGACACACGCCAGCGACGATTTCATACTCGGACCGGGGATCGGCTTTAACGGAATCGCAGCGCCGCAAGGAGCTCTGCCACCCTCAGGCGAGTGACGGGCGGCGTCCGGCCGCGTTACGCCGCTCGCGTTTGCCGACCTCCTTGCAAACGGCGATCAAACCGCCTGCGCCGGCACGTCACCTGCGTTCGGGGGCGTCACCGTCGCCGACCTGGCCGCTCCGTCTCGCCGGCTCGTCGCGATCAAATCCGCCGCCCGTTCGCCGATCATCACCGTCGGCGAATTGGTGTTGCCGCCGATCAGGGTCGGCATGACCGACGCATCGACGATCCTCAACCCCGTCACGCCGCGCACGCGCAATTGCGGCTCGATGACCGAGCGTGCATCGCCGCCCATCCGGCAGGTCGCGACCGGGTGATAGATCGTGTCCGCGCGCTCGGCGATCGTCCGGCGCAGCTCCGCATCCGATTGCCCCGGCCGCGTGTACAACTCCTCGCCGCCGTGCAGCGCGAGCGACGGCGCGCCGAGAATGCGCCGCGCCATCTTCACGCCCTCGACGAGCAGATCGAGATCGCGCGCATCGCTCAGAAAGCGCGGATCGATCAGCGGCGCGACACGCGCATCGGCGCTCGCGAGCGTCACGGTGCCGCGGCTATGCGGACGCAGCACGCATACATGCAGCGAATAGCCGTGGCCCCAGTGCATATGGCGGTTGTGATCGTCGACGATCGCCGCGCAGAAATGCAGTTGCAGATCGGGCCGCGCGAGCGTCGGCCGGCTCTTCAGAAAACCGCCCGCCTCGGCGACGTTGCTCGACAGCATGCCGCGCCCATGTCGCATGAAGGTCACGAATTGCGGCAGCATCCGCGCGATGCCGCGCACCGAAAAACCGGTGGGCTCGATCGACCTCACGCGCTTGATGATTGTGAAATCGATGTGATCGATCAGGTTCTGGCCGACCTCGGGCGCATCGTGCAGCACGTCGATGCCGAGCGAGCGCAGATGCGCGGCCGGCCCGATGCCCGAGCACATCAACAGTTGCGGCGAGTTGAACGCCCCAGCGGCGAGCACGACCTCGGCGCGCGCCGCGAGCGTTTCGGTGCGGCCGCCGCGCACGATTTCGACGCCGCTCGCGCGCTTGCCGTCGAACACGACGCGCAGCACGGTCGCGTCGGCCATCGTGTGCAGATTCGCGCGCGGCCGGTCGTAGATGTACGCGCGCGCGACGCTGCAACGGCGCCCGTCACGTTGCGTGACTTGATAGAAGCCGATGCCTTCCTGGTCCGCGCCATTGAAGTCGTCGTTCGCTTGGTAGCCCGCTTCGAGCGCGGCCTGCACGAAGCGCCTGGAAAACGGATTCCTGAAGCGCAGATCGGACACGGTCAGCGGACCGGCCTCGCCATGCCACGCATCGGCGCCGCGCTCGTTGTCTTCGGCGCGGCGGAAATACGGCAGCACCTCGGCCCACGACCAGCCGTCGCAGCCGAGCCGCGCCCACTCGTCGTAATCGAGCGGATGGCCGCGCGTGTAGATCATCGCGTTGATCGCGCTCGATCCGCCGAAACCGCGTCCGCGCGGCAGATACCCTTGGCGACCGGCGAGCCCCGGTTGCGGCGTGGTCAGGTAGCCGTAGTTGGTCTTCAGTCTGTTCGGCACCACGGCCGCGACGCCGACCGGCATGTTCACCAACAGATTGCGCCCGGTATGCGGACCGGCCTCGATCAGCGCGATGGTCGCGTCGGGACAGCTATCGGCGAGACGGCTCGCGAGCGTGCAGCCGCCCGAGCCCGCACCGACGACGATGTAGTCATATTGCATGCGCTCCTCCTGATGGGCCGCGTTGCTCGCGGACCCTGTCTCGTGCACACTTGTCTACGTGTGTTTTCTGCGCATTGTAGGGAGCGTATTGGGGCTGCGGCGGCCTCCTGACAGAACGAATCCTCTAAACGCCGGCGGCAAACGCGCCCCTATGATGAAAGGCGCGCACGTCCCGCGCGCGGCTTCCAGACATGGCGCGACGCGCGCCCACCGTCCGGCATGCGGCATCACGCGCGGCGCTCGAACAGATGCGTCGAAGCGCATCGCGGATGCCGTCGGCAAAGCGGCGCACAATAGTGAAGGCACGGAGACAGCATATGGAACGGCACGGCTTCGGCCAGACTCACGAGGTGACGAATCAGGCACCGCCGCTCGCGGACTACAACCTGTTCGCGAGCGACGCCGCTTTGAGCGAGGCTGTCGATCGCGACGGTGCGAGCTGGCATCGCGAGGCGCTGCTGCGACACGGCGCGACGCTGACGACGCCCGACACGCTCGCGCTCGCGGAGCTCGCCAACCGCCATACGCCGGAGCTGATCACGCATAGTCCGCGCGGCGAGCGCATCGACGCACTCGAGTTCCATCCCGCGTGGCATGAACTGCTCGCGCTGCTGCGCCGCGAAGGGCTACAAGCGCTTCCGTTCGCCGAGCCGCGAAGCGGCGCGATGGCCGCGCGCTGCGCCGGCTACTTCATGCATGCGCAGATCGAATCCGGCTCGCTGTGCCCACTGACGATGACATTCGCGAGCATTCCGGTGTTGCGGCGCGAATCCACGTTGTTCGGCACGCTGCGCGATCAGTTGTACACACGCGAGCACGATCCGCGCGACGTGCCGCTCACGCAAAAGCGCTCGGCGATGATCGGCATGGGCATGACCGAGAAACAGGGTGGCTCCGACGTGCGCAGCAACCGGACGCACGCCCATGCGTTCGACGGTGCCGGCGGACGCGGCGGCGCCTACCGGCTCGTCGGTCATAAATGGTTCTTCTCGGCGCCGCAGTGCGACGCGCATCTGGTGCTCGCGCGCACCGACACGCACGAGGGGCTGTCGTGCTTTTTCGTGCCGCGCTTCGCGCCGGACGGCAGCAAGAACGCGGTGCAGATCCAGCGTCTGAAGGACAAGCTCGGCAATCGCTCCAACGCAAGCAGCGAAGTCGAATTTCTCGACGCGTACGGCGTGATGATCGGCGACGAAGGACGCGGCGTGCCGACCATCATCGAAATGGCGAGCTACACGCGGCTCGACTGCGTGATCGGCAGCGCCGCGCTGATGCGTGCCGCGCTCGTGCAGGCGGTCCATCATGCGCGGCATCGCAGCGCGTTCGGCCGGCACCTTGCCGAGCAGCCGCTGATGCGTAACGTGCTCGCCGATCTCGCGCTCGAATCCGAAGCGGCTACGGTGCTGTTCATGCGTCTCTCGCGCGCGTTCGAGGAATCCGCCGACGCGTCGTCGGCTTCATCGGCCGAACGCGCCTGGCGGCGCATCGTTACGCCTGCCGCGAAGTACTGGGTCTGCAAGCGCGCGCTCGAATTCACCGGCGAGGCGATGGAAGTCTGGGGCGGCAACGGCTACGTCGAAACCGGGCCGATGGCGCGCTTCTATCGCGAGGCGCCGGTCAACTCGATCTGGGAAGGCTCGGGCAACGTGATGTGCCTCGACGTGCTGCGCGCGATGGAGCGCGAGCCGCAGGCCGCGCAAGCGCTGTTCGCCGCCTGGCAGGACGTCGCGCGCGCGCATCCGGCGTTGGGCGCGGCACTCGCGCGCCTCGCCGCGACGCTGCACGGACCGGCCGAACAGCGCGAGGCGTCGGCACGACGTATCGCGCAGCAGATCGTGCTGATCGCGCAGGCGACGCTGCTCGCGCAGCACGCGCCCGCCGGGGTCGCCGACGCGTTCATCGCGACGCGTCTCGCCGACGGCTGCGGCGAAAGCGGCCGCGTGTACGGCACGCTGCCGGCCACGTTCGATCATGCGGCGATCGTCAAGCGCGCCTTTCCCGGGTAAGCGCGGCGGGCGCGCAAACCCCGAGCGCACCGCTCGCAACTCCGACTCAACCTCAAACCAATATAAGCGCGCTCGACGCGCACGTTCATCCATCTGGGAGTGGACTCACATGAAGAACGATGTGCCGGAGGTCGCCGCGCTCGAAGCACTGTTGCGCGATCAACGTCATGCGTATCTGCGCGCGCCGTATCCGTCGTGGGACACGCGCGCGACGCATCTGCGTGCGCTGCGCAAGCTGATGCTCGACAATCGCGACGCGCTCGCCGACGCGATGCACGCGGACTTCGGCAATCGCGCGAAGGAAGAAGTGCTGCTCGCCGAATTCCTGCTCGTGAAGGAAGAGATCGACGCCGCGCTGCGTCACGGCAAGCGCTGGATGAAAGCGCAGCGCCGCCGCACCAACAAGTGGCTGCTGCCGGCGCGCGCGAAGGTGGTGCCGCAGCCGCTCGGCGTGGTCGGCATCATCGTGCCGTGGAATTATCCGGTGCTGCTCGCGGTCGGCCCGTTGATCAGCGCGCTGACGGCCGGCAATCGAGCGATCATCAAGATGTCCGAGCTGACGCCGCGCACCTCGGCGCTATTCGAGCTGCTGATCGGTCAGACGTTCGCGCGCACTCACGTCGCGGTCGTCAACGGCGATGCGGCGCTCGCGGCCGCGTTCAGCGCGCTGCCGTTCGATCATCTGCTGTTCACCGGCTCGACGAAGGTCGGTCACGAAGTGATGCGCGCGGCGGCCCAGCATCTGACGCCGGTCACGCTCGAACTCGGCGGCAAGTCGCCGGCGCTGATCGGCGCGCATGCGCGTTTCGACAACGCGGTCGACAATCTGATCGCCGGCAAGACGCTGAACGCGGGGCAGACCTGTGTGGCGCCTGACTACGTGCTGGTGCCGCGCGGCAAGGAGCAGGCGTTCATCGAACGGGCGCGCGTGCGGATGGCGAGGATGTATCCGGACTTCGCGCAGAACCCGGATTACACGTCGATCATTTCTTCGCGGCACTTCGAGCGGCTCGAACGTCTCGCCGACGAAGCGTGGGCCGCGGGCGCGCAATTGCATGCGCTGACCAACGCGACGCCCGATGCCGCGAGCCGGCGCTTTCCTCTGATCGCCGTGACTGGCGCGCCGGACGAATGCGCGCTGATGCAGGAGGAGATTTTTGGGCCGCTGTTACCGCTCGTGCCGTACGACACGCTCGACGACGCGATCGCGTGGATCAATGCGCGGCCGCGGCCGCTGGCGCTTTATCTCTATGCCGACGATGCGCGGACGGTTGAGCGTGTCACGCATGAAACGATCGCCGGCGGCATGGCGGTTAACGAGACGCTGATGCATCTGGCATGTGAGAGTTTGCCGTTCGGCGGGGTCGGGGCGAGTGGGATGGGGGCTTACCACGGGTATGAGGGGTTCGTTACTTTTTCCAAGATGAAGCCCGTGCTCGTGCAGGCGCGGTTGAATGCGCGCGGGTTGATCTCGCCACCGTACGGTAGACGCGTGAACGCGGTGTTGAAGTTGATGATGAGGTTCTGATTTAGCCCCTGGGCGGGGTGAGGCCTTTTCCGTTGTTCTGGCTTTGTTGGCCTTTCCTTGCATTCTTGTCGGTCTATTAGCGTTGCCCCTGTGCGGGGCGGGGCTTTTTCCGTTGTTCGGGCTTTTTTGGCCTTTCCTTGTTGTCTTGTCGGTCTATTAGCGTTGCCCCTGTGCGGGGCGGCACCTACTTTCTTTGCTGCTGCAAAGAAAGTAGGCAAAGAAGACAGCTAAAACCGCCAGCTCATAAGCGGGTCCCCTGGCTTGGGAGGGGTAGTGGTGCATCTGGAATCCGTGCCCCCGCACATTCCCCGTTAGTGACAAGGCCGTCATCCCTCCCACTCCGCACTACGTGCGTCGCGGACGGGTCTGCCTGGGAAACCAATGGTTTGGCCCGCGCAGCGGGGGCCGTCGGCTGCGCCTCGGCGATGCGCCGAAACAACCGGTGGTTTGGGAACGGGGTTTCGGCGCGCGTAGCGCCGCCGGAAGAATGACAGCCTTGTCACTGGCGCCGAATGTGCGGGAGCACGGATTCCAGATGCACCACTACCTTCTGCAGACCGAGGGACCCGCTTATGAGCTTGCGGTTTTAGCTGTCTTCTTTGCCTACTTTCTTTGCAGCAGCAAAGAAAGTAGGTGCCGCCCCGCACAGGGGCAACGCTAATAGACCGACAACAAAGCAAGGAAAGGCCAACACCGCCAGAACAAAGACAAAAAAGCGCCCGCCCTGCCAAAGGGCAACCACACACCTTCAGTGATCCGCAGTACTACCACCGCCAGGCACATCAGTAGCAACAACATCAACCACATCCGGCGCGCCAGCGCCATCGCCCGGCTCAGCATCAGCCCCACTCTCGAGCCGATGCAACCAGGCCAGCAACTCGGCGACAGCCTGATAAAGCTGCGGTGGAATCCGCGCATCCAGATCGACTTGCATCAGCAGCGACACCATCTCGGGCGCCTCATGCACATACAGCCCAGCCTCCTTCGCGCGCTGCACGATCATCTCGGCGAGCAGCCCATATCCCTTGGCGACCAGACGCGGGGCGGGCTCACCGCCATGAGCGTCATAAACAAGCGCAGCCGCGCTGCGACGATGGGTGCGGCTCATCAGATATCCCAATCGAAGTCGTCGTGCGATGCAGCGCCCGACGCCGACGTGGCCACGGCCGCCGACGCCGACCGTGCATACGCGCCCGCGGCCTGCGCACCCGCCGCGGAGGTGCCCGCCGCAGTATTGCCAGGCACACCGCCGCCGATCTCGCGAATCGTCAATCCCTGCAGCTCGATCCCCGCCGCCGCGAGCCGCTGACGGAAACCGTCCCCCTGCGTCGCGAGCCGCGCGGCGCCCCGCGGGCTCGCCTGCACGCGCGCGGTCAGCCGCGTGCCGGTCAGCGTCAGTTCGGCATCGACGGTGCCGAGCGTCGGCAGCGACAGCGTCAGGCGCGTGCGCCACGGCTGGTCGTCCTCGCTCGCGAGGCCGCCGCCGCTGCGGTCCCATTCGTCGCCATCCTGCTCGATCGTCCAGTCCACGCGCGCGCCGGGCCACGCCTCGCCGGTCCAGCGGAACTGTCCGGTCGCGAGCAGATCGAGCTGCTGGCGCACGAGCGGCACCGTCGCCGGATGCACCGCCGCCGCCATCGCCTGCGCGTTCTGCGACGAGCCTGCATCGGCCGCCTGGGACGCCGCGCTGTGCAGCCCCGCGTGTGTGGACTGGCCATTCAGGTCGGACACCGAGCTGGCCAGCAGCTCACCCGCGACGAGTCGCGCGGCCTGCGCGGTCAGGATCGACGGCATCGCGTGCATGGCAGGGTTGTTCCCGGCAACGTTCGGCGCGCCGCGTGGCGTTGCCTCAGGGGCGCCGTTCGCCGAAGCGGACCGCGCGCTCGCGTCGCCAGCGTCGGCGCTCCAGTCGGGAGGCAATTGAGAATCCGCGACGAGCTGGTTCTGCGCCTCGTTCGCCAGTTGCGCCGGCGAACGCTGGCCGACCAGCCACGCCGCGAGATGCGCCTCGTAGAACAGGCCGGTGTCGGCGACCGTCTGTTGCAGCGCGGCCGCGAGCGCCGCGACCGGCACTTCGGTCGCCGCCACGCTCGCGGTGGCGGCCGCGGTTGCGTTGGCGGCAGCGTTGGGATTGGTATTGCTGTTGGCAGCAGCGGCGGAATCGCCGGCAGCGAAATTGACTGGTGCGGCGCCCGCCGCGTCGGTCAGCGGCAAGCTTTCGATGGCGACGTCGAGCGCCGGCGCGGCCGCCCAGATCGGCGCGCGGCCGAGCACCGCCGGTGTGGCCTCGCCGCCTGAGTGCGCAATCGCATTCAGCGTCAGCGCGACGGCCGATAGCGCGGTTTGCGCGGACGACTGGGGCGCGGGCGTCACGTTCCCAGGCGCCGCGGGAACCGCGGTATCGACGCCGGCCGCGCCGGTCTGCGAGGTGGTCGCGGTTCCCGGCGCGATGCTGAGCAGGCTGTCGACCCGGCTCGACAGCACCGAAGCGAGGGCCGAATCGATTCCGTTCATGCCGGTTCCTTGGTCGCATCGGCGGCAACGCGCGCGATGCTCTGATTGCTCCGATCCTTCAGACGCGTGCGGCGTGGCGCCCGCTCGCGCTCAGCGCGCCCCGTACAACTCCTTCAGCACTCGCGTCGACCGGCCGGCGAACAGCGCCGACAGATGCGCCATGCACGGATTCGCGAGGTCGCGGATCGCCGCGTCGTCGGCGAGGATCTGGCGGATCAGCGCGTACTTGCGCAGGCGTTCGGCCTCGTCGAGCTTGACGCCCACGTCGGCTTCGCGCAGCGCTTCGACGAGCTGCCGATACTCTTCCTGCAAGCGCGCCAGGTCGTTCCACAGTGCGCGACGGGCCGCGATCAGCATGCGGCAGGACAGCGCGGCAACCGCCTCGTAGCGGGCAAAATATTCTGCGTTCGATGTCATCTCAGGCTTTCCGCGGCTGGCTGTGCTGCCATCCGCGCGATCTGCGGGGCTATCCCGATCCATGCCTCTTCAAGCGTCGCGAGCAGATGGTCCACCTCCACGAGCATCGCCTCGCTCTGATTGATATTGGCTTGCAACAGTCGACGCGCCATATAGTCGTACAAAGCATTGAGCCGTTCGGCGATTTCGCCGCCCACCTCGAGGTTGAGCGACTGCTGCAGCCCGCTTTCGATGATCCGGATCGCCTTGCTGATCGCCATGCCACGCTCGGCCACGTTGCCCTGCTGCAAATGCATGCGGCTTTGCGCGATCGCCTGACGTGCGCCCTGGTACAGCAACACGATCAGACGATGCGGACTTGCGCCCATCACGGATGTCTCGATGCCGACACGCGCATACGCGTTGGCTCCAGCGTGTCCTTGGGAAAACATCGGCGCTCCTCCTCTGATACTGGCTGCGGTTATGTCGTGGCGTGGCCGCGCGGCGCGTCGCCGCGCCGGTTGCTGACCTGTACTTGGGTTATCGGATGCGCGACGACAAAGCTTTAGTCCGGTGTAAGGAGGATCGAAGGCGCCGCTGGGCGGGCACGGGAAACACGGCACGAAGCCGCCGGCGCAAGCGCCGGCAGCGGCGTGCCGGATCGTCGGACCGGACTCGTGTGGACCTTCATTCAGTCTTTCAGGCAGACCTGCGCGATCCCGCTCAGATCGACAACTGCGCGATGTCGTTGTACGCGGCGACCAGCTTGTTGCGCACCTGCAGGCCGAACTGGAAACCGATATTGGCCTTCTGCATGTCGACCATCACGTCGTTCAGCGACACGTTCGACGCACCGAGCTCGAACGCCTGCGACTCGCCCATCGCCTTCTGCTGGTCGCCGCTGATCTTGTCGAGCGAGGCCTTCAGCGCCGCCGCGAAGTTGGTGGGCGTCGCCGCGCCGGATTGCTCCGCCGCCGGGGTCGCGTCGCCGGCCGCCTGCGCCGCCATCGCCTGCATCTGCTGCAGCGCCGACGATAGCGCGTTCACGGGCATGGTCATGTTATCTCCGTTGGATGTGCGATCGGACCGCCGGACGGTGTACCGATCTGGACGAAAGCATAGCAGCGGCTCCTCGCGGAAAGTCCCGAAACTAGAGGGAAAACCCGGCTCTATTCAAGCAATCGGGTTGAGCGGCGCTGCGGATAATTTCAAAAGTGAAAGTCTCTGTCCGTCCGCCGAGCCCCGGCGCGGCATCACGGCAGAACGCCAAGGCATTTCCCGGAGAAACCCGACGCATGGATTCGTCAGCCAACTCGTTGATCAACCCCGACGCCCGTATGGGGCTCGCCGGCGCGCAGTCCGCTGCCGGTCAGGCCAGTAGCGGCCAGGCCGGCGGCACGGCCGACCTCGGTGGCCTCGGCGGCCTGGGAGGTATCGGCGGCAATTTCGGCCAGCGTCTGTCCGGACTCGCGCAGATGCGCGGCAACCCGCGCGCGCCGCTCGTGTTCGCGGTCGCGCTGCTGGTGGCGGTCGTCGCCGGCCTGTTCCTGTGGTCGCGCGCGCCCAGCTACAAGGTGCTCTACAGCAATCTGTCCGACCGCGACGGCGGCTCGATCATCACCGCGCTGCAGCAGGCCAATATTCCGTACAAGCTGTCCGAAAGCGGCAGCGCGATCCTCGTGCCGGCCGAGCAGGTCCACGAGATGCGCCTGCGCCTCGCATCGCAGGGGCTGCCGAAGAGTGGCTCGGTTGGCTTCGAGCTGATGGACAACCAGAAATTCGGCATCAGCCAGTTCGACGAGCAGATCAACTATCAGCGCGCGCTCGAAGGCGAACTCGAACGCACGATCGAAGCGATCTCGAGCGTCAAATCGGCGCGCGTGCATCTCGCGATTCCGAAGCCGAGCGTGTTCGTGCGCGACAAGGAAGCGCCGTCGGCGGCGGTGCTCGTGAACCTGTACCCGGGCCGCGTGCTCGACGAAGGGCAGGTCGTCGCGATTACGCACATGGTGGCCTCGGCGGTGCCGGAAATGCCGGTGCGCGGCGTGACGATCCTCGACCAGGACGGCAACCTGCTCACGCAGCCCGCCAATGGCAGCGGGCTCGATGCGACCCAGCTGAAGTTCCGCCAGCAGATCGAGCGCAACACCCAGCAGCGCATCGACACGATCCTCGCGCCGCTGTTCGGCGCCGGCAACGCGCGCTCGCAGGTCAGCGCCGATATCGATTTCTCGCACAGCGAGCAGACCTCCGAGAACTACGGCCCGAACGGCAATCCGCGGCAGGCCGCGATCCGCAGCCAGCAGTCGAGCAGCGCCACTGAAATGTCGCAAGGCGGCGCCTCGGGGGTGCCGGGCGCGCTGTCGAACCAGCCGCCGCAGCCGGCCTCCGCGCCGATCGTGGCCGGCAACGGCGCGAGCTCGGTCACCACGACGCCGGTCAGCGACCGCAAGGATTCGACCACCAACTACGAGCTCGACAAGACCGTGCGCCACGTCGACCAGCCGATGGGCGGCATCCGCCGGCTGTCGGTCGCGGTGGTCGTCAATTATCTGCGGGTCGTCGATCCGAAGGGTCACGTGACGATGCAGCCGGTCAGCGCCGACAAGCTCGCGCAGATCACTCAGCTCGTGAAGGACGCGATGGGCTTCGACGCGTCGCGCGGCGACTCGGTCAACGTGGTCAACAGCGCGTTTACCACCGAGCTCGACCCGAACGCCGACCTGCCGTGGTGGCGCACGCCCGACATGCTCGCGCTGTACAAGCAGATCGCGACGTACCTCGGCATCGGCGCGGTGGCCCTGTTCCTCTACTTCGTGATGGTGAAGCCGGCGTTGCGCCGCGCCTTCCCGCCGCCGCCCGAGCCGGTCGCCGCGCTGATGGCGCCCGACGAACCGGTGCTGCTCGACGGCATCCCGGCCGAGGAGCGCGATGGCGCGGTGGTCGAAATCGAAGCGGATAGCGAGAAGCTCGCGCTCGAAAACGCGAAGCACAAATACGAGCGGAACCTGGAGTTCGCGCGCAGCATCGCGCGTCAGGATCCGAAGATCGTAGCAACCGTCGTCAAGAACTGGGTGTCCGATGAGCGCTGAAGGCGTAGTGAAGAGCGCGCTGCTGCTGATGTCGATCGGCGAGGAAGAGGCGGCGCAAGTGTTCAAGTTTCTGGGCCCCCGTGAGGTTCAGAAAATCGGCGTCGCGATGGCCGCGCTGAAGAACGTCACCCGCGAGCAGGTCGACGAGGTGCTGCAGGAGTTCGTGCGCGAGGCCGAGCAGCACACCGGCATGTCGCTCGATTCGAGCGATTACATCCGCTCCGTGCTGACCAAGGCGCTCGGCGACGACAAGGCCGGCGCGATCATCGACCGGATCCTGCAGGGCAGCGACACGAGCGGCATCGAAGGCCTGAAGTGGATGGATTCGGCGGCGGTCGCGGAACTGATCAAGAACGAGCATCCGCAGATCATCGCGACGATCCTCGTGCATCTGGACCGCGATCAGGCTTCGGAGATCGTCGGCTGTTTCACGGACCGGCTGCGCAACGACGTGCTGCTGCGGATCGCGACGCTCGACGGCATCCAGCCGGCCGCGCTGCGCGAGCTCGACGACGTGCTGACCGGCCTCTTGTCCGGCAGCGACAACCTGAAGCGCAGCCCGATGGGCGGTATCCGCACGGCGGCCGAGATTCTGAACTTCATGTCGAGCAACCACGAGGAAGGCGTCATCGAAAACGTGCGCCAGTACGACGCCGAGCTCGCGCAGAAGATCATCGACCAGATGTTCGTGTTCGAGAACCTGCTCGACCTCGAAGACCGCGCGATCCAGCTGCTGCTGAAGGAAGTCGAATCCGAAGCGCTGATCATCTCGCTGAAGGGCGCGGCGCCCGCGCTGCGTCAGAAGTTCCTGTCGAACATGTCGCAGCGCGCGGCCGAGTTGCTCGCCGAAGACCTCGACGCGCGCGGCCCGGTACGCGTGTCCGAAGTCGAGACGCAGCAGCGCCGCATCCTGCAGATCGTGCGCAACCTGGCCGAGAGCGGGCAGATCGTTCTAGGCGGCAAGGCGGAAGACGCCTATGTCTGATCCGAACGCCCCGGCAAAGGAAAGCCTCTCGGCCTACCAGCGCTGGGAGATGGCGTCGTTCGACCCGGCTCCGCCGGCGCCGCCGCCGGCCGAACCCGAGTTCGACGAGCGCGCGTTCGAAGCCGAACTCGAGCACCGCCGCGAAGCCGCCCATGTACAGGGCGTCGCGTCCGGTCATGTGGCCGGCCAGGCGCTCGGCTATCAGGCGGGCTATGACCAGGGGCATGCGCAGGGTTTCGCGCAAGGCCAGACCGAGGCGCGCGAGGAAGCGATGCGGCTCGCCGCGCTCGCCGAAACCTTCAAGCGCGCGCTCGATGGCGCGCAGCACGCGATCTCCGAAACGCTGATCGCACTCGCGCTCGACATCGCGCAGCAGGTCGTGCGCCAGCACGTGCAGCACGACCCGACCGCACTGATCGCGGCCGCGCGCGAGGTACTCGCGGCCGAGCCCGCGCTCGCCGGCGCGCCGGCGCTGATCGTGAGTCCCGCCGATCTGCCTGTCGTCGAGGCGTATCTGCTCGAAGAATTGCAAACGCGCGGCTGGACCGTGCGCACCGATGCATCGGTCGAGCGTGGCGGTTGCCGCGCGCAGGCCGGCACCGGTGAGGTCGACGCGGGCATCGACACGCGCTGGCAGCGCGTCGCCGCCGCGCTCGGCAAGGTGAGCACGTGGTGAAGCCGACGCTCGACGAGATCCGCGCGAGCGATCTGACGCCGCTCGAACGCGAGCTCGCCTTGGCGTCGTTCGGCGCCGAGGCGCTGGCCGATGTCGAGTCGGCTGGTATTCCGGAGCCCCCGGATGCGGCATGGCTCGCTCCTGCGAGCGCACATCCAGCGACAGGCGCGGCGGCGAGCCGCGAGTCCGCCACGACGGACCACGCCGCGCGCAGTGCTTCCGCCGCTCACGCTCCGCACGCGCCTTCCTACGATCCCGCGCTCGACATCAATCCGCACATGCAGGCATGGCGCGGCCAGCTCGACGCGCTGCGCGCGCGCAACGCGATCGCGAAGCCGCTGCGCGCGTGCGGGCGTCTCACACGCGCGGCCGGTCTCGTGCTCGAAGCGGTCGGCCTGCGTCTGTCGGTCGGCGCCGAAGTGATGATCGAGTTGCCGCCCGGCAGTTCGCTGCCGATGGCCGAAGCCGAAGTGGTCGGCTTCTCCGGCGACAAGCTGTTCCTGATGCCGACCACCGAAGTGATCGGCCTGTTGCCCGGCGCGCGCGTCTTTCCGCTCGAAAGCGCGCCGATCGCCGACCCGCTCGCGGGCGCGAAGCGTCTACCGGTCGGCTGGGAATTGCTCGGCCGCGTGCTCGACGCATCCGGCCGTCCGCTCGACGGGCTCGGGCCGCTCGGCACGCAAAAGGACGCGCCGCTGTCCGCGCCGGTCATCAATCCACTCAATCGCGAGCCGATTCACAAGGTGCTCGACGTCGGCGTGCGCGCGATCAACTCGCTGTTGACCGTCGGTCGTGGTCAACGGATGGGGCTGTTCGCGGGTTCGGGCGTCGGTAAATCGGTGCTGCTCGGCACGATGGCGCGCTACACCAGCGCCGAGGTGATCGTGATCGGCCTGATCGGCGAACGTGGCCGCGAAGTGAAGGAGTTCATCGAACAGATTCTCGGCGAGGAAGGTTTGGCGCGCTCGGTCGTGATCGCCGCGCCGGCCGACGTGTCGCCGCTGTTGCGGATGCAGGCCGCCGCGTACTCGACCTCGCTCGCCGAATACTTCCGCGATCAGGGCAAGCACGTGCTGCTGCTAATGGATTCGCTGACGCGTTACGCGATGGCGCAGCGCGAGATCGCGCTCGCGATCGGCGAGCCGCCCGCGACCAAGGGTTATCCGCCGTCGGTGTTCGCGAAGCTGCCCGCGCTCGTCGAGCGCACCGGCAACGGACCGGCGGGCGGCGGCTCGATCACCGCCTTCTACACGGTGCTCACCGAAGGCGACGACCAGCAGGACCCGATCGCCGACTCGGCGCGCGCGATTCTCGACGGCCACATCGTGCTGTCGCGCTCGCTCGCCGAAGCCGGCCACTACCCTGCGATCGATATCGAAGCGTCGATTAGCAGGGCAATGACCGCGCTGATCGACGATAACCATTTGAATAAAACGCGTATGTTCAAGCAGATGCTGTCGCGCTATCAGCGTAACCGCGATCTGATCAACGTCGGCGCGTATTCGAGCGGGCGCGACGCGGTGCTCGATCGCGCGATCGCGCTGTATCCGCGGATGGAAGCGTTCCTGCAGCAAGGCTTTCGCGAGTGCGCGAACTTCCAGCCGAGCATCGACATGCTGAACGCGCTGTTTGCCTAGGGCCGAGGAGGCTGACGATGTCGAAACATTTTCCGATCAAGACGCTGATCGGTCTCGCGCAGGACGACGTGGACGCCGCCGCGCAGCGGCTCGGCCGCGCGCAGCGCGAGCGCAACGACGTACAGGCGCAACTCGATGCGCTCGTGCAGTACCGCGACGAATACTACGCACGCTTCATGGAGAGCGCGCAGTCGGGCATGCCGGCCGGCAACATGCGCAACTTCCAGGCGTTCATCGACACGCTCGATGCCGCGATCGAGCAGCAGCGCAGCCTGCTGGCGGCGGCGAGCGCGCGCCTCGAGGCGGCGAAGCCCGACTGGCAGCGCCACAAGCAGAAGCTCGGCTCGTACGAAGTGCTGCAGGCGCGCGGCGAGGCGGCCGAGGCGAAGGTTGCGGCGCGGCGCGAACAGCGCGACGCCGACGAATATGCCGCGCGGAGTCTGCGCATGCGAGCCGACGGCGCGTGAGGCCTTGCCTCGCGGCTAACGCCCTACGGCACACCCGTTCGACCGATTCACAGGATTCGTTATGTCGCTTCTTTCACAGATCGGCTCCCAACTGAGCACGCTGCTCGACACGAGCGGCAATGGGTCGAGCAGCGCGGCCGCGAACGCCGCGGGCTCGAGCCCGTTCGCGCAGACCTTGCAGCAAAGCATCGACCAGCAGAACAGCGCGAATCAACAGCAGACCAGTTCAGCGACGGCGTCGCATGCCTCGGCGTCGAGCGCGCCCAGTGCGCCGCCACCCGCTCCCGCTTCCTCGCAGCAAAGCGCGAGCGGTAGCCAGAACGGCAACGGCACAGCGAGCAACGCGGCCAGCAGCAGCGCGTCATCGCCGTCGTCCACGGCGTCGACGACACCAACGCAGCAGGCATCGAACAGCCAGACGACCGCGACGCAAGCCAGGCAGAAAGACACCAAGGCGCAAACCGACGCTGGCGCGCTCGCCGCCGCTGCGGCTACCGCCCAGGCTCAGGCGCAAGCGCAGGCACAAGCCGTCGCCAATAACGCCGACTCGAGCGCCACCACCACGACCGATGCCGCAAGCTCCGCCGCCGATGCGGTGAGCGCGCTGGCCGGCACGGCCACGGGCGCGCTCGCGGCCACCGCGGCAAGCAGGAAAGGCGCGGTCGATCCGAAGTCGCTGCAGGATGCGTTGCAGAGTGCGCTGTCCGCGCTGTCGAGCGGCCAGGGCGCGGTGCCCGCGGCCGCGCTTGCTGCCGGCGCGGCCGCAAAAGCCGCGAGCGCGGCGGGCGGCCTGGGCAACACGAAAAACGGCCTGAACGGCACGACGGACGACAAGACACTCGCGAGCGGCCTGTTCGGCAACGGCAAGGGCGCCTCGACGACCCACACGACGTCGACGGCGACGGCCGCCGCGACCGCGCTGGCCGATCCGTCGGCCGCGAAGTCGGCCGCCGATGCGTTGAGCGCCGCGGCCGCGACGAGCGGCCAGGCGGACAACCTCGCATCGGCGCGCAGCGCGTCCGAGGCGGCGAACGCCGCGCTGGCCGCGACGCAGGCGGCAGCGAACGCCGCGGGCACGACGGCGGCAGCGCAGAGTACGGGCAATGCGAGCGCGGCCGCCGCCGCCAATGCGTTGACGCCGCAAGTCGGCACGAGCGACTGGGAAGACGCGCTGAGCCAGAAGGTGGTGTTTTTGTCGAATGCGCATTCGCAGAGTGCTGAGCTGACGCTCAATCCGAAGGATCTGGGGCCGTTGCAGGTCGTGTTGCAGGTGGCGGATAACCATGCGCATGCGCTGTTCGTTTCGCAGCACCAGTCGGTGCGGGAGGCGGTCGAGGCGGCGTTGCCGAAGCTTCGCGAGGCGATGGAGTCGAATGGGATTGGGCTTGGCAGTGCGAGTGTGAGTGATGGGTTTGCGCGGCAAAGCGGGCAACAACAGCAGGGCGCTGGCGCGGGTGGGGGGAATGGGAAGAGGGGCAGTGGTGGGGGCGCCTTTGCAGGGGACGGCTCCAGCGATGCCATCGGGAGTGTTGCCGTGCGGCAGCAGGTTGGACTGGTCGATACGTTTGCCTGAAGCGAGGCGGGGCGCTTTTTTTGTCGTTGTTCTGGCTTTTTTGGCCTTTCCTTGTTGTCTTGTCGGTCTATTAGCGTTGCCCCTGTGCGGGGCGGCACCTACTTTCTTTGCTGCTGCAAAGAAAGTAGGCAAAGAAGACAGCTCAAACCGCTAACTCTTAAGCGGGTCCCCTGGCTTGGAAGGGGTAGTGGTGCATCTGGAATCCGGGCCGCCGCACATTCCCCGTTCGTGACAAAGCCGTCATCCCTCCCACTCCGCACTACGTGCGTCGCGGACGGGTCTACCTGGGAAACCAATGGTTTTGCCCGCGCAGCGGGGACCCTCGGCTGCGCCTCGGCGATGCGCCGAAACAACCAGTGGTTTTTGAGCGGGGTTTCGGCGCGCGTAGCGCCGCCGGAAGAATGACAGCCTTGTCACTGGCGCCGAATGTGCGGGAGCACGGATTCCAGATGCACCACTACCTGATGCAGACCGAGGGACCCGCTTAAGAGTTGGCGGTTTGAGCTGTCTTCTTTGCCTACTTTCTTTGCAGCAGCAAAGAAAGTAGGTGCCGCCCCGCACAGGGGCAACGCTAATAGACCGATAAGTCAGCAAGGAAAGGCCAACAAAGCCAGAACAACGACAAAAAAAAACCCAAAAACCAGAAACGGCCAGAAATAGCCAGAAATAGCCCTTCTTTTCGACCCATAGCGCCGCAGGCAAATCAACAACAATCACCCTAACCCTTACTAGGCCAGCAACAAGCTGGCAACCCAAATGGCAACCACGACCGCCCCGCAACAAGCCGCGCCCGCCTCGCCGGGCCCCCTGAAGCGCATCATCCTGATCGTCCTCATTGCGCTGATCGCCGCGGGCGCTGCCGGTGCCGGCGTGTGGTTCTTCCTGTCGAAGCGCGCACCCGTCGCCGTATCGGCCGAAGCCGCGCCGGCGCAATCCGCCGTGCCGCTGTTCTTCCCGCTCGAATCGATGACCGTCAACCTGCAATCGGACGACGGCCAGCAACACTTCCTGCGCATCGGCCTCACGCTGAAGCTCGGCGACGCCGTCACCCAGCAGGCGCTCACCGATCACATGCCGGAAGTGCGCAGCCGCATCCTGCTCGCGCTGTCGAACAAGCACCCCGAAGAACTCGCGCCGCTCGAAGGCAAGCGCGCGCTCGCCGAAGAGCTGAAGACGCTGATCACCGAGCCGATCGACAAGGGCGTCGCACCGATCCGCGTGCAGGACGTGCTGTTCACTGAATTCGTCGTGCAGTGACGTGACGTTGTTTAGCGCTGCCATCATCAATCGCCAAGGGACGCACGAGGAATAAGAAATGGGCCACGAAGAGTTCATGTCCCAGGAGGAGGTCGATGCCCTTCTGAAGGGCGTCACCGGCGAATCCGACACGGAATCCGAGCAAAACGACCGTACGGGCGTGCGCCCGTACAACATCGCGACGCAGGAACGTATCGTCCGCGGCCGGATGCCGGGCCTCGAAATCATCAACGACCGCTTCGCGCGCCTGTTGCGCGTCGGCATTTTCAACTTCATGCGGCGCTCGGCGGAGATTTCCGTCGGCCCGGTGAAGGTGCAGAAGTACAGCGAGTTCACGCGCAACCTGCCGATCCCGACCAATCTGAACCTGGTCCACGTGAAGCCGCTGCGCGGCACGTCGCTGTTCGTGTTCGACCCGAACCTCGTGTTCTTCGTGGTCGACAACCTGTTCGGCGGCGACGGCCGCTTCCATACGCGCGTCGAAGGACGCGATTTCACGCAGACCGAGCAGCGCATCATCACGAAGCTGCTCAATCTGACGTTCGAGCACTACGCGGCGTCGTGGAAGAGCGTGCGTCCGCTGCAGTTCGAATACGTGCGCTCGGAAATGCACACGCAGTTCGCCAACGTCGCGACGCCGAACGAAATCGTCATCGTCACGCAGTTCTCGATCGAGTTCGGCTCGACGGGCGGCACGCTGCACATCTGCATGCCCTACTCGATGATCGAGCCGATCCGCGACATTCTCTCGTCGCCGATCCAGGGCGAGGCGGTGGACGTCGACCGACGCTGGGTGCGCGTGCTGTCGCAGCAGGTGCAAGCCGCCGAAGTGCAGCTGAGCGCCGATCTCGCGCAGGTGCCGGTCACGTTCGAACAGATCCTGAACATGCGCAAAGGCGATGTTCTGCCGATCAACATCCCCGAGCACATCACCGCGAAAGTAGACGGCGTGCCGGTGATGGAATGCGGCTACGGAATTTTCAATGGTCAGTACGCGTTGCGGGTCCAGAAGATGATCAGCGCAGCCGACACGATGAAGGAAGGTGGATATGAGTGACCTGAACGCAAAGCCCGAGACCGATCTCGCGGCAGCCGAGCAACTCGCCGCCGGCGAGCTGTCCGCCGCGGAAGACGACGCGGCGATGGCCGACTGGGCAAGTGCGCTCGCCGAGCAGAACGGCAACGACGAAATCAACCCGGCCGCGGGCGCCGTGTTCCAGCCGCTGTCGAAGGCCGCGCCGACCTCGACGCACAACGACATCGACATGATCCTGGACATTCCCGTCCAGATGACGGTCGAACTCGGCCGCACCAAGATCGCGATCCGCAATCTGCTGCAGCTCGCGCAGGGCTCGGTCGTCGAACTCGACGGCATGGCCGGCGAGCCGATGGACGTGCTCGTCAACGGCTGCCTGATCGCGCAGGGCGAGGTGGTGGTCGTCAACGACAAGTTCGGTATCCGGCTGACCGACATCATCACGCCGTCCGAACGCATCCGGAAACTCAATCGATGAACCGTTTGGCAGGTCGCGGCGTGCTGCTCGCGTCGCTTTTCGCGTCCACCGTCGCGCACGCCGCCGATATGAACGCGGTCAACAACGCCGCGAAGATCGCCTCGGGTGTCGGCGCGGGTAGCGCGGTGCCGGCGCTCGGCGTCGGCGCGGTCCTGCAAACCTTCGTCGGGCTGGCGGTCGTGATCGGCCTCGTGTTCGGCTGCGCCTAGCTCGCGCGACGCTTCGGCCTGCAACCGGGCCAGCGCGGCGGCCTCGTGAAGACGGTCGGCGGCGCTTCGCTCGGTGGCAAGGAACGCGTCGCGGTCGTCGAGATCGGCGATACGTGGCTCGTGCTCGGCGCCGCGCCCGGCAACGTGCGGCTGCTGCATACGATGCCGGCGGGTTCCGTCTCGGCCGATACGGTTGCCGCTTCGCCAGCACCGCTTTCCGGCACCTTTGGTCAACGCTTTCGCGACGCCCTGAAAAGCGAAGTGGGCAAACGTTTCAACGCGCACGGCGGCGGGGATCGGTAATGCAGGTCAGTTTCAGGCAGTCAGGTTGGTTCTTCACGCTTACGCGCCGTGCGGGGCGGGCGCTCCCCGCAGCGCTTCAACTCGCGCTTCCGGCACTGCTGTTCGCGCTGCCGACGCTGTCTTTCGCGCAGACCGCCGGCCTGCCGGCGTTCACGACGAGCCCCGGCCCCAACGGCGGCACGACCTACTCGCTGAGCGTGCAGACGATGCTGCTGCTCACGATGCTGTCGTTCCTGCCCGCGACGGTGCTGATGATGACGAGCTTCACGCGCATCGTGATCGTGTTGTCGCTGCTGCGCCAGGCGCTCGGCACGACCACGACGCCGCCGAACCAGGTGCTCGTCGGTCTCGCGCTGTTTCTGACGCTGTTCGTGATGTCGCCGGTGCTCGATAAAGCCTATAACGAAGGTTACAAGCCGTTCTCCGAAGGCACGATGTCGATGGATCAGGCGGTGGCGCGCGGCGTCGCGCCGTTCAAGACCTTCATGCTGCGTCAAACCCGCGAAAGCGACCTTGCGCTGTTCGCGCGCATCTCGCACGCGGCGCCGATGCAGGGGCCCGAAGACGTGCCGCTATCGCTGCTGGTGCCGTCGTTCGTGACGAGCGAGCTGAAGACCGGCTTCACGATCGGCTTCACGATCTTCATTCCGTTCCTGATCATCGACATGGTGGTCGCGAGCGTGCTGATGTCGATGGGCATGATGATGGTGTCGCCGGCGACGATTTCGCTGCCGTTCAAGCTGATGCTGTTCGTGCTCGTCGACGGCTGGCAGTTGCTGCTCGGCTCGCTCGCGCAGAGCTTCGTCTGATATTTTTTCCACTCCTTGTTCTTCAGGCACTCACGATGACACCCGAAGCAGTCATGACGCTGGCCCACCAGGCCATGTACGTCAGCCTCGTGCTGGCCGCCCCGCTGCTGCTCGTCGCGCTCGTCGTCGGTCTGGTCGTGAGCCTGTTCCAGGCGGCCACGCAGATCAACGAAAGCACGCTGTCGTTCATCCCGAAGCTGCTCGCGATCGCGCTCACGCTGGTGATCGCCGGACCATGGATGCTGACCACGATGCTCGACTATCTGCGCCACACGATCACCAGCATTCCGACGCTCGTCAACTGAGCGCCGCTGGCACGTCCGCTCTCCCCACTCCATGTTCACGGTCACCTACGCGCAACTGAACGTCTGGCTGACCGCGTTCCTGTGGCCGTTCGCGCGCATCGCCGCGCTGATCGCGACCGCGCCGGTGCTCGGCAACACGTCGCTGCCCTCGCGCGTGAAAATCGGTCTCGCCGCGTTCACGACGATCATCGTCGCCCCGACGATCGGCGCGCTGCCGCAGGTCACCGTGTTTTCCGCGGCCGGCGTGTGGATTCTCGTCAACCAGTTCCTGATCGGCATCGCGCTCGGCGTGACGATGCAGGTCGTGTTCCAGGCGATCGACGCGACCGGCTACTTCATCGGCCTCGGCATGGGCCTTGGCTTCGCGACCTTCTTCGACCCGCAGGCGACCGGCTCGGGCGTCGTGATCTCACGCTACATGACGACGATCGCGACGCTGGTGTTTCTCGCCGTCGATGGTCATCTGCAGATGATCGCCGCGCTCGTGACGACGTTCCAGTCGGTGCCGGTGTCGGCGAACCTGCTTGCGCCGCACGGTTGGCAGACGCTCGCGAACTGGGGCGGCTCGATCTTCTCGGCGGGGCTGCTGCTTGCGTTGCCGGTCGTCGTCGCACTGCTGATCGCGAACCTCGCGCTCGGCATTCTCAATCGCGCGGCGCCGCAGATCGGCGTGTTCCAGATCGGCTTTCCGCTGACGATGCTGGTCGGCCTGCTGCTCGTGCAGCTGATGCTGCCGAACATGATCCCGTTCTTCGTGCACTTGTTCGATAGCGGCATCGATGAGATGGGACGGGTCGCGGCGGCGCTGGGATAACGCCGAAAATCGCGGACATAAAAAAACCGGCTCGCGCCGGTTTCTTTATTGCGCCGCCGGAGCGGCATCAGCTGTTGATGTACTGGAACAGCGACATGTTCTGGATCTGCACGAAAGCTTGCTGCGAAGCCTGCAAGGCCGCCTGCTCCATCGTGTACTTGCTGATCGTCGAGACCATGTCGGTCTGAGTCAGGTCCGCGAGATCGCTTTGCGTTTGCAGTGAGTTGGTCTCCGTAACCGTTTGCAGCGCCTTGACTTCCTGCTCGCGGCCGCCGACCGATGCCTGCACCGCGGTGACGTTGTTCAGCGTGTTGCCAAGCTGCGACAGGCCCGTATTCAACGAGTTCTGCAGCTTCGCCGAGGCCGCGGGGTTGCCGCTCACCGGCTGCTGGAGCGCGGCGATCATCGCGTTCAGGTTCGCGAACACGTTGGTGCCCGCCTGGTTGGCCGGCTGCACCGTGAATTTGTCGTTGGCGGCCGGCGTGCCTGTGATTTCGACGGTCTGGCCCGCGATCGTGATGCTCGAGCCCGCCGTGTACGGCTGCACCGTACCCGCGACGCCGGTCGTCGTGTCAGTGACCGTGTAGGTGAGGGAGCTGCCGCTACCGGTGAACTGGATCTGGTACGAGTCGGCGTTCCCCGCGTTGGTCGGATCGTTGACCGACACCGCGCCGATCACGCCGCTGCCGGTATTGGCCGGGTCGCCCGAGGCGATCGGCTGCGCATTGGTCGCGCCGACGCTCATGAACACCGACAACCCGTTGTCACCGGTCGAGACCGCGTTGCTATCGGTGACCTGCACGGTGCGCGTGCCCGTGTCGCCCGTATAGGTGACATTGCCGGCAGCATCGGTCGTGAAGGCCTGGGTCGAATTCTGGAAACCGGCGAACAGCGCATTGCCGGAGCTGTCGGTCGAATTCGCGTAGGTGACGAGCTGGTCGCGCAGGGTGGTCAGCTGCGCGGCGATCGCCGTGCGGTCGGCGTCGTTCAAACCGCCGTCGCCGGCGCGCAGACCTAACGTGTTCGCGCTTTGCAACGTCGTGATGACGGTGGAGAGCGTCGAGTCCTCGGCCTGCAACGACGTGAGCGCCGCGTTCTGGTTCGTCGTGTACTGCGACAGCGCGGACGCCGTCGAGCTGAGCTGCACGGCCTGCGCGGCGCCGAGCGGATTGTCGGCGGGCGTGGTCAGGCTTTGGCCGCTCGAGATTTCCTGATAGATCTGCGACAACTGAGCCTGCTGATCGCTCATGTTCGCGACGTTCATGCTGAAGTACTGCTGGGTCGAAATTCGCATGGTTCAACGCCTTACGAGAAGATGCCAAGCAAAGTCTGGAACAGCGTCTGCGCCGTCTGGATGACCTTGCTGTTGGCCTGATAGAGCTGCTGGTACTGAAGCAGGTTGGCCGCTTCCTCATTGATATTGACGCCCGACACCGACTGCTGCGCCGACGTGATCTGCGTGACGAGCGTGCTTTGCGCGGTCGCCGACGTCTGGATCTGCGTGGTCTGGTTGCCGATGTTGTTGACGTAGCTCGCGTACGCGCCCGTCAGCGTCGAGGTGCCGCCGTTGAGCACCTGCGCCGAAGTCAGGTTCGACAGCAGTTGCGCGTTGCGGCCGTCGTTGGTCGCGCCGGTGTTCGGTCCGATCGTGAACGAGTCGCCGTTGGCGGGCGTGCCGCTGATCGTGACCGTCACGTTGTTCATCACGCCCGCGCTCGCCGAATTGCTCGGGTTGGTGATCGTCAGTGTCGCGCCCGAGCTCGGCGAGTACGGCACCGCGGTCGTCGCCGCGCTGATCGTGTACTGCGTGGACGGCGAGCCGGCGACTGTCACCACCGAGCCGACCGGGAAGCCGGTCAGGCCGGTGCCCGCGGTGTAAGTGATCGTCGAGGTGCTGGTCGGCGCGCTGTAGCCGGCAGATACCGTGCCTTGCGTGATCGTCCCGGTGCCGGTGTTGGACGTCGACGCCGACGCGAGCACCGGCGCGGCGGCCGCGATTGCCGACGCCGACGTGGTGGTCAGCGCGAAGCCGTCGAGCGCGCCGCGGGTCGGTTCGACCGAGAACGAGTCGCCGGCCTTCATCGTGCCGCTCGCGACCGAGAACTGCAGGCCGCCGATCGGGTTGGTCAGGTTCGCCGCCGAACCGACGATGCTGCCGGTCTGGTTGTCGGTCAGCGTGTAGCTGCTGCCGTCGTACGACAGCGTGTAGTCGCCCGTGGTCGGCTGGGTCGCGTCGGCGAACGAGACACCGAGCGTAGCGTTGCCGGTGTTCTGCGAGTTCGCGTACACGGTCGGCGAGCCGACCGTGAACAGCGCGCCGCCCGCGGTGCCGTTAAGCGTCAGGCCGAGTTCGTTCTGCGCATTGACCTGCGCGGCGAAGCTGGTCGCGATCGCACCGAGTTGCGCCTCGGCCGGATCGAGCGTTTGCGAGCGGAATTGCAGCAGTCCGCCCAGCGTGCCGCCGGACACGCTCGTGTCGGACAGCGTCTGCGGCGTCGGTGTCGGCTTTGCCCCGGCCTGGCCGAGATACTGGACCGACAGCTCGCTCGGATCACCCGACGAAGTCGCCGTGCCGAGATTGAAGCTGTTGCCGGCCAGCACGAGCGGCTGTCCGCTCGACATGAACAGGCTATAGCTGCCGTTGTCCTGCACGACCGACACGCCGATCAGCTGGGACAGGTTCGACACCGCCTGGTCGCGTTCGTCGAGCAGCTGGTTCGGCGGCTGGCCCTGGTTGCTCGCCTGCGTGATCTGCGTATTCAGCGACGCGATCTGCGCGGTGTAGGTGTTGATCTGCGTAACAGAGTTGCTCAGTTGCGTGTTGACGCTCGAGCGCAACTGGTCGTACTGCTGGCCCGCCGCGTTGATCTGGTTCGCGAGCGTCTGCGCGTCGCTGATCGCGGTCTGCCGCGTCGACACGCTCGACGCGTTGTTGGCGACGTTCTGCAGCCCCGTGAAGTAACCGCTGATCGCGCTCGCAATCCCGGCGGTCGGACTGCCGACGAGGTTGTTGAGCTGGGTGATCATCGTGTTGTACGCGGTGAGCGCGCTGCTCGACGACTGCGCGTCGTTCAGCTGGGTCGTCAGGTACTGGCTGTACGCGCGCGTCACGGTGTCGGTGGAGACGCCCATCGGCAGGTAGCCGGAGCCGGTATACGTGCCGCCTGTCTCCGAATACACCGGGGTTTCCATCGTATAGCCGGGTGTCGACGCGTTGCTGATGTTCTCACCAGTCGTCGTCAAACCCCATTGGGCCGCGTTGAGTCCGCTAAGGCCGATATTCAACAGATTGCTGGACATGCGTCATCCTGAATGGCGGCATCGCAGACATGCCACCGCGTTAGTGGAACATCCTCTTTAACGGCCCACCGTGCGAAAAATTGAGGGCCATTCCACTTCGTTTGCGCGACGTTGCCGCGCTATTGCCTCCGACGCGAGTGCAACGTTTGCTTCGTCGGCCAAAGCGTTCGCGCAGTGCCAGGCGTCAAGCGCACGGCACCGCGCATTGGCTCGCCGCTCAGCGCGCCAGCGAGCGGCGCTTCATTTCGAGCTGCGTGATCAGCCGCTGCAGCGTGTTTTCCGCGCTGCCCGGCAGCGACAGGAAACGGAAGCCGAGCTGATAGCGCTGCGTGCCGTTCGGCAGCGCGAGCGAGCGATGCGACACGAGTTGCAGATCGAGCGACAGACGGCCGAGCGCGCCGAGCGTGAGCTCGCAGTCCATCAGGCGCGCGCCCATTGGCAGCTCGGCGACTCGCAGGTCGGTCGTGCGCATCCCGACGCCGCCGAGCGACAGGTCGTGCACCTCGAAGCGGAACGTGTCGCCGTCGGGCAGGCGGCCCGTACACATGAACGGGTCGAGAATCGGCGCGGCGACGCGGAAGTACTCGCGGCGCTGCACGTAGAACAGCACCTCGGGGAAGTCGGCCTCGAACGCCGGCATTCCCTCGAAGCGCGTCTCGCGTGGCGTCGGCGTCGTGAACTCGACGCGCACGCCGTCGGGCGACGCGTGGAACTGGCAGCGCGGCGCGTTGAGCAGCTCCTTGTTCTGATCGGCAAGCGCGCCCCAATCGAAGGTGAAGGTGCGCTCGCGCACGTCGACGTCGAGCAGGCGCGTGACGATCTGGCCGCCCGCATATTCGACGGTGAGGAAATCGCCGCGATTGACGATATTGCGCAGCTGCACGCCGATTTCCAGCGGATTGCGGCGGCCGAAATCGGAACCGCTCTCGTTTTGCGGGACGTGCGGCTGACCGTCCGTGTCAGTCAGGCCGTTCGACTGGTTCATATCCATGGGCTTGCCGGTAAGCATGTTCTTGCGGGCACGTGCCAGGGCCTAGCCATGGACTCTGAAGGTCTTCATGCAAAGCCGCAACACACGCGTTCGACCGGACCTTACAGCGCTATTCCGGTATCGGGTCTAACTCGTTAGCGGCAACATCGAGCCAAAATTTAGGGGCGCAATTTAAATATTCGCCGGAAAATTTCGCGCAAACGTTAAAAGCGTATCCGCCCTATTTCCCGCGACCTTGCTCGCCCCGGACCATGCCGGAGCTTTTTACCGATGCCGGTATTCCTGCTGCCTTTATCGCCGATTTTACCGACACCTTTAAAACCGCTTTAATGCCCGTCGCGTGCGTTATTTTTAATCAGCTCATTTTGTGCATGATCGACAGCAGCTTTTTCGCGTAATGCGGATCGGTTGCATAACCGGCGCGCTGCATGCCGTTCGCAAAACCGTTCACGTCGCGCGACGAATTGATCACCTGCGCGTAACGCGGATTGCTCTTCAACATGCTCGCGTAATCGGTCATCGCTTCCTCGTACGAGTCGTATGCGCGGAATTTCTCGACCGTGCGATGCGGCTTGCCGTTCACGTATTCGGTCGTGACCGTCGACACAGTCTTGCCGGTCCAGTCGTTGCCCGCCTTGATGCCGAACACGTTGTGGCTCGCCGAGCCGTCGGCTTTCTTGATCTCGCTCTTGCCCCAGCCCGATTCGAGCGCGGCCTGACCGATGATGAAGCGCGCCGGAATGCCGGTCGCCGCGCTCGCGGCCTGCGCCGGCGCGGCGAGCTTGTCGACGAAGGCGTCGACCTTCGACGAGCTGCCGTCGCCGCGCACCGGCGGCGTCAGCGCGCTATTGGCCGAGTAGGCGCGGCCGAGCGCGAGCTGGCCGTTGGACTGGGCGTTGCCGTAGGCACGCGCGAGCGCGTTGAGCGCCGCGCTCTGGCCTTCGTCGCCGCCGCTACCGCCGCCGAGCGCGTTGGCCATGCCGGCGAGACCGCCCGCCGCGCCCGCGCCGTTCGTGCCACCCACCTGCATGCCCTGGTTGCGCATCAGCTGCTTGAGCATCGCGTCGGCGACGCCGATGCCCTTCTTCGACAGCTGCTGCGCCATCTGCTGATCCATCATCGACGTGAACGTCGCCGTGTCGTGCGAATCGAACGGACCGTCCTGCGGCGTCGCATCGCGCATGCTCTTCAACATCATCTGCGTGAACACGGCGTCGAACTGCTGCGCGGCCATCTTCATGCCGGCTTGCGGCGAGGCTTTTGCCTGCGCGCTGAGTGCGCCGAAGCCCTGCACGTCGAGCGCGAACCGGCTGGTCAGATCGTTGGCGGAGTTGACGCTATTGGTCGTATCCGAATTCATCTCGCGTGCTCCTTAGATGATTTCAAGGTCGGCGCGCAATGCACCGGCTGCTTTCATGGCCTGCAGGATCGACATCAGATCCGCGGGCGTCGCGCCGAGCGCGTTGAGCGCCTTCACTACTTCGGCGAGGTTCGCACCGGCATTCACGAGTTTCAGCGAGCCGTTGTCCTGCTTCATCTGGATCTGCGACTGCTGCGCGACCACCGTGCGGCCGTTCGAGAACGCGCCCGGCTGGCTCACCACCGGCTGCGTATTGATCACGACCGACAGATTGCCGTGCGCGACCGCGCAGTTCTGCAGCGTGACCATCTGGTTCATCACGATCGAGCCGGTGCGGGCGTTCAGGATGACCTTCGCGGCGGCCTGCCCGGGCCGCACTTCGAGGTTCTGCAATTGCGCCATGAACGAGACCTGCTGCTGCGGATCGGCCGGCGCGCGCAGCTGGATCGTGCGGCCGTCGAGCGCGGTCGCGGTGCCGCTGCCGAACGCGTTGTCGATCGCCGCGACGACGCGCTGCGTGGTGTCGTAGTCCATGTCGTTCAGGTCGAGCTGCATGGTGCCCGCCTGCGACACCGCCGTCGGCACCGAGCGCTCGACGATCGCGCCGCTGGTGATGCGCCCCGCGGCGAGCTGGTTGACCTGCACCCTGCTGCCGTTCGCGCTCGCGCCCGCGCCGCCCACGGCGACGTTGCCCTGGCCGAGCGCATACACCTGGCCGTCGGCGCCCTTCAGCGGCGTGAGCAGCAGCGTGCCGCCGCGCAGGCTTTTCGCATTGCCGAGCGACGACACCGTGATGTCGATCGCTTCGCCCGGCCGCGCGAACGGCGGCAGCACCGCGGTCACCATCACCGCGGCGACGTTCTTCAGCTGGATGTTCGACAGCGACGACTGCGAGTTGCTGGAGCCCGCCGCCTGGTTGTTGATCGAGATGCCGAGGTTCGCGAGCATGTTCGCGAGCGTCTGCGTCGTGAACGGTGTCTGCGTGGTCTGGTCGCCGGTGCCGTCGAGGCCGACCACGAGGCCGTAGCCGATCAGCGGGTTGTCGCGCACGCCCTGGATCTGCACGAGGTCCTTCAGCCGCTCCGCGTGCGCTGGCGTCGCGGCCGGCAGCGCCGCGCAGGCGAGCGCGACGAACATCAGTGCGCGGCCCGCGCGCGACAGCGTGTTGAAGACGGTACCCATGATCACCACGGCGACACGTTGAGGAAGAACCGCTGCAGCCAGCCCATGGTCTCCGCTTCGTCTATGTAGCCCTTCGCGGAGTATTCGATTTTCGCGTCGGCGACCTGGGTCGAGTACACGGCATTCAGGCTCGAAATCGTGTTGGGATTGACGACGCCTGAGAAGCGCACGAACTCGTTGCCCTGATTGATCAGCATCTGCTTCTCACCGCTCACGATCAGGTTGCCGTTCGCCTGCACGCCGGTCACGGTCACCGTGATCGTGCCGTTGAACGTATTCGACGCGTTCGCCCCGCCGGTGCCGGCAAAGCCGTTGCTGCCGGTCGCGCTGAGGTTGGTCTTGGCGAACAGTCCGCCGAGGAAGCCCGCGGTCGGCACGTTGAGGTTCGTGTTGCCGTTGCGGTTCGCATTCGCGCCCGACGACTTCGTCGCGTTGATGTTCTCGGCGATCACGATCGTGATGATGTCGCCCACGTTGCGCGGCCGCTGATCTTCGAACAGCGGACGGCCCGCGTAGCCCGGGTTGTAGATCGAGCCCGGCGCCTGCGCCTGCGGCGGCACCGGCGGCAGCGCGCTCATCGGCTGCTGCGTGATCGGTTGCTTCGGCACGAGTGCGCAGCCGCCGAGCGCGGCGAGCAGCGTGAGCTGCACGAGCGCCTCGGCCGTGCGCGAATGAACCGGAGTGCGAGTGGAGTGCGACATCATCGTTTACCGCCTTAAATTTCCAGTCCTCAAACCTGCATCTGGCTCAAGGTCTGCAGCATCTGGTCGGAGGTCGTCACGGCCTTGCTGTTGATTTCGTACGCGCGCTGCGTCTGGATCATGTTCACCAGCTCCTGTACGACGTTCACGTTCGACGCTTCCACGTAACCCTGGTTGAGCGTGCCCGCGGCGTTCAGGCCCGGTTGCGACACGTTCGGCGCACCAGACGACGCGGTCTCCGCGAACAGATTCTCGCCCTTCGAGTCGAGGCCGGCCGGGTTGATGAAGGTCGCGAGCTGCATCGTGCCGAGCTGCTGCGTATTGCTCGAGCCGGCCACGGTGATCGACACCGCGCCGTCGCTGCCGATCGTCAGCGAGGTCGCATTGGTCGGGATCGTGATCGCCGGAATCACCTGATAGCCGCTCGACGTGACGAGCTGACCCTGCGCGTTGGTCTGGAACGAGCCGTCGCGCGTGTAGGCCGTCGTGCCGTCGGGCATCTGCACCTGGAAGAAGCCCGCGCCATTGATCGCGACGTCCTTCGAGTTGCCGGTCTGCTGCAGGTTGCCCTGCGTGTACAGACGCTCGGTCGCGACCTGTTGCACGCCGGTGCCGAGCTGGATGCCGGACGGCAGTTCGGTTTGCTGCGTCGAGTTCGCGCCCGGCTGGCGGATGGTCTGGTACAGCAGATCCTCGAACACCGCGCGCGAGCCCTTGAAGCCGTTGGTGCTGACGTTCGCGAGGTTGTTCGAGATCACGTCCATCTGCGCCTGCTGCGCATTCATGCCGGTGGCGGCGATATACAGTGAGCGGTTCACTTATGGTTCTCCAATGTCGGGCGGAGTTGGCGCTTTAGCGCTTGCTCCGGCCCCATGCAAAGCTGTCTCGGAGCGCGCCTCGTAGGGCGCCCCGCGCGGCAATCCGTTAGCTGAAGCTGAGCAGCTGGTTGGCGGACTGATCGTTCTTGTCGGCGTTTTCCAGCAACTGCGTCTGCATCTGGAACTGGCGCGCGTTGGTGATCATCGAGACCATCGCGCTGACCGGATTCACATTGCTGCCTTCGAGCGACGCCGGCGCGACCGTCACGGTCGGATCGGCGTCGGCGGGGTTGCCGTCGGCGGTGCGAAACAGACCGTCATCGCCACGCGTGAGCGACTGCGGATCGGGATTGACGAGCTTCAGCTGATCGACGGTGACCACAGCGGTGGGCGGATCGCCCGGCGTCAATGCCGACACCGTGCCGTCCTTGCCGATCGTGATCTGTGCGCCCGGCGGCACCGATACCGGCCCGCCGTTGCCGAGCACGACCTGATTGGTCGCGTTCACGAGCTGGCCGTTTTCGTCGATGTGCAGATTGCCCGCGCGCGTGTAGGCCTCGTTGCCGTCGGCGGTCTGCACCGACAGCCAGCCCGGCCCCTGAATCGCGACGTCGAGCGGATTGCCCGTCTGCTGGATCGGCCCCGGCGTGTAGTCGGCGCCCGGTGTCGACGACAGCACGAAGGTGCGGGTCGTGTCGTCGTTGATCGTGCTGCCGTCGCCGAACGACATCGGCACGGCGCGGTAGGTTTCGAGCTGCGCGCGAAAGCCCGTGGTCGATGCGTTCGCGAGGTTGTTCGCGACGATCGCCTGCTGTTCGAGCGCCTGGGCGCTGCCCGACATCGCGGTGTAGATCAGCCGATCCATGAAGAGGTCCCGTTCGCTTACAGGTTGATCAGGGTTTGGTCGACGGCCTGCTGGGTCTTGATCGTCTGCGCGTTCGCCTGATAGTTGCGCTGCGCGGTGATCAGGTTGACCAGCTCGCTCGTCAGATCGACGTTCGAGTTCTCGACCGCGCCGCCTTGCAGCACGCCGTGATTGGTCGATCCCGGCGTCGAGATCTGCGCGACGCCCGAGGCAGCCGTCTGGCCGTACTCGTTGTTGCCGAGATCGACGAGGCCGTTCTGGTTCGAGAAGTTCGCGAGCACGATCTGGCCAAGCGCCGCGGTTTCGCCGTTCGAGTAGTTGCCGGTCAGCGTGCCGTCGGAGCCGACTGTGAAGCCGGTGAGCTGGCCGGCCGCGTAGCCGTCGGTCTGCAGGTTGTTCACGCCGTCCTTGCCGCCGTACTGCGTCGTCGTGCCGATGTTCAGCGTGAGGTTCTGCGGCGTCGACGAACCATCGGCGGTCGGGATCGAGAAGGTGAAGCCGCCGAGCGTAGGGGTGGCAACGTACGTCGCGGGCGTGGTGGCCGGAACGACGGGCTGGGTCGTGCTGACCAGCTTGCCCGACGAATTGAAGCTCGCCTGGCCGACCAGCGACGCCGTGCCGGTCGAGGTGCCCGCGTAGACGTTCCACGTGCCGGCACCGGTCTTGGCGAAATACATGTTGACCGTCTGCGAGCCGCCGAGCGAATCGTAGGCCGTCGTGCTGGTCGAGTAGTTGTAGGTCGTCGAGTCGTTCTGGTTGAACGCAGTCGGCGTTGGCGCGACGGTGTAGGTAGTGGTAGCCGACGGTGTGCCGGTGAACGTCACGCTCTGGCCATTGCCGAGCGTGATCGCCGTGCCGGCCGTGTAGGTGCCGGAAACCGGAGCGGTGCCAGCCGTCGTGTCGGTAACCGTGTAACCACCGGCGCCGTCGAAGGTGATCGAGTAGGTGTCGTTGTTGGTGTTCGCAGTCGCGTCGGTGATCGTCGCGCCAGTCGTTGTCAGCGCCGTGCCGCCGGTGTTGGTCACCGTCGGCGCGCTCAGCATGATGTTGTCCTGCGCGTTCAGGTTCAGGCCCGCGGTGATCGAGGTGGTCGCCTGCGGCGCGATGTTCGCGGTTGGCACCTGCAGCGGCACGGTCTGCGCGGTGTTGATGATGCCCGAGCCATTGGCCGCGTAGCCCATCAGATCGAGGCCCTGCGCGTTCGTGATGAAGCCGTTCTTGTCGAGCTGGAACACGCCGTTGCGCGAATAGGTCAGCGTGCCGTTGTTCGACATCTGGAAGAAGCCGTTGCCGTTGATCGCGACGTTCAGTGCCTGGTTCGTCGTCGTGAGCGTGCCTTGCGAGAATTGCTGCTGCACTTCGGACAGTTGCGTACCGATACCGATCTGCTGGCTCGTCGCGGTCGCGACCGAATTGGCGTACATGTCGGCGAATTCCGCGGTGCCGCTCTTGAAGCCGACGGTGTTGGCGTTGGCGATGTTGTTGCCGATCACGTCGAGATCGCTCGACGACGCCGACAGACCGCTCAAACCTGTTTGGTAACTCATGACGTACTCCGTATCTGTAAAGTCGTAACTGAATGGACCCGGACTACAGGATCGCCGCGACGCCGGTCAGGTCGACCGTCGAGCCGTTCGACAGCACGAGGCCCGGCGTGCCGCTGCTCTGCTGGACGACGCTTTCCACCGTCGCGCCGGTGAGCGTGGTAGCCGTCGCCTGCTGGCCGTTGATCGTGCCTGTCGCGGTGATCGTGTAGGTGCCGTCGGGGAGCGTGTTGCCCGCGGAATCGGTCGGCGTCCAGCCAACCGGAATCGTGCCGGCCGACTGCTTGCCGAGATCGAGCGTGTTGACGATCGTGCCGGCCGAGTTCTTCACGACGATCTGCAGGTCGCTGACGGAGTTCGCGAGCGTGACGCCGAACTCGTTCGTCTTGCCGCTCGCCACGGTGATCGAGTTGCCCGGTGCCAGCACGGTCGAACCGATCAGCAGCGCGGCCTGCGACTGCTGGCCCGCCGACAGCTGCGTCGACAGCGAGGTGAGCGACGTATTGAGCTGGCTGATGCCCTGCACCGTGCTGATCTGGGCGAGCTGCGAGGTCATCTGCGAGCTGTCCATCGGATTGGTCGGGTCCTGGTTCTTCATTTGCGCGACGAGCAGCTCCAGAAAGGTGTTCTGCAGGTCCGCCGCCGAAGTGCCCGACGAACTGCTCGACGTGCTGCTCGTCGAGCTGGTCGCGCTCGAGCTGCTGCTCGTGCCGTTCATCGTGTCGAGCAGCGTCTGCGAAACGGTCGTGCCGCTGCCGCCGATCGTGGTGTTGGTGGTCAAGGCTCTCTCCTCAGGTTCCGATCGTGAGCGTTTTCAGCATCAGGGTTTTGGCGGTGTTCAGCGTTTCGACGTTGGCCTGGTACGAGCGCGAGGCCGAGATCATGTTGACCATCTCCTGCACCGGGTCGACGTTGGGCAGCGTCACGTAGCCGTTCGCGTCGGCGGCCGGATTGCCGGGCTCGTACGCGGTCTTCATCGGCGACGGATCGTCGACCACGCCGGTCACCTGCACGCCGCCGACCTGCTGGCCGGAGCGTGTGCGCGCGCCGCCGAGCGGGCTCACCGCGAACACGACCTGCTTGGCCTTGTACGGCTGACCGTCGGGGCCCGTCGTGCTGTCCGCGTTGGCGAGGTTCGACGCCGTCACGTTGAGCCGCTCCGACTGCGCCGACATCGCGGAGCCCGCGACACCAAAAATATTCATCAGGGATGGCATGTTTCCTGACCTCTCCTGCCGGTTCGCACCGGCTTTACGTTAAGTCCCGTAGCGTTTCTGTTCGTGCGTGCGTGCTGCCTTTATTCAGCTGCTGTGCGCTCTGCTTGCCTGCCGTGCGGCGGGCCGGGCTTACGACGAGCCCGACGTGATCGCCGACAGCATCGTCTTGATCTGGTTCGACACGACCGTCATACCCGACTCGAAGTGCACCGTGTTGTCGGCGAACTGCACGCGCTCGGTGTCGACGTCGACCGTGTTGCCATCGAGCGCCGGCTGCACCGGGATCCGGTATTGCAGGTTGCCGTAATCGTCGGGGCTACCGCCCGTCGCCGTCAGGCTGGCCTTGCCGCTCATGTGGCCGGCCTCGGTCGTGTTCATCGACATGCCGCTCGTCACGCCCGCGGGTTGCGTCATCGCGAGCGTCGAGCTGTTCGATGCGCCTTGGCCCGCGGTGCTGCCGCCCGTCTTCTTCAGCGCGCCGGCCAGCGACGACGCGAAGTCGATATCGCGCGCCTTGTAGCCGGGCGTGTCGGCGTTCGCGATATTCGACGACAGCAGTTCCTGCCGGTATGCGCGCACATCCATCGCCTGCCGGCCGAATGCGAATTCGGCATCGAGCTTGTCCAGCATCGGAATCTCCCGAGAACGTTTCCAAGGCCGTCCCGTGTGCGCATCGTGAGAGACACGCGGCGGGTGCGAAGGCCTTTTTGCATGTGATGCATCTTATGGGCCGCGCGCAAGCGGCAATCGGACGAATAACCGGGAAAGGGGGCTTCTATTCAACGTTTGCGCGAAAGGGGGGCTCACTAGAATGCAAGGCGTACCGATGCATTCGATGGAGACCCGCGATGGACCAGCCCACCAACACCTTGCCGCAGCCGGCGAGCGGCACGACGATGCGTCGCGTGGGAGGTGGCCGGGTCGATGGTTCGGAGGGCGCGCTCGCCCAGCCGGTGCCGCGCTCTTTCTCGCGTTGCCTTGCGCATTGCCTGACGCGGGTGGCCGTCAACGTCGCGGTATGGGTTGCGGGCGGTATCGTGTTGCTGCCGGCTACGACCCAGGCGCAGGATGCGGGCGGCCCGATCGTGATTGCCGGGCCCGCCGAGAAAAATCCCGCCGCGCTGAACGATCTCGCGCAACGGATTCAGACGCCGGCGCAGCGCAGCGCGTCGGCGGCGTCGCTCGCTGCGGCGACCGCACAGTCGCTCGGCCGCGCGAGCGGATCGCGCGACACCGATACGTTCGGGCGCGCCGCGAGCGCAAGCGGCGCGATCGTCATTCCGGGCGCGGGCGAGCCCGCTGCCGCCGCGCCTGCAATCATCCGCACCAACTTCAAACCGGACGCCACCGGCGTCGTGACGATTCCGCCGGCGGCCAGCACTGGGGCGTCGGGCGTCGCGCGTGTCAATGTCGAAGCGGGCCCGGTCGCCAGCGTCGCGAATCAGCGCGTGGTCGCGGCCAGTGCGCCGCAAGGCGACGGTTTCGACAGTCTCGCCGCGCGCGGCGAGCCACCCGTGTTCGGCGCGAATGGCAAGCCGATCGCGGCCGCTGCGGCGCAGGCGGCGCATCCCGGCATCGCGAGAGCGCCTGCGGCGTCGCCTGGCTCGCGCCAACCGGCGGCCGTCATTGCACAGAGAACGCCGCAGACCGCTACCGCCGCGGCGGCTGCGCAAGCCGCGCCGCTGCCGGGCCAGCAGGACCCGGAAGCGATTCACGCGAGCGCGCTCGCGTTCCTGCAACAGCAGGCCGTCGGCCTGCCCGGCAAAGCCGACATCACTGTCGCGCCCGCGTTTCCGCGCGGCCTCGCCGCGTGCACGTCGCTCGAACCGTTCATGCCGACCGGCGCGCGCCTGTGGGGCCGGCTGACGGTCGGCGTGCGCTGCTCGGGCGAGCGGCCGTGGACCATCTATCTGCAGGCGCGCATCTCGCTGCATGCGACCTACTACCTCGCCGCCCGCGCGATGGCGCCGGGCGAAGTGCTCACGGCCGCCGACCTCGTCGCGCGCGAAGGCGACCTGACCGGCCTGCCGCAGGCGATCGTCACCGACCCGTCGCAGGCGGTCGGCTCGGTCTCGCTCGCGCGGATCGCGGGCGGCATGCCGCTGCGCCGCGACATGCTGAAGAGCGCGTCGGCAGTGGTGTTCGGCCAGACCGTGCGGGTCATCGCGGCCGGCGACGGTTTCTCGATCTCGTCCGAGGGCAGCGCGATGAACAACGCGTCGCCGGGCCAGCAGGTGCGCGTGAAGACCGCCAACGGCCAGATCATCTCCGGCATCGTCAAGGACGGCGGCACGGTGGAGATCCAGATGTGAGCGGGCTGGCGGCAACGAGCACCGTCGAAACGGTCGGCCCCCCGGTGGCCAGGCCAGACGGACGGGGATTGAAAGGGGTAGATGGCCACCTGGCGGCGAGCCGGGTGTCGAGCGATTGCGCTAAAGTTTTGATCAGCGGTTGCCGTTATCAGGATCAAATCGTTAGGGAAGCCAATCGTGAAAGTCGATCCCACCACCTCTTCAAATCTACCGTCGTTGAAAGACGCTTTGTCCCGTTCGCAGCAGGGCGACGAAGCCACGCCGGCAGCCAGCACCACGCAGGGCGCGACGAGCACGGCCGCGCCGGCCGCGAGCAGCGCGTCGGGCGACACGAGCGTGAGCCTGTCGGGTCTGTCGCAGCATTTGCGCAGCCTCGCGGCCTCCGGCTCGGCCGACATCGACACGGCGCACGTCGAGTCGATCAAACAGGCGATCAAGGACGGCACACTGCAGATCGACTCCGGCAAGATCGCCGACGGCGTGCTGCAGACGGCGCGCGACCTGTTGCAGAACAAAACCTCGTCGACCGGCAACTGATCGGCATTTCGCCGCGCGGTGATCTGCCGGGCGGCGTCCGACCAACCCGGTTCGCGCGCTGTTCGCGAGCCAGTCTGCGTAGCGAGTTGTTGATATGAAAGACGCCCTCGTTGCTACCCTGATCGAAGAATATTCGACCGTCGAGGCATTCGCCTCCATCCTCACTCTCGAAACCAAAGCGCTGACGGCGGTCTCGCCGCTGGAGCAGTTGCCCGCGATCGTGGAGAAGAAAACCGAGCTGATCGGCGTGCTCGCGAGGCTCGAAGCCGCGCGCGACTCGCATCTGGCCGAACTCGGCTTTCCGACCGGCTGGTCCGGCATGGAGCTCGCGGCCAGCACCGACGCGCGCGTCGCGACGCAATGGAAGCTGCTGCAGAAAGCCGCGGATCGCGCGCGGCGCGTCAATACCAACAACGGCGAGCTGATCCGCGTGCGGATGGACTACAACGAGCGTGCGCTAAAGGCGCTGCAAGTCAACGTGCCGCGCAAGACGAATCTGTACGGGCCGGATGGACGAGTTCCGGCTTATTCGGGACTTTGATCGGCCCGCCTGCCGGCCTGCAATCGGAGCAATCTACGAAATGAATGAAAAAGCCCGTCGATGACGGGCTTTTTCGTTTTCCCCCGCCGCTTTTCCACCCACTTCCTTGTCCGTTCCGCGCTGCGTTAGCCGTTCGGCTAGCTGGCGCTAGTCCGCCTCGTCACGTTGAAATGGTGACTTCGTTCGAGCTTTCGCCAACGCCGCGGCTTCGACGTGGCCGCAATCCGGCGGGTGGAATCTTGTTTGCTCGTTAGTTTGTGTAGGCGTGTGTATAATGGAGGGTATGATGTATGAACAGTGCCGAGGTCGTCAAATTGATTCAAGCGAACGGCTGGCAGCTCGTTCGCATAGCGGGCAGTCACCATCATTTCAGGCACCCGGGAAAACGGGGGCTCGTGACCGTCCCGCATCCGAAAAAAGATTTGCCGGCCGGCACGCTGAACAGCATTCTGAAACAGGCGGGGCTCAAATGAAGCATCTGATCTTTCCGATCGCCATCGAACCCGGAGACAACACGCACGCGTTCGGCGTCGTGGTGCCCGATATTCCAGGCTGCTACTCCGCGGGCGACACACTCGAACAAGCGTATGTGAACGCGAAAGAGGCAATCGAATCGCATCTCGAAACCTTGCTCGACGAAGGGCTGCCACTGCCCGAGCCTCTCACGCTAGGCGAGCATCGGCGCGATCCCGAGTTCGCGGGGTTCACATGGGGTTTCGTGACGACGCGCAATATTCCGGCGTTGAAGAAGGCGGTTCGCATCAACATCTCGCTGCCCGAAGTGCTGGTGCAGGAGATCGACGCGTATGCGCAGGCGCGCGGTATGTCGCGCTCGGCGTTTCTCGCGCTCGCCGCCGAGCATGAGATGGCGAACGCCTGAGCAACGGTAGGCGGCACAGGCGCGCATCGGCATCGGCGCACCGCCGCATTTGAAAGCAGCGCTTGAAAGACGGCGTGCTGCGCCGCGGTGGCGTCAGTTCGTTTCGGCGTTCGCCCAGGCCATTTCGCGCAGTCGGGTGCGCAGGCGTGCCACGGCCTGGCTATGCAACTGACACACGCGCGATTCGCTGACTTCCATCACCGCGCCGATTTCGCGCAGATTCATGCCGCGCTCGTAGTACAGCGACATCAGCAGCTTCTCGCGCTCCGGCAAGCGGTCGATCGCTTCGATGAGCGCTGAGCGCAGGCTGTCGTCGAGCAGCGCCGAGAGCGGATCGGAATGATCGACGCAGTAGCGGTCCAGAAAAGGTTCGTCGTCGGCGGAGCGGTCGAAGTCTTCGTAGTAGATCAGCTGGCTGCCATGCAGGTCCTGCAGCATCGACTGATATTCCTCGAGCGGCATTTGCAGGTGCTCGGCGACCTCCGCCTCGCTCGCCGAGCGGCCGAGGTTCTGCTCCACCTTGTGCACCGCTGATTCCACTTCGCGCGAGGTGCGGCGCAGGCTGCGCGGCAGCCAGTCGTTGCTGCGCAGCTCGTCGAGCATCGCGCCGCGAATCCGCTGGCTGGCATAGGTCTCGAACTGCGCGCCCTGGTCTTCCTTGTAGCGGCCGGCGGCATCCAGCAAACCGATCATGCCGGCCTGGATCAGGTCGTCGAGATCGACGCTCGCCGGCATTTTCGCGACAAGCTGCAAGCCGAGTCGACGCACGAGCGGTGCGTACTTCGTCAAAACTTCGGCCTGAGAAATCTTTCCCTGAGCGTTGTACATCGTGCTCCCCTTGTCCTTCGTGCACGCGTTTTAAGCGTGATGCGCGGACGGTTGGTCGGCGTGGTGCGCCGCTGTAACTGTCGCAGGCGCCCGCCAGGGCGTTTGCGACGACATCGCTGGCCGCATCGGCCAGTACTGCAATTCGGCGGCGAGATGGCGGAAGTCGCGCGCGGCCGGTGTCGACGGAAACGCGTCGACCACGCAGCGCGACAGCTCGAGTGCCCGTGCGATGCGCACGTCGGCCGCAATGCAGCCGGCGTTTTCCAACGCGACGGTCAGGTAACGGCCGGCCACGCCGGCGAGATTCGCGAACGCGGCTTGCGCGTCGTTGGCGCTTTGCACGTGATTCGCGAGCACGCGCAACTGCGCGATCGCGTGCGCGTAATGCAAACGCTTGATGCACGCATAGGCCTCGGTGATCGCTTCGCCCGACATGCGCGCGACGATCATCACGTCATGCGCCTGCTTCGCGAGCGGCGACAGATGCCCTTCGTCGTCGAGCTGCGCGTCGATCAGCACGATATCGGCCGAGCCGCCGAGCAGCGCACTGAGTTCGGCCTCCGTATGCCCCTCGCGGTTGTTGCGCGAGGCGGACAGCACCGAAAAGCCGAGCGCGTGACGCGCGGCGGCGAAATCGACCGGGCTCTCGCCGCGCATCACCGCCGCGAAGTTGCCCGCGCCGCGCAAGCCGCCAAGCATCGCGCTCACCGATTTCTCACCGACGCATTCGTCGATCACCAGCACGTCCTTGCCCTGCTGTGCGAGCGCCGCGGCGAGGTTGACCGCCACGGTCGTATTGCCGACGCCCGACGACGCAGCCGCCAACGCGATCACGCGCGCGCCGCCGCGCGCGAGGAGCCGCCGCAACCCTTCGGCTTGATCTGAAATGAACTTATCCAAAGCGAACCTCGTGCAGCTCGGCCGTCGAACGTGCGGACAGCGAGGACAGCAAAGCGGGGATGTCGTCGTCGTGCGGCACGAACGGCGAGTTGTCGCGCGGAATGCAGAAGGTGCTCTTGATCAGGAATTTTTTCGTCGCGACGTAAAGGTTCTCCGGCACCTTCTGTCCGGTCGATACGTAATGCACCGGCAGCTTGTAGCGGATCACCGTATCGAGCACGCCGCCGAGGTTGGTCGCTTCGTCGAGCTTGGTCAGAATGCAGCCGGCGAGCGGCTGCTGGTCCGGCGCGCGCTGATACGCCTGCACGACTTCGTTCAGCGTGTCGCCGTGGCTCGTCGCGTTGAGCAGCAACAGACGCTGTACCGGCTGGCCGGCGCGGCTTAGCATCGCGATCTGGTCGGACACGAGCCGGTCGCGCTGGCTCATACCGATCGTGTCGATCAGCACGATGTGCTTGTTGCGCAACTCCGAGAGCGCGAGCTGCAGATCGGCGCTGTCCTTCACCGCATGCACCGACACGCCGAGAATCTTGCCGAAGATGCGCAGCTGTTCATGACCGCCGATGCGGTAGCTGTCGGTCGTCAGCAGCGCCACCTTGCTCGCGCCGAAGCGCATCACGCAGCGCGCTGCGAGCTTCGCGGTGGTCGTCGTCTTGCCGACGCCGGTCGGCCCCATCAGCGCGAATACGCCGCCGCGCTCCATCAGCGCGTCTTCGTCCTCCATCACCGGCAGGTTCGACTCGAGCACCGAGCGCACCCAGTCCATGCCGCCGTCCATTGTGTCGACATCTTCGGGCAGGTTATCGACCAGCATCTGCACGAGCTGCGCGGAAAAGCCGGCGGCGAACAGATGCTTGGTGAGCGCGGCGCGTGCGGGACTGCGGCGCTGTCGATCGCCCCACAGCAGACCCGCGAAGTGCTCTTCCATCATGTCGCGCATCGACGACAGCTCGTTCATCACGGTGTCCTTGACGACCTGCTCCATGCGCCCCTTGATCGCTTCGGCGACGGCGGACGGCGTGCGGCTTTCGTCAGTAGCGGACGGCACGGGTGCGATCTTCTGAGCGGCGCGGCGCGCGGCGACTTCGGCGGCTTCGCGCGCCCAGTCGGGCGTGTCGATCAGCGGCGGCACGGCGGCCGGCCGCGCGTCGACCGCGCTGCCGAGGCCTTTGGCGGTCGCGACGGCGGGCGTCATCGCGGCGGGACGCGCGCTGTATTGGCCGCTCTGTTGCTGCTGCTCGGCCGCGATGCGGCGCGCGTGATCGATGAGCCACGGATTCGACTCCGCCATCGTGCGCGGCGCGGCGGCTTCGCTCGATGCGATAGCCGGCGGTACCGGCCCGCCGGCAGCTTTCAGCAAATCCGCGCGGATGTCTTTCGACAGGCGCGCGGCCGCGGCGCGGGCGCTTGCGCCGGAAGGCGTGGCGGCAGCGGCGCCCGTGGCCGGTGCGTTGAACGATGTGGCCGCGCTGGAGGCCGACTGGCTCACGGCGGGCGCGGCGCCTGTCGCGATGGCCGCGGACGCGCCGGTCGTGCCCAGCATCGCCGGGCCGATTGGCGGATTGCCGGGCAACGCGGCGGCCATGAAATCCGCAGCCGCATTCGCCGGCTCGATCGCCGGCGTCGCTTCACCACCCGCTTCCGGGCTCGCGCCGAACACCGACGAAAACACGTCCGGCATTGCGCTCGCGTACGGATTCGTCGGCGCCGCGAACAAGCCGCGCGGCGCTAACGTCGATGCCGCACCTGAGCCCGTGCCGAGCGCCGCGGCCTGCGCGCCTTCGCGCGCTTTCGGCGTGATCGCGGCGAGATCGCTATCGGCGAGCGCGACGATTTCGACGCTGCCGTCGTCCATCGTGCGATTCGACAGCACGACCGCATCGGGGCCAAGTGCTTCGCGAACGAGACGCAACGCATCGCGACTGGTAGCACCGACAAATTTACGAATGTTCAAGCTGGACCCCCGATGAGGTATACGGACTGACGGACCGGCAATACACCGCTTCCCATTGCGACCAATTATTGCGAAAGGCGTCGGGCGACGATCGATGGATAAAGACCGTTAAAGGTGGGTAATTCGCGCGATGGACACACGGCAGACGCATCGTTCGACGAGCCTGGGAGAGCCGTGCAAACGCAAACCGGCGCCCCATTGGAGCGCCGGTTTGCGTTGTATCGACAGCCGCGAGCGAGCGACCTTCGTCAGCCGTGCGCGCCGATCAGATTGACCACCTTGACGTTGCGCGTATCGGGCACTTCCGCATACGAGAGCACCTTCAGCTGCGGCAGGCTGCGGCGCAGGAAGCGCGCGAGCATTGGCCGCAGTGCGTGCTGCACCAGCAGCACCGGAGCGAGGCCCAGGTTCTGCTGACGCGTCATCGCTTTCTGCGTTTCGGTGAGCAGCGTGTTCGCGAGACCCGGTTCGAGGCCCGGGTTCGGTCCGGTCGATAGCGCCTGCGACAGCACCCGTTCGAGGTTCGCGTCGAGGCCCATCACCTGCATGTCGGCGGTGCCGGGGAACCACTGCTGCGTGATCGCGCGGCCCAGCGCGAGCCGCACCGCGGCGGTGAGGTCGTGCGGGTCGGTGAGCTTGGTCGCGTGTTCGGCGAGCGCTTCGAGGATCGTGCGCATGTCGCGAATCGGCACGCCTTCTTCGAGCAGGTTCTGCAGCACCTTTTGCAGCGTGGTGAGCGGCAGCATCTTCGGCACCAGATCGTCGACGAGCGACGCCGTGTCCTTCTGCATCCGCTCGACCAGCGACTGCACCTCGCGGCGGCCGAGCAGCTCCGACGCGTGCGTGACGACGAGGTGATTCAGGTGCGTCGCGACCACCGTGCTCGAATCGACGACCGTGTAGCCGTATACCTGCGCCTGTTCGCGCAGATTCGTGTCGATCCAGATGGCGGGCAGGCCGAACGCCGGGTCCTGGGTCGGCGTGCCCGGCAGCGCGGCCGATACCTGGCCCGGGTTGATCGCGAGCCACTGGCCCGGATACGCCTCGCCCGAGCCGACCTCGACGCCCTTCAACGCGATCCGATAGCCGTTCGGCCGCAATTCGAGGTTGTCGCGGATATGAATGACCGGCGGCAAGAAGCCGATTTCCTGCGCGAACTTCTTGCGGATGCTCTTGATCCGCTTGAGCAGCTCGCCGTCCGAGTTCTTGTCGACGAGCGGAATCAGCCGGTAGCCGACTTCGAGGCCGAGCGTGTCGATCATCGTCACGTCGTCCCAGCTCGCCTCGGCGTTTTCGACCGGCGCCAGCGCGGCCGGCGCGACGTCGACGAGCGCCGGTGCGTTCTTGCGCTCCTCGGTGCGCTTCTTTATCGTGCGGCCGAGCTGGATCAGGCCGCCGCCGAGAATCAGGAACGCGAAGTGCGGCATGCCCGGGATCAGGCCCATCAGCACGAGAATGCAGCCGGTGATCATCAGCACGCGCGGGTTCGTGAACAGTTGGCCGGTCAGCTGCGTGCCGATGTCCTCGTTGGTCGCGACGCGCGAGACGATCACGCCGGCCGCCGTCGAAATCACCAGCGACGGAATCTGCGCGACGAGGCCGTCGCCGATCGTCAGCAGCGTGTAGTTCTTGCCCGCCGCGGCAAAGCTCATGTCGTGCTGGACCATCCCGACGATCAGCCCGCCGATGATGTTGATCACCATGATCAGAAGGCCGGCGACCGCATCGCCTCGCACGAACTTGCTCGCACCGTCCATCGAGCCGTAGAACTCGGCTTCCTGCGAGATCTCCTTGCGCCGCGTGCGAGCCTGCTCTTCGTTGATGAGGCCGGCGTTCAGATCGGCGTCGATCGCCATCTGCTTGCCGGGCATCGCGTCGAGCGTGAAGCGCGCGGACACTTCGGCGATCCGCCCCGCGCCCTTGGTGATCACCATGAAGTTGATCACCATCAGGATCACGAATACGACGATACCAACCGCGAAGTTGCCGCCCACGAGGAAGTGGCCGAACGACTCGATCACCTGACCGGCCGCATCGGGACCGGTATGGCCTTCGAGCAGCACGACCCGCGTCGAGGCGACGTTCAGCGACAGCCGCAGCAGCGTCGAGAACAGCAGCACGCTCGGGAACGCGGCGAAGTCGAGCGGCTTCATCGTGTACATGCTGACGAGCAGCACCATCACCGACAGCGCGATGTTGAACGTGAACAGCAGATCCAGCAGGAACGGCGGCAACGGCAGAATCATCATGCCGAGGATCATGCAGATCAGCACCGGCCCGGCGAGGGCGCGCAGGTTGGTGCTGCTCAGCGCATCCGGCCGTCGGGCGAGGAAACCGGCGCGAGCGTTCATGCGGAGGCTCCGTTGTTGTCGTCGCTTGCGGCGTCTTTGGGGTTGTCGTCGGTCGGGTTCAGCGTGTTGGCGGCTTCCTCGGCGGCGTCCTCGTCCGATACGCCGCCCTTGTCGAGTTCGGGCGGTACGTCGAGTTCGGTCGGCGCGACCGGCACGTCGCCGCCTTCGGCCTTGAAGCGGCGCAGCTGATAGACCCACGCGAGCACTTCCGCGACCGCGCCATAGAGTGGCCCCGGAATCTCGCGATTCAGATCGACGTTGTGATAGAGCGCACGCGCGAGCGGCGGCGCTTCGAGCAGCGGCACGTTGTTTTCGGCGGCGATCTCGCGAATCCGCGCGGCCACGAGGTTCACGCCCTTCGCGACCACCTTCGGCGCGCGCATCTCGCCATCCGTGTATTGCAGCGCGACCGCGAAGTGCGTCGGGTTCGTCACGACCACGTCGGCCTTCGGCACTTGGGCCATCATGCGGCGCCGCGCGATCGCGCGCTGCTGCTGGCGAATCTTGCCCTTGATGTGCGGATCTCCTTCGCTCTCGCGATGCTCACGCTTCACCTCTTCCTTCGTCATGCGCAGCTTCTTGTGGAACGACCACAGCTGGTACGGCACGTCGAGCGCGGCCACCGCGAACATGCCGGCCACCGTCATGCCGCAGCACACCGCGATCAGATGCACGGAGTTGGCGAGCGCGAGATTGAGCGGCTGCGTCGCGAGCGCGAGGAATTGCTCGTGGCGATTCCAGATCGCCGTGCCGCCGATCAACCCCACCACCAGCGTCTTCGCGAGCGACATGCCGAGCTGGATCGGTCCGTTGATCGAAAACATGCGGCCGAGGCCCTCGATCGGGTTCAGCCGGTTGAACTTCGGCTCGAGCGCTTTCCCCGACAGCTGCCAGCCGCCCAGCGCCATCGGTGCGAGCAGCGCGGCAAGTCCGGTGACGCCGAGTATCGGCACGAGCGCGTAGAGTCCTTCGCGACCCGCTGTGCCCGCGCCGATCAGCATGCGGCTGGTGTCGAACGCGCTCGCGTGGTTGAAGGTGAGCGACGCACGCAGCATGTTCTGCAAATGCTCGCCGATGCTGCCCGACATGCCCCATACGCCGTAGAACCCGGCCGCGAGCAGCGCGAAGGTCGACAGTTCCCGCGAACGCACGATCTGCCCCTCCTCGCGCGCCTTCTGCAGGCGCCGAGGAGTGGCGGATTCGGTTTTTTCGAGGTCGCTGTCCTCTGCCACAAAGCTCTCCAGTCGGCCGAGGCACGGCGCCTCTTTCCAGTGAGAGCGATTATTCCTGCTCGACGCAAGCGCCGATCGGCGGATAAGGGCGGAGAAACCGGGGTATTTCGACGGATGAGCGGACGGCTCGCGCGTTTGTCACGCGCGCGCCGTCCGGCATTGGATCGACGTGTCGCGTCAGAAGGCGACGTAAGGAGGCGCGCCGCTCGCGGTCTGATCGAGGTGGTAGTACACGTGGCGGCCGTAAAAGAACGGCAGACCGAGGTCGAAGCTGGTATTGGCGCCGATCTGGCCGGCGAGAGTGTTGAACGCGTAGTTGCTGCCGTTGGCGAACAGCGTCTGCGCGTTCACGATGCCGATGCTCGCGACCGCCGACACGTTGTTCAACCCGACCAGCGTGACCGTGCGGGTCTGCGCCGACGACGGACAATAGAAGCCCGCGAATTGGCTGGCGCACAGCGAGAGCGTGCTATCGCTGAAGAAGTACGCGTTCGAGCCGGAATCGAGGAACGCCTGGACGGTCTTGCCGTTGAAGGTGCTGTTGTTGAGGTCGCCGACTGCGTCGGTCGTGAAGACCTGCGCAGCGCCAAGCGGGTTGTTCCCCTGCGTGCCGATGCCGAACACCAGCGTGCCGGTCGCCGACGCCTGGCCGGTGTTCGAGACCGGCGCCATCTGCACGATCACGCCGTTGTTGTCGAGCGGGAAGTTCGCGACAGGGTTGGCGACCTGTTGCGTCAGCGGCACCGCGGTGCGCGTGCACGACGTGCCGTTCGGACAGGCGAAGTAGTTGCTGTAGGTCGCCGCGTTCTCGCACGTCTTGCCGCAATCGGTCAGCGCGGTGCCGATGCCGAGAATGCCGTTCGCGCCGAGATCGCCGACCGTGTTTTCGGCCATGCCGCTGCCGCAGCCGCTCGTGGGCACCGTGCTCGCCGACTTGTCGCCGATGATCTGCAGCGGGATGCTGCTGGTCGTCGTTTCACCGCCGATCGTCACGATCGCGGTGCGCACCGAGCCCCACGTGTAACCGTCCGCGAAGGTCGCGCACTCGGCGAGCTGCGCGCCGTTGCTGCCAATCGTGCTGACCGGCAGTGCGCCGAGCACCGTCGAATTGAGCGTGGAGCTGACCACGCGCAAGCCGAACGAGCCGGTGTCGATCTGGATATTGTCGATCGTCTGGCAGTTGCTGGTCGAGCCCGGCGCGCAGATCGTCACGCTGACGGTCGGGATGTTGATGACACCGGCCGCGCCCCGGCCGACCGTGATCGGCACGGTGTTCGACGCGTTCGCGGAGATCGGCTGCTGGGTCGGGCTGGCCGGCAGCGAACCGCCGTTCAGTCCGTTCGAGGTGCTGCCGCCACTGCTGGAGCTTGAGTTGTTGTCACTACTGCCGCCTCCGCCTCCGCCGCAGGCGACGAGCGTCGCCGTGAGCAGCACGGCAAGCGCGGCCTGCATCCAGCTTTTGATATTCGCGGTCGTGAGCATGGTTCGCATCGTGATCCTCGCCGTTACTGGATGTCGGAACCGCTGACGCCGGCCGGCAGCGCGGACGGCAGCCACGCGACGCCGCTGAACGCGCCCATGTGGCCGCCCGAACGCACCACCAGCCCGCTGTCGTCGACGGCGACCGGCCCCCGCGCATTGCCGCGCGCGGCCCGAACTGCCTTCACGCCGGCCACGTACTGCGGAAAATAACTGCCGAGCAGATCACTGAGATCGGGCATTTGCGGACCATGCCACGAAATGCCGAATACCGCGCCGCTCGTGCTCAGATATTCGCGCACCACGGTGCCGTTGCCGAACGTGGTCTCGCGTACCGTGTAGGAAGCGGATGTGGTGGATGTGGACGATGCCGCGCTCGATTCAGAACGCATGACACTTTGCGCCGCGCCGCTGGCGGGCTGCACCACGCGGGACGACACCGAGGCGTCGGATGGGGGGGTAAGCGGCGCGCTGCCCAGCGCCGCATGGGCGGACTGCGCGGCCGTCAGGGCCAACAACGAACACGGCAACAAGAGCGCCGTGACTCCGGCGCGACCAATACGACTCCACATGAGAAGCTCCTCCCGAGCCGCGGCATGCTTCGCCGATTGGGCGAAGCGGCCGCTTATAGGCAGATGATACGGCACCGCCGCGGCCGCAACGCTGAGGGGGTCCGCCTCACCGCGCGACCGCCCGGCGTCGCGCTAGCCGGGTGCCGTACCGCTTTGACCTCGTAGTATGCCTGCGGATTCTTTCAGCCGGCGCAAGTCGCGCCCGCGCGCGCGACTTACCCGCCTATTACTAACAGGAAACCGGACGGAAGATGGGTATTCGGCGCGCATTGAACGCGTGTTTGGCGCGAATCGCGGAGAAGCCAGCAGCCCGGCACGCCTGCCGGGCCGAATCAGTCGATCAGAAACCGAGGCTCGCGAGCAGATCGTCGACCTGCGATTGATCCTGCACCACATCCGTCTTGCCTTCCGGATTGATCTGCGGACCGTTGAGCAGATGCTCGGGGCTGCCCGTCGACGACACCTCCGCCTTGAGAGCCGCGGCGTTCGCCGCGAACTGCTCGCGCCGCTCGAGCGCGATGTTCTCGACCAGCACGCCGAGCAGCTGCTGCTCGATCAGATAGACGACGTCGGTGATCTTCTTGATCACCTGGCCGGTCAGATCCTGGAAGTCCTGCGCGAGCATGATCTCCATCAGCTGCGAGTTGGTCGCGCCGGTCGCCTCGGGCACGCCGCGCAGGAAGGTGCGCGTGTCGTTCATCAGCGCGCGCACTTCCTCGCGCTCGATCGGCGCCGCGTACCACTGCTCCCAGCGCGCGTCGAGCGTGCCCGCGTCTTTCTGCAGCTGCTCCTGGATCGGCTTCGCGACGTCGATCGCCGACAGTACGCGCTCGGCGGCCTGCTCGGTCATGTTGGCGATGTACTTCAGACGATCGCGGGCATCGGGCACGGCTTCGGCCGCGCGCTCGACGTGCTTGTCGAGCCCGAGTTCGCGCATCGAATCGCGCAGCGTGCGCGTCAGTTGTCCGATGCGGGCAAGGATGCGGTCCGACGCGAAGTCGCCGCTGTCGTTGCCCGCTTCGGCGCCAGGCGTTTGGGTCGGCGGCGTCACATCAGCTCCCGGCTTTCGCCATCTTCTCGAGGATCTTGTTGAGCTTCTCGTCGAGCGTCGCGGCCGTGAACGGCTTGACGACGTAACCACTCGCGCCGGCCTGCGCCGCCGCGATGATGTTTTCCTTCTTCGACTCGGCCGTCACCATCAATACCGGCAGGTGCGCGAGGCTCGCATCGGCGCGGATTTCCTTCAGCATCGCGAGACCGTCGAGGTTCGGCATGTTCCAGTCCGAGATCACGAACTCGTAGCTGCCGCTGCGCAGACGCGCGAGACCGGCCGCGCCGTCTTCCGCCTCGTCGACGTTCGAGTAGCCCAGTTCCTTCAGCAGGTTGCGGACGATCCGGCGCATCGTCGGAAAATCGTCAACCACCAGAATCTTCATTCCCTTGTCCATTTCTTTCCCTTTGCTTGATCCATGTTGCGGCGCTCGGCCACGTCATTCCATCCGGCACGCATCATACCCGCTGAACGCGGTCACCCATCGACGACAAACGCGCCATCACGCGCCGGCTCATTTCCGGCAGCGCGGCGATTTCGTCGGCCGCGCCGAGCGCGATCGCCTCGCGCGGCATGCCGAACACGATGCAACTCGCCTCGTCCTGCGCCAGCGTGTAGGCACCGGCCTTTTTCATCTCCAGCAGCCCGGCTGCGCCGTCGCGCCCCATGCCGGTCAGAATCACGCCGACCGCGTTCTTGCCCGCATGTTGCGCGGCCGAACGGAACAGCACATCGACCGACGGACGATGCCGGTTCACCGGCGGGTCGTCGGACAGATGCGCAATATAGTTCGCACCGCTCCGCGCGAGTAACAGATGCGCATGGCCCGGCGCGATGTACGCGTGCCCCGGCAGCACACGCTCGCCGTGCTCCGCTTCTTTAACGGTAATCCGGCACAAACCATTGAGGCGTTGCGCGAAAGATTTCGTAAAGCCCGGCGGCATGTGCTGCGCGATCAGCACCGCGGGCGCGTCGGGCGGCAGCGGCACCAGCACTTCGCGGATCGCTTCGGTGCCGCCCGTCGAGGCGCCGACGATGACAAGCTTCTCGGTACTCAGCAGCGGGTTGTTGAAGAGCGGCGCGGAGCCGACCGGCGCATTCGCGGCCTGCGTGGCCGCATGCTGCGCGGGCGCGGCCTGGCGCACGCGCGCGCGGGCTGCCGCGCGAATCTTGTCGGCGAGCTTTTCCGAGTAGTCGAGCATGCCGTCGCGAATGCCGACCTTCGGCTTGGTCACGAAATCGACCGCGCCGAGTTCGAGCGCGCGCAGCGTGATTTCGTTGCCGCGCTCGGTCAGCGACGACACCATCACGACCGGCATCGGCCGCAGACGCATCAGCTTCTCGAGAAAGTCGAGGCCGTCCATGCGCGGCATTTCGACGTCGAGCGTCAACACGTCCGGGTGGTGCTGCTTGATGAGCTCGCGCGCGACGAGCGGATCGGGTGCCGTCGCGACCACCGTCATGTCCGGCTGGCCATTGATGATTTCGGTCATCAGGCTGCGGATCAGCGCCGAATCGTCGACGCACAATACCTTGATCTTTTGCACAGCGCTCACGCCTCCTCTGTAGTTCTGGCGTTGTTGGAATGAGTCGGGCGCGGGCTCGCGCCGAACAGTTCGATTCTCGGCCGCGCGGCGGCGGCCGCCGGCTTCGCGAACAGCTCGACCCGCTTGCGCGCGGCGGCGAGCCGCTCGGCGCGCGCTTCGGCGCTTTGTCGCACGAGCGCCTGTTCGCGCTCGGCGACGCCCGCTTCCTGTTGCAAGCGCAATTTCTTCACCATCACCTGACCGGTGCGCGGCATGAACGCGACCTTGCGCGGGTGCGAGCCCTGCAGGTCCTCGGCGACGATGCGGATCTTTTCGGTGGCCAGATAGCGGCGCACGAACTCCGAGTTGCGATCGCCGATGTTCATCGTCGTCATGCCCGCGAGCACCGCGCCGCCGCCGAACACCTTGGCCTCGAAGCGCTCGCGCCGCCCGCCGGCCTTGATCAGTTCGTTGATCAGCACTTCCATCGCGTACGCGCCGTAGCGCATCGAGTCCGACGCGGCCTGCGCGACGTCGGCGCCGTCGTCGGGCAGCATGAAGTGATTCATGCCGCCGATGCCCGCGGTGCGGTCCTGGATGCAGGCCGCGACGCACGAGCCGAGCACGGTCACGAGCACCATGTCTTCGCTCGTCGTGTAGAACTCGTTGGGCAACAGCTTCACGCCGGGGCGCTGGAAGTGGTTGTCGTAGTACAGGTTCGAAGCGATCGGCAGCGTGCTGCTCATGCGGCCACCCCGCTCGATTGATGCGCGTCATGCGCGTCGGCGCGCGAGGGCGCGCGCGCACCGCCCGCGTCGCGCGTCAGTTCGTAGACGGTCTGGCCGCGCAGCCGGAACGCTTGCGTCACGTACGTGAAGTTTTCGGAATGGCCGGCGAACAACAGGCCGCCCGATTTCATCAGCGGCTCGAAGCGCGACAGCACCTGCGCCTGCGTCGGCTTGTCGAAATAGATCATCACGTTGCGGCAGAAGATCGCGTCGAACTGCGTGCGCAACTGGTAATCGCGATTGGTCAGGTTCAGTTGCTCGAAGCGCACGAGCGCGCGCACTTCGGGACGCACCTTGACCATCCCCGCATGCGCGCCGGTGCCCTTCAGGAAGAAGCGCTTCAACCGCTCGGGCGACAGGTGCTTGACCTGGTCGAACTGGTAGACACCGGCCTCGGCCTTCGCGAGCACCTGGGTGTCGATGTCGGTCGCGAGCACCGACGCCTGGCGCGCGCCGCTGTCGCCGAGCGCTTCGAGCAGCGTCATCGCGATCGAGTACGGCTCCTCGCCCGTCGATGCCGCCGAGCACCACACGGACACCGGTTGCGCACGGCGCGGCACGAACTCGGCGAGGATCGGAAAGTGATGGGCTTCCCGGAAAAACGCCGTGAGGTTGGTGGTCAGGGCATTGGTGAACGCTTCCCACTCGGCCGGATCGTTTTCCGCTTCGAGCAGATCGAGATACTGCCGGAACGTATCGATGCCGCGCGCCCGCAAGCGGCGCGCGAGGCGGCTATACGCCATGTCGCGCTTGTGGTCCGACAGCGAGATGCCCGCCCCGCGATGAATCAGGTCGCGGATGCGGGCGAAATCCTCCGCCGTAAATTCGAAGTCGCGGCCCGTCTCGACGGACCTGGCCGGCTCTGTGCCGTCAGGTGCTGCCCGCGCGGGGCGTTGTGTTGCGCGCGTTGCCATCATCAAAATTCCTGTCTGCGATATGAGCCGTCACGCTCGCCTCCCAGCCGGACTGCCCGGGAGGTAGGAATTGTCGTCGCGGGGTCGCGCCCTCCCGCGAGTACCATCGACGTATGGCCGGCTCGCGACACGCGTGCTGCTGCGCGTGTTTCGATGCTTCGCCCATCCGCGCGCGCGATGCCGGTTGACCACATGTCACTCTGCCGTTGCCTAAAACGTTTCCCAGTCCGCGTCCGAGCTCGCCTTCGCCGTGCTCGGCGGAGCGGCGCGCGTGGCCAGGTCGGTCGTGACGCGAGCCGCGGCTGCGGCCGGCCGGGGCTTCAATGCCGGTTCGACGCGTGCGGCCGCGTCGTGCTGCGTCGGGGTCGCCGCGCTCGCCGCGGTTGCCTTCGATTCCTTGCTCGCGCCCACCGGGTTCACCGGAGTCGCCGCGCTCGCCGCTTGCGGTGCAGCCTTGCCGAGCCGCGCGGGCGTCTGCGCACGCGTCGCCGGAGCGCTCTGACGCGCCGGCGTGCCGGTTACCTTCCAGCCGCCCAGCACCGCCTGCAACTGCCGCGTCTGATCTTCGAGCGACGCCGCCGCGGCCGCCGCCTGTTCGACCAGCGCCGCGTTCTGCTGCGTGACCGAATCCATCTGCACGACCGCGCGGTTCACCTGCTCGATGCCGCCCGACTGCTCTTCCGACGCCGCGCTGATCTCGCCCATGATGTCGGTCACGCGACGCACCGCCTGCACGATTTCGTCCATCGTCGTGCCCGCGCGGCCGACCAGCTCGGAGCCGCTCTTGACCTTGTCGGCCGAATCGCCGATCAGCTCCTTGATTTCCTTCGCGGCGCTCGCGCTGCGCTGCGCGAGGCTGCGCACTTCGCCCGCGACGACCGCGAATCCGCGGCCCTGTTCGCCGGCGCGTGCGGCTTCGACCGCCGCGTTCAGCGCGAGGATGTTGGTCTGGAACGCGATGCCCTCGATCACGCCGATGATGTCGACGACCTTGTTCGAACTGGTCGCGATTTCCTGCATCGTCGTGACGACCTGGCTCACCACGTCGCCGCCGCGCGTCGCGATGTCCGACGCGTTGACGGCGAGCTGGCTCGCCTGGCGCGCGTTCTCGGTGTTCTGCCGCACGGTGCCGGTCAGCTGATCCATGCTCGATGCGGTTTCCTGCAGCGACGCCGCTTGCTGCTCGGTGCGCTGTGACAGATCAGTGTTGCCCATCGCGATTTCGCGCGCGCCGGTGTCGATCGATTCGGTGCCGCTGCGGACCGCGCGCACCATCGTCGCGAGGCTTTCCTGCATCCGCTTGATGCCCGCGAACAGACGACCGATTTCATTGTTGCTGAACACCTCGACGGGGCTGGACAGGTCGCCCCCGGCGATCCGCTCGAAACAGGCGGTCGCGTCGTTCAGCGGCTGCACGATGAGCCCGCGCAGCGCGAAACGGATGCCGACCACCACCAGCAGCGCGAACGCCGTGGTCACGCCGATCAGCATGATCATCAGCGACGCGTTCGACTGCGCGCTCGTTTCCTGATCGGCCACGCTCTGCTGCAGCGCCTGGATCACCGCGGCGGCGGCCGCGTCGTAGGCGATGAACATCGGGCTGATCTTCGTGTCCGCGACCGCGTGATACGCGTCGAGATTGTTCGCGTTCAACGCGGCGAATTCGACGTCGACGCCGTCGTGCATCACAGTCGTGTGCTTCGCGAGCACATCGTCGAGCAACGGCTGCTCGACACCGTGCTTCGGCGCGTCGAGATACGCCTGCCAGCTCTGCTTGCTCTTGCCGAGCAGCTCCTGCGCGCGGTCGAGCGCCTTCTTCGCCTCGTCCGCGTTACCGGCGGCCGTCAGCGTGTTGAAGCGATCGATCGCGATGCGCGAACGCAACAGATACGCCGACGCATCGTCGAGCGCATGAATCGCGACCAGTTCGCCGCGCGCGATGCGATCGAGCGAGCCGCTCGCGCGATTCAGCGCGGACAGCCCGAGCGCGCCGACTACCACGGTCAGCGTCACCAGAAGAATCCCCACCATCGTCAGCGACGTGCGGATCGACCACCTGCTCAGCATGTTGATGCTCCTTGTGCCGGGTTCCGTTACTGCCTGCGCTCAGGCGCCGAGCGTTTCGATCAGCGACATCTCGGAGCTGGTCATCAGCTTCTCGATGTCCATCAGGATCAGCATGCGGCCGTCGACCGTGCCGAGACCGGTCAGGTATTCGGTCGTCAGCGTCGCGCCGAATTCCGGCGCCGGCATGATCTGATCGACCGCGAGCGTCAGCACGTCCGACACGCCGTCCACGACCATGCCGACCACGCGATGCGCGACGTTCAGGATGATCACGACGGTCTGATGGTCGTACTCGACGCGGCCGAGATGGAACTTGATCCGCATGTCGACGATCGGCACGATGATGCCGCGCAGGTTGATCACGCCCTTGATGAACTCGGGCGCGTTGGCGATGCGCGTCACGTTGTCGTAGCCGCGGATTTCCTGCACCTTGAGGATGTCGATGCCGTACTCTTCCGCGCCGAGCGTGAAGACGAGGAATTCCTGACCGCCGGCGTCCGCCTGCGCGTCGCGGCGGCCATTCGTACCGCTCGCGTTTGCGACGCTCGAATTGATGGATTGGACTTCTGCCACGTTAGCCCCCAAACGGTTGGGATGAATTGAGTTGAAGTTGTGTTGCGTATGTCTGTCAGTGCCGCGTTTGCTGCGCGCGTTACGCGAGGCTCATCGCCTGCGCATGCCCATGCGCATGACGCGATTCGCGGTTCAGCGCCGCGACGTCCACGATCAGCGCGACGCTGCCGTCGCCCAGAATGGTCGCCGCGGAAATGCCGTGCACCTTGCGGTAGTTCGTTTCCAGATTCTTCACGACCACCTGCTGCTGGCCGACGAGTTCATCGATCAGCATCGCGAAGCGCCGTCCCTCGGTCTGCATGATCGTGACGATGCCCTGCGTCGGCTCCCGCTTCGCATCCGACACGTTGAACACCTCGTGCAGCGCGACCAGCGGCAGGTATTCGCCGCGCACGCGCACCACGCGCTCGCCGTTGGCGACCGTGTAAATGTCTTCGGCTCGCGGTTGCAGCGACTCCATCACGAAGTTCAGTGGCAGGATGAAGATTTCGTTGCCGACCTTCACCGACATGCCGTCGAGGATCGCGAGCGTGAGCGGCAGCACGATCCGCGTGGTGCTGCCCTTGCCCGCGTGCGACGTGATCTCGACGTGACCGCCCATCGACTGGATGTTGCGCTTCACCACGTCCATGCCGACGCCGCGGCCGGACACGTCGGTGACCTGCTCCGCGGTCGAGAAGCCCGGCAGGAAGATCAGGTTCCAGACTTCCTCGTCGCTCATCGTGTCGCTGACCTGCATGCCCTGCTTGGCCGCCTTCGCGAGAATCTTGTCGCGGCGCAAGCCCGCGCCGTCGTCGCTGACCTCAATGACGATGTTGCCGCCGTGGTGCGCCGCCGACAGCACCAGCTGACCGGTCGAATCCTTGCCCGCCGCGCGCCGCGCCTCGACGGTTTCGATGCCGTGGTCGAGACTGTTGCGCACGAGGTGCGTCAACGGGTCGATGATCCGTTCGATGAGGCTCTTGTCGAGTTCGGTCGCCTGACCGAAGGTGACGAGTTCGACCTCCTTGCCGAGTTTCGCCGCGAGATCGCGCACCAGACGCGGGAAGCGGCTGAACACGTAATCCATCGGCATCATGCGGATCGACATCACCGCTTCCTGCAGATCGCGCGCGTTGCGCTCGAGTTGCGCCATGCCGTTGAAGAGCCGGTCGTGCAGCGCCGGATCGAACGTGCTGGTGGTCTCCGCGAGCATCGCCTGGGTGATCACCAGCTCGCCGACCAGATTGATTAGCTGATCGACCTTCTCGACGCCGACGCGAATCGAGCTGCCTTCGGCGCCGGCCGCCGCGGCGGCCGGACGGGCCGCCTTGCGGTCCTGATCGGCGGACGCGGCCGAAGCCGGTTTGGCCGCCGCCTGAGCCGCCGCGGGTGCCGCTGGCGGCGGCTCGATGCTGTCCGCCTGACCGGGCGCGCTTGCGGCCGCAGCGGTGAGGGCCGCCGGGGTCGACGATGCTGCGGGCTCCCTGTGAAGGACCGGCTGCGCCTGCGCTTGCGCCGCGGGAGCGGCGGGCGCGACCTGCGCAGTTTGCGCCGGTGTCGGAGCGGCAGCGTCGGGCGTTCCAGGTTCGCCCTGCTGCGCGTCGTCCACCGGCGCGGTGCCACGGCCGATCGTGATCTGACTTTCGTCGATCACGAAGCAGCACACGGCGATGATGTCGTCGGAAGATACGTCGCTCGAGAGCCACAGCATCAGATCGCTGCCGCTCTTGACCTGCCCGACGATGTTGCCCAGGTTGCCCAGCTCTTCGGTGAGCAGTTCCTGGTCTTTCTCTCCCACGCCCCGTAGCGTAATTTTCATATGTGGGCCGGCGCTGTCGGCCGTGCCCGCGGCTTGTCCGGTCTGTGCCGGTTCGCCGTCGATCCATTCGCCCGCCGCCTGCACCGCCTGTTCGACGACGTGCTCGGGCGGGGTGCCGCCTTGCTGCTGTTGCGCGGTTGCTTGTGTTGTTGTTTGGGTTGCCGTCGCCTGCGCTGCTGCGGGCGCGGGTGCGCTCACGGCCGGCGCCGTTTCGGCGCTCGCCGCCGCTGCCGGCGCGCCGCCCATGCGGCTTTCCGCGTGCAGTTGCTCCAGCTTCGCGCAGATCGCACGCGCCACCGCCGCATCGGGCTCGGCGCTCGCGCGATAGTCGGCGAGCTGGCCGGACAGCACGTCCTTGGTTTCGAGGAACGTGTCGATCATGTCCTTGCGCAGCACCAGCTCGTTGTTGCGCGCGCGATCGAGCAGCGACTCGAGAATGTGCGTGGTCTCGGTGAGCGCGGTGAAACCGAACGTCGCCGCGCCGCCCTTGATCGAATGCGCGGCGCGAAAGATCGCCGCGAGGTCTTCGGGGTCCGGGTGGGCCACGTCGAGATTGAGCAGCAATTGCTCCATCTGCGCGAGCAGTTCGTCCGCTTCGTCGAAGAACGTCTGATAGAACTGTGTGATGTCGAGTGTCATGCCTGGTTCACCGCGAGAGTGCCTGTTCTGGCGTGAGCTGCCGTAGAGGCGCGTCGAGAGCTATCTGTACTGTGTCTAAAGGTGCTGATTGCGCGGATCAAGCCGGGTCCGGTTCGGCCAGCGCCGCCACCAGCTCGGTCAGCATGTCCGGGTCGAGCGGCTTTTCGATCCAGCCGGTCGCGCCCGCCGCGCGCGCAGCCTCTTTGAAGGGTTCGCCCGATTCCGTCGTGAGGACGAGGATGGGCGTCGCCTGATAGGCTGGATTTCCGCGCAACGCGGTGATCAGATCGAGACCGGTCTTGCCGGGCATGTGCTGGTCGGTCAACACGAGATCGAACGCCATCGCGAGCGCGTTTTCGAGCCCTTCGTTGCCGTCCGCCGCGAGCGTGACTTCATAGCCGGCGCCCGTCAGCGTCGCGGCGAGGATCTGCCGCATCGATGCCGAATCGTCGATTGCCAGGATGTGCCTGATCATGAAAACCTCGCTGCGCTTAACACTGGGCCGCCGGGCGGTGCGCGCCGGTCGGGCGCGCGCCGCGGCCCGGCGGCCGCGGTCTGTTACTGGGCCGGTGGCGCCGCCGCCGGCAACTTCGGTGCAGCCGTCACCGGCTGCGCAAGTTTTTGCAGCAGCGGCTTCGAGCCGGCTGCGTCGTCCGACAGGGTCGTCGTCGTGGAGTCGTCGTGATCGAGCGCCTCCTCGGACTTCCTGTTCAACACGATGATGCTGATGCGACGGTTCTCCGGATCGAGCGGGTCCGCCTTGTTCAGGTTCTGCGTCGACGCGAGACCGAGCACGCGCATCACCTTCGCTTCGTCCATGCCGCCCGCGACCAGTTCGCGCCGCGATGCGTTGGCGCGGTCGGCCGACAGCTCCCAGTTGCTATAGCCCTTCTCGCCGCCCGCGTACGGCACGGCGTCGGTGTGACCTTGCACGATGATGCGGTTCGGCACGTCGTTCAGCGTGTGGCCGATCTCGCGCAGAATGTCGCGCATGTACGGCTCGACGACGTCGCGCGCGGTTGCGAACATCGGCCGCTTCTGCGAGTCGACGATCTCGATGCGCAGGCCGGTCAGCGTCGAGTCGATGCGGATCTGCTGCTTGAACTGGCGCAGCACCGGGTTCGCCTCGATCGCGGCCATCAGCTTGACCTGCAGGTCGTGCAGGCGCACCTGTTCCTGGCGTTCGAGCGCGCCCGTCAGCTGCTTCACGGAGTCGTCGTCGTTGTGCGACGCGGTGCGCTCGGCGCGGCTGCTGCTGCCGTCGGTCGAGCGGGTCACGCCCTGCGCGTCGGTCGAGATGTCGCGACCGCCGCCCTTCAGGATGCTCGAGTCTTCGGCGCTGCGATCGCCGCCCCACAGTGTGATCTTCAACGGCTGGTTGAAGTAGTCGGCGATACCTTTCAGCTGCACGGTGGAGGCCGAACTCAGCAGCCACATCAGCAGGAAGAACGCCATCATCGCGGTCATGAAGTCCGCGTACGCGAGCTTCCACGCGCCGCCGTGATGACCGGACTTTTTCGGCGCGCTGCGCTTGACGACGATTGCGCGGTCTTTGTCCTTGCTGCTCATCGATTCGGTTCCCGTCGCCGTCTTATTTCGCCTTGACGCGGCGCACGTGCTCTTCGAGCTCGGCGAACGACGGGCGCTCGGTCGAGAACAGCACCTTGCGGCCGAACTCGACCGCGATCGCCGGCGCGTAGCCGTTCAGGCTCGCGAGGATCGTCACCTTGATGCACTGGAACATCTTGGTCGACTCGGTCACGCGCTGCTCGGCGACGCTGGCGAGCGGCCCGATCAGCCCGTACGAAAGCAGAATGCCGAGGAACGTGCCAACGAGCGCCTGCGCGATCATTTCACCGAGCACCGCGGGCGGCTTGTCGGCCGAGGCCATCGTGTGCACGACGCCCATCACCGCGGCGACGATACCGAACGCCGGCATCGCGTCGCCGACCTTGGTCAGCGCGTGCGCGGGCGCCTCGCCTTCCTGGTGGTGCGTCTCGATCTCCTCGTCCATCAGGCTTTCGATCTCGAACGCGTTCATGTTGCCGCCGACCATCAGCCGCAGGTAGTCGGTCAGGAACTCGATGATGTGCTTGTCGGCGAGGATCTTCGGGTACTGCGTGAAGATCGGGCTCTTCGACGGATCGTCGATGTCGGCTTCGAGCGTCAGCGTGCCTTCCTTGCGTGCTTTCGCGAGCAGCACGTACAGGAGCCCCATCAGCTCCATGTAGACGTCCTTGTTGTACTTCGCGCCCTTGAACAGGGTCGGAATGACGCGCAGTGTCGCCCGGATCGTCTTCATCCCGTTACCGAGAATGAATGCGCCGAGTCCGGCGCCGACGATCATCAGCACTTCAACGGGTTGCAGCAGCGCGCCGAGATGGCCGCCTTCCAGCGCGTAACCGCCGAAAACGGACAACAGCGTCACGAGTGTTCCCACGAAAATCAGCACTGCCGAGCCCTCACAAAAAAGCGACGGTTACCGTCGTTAGTCAGGTTTACGGCACCGAGGCGGAAAACTTTGGGGAAAAAGACGGCGCTCGAGTCCGGTGTAAACCAGAGGCTTGCTCTGCCTCAGCATGTGCTGCTCAGACTTCGGCGTTGACGGGGGTATCGAGCGTGGGGGCGGGGCAGCGGGCCTCGTGAGCTCGCGCGTCGGTCACTTGCGGCACCTCGGCCGGGCTTCCGGCGACGGCGATTTGCCGCTCGGCCCGCGTTTGCGCCGCCTTCTTCGTCTTGCCCGCGCGCGACGGCGGCTGACACAGCCCGCAAACGAAACCGTGCTGCGGATCGTGCGCGTGCGCGACGAAGTGGCCGCCGCAGCGGCGGCAGGCGCTCATCTGCAGCATGCCCGAGTCGAAGAAGCGCACCAGCGTCCACGCGCGCGTGAGACTGAGCACCGGCTCGTCGTCGTGCAACTGCACGTGCTCGAGATACAGCCGGTAGCTCTTGACGATCGATTCGATCGCGCGGCAGCCGCCGTGACCGGCCATGAAACGGTAGATGTTGTAGAACAGCGACGAATGAAAGTTCGGCTGCCAGGTCATGAACCAGTCGGTCGAAAACGGCAGCATGCCCTTGGGCGGCGACACCCCTTTCAATTCCTTGTACAGCTTGACGAGCCGGTCGCGCGACAGGCTGGTTTCCGCCTCCAGCAATTGCAGACGCGCACCCAGTTCGACCAGCTCGATCGCGAGGGTGATTTCCCGGACTTCGAGTACGACGCTCTTACTGGCCATCAGCCGATCTGCTCGACCGGCTGGCTCGCCATCAGGATCGCCGAATGAGCCTGCGCGATCGCGCTGGACTTGTCCTTGTCCGCGAGGGCGGACAGCACCGCGTGATCGTCGAAGCGGAAGCGGCACAGCATCTGGTTGGACGCCGCGAGCTTGACGGTCTGCGCCAACGACAGATTGGCGAGCACGTCGGCCAGCTGGTCCGAAATACCCATGCGGAACATGCCCATCGGCTTGTCTTCGCGCAGCAGACGCTGGGCGAGCAGCAGATAGGAAAGATTGACTTCCCTGATCTCACTGAGCATATGGCTAGTCGTGCTCATGATTTCCCCCGTTCGTATGCCCGGCTGGTCAGGCCGATTTTTTGCGGAAACGTTTGCTCGAACGCGCGCGCTGAATCCGCGCGAATCCGCTCGTCTCTGGTCTTGCAAGCATTGTCTCGAAAGGGGGCACAGCCGAAAATCGGAGAGACACCCCAGCTGGGTGACGGATTAATCCGTCATTTGTGTAGGAATTATTCCTACAACTCGGGTTGCGGCGAGCCACGAATTGGGATGAATTGATGCGCGGCGCGGGACTGACGATGCGCGCTGGGAATTTATACGGCTGCGGCGTGTACCGGATGGTGAGTTTTCAGAACCTCACCGCCGCACCGTTAAACGGTGGCAAAGAATTATAAGACGTTTTCACCCGGCTGCAATCTGGCTCGGTTATAGACCTTTTTCGGCCCCGACCCTCGGGCCCGCCGTTTGCTATGGTGCATTTCGCCTGTCGAGCCTTGATTGAGCCGGTGGAATTACGCTTCCCGATTATGGGGACGGTTTGCGGCTCGACCTTGCGCGGCAGCTGTAACGGTCGATGTTTCGCGCTGTAACAACATTAAGCGTTTGAAAAATAGCTCGAATTACCGCCGTCGATCCCGATAATGAAGGCTAAGGGATTACCCGATAGTCATTTCGGAGCCCGCTCGGGCGGGGCAAACCGCGCCCAACCGTCCGGTTCGGCATACGCACCACGCGCCATTCAGCCGTCGTGCGAAGCCCCGGTAAGTATCAAAAATCCGCATGGGATCTGGGTCGGCGCCACAGCGCCAACTTCGATCGACACAGGAGAAAACGCATGCGAATCGCACAAATCGCGCCGCTCTACGAAGCTGTCCCACCGAAACTCTATGGCGGCACCGAACGTGTCGTGTCGTATCTGACCGAAGCGCTTGTCGAACTCGGCCATGACGTCACGCTGTTCGCGAGCGGCGACTCGGTCACGTCCGCCAATCTGGAGGCATGCTGGCCGCGCGCGCTGCGCCTCGATCCGACGATTCGCGATGCATTGGCGCCGCACGTGCTGATGATGGAAAAGGTCCGCAAGATCGCACACGAGTTCGACGTGCTGCACTTCCATCTCGACTACATGCCGTTCCCCCTGTTCACGACGATCGACACGCCGTTCGTGACCACGCTGCACGGTCGTCTCGACCTGCCGGAATTACAGCCGGTGTTCGACGCGTTCTCGCATGTGCCGGTCGTGTCGATTTCGGATTCGCAGCGTCTGCCGCTGCAGCAGGCCAACTGGCTCAACACGATCTATCACGGTCTACCTGACCAGTTGCTGACGCCGCAGCCGCACAAGAAGCCCGAATATCTCGCGTTCCTCGGCCGCATCTGTCCGGAAAAACGCGTCGATACAGCTATCAGGATCGCCGCGCAAAGCGGTCTGCCGCTGAAGATCGCCGCCAAGGTGGACAAGGTCGACATGGAGTACTTCAAGCGCGAGATCGAGCCGCTGCTGTCGATGGCGCATGTCGAGTTCGTCGGCGAGATCAACGAGGCGCAGAAACCCGAGTTTCTGTCGGGCGCGAAGGCGCTGCTGTTCCCGATCGACTGGTCCGAGCCGTTCGGCCTCGTGATGATCGAGTCGATGGCCTGCGGCACGCCGGTTATCGCGTTCAACCGCGGCTCCGTGCCTGAGGTGATCGACCACGGCGTGACCGGCTATATCGTCGAGGACGTGCAAGGCGCAGTAGCGGCTCTGCAGCGTCTCGACGAGCTGTCGCGCACCGAAATCCGCGCCCAGTTCGAACGCCGCTTCAGTTCGAAAACGATGGCGCAGAACTATGTCGACGGCTATTCCGCCTTGATTGAAACGTCGCGGCGCCCGGTATTGCGCCAGGTCGCGGTCGGCTAGGCGCGCGTGAAAACGGCCGGCGCTTTTACGGCTGGCCGTTTTCGGTACGCTTTGAAGCGGCGCAGTGAACCTTCGTCTATAACGCCCAATAGCGGCGAGTCGGGCATCGGAATCGTTTGCGCGAGCTAAAAACGAAGTCTTTTGGCTGCCGGACGCGAAAAAGCCGCCCTGTATGGGCGGCTTTTTTAATACAGGGATGGTTGCGCTTCCACGGTGGATTAGCGCGCGGCGAATAAGCCAAACAGCAAAGAAACCTTCAAACCGCCTTCACCCGGTCTCACATCAGGTCGGGCGGGCGTCACGCCGAGCCAATCAAAAAGCGCTCGCGATTCTTGCCGACGATCCATTTGGGCGGCTTGCCGCGCCCGCTCCATGTATTGCCCGACTTCGGGTCCTGATATTTCGCCGGCAGCGGCGTCTTCTTGGGCGGGCGGCCGCGCTTGGCGGCGACCGCAAAACCGAGATCCTGCGCGGTCAGACCGTATTCGGCGATCTTTTGGCGGATGTCGGCGACGACATTGTCGATTTCCGTGCGTCGCGCTTCTTCTGCCTGTGCCTGCAATTTGGCAATCTGCGCCTTGAGGTCTGCATATTGAGACATTCGGTTCTCCCCTTTCTAGAACTCATTCGACCGCAGACTAGCTGCAATTATAGAAATTCGCAATGGCGACTAATACCGGTTTAGCGAATTTCCTCTGATAATTATTAAAGTGCGTGAATTGTAAAACCTCCGCTTTATCTCGCAATAGTTTATAAATTTTGTCCGAATTGACAATCCTTGACACCCGGTTTGGCGCTGTCCGCCTAGAATTGCGCGCTCAAGGTACGTACTCGCCCTTTTCGATGCGTGCTTCTGAAGTACCCATTCTTTTTAGGATCACCAAACATGCAGTTGTCAAAGCGCGTCGTTGCCGAATTGTTCGGCACCTTCTGGCTCGTGCTCGGAGGCTGCGGCAGCGCGGTCCTCGCCGCCAACTTCGCCGGGCCGGTTCACGGATTGGGCATCGGCTTCGTCGGCGTGTCGCTGGCCTTCGGCCTGACCGTGCTGACGATGGCTTTTGCGATCGGCCACATTTCGGGCTGCCACCTGAATCCGGCGGTGAGCGTCGGACTGGCCGTCGCCGGCCGATTTCCGGTGCGCGATCTTCTGCCGTATGTCGTCGCGCAGGTTGTCGGCGCGGTGCTCGGCGCATTCGTACTGTCGCTAATCGCGTCGGGCAAGCCTGGCTTCGACCTGGTCGCGAGCGGCTTCGCTACGAACGGTTACGGCGAGCAATCGCCGGGTCACTACTCGCTCGCCGCTGCCTTCATTTGCGAAGTGGTAATGACTGGCTTCTTCCTGTTCGTGATTCTCGGCGCGACCGACCGCCGCGCGCCGGCCGGCTTCGCGCCCATCGCGATCGGCCTGTGCCTGACGCTGATCCATCTGGTCTCGATTCCAGTCACCAATACGTCGGTCAATCCGGCACGCTCGACGGGCCCGGCGCTATTCGTCGGCGGCGTGGCGATCGATCAGCTGTGGCTGTTCTGGGTTGCGCCGATCATCGGTGCGGTGATCGCGGGTGTCGTCTATCCGCTGATCGCCGAGGATCGCAGCAGCGATGCGAGCAGGCTGGCGCTCGACTGACGGCCAGTTCGACGCGCCGGTCTCGTGATCGTCGCGTAGTCGGCATGAATGGGCGCCTCGGCGCCCATTATTCATTGTGCTCGCCAATGCGATATGAATGCCGCACCGGCCGCGTGCCGATGGGCACCGCTGCTAGAATCGGGCGACTTCCCAGCCTCGCACAGGTGTTTTCGATGAACCGTTTCCGCGGAGTCCTGCATGGCGTCGCACTGTCGCTCGGCGGCCTGTGCGCGAGCACGATGGCGTTGCCGGCCGCGTCCGCGGCGACGAACACGGCGACCGTCGTTGCGACCGCGGCCCCCGCCGTTGCCACGGCGGGCGGCAATATCGAAACCCTTGTATTCGTTCGACACGGCGAGAAACCCGCGCAGGGGTACGGCCAGCTAGACTGCCAAGGGCTCAACCGTGCGCTCGCGTTGCCGGCCGTGATCGCCGCCAAATTCGGCAAACCCGATGCGATCTACGCGCCCGACCCCGGCCAGCAAAAAGACGACGGCGGTCATCCGTACTATTACGTGCGCCCGCTCGCGACGATCGAACCGACCGCGATTCAATTCCAGATGCCGGTCCAAACACCGTACGGTTTTGCGCAGATCGACCAGCTCGGCAACGCGCTCGTCGACCCGGCCAATCGCGGCAAGCTCATCGTCGTTGCGTGGGAGCACAAGCTGATCGAGACGCTGTTGCGACAGATGTTGAGCGCGCATGGCGGTCGCGCGGCCGACGTGCCGAAATGGCAAAGCGAGGACTTCGACAGCATTTACATCGTCCGACTCGACTGGCAGAACAGCACGCCGCGCGCGAGCTTCAAACATGATCGCGAAGGGCTCGACGGACGGGCAACCGATTGCCCTTGCGCGGCCTTGCCGGGAGTGTCGGCATCTTCGGCAGAGGCGGCCTCTTCCGCAACTTCGGCCGCTTCGGCGCCTGCGGCGGATTAATTGAGCAATACAGATGTAAGCCGTGTTTACGTGCGCCGGCGCGGCAAGCGGCAAGCGTGCGCGACGAGCCGCCTGCCGGCTTGAATTGATCCGCCGCAAAGCCCCGTACGGCGCGGCTGCAAGCGAAACAAGGCGACTGCGCGCAAGGTCCGCGCGAGTGCTTTTCCTGCCTTGGATGACTTCGACGATGCTTGCAGTCCGTAACATCTGGTCGCAGTCCAGCCCACCTCGAGTGCGTACATTGGTCCTGTGCGACAAACCTACGTCGCCTCACAGGAGAGACCAACATGAAACGCATCGTCACTCACTTGCTGGTTGCTGCCGGACTCGCGGCGGGCGCATGCGGTGTCGCGCAAGCGCATACGGATCTGAGCGTCGGCCTATCGCTCGGTGCCCCGGTTTATGCAGCACCCGCGCGCGTTTACGCGGCGCCGGAGCCGGTGTACTACGGCGGCTGGGATCATCGCTACCCGCGCGGCGACTACTACCGCAACTATCACCGCGATGACCGCGGCTGGGGTCACGACAACCGTCGCTGGGGTCATGACAATCGAGGCGAGCACCGCGGCTGGCGGGATTGACGAGCGCAAGCGGAGCGCACGCTGCGCCCTTCGCGAGCAACTTCTGCGGCCCGCATCCACGCGAGTGGATGCGGGCCGCTTTCAATCGCAGTGACTGCGGTTCAAGATGCCAGTTCGTCGTTGAGCGCAAACAGTTTGCGCAGATGATGCGCAACGCCCGCCTCGAAATTGTTGCCGATGCGCGGCACATGCGGCAGACGGGTGATCAGATCGGGATTGGCGTTGTTCATCATGAATGGATGGCCGGCCGTCTCGAGCAGATCGATATCGTTCATGTTGTCGCCGAACGCGACGCAGTGCGACGCGTCGAAACCGAGGCGCTCGAGCACGATCTGCAGGGCGCGCCCCTTCGACACATTCGCGGTCATCACTTCGAGACAATCCGGCAACGAATACGTCACGTACAGTCGCTCGCCGAAGTCGCGTTCCAGATTGGCGGCCACCTGCGCGAGATCGGCGGGATCGCCGATATACAGCGCCTTGGCAATGTCGACGCCATCGTGCTTCGGCAGGTCGGTCACTTCGTACGTGAAGCCGGAATCCTGGTGAAATTCCAGCAGATGGGGCGCATCGCGGTCGATCAGCCACGCCTCGTCTGCAAACAGACTGACGATCACTCGACCATGCGCGCCGACAATTTCGGGTTGCACGAGACGCTGGACGACCGCCGGCGGCAGATCGTCGGCGTGGATCACCGCGTTGTCTGGCGCGTGAATGCGCGCGCCGTTCGACGTGATCAGATACGGATTGATGCCGAGCAGATCGCGGATGCCCGCGACGTCGCAGTAATGCCGCCCGGTGGCGATCACGAACTGCAGCCCGTCGCTTTCGAGCTTGCGCACCGTGGCGACCGTGAACGGGTCTACCTGGTGATCGGCGTTGAGCAGTGTGCCGTCGAGATCCGTGGCGATGACTTTATACATGGTGAGTCTGGCGGCTGAGCCGTCGAGGCAGCGTCAAAGCGGGTATTTTACAGGTCTCCTCCAGCCAGCCGCTGCGCCTCGCGCCGCGCCAGTTGCAAGCCGCCATGCGCCGAATCCGCCCGCGGCTCGCGCAGGCGCGCCTGATACGCCTGCGGCACGTACTCGCGCAACGGCGTACCGAGGCCTCCGCATAACGCGACAGGCAGCGCGCCCGTCGCGTCCAGCGCGGCGATCATCTTGCCGACTTCGACGCCGGCCTCGCCGAGCAGCCGCGCCGCGAACGGATGTGCGCGGTGTTCGATCGCGATCGGCGCGAGCCGCGCGTAGGCAGTCTGATTGGCCGCGCACAGCCACACGACGAGACTGTCGCGATCCCGCGCGCCGGTATGCGCGAGCAGCGCGTGCGTGAGATCGTCGACGGGAACGCGGCCGTCCAGCGCCTGTTGCGCGTGCACGATCAGCCGAAGGCCGAGCCACGCGCCGCTCGCTTCGTCGCCCGATGGAAAGCCGTAGCCGCTGGCCATGCGGAATTCGCCGTCGCTCGCGAGCGAAGCCGCGACGCTGCCGGTGCCGAGTGCGACGATCACGCCGGGCGCGCCATCGTGCGCGCCCAGCAGGGTCGTGTAGGCGTCGGTTTCGACGGCCAGTCCGGCGAGCCGCGGCGCCTGCCGGTGAAACTCGGCGAGCCAGTCGCGATTGTTGACACCCGCCAGTCCGCAACCGAGCACGCAGCGCGACCAGTCCAGCGCGACTCCGGCTCGCTCGAACGCTTCGCCGCAGGCGGCCTGAATGGACTGCCATGCGCGCGGGATGCCGAGCCCAAGGCCCGATGGGTCGCTTGCCGCTTGCGCCAGTTCGCGGCCCTGCGCGTCGCCGAGCACGACGCGCGTGCCGGTGCCGCCGCCGTCGACGCCGATCAGAAAGAAGTCGTGGTTCATCGAATCGAATCGGTTCCGTGGGTGAATAACGCTTAGCGTGGCAGGTCAGTTTGAATCGCGCAATTAGCCGATTGGCCAGCTTGCGGCGTACACCGCTTCCGCTATGCTGGCGAACGACATGACCACGCGGGAGCGCGACAGTGACACAACGATGCAACTGGGTATCGAGCGAAGCGCTCGCACAGTACCACGACACCGAATGGGGTGTGCCCTCGCGCGACGACCAGCACCTGTTCGAGATGCTCGTGCTCGAAGGCGCGCAGGCCGGTTTGTCATGGTCGACGATCCTCAACAAGCGCATCGGCTACCGCCGTGCATTCGCCGACTTCGACATCGACAAGGTCGCGGCCTTCACGCCGAAGCACGTGGATGCACTCGTCGCCGATGAAAGCATCGTGCGACATCGCGGCAAAATCGAGGCGGCCATCCTGAACGCGCGCGCTGTGCAGCAGATTCAGGTCGAACATGGCTCGCTCGCGCACTTCGTGTGGTCATTCGTCGACGACACACCGATTCAGAACGAATGGGCTTCGTATAAGCATGCACCTGCGTCGACGGAAGTATCGGACGCGCTAAGCAAGGCGCTCAAGCGCTACGGCTGCAAATTTGTCGGTTCGACGATCTGCTATGCATTCATGCAGGCGGTCGGCATGGTCAACGATCATGAGACGACCTGCATGTGCCGCGAGCGATGTGCGTCGCTGGGCAAGAAGCGGCGTGGTCGGAAGGCGGGGTGAAGCCGCAGCGTCCGCTGGACGTGCAAATGAGCGAATTGGGCGGGAGACCAACCATGAAAACACTTAGCTTCCTGACCCACAAGGACATTTACGATCAGTCCGTCACGCATCTGTTCGGACAGAAACGCGCCGCATTGCTTCCGAGGGGCGGCGCCTACCGCGGCTATTGCGGCGGCTGCCCGGTCGGCAACCTCTGATCAAGCCGCGCGATTACATGACCGCAATGGAAAGGGTCCCGGTGCGCTTCATCGGCAAGCCACCGGCCGAAGTGCCCGCTTACATGGATGTCGGCTTGGCTGCGCTGAAAAAAGCGCTGCTTCGCGCCCGCATCAACGTATACGACCCAGTGACCATCGCTTTGCTCAGTTGCCTGCAAAACGTGCACGACGTGTTCGGCACATGGGAGTGGCACGACCGGCTGGGCTCGATCGCGCGCTAGTTCGGGCTGTCGGCCGAGCGGCTGAGGAGCGCGGCGTAACGGCTGCACGCAGGGCAAAATCCGACGCCGTAAAAGCAAAACGGCGATGTGGCTTCTTTCGAAGCTCACACCGCCGTTCGGCGTATGTAAAAAGCGTGCTTAGTGCAGCTTTTTCGGCAGCATCTGGCTGCGCAGACGCTTGTGCAGGCGCTTAACAGCTGCTGCCTTCTTGCGCTTGCGAGCCGTGGTCGGCTTTTCGTACGACTGGCGTTCACGCAGTTCAGCGATCAGGCCATTCTTTTCGATTGCGCGACGAAAGCGGCGAATTGCCACTTCGAACGGCTCGTTTTCCTTCAGAAGAATCGTCGTCATGTAATTCCTAACTCAATCACTAGATACGGTTTAATTGCATGGCGGTAGCCGCTCAGGTCACCACTCACGCGCCGGCCCTCCGGTCGCTCCGATTCATGGCCAGTAACAGGCAAACGCGAGGCTGATAAACAACCCCGGCCAAACCACGAATGAAGCGGAGGCAAAGCGGCCACGGAGGCCGGAAAAGAGAGGTGGGGAGTTCACCGCGGAACGCGGACAGACGTAATGCACAAGCCGCGTCTGTTGCCGTTTCGCCAACCTTTCATCAACGAAGAACACTGACGAAACAGGCAAAGATCTCAATTCACTCCCGATCATATCAGGAAACTCTCCATCCTACCAGGGGTTTACCGATTGCGCCAGGCTTTTCCCTGGCGCGGATCGCCCCCGTGTCGGCGGCCGAAGTGTTCGCCTTATCAGGCGCTCGCTTCGTCCAGCTCACGAATATCGTCGGCGGTGAGGGACAGCTGGACGGCCGCGACCAGGCTCTTCAACTGCTGGACCGAGGTTGCGCTCGCAATAGGGGCCGTAACGCTCGGCCGCGCGATCAGCCAAGCAAGCGCGACCGCGGCCGGCGTGCTGCCGTGCCGATGCGCGACGCGGTCGAGCGCGCCGAGAATCCGCAAGCCGCGCGCGTTCAGGTATTTTTCGACCCGGCTCCCGCGCGCCTTGCCGGCCAGATCGGCCTCGCTGCGGTATTTGCCCGACAGGAACCCGCTCGCGAGGCTGTAATAGACGACCACGCCGAGATGATTCGCGAGCGCCACCGGCTCGCTGTCGCACTCGTATTGCGCGCGGTCGTAGAGGTTGTATTCGGGCTGCAGCAACTGATACCCGGGCAGCCCGTGCTCGCGCGACACCGCGAGCGCTTCCTCGACGCGCGCGCCACTATAGTTAGACGCGCCGATCACGCGCACCTTGCCGGCCTCGATCAGCTTCTGATACGCACCGAGCGTCTCCGCGAGCGGTGTCGCGGTGTCGTCGTCGTGGGAGAAATAGACGTCGATGTAATCGGTTTGCAGGCGGCGCAGCGAGTCTTCGACCGCCGCCTGGATATTTGCGGCCGATAGCCCCTTGCGCTGCGGATGCTTCGACACCTTGGTCGCGAGCACGATCCGCTCGCGCTTGCCGCTCTGTCGGAACCACTTGCCGAGGATCGTCTCCGACTCGCCGCCCTGGTTGCCGGGCACCCAGGCCGAGTAGACATCGGCGGTGTCGATGAAATTGAGTCCGGCTTCAACGAACGCGTCGAGGATCGAGAAAGAGGTGGCTTCATCGGCCGTCCAGCCGAATACGTTGCCGCCGAACATGAGCGGGGCAACCTGCAACGAGGAAGTGCCGATCCTGCGTAGTTCCATGATGGCTCCAGGAATGAGTGGGCGAACGCAATGCGGGAAGTGGCCCGGCGAACCCGGGACCGTTGAGCATACGCCGCCTTGCACTGCGTTGCAGCCCCGGGCACGAAGGCTACTCAGCAGGCCTCGCGCTTGAACGCGGTCGATGCATGGCGCAAACGATGGCGCGCGTCTCAAGTTTATTCAGAGCACCGCTGGTGTTCACGAATGCCGCCGGCGGCAGCGTCACGAACAACCGCGACGCGGGCACGCGCTACGTGCAGGTGTCGGTCCCGCGGCAGATCAAGATCACCGACAACGGTCGGACGGTGTTCCAGGGCGTGCAGGCAGACGGCTCCGCCTACGTCGCCGCGGCCGGCTCGTCCAATCAGGGCACGGGCGCGTTGGGCACGGGCACGCGACCAACCGGCGGCGTCAGACGTCAACGACAACCACTCAATCCAGTTCGCGACGGACACTACCACCGGCGCGATGATCTATAGGTCAGGACAACTCGGCCAATACGACGACGCAAACGACCGGCACGTACACAGACGTCTCGGTAATTGCGGCCGGCTCCGTCTTGAGCGTCCCGATCTCGAGTACGCCCGAAGGACGGCGACGCGTTCAGCGTGACGCCCGGCAATGCGCGCGCCAACAGGCAACACACCTGCCGGTACGGCGGCGCTCGATAACGCGCTCACGACGGGCGAGGCGCGGCTCTCCAACTCGTACTCGAACGTGGTCACGATCCTGGCTTCGGTAGGCGGAGGTCAAGGCGCTCCAGACGATCATGTCGTCGAACGAGGTGCAGACCCGGTCGAACCTCGACATTCTGACGATCACCGACATGGTCTCGGCGATCAGTCAGTACATGCACAGTGGCGTCGCAGGAAACCTTCTCGTCCGCGCGGAACCTGTCGCTCTTCCAGTACATCGATCCCTGATGTGGGTGGGAAGCTGGCACACGCGGCCAGGCACACCAGCCTCCCCGCAAGAGCAGTCGCACAGCGCATATTTTTCAAGCGCGCTCCCAAAGCGCCCGCTCGGCCCCCTGGTCGTAGCGCCGCTGCCACGCGTCCCAGCTCCTCGACACATTCTCGTGCTGCTCGATGCGCTGCTGCCGGAACTGCGCGTCGGTCGCGTTTGGCGGGGCAAGTCGCAGCATCACAACGACGCAAGCCGGTCGTTGCCGGCGGTCGCGTTGCTCGCGCCGCTCTGGGGGAAGAGGTGGTCGAGCGGGTGCGGGAGAGGTTGGCTAGTTGGCCCTGATTGAGTGCACGCCCATGGCTACGGGATACCAGGCATTAGCACCGCCGATAGTCTGTCGCCTGAACTATCGCTCTACCCCACGTGCCCGCAACAAAGCTTTAGTTAACCGACCAGGCGCAATGGTCACTTCAGGAACGTCGACCATGCCTGGTGTTTGCGATAGTACTGATCCTCCGCAGCATCCAGTCCGTTGTCCTTGTACCAGGGCAGATGCCTGCAGGTGTAACGTCCACCGAAACGCACCGCAGCCAGATGAGTTTCGCGGCGGAAGTACCGCTTGTTGTAGACCGCAAAGGTCGTATCGATCGGCGCGCGAAAGATCGGGTCACCGTTGGCGGTCGCCGCGATCTGCTGTTGCCAGAAGCGTGCTTCCCAGTCGATCAGCCCGTAGTTCTTCATGCCGTCCGACTGCATGATTGAGAGTGCTTTCTCGTCCATCAGCGCGGGTTGCGAGATGTCGAGAGCAAAGCCAGCCTTGCCGATTTTCAATGCTTCCGTGGCGTCTATCAGGTCGAACAGGAAAGTATCGGGCAATTCGGGATTCAGTTCGAGATCGGGATCGGTAATGCAGAAAATGTCCGGCAGCCGGTGATAGATGACGTCCGAAAGCGTGAACGCGCGCGGCCCGACATTGTGGTCGAGTCGTGCGACGCTCACCGTATCCTGGATGCTGGCGAGGTAGTCGAGCATACCGGGGGCGCTCGATGCGTTGTCCACGACGACGAGATTGCGCAATCCTCTGCCTTGGAGCTGCGACACCATCCGGCGCAGATATGTGACGTTGTTAAAGGTCGGGATCAGAACCGGCACATTGGCGATCAGGGCGCCGACTGGATGCCGGTATTGCCGGCTATCCGCCCTGAGCGCTGCCAGCTCGCTCGCTGGCTCAGCCTGGTTGACCGGCGCGATGCGCTCAAGGTCGCTCACGTATTGTGAGACTCGGCTCAGTTCCTGGCGGATGTTCCTGTCGTTCGGCAGCAGGGTATTGGCCTTGCGCAAAGGCTCCAGTGCCTCAAAGGATTTCCCTTGCTGCCGTAGCGACGTCGCCAGCATGTGCCATGCCTTGCCGATTTCTGGCAAGAGCGTGGTGAACTGGCGGCCTACAGCTTCGGCCTCGGCAAACTGCTGCTTGTCGAGCAGGAGCGTGAGCGTATCGACGAATTCACCGGCCAGCGCGGCGCGCTGCTCGGGCGACAGGCCTGCTGGGCTATCCCCGGCGGTCTGCGCTTTGCTGACATGCGCCAGAACCTCGAAATGTTCCGGCTCCAGTCCGTCGCACCAGCGCTGCCACATGGTGCGAAACGCGCGAGAGGCGGCGTTGGAGATCGCGCCGGCGTCGATCAGGACCGACTGTCTGCAGTACTCGCGCAGCTCGCCGCGCACTACCGCGAGCGCTTCGGGGTCGGCGGCCAGCGCGGCGCACTTGCGCACGAAGTCGTCCTTGTCCTGCGCAACGAAGGCTGAGTCGAGCCCGAGGTGCGAGAGCCACCCCGTGCTGCCGCGGCTCGCCATCGAAACGCCGGGCAGGGTCATGGTGGGCACGCCCATCCACAACGCTTGCATGGTGGTGGTCGAATTGCCGAAGGGAAACGTGTCGAGACAGACGTCGATCAGATTGTGCTGCTGCAGGTAAGTCGGGACATTCCCGCGCTGCAAAAAACTGATACGGCTCAAGTCAATCCCTTCGCTCGCGAACAGCCCGGTCAGCTTGTCCATCTGCTCCCGTGCCGTAATCGCGCCGATGACCATGCGCGAATCCGGTACCTCGCGCAGCACGCGTGCCCAGAGCGCCACGACTTCAGGCCCGATCTTGACGATACGGCTGAAGCTGCCGAACGTGATGAAGCCGTTTTTCAGGGCAGGTAACTCGTTGACGTCCGGCGCTTGCGGGTGCGGCTTGAACGGCGCGAGCGCCGGCAGGAACACGAGCTTTTCCGAGAACTGGCGCTCGAATTGTTCGAGCGGCGTGACAAAACGGTCCGACAGGTAATAGTCGACGGCATCCAGGCCCGTCGTGGCCGGATTACCGATCCAGCTCGCCTGGACCGGCGCCGGCTTGTGCGCGAAGGCCACGAGCCGGTTACGGCCGGTATGGCCGGACAGGTCGATGAGGATATCGATGCCGTCGTCGCGGATCTTCTGCACGACTGCGTCGTCGCTCATGCCGAAGATTTCGCTCCACGTCTGCGCATGCGCACGAATCTGCTCGGTGAAGCCGTCGGTCACCGCGTAGTTCGAATAGATGTGCAGTGACAGACTCGAATCGAGCGCCAGATGCTCTAGCACCGACAGGAAGAAATACGCAACCGGGTGACCGAGCAGATCGCCGGAAACAAAACCGACTCGCAGGCGCCGCGACGGATCGCGGTCATTGGTGTGCCGGGGTCGACGCGCACGAAGCGGCGCTTCGTGGCGCGCTGCAAACTCGCGGAACTCCGCGAATGCGCTGAGCGCATCGAGATCCGGCTTGTGCATCAAGTTGAACAGCAGGTTGCTGTGGGTTATCGCCTGCATCGGTGCCAGTCTTAGCGCACGGCGGAAAGCGGCTTCGGCTTCGTCGTACAGACCATGCTTGAGTAGCGAGTGGGCAAGCGCGTCGCACTCGATGGCGTCGTTCGGCGCCAATTCCACGGCACGGCGGAGATGGACGACCCCCTCGGCATACCGGCCCATCTCCTGTAAGGCGGTACCCAGGTTGCGATGTAGCACGGCGCTTTCGGGATATTTTTCGAGCGCTTGGCGGCAATGCGTTTCGGCTTGCTGATACTGGCGGGTGGTAATCAGCCCGTTAGCCAGCATCGTCTGGGCGGCGATGAAGTTGGGCAGCAGTCGGGCGGCGTGCGCGGCCGCCTCGACAGACTCATTGTAGTGGCCCGAGCGTTGCAGGACACGCCCAAGGTCGTACCAGCATTCGCCGTGCGACGGGTATTGATGCGTCAGGCGGCGGGAGACCTTTAGCGCCGCTTCGAGTTTCCCGCTGTTGAACAGATGCTGGAACTGGCGCATCTCCTTGAGGCTTGCTCGGCGTGTATCGAGCTTCACGCGCTCGTCCGTATCGGATGCCGCAGGGGGGCGCGTATCGCTCCCGCTCGCAGCAGCCTGGGGAGCGGGCGCGGGCGCAGCCTCGGGCTCCGGCGTGGCAGGGAGCGGCACTTCTTCCCCATTGATGCGTGCGTGCAGCATCTGGACGGCCGCCTCGGGCAGGCCTTGTTGCCGCGCGAGGTCGAGCACGATCCGCGCCGCGTCGGTCTGCTGGCTGGCGACTAGGGCGTTGAGGTAGTAGAGCCAGATCTGCCCATTTTTCGGCATCTGCCCGAGCGCCGCCTCGAAATGCGGCACTGCTTCGGAGGGCCGCCCCGTTTGCATGAGCAGCACGCCGAGGTGGTAGTGCGCATCGGTGTGATCGCTCGCGGCCTCCAGGACGGAGGCATAGCGCGCGGCCGCCTCGTCATATTCCTGCTGCCGATGATGTTCGATCGCGCTCTGCATGGCGAGCGCAATGTCGTGATTCTGCTGCGATTTCGAGGCAGGCGTGGCGGTGCAGCCCGGAGGGAGGAAGGCGGTCATGACGAAGGCGCGCGTACGCGTCAGGAACTCGGGACGTTGGAATTATGGGGGGCGGGCAATTGCGCCGATCGTCCGAGCTAGCGCCAAAATGGGCGCCAATTTGCCTTCCATAACGAGAGGCATACGGGACATCAAGCGTGAACTCGACCTGGATGAGCAAAAATGATGGAACGCGAATGGCTTTCTTGCCGCGGCAAACATCTTCTTTCTCGCCTGAAGTGATTGTGGATACTGCCCACTCTCAGGAAAAGAAAATGCCCGCGCAAGGCGCGGCCAGGGTACGCGCTTGCGCCGCGAAGGACGCGATGAACTGTTGCTCCTGCTTCAGTACCGCGCCATGCTCAGATACCGCCCGGCGTTGCGGCTCGCCTGCATGTTCGCCTGATACTCGGCACCCAGCGCCTGCTGCGCGGCCTGCGCGGCCTCGACGATGCGGCTGTCGATCTCGTGGATCGCCTTGAGCCGCGCCATGACCTCCTGTGGCTGGGGCGCGCCGAGCGCCGTCAAGAGCGGCGAGCGCTCGTTCGCGAGCTGCGCGGCCCGCTCCCACTCGCCGACAGCGACCGCCAGTTCGAGGTCTTTCGTCATCTGCCAGATGCGCTCGATCGGGGCAACGCTCTGCATGGTTCGCTCCCCGTTGCGCTCAGTTCTTGTTCGTGGCCAGCGCGCCTGCGCTGTTGGTGCCACCGAACAGTTGCGTGAGGTATTGCGAGTTGTTGTTCATCGTTGCCATCAGCGTGTTGAGCGCGGTGAACTGCGCGGTGTACATGCTAGTGAGCTGGGCCTGCCACGTCGTGAGCGCCGTCTGCTGATTCGAGAGGCTCGTCAGGTCGCTGTTGATCGCATCCGTGCGGTTCTGGATGAGGCCGCCGGACGAGGTATAGGTCGTGATGCTGTCGTCCAGTTGCGCGGCGATGCCGTTCGTCGGGTTGAACAGCGAGGCCACGGCCGACTGGTTGTTCTGCAACGCATTGCTGAGCGTCGTGTCGTCGACCGACAGCGTGCCGTCCGCCTGGAGCGTAACGCCGATCGCGGCAAGCGTCGTCTGCGAGGTGCCGCTGCCCACGCCGCCGCTCACGACCTTGGCGAGCTGGTTCTGGATCGTGCTCAACGTGGAATCGCCGATTAGCACGCCCTGCGACGTCGAGTTCGCGTTGTACGCCGTCAGCGACCCCATCGTCGTGACGAGCGTGTTGTAGAGGCTGACGAAATTGTTGATCGCCGAGGACTCCGCGCTGGTGTTCTGCGCGATCGTGAGCGTCTGCGTGGTGCCGACCGCCGCTGCCGTGAGGTTCAGCGTCACGCCGGACACAGCCGTCGTCACGGAGTTCGAGGAGCTGGTTACGCCCACGCCGCCGAGCGTGAAGTACGCATCCTGGGCGGCCTGCGTCTGGGTCCAGCCTGTGCCGGTAATGGTCGACTGGCTGGGGTTGTAGGTCTCCGGATTGCCGTTGCTATCGAGAACCGGGTTGCCACTGCTATCCAAAACTTGAGCGGAGAGGTCGCTCGCGCTGGAGATCGCCTTGCCGTTGGTGGTCGTCACCGCGAGCTTGTTCAGGTCGTCGGTCGAGCTCGAATCGTTGATCGCGATGCTGATGCCGCTCGACGCGCCGGTCGAGGTCGATTGCAGCACGAGATGCGCGCCGTCCGCGCCGGTCACCACGGTCGCGACCACGCCGGGATTGTCGTTGGCCGAATTGATCGCCGATGCAATGCCGGCAATCGTGCTGTTCGAGCTATTCAGGGAAATCGTGCTGGTCTTGCCGTTGACCGTCACGGTCATCGTGGCCGCGCCGGAAGCCAGGTTCGTGGTCGAACCGTAGCCCGCCGAGGTGAGCACTTGCGACGTGGCGACCTGCGCCACATTGAGCGAGTACGAACCCGCCACCGCGCCGGTGCTGGCCGTGGCGGTAACGCCGCTGCCGCTCAAGGTGGACGAGAACGAGTTGAGCGTCGCGCCGTCGCTGAGCGGCTCGGCGGCGGCCTGCAACGCGGACAGTGCCGCGGAGAGCGTGCCGTAGGCCGAGATCAGCGTGTTGTCCGCAGTCTGCTCGGCAGCGATGGTCGCGGCCTGGCCGGCAGTCTTCGAGTTGACGAGCGCGGTGACGAGCGAACTTGTGTCCATCGACGAATTGGTCGAGCCGCTAATGATCGACTGGGCGGCTGCCTGCAGCGTGGCGTTGGCGCTTGCGGTCGTGGTGGCGACTGCACTTGCGATCGCGCTGGTGGTGGATCCGGTTACGGTGGACATGAGGAGGCTCCGTGCGTCGGCAATTCCGGTTAAAGCGGTTTAACAAGCGGGGTTACGCTGGAAAAGACAATCGGGAGGCAAGCCTCCCGACGGGTTTGCCTCCGGCACGCATCGAGCCGCGCGCCGGAGGCCTGCAGCGGGAAGCGCCTTACTGGAGAAGCTTCAGGATCTGCTGCGGCTGCGAGTTCGCTTGTGCCAGCACCGAGATACCGGCTTGTTGCAGAACCTGTGCCTTGCTCAGGTTAGCCGTTTCCTGCGCGAAGTCCGCGTCCTGGATCGACGACTGGGCGCTCGACAGGTCGGTCGATTGCGCTTGCTGCGTCGTGCCGATTGCGCTGAAGCGGTTTTGTGCCGCGCCGAGCGTTGCTTGCAGGTTGTTGAGCGTGGTCAGCGCGTTGTCGATGGACTCCATCGCCATGCTCGCACCGCTCGCGCTGCTGATGTCGATGTTCGCAACGGTCGACGGCTGGTTGTAGGCGTTGATCTGGTTATCGACCGACGTTTCGGCATTCCCGCTTGCATCCACGATCGTGGCCGCGCTTGCGATCGTCGCGGGAGTGGTGCCCGCGGCCGCAGTGACGGTGAGGCCTGCAGCTGTGGCAACAGCGGCACTGAGGCTCTCGTTGTTCTGGTCCGTGAACGTGAAGCCGCCGCTGCCGTCGGAGAGCACATTGATGGACGTGATTGCCGGCGCGGTGCCCGCCGCAGCCGCAGCGCCGGTCGAATCGAGGCTCAGGTTCGTGTAGGTGCCGAGCGTGTTGCCTGCTTGCACGGTGCCGCTGCCGAGCTGCGCAGCCGACATGTCTTGCGAAAGGTTCAGGCTGATCGTCTGGCCGACGTTCGCACCGACCTGGAACGACACGGTACCTAGCGAGCCGTTCAGCACGTTCATGCCGTTATACGTCGTTTGCGACGCGATACGGTTGATTTCTGAAACCTGCTGGTTGACTTCCTGCTGCAGTGCTGCGCGGTCGTCGTCGGTCATCGAGCCGTTCGCCGCTTGCGTAGCCAGTTGGCGGATACGCTGCAGGCTGCTCGTCAGCGACGACAGGCCGCTCGATGCGGTTTGCACCATCGAAGTGCCATCGTTCGAGTTCGACACACCCTGGTTCAGACCGTTGATCTGGGTCTGCATGATGTTCGAGACCGCAAGACCTGCTGCGTCGTCTGCTGCGCTGTTGATGCGCTTGCCCGACGACAGACGCGTGATCGCTTGCGACAGTGCGCTACCCGAGCCGGTCAGGTTTTGTTGCGCGACGAGCGAGTTGGTGTTGGTGTTGATTCCGAGCATTGAGATTCTCCTGATGGGGCCATCGGCCCAGTAACGGCAGCGGTTCGTTGGCCGGCCGCCTTGTTTGTGATTACGACCCGGCCTGGCAAAACTTTAGCTGCTTGTCGATGCGCCCCTGCTGGCTGGCGCCCTTCCCGCATCAGCGCGCGGTGGGGACGCGCTTTTCAAGATAAGGGACGCTGGGCTTCGTCCTTCGGTTTTCGGCGGTTTGAGGCTCGCCGGCGTCGATGCCCCTTTCGCGTCGCAATGCTGATTGCGCACCGGATCGCAATTGATGTGCGCCCGGCCTTACGGCTTCGAAAGACAAAGCCCGCGCAGCACGTCATCGGTCGAATTGAACCGCGCTGCCCGCTCAATTCGGGCCGCCACCGCGCGTGCGCATGCCTTAAGCTGCGAATCCCCACCGCCCCTCCAGGACCACCGTGACCGCTACGAGCCCACTTGCCCCCACGCGCCAGCACATTCTGAGCGAAGCCACTGCCTTCAGCGCCAGCGGGCAGTTCGCCGACGCACTGGCGCTGCTTGCACCGCTCGTCGGCGCGAAGGCCACGCCCGAGGACGCGGAGCACGCCGATGCGCTCAACCTCGCGGCCATGTGCGCCACGGGCGTGGGCCAGCCCGCGCAGGCGCAAGCTCTATGGTTGCGCTGCATTCAAGCGAAGCCGGATTTCGCCGACGCGTATCTGGGGCTCGGAGCGATGCTCGCGACCCTCAATCAGCTTGCCGAAGCGGAAGCGGTTTACGGGCGGCTTGCTGCGATACGTCCCGATGACGCCGACGTCCACAGCAATCGCGGGATCGTGCTGCACCGTCTCGGACGGCACGACGCGGCCAAGGCCGCGTACCGCGTGGCGCTCGCACTTCGCCCGGACCACGTCGACGCGAACTACAACCTCGGCATCGTGCTTCACGAACAGCGCCGCCTCGACGAAGCAGAGGCGGCCTATCGCACAGCGCTCGCCGCGAATCCGCAGTTTGCGAAAGCGAATAACAACCTCGGCAATCTGTTGCGCGAACGCGCCCGGATCGAAGAGGCTGAAGAAGCGTATCGGCAAGCGCTGCTCGCGCACCCGCAATACCCCGAGGCGCTGAACAACCTGGGGGCGCTTTACAGGGAGCTCGGCCGGCTCCGGGAAGCCGAGCTGGCTTGCCGCCTCGCGCTTCAGATCCGCCCCGCCTACGCGGACGCGCTCAACAATCTCGGCTGTGTGCTCACCGAACTGAAGCGCCTGCCCGAGGCCGAGAGCGCCTACCGGCAGACGCTCGCGTTGCGCCCCGCCTTCGCCGAGGCGCACTACAACCTCGGCTGCGTCCTGCACGCACTGGACAAACTGGTCGATGCCGAATGCGCGTATCGCGAGGCGCTTCGGCTCGCGCCGAACCGCGTCGAAGCGGCCAATAACCTGGGTTGCACGCTGCTTGCGCAAGCGCGCCTGCCCGAGGCTCTCGCGGCGTTTCGCCACGCGCTCACGTTGCGCGCCGACATCGCCGAAACACACTTCAACATCGGCAGCATCGTGAAAGAGCTCGGCGACCCGGAGCAAGCCGAAGCCGCCTACCGCCGCGCGCTCGCGCTGCGCCCCGACTACGGCGACGCGAAGTTCCGTCTCGCCACGCTGCTCATCAGCATGGGTCGCTTCGAAGAAGGCTTTCTCCTCTACGAATGCCGCTACGAGATGCCTGGGTTCGCGCATCACGCCACGCAGTCGATGCTGAGGTGTCCGCGCTGGCGAGGCGAGCCGCTCGCCGGCAAATCACTCCTCGTTTGGCAAGAGGATGGACTCGGCGACATGCTGCAGTTTGGACGCTATCTGCGCCTCTTGAAGGCTCAGGGCGCCGCGCAGGTCGCGTTTGCCTGTACGGCACCGCTGCAACGCCTGTTCGCCGAAGTCGATGGAGTCGACGCGGTGCTCAGTCATGAGGAAGCCTCGGCGCGCGCCGGCGAATTCGATTGCTGGATCAGCGCCCTCAGCGCACCGCTGTATCTGGGCACGACGCTCGACACGATTCCGCCTCCCCTGTGCATCACCCTGGCCCCGTCGCGCGTCGAGCATTGGCGCGCGCGCCTTGCCGTGCTGGGCGCGGGACACCGAGTGGGTCTCGTCTGGAAGGGCAACCCGAAACACCACAACGACGTGCACCGTTCGCTACCGTTGCTCAACACACTGGCGCCGCTCTGGAGCCTGCCGGGCGTGAAGTTCGTGAGCCTGCAAAAGGGCGCGGGGGAAGACGAAGCGCTGTCATTCCCTGCGAGCCTCCCGATCCTGCCTCTCGGCGCAGATCTCGAAGACTTCAGCGACACGGCTGCGGTCATCTCGCAACTCGATCTGCTGATCTGCGTGGACACTTCGACGGCACATCTGGCAGCCTCGCTCGGCAAACCATGCTGGGTGCTCTTGCCGGCACGCGACGTGGACTGGCGGTGGATGCACGGCCGTGACGACTCGCCGTGGTATCCCAATACGGTTCGCCTGTTCAGGCGAGGGCTGGACGAACCGTGGCCCGCAGTCGCGGAGCGCGTGCGACAGGCCTGCGCTGCGTGGTTCGGCGCGTGACATCAACGCCGCGCTTGCGCTGAAGTGAGGTTAGTCACACATGCTGCGAAACACCACGGCAGCGATGATAGGCGCGCAGAGCACGAGCAGCACCAAGGCATCGAGCAGGTGAACCAGGCGGTGTCGCAGATGGGCCAGATGACGCAGCGGAACGCGGCGGCAGCCAGTTCGTTGCACGACCATGCCAGTCAGGCAAAATGGTACCGCCGAGTTTGTAACCCCAACGACAAACAACGGCCACAACTTCGAGCGAAATTGTCTACGGGAACCAGCCGATCTCAGTACGGGCGCTAAAACGAGTGCCGCAATTGCGACGCGGAGTGCGATCAGAGGGATCGGCCCAAGCTCTGGCACTGCCACGCGCATAAAGAGAAATGATGCGCCCCAGATAGCAGCAAGCGTGAGCAGTTCGATTAGGTTCATTTGAATATGTCGATTCGACGGTTGAATGGCAATGGGCGCTTGCATCAGTCGTCGCTGCAAGGCCGACAACAGCGGATGCGCATGAACCGACCGCGCCACAACACTTGGCGCCGTGGACACACGCGACTGCGTTGGTCCGCCGGACGGAAAAGTAAAGCGCAAAAGCTATTCGCGCTGGGCTTCGTGTCGACGCCGAACGTGCAGCGTTGCATACACCCCTTCCATCGTCCGACACCGCTGCTGATTCCACGACGGAAGACTCGTCCGGATTAGGCGAAGCCGTGCACGAAGCACGTCTGTGGCGCGACGACGGCTGGACCGCGCGCGTCATCAAGAACGAAGACGACGAAGGCTGGGCCGTCGAAATGATCAAGGACGGCGAAGCGGAACCGGCGCTCGTCGGGCCGTGGACAATGGGCCGCAACAAGAAGGATCCGAAACCCCTCGACACGTCGGCGTTCAACACGCTGGTGAAGACCGCCTCGGAAGTCCTGCGCCGCCATGAGCAGCAACTGCGTGCGCAACTCCATAAAGAAGTGCGGGTGGCGAGCGCGAACGGTAACGACGAACTCGACATCACGCTGGACATCGTTCCGGACGACATCGAACCGTACGCGCTGCTGACCGCGCTCGACACCTTCGGCGAGCAGTTGGCGCACGTGCAGGGCGCGCCCAGCTTCAAGCTCAGCAAGGCGAGCGCTGTGGCCTGGGTCGAAAACGAATTTCGCCGCCCGGGCTAGAGGCGGGGCAGGCCGGCTGACCAGGCTGATTCAAAAATTACTAAAGCCTGTCAATATACTTTCATATTAGCTTCATAGAATCCTCGCGTCATAGCGGCGCGAGCGTGAACCATGTGGTTTGGGGCTGACCGTGGTGTCGTCCCAGACGGTACGCACGACCTCCATGAAGTAGCGAAAGCCGGTGGTCGGCAACGCCCGCAGATGCGGCCTCTCCTCCTGGAACATGGCCTCGACCTGTCGCCGGGTGCTGCCATGAATGCGTTTGGCCGCCCAGTTCGCCTCCCAGTGCATCAGGAATTCGTTCTGGGCTTCGAGCGACTCGAATCGGCGGCCGGCGAGCGCGGTGCCCTGCGTATGTTGAATCGCGTTCTCGACGGTCCCCTTTCGATTCGGGTCGCGTACTCGGGCAGGGTCGGCGACGACGCCGTAATGCTCGAGCATCGCCTCATAGAGCCGGTTGATCTCGGGTTCGTACAGATCGGGCGTGATGACGCCCTCCCGGAGATTGTCCAGGACGACATAGCTGACAGCGCCGCCGAAGTAGCGGAAGGCTTCCTCGTGAAGCTGGGCCCAGACCTGCTTGCTGGATTTCCAGACCACGCGCCGGAAACTGCGACGCGAGTACCGGAGGGTCATCACGAACAACCGCGGACGCCGGTAGCGGCCGGTCTTCGGATCGCGGGTCAGTGCGCCTTCGCCATAGTCCACTTGAGCTTCTTCGCCGGGGGCAAACTCGAGACGGTCGAACTGCTCGGGATCAATGTGGCGCAAGGCGCGCACGAAACGCTTGACGCTCCCGTAGCTCGCGGTGAATGCGAACTGATCGGCCAGATCCTGATAGATCGCCTGCGCGTTTCGCCTCAGGCGGACCTGCTGCTCGATCCATTCGCGATGCGGTTCGCTTGCCGAGCGGGCGAAATTGAACGTTGTGGTCTCGCCGGAATCGTCGGTAGCCGGTGGTCGCGGCGGCGGCGGAGGTTGCGTGACGACCGTTTCGGAGCCGGTGGTCACCATGGAGGAGTTTGCCGAAGCGGACTTCTCGGACTCGAAGATCGCCTGATAGCGACGGATCGTCTTGCGGTCGATGCCCGTGAGCCGCTGGATCTGGCGCTGGCTCTTGTTACGCTCTAGTAGTGTGAATACAGCATGCATCGGAGCGACTAACTTGACCGTGCAGCCAATAGCCGCCTGCCGCGCGCAATGATGCTGTCCGGGTCGAACTTCTTCACACGACCGGCAGCAACGTCGGCCAGTCCTTGGTCGATCTCGGCCTTAAGTTCGGCCAGCTCCGTGAGCATCAGTTGACGCCGGGTATTCCACTCGCGCAGTGCCTCGCGGATCACTTCGCTGGTCGATGCGTATGCGCCATCGTCGACGGCCTGCCGGATAGCCATAGCCATCTCCGGCGGCATCGTAATCGTCAGGCGTTGCAAGGTCGCGGACATGGCTAGCTCTTGATTTAATCGATGGATCACACTTTATCATACTAATGAAAATCGCTGGAGCAGCAGACGTAAAAGCATCCAATCAAACCCTTGCGTGAGTCTCCCCCACGTTATCCACAAGGCCGTGAACATTTTCTGGGAATAACACCTGGTAACACCCATTCAAACGGAAAATAGACCTATATCACTGCGCCGAGCACGGCAGAAGTCTGCTCGCTCCGCCCGCGCAATCACGTGCTGGCGAACTTCCCCGGAAGCCGTGATGCCTACCTATCCTTCCCCTTTTGAATATCTGCTCGCGTTCGGCATTGTCTTCGCGGCCGGCGTGCTTACGTCGGTCGGCCTGCGCCAGTATGGCGACAAGATCCGGCGGGAGGCGGTCGCACATGCGTGATGCGCGCTTCTACCCCCATCCTCACGATCCGCATGATCCGGATGACATGTATCTGAACGGGCACGACAATAGCGAACCATTCGAGCAAGGCTTCGTCCCCCCGCACGCACAGCCGAACCACACCCGAGCCAACGCGCAATCAGGCTTGATCCCATCGTGTCCGAAATGCCAGTCTGATTGCGTCGACGCACGCCATCGTGCTCGCAAGACTGGCGGAGCCGTTGGCGCGGTCGCCGGTACGGCAAGCGGGGTCGCGTTCGCCCTGTCGGGTGCGGAAACCGGCGCAGCGATCGGCGTGCTCGCAGGACCTGCTGGTGCCGTGTGCGGAGCCATCGCGGGTGCCGTGATCGCAGGTCTCGTCGGCGGCACAGCCGGCTGCGCAACTGGCTCCGTGTTCGGCGAAGTGATCGACGACAAGGTGCTCGATAACTTCCGCTGTCACACCTGCGGGCATACCTTCAGCCGCCACAAAGCATCTACCTGATCCGTAGTTTTTCTCTTCAGCAGTATCCCCTTCACTTTTCTCTCGCATTTGCTCGGCCACACGCCGGGCTTTATGCCGTTCACAAGGAGCTACTTATGCATCTCGTCCGCAACATGGCCTATGTTGGTGAAACCCCGTGGCATGGCCTTGGCAATCAACTCTCTCCACGTCAGCCGATCGAGGTATGGATGAAACAGTCGGGGATGGACTGGCAGATCGAATCTGCCGATGTCCGATTCGTCGCCGGTAGTGGCAATCTCGGTTCGATCCATGCGTTCCCCGAGCAGCGCGTTTTGTTCCGTTCAGATACCAAGGCTCCGTTGTCGGTCGTATCGGCTCGATACCAAGTGGTTCAACCTCGCGAAATCCTAGAGTTTTATCGCGACCTCACCGAAGTCGGCGGCTTCGAGCTGGAGACCGCGGGCGTGCTCAAGGATGGCAAGAAATTGTGGGCCTTGGCCCGTACCGGCCAGTCCGCAACGCTCAAGGGCAAGGACACGGTCAACGGCTACCTGCTGCTCGCCACCGCATGCGACGGCACGCTCGCGACCACCGCACAATTCACGTCGGTACGCGTGGTCTGCAACAACACCCTTCAGATTGCACTAGGAGACAGTGCCGGCTGCGTGAAGGTGCCACACCGTTCGCAGTTCGATGCCCAAGCTGTGAAGCGCCAGCTCGGTATCGCGATCTCCTCGTGGGACGGTTTCATGGCTCGCATGAAGGCGCTGGCCGAACGCAAGGTCAGCCATGCCGTGGCCGAGAAGTTCTTCCAGCGCGTGCTCACGTACCCGACGGGAGGGCCAAACATGCCGATGCCGGCTACCAATGATCGCGCAATCAAGGCGGTGCAATCCCTGTACGCAGGCAAAGGCATGGGCGCCACGCTTGCTTCGGCATCCGGTACGGCATGGGGTCTCGTGAACAGCGTCACCGAGTTCGTCGATCACCAACGCCGTGCGCGTAGCGAAGATCACCGGCGCGATGCCGCGTGGTTCGGTGCTGGTGCCACGCTGAAGCAGCGTGCGTTCGATGAGGCGATGAAGCTGATCGCCTGATCATGTTCTCAACGTCATAACAGCCCGGCCGGGATCGTCCCCGCCGGGCTTCTTCATTTTCGGAGGTACGTATGTCACAGGCACTACCCGCTGGACGTAGCAGAAACCGTCCGGCATTACGACTCGTGGAAACGAAAGACCTGTCTCGTGAAGACTGGCTAGAGGTGAGGAAGAACGGGATTGGTGGCTCGGATGCGGCCGCTGCTGTGGGCCTGAATCCGTATATGAGCCCGCTCGAACTCTGGTTGATCAAGACCGGACGCGATGCGGACCTGCCCCGCCCCGATCCTCAGGATACGAGCGAACCCGTGTACTGGGGCACGTTGCTGGAGCCAATCGTTGCCGCGTCCTACACGAAGCAGACCGGCAACAAGGTCAGACGCGTCAACGCGGTACTTCAACACCCGACTATCCCGTTCATGCTCGCTAACGTTGACCGCGAGGTGGTCGGCTGTCGCGACGTGCAACTGCTCGAATGCAAGACCGCCGGCGAATTCGGTGCGCGTCTGTGGCGTGATGGCGTGCCCGAATATGTGCAGCTTCAGGTGCAGCACCAGCTCGCGGTCACGGGCAGGCAGGCGGCCGATGTCGCAGTCCTGCTCTGTGGTCAAGCGCTCGAAGTCCATCGCGTCGTTCGTGATGACGGGCTGATTGCGCGGCTCGTCGAACTCGAAGCGCAGTTCTGGCAATACGTCACGAACGACGCCCCGCCACCTGCCGACGGTTCCGAATCGGCAGGCCGGGCCTTGCGCTGCCTGTATCCGGGCAATGCTGACATGGTGGATTTCACTGATGACCGGCGACTATGCGCAACCTTCGCGGATCTGGTCGCCGTTCGGGCCGAGATCGAACTTCGCGAGGAGCACGAGGCGGAGCTCAAGCAAACCATCCAGCAGGCCATGGGCAATGCGTCACGGGCGCTGTTCGAGACCGGCGAAGTCTCGTTCAAACGTAGCAAAGACTCGGACGGCATCGATCTGAAACGGTTGCTGGCCGATCACCCCGAGGTTGAACCGCAATACGCCATCACGAAACCCGGCTCGCGCCGGTTCCTCATTTCCGTCTGAGATACACAGGAGAGTAGTCATGCTCAAGGGTCTAGCCATCACGCCGCCAGTGGTCGGGCGCATTTCCATTGGCCGCGTCGTTGAGAAGAACGGCAAGCGCCTGCCGGAGAAAGACGACCAATTCACGATCACGAGTCAGGTGCAAAACCGTGATGGCTGGGTCCTGCACCCCGTCAACGAGTCGTTACGCAAAGCAAACACCGGCAAGCTAAGGTCGATACCCGTGCGGTTCATGTTCCGCGATCCCGATCTGAACCTGCGCGCCGAGTATTCGCTGTTCGACCGCGACACCGGCAGACCGGTCTGCGTGGGCAACGGCGAAACGTGCAAACGAGCCAGTGACAACGGCATCGAAAGCCTGCCCTGTCCGTCGCCAGACGGCTGCGCATTCGGTCAAGCGGGTGGCTGCAAGCCGTACGGGCGGCTCAATGTCGTGATCGGCGACGAGGACGAGATGGGCAGTTTCATCTTCCGTACTACGTCGTACAACAGCATCCGCACACTCGCCGCGCGCCTTCACTATTTCGCGGCGGTATCGGGCAATCTGCTGGCCTGCCTGCCGCTGGAACTGAAGCTGCGCGGCAAGTCCACGGCGCAGAGTTATCGCTCGGCGATCTATTACGTGGATCTCGGCGTGCGGTCCGGCAGCACGCTCGAAGCGGCGATCACGGAAGCGTGCGAGCTGGATGCGCGTCGCCGTGCGGCAGGTTTCGATCAGGCTGCACTCGACGCCGCTGCGCGTGCCGGCTTCAGTAACGGCGCATTCGAGGACAGTATCGAGGAAAGCGCGGCCGTCGCCGAAGAGTTCTACCCATCCGAATCCGGTCGCGGCGACAGTCAGGGTGATGGTATCGCCGAACCGGATGTGCCGCCCGCTTCCGGCCTGAGGGGCAAGCTCGAACAGCGCGCCGCGTTACTCGGCGGGAAGGCCGCGTGATCCGCGTCCGCCCGGCCCTGCTTCTGGCAGTCTTGGCGACGGGAACGGCGATCAGCATGTCGGTGCTCGCTGGCTGGCAGCGCGGCGGGTGGCTTGCCGAACGGCTGGTGTGGGTGGCAATCGGTGTCGTGCTTGTCGTCGGCGCGCATCTGCTGCCCGCACTGTGTCGGTCGGCTCCGCTCTCCGCGCGCGTGGTCGGTGCCGTGCTGTGGCTCGGCTGTATGGCCGCAGCCTCATACGGGCATGCGACCTTCTTCCTCCTGTCGCAGTCCCATGCGGGAGAGCTTCGCGTGTCGGCTGTTCCGGCCGTCGGTATCCCGGCTCACCGGGAACTAACAGCCGTGATGGCGGATCGGGCATCGGCCACGTCGGAACTGGCGCAGGCGGATGCACGGCGCTGTACTCGCGACTGCCCGACATGGCAGGCGCGTCGAACGTCACTCGCCGCCCGGCTCGATGCGCTCGACGCCGAAGCGGCTGATGTCCGACGGTATCAGGCCATCGAGGACGGTAACGCCGGGCGCCGCGTGACTGCGCGTGACGATCCGGTCACAGCACGACTCGCGACGCTTTGCGGAATCGCGGATATCAGGCTCGATCTGTTCGCCGGACTGGCATTCGCGGCTGTTCTCGAAGGCGTGGCCTGTCTGCTCTGGTGGATCGCACGGATTCCTCCGGCCGCAGAGTCATCCGTTACGGATCGTCACGGGGTAGCACGCGACGTGACTGCCGCAACGTCTCCGGTGACGACGCTCGTCCAGTCGCCTCCGCCAGCAACCGTCCAGTCAACCGTTCCCCCAGTCGTACAGCCGACCGTCACGCTCCCCGAATCCGACCTCGCAAGGCTGCGTCGCGACATCGAATCTGGAGCCGTCAAACCGACCGTCGCCGGCATCCGTCAGTACCTCGGCTGCTCTCAGGCCAAGGCTTCCGCCTTGCGCCGCCAGCTCGTCGATCTCACGGCATAAGCGGGGCGCGCCCTGCGCCCGATCTCCTTTTTCACAACGACGCGATCACGTCATCCGGTTCCTCCGGAGGCCCGTGCTCACCCTTTATCTGGAGCAATCCATGCATGAAACGAAATTCGTTCATCTGCCGCGTCGTGGTCCCGTGACAAAGGGACTCGGCGTCGTGGCCGGTATCACGGCCATCAGCTTCGCCGCAGCATGGGCGTTCGAGCAGCACCGCAGGCGTGAAAAGATCCGCGTCCTCGCCTCGATGCCCGGTGCCCCCAGCATCTTTCCGGCGCTCCGCGCGCACTCGGAGATGGTGCTGTCCCAGTTTGGCGTCGGCCTTCCGCTGGAGCCGGACAACCCTCGCCCGTAACGCATTTCCCCTCACAGCCGGCACGCGCCGCCGCGCTTCCTTCATTTCCCGCACGCATCCGGCTCGACCGGAGGAGCGTGCTCGTCCATTTTTCAGGAGAAGACGATGTACCAACCTACCCGTCTCAAACCCCTGTTCCATCCGGGCAAACTGCTCGTCTCGCACGCAGCACTCGCCGCATTGTGCGCGAACAGCGTACCGGTCATCAGCATCGTGCTCCGCCACATCGCCGGTGATTGGGGCATCGTGTCCGAGGATGACAAACGCCAGAACGACGTATCGATCATGGCTGGCTTGCGACTGATCTCGATCTACCGCCTGCCGGACCAGACCCGCATCCTGATCGTCACGGAGTGGGATCGCTCGAACACAACGATCGAACGGCTCGATGACGTCGTGCCTAGTAGCGACGTGCACTCGGCTCAACCGGCGAACCGTCGCTATCCAGCTTGGCCTAAGGCCGACTACTTACAGGAGAGCCGCGCATGAGCTACACAAACGGCCCGCGTTTTCCAATGGGGCGGTCTGTCATCACTCCCGCAGCTCAGGCCGCGCTCGATGCGGCGGGCATCGAAGGTGTGCTGCTGCTCGCGCGGCACATTCACGGTGACTGGGGTGATCTGAGCGCAGAGGATCTTGCCGCGAACGAGTTGGCATTACTGACAGGAAAGCGGTTGCTGTCGAGCTACAACCTGCCGGACGGGCGAAGCAAGGTCTGGATCATTACTGAGGCAGATCGTTCCGTGACTACGATTTTGCTGCCGGAAGAGTATTGATTGAACACTTGCTTATGGGCGAACCTAGCATGCCGTATTCGGCTGGGTTCGACCTGTTGCTGCCGGTCGCCATCTTGCGAACCATTCACCGGTTGAATCCGAAGAGTACAGCGGCCATTCTCGGGGTGAATTCGCCGGCAAGTTCTCAGCCTTTATAGGTCGTTCAAGTACTGGTTCCAGTCTGGCGGCTACCCGTCGCTTAGCCGACGCGGCGCAAGAGTGCGCTGAGCGGCGTCGGCGGGATCGACGGAATTGTTAAAGCGGTTCGTAGAGGGCGTCGTCGTTCGCGAGCCTTCGGCTTATCGCTTGCAACACACCCTGAATCAAGGCTTCAAATATCGGGCTTGAATAGCCGTCCGCCCACCGCTCCGAACGCAATAGCGTGTGCACGTAGTGGCGCAGTTCAAAAAATGACCACGAACCCACTGCGTCCTCGACACGCACTCCGCGCTCGATGGTTGGGCCGCCGGGCGCGAAGTCTGTGCAGACAAACCCGCACGCGTAAGCCCCCTCCACGAACAGTCGGTATTCGGGCAAGGCGGTGAACTCCCCGTGCCTTTCCGCGAGCAGGCGTTCGTGGTCTCGCACGCCGAAGTGTCCCTGCGCCGCCGTTTCGAGCGTGTCGACTAAAACCACAAGCATCCGCGCCTGAAACTCGTTGACCGCAGCCCGTTTGCTCGTGGGCTTCCTGCGGATCTTCTGTGCGGCGAGAGATCTTGCGTTTACGGGCGTCTCGTCGATTGACTCGAACGATGCTTCGCGATCGTTTGTCATGTCGTGCCTTGTGTGTTTTCCTTAGTCCGGGACCGGTGCGGGCAACGCCAGCAAAGCTTGCGAAGACGTCTGCATCACCTTCGCAGACAAATCCGCCCCCGAGACGTCTTCGTAACGAGCCGGTATGCGCTCTTTGAGGCGAAACAGCCGCTGGTGCGCCGATCGGGTGATCTGGCCGTAGGTGACTGCCTGAACCCGACCTCGCAAAACGCCCTCTTCCTTGAGCTCTTTCTCGCGCGTCGTCTTCGCCGCAATCTCGTGCCCCACCACGAAGGCTCTAAACATCGGCGTCCCATCGAGCGCGCCGCTGCCGAGGAAGTCCTGCACATAGCCGTCGGCTTGGGTCATCTCGTCGCGTCCGATCGCGGATTTGCCCTTCTTGAGTTCGATGATCAGCACATTCTGGATGCGCGTGAGCGTCGGATCCGCCGGGTCGAATCCTTCGGTGCCGACGATTGAGCACGTCGCATCAGCCAGCACCACGATGTCGGGACGCTGTTTGTGATTGATGAAGGCCTCGGTGGACAATCTCTTCTTGAAGATCTTCTCGGCGGCCGTGCGCAAGCTGACATTCGATGAATATTCGCTGCTGTCAAATTCCGGCCCGAAGAGCCAGCGCGCTTGCGTGACCAACGGGTGCAGCGTGTGCAGTTCGTCCGTGGCCTCGTCTCCGCACAGCTTCTCAATTGCCGCAAGCACGGCCAGGCGATGGTCGATCTCGTCGAGCACCGACAACGCGTCGCGGACCGTCCACTGACTCAGCAGGCGGTCAAGGCCATCGATGTCCGATTCGTCAAGCTTAGTGAGCTTTTCAAGCAGAGCGGCGCCGCCGCGCGCCTTTTCCAAATTGATCAAGGCCTGAACCGCAGCGGAAAGCACGTCCTGTGAGACCGTGGGCGTCGTCTTCACGAGTTCACGCGCGAAGGTGGCCACCTCAGCGCGACCGAGCTGCGATAGCTCTTTAAACTGCTCGCGATTGCGAATCAGCGCCTCTTCCGAGCTCTCCTCCACCAGAGTGGAAGACAGAGACGCAAACATCTTCTGGGCATATTGCCGAACCGCCGCGAACAGCGCGTCCACGGCCGGCCCATTCTTGAATCGAGCCCAGTCCGGTTCGACCTCCGACATCCAGCCATCGCTGGTCTTGACCACAATCGAGTAGCGCTTTGCAAATCGAGCGCGACCGTCGAGGACCGCCTCGGAGCCGACAACCCAACCGGGTGTGCCGACCAAACGACCATTCACCCAGAAGGCAATCCCCTGGTAGCTCGTCGATTTGGCAACTCGCGTTGAGTCCACGACGTAGGCCTCCGCCGGGGGACACCCTTCGATTGAAAGGTCCATTCGCTCGATGAGCCCCGTTTGATCCGCCAACTCGACGGACTGACCGTTGACCCGCACAACGAACTGCGGATCGTGCAAGAAACGGGCGGACAGGATTTCGCGAATCCGGTCCGGGTTGGGCAGGTGCCGCTCGACCATCACCGAGAGCCTCGTTCCGTGGCCCGCTCGCAAGAAGGCGCCGTCCTTCTCGATCTTAAAAGGCGACTCCTGACCTTGCGTGCCGATCTCAAAGCTCGCGCCCTTGTCCTCGCGCCAGGTTTCTACCGAATATTGATCGGCGAAGCACAACAAGCCATGACGCCCGACGCCATTGTGCCCATAGGCCCGCCGCCGCCACCCCTTCCGCTCTGGCGGGAACTCCACGTTTGAGCTTTGATGCTTGGTCCGGTCATAACCGAGTTTCATCCACCGGGCCTTGAACTGGGCAGCCGTCATGCCGTGGCCATCGTCTTGAACCGTCAAGACGAGGCTATGCGTGGGCGGAATAATGAGATCGACCAGCGATGCTCCCGCATCCCAAGCGTTAGCCACCAACTCGGTGAGAGCAATCTCCGGGTCGTGGGCGATATGACCCAAGGTGCGGACAAGGTAGTTCTCTTCGAAGAGCGACCCCATCGAGTCGTCCGCTTTCCGCTTCGGTCTTGCCATTTCACCCCCGCAATTTGCCTGTTGCTCTTGTTCGTGGGTTTGGTCAGCGTTTAGCCGTGTCCACTTGCTGCGACAGCGAATGGCGAACCCTCGTTTCGATGCACACCCAATCGGCCGCAACGCCACTCACGACCGCGTGATTATCGCGCAAATTCAGGAAACGCTGACCTCGCGCCGGCCCTCGATTGGCAGCGGCCAGGTCGTTCAGGACAGCGCGCCCTCGCGCTCGCATTGGGTTGGTCGCTTCGAGCCGGGCACAGCCCGCTAAAATGAGCCACCCTATAAGGGAGGCCCCGCCTCGCCGAGAAGAGAGACCGCGCATCGAACGACAAAGCCCGAAGCGCTATTTGGTTGTCGAGGCGACGCCCGACGGCGGCGTGCAAGTGCACGAAATGAAGAAGTGGTGCCAGCTGCACCCCGAGCAAACGCCGGATCGGATGGCGAGAGTCCTCTCGGAGACGTTATGCTTCTAGGCACCTGTCCGTTGAAACTCGCAGGGAACAATCGGCGGAGCGTGGAGCAGGGCTCGGGGCAGAAGGCCCTACTCTTGACGGGACTCAACGCCGTAAACCAGCTAAGCAGGAAGGCGCCACGGCGTCGCTATGAACGCCGAAAAACAAAGGAAACGTCCCATGACGATGCAGGCCATGCCAATCCCGAAGAACGGTTCTTGTCCCTCCGGCTATCACTCGGACGGCAACATGTGCGTGCCGAACGCCAACGCCAAGCCGGCCATCCCAAAAAATGGCTCATGCCCGTCGGGTTGGCACAGCGATGGCAACTATTGTGTGGCCAACAGCGCGAACCCGAAAAACGTCTTGCCCAAGAGTGGATCTTGCCCGTCAGGTTACCACTCGGACGGCAACTACTGCGTCCAGAACTGAGCGAACGCCCATCGCGCCTCATCGGGGATCGCTGGCCGCACAAGGCGACGCGTGGAGAGGTTGCGGGGGTGGCACAAAGAATCAGGCACCGACGGCGCCTGGTGCGGCTGAAGACTCTAATCTTCGGCGTGTGTTCGGCGGTCGCCGGGGCAATCGGTCGACCGCTTTTTTTTTCGGTTCTTTGCGGATTTATAGGGGAATGGGCACGCCGGAGAACAAACTCACCGAACGAACACGTAGCACACGGGGCAGAACTAGGCGACTGCAGTCAATTGCCCATGCGGAGAGGCCGCCGGTATGGTCTCACTCCGAAGAATGTGTCGCGCTTCTGCATTGGGAGTTTGACCTATGACGGCTCCTCCAGAAATTGAAGCGCTATCGGAACGTTCGCGCCGAAGTAACAGACAATGCGGGAATTGCTCCAAGGACAGGGACGGAAATGGGTGAAAGGAATAACGCGACCGGCAATCCGGTCGACGTTGGTGTACGGAGCTTCAACGAATTGTTTGATGCGGCAGACTGGCCGCTGGCGGTGGATACGTATCAGCGCGGCTTTGTGTGGGGGGATGACAAGGTCGCGCAACTGATAGAGGATTTGGTCGCCTATCAGCGACAGCCAGCGCCCAAGCCGCCTTATTACATGGGCACGGTACTGCTCCACCGGAACGCCGAGAAGCAGAAGCGCTACGTGATCGATGGCCAGCAACGCTTGACCGCTTTATGCGTGCTCTACCACAGCCTTCACGACGAGCTACCGCCGCAATGCGCGTTGCGCTACTCGCCTGCGTCGGCGCGTTTGATTCGTGTGGCGGCACGTCAATTCCGGCGAGCGACGACGAGGCTCGATACGACGTTGCTCGAGAACGTGGTGTTTACCGTGGTACAGGTCGACCATGCGGACCTGGCGTTCACTTTCTTTGACACCCAGAACAATCGAGGCGTTCCGCTGCATGCCACCGACTTGCTGAAGGCGTATCACTTGCGTGCGGTCACCGGCGAAACGACCGCCCAGCAGGAAAGTTTGCAAAGACAGTGCGCCAAGAGATGGGAGCAACTGCAGAACAGCGCGCCGGTGATGTCGCACGAACAGGCGCTGGTACAGACGATGTTCACCCGCTTCTTGTGGCGAGCCCGGCGTTGGACGGGCAAGCGTGCGATCGAGGGCGATCACGATGCGCTGCTACATGAATTCCAGTTGCAAAGTTTGCAGGCGGACGGCGCACACAACACCGTCCCGCTCTATCAGGCCCGCAGCAACCGACGGGCCTTATCGCTAACCCTTGCCGAGGATGGCCACGGCGCGTTGCAATTGAGCGAGATTTCGCTGAGCCCGCATGCCGCCGACTTGCCTTTCGCGATTCGGCAGCCGATTCATCGCGGCCTGGGTTTCTTCCTTTACGCGGACAAATATGCAGCAATGCTTAGGCGGTTGATGCAGGATGAGACCGCCGAGCGCGACGTGCTTCGCTTTCGCGATGTGCACCGGCGGCTGGTCCGGAAGAACTCACTGTTCCTCGAGGAAATTTTCCTGCTCGCTGCGCTGTTCTACACGGACCAGTTCGGCAGCGAACGGCTGTGGGAATTCTCGCTCTGGCTGGAGCATGCATTGGGGGCGGTTCGGGTCGAGAAACAGCAGGTCAGGCAGGAGAGCGCGCAGAAGTTCTTCCGCGATGCGCCGGTGATGAACCTCCTCGACGTGATTGCCGGCGCCTTTCGTCCGGACCAGGTCATCGACAACCTGAAAAGTCAGCGCTACGACAGCTACCGGAGTGAAAAGATCGACATGGATAAGAGCGGCGTCCAGACCACGTACAAGCAAGCGGTTCTCAATTACTACGGACAACCGTCGGACCGTGGCCTCGCGGCGAAGAGCAAGTGGGTCGCGCAGCGACTGTCGGAGGGGTGAGCATGTCGACGATGCAATTGAACTCCGGGCTGTACAGCCTGGCGAAGCTGACGAACGAGCGCCCCCATTGGCGCTTCAATGTGCCCATCTATCAGCGGCTCTATGTCTGGGGCGCGGACCAGGTACAGACGCTTCTCGATGACCTGATCAACGCATTCGAGCGGGACGAGTCGCTCTTCTACCTCGGAGGCGTGCTGATGGTCGAACAGTCCGCTCCCAACGCGGACGTGGTGCCGTCCGAGCGCGTGTTCGATCTGATTGACGGTCAACAGCGCTTCACGACGCTCTGGATGCTTTCTCACGCGTGGCGGCATGCGCTTGAGCCGTTCCTGACGGTGCCGGCTGGTCGGACGAAGAAATCGAGGCTTCGGTTCGCCATTCGCCCGGAGGTCAACCGGATGATTGACGCGTGGGCCAATCAGGATGCGACGTTCATCGAGTCGGACGAGGCCGGTCTCGAGCGCATGGGACGAGCTGTCGAGTGCATGAAGCAGGCGTTTGCCGCTCGGGCGCAAGCGGCGTCAGGAACGGCCAAGACGATCGATTGGAACCGCCTCACCACATTCGTGTTCGACAAGGTGAAATTTGTGGTGACCGAGGTGCCACGCGAGACCGACCTGAACAAACTGTTCGAGGTGGTCAACAACCGCGGGGTTCAGCTGCAGCACCACGAGATCCTTAAGGCGCATATGCTGGAAGCGCTGGACGAGCGCGAACGCGCGGGTTTCGCAGTGCTTTGGGGCGCCTGCGCCGACATGGACAACTATTGCGAACGGAACCTCGCGGCGCTGTCCGGTTTGCCGGCCTACGAAGTCCATGCGCTGTACGCAGGCAAGCGGCTTCGCAATGGCAACGCCGTGCGCGACGAGATCGGCAGCCGCCTGAAGGCGACCGGCGACCATCAAGCGCTGGACATGGCGGCCATCCTTGGCGTCGAGTCCGACGACGCCGACGAGGCGGCCGAGGAGGAAACCGCCGTAGCCCCTGGGCGGGTGCGCTCGATCGTCGGGTTCCCGTTGTTGCTGCAGCATGTGCTGCGCATTTGGCTGTGCCAGCGCGAGCGCGCCGACTTGCCCCGTATCCTGGACCGCGAGCTGCTGACGCTGTTCGATGAGTATTTCTTCAGCTCCGAAACAGGCGCGCAGGATGTGCGCGAATTTATCGACCTGCTGTGGCAAGTGCGGGTGCTGTTTGACTTCCACGTGATCAAGTGGGTGGACCGCGGCGACGAGGATATCCACCTGATCAGCAGCGTGACGACAAGCACCACGACGACCAAGAATGCGAACCGGAGCTACATCAACCGATCGAGAGACACCGACTCGCATCGCGGCTTCGCGTTGTTGCAAAGCATGCTGTATCACTCGCAGGAAATAACGACGCACTATTGGCTGACCCCGTTGCTATCGTTCATGATGCAACGCCCCGATGCACCGGTCGATGAGTATTTTCAGTTCCTGCAGAACCTCGACAACCAGTTGCTTTGCTCGGTCGCGGACGCCCCCCTGGCAATCCGCACACGCTCGTTCATGGAAGATCCGTGGCAGCGGCGGAGCCTCGTGTACCGGGACGTGCTCACCCAGCCGGGCGGCGTGAACTTTGCGCATTACTGGTTCTACAAACTTGAGTTCGTGTTGTGGCATCAGCAGAAACGGAAGTCGGACGAATGGCAGCGCTTCAGACTGACCGCGAAGAACTCAGTCGAGCATATTTCACCGCAGACGCCGAGCAAACGCGACGACTACCGGGTCGACAAAATGATGGACCGATTTGGCAATTTGGCGCTCGTCTCACGCAGCGTCAACTCAGAATACGGGAACCTGCCGTTCAACGAGAAACGCCAACGCTTCCTGAACAGCAACAAGTCCAGACTCGACTCGTTGAAAATGGCACTGATCTACGAAAACGAAACGTGGAGCGACGAACGAGCACAGGCTCATGAGCAGGACATGCTGGAGTGTTTCGACCGTTACATCACATCGTGCAGTAGCGGTTCATAGCGGAAAGCTGGACGATCTCGAAAGAAAACAGGATTGCGTGTCGTGGTGGCTATGCAATCCTGCTTGGACGCCTTGCACTGAAGTGCTATGTTCGCTTGCGGCTGTGTGCGCGCAGACCGATTGCCGACGATCTTGGTTACAGTCGACAGTACCTTCGTTCAAGCGCATCAGGTGTATTAACCGAAACTCACCCTGCCCCTGCCAGGTGGCTGTCGAGACGTAAAATCTGGAGATTATCAGTGAGGCGACAAAGATAAAATTATAATAAGAATTCCGAATAATATCCCCAAGATGCCGAACCATCGCACCCTGCGCTGCACGACACCTACGCGCTTGATTACCTCGGCCAGCCCAGCTGCCAGCGCGTCGAGACTGGCCTGATGCTGCGCCTGCAACTGCCGGTCGAGCGATTCCACGGCGCTCTTCAGTGTTTCGTTTTGCTGGTCGATGCCGGTTCGCAGCATGGCCACCGCTGCGACCAGCCGCGCATCGGTCACCTGCTTTTCGGCGGTGGCTGCAACGCCTTGCGCAGTCAACGCCGAGAGGCCGGCTTTGATCTGTTGTCCACTCTCCTCGACCTTTGTAGTCAACTGCGTTTGGAGACGCTCGTGGCCAGTGCCGATCGTCGAGATGTCCTGCCGCACTTCGTCGAGGCGGCCCGTGAGCATCTCGCCCAGTTCTTCGCCGTTTCGTTGCGCCGCTTTCTTGAGCGTGCTCAGTCCGTCTTCGACTCCCTGCACCTGGCCGACGAGATCGACCAGCGTGGTCTCCTTGACGGTGCGCATCGCTTCGTCCACGTCGATCACACGCTTTTCCATGCCGACGAGCCTCGACGTAACCTGCTCAAGCGACCGGCTCATCACCCGGGTCAACAGCAGACCGAGTTCTTCCTCTTCCTTCTGGATGCTTTCCTCCAGTTCCGGATCTGCGTAATCGAAGTCTTTTGCGTTCATGGTTGTTGTCCGATCAGTATGTTTCTACGTTCTTCGCCCATTTGAGCCGCCGAGAGGTACAGCAGCAACGACTCCGACGGCGTGGCGGCCGTCCGCGCCTCGCGCGTGCGCTCGCGCAGTGCGCTCAGATAAGCCTCATCCAGATGTCGCCGGAAGCTGCCGCTCGCCGCGCGCTCCCTATCTAGGCGCTTGCTGAACGACTCGCGCTCGTGTTCGCGCGCGGCAACGGTTTCGCGCTGCGCCGTGCGCCGGCGGTCCACTTCGTTCAGGTCGAGGCGGCCTAGGCTGATGTGCGATTCAGCGAGCCTTTTCTCGAGTTCGGCTCGCTCGATGCGGTCTTTGGCGACCGTCGTCCAGTGCTCGACGAGCCGTTTGATGACGGTCCTCGCGGCACTTCCCATTTCCCAATCGAGTAGCATCTTGTCGGCCCTGAAGTCGTCCGAAACATTAGGGAAATACTCGTCGAAAATGTACTTTGAGAGTTTCAGTTTGATTGCCGGGAACTCACCATCGAGGGTCTTGCGCAGCCGGCCCGCATCGGGCTCCTCTTCCGGGGTGATATCCACCCAGAAAATTTCGTTGCCGTCTTGCAGCAGAGTCGGCCGATAATCGCGCGCGCGCGTCAATAGTTCCGACGAGTAGCGCACGATCTGAAGCGAGAAACTTTTCCGGTTTGTATCGAGCCCCTTTCGCAATTGCCCGCCACGCTCTTTTCCCCAATCGGCGATCACCTGGCAATCAGGCTCTATTGCGGCCAGCACCTGTTCCTTCAAGGCACCGACATCAACCAACCGCTCGATCTTCTGCTTCGCCAGATCGAGCCGGTTCGCGACCTGCGCATACTCCTTATCGAGCTCCGCCAGCTTCGTTCGCTCCGTCTCAAGCGCCTTATCGAGTTGCTTGAGATGCGCCGCCTTCACGTTATCCGCGGTTACGTGAACCTGAATAGCGGAGCGAAGACGTCCATATTGCGTGGCCGATTCCTCGATGTCGTGACGAAGTTGCTGCTTGAGCTGCTCGATGACCGGATTGACGCGCTCATGGAATCCGTCGCCGCGCGCGGCCTGGCTCGCCCACGAGTCGCCGAACTCCAGCGGGAACAGCAAATCCGGCGGCACTTCGCTTTCAGGCAGCGGCCGCCCGAAAGTCTCGATCTGTTCGCGCAGGCGCTGACGGAAATACTTCGCGTCCAATGGACCGCCGACGGACTCCGCAGCCTTGCGCTGCGAGTCGGGCGTGAACGAATACGTGGTGACGATACGAAAGCGCTGCGGGATGATGCGCCAGTCCTGAATGCGCGGCAGCGTCATCGCATCGGGATTCAGGAAGGACAGATCGTCCGCCCGCCCGACAAGTAGAATCAGGTCCGCGTTCGGCACAAACTTCTCGGCCATGTCCGTGACGTGCTCCTGCTCCGTGTCGTCGCGCGGATTGTCGCCGGGCAGATCGAGCATGCGCACGCGCAGCGTGCCGTCGGTCGCGGCGTCGAAGCAACTGGCCGGGATCGAGACCTTGACGGGTGCGTCCACGACGAGCTGGCCGGAGGACATGTTCTCGCGCAACTTGCCGAGCTCCTCTTCCATGGCCTTGTCGTCGTCCAGCACCTGTTCGGCCTTCCAATAGAGTCGCCAGCGGTCGTCGGGCGAACGGCGATATTCCATTGCCGTAGCCGTGGCCGATTTGCCGATCTCGCGCCCGCCGCGCAAGACCCTGGAAACGCGCACCGCATGCTGCGGCGACACACCCATCAGATCGAGCAGCAGTGTCGTTTTGCCGACCTGCGTGCGGCCGAACACGACAACGTAGGCCTCGCCGCGTGCGTCGCCGGTTGGGAAGTGGGCGCGCATTTCCTCGCCCAGGCTGCCGATAAAGCGTCCGTAGGCGCCGAAGGCCCATTTGATTCGCTGCGCGCTCAGTTGCGCCCATCGTGCGGCGAGAGTGGGCTCGCCCGCTGGATCTCGTGCGTTCATGCGGCGAGCAGCCCCCGATAGATATCGAGTGTCTTGCCCGAGCGCGCGATCTCGTCGAGCAGATCGAGCCGGTATTGCTTTGCGTCCGCAATGGCCTTGGCGAGACGGTCCTGGCGCATCAGCGCCTCATCGAGCTTGAAGCGGCGGCGCAGGCCTTCACTCAGGCGATCACGCAGATGGCCCATCAGGTCGTCGAAATGCGACATGAAATGGCGTTCGTGCAGATCCTGAATGCCTTGCAGCGCTGCATAGGCGTAGCTGCGGACCTGATTGTCGTACTGCCGGACCTCGCGCATGCCGGCATAGACGAGAAAACCTACCGTGGCGGCGGTCGCCACGACCGCGCCTATGGCCGAGACCGCCGTCATCGCGGTGGCGGCGGTCGATGCGGCCGTCGTCGCGCCGGTCGCCGCGGCTTCGGTGGCCTGGGCAGCACCGAGGCCGAGCACTTTCAGCAGCGGGGCGACGGAATTCATCTGGCCGTCCGCGAAGAAGTCGATCGCCATCACGACTGCCAGGCCCTTCAGAATCGTGCTGGTTTCGGACTGGAACGCCTGCAGCTGGCCGCGGACGTTGGTCAGCGACGTCATGAGGTCGCCGTCGAGGCTGGCCTGTACGCCGTGCTCGTCGAGCCTGACAAGCCCCGGAAGCAGGCTGGCCGCGCGCACGTACTCCAGACCGAGCGCGGGCAGCAGCTTGATATTGGCGTCCAGCGCCTTGCTGGTCTCGATCTGCGTGTCTTCCTCTCTGACCTGGCAGAAGAGCGCCTTGAGGTCGCTGATCGTGTCGTCGGAAAGCTTTTTCCACGCGACAGCATTGCCTTTGTCATCCGCGTAGCCAAGACGCTGGGGTACCGCCGCGTCGTTGGTCAGTTTCGCGGCGACGGGCAATGCCGGGGCACCCAGCCGTGCCTCGACGAGCGTGGTGACGATCTGAATGAACGAGTCGCCGACCGGTCCACCATGGTCCCACGCGCCAGCAACGTCGGCCTGCAGCTTCTGATGGCTTTCAGTCGCCTTATCGAAGAGTCCTTTGACCTTCTCCACGAACCCTTCGTGATTGTTCTTAAGACGCTCCTGGAGGTTATCCCATGCGTGTCCGGTACGCGTGCGCAACATCTGCTCGATCTGCCTGCGATACTTCTCTCGCAGATCGCGATTCGAATCATCGAACGCGTCCAGACAGCGGCTCACGATTGCCTGCGCGCTGTCCGAATCGTCGTTGCGTGCGAGATACGTGCGCGCGCGACTTTGCACGGTGGACAGCACGCGGCCCAGGTCGGTCCCGACCGTTTCTTCCAGATTGCCGAGCTGCGCATTACGATGCTCGACCGTGCTCGCGCCCAGCTGTCTGATCGCCACTTCGAGCGCGGGCAGCCATTGCTTGACGTAGTCGGCATCGGTCACGCCCGCCGTGATCACGCGACGGTCCGGCTCGGCGATGTCGAACGTCTGCGCCGCGATCGTGCGCATCGCCTGCAGCTTCTCCGCATTAGACGCCAGTTCTTCCGTCTTGGTGACGACGACAAGCGTGTCGAGCGTCTTGAGATCGTCCTGAAGCGCGTCGCCGAGAATTTCTTGTTGCTGCTGGTTTGCGAGGCGCGTGCTGTCGGTGACGATCACGCAACCCGCCGAGCCGATCATCACCTGACGCATCATCGTCTGCCACAAGCGGTTTTCTCGCGTCGCGCGCTCGTAGCCGGGAAGCAGCATCAATGCCTGCCGCGTGCCGGAAAAGAACTTCGGAGGCACGCGCAGGACGGGCAGCAGCACATCGGAATCGGCGCCCCCGCATGCTTTGCGAAACTCGCGTGCGTCCTTGACCGGATCTTCCATCAGCTCGCATTGCTTCGTTTGCTTGTTGAAAACGAGCCGGCGCAGGTAGCCTTGCGCCGTGGTCGCGTTCTGATCTTCAAGGATCAAGACAGGCAATTGCTCGCCGCGGCCTTCGTTGGCGTTGAGCCACGACGACTCATCGCACGACAGGTCGTACAGCTTTGCGAGCAAGGTCGTCTTGCCTGCACCTTGCGACCCGCCAATGGCGACTATCGACAGTTCTCCCAGCACCTGCGCCAGCAGCAGCCGCTGCATCACGGGCCGCAGTTCCTCATCGATACCCGGACCTTCCAGCACAGCACTTGCGCCTCTCAGCGCACGAAGAGACTGATTCAGATTATTGAGCAGGAGCTCGGGAGAATTCATGGTGAACCTTTCTGGTGAATAACTTGCGATGCAGCCGAATTAGTCCGTGGCACTTCAATCACATGCGCGGCCAGACCTGTCTTAATCGCGCGGAAACCCGCTCGACCAGATTGGGCTGCAATCGGGCCAACGCCTGTGCACCACACCGTGGGCAATGGGAACGGATGTCCACGTTCGGAACCAGGACATCGCTATGCGGGGCAAATGTATGTTTCCATCCACATTGACTACATTTCAACGTAAAGGGCGCTGGGCGTATTGGCATATCGCTTCCGGCTGCTTGTTCGTCATACGCGACGGGTTATTTCAAACCTGCCATTCCAAAGGTCGATTTATCCCTTCTGCGCATCGGACTTGACCGAATCGACATACGCGCCAACTGCCGCAGTTCCCGCCACGGCTGCAACGAAAACAATCGCGAAGGCAGCCAGATGTTGCAGCGGGGAATAATTATTAAACATGGTTTCTCCTGTTCGAGGTTCGATAAAGCAGCATCGATGTGCTGTTCTCTCAAGATAAACACCCCATGAGACAAATCATGTCCGAGCATCACTATGCGCCCTGTCCTTCGTAAATCGCGCCCAAAGCCTTTGCTTCTTCCGCCAGTTCGGCCCGCAGGTTCGCCGGCTGCAATACCTCGACGTTCGGTCCGAACGCCCTCAGCCACCACCTCAGTCGCTGACTCAACAGCACCGTGCCGCGTACTTCAAGCGCATCGCCATTTTGGGCAGCTTGCTGGTCCTCGGACAGCGGCGCTTCGAGCAGATGGTTCCCCGCACCGTTCCTGAAACGCAGCCTCAGGTCGATTTCGCCCTCCACCATGAAGTCGAACTGACGTTGTTCCCGCACGTATTCCGAGAGTCGAAATCCACGTGGATAGGCAAACGACTCCGGCAACATGGTTGCGCATGCGAGACGGTCGAGCCGGTACATCGCTGGATGGGGATGGCGCTGCATCTCAGCCACGAGATAGACCAACCCGCCGACCTCCACTAACCCGAGCGGGTAGATGGTCTTCGATTCGGCATTGTCGATCTTCGAAGGCGGCTGGTAAACGATCTCCAGTTTCTGCTCGTTAAAGAGCGCCTGCGAAACAGTTGCGAAGATATCGGAATCAACCTCGGGATATCGCAGCGCGAAGCCGCCGGTTTCGACCTCGATCTTGTCGATCCATTTACGGTAGCGCCGCTCGTGCTCGTTGTTGACCGTCGCCAGACGCTTGCCCGCCACATCGAACAACGGTGAAAGCGTTTCGGCCACCAGCGCCGGAATCCGCCACGTTGAAAAGCGACGCAACGTCTGCAGGGCGAGCGCCTCGTCGTGCGTCATCATGCCGGCCGCCTTTGCGGCAAGGCCGCTTGCTCCTGCAACCTTGCGCCAATACTTGGCCCTCCCGCGCTGCTCCATGACAACAAGCGAATCTTTGAGCATCTCTTCGAGCCGTCGCTGCACCGTCTTCACAACCGGCGGATCGAGCAGCATGACGCTGAGCTTGCGATGTACGTCGGGAGTGGAAATTGGCTCTTCGCCCCTGGCAGCATCGGGCAAGACCTGCATGATTTCTCGATCCAGCATGTCGGAGGTGGAATAGGGGTAGAACTGTTCAAGACTGCCTTAACGGCACATTTCCGAAGTTCTTTAGGCCGCGACTTCACAACGCATATGACAGCGGTCGCCGTCCACCCCGCGCACTACCGCCGGAAACTACTTTCCATAACAAGACACAATTTGTCCCATTGGGCCTCTAACCTACACGATCAGGGAAAGACTCGTTGACTCAGGGAGGCAGTTTGGAAAGCGAGAAACCTCTTGTTCCGATTACCGCAGCTCAACGAATCGTGCTGCGTGCAATGATCTTTGAACATTGTCCGGACGGCCTTGTGATCACCGATGCCCGGGGATGCGTGATCGAATCCAACACCTCACTGATGCGTATGACCGGATACCGTCCTGATGAAATCCAGGACAAAAACCTGCGCCGCCTTTGGGCTGGATATTTCGACCGGACGCTCTATCGGGCAATCCGCAAGTCCATCGCTTCCACGGGCTGCTGGCAAGGTGAAATGCCTGGCCCGCTCGTGTACGACGGCGCGCATCGCTATCCACTGCGCATCAATGCTATTCCCGACGACCACGGGAATACGGTCGCCCTCATTTGGACGCTTATTGACGATACCCGTCTATCGGACATGCGACGTGAAATGGTTCGGCTTGCGCACCACGATCCACTCACGGGGCTACCAAATCGCCTGCTACTGATGTCGAGACTGGAGCACATGCTCGACCGCTATCGGAAGGATGTTCCCGGCGCGGTCTTATTCGTTGATCTCGACGGATTCAAGCTGGTTAACGATACGTTCGGACATAAGACTGGCGACAAACTCTTGCAGGCAGTCACGGCTCGGCTCAACGCCCGCCTGCGGCACACCGATATGCTGGCTCGCCTCGGGGGAGATGAGTTCGTCATCGTTCTGGAACAGATCGCGCACGAGCAAGATGCCGCCATTGTTGCCGAGCACATCATCCAGCAGATCCACACGCCGTTCACGCTTGCTGACGGTACCACCGTACGCATCGGTGTCAGTGTGGGCATCGCCCTTTTGCCACAAGACGGGAAAAATCCAGATCAGCTTCTTGAGCACGCCGACCGTGCACTTTATTCCGCCAAAAGGGCCGGCAAGGGAGCCTATCGATTCTTTGAGAGTCATCAACAGACGGAAGACGCGCAGTGAAGTTGCCCCTGTAATACCAGACACAACTTCACACTGAGGTTGCCGAATCCACCGAGCTCCGAAACTAGCGAGGCGAGCGGTATTTCAGCACGCTATGGGGATGCTTCTCGTTGTAATGCTCGAACGCGAACGTTGTACGACTTCGCGACCTCGGACACGTCCACCTGTGTCACGGACAGAAAGCCCAAGCGCACCAATGCGCGCGATGCCGACGAGGAGTTGATGAAGGCGATCAACGCTCGCAATCATTGACACGACTTTTGCCAGCGAAAGAACGGACAACAGCCGGCAAGAACAATGCTGACGACATGAGGACTATCGGCATGCGCGACAGTTCAATTTCTGGCAGGAGCCAGATACTCGCCAGCTCCTGTTTTTTTTTGGTTCTTCGCCGATCTGCAGGGTGGAGGCAAGGGTCTCAACACGACCCGTTTCGGTCAAATGCCTCCTAGCGGCCACAGCGGCGGCTTCTCGAAGCATAGCGGCCAGCGGGCGTCGCTCGAATTCCGTCGAATCGCATGACGGATCGCGCAACAAAAGGCATTTTCTACGCCATTCAGCGCATTGCCGCTAATCCAATCGTTTGCAACATTGAAAACATGCGAGCATCGACAGTCATGTATGTGGGTTGCCGCACTGACGCGCTTCGCCTGTGCGACGTAGCTTCATCGCACAACACCACCCATCAGCACAGCTGCATCATTTTCGTCGCTTACGTATTCGCTTCGAACGTCGCGCTGACATTCACGAAGCGTTCCTCAAACTTCGCTGCTGCTTGATCTGGAACACTCTTAGGCGTCAGCAGTCTTTATGAAACCGTCTTAAGCTCAGGTTGGCCGGCTGACTGCAGAATTCGCACAGGCTCGTGCTGCACTAGCTGAATCGCCGCCCGCGTGTCAGCGGCACCTCCAACGCCCCTCTTCGATGAGGGGCGCTTTTTACCGTGGCGGCGGGTCGACCGGCCATCACGGCACACGTTCAGGTTCCGCCGTCTACCGCCGCTGCCTGGCCATCCGAGCGCTCCTGCGGGGGCAGAAAGTCATCGGGGATGGTGCGCACTTGTGCAGTGGTGTCGCGCGCGTAGTTCTCAACGAGATCGAGGTACGCGTCGCAGAAAACACGGTACTCAGGCGAGTCATACCAGTAGAGCATGCCCGGCGCGTCGTGGCCCTTGATCTCGATCCTATCGTCGGGAAACGGATCGGCCTCCATAAAGGAAGTCGGCGATGCCTGGTAGATGTAAGGACCGAGAGCGAGAAGATGGCCCGGGATCAATATGCCCCGCAAGGTGGCGCGCGGACGATATTCGAAAATTTTGCACTTCCCCTGGGTGATGCGGCGTATGAGCACCTTGGGCAGGTGACTGCGCTGGGCCTGGATTCGCGCGGACTGCATCTTCATTTCGGGATCGGCGATCTTTGGCGACTGCACAAAGAGATAAATGGTTGCCCCCGCGTCCATCAGCGCGATTAGAACGTCCTCGACTTTCACGGCGGAGTACTGCAGGACGATAGCTGTCTTGATCTTGCCGCGATGGCCCTTGATGTAGCGGATGACGTCGGCATAGACGGTTTGCTGGTCGGTGGTAACGCGGTTGCTCCTGAAATCAGAAGGGGTCACCACCCCCTCGGCTGAATCAGCCTTGCCCATCAATTGCTCGCGCTTGCCATTCAAGGCCCGCGCGTCTTTTATCGCTTGTTCGAGCCCGGGATACCTTTGATCAGAAGGGGTCACCCCCCCCTCGGCTGAATCAGCCTCGCCCGTCAGTTCCTCGGGCTTGCCATTCAGGGCCCGCGCGTCTTTTATCGCTTGTTCGAGCCCGGGATACCTGTGCTCCACGGACAGCCCGCGGGGGTCGTCCGAATACTGGTCGATCTTTCTTTCTTTGAACCGTTCAAGCACCGTATCGCAATCCTCTCCATGCTCGAAGAGCTTGTTGAAGTCGCTCCTGAAGCAATCATAGGGCGCCTGTTCGCGCGCTTGATCCTTGCGCACAATTGAGGTTATGAATAACGCTCCACCTTCGCGCGACGGAAGGTAGTGCTCGACAAACACGCGCTCCTCCGTCATGAGCATGCAATAAGGGACCGCGAACGTCCGCAGCAGCTTCACCTCGATGCGCCTGTTCTTCTGATTCACCTCGGTCGGCCTGATCGTCTGATGGGGTTTCAGGGTGTCCAGTATCTGGTAGATTGCCTTGCGCGCATCCTCAAAACCGTGCAGCGGCACGCGAGCGGGATTGCGTGTCCGGGGCACGGTTCGGTCGACCTCGATGTCCGTCTGCGAGGGCTCCAGAACAGGATCAAAAGGGTTGGCGAGCAGGATCCTCAGCGAAAAGTCCGGCCGGGCCTTGAGTTTGCGTTCCAGATCCTCCACTAGCCACCCCTTACCCTCGTCCTGCGCGCCTAGCATCTCCTTGTGTGTCCGTCCGACAATCCAGCAGTGCTGCTCGGCGCTTCGCAGGGCTTTGCCGAGTTCTTCCCTGAAGTAGTGATTCCGTTCGTGGAATCCAACCACTCCCAGGGCGCTCGATCGGGAGAGCAGCGATAAGCTCTCGACCATCTGGTCATACTGTTTCCTTAACGAGGTATCGCGGCTCGTCTGTTTCCTCCGCATGTCCCATACGGTCTTTTCGATGGCCGCAGAAACTCTGCGCGTCCTATCACGCAGATCTGCGGTCGTCTCATTCACTGACGTTTTGAGGTCGCGCACGGGGTCACCGAACATCTTCTCGTGATACACCGTGTCGAACAGCCTCGCCACGACTGCGGCGACCATAAGCGCGATGCCCAGATCGCGCAGCAAGCCTCCGGCGGCCTCATCAAGGAGGTCTGTCCCGGCGTGTCGCATCGAAGGCAACGCCGCATAGATTAGCAGCAGGAAAAGACCGGCCGCCCCGGTGGCGCGGTGCCCGATCCACACGTGCTTTCGCGGCCCGCTTCCCCGCCTGCCCCTTGGAATGAGCAGCCGGGCCCAGATGCGGGGGCCACGCGTGCTTCGGTGCCCGCTCGAGGGCCGCTTGACCTTCGGAATAATCTGCCGAGAGGTCCAGGTGCGGGGTCGCGCGTGCTCCGGCGCCTGCCCGGGGTCTTCTTTACTTTCGGAATTCTTCACGAGAGCCCTCCTCGCGTTCTGATCAGCGACAGCTTACGACTGAGGATGCGCGCCTACCAGCGGCGAATTTAACTTTTGTCGAGCCGCTGTCGATCGTGGCCGGCCCGCATGACGAACAGCCACACGAATACGTCGGCAACTGGTCCGACGGGACGACGGCGCCGGTCGTCATCGCTCGTGCTGGTGATGGCGTTGACATCACTCAAACTGGCCAAACTGGTGACCTCCACGGACAGTACAAGGACGGTGCAATCCGGGTGACTTCCAAGAACGCTTCGGTCATCTTCGCCTGTGACAAGTGGCAGGACGTCATCAACAGCGTCGGCGGCGGCTTCCCCCTCGGCATGCTTAGGCGCATGAAGTAAGGAGGTAGCGGAGGATGCCGCCAATGTCAGCAATGCGCCGTTGCATTGCTGAAGTAGAAACCAACCCGCCTCAATGTCGGCAATGTCTGACAGAGACGCCGATTGTCAGCGATCGAATGGCCGCTTACCGAGGCGGCCTCCTGAATGTCCGAGAGACGCCCCGGGCGAAGGTCCCTTGCTGGGCCGACCTCTGCCCAATTCCAGCGCGGGCCACAACTCTCAAACCGCGCATCTCACGGAGGACAGCAACCGACCCGAAGGGGACTTTCGGGTTTCCAGAAAGCGGCCCTTCACAGCAAGGGGGCAGGGGCGGTTGCCATCGCCGGGACATGCATAAACGCTACCTCACTCATTTTGCCGATTCGAAATATCCTTCAGCGAACACCGCGCGACAGATATCGCCCAGCCGGTGTTCCCGCAGGATCACAATCATTCTCGTAAGCCTTCCCGAACAGAACCTTCATGCCGTGTAGGCGCGATCGACCGACTGAGCGATAGAGTACAAGCCAGCAGAACCGCGACCGCTGTAAAAAGAGTCAATAAAACTCGTACGCCCCAGTATTCGGAGATTATCCCAGCGAGCGCCGAACCTAGGGGATACAAAGAAAAGGCTATTAATCGGCATGCACTGTTGACCCTTCCCTGAAGCTGCTCTGGCACGGACCTAACACGGTAAGCGAATTGCATAACGGCGTAGATAGAGTAGAACGCTTCGACTAGCCCATAAACTAAGCCAAGCCTCGGCAGATTTGTCGCTATGAACAACGCACCAAAGGCAATCGCATGGAGCGAGGTGGCCAGCACCACGCCTCGGCCAAAACCATGGAGACGCAACCAACGCGTGCCGCAAATGGACCCGAGAACACTTCCGATACCTCCGCATGCGACCATCGTCCCAATCGACGTATCGCTGACGCCCAAACGCTGTCCCACAGTGATTGCCAAAAGCGGCATTGCGGCGTTGATTAAATTCAGGCCCCCCATAATGCATGCAAGCAAAAGAACCAGACGGGCACCTGAAAGCCATCGAATTCCCTCCGCAATTTCCTCCGTCAAGGAACGTCGCGCTTCCACACGCGAAACATTTAGTTCGGTCTTAAGTATCTTGAGGAGGATGAAGGAACGAAGGTAGCAAAAAGCGCCGGCGAAAAGCGCCCCGCTAATCCCCAAGATTTGATAGACCAAAGTCGCAGCAGCCGGCCCGAGAATCATCGCTGTACCGAAGCCAGCCTCGTTCGTGCTAGATGCCTGAGACAGCAGTTCGCGGGGCACTACGCTCGACAGGACTGCCGCTTCAGCGATATTGAAAAATACAAACAAGATGCCGTCCACTATGCAGACGAAGTAAATGTGCCACTGATTGACCACGCCGTAGTGTGCCATTAGGCCAAGGGCGAAAAAGCAGATGTACCGCCCGGTCTGACACGCCATCATGATGTGTCTGCGGTTCCATCGATCGACTAGCGCCCCTAATGGTAGGCTCAAAAATAAGTAAGGCGCGGACCTCAAGACACCCACCACCCCTGCGGCAGCCATCGATCCGGTGAATTTCAGGATCAACAGCGGAAAGACCACGTTCATACCCGCACCGACCAAGGTGGACGCCGATTGCGCTGAAAGCAAAAACACGTAGTCGCGAATGCTCCAAAGCTTCATCCAGGACATCCTTGCCGACGGCTGGTTCGAATATAGGGAAGTATCGAATTCCTAGTGTACCGGTGAATGTCGCCTTCTGGCCGAGGCCGTGTGAAAACGGAAAAGTACTCGGTTTTCGGGTGTCGCTTTACCCTTCCCGAGTCGCCACCAGGCTGATACGCGGCGATCTGAAGGGTCGACTTTTGAGAAGGCTTCGTGCGGAGCGCGTTTTCACACGGCCTCGGCCGGTCCGTGCCGGTGATCTAGCCACGAGACAGCAGTCAATATGGGCTCTTCTCGTCGATGAGCTCAACAAGATGCGCTCTATTGACGGGCGCAGCATAAGGCTCGGGCCAGTATTCGACAATCTTGGTAATCTTCCCGGCTTCGGCTGAGAAAAACGATATGGCTCGCGCCGTCAACGCACCGTCGGTAACGGTCACATCGGATACTGCTTCATGACCGGTGTTGGCGACGACTCGGTTCACCGTAAAGCGCCAGGGCCCTTCTGCCGGGTACTCCGAGTTCATTTGCGCAAACCGCGCCGCGCCTCTGATGCGTTCGTTCGACTGGGGCCATTCGAGGATGAATTGCTCGCTTAGCACTGACTCGACTGACGCAAAGTCGTTTGAACCCATGAGTGTCCAAAATTCATGGACGAGCGTCGAGATATCAGTAACAGTTGCTGTCATAGCTCTTCTGCGTCAGTCTGAAGTAAGAGAATTTCGAAGGCTGATTGTCAACGGTTCGGCCGGTCGTGTCGAACGTCTCAAAGTGGGCCGATCAGCGCCCGACGACCGAGCGTGACGCTCATCTTGGTCGCGCGCCCGATGCAAAAGGTATGAGCCGACCCACAGCGGTCTTTCGACGGATTCCAGAGCGGACATTCAAACTTCATCTTCGACGGTCGTGCCGGCCGCTGAAGCAGATTCAGCGGAGGGCAGCTAGTTGCGAGAATCGAGACAATTCAAAAATGTATTTGGTCAACTAGCTCGTGTAGGCGCCGTGATAGTTCCAATGCTCCAAGGTCGTAGTTAGACAACACAACTGTAACAAAACCGCCATTCAGTTGAATCTCGAAGTCTGCACTGATGCCCGGAAAACCACCAGCGTGGCCGACCTTTAAGTCGCTCCCCTCACCACACACAAAAAATCCGTACCCATACTGCGCCCCGATGTGATCTCTCCACAGCAAATCACGTGTCTTGCGACTGATCAGGCGATCGGACAAGAGCGACGTGGCGAATCGGTGAAGATCTCGAACGGTTGAGAAACCGCCGCCTGCCGGTCCGCCTTTGGCAACGTGGGTGAATATGTTTTCGCGCCACCCGGACCGATTCTGCGATGTGGGAACATAGCCCATCGCGAGATTTTCGATGGGGTCGTCGATGTCGTAGCAGTCGGTGTCAAACATTCCGCACGGAACAAATATTCGATCGCGAACATAACTAAAGTAGTCCGCACCAGTTACCCGTTCAATAACGGCACCTGCCAGCAACATACCGCTGTTGCTGTATAGAAACTCACTTCCAGGCTCGAACGCAAGGCTGTCGTCTCGAACGAGTACTTTGAAGTCGTCTATGCTGCGGAAAAGGTCGCGGGAAGTCTTGAAAAATGTCTCATTGAAGTAACTTCCCAAGCCAGAGGTATGGGTAAGAAGGTGTCTTATTTTTACCCTACTCGACACGGAGGCAGGAAGCCACTCATCGCTCAGATAATTGTCGAGAGAGTCCTCAAAACTGAGCTGACCGGTTTCTGTCAGCTGCGCGAGCGCAACGGCAGTGAACATCTTGTTCGCGGACCCCAGGTTGAATTTGGTATCCGGACCATTATTGATGTGAAAGCGCTTGTTTGCGTGACCACATGCATATTCGAACAGAACCTCACCCCCGTGCGCGATGAGCACCGCCCCGGAAAACACACCGGCATTGAATCCTTTCACGCAGAGTTCGAGCGCCTGCTCAGCCAAATCCGTCGTGGCCAGTTGTGTCCGAGTTGCGTTTCGCGTGAGAGTTGGCCTCGCGGTCATCTCGAATATGCGTCCTGACCCACCAGATTCCATAATCAATCGAATTTCGTGCCATCCCGCGTACACTCGGTCCTCGACGGTGACCACCACCGTCGAGTTACTCGTATCTTCGGCCACGGACAGTAAGTCCACGCCCTGCGTAATTCGGAAAAGGCCAAGCAACCATTCGAGATCGTTTCGGGCAGGATATTTCTGCGAAGCCGGCGGGGAAACGACGTTTTCATCCAGAAACGCTCGAACTGCAAGGCGGTCGTTTGAGTTAATCGCAGCGAGTAATTCTGTGATTTTCTGCCCGATAGAGTCCGGAGCGGCAGCCTGGGTATTCTTGTCCATTGATTTGCTGTCCCTTAGGCGCGCGCCTGAACGAAATCACAGAAAAATAATGCCATTGGCACGTAAGCAGTTCTTTTCCGAGATAAGAGTCTACACAACGTTTTGAAGAAAAAAATAGCGACGATTGCAATCTTGGCTACACCGCTCGACGTCGTTCCCGAGCGCTGATAGGTACGGTTTGACAAGGCGCGGCATGCGGCGGGTGCGCAACCGCCGCACGAGAACGGCCCTACCACGAGGGAACCGATTGTCGGCGATTCGACCTACATCGATGGACGTCGGCTTTTGGCCGAGGCCGTGTGAAAACTCGCGCCGCACGAAGGCTTCTCAAAAGTCGCCCCTTCAGATCGCCGCGTATCGGCCTGGTGGCGACTCGGGAAGGGTAAAGCGACACCCGAAAACCGAGCACTTTTGCGTTTTCACACGGCCTCGGCCGATCTTGCCCGCCTGCAATGGTGACGACCAGACAGGTTCAGAAAGCGGCCCCCTTGGTGCTTGCCTGTCTGCGGGCAGGCGCTCTTTACGCTCTTTACGTTAGGATGTCGGCAAAATTGTGTTTTCGGCTGCGTCTATGAGGGGTGAGCAGAGGCCATGTCCTCGTCTGCTGATCTTGAAACGGCGGTCCGATATCGGCTTGCAGATTCACACCTAAAGGCAAATGTAATGACAGCAGTAAATGAAAGACTGGCGTGGCGCTATGCAACCAAGAAGTTTGATGCGACGAAAAGCGTGCCTGCGGATAAGCTTGAACGTATCGTTGAAGCGGTGCGGCTGGCACCTACCTCAAGCGGGCTCCAACCGTTTGAGTTGTTCGTAGTCAGCAATGCGGACATCCGCGCAAAGATTCGGACAGTGGCTTGGGACCAGGCGCAAGTGACCGACTGTTCGCACCTGCTGGTATTCGCTGCATGGGACGACATCACTGCTGATCGCGTCAATATGATGTTCGATCTCACCAACGAAGTCCGAGGTTTCAAAAACGAGGGCTGGGAAAACTATCGCCAGATGTTACTAGGTATCGTTGCCGATCGAGGAACGGAGGCTAATTATCACGCTGCCGCGCGGCAAGCTTACATTGGCCTCGGCGCTGCCTTGATTGCAGCAGCTTTCGAAGATGTTGATGCTACGCCGATGGAAGGATTCGACCCGGTAGCGGTCGATGAGATCCTCGATTTGAAATCGAAGAACCTGCGTAGCGTTGTCATGCTGCCGGTTGGATATCGAGCAGCCGAAGGTGATTGGCTTGTGAACTTGAAGAAAGTCCGGCGCAGCCGCGATAACTTCGTCACTGAAGTAAAGTAAAACGGCCGGAACGCGACCGGCGGGCGATTCGGTTCGGGTGCTGTCTCATGCAATGGGCCTGCGCAGCTTCAACCATGCGAGGCCGTGATCGGCAGCACGCGACCGTAGCTGTCGTTCGCATCGCTTGAAAGCAGACAATCGCCTGGGGCAGTTGGTCAGACATATCCAACCATAACGTCGTTTTTAGCCTCTATTGCCTTTATAACGCCCGCCGATATTTCATCGTGGGTTAGCCAGCGCGACGATTCGCCGCCATCCTTGACAGTGCCCAGCAACACGGCGTTGTAACGGCAACCCGCTTGGCCCGCATCAAATCGACGTTGCTCGACCTTTGCCAGGGCATCGCCAACACCACTTCCGTGCACGTCAATGATGCGACAGTTCGATCCGCGCGCCATATCGAGCATACTGAGCCTCGCATCGTAGCCGGACCGGTGCATCCACAACAGGATAAGATCGACCGGGCAAAGATCGAATACTGGTTTCACTTTGTCGAGAAACGTTGTGGTCATGGTCCAGTCCGCCGATATGTAATTGACTCTAGGCAGACCCAATCGTGTTCGAGCACCTTCGCCATTCCGGGAAACTAATGTCAGGCGTGATGCATGATCAGACAAGTAACGGCTTGCCTTCTCGAGCATGCCGGTACCGCCAACGACGAGAGCGTGCTCGAATTCCATAGCAAATGGCCCCTCGGTCAGTAGTTTTCTACGGAAACGCGGTCAATTGTCGACGATCTACGAGCCATTGTCGAACGGCAGCTCATGGCCGACTGCCGACCGATGCGGTCGGCCGAAACGGCCTCATGGGCAACATTCGAATCAGGGCGGTCACGATGGCGGCTTCCAAGTGCGGATCTTCAGGGTACGCCGGAGAAGCAAAGGCCTCCTCGCAGCCGCTGGCTCGCTGTACCTTATTGCGTATTTTTCCTCAGCCCGCCAGCCGGGCCGGCTGACAGAACTGCCTGGCTTCGGAGCAGTCGAACACCTTTGGCCCGGACACTGCTGCATCAACGGTCCAGACAAAGCGAAACTCTTCTTCAATCTGATATGGGTCCGCCGGCTTCAGGAAGTAAACATCATGCTCAAAGGCTTCGGCCCTCGCCCTGAGCCGCGCGTTGGTTTCGTAAAATAGTTGCTTGATGTTCTCTGTCTTACCTGTCGTTACGGCTTCGCACATCTCGGCAAAGTCATCCGCGATAGGCGAAGCCGCGTTGATGGTCACCGACTTGTCCACTAAGTAGCGGCACGGCACGAACATGGGGCGCGTATCGCTCCCCACCGCTCGACAAACGGCTTGCGCGAATCCCTGTACGTCGATGATCTCGATCCAGCTATCGGTCCCGAAGCGCTGCTGAATCGGCTCAGCACACGAGCAACTAGTGCAGAGTAGATAACTGCTCTTGCCGGCAATACTCAGACCGGCCATGATCTGCTGCCCGTCCAGAATCGCAAATGAAAGCTTGCCATCAGTTCCGTCTCGCCGACTCTCCTCCTCGTGTTCCCGACACTTCGGCAGCGTAGTCAGCAGTAGTTCACCGGTATCGAAAAAGTGATTTGCCCATATTTTGGGCAAATGCCTGTAGACCGACATCTTTGCTTAGTTGTCCATGCATGTCCCCTCATTTATGGATGCAAGTCGGCGGCGCCGGGCGAATGCGAAGCGCCATCAGCATCGCCGGGGCGTTTCCGAGTGTCAGGCTGCTAGAGCCACAGTTTGTGACGGAGATCCCGTTCCTGTCGCAAGCATCTCTGACCGAAGGATGAAGACTACAATGGTCTTTGCGTTTGCCACCGCGACGCGTTCCTGAAAGTCGCCTAGCGCGCCGGGTGCGGAACATCTGCATGATCTCACGCATTTGTGGCGAACACTGCCACTGTTCATACGGGGAAATTTGATGGCGCTGTACGAGATGACCGGCGAAAGCCTCAAAGAAATCAGGCCTCAGACGTTCACGCAGCTCGGGATACTCGAGCGTCAGAACATCCAGAAAGCCATCCGTGCGCACATAGCCGCGATTACGCCAAGCGTCAAAACAATGGTGCTTGCGGAAGAGTTTGGAGACTGGGTCGGGGCGAACCGGCGCATCGACCTGCTGTGCCTTGACGATCAGGCTCAGCTCGTAGTCGTAGAGCTCAAGCGTGACAACGATGGCCACATGGAGTTGCAAGCGCTGCGATACGCGGCAATGATTTCGACGATGCGATTCGAGCAAGCTGTTGCCGCGCACAGAAAATATCTCCAGTCGATCGGGTCAGACGAAGATGCGGAACAGGTGATTCGAGAGTTCCTCGGTGTGGAAGAGGGCAACGTCGCCTTGTCGGATAAGGTGCGCATTATCCTGGCATCAGCCGACTTTTCGACCGAGCTGACGACTACCGTCCTGTGGCTTAACAAACAACGGCTAGACATTCGCTGCGTGCAGATGCGACCGCACCAGATTGCCGACCGAGTATTGCTCGACATACAGCAGGTCATACCTCTCCCGGAAGCGGAGCAGTATCAGGTTGCTGTTCGGGAAAAATCGCTCGAGCAGGAAGCCGCACGGGAGTCAGAACGAGATCTGACCCGCTACGATTTGACGATCGGCGATGACGCGTATCCAAATCTTCCAAAGCGCCGGCTCATTCATGCCATCGTCGGTGAGGCATTCAAGCAAGGCGTACCGGTAAGCGCTATCGAGAGCTCAGTGCCGTGGAGAGGCAATCTCTTTCTGTCCGCTGACGGCACCCTCGACGAAGCCGGATTAGAGAACGCAATCGGAGGCGAACAAACACGCTACTTTACGGCGGATGACGAGTTGTTTCATATAGACGGCAAGACTTATGCGCTCTCGAACCAATGGGGGCCGCGTACGTTGGCCGCCGTTGACGCCATCATCAGTCACATGCCGCGTGCAGATACGATTCAATACGAGGCCACTTCTGGCGTAGCGGATGAAGTGACTTATGGTGCGCATGTCATCCGTCGCCGCGATACCGGCACCATCGAGGTCGAGCGAGATGGCGTGCTCCAATTGCCGGCCAAGCCCGCACTGCGAGAACTTGCTGCAAAACTAGGCGTTTCGTTACAGAACGGCAGCGGGAAACTCCTCAATACACGCGCACTCGGCGCGGGCGTGATCAGCGCGATTCGAGCCCTCTAACAGTTTCCGAGCGAGCCTCGTGCAAGTGCGTTCCAGCACGAGGCCACACCACGTGAAACTCATGTCGACCACTACCTCCGTGACGAGAGCCAGTCACTCTGGCTCTTCTCTTTTACAATTACGCTCGATTTGAGGCCTTTAACAACGTTGCCTCTATCGGGAAGGGCCACGCCACTCCCGACTTGCAGAAGCGGTTTGTAGAGCCTTCTGCAGCGCTTGCCGAGCCTTGCTGCACGACCACGCCTTCCATCTGCATGCCCCAGAACTGACCAACGTCATTGTTCTCGACATCAACGACGCTACCCTTACGAGGACGTCCCGCTTTCACCTTCTTCGGTACATCGCTCATGCCGAACGTATGGACGTTGCCCCCCGCCTTGATCTGCAGTTGCTGCTCCGCTTTTGCCAGATAAAGCAAATTTACCAGCATCGCCGTGCGCATCTTGCGGGCGCCATGCTCGATCAGGCCCACGCCGACACCGTGACCATACTTTTCGTAACGAGGCTTCAGGTTTGCACGGTTACTGTTCCAATACTTGCCGCGGCCGTCTGTCACCCCTTCGTTCCAGAAATCACCGATCTGATTCGCAAGCGCTTCGTCGTCTTTCGTCACTGGCAGGCAAAAGAGCACGACATGCAGATGGAACCCCGTGTCCTCTCCTTCTTCGATAGCCCAAGCGTAAGCCTTGATGCATGACATCAAGTTACTCTCGGACCAGCGTGCCCGGAAGAACTTATCGCGGTGATTCATCACATCGTCCAGCGTGATTGATCCACGATACTTCGATTCGTATTGCAGCGTCAGTTCGATCACCAGCCAGCATGCTCGCCCGTTCTCTTCCGAGAACAGTTCCTCTCCAAACGCTATCACGCGATCAAAGCTGCGCAGCCTGTGAACCTCGATCAGACGCATGCGCTCCTTGAACCTGCGCGACTGACATTTTTCGTGGATCTTCACGATGAGTTCATTGAACCAGTCCGTATACGGCTTATCGCGCTGCGCATCGGTATCGCCCGGCTCACCGAACCAGAAGCGTCGCTGGCCAATGATGCCAAGCTCCTTGCAAGCATCATGGAACGCTTCAACGTGTGGTGAGTACCGCGTTCCTTCTCGATAGCGTTCCAGCCACCCGTTAAGTTTGCTGTAATACTTCTTTCCGAGCGGGTACTTGTGAGTCTGCAAGCAGCCCTTTCGATCTACCCATTCACGAATACCTTTTGTATTGCCTCTCTTTGCATACGCATCTTCAATCGCCTTCACGAACTGTTCGATTGTGAATAGGTATCGCATGCTGCGATGACGGAAGATCACCTTCCGATCGTTGATCTCGACTTCTTCGTAGCGGTTACGCTCGTCATGACGAGCGAGTACCTCCTGAGTTTCCAAGTCTTCAATGATGTTGTTCATGGTGTCAATGATGTGATCCGTCGCTGTGGTGGCGACGGTGGTTCGTCGTGTTCGGTCTCGGGTACGCTGTCTGATCTGACCGTGGTCGGTCATCTCAGCGGATACCTGGGACCTTCTTTTTTGGTTTCTCGACCGAACCTGAGTACATGCCTTCGAGGATGTTGAGCATCCTCTACGTCATGTTCATGATCTCGATGTCTCTGTGATTTACCATCCCTTCTCTTCTTTTAGATACTTCGTATTCCATATATAGAGGAAGAAAAAGTCTGCACAGACGGATTCGCAAGAAAAATCATCGATTCGATCGGGAACCTATCGAGGAATTCACGCTTTTGTGCCGCTCCTCATATGTATACATCTGCACGCAGTAAATTTTGTCCGATGATGCCGAGATACGCTCCGGCCAAACGCATGAAGACGCTGTGACAAACGCGAACAAAAAGCGGCAGGCTCCGCCTGCTAGACGCAAAAACAAGTGCGACCGTTCCCCCACACTGACGATCACGCCAGTTCCGCAAACTGAGGCTCATATCGAGGCGATACACACCGATCGCCGCGAAGATTTCTGCGTAAAATTCGCAGAAATTCTTCAGCAGAATTTCGCGTACAAGTGCTGCCGCGCGCACGTCTTCACGCCATGAATTTCCCTGCGAATATTTGTGCGGAATTTCGACCGGAATTCATACAAACGCAAGTACCGGGCAACGCGTCAGTCAGCAGCCTAGCGGACGGGGAGAGGGGGTCGTTGGGCTTCAAAGTTCATGAAATCAGCGCCCCAATAAAATCAGTAGGTTAGGCATCTTGGATACAGATTTTCGGAGATGCCGCATCTGTGTTCGCACCGATCCAGGGCATCAGTGCGCTGTTCTCGACCGCCGGCGTGAGCGGCGAACCTTGCGCTCGGGCAGGCCGAAATACTGCCCAGGCGGCTCGTTTTTCAGGCGCACCAATGCGCGTCGCATAGCCAGGTAGCCAAGCGATTTCATGAGCTTGCCACGCCGCTCAACGTCATCGGCACGAACCTCGCCGTGCACCCAATCCGGACCGTACAGGACGGCGTTCGCGTCGCCGCGCAAGTAGCTTCCCTGACCGCCCGTTGCCATCTGCACCCAGTAGGCGCCGACCTGATCAGCGTGATCCTGAAGGACCACACCAAGCTGCCCGGCTTCCACTGTTTTGTCTGCGAGCACCCGGCGCAAGGCGACTGTGCTGAACAGCAAGGTAAAGTGTAGGTCATACCCGCCCTCCAGCGACGGCAGGATGGCCCAAACGTAACCGGGCTCATCGGTAAAGAGCGCCGGCTTTCGCCGCAGACGGTCAAGGAATCTCGTGCGGCATGCCCGCAACATCTGCAGGTCTTGGATCTGCGCCTCAACCGGGGACGTGATCAGATTGGTGCGCTCCTTTGCATGAAAGAGACGCAGGTGCAGCACGGTCAAGCTGCCGTGCTTCTCGAATAGTCGATCGAGGTGTCGGGACAGGTTGGCGGCGTTCTCGTGGCTGCCGAGATTCCAGTTGTGCCACTCCTGCCGCAGAGATTCGCTGTCCCGCATGGCCCGATGAAAATTGGCCGAGAAATCGTTGTATATCTCCGCTCGAGTATGACCTTCGGCATCGACCAACGTGTCCATGGCGCCCCCCAAACACTCACTGATCCGGTGTCTGAAGAACACATCCATGAACAGTCGAATGTGCGGCGCATGCAGCAGTTGATTAGCGGCCGGGTTCGATTGCTGCAGTACCGTTAAGCCGCCGCGAAGCTCCCTCGAGCTGAAAAAGTTGGCCAGTCCTTCCGTAGCGTTGCTGAACGAATTCGGCGCCGCAACCTTGACGTAGCGCGGTTGCCGAACGCGGTGATTCCGACCGAACACGTCCGGCACAGTGACGGACTCCCAGCGCATGGTGACTCTGATACGAAACGGTACGAGGTCGGTTTCCAGCACCAGCCGAACCAGGCGGTCGAGCTTCGCTAACGACGCGATCTCCGGACCGTCAATCTTCCAGAACTGGCGACCCTCCGAGTCGACGTGAAAGTTAAGGTTGCGCTCAAAGTGATGGCCAAGTTCATCCAGGGTCTGAGTCTCGATCATGGCAAGTGTTTTCGGCGTTTTCATGGCAACGTGGTGGTGTTCGATGGGTGCAACGCGGAAGCGTTGCACGACGTGAAGAAGCCGCGCTCGCTTGCAGCGAGCGGGGATACGGGAGTGATCAGATGAGCCGCGGCGGATAGCCCTGATGGCTAGGCATGAATCCCGGTGAATTCGGGAGCAGTTCGAATTTGATGACGCGACGCCCGTTTTCGATGCGCGGCACAACCTGGGCGAAGCCCTGCTCGCAGATCCAGGTAATCGCCTCGACCATTTCGGCCTTGGCCCACCCGAAGTTTGGAGCCAGCGCTTCAATATCCGCTTTCCGGCAGCTCGGCGCATGCAGTCCGGCCTGGAGTGCCCTAGCGTACAGGTAGTTGAGCAAGCGCTGCCCACGCAGCACGTGGGGCGGCACCGGCTTGGGAGGAAATACCGTCGCAAGCCAGCGCTCACCAAAAAACTCCGCAATCGTCACGGCACGCGTCACCGTGTCGACCGACACCGGCCCGTCATAGCCCTCGAACACGTGCATGCAACCTGCAATCCGACGCGCGTTAGCCACCAGACGCACGGCAAACACGGTCGTGTCACGCTCTGGCAGCATTGCGCTCACGCTCGCCATGAACTTGAATCGCTCCTGAGCTTGCCTCAGGACATGCTCAGCGGCAGGCTCGACCTTGAGTTCCGGAAGCTTGTTGACCGGCATGCTCTTAAGCTTCATCAGGCCACTCGCGACCAGTTCGACGATACGATGGTCGTAGTCGCGCAGCGCAAACTCCGGTTGCTGCTCGCCAGCCCCCTCAATGGCAAGCTCGTCGCTTTCCATCATCAGCAAGCGAAACACGTAACCAGACCCAATCGCACTCTGCCCGTGCTTGTTGAGCCATTCCCGATTTTTGTCGTCCTGCACGTTCACGCACGTGACGAAAATCGCACTGTCCGGCGCGTGCTCGACAAGATCCTCATCGTCGTCATCCGCACGATCGAACGGCGGCAGAGTGCTGTCATACAGATCGCTCAAATCCTGAAACGAGCGGCTGAGCGGGCCGTCAAGGTGATCGCGCCCTTCCGACATGCTCAACATGATCAGAACCGAACCCGCCCGAATCTTGCGCAACAGAGTCGGAGGCAATACGTTGTCGAACAGCCAACGTTTCCTCCAGCCCTTCATCGCTTCGATAATGGGCGCATTAAACCGGTCGTGTGCTTCCGTCTTGCCGCTCAGCCGCGCTCCGGCGAACCGGATATGCAGGCTGAGCGGCATCGACCTGCCGTTGTGGCCGCGGATGCGGAAGTTGCTGGAAACCGCGAAAGATACCTTGCCGAGCACATTGGCAAGGACAGCGCCATAGCTTGACCCGCGAATGACACGGCATTCGCTTGCTGCACGGTACAGACCTGGAGTCAGAGCACTGACGGCCTGCTGCAATGAAGGCGCGAGATAACCTGCCGGCAGGTGGCCCATCGGCTGCGACAACGGACCAAAATTTGGCGAGGGCATAAAGCCCCCGCCCATTGGATAGGCAGGGGGAGTCATCATGCAGTCACCTCTTCCTTCGCACCAGCCTGCGGCGCGTGCGGATGGATTTCGACCGGCTCCGGGACGCCCTCACCAGCCTCCTTATCCTTGCCCGGCATCGGATCGCCGCGGCGCTTCGCTTCGTCTGCGAGCAGATTGTCGAACACGGCATTGCTGACCGACATACCCTGGTTAGCAAGCGTCTTGATGATCCTGCTTTTCGATACGTCCTCGTTGATCTGGTCGCGGATGACCTCGTAAAGCTCCGCGAACAGTGCGACACGCTCGCGCGCGCGCTTGGTCTTGGGCGATTCGAGAGCGCTAATCGCCTTCTTCAGCGCCGCGATGTCAACCTTCGAGCCTTCGGAAGAATTAAGTTTCGCCATTTCTTCCCCCTTACGCTGCCGCGCCGAAGCCGCCCGTGCCCATCGTCATGCACGGGCACAAGGATACTTCGTCGAGTTGCAGGAGGAACTGCTTGATCAACTCTTCGACTGCGACACCATTGGCAGCGGCATGGCCGATGTCGAGAACTTTTTCGCGCAGACTCCCCACACAGATGCGGCGATCTGCGAGGCCGTCGCTGCGATGCTCAGGCCCGTGCATCTGGCCAACAAGCGCGACGATCTTGCTCAACTGATCAAGCTGGGCAGCATGCTGGCGCTCGAGGATTTCACGCTGGTCAAGAAGAAGCGATTCGACGAAATCCGCGAGTTCCTCGACCTGGTCGCTGACAATTTCCCGCACGCGCTCACCGGTGAGACGCGTCCGCGTCTCGACCTGGATGGGCTGAGGTTCACGCTTGGATTCGTGCTTTTTCTGTTCGGCTGCGACGTCCTTCTTGGCGAGGATGTCGCCAAAGAGATCGCCGAACGCCTCCGCGAATCCGGCGAAGCCCTGTTGGTGATTTTCTTGGATCATTGTGCCCCCTTACGCCGCCGTGCCGAGACGACGCTTGCGCGGGTCCTCTTGGCGGGTCATCCGTTCAATCTCCTCGTCCATCTCCGGAGTCCAGGTTTCGGCGATATGGCGATTAAGGGCGTTGATCTCGTCGATGCTCAGGCTCTTTCGTTTGATCTTTTTGTCATCAGACGGCGCATTGTGCTCGATGGAAGCTTTCATGCCGCCTCCTTCGCAACGTGACGGGCGGCAGCGCGAGCCTCGATAAATGCGTCGACCTCGCTTTCGAGAAAACCGATCGTGCGTGCGGTTAGCCGGATCTTGGTCGGAAACGTCGGATCTGTAGCCATTAGCGCGTAAAGGGTCGCGCGCGAAAGACCGGTACGATCGACTACCTGCTTCAGACGCAGGATTTTGAATGCAGCCTTGAGTTGCTCCGCCATGTCACACCTCCTCGGGTGTCGTTGAACATGGCGGGATAATCGAGCAGGACTGCTAGGAAAAAAACGAAATCGCTATTTCAGAAATAGGTGATACCCCTTTCAACTCCTTGCCAGGCAAGGGTTGCGGCGAATTACCCATTTCTTGCGCGACCACCGCCGTCAGGCCGTCCCCCACGCCGCTTTGCTTCCGCTGGCCTAATGATGGAATCAGCATGCCGCGCCAATGTTTCCGTGAAACCCTTACCCATAAGCCATTTACACACGTCCCTCTTGGGTGCGTACGTGTCCTTTTGGCCAAGATCCATGGTCTTAAAAAACTGCTCCGATGCTTGAATCAGATGGTTCAACAACTCGGTTTCCCACGGACGCCCGGCGCGCAGGTTAGTCCCCTCGTCTGACGGAACAATCTCCTTACCCTGGAGAAAGTTCTCCAAGTCCATCGCCATCACAAAGACGTGTGCAGACAGGACCCTTATCGGTGCCATGCCAGCGGCGTCGTGCACCACGAAACGACGAGCAAATGAACCGATGGGCAGCGTACGATCATCCCACTCTCCTGGCCCAACATTGAGTGGCACGAGTTGTTTGAATTCCCAACCGGACAGGAAATACGACTGCCAACACTCGCCGGTCAGCTCAATTTTTCGGCAATCTTCCGGGGCAACGCATAGTAGTTCCACGTCGCGCTGCTTCAGGCTGCCTGTTTCACCACCATTCTTTCGATCTTCTTCAGTTACCTTGCGAATCGTGCTTGCTCGGCTACAAATGACGCTATAAACCGTGGTCCCAGGAGGAACCGCGACAGATAAGCGAATCTTTGCAAGCCCGCCGAAATGCAGTAGGTCGGCAGCAGTGCATTTTGCGATAGAAGCTGCCTGTTCGACAGTGAAGTATGCGCGCGGCGGTAGCGTATCCGTCGTCAGCTTTGGCAATAGCGATTGTGGCGCTTGACGACGCGCACGGTTCCGATTTTCGGACGGCGCGCTCATAAATTCGATGATTCCGATATGTTCCGCTCGGATGCGGGTACAAAAGCTTCAGCAATCGCGAGGGCCAAATCCCGGCGGCTAACCAGATCGCCATCAGGCAGATCAACAACAGTGACGGCGCGCATCCATCCTCCCCCAAGTCTATGTGCGAACACCCAATACATCAGTCGAACAATCGTAAACCTGAGCCGGCCGCAAAGTCCAGACGACCCATGATCGCCTACCGGTGCTACTGGTGAGAGAAACGGGGCGTGGCTGGACGGATCGGCCAAGATTTCGTGGGGCGGATTTCCGTATGGTTTCCGTATAGGGCCAATATGGAGGAAAAGAAAATTGCTGGAAGGCTGGTCAGATATGGCGCGCCCGGCTGGGATCGAACCAGCAACCCCTGCCTTCGGAGGGCAGTACTCTATCCATTGAGCTACGGGCGCTTCACCACAAAACTGCGGGGAATCTACGCGACAGCGCGCCAACCGGAACGGACGCGACGCCAACGCGAGAGACCGCAAGGATACCCGGTTTCGGCCGAACCGTCCACAGGACGGCCTCCGACGCCCATCCCAGCGTCTTCCCCCATCCCTGCCATCGTCCGTGCCGATCCGGGTAAACGCCTGCTGAACACCGTCCTGGGCACCTCGCCGCCGCCGAAAGCTTGCGTCTATAATCGTCCGTGGCTGATAAAGAACAAGAAGTTGCCGTCGCGCTGTACCGCTCACACACCCACGGAGACGAGACAAGCATGAGCGAAGCACCACACGGAGCCCCGATCAAAACCCCAGCACAGCTCATCGCCGCGGTCATCGCCGGGTTCGCTGTGCCGATCGTCATCATCGTTCTGCTCGCCGTCTACGTCGATAATTCGACGCGCACCGGCGCCGGCACCGACTCTCTCTCGGAAGCCGAAGTCACCTCCCGCATCCATCCGATCGCCCAAGTCGAGATCCGCGACGCCAACGCACCGCGCGTCTACAAGAGCGGCGAGGAAGTCTACAAGGCGGTCTGCTCGGCGTGTCACGCGTCGGGTGCCGCAGGCGCGCCGAAATTCACCAACACCGCCGACTGGGCGCCGCGCATCGCGCAGGGCTTCGACACGCTGTGGCACACCGCGCTGTCCGGCAAGGGCGCCATGCCGCCGCGCGGCGGCACGAGCCCCGACGACTACAGTGACTTCGAGATCGCGCGCGCGGTCGTCTATATGGCGAACAATTCGGGCGCGAGCTTCCCCGAGCCGGCCCAGCCGGCGGCGGGCGCGGCCGCGGCATCCGGCGCGACAGCGGCGTCCGGTGCAGCAGGTGCATCGGATGCGGGCGCGGCCCAGGCCGCCGCGGCGATGGCCGCAATGGCCAGCGTGCCGCAGACTCCCGCCCCGGCAGCAGCTGGCGCGCAAAGCGCGGACGCCTCGCAGGCCGGCAAGGCGCTGTATCAGTCGGTATGCCAGGCCTGTCACGCGGCCGGCGTGCTGAACGCGCCGAAGTTCGGCGACAAGGAAGCATGGGCGCCACGCCTGAAGGACCCGATGGACACCGTCTATAACTACGCGCTGCACGGCAAGGGCGCGATGCCGCCGAAGGGCGGCTCGAACGCATCGGATGCGGACGTGAAGGCCGCGGTCGACTATATGGTCAGCGCGGTGAAGTAAAGCACGCGGCATCGTCCGTCGCTGAAATGAAAAATCCCTGCATGCGCTAACGCGATGCAGGGATTTTTTATGTGCAATCGCAAGCAACCGCAACTGGCGGGCACTTGCAGTCCCGCCCGCTCACGATTTCTGCAACAACGCCTTCAGGCTCGCGAGCCGGTCCTTCGGCGACATCGGCGCTTCTTCCGGTGTCGGCGGCGGCGCATCGTCGAGCAGCATTTCGTTGATGAAGCGCGACGCCTCGCAGACGACCGTCTCCCGCGCCCGCTTGCGCTTCTTGCACCAGTTCAGATGCAGGCTGCGCTGAGCGCGCGTGATCGCGACGTACATCAGCCGGCGTTCCTCCTCGATGCGCGCGTCGTCGATCGGCTCGTCGTCCGCGCCGCCGCGATGCGGCATGATGCCTTCCTCGACGCCGACCAGGAACACGTGCGGATACTCGAGCCCCTTCGACGCATGCACGGTCGACAGCCGCACCGCATCCGGATCTTCCTCGCGGCCTTCGAGCATCGACATCAGCGCGACCGTCTGGATCAGCCCGAGCAGGTTCTTGCCGGTGTCGCCGAAGCCGTCGGCGGTGTCGTAGCCGGTCGCTTCGCTGCCGCTGCCGTGCTCCGGCTCTTCCTTCGTGCCTTTGCGCTTGAGCCACTCGATGAACTCCAGCACGTTCTGCCACTTCGCCTGCGCTTGGCGTTCGTCGAACGCGTCGTACAGATACGCTTCGTAGTGGATCGCCTCCATCAGCTCATTGAGCAGCGTGCCCGCCGCGTCCTTCTCCGCGCGGTCGGTCAGGCGCTGCATGAAGTCGCAGAACACGCGCATCGGCTCGATCTGACGCGGCGACAGACGCGCCTCGATGCCGCCCATGTAGACCGCCTCGAACAGCGACACCTTCGCCTGACCCGCGAACGCGCCGAGCGCCTCCAGCGTCGTATTGCCGATGCCGCGACGCGGTGTCGTGATCGCGCGGATGAACGCGGGATCGTCGTTCGCGTTGGCGATCAGACGCAGGTACGCGCAGATGTCCTTGATCTCGGCCTTATCGAAGAACGACTGGCCGCCCGACAGCACGTACGGAATCCGTTCGCGGCGCAGCACCTGTTCGAAGATGCGCGCCTGGAAGTTGCCGCGATAGAGGATCGCGTAGTCGCGGAAATTCGCGCGCCGCTCGAACTTGTGCGCGGACAGCCGAAACACGACGGACTCCGCCTCGTGCTCCTCGTCGTTGCAGCCCGTCACCGTGATCGTGTCGCCCATGCCGTGCTCGGACCACAGCTTCTTCTCGAACAGCTTCGGGTTGTTCGCGATCACGTTGTTCGCGGCGGTCAGGATCCGCACCGTCGAGCGGTAATTCTGCTCGAGCTTGATCAGATGCAGGTTCGGAAAATCCTTGCCGAGCTGGCCGAGGTTTTCGAGGGTCGCACCGCGCCAGCCATAGATTGCCTGGTCGTCGTCGCCAACCGCCGTGAACGCGGCGCGCTTGCCGGCCAGGAGCTTTACCAGTTCGTACTGGCACGCATTGGTGTCCTGATACTCGTCGATCAGCAGATAGCGCAGCTTGTTCTGCCAGCGGTCGCGCACCTGCTCGTTGCTCGCGAACAGTTCGGCGGGCAGGCGGATCAGATCGTCGAAATCGACCGCCTGGTACGCATGCAGCGTCGCCACGTAGTTGCGATAGACGATCGCCGCCTGATGCTCGTCCTCGGTCGAGGCGGTCGCGATCGCCTGCTCGGGCATGATCAGGCCATTCTTCCACAGCGAGATGATCGACTGGATCTTGCGGATGAAGCCCTTGTCCGTCGAGCCGACCTGTTCCTGGATCATGCCGAAGCAGTCGTCGGAATCCATGATCGAGAACTGCGGCTTCAGGCCGACATGCTCCGCCTCCTGACGCAAAATCTGCACGCCGAGCGAGTGGAAGGTACACACCGTCAGCTGGTTCACGGGCACCTTGCGGCCTTCCTTGCCGGGTGCGGTCAGCGTCTTGCCTTCGAGCAGCTTGCCGACGCGCTCGCGCATCTCCGCCGCGGCCTTGTTCGTGAACGTGACGGCGGCGATGTGGCGTGGCTCGAAGCCCTTCGCTTCGATCAGGTGCGCGATTTTCTGCGTGATCACGCGCGTCTTGCCGCTGCCGGCGCCGGCGAGCACGAGACAGGGACCGTCGAGATAACGGACCGCTTCACTTTGAGCGGGGTTCAGGCCTGCGGACATCGTTTGTTGATGGGGAATACGGTTGAAGGCCGCTGAGATCGGACCGGCGGGTGGCGCCGACCGAAGGCCCGGGACATGCTGCGCGGCGCAGTGCGCGCGAGAGGTGCGATGTTAACATGGACACTGCGATGGTCACCGCGATGGACGCCCTCGTTGGATGCCTCGATGGTTCGGACGCCCCGACGGGCTGCGCGCAAGGCGGGCCGTCATGCTCAGCCCCCAGTCCAGCCCACAAATGCCACAATGATGAGATTGCGCGCCGCCGCCGCGGTGGCAAGGCGGCGCGCCGCTCCTCCAGGAAGACTCGCATGTCCGCAACGCTGAAAATTGGATTGATGGGCTACGGCTTCGCCGGCGCGACGTTTCACGCACCGGTGATCGAACACTGCGGACGCGCGAGGGTCGCCGCGATTGCGACCGGGCAATCCGAGCGCGCGCACGCCGACTATCCGCACGCGAAAATCGTCGCCGATCTCGACGCGCTGCTTGCGCTCGACGACATCGACTGCGTCGTGATCGCGACGCCCAACGACACCCACTTCGACCTCGCGCGCCGCACCCTCGAAGCCGGCAAGCATGTGGTCGTCGACAAGCCTGTCACGCTGAGCGCCGCCGACGCCCACACGCTTGCCAATATCGCGCTCGCGCGCGGCAAGCTGTTCGCGCCCTTTCACAACCGCCGCTGGGACGGCGATTTTCTGACCGTGCGCGATCTGCTCGCGCGCGTGGAACTGGGTCGCCTCACGCAGTACGAATCGCATTTCGACCGCTTCCGGCCGGGCGTGCGTCAGCGCTGGCGCGAAGACGTGACGCGCGGCGGCGGTCTGCTGTTCGATCTCGGTCCGCATCTGATCGACCAGGCGCTCGCCCTCTTCGGCGCGCCGAAGACCGTATCGGCGACGGTGCGCACCCATCGCGACGACGCAAGTGCACCCGACTACGTGCACATCCAGCTCGGCTACGACGAGTTCGAGGTCGTGCTGCACGCAAGCGCGCTGACCGCGTTGCCGGGAGCGCGCTTTGCTATCCACGGCACGCGCGGCAGCTACGTGAAGTACGGCCTCGACACCCAGGAAGATCAGCTGAAAGCGGGCCTGCGCCCCGGCGACGCAGGCTTCGGCGCCGGCAACAGCCCCGGCGTGCTGCGCGTGCTCGAAGGCGACGAGGAAGTCGAGTGCGAATTGCCGACCCGCAACGGCGAGTACGCAGGCTTCTATATTGCGTTGGCCGACGCGATCCAGAACCGCGTCGCATTTCCGATCAGCACGCGCGACGCGGTCGACGTGATGACGATCATCGACCTGGCCGCGCGCAGTTCCGAGCAGGGCGTGCGACTGCCGTTCGAGCGGATTCGCTGAGCCCCGCCGCGCTGCGCGTCGACACCGCGACACCACGAGCTGTGTACCAAAAACGGGACCGCCTTTAGCGCCGCGAAGGCTGTCGGCGCGGGCTTTCCTGACGTTCCGGAAAGGAACATAACGTTACAAATTCGCCCGCTGTAGAGTCAGCGGGCGTTCTTCGTCAGCCGTTGCTAGTGAGGTAGCAACCAAACACGACAACGACTCCGGGAGAATCCATGTCTCGAATCATCCGTGCCCTTGTTGCATGCGCGCTGCTCGGCTCCGTCGCCGCCTGCGTGGTAACGCCCCCGCCGGCGCCGCATCCGGGCCCGACTCCGCAGCAGATCGCGGACCAGCGTCTGCATCAGGTCGACGGCCGCATCGACAATCTCGCGCACCGTATCGATAACCGCGTGAATCAGGGCTATTACCCGCCGCCGCAAGGCGCCGCGCTGCATCATCGTCTCGAGACGATTCGCCAGGAAGCGCATGACATGGCCGCCCAGCATGGCGGCGGTTTGTCCGCGGAAGAACAGCGCGTGCTGAATCAGGAACTGGACAATGCGGCTCATGCGATCGGCGAGTGAGTCAGCGAGCAAGTGGGCAAACCGAATCGGCAAACGAGCCACCAGGTGAGCCCCCACTACCGCTCATCGTGCGGTCACGGATGGCACCGGGAGAAGCAACTGAAAAGCGCGGGCACCACGGTCCGCGCTTTTCTTTTTGACGCCCCCGAACAGCCACAACCGGCCCTACACCGCTCCCAGGCCTTTATTTGACAAGCCCCGGCCCGTCGCGTAAATTCGCCGCACGCGTCGGGAGAGCGTGCTGGCAGGCGAAAAATCGCAGGCCGCGCCGCCGAAGGGGCACACCCGCAAACTCTCAGGCAAAAGGACCGACCGCGTCGAAAAACCCGTCTTCCGGCGGCTTTTTCGCACTCTGGAGAGCGGCAGTAGCCATCCGCGTCGCACGTCGTGCACCGCAGGCAGGCTGCCCACCGAAGGGGCGCGCGTTTCACCGTGACGGATCGAGCTCATTGAGCCAGTCGCGGCGGCGCAATCTCTCAGGTATCGAGGACAGAGGGGTCATGCAGAAGCACGCTCGCAGGCACACGGCCGCGAGGCAGTGCGCCGCATGACCTTTTTTGTTTCGCGAGATGCCCGAGGCCCCATGACCGAACTCAAACACACCCCGCTCCACGCCGCTCACCGCGCGCTCAATGCTCGCATGGTCGACTTCGGCGGCTGGGACATGCCCGTCAACTACGGCTCGCAGATCGAGGAACATCGCGCGGTGCGCACCGACGCCGGCATGTTCGACGTGTCCCACATGTGCGTCGTCGACTTCACCGGCGAGCGCGTCCGCGCGTTCTTCGAATACGCGCTCGCGAACAACGTCGCGAAGCTGCAAACGCCGGGCCGCGCGCTCTACTCCTGCATGCTGAATCCGAACGGCGGCGTGATCGACGATCTGATCGTCTATTACTTCGCCGAAGACCACTTCCGCGTGGTCGTCAACGCCGGCACCGCCGACAAAGACATCGCCTGGTTCGGCCAGCTCAACGCGGGCGGCTTCGGTCTCACCATCACGCCGCGCCGCGATCTGGCGATCGTCGCCGTGCAAGGCCCGAACGCACGCGAAAAGGCCTGGCAAACCGTGCCGGCCGCGCGCGCCGCGACTGAAGCGCTGAAGCCGTTCAACGCCGCGCGCGTCGACGGCACGCCGTTCGGCGAGCTGACCGTCGCGCGCACCGGCTATACCGGTGAAGACGGCTTCGAGATCATCGTGCCGGCTACCCACGTCGAAGCCCTGTGGAATGCGCTCGCGGCCCACGGCGTGCGCCCGGCCGGTCTCGGCGCGCGCGATACGCTGCGCCTCGAAGCCGGCATGAACCTGTACGGCCAGGACATGGACGACAATGTGTCGCCGCTCGACGCCGGCCTCGCATGGACCGTCGACCTGGCCTCGCCGCGCGAGTTCGTCGGCAAGAGCAGCCTCGAAGCCGACGGCTCGCGCGCCGCGTTCGTCGGCCTGATGCTGCTGAAGGAAAACGGCAAGGCCGCGGGCGTGCTGCGCGCGCATCAGAAAGTCGTCACGCCGCACGGCGACGGCGAAATCACCAGCGGCACGTTCTCGCCGACCATGCAGGAATCGATCGCCTTCGCGCGCGTACCGAAAGGCATGCGGCCGGGCGACACCGTGCACGTCCAGATTCGCGACAAAGCCTGTCCCGCAAGCGTGGTAAAACTGCCGTTCGTGCGCAACGGCAAGGTGCTGGCGGTCTAAGCGGCCGGCGCACGCCCCTACATTCAAACACTACCGAACATACCGTTCAGGAGCATCCAATGAGCATCCCGGCCGAACTGAAATACACCGAATCGCACGAATGGGTCCGCACCGAAGCGGACGGCACGCTGACGGTCGGCATCACCGATCACGCGCAAGAAGCGCTCGGCGACATCGTCTTCTTCGAAGTCCAGGAACTCGGCAAATCCGTGACCGCGGGCGACACCGTCGCCGTGATCGAATCGGTGAAGGCCGCCTCCGATATCTACGCGCCGGTCTCGGGCGAAGTCATCGAGGCGAACACGACCGTCGCGGACTCGCCCGAAACCGTCAACAGCACGCCGTACGACAGCTGGCTGTTCAAGATCAAGCCGGCCGCCGATGCGTCGCTCGACCGTCTGCTCGACGCCGAGGCGTACGCGAAGTCGATCGGCGCCTGAGTCGCCTTTTGTTTTAACCGTCAGGCGCGGCGCTCGCACAACGGCGCGCCGCGCCGCCAGGAACACCCATGAAGCTCGAACACCCGGATCGTCTGATGAACCGCACTCCTCTCTCGCTCGCCGCGCTCGAAGTGCACGACGCCTTCGCCGAACGGCATATCGGCCCGGATAGGGCCGACCAGCAAGCGATGCTCGAAGCGCTCGGCTTCGCGTCGCGCGCGGCATTGATCGACGCCGTCATCCCTAAGACGATCCGCCGCACCGAAACGCTGCCGCTCGGCCCCTTCGCGCAACCGAAGAGCGAAGCCGAAGCGCTCGCCGCCTTGCGCGAGCTCGCGGACAAGAACCAGGTGTTCCGCTCCTACATCGGCCAGGGCTATTACAACGCCCATACGCCGACGGTGATCCTGCGCAACGTGCTCGAAAATCCGGCGTGGTACACCGCGTACACGCCGTACCAGCCTGAAATTTCCCAAGGCCGTCTGGAAGCGCTCCTGAACTTCCAGCAGATGGTCACCGACCTGACCGGCCTCGCGATCTCGAACGCATCGCTGCTCGACGAAGCGACCGCCGCCGCCGAAGCGATGACGCTGCTGCAACGCGTCGGCAAACCGAAGTCGAACGTGTTCTTCGTTGCCGACGACGTGCTGCCGCAGACCATCGAAGTAGTGAAGACGCGCGCGACGCCGGTCGGCATCGAAGTGAAAGTCGGCCCGGCCGCTGAAGCCGCCGACGCCAACGCATTCGGCGTGCTGCTGCAATACCCGGGCGTGAACGGCGACGTGCGCGACTACCGCGCGCTGACCGAAGCGATCCACGCGGCGGGCGGCCATGTCGTCGTCGCCGCCGACCTGCTCGCGCTGACGCTGCTTACGCCGCCGGGCGAATGGGGCGCGGACGTCGCGGTCGGCAATACGCAGCGTTTCGGCGTGCCGGTCGGCTTCGGCGGCCCGCATGCCGCGTACCTCGCGGTGCGCGACGAATTCAAGCGGCAAATGCCGGGACGTCTGGTCGGCGTAACTGTCGACGCGCAAGGCAACCCCGCGCTGCGTCTCGCGCTGCAAACGCGCGAGCAACACATCCGCCGCGAGAAGGCGACCTCGAACGTGTGCACCGCGCAGGCGCTGCTCGCGATCATGGCGAGCATGTACGCGGTCTATCACGGCCCGCGTGGCCTGAAGACGATCGCACTGCGCGTCAATCGCATCGCCACGCTGCTCGCCGAAGGCGCGAAGCAGCTTGGCTATAAGCTCGTCAACGAAACTTTCTTCGACACGCTCACGTTCGACACCGGCGCCCGCACGCAAGCGCTGCACGACGCGGCTACGGCCAGGCGCATCAACCTGCGCCACGTGAGCGCGACGCAAGTCGGCCTGTCGATCGACGAAACCACCACGCGCCACGATCTGGCCGACCTGCTCGCGGTGTTCGCTCAAGCTGCCTTCGCGAGCGACGTGCCGCAAGTCGACGCGCTCGACGCCGCGCACAACGCATCGAACTCTGCGTCGGTGCCGGCCGCGCTCGAACGCACGAGCGCGTACCTGACGCATCACGTGTTCAACCGTCATCATTCGGAAACGGAAATGCTGCGCTATCTGCGCAGTCTGTCGGACAAGGACCTCGCACTCGATCGCTCGATGATCCCGCTCGGCTCCTGCACGATGAAGCTGAATGCGACGTCGGAAATGCTGCCGGTCACGTGGCCCGAGTTCGGCCAGATCCATCCGTTCGCACCGACCGAACAGACCGTCGGCTACCGCGAGATGATCGATCAGCTCGAAGAGATGCTGGTCGCCGCGACCGGCTATGCGGCCGTGTCGCTGCAGCCGAACGCGGGCTCGCAGGGCGAGTACGCGGGCCTTTTGATCATCCACGCCTATCACGCGTCGCGCGGCGAAGCGCATCGCGATGTCTGTCTGATTCCCGCTTCGGCGCACGGCACGAACCCGGCGTCGGCGCAAATGGCCGGCATGCAGGTCGTGGTCGTCGCATGCGACGCGCAGGGCAACGTCGATATCGAAGACCTGAAGAAGAAGGCCGCGCAGCACGCCGATAAGCTCGCGGCGATCATGATCACGTACCCGTCGACGCACGGCGTGTTCGAACAGAACGTCCGCGAAATCTGCGAGATCGTGCATGCGCACGGCGGCCAGGTGTACGTGGACGGCGCGAACATGAACGCGATGGTCGGCCTGTGCGCGCCGGGTCAGTTCGGCGGCGACGTCTCGCACCTGAACCTGCACAAGACCTTCTGCATTCCGCACGGCGGCGGAGGACCGGGCGTCGGTCCGGTCGCGGTCGGCGCGCATCTCGCGCAGTTCCTGCCGAACCAGACCTCGTCGGGCTACCAGCGCGCGGACGATGGCATCGGCGCGGTGTCGGCCGCGCCGTACGGCTCGGCGTCGATCCTGCCGATCTCGTGGATGTACATCGCGATGATGGGCGCGAAGAACCTGACCGCCGCGACCGAAACCGCGATCCTCAACGCGAACTACGTCGCCAACAAGCTCGCGCCGCACTATCCGGTGTTGTACTCGGGCCCCGGCGGCCTCGTCGCACACGAGTGCATTCTCGATCTGCGTCCGATCAAGGACACGAGCGGCATCACCGTCGACGACGTCGCGAAGCGCCTCGCCGACTATGGCTTCCACGCGCCGACGATGAGCTTCCCGGTACCGGGCACGCTGATGGTCGAACCGACCGAGTCGGAGTCGAAGGAAGAGCTCGACCGCTTCATCGAGGCGATGATCGCGATCCGCGAGGAAATCCGCGCGGTCGAGGAAGGCCGCGCGGACCGCGAGGACAATCCGCTGAAGCACGCGCCGCACACGGCGGCGGTCGTGATTTCTGACGACTGGAAGCATGCGTATGCGCGCGAGACTGCCGCCTACCCGCTGAAGACGCTGATCGCGAACAAGTACTGGCCGCCGGTCGGTCGCGCGGACAACGTGTACGGCGATCGCAACCTGTTCTGCTCGTGCGTGCCGATCGCCGATTACGAGTAAGCGGCGCGAGTCGGCGAGACGTCATGCGCGGCGCTGTGAAGGTCCGTCGGCGTTTGCGAGCGGTCCACCCGCGGTCCTGTCGTTGAAAGCCGCAACCGGCTAACATCACACACCGAATCAGCCTAACGAGGAGTTTCGCATGGCGCGAAAGGTGCGATTGATGCAAAGCCGGGCCGAAGCGGCAGGCGTCCGTCCGTGGCGGCCCGCTTACGCGGTACTGTTGGCCGCAGCGGCCGCGTTGCTGCCGCTGCGCGCGGCGCAGGCCGCGATGAATTTCTGCGCGGCGCCGGCGCTGCAAACGAGCGAGCGCACCAATGCCGATCCCGGCGTCAAGGCGCTCGTCGCCAACGTGCAGGCACATCTGAACGAGCAGCCGCATGCGCTCGCCAAATTGCACACCGAGGGCACGCTGCCGCACGAGGGCATCTACGATCAGAGCGTCGAAGCGGAGAAGGATCTCGACCTGCTGCGCGACGCCGCGCTCGCGTGGCGCGCGACCAGCGACGACCGCTTCCTGAAGCTCGTCGACCGTCTTCTGTACGCGTGGGTCACGACCTATCAGCCGAGCTTCAATCCGATCGACGAAACGCGTTTCGAAGGTCTGATCCTCGCGTACGACATGACCGCGAGCGCGTTGCCCGTCAAAACGCGCAACGCGGCGATGGCGTTTCTGACGAAGCTCGCGAACGGCTACATCGCGCAGATCGACGCGCAGCCGCGGCCGCTCACGGGCACGTTCCGCAACAATTGGCAAAGCCACCGCATCAAGCTGATCGCGATGGCGGCATTCACGCTCGACAACCGCAAGATGATCAACGCCGCGCAGCGGCTGTTCGTCGAGCATATCGGCGACAACATCGCCCCGGACGGCTCGACGATCGACTTCGGCGAGCGCGATGCGCTGCACTACGTGACCTACGATCTGCAACCGCTGGTGACGGCCGCGCTCGCCGCGCGCCGCCACAACCGCAACTGGCTGCAGGAGAAGGGCGCGAACGGCGCGACGCTGCTCGCCGCGCTGAATTGGCTCGTGCCGTTTGCTACCGGCGGCCAGACGCATGAGGAATTCGTGCATTCGAACGTCGCGTTCGATGCAAAACGTCGCGAGGCCGGCTTGCCCGGCTATTCGGGTCAGTGGGATCCGAAGAACGCGACGGAACTGTTTCACCTGGCGGCCCGTCTCGACGGACGCTTTACGCCAGTCGCCCTGCAGCTCGCACCCACGCCGCCCGCGTGGCTCGCCGTGTGCTTGCCGCTGCCGGCGCGCTAAACTCTTTCTATAGGCAGGGAGCAGTACATGGCAGTCAGCGTCTTCGATCTCTTCAAAATCGGCATTGGTCCGTCGAGCTCGCACACGGTCGGGCCGATGCGCGCGGCGCTAATGTTCGTCCAGGGACTCGAGCGCGACGGGCTGCTCGCTTCCACTGCATCGGTGAAAGCGGAGCTGTACGGCTCGCTCGGCGCGACCGGCAAGGGACACGGCACCGATCGCGGCGTCATGCTGGGCCTGATGGGCGACGCGCCCGACACCGTCGATCCCGAGACGATCGCACAACGGCTCGAAGCAGTGCGCACGTCGCGCCAACTCGCGCTGCTCGGCACGCACGAGGTGCCCTTCGTGCAGAAAGAGCACATCGCGTTTTATCGTCAGGCGCTGCCCGAGCACCCGAACGGCCTGAAGCTGTTCGCCTTCGATGCGCAAGGGGCAACGCTGCGCGAGTCGACCTATCTGTCGGTCGGCGGCGGCTTCGTCGTGACGGCCGGCGCGCCGAACACGAAGGTATTGAGCGCCGTCGATCAGCTTCCGCATTCGTTCCGTACTGGCAACGAATTGCTCGCGCTGTGCGCGGCGAGCGGCAAGAGCATCGCGCAGCTGATGTGGGAAAACGAGCGCGTCTGGCACAGCGAGGAAGAAACCCGCGCGGGTCTGCTGAAGATCTGGGACGTGATGCAATCATGCGTCGCGCGCGGATGCGGCATCAACAATCCCGATGCCGATGGTCACTTGCCCGGACCTTTCCAGGTGAAGCGGCGCGCGCCGCAGCTCTATCGCGCGTTGACGGGCAACCCGGAGCGCGCGTTGCAGGATCCGCTGTCCATGGTCGACTGGATCAACCTGTACGCGATCGCCGTCAACGAAGAGAACGCGGCGGGCGGCCGCGTCGTCACCGCGCCGACCAATGGCGCGGCCGGCATCATTCCGGCGGTGCTGCATTACTACACGCGCTTCATGCCGGGCGCGAACGAGCAGGGCGTGATCGACTTCCTGATGACGGCCGCCGCGATCGGCATCCTGTACAAGCTGAATGCGTCGATCTCCGGTGCGGAGGTGGGCTGTCAGGGCGAAGTCGGCGTCGCATGCTCGATGGCCGCGGGCGCGCTGGCCGCCGTGATGGGCGGCACGCCGAAGCAGGTCGAGAACGCCGCGGAAATCGGCATGGAGCACAACCTCGGTCTCACCTGCGATCCGGTCGGCGGCATGGTGCAGATTCCGTGCATCGAGCGCAACGCGATGGCATCGGTGAAGGCGGTCAATGCCGCGCGCATGGCGTTGCGCGGCGACGGCAGCCACTACGTGTCGCTCGATTCGGTGATCAAGACGATGCGCGAAACCGGCGCGGACATGAAGACCAAGTACAAGGAAACGTCGCGCGGCGGACTCGCGGTAAATATCGTCGAGTGTTGAGTCGTTGAGCGCGGCATTCAATTGCGTGCGATCGCATCGGAAAAGCGCGGGCCCTGCGGCTCGCGTTTTCATTTGCGCAATCGTGTTGCGCGCACGCCGATCGAACAGTTGCGCTGCGCCATGACAACGCCCACGTGCTCGGCGTAAGCTGTCGAAGCGCCCATCGGCCGCTGTTGCACGTTCCGCCGATGCGGCTCTATCCCAACGCACCCACGCACTGCCAGGAGGCTTCTTCGCAATGTCGCTGCCGAATGCTCCCGCTGCCGATTCCGCTTCCCATTCCGCCATCGCTTCCCATCCCGCACGCACGACCGGCGCGCGCCTCGTCGTCGAGGCGTTGCTCACACACGGCGTCGAGCGCGTGTTCTGCGTCCCCGGCGAAAGCTTTCTCGCCGTGCTCGATTCGCTGCACGACGAAACCGGGCGCATCCAGACGATCGTCTGCCGTCACGAAGCCGCGGCCGCGAACATGGCCGAAGCGCTCGGCAAGCTGACCGGCCGCCCGGGTGTCGCACTCGTCACGCGCGGGCCGGGCGCGACGCACGCGTCGATCGGCGTTCATACTGCGTTTCAGGACTCCACGCCGATGATTCTGCTGATCGGTCAGTGCGCGCGCGAACATCTCGACCGCGAGGCATTTCAGGAGATCGACTACCGGCGCATGTTCGGTCAGATGGCGAAGTGGGTCGCGCAGATCGACGACCCGAAGCGCATCCCCGAATATCTGAGCCATGCGTTTCATACGGCCACCTCTGGGAGGCCCGGGCCGGTCGTGCTGGCGCTGCCCGAAGACGTGCTGAGCGATGCCTGCGACGCGGTACCTGGCGCACCCGCTTATCACCGCGTGGCGGCGTCGCCGTCGGCCGCGCAGATTGCGAAGCTGCGCGAGTTGCTCGAAGGCGCGCAACGGCCGATGGTGATCGCCGGCGGCAGCGGCTGGACAGAGGCCGCATGCGCGGACCTGCGGCGTTTCATCGAAAACTGGCAGTTGCCGATTGGCCTCGCGTTCCGCTTCCAGGACACCTTCGACAACGAGCATCCGAACTACGCGGGCGACGTCGGTCTCGGCATCAATCCGGCGCTCGCTCAGCGCATTCGCGACGCGGACTTGCTGCTCGCGCTCGGTCCGCGCCTCGGCGAAGCGACGACCAACGGCTACACGCTGCTCGACATCCCGAAGACCAAGCAGACGCTCGTGCACGTGCATCAGGGCACGGAAGAACTGGGCCGCGTATATGCGGCCGATCTGCCGATCGTCTCGGGCATGCCTGAGCTTGCGGCGATGCTTGCGGAACTGAAACCGTCGTCGTCCGGCAGGCTCGCCTGGGCGGGTGCCGCTGAGGAAGCGCATCGCGCGTATCTGGATTGGCGCAAGCCGCGCCCAATTCCCGGCGACGTGCAGATGGGCGAAGTGATCCAGCAGTTACGCGCCCACTTGCCCGACGACGCGATCCTCACGAACGGCGCGGGCAATTACGCGACGTGGCTGCATCGGCATTTCTCGTATCGGCACTTCCGTTCTCAGCTCGCGCCGACGAGCGGCGCGATGGGCTACGGCGTGCCGGCGGCGCTCGCGGCGAAGTCGCTGTATCCACAGCGCGCGGTGGTCGCGCTCGCCGGCGACGGCTGCTTCATGATGGCCGCGCAGGAGCTCGCGACAGCGATGCAGTACGACCTGCGCGTACTGTTCATCGTCGTCAACAACAGCCAATTCGGGACGATCCGCATGCATCAGGAGCGACACTATCCGCATCGCGTGCATGGCACCGGCCTCACGAATCCGGACTTCGCGGCATTCGCGCGATCGTTCGGCGCGCATGGCGAAACCGTTGAACGTACTGGGGATTTTCTGCCGGCGTTGCAACGCGCGATCGAATCGCAGTTGCCGGCCGTGATCGAAATTCGCATGCCGCAGGAAGCGAGCACGCCCGCGGCGACGCTCGAGATGATTCGTGAGCAGGGGAGGAAGATGCGCGGGCAGTGAAAATCGCCACGTGGCCCGACAGCGTGTCGAATGCGCCGCCTATAAACAAACCCCGCCAGAGCGGGGTTTTCTTTTATCAACCGTAGTCAGCAAAAAACTTACTTGCCGCCCACGCTTTGCAGCGTCGTCCACTTGCCATCGACGACCTTGTACAGCGTGATACCGCCGTTCTTCAGATCGCCGCGCGCGTCGTACGCGAGGTTGGCCGACGTCACGGCCGGCTTCGACGTCTTGGCGAGCACCGGCAGGTACTTGGCAGGATCGGTCGAGTTCGCGGTCTTCATCGCGGTGAACATCGCCATCGCGCCGTCGAACGCGTACGGCGAGTACGTTTGCACGTCTTCGTTAAAGCGCGCCTTGTACTTCTCGACGTATGCCTTGCCGCCCGGCATTTCTTCGAGCGGCAGACCGGCGAGCGAGGCCACCGTGCCGTTCGCCGCATCGCCGGCGAGCTTGATGAAGGTCGGCGTGTGGACCATTTCGCCGCCCATCAGCGGCGCCTTCACGCCGAGCTGCTTCATCTGCTTGACCATCGGTGCGGCTTGCGAATCCGCGCCGCCGTAATAGATCAGATCGGGGTTCGACGACTTCAGCTTGGTCAGGATCGACTTGAAGTCGACGGCCTTGTCGTTCGTGTATTCACGATCGACGATCGTCGCGCCTGCCGCCTTCGCAGCCTTCTCGAACTGATCCGCAAGACCCTGGCCGTAAGCGGTGCGATCGTCGACGATCGCGATCTTCTTCATGCCGAGGTTCTTCACCGCGAACGTGCCAGCGACCGAGCCTTGCTGCGTGTCGGACGTCATCATGCGGAAGGTGGTCTTGAAGCCCTGCTGCGTGTATTCCGGCGCCGTCGCCATTGCGATCTGCGGAATGCCCGCGTTCGCGTAGATGCGCGAGGCCGGAATCGTCGTGCCCGAGTTGAAGTGGCCCAGCATGCCCTTGATGCCGTCATCCACGAGCTTCTGCGCGACCGTCGTGCCGGTGCGCGGGTCGGCCTGGTCGTCGGCCGAGTCGAGCACGATGTGAACCTGCTTGCCGCCGATCACCGGCTTCGTCGCGTTGAACTCTTCGACCGCGAGCGTGATGCCGTTCTGGAAGTCCTTGCCATAGTGCGCCTGTGCGCCCGTCATCGGACCGGCGAAACCGATCTTCACGTCTTCCGTCGATTGAGCGTTGGCCGTCCCCGCCAGCGACATGGCGGCAACCAGAGCTGCGCCTGCCAGCTGTTTCATTTTGTGTTGCATAGCTTCTCCTTGATACCAGGTGTGGATGAAGCGGTGTCGGGGTCGCCGTGCCGCTTCCTTTCTATTGAATAAATCGCCGAGGTTCGCTCAACCGATCGTCATCAAATTCGCATTGCCGCCTGCCGCCGCGGTATTCACGCTGACCGAGCGCTCGGTCAGCAGACGCTCGAGCGCGTAGTCCTCGTCGCCGCTCGCGAGCGCACGGGCCGCGACGCCCTGCACCGACACGATCGGCCCCGCGCGCTTCGCGACCTCCTTCACGAGCGCGAGCAGTTCATCGCTGTCGCCTTCGAACAGCACGGCGTCGAACGGCGCGTCGGCGCTCTTCTTCACGCTCGCGTGGGCCTTCAGCGACGCCGGCAATTGCGAAACCAATTGTTCACCGGCCGCGCCCTCGAACAACGCACGATTTCCCGTAGCCAGCGCCGCCGCGAACTGCACGCGCGCACCGCTCGCCGTCGACGCGATACACAGCACCGTGCCGCGCGGGCCCAGCGTGTACGTATTGCGCTCGCCGGTCGGCCCCGACAGTACCGCGGTCGCGCCCGCCGGCACATGCGACAGATAGCCGTCGCAACGTGCGGCAAGCTGCGGCTCGCGCTCGGCGATCAGCCAGTCGCGCAACGCGGTCAGCGCGGCCGCCGGATTGTCGCCCTTTTCTGCCGCCTGCGGTACTTCGACCACCAGCGCCTGCGCGAGCGACTTCGGCAAACCAGCCGGACGAGTTGCGAGCAGACGCTGCAGATATAACGCACCGCCGGCCTTCGGCCCCGTACCCGACAGTCCTTCGCCGCCGAACGGCTGCACCCCGACCACCGCGCCGATCACGTTGCGGTTCACGTAGATGTTGCCTACGTGTGCGCGGCTGATCACGTGCGCGATCGTTTCGTCGATGCGCGTGTGGATGCCGAGCGTCAAACCGTAACCCGTCGCGCGAATCTGTTCGAGCAGCTTGTCGAGCTGGCTGCGGCGGTAGCGCACCACGTGCAGCACCGGACCGAACACTTCGCGCTTCAGCTCGTCGATGCTGTCGAGCTCGATCAGCGTCGGCGGCACGAAAGTACCCTGCGTCGCGCCCTCCGGCAGCGGCAGTTGCTCGACCTTGCGGCCCTTGTCGCGCATCGCCGCGATGTGGGCGTCGATGCCGCGCTTCGCGTCCAGGTCGATCACCGGGCCGACGTCGGTCGACAGCCGGTCCGGGTTGCCGAGCGCGAGCTCGCGCATCGCGCCCGTCAGCATTTCGAGCGTGCGGTCCGCGACATCGTCCTGCAAACAAAGAACGCGCAACGCCGAACACCGTTGACCGGCGGAGTCGAAAGACGACTGCAGCACGTCGGCGACGACCTGCTCGGCGAGCGCCGACGAGTCGACGATCATCGCGTTCTGGCCGCCGGTTTCGGCGATCAGCGGAATCGGCTTGCCATCCGGATCGAGTCGGCCGGACAGCGTCTTGTTGATCAGACGCGCGACTTCGGTCGAGCCGGTGAACATCACCGCACGCGTGCGCGGATCGGCGACCAGCGCGGCTCCGACCGTCTCGCCATTGCCCGGCAGCAGTTGCACCGCGCCCGCCGGCACGCCCGCTTCGCGCAGAATTCGCACCGCTTGAGCTGCGATCAGCGGCGTCTGTTCGGCCGGTTTCGCGAGCACCGTGTTGCCGGCCGCGAGCGCGGCGGCCACCTGGCCCATGAAAATCGCCAGCGGGAAATTCCACGGGCTGATACAGACCACCGGACCGAGCGGACGATGCGTATCGTTCGAAAACTCGTCGCGGATCTGCGTCGAGTAGTAGCGCAGGAAGTCGATCGCCTCGCGGATTTCAGCGACCGCGTTGGCGAGCGATTTGCCCGCTTCGCGCACCACGAGGCCCATCAGCGTGTGCATCTGCGCTTCGAGCAGATCCGCGGCGCGCGCGAGGCAATCCGCGCGCGCCTCGACCGGCGTCGCCTGCCAGATCGGCGCGGCGGCCACCGCATGGCCGAGCGCGGCGCTCACATGCTCCGCCGTCGCTTCGACGACCGTGCCGACGAGATCACGCTGGTCGGCCGGGTTGCGCACGTCGCGCCCAGCGCCGACCGCGATCTCGTTGTCTTCGAGCATCGGCGCGGCGCGCCAGGGGTGATGCGCGCTCGCGAGCAGCGCCGACGACAGCGACGCGAGCCGATGCTCGTTCGACAGATCGAAGCCCATCGAATTGAGCCGTTCCGCGCCATACAGATTGCGCGGCAGCGGAATGCGCGCGTGCGGCGCGCCGAGCGGCACGATCCCCGACGCTTCCTCTACCGGATCGGCGACCAGGTCCTTGATCGCGACGGATTCGTCGGCGATGCGGTTCACGAACGACGTGTTCGCGCCGTTCTCAAGCAGCCGGCGCACGAGGTACGCGAGCAGCGTCTCATGCGTACCGACCGGTGCGTACACGCGGCACGGGCGGTTCAGCTTGTCGCGGCCGGTGACTTCTTCGTACAGCGGCTCGCCCATGCCGTGCAGGCACTGGAACTCGTACTGGCCGGGGTAGTAGTTGTTGCCCGCGAGGTGATAGATCGCCGACAGCGTGTGCGCGTTGTGCGTCGCGAACTGCGGATAGACGGCGTCGGGCGCGCCGAGCAGTTTCTTCGCGCAGGCGAGGTACGACACGTCGGTGTAGACCTTGCGCGTGTAGACCGGATAGCCTTCGAGGCCGTCGACCTGCGCGCGCTTGATTTCCGTATCCCAGTACGCGCCCTTCACGAGCCTTACCATGACACGGTGACGGCTGCGGCGCGCCAGATCGATCAGGTAGTCGATCACGAACGGGCAGCGCTTCTGATACGCCTGCACGACGAAGCCGATGCCGTTCCAGCCTTGCAGCTCCGGATCGAAGCACAGCGCTTCGAGCAGATCCAGCGACAGTTCGAGGCGGTCGGCTTCTTCGGCGTCGATATTGAGGCCGATGTCGTAGCGGCGCGCGAGGATCGCCAGCGAACGCACGCGCGGCAGCAGCTCGCTCATCGTGCGTTCCTGCTGCGCGCGCGAGTAGCGCGGGTGCAGCGCCGACAGCTTGATCGAGATGCCGGGACCTTCGTAGATGCCGCGGCCGCCCGCGGCCTTGCCGATCGCGTGGATCGCCTGCTCGTACGACGCGTAGTAGCGCTGCGCGTCGGCCTCGGTGGTGGCCGCTTCGCCGAGCATGTCGTATGAATAGCGGAAACCGCGCGCCTCGTACTTGCGGCTGTTCGCGAGCGCTTCGGAAATGTTCTCGCCGGTCACGAACTGCTCGCCCATCAGGCGCATCGCCATGTCGACGCCCTTACGGATCAGCGGCTCGCCGCCCTTGCCGATCAGGCGCGTGAGCGCCGACGACAGGCTCGTCTCGCTATTGGTCGTCACCAGCTTGCCGGTGATCATCAGACCCCAGGTCGCCGCGTTGACGAACAGCGACGGCGCCTGGCCGACGTGCGATTTCCAGTCGCCCTTGCTGATCTTGTCGCGGATCAGCGCGTCGCGGGTCGCGCGGTCGGGGATGCGCAGCAGCGCCTCGGCGAGGCACATCAGCGCGACGCCTTCCTGGCTCGACAGCGAAAACTCGCGGATCAGCCCTTCCACGCCGCCGCCCTTGCTCTTCGAGCGCAGCGTTTCGACGAGCTTGCCGGCCATCGCCTGCACGTCGCCGGCGAGGTTGGCCGGCAGACGCGCCTGGCCGAGCAGGAACGGTACGCACTCGGGTTCAGGGCGGCGATACGCGGCGGTGATCGCCGCGCGCAGCACCGACTGCGGTTGCACGTTCTGCGCGAAATCGAGGAACGGATGGGACGCGCCGTCTTCGTCGTTCTCGACCGCCGCGCCGTCGGCAAGATCGGCCGTGCCGGTCGCGCCTGACAGTTCGGCCGGCAACTGGCCGTGCTCGATCTTTTCGAGGTAGGCGAAAATCGCCTGCTTGATTAACCAGTGCGGGGTGCGCTCGAGGCGGGTGGCGGCATCTTTGAGCCGGGAACGCAGGAGGTCGTCGACCTTGACGCCAAGAGTGGTGCTAGCCATGTTTCCTTCTTTGATACCGGGCGCGAGCCTGGCGAAAGACTAAAAGTTGGGCGAATCGTACGCCTCCAAATAAAAAGGTGCAACCAAATCGGCAGGTTGGTTGCACCCCGCCGGAAGCCTTATGGAGCATGGGTTTCCGGGCGGTGACCGACAGTCGAACCGGGGTATTTTCGATCGGTACTTTCCCTGGCGTGATTCTTTTTGAAATAAGCCTTATCAAACGACTTCGCGCGCCGATATACAGAAGCACGAAGACGGACGGCCCGAAACGTCGGTTTCAGGGCACGCAGAAAAGATAAACGGGGTTCCCGAGGGTTGGTGTAATGGAAAAGTGGCTGGTAATACTGGGCGTCTGGGCGATGTGCGCGGCCTGTGCGGTGTTTTTCATTCGAGGCGCGACCAGGGCCTCGAATCGGCGCGAAGAGGAGCACAAGCGTGCGAGCGCGGCCTCGCGTGGATCGGCGGAGAATACGCGAAACGCGCTGAACGACTGAGATCAGGAGAGAGCGCGCAACGGCTCATGAAGCCGGATGCGCGCGAATGTGGGGATGCGCGACTGGATTGGCGCGGGGATTTGCGCCTGAAGATCGCTGTTGGGTTAGCGCGGCCCGAGCGACGGCGCAACCGGCTCGAACCGCGCACAGACATCGCCGGGCGATACCAACTGGTCATGCAGACCACACAGCCGGCTATCGGCGACGCTCGCGCCGAACCCTGAACTGAACACGGCAAGCCCTGGGATACGCTGCTCGAGCGCATCCCGTTCGTTCACGCGATGCCGGCATCCGGCGCAGCAGGGCGCGTCCGCCGCGCTGCTGCGCTCTGCGGCGCCTATGTATGGCGCAGCGCCCGCGCCTCGATCCATCGAAATCTTCACGGCGTTATCCGAGGCTGTTCCAGTACGACGCGAACACGTGTGCGGACAGCGCGTAACCGATCGCGATATTGACCACCACGCCCGCCGTGAACGCGAGGAACGGCTTCAGACCGGTCGCGGCAAGCGAGCGGAAGCGCGTCGTCAGACCGATGCTCAGGAAGCAGAAGGTGAACGCCCACGTGCGCAGCACCGTGATCGGCGCGACGAACTCCGGCGTGACGACCTTACGGTAATCGGCGAGTGAATAATGGCTCGCGATCCACGTGACCAACGCCGACGCGATCACGAAGCCGATCACGAACTTCGGAAAACGCGCCCAGATCTCACCGGCATTCGCGCGCGCGGCGACTCCGCTGTCCTGCGCTTCCCAGCGCGTCGTCGCGACGATTGCGAGCACGAACGCCCAGATGCCGATCCAGATGTCGCGGCCGACCACCTTCATCAGCGTGAAGGCCTGCAACGACGCTTCCGGCGCGCCGGCGATCGCGCCGCCCGCGTGGCGCGCGAAATCGCCGTAGGCCTGGGCGGCGGCGATGCCCGCGGCGTCGGCGAATTCGGAGGTGCCGATCCAGGCGCCGGCGACGGCCGTCGGCAGTCCAAGCGAGCGCGACGCGAACGGCAGCACGAAGATCATCACGATCGCCCACAGCACGACCAGCGTGATCGCGACCGACGCCTGCTCGCGCTTCGCCCGTACCGCGCCGGCAATCGCGATCGCCGCCGACACGCCGCACACCGCGCCGCCGACACCGAGCACGGCGGCAAAGCGTCGATCGAGTCCGAATGCTCGCGCAACGAAAAAGATCACGAAGAACGTCACCAATGAGACGATGCTCGCCTGGACGACCGCGACCGGACCGGCCCACACGAGCAGCGTGAACGGCAGCGTCGCGCCGAGCAGCACGATACCGACCTTGATGTAGAACTCGACGCGCAGCCCGGCCGCGAGCCACTCCGGCAGCGTGAACAGGTTCGACACGAGCAGCCCGAGCGCGAGCGCGACGAGCGGCGGCTCGAGGTTGTACCTGGACGCGTCTACCCATGCGCCGAGCGTCAGAATCAGCGCGGAAGCGACGAACACGACGATGAACGCGGCGAGAAACGCGCCGACGCGCTGCCGGAGCAGGGCGACGCTCGCGCCGAACAGCACCGCGAATGTCGCGAATAGCGCGAGGTAGTTGGGTAGATGCTTGCCAATGTCCTGCGCGGCCTGCGCGACGCTCGACCATTTGGCCGGCGCGACCGCGAGCCACTTGATGCTGCTACCCGACGCGAACAGCGCCCAAGCGATCACGATCACGAGCAGGCCGACGCCAGCGGCGAGCCAGTCTTCGGTCAGCGAAAAGCCGCTGCCTCGTGCGGTTTGCGCGTCTTGTGTACCTTGCCGCTGACCCGGCGCGTCCGCCGGCACGGTGTGATGGCTGTCGCTCATTGCAGATGCCCCGAGAAAGTTGAGTGGCATCGGCGCGAAGTTATTGTCGTTTTGCCCCAAAATGCGCCGATTTGGCGACTATAGGCGAGCGCGATCGCAAAGCGAAACGATCATTCGCTCTATGGATATGACTCAAAGAAGTATGGCGGGCGTCATCTGGCCCGTGGCGTCAGATGTCGAGCGGATCGACTTCGAGGTTCCAGCGCAGCACGCCCTTGAGCGCGCGCAACAATGGCTGCCACGCGCGCAGCGTAGCCTGCAGCGCCGCGCGCGACGCGCTTTCGATCAGCAGCTGCGCGCGATGCACGTGCATCACCTTGACGATCGTGAGCGGCACTGCGTCGTAGACGGTGACGCGCTCGGCGGCAGGAATCCGCGCAAGTTCGGCAGCGGCCTGCTGCAGAAACGCGAGCGCCGCTTCGAGCGTGCGGCCTTCGGCGCGCAACAGCGCCTGGTAGACGAACGGCGGCAGGTGCGCGTCGCGTCGCTCGGCGAGCGTCGCATTGGCGAAGCCCACGTAGTCATGACGGCACAGCGCGTGATACAGCGCGTGGCGCGGATAGCGCGTCTGCACCAGCACTTCGCCCGGCAGACCGGCGCGGCCCGCGCGGCCGCTCACCTGCATCAGCTGCGCGAACAGGCGCTCGCTCGCGCGGAAATCATGCGAAAACAGCGCGGTATCGGCGTTCAGCACGCCAACCAGTGACACGCGCTGGAAATCGTGTCCCTTCGCGATCATCTGCGTTCCGACCAGAATATCGACCTCGCCCGCGTGCACGTCCGAGAACAACTGTTGCGCGCTGCCCTTGCGGCGCGTGCTGTCGGCGTCGATACGCAGCACGCGGGCGCCCGGCACCGCGCTCGCAAGCGTTTCCTCGACGCGCTGCGTGCCGCGCCCGAGCGGTGCGATATCGACGTTGCCGCACTCCGGGCACGAACGCGGGATACGAGACTCCCAGCCGCAGTGATGACAGCGCAACGCGCGCTCGGGCTTGTGCAGCACGACGTAGGCGCTGCAGCGCGGACAACCGGCCACCCAGCCGCACGCATCGCAAGCGAGTTGCGGTGCGTAGCCACGGCGGTTGAGGAACACGAGGCTCTGCTCGCCGCGTTCGAGCCGCGCCTTCATCGCGGCGATCAACGGGCCCGACAAACCTTCGATCGATCCCCGCCCGCGCCGGCGCTCGTCTTCGAGATCGATGAGACGCACGCTCGGCAGCGCGGCCTCGGCGACGGCGCGGCGCGACAGCGTGAGCCGCTCGTAGCGGCCCTGATCTGCCTGCCACCAGCTCTCGAGCGACGGCGTCGCCGAGCCAAGCACGACCGGCACGCCGAGTTGCTTCGCCCGATAGATCGCGAGATCGCGCGCCGAATAGCGCAAGCCTTCCTGCTGCTTGTAGGCCGGATCGTGCTCCTCGTCGACGACGATGATCGCCAGCCGCGGCAGCGACGCGAGCACCGCTAGCCGCGTACCGAGCACGATGCGCGCGCGGCCGGTGTGCGCGGCGAACCAGTTGCGGGCGCGCTCGCCTTCGGCGAGACCGCTATGCAGCGTGACGATCGCGCTGGCGTCGAGCGCGGCGAAGCGGGCGCGGAACGCCGCCTCGAACTGCGGCGTCAGGTTGATTTCCGGTACCAGCACGAGCGCTTGCGCAGCGGGCTTGCCGGCCAGAATCGCGGCGAGCGCGCGCAAATACACTTCGGTCTTGCCGCTGCCCGTCACCCCGTGCAGCAGGAAGGGCGCGAAGCCGTGGGCGTCGCGGATCGCTTCGACGGCACTCGCCTGTTCGTCGGTGAGGGTTGGCAGGGCAGGCGCGGGCATGTTCGGCAGCGACGCGGCGGCGGGCACCGTGGCGGCGTCGATCACATCGAGCGTGACCCAGCCTGCCGTCTGCCATGTGTCGAGTGTCGCCAGCGCCTTCGGATGCAGCGCGCGGGCGTCGGCAGCGAGGAGGAAGTCGGCTTGAGCGAGCGCTTGAGCGAGCGCTCTGAGCGCCGTCGCGCGGGCGGGCAAGGCGTCAGGCAATACCGTGCGGCCCTCGGCCGTCAACCGATAGCGCTCTTCCGGCGCGAACAGCCGCGACCAGCGCGACGCGTCGCGCAGCGCCTGAGGCAGCCCCGGCAGCGCCACTTCGCCGAGACCGCGCTGATAGTAGTCCGCGGCGAATGAGGCGAGCGCGAGCCAATGTGCCGACACCGGCGGACACGCCGTGCAGACCTGATCCACATCACGCAGGCGCTCGGCCGGCACGTCGCTGTGAGCGGTCACTTCGCAAACGAGCCCCACCACGTGCCGCTTGCCAAACGGAACGCTGACGAGCGTGCCTACGACAGCCGCCCCGGATATGTCGCAGCGGTAGTCGAACAGGGTCGGCAGCGGATGGTCGAGCGCGACGCGGACGAACATTTGGTTCACTCGGCGTGGCGCTGAGGATGAGCCGGCACGAGGCCAGCTCGCGGCGCGGGGTGGGTCGCACGGGACGCGAAGCCGTCGAAGTTAAAGTAAAACCTTAATTTCACCGCTAAGTTTTGGATTCGACTGAACAATTGCGCTCGGCTCGCTGCCCTGTGGATAACTTTGTTGAGAACTTCACTTCGACGGGCCGCAAACGGCATAACGACGGCCTTGTGTGGGGTTCCGCACATTTCATCACGCGCCCCGCAAACCCTTGCCGGACAAGGCTCAGATCAAATGCGCCGAGTATGTGCAAGGGTCGGGGCACGATTAAAGTCTCTGCCGCGCCGCAGCGTGCGAAGTGTGCATAAGTCGGCTCTTGACTTTCCTAAGACCACCATCTGGCGGCCTCTTCGCGGACCTGCGGTCCTTAGGGCGAGAGCCCAATTCGCTGCAATGCAACAAAAAACGGTAATGATTACAGTCTCACGCGGGCGTATGTGCACCACTACGAATAGCGCGGCTGTGACGATGCACTTCGTCGACCAGTTCAGCAACATGCTCTGGCGGCGTGAACTGTGAAATGCCGTGACCCAGATTGAAAACGTGGCCGGGATAATTGCCGAAACTGTCGAGCACCGCGCGCGTTTCCATGCGGATCGCGGCAGGCGGCGCAAACAGCACCGACGGATCGATGTTGCCCTGAAGCGCCACCTTGCCACCGACACGTTCGCGCGCCTTGCCGAGGTTCACGGTCCAGTCGAGGCCCACCGCGTCGACGCCGCTCGCGGCGATGTCGTCGAGCCACAGGCCGCCACCCTTCGTGAATGCGATTACGGGCACTTTTTCGCCGTCGTGTTCGCGCTTCAGTTGACTGACCACCTGCTCGATGTAGCGCAGCGAAAAGCGCTGATAGATGCCATCGGCGAGCGCTCCGCCCCATGTGTCGAAAATCATCACCGCTTGCGCGCCAGCTTCGATCTGCGCGTTCAGATATGCCGCGACCGAGCGCGCGTTGACCTCGAGAATCCGTTGCAGCAGATCGGGACGCGCGTACAGCATCGATTTGACGGTGCGAAAGTCTGCCGAGCCGCCGCCTTCCACCATGTAGCACGCGAGCGTCCACGGACTGCCTGAGAAGCCGATCAGAGGCACGCGCTGGCGGCCTTGCGCGTCCTTCAGCGCCGAGCGGATTTCACGCACGGCGTCGGTCACGTAGCGCAGTGTCGCGTCGATGTCGGGCACCGCGAGGCGCGCGACGTCGTCTTCGGTGCGCACTGGACGGGAAAATCTCGGCCCTTCGCCGTTGACGAACTCGAGACCGAGACCCATCGCGTCGGGCACGGTCAGGATGTCGGAGAACAGGATCGCGGCGTCGAGCGGGTAGCGATCGAGGGGCTGCAAGGTGACTTCCGTCGCGAAAGCCGGGTTCTTCGCGAGACCGAGGAAACTGCCCGCGCGGCCGCGCGTGGCGTTGTATTCCGGCAGATAGCGGCCAGCCTGCCGCATCAGCCAGACTGGCGTGTAGTCGGTGGGCTGGCGCAGCAGCGCGCGCAGAAAAGTGTCGTTCAGGATTTGATGGGCCACGTTGCGTGCGACTGAAGAGCTGAGGGCAAAGGAGCATTTTACCGGAGGCGGCTCCGGACATCGCGCGTCGCGGGGTAATCAATGTCGCGACGGCACCTCGTGGGAAGCGGGCGGGAAGCAGCTCGGACGCACCTCGATCAGCTACCGGCCGCCACTGCGCGCACGGGTCGGGGTCGCTCCCTTCCGCTGCCCGGGTCGCCCTGGCTGAACGGCCGATGTTCAAGCCCGCGCTGCCAAGCTACTATCCGACAGCTTTACCGATGAATTACACACTACACACCACCAGGAGACTCGATGAAGAAGGCAGCACTCGCAATGCTCGGCGCGCTCGCCGGCGTCCTGATGCACGTCGGCGTCGCCAGCGCGCAAAACGCCACGCCCGCGCCGTCCAGGCTCGACGACATCATCAGCCGCGGCACGCTGCGCGCTTGCACTACCGGCGACTACAAGCCGTATTCGTTCTACAGGGGCGATGGCCACTTCGAGGGCATCGATATCGACATGGCGGAATCGCTCGCGAAGTCGCTCGGCGTGCAGGTCGAGTTCGTCAAGACGTCGTGGTCGAACCTGATGAACGACTTCGTCGCAAAGTGCGACATCGGCATTGGCGGTGTGTCGCCGACGCTCGAGCGCCAGAAGCATGCGTTCTTCACACAGGCTTACATGATCGACGGCAAAACGCCGATCGTCCGTTGCGACGACGTCAACAAATATCAGACGGTCGCGCAGATCGATCAACCGTCCACACGAGTGATCGTCAATCCGGGGGGCACCAACGAGAAGTTCGCGAAGCAATACTTCACGCACGCAAACCTCACCGTTTATCCGGACAACGTGACGATCTTCAAGCAGATCCTCGCGGGCAAGGCGGACGTGATGGTGACGGATGCGTCGGAAACGCTGCTGCAGCAGAAACTCAATCCCGGCCTCTGCTCGGTGCATCCGGACAAGCCGTTCCAGTACGGCGAGAAGGCCTGGTTGCTACCGCGCGGGGATGTCGCGTTCCAGCAATACGTCGATCAGTGGCTGCATCTCGCTCGAGCGACCGGCGAGTATCAGGCTATCTCGGACAAGTGGTTGAAGTAAGCCGACCGTGTCCGTTGGAGGCCGTCAGCTGCTGACTGATCGCGGGGGCGGCCTGCGCACGCCTGGGAGATTTGGTGCCGGCGATGATGTAACGAGGGGCGACATCGACGGATTAATAACTGTCCGGATCAGGTCGAGGGTGCAGCGATGCGCCCCTTTCCAATACGCCGCACAAGCGGATTCGCTTTGCTGCATTGCATCACAGATTTTTCATCGGATTGTGACGTATTTTGGGGCAGGGTCACAGCGCTGGTTCCGCAGGAAATTCGTCGCTCGAACGCTGCAGACGCAACCATTTCACGCTGATGAGTGACCCAATCTCTGCTGCACCAAGCGTCATGAATGGTATCAATCATGCGTATTAAATTGCGGCGTAGTCATCGGTAATAACTACGATTTAAAGGTCTCATTTTGGCAATAAATCCCGCAGCGCCTTATCGGGCGGGCGTTACAACCTGAAACACTTTGTTACCGCGTTCATAGGGTAATTCGCCCACAATGCCCTCAACGGTTTCAACACGGATGTGGCTGTGTGCGTGGTGTGAGCGGATACGATGCACTTGCCGGTCGGCGCTTGCCGAAGCCCTGTGAAGGGGCATCCCTGCTGGGGCCGTCATCGACGCAGGGTCGTCGTGACAACCGTCCCATCTTTGGTCTCCTCGCGCTAACCCCGTAGCGTGTGGTTTTTAGCGGGCTCCAGGCCCGCTTTTTTTTCGCCTGCTCAAACGTTTGCGCGCGACGAGTCCTCGCCGCGCAACTCCTGTTCTATCGTACCTATTTGGCATATTTGGCTGCGCAGTGTGCTGCGGCGGCGTCATGCCGTCTTGTCCTCTCTGAGTTTCAACTCGCCGATCATCCGTTCGCGCATCACGAATTTTTGCACCTTGCCGGTCACGGTCATCGGCAGTTCATCGACGAAGCGGATATATCGCGGCACCTTGTAGTGCGCAATCTGCCCCTGGCAGAACTGCTGGATTTCTTCTGCGGTCGCCTGTTCGCCGGTCCGCAGCACGATCCACGCGCATACTTCTTCGCCATACCTGGTATCGGGCACGCCGAACACCTGCACGCTCTGGATCTTCGGGTGGCGGAACAGAAACTCCTCGATCTCGCGCGGATAGATGTTTTCGCCGCCGCGAATCAGCATGTCCTTCAGCCGGCCAACGATGTTGCAATAGCCTTCGGCGTCGAGCGTCGCGAGGTCGCCCGTGTGCATCCAGCCGTCGACGATACTTTCGTGCGTCTTCGCGTCGTCCCCCCAGTAACCGAGCATCACCGAGTAGCCGCGCGTGCATAGCTCGCCCGTTTCGCCGACCGGCACGATATTGTCGAGCGGATCGACGATTTTCACTTCGAGATGCGGCTGGATGCGCCCGACTGTCGTCGTACGCTTGTCGAGCGGATCGGTCGTCGAGCTCTGGAACGACACTGGGCTGGTTTCCGTCATGCCGTAGGCGATCGTGATCTCGCTCAGGTGCATCTTCGAGACGACCTTCTTCATCGTCTCGATCGGGCACGGCGAGCCCGCCATGATACCGGTGCGCAGCCGCGAGAAGTCGTATGAGGCGAAGGTCGGATGGTCGAGTTCTGCGATGAACATCGTCGGGACGCCGTGCAGCGCGGTGCACTTCTCCTCCGCGGTCGCGGTGAGTGTCGCGGCCGGATCGAAGCCCTCGCCCGGAAACACCATGTTCGCGCCGACCGACACGCACGCGAGCACCGCCAGCACCATCCCGAAGCAGTGGTACAGCGGCACTGGAATGCACAGGCCGTCCTGCTCGCTGAGCCGCATCGCCATCGCGATATAGCGCGCGTTGTTCACGACGTTGCGATGCGTCAGCGTCGCGCCCTTCGGATTGCCCGTCGTGCCGCTCGTGAACTGGATGTTGATCGGCTCCCGGCACGACAGCGTCGCGCCGATCGCATCGAGCCGAGTGGCGTCGAACGACGCACGGCCACGCTCGATTACGTCGGAAAAGCTCAGCATGCCTGGCGTCTCCGTGTCGCACATGCGGATCACGTAGCGCAGTTCCGGCAGCCGCGCGGCATGCAGTTCGCCCGGCGGCTGCGTCGCCAATTCGGGCGCGAGTTCCTGCAGCATCTCGAGGTACATCGACGTCTTGAAGCGCTCGGCGGTGACGATCGCCTTGCAACCGACCTTGTTCAGCGCGTATTCGAGTTCCGCGAGCCGATAGGCAGGATTGATGTTGACGAGGATTGCGCCGATGCGCGCGGTCGCGAACTGCGTCAGCAGCCACTCGACGCGGTTCGGCGACCATATGCCAACGCGATCGCCCTTCGCGATGCCGAGTGCAAGCAGCCCGGACGCAAGCACATCCACTTCCTGTGCGAATTCGCTCCATGTCCAGCGGATGCGCTGCTCCCGAAACACCACGGCCGGCCGATCGGGAAAGCGCGCCGCGGTATCGCGCAGAAGCTCGCCGACGGTCGCTTCGCTCAACGGATTTTCAGTCGACCCGCGCACATACGACAGTCCATCCGCGGGTTCGATGAGCGCACCTTCTCCTGGGCTATGCGTTGCCATGGTGTTGTCTCCGTGAGCGCAAGCGCGCTCGATTGAAATGAATTTGAAATCGATTGTGCACCGGCGCGTATCCGGCCGGCATCAAGTCTTACCCGCCCCGCGTCGCATCGACCGCGGCGACCGTCCGTATCTCCATCCCTTTGGATTTTGCCGACCTTTACGTAAACGTCAACTAGATATCAAAAAAAGCAGCCGCGCGGGCTGCTTTCTTCTACTACGTGCTGCTTTAGTGCTGGCCGCGCAGCTTGCGCAGACGCTGGATTGCCGCGAGTTGCGCCGTCGCGTACGCGAGTTCCGCCTGTGCGGTCGCGTACTCGAGGTTCGAGCCCGTGTTCTGCAGCGCCTCTTCCGCACGCTTGCGTGCGTCTTCGGCCTTGGCTTCGTCGAGATCCTTGCCGCGGATCGCGGTGTCGGCGAGAACCGTCACTGCGCCCGGCTGGACTTCGAGGATGCCGCCGGCGACGAACACAAACTCTTCTTCGCCGTTTTCAACTTCGATGCGCACCGCACCCGGGCGGATCCGCGTGATGAGCGGCGTGTGGCCCGGCAGAATGCCGAGTTCACCCGCTTCGCCTGGCAGCGCGACGAACTTCGCCTGGCCTGAGAAGATTTCCTCTTCCGCGCTGACGACGTCTACTTTAATGGTTGCCATATGTGTCGACTCCTGTCGAGGAGAGTTAGCGCTTTAGTGCTGACTCCCGTCCCATGCAAGGCGGGTTGAGCGTAATGAGAGACGCGGGCTTTGCGCAACACTACCGTTTTGGCGGCCGTGATGCGCGAGGCCGGCGCTCGCTTCGTTACACCCGACCTTTACTGGATCTTCTTGGCCTTTTCGAAGGCTTCGTCGATCGTGCCGACCATGTAGAACGCTTGCTCCGGCAGGTGGTCGCACTCGCCTTCGACGATCATCTTGAAGCCACGGATCGTTTCCTTCAGCGGCACGTACTTGCCCGGCGAACCCGTGAACACTTCGGCGACGTGGAACGGCTGCGACAGGAAACGCTGAATCTTACGAGCGCGCGCGACGGCGAGCTTGTCTTCCGGCGCGAGTTCGTCCATGCCCAGAATCGCGATAATGTCGCGCAGTTCCTTGTAGCGTTGCAGCGTTTGCTGCACGCCGCGCGTGATCGAGTAATGCTCTTCGCCGATCACGTGCGGGTCGATCTGACGCGAGGTCGAATCGAGCGGATCCACCGCGGGATAGATACCGAGCGAGGCGATGTCACGCGACAGCACGACGGTTGCGTCGAGGTGGCCGAAGGTCGTAGCCGGCGACGGGTCGGTCAAGTCGTCCGCAGGGACGTACACGGCCTGCACCGACGTGATCGAGCCAGTCTTGGTCGACGTAATACGCTCCTGGAGCTTACCCATTTCTTCAGCCAGCGTCGGCTGATAGCCCACTGCCGACGGCATACGGCCGAGCAGTGCCGACACTTCGGTACCGGCCAGCGTGAAACGGTAGATGTTGTCGACGAAGAACAGCACGTCGAGGCCTTCGTCACGGAAGTGCTCGGCCATCGTCAGGCCGGTCAGCGCGACGCGCAGACGGTTGCCCGGCGGCTCGTTCATCTGGCCGTAGACCAGCGCGACCTTGTCGAGAACGTTCGAGTCCTTCATTTCATGATAGAAGTCGTTCCCTTCGCGGGTACGCTCGCCCACACCGGCGAACACGGAGTAACCGCCGTGTTCCTTCGCGATGTTGTTGATCAGTTCCATCATGTTCACGGTCTTGCCCACGCCGGCGCCACCGAACAGACCCACCTTACCGCCCTTTGCGAACGGGCAGATCAGGTCGATAACCTTGATGCCGGTTTCGAGCAGCTCGGTCGACGGCGACAGTTGGTCGAACGCCGGAGCCTTCTGGTGGATCGCACGCGTGGTGTCGCTCGAGATCGGGCCGGCTTCGTCGATCGGACGGCCAAGCACGTCCATGATACGGCCGAGGGTCGGCTTGCCGACCGGCACGCTGATCGGGTTGCCCGTGTTCTTGACGATCGTGCCGCGGCGCAGACCATCCGAAGCACCCAGACAGATGGTACGGACCACGCCGTCGCCCAGCTGCTGCTGGACTTCGAGCGTCAGTTCCGAACCTTCCAGAATGAGCGCGTCGTAGATCTTCGGCATGGTTTCACGCGGAAATTCCACGTCGATCACCGCGCCGATGCACTGTACGATCTTGCCTTCTACCAAAGCAGTAGTACTCATCGCTTTTCCTTTAGATACTCAATTCTTCACTCGCGCAAAGGCGCAGTTTCTCCGATGGGTGCGCCGCTCGGGCGCACACGCAACGACCTGCCGACCGGGGTCAGACGGCCGCCGCTCCACCGACGATTTCCGACAGTTCTTTCGTGATCGCGGCCTGACGGCTCTTGTTGTAGACCAACTGCAGATCGTTGATGACCGTCTTCGCGTTGTCCGAAGCGGCTTTCATCGCGACCATGCGGGCCGACTGCTCCGATGCCATGTTTTCCGCGACGGCCTGATAGACCAGCGCTTCGACATAACGCACCAGCAGTTCGTCAACCACTGCCTGCGCATCCGGCTCGTAGATGTAGTCCCACTGCGTGCTCGGCGTCGTACCGTCTTCTTCCGTGCGCTCGAACTGGTCCGCCGACAATGGCAGCAGTTGCTCGATCACCGGCTCCTGCTTCATCGTGTTGACGAAGCGCGTGTACGCGAGGTACACCGCCGAAATCTTCCCTTCCGAGTACAGGTCGAGTTGCACCTTCACAGCGCCGATCAGTTTTTCCAGATGCGGCGTATCGCCCAGTTGCACGACGTTCGACACGACTTTCGCCTGCAGTCGGTTCAGGAAGCCCAAGCCCCTGCTGCCGATCGCGGTTGCCTCGATCGTCTTGCCCTGGCCTTCCAGTTCCTTGAACTTCTGCACCGACGCACGCAGCACGTTGGTGTTCATCCCGCCGCACAGACCTTTATCAGTCGTGACGAGGATGACGCCGGCCGCCTTCGCGCCTTCGTTCGACACCATGAACGGGTGACGATACTCCGGGTTCGCACGGCTCATGTGCGCGGCGATATCGCGGACCTTGTCGGCATACGGGCGAGCAGCGCGCATGCGCTCCTGAGCGCGGCGCATCTTCGATGCGGCCACCATCTCCATCGCTTTCGTGATCTTGCGCGTGTTTTGCACGCTCTTGATCTTGCCGCGAATTTCCTTCATTCCAGCCATTGCTTGCTCCTTTGTCGGCCCGAGTTAGCGCTTTAGCGCTTACTCGGGTCCCATGCAATGCGGCCGAAGTAGCGCGGGAGCATTCGCATGCGGCCCGCGCCGCTTCAAGGTCCGTTTATGCCTTGCGGATCACTCGCGGATCAATAAGCGCCGGACTTCTTGAAGTCTTTGACGGCCGTGTGCAGCAGGCCTTCGTCGTCCTTCGAGAGTTCCTTGGTATCTTCGATACGCTTGACCAGGTCGGCATGGCTCGACTTCAGGTGGTCGCGCAGGCCCTTTTCGAACGGCAGGACTTGAGCAACTTCGAGGTCGTCGAGATAGCCGTTGTTCGCCGCGAACAGCGACACAGCCAGTTCCCACACCTGCAGCGGCTGATACTGCGGCTGCTTCAGCAGTTCCGTCACGCGGCGGCCGCGCTCGAGCTGCTTGCGGGTCGCTTCGTCGAGGTCCGATGCGAACTGCGCGAACGCAGCGAGTTCACGGTACTGCGCGAGGTCTGTACGGATACCGCCCGACAGCTTCTTCACGACCTTCGTTTGAGCCGCGCCACCCACACGCGACACCGACACGCCAGCGTTAATTGCCGGGCGGATACCTGCGTTGAAGAGGTCGGTTTCAAGGAAGATCTGGCCGTCGGTAATCGAGATCACGTTCGTCGGAACGAATGCGGTCACGTCGCCTGCCTGCGTTTCGATGACCGGCAATGCCGTCAGCGAACCGCTCCTGCCCTTCACTTCACCATTGGTGAACTTCTCGACGTACTCTTCCGAGACGCGAGCAGCGCGCTCGAGCAGACGCGAGTGCAGATAGAACACGTCACCCGGGTAAGCTTCACGGCCCGGCGGGCGGCGCAGCAGCAGCGAGATCTGACGGTATGCCCAAGCCTGCTTGGTCAAGTCGTCGTAAACGATCAGCGCGTCCTGGCCGCGATCGCGGAAGTATTCGCCCATCGTGCAGCCGGCGTACGGCGCGAGGTATTGCATTGCGGCCGAATCCGAAGCCGAAGCGGCCACGACGATCGTATATTCGAGCGCGCCCGATTCTTCGAGCTTACGCACCACGTTCACGATCGACGAAGCCTTCTGGCCAATCGCGACGTAGATACAAACGAGGTTCTTGCCTTTCTGGTTGATGATCGCGTCGACTGCGACCGCGGTCTTGCCGCACTGACGATCGCCGATGATCAGCTCACGCTGGCCACGGCCGATCGGCACCATCGCGTCGATCGACTTCAGACCGGTTTGGACCGGTTCCGAAACCGACTTACGCCAGATCACACCCGGTGCAATCTTTTCGATTGCGTCGGTCATCTTCGCGTTGATCGGGCCTTTGCCGTCGATCGGGTTGCCGAGTGTGTCGACCACGCGGCCGAGCAGTTCCGGACCCACCGGCACTTCCAGAATGCGGCCCGTCGTCTTGACGATGTCGCCTTCCGAAATGTGTTCGAACTCACCAAGAATCACGGCGCCGACCGAGTCGCGCTCGAGGTTCAGCGCGAGACCGAAGGTGTTGCCCGGGAATTCGAGCATTTCGCCCTGCATCACTTCCGACAGGCCGTGGATGCGCACGATACCGTCGGTCACGGAGATCACGGTGCCCTGGTTGCGAACGTCTGCGCTCGCTTCAAGGCCCTGGATCCGGCTCTTGATCAGCTCGCTGATCTCAGAGGGATTGAGTTGCATTATTCGCTCCTGATAGTCAATTCTGTTGCGTGCCAGCCGCCAAAACGCGAAGCGCTTCAGGCCGTCAGAGCCGTTTGCATGCTGGCGAGCCGCGCGCGGACCGAGGTATCGAGCACTTCGTCGCCGATCGTCACGCGTACGCCGCCGATCAGCGAGTGATCGACTTCGACCGTCGGTTTCAGCTTACGCTTGAACTTGCGTTCGAGGCTTGCGACGAGTTCGTTCAACTGCGCACCTTCGAGCGGGAATGCGCTGACGATCAGCACATCTGCTGCCCCTTCGCGGGCGTTCTTCAACTCTTCGAACTGCGAGGCGATTTCCGGCAGCAGCTGCAGGCGATGGTTGTCCACCAGCATCTGCACCAGATTCTTCGCTTGCGCGTTGTCCTTGAGCGGCGACTTGACCGCAGCCAGCAGCAGATCGCTAACCTGGGCGCGGCTCACTTTCGGGCTCGAGGCGATCGACAGCACTTCGGGCAGACGCGCAACCTGTGCCAGCTCCTGCACGAGCGTGGACCAGGCGGCGATGTCACCAGCTTCGGCCACGCCAAACAGCGCTTCCGCGTACGGACGGGCGATGGTTGCAAGTTCGGCCATGATCAGAGCTCTGCTTTCAGTTGATTCAGCAGGTCAGCATGAGCTGCCTGGTCGACTTCGCGCTTCAGGATCTGTTCAGCGCCCTTCACAGCGAGTGCTGCGACTTCGCCACGCAGCGTCTCGCGTGCCTTCACGACTTGCTGGTCCGCGTCGGCCTTCGCCTGCGCAATGATGCGGGCGGCTTCCGACTGCGCCTGAGCCTTGATTTCGTCGGCGACTGCGACCGCGCGCTTTTCAGCGTCGGCGATGCGTTGCTGGCCGTCGTTGCGAGCCTGAGCCAGCTCCTGGTCGACGCGCTTGTGGGCGGCTTCGAGTTCCTGCTTGCCCTTTTCCGCGGCGGACAGACCGTCGGCGATCTTCTTCGCGCGCTCGTCGATGGCGTTGATCAGCGGCGGCCACACGAATTTCATCGTGAACCACGCGAGGATCAGGAACACGACCATTTGCGCAAACAGGGTTGCGTTGAGATTCACGGTGTTTCCTTAAACGTTGCTTGTTCGGAAAGTGAAACGGCAAGGCGCTCATCGATTCTGCTCGATCAGCGCCCCAGTACCCGTTCCGCCCTGCGCCTTTACCAGTTATAGCTCAGGCGCAAACCTCCGAGGAACCTCAGCCTGCCAGCTTCGAGAGCAGCGGGTTCGCGAACGCAAACAGCATTGCCACACCAACGCCAATCAGGAACGCCGCATCGATCAGACCAGCCAGCAGGAACATCTTGGTTTGCAGCGGGTTCATCAGTTCCGGTTGACGGGCGCACGCTTCAATGTACTTGCCGCCCATCAGACCGATACCGATACAGGCGCCGATAGCACCCAGGCCGATGATGATGCCGATACCGATGGCGGTCAGACCCTGGATGTTGGCGATGAAAGCTTGCATGATCACTCCTTTGTGAAAAGTCTTTTAGAACTGGTTGGAACTGGGATTTAAAAACTACGATTCTTTGCCGACAGCGCAGGTTAGTGCGTGTCGTGTGCCTGGCCGATGTACACCAGCGTCAGCATCATGAAAATGAACGCCTGCAGCAGAACGATCAGGATGTGGAAGATCGACCACACTGTGCCGGCGACCACGTGGCCGATGAAGCCAAGCACCGTCGTGTCCGCGCCGAAGCTCCAGAGGCTGCCGAGCAGGGCAATCAGCAGGAACAACAGTTCGCCCGCGTACATGTTGCCGAACAACCGCATGCCGAGCGAGACCGTCTTCGCGACGAACTCGATGATGTTCAGTGCCAGGTTCGGGATCCACAGAAGCGGATGCGCGCCGAACGGAGCGGACAGCAGTTCATGCACGAAGCCGCCAGCGCCCTTGATCTTGAAGTTGTAGTAAATCATCAGCACGAACACGCCGAGCGCGATGCCGATCGTGCCGTTCAGGTCGGCGGTCGGCACGATGCGGTGGTGCGGGATGGCTTCGGACAGACCCAGCCAGCCGATCACACGGCCCGGCAGGTCGACGGGAATGAAGTCGAGCGAGTTCATCAGCGCGACCCAGACGAACACGGTCAGCGCGAGCGGCGCGATGAAGGTGCGCGAGCCGTGGATCATGGCCTTGGATTGATCCTCGACCATTTCGACCAGCATTTCGATCGCGCATTGGAAGCGGCCCGGCACGCCGGCCGTTGCCTTACGGGCTGCCAGGTGCAGTACGAAAATCGTGACGAGGCCGCACACGATCGACCAGAAAAGGGTGTCGAGATTCCACACATGGATGTCGAAAATCGACGTCTGGTGTGCGGTGGAAAAGTTCTGCAAGTGGTGCGCGATGTACTCGGACGGATCCATTGCGCGCGTGCCTTCGCTAGCTGCCATATCGTTAAAGCCACCCAAATTGTCGAAAATCGTTCGAGGCCGCTCCCGCCGGAATACTGTGTTGCGGGAACGCACCGGGTGCGGGCCCTGTCTCATCCGCACACCCGTGCCGGCGCTACGCGCCGGCCTTAAATTCTTTTTGCTGCTATTTTTTGTGCTGCTACCTTAGCGCCACGCCAAGGCGATCCAGTAAGTCTTCAGCGCGATGAGGTAGGTCACGAGCAGCGGAATCCAGCGTACGTCGTGATACCAGAAGGCGATTGCGACAAACATCGCAATCGTTGTCCCCATCTTGAGTGCTTCGCCGATCATCCAGCTCATCACGGTCTCGGCGCCGCCCTGCTTTTTCAGTCGTGCCGCGAACAACGCGCCCGGCACCCAGCAGATCGCCCCCCCGAGGAACGCGGACAGCGCAGCAGCGCCCGGCGGCTTGTAGAACAGCCACCACAACAGCGTTGCAACCAGGGACAAAACCATTTGCGCTGCGACGACCTTGAACGGCGTCACGCGCGATGGACGACCCACGCCGGGACCAAACAGCTTTTCCGCCTCGGCCCGCGTGAGCGGAACGATATTGTTATCTTCCTGCGCGTCATCCCACGCTTCGGCCGGATCGAGCTGCCGACTGGAGGACATCTCGGGTGCGGAGCGTTCAGCGCGGTGTCTGTCGTCACCATTCTCCGGCGACAGATTCGACGTTTTGACCGCCATCGCAATGTTCCGAAAGTCTCGTTCAGCCCGCGAGTTTACGCAGCGCTTACGGGGTTGCCGTGCAATTAAATCCGGGCGATTGTAAGCGATAGTTGCAGGCAATTCAAGGCTTTAGGTCAGCCTATAATCGCGTGAAACTTCCCTTCACGATGCGGTAGAACGTACGCTAACGACGCGAAACACGTCAAATGTAAGGCGGGCGAGGGGCGGCAAAACCCGTGCGGGTGGTCGCGTGGATCGAAGCTCGTTGGCGGTGCGTTTCGACGCTGCGGCAGACGTCTCGAAAATGCAACAAATGCCTCTTTTCTAAGGGCTGAACGGGACAGCTCTTCTATTGAGCTGAATCAACCTCACGGCAATTTTCGATGATGATCGCGCCGCCTTTGACAGCGGCTCGTCAGGATTATTATCGCGTGGAGGTGGAGCGCCTGAAGCTAGGATTCCTGATTATTCGTGCATCGGTTGTTTTGGAATCCACAATAGTCGCTCGCACCGAAGTAGACTAACTAGCGGCAGTGCTCTTGCACAGGCCGCCAGCCGTTCATCACCCTTGCCTGCTGAGCGCCAATCTGCGCTCAGACGTTCGCGTTCCCGCGCAAACGAACCAGAATGCCTTCCAGCGCGTCGAGATCGCCGAAGTCCACCAGCACCTGGCCGCGACCGCGTCGGCCGAGCTTGATTTTCACCGTCGCGGACAGCAGGTCCGACAGTTCCTCTTCCAGGCGTCGCGTGTCACGGCCGCCGTCCGGATTCGCGCGGGCCTTGACCGCCGGCGTCACCTTCGTGGTCATCGCAACCAGCTTTTCCGTCTCGCGCACAGACAGGCGCTTGTTGACGACCTGGTTGGCCAGCGTGATCTGCGTCGCAGCGTCGACGGCGAGCAGCGCGCGAGCGTGGCCCATGTCGAGATCGCCGGCGAGCAACATCGTCTGTACCGGTGTCGCAAGATTCAGCAGACGCAGCAGGTTCGACACCGCGCTGCGCGAACGTCCCACCGACTCCGCCGCCTGCTCATGCGTGAAATTGAATTCGTCGAGCAGGCGCTGGATACCTTGGGCCTCTTCGAGGGGATTCAGATCCTCGCGCTGGATGTTTTCGATCAGCGCCATCGCCGCGGCGGCCTGGTCGGGCACGTCCTTCACAAGCACCGGCACCTCGTCGAGGCCTGCGAGCCGCGCCGCGCGAAAACGCCGCTCCCCCGCGATGATCTCATAGCGATCCGCCGCGATCGGACGCACGAGAATCGGCTGCATCAGCCCTTGCGCGCGGATGCTGGCCGCAAGCTCCTGCAGCGCGCCTTCGTCCATGCGCATGCGCGGCTGGTATTTGCCCGCCTGCATCTTGCCGAGCGGCAATACGTTCGGCGCGCCGTCGATCACCGCTGCCTCGGTGATATCGGCGGTGCCGCCGAGCAATGCCTCCAGACCGCGGCCCAGTCCCTTCTTTCTTGCTACTGCGTTCATCGTGCTTCCTCGATCCGCTTAGGATGCCTGGGGCGCGTCATTCAGCGCGCGCACCCGCTCAATCATTTCGACGCCGAACTGCACGTACGCCTGCGCGCCTCGCGACGCCCTGTCGAACACCACACCGGGCAGCCCGTAGCTGGGCGCCTCGGCCAATCGCACGTTGCGTGGAATCACGGCGTCGAAGACCTTGTCGCCGAAGTGCTCTTTCAATTGATCTGAGACTTGCTGTTGCAACGTGATGCGCGGATCGAACATGACGCGCAGCAGACCGATCACCTTGAGGTCTCGATTCAGATTCGCGTGGACCTGCTTGATCGTGTTGACGAGGTCGGACAGCCCTTCGAGGGCGAAGTATTCGCACTGCATCGGAATGACGACGCCGTGCGCGGCGCATAGTCCGTTGAGCGTCAGCAGTGACAAAGCCGGCGGGCAATCGATCAGCACGAAATCGTACTCGCCCTCGACCCCGGCGAGCGCCGCCTTCAGTTGACGCTCGCGATTCTGCATGCTGACGAGTTCGACCTCGGCGCCCGCGAGCTCACGGTTCGCGGGCAGCACGTCGTATCCGACCGCCTCGGGCCGCACGCGCGCATCGGCCACCGACACGTTGTCCACGAGCACCTCGTAGACCGTGTTCGTACATTCGGCCTTGTCGATACCGCTGCCCATCGTGGCGTTGCCTTGCGGGTCCAGATCGATGAGAAGGACTCGCTGTCCCTGCGCTGCCAGGCTCGCGGCCAGATTGACTGTGGTGGTCGTCTTGCCGACGCCGCCCTTCTGGTTCGCAACGCAGAAGATTTTTGCCATCGTTGGTGTGTCCCTTTTGCTGCTTGGATGAAGTGAAAATCGTTGAGTGTGCTTACAGGTCGCAGCGGCCGTCAGCTTTCGGGGTCCACTCGCACCTCGATCAGATGCCGCTCGGCGTCCAGCGACGGCACGTTCAGCCGGATGATCCGTTCCACGTGGGCGCCCGCCGGCAGACGCGCGATTTCGGCATCCGGCCGCACACCCTTCATCGCCAGGATCGCGCCCTGCTCCGCAACCAGATGACGGGCCAGTGTAACGAAATCCGAGAGTTCTGCGAACGCGCGCGAGACGATTACGTCGAACTTTGCCGGTACTTCGGCGCCAGGCCGCAGCGTCTCCACCCGACCGGTCACAACCGATAGGTTCGCGAGGCCCAGTTCCGCCTTCGCCTGCGACTGAAAGGCAGTCTTCTTCTGGACGATGTCGTTCGTCGTGATGGTCCAATCGGGCAGCACGATCGCAAGCACGATGCCTGGCAGCCCCCCGCCCGAACCGACGTCGAGCGCCGACGACGGCCCGCGCGGCGCCAGATGCGGCACGATCGATAGCGAATCGAGAATGTGCTGGATTAGCATCTGCTGCGGATCGCGGATCGCTGTCAGGTTGTAGACGTTGTTCCACTTCGCGAGCAGCGTGACGTAATCGAGCAACCTGCGCTGCTGCGCATCGCTGAGTTCGAGACCGAGTTCACGAACACCGTCCGCCAGCAATGACGCCAAGGCCTGCTGGTCGATTCCCCTCTGCGCTGCCGTCATTGAACCACCGGCGTGCTGTCGGCGCCGGGCTCGGCGGACTTCGACGGACGACGCCCGAGGCCGCGCTTGAGATGGACCATCAGCAGCGAGATCGCGGCAGGCGTGATGCCCGAAATACGCGACGCCTGTCCGATCGTTTCCGGCCGGAACTGCATCAACTTCTGGCGAGCTTCGAACGACAGCCCACGCACCTCGGTGTAGTCCAGCCCTTCAGGCAGACGCGTGTTCTCTTGCGCCTCGTTGCGTTCGATCTCACCGGCCTGTCGGTCGATGTACCCCTGATATTTGACGCCGATTTCGATCTGTTCCTTGATTTGTGCGAGTAGCACGCGGTCTTCCGCAAGTGCTTCGGGCGCGCCACAAGTGCCGTCACGCAGCCCGCAGACGCCGTCATAGCTGACGCCCGGACGACGCAGCAGGTCCGCGAGACTGTATTCGTGGTCGATTGGCTTGCCAAGCAAAGCGGTCGCCTCTTCTGCCGATAAGGTCTTAGGATTAACCCAGGTTGAACGCAAGCGCTGTGTTTCACGTGAAACAGCGTCACGCTTGCGACTGAAGGCGTCCCAGCGGGCGTCATCGACCACGCCGAGTTCGCGCCCGATCTCCGTCAGCCGCATATCGGCGTTGTCTTCGCGCAAGCTCAGACGGTACTCCGCGCGGCTTGTGAACATCCGGTACGGCTCGGACACCCCGCGCGTGACCAGATCGTCCACGAGCACGCCGAGATAGGCCTGGTCGCGACGCGGACACCATGCTTCCTTCCCTTGCACGAACAGACCGGCGTTGATGCCGGCCAGAGCGCCCTGTGCAGCTGCCTCTTCGTAGCCGGTCGTACCGTTGATCTGTCCGGCGAAGAACAGACCACTGATCACCTTCGTTTCTAGCGATGCCTTCAGCCCACGCGGATCGAAATAGTCGTACTCGATCGCGTAGCCCGGCCGCAGGATATGCGCATGCTCGAGGCCGCGCATCGAACGCACCAGCTCGAGCTGCACGTCGAAGGGCAGGCTCGTCGAAATCCCGTTCGGATAGAACTCGTTGGTCGTCAGACCTTCCGGCTCGAGGTAGATCTGATGCGATTCCTTCGACGCAAACCGGTGAATCTTGTCCTCAATCGACGGGCAATAGCGGGGTCCCACCCCCTCGATCACGCCCGTGTACATCGGCGAACGATCGAGACCGCCGCGGATGATGTCGTGTGTCCGTTGATTCGTATGCGTGACCCAGCACGGCACTTGGCGCGGGTGCTGCTCGACACGCCCGAGGAACGAGAACACCGGCACCGGGTCCAGATCGCCGGGCTGCTCTTCCAGCTGCGAATAGTCGATCGTGCGACCGTCGATTCGCGGTGGCGTACCGGTCTTAAGCCGGCCCTGCGGTAGCTTCAGCTCTTTCAAGCGCGCCGACAGCGAAACCGCAGCCGGGTCGCCCGCGCGTCCGCCGGTGTAGTTGTTCAACCCCACGTGAATCTTGCCGTCGAGGAACGTGCCCGCCGTCAGCACCACCGCGCGAGACCGGAAACGAATACCCACTTGCGTGATGGCCCCGACCACGCGGTCGCCCTCGACCATCAGATCATCGACGGCCTGCTGAAATAGCCAGAGGTTCGGCTGATTCTCTAGACGATGGCGGATCGCGGCCTTGTACAGCACGCGGTCGGCCTGAGCGCGCGTCGCGCGGACCGCCGGTCCTTTCGACGAATTCAGGATCCGAAACTGGATGCCGCTTTCGTCGGTGGCGGCCGCCATGGCGCCACCTAGCGCGTCAATCTCCTTGACCAGATGGCCTTTGCCAATGCCGCCAACCGACGGATTGCAGCTCATCTGACCAAGGGTCTCGATGTTATGGGTCAAAAGCAGCGTTTTGTTGCCCATGCGCGCCGACGCCAAAGCAGCTTCGGTGCCGGCATGACCGCCACCGACGACGATTACGTCAAATTCTGTGGGAAAAAACATCGCGGGATCTCACGCCAGATCGTCGCGTGAGCCTTCAAAGGAAATGTGTGGGCGAATTATAACGGGTTCAGTTGCGGCGCGAATTTCGTCCGAATGGTGAAACAATAAAAAAGCGGTGTGTTTCACGTGAAACACACCGCTTCCAGAAACAGCGATCAGCGAAACAAGTGCACGCTTATGCCATCTTTTTGGCAAGACCGAGATAGGTTTCGATCACCCGGGGATTCTGCGCGAGGTCGGTTGCCCGTCCTTCCAACGCCAATTCGCCGGTTTCCAGCACGTAGCCGTAGTCCGAAATCTGCAATGCAGCGCGCGCATTCTGCTCGATCAGCAGCGTCGCGACGCCCGTCTGCCGCAAGGCGCTGATGATATGAAAGATTTCCTTCACGATCAGCGGCGCGAGACCGAGGCTCGGCTCGTCCAGCATCAGCAGATCGGGCTTGCCCATCAGGGCGCGGCCGACAGCGAGCATTTGCCGCTCGCCGCCGGAAAGCGTGCCGGCCGCCTGCTTGCGCCGCTCCTTCAGCCGCGGAAACAGTGCGAACACCGGTTCCAGCTGATCGAGAAAGTTGCGCTCCCCTGCTCGCTTGCGCCGGTAGGCGCCAAGCAGCAGATTGTCCTCGACGGTCATCGAAGCGAAAAGCTCGCGCTTTTCCGGCACCAGGCACATCCCAAGCGCAACGCGTTTTTCGACCGGCATAGCGCTGACGTCGTCGCCCTGATAGGAAACCGCGCCTTTCGCATGACCGGACGTCGGCAACGCGCCCATGATCGCATTCAGCAGCGTCGACTTTCCCGCGCCGTTCGGGCCGATCACTGAGACGATCTGCCCCGCCCGCACCTTGATCGCCGCATTGTGCAGCGCTTCAACCTTGCCGTAGCGGACGGACAAATGACTCACTTCGAGAATCGGCCCCGCCGCCGCCACGCCGTTCGTTGTCATGTTGTCCATCATTCCACCCCACCCAGATATGCTTCGAGCACCGCCGGATCCTGCTGGACTTCCTGGGGCAGGCCCTCTGCGATCCGCGTGCCGAACTCCATCACCACGAGCCGGTCCGTCAAATTCATTACGAAATCCATATCGTGCTCGACGAGCAGTACGCTCATCCCTTCTGTCTTCAGTCTGCGCAGCAGTTCGGCGAGCTGAAGCTTTTCCTGATACCGCAGACCAGCGGCCGGTTCATCGAGCAATAGCAGAGTCGGATCGCAGCACAGGGCGCGCGCGATTTCGAGAATCCGCTGTTGACCAAGCGCCAGGCTGCCCGCTTCGTCATACATGTGCTGTTCGAGGCCGACGCGGCGAATCTGCCGAGCGGCTTCGGCCATCAACCGCGCCTCTTCGGAGCTGTTCAGCCGCACGACACTGCGCCACACGCCTGCATGGCCACGCAGATGCGCACCGATCGCGACGTTCTCGAGCACGCTCATACCCGGCAGCAGCTTCACGTGCTGGAACGTGCGGCCGATGCCGCGCTTGACGATTTCACGTGAACTCAGCGCATCGATGCGCTCGCCTCGGAACGTGATCTCGCCGCTAGTCGCCTGCAGCACACCGGTCACGAGATTGAAGGTCGTCGACTTGCCTGCGCCGTTCGGTCCGATCAGCCCGATGATCTGCCCTGCTTTGACCTCGAAGCTGACGTCGTTCACCGCGACGAGACCGCCGAACTGCTTGCGCGCCTTGTTCACCGTCAGCAGGTCTTCGCCGGTCTGTGGCTTGTTGCGCTGCGGCAGAGGATCCGCGTGATCTGCGAGATGCGCCCGCGGGCCACGCGGGAAAAAGCGCGCGACGAACGGCCAGACGCCCTGCCGCGCGTACTGCAGAAGCAGCACCATGATGATGCCGAACACGATCACTTCGAAGTTGCCGTTCTCGCCGAGCAGTTTTGGCAGCAGCGTCTGCAAATAATCCTGCAGCACGGTCAGGATCGCCGCGCCGAGCACCGCGCCCCAAACGTGCGAGACGCCGCCCACCACCGCCATGAACAGGAACTCGATGCCGTGATTCAGTCCAAACGGCGTCGGATTCACGGCGCGCTGCAAGTGCGCGTACAGAAAACCCGAGACCGAGGCAAGCACCGCGGCATAGACGAAAATCACGACGCGCATCCAGCCGGTGTTGACGCCCATCGCCTCGGCCATCAGACCACCGCCGCGCAACGCGCGGATTGCGCGACCCGGCCGGCTATTAAGCAGATTCTGAACAGAGACGACCGCGCCGAGCACGACCACCCAGATCAGGTAATAGATATGGCGGCCGGACTCGAGATTGATCCCAAAAACATTCAACACCGGGATGCCGTTGATGCCGTCGTACTTGCCGAGCATGTCGAGATTGCCGAACAGGTAGAACAGCGCGAGCCCCCACGCAATCGTGCCGAGCGGCAGAAAGTGGCCGGATAGGCGCATCGTCACGAGACCGAGCATCAGCGCAACCAGCGCAGTGACGATCACGCCCGCGATTAGTGCGAGCCACGGCGACACGCCGAAGTTCGTCGTCAGATACGCGGTTGCATACGCGCCGATGCCAACGAACGCGGCCTGCCCGAAGCTCGTCATTCCGCCGATACCCGTCAACAGCACGAGGCCGATCGCGACGATCGAATAGAGGCCGATGTAATTCAGCAGCGTGACCCAGTACTCGGGTACATGGATCGGATGCGGCAGAACCGGCAAAGCGAACAGCACCACGAGGAACAACCAGAAGACCTTCATTTGCATGATTCGTTTCATCGTGTCACTCCTCTTCCTCTTCGGCGTGCGGGCTCGCAAGACTACGCCACAACAGCACCGGGATGATTAACGTGAATACGATCACTTCCTTATAAGCACTCGCCCAGAACGACGAATACGACTCCAGCAGACCAACGAGAATCGAGCCGGCCGCCGCCAGCGGATAGCTGACCAGACCGCCGATGATCGCGCCCACGAAGCCCTTCAAACCGATCAGGAAGCCCGAGTCGTAGTAGATCGTCGTGAGCGGCGCGACGAGGATGCCGCACAGTGCGCCGAGCCCCGCCGCAAGCGTGAACGCGAGACGTCCCGCCTGCGTCGTGCCGATGCCGACAAGCCGTGCGCCGAGCCGGTTCACCGACGTCGCGCGCAATGCCTTGCCCGAGATCGAGCGATCGAAGTACAGATACAGCGCGCCGATCAGCACGGCCGCGGTGCCGATCACCCACAGGCTCTGCCCGGAGATCGACAACGTGCCGATGTTGAACGTCGCATCGGAAAACGCGTTGGTGCGCGAGCCTTCGGCGCCGAACATCACGAGGCCGAGACCGACCATCGCGAAATGCACGGCCACCGCGATGATCAACAGCACCAGCGTGGTCGCCTCCGCGATCGGCTCGTAGGCAAGGCGATACACGAACGGACCCATCGGAATCACGATCAGCAGCGTCAGCGCGATCTGCACGATCATCGGCAGCGGTTGCAGGAAGATGCCGCGCGTGAGCGCGTAGACCGCGATCGGAAACAGCAGGTACTTCCCCGCCAGCACGGGCAGCGTGCGCGCCGCGTGACGACGCCGCTCAGCATGCCGTAACACGGCCGCCGTCTCGACTACGAAGCATGCCGCGCCCATCGCCATCAACAGCCAGCACGTGGCCGGAAACTTCTGCGTTTGCAGTGCGGCGAGCGTCAACGCACCGTACGAAACGAACTCCCCTTGCGGGATGAAGATCACCCGCGTGACGGAAAACACCAGCACCAGCGCAAGCGCGAGCAGTGCGTAGATCGCACCGGTCGTGATGCCGTCCTGCGCGAGGATCGCCGCAATTGATAGATCCATACTTCCTCGTCCTGAAGCGTCGAAATCGAAAAACCGGGAAACGGTCGCGACGGCGCGGTGCGAAGCCGGCCATCGATCTGCATGTCTGAAAAGACAACCGCCGCGCCGGGACGCGGCGCGGCGGTCGATGCCATTGTCGTCGAACACAATGGCAATGCGGCGTCATGCACCGCATGATTGCGCGAGAGGCGCGTACCGCTACTTGTTTGTGTAAATAGTCTTAGTTGTTCTGCAACTTCCACTTGCCGTCGACGATCTGCACGATCACGCGTGCGCGCTGGTCGAGGCCGTTGTGGTCGTTCGCGGTGGTGTTCATGATGCCGTGCGACACTGGCAGCTCCTTGATGTTTTCGAGCGCGTTGCGCAGCGCCACGCGGAACTCCGGCGTGCCCGGCTGGGCGGTCTTCAGCGCAACCGGAATCGCAGCCTGCAACATCTGGCCGGCATCCCATGCGTGGCCGCCGAAGGTCGCGACCGAACCCGCGCCATAAGCCTTCTCATAGGCGTTCTTATAGGCTTCCGACGACTTCTTCACCGGGTTCGAATCCGGCAATTGATCGACGACGAGAATCGGACCGGCCGGCAGCAGTTCGCCTTCGCAATCCTTGCCGCACACACGCAGGAAGTCGTTGTTCGCGACCCCGTGAGTCTGATAGACCTTGCCCTTGTAGCCACGCTCCTTCAGCGTCTTGGCCGGCAGCGCCGACGGCGTGCCCGAGCCCGCGATCAGCACCGCGTCGGGATTCGCGCCCATCGTCTTCAGCACCTGGCCCGTCACCGATGCATCGGTGCGGTTGAAGCGCTCGTTCGACACGATCTTCAGGTTGTGCGCTTTCGCGGCGGCGTCGAACGTCGTGTTCCAGCTGTCGCCGTATGCGTCCGAGAATCCGATGAAGCCGACCGTCTTCACGCCGTGATGCTGCATGTAATCGGCGATAGCGTCGGCCATCAGGCTGTCGTTCTGAGGCGGTTTGAATGCCCATGCGCGCTTCGCATCCATCGGCTGGATGATCGCGGCCGATGCCGCGAGCGAGATCACCGGTGTCTTGCCCTCAGCGGCCGGATCGAGCATCGCGAGCGAATTCGGCGTGACGGTCGAGCCGATGATCGCGTCGACGCGGTCTTCGTCGATCAGCTTGCGCGTGTTCTGCACGGCCTTGCTGGTGTCCGACCCGTCGTCGAGGATGATGTACTGCACGCTCTTGCCGCCGATCTCCTTCGGCAGCAACGCGATCGTGTTCTTTTCAGGAATCCCGAGCGACGCGGCCGGCCCCGTCGTCGACAACGTGACGCCGATCTTCACCTGCGCGAATGCAGCCCCCGCGCCGCACATCAGCGCCATCGCGATGCCGGTGCGTACCCAATGCCTTGTCTTTTTCATTGCGAGTCTCCAAACGCTTTGAAAAGCGCCTATCTATAAACCGGCTTGCTGGGCCGGGTGTTTGAATCTAGTGAGCGGGTTCAGGTGTGCCAAGCATGGTTTTCCCTGCTCGGCACGCATAGCTTCCCCCGCTGCGTTGGGTACCGCTCCTCTCGCGTCGCGCGAGTGCGCATTCGCGTCATACGCCCCGTTTCTGTGCCGCGGCTTTATTCCAATCAGGCATTGCATAGACCACTAATATGTTAGTAGTTTGCGTTCTGCATTATCGACGGTCAAGAGAGCGTGCGCCAAATGCGGGTTTGTCCTGAAGCAGCGAAACCACATTTTTGCGCGATGCAGACGCCCGGCTCGGGTAATAAAAAAGACGCGTCAACTGCACGCGTCTTTTTCGATGAGGTCCCGTGGCGCAGAGCCTTCGCTCAGTCGCCGGCGAGCTTCCACTTGCCGTCGACGATCTGCACCATCACGCGCGCCCGCTGATCGAGACCGGCATGGTCGTTCGCGCTCATGTTGAAGACGCCGTGCGACGCGGACAGATCTTTCGTGCCTCCGAGCGCGGCACGCAGCGCCTCGCGGAATGCCGGCGTGCCTGGCTGCCCCTTCTTCAACGCGAGCGGGATCGCATGCTGCAGCAGCAGACCCGCATCCCACGCGTGACCGCCAAACGTCGACACCGTCTCCGCGCCATACGCAGTTTCATACGCATGCTTGTACGCGAGCGCGCTCTTCTTCACCGGATTCGCCTCGGGCAGTTGCTCGGCGACCAGCAGCGGGCCAGCGGGCAGCCACGTGCCTTCGCAATCCTTGCCGCACACGCGCAGGAAGTCGTTGTTCGCGACGCCGTGCGTCTGATAGTACTTGCCCTTGTAGCCGCGCTCCTTCAGGGTTTTCTGCGGCAGCGCGGCCGGCGTGCCCGCACCGGCGATCAGCACCGCGTCCGGGTTCTGCGACATCATCTTCAGCACCTGGCCCGTGACCGATGCATCGTTGCGCGCGAAGCGCTCGTTCGCGACGATCTTGATCTTCGCGAGGTCGGCGGCTTTGCTGAATTCCTTGAACCAGCTCTCGCCGTACGCGTCGGAAAAGCCGATGAACGCGACCGTTTTCACGCCGTGATGGGCCATGTTCTGCGCGATCGCCGTGGCCATCAGAATGTCGTTTTGCGGCGTTTTGAAGACCCATCCACGCTTCGCGTCCATCGGCTCGACGATGCCCGCAGCCGCGGCCAGAGAGATCATCGGCGTCGAGGTTTCGGCGGCGACGTCGATCATGGCGAGCGAGTTCGGCACGACGGTCGAGCCGATCAGTGCATCGACGTGGTCTTCGCTAGTGAGCTTGCGGGCGTTCTTGACCGCCTGGGTGGAATCGGTTGCGTCGTCGAGGACGATGTAGTCGATCTTCTGGCCCGCCACTTCTTTCGGCAGCAGCGCGATCGTGTTCTTTTCCGGAATCCCGAGCGATGCGGCCGGTCCTGTTGCCGACACGGTGACGCCGATTTTCACGTCCGCGAATGCATGGCCGCTCCATGCAGCCGAGACCCCTGTGGCGACCAATGCCGCGCTGATCCAACGCAATGCCGACTTCATCCTGCTCCTCTATTAACCCCGTTATTCAAATGCAATTAAATCCCGCGGATTTAATTGCCAACCCAGTGGTCGGTGAATAGCGAGTGTAACGGACGCAAGCGCCGTCCTGCAAGCGTTTCGCAGGCTTGTCACGTTACATGCAGCGGTTCGCGGAGAATAAAAAATGGCGCGCGAAATAGCCCAAAGATCAAGTCAAAAATTCGATAAACAGAAATAAAAAAGCGCTGTTGGATATCAATCCAACAGCGCTTTCTTCTGGGCACTGAGTGCCTCAATTGTCTCCTCGTTCTCCACCTGCAAATTCGGGGTGCATCAGAACTGCGTGAAGATTAAACGACCACCCCAGCAGTCACAACTAGCAATTACCCTAGCGGTGCACTGCGGCACCGGATTGGGGCACGTAGGGGCATTTCGTCACATGGTTTGCCACAGGTTCGCCTGAGCCCTTGATCCAGCGGACCTTCAGCACGAGCCGTAATTAGATCGGACGTCGAAGCGATTTCGTATCGCACTGCATCAAGCGGGCGACCACACACACGCAGGCGGGATCAAACAGCCAATCTCAAGCCCGCAACGGTCGCACTCGCGCGACGATCTCACCGACGATGCCGCGCCGGAACGCCAGCACACACGCGATGAAAATCAGCCCCGTGACGATCGTCACCGATTCGCCGAGCGAGCGGAACCAGTCGATGCCGGTCATCGACGCGAGTGCCGCGCCGATATCGCCGAGCCTGTCTTCGAGCGACACGATCAACGCGGCGCCGAGCAACGGCCCGAACAGCGTGCCCATGCCGCCCACCAGCGTCATCAGGATCACGAGGCCGGACATCGTCCAATAGGCATCGCTGAGCGTTTCGAAGCCTTGCACCAGCACCTTCAGCGAACCCGCGAGACCCGCAATGCCAGCCGACAGAATGAATGCGAGCAGCTTGAAACGGTCGGTGTCGTAGCCGAGCGACACCGCGCGCGGCTCGTTTTCCTTGATCGCGACGAGCACCTGCCCGAACGGCGAATGCACGATCCGCACGATCAGCAGGAAAGCCGCAACGATCACCGCGAGCACGACGAAATATAGCGCGACATCCGAAGAGAGATCGAGCACGCCGAACAGCTTGCCGCGCGGCACGCCTTGCAGACCGTCTTCCCCGTGCGTGAACGGCGCCTGCAGGAACACGAAGTAGACCATCTGCGCGAGCGCGAGCGTCACCATTGCGAAGTAGATACCCTGACGGCGAATCGCGAAGAAGCCGACGACGAGCCCAAGCAGCGTCGCCGCCGCGGTGCCGCTCAACACGCCGAGCTCCGGCGAAAAGCCGAGCGTCTGCATCGCATAGCCGGTCACGTAACCGGCCGACGCGAGAAACATCGCATGACCAAAGGACAGCAAGCCCGTATAGCCGATCAGCAGATTGAAGGCGGCCGCGAACAGCGCGAAGCACAGCACCTTCATCACGAAGAGCGGATAGATGCCGAGCACCGGAACCGCAAGCAGCACGATCAGCAGCAGACCGTAGAGCACTTTTCTCTGCATCATTTTTCCCTGCCGAAAAGACCCGCCGGACGCACGAGCAGCACGAGCGCCATGATCACGAAGACGACGGTCGCCGACGCCTCGGGGTAGAACACACGCGTGAGTCCTTCGACTACGCCGAGCATCAGGCCGGTCAGAATCGAGCCCATAATCGAGCCCATGCCGCCGATCACGACCACCGCGAACACGGTGATGATCATCGACTGGCCCATCAGCGGCGACACCTGAATCACCGGCGCGGCGAGCACGCCGGCAAACGCCGCGAGCGCGACGCCGAAGCCGTAGGTCAGCGTGATCATCAGCGGCACGTTGACGCCGAACGCCTCGACGAGCTTCGGGTTTTCGGTGCCCGCGCGCAGATACGCGCCAAGCCGCGTCTTCTCGATCACGAACCATGTCGCAAAGCACACGGCCAGCGACGCGACCACCACCCATGCGCGATAGTTCGGCAGATACATGAAGCCGAGATTGGTCGCGCCCGACAGCGCCGACGGCACGTCGTACGGCTGGCCCGACGAGCCGTAGATCGAATGGAATACGCCTTCGATCACGAGTGTGAGGCCAAACGTCAGTAACAGGCCGTACAGATGATCGAGCTTGTAAAGCCAGCGCAGCATCGAGCGCTCGATCGCGACGCCGACCAGTCCGACGATCAGCGGCGCGAGCACGAGCATCACCCAGTACGGCAGATTGAAATACGACAGCCCCATCCACGCGAGCATCGCCCCGAGCATGAACAGCGCGCCGTGCGCGAAGTTGATCACGTTGAGCAGGCCGAAAATAATCGCCAGCCCGAGGCTCAGAATCGCGTAGAACGAGCCGTTCACGAGCCCGAGCAGAAGCTGGCTCAGCATCGCCGGTAGCGGAACGCCAAAGATGTCCATTGAAGCCCTTAGCCCTTCAAGCCATCGTCAAGGTGAGATCGGTGACGCACGATCCGGCCGGCACGCGACGAGCGGCGACGCTGCCCATCACGTGCGGCATCTGAAACGGTCATCCGCCAGCGCGTGCCCCTGCACCGCCGGCGGTTCTCTCAGGTCTGCGCGATCCTCGACCGCTTACTGCGCCCGCGCTTACTTCCACAGCGCGCAGCGGGTCTGCGCCTTGGTCGTGAAGACCTGATCGCCCGGAATCGTCGCAGTGATCTTGTAGTAATCCCACGGCTCCTTCGATTCGGCCGGCGTCTTCACCTGCATCAGGTACATGTCGTGGATCATGCTGCCGTCCTGACGGATGTAGCCCTTCGCGTAGAAGTCGTCGATCTTCGTCTTGTGTAACTGCGCCATCACCTTGTCCGGATCGGTCGAGCCCACCGCCTGCACCGCCTTTAGATAGTTCATCGTCGCCGAGTAGTCGGCAGCCTGCAGGCTCGACGGCATCTTCTTCATCTTGTCGAAGTAGCGCTGCGACCACTTGCGCGTGTCGGCGTCCTTGTTCCAGTACCAGCTGTCGGTCAGCACCAGGCCTTGCGTCGTTTCGAGACCGAGGCTGTGCACGTCGTTGATGAACATCAGCAGCGCGGCGAGCTTCATCGTCTTGGTGATGCCGAATTCCTTCGCGGCCTTGATCGCATTGATCGTGTCACCGCCCGCGTTCGCGAGACCGAGGATCTGGGCCTTCGACGCCTGCGCCTGCAACAGGAACGATGAGAAGTCCGACGCCGACAGCGGATGACGCACCTCGCCGAGCACCTGGCCGCCGTTCGCCTTCACGACCTCCGCGGTCGCTTTTTCGAGCGCCTTGCCGAATGCGTAGTCTGCCGTCAGGAAGTACCAGGTCTTGCCGCCCTGCTTCGTCACGGCCGAGCCCGTGCCGTTCGCGAGCGCGGTCGTGTCGTATGCGTAGTGGATCGTGTACGGCGTGCATTGCTCGTTAGTCAACGTATCGGCGCCGGCGCCGACGCTGATATAGACCTTGTGCTTCTCGCCCGCGACGGTGTTAGTCGATAGCGCGGTCGCCGAGTTCGTGCCGCCGATCACCATGTCCACGCCGTCGCGGTCGAACCACTCACGAGCGCGGGAAGCCGCGATGTCCGCCTTGTTCTGGTGATCCGCGTACAGCACCGTGATCGGCTTGCCGTTGACCTTGCCGCCGAAGTCGGCGACAGCCATCCGGATCGCTTCAAGACCGCCCTGCCCGTCGATATCCGCGTACAGGCCCGACATGTCCGTGATGAAGCCGATCTTCACGGCATCGTCGGCCGCTTGCGCGCTGCCCAGCGTCAGTGCGGTGCCGGCGGCGACCGCGAAACAGAGTGAGGCAACTCGCGCGAGTGGGTTCTTTTTCATGCATGTCTCCTGGTTCTTCGCTTGTGGTTATCAGAGGCAGTCGGGCGCACGTGTGTCCGTGTCTATACGCCCAGTAAATCATGCAGCACCGGCATCTTGCCTTCGAGCTCGCTAGCCCCGAAATGCTCGACGATCATGCCGTGCTCCATCACATAGAAACGATCCGCGAGCGGCGCGGCGAAGCGGAAGTTCTGCTCGACCATCACGATCGTGTAGCCGCGCGCCTTCAGCGTAACGATCATGCGCGCGAGCGCCTGCACGATCACGGGCGCGAGCCCTTCCGAGATTTCGTCGAGCAGCAGCAGATTCGCGCCGGTGCGCAGAATCCGCGCGACCGCGAGCATCTGTTGTTCGCCGCCCGAGAGCCGCGTGCCCTGACTCATGCGCCGCTCGTGCAGATTCGGGAACATCGCGTAGATTTCCTCGAGCGACATCATGCGCGCCTTGTCGCCGACGGGCGGCGGCAGCAGCAGATTTTCCTCGCACGACAGGCTGGAAAAAATGCCGCGCTCTTCTGGGCAATAGCCGATGCCACAATGCGCGATGCGATGCGTGGGCAAGCCGACGGTTTCGCGTCCGTCGATACGGATCGAGCCGGTACGGCGACCCGTGAGGCCCATGATCGCGCGTAGCGTCGTGGTGCGGCCCGCGCCATTGCGCCCGAGCAGCGTCACGACCTCGCCGCGGCCGACCGCCAGATCGACGCCGTGCAGAATGTGGGATTCCCCGTACCAGGCTTGCAGTCCCGCGATTTCCAGCGCGGGTGCGCCGCTTTTCGTTTGGTTCGCTTCGAGGCCTTCGCGCTCGACCGTCGTATTCATGCGTGGGCTCCGGCGAGCGCCGCGTCGGCGCTGCCCATGTAGGCTTGCATCACGAGCGGATTCTTCGACACTTCCGCATAGCTGCCCTCGGCGAGCACTTCACCCCGTTGCAGCACGGTGATCGTGTCGGAGATACCGGCGATCACATTCATATTGTGTTCGACCATCAGGATCGTGCGGCCCGCCGACACTTTCTTGATCAGCGCGGTCACGCGGTCGACGTCCTCATGACCCATGCCTTGGGTGGGCTCGTCGAGAAGCATCAATTCCGGCTCCATCGCGAGCGTGGTCGCGATTTCGAGCGCACGCTTGCGGCCGTAGGCGAGCTCGACCGTCAACACATCGGCGAAATCGGTCAGGCCGACCTGGGTCAGCAGATCCATCGCGCGATCGTTCAGACGGCGCAACGTACGCTCGCTCCTCCAGAAATGAAACGCGGTGCCGAGCGAGCGCTGCAACCCGATGCGCACATTCTGCAATGCCGTCAGATGCGGAAATACCGCGGAAATCTGGAACGAACGGATGATGCCGCGCCGCGCGATCTGAGCCGGCCGTTCGCCGGTGATATCGACACCGTTGAAAACGATCTGGCCCGCGGTGGGTTCGAGAAATTTGGTAAGCAGATTGAAGCAGGTGGTCTTGCCCGCTCCATTGGGGCCGATCAGCGCATGGATCGAGCCACGGCGCACGCGCAGGTTCACGCCGTTCACGGCGACAAAGCCTTTGAACTCGCGGGTGAGACCGCGCGTTTCGAGAATCGTATCGCCGAGAATCATGTTCCCTTCCATACGGAGTAAGGCGAAGCACTACGATCTTTCCGCGCGAAGCTCTGCGCGACTTGTTATTTTTGCGGCACCCCGTGCCGCTCGTTGGCGTGCTGCACCAATCCGGACGGTGAGCCATGGCGCGGCACGCAGCATGGCTGCCATTGTCGCGCCAATGATGCAGCGCAATCATTGGGATTTGCACTTAGGGAACGAGGCCCGCGCCGTGCGTATGTGACGCGCGGTTCACACGCTTCACGTAAGCGGCGGAAAACCTCACCGATGCGCTCACCGAGTCATGTCACACAGCTGACATCGACGCGTCAACACCGGTATGCGCGGCCATGCTGCCGCTCACGCGCGCGCGACGATCCTCGCGGATCATGTCGCTGGCGCGCTCGGCGATCATCAGCGTCGGCGAATTGGTGTTACCTGACGTGATGTTGGGCATCACCGACGCATCGACGACACGCAAGCCCTCGACTCCGATAACTCGTAGCCGGTTGTCGACGACCGCGGCGGGATCGTCAGTCGTGCCCATGCGGCAGGTGCCGACCGGATGGAAGATCGTCGTGCCGACCGCGCCCGCGGCCTGCTGCAATTCTTCTTCACTTTGATACTGGAGGCCCGGCAGGATCTCCCGCGGCTGATAGCGCGCGAGCGCGGGCGCCGCGACGATGCGACGCGTCAGACGTAGCGCGTTCGCCGCGACGTGGCGATCGTAGTCGGTCGACAGATAATTCGGCGCGATCAACGGTGGTGCGGAAGCATCGGCCGACGCGATATGAATGCTGCCGCGCGACGTGGGGCGCAGCTGACACACCGAAGCCGTGAACGCATTGAAGCGATGCAGCGGTTCCCCGAAGCGATCAAGCGACAAAGGCTGCACGTGATACTCGAGATCGGGTCGCGACAGCGAGCGATCGTCGGCGTCGGACTTCGCGAACGCGCCGAGTTGCGACGGCGACATCGACATCGGTCCGCTCTGAAACAACGCGTACTGCATGCCGATCATCAGCTTGCCCCACCAGTGCGCGGACATCGTATTCAGCGTTCGCACGCCCTGCACCTGATACGCCATGCGCAGTTGCAGATGGTCCTGCAGATTTTCACCGACACCGCGCAGATCCTGAACCACCTCGATGCCGAGATTCTGCAGACGCGCGCCATTGCCGACACCGGACAATTCGAGCAGCTGCGGCGAGTTGACCGCGCCGGCGGAAAGGATCACTTCGCAACGCGCTTTGGCGAGATAGTCGACCTCGCCGCCACGATATTCGACTCCGGTGCAGCGGCGGCCATCGAACACGACACGCTGCGTGTGGGCACCGGTGATGACAGTGAGGTTCTCCCGCTTCAACGCGGGCCGCAAAAATGCCTTCGACGCATTCCAGCGAATGCCACGCTTCTGGTTGACGTCGAAGTAGCCGACACCGGTGTTATCGCCGCGATTGAAATCGTCGGTGGCGGGGATGCCGGTTTGCTGCGCGGCTTGCGCGAACTCTTCGAGAATCTTCCATTTGAGGCGCTGCTTCTCGACGCGCCACGGTCCGCCCGCGCCGTGCGCTTCGTTGGCACCGCCGTGGTGATCCTCGCTGCGCCTGAAGACCGGCAGCACCGCGTTCCAGGACCACTTGCCGTCGTTCGTCACACGCGCCCACTCGTCGTAGTCTTCCCGCTGACCGCGCATGTAGATCATGCCGTTGATCGACGAACTGCCGCCGAGCACACGCCCGCGCGGATACGACAGCGTGCGGCCGTTCAGACCCGGCTCGGCCTGGGTCTTGTACAGCCAGTCCGTGCGCGGATTGCCGATGCAATACAGGTAGCCGACCGGCACGTGAATCCAGTGATAGTCGTCCTTCCCCCCGGCTTCGAGCAGCAGCACGTGGATGTCGGGATCTTCGGTGAGCCGGTTCGCCAGCACGCAGCCGGCGGTACCCGCGCCGACGATGACGTAGTCGAACTCGCCTTCGAGTCGCCGTGCGGCGCGAGGCGTACTGTCGGTATGACTCATCGTTCAGTCTCCCAGGCATTTTTGCGGCGCATGCGTGGCTGCTGGATCGCTTCCACGCGTGCGCCGCGAAGCGCTTTTATTGTTTTCCTGGCGCGCTTGCCGACTTGATGCCGCGCAAAGCCGCCAGCTTATTTGGCGACCGGCATCGTGAATTCGGCGCCCTTCGCGATGCTGTCAGGCCAGCGCTGCATGATGCTCTTGTAGCGCGTGTAAAACCGCACGCCTTCCTCGCCGTACGCATGATGATCGCCGAACAGAGACTTCTTCCAGCCGCCGAACGAATGCCAGGCCATCGGCACCGGAATCGGCACGTTGATGCCGACCATGCCGATCTCGATCTGCCGGGAAAACGCGCGTGCAATGCCGCCGTCGGACGTGAACAGCGACACGCCGTTCGCAAACTGATTCGCGTTGATCAATTCGACTGCGGAGGCGAAGTCGGGCACGCGCACGACGCATAGCACCGGTCCAAAAATCTCCTCGCGGTAGATCTTCATGTCGGGCGACACGTCGTCGAACAGCGTGCCGCCGAGGAAGAAACCCTTCTCGTGCCCCGCGACCTGATGACCGCGCCCGTCGACGACGAGCTTCGCGCCCGCGGCGACGCCAGCGTCGATATAGCCGAGCACCTTGTCGCGATGCGCGCCGGTGACGAGCGGCCCCATCTCGGCGGCCGCTTCCATGCCGTTGAGGATCTTCAGGCTATTCACGCGCGGCGCCAGACGCTCGATCAGCTCGTCGGCGATATGCCCCACCGCGACCGCCACCGAAATCGCCATGCAGCGCTCGCCGGCCGAGCCGTAGGCGGCGCCGATCAGGGCGTCGACGGCCTGGTCGAGATCGGCGTCGGGCATTACGACGAGGTGATTCTTGGCACCGCCCAACGCCTGCACGCGCTTGCCGTGCTTCGTGCCTTCGGTGTAGATGTATTCGGCGATCGGCGTCGAGCCGACGAACGACAGCGCGCTGACTTCCGGATGCCCGAGCAGCGCGTCGACCGCGACCTTGTCGCCGTGCACGACGTTGAACACGCCGTCCGGCAGGCCCGCTTCCTTCAGCAGTTCGGCGAGCCGGTTCGACGCGGACGGATCGCGTTCGGACGGTTTCAGCACGAAGGTGTTGCCGCATGCGAGCGCGACGGGGAACATCCAGCACGGCACCATCATCGGAAAATTGAACGGCGTGATGCCCGCGACCACGCCGAGCGGCTGCCGCAGATTCCAGTTGTCGATTCCGCCGCCAATCTGATCGGTGAAATCGGTCTTCAGCAGATTGGGGATGCCGCACGCGAATTCGACGATCTCGATGCCGCGCATCACCTCGCCCTTGGCGTCGGAAAACACCTTGCCGTGCTCGCGCGTGATCAGCTCCGCGAGCTCATCGTGATGACGGTCGAGCAGTTCCTTGAACTTGAACAGCACCCGCGCGCGTTTGATCGGCGCGGTTTCGCTCCAGGCGGGAAACGCGGCTTTGGCGGCAGCGACCGCGGCGTCCACCTCGGCGACGCTCGCGAGCGGCACGCGTGCGCTGACGCTGCCGAGCGCCGGATTGAAGACGTCGCCGAAGCGTCCGCTCGTGCCTTCGACGGTCTTGCCGTTGATGAAATGGCTCAGCGCGCGTGCACTCGCCGCGCTGCGTGCGGCTTCGTCCTGCGCGGTTGCGTCGGAATATGTCTCGCTCATCTCGTTCCTCTTTCCTGTGAAATCTTCCGCTTCGCGCTCGATGCCGCGCGCACAAGCGTGCTGAACACCAAGCGTACGGCCCTTACGAGCGACAAATCCAATGAGTAATGCTCAACTGCGCTATAAGCCACGCTAATATCAGCATATGGAACTGACTCTCCTTAGGGCCTTCGTCACCGTCGCACGCGAGGGCAATCTTACGCGTGCCGCGGTGCAACTGCATCTGACCCAACCTGCCGTCAGCCTGCAAATCAAGCACTTGCAGGAGACCCTCGGCGTGACGCTGTTCACGCGGACTTCGCACGGACTCGCGCTGACACGCGACGGCCAGGCGCTACTGCCGCATGCCGAACGCGCGCTCGGCGCGGCAGCCGACGTCCAGCGGGCGGCGCAGACGCTGCGCCAGGAAGTACGCGGGCGTCTGCGCATCGGCACCATTCTCGACCCGGAGTTTTTGCGCCTTGGCGGTTTCCTGAAGCAGCTCGTCGAGACCTGGCCCCAGATCGAAACCGCGCTGCGCCACGGCATGTCGGGCTGGGTGCGCGAACAGATTTGCGCGGGCGAGCTCGACGTCGGCTATTACATTGGCCTGCCCGCCGACGACGACACGCGCGACGGCGCCACGTTTCACGCGGTCACGCTCACGCATTTCCAGTATCGCGTGCTCGCGCCGGCGGGCTGGAAAGATCGCGTGAAGGGTGCGCGAGACTGGCGCTCGCTCGCGGCGCTGCCGTGGATCTGGACGCCGCCGGCGTCCGCGCATAACCGGCTGCTGTCGCGCTGTTTCGGCGAAGCGGGTGTGAAGCCGGTCAAGGTGGCCGAGGTGGACCAGGAGCCGTCGATGCTCGATCTGGTCAAATCGGGCGTCGGTCTCACGCTTGCGCGCGACGCGACCGCGATCGCCGAGGCGCATGCGCACGCGCTGACGATCGTCGATGGCATAACGGTGCCGACGCAGCTGAGCTTCATCACGCTCGACGAGCGCAAGGACGAGCCAGCGATCGCGGCGGCGTTGAAGCTGATCGAACAGCAGTGGACGATTTGAGCGGGGACGGTCTGACGCGTTGCGATATGAGTCTCGCTAATGCCCGCCCTCTCCCACTCGCCCGCCGAGCTGAAACCGCTCCGTCACGAAGATTTTGCTAGATTGTCGGTTTGCGCTCGCGCAGCGCCTTGGCAGCTTTTCGTTCCGCCTGGCTTCGTCCTTCCCGGCGGCGTCCGCCCGGCAACGCCAGCAACTCCGGAGCCGCCGGTCACTTCCCCCATCCACAGGAGCCTGACATGGCACGCAACATCGAAATCAAAGCCCGCGCCCAGCATTTCGACCAACTGCGCGAGCGCGCCGCACAGCTTGCGACGGACGCGCCGCTGATCTTCCGCCAGCAGGACTTTTTCTACGACGTGCCGCGCGGCCGCCTGAAGCTGCGCCAGTTCGACGACGGCACGCCGGCCGAGCTGATCTTCTATCAGCGTGACGACCGCGACGGCCCGAAGGCGTCGTACTACACGCGCAGTCCGGTGACGAATCCCGAAGCGATGCATGCGCTGCTCGCGACCGCGCTGACCACGCGCGGCATCGTCTCGAAAGAGCGGCACGTATATCTGAGCGGGCGCACGCGGATTCATCTGGATCGCGTCGACGGTCTCGGCGATTTCGTCGAACTCGAAGTGGTGCTCGCGCAGGACGACGATGAAGAAGGCGGCCACGCGGAAGCACAAGCGATGTTCAAGAGCCTCGGCGTATCGGAAGCGGATCTGGTGCCGGTCGCGTATGTGGATCTGCTGAATGCCGACGATGAGGCGAAGCGGGCGGCATAAAGATCCCGTCACCGCAGGGGCCGCGGCACGGCATGCGCGGCTCCCTCTTCCAGTCAGTCGGCACGGCCGGCAACGGCCTCAAATCCTCAAACCGCCGCCGCCCCCGGCGCCAGATGCCCGAGCGGCAACGGCCCATTGCGCTTGAACGTAGTCAGCACGATATTCGAGCGCACGCTATCGACACCCGGCACGCGCATCAGCTTCTTCATCACGAAGGTCGACAGGTAATTCAGATCCGGCGCGACGATGCGCAGCAGATAGTCGGCATCACCGACGACCGCGTGACATTCGAGCACTTCGGGTAGCACGTCGATCTGCTGCTGAAACTGCTCGATGATCGAATCGCCGTGATGCTTCAGCTTCAGGCTCGTGAAAGCGGTGACGCCGAGCCCAAGCTTTTCGGGCCGCAACACGACGCGATAGCCATCCACCACACCGACCTGTTCCAGCCGTTGCAGGCGTCGCCCGATCTGCGACGGCGACAGCGGCACCTGCTCCGCCAACTGCTGATGCGTGGCGCGGCCGAAGCGCTGCAGCACGTCGAGCAGCGCGAGATCGAAGTGGTCGAGTTCAAGCATGGTGATGTCCCGCATTAATCGGTCATTTAACGCACGATTATCACATATCGAACTGCTTACACGCGAAGCCTGCGCCCCTTCCGCATGTGCTCCGCTCTACACTCGCATACACCGATTTCATGCAATTCGTCTTTTTACAGCAGCCTCGCCATGTCCACCGCCAGCACTGCCGAACTCAAGGAACAGTTCGACGCCGGTCTCGAGACCCCGCGCCGACTTCACGATCGATCAGCCGCTTGAGCGTTACGGCACGGTTGACCATGCGGTCTGGCAACAACTGTACGCGCGCCAAACAGCCTTGCTCGAAGGCCGTGCCTGCAATGAATTCCTCGCGGGCGTCGAGCGCATCGGCCTGGCGTCCGAGCGCGTGCCGTCCTTCGAAGACGTCAACGCGAAGCTCACGCCCGCAACCGGCTGGCGCATCGTCGCGGTGCCTGGCCTCGTACCGGATCAGGTATTTTTCGAGCATGTGGCGAATCGCCGCTTGCCGGTCACGTGGTGGATGCGCCGCCCCGACCAACTCGACTACCTGCAAGAGCCCGACTGTTTTCATGATCTGTTCGGCCATGTGCCGTTGTTGATCGACCCGGTGTTCGCGGACTACATGCACGCGTACGGCCGCGCCGCGCTCGCTGCCAATGACGCGGGCGCGCTGCCGCTGCTCGCGCGGCTCTATTGGTACACAGTGGAGTTCGGGCTGATCCGCGATGACGCGAGTCCGAACGGCGTGAAGATCTACGGCGCGGGCATCGTCTCGAGCAAGGCAGAGACGCTGCTTAGCCAGCGCAGCGCAGCGCCGAACCGACTCGGCTTCGCGCTGGAACGCGTGATGCGCACCCGTTATCGCATCGATACGTTCCAACAAACCTATTTCGTCGTCGATGACTTTGCGCAACTTTTCCACGTCGCGCAAACCGACTTCATGCCGCTGCTGACGAAGCTCGCCAGCGCACCTGCCTACGCGGCGGGCGACGTGTTCGACGGCGACTGCGTGATTACGCGTGGAACCCGCGAGGGTTGGAACACCGGCGGCGACGTTTGAACGAAAAGCCATCGCAAACCGATCCGGACCTGCGTGCGGCGAGCGTTGCGCAACCATGAAAAAATGACGGATTCGTCCGCCTGCCGGCGAGCGAGTTCGACGAGCGAGGTAACACCATGATTCAGAAACTGACGTCCGACGAGCGAACCCAGCAACTGGCGAAACTGAATCGCTGGCAAAGCGTGGCTGAGCGTGATGCGATTCGCCGCGCGTTCGAGTTCGCCGACTTCAACGAGGCCTTCGGCTTCATGACGCGCGTCGCGATCAAGGCGCAGGAGATGGACCACCATCCCGAGTGGATCAACGTGTACAACAAGGTCGACATCACGCTGTCAACCCATGAAGCGAACGGCGTGACCGAACGCGACATCGCGCTTGCCGCATTCATCGATGGTATTACTACGTAATACAAATAATTACGGGCTTTTATGCGTGTTTATGCATAACTCTCCGCGTAATCAGGCGGCCTTGAAAGGACAATGCAGGCAATTCCCTAGGCAAACCTTCAGTTCTACAGGCTATCCTTAAGTTGAACGTAAGCTTCCCAAGCCTGCCTTGCAATCGGGTCGAAACGATCGAGTGATAGCGACTGCTGACGCTGTACAATCAGCAGCGCATACGGCTTGGAGAGCGCGCTTGCCTCCTTGCACAGAACGTGTTCGTCGCCGCTTGAAGGTGAGCGGGTGCGCCAGAAGTTGATCGCGGCTTCCAGTTCGTGAATGCTGATCTCGGACATGACTTCGTGATGGCTGGCACGGTGCTTCGATTCGGCTCGACAGCTGCTTCGTGGCACGTCTGCCGCCGCTTCGCACGCTGGCTGTGTAGCAGGCGCCCCGGCGAACCGCTTGCCCAAACGCCTAAACCCATTGTACTTGAGCGAAATCCATGCGACTCCTTCTGATCGAAGATGACCGCCCCATCGCACGCGGCATCCAAAGCAGTCTCGAACAAGCCGGCTTCACCGTCGACATGGTCCATGACGGCATCTTTGCCGAGCAGGCCCTCACGCAAAATCGCCACGAACTCGTGATCCTCGATCTGGGTCTGCCGGGCATCGACGGCATGACGCTGCTGTCGCGTTTCCGCCAGAGCAACCGTCACACGCCGGTGATCATCCTGACCGCGCGCGACGAACTGAACGACCGCGTGCAAGGCCTGAACTCAGGCGCGGACGACTACATGCTGAAGCCGTTCGAGCCGGCCGAGCTCGAAGCGCGTATTCGCGCGGTGATGCGCCGCAGCGGTCCGCACGGTGACATGCCGCGTCCGGAAGTGTCGCTGGGCGGCGTGCGGCTGTCGGGCGTCGACCGCCGCATCTTCAACGACGACAAACCGCTCGAACTGTCGCCGCGCGAATTCGCGGTGCTCGAAATGCTGCTGCTGCGTCACGGCCGCGTCGTCAGCAAGGCGCAACTACAGGATCATCTGACGCACTTCGGCGGCGACCTCGGTGATACCGCGATCGAAGTCTACGTGCACCGCGTGCGCAAGAAGCTCGAGAACTGCCGTGTCGAAATCGTCACCGTGCGTGGCTTTGGCTACCTGTTGCAGGAAATTCGCCAGGCCGCATGATCGTCGTGAAAGCCGCGCATTGCGTCGCGGCCTGACGGCGCCGGAGCGGCGCCGCAGACCGGCTGTGCCCGCAGCGCGTTGTGCGGGGCTCCGGACCGTCTCAAGGCGGTTCGCGCCATTACTACCGCAGTTGCCACCGCAGTCACAACCTTCCCGCGCGTTCGATCATGCACCAGCCGGCCGCCAATAGTCTGCGCCGCACGCTGCTGCGGCGCCTCGCTGCTCCCCTCTCTCTGCTCGCGCTGATGAGCGGTCTGATCGCTTACTGGCTCGCATGGCAGTACACGCAGCACGTGGTCGACCGTTCGCTCGCGGACCTCGCGACGGCGATCTCCAAACAGATCCAGATTGCCGGAGCGGAAGCGCCGATCACGGTGCCACCGCTCGCGCAGGCGATGTTCTCCGACCCGGTCGAACATCTGGTCTACCGGATCAGCACCGGCGACACCGAAATCGCCGGCGACCACAATCTGCCGCTGCAAGGCACCAACGTGCGCCGCATGCATTACGCGTACGTGTTCGAGACGCAGCACGAAGGCGTGGCCGTGCGGGTCGCTCAGGTGCGCGTCGATCAGCCGAGCGGTAATCCGATCGTCGTCGAAGTCGGCCAGCCCGTGCATCACCGCTTCCGCATCGCCGCCGAGTTCCTCATCGCGATCATGATGCCGTTATTGCTGCTGCTGCTAGCCGGCTGGGTGATCGTGTGGCGCGTCGTCAATCAGCAGCTCAATCCGCTGACCGCGCTCGCCGATTCGCTGAACCGGCAAACGCACACGTCGCTCGAGCCGGTCGACGAAACCTATGTACCGGTCGAGATCCGTCCGCTGACGGGCGCGCTGAACGCGTTGCTCGATCGTCTGAAAGCCGCCCTCGATGCGCAACGTAAATTCATCGCCGATGCCGCGCATCAGTTGCGCACGCCGCTCACCGCCGTGAAGCTGCATGCGGAGCAGGCGGTCGTCGCGCGCGATCCGCAGCAGACGCTCGCTGCCGTGCGCGAACTGCGCGCCGCGGCCGACCGCGCCGTGCGGCTGTCGAATCAATTGCTGTCGCTCGCGCGTGCCGAGCCGGGCGAACAGGCGGCCCGCTTCGTCAATGTCGACATGGCCGCGCTCGCGTTCGACACCGGCGCCGAATGGGTGCCGCGCGCGCTACCGGTACACGTGGACCTCGGCTTCCAGCGCCTCGACGATCCGTCTAACGATGACCCGCTGATGGCGCGCGGCAACCCTGTGCTGCTCCATGAAGTGATCGCGAATCTGCTCGATAACGCGCTGAAGTACGTGCCGCCTTCGCGGGCCGACGGCGGGCGTATCACGGTCACAGTTTCGCAGACCCTGATCGACGATCTGCGCATGGCCGAGATCGTCGTCGAAGACAACGGCCCGGGCGTGCCGCGTTCGCAGCAGGCGGATCTGTTCAAGCGATTCTTCCGCGGCGACGGGCAGACCGAGGCGGGCGTCGACAGCGGCGCGGGTTTGGGCCTCGCGATCGTCCACGACATCATGGTGCTGCATCATGGCAGCGTGCATTACGAGGACGCACCGGAGGGCGGTGCACGCTTTATCGTCAGGATTCCGTTGCTGCCGCCCGGTGCGTCGGCAGGCGCTGCCACCGCCAACGATGCCAATGCACGGCGCGCCACGAAAAAACCGGCGCACTCGGCGCCGGTCGATTTGTAGAAGGTTTGCCCGGCTGCCGCGGCGGCGTTCGCCTCAGCGCTTCGATCAGCGCAGACAGCTACCGCCGTGCACCGACCCGCGGCTCATTTCTTCTTCGATTTCTTCGCCGATTTGCTCGACTTCTCGCCCTTGTCGGCGCCTTTGCCCGACTTGCCGCCGCCCTTGCCCTTCTGCGGCGGCGCCAGCATCGTGCCGCGGCACTTGCGCGCGCCGCAGCGACATTCGTATTCCTTTTTCAGCTTCTTCGTCTGACGCGCGTCGATCACGAGGCCGTAGTCGTAAAAGACTTCCTCGCCCTCCGCGATATCGCGCAGCGCATGCACGTACACGTGTCCGTCGATTTCCTCGGCTTCGCAGTTCGGCGCGCATGAATGATTGATCCAGCGCGCGCTATTGCCGTTCACCTTGCCGTCGATGACCTTGCCGTTATCCAGCGCGAAATAAAACGTGTGATTCGGTTCAGCCGGATTATGCGGATGGCGGCGCAACGCCTCTTTCCAGGTAATCCGCTCGCCCTTGTATTCGATCAGTCGCTCGCCGGCCGCGATCGGTTCGAGAGCAAACACGCCTTTGCCGTGCACACCCGAACGGCGCACGGCGATCCTGCGTGAATTCATTGAATGAATCCTTGTGAAGAACTGGGGAATCAAATCTGGCAATCGTCAGGCGCGTCGTGCGCGCAGATTTTTCTGACGCGAATAGCAAACGCGGCGCCCTGCGAGCGCCGCGTCGACTTGCGACGCGCACCGCGCCACAACCGGCATCCTACACGCTGTCCACGGCTTCCTTCAACCGTCAGCCGATGCGTTCGTTCAACGCGCGGCGGGCGTCACCGTTGACCGAACGTAATGTCGCCGAACAGCGCTTTCTGCTCGCGCGGTTGCGAACGCCAGTACTGCGGCGGCGCTTCGACGGTCGCACCGAGGTTAGCGGCGGCATGCCACGGCCAGCGCGGGTTATAGAGCAGCGCGCGAGCCAGCGCGATCAGATCGGCATCGCCCGCTTCGATCAGCTGCTCGGCGTGCAGCGGATCGGTGATGAGTCCGACGCCGATCGTCGTCAGACCGGTTGCGTGCTTGACCGCCTTCGCGAACGGAATCTGATAGCCCGGCTCGAGCGGAATTCGCTGCAGCGGCGAGACACCGCCCGACGACACGTCGATCCAGTCGCAGCCGCGCTTTTCCAGCTCGTGTGCAAACGCGATCGTGTCTTCGAGCGTCCAGCCGCCTTCGACCCAGTCCGTCGCCGACACGCGCACGCCAACCGGTTTGTCAGCAGGAAATGCGGCACGCACGATGTCGAAGATTTCGATCGGAAACCGCATGCGGTTTTCGAGCGAGCCGCCGTAGTCGTCGGTGCGCTGATTGGCGATCGGCGACAGGAACTGATGCAGCAGATAGCCATGCGCGGCATGCACTTCGAGCGCATCGATGCCAAGACGCGCGGCGCGCCGCGCGGCCGCGGCGAACGCCTCGCGAATCCGGTTCAGGCCGGCGACATCGAGCGCGAGCGGCGGCTCCTCGCCCGGCTTGTGCGGCAACGCCGACGGCGCATGCGGCAGCCACCCGCCTTGCGACACCGTAATCAGCTGGCCGCCTTCCCACGGCACGTGGCTTGATGCCTTGCGGCCCGCGTGCGCCAGTTGCATCGTCACGATGATGTGCGAATGCCTGCGGATCGCCGCCAGCACCGGCACGAGCGCCTCTTCGGTCGCGTCGTCCCACAAGCCGAGATCGCCGGGGGTGATGCGCCCGTCCGGCTCGACGGCGGTTGCTTCGATGCACAGCATGCCCGCGCCGGACAGCGCGAGACCGCCGAGGTGAATCATGTGCCAAGCGGTCGCTTCGCCGCGTTCGGCGGAGTACTGACACATTGGGGAGACGACGATACGATTGGGAAGCGTCACGCTACGCAGCGTGAGCGGAGAGAAAAGCGCGCTCATGGATTACGCCCAGTGAAAGCCCGAGAGCGATCGAGCATAGCACCGCATGCGGTTTACTGCATGAACGTGGCACCTGGCTGGCCGCTTACGTCGCCATTCGGCTAGCCATTCAGGGTTTTGTCTCGACGTGATCGAGCCATTCGCCGAACATGCGGCACGCGGCGACCTCGAGCACGGGACCGTATCGGCCGGTGTCGGCGCGCAACTGACGCACGTCGATGCCGTGGCCCGAGAGTTCGTTCGCATTCCCTATCAGCCAGGGTTCGAACCGATCGGTGCGGATCTCGGGATGACACTGCAAGCCCAGTACGTGATCGCCCCATGCGAAGGCCTGATTCTCGCAAGCCTGAGTCGATGCCAGACGGGTCGCGTTGGCCGGCAGATCGAAGGTGTCGCCGTGCCAATGCAGCATCGAGGTATGAGCGCCATCGAGATGACGCAGCGGCGAGGCGCGGCCGGCATCGGTCAGCTTGAGCGGCGTCCAGCCGAGTTCGGCCTGAGCCGCGGCGTAGACGCGCGCACCGAGCGCCCGCGCGATCAGTTGTGCGCCAAGGCAGATACCGAGTGTCGGCAGACCGGCCGCGATGCGTTTTTCGATCAACGACAGCAGCGGTGCGAGCGTGGGGTACAGCGCGTCGTCGGTAGCGCTGATCGGGCCGCCCAGCACGACCATCAGCGACGCGGCAACCGGATTGGGCGCCTCGATACGGGCGACGCCCACATCGAGATAACGGACCGGACGCCCGCGCTCGCCGAGCACGAGCTCGAGACTGCCCAGATCCTCGAAGTGCACATGGCGGATGGCGAGTACTTCCCGATTCATCGGCCTGCCCTATCTTCAGGTTGACTAACGACCTGCCGCCAACGACTTTATCCTTGCACGGCACCAGCCGGCAAGCAGGCGGCGCATACCGCGCGCCGTCGCCGGCCAGGCCATGTTAGCGGATTGCCCAGGAAGACGCCGGTTATTGGGCGAAGATCTTCCAGGTCTTCTTCTGGGTGGCGACGTCCGCCGTTTCATGCACGGAACAGTCGAGACGCACATCGGTGTCCAACATGTTCAGGTCGAGCAGCGCGCAGTGATGCGGCGTCTTCTTCGGATTCTTGCTCGGCTGGAAATGCGTGCAGCTCAGGCACATACGATGCGACGGAATCGTGTTTTGCGCTTCGAGCTGATAGATGGTCTTGAGCAGCGTGCGATAGAACACGGACTGCTCGTCGTCGCGCAGCGTACCGACCGCCTTCGAGAGGAAGTCCGGCCATTGCGCGGCGCGTTTGGCAGCGGTGCGACCACGCGAGGTCAGACGTACCGCGAGCGCGCGACCGTCGTCGAGTGCGCGACGCTTTTCGACGAGGCCCTTGGTCTCCAGCGTGCTGACCGCATCGCTGGTGGTCGCGGCGGTCAGTGCCGTTTCACGCGCGATTTCGCCGAGACGCATCGGCCCCTTACGTTGCATCAACAGCACGAGGATTTCGCCCTGGGTCGGCGTAAGGCCCGCGCCTTCCGCCCATTCCCAAGCCTGGCTTCGCATCGCCGTGCTCAATCGCAAGAGGCTGTGGGTCACTCGCCCCTTAGCCTGTTCTCCGTATACGCCTTCGCTCATAATCTTCGATTCGTTTATTTACCGCTTTGGTGCAATGCCGGCGGCTGCCTGCCGGGGTACACCCGTTGCGTGTGTGGGGTAGCTTCGTCCAACCGCGGATGAAACCGTTTGTACTATCTCAAAAATACACCGTCTTGGAAGCCGAAGGCGGCGAAAAAACGACATTCTATGCGACAGCGGCTAATCGTACAGCTAACTTATCCAACGCGAGCTGTGGATAAGCAGGGGAAAACGTTTGGACAGCCTGTGTACCGTTTTGCAACAAGCATTTGCAGCGTGTTGAACGTTTCCTCGGTTGCGCTTGCCAAGCGTGGCCGGAGCCCGTTTTAGAGCCCAGTTATCATTTCCCCAGCGCATTGACTTTGCAGGAAATTATTCAGTTGTCCACAGGCTTTGGCAATGCCTGCTTACGACTACTACGCTGGTATACGTAAACTTTCGAGAAATCTGAAGGGTTGCGCGCGCGAAAAATCATAAAAATTTTCTTACGAAAAAAAACCCGCACGCGGCGGGTTTCGTCGGAACGTCGCCTACCTGGCGCACGCAAACGGTTTCATGAAGCTCTTCGCGACTAGGCGCGCCACTGCAGACACTGCTGGCGTACCGCTTCGTGCAAGGACTTTTCCTGCGCAAACACACTGCGCAGCCACGTCGCGTCGTTGACCTGACCGCGCGCGATCGCGCCGACTTCGGCCAGCGCATTCACCGAGCCGAGCGCTTCCGCATGCGGTCGGATCTGTTCGAGCGTTTCGAGAATATCTTCGGAAATCGTCTTGCGTTCACCGGTTTGCGGATTGATGCAGGTGCCACCGAGTCCGAAGCGGCAGGCTTCAAAACGGTTGAACGTGTAGACCAGATAGTCGTCTTCCTGCGGCATGATCGGCTTATCGAGCAACAAATGACGCGCGAGCGTCTGGATGTAGCAGGCGATCGCCGCGGCGCGATCCACCGAAAACGGCGTATCCATCACGCGGACCTCAATCGTGCCGAAGCCCGGCTTAGGACGGATATCCCAGTAGAAATCCTTCATGCTGTTGACCACGCCCGTGTGGACCATCTTCGAGAAATACTCCTCGAAGCTGTCCCACGTCAGCACGAACGGCGCGCGGCCCGACAGCGGAAACGCGAACACGGAATTCAGTCGTGCCGAATGAAATCCGGTATCGACGCCCTGTACGAAAGGCGACGACGCGGACAGCGCAATGAAATGCGGGATGAAGCGCGACATCGAATGCAGCAGATACAGCGCGCTGTTCGGATTCGGGCAACCGATGTGCACGTGCTGGCCGAACACGGTGAACTGCTTCGCGAGATAGCCGTATAGCTCGGAAATATACTGAAAGCGCGGCGTATCGACGATCTGCCGCTCGCTCCATTGCTGGAAAGCATGGGTGCCGCCACCGCACAGACCGACGTTCAGATGATCGGCCGCGGACACCAGCGTGTCGCGAATCTTGCGCAGATCGGTGACCGCCTGTTCGTGCGACGTGCAGATGCCGGTCGACAGCTCGATCATGCTTTCGGTGATTTCCGGCGTGATATTGCCGGGGATTTTTTCGTCCTTGATGAGGCGCAGCAGATCCGTGCCGGCTTTGGTCAGATCATAGTCGTGCGTATTGACGATCTGCATTTCGAGCTCGATACCGAACGTGAACGGTTTCGAGTCGATGAAGGGTTCGAGTGACATGGCGTCCCCTGAGTCAGGTCGTTTGAGGCGAAGGAATTGAAAGACGGGTTCGTGAAACGCGCATGGCAGCCCAGGCGCGTTTCACGCTTACCCCTCGCGCCGCTCGGAGACGAGCGCGAGGCTGCGATAGACGAGCCACGGCCCGAGAATCTGCAGCACGAAAATCGAACACATGACGATTGCGCGCAGTTGCGGATCGAAGTTCGGATACAGGTTGTACGTGTCGTCGACGAGCAGATACGCGAGCGCCGACATCGGTGACAAGGACAGGCCGAGCGCGATGCCCTGCTTCAAGTTCAGACCGCTCGGCTTCGCGAACGCCAGCACGCCGACCAGCTTCGCGACGAGGCGAGCAACGATCAGACCCAGCGCGGCGAGTCCGCCCAACGCGATGTGCTTCCATTCGAACGACGTCAGGGTCAGCACGAACAGGATCACCGTCAGCAGCCAGCCCGCGGTACCGAAATGCTCTGGCCACAACTGAGGACGCACTTCGTGATTCTTCACTATGATGCCCGCGGCGAGCAGCGCGAGAATCGTCGACAGCTTGAACAGATGCGCGATCGCGATCGCGAGCAGCACGAGACCGAACAGCGCCACGAACGAATGCTCGTCCTGCATGTTCAGGCGCCGATAGAAAAACGTGCAGGTGCGCGCGAGCAGATATGCGAGCACGAGCGAGCCGACCAGCAGGTACAACGGCTGCAGGATGGTCGCGAACACGTTGCCGTAAACCTCCTGATGCAGCCAGCTCGACACGAGCTTCTCGATCACGACCGCGTACATGCTATTCAGCGCGGTCAAGGTCAGAAGACGCTGCGTGACCTGGCCTTCCGCGCGTAGTTCGGTTTTGAGCTGGATCACCATCGCGGGCGATGTCGCCATCGCGATCGCGGCGAGTACGGTCGCGACCATCAGCGGCACGTGCAGAAACAGCAATACGGGCAGCACCAGCACGAAAGTCAGCGTGGCTTCGGCGACGCTCGACAGAATCAGCCACGGATTACGACGGATCCAGCGCAGATCGAGCCGGCTGCCGAGTTCGAACAGCAACAGGCCGAGCGCGACGTCGAGCAGCGGCCGCGCGGCGCTCGCGGAATCCGCATCGATCACGCCAAAGCCTGCCGAGCCGGCCACGAGTCCGATCACCGCATAGCCGGAAATGCGCGGTAAACGCCATGCGCGAAAACAAAGCTCGCCGCACAGACCGGCGGCAAGCAATGCAAGACCCGCCCAGAAAATGGCGTCGGGCGAAAGCGGCCACGCTGGCAAAAACGAAAACGCCGAATTCATCGTAATGGGTTCTCCTTGGCAGCAACGGCAGACAACACGAACTGGCGTACACGCACGCCGTCGCGAGCGCACCGGGAGCGCTCGTTGTCGCAAGCGCTTCGCGAAATCAGCGTTGCGAGGTTTCAATGATCGGATGATCGGAATGCGCCGCGGCCGCGAAAAACCGCACGGAGTCGGGCACGTTCACGGGATGCGACAGTAGCAACAGGCACGGTGAAGGAACGCCGTCGACCCTGAATCAGATTCTGTTTGACCGGCACCGTTCCATTGCTGCGCGTGCCGTCAGTTGCCGTGGCACGACGCGAAAAAGAACGGGGATTGTGCCATAGCTTTTTCCGCGTTAACCGAAAAGACGTTAACTCGCAGGCAAAACGGTAAAAAAGTACGTTATTTTCTCAATGAACGGAAAAAGCGACCTTTTTCCGAGGTATCGCGTCAGTTTCGACTACCTCGCGAACGGCGAATCCGTTCCCAGGCGTTACCGCTGCGTCGGTGATTTCGATGCGCGGGTTTGTCGTTAACGCAGCGCCTTGAGCGATCCGTTTTAGGCGAACTCAAATGAAATTCACTAGCCCGATAGGCGGGGCGTTAGCCCCCGTCTTTGCTGTTTACTTGTTTACCGTATGTATACGTAGTAACAGTTAACAAGCTGCCCCGGTTTCTGTGGATAACCTGCGTTTACCGAAACAAATCATCGACTTCCCGGCCGCATAACCGGATGCACAGCATGTGCGGCGCCTGCCGGTATACGCGAGCAACTTTTCGCACTTTTTCGCGGTGTCCGAGTTACCCCGTTTACGTCCACAACGGTTCCACACGACTTGCGCCGGTTAACCGCGCGGTTATCCACAAGTCGCGGTGGATAAGCCGGAGTCCTGGTTAACCTCGCTTACAGGCGGCGGAGCTAACGTGCCGGGCGCAGAGATAACTTCGCAATGATCGAAGCCGGTTATCCGATCGTTCCCTGCCGCAACGACCGTAGCAAAAAACGCGCAGGGTCGATGTCTTCGGCGAGATCGCGTTCGAGCGGCCACGGCTCGCCTTCAATCTGCGAGGCGATCAGTTCAGCGCCGAGCGCGGCCCACACCAGCCCGCGAGAACCATAAGCAAATGCGCCGTACAGACCGTCGACGCGCGGCAGATCGAGCGGCCATGCGCCGCGCAGGCGGGCAGCATCGCGGGCGGCAGCGGCTTCGTCGGCGAGGTGGCCGATCATCGGCATGCGATCCGAGGTCACGCAGCGAAACGCAACGCGTCCGGCGAGCGAGGTCAGCGGCGCGGCATCGAGTGCGCTTGCGAACGACGGCAACATCTGCGCGACGCGCTCGATATTCTCGCGATGACCGTCCGCGCGCAGCGACGTGTCGGGGTCGTCGAGTTCATAGGTCGCGCCTGTCAGCGTGACATCGTTCGCGAGCGGCACGGCGTAGCCCTCGCCGATCACCGGCAGCGCGAGCGGCGCGACGCTACCCGCCGGCAGCAAGCTCAACTGGCCGCGAATGCTGCGTGTCGGCGCATGACGCAAGCCAGCGATGCGCGCAGCTTCATGCGCACCAGCGACGATCACGACCGGCGCTCGCGCGACCACCTTTCCAGCGATATCGAAGACGCTCCACTGATCGCCGGAACGTTCGAGCCGCGCGACGTCGACCCCGAAGCGTCGTTCGAGCAAGCCGCCTGCCGATGCGAATTGCGCCGTGCACAGCGAAGCCGGATCGATCCAGCCGCCGCGCGGAAAGAACCAGCCGCCACGCGCGAGCGGCACGCCGGCGAGTCGCTCGGCATCGGACGCGCACACCGGCGTCACGTAGTCGGACGGATAGCGGAACGCGCCGATGGCCTCGCCGATTGCGCGCGCCTCGTCGTCGTCCGCGGCGATCTGCAGCAGACCGCGATCGCCGCGCGCGAGCCGATGCCCTACACTTTCGAGCGCGGCCCAACGATTGAGCGCGTACAGAAAGCCCGCCCGCGTGACGCGTGACGCGACGCTGTCGTCGCGCGAAATCATTGGGTGGAATACGCCGGCTGGATTGCCAGACGCATCTTGTGCAACCGACGCATGCCGCTCAAGCGAAGTCACGCGCCAGCCGCGCGCCGCGAGCCGCTCGATCACCGCGCAGCCGGCCAGTCCCGCACCGATCACGACCGCGTGACGTTCGTCGTGCCCGAACGGCGCGGGCGGCTCATAACGGCGCACACGCCAGCGCGGCGCGAAGCGACCGACCAGCATTGCGCGTTTCCAGCCGAAGCCGTCGACCTTGCGATACTCGAAGCCGCTTTGCGTCAACGCGCGTTTGACGTCGCCCGCGCTGCTATAGGTGGAGAAGGTCGCGTCATCGCCCGCGACGCGCGCGAGCGACTTGAAGATCGCCGGGCTCCACAGCTCTGGATTTTTCGCGGGCGCAAAGCCATCCAGATAGAACGCATCGGCACGCAGCCGCAATGTGGGCAGGCTGTCGAGCGCATCGGCGAAGATCAACGTCAGCACGACGCGGCCGCCTTCGAATTCGAGCCGGTGCGTGCCGGGCACGAGCATCGGCCAAGCGTTCGCGAGCGTGTCCGCGAGCTCGGCGACCAGCGGATCGGAGATTGTCGTTGCGTGAAGGCGGCGCAGATCGGCGGCGCTAAACGGATGCTTTTCGGTCGACACGAAATGCAGCCGCTCGCAGCGAGCCGGATCGGCGCGCCATGCGGCCCACGTGACGAGATAGTTGATGCCGATGCCAAAGCCGGTTTCGAGCACGGTGAACGTACGCCGGCTCTGCCATCTTTCGGGCAATTCGTTGCCGCGCAGAAAGACGTAGTGAGCCTGCTCGAGCGCGCCGACGGCGCTGTGATAGATGTCGTCGTAGTGTGGTGAAAAGGGGCTGCCATTGTCGCGGAAAGCGAGGACGGCGGGGATCAGCGGATCGGTCATGCGCGACGGGAAAACACGCTCAAAAGGTCGCTCGAAAGAGCGGGTTCGATGGTTCGAGCCGGCGCGCGCTGCGCGCGAGTCGCCGTAAAAGACCCAACAGGACGCGTCTAGACGCTTTGCTGCGTTGGCAAAAACCAACGCTAACCCCCCGCCAGGACTGGGTTTCAGCCCTCGTTTAGGGGATGCTGAGGGCAAAATTTCGATTTCCTTGCAAGAACGGCCCGAAAACCGTGCAATTCCTCGAAACCCTTATCCTGATTGGGTTTGCGCTGCGCTATCATAGCAAGCGCCGCGAAGGGAGCGGCAGCACGGCCGCCGAACGGTGTTCTGTCCGGCGCGGGAGATCTTCAGGATCAGGGCCGCAGCTGCTCGACGGCGCGGTGCGCGCACGTATAATCGGCGCGGTCGCGCTGTTCGTATCAACCTAAACTCAGAAAGGAACCTTAATGAACAAACAGGAACTGATCGACGCTGTCGCAGGACAGACGGGCGCCAGCAAGGCTCAAACCGGTGAAACGCTGGACACGTTGCTTGAAGTGATCAAGAAGTCTGTGTCGAAGGGTGAGGCGGTCCAGTTGATTGGCTTCGGTAGCTTTGGTTCGGGCAAGCGCGCAGCGCGTACGGGTCGTAATCCGAAGACCGGCGAAACTATCAAGATCCCGGCTGCCAAGACCGTCAAATTCACGGCAGGCAAGGCGTTCAAGGACTCGGTCAACAAGCGCTAGGCAGATTCCTGCCGGGCAGTTGACACCCGCGAGAAAAACCCGCCAGCGGCGGGTTTTTTTTCGTCCACGCATTGTGGTTCAAGCGCGGGGGTGCTTCGTTCAGTCATGACGATGTGCGTTCTCGCCGTGGTCATGTCCGTAATGTTCTCAGCCGTCGCCGTGCCCGTGATGATGATGGCCGCGATCATGATCATGATCGTGGTCGTCGAACTCCCACGCCGGGAACGGATCAGGGAACTGCTGCCAGGCTTGCGGCCCGAGCGCGTATTCGTCGTCGGTGAGCAGACAGGCGTCGAACTTCGCGCGCCAGATGGCGGGGTCGATATTCACGCCGATCAGCACGAACTCCTGACGACGATCGCCGATGCTGGTATCGTCCGGCGCGCCGTACCAGTCGGCGGCGATTTCGGCCGCCAGCTCCTCGTCGCCTGCCGGCCATTCGCTGCGATCCTGCGCGGCCCACCACATGCCCGCCGGACCGTGCCGGCACGCGCCACCGGCCTGCGATAGCGAACCGCCGATATCGTTGCGCGTCGCGAGCCAGAAGAATCCCTTGCTACGCAGTACGCCCTTCCACTCCTGATGCAGCAGCTCCCACAGCCGCTGCGGATGAAACGGCCGGCGTGCCCGATAGACGAAATGGCCGACGCCGTATTCGTCGGCTTCGCTGCGATGCATGTGGCCGTGTTCACCGCCGTGCTCGTGCTCGAGTGCCGCGAGCCAGCCCGGCGCATTCGACGCTTCGTCGAAATCGAAGCGTCCGGTGTTCACGATCTGATCAAGCGGCACGTCGGCGAAGCGGCTTACGAGCTGCACCGCGCGCGGATTCAGGCGTGCGAGGATGCGCTGCAAACGCGCGAGCTCGTCGGCGCTGACGAGATCGATCTTGTTCACGACGAGCACGTCACAAAACTCGATCTGCTCGATCAGCAATTCGACGATCGTACGGTCGTCGTCTTCGTCGACCGTGATGCCGCGTTCGGCGAGCGCGTCGGCCGACGCGTAATCGCGCAGGAAGTTGAACGCATCGACGACCGTGACCATCGTATCGAGCCGCGCGACGTCGCCGAGCGACGCGCCTTCGTGGCCCTCGAATGTGATGGTTTCGGCACTCGGCATCGGCTCGGCGATGCCGCTCGATTCGATCACGATGGCGTCGAAGCGATTTTCGCGGGCGAAGCGACGGATTTCGTTTTGCAGCTCGTCGCGCAGCGCGCAGCAGATACAGCCGTTCTTGAGTTCAACGACCTGCTCGTCGGCGCTCGACAGATCGGCCGCCTTGCGCACGAGCGTCGGGTCGATATTGACCGCGGCGAGATCGTCGACGATCGCGGCGACGCGCAAACCGGCGCGATTCGCAAGGATGTGATTCAGGAGCGTGGTCTTGCCGGCGCCCAGAAAACCGGAGAGCACGGTGATGGGCAATAGCGGCTGGTTCATCGCGGTACGGAATACGGGAGGATTGAAAGGCGTGCCGGGGGCGGGGCCAAATGGTCGGCGTCGCTGCGACGGCGCGACAGCAGCATGAAGCCGCATTGTGCATTAAAACGGGCGCGGCCTGCGCGAGCGACAGCGCTGGAGAAGCCTACCGCGCGGGCATCAACTTCCAGCTGCGCAGAATCGCGGCGATCTGTTGCGAGTATTTGTCCCGCAACGCCGGCGTCTCAGAGTGGTATGCTCCGACCGCCTGCCAGGTATTGCCGTACTTGTTCATCTGGCGGCGCAGATGCCACGCCGCGATATAAACGTTCTTGCACGGCTCCATCAGCGTGCCCTGCGAGATCCCGTACTGGGCGAGCACCGGCAGATGCACCGAATTGATCTGCATCACACCGTAATCGGTCGAGCCGTTCGCGTTCTTGTGCTGCGCATCCGGCCGGTTGTGTGACTCCTGCCACGCGATAGCCCGTAAAATCAACGGGTTGACCTTCTGATACTTCGCCGCTTCGTCGAAGCAGTCGGCGCGCGCGGAGCCGGCTGCGACGAGCAGCGCGAGCATGGCGGCGACGGTGACGAGCGGACGTTTCATCGGTCAACAGGACTAGATAAACCCGAGGTAAGAATCGGTAAGGCAGTTTGCCGGCCGCATTTCGGCCGCAACGGCAAGCTGGCCGGGCATTTGTCGAGCATCGGGGAAAACCCGTGTCAGCAAACGCATAGCAGTGAGTCGAACGGCTCGTATCATACCGGCAGTCCGACCTTCGTCAAGTTGGCTAACCGACATAAGACCGTACAAAGCCGGGTAATGGCGTCTGTGTACGGTGCCGTTAGCTTTCAATTTAATAACAACCCTGCGATTCCCTAAGGATTCGCATGGGGCCCTTTGTTTTGTTTCAAATCCGACATGAAAAGCTGTTACTGTTCGTTTTTTTCGGACGTCGGGACGCTGGTGCTCGAAGCGAAACTCGCTTTTGGGGCCGGCTCACAGACCGACCGGGCGGTGGCTTGCTGCCAGGTCCGCATCGCATGACCGTCGGTGGCAGAGGCTGCCGGCATCGATATCACATTCCATGAGAAGAAATTGTATGGCTTTGCGTCGCGTGGCAACGGCGCTGCTGGTGGCTGGACTGATCACCGCGCACACAGCACAGGCAGACGTGACACTCAACTTCGTCAACGCCGACATCGACCAGGTCGCCAAGGCGATCGGCGCGGCGACCGGCAAGACGATCATCGTCGATCCGCGGGTGAAGGGGCAACTGAACCTAGTGTCCGAAAACGCGGTACCCGAGGATCAGGCGCTCAAAACCCTGCAGTCCGCGCTGCGCATGCAGGGCTTCGCGCTCGTGCAGGATCACGGCGTGCTGAAAGTGGTGCCCGAGGCCGACGCCAAGCTGCAAGGCGTGCCGACGTACGTCGGCAACGCGCCGACGGCGCGCGGCGACCAGGTCGTCACGCAGGTCTTCACGCTGAGGAACGAATCGGCCAACAACCTGCTGCCGGTACTTCGTCCGCTGATTTCGCCGAACAACACCGTCGCGGCCTACCCCGCCAACAATACGATCGTCGTCACCGACTACGCCGACAACGTGCGGCGCATCGCGCAGATCATCGCGGGCATCGATAGCGCGGCAGGCCAGTCGGTGGCGGTCGTACCGCTGAAAAATGCGAATGCGATCGACATCGCGCAGCAGATGAACAAGATGCTCGATCCGGGCGCGATCGGCAGCACGGACGCGACGCTGAAGGTGTCGATCGCGTCGGATCCGCGCACCAACTCGCTACTGATGCGCGCGTCGAACACCGCACGTCTCGCGGCGGCAAAGGAGCTCGCGAAACAGCTCGACGTGCCGACCACGATGCCGGGCAACATTCACGTCGTGCCGCTGCGCAACGCGGACGCGACCAAGCTCGCGCGCACGCTGCGCAACATGCTCGGCAAGGGCGGCGGCGAAGGCTCGTCGGGCGGCGCGAACGAGGCGAACTCGTTCAACCAGAACAGCAGTGGTGGTGGCGGCGGGGGCGGTCTGTCGAACGCCAGCAATTCGACGGGCACGTCGGGGACGCCACCGTTGCCGTCTGGCGGACTCGGCGGCAGCTCGATGAACTCGCCGATGGGCGGCGGCGCCTCGGGCTCGAATAGTAGTGGCGGCTTTCTCGGCGGAGAGAAGGAGAAGAGCGAAGACCAGGGCGGCGGCATGATCACGGCCGATCCCGCAACCAACTCGCTGATCATCACGGCGCCCGAAGCGACGTACCGCAACTTGCGCGCGGTGATCGACCAGCTCGATGCACGTCGCGCGCAGGTGTATATCGAGGCGCTGATCGTCGAGCTGAACTCGAATACGAGCGGCAACCTCGGGATTCAGTGGCAGGTCGCGAACGGTAACTTGTTTGCCGGTACCAACCTGGCGACTGGCTCGGGCAACAGCATCATCAACCTGACGGCGGCCGCGGCCGCTGCCGGCTCGACCGGCGGTCTCGCCACGGCGCTCGGCAACGGAGCCCTGCAGCAGGGCCTGAACGTTGGCTGGATTCACAACATTTTCGGCGTGCAGGGTCTCGGCGCGCTGCTGCAGGCGCTGTCGCAGACAGCCGACGCGAACGTGCTGTCCACGCCGAACCTGATCACGCTCGATAACGAAGAAGCGAAGATTATCGTCGGTACCAACGTGCCGATCCAGACCGGTTCTTACTCGAACCTGACGAGCGGCACGACGAGCGCGGCGTTCAACACGTTCGACCGTGTCGACGTCGGTCTGACGCTGCACGTGAAGCCGCAGATTACCGACGGCGGCATCCTGAAGCTGCAGCTCTACACGGAAGATTCGGCGATCGTGAACGGTACGAACAACGCGGCGACGAACCCGGCGGGCCCGGAATTCACGAAGCGTTCGATCCAGTCGACCGTGCTGTGTGATAACGGCGAGATCATCGTGCTCGGCGGCCTGATGCAGGACAACTACCAGGTCAGCAACAGCAAGGTGCCGCTGCTCGGCGACATTCCGTGGCTGGGCCAGCTGTTCCGCTCCGAGCAAAAGACGCGCGACAAGACTAACCTGATGGTATTCCTGCGCCCGGTCATTCTCGCCGATCACGACACCACCCAGGCCGTCACGGCGAACCGCTATGACTACATCCAGGGCGTGCAGGGTGCGTACCGTTCGGACAACAACATCATGAAGGATCACGACGATCCGGTCGTGCCGCCCATGCCGCTCGGCCCGAGCCAGGGCGGTGTGCCGGCGCTGAACCTGTTCGATCTGAACCAGATGCGCCGCCAGCAGATGATGCCGCAGCAGGCACCGCAACAGGTGCCTCAACAGGTACCGCCGCAGGCCGTGCCGCAAGCCAACGCGCAGCCCACGACGCAACCCGTGCCGCAAACGATGCCGCAAACCGTGCCGCAACCGGCGGTCGTCAATCCGGCCAGCGGCGTGGTACCGAGCACGGTGTCGCCGGGAGCGCATCCGTGACGCAGGCGCCCGCGCAAACCGCGCCATCGCAAGGTCTGTTGAACGGCGACGCCGCCGGCGAGCGGGCGGCGCCCTCGCCGCTCGCCGCCCGGCTCGTGCCGTACGGTTTCGCGCGCAGCGGCCAGATCCTGGTCGCGCATCAGTATGCCGATAGTCTCGAAGTCTGGATCAGCGAGCGCACGAGCGAAGCAGCGCTTGCCGAAGTCGCGCGCAACTACGGCGCGGTATCGGTCGTGCGCGTGCCCGCCGACGATCTCGCGCAGGCGATCAACCAGGCCTATGCGCGCCAGGACGGCAGCGCCGCGCAGGTGGTCGGTGAAGTGGAAGGCGAAGTCGATCTATCGCGTCTGATGCAGGACATTCCCGAGGTCGAGGATCTGCTCGAATCGGAAGACGACGCGCCGATCATCCGCATGATCAACGCGCTGCTCACGCAAGCGGCGCGCGAACAAGCATCGGATATTCATATCGAGCCGTTCGAGAATGCGTCCGTGGTGCGCTTTCGCGTCGACGGCACGCTGCGCGACGTGGTGCGGCCGAAAAAAGCGCTGCACGGCGCGCTGATCTCGCGGATCAAGATCATGGCGCAGCTCGACATCGCGGAGAAACGTCTGCCGCAGGACGGCCGCATTACGCTGCGCGTCGGCGGTCGTCCGGTCGACGTGCGCGTATCGACGCTGCCGACCGGCCACGGCGAACGCGCGGTGCTGCGGCTGCTTGAAAAAGACGCGGCGCGACTGAATCTCGAAGCGCTGGGCATGGCATCCGACACGCTCGCCAAGTTCGACAAGCTGATCGGCAAGCCGCACGGCATCGTGCTCGTGACGGGGCCGACCGGCTCCGGCAAGACCACGACGCTGTATGCGTCGATGTCGCGACTGGAGACGGCGACCACCAACATCATGACGGTGGAAGACCCGATCGAATACGACCTGTCCGGCATCGGCCAGACCCAGGTCAACGAGCGGATCGGCATGAGCTTCGCGCGCGCGTTGCGCTCGATCCTTCGTCAGGACCCGGACATCATCATGATCGGTGAAATCCGCGACCTCGAAACCGCGCAGATCGCGGTGCAGGCCTCGCTGACCGGCCACCTGGTGCTCGCGACGCTGCACACGAACGACGCGGCATCCGCCGTCACGCGTCTGACCGACATGGGCGTCGAGCCGTATCTGCTCGCGTCGTCGCTGCTCGGCGTGCTCGCGCAGCGGCTGGTGCGGCGTCTGTGCCCGGTGTGCCGCGAAGAGCGTACCGAGGAAGACGGCAGCAAGCGCTGGCATCCGGTCGGCTGCGACCGTTGTGGCCAATCCGGTTACGCGGGACGGCGCGGCGTCTACGAGCTGCTGCTGATCGATGAAACGATCCGTTCGCTGATCCACCGCAACGCGGCGGACGCCGAAATTCTCGAAGCGGGCCGCGCGCACGGCATGCGCACGCTGCGCGAGGATTCGGAGCGCTGGCTCGCATCGGGACTGACGTCGCTCGAAGAAGTGATTCGCGTGACGGGCGGAGCATAAGCGCATGCCGGCATTCCGTTTCGAAGCGATCGACGCGGCGGGCAAGGCACAAAAGGGCGTGCTCGACGCCGACAGTGCACGCGGCGCGCGGACCAACCTGCGCTCGCAGGGACTCACTCCGCTCGTCGTCGAACCGGCGGCGTCGCGTACGCGCGGCGAGCGCAATCAGCGGCTCGCGCTCGGGCGTCGTCTGTCGCAGCGCGAGCAGGCCATTCTGACGCGGCAGCTCGCGAGTCTGCTGATCGCGGGCCTGCCGCTCGACGAAGCGCTCGCGGTGCTCACCGAGCAGTCGGAGCGCGACTACATCCGCGAGCTGATGGCGGCGATTCGCGCCGAGGTGCTCGGCGGTCATTCGCTCGCGAATGCGCTGCAGCAGCATCCGAAGGACTTCCCCGAGATCTACCGGGCGCTCGTCGCGGCCGGCGAACACACGGGCAAGCTCGGCCTGGTGTTGTCGCGGCTCGCCGACTACATCGAGCAGCGCAATGCACTGAAGCAGAAGATCGTGCTGGCGTTCACGTATCCGACGATCGTCACGATCATCGCGTTCGGCATCGTCACGTTCCTGCTCAGCTATGTGGTGCCGCAGGTCGTCAACGTGTTCGCGAGCACCAAACAGCAATTGCCGTTTCTGACGATCGTGATGATGGCGCTGTCCGGCTTCGTGCGGCACTGGTGGTGGGCGATGCTGATCGGCGTGATCGTGATCGTCTATCTGGTTCGGGCGACGCTCAGGCAACCGGGCCCGCGGCTCGCCTTCGACCGCTGGCTGCTGACCGCGCCGCTGATCGGCAAGCTCGTGCGCGGCTATAACACGGTCCGCTTCGCTAGCACGCTCGGCATTCTGACCGCGGCGGGCGTGCCGATTCTGCGCGCGCTGCAAGCCGCGGCCGAAACGCTCAGCAACAATGCGATGCGCGAGAACATCGACGACGCGATCGTGCGAGTGCGCGAAGGTACGTCGCTGTCGCGCGCGCTCGGCAACACGAAGACGTTTCCGCCGGTGCTCGTGCACCTGATCCGCTCGGGCGAAGCGACCGGCGACGTGACGACGATGCTCGATCGCGCGGCCGATGGCGAAGCGCGCGAGCTGGAGCGTCGCACGATGTTCCTGACGAGCCTGCTGGAGCCGCTGCTGATCCTGGCGATGGGGGGCGTGGTGCTGGTGATCGTGCTCGCGGTGATGCTGCCGATCATCGAACTGAACAACCTCGTGCAGTAGTAGTCGTCGTAGCGCGAGGAAGGAAGAGAAAGGATTTGCGCGGCGTGCGGTATCAGCCGCGCAACCGCTTCGGGTTTCAGCGCACGTAAATGGTGGGACCGCTGGTGTTTGCGGGCAGGAAGATTTCCGAGTGGGCGCCGTTGCGGTCGATGATGATCGAGCGGGCGCGGACTTCGGAGAGCCTGGTGCCTTGCATCAGCGTGCTGCCCAGCGACACCGCGCGCGGCGGCTCGCCACCGACGCTGACGATCGCCGCGGCGCCTTCGCTCAACGCGAGGATGCCGAAGAGATGGATGTCCTGATTGACGTTGCGCGTGAGCTGTCCGCCGAACAGCGTCGCGGCCTGATCTGTCGAGACCTGCGCATGCGCCGCCGCCGCCGGCAACGGCGCGCCGGACAGCGTGGTGAGCGTGATGACCCAGTAGGTCAGCGTCGCGCAGAAAGCGGCGAACAGCGCGAGCGACAGAAGGCGGATTTGGATGGCGTTCATGTGCACATTGTACGGACTATTGTGAAAATTGCGGTGGGTTGAAACCCTTCAACTGCATGACATTAAAATGACGGCCCGGCGTGTTCAATCTGATGACCCGGGCCGAAAATTTCACCTGAAAGAGGTAGCAACCTATGCAACTGTCGACCATTCGCCGCGCTGACAACGCGGGTTCGCGCGGCCGTCGTCAACGCGGTTTCACGCTGATCGAAATCATGGTCGTGATCGCCATTCTCGGCATTCTCGCCGCGCTGATCGTGCCGAAGATCATGAGCCGTCCGGACGAAGCGCGGCGCGTTGCCGCGAAGCAGGACATCGGCACCGTGATGCAGGCGTTGAAGCTCTATCGCCTCGACAACGGCCGCTATCCGACCCAGGAGCAAGGCCTGCACGCACTGATCGAAAAGCCGTCCACCGACCCGGTGCCGAACAACTGGAAGGACGGCGGCTATCTCGAGCGTCTGCCGAACGATCCGTGGGGCAATTCGTATCAGTACCTGAATCCGGGCGTGCACGGCGAGATCGACGTGTTCAGCTACGGCGCCGATGGCAAACCGGGCGGCGAAGGCAACGACTCCGACGTCGGGTCCTGGCAATGAACAGGCTGAACCTGGCATCCCGCCAGACTCGATGATGTTCATGCACGCGCCCTCCTTGCCACCGGTTCGGCCGCTTGTGTCGCCAGGCGCCCTGCCCGCCACGCCGTTATGTTCGCGGCGCGTGCAAGTGTGCATGCTTCACCGATGCATTGCTGTATGAATTTCCGTTGATCGTCGATGCCCGGCACTATGCGCACGTCCGCTTGCAAGTCCCGTGTGGACACTCCGTGTACGGCTTCGCGGCCGCGCTCCCGCCTGCGCCGCCGCGCGGCAGGCTTCACGCTGCTCGAAATGATGGTCGTGCTCGTGATCGCGGGCCTGCTCGTGTCGCTGACCGCGGTCACGATGACCCGCAATCCGCGCACCGATCTGAACGAGGAAGCGCAGCGTCTCGCGCTGCTGTTCGAATCGGCTGGCGATGAAGCGCAGGTGCGCGCGCGGCCGATCGCGTGGCAGCCGTTCGAGGGCGGCTTCCGTTTCGATCAGCGCACCCAGGACGGCTGGCGTCCGCTGCGCGACGATCTGCTCGGACCGCGTCAGTGGGAAGGCGGCGTGACCAGTGTCGCGATCAGTTACCCGGGCTCGGATTCGCACGCCGATCGCATCGTGTTCGGTACCGAGGCGATCGATGTGCCGGTGCAGGTCACGCTGTTTTCGGCGGCCGGCCAGGCGACGATCGTCGGTACCGGCAATGGCCGCTACGAGGTGCGCTGAGATGCGGATGCTTCGCTATGGCCCGTCGGTTCGTGCCCCTTCCCTCTTCACGATGCGCGATGTCGGGTGCCGCAAGGAGCGCGGCTTCACGATGATCGAGGTGCTGGTCGCGCTCGCCATCATCGCGGTCGCGCTTGCCGCGTCGCTGCGCGCGGTCGGCAGTCTCGCGAGCGGCGAAGCCGATCTGCACCGGCGTCTGCTCGCTGGCTGGAGCGCGGACAACGCGCTCGCGGATCTTCATCTGAAGCATGCATGGCCCAGCATCGGCTCAACGAGCTTCGATTGCTCGCAAGGCAATCTGCAACTGCGCTGTACCGAGCATGTGACGGCGACGCCGAATCCGGTGTTTCGCCGTGTCGAAGTGATGGTGACGATGCCTGGGCAGTCCGGCAATCTCGCGCAGATGGTCACGGTGGTCGCGAATGAAAACAACCGCTCGCTGTGAGCGCCGCCGCCGTTATGGCGAGCGCGGCTTCACGCTGATCGAACTGCTGGTCGCGATCGCGATCCTCGCGGTGATAGCGGTGCTGTCATGGCGCGGGCTCGATCAGATCATCCGCGGCCGCACCACGATCACGAACGCGATGGAAGACGAACGCGTGTTCGCGCAGCTGTTCGATCAGATGCGCATCGATGCGCGCCAGGCCGCCAGCGACGACGAATCCAGCCAGGCAGCGGTCTCGGTGTCCGGCAACGCGCTGCAGATCGTGCGGCACATGGTGCTGCCGGCCACCGCGCCGCGTCTGCAGGTGGTGCGCTATCAGATCTCGAACGGCCGCGTGGTGCGCTACGCGTCGCCGCCGCTCGGCAACGTCGGCGAATTGCGGCGCGCGTTGCACGGCAGCGACGAAGGCTGGAGCGCGGTGCCGTTGATGGCTGGCGTCGGCTCGATCTCGGCGCGCATGTACGTGCCGAAGCTCGGCTGGACCATACGGATGAACGACGTACAAACCGCGATGAACGAGGCCGTCAACAACCTGAAGGTGCCGCAGCTCGGCAACGCGCCGATGCCACGCTCGGTGACGGGGCTCGAGGTCAGCATCGGCGCAACATCGCTCGCGCGGCCGGTCACGCGCGTTTTTCTGGTCGGAGAATGACATGACGTTCTCCTCGTCGTCGTCGAAAAAGCCGGCATCCGGTTCGCGCGTGGCCGGCGCGCGCGAGCGCGGTGTGGCCATCATCAGCGCGCTGCTCGTCGTCGCGCTGTCGGCGATCCTCGTGTCCGGCATGTTGTGGCGCCAGCAGGTGCAAATCCGGCGCATCGAGAATCAGCGGCTGTTGTCGCAGGCGCAATGGGTCGCGCGTGGCGCGCTCGACTGGACCCGGCTGATCCTGCGCTCCGAAGGCGATACGTCGGCAGGCATCACGTATCTGGGCGGCTTGTGGGGCGTGCCGATCGCGAAAACCCGGCTGTCGGATTTTCTCGGCCAGATTGGCGAGGTACGCGCTGAACAAGGCGCGGCCACCTACCTGTCGGGCTCGATCGAGGACGCGCAGTCCCGATTCAATCTGCGCAATCTGGTCGCAAGTCCGGCGCCCGGCGTGACGCAAATCAGCGCCGAGCAGATGGCCGCGTATCAGCGCCTGCTGGTGTCGCTCGGCCTGAGCGGGCAGCTCGCCAAAGCGACCGCGCTGCACGTGCGCGCGGGGCTGTCGCAATCGGCGACGCGCTTTCAGACCGGCACGTCGATCAGCAGCACGCCGCAGGTGGGCGGCGGCGGCGGTATGACGGGCGGCAACTTCACGAACCAGCCCGGCATCGAGGACGGCGACGACAACGTGGCGGTCGCGCCGCTGCTGATGACGAGCGTCGATTCGCTGCTCGACATTCCGGGCTACACGCCGGAGATCGTCGCGAAGCTGCGGCCGTTCGTCACCGTGCTGCCTACGACCACCGCGATCAACATGAACACCGCGTCGGCCGAAGTGATCGCGGCGGTTGTGCCGGGCATGACCGTGTCGCAGGCGCAAGCACTCGTCGCGCGGCGCCAGAGCGTGTTTTTCCGCAACGTCGGCGACGTGCAGCTCGCACTGACCGCAGCCGGCGTGCAATCGGTGTCGATCGATCCGAATCAGTTCGACGTCAATTCGAGCTACTTTTTAGTCCACGGCAGTGTGCAGCACGAGCGCGCCGAAGTGGATCGCACGACGCTCGTCTATCGCGATCCACTGACTCACACCACGCGTATCGTGCGGGTACAAGACCAACTGTGAACAACGCAATCCATAGAGAGAGTGGCCTTTGAGCACGCTGATCGTCCTATTGCCGCCGCGTGATCCGGCGGTGCCCTCGCAGGAATGGCAACTGCCCGAGCTGCCGTTCGTGCTGCTCGACAAGACGGGGCGCACGCAGCGCGCCGGCCGCTCGGCGCTCGCGCTGCTGCCGCGCGGCGGCACGACGGTGCTGATGCTCGCCGCGCGCGACTTGCTGCTGATGCCCGCGACGCTGCCGCCGCTGCGTGGCCCGAAGCTGCGCCAGGCGCTGCCCAATATCGTCGAGGATCAACTGATCCAGGACCCGCAGACCTGCCATATCGCGGTCGATCCGCAGGGGCTTGGTGAAGGTCGGCACCTGCTCGCGGTCATTGATCGCGGCTGGTTCCGTTTCATCTATGAGGCGTTCACGGCGGCCGGTCATCGCAGTCTGCGCGCGGTGCCGGTCACGCGTTGCCTGCCGCTGCCGCCGGTGACCGAAATTGCCGCGAACGCCGATGAAACAGCCGAAGCGCGCGAGCCGGCGATGGCCGGCGCGGCGAGCGTCGCGACGTCGCTACCGGGCGTCGCGCCGGTGGTCGCGCCCGAAGCGCCGTCCGTCGTGCCGATGGTGGCCGCGGTGCTCGGTGCGGTCGTGCAGACCGCACCCGCGCTGCTCATCGAAGGCGCGCTCGACAGCGGCGTGCCGCGCGTAGAACTGGCGATTGCACGCGGTGTCCAGGGCGAGGGTTTCGCGGCGCCGGCCGATGCGGTGAACGCGACGCTGTCCGCGCTAGCGGGTGCGGCGCCGGTGTCGCTGTACATGCTGACCGAGGTGCCCGGCAACGAGCCGAACCAATCCACGACGAGTCCCGCGCGGCTCGCCTCGCATATTCACGGCGCGAGTCCGCTGCCGTTCGAGCAGCTCGCGCGGCGCGCGCTCGAATGCCGCTTCGACCTGTGCCAGTTCGAATTCGCGTCGCAGCCGTGGCGTCTCGATCGCGCGACGCTGCGGCGTCTGCGTCTGCCGATCGTGCTCGCGGTCGCCGCGCTCGTCGTCGCGATCATCGGCGCGAACGTGCAGTGGCTGATGCTTGCGCGTCAGCGTGACGCGATCAACACGCAGATGACGGAGCTGCTGCTCAACACGTTCCCGAAGACGACCGTCGTACTCGACGCGCCCGGTCAGATGGCGCGTCAAGTGCAACAGCTGCGCGTGGCGGCGGGCGAGCTGTCGCCGGAGGATTTCCTGTCGCTCGCCGACGGCCTCGCGCGCTCGCTGTCGCCGCTGCCGGTCAACGGCATTGCCGCGCTCGACTATCACGAGCACCGCCTCGACGTGACCTTCAAACCCGCGGTCAAGGTCGACCCCGACTTCGCCAAGCGCCTCGCGCGCAACGGCCTCACCGGCGCGATCGACAGCAGTACCGGCAAGTGGACCATCAGGAACGGACAATGAAAGCTGAACTCGCTCAAACCTGGGCTGGCTTCTGGGACCAGCGCACCGATCGCGAAAAGGCGCTGCTGACGTGGGGCGGCGCCGCGCTCGCCGTGGCGATTGCCTGGTCGGTGCTGTGGGCGCCCGCGCAGGACGGCCGCGCGCACCTGCGTGATTCGCTGCCCAGCCTGCAGCGGCAGCTCGCGCAGATGACCGCGCAGTCGAACGAGGCGCGCTCGCTGTCGGCGGCCGCGCAAGGTGTCGCGCCGACCGGCGCGGCGCTGAAGGACGCGCTTTCCGCATCGCTCGGCGAACATGGCCTCGCCGCGACGCAGGTGCAGTTCGTCGGCAACGCGGTGCAGGTGCAAATGAAAAACGTGGCGTTTCCGGCCTGGACCGCGTGGGTCGACGACGTGCGCAAGCAGTTCAAGGTGCAGGTCTCCGAGGCGCACATCACCGCGTTGAAAGACGACGGCCAGGTCGATCTGACGGTCGCGCTGCAACCGTCGACCGCGAAATAGCAACGCCCCGCTCGCTACAGGATCTCGCATGAATTACTGGATGTGGCGCCTGCGTGCGGCGCTGCCGTGGCTGGTGGTCGCCGTTTTGTCGGTGGGGGCCGTGACGCTCGCGTTACTGCCGGCCGCCTGGATTACGCCGCAGTTCGCGCGGCAAACGCACGGGCACGTCAATCTCGTCGACGCCGAGGGCTCGCTGTGGCACGGCTCGGCGACCGTGATGCTGGCCGCCGGCGCCGATATGAGCGCGGCGACGCTGTTGCCTGGCCGGATCGAATGGCGCACGGCGTTCTGGCCGCTTTTCACCGGACGCGTGCGCATGGTCATGCGCCATAGCGAGGCGATGCCCGACCCGGTCACGGTCGAAGCGACGCCGCGCGGCGCAACCGTCACGCCAGGCGTGCTCGCGGTGCCGGCGTCGCTGCTCGCGGGGCTTGGCGCGCCATTCAACACGCTCGATCTGCAGGGCAACGTGCAGCTGTCGTGGTCCGACTGGCGCAGTTTCAACGGCGAAGCGTTCGGCCAGCTGACGATGATGCTCGACAACGTCAGCTCGCGAGTGTCGCTCGTGAAGCCGCTCGGGTCGTACCGGGTCAGGTTTCAGGCGCAGGGCGCGTCGTCGGCGCTCGATCTGAGCACGATCAAGGGTCCGTTGACGCTGACCGGCAGCGGCACGGTGTCGGCCGCATCGACGTCGTTTCGTGGCACGGCGAGCGCCGCGCCGGAACAGCACGATAACCTCGCCGGCCTGCTGAATCTGCTTGGCCGGCCTAGCGGGCCGGATACGGTGGCGCTGACGTTCGTGCACTGAGGTGGGGCTGACGCGCGCTGATGTGTGCCGAGGCGCGTGTTTCGCGCGCGTGGCGCGACGAAAAAAGAGGCATGGCCGCGAGTTGCGACCATGCCTCTTCTATTTTGTGGCGTTGCTGCGCGGCGAGCGCAGCGGACATTATTTGCTCTGCACCCGCGCTTGCGGCGCGTCTGTGCCCGACGCGGTGCTCTGTGCGATGGACGGCGCGCCGACTGACGTGGCCGCAGCCGTCGGCGCCGATGCCGGCAGCGGCGCGGGCGCCGCGACATCGCCGGTCTCGCGATTCATCTGCGACGCGTCCCAGCCGCCGCCGAGCGCCTTCACGAGCCCCACCGACGACACCATCCGCTGCCCGGCGATATTCTCGAGCTTCTGTTCGGCCGTGAACGCCGTGGTCTGCGCGGTCAGCACATTGACGAAGCCGACCGTACCCGCCTTGTACTCGTTCGTCACGATGGCGAGCGCCTGGCGCGCCGAGTTGACCGCCTGCCGCTGCACGACGATTTCCTGTTCGAGGATGCGCAGCGACGCGAGGTTGTCCTCGACGTCCTCGAACGCGGCGAGCACCGTCTGCCGATAGGTCGCGACATCCGCGTCATAGCTGGCACGCGCGGCCTCGGTTTGCGCTTTGCGCAGGCCGGCGTCGAAGATCGTCCCGGCCAGTTGCGGGCCGAGCGTCCAGAAGCGCGACGGCAACGTCAACAATTGCGAGAACACCGAGTTCTCGAAGCCGCCGGTCGCCGACAGCGTCAGCGACGGGAAGAAGGCGGCGATCGCCACGCCGATCTGCTCGTTCGCCGCCGCGGCCTTGCGTTCCGCCGATGCGATATCCGGCCTGCGTTCGAGCAGCGCGGACGGCATCTGCGCAGGCACGGCGGGCGGCGTCGCGGTGAGCGGCATCGGCGGCAGGGAGAACATCGACGGGGGCACGCCGACCAACACCGCGATCGCGTGCTCGTCCTGCGCGCGCTGGATGCCGTTGTCGATCGCGGCGGCCTGCGCCGATTGCAGCTGCGTTTGCGCCTGGATCACGTCCGAGCGCGCGGCGACGCCGGCCGCGTACTGATTCTGCGTGAGTTGCAGCGAGCGCTGATAGGCGATCACGGTGTCGTCGAGCAGCTTCTGCGTGGAGTCGAGCGCGCGCAGCAGGAAGTAGGTCTGCGCGAGCGTGGCCTGGGCGGACAGGCGCGCGTTCGCGAGGTCGGCGGCCGCGCCCTGCTGGCCGGCTTTCTGCGCATTGACCGAGCGCGTGACCGAGCCCCACAGGTCGGGCTCCCAGCTCGCCGTCATCTGGACGTTGAAGCTGTTGGTGATGCCCTCGCGACTGGTCGCCGTAGTCGCATTGCCACTGGTTTGCGTGCCGTTGCCCGAGCGCGTCGCGCCCGCCGACGCACCGATCGTCGGGAAGTACGCTGCCCGCGCTTCGCCGACGAGCGCGCGCGCCTGCCGGTAGCTCGCGGCGAATTGCGCGATGGTCTGGTTCGCGGTGTTGAGCTTGTCTTCGAGTTCGTTGAGCTTCGGGTCTTCGTAGATCGCCCACCAGTCGCCGCGGTCGTGTTGATCGGCGGGTTCGGCGACCTTCCAGCCGGGTGCGGCTTCCTTGAACGACGCGGGGATCTCGGTGGCCGGCCGCTGATAGTTCGGGCCGACCGCGCAGGCGGCCAGGAGCGTCGCGCAGGCCGCGCTGACGGCAAGGGACAGGACGCGCGGCGCAAGCGCCCGCGCGCGCGAGATTCGATCAGACTGCATGCAATGAATTCCTTCTGGACGCCGCGGCGCGGCCGGGAATGGCGCCACCGGCCGGGCGAGATCGTGGTCTGCCGGAATGTTAGCGTATGAGCCCGCGCGAGCGCGGGAAACTGAAAGCCGAAAGGTTAATGCGAGGCGGTGCGCAGGTGTGTTACTTGCGGTGACGCGATGGTTACGCGTTGTTACCGGCGGCGCGAGGGGCTGCGGGTTCGCGCTGGTTCAGATGGCGAGACGAAGCGAAACTGTGTGCCGAAAAGCGCGCTGCGAATCGGTGCATCGTCAGAGCCGCGATTCCGTTGATTGGGTCTGCTGGCGTTGACGTTGACCCTGCCTTGCCTCGCCCGCTTCGTCCCCCCTTCGATGCGCGGCCCACGCGAGCAACGCGACACCAACCGACCCACCCGGCAGCACGAACAGTCCCGCAAACAGCGCGAGCTTCCACCAGCGGTGCCGGCCCTGGAAGCTATGGAGTGCGGAATCGGTCAGTGAGCGGCTGAGGCCGCCAAGCGTGTTTTTGAGGTACAGCATCGGTGAAATCCTTTGGCGCGCGTCGCGAGGCGGGCGGCGTGCGGTCGATCGGTCAGAACATGGTCTCGAATGGCGCAGGACGCGCGAAACTCATTGCTTGTCATAATATTGACTATGCAATTAAATTTCAAGATACTGTGCGGCGGAAATGATTCGACTGTTGTATTTCGGTTGGCCTCGTTGCGCACCGCAAAATGCGGTTTGACTTGTCTGCTTAGGCAGCTAAACTTCGTTTTGCCTGGATGTTGCGGATACCCCATGACTGATGGCCCCTATAAAGCGGACGAGGTCGAGCTCACGAGCAGTCTCGGCTACTACCTGACGAAAGCGCGCAACGTGCTGGTCGAGCGCACGGACCGTGCGGTCAAGCCGCTCGGGCTCACCGCGCAGCAGATCGGCGTGATTCTGATGCTGTCGTCGCGGCGCGCGAGCACGCCATTCGAGCTGTCGCGCGCGATGTCGTACGACAGCGGCTCGATGACGCGTCTGCTCGACCGGCTGGAAAAGAAGGGCTTCGTCGTGCGCACGCGCAGCAGCGACGACCGACGCATGGTGAAACTTGAGCTGACGCAGCAGGGCCACGAGGCCGCGCGCCAGTTGCCGAACCTCGGCGCAACTGTGCTGAACGACCAGTTGCGCGGCTTTACCGCCGAGGAGCACGCGACGCTGATTCACCTGCTCGCCCGTTTCATCGCAAACGGTCCCGAGGGAGATGCCGACGTGGGTTGCGGCCCGGCGCCACCGCCGGACGAGCCGCCGGGATGAGCCGAAGCATGTGTCAAACAACGGTCGTCGTCGGATGGCGACGGCGCGTCATCACGAAGTACTAGCAGGACAATCACGAGGCGCTTTTCCAAGGCGTCATTGTCATCAGATATCTGTCTGGGCAGAGGGTGATGCGGCATGCAAGCATCGTGTATGAAACACGCGATAAGGCTGCCGTGACAAGCTTTCGCCGCCTGAGGAGAACAAACCTATGGATGCCACGGCTTCCAACGCCACGCTGCCCGCAGCAGAACTCGCCCCGCTCCAGGGCGGCACGCTCGCGCTGCTGACCGTCGGCCTTGCGCTCGGCACCTTCATGGAGGTGCTCGACACCTCGATCGCGAACGTCGCGGTGCCGACCATTTCCGGCAGCCTCGGCGTTGCCGCAAGCCAGGGTACCTGGGTGATCTCGTCGTACTCGGTCGCCTCGGCGATCGCCGTGCCGCTGACCGGCTGGCTCGCGCGACGCGTCGGCGAGGTACGACTCTTCACGCTGTCCGTGCTGCTGTTCACGATCGCGTCGGCGGCCTGCGGTTTCGCGCACAACTTCGAATCGCTGATCGCCTTCCGGCTCGTGCAAGGGCTCGTGTCCGGGCCGATGGTGCCGCTGTCGCAGACGATCCTGATGCGCTCCTACCCGCCCGCCAAACGTGGACTCGCGCTCGGCTTATGGGCGATGACCGTGATCTGCGCGCCGATCTTCGGCCCGGTGATGGGCGGCTACATCACCGATAACTTCACATGGCCGTGGATCTTCTACATCAACGTGCCGATCGGCCTGTTCTCGGCGTTCTGCGCGTATCTGCTGCTGCGTGGCCGCGAGACGCAGACGACGCACCAGCGCATCGACGCGGTGGGTCTCGTGCTGCTCGTGACCGGCGTGTCGTGCCTGCAGATGATGCTCGACCTCGGCAAGGACCGCGACTGGTTCAACTCGACGTTCATCGTGGCGCTCGCCGTGATCGCGCTCGTGTCGATCGCGTTTCTGCTCGTGTGGGAGTTGACGGAGAAAGAGCCGATCGTCGACCTGTCGCTGTTCAAGGATCGCAACTTCGCGCTCGGCGTCGTGATCATCTCGTTCGGCTTCATGGCGTTCTTCGGCTCGGTGGTGATCTTCCCGCTATGGCTGCAAACGGTGATGGGCTACACGGCCGGCCTCGCGGGTCTCGCCACGGCACCGGTCGGATTGCTCGCGCTGTTTCTGTCGCCGATGATCGGCAAGAACATGCATCGGCTGAATCTGCGCATGGTCGCGAGCTTCGCGTTCATCGTTTTCGCGATCGTATCGATCTGGAACTCGACGTTCACGCTCGACGTGCCGTTCGGCCACGTGATCCTGCCGCGGCTCGTGCAGGGGATCGGCGTCGCCTGCTTCTTCGTGCCGATGACGACGATCACGCTGTCGAGCGTGTCCGACGAGCGTCTTGCAAGCGCGTCGGGTCTGTCGAACTTTTTCCGCACGTTGTCGGGCGCGATCGGCACCGCGATCAGCACGACGTTCTGGGAAAACGACACGATCTATCACCACGCGATGCTTGCAGATACGGTCAACACGTATTCGGCGAACACCAACGCCTATACGAATGCGCTGGCGGGCGCCGGGCTGTCCGGCGACAGCCTGACCGCGCAGCTGAACCAGGTGGTGACGAGTCAGGCGTACATGATGGCCACCAACGACTTCTTCCGCATCTCGGGCGCGGCGTTTATCGTGCTGGCGGTGCTCGTGTGGATCACGAAGCCGCGCGAAGGCACCGGGCCTTCATTAGGACACTGAAGCAAATGCGCGGCAGCGGCGAATGCATCGCCGCTGCGGCCACCGCTCGATCTATTGCGACATCGCCTCGCCATTCGGCAGCCTGGTCGTGTTACGGGGCATCGTCTCCGGATGCGTCGCATCGGGCGCGTTCTGCGATGGCGTCGCGCTGCCTTGCGGCGCGCTGGCGCCTGTGCCCGCGGTGCCTCTCACATACTGCTTGAAATCCGCACCGGCTTCCCACGGATTCGGCTTGCAGCCGAGCGAGCTGTCGCAATGCGCCGAAAAGCCGATCGTGGTGGTGCCATCGGGACCTGCGGCGCGCGTGATCTGAAACGCGAGCGCGCGCGTGCCGCCGTCCGGGCCGGCGGTCTGGATCAGCGAGTCGTTAGCGGTCTCGATCTTGTACTTCGAATGACTCGCGACCCACGTTTGCGCCCGTTGCCACCAGAGGTCGCATTCGGCCTTGTTCGAACACGTCAACGGCCTGGTCGCGATCTGCATGACATCGGGATCGACCTGACCCTGGGTCGAGCATGCCGCCGTCGCCACGAGACAAAGCGCGGCCAACAGAGCTTTGTTCTTCACGTCGATACCTCCCCTGTGGAGCACGTCATAACATTTTGGACCACCCCATCGAAGCGGTGTTTCACCCAGATCAGAGAATCGCGACGTCGCGCGGAGTATTTGCCGATTCCGCGGACGCCTGAAGAGCTCAATCCGTAGAGGTTACCTGCGCGTTACTCGGGGCAAAGAAAAAGCGGCCACGCGGGCCGCTTGAAGCACTTCCGAAATGCTGTGGTCCGAACGCTCAGACGCTGAAGCGATTGAGCGTATAGGCCCGATACGCAGCGACGAACGCATCGAACGAACCAACCTCGTCGCGTTCGAGCTTCGCCTGTTCGTCGAGAGATTGCACCGCGAGGTTGGCAAACGCCTTGGACTGCGCGGCATCGAGCGGACGCGCACGGAAGTACGCGGCGTGCGCTTCGCTTTGCGCGAGGCCGAACGCGAGGAAGCTTTGCTGCTGGTCGCGCATCGTTTGCAGCACGCGCGCCGACGGCGTCAGCGACACGTCCGCGAGCTTCGCGCGTTGCGCGGCGACCGCACGCGCGTGTTCGTCGCCGCCCTTCAGGCTGTCGAGCACGGCCGCCGCGGCGTCGATTTTCACGAGCAGTTCGTCGGCCCAGTCGATCATCGCGACCGGCTTGCCGTCGCGAACCAGTTCGAGGCCTGGCTTGCGACCTTCCATCGTCACGCGGCCGAAGTTCTGGTTCGCTTCGGTGTACGCGGGCGGAGGCAGGGGCGCGCTGTCGTCGAGCGCACACACGAGCAGGTACGCGTCGAGAAAGCGCGATGTTTCGAGCGAAATGCCGATCGGCTCGAACGGATCGATGTCCATGCAACGCACTTCGACGTATTGCACGCCGCGCGCGGCGAGCGCGTGCAACGGCCGCTCACCCGGATACGTGACGCGCTTCGGGCGAATCGTCGAATAGAACTCGTTTTCGATCTGCAGCACGTTGGTGTTGATCTGCACCCACTCGCCGTCGCGTTGCGTGCCGATCTGCTCGTAGGCGGGATACGGCTGGCTCACGGCTTTCGCGAGCGCGTCGAGATAGCCGGGCAGCGTGTCGTAGTCGGCGTGCAGCGCGGCTTGCGCGGTCGTGTTCGAATAGCCGAGATCGCTCATGCGCAGGCTGGTCGCGTACGGGCGGTACAGCGTGTCGGCGTCGAACGTGTCGAGCGTGGGTTTGCGATCGCGGAGAAAGCGCCGATCGAGCGCCGGCGACGCGCCGAACAGATACATCAGCAGCCAGTTCGTGCGGCGGAAATTGCGGATCAGCGCGAGGTAGCGGTCGGACTGGAAGTCGACGGCGTTCGCGGTGGATTGCTGATCGGCGTGCAGCAGGCGCCACACGTCTTCGCTCAGCGAATAGTTGTAGTGGATGCCCGCGATGCACTGCATCGTGCGGCCATAGCGCAGCGCGAGGCCGACGCGGTACACGTACTTCAGCTTGCCGATGTTCGACGTGCCGTAGTGCGCGATCGGAATGCCATCGTCGGTGGCGGGCAACAGTCCCGGCATCGAGTGGTTCCACAGGATCTCGTCGCCGAGCTCCGCGTAGACGAAACGATGCAGCACGTCGAGTTGCGCGAGGGTTTCGGCGGCGTCCTGCTCAGCCGGCGTGATCAGCTCGAGCAGCGCCTCGGAGTAGTCGGTCGTCAGCGACGGGTGCGTGAGCGCCGAGCCGAGCGCGCGCGGATGCGGAGTCATCGCGAGTTGGCCGTTGCGTGTCACGCGCAGGCTTTCCCTTTCGATGCCGCGCAGGCCGCGTATCAGCACATCGCGATGCGGGCTCGAGTCGAGCACGGACAGGCGGTGCGAAAGCGCGTCGGTCGTGCAGGAGGGTGTGGTGTTTGGCATTGATGCAAGTCGCGCGTTGCCGGTCGCCGTGTATCGCCGGACGATTCACAGACGGTATAGCGGCTGACAACGTTCGGCGGAATTTTCAGTAGCGGGCACTTTAACATCTCGCCAGAACCGCTGCTTGCGGTCGCTTCGCCGGAGTTTCAGCAGGCATGTCGAGTTCGCGCTGAACTACGCCATCCCCATCAGCACGTCGCGACGACCCTCACCTCATCCCCCGCGCGCCGCGCCCGCCCGATCCGCCACCTCGTTCCACAGATGCATCGCGGCATACGCGCGATACGGCCGCCACGCGTCGGTGCGGCTGCGCTGTTGCGCGGGCCGTACGAGTGAAGGATCGCGCGCGCAGATCGATTGCATCAGCACGAGATCCGACTCGGGCCATGCATCGGGATCGCGCCATGCACGCATCGCGACGTATTCGACAGTCCATGGGCCGATGCCCGCGAGCGCGAGCAATGCGGCGCGCAGGCTCGCGGCGTCGACGGTGTCGCTGCTGTCGAGCGGCACGTCGCCGCTCGCGACCGCACGCGCGAAGCCCTGCAACGCGGCGACGCGTTTGCCCGGCATGCCGATCTGCGCGAGATCGACTTCGGCGAGTGCGGCCGGCGTCGGAAAACGCCACGCGGTGTTTTCGTGCGGATGCCCGTCGATGCGTTCGCCCGCTCGCTGCACGAGCCGTCCGATGATGGTCGTCGCGGCCTTCACGCTGACCTGCTGACCGACGATCGCGCGCACCACCAGTTCGAAGCCGGACCACGCGCCCGGCACGCGCAGGCCGGGCACCGCGGCGACGAGCGGCGCGAGCCACGGGTCCGCCGCGAGTCCGGCGGCGATCTTCTTTGGATCGGCGCGCAGATCGAACATTCTTGCGATTGGCGCGGCCAGTGCATCGGCGTGGCGGCTCGCCGGCCCTTCGATGCTCGCGACGATGCAGCGCTTGCGCGGATGCAGCCGCACGCTGAGTGTGCCGCCGTCGCCGTTGCAGTCGATCGCGCGACGATACGCGCCGTCCTCGACGGCTTCGACGCCAGGCGTCGCGCGGCCGCTGAAAAAGCGCAGCAGCCGCGGCCAGTCGAACGGTGCCTTGAACGGTAATTCGAGAGTTGCAACCTCGTTAAGCGTGCTCAAGCGGCGTGATCCAGTTGGGAGTTGTGGGAGTCGGCATCCGTGCGGCTTGCGTCGCGGCGGGGCGCATCGCTGGCTGAAACGCCGCCTGCGTGCTGCGCCTCATTGTCGAGCAACGCGGCCTTGCGCGGCAGCCCCCAGCGATAGCCGGCGAGCGCCCCGCCCTTCTGCACGACGCGATGGCAAGGAATCGCGAGCGCGACCGGGTTGGTCGCGCATGCGCTCGCGACGGCGCGCACCGCCCGCGGCGAGCCGACCGCCTCGGCGATCTGCGAATAGCTGCGTGTCTCGCCGTACGGGATCCGCCGCAGCGCCTCCCACACGCGCTGCTTGAATGCGGTCGACGCGATATCGAGCGGCAACTCGAAGTCCTGGCGCGTGCCGCGCAGATACGCGTCGATCTGCGCGATGAACGGCGCGAGCCGGCCGGCGTCTTCACGCAGCTCGGCATTCGCGAACTCGCCGCGCAATTCGTCGATCAGCAGCGCGGTGTCGTCGCCGAAACCGATCTTGCAGATGCCCTTGTCAGTCGCGGCGACCAGCACGAAGCCGAGCGAGGTCGGCGCGCTCGCATAGCGCACCGTCAGGCCCGCGCCCTTTCGGCGATACGCGGACGGCGCCATGCCGAGCTCGGCCGGCGCGCTGTCGTACATTCGCGACGGCGAGCCGAAACCGGCGTCGAGCGTCGCGCGCGTGACGTCGGCGCCGCCCTGCAGCGCATCGCGCAACGCGGCGCCGCGCCGCGCGGCCTGGTACTGACGCGGCGAGACGCCGACCACGCGCTTGAACAGCCGCTGCAAATGGAACGGACTCACGTGCACGGCATCGCTCAGTTGCGCGAGCGTGAGGCGCTGCTGCGGATCGGCGTCGAGCGCGGCGCACGCTCTGGCGACGATGTCGAGCTCGCGCGGCAGACCACCGGGCTGGCAGCGCTTGCAATCCCGAAAGCCCGCGGCGCGCGCGGCGGCGGCATCGGTGAAGAAGGCGACGTTTTCGCGGCGCGGCTGGCGCGACGCGCACGACGGCCGGCAGAACACGCCGGTCGTCCTGACCGCGTAGAAGAATGCACCGTCGGCATCGCGGTCGCGGTGGATGACGGCGTCCCAGCGTTCGTCGTCGGTGCGCCACTGGGTGGTGTCGACGTCGGCGGCGGTGCGCATGAGGGCGGAACGGCGAGTGGAGGCGTTCATGATGTCCTGGGGCCCAGACGGGCAGGCAGTGTCGATGCTCATCAATTTAGGCCCGATCGCTACACAGTACGCGCCGGTTCTTGCTCTGTCATTCGGACGCGCTTGTCCTTACCCATGGTGGGGTCGAACCCGGCAAACCACAATCCGAAGCGCCTTGGAATGCCTGCGGCCGGGCGTTTTGCCTCAAAGTGCGGCAATTTCGCACGATATCGGGTTTTCCCTTAAAAAGTTATTGCGTCGCACCAAGCCCATGTGTATATTAGTACCTGTCTCCTCCATGTCTCCTCCTGATATGGATTCAGCCCGCTCCACTTGAGCGGGCTTTTTTTTGCCTACGTTTTTTGTCCGCGCCTGGTCCGCATTTGGTCCGGTTCGCCCACGACTTCCCGCCGATCTACCCCCGCCCTTTCTCCTACACTTCCTAATCGGATCTCCGAACTAGCGAAAGGGCGTTCGACATGAAAATCCACATTCGCGAGATCGACCACGTCGTGATCCGGGCGACGCACGTCGAAACCCTCGCGCGCTTTTACTGCGACGTACTAGGTTGCAGCGTTGAAAAGGAGCAGCGCGAACTCGGCCTCACGCAACTGCGCGCGGGCCGATCGCTGATCGATCTGCTGCAGGTCGGCGCGAAGCTCGATCGCGCGGAAAACGGCGCGGCGGGCACGGGGCGCAACATGGACCACCTGTGTCTGCGCGTCGAGTCGTTCGACGCCGACGCGCTGAAGGCGCATCTGAGCGCGCATGGTGCGCGGCTCGGCGAACAGGGAGTTCGTTATGGCGCGGACGGATTCGGGCCGTCGCTGTATCTGTTCGACCCGGAGGGCAATATGGTCGAACTGAAGGGGGCGCCGGAAGCGGCGCGGGTCACGTCGCTCTGAATGCGAGAACGAAGCGGCGCAAAAACCGGTTCAGACCTGAGCCATCATGCATCGGCTTGCGCCTTCAGTACGGTCCAGTCGATCTTCACCGCATCGGCTTCGGCGCTGCCGAGCCATGCTTCGCCGTCCTGCACTGTGCATTGCAGCCGCATCGTGCGTTCGGCAAGCGAGCCGAGCGATGCCGCGACGTCTTCGCCGAGCGTCCAGACCGTCACGTTGCGCAGACGCTCGACCTTGTTGCGCACGCCCTGCCACCAGATTTCCGAAGTACGCCCGCCATACGCGATCACGACCACGTGATTCGCCCGCCCGCTCGCCTTGGCGATGCGGCGTTCATCGGGCTGGCCGACCTCGATCCACGTGTCGATCGCGCCGGTCAGATCCTTCGCCCACAGATCCGGTTCGTCGACATCCGACAAACCTTTGCAGAACTCCAGCCGTTCCTGCGCGAACAGCGCGAACGCGGCGACGCGAACCATCATCCGTTCGTCGGTTTCGGAGGGGTGACGGGCGATCGTCAGCGAATGGTCGGCGTAATAGTGCCGGTCCATGTCAGCGATCTGCAGTTCCGCCTTGTATATCGTCGATTTGAGAGCCATGCCGTTGCTAAACCAGGCGCTCGCTCCACCGGAGCGCAGCGAAAATGAATCGTCGACGGCGCGTTGCCGTTTCTTGTGTTTGCTGTACATCGTATGTTCCTCCCGCGCCGTCAGCCGGTGCCTATGACACAGAAGGAAGCATTTACCGGGCCACCGCGAGTTCCGTGGCCGTGCCGTACACGTCCCGAGCCGCATCTCGCAGCGCCTCGAGCACGACGGCGGCCGCCGGCGACAACAGATGCGACTGGCGCGTGATGATACCGAATGTATCCATCCTGCAAGGCAAATCGATCGGTACGCGCTTCAATACTCCGTACTGTTGGTACTGACGCGCCACTTCATCGGGCAATACCGCCAACATGTCGCTTTGCAGCAGCAGGCTCGAAATCGCGAGGAAGTTGTTCGTATTGACGACGTTCTGCGGCGGATTCAGGCCGATCTGCGAAAACATCAGATCGAAGCGATGGCGCAGCACGCTGCCCGGCGGATGCAGCACCCACGCCGCGTTGACGATACCGCGCAGCGTCAATCCCGTTTCATTTTCGAGCGGATGGCCGGGACGCGCGACCACGCAGAGCGGTTCGTCGGCGAGCGGTTCGTAGCGCACGTCGGTCTTGAACTGGTTCTGCCGTTCGAGCACGCGGCCGATCATGATGTCGAGATCGCCTTCGGCGAGCCGCGGCAGCATCACGTCGGAGGTCTCGACCTCGGTCCAGATCTGCAACTGCGGATAACGCTCCTTCACGCTCGCGATCGCGCGCGGCACCATCGTCGCGGCGGCCGCGGCGATCACGCCGATACGCACCTGACCCGCGAGCCCCGAGCGCAGCGCCGAGATTTCGTCGTGCGCCTGGCTCAGGTTCGACAGCACCATGCGCGCATGGCGGATCATCACCTCGCCGTACAGCGTCGCGTGCATGCCGTGCGGCGTGCGGTCGAACAGGCTCACGCCGAGCATGTCCTCGAGCTCTTTCAACAGGCGCGACGCGGCCGGCTGCGTCATGCCGAGCACGTCGGCCGCGCGGCGAACGTTGCCCTCCTCCTCCATCGCGGCAAGCAGCAGCAACTGGCGCGTCTTTAGCCGCGCGCGCACGAACCAGTTCGAATAGCTACGCGTCATCGCAGGGTCTCCTGGGTTTTTACGAGCGATGTTTGTACGTTCTTCCTCTGAAGTTCCCATGATGCCATACCGAAACTGATATCGGATAAGCCTAAAAAGGGATTGGAAAGTTATTGGCACCGCTCATACCATTCGTGGACTTTTGTGAACTTCCGGTGCGCCTTTTCCCGCCGATGAACCGCGATCCGCTCGTCCCCCTCGTTGCCAGCCCGTTTCGCCATTACATCAATGGCGGATGGGAGACGGGCGCGACCACGGGCGTGTCGCTCAATCCATCGGATCTCGACGAGCCGGTCGGCGAATACGTGCGCGCGGACGTGCGGCAGACCGACAGCGCGATCGAGGCCGCGCACGCGGCGTTTCGCGACTGGTCGCTCGCCTCCGCGCAGCGCCGCGCCGACGCGCTCGACGCGATCGGCAGCGAAATGCTCGCGCGCCGCGAGGAACTGGCCCGGTTGCTGGCGCGTGAAGTCGGCAAGGTATTGCCCGAGGCGCTCGCGGAAGCGACACGCGCGGGCCAACTGTTCAAGCTGTTCGCGGCCGAGGCGCTGCGCGCGTTCGTCGAGCCGCTCGCGTCGGCGCGTGCCGGCGTCGAAATCGACGTGACGCGCGAGCCGCTCGGGGTGGTCGGCATCATCGCGCCGTGGAGCGCGCCGCTCGCGATCGCCGCGGCGAAGATCGGCGCCGCGCTCGCGCACGGCAACTGCGTCGTCTACAAGCCGGCCGAGTCCGCACCGGCTTGCGCGGCGGCGCTCGCGTCGATCGTCAGTCGCGCGGGCTTGCCGGCCGGCGTGTTCAATCTCGTGATGGGCAGCGGACGCAAGGTCGGCGCGCGCATCGTCGCGCATCCGCTCGTCGCCGCGATCAGCTTCACCGGTTCGTCCGATACCGGCACGCGCGTGCTGCAGGCCGCCGCGACGCGCCAGGCGCGCGTGCAGCTCGAGATGGGTGGCAAGAATTCGTTCGTCGTGCTGGCCGACGCCGATCTCGAAGGCGCGGTCGACGCGGCGCTCACCGGTGCCTTCAGCGCGACCGGCCAGCGCAGCACGGCGGCCGCACGGCTGATCGTCGAACGCGCGGTGTTCGCGCCGTTCGTCGACGCGTTGCAGGCGAAGCTCGCGAAACTCACCGTCGATCACGCGTTGAAGCACGGCACCGATATCGGTCCGGTGGCGAACGCCGCGCAGCTCGAACGCAACCTCGACTACGTGCGCGTCGGCGAGCAGGAAGGCGCGCAGTTGCTGCGCGGCGGGCGGCAACTGGAGCGCGCGACGCGCGGCTATTTTTTCGAGCCGGCGCTGTTTATTGGCGAATCGGAGCATCGCATCGCGCGTGAAGAGATTTTCGGGCCGCTCGCGGTCGTGCTGCGCGCGGACGATTACGAACAAGCGCTACATCTCGCGAACGACACCGCCTACGGACTGTGCGCCGGCATCTGCACGCGCTCGCTCGAACGCGCGCGGCATTTTCGCCGCCACGTGCAGAGCGGTCTCGTCACGATCAATCTGCCGACCACGGCCGTCGAGCATCACGGACCCGGCGGCGGGCGCAAGGCGTCGGCCTATGGCGCGAGCGATGCCGCGTTCTGGACCGCCGCGAAAACGGCGTACCTGGCGAGCTACAAGCAATGAGCCGCGCCACCGTTTTCACCGCGACTTGCGCGAACCGCCCGGCATGCCGCGCGCAGATCCGCCCCGATTCGCGCGACGGCTGACGCCGCCCGCGTTACCCCGCTGCGACTACACGACATCAATGCAGCTTTTCACCCACAGGAGACAGTAGATGACCAGCAAGCTTCGCCGTTTGACCCTGACCGCGATGGCCGCCGCCGCCCTCGCCGCCCCGTTCGCCGCACAACTGTCCGCCCACGCGGATGAGCCGCTCAAAGTCGGCTTCCTCGTGAAGATGCCCGAACAGGCGTGGTTCATCAACGAACAGAAAGCCGCGACCGCGCTCGGTAAGAAGGACGGATTCTCGGTGGTCAACATCGGCACGCCCGACGGCGAAAAGGTGCTGGCCGCGATCGACAACCTCGGCGCGCAAGGCGCGAAAGGCTTCGTGATCTGCGCGCCCGACGTGCGTCTCGGACCGGCGATTCAGGCGCGCGCGAAGCGCTACAACATGAAGTTCGTGACCGTCGACGACCAGCTGGTCGATTCGACCGGCAAGCCGCTTGCGAACGTGCCGCACCTCGGCATGTCGGCCTTCAAGATCGGCAACCAGGTGGGCCAGGCGATCGCCGACGAAATCAAGCGCCGCGGCTGGAAGCCTGAGGAAGTCGGCGCGCTGCGTATCACGGACTATGAACTGCCGACCGCGAAGCTGCGCACCGACGGCGCGACGCAGTCGCTGCTCGCCGGCGGCTTCAAGAAGGAAAACGTCTTCGACGCGCCGCAGAAAACCACCGACGACGAAGGCGGCTTCAACGCGGTATCGCCGGTGCTCGCGCAGCATCCGAACATCAAGAAGTGGGTGATCTTCGCGCTCAACGAGGAAAGCGTGCTTGGCGGCGTGCGCGCGACCGAACAGCTGCATATTCCGGCCGCGGACGTGATCGGCGTCGGCATCAACGGCGCGGGCGAGGCGTTCGCCGAGTTCCAGAAGAAGGAACCGACGGGCTTCTACGGCACGATCGCGGTCAGCTCGACGAACCACGGCAAGGAAAGCACCGAGAACCTTATCGAGTGGATCAAGGACGGCAAGCAGCCGCCCGCCGACACGCAAACCACCGGCAAGCTGATGGTGCGCGGCAACTGGCAGGACGTGCGCAAGGAACTGGGTATTTAAGCGAGGTTCTCGCAGCAGACGGCGGGCCGCCTCGTGCCTCGCGTTTAGCGCGAGCGCGGCCCGCTCAGGTTTCATCCGTTCGAGGTTTTTCGATGACGTCCTTATTCACCGGGTCTCATGCCAGCGAGGCGGCGCTCGCGCCCTCGCCTGCATCGACGCCCGCATCCGACGCCCCCTATCTCCGGCTCGACGGCATCACCGTGCGCTTTCCGGGCGTGCTCGCGCTCGACCAGGTCTCGCTCGAAGTGCGCCGCGGCGAGGTGCACGGCCTGATGGGCGAAAACGGCGCCGGCAAATCGACGCTGCTGAAGGTGCTGTCCGGCGTCAATCATCCTGTCTCGGGCGCGTTGTCGCTCGACGGCATCGAGCAGCAGTTCGCGACGACCAAGGCGGCGATCGCCGCGGGCATCGCGATCATCTATCAGGAACTGCATCTGGTGCCGGAGCTGACGGTCGCCGAGAATCTGATGCTCGGCGCCCTGCCGAATCGCTTCGGCGTACTGGACGAAAAGGCTTTGGTCGCGCGTGCGATGCGTGAGCTCGAACGGCTCGGCGAAAAGCTCGATCCGTCGCAGCAGGTCAAGCATCTGTCGATCGGTCAGCGGCAGATGATCGAAATCGGCAAGGCGCTGATGCGCGACGCGCGCGTGATCGCGTTCGACGAACCGACCAGCTCGCTGTCGTCGCGCGAAACCACGCAACTGTTCCGCATCATCCGCGCGCTGAAGGCTGAAGGCCGCGCGATCGTCTACGTCACGCACCGGATGGACGAAGTCTACGAACTGTGCGATCGCGTCACCGTGTTTCGCGACGGCCGCCGCATCGACACTTTCGAGGCCGGCGCGGGACTCGATCGCGATCGGCTGATCAGCTGCATGGTGGGCCGCTCGATCACCGATGTGTACGGCTATCGCGCGCGCGAGCACGGCGACGTGCAGCTTCAGGTCGACGGCCTGATGGGACCGGGCCTGCGCGAACCGGCATCGTTTTCGGCGCGCAAGGGCGAGATCGTCGGCTTCTTCGGGCTCGTCGGCGCGGGCCGCTCCGAGTTGATGAAGCTGATCTACGGCGCGGTCAAGCCGAGCGCCGGCGAGGTCGCGCTGAAGGGCAAGCGCGTGCAGTTCGCCACGCCGCGCGACGCGGTGCGCGCCGGTGTCGCGCTGTGTCCCGAGGATCGTAAGCAGGAAGGCATCGTGTCGATCGCGTCGGTGTCGGACAACCTGAACATCAGCTGCCGCCGCCACTTCAGCCGCTTCAACGTGCTCAACAGCCGCAAGGAAGCGCAGACCACGCGTGAGTTCATCGGCAAGCTCGCGATCAAGACGCGCAACGGCGATACGCCGATCGGCACGCTGTCCGGCGGCAATCAGCAGAAGGTGATCCTGTCGCGCTGGCTCGCCGAAGAGATCGACGTGTTCCTGATGGACGAGCCGACGCGCGGCATCGACGTCGGGGCGCGCAGCGAGATCTATGGACTGCTGTATGGGCTCGCCGAGGCAGGCCGCACGGTCATCGTCGTGTCGAGCGATCTCGCCGAGGTGATCGGCGTGACCGATCGCGTGATCGTGATGAAGGAAGGCCGCATTGTCGGCGATCTGCCGAAGGCGCAGGCCACGCCGGATGCGCTGATCAAGCTGGCATTGCCGCGCTGATCGCCCAACGGATCGCGCCACCAGACCTCTTACCGAATACCGCAACGAAAACGGCATTGAATGGAACAGACATCATGAATACACCTTCCACCGATTCCTCGACCCCCGCCGTCGCCTCCGTGGGCTTGACCGCGCGCGCCGCGCGCATCTGGGACCTCATTAACAAGTCCGGCATCGTGATGGTGTTCGTCATCCTGTTCGCGGTGCTGTCGTTCACGGTCCCAGACTTTCTGAGCACGCGCAATATCCAGGGCCTGCTGCTGTCGGTCACGCTGATCGGCTCGATCTCCGTCACGATGATGTTCGTGCTCGCGCTCGGCGAGGTGGACCTGTCGGTGGCGTCGATCGTCGCGTTTTCGGGCGTGGTGGCTTCCGTGCTGATCACCGCGACGCACAGCGTGTTAGTCGGCATCACGGCCGGCGTGCTCGCGGGCGGCGCGGTCGGGCTCGTCAACGGCACGCTGGTGGCACGCTACAAGATCAACTCGCTGATCGTCACGCTCGCGATGATGGAGGTCGTGCGCGGCCTCGCGTACATCACGTCGAACGGCGACGCGGTGATGATCTCCGAGGAGCGCTTTTTCGATCTCGGCGGCGGCTCATTCCTCGGCATTTCTTATCCGATCTGGAGCAACATCGTCGGCTTCGTTCTGTTCGGCTTCCTGCTGAAAAAGACCGTGTTCGGCAAGAACGTGCTGGCCGTCGGCGGCAATAGCGAAGCGGCTGTGCTCGCGGGGCTACCCGTCACGCGGATCAAGATCACCGTGTTCGTGCTGCAAGGCCTCGTGACCGGCTTCGCGGGCGTGATGCTCGCGTCGCGCATGAGCCTCGGCGATCCGAAGACGTCGGTCGGGCTCGAGCTCGGCGTGATTTCCGCGTGCGTGCTCGGTGGTGTGTCGCTGACGGGAGGTGTCGCGACGATCTCCGGCGTGCTGGTCGGCGTGCTGATCATGGGCTCCGTGCAGGACGCCATGAGCCTGCTGAACGTGCCGACGTTCTATCAGTATCTGATTCGCGGCGGCATCCTGCTGCTCGCGGTTCTGTTCGACCAGTTCCGCCGCAGCAAGCGCGTGCACTGACGCGCCGTTGCTCGTGGCCGGTTTCCTGCGCTTTGCGAGAAGGCGTACTGCCGATGCGGGTCGATAAAATCCGCATCGGCTTTTTTATTGCAGTTGAAGCCTGGCAAGTATCAATAGCAATAAAAAACGGCTTGGCATCGGAATGCCCAAGCCGTCTCTTTTAGCTCACGCGTTCACGCCTGCGACTTTTAAAGCCGCAGCGGATACGCATGCGACCGTATTCCGGCTTTTGCCGGAATACCGGTGTTGTACTTATTGCTTGATGAATCGGTCGTTCGCCCAGAGCCCCTCGGTATCGCTGTTGGCTGAATTCACGAACTCGACGTCGTGGCCGACCACGCGCACCACGCGGAAACTCGAGTCGGTCGGAGTCGACACGCATTGATATCCGGAGAAGAATTCCTGCATCTGCTGCTGTTCACCGGCTTGCGCGTGGTGATCGGCGGCATCGAGCTTGTCCTTCGATACGCAGCCATAGGCATTGGCCTTGAACTGGATCGTTTGCTGCGGCTTGATCACGACGTCTTGCGCCTGAACGCTAGCGGCAGCCAAACCCGCGATGGCGAAAACAACGGCAATTCGAGTTTTCATTCGTTCCTCCGGGCGGGCCGAAAAAAATCTCGGTTAGCTATGTATTTAACTTTAACGGTGGACCCGCATCTCGCACTCTAGGAGAACCGATGAAAACGACAAGCACATCTTGTGTGCGGTCGCAACAGTGGCGAATTGTCGCACCTCCTGTCGAAGCTAATCAAAGCTTGAGCACGCGCGTGATCGAATGGCAATGAAACGAATAACTAAAAAGCCGATCCTTGCATGGCTTTAACTGGTAAAGCTTTGCGCGCGCATTCACGTAAACGCGTAGCGTCAATTAAGAAATTTAATACAATTTAATCAATGGTTTGTGCATCGCACACAAAGTCAATCCGCAGGCAAAAGCTGCGATGCGCAATAACGCGGCAGGTGCAGAAAATAAACAGTGCCAGCCGTCTATCACGGGTTTCGGTGACACGCTTGCAACGCGCCATTGCCGAAAACGCACGAAAAAAGCCGCGCGGCGCAAAGGCACATGGACAGGCGAGGGGGCGCAATCGTAGTGCGATGTACCCTTCGCGTGCCGCCTGAATCCAAGTCGATCTTCGTTGAGCCGACATGCGGGTACAGGCGGTGCTCTACAATGAAAACGAATCTCCGACATTGGAGGCTATCGTGAACGAGCACGTAATACTCGGGATTTTTCTGGTCGTTCCGCTGCTGATCGTCATGTTTCTTTTTTCCGACGAACTGTGGCAGGAGCATCGAGACCTGCACGACGGACGGCCGTTGCCAGCGCGTCCCCGACGCATCGACTGGCGGCATCCGCTACGCCGTTCGCGCAAGCGGCTCTGAGATTGCGAAGCGGGTCCCAAAGAAAAAAAAGTCTGCCACAGGGGCAGGCTGAAAAAAGAGATCCACACTCAATGCCTTGAACACAAGGCAATAGCAGTCTAGTCGCGACGCGCCAATCGGTGGTTTCAACGGCTTTTACAGTTGTTACCGGGCGTGACCGTAATGTGGGGCGCGATGTTGCGTCGGCAGCCCTCGCGTCGCGCGTCAATGGGCGCGCCAGTGCGCGCGAATCCGTTTGGCGAGCGCCTCGAGCGTGTCCGGATCGGCGACCTCGCGCGCATGCAGCTTCAGCGGTTGGCCTTCCCAGCGCGGAATCACATGGAAGTGGACGTGCGGCACTGTCTGTCCCGCCGCCGCGCCGTTGAACTGGCCGATGAACACGCCGTCAGGACGCAGTGCCGCGCGCACCGCGATCGCAAGCCTTTGCGCCATGCGCGTCGACGCGACGAGCGCCGCATCCGACAGATCGAAAATTTCCGCGACCGCTTCCTTCGGCACGACGAGCAGATGGCCGTCGGCTTGCGGCATCAAGTCCATGAAAGCCAGCGCCTGGTCGTTTTCGGCCACCTTGATGCACGGTAGTTCGCCGCGCAAGATTTTGGCGAACGGGTTGCTGTCGTTGTAGCTCATCGCGTTTCCTTTCATTTGGGCTGGGTTCGATTCACGGGTCGAGCGGGATACTGTTTTTTGCGTAGCTTCGCACCGCGGGTTTCCTATTCTCTCCCCGAACGCTTACGCCACGCGTGCGGCACGCCGGATCGCTTGAGGCGGCTGGCCGAACGCGCGCAAAAACGCGCGCCGCATCCGCTCGGGGTCGATGAAGCCAGTGTCGGCTGCGACGGTTTCGATCGAATGACGGCCGGTTTCGAGCATTGTGCGAGCCGCTTCGACACGTAGCGCCTCGATCGCGCGGGCCGGCGACTGGCGCGTCTCGTCGCGAAACGCGCGGCTGAACTGGCGCGGGCTCAGATGCGCGACGTCGGCGAGTTGCTCGACAGTCAGCGGCTCGCGCAGATGGCTCTTCGCATACGACAGCGCGTTCTGGATCCGATCGGATTTCGGTTCGAGATCGAGCATCGCGGAGTACTGCGATTGCCCGCCGGTGCGCCGGTGATAGACCACGAGCTTTTTCGCGATCGCGCGCGAAACCGCGACGCCGAGGTCGTTCTCGACGAGCGCGAGGCACAGATCGATACACGCGGTCATGCCGGCCGACGTCCACACCGAGCCGTCGACGATGAAGATACGGTCCTCGTCGACCCGCGCGCGCGGAAAGCGCCGTTGTAAATCGCGCGCATGCGCCCAGTGCGTAGTCGCGTGGCGGCCGTCGAGGATGCCCGCTTCGGCGAGCACGAACGCACCGGTGCAGATGCTTGCGGTGCGGCGCGAGGCGGCGAGGGCGTCGTTCAGAAACGCGAGCAGCCCCGGCGACGACGGCGCGATCTCCATCGCGCCGGTGACGATCACCGTGTCGTAGGCGGGATCGCCGAACGGCCGCGTCGCGACCTCGACGCCCGCCGAGCTGCGCACCATGCCGCCGTGCTCGGAGATCACCGCGACGTCGTACGCGGGCTCGTCGGTGTCCTGATTGGCGAGTTCGAAAATCGATACCGCGACCATGTCGAGGATCTGAAAGCCCGGAAAGACCACCACGCCGATGCGTTTCATATGTGATGTCCTTAAACGAGGTAAATACGACATTTGAGACAAAACGGTACGCGCCTAAACTCAGCTCGTCAACACCGCCGTATCAGCGCAAAGCCGCCAGGCGGCGAGTTCACGGATGGTCCCATTCACCGGACAGGGCGGCCGCATCATGCGCAGCCCGCAAGGAGAGCTTCAATGGCAACGCAGGCAGACAAGGGCGTACAAGGCAATTCGAACGAAGGCAAGGGTACGGCGGTGGTCACGGGCGCATCGTCGGGTATCGGCGCAGTCTACGCGGACCGGCTCGCGCGACGCGGCTACGACCTGCTGCTGATCGCGCGCGACGGCGCGCGCCTCAGCAGCCTCGCCGACCGGCTGACGAAGGAAACGGGCCGCCGCGTGAGCACCGTCAGCGCCGATCTGACCGACAAGGCCGACGTGCGCCGCATCGAGATCCAGTTGCGCGCCGAGCGCGGCATCACGATGCTGGTCAACAACGCGGGCGTCGGCGCGACCGCGGCGCTGATCGACTCCGACATCGATGAACTCGAGCAGATGATCGAGCTGAACGTGACCTCGCTCACGCGCCTGACGGCGGCAGTGTTGCCGGGCTTCATCGCGCGCGGCGCCGGTACGGTGATCAATATCTCATCGATCGTCGCGCTGGCGCCGGAATTGCTGAACGGCACCTATAGCGGCACCAAGGCGTACGTGTTGAACCTCACGCAGTCGCTGCATCACGAGGTGGGCGACAAGGGCGTGCGGCTGCAAGCGGTGCTGCCGGGCGCGACGAGCACCGCCTTCTGGGATCGCGCGGGTCTCGCGGTCGAGAACCTGCCTTCGCAGATCGTGATGAGCGCCGAGGACATGGTCGACGCGGCGCTTGTCGGTCTCGACCAGGGCGAGCTGGTGACGATCCCGTCGTTGCCCGATGCCGCCGACTGGGAGCGTCTGAACAGCGCGCGTTTGCATCTGCAGCCGAATCTGTCGCGCAGCGCGCCGGCTGAGCGCTATACGCGCGCCGTGGCGGCGTAAACCGAAGGTTGAGGAGGGCGGCGCCAGACTCAGCCGCTCACGGCCACCTGATTCTTGCCGTCGTGTTTCGCGCGATGCAGGCCGACGCCGGCGGCGCTTGCGGGGAGGCGAGGCGCTCGTTGACGAGTGCCATTGGTCAGATAATAGTCGGCGCCCGCATCAAGGCCAGCGCGGCGATCTTCCTCGCGATGCCTGGATCAAAAGCAGCGCAATGCGATGGGTTAACGCGTCCAACGTTATGCACCTGTTACAGAGTTAATGTCCGGTTACCAACTGCAGCATCTATTTCCGCGCGCGCCGGCGACAATTCGTCCATGCCTGAACGGCGGGAGCTCAATATGAAAAAGATCGCAGTGGCGTTGGTAATGGCGGGTAGTTTGACGGTGGCGGGCCAGGCGTCCGCGCACGGACACGGCGGTGATGTGGTGGGTGCGCTGATTGGCGGCGCGGTGCTGGGCGCGGTGGTCACCTCGGCGTTGACGCCGGCGCCGGTGGTCGCGTATCCGCAGCCGGTCTATGCCGAGCCTGCGTACCAGCCCGCGCCGGCTTACGCGGCACCGCCGCCCGGATATTGTTACGACCAGTATCAGCGCGCCTATGTCGCGTGCGGCGCACCGCCGCCCGGACGGTACGGCTACGCGCAACCGCAACCCGAGCCGCAGTGGTGAGCGCGGCACGGCTCTGATGCGCGGATGATTCAGCCGAACAACGCGCAGACAAAAAGGCCGTCGCCCAATGCGACGGCCTTTTCCATTTGAGGCACGGCTTAATGCTTGTGATGCAGCCACTCCGCGTAATGCGTGTCGAGCCAGCGCTCAAGCCTGGGCGGCCTGGACGGGTCGCGGTGACGCGACATCATCCAGATGGCAAAGCCGACCACCAGCATGACGGCGGGCCCCATCAGATAGGCGAGCATTGATTCAGGCATCGGAACCTCCGTATCGGCTTGCATCCATCTCTCAGTGTAGGCGAAGGAAGCGGGGAAAGAACGACGATGTCAAACGGTCCAGAGAAGCGAAAAAAGGCGCATTTGCGCCCGGTTTGGAAACCTGTTTTTTTGATGATTTTTCCTTTATTTGCTTAGCGTCTGGGCGAGCTCGCATTAGCCTGTGTACCAGCCTGTTACCGGCCTGACGGCAAGCGTCACATGGCGCCAAAACCCATGACAAAGCCGTCAAGCCGTCCCGTTCGCCGTCTGCCGCGCGACTTCCATCTGGCTATCGACAAAGTTCCGCCCAACTCTGAAGCATGCGACGCTGCCACGCCGCTTCGTCGGTTGCTTCATGCTTCGCGATATCGCCCCCCGCGGCTGATTGCTGTTCCATGTCGCGCAGATGCGACGACGCGGTGCGACGAAAGTCATGCAGCACGAAATGCTCCACGTCGAGCCCCAATGCCTTGACTGCCTGGTTCAGCGTGCTTTTCGCGATCGGCCGATCGTCGCCCCTGACGCTCGGGAACACGAACGTCTCGCTGGTGCGCCCGCGCTGCAGCTCGCGCAGCAGCGCAACCGCCTGACGCGGCAGACGGACGACGCGGTCCTCGCGCGCGTTCAGGCGCGCGTTCAGGCGCGCGGCGGGGATCGTCCACAGCGCGTTGTCGAGATCGAACTCGGCCCATGTCGATTCGACGAGGTCCGATTTGCGTGCCATCGTCAGCACCAGCAGATGCAGCGCGAGCTTCAGCGGACGGCGGATATTGGATGTGTCGATCGTGCGCAGCATGACACCGATCTCGGCGCCGGACAGCACGCGGGTGCGGCTGTCGAAGGTCGCGATCGAGCGCGCCGGTACGACTTCCGCGGGATTGCTGGTCGCGAGCTGGCGCCCGATCAGGTATGCGTACAGGCGCTTCACGACGTTGCGCGTGTGCAGCGCCATTTTCGGCGAGCCGCGGCTTTTGATGCGCTCGCAGATCGCGACGACGTCGTCAGCGGTGACCGCGCCGATCGGCTTGTTGCCGATCGCGGGCAGCACGTCCTTGTCGAGCGCGCGCCGCGTGGTGCGGCGATATTCATCCGACTTGCCGGCCAGCGCCGTCGCGAGATAAAGCTCGGCCGCTTCGCGCAGCACGTCGGCCTTGCTCTCGGCACCGCGATCGCGCCGCGCGGTGGCGACCGGCGAGATGCCCTGCGCGACGAGCGCCGCGTACCTCTGCGCCTTCGCGCGCGCGACGCGCAGCGAAATCATCCGGTAATCGCCTATGGTCGCGAGCGGCTGACGCTTGCCGTTCAACGTATAGCGGAAGCGCCAGACCTTGGTGCCGGTCGTCATGACCTCGATCACGAGGCCGTTGCCGTCGGCGACGCAGTAGCGGGTCGCGCGCGGTTCGAGCGCGCGGATCTCGGATTCGGTGAGCGGAGTGGCGAGGCGGGGCATGCTTTGGGGACGCTGTACGTTCAGGCTCGGACAGCGTGGATTTTAAACCTTTGCCCGGTTGTGTACCAAAAATCCGATGGGTTTTTGGTCGACGGAGTGCGATTTTCGCGTGCGCAGCGGCGCCGCCGATTCGGCCACGAGAGGCTATATGACGGCCCGATTGTGCCGACGCACAAGTTCGGCGTTACTTGCCGATACAGAATCGGCTGAAAATCACGCCGAGCAGATCGTCCGAACTGAACTCACCGGTGATCGAGTTCAGTTGATCCTGCGCGAGCCGCAATTCCTCGGCGAACAGATCGAGCGCCTGCGCGTTCTGTTCCGCATGCGCGGCGGCGGTCGCCAGATGCTCGTCGGCCGCACGCAACGCGATCAGGTGCCGCTCGCGCGCGAGATAGACGCTCTCCGCGCCCGCCTGCCAGCCGGCAATCCGCAGCAGTTCGTCGCGCAGCAGCGCTACGCCGTCACCCTTCTTCGCCGACAGCCGCACCTCGCTAAGTTCGAGGTCGGCGTCGAGCGCCTGCGTTGCGGGCGCGAGCCCTGTCAGATCGGTCTTGTTCAGCACGCGGACGACGGGCACGCCGCGCGGAAAGCGTCCGGCGATCGTTTTGTCGTCGGCCGTCATTCCGGCGCGCGCGTCGAGCAGATGCAGCACCACGTCCGCACGCTCGATCTCGCCCCAGGTGCGCTCGATGCCGATCTTCTCGACCTCGTCCTCGGTCTCGCGCAGGCCGGCCGTATCGATCACGTGCAGCGGGATGCCTTCGATCTGGATCGTCTGCGCGACCTTGTCGCGCGTCGTTCCGGCGATCGGCGTGACGATCGCGAGTTCGGCGCCGGCGAGCGCGTTCAGCAGCGACGACTTGCCGACGTTCGGCTGCCCCGCCAGCACGACCGACAGACCCTCGCGCAGCAACGCACCCTGGCGCGCCTCGCTCAGCACGTGCGCGAGACGCTCGCGTATGCGCGCGAGCTTGCCGCGCGCGTCGGCGGCTTCGAGGAAGTCGATTTCCTCTTCCGGGAAGTCGAGCGTCGCTTCGACCAGCATCCGCAGCGTGATCACCTCTTCGACCAGCGCGTGGATGTCGCGCGAGAACGCGCCGTCGAGCGAGCGGCCGGCCGAACGCGCGGCGGCCTCGGTGCTCGCCTCGATCAGATCGGCGACGGCCTCGGCCTGCGCGAGGTCGAGCTTGTCGTTCAGAAACGCGCGACGCGTGAATTCGCCGGGCTCGGCGAGCCGTAGACCGAACGCGCGGCCGGCGTCGATGCAGCGCTGCAGGACCAATTGCAGCACGACCGGGCCGCCATGGCCTTGCAGTTCAAGCACGTGCTCGCCGGTGTACGAATGCGGCGCCGGAAAGTACAGCGCGATGCCGCGATCGAGCGGATTGCCGCTCGCGTCGAGAAACGGCACGTAGCTCGCGTGACGCGCCGCGAGCGTCTGGCCGGTGAGGGCCTGCATCAACGGCTGGGCCGCCGCCGCGCCAGCGCGGCCGAACGAAATCCGCACGACGCCGATGCCTCCCCGGCCGGGCGCGGTAGCAATGGCAACGATGGAATCGGAGTCGGTCGTGAGCATGTGAAGTCGGGCGAAACGGGAGGGGCAGGGCAGGGCCGCGTCGGTCGAGCCGGCGCGAGGCATTGTAACGCGCGCGCCTCGCACTGAAGGGCTGGCGACCAGGACGCGAAGCGGATGACGTGCCCGTTTGCACCTTTCGTTTGAACAACTCGGATTTATCCCAATTAAGCTAGGATCATTACCGCCCTACTTAGGAACAGTTGAGACTCGGCAGGAACTGCAGTTCGGGCAAAGCCAAGCCTGGCAATCGAGAGATGAAAAAAATCAAATTCGCGCAACGCGTTATGGGGCGCGCGCTGCAAGCTAAAACTATCTCAAATAAGAGAAAGCAAAGCTTGATCGGTTGTCAACTGGCTGAACTCTGAATTGCACAATCTGGCCCATGCCGACCGACAAAGAAAAAGCCGCCTTCGCCAAGAGGCTGAAGGATCTGCTCGAGCCGCTGAAAATCCGCGGCGGGACCAAACTCGCCGAGCAATTCAATCTTCGCTATTACGGCGAGCGGCCCGTGACGCCCCAGACCGCACACAAATGGCTGACGGGCACGACGATTCCGAAGCCGGACAAGTTGCGGACCCTCGCCGAATGGTTGAACGTCAAGGAGCACTGGCTCCATTACGGACCACCGCCCGGCGCCAGCGCACGACCGATGGCACGTGGCGAAAAATATCCGCCGACACCCGAAACGATCGAACTCGCTTCGAAGATCGCATCGTTGACCCCGAAGGACCGGAATCTGGTCGAGGAAATGATCGTGCGTTTTTACGGCGAAGATTCCGACGAAGAGTGAACGACGAAACTCAAGCGCAGCCGCCCGCCGCATTTTCTTCAACCGCACCATAAAAAAAGCCGCCCGGTTCGCACCGGGCGGCTTTTCGTTTTCAGCTTGCGTCAAGGCGGCCCTGCGGGCCGCCGCCGGACGGAACATCAGGCCGGCTTCGCCTTCGAGCTGCCCATCATCCGCGTGATGTAATACTGCTGCGCGATCGACAGCACGTTGTTTACGACGTAGTACAACACGAGACCTGCGGGGAAGAAGAAGAACATCACCGAGAACGCGATCGGCATGAACATCATCATCTTCGCCTGAACTGGGTCCGGCGGAGTCGGGTTCAAGCGGGTCTGCAGGAACATCGACACGGCCATCAGGACCGGCAGGATGAAGTACGGGTCCTGCTGCGACAGATCCTGGATCCATAGAATCCATGGCGCGCCGCGCATTTCCACCGACGACAGCAACACCCAGTACAGCGAGATGAACACCGGAATCTGGATCACGACCGGCAGACAGCCGCCGAACGGATTGACCTTCTCGGTCTTGTACAGCTCCATCAGCGCCGCGTTCATCTTCTGCGGATCGCCCTTGAAACGCTCGCGCAGCGCCTGCATGCGCGGCGTGATCGCCTTCATGCGCGCCATCGATTTGTAGCTCGCGGCCGACAGCGGGAAGAACACCGCCTTGATCAGCACCGTGAGCAGCACGATCGACCAGCCCCAGTTGCCGACATAGCTGTGGATCTTCGACAGCAGCCAGAACAGCGGCTTCGCGATGATCGTGACCCAGCCGTAGTCCTTCACCAGATCGAGACCCGGCGCGATACCTGCGAGCATCTTTTCTTCTTCCGGACCGGCGAACAGACGCGCGGACACGCTGACGGTCTGGCCCGGCTGGATGGTCGGCATCGCCTCCTTCATGCCGACGCGATACAGCGACGGATCGATCTTCTCGGCGTAGAACTCGCGCTTCACGCCTTCCTGCGGAATCCAGGCCGACGCGAAGTAGTGCTGGACCATCGCGACCCAGCCGTCGTTGGCCGACGTCGCGAAGTTCTGCTTGTTCTTGTCGAGATCGCTGAACGTCATCTTCTGGAAGTGATGCTCGTTCGTGTAGACAGCCGGTCCGATGAACGTGTGCGAGAAGCGCGGCGTTTCGACCGGCTGGTCGTCGCGCACGAGTTCCATATAGAGTTGCGGCGTCACCGGCGTGGTGCCGACGTTCTGGACCTTCGTCTCGACGCCGATCACGTAGCTGCCGCGCGTGAACGTATACGTCTTGATGACCCGGAGGCCGCCCTTTTCCGGCGACTCGAAGCTCATCTGGAACGAGTTCTGGCCGTCGGCCAGATGGGTCGGCTGATTCGGCATCAGCGTAAAGATGTCGTTGTGATTCGGGAAGTCACCGCCGAGCAGGCCAGTGCGCGCCAGATACGTGTGATTGTTCGTTTTGTCGAACAGCGTGATCACGAAATCTGGCTGCTTGCCGTCGCCCTGCTTGACGAGCGACAGGCGCGACAATGTGCCACCGCGGGTGTCGATTTCGCCGCTATAGACGTCGGTGCCGAACTTCACGAGCTGCGATTGCTCGGCCGCTGGCGCGTTGCCCGGCGCGGCCGCGTTGGTGGCCGGCAGATCGGCCGGCTGGGTGCCCGGTGTCGTGGTGCCCGGCGCGGCGCTGCCGGCGGTCTGGGTCGGCGTCGTGCTCGGGAAGAACATCGACGGGCGTCCGTGGTCGCGTTGCCAGTTGTCGAACAGCATGACAGCTGACATGAAAAAGATGACCCATAGGACGGTGCGTTTGATATCCATGCGTTGTCTCAGTGTCGATGGAACGGCGCGTCAGCGCTTTTCAGAAGTGGGTGGCGGGACGAGATCGATGCCGCCCGCGGAAAACGGGTGGCAGCGGCAAACACGCCTCACGGCGAGATAAGTCCCGCGCGCGGCGCCATGATACTGGATTGCCTCGCGCGCGTAATCAGAGCAGGAAGGGTAAAAACGGCACCGGTTGCCGAGCATGGGGCTCACGGCAAGCTTGTAAAAGCGCAATAAAGCGAAGAGAACCGTTTGCATGACTGGTGCGGCGGTATGGCGCCGCGCAACGTGAAGTACAGGACGACGCCCGCGCTCTGAAGCTGCCGGCGCAACGCCCGCTGCGGCGACCGTGGTGCGGGCGGTCACTGCGTCATTCCGTCCTGGGCGCCTCCGCGGGCGGCACCTGACGACGGGTAATTTCGCGCGCTGCCTTGTCGAGCAGCGCCTCGATTTCGCTGCGGCACAGCGCCTTCAACGGCGACGACGACGCGCTCGGCAAAGCTTTTTTGTCGAAACGCGTGTGTAGACGCAGCAGCACATCCCAACCGCCGAATTCCGCGCGACGCAGCCGGAAGGCTTCGCGCGCGATCCGGCGCACCAGATTCCGCGTGGCCGCGCGCGGCGCATACTTCTTACCGATCACGAGGCCAAGACGCGCCTCGTTGCCGGTGGGCCGGCCGTACACAACGAAGTGAGCGGTACGGCGCCACGGCCGCAAACGAAAAACGGATGAAAATTCATCCGTTTTTAGCAGCCTTGCGGCTTTGGGGAAGGCGGCTTGCGCTCGCAACGGAACCGAGCCCGGTTGCTGCGCCCCGGCCGCTCCCGCTTCGCCGCAGGCTTCGGTCACAGCGCGCAATCCGCTTGCCTTAGATCGCGAGGCGCTTGCGGCCCTTCGCGCGACGTGCGTTGATGACCTTGCGGCCGCCAGCGGTCTTCATGCGAACGCGGAAGCCATGGGTGCGCTTGCGACGGGTAACGGAAGGTTGGTAAGTACGTTTCATGTTGCTCTCACTTGATCGAAAAAAACCGCGCGATCATCGCTGGAAAGCGCAATGGCCGGTGGTTCGCTGAAATTGGTTTTCGCGGAACCCGCTATTTAAACTGCTTTTCCGTTGGCCGTCAATAGTTTAGCCGTCGTCCGGTGCAGCCGGGGTTTGCCGGACAAGGCGATCGGTCCCTGTGGATAACTCACTTTCGGGTCCGTTTTGGCGTTAGAATCTCGCCTTACTTCCCAAAAATGTTGCACGCCGCTCCGGCACGCTTGTCCCGCAGACCGTTGTGGCACAGGCGCCTGGGGCCGTTACGCCTGGCTGCTCAGGGCCTTGTTGCGCGCGCGCGACTGGGGCAGCGGCGACCGCCGTGCACACCATAACGATAGCAACTTGATGAACGAATTCTGGCAACACTGTTCCGCATTGCTGGAGCGTGAGCTTACGCCCCAGCAGTACGTGACGTGGATCAAACCCTTGGCCCCGGTCGCCTTCGACGCCGATGCGAACACGTTGAGCATTGCCGCGCCGAACCGCTTCAAGCTCGACTGGGTCAAGAGCCAGTTCTCCGGCCGCATCGCGGATATGGCCCGCGATTTCTGGCATGCGCCGGTGGACGTGCAATTCGTATTGGATCCGAAGGCCGGCATGCGTGGCCCAGCGGCCGGGGCGCCGGCTCCGTCGTCGGCACGCCCGACTTCGGCCGCGCCGCAGGGCGGTAATGCCGGCGGCGGCGCGGCCGTCGATGCGGCTGTCGGCGCCGTGCAGGCCGCGCATGCCGCGCGCGCGAATCCCGCAGCCGCGGCTGCGGCGCTCGCAGCGCAAAACGCGAATGCGCGCAACGCCGCCGAAGACGCCGCAGACCTCGATTTGCCGAGCCTGGACGCGAACGAAGCCGCCGCCGGACGCCGCACGTGGCGCCCAGGCCAAGGCGTGGGCGCGGTGGCATCCAGCGAGAGCGACTCGATGTACGAGCGCTCGAAGCTGAACCCCGTGCTGACCTTCGACAACTTCGTGACCGGTAAGGCGAATCAGCTCGCGCGCGCCGCGGCGATCCAGGTCGCCGACAACCCCGGCATTTCGTATAACCCGCTGTTCCTGTACGGTGGCGTGGGCCTCGGCAAGACTCACCTGATCCACGCTATCGGAAATCAGTTGCTGATGGACAAACCCGGCGCGCGGATTCGCTACATCCACGCGGAACAGTACGTGTCCGATGTCGTGAAGGCGTACCAGCGCAAGGCGTTCGACGACTTCAAGCGCTACTACCACTCGCTCGACCTGCTGCTGATCGACGATATTCAGTTCTTTTCGGGCAAGTCGCGCACGCAAGAGGAATTCTTCTACGCTTTTGAGGCGCTGGTCGCCAACAAGGCGCAAGTGATCATCACGAGCGATACGTATCCGAAGGAAATTTCGGGTATCGACGATCGCCTGATCTCGCGCTTCGACTCCGGCCTGACGGTGGCGATCGAGCCGCCCGAACTCGAAATGCGCGTCGCGATTCTGATGCGCAAGGCGCAATCGGAGTTCGTGAGCCTGAATGAGGACGTCGCGTTCTTCGTCGCGAAGCATCTCCGCTCGAACGTGCGCGAGCTCGAGGGCGCGCTGCGCAAAATCCTCGCGTATTCGAAGTTCCACGGCCGCGAAATCACGATCGAACTGACCAAGGAAGCGCTGAAAGACCTGCTGACGGTGCAGAACCGGCAGATTTCAGTGGAAAACATCCAGAAAACGGTCGCCGACTTTTACAGCATCAAGGTCGCGGACATGTATTCGAAGAAGCGTCCGGCAAACATCGCGCGGCCGAGGCAGATCGCGATGTACCTCGCGAAGGAGTTGACGCAGAAGAGCCTGCCGGAAATCGGCGAGCTTTTCGGCGGGCGCGACCACACGACGGTGCTGCACGCGGTGCGCAAGATCGCCGACGAGCGCAGCAAGGACGCGCAGCTGAATCACGAACTGCATGTGCTGGAGCAGACGCTGAAGGGCTAAACGGGCTGGCGGCACGCGACCGTGAAATGGACGTCGGCGGCAGGAAACGCTGGAAGCGGCTACGCAGCGGTTGAATGAGGCCGCGAAAACGCTGTGAAATAGAGAAACGGGCAGGGGACTCACAACCCGGCGCCGCTGTCGGGTCCGAAGGGGAAAGGACAAGGAACGCGACGGTAAGCGTGCAGAAGCGACGTAAAAGGCGCGGCAAACCCGTGACGAATTTGCGGCGCAACCGGCCAGAAGTGGCGGAAAAACGAGCCTGCGAACCGGTAGCGCCGCGCAGCGGCGCGACAAACCGGCGGCAACCCGGACCACGCCCTACAAAATCGACCTGTTTATTCCCGAACTCGCCCCCATTTTAGTGAGGCGGTCCCGTTTTCAGGCACAATACAGGTTTAACCGCCCGGCGGCGACGGGCGGATTTCACGCCGTGTCGGGCGCTTTTCAGGGCGCCGGCGGGGAGCCGTGGCTGCACGCTGAAAAGCTTGTCCCGTAAGGCGTGCAGGCCGTTATATCAACGAAGGAACCCTATGCAACTGGTCAAGACCGAACGCGATAACCTCCTCAGGCCGCTGCAAACCGTGAGCGGCATCGTCGAACGCCGCCATACGTTGCCGATCCTCGCCAATTTGCTGATCACCAAGAACGGTCCTGAGGTATCGTTCCTGTCGACCGACCTGGAGTTGCAGATCACCACGCGCGCCGATTTCGGTGTGGGCGGCGATTCGGTCGCGACCACGGTGGCGGCGCGCAAGCTCCTCGACATTCTGCGTGCGATGCCTGACGGCCAGGTCACGCTGACGCTGAACGACAAGCGCCTGACCGTGCAATCCGGCAAGAGCCGCTTTGCACTGCAAACGCTCGCCGCGGACGAATTTCCGACCGTCGCTCAGGCCAAAGACTACGGCGCGAGCCTGGTGGTTCCTCAAAAGACGTTCCGCCAGCTCCTCGGCATGGTCCATTTCTCGATGGCCCAGCAGGACATCCGTTACTACCTGAACGGCATGCTGCTGGTGGTGGACGGCGACCAGTTGATGGCGGTCGCGACCGACGGTCACCGTCTCGCGTTCTCGTCGATGAAGATCGAGGGCTCGTTCGCGCGCCAGGAAGTGATCATTCCGCGCAAGACGATTCTCGAACTGCAGCGCCTGCTCGAAGACATCGACGATACGCTGAAGATCGACATCGCGCAGACGCAGGTCAAGTTCACGTTCGGTCAGGTTGAACTCGTATCGAAGCTCGTGGAAGGCAAGTTCCCCGACTTCCAGCGCGTGATTCCGAAGTCGCACAAGAACAAATTCCAGATTGGCCGCGAAGAACTGCAGCGTTCGCTGCAACGCGCGGCGATTCTGACGTCGGATAAGTTCAAGGGCGTGCGCTGCATCGTCGAGCCGGGCCAGTTGAAGATCATGTCGACCAACGCCGATCAGGAAGAGGCGCAGGAAGAACTTGAAATCGCTTACGACGGCGACAGCGTCGATATCGGGTTCAACGTCACGTATCTGCTCGACGTGCTCGCGAATCTGAAGGTCGACATGCTGCAGGTGAGCCTGGGTGATGCCAGCTCCAGCGCGTTGATCACGATTCCCGAGAACGACGAATTCAAGTACGTGGTGATGCCGATGCGCATCTGACACGTCCAACATCAAGAAAAACACCAAGGGGCGCAGCGCCCCTTTGGCGTTTTTATGGCGTTTTGAAAAGTACAGAGCAGCAACCTTGCAGTAACGCAGAACCGGAAAAAATCCATGACTGAAACGAACAATACGCAGCCCGATAACAGCTACGGCGCCTCGTCCATCCAGATCCTCGAAGGTCTGGACGCCGTGCGCAAGCGGCCTGGGATGTACATCGGGGATACATCGGATGGCACCGGTTTGCACCACCTCGTGTTCGAAGTGCTCGACAACTCGATCGACGAAGCGCTCGCCGGGCATTGCAACGACATCCAGGTGATCATCCACGCGGACAACTCGATCTCGATCACCGACAATGGCCGCGGCGTGCCGACCGGCCTGAAGATGGACGACAAGCACGATCCGAAGCGCAGCGCCGCCGAAATCGTGATGACCGAGCTGCACGCCGGCGGCAAGTTCGACCAGAACAGCTACAAGGTGTCGGGCGGCCTGCACGGCGTGGGCGTGTCGTGCGTGAACGCGCTGTCGCGATGGCTGCGCCTCACCGTGCGCCGTGACGGCAAGAAGCACTTCATGGAATTCCACCGTGGCGTGCCGCAGAACCGCGTGCTCGAAGAAATCGACGGCGTGACCGTCTCGCCGATACAGGTGATCGGCGACACCGAAAACCGCGGCACCGAAGTGCATTTCATGGCCGATGAAACGATTTTCGGCAACGTCGAATATCACTACGACATTCTGGCGAAGCGGATTCGCGAACTGTCGTTCCTCAATAATGGCGTGCGCATTCGTCTGACGGATCAGCGCTCGGGCAAGGAAGAGGATTTTGCATTCGTCGGCGGCGTGAAGGGTTTTGTCGAGTACATCAACAAGAACAAGTCCGTGCTGCACCCGAACATCTTCCACATCATGGGCGAGAAGGATGGCGTCGGCGTCGAAGTGGCCATGCAGTGGAACGACAGCTACAACGAAAACGTGCTGTGCTTCACGAACAACATTCCGCAGCGCGACGGCGGCACGCACCTGACAGGTTTGCGCGCCGCGATGACGCGTGTGTTGAACAAGTACATTGCCGATCATGAGGTCGCGAAGAAGGCGAAGGTCGAAACGTCGGGCGATGACATGCGTGAAGGGCTGTCGTGTGTGCTCTCGGTGAAGGTGCCGGAGCCGAAGTTCAGCTCGCAGACGAAGGACAAGCTGGTGTCGTCGGAAGTGCGCGCGCCGGTCGAAGAAGTGGTCGCAAAGGCGCTCGAGGAATTCCTGCTCGAGACGCCGGGCGACGCGAAGATCATCTGCGGCAAGATCGTCGATGCAGCGCGTGCGCGCGATGCGGCGCGCAAGGCGCGTGAGATGACCCGGCGCAAGGGCGTGCTCGATGGTGTTGGTTTGCCTGGGAAGCTCGCGGATTGCCAGGAGAAGGATCCGGCGAAGTCCGAGATTTATATCGTCGAGGGTGACTCGGCGGGTGGATCGGCGAAGCAGGGGCGTGATCGGAAGTTTCAGGCTATCTTGCCGCTGCGCGGGAAGGTGCTGAACGTCGAGAAGGCGCGTTACGACAAGCTGCTTTCTTCCGAGCAGATCGTTACGCTGATTACCGCCCTTGGGTGCGGGATCGGTAAGGAAGACTACAACCTCGACAAGCTGCGCTATCACCGCATCATCATCATGACCGATGCGGACGTCGATGGCGCGCACATCCGGACGCTATTGTTGACGTTCTTCTACCGGCAGATGCCGGAGATGATCGAGCGCGGGTATATCTATATCGCGCAGCCGCCGCTTTACAAGATCAAGGCGGGTAAGGATGAGCGGTATCTGAAGGATGAGTCGGAAGTGAACGCTCATATTCTTCGGCTCGCGTTGCAAGGGTCGGAGTTGCTTGCTGCTGAAGGCGCGACTCCGATTACTGGGGATGCGTTGGGTGAGTTGGCACGGGCTTATCTGTTGGCGCAGGCGGTGGTTAATCGACTCAGCCGTCTGTATGACGCTGGTGCGCTTGAGGCGGTGATGGATGGCGTTGTTATCGATCTCTCCAGCGAGCAGGCGGCCGAGACATCGGCTCGCGCGCTCGAAACGAAGCTGCGGGATGATGCGCTGAAGCCTGAGGTGAAGGTGACCACGATGTATGACCCGGTGCGGGAGTTGCGCTCGTTGCGCGTCGCGCGGACGCATCATGGAAATCAGAAGATCTCCGTGCTCGATGAAGAGTTTCAGCTGACCGCGGATTATCAGCAGCTTGTGAATACCGCTAATACGTTCAAGGGGTTGATTGGCACTGGCGCTGTGATCAAGCGTGGGGAGCGGAGTATGGCTGTCACCGACTTTAAGAGTGCGATGAAGTGGCTGCTGGCTGATGCTGAGAGGAATATGTCCAAGCAGCGCTATAAAGGCCTCGGGGAGATGAATCCGGAGCAGCTTTGGGAGACGACTATGGATCCTGCGGTGCGGCGTCTTCTTCGGGTGCAGATTGAGGATGCTATTGCTGCTGATGGCATCTTTACTACGCTCATGGGGGATGATGTGGAGCCGCGCAGGGCTTTTATTGAGTCGAATGCGTTGAGGGCGGGGAATATCGACGTTTGAGGGTTGTTGTAGGTAGACGCATAACCTGAGAAAAACGGGCCCATAAGTTGAGAAACTTATGGGTCTTTTTATTAATAGTCAGGCTGATGAACAATACGTCGACGTGCTGATACTGCTATATTCATCTGCCACGGTCGCTTTATCGATAGCGCAGCGACCTCGCGCGGAGGGTGCGACGATATGAACGCGACGAGCCGACGCAGACCCGAATGCGATTTTTCCGAAAGGGAGGCGGGGCGGCTGACGCCGGTCAAATGCCGTGCGTGATTCAGATAGTAGTTTGGCCACGCTGCGCGTCATCAGGTCGCGCGCCTATCCGGCTTCGGCAACCCAGCCCTACCGGAAGGCGGCGCGCCGACCGCGCTCGGCGACTCCGGACGGCTAAAAGCCGTCTGCCGTCTGCCGTCACCGTCTGTCATATCACGACAATTCCGTCATTTGCATTGCATTCCTGCCCGGACCGCCTATAACGCTGCATAAATAACTCCGTCCGTACTCAAGGGAGACGGCCATGTTCGCAAGTGTGAAAGGCTTGCCGTTCCTTTTGCTAGTCCTCGTGCTCCTTTGCATTCCGCGCGTCCCCTACGCGCAGGTGGCGCGAATGGAAGTCATTCCATTCGAGTCGATGACGCTCACAGACGAGCAATTTCTGGCCGGAAGCGAAGACGGCAAGCGCGTGACGATAGCGGGTGAATTGCGGCTGCCTCGACCCGGGACCGACAGGCTGCCCGCCGTCATACTGCTGCACCCGTCTGGGGGTATCGGCGGCCAGATAGCGGAATGGGAGCAGTGGTTCCTGTCGTTGGGGGTTGCCACTTTCGTTGTCGACAGTTTCACGAGCCGAGGCATAGAAAACACAATTAATGACCAGAGTCAGCTTGGCAGACTTGCCCAGACAGAAGACGCGTATCGCGCGCTCAGCCTTATTTCCAAAAACCCTCATGTCGACGCGAGCCGCGTGATGCTAATGGGCTTTTCCCGTGGAGGACAAGACACGCTCTACGCGAGCATGGTGCGCTTCCAGAAAGCGCATGCCGATGCGTCCACTCCAGGATTTGCAGCCTATGTTCCGCTTTACCCAGACTGCAGTGCCCACTACCTCGATGACGACAACGTATCAAAGGCTCCCATTCGCCTATTCCATGGAAGCGCAGACAACTACGACCCGGTCGCGCCTTGCAAGGCCTATGTGGAACGGCTGAAAGCCAAGGGGGCGGACGTAGAGCTGACCGAGTTTGCCGGGGTTAACCATATTTTCGATGCGCGCGCCTTCGCACATCCAACCCCCCTGCCGAAAGCGCAAACAGTGCGCAATTGTGCATGGGAAGAACGCAGCGTGGGACAATTGCTTAACGTCAAAAGCAACCTGCCGTTCTCATACGCGGACCCCTGTGTCGAACGGGGCGTGACAATCGGGTACGACGAAAGCGCGACGGAGCAAACGAAGAAGGCAATAGCCAACCTGGTTACCACTGCGCTTAAGCCGACACCGACACGTGCCCCGTAATTCCGTTGAGACCGGCAGGAACAGCATTGCTTTGGGCTGTTACGAAAAACGCGCGGAGATTTGCTTTCTGCGCTTCAAATGAGCCCCGCTGCGCCCAGGTGTTCATCAACACGTTAAGTGAAGGGCTGGCTTGCTGCTCCCGGCTGGTGGTAAGTGTCGATTGCGCAACACAGCGTCGATTGAGTCTTATCAAAAAGCCATATCGCAACGTTTCATCGGACCCGCGTTCGTCCTGATCGAAGACCAACGCATCGCCGCAAATACCAAACGCAATCAACGATCTGCGAATCGCATCGAGTGGCAGTTGCAACGCCCCTCATGGAGAAATTCCGGTTTGCGAGTCTCGACTTTGGATAGTCTGCCGTTGGAGATCCGCGGGTCGCCGCTATTCAGTTGCCGCTAACGAGATCTTCAAAAAATGGCCTTTCACTCGAGGCTACTTATCCACATCCCCCTTTGGACAACTTTTGTAAAAACAGCCGAACACATTGTGGGCGAAATCTTGATAAATGCGCCGCGTTAACTGGTCGGCTAAAACTTCTCCCTGGCTCCGTTATCCTGTCCGCCCGCGCTCCCAAGGGTTATCGATTCTGCAGCGCGTTGATCCGTAAACGAACTTCCAGGTTATCCACAGCCGAACGCCCCACTTGTTAACTATTACTACGTGTACATATACAAAGACTATAAAAACCGGAGAAGCACGCCGAACACGCGCAACGTATACGCACATAACAACAGCAACATCGCAGGACGCAGAACCAGCGAGCACCAACCCAGCCACCCACACCTCACCCCAACGGCAAACCAATCTCCGTAACCAACTCCGCAGGCGCAGTCTCCTTGGGACTATTCACATACTCCTCAAACACCGGCGCATCCGCTGCCTCCCTCCCAGACTGCACCAGCCAGATCCCGTACAACCACTCATAAGCCGCTCGCATATCGCTATATGGCCCAACCTGCCGCAACACCGCATATTCCCCACCGCGTATACGCGTGACAGAAACCTCCCCACCCGTCCCAACAGCCGAAGCCACTTCAGCCATCACAGGCCCCGGCAACAACACACCCGCCTTCGACCGCAACGCCTTCTCCTCGACCACTCCCGGATCATCGAAGTAAACCCCGATCATCCGCATCTGCGCCTCGAGCAGATCATGTTTCGCAAGCCACCCAAACAAAGCATCAAAAGCCCTTCCGATCTGCATATAAGGTCCGACATGATCGACCGACAAAATCTCCATCGGCTCCACACAACGAATCACGACCTCACGAATCATCGTCATCTGATCGTCTCCTGAAAGCGCCGGCCGAAACCCGCTATGCCTGCCTTGCCTGCGATACTGCGCCGGCGGCACACCAAACACCGCGCGGAACGTGGCGAAAAAGACTGCAAACTGCTATACCCCGAACGCTCGGCAATCTGGGCAATCGGCATCGAACTTCTCGCAAGAAAACACGCTGCGCGATGCAACCGTAGACGCCGCACGGTCGTCGCGACCGTCTCGCCATACATCGCCTGATAAATCCGGTGCCAGTGATACGGCGACAGACACGCAATCTCCGCAAGCCGTCCGATATCGAGTGGTTCGTCGAGGTGATCGTAGATATGGTCGAGCACGCGTGCGAGTCGCGTCTCGTATCGAGCCCGATGGTCTGATTCGTTCATGACTGGACCGCAGAAAATTGGCGCGAGAGGATACGAACAAAGTATCACGTCAGCGAGTATCGGCCGTTTACCAAATCCTGCGGATATCAAGCGGTGCGCACGAAGCGAATTAAGCGCCTGTTGACCGCGCCCCGTGGACGCGAGCAGGAGCACCAAACACAGCATCGGCAAACAGCCCCAATTTCCGCAACGTGACGCTGCCGCCGTTTGGCGCTATCGTGTGGTGCGCAGCACCAGCACCAGCACCAGCACCAGCACCGGCAGCCAGCACCCTGCAGCATGTAACCGCCGGTCCCATTCCTACCCGCGTTCGCGCGAGGCGATGGAGCCGCAAACATGAGCTACACCGAGTCGGTCGGCAGTCGCACGTACCGCTTCGCCGACCTGAAGACCCTGCTCGCGAAAGCGAGCCCGCAACGCTCGGGCGACGAACTCGCAAGCATCGCGGCAGCGAGCGAAGAAGAGCGAGTCGCCGCCAGAATGGCGCTCGCCGAGGTCCCGCTGCGCGCGTTCCTAAAAGAACCGCTGATCCCTTACGAAACCGACGAAGTCACCCGACTGATCATCGACGATCACTCGCCCCAAGCGTTCGCCGAAATCTCCCATCTGACAGTAGGCGACTTCCGCAATTGGCTACTCAGCACTACAACCGACACAGACGCACTCACCCGCATCACCGAGGGCCTAACACCAGAAATGGTCGCCGCAGTCTCAAAGCTGATGCGCAACCAGGACCTGATCACCGCCGCCCGTAAACGCCCGGTCATCACCCGCTTTCGCAACACGGTCGGTTTACCGGGCCGCATGTCCGTACGCCTGCAACCGAACCACCCAACCGACGACGTCAAAGGCATCGCCGCCTCGATGCTCGACGGCCTGATGTACGGCTGCGGCGACGCGCTGATCGGCATCAACCCCGCGAGCGACAACCTCGCCGCGATCACGAAGCTGCTGCAGATGATCGACGACTTCCGCCAGCGCTATCAGGTACCGACGCAGTCGTGCGTACTCACGCACGTGACGAGCACGATCGCCGCGATAGAAAAAGGGGCGCCGGTCGATCTCGTATTCCAGTCGATCGCTGGTACCGAAAAAGCGAACGCGAGCTTCGGCATTTCGCTCGCGCTGCTGCAGGAAGCGTACGAGGCGGGGCTGTCGCTCCAACGCGGCACCGTCGGCAGCAATCTGATGTACTTCGAAACGGGGCAGGGCAGCGCGTTGTCGGCGGATGCGCATTTCGGCGTTGACCAGCAGACCTGCGAGGCGCGCGCCTATGCGGTCGCGCGCAAGTTCAAGCCGTTTCTGGTGAACACGGTAGTCGGTTTCATCGGCCCCGAGTATTTGTACGATGGCAAGCAGATCACGCGCGCGGGTCTCGAGGATCACTTCTGCGGCAAGCTGCTCGGCGTGCCGATGGGTTGCGACATCTGCTACACGAACCACGCCGAAGCGGACCAGGACGACATGGACAATCTGCTGACGCTGCTCGGCGTAGCGGGCATCAATTTCATCATGGGCGTGCCGGGCGCGGACGACGTGATGCTCAACTATCAGAGCACGTCCTTTCACGACGCGCTGTACGTGCGCGACGTGCTCGGGTTACGGCGCGCGCCGGAATTCGAGGAATGGCTGGCATCGATGCAGATCATCGACGAACGCGGCGCGTTGATCGGCGCATCGGCGCGGCAACCGCTGCTCGAAGGCGCGCGCGACTGGATGGGGATCGCATGAACGAGAACGACGCACTCGACAAGGACCCGTGGAGCGCACTGCGTCGGTTTACGCAGGCACGCATCGCATTGGGCCGCGCGGGCCACAGCCTGCCGACCGCGCCGTTGCTCGCGTTCAATCTCGCGCATGCGCAGGCGCGCGACGCCGTGCACCATCCGCTCGACGTGGATCCGCTGCACGCACAACTGCGCGCGCAAGGTTTCAACACGCTCGACGTGCATAGCGCCGCGCCGGATCGCGAGCATTATTTGAGGCGCCCTGATCTTGGGCGGCGGCTGTCGGAGGAGAGTCGCGCGACGCTTGCCCGACTGCCATCGCAATCAAGCGATGTGCTGTTTGTGATCGGCGATGGTCTATCGGCGTTCGCCGCATCGAAGCAGGCTGTACCGTTGCTGCAAGCTATACATCCAAAGCTCGCGGGTTGGACCATCGGTCCCGTAGTGGTCGCGCGTCAGGCACGCGTCGCACTCGGCGACGAGATCGGCGAATTGTTCGACGCGAAGATCGTCGTGATGCTGATCGGCGAGCGACCGGGTTTGAGTTCGCCGGATAGCCTCGGCATCTACGTCACGTACGCGCCGAAAACGGGGTGCAGCGACGCCCAGCGCAACTGCATTTCCAACGTGCGCCCGCAAGGCCTCGACTATCCGCAGGCCGCGCACAAGCTGCACTACCTGCTCACGCAGGCGAGGAAGCTGAGACTTACAGGGGTGGGCTTGAAAGACGACAGCGATGAGCTGCTAGCCAGCACTCCGACGCATCCTGCCGTGAACGACGGTTCAGAGTAGGACGAAACGAGTGTAAACCTCGCACGCCCACTCACTTGCGCAACAACCTCAACCCATTCCCCACCACCAGCAAACTCGCACCGACATCTGCGAACACCGCCATCCACATCGTGCCGAAGCCCATCAACGTCAGCACGAGGAACGCGCTCTTGATGCCAAGCGCGAGCGCGATGTTCTGCACCAGCACCCCGTACGTCGCCTTCGACAACCGGATAAACGCCGGAATCTTCCGCAGATCGTCATCCATCAACGCGACGTCGGCGGTTTCGATCGCGGTGTCGGTACCCATCGCACCCATCGCGAAGCCGATGTCGGCGCGCGCGAGCGCGGGCGCATCGTTGATGCCGTCGCCGACCATGCCGACCGTCGCGCCATCGCTCGACCATTGTGCGACCGCGTCGAGCTTGTCCTCGGGCAACTGATCGCCGCGCGCTTCATCGACGCCGACCTGCTGCGCGATCGCCTCGGCGGTATGACGGTTGTCGCCGGTCAGCATCGCGGTGCCGACGCCGAGCCGCCGCAATTCGGCGACGGCGGCGCGGCTCGTTTCCTTCACCGTGTCAGCGACCGCAAACAGCGCGAGCACGCGCTGCGCATCGGCGAGCATCACGACGGTTTTGCCGTGCTCTTCGAGCGCATCGAGACGCGCTTCGAGTTGCGGCGAGCAGCGGCCGAGTTCCTCGACCAAGCGATGATTGCCGAGCCAGTACCCGATACCGTCGATATCGCCGCGCACGCCACGTCCAGCGATCGCTTCGAATGCATCGACATGCAGGTGTTCGACGCCGTCGTCATTGGCGGCGGCAGCAATCGCCATCGAAACAGGGTGGTCGGAGCGGCCCGCGAGGCTTGCCGCGACCGTGCGGTATCGGAACGTTTCACCCGCGTCACCGACCACCTCAAACTCCGTCTGGACCGGCTTCCCGTGCGTAATCGTCCCGGTCTTATCGAGTGCCAACCGGGTCAGCTTGCGACCCTGTTCGAGATAAACGCCACCCTTGATCAGAATCCCCTTGCGCGCCGCGGCCGCGAGCCCGCTGACGATCGTCACGGGCGTCGAAATCACGAGCGCGCATGGACACGCGATCACGAGCAGCACCAGCGCCTTGTACACCCACGCGTGCCACGCTCCACCGAACACGAGTGGTGGGACCAGAGCGACGGCGAGTGCAATCGCGAACACGATCGGCGTATAAACGCGCGCGAATTCATCGACGAAGCGCTGTGTCGGCGCCTTCGTGCCCTGCGCCTCCTCGACCGCGTGGACGATCCGCGCGAGCATCGTGTTGCCGGCGGCCGCCGTCACTTGATAATCGAACGAGCCCGCCTGGTTGATCGTGCCGGCGAAAACGGCGTCGCCGATCGCCTTGTCGACGGGCAGGCTCTCGCCGGTGATCGGCGCCTGATCGACGCTCGAGCGGCCCGCGACGATTTCGCCATCGAGCGCGATCCGCTCGCCCGGCTTCACGCGCACGAGCGTCCCGGGCACGATCGCGTCGACGCGGACGGGCTGCCACGCTCCATCGGGCTGCTGCACGCTGGCTTGTTCGGGCGTGAGCCGCATGAGTCCTTCGATCGCGTTGCGTGCGCGGTCGAGCGAGCGCACCTCGATCAGCTCGGCGATCGTGAAGAGCACCATCACCATTGCGGCTTCGGGCCACTGGCCGAGCAGCGCCGCGCCGGTCACGGCGATGCTCATCAGCGCGTTGATGTTCAAGTTGCCGTTGCGCAGCGCGACCCAGCCCTTGCGATATGTCGTGAGGCCACAGGAGGCAATCGCGACGATCGCCATACCCGCCACCACCCAGACCGGTGCGCCGAGCCAGCTAGCGGCTTCTGAGGCTCCCGCGACGATGCCGGCGAAGATCAGGGGCCACCACGGCTTGCGCATTGCGTCAGTGGCTGCTTGGGGCACCGCGTCGGCGTTCCCACCCTTTCCGGCGTCGCTTGCCAGTTCGGGTGTGAAGTCGAGCGAGCGCAGGGCGGCGAGCACCGACTCGAGCGCATCCGGCGCGTGGACGACAGTCAGCACGCGCTGTATCAGGTTGAAGTCCATGCTACGCACGACCGGCATACGGCCGAGCTTCTTGCGGATCAGCGCTTCCTCGGTCGGGCAGTCCATCTGCAGGATGCGGATTGCGGTGCGAAGGTCGTGGCCGACGGCTTCGGACGGAGGCAGGCGCAGCGACGCAGGCGCAAAAGCGCTAGCGGCGCAGCAAGCGACAGCAGCGTGATCATGGGCGTGGCCGTGATCATGACCGTCCTGATGGTCGTGCCCTTCATGCCGATCACCGCCGCCCACGTCGGCGCCACAAGCATGTTCACCGCCATGCGAATGCCCGCATCCCTCACCCGTGCCCCTGCCATAAGCATGGCCGCGCCGCGCATCAACGTCGCCACAACCCCCGTGCGTACAGGCTTCGTCCCGTTCCGGACAATCGGTGGCAATACGGCTGGTGTCAGGCATTGGTGGCTTCCTCGTGCGATTTGTGGTCTAGTAAACACCCTGAAGCCACTACAAGGTCAAGGCCGCGTGGAGGAAGGGTCCATGAAAATCGGCGAACTGGCGAAAATCGCCCATTGCACGACGGAAACCATCCGTTTCTACGAAAAAGAGCGCCTGCTGCCCGAGGCGGAGCGCACCGAAGCCAATTACCGCAGTTACACGGCAAAGCATGTCGAGCGCCTGCGCTTCATCCGCAATTGCCGCGCGCTCGACATGACTCACGACGAAATCCGCGCATTGCTGCGTCTGACCGACGCGCCGGCGAACGGCTGCGGCGGCATGCATACGCTGGTCGACGAGCACATCGCGCACGTCGACACGCGTATCGAAGAACTGCAGCAGCTGAAGGCGCAACTGACGACGCTGCGCGACCAATGCCACGGCGAGCATCCGGTCGAAGACTGCGGCATCGTGCACGGCCTGACCGACATGGATGTGGCCGTGCCGTCTCCGCGGCATACGCATCTCGGCTAACGCCATGCTTGACGTCGAGCGCTATCGCGTCACGACGCAGCGCCGGCGCGGCAACCCCATACACGGCAAGGCCGCGCGTGCGACCTTGCCGATCGATCATCGAATCCAGTTGGAGAATCAACGTGTTCACCTGTAGAAACCAGTCCTGCGGCGCGCAGTGGGAGCAATCCGACGTCGTCATCAAGAACGAAGGCCAGGGGCTGCTGTTCCGCTGCCCGCTGTGCGGCGCGCGCAATTACGTCGAGCGTTTCGACGGCGACGGCGGCGAGGTGCTTTACGAGCAGCTGCCGGGCCGCCCCGATCAGGGCCCGATGGCCGAGTAATCGCGATTCCTACAGACGATCCTATGAACAGTCCCACCCCCGCCGGCGCCGCATTCAGCGAGCTGCCGCTTCCGCCCGCTACGCTCGCGAACCTGACGCAGCTCGGCTACGTCGAGATGACGCCGATCCAGGCCGCGAGCCTGCCGATCGCGCTCGCCGGTCAAGATCTGATCGCTCAGGCGAAAACCGGCAGCGGCAAGACCGCGGCGTTTTCGCTGGCGCTGCTCGCGCGTCTCGACGCACGCAAATTCGGCACGCAGGCAATGGTGCTGTGCCCGACACGCGAACTCGCCGATCAGGTCACGCAGGAAATCCGCCGTCTCGCGCGCGCGGAAGAAAACATCAAGGTGCTGACCTTGTGCGGCGGCACGCCGATGCGTCCGCAGACGGCGAGTCTCGAGCACGGCGCGCACGTCGTGGTCGGCACGCCGGGCCGCATCATGGATCACCTCGAACGCGGCAGCCTCGATCTGCAATCGCTGAACACGCTCGTGCTCGACGAAGCCGACCGCATGCTCGACATGGGTTTCTTCGACGACATCGCGAAGGTCGCCAGGCAATGCCCGAAAGAGCGCCAAACGCTGCTGTTTTCGGCGACGTACCCCGAGGGCATCGCGAAGCTGAGCCAGCAATTCCTGCGAAACCCGAAGGAAGTCAAACTCGCCGAGCGGCACGGCGACAGCAAGATCCGTCAGCGCTTCTACGAAGTGACCGAAGACGAGCGTCTGCACGCGGTCGGTCTGCTGTTGAATCACTATCGTCCGGTCAGCACGATCGCGTTCTGCAATACGAAGCAGCAGTGCCGCGATCTGCTCGACGTGCTGCGCGCGCAGGGCTTCCATGCGCTTGCGCTGCACGGCGAACTCGATCAGCGCGAGCGCGATCAGGTGCTGATCCAGTTCGCGAACCGCAGCTGCTCGGTGCTCGTCGCGACCGACGTCGCCGCGCGCGGCCTCGACATCGCGCAACTCGAAGCGGTGATCAACGTCGACGTGACGCCGGACCCGGAAGTGCACACGCATCGCATCGGCCGCACGGGCCGCGCCGATCAGGAAGGCTGGGCGCTGAGTCTCGCGAGCATGGACGAGATGGGGCGGGTCGGCGGGATCGAGCAGGCACACAAGCGCGACGTCGAATGGCACAAGCTGGCCGAGCTGAAGGCGGGCAGCAACGAACCGCTGCTGCCACCGATGGAAACGCTGCAGATCCTCGGCGGCCGCAAGGACAAGATCCGTCCCGGCGACGTGCTCGGCGCGCTGACCGGCGACGCCGGTTTCGCCGGCTCGCAGATCGGCAAGATCAACGTGACCGACATGTCGACCTATGTCGCGGTGGAGCGCAGCATCGCGCGCGAGGCGGTGCGCCGGCTTAGCGCGGGCAAGCTGAAGGGACGCAAGGTCAAGGTTCGTTTGATGGACGAAGCCTGATTCCCCGAAGCTCCGACTTTCCTTGAAAGTCCAATAATTCGAAAAACGGCCGCGTCAGCGGCCGTTTTCGCAACCGCGCCGCTCAGCATCACATTCCTTCATACCTACGCAGTTACCCGCATTCCCCGAAATCCACACCGCGTCCCCGCAAGCCATGAACCCGCCGGCTTAGGCCTGCGTAGAGCGGCTTCGCGCGCGCCATGAAGAAAACGCATGCCGCGCATGACAAAGTTTCGATTGTGAGCGTTCTTTGACTGATGCCTAATCACCCCACCGGAAGGAACGCCCCGCCGCCGCCATTCGCGCGGCCGCCGGCGGGTGTAGAAAGGGAGAAAGTCTTATGCAGAGCGCCATGCAAGCCCGCTCGAAGCTGCCGGACGTCGGCACCACCATTTTTACCGTGATCGGCCAACTGGCCGCGCGACACGATGCGTTGAACCTGTCGCAGGGCGCGCCGAATTTCGCGCCGGACCCCAAGCTCCTCGACGGCGTCGCGCAGGCGATGCGCGCCGGCCACAACCAGTACGCGCCGATGGCCGGCATCGGTGCGCTGCGCGAAGCGCTCGCAGATAAGGTCGAAACGCTGTACGGCGTGCGCTACGACCCCGCCAGCGAGGTGACCGTGCTCGCGAGCGCGAGCGAAGGTCTTTATTCGACGATCAGCGCGCTCGTGCATCCGGGCGACGAAGTGATCTACTTCGAGCCGTCGTTCGACAGCTACGGCCCGATCGTGCGCCTGCAGGGCGCGATGCCGGTCGCGATCAAGCTGTCGCTCGATCACTTCCGCGTGAACTGGGATGAAGTCGCCGCCGCGATCACGCCGAGGACGCGCATGATCATCGTCAACACACCGCACAATCCGACCGCGACGATTTTTAGCGACGCCGATATCGAGCGGCTGAAGGCGCTCACGCGCAACACCGACATCGTGATTCTGTCCGACGAGGTCTACGAACACGTCGTGTTCGACGGCGCGAAGCATCAGAGCATGGCGCGCCATCAGGAACTCGCCGAGCGCAGCGTGATCGTGTCGTCGTTCGGCAAGTCGTACCACGTGACCGGCTGGCGCGTCGGCTATTGCCTCGCGCCCGCCGCGCTGATGGACGAGATCCGCAAGGTCCATCAATTCATGGTGTTCTCCGCCGATACGCCGATGCAACACGCGTTCGTCGACGCGCTCGCCAATCGCGACAGCTACCTCGGCCTGTCCGACTTCTATCAGAAGAAACGCGATCTGCTCGCGCATGCGCTGCGCGAGTCGCGCTTCGAGCTGTTGCCGAGCGAAGGCAGTTTCTTTATGCTCGCCCGGTTCCGCGGCTTCTCCGATGAAAGCGACAGCGATTTCGTGCTGCGCCTGATCCGCGATGCGCGTGTCGCGACGATTCCATTGTCGGCGTTCTACACCGACGGCACGGATTCGGGGCTGATTCGCCTGAGTTTCTCGAAGGACGACGCGACGCTGCTCGAAGGCGCGCGGCGTTTGTGTGAAATCTGAGCGCGCGAGAGCCACTCGAAGTATCGAAGTCGTCGAAGTATTCGAAGTATGAAGGGAGATGTTATGAAGTTGCTCAAGTGCTTGTTGGCGCTGGCCTGTGCCGGCGCGTCGCTCGCAACATCGTCGGCCACAAGCGCCGCCGATACCGCGACGCTGCGTTTCGGCCTCGAAGCGCAGTACCCGCCGTTCGAGTCGAAAGGACCGAACGGCGAACTGCAAGGGCTCGATATCGACGTGGGCAACGCGGTCTGCGCGGCCGCGCACATGACGTGCAAGTGGGTCGAAACCTCGTTCGACGGCCTGATTCCGGCGCTGCAAGGCCGCAAGTTCGACGCGATCAATTCAGCGATGAATGCGACCGAGCAGCGCCGCCAGGCGATCGATTTCACGACCGTCGTCTACCGCGTGCCGTCGCAGCTGATCGCGCGCAGCGACAGCGGTTTGCAGCCGACGCCTGAGTCGCTGAAGGGCAAGCGCATCGGCGTACTGCAAGGCTCGATTCAGGAGACCTTCGCTAAGGTGCATTGGGAACCGGCCGGCGTGATCGTGCTGCCGTATCAGGATCAGAACCAGGTCTATGCCGATTTGACGGCTGGCCGTCTCGACGGCACGCTCGTGCTCGCGCCGGCCGGACAAACGGGCTTTCTGTCGAAGCCCGAAGGTAAGGGCTACGCGTTCGTCGGTCAGCCTGTGCGTGACGACAAGATTCTCGGCAGCGGCATCGCATACGGCATTCGCAAGGGCGATACCGCGCTGCGCGATCAGCTGAACGCCGCGATCGCTAAGGTGCAAGCCGACGGCACGGTGAAGACGCTTGCCGCAAAATATCTCGGCAATATCGACGTCAGCGCGAAGTAATCGCGTAGCGTTCGGGCGGCGGCGCCGTTTACGAGCGGCGCCGCGCGTTCGCTTGTTGGCCATGCGTTTGACGGCTACGATACGTAGGCTTCGCGAAGTCGGAGACAACGGCGAAGTCGGCGGATCAACCGGAGAGCGCGCATGAGCGAGACGATCGAAGCGGCAAGCGCTGCGAACACCGCACGCGCAAAAGGCGCAGACGCGCCGCGCTTCTGGCGCAGCGCGGCGCTGCCGTTCATCGAGGCGCGTTCCATCGACGATGGCCGCAAGGTCTGCTACGCCAAACATTCGCACGAAACGTTTTCGATCGGCGCCGTGACGGGAGGCCGCAGCGTGTATCTGAACCGCCACGCGCGGGAATGGGTCGGCACAGGCGCCGTCGTGATGATGAACCCCGACGATGTGCACGCGTGCAACCCGGTTGCCGGCGAGCGGTGGTCGTATCGGATGCTGCACGTCGACGTTGCGTGGTTGACGAAACTGCAACACGAGCTGGGCTTCAACGAGAACCATGCGTTCCGCGCGTTTTCGCAGATCATGACGCTCGATGCCGCGCTGTTCGACGGCCTGAACCGGCTCTGCGCGATTCTCGCCAGTAACGACGACGACAACGACACCCTGCGCAAGGAAAGCGCGGCCATCACCTTCTTCTCCAGCGTGCAGCAAACGCTCAATCCGGCGAGCATGCCCGAGCGTGCCGTGAGCGGCCAACTCGCGCGCGCCGCGGAGTACATCGCCGAAAACTGCACGCGCGCGCTGAAACTCGACGATGTGTGCGAAGCCGCCGGGCTGTCCGCGTCGCACCTGATACGCGCGTTCAAGCTGCGCTACGGCATGACGCCCCACGCGTATCTGATCAACCGACGCATCCAGTACAGTCGCGCGCAACTGCGGCTCGGGGCACTGATCGCCGATGTCGCGCTCGATGCCGGCTTCGCCGATCAGGCGCATTTGCAGCGCACCTTCAAGCGGCTGGTGGCGGCGACGCCGGGTCAATATCGCAGCCGAGCGTGATGCGGCATGAAGCCACGTCAGGAAGCAGGCGCGGCTCGCGTCATTCCACGAGCAGATACATCGCACTGAGCGCGAGCAGCGCCGCCATCACGCGATTGAACACCCGGACCCGCTTCGCTTCACGCAGATGCCTGCGCAAAAACGTGCCGGCATACGCCCAGCTCGCGATCGATAGATAGCAGATCACGAAGTACAGCGCCGTGAATTGCCAGACGAGCCCGCCGTCGCCGCCTGCCGCATACGCGCTCATGCCGGCCAGCGACGCGAGCCACGCCTTTGGATTGAGCCATTGCATGGCCGCACCGTGCGCGAACGACGGCCCGCGCGCGGGCTTGTCCGCGCCGAGCTGGCCGTTGTCGATGGTGAGCTTGTAGGCCATGTAGAGCAGAAAGCCCACGCCCGCCCATTTGACGATCTCGATCAGATTGGGAAAGCGCGCGAGCAATTCGTGCAGGCCAAGGCCGATCAACAGAAGCAGCAACGTGAAACCGACCGTCGCGCCAGTGACGTGCCGCAGACTCGCGGCGAGCCCGTGCTGCGCGCCGGCGCTCAGTGCGACGACGTTGACCGGGCCGGGAGAAATGGAACTGGCGAGCGCGAACGCGGCCATCGAGAGTAATGCGGTCATCGGATGCCTCGAAACGTGAGTGTGCGAATGGATTGCGACGCTCAACGGTAACGAGACGGCGAGGGCGTGTATTGAAGGAAATTGCCCAGTCGAAAAGCTGGGTAAATCCGCATGCGGCTTCAACGGATCACAAAAACATAATGCGACGACGCGATAACGCGATAACAAACACGCGTTTGATTTAAAAATAAACACGCGCAAACGTTGCCGAGGAAGAACAATTTTTGAATTATCAGGTAAATTCTGATTATCGAAAACTTATGATGTGCCCCTATGCAGCGGGGCGAATATTCGACCCGATAAACAGTCCGGAGCCTCGAAAAACCGGCGATACAGGGTTTAACAACCTTCGCGCAAAAAACCAATGGATTCGGCGCGCGGTGAATGCCTTGCATCAGTATCGATAGACCGGTCCGTTTCCGCTGGAAACGCGCAGTCGAAAGGGAGTGCGTGTGGGTCTCCATGTGAGCAGGCAGAAAACTGCGGAAGAAACGAGCGAGCTGTGTATCGCGTTATTCGGCGGCTGGTGCGAGAGCAAATGCGTGATTCCACTTGCGTATGGATTCGCTATCTGCTGGGTGCTCTGTCCCAACAAACCGTAAGCGTAGTGAGCACTTCGACAAACTGACTCCCGCCGTTGGAAACGCAGAGCACATGATCCACAAAAGAAAGGGCCGGTTTTGCGTGCTGATCGCACGGGCGCACAGATGGCGGATGCCACGCGATGGCGTCATCTACGCGGGATGCGGCGTGGTGCTCGCGATGCTCGCTCTGTGTGGCTACGCGCTGTATCAGAGCCGCGAGGATGCGATTGCGCGCGCACTCGATTCGACGCGCGATGTCGCGACGATCACCGAGCGCGACATCGCGCGCAATTTCGAGCTGTACGCGCTGTCGCTGCAGGCCGTCGCCGATGGCCTCGGGCGTCCGGGCGTGCTCGATTCGCCGCGTCTGCGGCGCGAGATCCTGTTCGATCGCGCGGCGACCGGGCAATACGTCGGCGCGATAGTGGTGATCGACGCAGTGGGCAACGTCGTGATCGATTCGGATAGCGACGTGCCGCGCGGGGGAAACCTCTCGGACCGTCCGTACTTCAGGATTCATCGCGAAGATCCGGATCTCGGGCTCGATGTCAGCGCGCCGTACTACTCGAGACTCAGACCCGGTTCGCGCAGCATCGCGCTGAGCCGGCGACTGTCCCGGCCCGACGGATCGTTTGCGGGAATCGTCGCGCTCGGTATCGATCAGGAGTATTTCACGAGCCTGTTCGCGGATCTGCGGATCGGGCAGCATGGCTCGGTGTCGATCGTCAGAACGGACGGCACGGTCATCGTGCGACGGCCCGACGATCGACACGTGACGGGCAGCGACATCAGCACGACGGCGTTCTTCCAGCACCTGCTCGCGAAAGACGAGGGCAGCTTTATCGCGTCTTCGTCGCTCGATGGCGCCGAGCGGCTTTACTCGTTCAGACGGATTCCGCAATTGCCGCTGATCGTGCTGGTCGCCGAGGCGACCGACGATATCTATGCGAGCTGGTGGGGGCGCGCGCTGACGATCGGTTCGCTGATGCTGATCTTCGGGATCGGCGTGATCGTGTTGGCGGCGTGGCTCGGCGCCGAGTTGCGGCGGCGACAGCGGGTGGAGCACGAGCTCGAACGGCTTGCCGGCACGGACGGACTCACCGGCCTGCCCAATCGCCGCGCGCTGTGCGAAACGCTCGACCGCGAATGGCTGCGCGCGCGCCGCACGGGCAGCGTGTTGTCGCTGCTGTTCGTCGATATCGATCACTTCAAAGCCTACAACGATACGTATGGTCACCAGGCCGGCGACGTCGCGCTGACCGCCGTCGCGCGCTGCATCCGCAGGGCGATCCAGCGGCCGGGCGATTGCGTCGGTCGATACGGCGGCGAGGAGTTCGTCGTGGTGCTGCCGGATACCGACGTCGCCGGTGCCGGGGTGGTCGGCGAGAACATCCGCGTGGCGATCGGCGAGTTAGGCATCGCGCACCTGGGCTGCGAGTTCGGTCGCGTGACGGTCAGCATCGGCGCGACCACGTCGCGGTCGGATCGGGTGAGGGATGTCAGCGTCGTCGTTCGGGCTGCCGATGAGGCGTTGTATACGGCAAAGGCCGGTGGCAGGAATAGGGTCGCGCAGATGGGAGTTGGGTGACCGGTCGCTCCTGATTTTTCTGCGCCGGAGATGAAGAAGGGTTGCGACGCTTTCGCGTGCAACCCTTTCTGAATTTCAGCGATGTGCTACCTCGCGCTGGTTGTCGATGTTTGGCTTAAAACGAGCCAGCGATAACGCGCACCAGCCCACTGAGCAGCGGCGGCGCTGCTTCAGCGAACTCGAGATTCACCTTGTTGGCGACGCTCAAGATGCGGGTCTGATACGTACGATAGTTCGTATCTTCGCTGTAGGTCACGGTTGTGCCGCCACTGTTGCCTTGGTGCAGGTTGTGTGTGGAGTTTTCGTGGCTCGCTACGCCACTGTGCTGGCGCTCCTTGATTTGCACGTCGGTAATGGCGGTGTAGTACACATCTTTAACGCAGCGTTGGGACCAGTTCAATCAGGCCGCCAGCGAGGGCCGCGCCAGCGATCGGCGCGGCATGCGTGCTACCAAACGATGCCGCGGCGGCCGCGCCAAGGAAGGCACCGCCAAGAGGGGCGCCATATCCGCCGAATGCTTCCTGGGCCGCCGACGGAGCGACCTTGCCTACCTGCAGGATGTTTGCCTGAAGAATATATTGCGCGTGGTCGGGGTCTCCGACGATGCGGTATCCCTTGCCCGAGACAGCCGCTTTCACGTCAGCCGCGATGTCGAAATCAGCCTTGTCGGAGGTATTGCGAATCTGCACGAAAACAGTCTTTTTCGAATCGGCGACCGGGTCCAGGAAGATCGTGTCCGACATCTTTGTCTGGACATCGAGGTCGTGCTTGCTGATCGCAACCTGGGTCGCCGCACAGCCGCTGGGTGGACGATGCGCCAGCCTACAAGGGCATTGTTCCAACCGATGCTTACAAGGCACGGGATGTTCGCGACGTTGTCCCATGCGTCAGGGCCAAGGACGGCGACTCGTTGCAGCGGGAGCAACTGACGGTGTGGTTTCGCGAGGTTCGCCAGATTGCCAACCCGGTTCATAGCGCTTACCTGCAAGGCCTGCTGATCACCGGTGCTCGACGCGAGGAATGGGCGGGGCTGCGCTGGACAGACGTCGATTTCCGCTGGCGGAGTCTCGTGCTGGACGATAAGGTGGAGGGAATCCATGTATCAACCTCAGCCGCGATCCAGCGGTTGCTCACGCCACTGCCCTTGGCGGAGACATTGACCGGTAGGGGAAAACTACTGTCATACGCAGGGTCTGCGGGATTCATGCGGGCATACACCGAACTGCGCGACAACCCTGTGCGCTGCTGGACTTCTACGCAACGCAGCAAAACCGCGAACAGCTGCCATCGCGCCGCCTTCGCGGTTGACGGCGGCTTGTTTCAGCGCCTCCAGATCTTTCGGAGCTTCTGCGCCTGACTGTGCGCCACTGGTCTGCAACTGTGCGAGCTTGCTTTGCGCGTCGGTCACTGTTTTTCCCAAAGTTCGGGACCGTGTTGGTCTGCTCGATGCTCTGATCGAGGCCTTGGTAATAGCTCTGGCAGTCGTTCTGGCTATTGCGCTCGCGCGGACTCCAGTCCAGCAATATGCCTTGCCGAGATGTGCTTTTGCCGACTTTCCGTTTCTGAAGGCAAAACGTAATAAAAATATTTCCAGATGTTTCTAAAGTACCTCTCGGCACGGGCCGTTATTCGTCTTACGAATGCTGCGGCCGCGAGGTCGTGTTTGCGTATTGAACGAATCTACCAAGAGAACCCGCAACGAACAGTTGCGTGAAACAGGAATGTCCAGTAGCGCACGGGGAAGCAGCGCCCGCCATGGGAGCGGACGTCTGCGTCAATTTCATTTCAGGCTTATTATCGCCGCACTCGCTGCCGCGCCATGCACTATATATGCGGTTGGCATAACTGTTGACGGGGGAACATTAACCTCGGTTTCAACAGCTGCAAATGGCCATCAGACGGTCAGTATCGCTCCAGCCTTTGCGGGCGTTTCGAGTAATACCTACAGCAGTTTCAATGTAGACGCAGCCGGCGCTTCGCTTAATAACGTCGGTATCAATGCTCGAACGATTGTCAATCAGGTAACGAGTACCAATCCTGGTGTTATTAGCGGTCGAATCGATGTGCTCGGCTCGCGTGCGAACGTGGTATTGGCCAATCCGAACGGCATTACGGTTAATGGCGGTTCATTCGTCAATACGGGCCGTGTCGCACTGACTACCGGACACGTCAGTTTCAAGGACACCATTCCGGTGGCGGGCATTCCGGAACGCGACATCGTGCTCGACACCAGCACCGGGACGATCGTCGTCGGACCGCAGGGATTGGCGAGCGCGCTGATCGGACTCGATCTGATCGCGAAGAATGTGCAGATCAACGGGCCGCTCACCAACGGCTTCACGTCGCAGACCGCCTACGTGCGCGCCGTGGCGGGCAACAGCAATGTCACGCTGAACACGGCGGTTTCGCCGAACGACAACAGCAACGATTGGCTCACGCTGAGTCCATCCACCAGTGCGGCCACGGCCAGCTCATTCGCCATCGATATCACCGCCGCCGGCAGTCTGACCAGCGGCCGCGTGCAACTGATCGTCACCGACAAAGGTCCGGGCGTGCGCAGCGCCGGGCCGATGAACGCGTCGCTCGGCGATTTCACGCTGTCGTCGAACGGGTCGGTGCAGTTCTCCAATACTTCTTTGACGGCGCAAAACAATCTCGACTTGCAGGTGCAGGACAGCGTGACGTTGTCGGACACGAAGCTGAAGGCGAATAGTGGTTCGGCGACCTTGACCGCGAGCGGCGCCGTCAGCCTGACGGGCAGCAGCGTGCTCGCCAATGCCGGTGTCGATGTGAGCGGCGCGGGCATCGCGCTGGCGCAGGACGCCACGGCGCAGTCGGTGATCGCTTCGACCACCAGCGGCGTGGTGCTGACCAGTACCGGCGATATCACCAACGTCGGTTCGCTGATACAGGGCCAGCAGAAGAACGCGCTCGATACGGCATCGCTCGCCGCGGTCACGTTGAACGCCACCGGCAACATACTGAATCAGTCGACACCCACGGGCCTGCTCGGCGTCGTGTACGGCGCGGCCGGCGATGTGTCCGTGACGGCCGGCGGCTCCGTGACGAATCAGAACGCACGCATTCTGTCGAACCAGAATCTTACGATCACTGCAGGCGGCGACGTCGACAACATCGTCGATCATTCGAGCGGCGTGAACGGCGGCGCGCCGGTCAGTTATTCAGACCGTAGCTGGCGCCTGATTTTCGTCGAACATCGCGACGACGGTTTCAATGTCGACTACGGTGCGCTCGCCGATCCGGACAAACTCTCCTACATGAGCGCCAACGTCGGCAACGTGACCATTGCCGCGCAGAACGTGCACAACATCGGCGGCACGATTCTCGCGCAAATCGACCCGAAGAATCCGACCGTCGGCGGCTCGATTTCGATCACCGCGCGCGACCAGTTACTGACGCAGGCGATCTTCACCGGTCAGGCGTCGTTTCATCAAACGTGTTTCTTCTTCTGCAGTTCGAGTTCGTCGAGCAATGTGCAGGGCTACGGCGGCGTGATCCAGGCGAACAATGACATCGCGCTGAAAGCCGGCACGCAGATCACCAACACGGGTGGCCTGGTGTCGGCGGAAGGCACGCTCAAACTCGACGCGCCTAAAACCCTCGCACAAGCTGTACTTGGCTACACGGCGATCAACCGTACGCACGACCTCAAAGCGTGGTTCGGTAACGCTTGGTCAGCGATCTTTGCGGCCGACACGGGTGGTCTGTTCATCGGTGGCAGCGGCCAGGTCGAGTTGACCGGCGAGGCGGATATTGAAGGTGGCGCGTTCAACGCGCCCGGCGACATCAAAGCCGCGGGCGGCGTGAACACGATTAGCGCGCCGTATCGCGCACCGGTCACGATCGGCAATCACAACCATCTCGGCTTCGTGTCGTGGTTCGGGCTATGAGGCGGGCTATAAAGCGGGCCATGACCCGGACCATGAAGCGCCGCACGCCCGGGCTTGCGCGTTGCACGCTGGCGATACTCGCCGGCGCGGCAGCGGTGCGCGGGTTCGCGCAAACGCCGCCGGGTTTGCCGAACGCGGCGGCATTAGGCGGCGTGCCGTTCGGTGCACCCGCGCGCGCCGAACAGGATCCGGCGCAACGGCTCCTGCAAGAGCAACGCGATCGCCAGCGGCGCGACGAAATCCAGCAGCCGCCTCCACAGATCGAAGTGCCGCAGCCGACAGTGGTCAATCTGCCTGAAGGCGCGGATGTCGAAACGCTGCCCGACGTCGAGCCGCTGTTCAAGATCGACCACATTGATTTCATCGGCGACACCGCACTCGGCAAAAGTGAGCTCGACAGGATCGCCGCGCCTTTCATCGGCAAGCAACTCGGCCGCAACCGTATCAACCTGCTGCTGCGCCGTGTGACCGAGGCGTTCATCGCGCGCGGCTACATCACGACGCGTGCGTATCTCGGCGCGCAGAATCTTGCCTCCGGTACGCTGAAAATCAACATCGTCGACGGCAAAGTGTCGGCCTTCACGCTGAATGGCAAACCGCTGCGTCCGCGCGATCCGAACGAGCCGTGGTACAGGACACACGGCGGCGGCCTGCTGACCGACGCGGGCACCGCGTGGTCCTTCGGCGACAGCACGGGCGACGTGCTGCGCTTGCCGGATCTCGAACAGGGTGTCGACCAGATCAACCGGCTGCGCCGCAACCAGGCCGAAATCCAGATCATGCCAGGCGAGACGCCGGGCGATTCGGTGGTGGCGATCACCAACCACTACGGCGACCGCGTTTTCTACGACCTCGGCATCGACAACTATGGCAGCTCGCAAACCGGCACGCTGCGCTATCGCGCCGGTGTCGAAGCGGACAACCTGACCGGCTTGCAGGAGTCGCTGTCGTTCAGCTACGTCGGCACGCAGGACAGCAACGCGGTGGTGTTTTCCGCGGCGGCGCCGTACGGCTATCAGACGTTCAGCTACACGACGTCGCTATCCGAATACCAGCAGATCATCAGTGATGTCGCGCTGCTCCAGGGCCGCACATTCAGCCAGATTCTCGGCTGGAACGACGTGTTGACGCGCTCGCGCACCGGACGCACCAGCGTCGACGTGACGCTCACCAAAATGCGTACGGAACGCAGCCTGAACGGAATCGACCTGGCGCCGCAGGACCTCACGGTGTTGCGCGTCGGCCTGAATGGCTTACGTCGCTTCGTCGCGCACGATCAGGCCGCGGCCGCGACGTGGGACGTCGGCGTGTCGCAAGGCTTGCCGTGGCTCTCCGCGAGTCATGATGCCCCCGATATCGACGAAGTCGATGCACACAGCCAGTTCACCAAAGTCGACGCCACCGCCACGCTACAGGTCGCGCTCGGCACCCTGGCGGGCACGCAATGGACCTATCGCGGCACGTTGCGCGGCCAGTACAGCCACGTCGCGATGTTCGGCAACGAGCAGATCTTCCTCGGCGGCATGGATTCCGTGCGCGGCTTTACCGAAGGCGGGATTGCCGGCGACAGCGGCTTCTATCTGCGCAACGAGGCCGCGTGGCAGAACGTGCCGGTCTGGCACGACGCCCATCTCGAACCGTACGTCTTTCTCGACGGCGGCAAATCGCATCTGGTCGCGCAGGGCGGCTGGCCGACGCTCATGGGCACCGGCATCGGCGCGCGCGCGCAATGGCGCTACAGAACACAAACCGTCACTAGCGAGGTGCTGCTCGGTCAGGCCTTGCTCCAACCCGCAGCACTCGGGAAAAAAGCCACCGTGCTGCTCGCCACACTCAACTGGTCACTCTGAAGAGGTTCATATGAAACATCGTCCGATCACAGTCAGGATTCGCAACGCCACGTTGATCGCCACGCTCGGTCTTGCGGCCGGTTTGCTGCCTGCAGCGCATGCGGCCAACAGGCCCAAGGCAAAACCTTCGGCCGACAAGGCAGCGGATGCCATCGGTGGTCCGTTGCCGGCCAACGGCGTGGCACGCGTCAACAACGTCGTGATTACGCAGGACCAACTCGACCAGGCCGTGCGTGCGTTGAACGTGCCGGATACGCCCGCGTTGCGCGCGTCGGTCAAGAATCAGCTGATCGCGCGTGAACTGTTCCGCCAGGCTGCCGAGAAGCAGCATTACGAATCGCGTCCGCAAGTCGTGGCCGCGGTCGAACAGGCGAAGACGGCCGCGATGACCGCCGCGTATCTGCGCGATCAGGTCAAGCCCACACCCGTTACCGATGCCGATGTGAAGGCGAAATACGACGCGATCGTCGCGACCCTCGGTGACAACGAATACAAGCCGAGTGCGATCGCAGTGAAAGATGCTGACACCGCTCAGACGGTGCTCACGCAACTGAAGAAGGGCACCGACTTCGCGCAACTCGCGAAGCAGTACAGCCAGGGCCCGGGCGCGGCGCAAGGCGGCGCGATGAACTGGGTTTCGTTCAAGACGCCGATTCAGGCCGGTATCACACAGAACTGGCCACAGCCGCTCGCCGAAGCGCTCGTCAAGTTGCCGCAAGGCGGCGTGTCGAGCACGCCGGTGCAAATCGGCGACGCGTACTGGATTCTGCGTGTCGACGAAAAGCGTCCAACGCAGATTCCCCAATACGACGAGATCAAGGACGCGCTGCGCAAGCAGCTTGAACAGGTCGCGCTGGAGAAAGCCACGGCACAGGTCGTGGTCGATCTGATGAAAAACGCACGCATTCAGCAGCAGTAAAAGCGATCGACAGGCAGGTCAGCGGCTGCCTTGCGCACCAGCGGGCCCTTTTGCGAGTTTGATCAGAAAGAAGGAATCGGGGAAATGAAGTCGAACATCAAGAAAACGGTACTTGCCTTCGCGGCGCTGGCAGCGACCGCGGCCCTGACGGGATGCGCCACTCCGTATCAGTCGGAAGGTTTGACGGGTGGGTACAAGGACAGGCAGATCGATGACCAGACATTGCATGTTCAGTTCTGGGGCAACGGGTACTCGACACAACAGGCGGTGCACAAGTACTTCCTGTACCGCTGCGCTGAGCTGACGCAACAGCATGGATTCAAATACTTCATGGTCGTTCCGCCTGCAATGTCGGGCGCGCTTGCACCGACCGGCGACCTCGTCCGCAGTTCGGGGTTTGACTACAGCATGATGCAAAAGACTGCCTATTACGTGCCAATCATCATCCCCAGCGGTGGTGGAGGAACAAACAGACATGAGGAATCGGCAGACATCCGGATGTTCAACGACGACGCGGTATTGACCATGAAGGTTGCCGGCTGGGACGCGGCCGAGATGCTGGAACAACTGGGCCCCTTCGTTCACAGCAGCGGCCAGACAGCGGGGGACATTCCGAAAGCCTGGGTCTTCGAACCTGGCAAACCCAAGGTACGCGCACAAGACCTGTTGCCCACCGCGCCAAAGAAGGACGTGGCTGGGGGAACCTGACTCGAAAAATGAGCGGCCGTTCTCTATTCACGAGAGCGGCAAATCTCCGTGTGACAGAGCTTTGAATCACGGAGTGCAGCGGACGGGGAAATATCTGCTGCACGTGAAGCGGGGCGGCCAATCCGCTTCACGCCAGACAAGAAACGAAGAAAAACGAGAAAGACCATGAACGCGTCCACGCGCAACGCTTTACGACAACTCGAGCAAAACCGTCAGGCACACGACGAGCGGCACGATCGCGGCATGCAGTCCGCGCGGCTGCGCTGGTCGGTGCCGATGCCTGCGCGTGCGTATCGCGTGTGGCAGCGCGCGGTCTCGGCGCTGGTCGCGTTGACGCTGTTCGCCGGACCGCTCTCGATCACGTTCGAGCAAAGCCGTGACGCTGCCGGGGTGCTGGCTGCCGGAAGCCATCGTCTGGACGACGAAGCATGGGAACGCATCATTGACCTGAGCGCGGTGCGTATCCGCTTTGCGATGCAAATGGCGCAGGCCGCGCCGATTGTCGATCCGACCGCGCCGATCACGTTTCAACCGAAGATCACGCAGACCACCGGCGCGGGTGGCGGCGTCCCTGTCGTGAACATCACCGCGCCGAACGCGGCGGGGATTTCGCTCAACAAGTATCAGAGCTTCAACATCGATCCGGTCGGGCTGATTCTGAATAACAGCCAGATGGGCGGCACGTCGCTCACCGGCGGCGATCTGCAGGCGAATCCAAATCTCGTGGGCCGCCCAGCGAGCGTGATTGTCAATCAGGTGACGTCGACGGGCGCCGCGTACGCGAGCCTGCTCAACGGGCCGCTCGAAGTGTTCGGTGCGCCAGCCACCGTCATCATCGTGAATCCCAACGGCATTACGACCAACGGCACGGGGTTCACGAATACGATCGGCGTCACGCTGTCGACCGGTACGCCCCAGTTTCTGAGTGATCTCAAGGGCACGGTTACCGACTTCGATAACGCGCAAGCGGTCGGTTATAGCGTGACCGGTGGCCATATTCAGATCGAAGGCAACGCGGGCGTAAATGGCCCGGGTGCCGGTATTGAAGGCACGGTCGGCACGATCGAACTGATCGGCGAAACCATCGGGATCAATGCACCGCTGTATGCAGGCCAACGGATCAACGCGATTGCCGGGCGCCAGTTCGTGCTGCCGTCGGCGGTGAGCAGCAACGGCACCACGTATGCGACGTCGGCGAATGGCTTGGACAACTCGGCCAGCGCGATCAATAGCGCCAATGGCCATGCCAACAATGGTCTTGCCATCGACGCCACCGCGTTCGGCGCGATGACCGCCGGCCAGATCCAGATGATCGGCACCGCAGCCGGCATGGGGGTGCGCACCGATGCGCAGATGGCCGCGAATACCGGTGATTTGCTGCTGTCGTCGAACGGTGACCTGACGGTGAACGGTTCGGCCGCGCAACAGCAGGCCACGCTGCAGGCGAGCGGCAATCTGTCGATGACCGGCGCGCACGTCGGCATCAGCGGCTACACGATCAATGCGAACGGCGACGTCACGTCGACCGGCACGATTCAGAGCGGCGGCAAGCTCGCCGTCACGGCGGGCGGCAACGTCAACGTGGCGAATGCGCAATCGAACGGCGACACGGCGGTCACGGGCGGCGCGAACGTCACGCTTGGCGACGTGCAGACCGGCGGCGCGCTCGCGGTGACGGCGCAAGGCAACGACGGCACAGGCGATATCAACCTGAACGGCACTTCCGTGATGAGCGGCGCGACGAGCTTGCAGGCCGCGCGCGACATCAACATGAACGGGCAGACCAACGGCAGTACGTTGCAGGCGACAGCGCAGCGCAACGTCAACGTGAACGGCGCGCTGCAGACCTCGAGCGATCTCGGCTTGACCGCGACGCAAGGCAGCGTGACGAACAACGGAACGATCAAAAGCGGCAATAACCTCGCGCTGACGTCCGGTCAGAACACAAGTGTGGTTGGGCAGGCCACCGCGCAGAAGGCCGTCATGGTGACGGCAGGCCAGGACTTCTCAGTGAGCGGATCGCTCGCGAGTGGCACGACGCTCGCCGCCAACGCCGCGCGCGATATCTCGATAGCGGGTTCGCTGCTCGCTGGAACTGACGCGCAGGTGAGCGCAGGCCGCAACCTCGACGTTCCGGGAGTGGTCATCGTGCAGCAGGATGGCGTGTTCAATGCACAGAACAATCTCACCGGCAGCGGGTCGGTGGCGTTCGGCCAGAACGGTACGTTGACGACAGGACAGGACGTCGCGTTCACCGGCAAGCTGCTCGCCAATGGTCTGCAAGTGACGGCGGGCAACAACGCGAGTCTCGCCGACGTACAGGCGGGCGGCGCTTTCAACGTTGCGGCGAATGGTATCACCAGCAACCCGGCGGGTGGTGGCGACGTGACGTTCAACGGCAACGCAGCTTCGGTTGGCGCGGCAAACGTGCAGGCGGCGCGCGATGTGGTCGTCAATGGCACGCTGGCGGGTGGTTCGCAGGTCACGCTGACGGCGCAGCGCAATGTTGCCGTGGCCGCAGCGGGCACCGTGCAGGCGGTTGGCGATCTGTCGGTCGCGGCGATGAATGGCAGCGTGAATTCGAGCGGCACGTTGAACGGCGCGGCGAACCTCGTCGTCAATGGCGCGCATGATGTTGCGCTGACCGGTGCGACGAGCGTAACCGGCGATACCACGCTGACGGCCGGGCTTGACCTGACCATCGGTGGCACGCTGGCGGGGCAGGGGGCGGCGATGCTCAGCGCGGGCCATGACGTGATCGCGGGCGGCAGCAGCGGTTTCGTCCAGGATGCGAACGTCACCGCTGCGAACGACTTGTCGGTGACCGGCGCGTTGCAAGGCGCGGGCGTCTCGCTGACGGCGGGTCATTCGGTGACGTTGACCAACGTGCAGGCGAACTCGGCGCTGCAAGTCGCGGCGAACGGCGGCACGCTGGCGGTCAACGGCCTGGTTGCATCGTTGTCGACGGCGTCGCTGACTTCTAGCGGCGATACGTCGATCAATGGCGCGTTGCAGAGTGCGAACGCACTGAACGTGACGAGCGGCGGCAACACGTCGATCGCCGGCAGCGTCGCGTCGAATGACAACGTCACGCTGACGAATGCAGCGGGCTCGCTGAGGAGTACCGGCAACATTCAGTCGGGCGACAACCTGTTGATCAATGCGGCGCAATCGGTCGACCTCGGTACGCAAGGCACTTCCGCGCTCGGAGACCTGACTGTCAACGCCGGGCAGAACCTGACGATGAACGGCTCGGTTGTCGCGCAAGGCAACGGCACGTTGACGGCCGGCGGCACGATTGCGGGCGCGGCGACCAGCGCGTTCGGCCTCGCGGCGAACGTCAGTTCCGGTGGCGATACGAACCTGTCGGGTTCGCTGCGCGGCGGTACCGTGCAGACGAATGCGGGCGGCTCTGCAACGTTGCATGACGTGCAGGCGGCATCGAGCCTCGCGCTTGCGGCGACTCAGGATCTGAACATCACCGGTGCGGTGACGGGCGGTGCGGCGGTCACGCTGAACGCCGGGCAGAACATCGGCATCAGCGGGTCGATTCAATCGGCTAACGACACCACGCTGACCGCGCAGAACGGCAGCGTCAGTTCGACGGGCACGATTGCAAGCAACGGCGCGTTCAACGCGCAGGCCGGTTCCGACATCAACCTCGGTGGCACGACCACCGCTGCGCTCGATACGACGCTCAACGCAGCGCGCGACGTCAACGTGACCGGCATGCTTGCCGGACAGGGGCAAGGCATCGTGACGGCGAGTCGCGATATCGTCGGCGCGGGCACGATGACCTTCACGCAGGCGGCTACGCTGAACGCGGGCCGCGATGTGGCGCAAGGCGGGCTGATCCAGGGCCAGGCGGTTCAGGTGACGGCGGCGGGCAACATCGGCGTGAACAACGTCGAATCGGCTAGCACCGTCGCGTTGAGCGCGATTGGTACGAACACGGCCAATGGCCCGGGCAATCTCACGGTCAATGGGTCCGTTGCCGCCGCGGGTGCGGTGACGGCGACGGCCCAGAACGATGTGACTGTGGCGACGACAGGCAAGATCGCCAGCGGCACGACCGTCGGCATTAACGCGCAACACGATATCAACGTCGCAGGCGCGGTCGAGTCGGTCGGCGATGCGGTGCTCAACGCGCAGCAGGGCAGTTTGAACGCGACGGGCGGCATCAACAGCGGCGGCAAGCTGAACATCGCGACGGGTCTGGATCTGTCGCTCGGCGCGAGCACGAGCGCAGTCGGCGACGCAACGTTGAATGCGGGCCGTGATGCGCTGTTGAACGGTTTGCTGATCGGCCAGGCGAACGGTTTTGTGACGGCAGGCCGCGATATCGGCGGTGCCGGTACGCAGGCGTTTACGCAAGCGGCGAACTACACGGCGCAACGTGATATCGCGCTGACCGGTGGCGTGCAGGCGAACACGATCAATGCGCTGGGCGGCGACAGCACCACGCTGCACGACGTCAATTCGGCGACGACCTTGACTCTCACTGCAAACGGCAACGTCGGCGGTGGCGATGCGGCGATCACGGGTACGGCGACGGCGCCCGGTCTGGTCACGCTAAGCGGCGCGCGCGACGTGCTGGTCAGCGGTTCGTTGACCACCGGCGATTCGTTGACGCTTGCTGCGCAACGAAACGTGACGGTGAACGGCACGGTGCAAACCACGGCAGGCGATCTCACCGCTACGGCAGCGTCCGGCAGCATTGCGCTGACCGGCACTACGACCACCTCTGGCGCATTGAACCTGACGTCCGCGCTCGATACGCAACTCGGTGGCACGATCAACGCGGCCAAGGATGTGACCGCGCAGGCGGGCCGCGACATCATGCTGACCGGCGCGCTTGCCGGCCAGCTCGGCGGCACGCTGGCGGCATCGCATGACATCAACGGTGCGGGTACGGCGGCGTTTGCTCAGGCAGCGACGCTGAATGCATCGCACGACCTCGCATTGACCGGCGCGCTGCAAGGCGCGAGCGTCACGGTGACGGGTGGCAACAACGCGGGCCTGGGCAGCGTGCAGGCGGTGACCGGCAACCTTGCCGTGACCGCAAACGGTAACGCGGGCGGCGGTGACGTAACACTCAGCGGCACGGCTACGGCGCTCGGTACGCTGGCGCTGCAGGCGACACGCGATGTTGGCGTGAGTGGTGCGATCAACACAGGCGGTACGACGACGATCGATGCCGCGCGCAGTATCGCGCTCGCCGACGTCAACTCGGCAGGCGATCTGACGCTCACTGCGACCAGCGGCAGCGCGAGTGCAGCGAATGTCACGACGCAAGGCAATCTGAATGCGAACGCTGGCCAGCCACTGACTTTCTCCGGTGCGACGACGGTGGGCGGCAATGCGCAACTCACGTCGGCTGGCGACCTGACGCTGACCGGTGGCATCGGCGCACAGAACGTGGGCACCTTGACGGCAGGCGGTTCGATCAACGCGGGTTCCGTCGCGTTTGGCCAGCAGGCTACGCTGAACGCGGGCGGCAGCATCGGTGTGAGCGGCATCGTCGCGACCAACGGCACCTTGAATGCGACAGCGGGCAACGATCTGTCAATGGGCTCGGCGCAAGCCGGCGGCGCGATTGCGTTGCAGGCGCAAGGACACGATGGCGCGGGCGATGTGAGCGTGGGCGGCACGCTTGCCTCCGGGGCGTCGCTCAGCGTGACGGCCATGCGCGATGCGACGATCCGCGGAAATGCTTCGGCTGTCGGCGCGCTCACGGTGACCGCGGGCCGCAATCTCGCGGCAAGCGGCACGGTCGGCGCGAATTCCGATGTCACGTTGAGCGCGAGCGGCGGCATTTTGAGCGTTGGCGGCGCGGTGACGAGTCAAGGCAATCTGAAGGTAACGTCGGGCGGCGCGCTGGCGCTGAATGGTGGACTCGTCAACGGCGACACGACGATTAATTCAGGCGGCAATGCTACGTTGACCGGCGCATTCCTCGGCCTCGGCCTCGCCACTATCAACGCAGGCGGCTCCGTCAACGGCAGTGGCTCGCTGACGTTCGGCAAGGACATCACGGTCGGGGCGGGCGGCGCCATCACGCTTGGGGAGATTCAGGGCGCGGGCCTGTTCACGGCGACCTCGGTTGGTGATATGTCGCTCGGCGCGACGACGGCCGTGGGCAATATGACGGCAAATTCCACGGGCGGCAGTGTTGGCTTTAGCGGCAACGTGCAGTCCGGCGGCAATGTGGCGATTCAGGCGGCCAATAACGCGACCGTGATCGGCGCAGTGTCGTCGATGGGCACGGTCAATGTCGCGGGCACGCACGGCAATGTGAACGTGGCGGGCGTCTCGGCGAACGGCGATGCGACGATGAGCGCCGGGCAGACGCTCACGTTGAGCGGGACTAGCACGGTGGCGGGGCAGTTCACGCTGAACGGCGGCAATGTCACGTTGAGTGGCTCGCAAGGCGGCTCGAAGAATGTGAACGTGAGCGCGCAGGGTACGCTCGATGCGAGCCAGACGTCGATGGTGTCGACTGGCAACATGCAGTTCAGTGGCACGAATGTGACCTTGGGTTCGGCGATTGTCGGCGGGACCTTGACGGCCTCGGCGTCGAATCAGCTCTCATTGGTCGGCGCCGCGATAGATGTGGTCGGCGCGGCGACGCTGACCTCCGGCAATGGCTTTTACAACGCGAGCCAGGTGTTGTCCGGGGGTGCGTTGTACGTGTCTGCCCCGAGTCTGACGAATGCGGCGAACGCGTCGCTGGCGTCGACGACCACGACGACGATCAACGCGACGAACTTCACCAACGCGGGCCTCGTGAATGGCTCGACGACGAATATCTCCGTTGCAGGTAGCCTGAATAACTCAGGCGGATCATTGATGGCCGTGAACGGCCTATCGATCAACACGGGCACGTTGAATAACCAGAACGGGCTCATCTTCGCGGGAAATCCGAATGCACCCGGTGGCCCGACGACTGGCGACGTCTCGCTGACGATCAACGGCGGGGACGGTTCGTTCTACAACGCCAGTGGCCAGATTCTCGCGCAGCGCAACATGGGCATCAGCGCCGTGAACATGGCGTTTGATCCGTCGCAGGGAACGATTAGCCAGGGCGGTCAGCTCTCGATTACCGCGGGGTCGATCAATAACACCGGAACGTGGAGTTATGGCGGTCAAAGTGTGACGCTGACGGGGCTGAACGGCGTCAACAACTACGGCACGATGACCGGCACGGCGCCGTTGACGATCACGACCAATGGCACGTTCACGAACTTCGGTCAGGTCGCCGGCAACGACGTAACGTTCAACGGCACCTTGAACAACGCGGTCGGCGCGGTGATGCATGCGGACGACGCGCTGACGCTCAACGGCAACGCCACGAATCGTGGCACCGTGGAAGCGGGCAACCTGCTTTCGATCAACGGGGGTAACTATGACAACCAGGGCGCGACGACCCAGTCCAACGGCAACATGCAGTTTTCGCTGGGCGGCACGCTGCAGAATACGACGGGCACGATCTCGGCCGCGGGGAACATCACCATCAATGCGGGCGCGGTCGTCAACGATGGTGTTCAGGGCGGTTTGACATCGTCTACCCAAGTGGTTTCGGCGGCCGACGACCCGTCACTGTATGGCTCGATAGTGGTCGGCACGCAGACGGTTTATGGGTTCACGGGCGGCAACGGCGGATCGTATTACGACGCGACCTATACCTACAACGCGACCTTGTCCGACCTGGGCCCCGACCTGGCGAATGGCGTGCTCGACGTGGCGCACAACGCCGCCTTGACCGGCATGTATGGCGCACAACTCACGGAGCCGACGCAGGTCGGCAGCAATTTGCAGCAAGCCGGCGTTTCATATCAGACGATCGCTCTGCCGGGTATCGATCGCACTGTCACGGCTCCAGGCGCCGGCACGCCGGGCACCATCATGGCGGGGGGCAACATCACGCTGACCGCAGGTTCGCTGTCGAACGCCGATGGCATCATTTCTGCCGGCGGCAATGTCAACTTCAACCTTCAATCGCTGAATAACGGTTCGCTTGGAGATGTGACGGCGACGGTCGTGGACACGGTCGACCAGACACAACTCAACGCTTTCATGGCGCAACTGCAGGCGCTGGGGAGCGTCGGCCTTTATAACGCGCCGATCCCCTACGAGCTTGGGGGATACGTGGGCGGCGAAAGTACGGCTACGTTCAATTCGACTGCGTCGGTTCCTGCGAGCATCACGACCACGACCACAACGTTTGGCCAGCAAGGATTGATCGTCGCCGGTCAGGATGTGAACCTCTCGGGCGGCAACCTCGTCAACAGCGGGAATATCTATGCGGGCCGCAATTTCAACGCAAGTGGAGCCCAGTCCTTCAGCAACCAGGGTGAGCGCATCACGTCGACGAGCAGTTCGCCTGGGTGCGCGACGGGCGTGTCGGCCAGCGAGTGCGCCGCCGGAATGGGCTATCGGGGAGACAACCCGACGACAACGAGTTTCAGCTACGCGCAGCAGAGCGCGACGATATACGCCGGCAACGACCTCGTTATCGCCGCCGGCCAGGTCAGCAATACGTATGGCAACCTTCTCGCTGGTCACGACATCGTGATCGGCGGTGTCGATACGACTGCGAGTTCGACAACCCCTGCGCAAGGATTGACCAACACGTCGGGCGAAATCGTGGCGGGCAACAACATCACGCTCAACGTGTCGGGCGCGATAACGAACACACTACCGCCACCTGTGCCTGTGCATCAGGACTACGGTTCGAATGAGCAGTATTCGGGTTGTATGACGGCGGGTGGCTACAGGGAGAGCTACTGCGAGGGTTATGTCGACCAGCAGTCGGGCAGTTCCTCGGTGATCAGCGCGGGCAATAACCTGCAGATCAATGCGGGCAGCCTGACTAACATCGGTAGTCTGATTAGTGCCGGAAATGCGGCGACTATCGCCGTGGCGGGTCCGGTGGTGAATGAGGCACAGACGCTCAATGCGTACTGGCACTCGCACTGGGTGCAGGAAACGGGCATGTTCAGCCCGGACAAACGTCATGACGTCTGGGCTTGCGGGTCGCCGGCCGAGTGCACGGCGCTCTATGGCAGTGCCTATACGAACACGGGGGGCACGATTGATCCGCCGCAGCCGGTCGGCAATATCGCGGCTACGATTCAGGCGCCGAATCTGACCATTACGTCCGGCGGACAGATCCAGAACGTCGGCAACGTGATCGGCACGTCGGTGACGCTGACCGGCCAGAAGCTGATCAATGGCATCACGACGGCCAACACCTATACGCCGCGTGTTAATGGGCCGTCGCAGGTTATTTCGCTCAGCCCGGTGAATATGCCTGGCATCAGCATCACGCTGGAGCATCAGGTGGGCGGCGCGATCCCGACTGCGGTGGCGGGAACGGCTTCGTATGTCGATAGTTCGCTCGGCACGTCGACGCTTGGCAACCTGGGCCCGCAGAATCTGCTCAATGCGCTTCCGCCAAATCTTCAGCCGAGTTCCACGCTGTTCTATTACAACCCGCAGGAAGAGGATCTGGTCTTGCAGCAGGCGGCCTTGCAGCAAACAGGCAAGGCAAGTTTTATTGATGGCTTGACGTACGACAGCAAGACCAACACGTCGGTGACGGAGCAGGAAAAAGCAGATCTGTATCAGAACGCGCTCGACTACGCGACGGCGAACAACCTGCAACTGGGCGATGCGCTGACGCAGGCGCAGGTCAACGCGCTCGACAAACCGATGCTCTGGTACGTGGAGCAGACCGTTCCGGATCCGTCGTGTACGGCGACGGGGCCGGCATTGAACACCTGTCCGACGATCACGGCGCTGATGCCGCAGGTTTATCTGCCGACCAACACGAGTGCGATGTCGGCGGGCGGCAATATCTCGGGGCAGGACGTCACGCTTAATTTCGACAAGGGTAGCGGCGGCAGCATTCTGAATACCGGCAGCATTACTGCTTCCGGCACGCTCACGGTCAACACTGACACGCTGACCAACCAGGCGAATCAGGTCGATATCGGCCAAGTCTGGAGTTCGGTCAAGGGCGGTTACATCGATACCACCGGCACGACGGTTCAGCCGGGTGGTTTCATGAGCGCGGCGAATATGGATCTCAACGTGCAGACGTTGGATCAGATTGGCGGGGCGCTGCAAAAACTCAATGCCGACGGCACCGTCGATCAGGCTGGCACGCAGCAGGTGCTGGCGCAGTTGCAGCAGTCGCTGGGTATGAACTTTACGCAGACTTCGGTGAGCGACGATCTGCATACGGACTTCGTCAAGCAAGGCGGCGGACTGCCGACGTTTGTGGTGGCTGCGATTGCGATTGCGGCATCGATCGTGACGGCAGGGGCGGCAGCGGCAGCGATGGGTGTGGCGATGGCGAGCATGACACTCGGTGAGTCCATTGTTGTCGGCGCGCTGTCGGGGATGGCGGGAAGCGCGGCCAGCCAGATTGCGTCGGGCAATGGATTGGATTTCGGTGCGTTGCTGGAAGCGGGTGCGGTTGGTGCTTTGACCGCCGGGTTGACTAACGGCATCACCTATAACAGTACCACGGGGTCGATCGGACTGGGCAATCTCGACCAGGGGCTGGATAGCCTTCCGCAGAATGTGAGCACGTTGGGGCAGCTTGCGGGTATCAGCAATATTGGCAATTCGCTTGGGCAAGTTACTCAGGCAGGGTCGACTGCGGCGACCAATTTGCCGGCTCAGCTTGCTGCGCTTGGTGCGACCGCGACGATCAACGCAGGGGTTGAGACGGCTATCGACGGTGGGAGTTTTCTCGATAGTCTGAAGACGGCTGGAATCAGCGATCTCGCAGCGGTTGGGGCTTATACGATTGGGGATACGTCCGGTCCACTCACGCTTCAGAACGTGCTGGAACATGCTGCGTTGGGCTGCATTGCCAGCGTGGCGAGCGGAACGGGCTGCGGGGGCGGCGCAATAGGTGCAGGGGTGAGTTCGGTCGCGACGCCGTTCGTTCTGAGCGGGACCGACCCGCAGGCTCAGCAATTGACCTCCGAACAAACCGCACTGGTGGCCGCCCTAGCGACACTGACTGGCGGGGCCGTTGCGTTAGCGGCAGGGCAGAACGGTGCAGCGGGCGGTATGTACGGTGGGAACGAGGCGCTCAACAATGACCTGGGTTCGTTGCTCCATATGCAATCGGCGGTTGCAGCGGCACAGAACGTTTCCGCAGCGGTGTCGAATGCCTGGACGAGCATCGCGAACCAGCAGGCCCAGCAAGCGGTAACTGAATCACAGGTCGCGGCGGGAGTTGGCAAAACGCTGGCCAACAATTTGCCCACTGTTGCGGTAGGCGGCGCAGTCTTAGCCGGTGGAGTCCTGTTCGGTCCGGAGATTGTCGCAGCGTGTTCCGCAAATCTCGTTCTTTGCGCCAATCAGATGGCAATACTCGGGGGCGAGGTCGTTGCGGGTGTGAATGGGATGCCGGCGGGGACGGGTGCTGCGGTTTTGACTGGGGCGGCTTCGGCCACAAACAGCAACCCAGTTGCGACGGAGCCTAACACGGCATTCTTCTGGTCAGGGCGAACTAACGGAGTGGGGGGGCAAGACATTGCAGCCCAAATCGCCCAACTGAACAGCGGCACGACGCTCGAAACGTTGATCGCGCAAAACGGAATCCAGATGCCAGCATGGGACGCGTCGAATCCTGCGGTGGTGCAAGCTTGGCAAGACATTTCCGCGCAGTATGCGGCAGGAGCATCGGGATCCGTGCGCGCAGTCATCGGCTCGAATCTCAGACCTGGCAACGTTTGGGAAACGGCAGAATTGCCGGCGTTGATGAATAATCCCAAGGTGACCCAAATCACAACTATCGACCCTGCAACAGGTTCAAGCAAGGTCATCTTTACCCGAGGCAAGTAATGATTATTGACGTATCACGAGGGCACATCAAGGTGAAAGTCATGGACCGGATTGCAACGGTGGGGGGGGAGATGTTCTTCCCCGGGAATGACAAGCTCGGCTTTGTCGTCTACTCGGATACCATCAGTTTCTGGGATCCGCCAGATGAGGCCATTCGGATTTCGCCGACAGAGAAGCAACTCATATTGGACGATATAAAAGCCGACTTCGCTAAAGGCGGCCACAAGCTTGACATCGAGTAGCCACAAACACGGCGGTTAGTCAGGCAGATCTCAATACGCTTGCGGCGAATGGTGCGAAATTCGCGCCTCAGATGTATTAGCCTGGACCGGACCTGACAGGTAGTCGGGGAAGCGAATTCAGGAAGACGATTCAGTGAGGAATCAACTTCTCCCTGGCAAGTTCGAGTGAATCGAGAAAGGTACGCATAGGCGTCTTGCCGTAGCACCATCGTCCCTGATGTTCGCGCTCATTGTTGTACTGGTCAAGCCACACGTCGAGATCGTTCTGCAAGGCGGCGATCGAGTCGTAGATCGTCCTGCGGAAGGCGATGCGATAGAACTCGTTGAGCATGGTCTTGTGAAGCCGCTCGACGATGCCGTTGGTTTGTGGCGAACGCGCCTTGGTGCGGGTGTGATCGATGTTCTCCACGGCCAGACAAAGCTCGTATTCATGGTGCTCCGGGTTGTCGCAATACTCGGTACCCCGATCGGTCAGCACCCGTGCGAGCGGGATGCCGTAGCTGTCGAAGAATGGCACGACGAGATCGTTGAGCAGGTCTGCGCCCAGCGTGATTTCTGCGCTCGCATCTCCTGCCGCTTGCCGCGCGTCGTTGACATGACCTTGGCCGCTTCGCGCTCGGCATGCCCGTCAGCGCGCGTCACGCACGCGTTGACCACCAGGCCATGCCGATTGTCGGTCAGCGTGTGTCCCATGTAACGCAATTCGCTGGCCGTCGTGGCGATCGCCGAGAAGAAGTGCCTACTCTCGGGCGAGCACTTCAGTGTGGACGGAACGCTGATCCAGGCGCGGGCGGGACACAAGAGCTTCGTGCCCAAGGACAGTGTTTTCCTCGAAACCGGCAGTTCAAGCGCCGGCCTCCAACACATCATCGAAGAACATGGTGCAGAGTTCGCGAACATGGGCGTGTCACCAGCACAAATCCCCGAGGTTGTAATGCAAGCCGTAACCGAAGGAAATATCGTTGGCTATCAAGGTTCGGGCACTGGCCGACATATCTATCAAGTGACGGTGAATGGTCAACAACAACGGATCGCCGTTACAGTCGGAAGCAATGGGTTTATTGTGGGTGCGAATCCAAGGGGGAGCGTCAAATGAGAAAGATCAAGGTAATGGCCGACTATCAATGTCATCCCATATGGGACATGTCACCCGGAATGTACGGCGACGTCGACCCGAACACGTTGCCCATATCGATGGAACTCAAGCAACGGTTTGCAGACTGCGCACGAGTGTTCGACGAAACCTTGGACATGTCGGACCCCGCACGCTCCGGCTTTAAAAGTGCGGAAGCAGAGGCGGATTTCAAAGCGAAGGGACCGGTAGTACGCGCAACCGGTATATCGCCACCATCAAACGCCTGCTGAATCTGTGCGCGGCATGGGAGTGGATCGACCGGGTGCCCAAGCTCCCCCGGTACTTCGAGCCGGACGTACGTGTCCGATGGGAGTCGCCCGAGGTTATCGCAGCGCTCATCAATGCGCTGCGGTTGCCCTGGATGCGTGACGCTGCCATTGTGGCGGTCGCCACGGGAATGCGTCAATCCGAGTTGTTTGGGCTTACGCCGTCCCAAGTCGATTTGGCACAGTGCAATGCGTGGATCACGCATGAAGAGGCCAAATCTAAGCGTGCCCGCCCGGTGCCTTTGAACGACGATGCGGCAGGCGTGTTAACTCGCCGCTTGAAGTTGGCGGAGCGACTCGTTTTCACGCGAGGAGAAGGGCAGGATGCCCGCATTCAGCAAATCGACACGCGGGATTTCGAGCGCGCCTGCCAGGCGGTCGGCATCGAGGACTTCCACTGGCACGACCTGCGCCATACCTGGGCAAGCTGGCACGTCCAGCGCGGCACGCCGCTGATGGTGCTGAAGGAGTTGGGGGGATGGGAAACCGTCGAGATGGTGCAGAAGTACGCCCACCTTGCTCCCAGCCACCTGGCCGCCCACGCTGGCACGGTCAAGTTTTGGTCAAGTGCCGGGGAGCAGAAAGAAAAAATGCCGCTGGCTAGAGCGGCATAGTTTCTTGATTCTAAAGCGAATTCCTTGGTGGGGCGTGAGTGACTCGAACACTCGACCTACGGATTAAGAGTCCGCTGCTCTACCAACTGAGCTAACGCCCCAACAGAAGCGAAATTATGCAGGATCTTTTCGAGATTGCCAAGCCCTCTTCGCAGTGTTATTAAAAAGATCGCATCGCCCGAACTTGAGCGTTCCCTCGACAACGCCGCCATCCGGAAAACATCGACGCGTCCAACGCTGCCGGTATCATGTCGCGGACACCTCCCGCACGCAGCATCGCGGCTTTCACCCGGGGATTCCCATGGATGACAAAGAGATTACCGAGCTGCTCGACCGAGTTCTTGCCCCATGGGTCCGGGCGCTCACGTTGACGCCGATCAAGGTCGACGAGCAAAGCGCCACGCTGCGTCTGCCGTTCTCTGGCGAGTGGCGACACTCGGGCGGCATGATCAGCGGCCAGGTATTCATGGCGGCCGCGGATACGGCGATGGTCGTCGCCATTACCGCCGCGCTCGGCGGCTTCAAGCCGATGAGCACGGTGTCGCTGAACATCAACTTCATGCGCGCGGTCCGCAAGGGCGATGTTCTGATCAAGGCGCGCGTGCTGCGCATGGGCCGCAATCTCGTGTTTGGCGAAGTCGAACTGTTCGACGAAGGCGGCAACATGGCGGTTCAAGCCACTACCACTTACGCGCTGCTCGAGTGAATGCGCGTCGGACCCGAGCGGGCCGCCAACACAATCTGCGCGAAGGAAAAGCAGCATGTTCGATCAGGTCGTATTCGCCGGCGGCGGCAACCGCTGCTGGTGGCAGGCGGGTTTCTGGGACGTCGTGCAGCCGCAGATCGACATCCGTCCGCGCGTGATCACCGGCATTTCGGCCGGCGCCGCAACCGCGTGCATGATTTACACGCGCGGCGACTCCGACTGGGTTATGCGCTATTACGAAGACGCACTGCGCCACAACACGCGCAACGCCTACTGGGGCAATCTGCTGCGCGGCGAGTCGGTGTTCCCGCATTACCGGATCTACCGTCAGGCGCTGCTCGATATCTATGGCGACAAGTTTTCCAGGCTCGCGCAGGCGCCGGAAATCCGCATCGGCGTGTCGCATCTGCCGCGCTGGCTCGGCGCGAGAAGTGCGGTCGCGGCGGGGCTGGTCGCGTACAACATCAAAAAATCGTGCGCAAGACGCTGCATCCGACGCTCGGTCGGACGCTCGGTTTTCATCCGGAATTCGTGCGCGCGCAGGATTGCGCGAGCGTCGACGAGTTGGCCGACCTGATCCTGCAATCGTCGAGTACACCGCCGTTCACGCCGGTTCTGCGGCGCAACGGCCGGCCGGTGCTGGACGGCGGCATGGTCGACAACGTGCCGGTCGGCGCGCTAGATGCCGACGCGCCGGGCAACGTGCTCGTGATGGTCACGCGTCTTTATCCGCGGCCGCGGATGTTCGTCGTGCCACACGGCGTGCAGCAGCGGCTTTACGTGCAACCGTCGCGCAAGGTGCCGATTTCGAGTTGGGATTACACGAGTCCGTCGCAGATGGTGCACGCCTATAACCTTGGCCGTGCCGACGGCGAGGTCTTCCTCGAACGCATCCCTGCATTGATGGAGGCGGGAGCGCACGAAGCGCGATGAGCGGCGCGGCGGGGCGGGCACACAGATGATCCGCCGGCCGCCTCGCCCACCAATCACCGCCGACGCCCGCCCTGCAACGCCTCCGGATTCGCGACACTGGCGGTATCGCCGGCGTCGAACGCGAGGATGTTGTTGAACGCCGCCGAAAAATACAGTTCGTAGCTCTCGCGCTCCACGTAGCCGATGTGCGGCGTGCAGATCACGTTCTCCATGCGCAGCAGGCTGTAGCCTTGCAGGATCGGCTCGCTTTCGTAGACGTCGATCGCGACCATCCCCGGACGGTTGTGCGACAGCGCGTTCACCAGCGCATTCTCTTCGAGCAGCTCGGCGCGGCTCGTGTTCACGAGCAGCGCGGTCGGTTTCATGCGCATCAAATCGTCCTGCTTGACGATGCCACGCGTGTCGTCGTGCAGACGCAGATGCAGGGACAGCACATCGCTGGTCTCGAACAGTTCCTCACGACTCGCCGCGACGCTGTAGCCATCGGCGCGAGCGGCTTCGCGCGAGTGCTCGCGGCCCCAGATCAGCACGTTCATGCCGAACGCCTTGCCGTAGCCGGCGAGCAGTCGGCCGATCTTGCCGTAGCCCCAGATCCCTAGCGTCTGTCCGCGCAGCACTTGCCCCAAACCGAAGTTCGGCGGCAGCGCCGACGTCTTCAGCCCCGACTGCTGCCAGGCGCCCTGTTTAAGGTTTGCCACGTATTGCGGAATACGCCGTTGGGCGGCCATGATGAGTGCCCACGTCAGTTCGGCCGGGGCGACCGGCGAACCGCTGCCCTCGAGCACGGCAATGCCGCGCTCGGTACAGGCCGCTAGATCGATGTGGCTCGACACTTTGCCAGTCTGACTGATCATGCGCAAACGCGGCAGCTTGTCTAGAAGTTGCGACGTGATGCGGGTACGTTCGCGAATCAGGACGAGGGCGTCGACTTCCGCAAGACGGCTCGCAAGTTGTCCGAGACCGCGCACGGTATTGTTGAATACTTTGACTTCCTGGTCGGCTAGCAAGTGAAAGCAGTCGAGCTTGCGAACGGCGTCCTGATAATCGTCGAGGATGGCAATCTTCATGGTATGTAATTTGCGGCGCACCTCGTTGGTGCGAACGGAATGTTATGCTGACTGTCCCACCATGTGACTTAGGTCACACGTTAGTCTGGCTAGATGCCCTACCGTAGAAGCTGTCGCGCACAAAAGAACGGCAACGCTACGTGAAGGCGAATTGAGAACGTTTTTAGCAGTTTGTTGCGTGTTGAGGCAAGCCGCTTTACACAAGGTTGCAGAAGCCTTGTAGGAAGCGCGCCTCCGCCTGGCAAGCTGTGTGGCCCAGGACGATCTGCGCAATCATGCGCCGACATTGGAAAAATTGACACGTCGGCGCGATGAATTCAATGCCTCTCGCATGCAGCGTCCCGCGGGCTTGTACCGTTTTTCTATTGCTTCAAACGGAGACAAGTCGATGAATCATCCCTCGTTCGAAGGGCAGCCAACTATCGAGGCGCCCACATGGGTCAAACACCGCAAGCTGATCGACTGGGTCCAGCGCATCGCCGCGCTGACCAAGCCTGAAAAAGTGGTCTGGTGCGACGGCTCGCAGGAAGAATATGACCGCCTGTGCGCGCAGATGGTCGAAGCCGGAACCCTGAAGAAACTCAACCCCGCCAAGCGTCCCAATTCCTATCTCGCCTGGTCCGATCCGTCCGACGTCGCGCGCGTCGAGGATCGCACCTTCATCTGCTCGCAGCGCGCCGAGGACGCCGGCCCTACCAACAACTGGATCGCCCCGGCCGAAATGCGCTCGACGCTCGACGGCCTGTTCGATGGCGCGATGCGCGGCCGCACGATGTACGTGGTGCCGTTCTCGATGGGCCCGCTCGGCTCGCCGATCGCACATATCGGCGTCGAGTTGAGCGACAGCCCGTACGTCGCGACCAATATGCGCATCATGACGCGCATGGGCCGCAAGGTGTATGACGTGCTCGGCGAGGACGGCGAGTTCGTGCCGTGCGTGCATTCGGTCGGCGCGCCGCTCGCGGCGGGCGAGCAGGACGTGTCGTGGCCTTGCAACAAGACCAAGTACATCGTGCATTTCCCCGAATCGCGCGAAATCTGGAGCTTTGGCTCGGGCTATGGCGGCAATGCGCTGCTCGGCAAGAAGTGCTTCGCGCTGCGCATCGCATCGACGATGGGCCGCGACGAGGGCTGGCTCGCCGAACACATGCTGATTCTCGGCGTCACCTCGCCGGAAGGGCGCAAGCATCACGTGGCGGCGGCGTTCCCGTCAGCGTGCGGCAAGACCAACTTTGCGATGCTGATCCCGCCGGCGGGCCTGAACGGCTGGAAAATTTCGACGATCGGCGACGACATCGCGTGGATCAAGCCGGGCAAGGACGGCCGCCTGTACGCGATCAATCCGGAAGCCGGCTACTTCGGCGTTGCGCCGGGCACGAGCGAAAAGACCAACTACAACGCGCTCGCCACGTTGAAGGAAAACGTGATCTTCACAAACGTCGCGCTGACCGACGACGGCGACGTCTGGTGGGAAGGCATGACCGACGAGCCGCCGGCGCATCTGATCGACTGGCAGGGCAAGGACTGGACGCCGGCCGAGGCAAAGAAAACCGGCCGCAAGGCGGCGCATCCGAACGCGCGCTTCACGGCGCCGGCTTCGCAGTGCCCATCGATCGACGCGGACTGGGAGAATCCGGCCGGTGTCGCAATCGACGCATTCATCTTCGGTGGCCGCCGCTCGACCACCGTGCCGCTCGTCACCGAAGCGCGCAACTGGGTCGAGGGCGTCTACATGGCGGCGACGATGGGCTCTGAAACCACCGCCGCGGCGGCTGGACAGCAGGGCGTGGTGCGCCGCGATCCGTTCGCGATGCTGCCGTTCTGCGGCTACAACATGAGCGACTATTTCAGCCATTGGCTGAAGACCGGCGAGCGTCTGCGGCAGTTGAGCGCGAAGCTGCCGAAAATCTTCTGCGTGAACTGGTTCCGCAAGGGCGTGGACGGCAAGTTCGTATGGCCGGGCTTCGGCGAGAACATGCGCGTGCTGAGCTGGATGGTCGGCCGCATCGAAGGCACCGCGCAGGGCGAAGAGCATGCGTTCGGCATTTCGCCGCACTATGAGGACATCGATTGGAGCGGACTGAACTTCAGCCGCGAGCAGTTCGAGCAGGTGATTTCCGTCGATGACACTGCATGGCGCGACGAGCTCATGTTGCACACGGAGCTGTTTGACACGCTGCAACACGGTCTGCCGCCGGCACTGACTGAGGCGAAGCGCGCGCTCGAGGAAAAACTCACAGCTTGATTATGTGAGTGCTCACTCAGCACAAAAAAACCGCCCTCGGGCGGTTTTTCATTGAGCGCCCGGTTTATTTCCGTCTTTTCGAATTCCGCAACGGCCGAACGGCCGTTGCGTCTGTTCGAACAAAAAAGACAGAGCAAGCTGCAGCGCAGCAGATTGTTTTTGATTTGGGAATAATCGTTGGTCAGACCCCGGTTTTATCGACACAGTCGTACCAAAATTGACAATATTTCCTGTTTTGCGGGCAACTTCTGCACGATTTTGCGAGTCGTAGGAGAATTCCAAGTTCGCTTCACTGGTTTTCACCAATTGTCAGGAAGCAGTAACAAGGCAGGGAGTTGTCCTATGGATCATTTGCAGTCGATGCGAGTTTTCGTCAAGGTGGCGGATCTCGGCAGTTTTGCCCGCGCCGCGAGCGCGATGGATATTTCCAACGCGGTCGCCACCCGTCACGTCGCCGACCTCGAGGGCCGTCTTGGTACGCGGCTGCTCAATCGCACGACCCGCAGCTTGTCGCTGACCGAATCCGGTCAGGTCTACCTCGAGCGCGCCCGTCAGATTCTCGACGAACTGGAAGACGTCGAACAGATGGTGGTCGCTCGCAATCACGAACCCGTCGGCACGCTACGCATCGTCGCGCCCGTCGTGTTCGGGCTGCATAACCTCGCGCCCGTGCTGCAAACGTACGCGGAGCGCTATCCGAAAGTCATTCCCGACGTCACGCTGGTCGATCGTCAGGTGGACCTCGTCGAGGAGGGCTTCGACGTCGGCGTCGTGATCGCGCGGCAAATGCGCAGCGCGAGCATCGTTACGCGGCGTCTGACTACGGGCTGCATGACCGTCTGCGCAACGCCGGCTTATCTGGAAAAGCATGGCATGCCGACGCGTCCCGAACATCTGCTCGAGCACCCGTGCCTGAGCCTGCCATCCGAATACTGGGGCGATGAACGCGTGTTCACGGGGCCGGAAGGCGAAGTGCGCGTGCGGCCGTCGAACGTGATCGTCGCGAACAACACGGAGATGCTGAGACAGTTTGCGCTGCTCGGCATGGGCACCGCGATTCTGCCGAGCTATCTGATCGGTCGCGACATGACGCGCGGCCGGCTCGTGCGTTTGCTCGGCGATTACCGTTTGCCGCAGGTCGAGATCAATATTGCGTACCCAAGCCGCCGTCACCTGCCGGCCAAGGTGCGCACGTTCATCGACCATCTGGTCGAGCACTTCAACCAGACGCCGAACAGCGTGCTCGGCGAGCAGTGGATCAAGGACGGTCTGGAGCGTCCGGCGACTTCGGACGCGCTCGAGACTGCCGAGTCGCGCGCACCGGAAGCGTTCGATGGCGCCGAGCCGCTGTCGCGGCTTCTCGATAGCGAGCTGTCGCCGGCCGTGCCGAAGCCGATGACGAAGTCGTCCAATCGCAGCCCACGCCCGACGGCGTTGTCGCCGCTGTAAATCTCTGAATGTCGAAGCCCGCAGCGATGCGGGCGGGCATTAAAAAGGCGCAGTCACCTCAAGTGACTGCGCCTTTTCTTTTTTCATGGACCGATGCGGACACACCGCGGGCTGTGCACGGATCGCCGACTGCGGTGGCTAATGTAGCTATTCCTGCTACGACCGCGAGCCGCCGATCCGAATCTCGCCTTACTAGCCGGTTTTTCGCGCCGCGGCCTTTTTCGCCGGTGCCTTCTTGGCCGCCGCGGTCTTGGCGGTGGGCGCCTTCTTCGCCGCCACCTTCCTTTCCGCCGGCTCGGCCTTCACGGCCACCGCGGTATCACCTTCGTCCGCTTCCGGCATCGCCTTGGCCGCAGAACGAGCACCCGAAGTCTTCGCCGCTGCGGTCTTCGCCGCCGCCGGCTCCTTCTTCTCGAATTCGAAGCCGATCTTGCCGTCGTTCTGCTTGACGAGGAAAGCTTTGAAGTTACGGCCGGTACGCGACGACTTGAAGTTCGTCAGCAGATCGGTGCGACCCTCCTCGAGCAGTTTGGCCATCTGCTCGCGGGCGATTTCCTGCTGCAGGATTACCTTGCCGGAACGGAAGTCGCATGACTTCGGATTCGCCACCGAGTTTTCGCAGACGTAGCTCATGCCGTGCTCGAAAACGCGGCCTTGGCACTTCGGACACGCGCCGACCGGCTGCTGATCGGAGAAGTCGGGCGGCTCGCCGTCTTCGCCGGCCGCGTCCTGGCCGAAGTCGAACTCGAGCTTGTAATTCTTGATCTCGTCGTCGAGCGACAGTTTCAGAATCGCCGAGAACGGCCGACCCATCTTGCTGCGGAAGCCCGACAGCGGCCCGATCGTCTTGTTCTGCAACAGTTCTTCGACTTCGGCGATCTCGAACTGACGGCCACCCGGAATCTTCGAGATCGAGAACTCGCACTTCGAACACGCGAAACGCCGGTAGTTTTCCTTAATCTGGCCACCGCAATTCGGGCAAGGTGTCTGCAATGTCGCGTAATCGCCCGGGATCGTGTCGGAATCGTATTCCTTCGCGCGCTTGACGATGGTCTGCGTCATGCGCGCGATTTCCTGCATGAACGCGTCGCGCGGCAGGTTGCCGCGTTCCATCTGCGACAGCTTATATTCCCACTCGCCGGTCAGTTCCGGCGCGGTGAGTTCTTTCACGCCGAGGCCGCGCAGCAGCGTCATCAACTGGAAGGCCTTGGCTGTCGGAATCAGATCGCGGCCTTCGCGGATCAGATACTTTTCGGTGAGCAGACCTTCGATGATCGCCGCACGCGTCGCCGGCGTACCGAGCCCCTTGGCCGCCATCGCTTCGCGCAGCTCGTCGTCTTCGACCAGCTTGCCCGCACCTTCCATCGCCGACAGCAGCGTCGCTTCGTTGTAGCGCGCGGGCGGCTTCGTGATCAGTTGCTGCGCGGCGATCTTGTCGGTCTTGACCTTTTCGTCCTTCTGCACCGGCACGAGGTTCGCGTCGTCGCCGCTGGTTTCACGGCCGTAGATTTGCAGCCAACCCGGCTCGACGAGCACCTTGCCCTCGGTCTTGAAGTGGTGGCCGACCACCTCGGTGATACGCGTCGTCACTCGCGATTCGGCGGCAGGGAAGAACACGGCGAGGAAGCGCTTCACGACGAGGTCGTAGAGCTTCTGCTCCGGCTCGGACAGATTCTTCGGCGCCTGCAGCGTCGGGATGATTGCGAAGTGGTCGCTGATCTTCGAGTTGTCGAAGATGCGCTTGTTCGGCTTCACCCAGCCCTTGTCGAGCACCTGCTTCGCGAACGGCAGGTAGTTGTTGCTCTCTTTGAGCATGCCGAGCGTCTGCTTGACCGTGTCCAGATAGTCTTCCGGCAACGCCCGCGCGTCGGTTCGCGGATAGGTCAGTACCTTGTGCTTTTCATACAGCGCCTGAGCGAGACCCAGCGTGTTCTTCGCCGAAAAGCCGAAGCGGCCGTTGGCTTCGCGCTGCAGGCTGGTCAGGTCGAAGAGCGCGGGCGACAACTGCGTCGACGGTTTCGACTCCTCGGTCACCGTGCCGAGCTGGCCGCGGCAAGCCGCGACGATTGTCTCTGCCGTGGGCAGCGCCCAGAGGCGCGAATCGCGCTTCTCCGGGTCGAACTCGTCGCGCTTGAATTTCGGGTCGAACCAGCGGCCTTCGTAGAAGCCGGCCGCGCAGACGAACTCCGCCTTCACTTCCCAGTAGTCGCGCGGCACGAAGCGTCGAATCTTCTCTTCGCGCTCGACGACGATCGATAGCGTCGGCGTCTGCACGCGCCCGACCGTGGTCAGGAAAAAGCCGCCGCCCTTGCTGTTGAACGCGGTCATCGCGCGCGTGCCGTTGATGCCGACGAGCCAGTCCGCCTCCGAGCGGCAGCGCGCCGCGTCGGCGAGCGGCTGCATCTCTTCGTCGCTGCGCAGCCGCGCGAAACCGTCGCGGATCGAGCCGGCCGTCATCGACTGCAGCCACAGCCGTTGCACCGGCTGTTTGGCTTTTGCGTGCTGCGCGATCAGGCGGAAAATCAGTTCGCCCTCGCGCCCCGCGTCGCATGCGTTGATCAGACGGTCGATGTCCTTGCGCTTCATCAGCTTGGTCAGCACCTTCAGGCGCGACTCGCTCTTCGCGATCGGATTCAAATCGAAATGCGGAGGAATGACGGGCAGATTGGCAAAGCTCCACTTGCCACGCTTGACTTCGTAGTCGTCGGGCGCGGCGATTTCCAGCAGGTGGCCCACTGCCGACGAAATGACGTAGTCGTCGCTTTCGTAGTACTCGTCATGCTTGGTAAAGCCGCCCAAAGCGCGCGCGATGTCGTTCGCGACAGAAGGCTTTTCGGCGATGATCAGTGCTTTGGACATGACTCGATGTGAGGTTGGTAGATCCGGGTTGGTGGCCTTGAGCGCCAACATGGCGCGCGGCGCTCGCTTTGAGACCTCTTTCGACCCAATAACGACCGCTTTATAGCACAAGGCGCGAACCCAACGGGCCAAGTGCCATAAAAGCGCGTCATCATAATTGCGCGTCCGGCGGTTGATCAACTGCGGCAAACGCCGCGTGCGGACAGTGATGCCAGCCGCGATGCTGTCCCACGTGATCGGCGGGGGCCTGTGCCGCATGCCGCGCGCCGCGAGGCTTTCCGTTTGACCGGGCGGTGCGCGAGGCCGCCTTCAGGCGACCGCCAGCGCCGGCCGAAGCTTTGGCGCACCGGTTACGCCGGGCAGCGCGGTCAGATCCGACAGCATCCGCTCGACGATCGACACCTGTGGCAAAACCGTACCGAAAAACCGTGTCGTCACCGAGTCTTCGATCAGGACGGTCGGGAAATTCTCGACGTCCAGATCGTCGAACCGATCCGCATGAGTTTCGATGTCGATCCATGCGAAACAGACTTCCGGGTGCCGCTCGGCCAGTTGGTTGAAGGAGTCCCGGTACTCGCGACACGTTCCGCACCACTCCGCGCACAGGCATGCAACGAACAGCGTGTCGGGTTCGTTGACGCGCTCGGCGATCCGGTCCTGGTCGGTGTCGAGGTTCAGCGCGGGCATGAAGTGATTTCCTTGTGTGCTTTGTCGGGTGCTTTGGCGCGAATGTAGCATGGCCGGTCGCGAAAAGTTGCCAATCTGCATTGACGCCGGTCAGTCTCGGCTCAGTCATGATGGGCTCGCATGAAGCGGCCGCCGGGCAGCAGCGTGACCTCGCCGGCGAGTTCGAGCCGGAGCAAGGCGGCGTGCAGGGCGGCGTTCTCCATCTCGGTACGGGCGGCGAGAATTTCAAGCGTGGTCGGCGAATGGCCGAGCGCGGCGAGCAGACGCTGTGCGTCAGGGGCGAGCGCCGGCTGCGAGGCCGGCCCGGACGACCGTGAGTCGGCGAAGGCTGTGGTCGTAGCGGGCAAAGCGGTCCCACCCGACGAAACGTGCAAACCCGCATGCTCCAGCGGCACGGCCCGCTTCGTCGAGCGTCTCGCATCGCCCGCCGGCCGCCGGGCAAAACCGAGTTCCTCCAGCACCTCGTCAGGCGTTTCCACGAGCCGCGCTCCCTGCTTGATCATCCGATGACAGCCGCGCGACAACGGCGCGTAAATCGATCCGGGCAACGCGAACACGTCGCGCCCCATCTCATTGGCAAGCCGCGCGGTAATGAGCGAACCGGAACGCATAGCCGCCTCGACGATCACGACTCCGCTGACCAGCCCAGCGATCAGCCGGTTGCGCTGTGGGAAGTTGGCGGCGCGTGCCGGCGTGCCGAGCGGCCACTCCGAGAGAATCGCACCCTGCGCCGCGATCTGCCGCGAGAGTGCTTGATGCGCGGCGGGATAGACGAGGTCCGCGCCGGTGCCGACCACCGCGACCGTTCCGCCGACACCTTCCAACCCGCCCCGATGCGCGGCGCCGTCGATGCCGAGTGCGAGCCCCGATACGACCGTCACCCCCGCCGCCGACAGTTCTCGCGCGAACCGCCGCGCATCCTCGATGCCCTGCGGCGTCGCGCTGCGGCTGCCTACCAGCGCGACCGCGCGCGTATGCAGCAGATCAAGCCGGCCCTTTATATATAGGAGCGGTGGCGGATCGGGCATGGTCAGCAGCGCGGGCGGATAGGCGGGATCGTCGAGCGTGACGATCTGGTTGCCCGGCTGCTCGCGCCATGCGAGCACCGCATCGAGCTGGCCGTCGAGCGCTGGACCCGGCGGCGCCAGCACCGCGCGCGCCGCGGCGTCACCGGCGACCTCCGCGAGCGTCTCCGGCGACTGGGCCAACAGCGCCTGCGGCAGCCCGAATGCGCCCAGCAACAGGCGCAACGCCGCGGGTTTGAGGCCCGGCGCAACTGACAACCGCAGCCAGGCGGCAAGTTCGATACGGGTTGCGGGCAAGGTCTGCATGCGGTCGCTCCTCTGGCGGGGCCTGCGGGCAGGCGGGCGCCATGCTAGAATTTTCATCATCCGAAATAAAAACGCGGAAATACAACGGCAATGAGCCGCGAATAATCGCGGCGCCGCGCTTACCGGCGCGGGTTCGTCGTCGGGCGCACGAGGCGCGTTGAATCGAACCGGTTCGACACCATCTATCCTCTGCGTATTACGACGGGCTCACAACCTGGCCAAATGGCCAACGCGAGCCTCCAACGGTTGGCGGCGTCTCAAATCACACTCGAAATCATGGCTTTACTGAGCATCCTCAATTACCCGGACAAACGGCTGCACAAGGTGGCGAAGCCAGTCCCGGAGGTCAACGACCGTATCCGCCGTCTCGTCGCGGACATGGCCGAAACGATGTACGCGGCGCCCGGAGTCGGGCTCGCCGCCACCCAGGTGGACGTGCACGAACGCGTGATCGTGATCGACGTGTCGGAAACGCACGACGAACTGCTCGCGTTCATCAACCCGGAAATCGTCTGGTCGAGCGATGAGAGGAAGTTGTCGGAAGAGGGCTGCCTGTCGGTGCCCGGGATCTACGACAACGTCGAGCGTGCCGAGAAAGTGCGCGTGCGTGCGCTCAACGCGAAGGGCGAAACGTTCGATCTCGATTGCGAGGGGCTGCTCGCCGTGTGCATCCAGCACGAAATGGATCACCTGATGGGCCGCGTGTTCGTCGAATATCTGTCGCCGCTGAAGCAAACGCGCATCAAGAGCAAGATGAAGAAGCTCGCCCACGCGATGTAACGCGCTTTCAACTTGCCTACCGCCCCATTCATGAGTCATTCGTTGCGCGTCATCTTTGCCGGCACACCGGAATTCGCCGCGGCCGCGCTGGCCGCGATTCATGGCGCCGGGTTTGCCGTGCCGCTCGTCTTGACGCAGCCGGACCGGCCGGCGGGTCGCGGCATGAAGCTGCAGGCGAGTCCAGTCAAGCGCTACGCACAGGAGCACGGCCTCGCAGTTGCGCAGCCCACGTCGCTGCGCCGCGCTGGCAAATATCCACAGGAAGCCGCCGCCGGCATCGAGCAACTGCGCGCGACGCCGCACGATGTGATGGTTGTCGCCGCCTACGGACTGATCCTGCCGCAGGAAGTGCTCGACATTCCGCGCTTCGGCTGCATCAACATCCACGCGTCGCTGCTGCCACGCTGGCGCGGCGCGGCGCCGATTCATCGCGCGATCGAGGCAGGCGACGCGCAAACCGGCATTACGTTGATGCAGATGGACGCTGGACTCGACACCGGCGCGATGATTTCCGAAGTACGCACCCCCATCTCCGCCGACGACACCACCGCCACCCTGCACGACCGCCTCGCCGGGGACGGCGCGCAACTGATCGTCGACGCACTGATCGAGCTCGAGCGCAGCGGCAAGCTGACGTCGATCCCGCAACCGGCCGACGGCGTGACCTACGCCGAGAAAATCGCCAAGCACGAAGCGGCGCTCGACTGGCGCCGGCCGGCCGAGGCGCTTGCGCGTCAGGTGCGCGCGTTCGACCCGTTCCCCGGCGGCGCCGGCACGCTCGACGACGGCAGCACCGTCAAGATCTGGGCCGCCACCGCCGTGGCCTCGCCGGCGTCGGGCAGCAAGGCGCCAGGCACCATCGTCGAGGTTGCGCCCGACGGCGTGCTGGTCGCTTGCGGCGAAGGTGCACTGCGTCTGACGCAATTGCAGAAGCCCGGCGGCAAGCGCCTGCCGGTGCGCGAATTCCTTGCTGGCTCGCCGCTCGCCGCGGGCCAGCGCTTCCAGCTTCCCGAGGCGCAATAAGCGCGTCTCGCACGCCGGAGCATCGTCCATTCGGCCGGTGTCTCCGCGCCCGCCGCGAGCGCGACGCGCGTTAGAATCCTCCATGCAGCAGACCAGGTTTTCGAGGGTTCATCACATGTTCGGCATCGTCCATTTCGAGTTTTTCATCGTCGCGGTTTTTCTCCTGAACATCACCCCGGGGCCGGATACCGCTTATATCGTCGGGCGCAGCGTCGCCCAGGGCCGCGGCGCGGGGCTGATGTCGGCGCTCGGCATTTCGGCGGGCTGCTGCATTCACTCGCTTGCCTGCGCGTTTGGGCTGACCGCGCTGCTGGCCGCGTCGGCCACGGCGTTCACCATAGTCAAAATCGTCGGCGCGATTTATCTGATCTATCTGGGGGGGCGCCTGATTTTCGCGAAGCCGGCCGCTGATGCGCCGGTCGGCGACGCGCGCGCGCCGTCCACGCCGAAGTCGCTGCGGCAGCTGTTCCTGCAGGGCTTCTGGACCAACGTGCTGAATCCGAAGGTCGTGCTGTTCTTCGTATCGTTCTTCCCGCAATTCGTCGCGACGGGCAGCGAACACAAAACCTTCGCGTTTCTCACGCTCGGCGCGGTCTTCGTGCTGATGAGCATGGTCTGGAACAGTTTCGTCGCGTGGATCGCGGGAAGCGTCACGCAGCGTTTCTCGGGCAAAGCTGCAGTCAAGCGCTGGCTCGATCGCGGCGTCGGCAGCGCGTTCGTCGGCCTCGGCATCAAACTCGCGACCGCCTCGCGATAATTGAATTTTCCCGCATCGCCCATATCTAACATTTCGCTTACAATCTGGCGCCGCAATCGCGCGGCACGGAGATGAAGGCCACGCTCGGGGCAAGGAGTTGCAGACATGTTTAACTGGGTGAAAACCGCGATGTTGATGGCCGCGATTACGGCCCTTTTCATCGTGATCGGCGGGATGATCGGCGGGTCGCGCGGCATGATGGTCGCGCTCGTGATCGCCCTTGGGATGAATTTCTTCTCGTACTGGTTCTCCGACAAGATGGTCCTGCGCATGTACAACGCGCAGGAAGTCGACGAAAACAGCGCGCCGCAGTTCTATCGGATGGTGCGCGATCTCGCCACGCGCGCGAACCTGCCGATGCCGCGCGTCTACCTGATCAACGAAGACGCGCCGAACGCGTTCGCCACCGGCCGCAACCCGGAGCACGCGGCAGTCGCGGCGACCACCGGCATTCTGCGCGTACTGTCCGAGCGCGAAATGCGCGGCGTGATGGCGCACGAACTCGCGCACGTGAAGCATCGCGACATTCTGATCTCGACTATTTCGGCGACCATGGCCGGCGCGATTTCCGCGTTGGCGAACTTCGCGATGTTCTTCGGCGGCCGCGACGAAAACGGCCGTCCCGCGAACCCAATCGCGAGCATCGCGGTTGCGCTGCTCGCGCCGATTGCGGGCGCGTTGATCCAGATGGCGATTTCGCGTGCGCGCGAATTCGAAGCCGACCGGGGCGGCGCGCAGATTTCGGGCGACCCGCAGGCACTGGCGTCGGCGCTCGACAAGATCCATCGCTATGCGAGCGGCATTCCGTTCCCGACGGCCGAGGCGCATCCGGCCACCGCGCAGATGATGATCATGAATCCGCTGTCGGGCGGCGGTATCGCGAGTCTGTTCTCGACGCACCCGGCGACCGAGGAACGCATCGCGCGTTTGATGGAAATGGCGCGCACCGGGCGCTTCGACTGAGGCGCCGCGTCGCTCGGCGCGTCGAGCCTGAATTACTGAAGAGCGGGCCCGCGAGGCCCGCTTTTTTTCGCATCGTTCGTCGCCACCGCGCGACAGCGTCTACGGCGAACACCCACGCATGGCGGCGCCCCACCGGCGCCACGCTACAATGTGCGCTGATTGCGCCGCGCGCACCGTGCGGCTTGCCCTTGCTCCCTTAATGACTTCAAAGCCTTCTTCGCGTTCTGCTTCCTCGTCGGCGCGTTCGCGCGAATCCCGTTTGTCGCCGCTGCATCTGTCGCCCGAATCGCTCGGGTTCGCACTCGATTGCGCGGCCCAGGCCGTCGGCGCGGTGCGTCTCGGCGCGGCCTTGCCCGCGGCGCTGCAAAGCGTTCTCGTGGCGGTGCCCGAGGGCAACGCCGCAGCGGCGCGCGGCGCGGTGCAGGATATCGCCTATCGCACGATGCGCCGTCTCGCGACCGCCGAGTGGCTGATCGCGAAGCTGGTGAAGAAGGCGCCTCCGCCGCATGTTGCGCATATGCTCGCGGGCGCGCTCGCGCTGCTCGTCGACGACGAAGCGAGCGCCGCCTACACGCCGTTCACGGTCGTCGACCAGGCGGTCAAGGTGATCGGCGCGCGTCGCGAGTTCGCGTTCGCGAAGGGGCTCGTCAACGCGGTGCTGCGCAACTTCTTGCGCGAGCGCGACACGTTGCTCGCCTCCGTGCAAGCCGATGAAGTAGCGCGCTGGAACTATCCGGCCTGGTGGATCGACGCGGTGAAGCGCACATGGCCCGAGGCGTGGCAATCGGTGCTGGCCGCCGGCAACACGCAAGGTCCGCTGACGTTGCGCGTGAACGCGCGCCATTCGACGGTCGACGCCTATCTGCAAGTGCTGCAACGCCAGCAGATCGCCGCAAGCAAGGCTGGCGAGCACGCGGTCACGCTCGCGACGCCAATGCCGGTCGAGCGCATTCCGGGCTTCAGCGAAGGTGTCGTATCCGTACAGGACGCAGGGGCGCAACTCGCCGCGCAATTGCTCGGCGTGCGTGACGGCATGCGCGTGCTCGACGCATGCGCGGCCCCAGGCGGCAAGACCGGCCATCTGCTCGAACTCGCCAACATTCAACTCATCGCGCTCGAAAGCGATGCGTCTCGCGCGCGCCGCATCGGCGAAAACCTGCGGCGTCTGAAGCTCGAAGCGGAAGTGCGCATCGGCGACGCGGGCAACCCCGCGCAATGGCACGACGACCTCGACCAGCCGTTCGACCGCATCCTCGCCGACGTGCCGTGCTCGGCGTCGGGCATCGTGCGGCGTCATCCGGATATTCGCTGGCTGCGTCGCCAGTCCGATATCGCCGCGCTCGTCGCCGAACAGCGCCGCATTCTCGACGCGCTGTGGCCGCTCGTGAAACCGGGCGGCGAGTTGCTTTACGTTACCTGTTCGATCTTCCCCGAAGAGGGCGAGTTGCAGGCACAGTGGTTTGGAAACCAGCATCAGGATGCGGTACGATTGGACGCGCCGGGGCAGCTTTTACCCTCAGTTGCCCGCGCGCCCGCCGACCCATCGGCCGGTTCTCATGCTGGACGACCCGCTGAATTCAGCGCCGGCACGAACTCAGACCACGACGGATTTTTCTACGCGCGCTTTCAGAAACGGTGACCATAAAACGCTTCTTCCCGCTTCGGCTCGCTGCCGTGCTCTGGATCGCGCTGGCCGTGTGGCTTGCAGCGCCGGGCGCGGCGCACGCTGACTCGATCGCGGTGCAGCGGGCGTCGCTGCAGGCCGACAACGGCGGCTGGAGTCTCGACGCGCATTTCGAATTCGAGCTGAACAGCAATCTCGAAGACGCGGTCAACAAAGGCATTCCGCTTTATTTCACGACCGATTTCGAACTGAGCCGGCCGCGCTGGTACTGGTTCGACGAGCAGCCGGTCAGCGTGTCGCAAAGTTTGCGGCTGTCGTTCCAGCCGCTCACGCGCGAATATCGCGTGTCGAGCGTGCAGTCGGGCGGCTTGCAGCTCGGCTTTTCCACGCTCAAAGATGCGCTCGCGGTGATCAAGCACGTGACGTCGTGGCACGTGATCGACCGCAATCAGGTGCGGGTCGGCGAAACCTATAACGCGTCGGTGCGCATGCAACTCGACATCGGGCTGATGCCCAAGCCGTTCCAGATCGACGCGGTGAACAACCGCGACTGGAACCTCGCCTCCGATTGGAAGCGCTTCACTTTCACGGCCGCCGATCGTGCTAAATAAAGTGCGCTCATCTTCCACCAGTGTCAGCAGCATCGTCGTGCGCGTGCTCGTGTCGACGGTCGCGGTGACGGCCGTGTTGCTGCTCGTGTTGCTGGCCGCCGCCAGCGCGAATACCGAATTCTTCGACCGCTATTACCAGTGGCTGTATGCGGCCAACGTCGCGGTCGCGTTGATCTTTCTGCTGGTGGTGGTGACGCTCGTCGTCATCATCATCGTGCGATTACGCACGGGTAAATTCGGCACACGGCTGCTCGCGAAGCTCGCGTTCTTCATGGCGCTGGTCGGTGTGGTGCCGGGCGGCATCATCTACATCGTGTCGTATCAGTTCGTGTCGCGCAGCATCGAGTCGTGGTTCGACGTGAACGTCGAAACCGCGCTCGCGTCCGGCCTCAATCTCGGGCGCGGCATGCTCGACGCGTCGTTGTCCGATCTGCAGACGAAGGCGCGTCTGATGTCCGAGCAGCTCGCGAGCGCGGATGCGGCCGGCACCACGTTGACGCTGCTGCGTCTGCGCGACCAGTTCGGCGTGCAGGACGCAACGATCGTCGAGCCGACCCGCAGCATGTCTGGCGCGACGCCGGACATGCACGTGGTCGCGCAGGCGTCCGGCAACTACGCGATGCTGCTGCCGAACGATCTGCCGACGCCGCTGATGATCGAGCAGGCGCGTGGCCACGGCTATGCGGCGATCGAAGGCGAAGTGGACGGCGATCCGAATGCGCAGGGCGGCAAGGGCGCACTGCGTCTGCGCGTGGTGCAGCGTATTCCCGATGCCAACGCGTCGCTATTGCAGCCCGCCGAGCGCTTCCTGCAATTGACGCAGCCGGTCTCGACGACACTCGCGCGCAATGCCGACTCGGTGCAGCGCGCGTATCGCGAGTATCAGGAGAAGGCGCTCGGCCGCACCGGCCTGCGCAAGATGTACATCGGCACGTTGACGCTGTCGCTGTTTCTCGCGACCTTCATCGCGATGATGCTCGCGTTGGCGCTCGGCAATCAGCTCGCGCGGCCGCTATTCCTGCTCGCGCAGGGCACGAAGGAAATCACCGAGGGCGACTACACGCCAAAGCGCGAGATCAAGTCGCGCGACGAACTCGGTTTCCTCACACAGTCGTTCAACGCGATGACGCGGCAATTGTCGGAAGCGCGCGGGGCGGTCGAGAAAAATCGTATCGCGCTCGAGCATTCGAAGGCGTATCTCGAGAGCATCCTCGCGAACCTGACCGCGGGTGTGTTCGTGTTCGACCGGCAATTCCGGCTGACCACCGCGAATCGAGGCGCTGAGCGGATTTTCCGTCAGCCGTTCCAGACGGTGCTCGGTTTCTCGCTCGATCAGATCGGCGTGCTCGGCGAATTCGGCGCGATGGTGCGCAAGGCATTCGCCGATCGCGAAGCGGCGAGTGAAGACGGCCATGACCACAACGGCCATTGGCAGCAACAGTTCTCGGTGCCGGTGCCGGGCGAAACCGAGCCGCTCACGCTGCTCGTGCGCGGCGCGCGCCTCGTCGCGGCGAACGAGCGCGACGCTGAAGACATGCAGACCGCGGGCTACGTGATCGTGTTCGACGACATCTCCGACGTGATCTCCGCGCAGCGTTCGATCGCATGGGGCGAAGTCGCGCGGCGCCTCGCGCACGAGATCAAGAATCCGCTCACGCCGATTCAACTGTCGGCCGAACGATTGCAGATGAAGCTCGCCGACAAGCTCGCGCCGTCGGATGCGGACGTGCTGAAGCGCGGCGCGACGACGATCGTCAATCAGGTCGCCGCGATGAAGCAGATGGTCGACGATTTCCGCGACTACGCGCGCACACCGCCCGCGGTACTCGCGCATCTGCAATTGAATGAACTGGTCAGCGAGGTGCTCACGCTGTACGGTATCGAAGAAGGCAAGGGCGCGATCCAGGTCGAGCTCGCGGCCTTGCCCGCGATACGCGGCGACGCGACGCAGTTGCGTCAGGTGATCCACAACCTTCTGCAGAACGCGCAGGACGCGGTCGCCGAAGTCGCGCATCCGCGTGTTTTGCTCGAGACGAGGACAGTAGAATACGGAGACCCCGACGCGCAAGGCAAGGCACGCGTCGCGGTCCGTCTGACAGTGTCGGATAACGGACCAGGCTTCCCCGCGCGTATCCTCACGCGCGCGTTCGAGCCGTACGTGACGACCAAGGCCAAGGGTACGGGTCTGGGACTTGCGATGGTCAAGAAGATCGTCGACGAACATGGCGCGCGCATCGACATTCGCAATCGCATGAAGGCCGGCGACGTGATCGAAGGCGCGCAGATTTCGATTCTCTTCCTTCAGCTGGCGGACGACTCCGCGCAGCCGGGTGCACCTGGTTCGGGTGCGCATCCGGCGCACGGCGGCGCGTCGCAGGGAACGACAAAAGCAACAGTGCAGACAAGGGCAGCGTAAATGGCAACCATCCTGGTGGTAGATGATGAAATGGGCATCCGGGAACTGCTCTCGGAGATCCTCAGCGACGAGGGACACGTCGTGGAGGCCGCTGAAAACGCGCAGGAGGCGCGCGAGTTCCGTCTGCGTCAGGCGCCGGACCTCGTGCTGCTCGACATCTGGATGCCGGACACCGACGGCGTGACGCTGCTCAAGGAATGGGCCGCGCAAGGTCAATTGACGATGCCCGTCATCATGATGTCCGGTCACGCGACGATCGACACCGCGGTCGAGGCCACGAAGATCGGCGCGCTCAACTTCCTCGAAAAGCCGATCGCGTTGCAGAAGCTGTTAAAGGCGGTCGAGCAGGGACTCGCGCGTGGTAACGCGGCGGCCGTGCCTGGCGGCGTGGCTGCGAAGCCGGCGTTGCCGGTCACCGCATCGTCAGTCGCGTCGGCGGCCGCGTTGCCGATACTGTCGTCAGATGGCGTCGCCGGCGGCGCGCTCGTCGCGCAAACCGCGTCGATCTCGTTCGACATTCCGCTGCGCGATGCGCGCGATGCGTTCGAGCGCGCGTACTTCGAATATCACCTCGCGCGCGAGAACGGCAGCATGACGCGTGTCGCGGAGAAGACCGGTCTCGAGCGCACGCATCTTTATCGCAAGCTGAAGCAACTCGGTGTCGATCTCGGCAAGAACAAAGGGGAGTGAGCGCCACGTGTTGCATGCAAACGCGGCTCGGCCAAATTCCTTATGAAAGGACTTGCTGAACTTCGGATCGCTTGATATAGTTTCGTTCTTCGTTGGCCCGGTAGCTCAGTTGGTAGAGCAGCGGATTGAAAATCCGCGTGTCGGTGGTTCGATTCCGCCCCAGGCCACCAGGATTCAGCCCCAGGAAATCGCAAGATTCCTGGGGCTTTTCCGTTTGGCGGACAAGTCGTCATTTCGGCTTGCCACGCAGTTGAAGCCGCGCGCGTGGGACAGCTGGCGTCGGCGACATTCGGTGTCGCGTGATAAAATCGCGCCAGTTCAAAGACTTGCATGCAGGCGTCGCACGGTCGTGCACCGCGCGAATACGGTGCCGATGGAGTCGCACCGAAGCACCCAATCCTTCGCCCGACAATCGGCGGTATAAGCGCCCAGCCACGTTCCCGCGCAACGCGCGACCTATACTGCTTTGGGCCGGCACAGTGCCGGCACACGTCGCGCCGCTTGCATGGCGCACCTCGCGCAGCGCGACGTGGCAGTCTCATTCACGGAGTATCACGGTGATCCGCAAAGACGCTAAGCGTAGCGCGCTCGTGCTGTTTTCCGGCGGCCAGGATTCCGCCACGTGTCTCGCGTGGGCGCTCGACCGTTACGACACAGTCGAAACGATCGGCTTCGATTATGGTCAGCGTCATCGTGTCGAACTCGAATGCCGCGAAGGATTCCGTCAGGCCATCGTGCGTGCGTTTCCGGCGTGGGCCGACCGTCTCGGCGACGATCACACGATCGACCTGTCGCTGCTCGGTGAGATCAGCGACACCGCGATGACGCGCGAGATCGAAATCGAAGCCACGGCCAATGGGTTGCCGAACACGTTCGTGCCGGGCCGCAATCTGATGTTCATGACGATCGCCGCGGCCATCGCGTATCGGCGCGGTTTACAGGTGCTGGTCGGCGGGATGTGCGAGACGGACTTCTCGGGCTACCCCGATTGCCGCGACGACACGATGAAGGCGCTGCAGGTCGCGCTGAATCTCGGCATGGACAAGCGCTTCGCGCTGGAGACGCCGCTGATGTGGCTCGACAAGGCCGACACGTGGCGCCTCGCGCGCGAACTCGGCGGCGACGCATTGGTGGAACTGGTGCGCGTCGAGACGCATACCTGCTACGTCGGCGAACGGGCCGAGTTGCACTCATGGGGCTTCGGCTGCGGCGAATGCCCAGCATGCCGGTTGCGCAAACGTGGCTATGAGGCCTACCTCGCCGGCGAAAAAGTCACCGAGCCGGTCTGACGGCTCGCGCGAGAGCGCCCATCATTGATTCAGGAACACAGGACAGAAAGCAGCATGACGTACGCGGTCAAGGAAATTTTCTACACGTTGCAGGGCGAGGGCGCGAATGCCGGGCGGCCGGCCGTGTTCTGCCGTTTCGCGGGCTGCAATCTGTGGTCGGGCCGCGAAGAGGATCGCGCGGAAGCCGTCTGCCGGTTCTGCGACACCGATTTCGTCGGCACCGACGGCGAGAACGGCGGCAAGTACCGCACACCTGACGAACTGGTCGCGATGATCGCGTCGCAATGGCCGCAAGGCGAGGGCGAACGCTTCGTCGTGTGCACCGGCGGCGAGCCGATGCTGCAGATCGATCAGCCGCTCGTCGACGCGCTGCACGCGGCCGGCTTCGAGATCGCGATCGAGACCAACGGCTCGCTGCCGGTGCTCGACACGATCGACTGGATCTGCGTGAGCCCGAAGGCCGACGCGCCGCTCGTCGTGACGAAGGGCAACGAACTAAAGGTCGTGATTCCGCAGGACAACCAGCGCCTCGACGACTACGCCAAGCTCGACTTCGAGTATTTCCTCGTCCAACCGATGGACGGCCCGTCGCGCGACATCAACACTAAGCTCGCGATCGACTGGTGCAAACGTCATCCGCAGTGGCGCCTGTCGATGCAGACTCACAAGTATCTGAACATTCCCTGATTTGCCGTGCTGACGATTACCCGAAAACTCGAATTCGACGCGGGCCACCGCATTCCCGATCACCGCAGCCAGTGCCGCAATCTGCATGGCCATCGCTACGTGCTCGAAATCACGCTGCAAGGCGATCTGGTCGACACCGAAGGCGCGCCCGATCGCGGCATGGTGATGGACTTCGCCGACGTGAAGTCGCTCGCAAACGAGCACCTGGTCGACAAGTGGGACCATGCTTTTCTCGTCTACGAAGGCGACACGCAGGTGCGTGGCTTCCTCGACAGCATGGCGGGTCACAAGACGGTCGTGCTCGATCGCATTCCGACCGTCGAAAACCTCGCCGCGATTGCGTTCGATATTCTCGCGAACGTCTACGACGCGCACTACGGCGTGAACCTGCGCCTGCACAAAGTGCGTCTGTACGAGACGCCGAATTGCTGGGCCGACGTGGTCCGCGACTCGCTTCCCACCTGAACCCACGCCCCGCCGCGCGAGCGAACTCTCGCGTTATTGTCACGGTATGATCGTTCCGACCAACACACGGAGCGAGACATGCCGGTCACCGCATCGCGTCGCAGCAGGCAACGAGGCCGTCAGCGCCCCGGTGCCTGTCTGATTCGCTATCTGGCCCCGCTTCGCATTGCAAACCCGCGCGAGGCCAGCCGATGAGCACCTTCACCAACTCCCTCAAACAACGTCTGAAGGACAACGCGCCGCTGTTCGGGCTGTGGTTGTCGCTCGGCAGCGAGGCCGCCGCCGAAGCACTCGCGCACGCCGGCTTCGACTGGCTGCTGATCGACATGGAGCACGCGCCCAACGATAGCGGCGGCGTCGAGTCGCAATTGCGCGCGATCGCCGCCGCCCATCTGCCGAGCGAGCCGGTGGTGCGCGTGCCCGCGAGCGAGCCGTGGCTCGTCAAGCGCGTGCTCGACGCCGGCGCGCGCACGCTGATGTTCCCGAACATCGAATCCGCCGACGACGCGGCACGCGCCGTGCGGCTCACCCAATATCCGACCGCCGAGGCGCTCGACGGCCTGCGCGGCGTCGCGGGCGTCGTGCGCGCGGCCGGTTACGGCATGCGGCGTGATTACGTGCAGACGGCCAACGCACAGATCGCGACGATCGTGCAGATCGAATCGGCGCGCGGCTTGCGGGAGGTCGAGCAGATCGCGGCGACGCCGGGCGTCGATTGCCTGTTCGTCGGTCCGGCCGATCTGGCCGCGAGCCTTGGTCATCTTGGCGACGCGAAACACGAGGACGTGCAGGCGGCGACGGCGCGTATCGTCAGCGCGGCGGACAAAGCCGGCATTGCCGCCGGCATCTTCGCGATGGACGTGGCCAGCGCGCGGCAGCATCGCGACGCGGGGTTTCGCTTCGTGGCGCTGGCCGCCGACGTGATCTGGATGTTGCGCGCGACGCGCCAGGCATTACAGGAGGTGAGGTCATGAACGGCAGAGTGCAGGGCGGTGCCGGGCGGATGATCGCGCGGGTGATCGCGCGGGTGAGCGCGCAAGCGACCATCGCGGCGGCGTTGCTCGCTAGTGGCACGTGGAATGCCGCGTATGCACAGGATCACGTCGCCAAGGCGAACGATCCGCAGACGCAATCCGCGGTCGCCGACTACAACGCCGGCAACCTTGGCGCGGCGCTGACCGAATTCCGCCAGGCCGCCGAGCGCGGCAGCCGGCTTGCGCAGTTCAACTACGCGATGATGCTGCTCAACGGCGAAGGCACGCCGGTCAACGTCGACGAAGGCAAGAAGTGGCTCCGCAAGGCCGCCGACGCGAACATGTCGCACGCGCAATACGTGTACGGCAAGATGTACGACGATGGCGAGTTCGTCGAGCGCGATCCGGTGGAGGCGCATCGCTGGTTCATGAAGGCGGCCGCGCAGGGCCATGTTCAGGCGGAGCTCGCGCTCGCGAATCAGTTCCTCGACGGACGCGGTACCGAGCGTGACAACAAGCAGGCGTTCGTCTGGTACAAGAAAGCGGCGCAGGGCGGCGACATGACCGCGCAGTACGTGACCGGCTCGTTCTACGAGCGTGGTGGCGATGGAGTCGATCGGAATCTGAATGTGGCGCGCGCGTATTACGCGGCCGCGGCGGCGCAGGGCGATCCGGCCGCGCGCCTGAAGTATCAGCAGTTGAGCGCGCAACTGCGCGATCAGAAGGAAGTGAAGCCGCAGTAATGAAGCAGCAATAAAGCGAAAGGGCGCTCCCAACGAGCGCCCTTTTTTGCATTGTCGTTTGCCGCGTGCCGCTAGCGGCGGTTAGCTCTGCATCAACCGCTTCTGTCGCGCGACGCTCATGATCAGCCCGATCGCGACGCCTAATGTAGTCAGTGCGGTGCCGCCGTAACTCATGAACGGCAACGGCACGCCGACCACCGGCAGAATCCCGCTCACCATGCCGATATTGACGAACGCGTACGTGAAGAACGCCATCGTCAACGAGCCGGCCAATAATCGCCCGAACAATGTCGAGCCGTTGGCCGCGATGTAGAGCCCGCGCGCGATCAATAGCATGTACAGCGTGAGCAGCACGATTCCGCCTGCCAAACCGAACTCTTCCGAAAACACCGCGAAGATGAAGTCGGTGTGCTTCTCGGGGATGAACTCCAGATGCGCCTGCGTACCCTTCAGCCAACCCTTGCCGAGCGGGCCGCCCGAGCCGATCGCGATCACCGCTTGAATCGTGTGGAAGCCTTTGCCGAGCGGGTCCGAGGTCGGATCGAGCAGCGTGCAGATGCGGTGCTTCTGGTAGTCGTGCATCAGCGGCCACTGCACTTCGGGCTGACAGATCTTGTCCTGAAACGCCGCGATCGACCCAACCCCAATCACGGCCGCGATCAGCACCGGCACGATCAGCTTGAAGCTCAGCCCCGCGAAATAAATCACGAACAGGCCGGCCGCGAACACCAGCACGGCCGTGCCGAGGTCGGGCTGCTTCGCGATCAGGCCGACCGGCACGATGAGGATCACGAAGCCGACCAGGTAGTCGTACCAGCGCATCACGCCTTCGCGGCGCTGGTAGTACCAGGCGAGCATCAGCGGTGTTGCGATCTTCAGGATTTCCGATGGCTGGATCACCACGCCGACGTTGATCCAGCGCTTCGCGCCCTTGCGCGTAAGGCCGAACATCGCGACCGCGACCAGTAGCGCGATCCCGAACGCGTAGAGCGGGACCGCGAAGCGCATCAGCGTATTGGGCGGCACATTGGCGAGCCCCCACATCAGCACGAAGGTGAGCAGGATGTTGCGCAACTGGTCTTCGACGCGGCCCGGCATGTCGAGTGTCGCGCTGTACAGCGTGACGATGCCGACGCACAGCAGCAGAAACACGATCAGTGCGAGCGGACGGTCGAAGCCTACGAACATCCGTTTGATGCGCTCGAGCCAGGCGCGCTTGTCGAATTGCATGCCTTTCTCCTTATTCGCCGATGCCGCCGGCGGCCGGCTGGCGCGGCGACGCGCCCTGGAAGCTGTTCTCGCGCGATGGTGCCGCGACGCTCGGCGCCGGCTCGCTTGCCGGACGGGGTTGGTGCGGGGCGCCGGACGTACGCGACGCGGATTTCTTTGCCGCGGACGAAGCCGATGCTGGCTTCGCCGCCGAGGCCGCGCGCGCCGCGGTGGCCGAAGCCGCTGCCGGCGCGCTGGCCGGCACCGTTGCCGCCGCGCCAGCCGACGCCGCCACCGGCGCAGACGCGCCATTCGCGCCCGAAGCCGCAACAGCCGCCGACGCACCGGAGGCCACCGCGGCAGCCGCCGCCCCCGGCATCGGCAGTGCCGTAAAGCCCGCCGCAATCTTGAGCGAGTGAGCGTCCTCATGCGAGGCCGGCGTATCGCCGACCTGCGGCGCGGATGCTTCGAGCGTGGTCGATGCCGCTACCGCGACGGCCGCTTCTTCCGCGCCGGGCTTGTTCTTGCCGACCAGGTAATAGTCGAGCACCCTGCGCGCGATCGGACCGGCCGCCTCCGCGCCCCAGCCGCCGTTTTCGACGACAAGCGCGAGTGCGATCTTCGGTTGATCGGCCGGCGCGAAGGCGATGAACAGCGCGTGATCGCGCAAATTCTCCGCAACCGCGTGACCTTTGTAGTTCGCGCCTTGCAGCGAGTACACCTGCGCGGTACCGGTCTTGCCGGCCGCCTGATATGGCGCGCCCGCGAACACTTTGGCCGCCGTGCCGTTCGTGACCACGCCTTCCATCGCGCGCTTGATGAAGTCGATGTCCTGCTGCTTGACCGCGATCTTGTCGCTCGGATCGCGCACCACCGGCCGCATGTCCTTCGTGATCGGATTCTCGATGTCGCGCACGAGGTGCGGCTTCATCACGACGCCGTTGTTCGCGAGCGTCGCGGTGGCATGGGCGAGCTGCAGGATCGTGAACGAGTTGTAGCCCTGGCCGATGCCGAGGCTGACCGTTTCGCCTTCGTACCACTTCTGCTGCTCGGGGCGGCGGTACGCGTGGCGCTTCCAGTCGGTCGACGGCAGGATGCCCTTCGCTTCGCCGGCGATGTCGATGCCGGTGATCTGCCCGAAGCCCCACGGCTTCATGAAGTTCGCGATGTTGTTGACGCCGAGATCGTGCGCGAGCATGTAGAAGTACGTGTCGTTCGACACGACGATCGCGCGGTTCATGTCGATCCAGCCTTGGCCCGAGCGCACGTCGTTGCGGAACGTGTGGCCGCCGAACGTGTAGTAACCGGGGTCCTGGAAGCCCCAGCTCGGCGTGCGCTTGTGCAGCGTCAGCGCGGCGAGCGCCATGAACGGCTTGTAGGTCGAGCCTGGCGGATAGGTGCCGTGCAGCGGCCGGTTCAGGAGCGGATGGTCGGGCGAGTTGTTCAGCTCGTCCCAGGTCTGCTGGTCGATGCCGTCGACGAAGGAATTCGGATCGAAGCTCGGCGCCGACACGAACGCGAGCACGTCGCCGGTGGACGGCTCGATCGCGACGAGCGCGCCGCGGTGTCCGGCGAACGCCTGCTCGGCGACCTGCTGAAGGCCGATGTCGAGCGACAGCACGAGGTTGTTGCCCGGCGTCGCCTGGGTACGCGACAGCGTACGCACCGGGCGGCCGCCCGCCGTCACCTCGACTTCCTCGAAACCGGTCTGGCCGTGCAGCTCGGTCTCGTAGCTCTGCTCGACGCCGATCTTGCCGATGTAATCGGTGCCCTTGTAGTTGTTCGCGTCAAGACGCGGATCGTAGTGGTCCGGATCGCTGTCGTTCTGATCGCTGGCATCGTCGATGCGGTCCTGGTCGCGTTGCGAAATCCGTCCGATGTAGCCGATCACGTGCGCGGCGGTGGGCCCGAGCGGGTACTGGCGGAACAGCCGCGCGCGCACTTCGACGCCAGGAAAGCGGAAGCGCTGCGCGGTAAAGCGCGCGACTTCGTCGTCGGTCAGGCGCGTGCGGATCGGCAGACTTTCGAAGTTCTTCGAGTCTTCCTGCAGCTTCTTGAAGCGGCGACGGTCGCGCGCATCGATCGACACGACGGTGGCGAGGTTGTCGATCACGTTATCGAGCGTGTCGTTCAGCTTCGACGGCGTGACTTCGAGCGTATAGGCCGAGTAGTTCTTCGCGAGCACGACGCCGTTCCGGTCGGTGATGATGCCGCGGTTCGGCACGATCGGCGCGACGGAGATGCGGTTTTCATCGGCTTGCAGCGAGTACTTGCTGTAGTGCCAGACCTGCAGGAACAGGAAGCGAAAGCCGATCAGCCCGAAGCAGACAAACACGAACAGGCCCGCCGCCGCGACGCGCAGGCGGAATTTCGTGAGCTGCTGTTGAGTGTCCTTGAATTCGGTCATGCGATTCTGCAAAAGGCCGGCATGCGGCCATCAAGAGTGTGCGCCAAAATGGGCCGCAGCCGGTGGGCCAGATGCGGGATCAAATGGGGCGCGTATCGTCCGGGTCGGCGGGGCGGCGCTGCGGCATCAGCAGCAAGATGCTGGCGACCGGCCACAGCGCAGCTTCGACGAAACCGTCGATCAGATAACTCCAGCCCGGAAACGCCGCGCCGGTCAACAACCGGATCACGAACGGCACCAGTTGCGCGACGACGAGCAGCGGCATCACCGCGAACGTTTGCACGCCGAGCGACATCCACAGCACGCGGCGGTGAATCGTGATCGCGCCGTACGACAGCAGCGTGTAGGCGAGCGCGTGCTCGCCGAGCAGGCTCGCGTTGTGCACGTCCATCAGCAGACCGAGCAGAAACGCGATGCCCATGCCCACCTTGCGCGGCTGATGGACATTCCAGAACAGCAGCACGAGTGCGACGAAATCGGGCACGCCGGCGAGACGCCCCCACGGCATCAGGTTCAGCAGGAACGCGGAAGCGAGGCTGAACGCGATGAAGTACGGGTTGACGGGCTGCAGGATGTATTGCGGGCGATTCATGGCTGAGCCCCCGGCTCGGCTTGCGGCTTCACGTTCTTCGCGGCGGCCGGCTTTTCGGCTTTCCGGTCGGCTGCGGGCTTTTCGGACTTCTTGTCGGCCGCAGCTTTGCCCGGCGCCTTTTCCACGGATTTGGCTGCGGGCTTTTCGGTCGGCGCTTTGTCGGCGGCGTTCCTGTCGGCTGGCTTGGCGGCGGATTTGTCCGCCGCGCCCTTGCTGTCCCCTGCTTTGGCGCCCTTCTTCGCTTTCGCTTCCTTTGCGACGGTTGCCGCGTCGGGTTCGTCCGCCGGGCGCGGCGGCGCGTTGTTCTGGACGTGCAGCACGAGCACCTGACGCGCACCGCGCACCGCGGCGACCGGCAGACTGACCACGCGCGCAAACGCGGTGTCGGCCTGCTTGTCGACGCGCACGACCTTCGCGACCGGCAGCCCCGGCGGATACACGCCGTCGAGGCCGCTCGTGACGAGCTCGTCGCCGGTCTGGACGTCGGCGCTGATCGGCACGAAACGCAGATCGAGCGTGTCGCCCTTTGGCGTACCGTAGATCACGCTGCGCAAGCCGGTGCGCAGAATTTCGACCGGCACCGCCTGGTCCTTGTCCGTCAGCAGCGTGACTTCGGCCTGAAGCGGGAACACCCGTGTGACCTGGCCGATCACGCCATCTTCGTCGACGACCGGCGAGCCGTTCTGGATGCCTTGCTGCGCGCCGCGTCCGATCACGACCTTCTGCGTGAACGGATCGCGCGTGTCGTACTGGATTTCGGCGGGCAGCGATTGCGTGGTGAGGCTCTGCGACAGTTGCATCAGCGCGCGCAGATGGGCATTTTCGGCGGCGAGCGACGCGGCCAGATTGGCTTGCTGCGACAGCCGCAGATCCTTCGCGCGCAGCTTCGCGTTCTCGTCACGTAGCGTGGCGCTCGTCACGGCGAGGTCGGCGGCGCCCATGAAGATGTCGCGTGGCACGAGCGCTGCGCGCTGCAAAGGATAGAGACCCGCGCCGAGCACGCCGCGGACGATTTCGAGCGTCTGGAAGCGGGCATCGGAGATCAGCAGGGCGAGCGCCAGCACGACGAAGAACACCAGTCGGGCCAGAGCGGAGGGGCCTTGCTTGAACAGGGGCGGCGGACTGTATTCCATGGTCGGCGCCGGGGGCGTGAGCGGTTGGGTGAGACGGCGACGCGCAAGGCGCGCGCGGTCAGTGCGCGGAGGCTGGTCGGCCCAGCCAACGACAAAGCGGCCCGCAAGGGGCCGTGTGCCAGATCCGCGCTACTGACATGGGAGGAAGGCTCGCTTACTCGTACGAGAAGATGCTGCCAAGCTTGTCCATGCGTTCGAGCGCCATGCCCGAGCCGCGCACGACGCAGGTCAGCGGGTCTTCGGCGACGAGCACCGGCAGGCCGGTTTCTTCGGCGAGCAGGCGATCGAGGTCGCGCAGCAGGGCGCCACCGCCGGTCAGCATCATGCCGCGCTCAGCGATGTCCGCGCCGAGTTCCGGCGGCGTCTGTTCCAGTGCGATCTTCACTGACGACACGATCTGATTCAGCGGATCGGTCAGCGCTTCGAGGATTTCGTTGCTGGAGATCGTGAAGCTGCGCGGAATGCCTTCCGACAGATTGCGGCCCTTCACTTCCATTTCCTTGACTTCGGAGCCCGGGAACGCGGAGCCGATTTCCTTCTTGATAGCTTCGGCGGTCTGTTCGCCGATCAGCATGCCGTAGTTGCGGCGGATGTAGTTGACGATCGCTTCGTCGAACTTGTCGCCGCCGACGCGCACCGAGCCCTTGTACACGATGCCGCCGAGCGAGATCACGCCGACTTCTGTCGTGCCGCCGCCGATGTCGACGACCATCGAACCCGTTGCTTCCGACACCGGCAGGCCCGCGCCGATCGCGGCAGCCATCGGCTCTTCGATCAGATACACCTGCGAGGCGCCCGCGCCGTGCGCGGCTTCCTTGATTGCGCGACGCTCGACCTGGGTCGAACCGCACGGCACGCAGATGATGATGCGAGGCGACGGCGAGAACATGCGCGATTCGTGAGCAGTCTTGATGAACTGCTTGATCATCTGCTCGGTGACGGTGAAGTCGGCGATCACGCCGTCTTTCATCGGGCGGATCGCCTCGATGTTGCCCGGCACCTTGCCGAGCATCTGCTTGGCTTCCTTGCCGACTGCCTGAATGGTCTTCTTGCCGTTGGGGCCGCCTTCCTGGCGGATCGACACGACCGACGGTTCGTCGAGAACGATGCCCTTGCCGCGCATGTAGATAAGGGTGTTGGCGGTGCCGAGGTCAATCGCCAGATCGTTGGAGAAGTAGCTGCGCAAAAAACCGAACATTCAAAATCCTGTCTCGCTGGGGGCCGGGCCTCGCACCGTATGCGTAGGGCGGCAGCGGAAAAATAACAGCTTCAACCGGGCGGTAGCGACGCCACATGAACTTGAAGCCGCGGGGGAGTCTACCGGAGGCCGTTGCAAAGCCAGGGCGGAAAGCGCCGGACGTTCTTGGAATTGTCCGTAAGGCCTTGGTAAGTCGGTCCGGGTTTGGGTCGAACGCGTAATCATACCTTATAATTTTGGATGTTTTGAAGGAAACGGAGCGCACATTTTGTCGTTGCCGCTCCTTTTTCTGGATTGTCCTATCTTGTCGTAACCCGCTGTTAAAACGCGACTTTTTTAACTGCTGCGACATTCCACCCTTTCCGGTGACTGCATGGCTCTGACCCTGACCGATGTAAAACGCATCGCGCATCTCGCGCGGCTCGAACTGGCCGATGCCGACGCCGAGCACACGCGTGCCCAGCTCAATGATTTTTTCGGCCTGGTCGAGCAGATGCAGGCGGTCGATACCACCGGCATCGCGCCGCTTGCCCACCCGATCGAGCAGATCGAAGACGTCGCGCTGCGTCTGCGTGACGACGCCGTCACGGAGACGGTCGAGCGCGAGGCTTTCCAGCGCCCCGCGCCGGCCGTTCAGGACGGCCTGTACCTCGTGCCGAAGGTGATCGAATAAGACCCGCCGGGCAGCCCCCGGGTCTGGCGTCGGCGCGAGCCTCCGTGGTCCAGACGCGCGTCCTCCGCGAACCTTGCCGGGCCGGTCTGCCGACGGGCAACCGAACGCCTCCACGGCGGCGTGACCACGCTGCCGCGCTTTCCAGGATAAAACGCAATGCATGAAAAAAGTTTGAGCGAACTGCGCGCCGCGCTCGCGGCCAAGGAATGCTCCGCAGTTGAACTGGCGCAGCTGTACCTGAAGCGGATCGACGCGGCCAATAGCCTGAACGCGTTCATTCAGGTCGATCCGGAACTGACGCTCGCGCAGGCGAAAGCCGCCGACGCGCTGCTGCACACCGGCCACGCGGGCCCGCTGGTCGGCCTGCCGATCGCGCACAAGGACGTGTTCGTGACGAAAGGCTGGCGCTCCACGGCCGGCTCGAAGATGCTCGCGAACTACGAAAGCCCGTTCGACGCGACCGTGGTCGCGCGTCTGCAGAACGCCGGCATGGTGTGCGTGGGCAAGACCAACATGGACGAATTCGCGATGGGTTCGTCCAACGAGAATTCGTACTTCGGCGCCGTGCAGAATCCGTGGGACCGCAAGGCCGTGCCGGGCGGTTCGTCGGGCGGCTCGGCTGCCGCCGTGGCCGCGCGTCTCGCGCCCGCCGCGACCGGCACCGACACCGGCGGCTCGATCCGCCAGCCGGCGTCGTTCTCGGGCATCACCGGCATTAAGCCGACGTACGGCCGGGTGTCGCGCTACGGCATGATCGCGTTCGCGTCGTCGCTCGACCAGGGCGGCCCGATGGCGCAAAGCGCCGCGGACTGCGCGACGCTGCTCAACGCGATGGCCGGCTTCGACGAGCGCGACTCGACGAGCCTCTCGCACGAGCGCGAGGACTACACGCGCTATCTCGGCAAGTCGTGGCAGGACGACGGCACGGACAAGCCGCTCGCCGGTCTGCGCATCGGTCTGCCGAAGGAGTACTTCGGCGCCGGTCTCGCCGACGACGTGCGCGCGTCGATCGACGCCGCGTTGAAGCAGTACGAAGCGCTCGGCGCGACGCTCGTCGAGGTTTCGCTGCCCAAAACCGAACTGTCGATCCCGGTCTATTACGTGATCGCGCCGGCGGAAGCCTCGTCGAACCTTTCGCGTTTCGACGGCGTGCGCTTCGGCCATCGCGCGGCCGAGTACCGCGATCTGCTCGACATGTACAAGAAGTCGCGCGCCGAAGGCTTCGGCCCGGAGGTGAAGCGCCGCATTCTGGTCGGCACCTACGTGCTGTCGCACGGCTACTACGACGCGTACTACCTGCAGGCACAGAAGATCCGCCGCATCATCGCGCAGGACTTCCAGCAAGCGTTCAAGCAGTGCGACGTGATCATGGGGCCGGTCGCGCCGTCGGTGGCGTGGGACATCGGCGCGAAGGGCGACGATCCGGTGCAGATGTATCTGGCCGACATCTACACGCTGTCGGTGAGCCTCGCCGGCCTGCCGGGCATGAGCGTGCCGTGCGGTTTCGGCGCGGGCGCGAACGCGCAGCGTCCGGTCGGTCTGCAGATCATCGGCAACTATTTCAATGAAGCCCGGATGCTGCAGGTGGCCGACGCGTTCCAGCGCGCGACCGATTGGCACCGCCAGGAACCGGCAGGAGTGTGAGCACCATGACCAAACAATGGGAAGTCGTGATCGGTCTGGAGACCCACACGCAGTTGTCGACGCATTCGAAAATCTTCTCGGGCACCGCGACGCAATTCGGCGCCGCGCCGAACACGCAGGCCAGCCCCGTCGATCTGGCCTTGCCCGGCACGCTGCCGGTGATGAACCGCGGCGCCGTCGAACGCGCCATTCAGTTCGGCCTCGCGATCGGCGCAACGGTGGCGCCGCGCAGCATCTTCGCGCGCAAGAATTATTTCTACCCCGACCTGCCGAAGGGCTACCAGATCAGCCAGTATGAAATTCCCGTCGTGCAGGGCGGTCAGGTGACGATCCAGGTGCCGGCCAATGAAAAGGCGGGCAAGGAAGCGTACGAGAAAACCATCAACCTGACGCGCGCCCACCTCGAGGAAGACGCGGGCAAGTCGCTGCACGAAGACTTCGCGGGCATGACCGGCATCGACCTGAATCGCGCCGGCACGCCGCTGCTCGAAATCGTCACCGAGCCGGAAATGCGCAGCGCGGCCGAGGCCGTTGCCTACGCGAAGTCGCTGCACACGCTCGTCGTGTGGCTTGGCATCTGCGACGGCAACATGCAGGAAGGCTCGTTCCGCTGCGACGCAAACGTGTCGGTGCGTCCGGTCGGCCAGAAGGAATTCGGCACGCGCACCGAGACCAAGAACCTGAACTCGTTCCGCTTCCTCGAGGAAGCGATCCAGTACGAAGTGCGTCGCCAGATCGAACTGATCGAAGACGGCGGCACGGTGGTGCAGGAAACGCGTCTGTACGATCCGGACAAGCGCGAAACGCGTTCGATGCGCAGCAAGGAAGACGCGCACGACTACCGCTATTTCCCCGACCCCGACCTGATGCCGCTCGTGATCGACGCCGCGTGGGTCGAGCGCGTGAAGAGCGAGATGCCGGAACTGCCGGAAGCGATCCAGCGGCGCTTCGTGTCGCAGTACGGACTCACGCCGTACGACGCGAACGTGCTGACTTCGAGCAAGGCGACGGCCGCTTACTACGAAGCGGTGGTCGCCAAGGTCGGTGCGGCCAACGCGAAGGTCGCGGCGAACTGGGTGATGGGTGAAGTGTCGTCGCAGCTCAACCGCGAAGGCCTCGACATTGCCGCGTGCCCGGTATCGGCCGCGCAGCTCGCGCTGGTTCTGCAGCGTATTGCCGACGGCACGATTTCGAACAAGATCGCGAAGGAAATCTTCCTCGCGATCTGGGAAGAGAAGGCCACCGACGAAGCCGCCGCCGATCGCATCATCGAGGCGAAAGGCTTGATGCAGATTTCGGACATCGGCGCGCTCGAAACGATCATCGACGAAGTGCTCGCCGCGAACCAGAAGTCGGTCGACGAATATCGCGCCGGCAAGGAAAAGGCGTTCAACGCACTGATCGGCCAGGCGATGAAAGCAACCAAGGGTAAGGCCAACCCTGCTCAGGTCAATGAATTGCTCAAGAAGAAGTTGTCCTGAGTTGAAGTGCCGCGGCCGGGCGTAATCGCGCCCGTATCACCACGGGCCGTTGCCGGATCGAAGCAGGGCAACGGCCCGTTTTATTTTGCGGACTCGCTTCAGCCGGTTAAGCGTAGGTAAGCGTAGCCCTTGGAGTGTATGCATGACAAAGCAACCCGATCTCGACGATTTCCGCGTGCCGTACTTCGACGACGGCAAGAAAAAAAACCACTTCTCGCTCGACCACTTCGACCCGAAGGCGAAGCCGTTTTCGAGCGGCTCGAAAGACGCGGACCGCGCGCGTCTGTCGGAAGTAGGCCTGCTGCTCGACAACCTGCAGGAGCGGCTGCACGCGCAGCGCAAGCGCCGCGTTCTGCTAGTGCTGCAAGGCATGGACACGAGCGGCAAGGACGGCACGATCCGCGCGGTATTTCACGAAGTCGACCCGCTCGGCTTGCGCATCGTGCCGTTCAAGGCGCCGACGCCCGTCGAACTCGCGCACGATTTCCTGTGGCGCGTGCATTCGCAGGCACCCGCGGCCGGCGAGCTGACGATCTTCAACCGCAGTCACTACGAAGACCTGCTCGTGCCGACCGTGCTGGGCGCGCTCGACGCCGCGGCGTTCCAGCAGCGGTGCCGCCACATCCGTCAGTTCGAGGAGATGCTCGCCGACAGCGGCGCGACGATCCTCAAGTGCATGCTGCACATTTCAAGGGACGAGCAGCGTGTGCGTTTGCAGGAGCGCATCGACGATCCGCTGAAGCACTGGAAATTCGACGTGTCGGATCTCGATGCGCGCAAGCAGTGGGACGCATATCAGTCCGCGTATCGCGAGACACTGGCCGCGACGTCGACCGAATACGCGCCGTGGTACGTGATTCCGGCCGACTCGAAGACGCATCGCAACGTGATGGTAGCCGAACTGCTGCTGCGCACGCTCGACGCGCTGAAGCTCGAATATCCGCCGGCCAAAGAATCGCTGAAGGGAATCAAGGTCGAGTGAACGCGGCTTTGCCCCTTGGCTTCAGAAACGAATCGAACAAAAGAGGAAAGACATGTTGCGTGTGATTACCGCCAACCTCAACGGCATCCGCTCGGCGGCGAAGAAGGGCTTTTTCGACTGGTTCGGCGAACAGGGCGCCGACGTGCTTTGCGTGCAGGAAATCAAATGCTCGCAGGATGACATGACGCCGGAGTTCATGGCGCCGCATGATTTCACCGGCTATTTCCAGCATGCGGTAAAAAAGGGTTATAGCGGCGCGGGCGTCTATACGCGTCATGAGCCGGACGAAGTGGTCATCGGCTTCGGCAGCGAGGAGTTCGACCCGGAAGGGCGCTATGTCGAGCTGCGTTTCGGCAAGCTGTCGGTGGTCTCGGTGTATGTGCCGTCGGGGTCGAGCGGCGACGAGCGCCAGCAGGCCAAGTTCCGTTTCATGGACGAGTTCATGCCGCATCTCGCCGAGCTGGCGAAGGAGCGCGAGGTGATCGTGTGCGGCGACGTGAACATCGTGCACAAGGAAATCGACATCAAGAACTGGAAGAGCAACCAGAAGAATTCGGGCTGCCTGCCCGAAGAGCGCGCATGGCTCGACAAACTGTTCGACGACGTCGGTTATGTGGACGTGTTCCGCACGCTCGACCAGCGGCCCGAGCAGTACACGTGGTGGAGCAATCGCGGTCAGGCGTATGCGAAGAACGTCGGGTGGCGGATCGATTACCAGATCGCGACGCTGGGCATCGCAAGCAAGGCGAAGCGCACCGACGTGTTCCGCGATATCAAGTTCAGCGACCATGCGCCGCTGACCGTCGACTACGACCATCAGGTCGGAAAGTAAGCCCACCGGCCGCGGCGCGTGCAGCACCGTGGCCCGCCAGCAGTCGTAGAACCGAGGTATCAGTCGCGCGCCGGCTTGCGGGTCGGCCTGCCGATGCCTGAATAATCGGGCAACTCGTCGACGCTCTTGCCGATTGCCTTCGCGTACAGCGGCAGCATGTCCGGCAGCCGCTTGATGATGTCGTCGCGGCGCGCCGGTGTGTACGGGTGCACGTAGATGAAGCCCTGCTCGCGATTGCCGCGCGTCGCCTGCGCGAGCTTATCCCACAGCGTGACCGCCGCGCGCGGATCGAAGCCGGCGCGCGACGCGATATCGCTGCCAATCACGTCGGCTTCGGTTTCGTCGGTGCTCTCGTACTTCATTTCCAGCAGACGCGAACCGATGCCGAGCGGCGCCATGCCCAGATCGGCGAGGCCGAACAGTTGCGGGATCGTGCCCGACGAATCGAGCTGGCTCGCCTGCAACTGACCGAGCCGCATGCGCGCGTGCTCGCGCAACGCGTGCGCGATCTCATGGCCGATCAGCATGCCGACCTCGTTGTCGTTCAGGCGGACGCGATCGAGAATCCCGCTATAGACAACGATCTTGCCGCCCGGCAGGCAGTACATGCGGATGTCGTTCGAGCGCACCACCGCGACTTCCCACTTCCAGAGCTTGGCTCGCTCGTTCCACTTCAACGAGTACGGAATCATCCGGTCGATGATCGAGCGCACGCGCGTCACGCGCGCGTCCGTCTCGCCGTACAGGCGGTTCGCGTGGCTGGCGCCGTAGACGATCTGGCTGAACTCCTCGGCGGCCTGCGCCTCGAGCATCGACGACGGGATCAGGTTGCGGAACACTATGTAGCCGCCGTAGCGCAGTTGCGGGCTCACGTAGTAGGGCGGCGGGACGGCCGCGGGAGCCGATGCCGCGGCGGGCGCTTTGGCGGTGGCGGGCGGTTGCGCGGGCTGCAGCGCGGAGCCGGAGGTGGCGGCGCCCGGAGCGCTACCGCTAGCGCTGGGCGTGCTCGGGGCACCGGCGTTGGCACCGGTGCTGTTATTCGCGCCAGGATTGGCACCGCCGGCGCTGTTGTTGCCGCTGTTGCCGGCTGCAGCCGAAGTCGCGTTTTCCGCGGCGCTGGCGCCGCTGGTCGCGGACCTGGCCGCAGGCATCGGGGCCGGGTTGGGCGTCGCACCGCTGGTGGTCGCGGCGGCGGCGGGCGGCGCGGGCGCTTGTGCGCCGCTCACCGGGCTCGCGCCAGTCGGCGTGCCGGCCGCATATGCGCCCGCCGGCATCGCCAGCGCGACGCTTGCGCAACCGAGGACGCTTACGGCGCCGAGTGCGGTGCGGCGCGCGCGGGTCGGAATCGGTACCTTCACGACCGGTCCCTCCACGGCGCGATACGCACCAGCAGCAGCATGCCGGGCACCGCCAGCGCGGTGCAGAGGATGAAGTAGTCGAACCAGCCCATCCGCGCGACCACATAGCCGCTCGCCGCCGACGCGAGCGTGCGCGGCACCGACGCGAGGCTCGTGAACAGCGCGAACTGCGTCGCGGTGTAGCGCGGATCGGTGGTGCTCGCGATATACGCGGTGAACGCGGCCATCGTGAGACCGGTGGCGAAGGTCTCGAAGCCGTACACGAGCGCGAGCGCGACCGAGCGTGGATCGAGCTGCACGCTCCAGTCGATGCCGACGAACGACAGCAGCTTCGTCGTCCCCTGGCTCAGTGCGACGGCAATGTCGTAAATCGCGGCAAGTCCGGGTGAGTCCGGGCCGAGATGGGCGAGCCACGCGAAGCCGAGCGTCGACACCATCTGCAGCAAACCGAAGATCCACAAGCCGCGGCCGATGCCGATCTTCATCAGCCAGATCCCGCCGACGATGCCGCCTGCGAGACTCGCGCCGAACGCCGTGGTCTTGGCGATTACGCCGATCTGCGTGCGCGAAAAACCGATGTCGAGGAAGAATGACGTGGACAGCGTGGTCGCCATCGTATCGCCGAGCTTGTAGAGAAAGATGAAGCCGAGCACGAAGAGTGCGCTGCGCCAGCCGTCGCGCTGAATGAATTCTCTGAACGGCTCGACGATCGCCTCGCGCAGATTCTTGGGCGGCTCGCCGTGCACCTCGGGCTCGCGCACCACCAGCGTCATCAGAACGCCCGGCAGCATGAACGCGGCCGTCACGATGAAGACGGTGCTCCACGGCAGATGATCGGACAAAATCAGCGCGAGCGAACCGGGCACGAGCGCCGCGATCTTGTACGCGTTCACGTGCACCGCGTTGCCGAGGCCCTGCTGCGTGTCGCTGAGCAATTCACGCCGGTACGCGTCGATCACGATGTCGGAGCTCGCGCCGAAGAACGCGACCAGAGCGGTCAGCGCGGCAACGGTCCAGATCGATTCGCGTGGCGACACGAAACCGAGCGTCGCCATCGCGCCGGCCACGAGCACTTGCGTGACGAGCATCCAGCCGCGCCGTCTGCCGGGCCGCCAGCCGGGCACGCGCGGTACGTAGCGGTCCATCAGCGGTGCCCAGACGAATTTCCAGGTGTACGGAAACTGGATCAGCGCGAAGAGGCCGATTTCCTTCAGATTGACGCCTTCCGAGCGCAGCCACGCCTGCACGAGGTAGACGAGCGTAAACAGCGGCAATCCCGACGTGAAGCCGAGAAAGACGCAAATCAGCATGCGCGTATTCAAAAACGCGCGCCAGCCGGGATGTTCTTCGTGAGCGGTAAGTGCGGGCGCCTCGTGCGGCGGGTTCGACATGTGGATAAGTGACGTTAGCTTTTCTTGACGCGATAGACCCCAAGACTACCACGCCAGTTCACGCCCCAACGCACCACCTGTCCGTCATGCAGCACGACGCTATCGAGAATCTCGATGCCGACTTCCGGCGCGAGCGCTTCGAAGTCCTTGATCGTCAGCACACGCACGTTCGGCGTGTTGTGCCATTGATAAGGCAGCGACTTCGACACCGGCATACGCCCCTGCAACACCGACAGCCGATGCGCCCAATAGCCGAAATTCGGAAACGACACGATGCATTGCTTGCCGACGCGCACCGTCTCGCGCAGGATCGCCGCGGTCTGATGAATCGTCTGCAGCGTCTGCGACAGCACCGCGAAATCGAAGCTGCCGTCTTCGAACAGGCGCAGGCCGTCTTCGAGATTCTGCTGGATCACGTTGACGCCCTTCTGCGTCGCGGCGAGCACGCCGGCGTCGTTGATCTCGATGCCGTAGCCCTGCACGTCCAGTTCTTCATTCAGCAGCGACAGCAACGAGCCGTCCCCGCAGCCGAGATCGAGCACGGTCGCGCGCGGTTCGACCCAGCGGGCGATCGCGCGGAAGTCCGGGCGCGATGCCAGGTAATCAAGTGCTCGCTGGTTCATGCGTTGACCTCGTTTGCAATGCGTTCGTAGTAGGCGCGCAGCAGGTTGTGATAGCGCGCGTCGTCGAGCAGGAAGGCGTCGTGGCCATGCGGCGCGTCGATCTCCGCGTAGGTGACCGTGCGCTTGTGGTCGAGCAGCGCCTTCACCAGTTCGCGCGAGCGAGCAGGCGCGAAACGCCAGTCGGTCGAGAAGCTCGCGATCAGATACTTCGCGGTGGTGTGCGCTAGCGCGGCGGTCAGATCGCCGTCGAAGGCCTTGGCCGGATCGAAGTAGTCGAGCGCGCGCGTGATCAGCAGGTAGGTGTTCGCGTCGAAGTAGTCGGCGAACTTGTCGCCCTGATAGCGCAGATACGATTCCACTTCGAATTCGACGTCGAAGTTGAAGTTGTAGTCATCGAGCGCACCTTCCGCGCGACGCAGCGAGCGGCCGAATTTTTCGGCCATGTCGTCGTCCGACAAATACGTGATGTGGCCGATCATCCGCGCGACGCGCAGGCCGCGCTTCGGCTTCACGCCGTGCGCGTAGTAGTTGCCGCCGTGGAAGTCGGGGTCCGACAGGATCGCCGAGCGCGCGACCTCGTTGAACGCGATGTTCTGCGCGGACAGCTTCGGCGTCGACGCGATCACGATGCAATGCGCGACCCGCTCCGGATACATCATGCTCCACGCGAGCGCCTGCATGCCGCCGAGACTGCCGCCCATCACGGCGGCGAAGCGCTTGATGTCGAACGCGTCGGCGACGCGCACCTGAGCGTTGACCCAGTCTTCGACGGTGACGACCGGAAAGGTCGCGCCATACGGCTTGCCGGTCGCGGGGTCGATGCTCATCGGCCCGGTCGAGCCGAAGCACGAGCCGAGGTTGTTCACGCCGATCACGAAAAACCTGTCGGTATCGAGCGGCTTGCCCGGGCCGACCATGTTGTCCCACCAGCCGATGTCCTTCGGATTGTCGGCGTACACGCCCGCCACGTGATGCGATGCGTTCAGCGCGTGGCACACGAGCACCGCATTGCTGCGCGCGGCATTGAGCGTGCCGTAGGTCTCGACCATCAGGTCGTAGCCTGCGAGCGAGCTGCCGTTGCGCAATGGCAGCGGCTCGGTGAAATGCATTTTTTGGGGAGCGACGATGCCGATGGATTCCATTCATTCCGCCATTGAGTCAACAGGGCGGCTAAACGGCGTCGGCGAAGCACGAAGAGAAGGACGGTGTGCGCAGCTGACGACCTCTTTAGCCGCATTTATAGTGAACCGCGGGCCTAGGGCCAAGGGTTCGCGCGCCCGCAATCGAGTCAGCAAATCGGCGCGTGAATGGGTGTGAAACCGGGTGCAACGTGTTTCGGGATGCCTTGGCGCGGTCCGTTATGCATCGGAAGGCAGCGGCAACATCAGGCGCAAAGTATAGCGGAAAATTCCGCACGGCAGCGGCATGGGCGATGCCGCGCGAAGGGTGCGAGTCCTCGCGGACTACTGAAGAATCAGCAGCAGTTGCTCGTCCGCGTGTTCGGCGGGCGGCCGCGCGAAACCGCTGCGCACATAGCGATGCCAGCGGCCGATCACGTAGCTCACCACCAGGCTCGCGCGAATTGCGGGATCGTAGTCGGCAGGCAACGCGGTGGATTGCGGTGCGGTCTGCGGGCCGGCGTTGCCTGTGACGTCGTTATCCGCACGGGCAAGCGCTTCGGTCCGCGCGAGCCGCAAGCACTGCTTTAGTGATGCCTCGACCCGTTCGAGCATCTGGTTCACGCGCTCGGTGAGTCGCTCGTGCTCGCCGATCAGTGCCTCGCAGGTCAGCACGCGCGTCATGCCGGGATTTTTCGCGGGAAAGTTGAGCAGCATCAGCGCGATCGCGCGCGCCTGCAGCACGCCGTTGTTTTCGTGACCGGTGATCTGGTTGATGAGACCGAACAGCGTCTGCTCGATGAACTCGATCAGCCCTTCGAACATCTGCGCCTTGCTGGCGAAATGGCGATACAGCGCGGCTTCCGACACACCGAGCCGGGCGGCGAGCGCGGCCGTGGTGACCTTTTCGCTCTTCGGCGCCTCGAGCATGCTGGCAAGCGTCTGCAGGATGTGCACGCGACGCTCGCCCGGCTTCGGACGCGGCGCGCGTGTGGCGGCCGGCGCCGCGGAAGAGGCTGCGGCTGAGGTTTCGTCAGGCTTGTCGATCGGCTGCATGGCCGTCGTCCTCCGGCTGATGTCGTTGGCGGCTTTCGTCCCTACTGTCCCGGCTAGCGTCCCTTCCATCGAACCGAGCGCGTGCCCAGTCGTAGCGATTTTAGCGAACGAATGCTGCGGTCGACATAATGCGGCCGGCCGGTGCCCGGCAGGCGCGTCGGTACACCGTCCGCGTGCGGCTTGCGCGGCAGGTGCCCGGTAATCCACACGGTGCGGATGCCGAGCCGTCGATAGTTTTTCAGGTGCGAACGCGTGTCCTCGACGAGGATCGCGTCTTTCAGCGACACGTGCGCGTCGCGCATCGCACGGCGCAGCATCGCGTGATCGGGCTTCGCGCGCCATTGGCGGCGATCGCGCATGTGCTCGATCGCGATCACGCGCTCGAATAGCCGCTCGATGCGCAACTCGGCGAGCACCGCGCGCGCGTACGTTTCGGGCGCGTTGGTCAGCACGATCTTGCGGCCCGGCAGCGCCGCGATCAGACGCGCAACGCCGCGCTCGTGGCGGATCATCGAGCAGAGGTCGGGGAACGTGTGCACGACCTTCAGGAAGTCGTGCGCGTCGAGCGGATGGTGGCGCGTGAGACCAAGCAGTGCTGCGCCGTAGCGCAGCGTGTAGCCGGTGCGCAGACGGTTGGCTTCGTCGATGTCGACTTGCAGCGCGTCGATGATGTACTGGGTCATGCCGCGATTGATCGCGGGGAAAATGGCATGTGACGCGCGGTGCAGCGTATTGTCTAGATCGAACAGCCAGACGGGCTTGCCGCCCGCGAGGTCAGGACGGCGGCGACGCGAAGTGGGGGTGCGCATGGTGGATTTCTTCAGTCCCTGACGGACGTTTCATGCTGCGGATGCGCAGAGATTGCCGCATCAACGCTCGTGGGCGCGCATGGACTGCCGGCCGCGAGGCGGGGCACAGGCGTCGCGCCGCTCGGACGCAACCCCTGCGCCGGGGATGCCGCAACGATCAATGCGAGCGGATCATCGTGCCGAACGGCTGTTCGGTCAGAATTTCGAGCAGCACCGAGTGCTCGATGCGGCCGTCGATGATGTGCACCGAGCGCACGCCGCTCTTCGCCGCATCGAGCGCGGAGGAGATCTTCGGCAGCATGCCGCCGGAGATGGTGCCGTCTTCGAACAGACCGTCGATTTCGCGCGCCGACAGGTCGGTCAGCAGATTGCCTTCCTTGTCCATCACGCCGGGGATGTTGGTCATCATCACGAGCTTTTCGGCGTTCAGCACGACCGCCAGCTTGCCTGCGACGAGATCCGCGTTAATGTTGTACGACAGGCCGTCTTCGCCGAAGCCGATCGGCGAGATCACCGGAATGAACGCGTCGTCCTGCAACGCCTTCACGACCGCTGGGTTGATCGACTCGACTTCGCCGACCTGGCCGATGTCGACGTACTGGCCCGGAGTTTCGCGATCCGGCATCAGCATCTTGCGCGCGTGGATCAGGCCGCCATCCTTGCCGGTCAGGCCGACCGCGTGGCCGCCGAAATGGTTGATCAGCATCACGATGTCCTGCTGCACCTCGCCCCCGAGCACCCATTCGACGACTTCCATCGTCTCTTCGTCGGTGACGCGCATGCCCTGGATGAACGTGCCCTGTTTGCCGATTTTCTTAAGCGCCTGGTCGATTTGCGGACCGCCGCCATGCACGATGACCGGGTTGATGCCGACCAGCTTCAGCAGAATCACGTCGCGCGCGAAGCCCTGCTTCAGACGTTCTTCGGTCATGGCGTTGCCGCCGTATTTGATGACCACGGTCTTACCGTGATACTGACGGATGTAAGGCAGCGCCTCGGCCAGAATTTCGGCTTTCAGGGTGGGCGCAATCTGCGAGAGGTCGGGAAGCTCGGACATGGCGGCAGGCTCAGGCACGGAACAGTTAAAACAGCGCGAATTGTACAGGACTGGCGCGCTGCAACAGGGTTTTCGGCCGCGGCGCGAGCGACGGCGGTGCAGGCTTGGCGTACCGCACCATAACGGGCCGCGGGGCGGCGAACAGCAAGCGTAACGCACTTGCATGACGGCTGTGCATTGGCCGAACGGACGACTGCACCTGAGCGTGTCAGTCATGGCATCATGGCTTGATCAATGTCCCCGGTTCTGTGCGCCGACCTGCGATGAAATCGTCTTCCCCCCGCTCCGAACGCAGCGCACGCTGTCCGCGCTGCGGCAATGCTTTCGACTGCGGCATGCAGACCGAGCCGTCCAACTGCTGGTGCCGCGCGCTGCCGCCGCTATCGGTCGAGCGGTTAAAGCCAGGCGGCCGGTGTCTGTGCCCGGAGTGTCTTGCCGCGGAGATTGCACAGGCGACACACGAGGCGAGTGAGCATGAGCGGCCGTGATGGTCCGGTTTGTCCGGGGCGATCAGAAACCGCCGACGCGCGGCGATGCTGCGCCACCAGCCCGCAGATCGCGCGCAATCTCTTCCAGCGCCGGCTCCCATTCGCCGAACCGCGGCTGCCGATCCGGGGCGATCGCGTCGGCGTGCCGGCTGGCCATCTGGAGCGTGTAGCCGGCGCGGAATTGTGCGACGGCGTTTCCCGGGTCGAGTGGGGCAATAATGGCGGCGAGTTCGAGCGCCTCCGGCAGGGCGCTGCTGCGCGAGCAATGCGGCGATGAGCGCGTCGAGCGAGGCGTCGTCGAGCGGGTGCAGTTTGGCCGCGGCGGCGAAGCAACGGGCTTCATCTGCCGTGGCGCCACTGGCTCAGGCCGCGGCGGCTAACGGGTAGACTAGGGTCATGCACCGTATAACCAACACCGGCCGCGTCAATCTCGGTCATCTGTTCTGGCTGCGCAGCCTCGCGATCATCGGTCAGCTGCTGACGATCGCGTTCGTGCAGGTCTTCATCGGCGCCAATCTGCCGTTGCCCGCGATGCTGCTCGTGATCGGGCTCGAAGTGCTGTTCAACGCGCTCACGTGGTGGCGCGTGTCGCAGCAGCGTCCCGAGTCCAACCTCGAGCTGTTCGGGCAGATCTGGGTCGATCTCGGGGCGTTGTCGGCGCTGCTGTTCCTGTCCGGCGGCACCACCAACCCGTTCGTGTCGCTGTATCTGCCATCGCTTGCGATCGCGGCGGCCGTGCTGCCGTGGTATCTGATGGCATGGCTCGCGGCGTTCGCGGTCGCCTGCTACGCGATGCTCAGTTTCGATTCCGTGCCGCTCAATCTCGAGAATCCCGCCAACCTGTTCGACTACTACCGCTCGGGCATGTGGGTCAACTTCATGGTCAGCGTGGGGCTGATTGCGTGGTTCGTCGCGCGCATGTCCCGAGCGCTGCGGCTACGTGACGCAGCGCTTGGAGAAGCGCAGCAGCGCTTGCTCCACGACGAACGGGCGGTCGCGCTCGGCGTGCAGGCGGCCACCGTGGCACACGAAATCGGCACCCCTCTGTCTACAATCGCGATGTTGTCCGAAGAATTGCGCGACGCGGCGCGGACCGACGCGGGACTCGCCCCCTACCGCGCCGATCTCGAGCTGCTCGAGCAGCAGATGATGCTCTGCACCTCGGCGCTCGCGCGGTTGCGCAGCCGCGCAACGACCACGACGAACCGCCAGCCGGTCGACGAATGGCTCGAATCATTTGCCGGGCAATGGCGCCTGCGCCATCCTCACGTGAAGTTCGAGCGGCTTGGCACACCGCCCGCCGATGTCAGTCTCAACGACACGGTGGCCGTCAGCCAGATACTGACGATCCTGCTCGACAACGCCGCGCGCGCGAGCCGCGATCACGTGACACTGTCCTGCGCGCTCGCGCCACACGGCGACCAGATCGTGTTCGAAGTGTGCGACCACGGTGCGGGCATTCCGGCCGCGCTGCGAGGCTCGCTCGGCGCGATGCCGGTGGAGAGCACGCAGGGCGGTCACGGCGTCGGCCTGTATCTGGCGTTTTCGGCGGCGGCGCGTCTGAAGGGATCGATCGAGCTGACCGACGCCAACGGCGGACGGCCGCGCGGCACGCGTGCGGTGCTGCGACTGCCGCTCGCCGCGCGCAAGATTTCCGGAGCGAGCCCACATGGCGCCGCGCCATCCAACACGGAGAGACAGGCATGAGCGAAAAGAATTTTCTGGTGATCGACGACGACGAAGTGTTCTCCGGCATCCTCGCGCGCGGCTTGACGCGGCGCGGCTACACGGTGAGCGAAGCACACAACGCGGACGAGGCGATCCGGCTCGCGAATCAGCAGAAGTTCAGCGAGATCACCGTGGACCTGCACCTCGGCAACGACTCCGGCCTGACGCTCGTCGCGCCGTTACGCGATCTGCAGCCCGATGCGCGCATGCTCGTGCTGACCGGCTACGCGAGCATCGCCACCGCGGTGCAGGCGGTCAAGGACGGCGCCGACAACTATCTCGCAAAGCCCGCCAACGTCGAGACGATCCTGTCGGCGCTGCAAAGCGAGGCGAGCGCGTTGCAGGCCGAGGAAGCGATCGAGCATCCGCAGCCGCTGTCGGTGGCGCGGCTCGAATGGGAGCATATCCAGCGTGTGCTCGCAGAACACAACGGCAATATCTCGGCGACCGCGCGCGCGTTGAACATGCATCGGCGCACGTTGCAGCGCAAGTTGGCGAAGCGGCCGGTGAAGCAGTAGGCGGCGATCGTCTGGCGCGGCGCTGGCTGCTCGAGGCGCCGCCGCGTGAAGGGCGACACAAAACAAAACGGGCTGCCCATGCGAAGGCAGCCCGTTTTTTCATGCATCAGCGCTTCACGCTGTCACTGCGCATGTCACAGCACGTAGCGCGACAGATCCTCGTCTTCGGCGACTTCGTTCAAAGCGCGATCGACATACGCCGCGTCGATCTGCACTGCACGGCCCGAATGATTGCCGGCCGAAAACGACACTTCTTCGAGCAGTTTTTCAATCACCGTATATAGACGCCGCGCGCCGATGTTCTCGGTCTTCTCGTTGACCGAGTACGCGATCTCGGCGAGACGGCGGATGCCGTCGTCGGCGAATTCGAGGTGCACGTCTTCTGTCGCGAGCAGGGCCTGGTATTGTTTGACGAGGCTCGCGTCCGTCGACACGAGGATCGATTCGAAGTCGTTGACCGACAGCGAATCGAGCTCGACGCGAATTGGGAAGCGTCCCTGCAGCTCGGGAATCAGGTCGCTCGGCTTCGCGAGATGAAACGCGCCGCTCGCGATGAACAGGATGTGATCGGTCTTCACCATGCCGTACTTGGTGTTGATCGTCGTGCCTTCGACGAGCGGCAGCAGATCCCGCTGCACGCCCTGACGGGACACTTCACCGCCGCCCGCTTCGTTGCGCGACGCGATCTTGTCGATTTCGTCGAGGAACACGATGCCGTTCTGCTCGACGTTCTGCACCGCCTTGCTCTTCACCTCTTCGTCGTTCAGCATCTTGCCGGCTTCTTCGTCGGTGAGCACCTTCAGCGCTTCCTTGACCTTCATCTTGCGGCGCATCTTCTTGCCGCCGCCGATGTTGGCGAACATCGAGCGGATCTGCTCGGTCATGTCTTCCATGCCCGGCGGCCCCATGATGTCCATGCCGACCTGCGGCTGCTCGACGTCGAGCTCGATTTCCTTGTCGTCGAGCTGGCCTTCGCGCAGGCGCTTGCGGAACGTTTGACGCGTCGTGCTGCCTTCATCGGCGGTGTCGGTCGAGCTCGAGCTCGAACCGAAGCCGACCGGCCGTGCGGTTGGCAGCAGGATGTCGAGGATGCGGTCTTCGGCCAGATCGCCGGCCTTGGTCCGCACTTTGCGCATTTCGGTTTCGCGGGTCTGCTTGACCGAAATTTCGATCAGGTCGCGCACGATGCTGTCGACGTCGCGGCCCACGTAGCCGACTTCGGTGAACTTGGTCGCTTCGATCTTGATGAACGGCGCGTCCGCGAGCTTCGCGAGACGCCGCGCGATTTCGGTCTTGCCGACGCCGGTCGGTCCGATCATCAGGATGTTCTTCGGCGTGATTTCCTGGCGCAGCGGATCGTCGACCTGCTGACGGCGCCAGCGGTTGCGCAGCGCGACCGCCACGGCTTTCTTCGCGCGGCCTTGGCCGATGATGTGTTTGTCGAGTTCGGAGACGATCTCGGCGGGGGTCATGGTGCTCATCGATGGGTCCTTACTCGATCGTCTCAATGACGCGGTTATGGTTCGTGTAGATGCACATGTCGCCGGCGATTTCCAGCGACTTCTCCACGATGTCGCGCGGCGACAGCTCGGTGTTGTCGGCAAGCGCCTTCGCGGCCGCCTGCGCGTACGCACCGCCCGAGCCGATCGCACAGATGCCGCCTTCGGGATCGAGCACGTCGCCGTTGCCGGTGATGACGAGCGTGGTGGTCGCGTCCGCGGCGATCAGCATCGCCTCGAGACGACGCAGCATGCGGTCGGTGCGCCAGTCTTTCGCGAGCTCCACGGCCGCCCGCGTCAGATTGCCCTGATGTTTTTCCAGCTTCGCCTCGAAGCGGTCGAGCAGCGAGAAGGCATCCGCCGTGCCGCCGGCGAAGCCGACTAGCACCTTGCCGTTGTAGATGCGCCGGACCTTCTTCGCGCCGCCTTTCATGACGATGTTGCCGAGCGTGACCTGGCCGTCGCCGCCGAGCGCCACCGTGTTGCCCCGGCGCACGGAAACGATCGTCGTGCCGTGAAATTGCTCCATATGCGTTCCTCTTTGCAAAACAGGTAGGACGCGGCAGCGCTGTGTGCTACCGCATGAATCCAGTCAGCGGACGGCGCGCCGGCTGGCGCGCTCATGAGCGCATGTCCGATCTATTTTAGGGCGCGCGCGGTCATATCAAGATCCGCCGGAAGGCCTAGGACGAAAAACTGAGAATCCGCTCAGGGAGCCTGAGAAACGAGGCGGGAAGGGACGGCGGGGCGGGACGGATGGCGGAGCATGCGCGGATGTCGCGCAAAAAGAAAAGGCGCACGGTTCACCGTGCGCCTCTCGACGAAGCAGCGTTTTCAGGGCGCCAAGCCGAAGCCGCGCCGCAGATAATCAGTCGCCGAACAGCTTTTGGCGCAGTTCGCGGCGCTCCTGGGCTTCGAGCGACAGCGTAGCCGTGGGCCGCGCGAGCAGACGCGGAATGCCGATCGGCTCGCCGGTTTCCTCGCACCAGCCATAGTCGCCCGCCTCGATTCGCGCGATCGATTGCTGCACCTTCTTCAGCAGCTTGCGTTCGCGGTCGCGCGTGCGCAGTTCGAGCGCATGCTCTTCCTCGATCGTGGCGCGATCGGCCGGGTCCGGCACGATGACCGTTTCGCGCAGGTTCTCGGTCGTCTGGCCGGCATTGCGGAGAATGTCCGCCTGCAACTGTTCGAGCCTGTTCTTGAAGAAGGCGAGCTGATCCTCATTCATGTAATCCTTGTCGCTCATCTTCAGGATTTCGGCTTCGGTCAAGAGTCGTTTCGTCGTCATCTGGCTTACTTCTTCAATGTGAGGCAAAACTCATAGTGCCCGCACTTTCGTATTGCCCGCAAACGCGTCGCGCGGACGCGCAGCGCAGGGTGGCCACGAACGTTGGACTGTCGTGACGCCGAAGCGCCTGGCGCCCACACACCGGGCGTTGCTAGCTACGCCGCTGCGGGGCCGAACTCCTCTGGAAACCGATTCACACATGCTCCTGAGGCATCGCTCGCCGACGAGCGCGTGCCCTTTCAGGCCGTGCCCGCCGGCGTTTTCGGCGGGTCTCCGGACAAGATTTTCCGGCGCCGTTTCAGGCCCGTCGCGGGATACGCGCGACCGGGCAATTCGTTGTCATTCTCCAGTGGGCACGTATTGTAACTGAATCACAATTCGGCACCGCAACTGCTGAAAGCCGGCCTGCGGCGCAGCGATATCCCGAAAATATAACGCGCAGAAAGCCAAAAAGCGATGGTCGTGCACGCTTTAATACAGCAGGGTTTTCACGCGTTTTTCATATGACCTGGATTCGAAAGTCCTCGGCGCCGCGGCGTCGCCGTTTCAGCAGAGGATTCACGCCCGCGCAGTCGGCGGCGGGCGTCTCACCGCACTACAACTAGCACGGTGCATGCCGCGCTGCGCGCGGCGTGTCGTGGGCTGCTCCGAGGCTTGCTTGCGCGACGGCGCTGCGCCCGCTCAGGCGAGGCAGGCGTCGAGACCGTCGGTGATCAGGTCGCGCGGCAGTTCGATGCCGATGAACACCATCTTGTTGGTCTTCTTCTCGGCCGGTTGCCATTTTGCGGCGAGGTCGCTGCCCATCATTTGATGCACGCCCTGGAACACGACCTTGCGATCGACGCCCTTCATGTACAGCACACCCTTGTAGCGCAGCAGGTGCTCGCCATAGATCTGCAGGATGCCGCCGAGGAAGTCTTCGAGCTTGTTCGGATCGAACGGACGATCGCTGCGGTACACGAACGACTTGATCTTGTCGTCGTGATGCGCATGGTGGTGATGTCCGTGATCATGGCCTTCGTGATCGCAATTGGCGTGATCGTGGTCATGGTCGCCTTGCGTGTGGCCGTGCTCGTCGTGCGCGTGCGCGTGGCTATGCGCGTGTTCGTCTTCACTCAGGAAGTCCGGATCGATTTCGAGCTTCGAGTTCAGGTTGAAGCCGCGCAGATCGAAAATTTCCTTGATGTCCGCCTCGCCGAAATTGACGACCTTGATCGCCGCCTTCGGGTTCATGTGCAGCAGACGGTGGCGCAGATCGCCCACGTGCCGCTCGTCGACGAGATCGGCCTTCGTAATGAACAGCCGGTCCGCGAAACCGACCTGGCGCTGCACCACTTCGTGCTGGTCGAGCTGATGGTTCGCATGCTTCGCGTCGACCAGCGTGATGATCGCGTCGAGCAGGAATTCGCTCGCGATCTGGTCGTCCATGAAGAAGGTTTGCGCGACCGGGCCCGGATTCGCTAGGCCGGTGGTTTCGATCACGACGCGGTCGAAGTCCACTTCGCCCGCCTGCTTCTTCGCGGCCAGATCGTTGAGCACGCGCGACAGGTCGCCGCGAATCGTGCAGCAGATGCAGCCGTTGCTCATCTGGATGATCTGCTCGCTCGTGTCCTGCACGAGGATCTCGTTGTCGATGTTCTCTTCGCCGAACTCGTTCTCGATGACGGCGATCTTCATGCCGTGCTTTTCGTTCAGGATGCGCTTGAGCAGGGTGGTTTTGCCGCTGCCGAGAAAGCCGGTCAGGATGGTGACTGGAATCATGTGGGTCGCCTGTAAGTCGTGTAACGGTGCGTGATCGGACGCTAGCGCGCAAGGCTAGCCAGATGCGTTAGGCGGGCCGCCGCAGCCAGATGGCGCGAGCCCTGTCCAGCCGGTTATTGGAACATATTTGCCAGCCGGGCGCAGGGGCGGCCGCCCTGCGGCCGGCTGATGGCCGCCTGCGCGGGAGGCTGGCCGCTGCCGCCGCCGCCACGCGCAATCACCGGGAAATAAGGGCGATCAGGCGATTTGCAACAGCAGCCCCTTCAGATACTCGCCTTCGGGGAACGCAGTGAGCAGCGGATGATCGACGCCCGCGCCAAGGCGCTTCAGGATGCGTGCGTCGACGCGTGCGTCGGCGGCCGCGCCCGCCACGATCTTCTGGAACAGCTCGGGATCGATCGCGCCCGAGCACGAGAACGTGAACAGCAAACCGCCCGGGCGCAGCAGCTTCAGGCCCGTCAGATTGATGTCCTTGTACGCGCGCGACGCGCGGTCCACGTGCTCGCGCGATGGCGCGAATTTCGGCGGATCGAGCACGATCAGGTCGAAGCGTTCGCCTTCGTCGTAGAGGCGCCGCAATGTCTTGAACGCGTCGGCGTCTAGCCAGTTCGCGCGGTCGGCGTCGAAGCCGTTGGCCGCGACGTTCTGCTGCGCGAGCGCGAGCGCTTCCCCCGACGAATCGACCGACACCACGCGCTTCGCGCCACCCTTGAGCGCCGCGAGCGAAAAGCCGCCGGTGTAGCAGAAGCAGTTCAGCACGTCGCGGTCTTTCGCGAACTGCTGCACGAGCAGGCGGTTATCGCGCTGGTCGACATAGAAGCCGGTCTTGTGGCCGTTGCGCACGTCGACGTGATAGCGCACGCCGTTTTCGCTCGCGATCAGCTTCTCGGAAGGCGGCTCGCCGGCGAGCACGCCCGTGATCTGCTCGAGCCCTTCCTTCTGACGGATCGACACGTCCGAGCGCTCGTAGACGTTCGGGCAGCCGGTCGCGCCGACCAGCGCCGCGACGATCGCGTCCTTCCACGCTTCGACGCCGGCCGCCATGAACTGACAGACTATCTGGCTGCGCTGATCCGCGACGTCGGCGACGTAGTAATCGACGATCAGGCCCGGCAGACCGTCCGCCTCGCCGAAGATCAGCCGCACCGCGCCGGTGTCGCGCACCATCGCCTGACGATGCGCGAACGCGCGCTGCACGCGGCGCTTGAAGAACGCGTGATCGATCGGCTCGGCTTCGTCGAAGCTCCAGACGCGCGCGCGGATCTGCGAGTGCGGGCTGTAGGCGGCGCGGGCGAGAAAGCGGCCATCGTGCGCGCGCACGAGCACGGTCGCGCCGGGCGCGGGGCGACCGTCGACGTGCTCGATCGCATTGGCATAGACCCACGGATGCCGGCGTAGTAGCGATTTTTCTTTCGACGGTTTGAGCGTAACGGTATTCATCAGGTGTAGGTAAAGTGCAAGCGAAGGCGGCGCGTCGTGGCGCGCGGCGTCAGTCGCGTGATCAGTTGCGTTTCTTTGCGCGAGGATGCGCGCTGTCGTAGACGTGGGCGAGGTGCTGGAAATCGAGGCCCGTATAAACCTGCGTCGCGGTGATGCTCGCGTGGCCGAGCAGCTCCTGCACGGCGCGCAGGTCGCCGCTCGACTGCAGCACGTGCGTCGCGAACGAATGACGCAGCACGTGCGGATGCACGTTGGCCGGAATGCCGGCGGCGAGCGCCGCGCGCTTCACGCGCTCGCGCACGACGTTCGGCGACAGCCGGTTGCCGCGCGCCGACAGGAACAGCGGATGCGGATCGTGGCGGACCATCGGTTCGCGCACCGCGAGCCATGCGTTCAGCGCCGCGACCGCCTTGCTGCCCACCGGCACGACGCGACGCCGATTGCCTTTGCCGAGCACTTCGACTTCGCCGGAATCGAGTTTCAGCCAGCCGGCCGAGCGATAGCCGTCGACGTCGGCGAAACGCACGTCGAGGCCGACCAGTTCGGCGAGGCGCAGGCCCGACGAGTAGAACAGCTCGAGCATCGCGTGATCGCGCAGGCCTTCGGGCGAGTCGGCGGGCGGGCTGTCCATCAGGCGTGCGGTGTCGTCGACGGAAAGCGCCTTCGGCAGCGTTTTCGCCTGCTTCGGCGCGCGCACCGCGGCGACCGGATTGGCCGGCAACTCGACTTGGCCCGCGAGCCAGCGATAAAACGCACGCCATGCCGACAGCCGATGGCCGATCGACCGCGCGGTGAGACCGCCCGCATGCGCGCGCGCGACGGCGCCGCGGATGTCGACGGCGGCGAGGCTTTCGAGCGCTCGGCCTTTGGCGAGCTGCTTCAGTTCCGCGAGCTCATGCGTGTAGCCGCGCAGCGTGTGCGCCGACAGTCGCCGCTCGTGCTCGAGATGCGACAGGTAGGCGGCGATCGGGTCGGCGGCGGTCACGGTACGGGTGACGTTGCGTGGCGCGGCTCAGCGCGGCAGCAGCCGGCTCAGCGCGGCGCTCGCGAGCGCGCCGATCTGCGTGAGGAAATCGGTGGCCATGCCTTCGTGGAAGCGTCGCGGGTCGGATGAGCCCATCACGAGCAGGCCGAACGTCGGCGCGTCTTCGGCGCCTTCGGGGTCGCGCAGCGCGAGCAGCGCGATCGATTCGGTGCTCTGCGCCGTCCCGTTCGACGCGACGCCGAGGTCGTCGGTCGCGCTCGTTGTCGCGCTTGCCGCCGGGTTGGTCGTCCCGTTGGGCGCGACCGCAGCTTGCGCGAGCCATTGCGCGGCCTCGAAGCCGGTGTTCGCGCCGCAGTACGGCGTGCTCAGGCTGCCCGCGAAAATGCGCACTTCCTCGCTGACGTGGCGCGCGAAGTCCGCCTGCGCATACGGCTCGGCGACGTCCCACACGCGCAGTGCCGCTTGCGGCACGTCGAAGATGTCGCGCAGACCGCCGGCGATCGTGCGCGGCAGCGCGTAGGGATCGCGCTCGGCCATCACACGGATGGTCCAGCGGTTGAATTTCGACGCGATGCTGTCGTTCTCGTGACCGTAGCGCAGCAGTTCGGCAAGACGCCGCTCCAGATGCTTGTTCTTGTCGCGCAGCATCTCCATCTGCCGCTCCTGCAGCGACACCGCGGCTTTGCCGTGCGGGTTCGCGAGCCGGATCGTCGCGAGCGTTTCCGCGTGTTCGACGAAGAATTCGGGATTGGCGAGCAGGTATTCGGCGACTTCGCGTTCGTTCATGGTTTCGGCTAGAGGACTACGGGATGGCCGCCTCACGGCGGCGCGTCGGTCAATGAGTTAGACGGAGGGCGCCATGTCGGCCGGGCTGGACGGATTGTGCTGCGACGAGTCCAACGAGGCGTTCGACGCCTCTTCGGCCAACTCGATCTCCCCTTCGAAGACGGTGGCTGCGGGGCCGGCCATCAGTAGCGGCGCGCCTGGGTGGGCGCTGTCCCACGTGATGGTCAGATCGCCGCCGTGCGTATGTACGAGCACCGGCGAATCCAGCAGCCCGCGCCGGATGCCGGCCGCGACCGCCGCGCACGCGCCGGTGCCGCACGCGAGCGTTTCGCCCGCGCCGCGTTCGTAGACGCGCAGCCTGATCTCGTTGCGGTTGACGATCTGCATGAAGCCCGCGTTGACCCGCTGCGGGAAGCGCGTGTGCCGCTCGATGGCCGGACCTTCGACGAGCACCGGGAACACCTCGGCATCGTCGACGACCTGCACGGCGTGCGGATTGCCCATCGACACCACCGACATCCAGCGCGTCGTGCCGTTCACGTCCAGCGGCCAGAGCGTATCCGCGCCTTCGCGGCGGCCTTGCAGACCCTTCGTCGCGAACGGCACGAGTTCGGGATCGAACACGGGTGTGCCCATGTCGACGATCACTTCGCCGTTGTCCTGCATCGTCAGCGTGATCGTGCCTTTCTGGACCTGCACGCGCACGCTGCGTTGGTCGGTGAGACCGCGCTCGCGCACGAACTTGACGAAGCAGCGCGCGCCGTTGCCGCAGTGTTCGACCTCGCCGCCGTCGCAATTGAAGATGCGATATCTGAAATCAACGCCTTGGACGGTCGGCTTTTCGACCAGCAGCAACTGGTCGGCGCCGACGCCGAAATGGCGGTCCGCCAACGCGCGCACCTGCGCCGTGGTTAGATCAACCGGTTGGGTATAGCCGTCGAGTACGACGAAGTCGTTGCCCGCGCCGTGCATTTTGGTGAATTTGAGCTTCACGTTTTCCGTGTATCCGTTGCTGCCTAGGGCTTCGCGCGTACGGGCGGAGCCGAAAATCCCGGCCTCACCGGCTGTTGGGTGAATCACCCATTGGAGCCGTGCTCGGCCAATTGCAGATGATACACGTTGGCACATCGGAAACGGTACGGCAGGAAAGGAGCCCAGCCCCACCTTCAATACACCCCCGGCACCCCCGGCGGGCGTGTCTTGAACCGCTTGTGCACCCAGTAATACTGCTCGGGCATCAGCGGAATCTGCTCTTCGAGAAACTCGTTCATGCGTCGCGCATCAGCGTCATCGTCGCCGGTCGGATAGTTATCCCAAGGCTTGAAGACCCTGAGCCGGTAGCCCTTGTAGTTCGGCAGCACCTCGCCGATGAACGGTACGACCTGCGCGTGCCCGACCTTCGCGAGACGGCCGACCGCGGTCAGCGTGCAGGTCGGCACGCCGAAGAACGGCACGAACGTCGAATTGCGCGCGCCGTAGTCCATGTCCGCGCCGAGCATCACCGGTTTGCGTTCGCGCAGCCAGCGCAGCACGACGCGCGCGCTATCCGCGCGGCTCGCCATGTCCGCGCCGAAACGCGCGCGCGCTGCTTTCGCGACTGCCTCGAGCTGCTGATTCGACATCGGCTGATAGAGGGAGCCGCACTGGCGCTTAAGCGAGTAGTTCAGAAAAATCGAACCGGCCTCGATGCCAACAAAATGAAAGCCGAGAAACAATGTGGGCGGCAGGTTCGGATCCGTCAGGTCGATCGCGCTGTCGAGCTGGATCAGCTTTTCGAGCTTCTTCGCCGAGCCGAACCACTGCACGCTGCGCTCGAGATAGCTGCGGATCGCATGACGGAAGTGTTTTTGCGCGACGTCCTTGCGGCGCTCGTCGCTCCAGTCGGGGAAGCACAGCTTCAGATTCATATGAACGATGCGCTTGCGACGGCTCGGGATCTGGTAGAGCAGCCAGCCGAGCCCGTTACCGAGACGGGCGACGAAGCCATAAGGCAACAGCGCAAAGAGTTTGAGCAGCCCGATCGCGAGCTTCGCGCCGTAGCGGCTCAGCATGCAGCCTCCAGGCGCGCGGCGCCGCAGGGGGCGAAATTGTGGAAAGCGGAAAAATAGACGTGATACCGCACTCGTTTTGACTCTGTGACATTCAAGGGAAGTCGCTATAATAAGGGCTTCGCCGAGTTAATAGACAACTTGCGGGGCGAAGCCGGCGGGTGCGATCCATGGGTTTCCATGGGTTTTGCGTCCATCGGTCAGGTAATCCGCTAAAGCGTCGCCGCTTCAGACTCCCGAAGTCGGCTACGTGGAACGCAACCGTAACCACTAACAGGAGTCTGCAACGTGGCAAATGACTATTTCTTCACTTCCGAATCCGTTTCCGAAGGCCATCCCGACAAAGTCGCGGACCAGATCTCGGACGCGATCCTCGACGCCATCCTCGCTCAAGACAAGTACTCGCGTGTCGCGGCCGAAACGCTGTGCAACACGGGTCTCGTCGTGCTGGCCGGTGAAATCACCACCACCGCGAACGTCGACTACATCCAGATCGCGCGCAACACGATCAAGCGCATCGGCTACGACAACACCGACTACGGCATCGACTACCGCGGCTGCGCGGTGCTCGTCGCCTACGACAAGCAGTCGCCGGACATCGCCCAGGGCGTGGACCGCGCGCACGACAACAACCTCGATCAAGGCGCGGGCGACCAGGGCCTGATGTTCGGTTACGCGTGCGAGGAAACGCCGGAACTGATGCCGCTGCCGATCCACCTGTCGCACCGCCTCGTCGAGCGTCAGGCGAATCTGCGCCGCGACGGCCGTCTGCCCTGGCTGCGTCCGGATGCCAAGTCGCAGGTCACCGTGCGCTACGTCGACGGCAAGCCGCATTCGATCGACACCGTCGTACTGTCCACCCAGCATTCGCCGGACATCGATCTCGACACGCTGCGCGAAGCGGTGATCGAGGAGGTGATCAAGCCGACGCTGCCGGCCGAACTGATCAAGGGTGACATCAAGTTCCTCGTGAACCCGACCGGTCGTTTCGTGATCGGCGGTCCGCAGGGCGATTGCGGTCTGACGGGCCGCAAGATCATCGTCGATACGTACGGCGGCGCGGCGCCGCACGGCGGCGGCGCATTCTCGGGCAAGGATCCGTCGAAGGTGGACCGCTCGGCAGCGTACGCCGGCCGTTACGTCGCCAAGAACATCGTGGCCGCGGGCCTCGCGTCGCGCTGCCTGATCCAGGTGTCGTACGCGATCGGCGTCGCCCAGCCGACCTCGGTGATGGTCAACACGTTCGGCACCGGCCGCGTGTCGGATGCGACGATCACGGAACTCGTGCGTCAGCATTTCGACCTGCGTCCGAAGGGCATCATCCAGATGCTCGACCTGCTGCGCCCGGTCTACGAGAAGAGCGCGGCGTATGGTCACTTCGGCCGCGAAGAGCCGGAATTCACGTGGGAAGCCACCGACAAGGCGCTCGCACTCGCCGAAGCGGCAGGCACTGAGCCGGTCGCGGCGCTTGCCGAATAAGCGCGAGCCGATCGCCGCTTGAAAGCAAACAAACCCCGCCGGCGTGAGCCGGCGGGGTTTTTCTTTGTCGATCGATGGAGTAGCGAAGCCGCCGCGCGAAGCACCTCGTCGAGGCGGCGCGCTCGAAGTCTTGCGGCGCTCGAAGTCAGCCCAGCGGTGAACGCCCACCCGGTCAGCAGATCAGCGGTCTAGCCACTCGACGCGCAACTGCAACTCACCGGCCCAGCAATCTCACCGGCTCGCAAACGCAAACGCGAACCACCCGCTGCTGCTCGTCGACAGGCGACGCGGTCGGCGGCTCGCAGGCGTGCGCACCGCCGGCGCGCGTTTCGCGACCGCGAGGCGCAACGGTGTCGGTTTGCGCAGCAGCGTGCGCAGCGACAGACGGCGCGTGCCGCTCTGCTGGCGTAGCGCCGAGAAGAACGTATGGAACCAGGTGCGAAAGCCGTCGACGGCCTTCGCGTCGCGCCACTGCTCGCCGAGCGCGCGGGTGCGCGCGGCATGATGGCGCAGCGCTCGCATCATATGGCGGCGCGCGGGACGCGCCGCTTTCAGCGCGGCGCGGGTAAGACGGGTGCTCAAAAGAGTATGCATGGCTTCACATTTAGGCAATGAACCGCACGTCGGCGCGTGCACCGGATGTGCACGGACAAACAGCACCATATGTGCCAATGACGGGGTTGCGATGAACGGCCTGAAAGCGGGAAATTCGGTGCGGGTCGTGGCGCGGGAGATCGCGACGCGAAACACGGCGCACAGCGCAGCGAAGGTACAACGCGGAGAAACCGACGGCACGGGCCCTGACGGCCTGCGCGCAACAGAAAACTGCGTAAGCGACGATCGACATGCGAGCAGACTACACGGGAATCGTGACGTCAGAAAGTCGGTTATTACCCGTGAGACTGGATTTCTTCGCGGATCGAATCGTCGCGGATGCCAGTTTGCAGTCACCCTTTACGGGCGATTTGCGTGCGCGTTTGCCCAGCGAATGTGCGGTGCGGGCGCGCCGCGCGCCTGAAACCGGTGCATTGGCGCGCCGCGAAAAGCGAAGGCGAGCGGCGCAAAAGATCAGCAGGACGCAGGGGCCTCTCGCGGTGAACCAACGCATCCCGATCGCGCCCGTTTTACAATCGAACATCAGTTAGTCGACGGTAACGGAACGCCATGTCACTCCATTCGAAGAAAGAGCAGATTCAAACGTTGCGGGAGCAGGGTTTTGTCGTCGTGCCAGGACTCGTGTCGCCCGAGCGTTGCGACGAACTGAAGCGGATCGCGCAGCGGCAGCTGCAGGAAGCGGCGGCGCCGATCGAATTCGAAGCTGATTTGCAGTATCCGGGCGCGCCGTCATCGAAGGATGCTCCGGGCGGACATACGGTGCGGCGCCTGCTCGACGCGTACGGTCGTCACCCCGCGTTCGCGCAATGGGCGACCGCGTCCGAAATCCGTGGCTGGATGGAGCTGTATTTTGGCGAGGAGCCGCGTCTGTCGCGCGCGCATCACAACTGCATGATGACCAAGCACCCCGCGTACGGCAGCCTGACCGGCTGGCATCGCGACGTGCGCTACTGGTCGTTCGAGCGCGACGATCTGGTGTCGGTGTGGCTCGCTGTCGGCCCGGAAACCGTCGATAACGGCGCGCTGTGGTTCGTGCCGCAATCGCACGGCGCGGCGTTCACATCGGACCGTTTCGACGAAGCGAAGTTTTTCCGCGCGGATCTCGCCGAGAACGAGGCTGCGATCCGCAGGGCGGTGTCGCCCGAACTGAAGACCGGCGACGTGGTGTTCTTTCACTGCAACACGCTGCACTCGGCCGGCAAGAATCTCAGCGATGAGGTGAAGTTCTCGCTGGTGTTCACCTATCACGGCGCAAGCAATGTGCCGCTGCCCGGCACCCGCTCGGCCGCGAAGCCCGAGATCGCGTTCTAGATTATTTTGGTCGCGGGCCTCGCGCCGACGCTCAGCGCTTGCGCCCCGACATCGCGATTCCCGTCAGCCCGGCGAGCGTCGCCACCACGCCCGCGACGATCAGCACGATCGCCTTGTTGCTCGGCGAGCCGGTAAAGAAGCGCGACACGTCGCTGCTCACCGAATTGAACGCCTGCCCGCCGAAATACAGCAGCACGTTACCGCCGACAATCAGCGCGATCGAAATCGCTTTCGTCATCTGCACCTCCCATCAACCTGAACCGGCCAGAGTGTAGGTGAGGCGTGCGTGCTCGTCCATCCCGCATACTGGTTGCGCTGCAAGCGCCGCGTCGATTGGCTAACATAGCGGTCCGGCCGCACTGCGGCGACGCCACAACAACAAATTTTCCCGGCAGCACGCCTCCCGCAACGCGCGAATCCTCACGCCCGCCATCCTCGGGCGATCTCATCGACAAGGACACTAGCAATGGCTTACGAAGCAGCTTCAGAACGCTATTCGGACATGCAATACCGCGTCTGCGGCAAGTCGGGTCTCAAACTGCCGGCGCTGTCGCTCGGCCTGTGGCACAACTTCGGCGACACTACGCCGATCTCGACGCAGCGTGACATCCTGCGCACGGCCTTCGACCTCGGCATTACGCACTTCGATCTGGCGAACAACTACGGCCCGCCGTACGGCAGCGCGGAAACCAATTTCGGCCGTCTGTTCAAGGACGATTTCAAACCGTATCGCGACGAGTTGCTGATTTCGTCGAAGGCCGGTTGGGATATGTGGCCCGGTCCGTACGGCCAGGGCGGCGGCTCGCGCAAATATGTGCTCGCGAGTCTCGATCAGAGCCTGAAGCGCATGGGCCTCGATTACGTCGACATCTTCTATTCGCATCGCTTCGACGCGCATACGCCGCTCGAGGAAACCGCGGGCGCGCTCGCGAGCGCGGTGCAGCAGGGCAAGGCGCTGTACATCGGCATCTCGTCGTACTCGTCGGCGAAGACGCGCGAAATGGCGAAGCTGCTCGGCGAATACAAGGTGCCGCTGCTGATCCATCAGCCGTCGTACAACATGCTGAACCGCTGGATCGAACACGATCTGCTCGATACGCTCGACGAAGTCGGCGCGGGCACGATCGCGTTCACGCCGCTCGCGCAGGGATTGTTGACCGGCAAGTACCTGAACGGCGTGCCCGCCGATGCGCGCGTCAACAAGCCGGGCGGCGGTTCGCTGAAAGACGAGCATCTGAGCCCGCAGAACATCGAGCACGTGCGGAAGCTCAACGACATCGCGCAGCGCCGTGGTCAAAGCCTCGCGCAGATGGCGCTAGCGTGGGCGTTGCGCGATCCACGCGTGACGTCGGTGCTGATCGGCGCCAGCCGCGCGGAGCAGGTGCGCGAGAACGTCGGCGCGCTGAAGAACCTCGCATTCTCGGCCGACGAACTCGCCGAAATCGATCGCTATGCGACCGAAGGCGGGATCAATCTGTGGGAAAAGCCGTCGACCGATCAGGCGATCTGATCGCGTGAGGAGCCGTCCGCGCAACAGGCGGACGGACACAAGGGCAAAACGAAGCCGCACGCACAGCGTGCGGCTTTTTTGCAGGTATTTCGCCGCGCCGCTACACGAGCGCCGGCAGACCCTCGACCAGCGCCACCGCGCACATTACACCGATCAGCGCGCCCAGCACACGCAGCCCGTTGTGTCGCAACTCGGTCTTGCAGGGCAGCGCGCCCACGAATAGCGCGCCCGCCAATGCCATCGGAATGACCAGGATGAAATCGCCGATCGTAAAGTAGGTCATCTTCGTCTCCTCCCATGCGGGATGGTTGCTATGTCGTTCCAGCAGAGGCCGCGGCTTCGAAATCATGCAGCCCCATTGCACGAATCGAGTATAGGAGACCGATGGAACGGCGCGACGGCGCAAGCTGGCGCGTCGGCGCTTATTCGTAAGCTGCTGAACCCAGGCGCGGCGCGGCCTGCGGCGATTGGCGCGGTGCAACAAAACGCGGCGGGAAATAGCAAACGTTCGCTTACGCAAGCCTTTCGTTTTGCCGCCGATCCATGCGGATTGGCTGATTGCGGCCGGCTCGCGGTGCCTGCACCGCGCAACGCGACCGATGCGCCGGGCTATTCGCGCCCGCGCAGGCGGCTCGCCGCGATCAAGCCGATCACGAGCAGCGCACCGACTAGCCCGACGACACCGTTCCAGCCATGACCGGCCCACACATGGCCGCCATACGAACCGACCAGGCTCGAGCCGATGTAGTACGCGAGCAGATACAGCGCAGCGGCCTGGCCTTTCGCGTCTTTCGCCAGACGCCCGACCCAGCCGCTCGCGACCGAATGCCCGGCAAAGAACCCGAACGTCACGCAGGCGATCCCGGTCGCGATCGCCGCGAGCGGATGCAGCATCGTCAGCGCGAGGCCGAACACCATCAGCAGCAGGCTCCCGATCAGCACGCGCGCGCGGCCGAACGTGTCCGCCATGCGCCCGGACCATGGCGACGCGACCACGCCAACCAGATAGACGATGAAAATCGCGCCGATCTCCGTCTGATTCAACCGATACGGCGGCGCGAGCAGCCGGTAGCCGATGTAGTTGTACAGCGTGACGAAGCTGCCCATCAGCACGAAGCCGAGCAGGAACAGCAGCGGCAGACCCGGTCGCGTGAACTGTCGCAACAGCAGCGTGCGGTGATGCGCGAAGCCGAGCCCGCGGCGCGGCACGAAATGGCGCGACGGTGGCAGCAGCGCGCGGAACGCGAGCATCGACAGCAGGCCGAGCACGCCGATCGTGCCCGATCGCGACGCGCCACGAAAACAGATCCGCGACCACGCCCGTGATGACCCGCCCGGCCATGCCGCCGATCGCCGTGCCGCCGACGTACAGGCCCATTGCGAGGCCGAGGCCGTCGGGATGCACTTCCTCGGCGAGATAAGCCATCGCGACGGCCGGCACGCCGCCGAGCGCGAGCCCTTCGAGCGTACGCAGCACGAGCAGCTGGTGCCAGTGCGGCGCGACCGATACGCCAATCGTCAGCACCGACGACACCGTCAGCGACAGCGTCATCAGCTTGTGCCGGCTCCAACCCTCGGAGACGAAACCGGCGACGAAGATCGCGAGGGCGAGCGCGGCAGTGGATAGTGACAACGACAGACTGCTTTGCGCCGGCGTCACGTTGAACGCTTCGGAAAACGACGGCAGCAGCGGCTGCACGCAGTAGAGCAACGAGAACGTCGCGTAGCCGGCGAACAGCAGCGCGAGGCTGGCACGCCAGTACGCGCGCGAGCCGCGTTCGAGATAAGGGATGTCCGACACGGTGGTGGTGCTCGCGGAAGCAGCGGAAGCTGCGCCGCGGGAGGGAACGGCAGATGCAGTCCGCTGGGATTGCGGCGGCAGGGTCACAACAAAACTCCTTGGGTCACACGGAAACGCGCAAAAGTGTTAAGGATACGCTGAAAACGCGTTTCAAGCCGGCGTCGCGGGTAACGCGGCGTGCTATCGGAGCGGCGTGCGCTAGACCGCGACGCCGCGGTGTGCCCGCAGCGCTCCATTCGCAGTACGTCGCGCGCCTATCTCCCGGCGCTAGCCGTGCGCCCCGGCTTCACTGCCCGGCGCCGGCGCCCGCGTCGCCCCCGAAGTCGCCGTCGACGGATGCACGAGCGCGTCGTCGCCCGGCAGTGCCGACGTATCCCAGCCGCCGCCGAGCGCCTTCACCAGCGCGACGCTCGCGGCCATCCGGCGGCGCGCGATCGCGACCGCGTTGCGCTCGTTGGTCAGCGCGGTCGTCTGCGCGACGACCACGTCGAGATAGGTGATCGCGCCGTTCCGGTAGCGGTCCGACACGACCGCGAGAGCGCGCCGCGCAGCCGCGACCGCGTCGTCCTGCGCGGCGGCTTCCTGTTCGAGCACGCGCAGCGCGGCGAGATTGTCCTCGACCTGGCCGAACGCGTTCAGCACCGTCTGCCGATATTGCGCGACGCTTTCGTCGTAATGCGCGCGCGCCTGCTCCTTGACCGCCGCGCGGCCGCCGAAGTCGAGCAGCGTGCCCGCGAGCGTCGGCCCGAGCGACCATAGCCGGCTCGGCGCGAGCAGCCACTGGCTGTAATTGGTCGCTTCGAGGCCGCCCGTCACGGCCAGCACGAGGTTGGGGAAAAACGCCGCGGTGGCCACGCCGATCTGCGCGTTCATCGCGGCGACGTGCCGCTCCGCCGCCGCGATATCGGGACGCCGTTCGAGTAAGCCGGACGGCACGCCGGTCGCCGCGACTACCGGCATCGCGACGAGCGGTGCGACCGGCAAAGTGAAAGTAGAAGGCGGCTGGCCGATCAGGATCGCTATCGCATGTTCGAGCTGCGCGCGCTGCACGCCGAGGTCGAGCGCCTGCGCCTGGGTCGTCTTCAGCTGTGCTTGTGCCTGCGCGACATCGGCGTCGGTCGCGATGCCACCGGCGTAGCGATGCTGCGTCAGTTCGAGCGCCTGCTGGTAGGCCTTGATCGTGTCGTCGAGCAGTTGACTCTCCTGATCGAGTCCGCGCAGCTCGAAATAATCGGTGGCGAGCTCGGCCTGCATCGACAGCAGCGCGGCGTCGACGTCGGCGGCGCTCGCCTGCGCGCCGGCCTTCGCGCCTTCGACGCTGCGCGACACGCGGCCCCACAGATCCGGCTCCCACGACGCGTCGGCCTGCATCAGATAGTCGTTCAGCGTGAGACCGGCGGTCGATTTATGCAGCACGTTCTCCGAGGTCCGCGTGCGCGAATACTGGGCGCCCGCGGTGACCACCGGGAAGAATTGCGAGCGATATTGCGCGACGGTCGCGCGCGCCGCGCGAAAGCGCGCTTCGGCGGCCTGCACGTCCTGGTTCGCGCTCGCGACCTGCGGTTCGAGCGCATCGAGCGATGCGTCGCCGTAGATGCGCCACCACGCGCCCCGCGTGAGCGTATCGGCCGGTTGCGCTGGCTTCCAGCCGGTGCCTTCGAGTTCGCGCCAGGTCGCGGGCGTGACGGCGGCGGGCTTCACGTAGTCCGGGCCGACGGTGCAGGCGCCGAGCGCGCCGGCGAGGCTCAGCGCAACTGCCGAGGCGCAAACGGAAACGCTCGCCGACCCAGCCGCGAACCAAGCCAATGACGCAACCACGCGCCGCCAAACCGACCTCTTCATGATCACGTCCTCGCGGCCGACCGCGCGCCGCCTTGCGCCGCCGGCGAGCTGCCCGCCGCGCCGGTCGCACCCGCCGCCCCAGCCGCGCCCTCCGAAGCCGCACCGCTTTCCGCCTTGCGCGGCACGATCCGCACCGGCGCGCCATCGACGATCGAATCCTGCGGATTCAGAATCACCTGCTCGTTGCCCTGCAAACCCGACACGATCGCGACGCGCGTGCCGAAGTCCGTGCCGAGCGATACCGGCAGCAGCTTCACCTTGTGCTGCGGATCGACAGTCGCGACCTTGACGCCGTCGGGGCGGAACAGCAATGCGTTGCCCGGCAGCGTGAACGGCGCCGTGCCCGCGCCGAGCGCGAAATGCACCTGCGCGTACGCGCCCGGCAACAGCTCGCCGCTGCGATTGTCGACGTCGACTTCGGCGAGCATCGTGCGCTGCTGCGGATCGACCGCGCCGGCGGTGCGCGCGACCGTGCCCGGGTAGTGCCGCGACGGCGTCTCGGTCAGCGTCAGAAACGCGCTCTGCTGCGCGCGAACCTGCTGCGCGTATGCCTGCGGCACGTTCACGTAGACGCGCAGGCGGTCCGCCTGGGCGACATGAAACAGCTCCTTCGCGGGACCACCCGAGCTGCCCGCGTCGATCAGCGCGCCGACGTCGACGTTGCGCGCGGTCACGGTGCCGTCGAACGGCGCATAGACCTTCTGGAACGACTGCGTCTTTTCGAGTCGCGCGACGTTGAAACGCGCGGCGTCGAGCGTGGCTTTTTTCGCGAGCATGTCGCCGACTTTTTCGTCAGTCTCCTGCTTCGACACCGACTTGCTGCTGAACATATCTGTCCAGCGATCGGCTGTGCTCTTCGCGAGCGCGTAATTCGCTTCGGCGTTCGCGAGGTCGGCGCGGGCGGCGCGCAACTGGTCGTCGACTTCGGGCGTGTCGATTTCCGCGAGCAGCTGGCCGCTCTTCACGCGGGCGCCGATGTCGGCGTACCACTTCTTCAGATAGCCGTTGGTGCGCGCATAGATCGGCGTATCGAGAAAGGCCTGCACATTGCCGGGCAACACGAGATCGAGCCCGGCCGACGACTTCTGCGGCTGCACGACTTCGACGCTCATCTGGCTCGCGTGCTCGGCATCGCGTTCGAGCGCCGCATGCGCATCGTGGCGCGACCAGATGCCTTGCGCGGCGAGCGCGAGCACGGCGACGGCGGCGGCGATCATGATCAGGCGCGCGCGTCGCGCTTTCGCCGGGTCATGCGCGGTGTGGCCACCGGAACCAGAGCCTGAACCTGAGCCGCCGGGACGTTGTGCTTCCATCAAACTTCCCCTTCGAAATTGCGTGGGCAGTCGATGCTGCCTCTTATGCCGTGGCATCGCACGGTGCGCGTGCCGGCTTGTACGGTCATCGCGTGCTGGACGTTCATGGTTTCTGCACCACATGTTCCGCGGCACGCTGATGCCGCGCCGCGAGCCGTCGATAGATCATCGAGAACACGACCGGTACGAAGATCAACGTGGCCAGCGTGCCGAGCGCGAGCCCGCCGATCACCGCGCGTCCGAGCGGCGCGTTCTGCTCGCCGCCTTCGCCGAGCCCGATCGCCAACGGCACCATGCCGATCACCATTGCGAGCGCGGTCATCAGCACCGGGCGGAAACGTGTGAAGCCCGCTTCGATCGCAGCGCGCGTCGCGTCGCCGTGCAGCAGCAACTGTTCGCGCGCGAAGCTGATCACCAGAATCGAGTTCGCGGTCGCGATGCCGATACACATGATCGCGCCGGTGAGGGCAGGAATCGACAGCGTGGTGTGCGTGAGGAACAGCATCCACACGATGCCCGCGAGCGCACCCGGCAGCGCAGTGATGATGATGAACGGATCGAGCCACGACTGGAAGTTGACGACGATCAGCAGATACACGAGCAGCACCGCAAACAGCAGACCGGCGAGCAGGCCCGAGAATGACGCGTTCATCGTTTGCACCTGGCCGCGCAGTTCGATCGTCGAGCTCTTCGGCAGCTCGGTTTTCGATGCGTCGATGACCTTGCGGATGTCGTCGGACACACCGCCGAGATCGCGGCCGTCGGCGGTGCCGTAGATGTCGATCGTGGTCTGCGCGTTGTAGTGCGTCAGCACCGCGTTGCCGGCTTCGCGGCGCATCGTCGCGAGCGAGCCGAGAATGTTGCTGCGGCCGTTGGCGTTGAGCGGAATGTTCGCGAGCGATTGCAGCGAATCGATCGTGTATTGCGGCGCTTCCGTGATCACGTTGTAGCTGACGCCATTGCGCGGATTGAGCCAGAACGTCGGCGTGGTCTGTTGGCTGCCCGACAGCGTGATCAACAGATTGCTCGCGATATCGCGCTGCGAAAAACCCGCTTGCTGCGCGCGCGTGCGATCGACGTCGATGAAGATCCGCGGCAGATCGGCGGGCTGCTGGATGCGCGCATCGGCGAGACCCGGCACCGTGCGCAGACGGTGCAGCAGGTTCGCGGCGAACGCGCGATTGGCGGCCACCTCACGGCCAACGATCTCGATATCGATCGGCGACGGCATGCCGAAATTGAGCGTCTGACTGACGATATCGGCAGGCAGAAACGCGAACTGCATGCCGGGGAATTCGTCGCTGAGCGTGCGCCGCAATTTGCGCACATAGCCGGCACTCGGATGATGATCGGGGTTCAGCGTGATCAGGATGTCCGAGTCGGACGTGCCGATCGTGCCCGTGTTGCTGTACGAAAGGTTGATGCCTGACACCGGCAGACCGATGTTGTCGATGATCGAATGCAGTTCACCGGCCGGAATCAGCTGACGGATGCGCGCATCGACACGATCGGTCAGCACCGCGGTTTCCTCGACGCGCATGCCGGTTTTCGCGCGCATGTGCAGCGCGATCGTGCCGGCATCGACGGCGGGGAAAAAGTCGCGGCCGATAAACGGCAGCAACAGCAACGAAGCGCAACAGCAGGCGAGAAACAGCGTGACGAACAGTCCCGGTCGCGCGACACGCGCTTCGAGAAACACGCGGTAGCGCTCGCGCAAACGCGAGAAACCGCGCTCGAACGCGTAGTGCATGCGCATGAACGGATTGCGCGTTTGCACCGGTGCGTGGTGTAAATCCGTGGGCTTGTGGTGATAGCGCAGCAGATATTTCGCGAGCGTCGGCACGAGCGTACGCGAGAAGAAGTACGACGCGAGCATCGCGAACACCACCGCTTCGGCAAGCGGAATGAACAGATAGTGCGCGACACCGGTGAGCAGAAACATCGGCACGAACACGATACAGATCGACAGCGTCGACACCAGCGTCGGAATCGCGATCTGATGCGCACCGTCGAGAATCGCCTGTTCTAGCGTCTTGCCCTGTTCGAGCTGATGGCTGATGTTTTCGATCGCAACGGTCGCATCGTCGACGAGAATCCCGACCGCGAGCGCGAGCCCGCCGAGCGTCATGATGTTGATCGTCTGACCGAGCGCGGACAACGCGATGATCGACGTGATCATCGACAACGGAATCGATACCGCGATGATCAGCGTCGCGCGCCAGTTGCCGAGGAACAGCAGAATCATCAGGCCCGTCAGGCACGCGGCGATCAGCGCTTCACGCAATACGCCCTGCACGGATGCACGCACGAACAGCGATTGGTCGGCGACGGGGTCGATATTCAGCGACGGCGGCACCAGATTGCGCAGCGTCGGCATCATCGTCTTGATGCGGTCGACGATATCGAGCGTGGACGCGTTGCCGCTTTTATTGATCGTCAGCAGTGCGGCGCGCTGGCCGTTCACGCGCACGATGTTGGTCTGTGGCTGGTAGCCGTCGCGCACGTGCGCGACGTCGCGGATATAGATGGTGCCGTTTGCCGTGGTGCGGATCGGAATGTTGTTGAGCCCCGCGAGGGAATCGGGGCTGCCGTTCATTTCCACCGAGTACTCGGTCGAGCCGATTTTCGCGGTACCCGAGGGCAGGATCAGATTTTGCGCGGAGACTGCGTTGACCACGTCGATTGGCGACAGATTGCGCTCCTGCAGCTTGCGCGAATCGATGTCGACCATGATTTGCCGCTGCTTGCCGCCATACGGCAGCGGCGCGGATGCGCCCGGAACGGTGGCGAGCTGCGTCTTCAGGAAGTTATTGCCGAAGTCGTAGAGTTCCTGCTCGGTCAGCGACGCGGACGACAACGCGAGCCGCAATATCGGCACCGTCGACGCGTTGTAGCGCAGGATGAACGGCGGCGTGATGCCGGGCGGCAGCGAGCGCACTTGTGATTGCGACAGCGCGGTGACCTCGGCGAGCGCTTCGTCGATATTCGCGCCCGGCTGGAAAAAGATCTTGATGACGGTGATGCCGTTCAGCGATGTGGATTCCGTATGTTCGATATCGTTGACCGCCACTGACAAGCCGCGCTCGTAGTTCAGCGCGATGCGCCGCTCCATTTCGTCGGCGGGCAGGCCGTTATACGACCAGATGACCGAGAGCACCGGAATATCGATGTTCGGAAAGATGTCGGTGGGCGTGCGCAGAATGGTCAACGGTCCGACGATCAGCAACAGCAGCGCCAGCACGACGAACGTATAGGGGCGCCGTAGCGCGAGACGAACGATCCACATGACTAGCGCAGACGGATGAAATGAGCGGCGACCGCACCGCGCGGATCGGAAACGCAGGCGCGCACCTCGGCGCGAAGGCAGGTGCGAAGCTGCGCGGCGCCCGCATCTGGCAGCTCGTTCTGGCCGTGCACGTTTTTGATGTCTCCCCCCGCAGGGTTTATGATGGTCTGCATTACGACGTCTGACGCCGAGATCATCGGCCGTGCGCAGCGTAATGGGAATAGGGCGAAACGACTGGTGAAAGCCTTCTATTCGCCTTCCCAAAGCCCCGCAAAGCGGGAACAATGACTCGAACCTTCACGCGCCATGCGCGCGACAGGACAGATTAAGTGCGCACGCAACGTCAAATGCGAAGCGGCGTTTTTATCATCACCTCGACCGGCGTGAAATCATAAAGCCGGCTAAGGGAAGCGGGGAATTATCATGGAAGTCGGTTCCATTGTCCGATCGGTACATATCGCCGTGCCGCAAGGCGCGCGCGGAATCGTCATGCGCATTCTTGGCGACATGGCGATGGTGGCGTGGTACGCCGGCGAGCCCGGCGCCTCGCAGCAACTCAATACCGAACCCTTTTTCCTGGAAGATCTGATCGATACTGGCGATCTGATACGTCCGGCCGGCGCGCAGACGCATTGAACGAGAGACTTACCGGTTGCTCATTGCCGTTGCGTGACAGGCAGGTGCGGGCTGTAGTGATGCTGTAAGGTGAGTTCGGCTCGCGAGCATCGCTGTGGGCCGATGCGCGCGACGATTCACGGCGCGTCCCAGATCAGCCCGTATTTCTAGCGATGCCACGGACGCATTGCGAGTCGCCGCCCTCGTCTTTACCCGCGGCGCGGCGCACAATGCGGGGCATGAACGACACCATTCCCGACAATTCCTATCCCGAGGCCGGCGCCGATGGCGCCGTGCCATTCGCGCGGCTCACGCCGGAAACCGTGCTCGACGCGATCGACGGCGTGCTCGCAACGACCGGCGTGCGTACCGACGGCCGTCTGCTGCCGCTCAACAGCTACGAAAATCGCGTGTATCAGGTCGGCGTCGAAGACGGTCCGCCCGTGGTCGCGAAGTTCTATCGCCCCGAGCGCTGGAGCGACGCGGCGATTCTCGAAGAGCACGCGTTCGTCGCCGAACTCGCCGCGCGCGAGATCCCAGCCGTGCCCGCGCGCGTGCTCGACGGCCGCACGCTGCATAGCTTCGACGGCTTCCGCTTTTCGGTCTTCGAGCGACGCGGCGGTCGCGCGCCGGATCTCGACCGGCGCGACACGCTGGAATGGCTGGGGCGTTTCATCGGACGCATTCATGCGATCGGGCAGACCCAGGACTACGCAGAGCGTCCCACGCTAAACATCCACACGTTCGGCTACGAGCCGCGCGACTTCCTGCTCGCGCACCGTTTCGTTCCCGACGATCTGCGCACCGCGTGGGAAACCGTCGTGAATCTCGCGCTCGAAGGCGTCGCGTGCGCGTTCGAGCGGGCTGGCGAGATTCGCGGGCTGCGTCTGCACGGCGACTGTCATCCGAGCAACGTGCTGTGGACCGACGCGGGCCCGCATTTCGTCGATTTCGACGACAGCCGCATGGGGCCCGCGATTCAGGATCTGTGGCTGCTGCTGCCGGGCGAGCGTGCGGAGGCGTCGCGCGCGCTGACCGATCTGCTCGCCGGGTACGAGGATTTCTGCGAATTCGAGCCGCGCGAGCTGTATCTGATCGAAGCGCTGCGCACGTTGCGGCTGATTCACTATCAGGCATGGCTCGCGCGCCGCTGGAACGATCCGGCGTTTCCGGCCGCGTTTCCGTGGTTCAACACGCAGCGCTACTGGGAAGATCGCATCCTCGAGATGCGCGAGCAGATCGGCGCGATGCAGGAAGGGCCGTTGTGGCCGGTTTGACGTCCTGACGGTCAAGGCGCCTGCGACACCACATTCGACGACTCCACCAACGTCGATCTGACGATCACCTCCGCGCGCACGTCCCGCCCAATCGCTTCGATCGCGGGACGCATGCGCGTGAAAACGTCGGGCGTGCAGACGTCGCTGTCGAAATGGGTGGCGCCGTCGCGCGTCATCGTGACCACGTTCCTACGCGGATTGCGTGATGTCGGCGGGCTACACGCTGCAAGCGGCGCCACCCGACGCCGCAATCTCCCGCGCGGCCTTCGCGCCTTCGACCTGCAATAGCGTCGGCAGCGACACGCCATTTTTCGCCGCCGTCACCTCCGCCAGAATCGACACCGCGATCTCGGGGGGCGTCCTGCTGCCGATATAAATGCCGACAGGTCCATGCAAGCGGGCCAGTTCGGCTTCGTTCAGATCGAACTCCTTCAGGCGCTCGCGTCGCGCCTGATTGTTCCTGCGCGAGCCGAGCGCGCCGACATAAAACGCCGGCGTCTTCAATGCTTCCATCAGCGCGAGATCGTCGAGCTTCGGATCGTGCGTGAGCGCGATTACCGCGCAGCGCTCGTCGAGCTTCATGTCGATCACGGTATCGTCCGGCATCGTGCGCACGATCTTCGTGCCCGGCACGTCCCATTCCTCGGTGTATTCCTCGCGCGGATCGCAGACCGTCACCTGATAATCGAGCCCCACCGCGATATGACACAGGTAGCGAGACAACTGCCCGGCGCCGATCACTAGCATCCGGTAGCGCGGCCCGTGGATCGTCAACAGACGCTCACCGTCGAAATGCACGCCGTCGGTCGCCTGTGCGTTGTCGAGCCGAACCGCGCCCGTCGTCATGTCGAGTTCGCGCGCGACGAGCCGGCCATTTTCGACCGCGTGACACAGCTCGGCGATGCCGCTTTGCCGTGCCAACGGTTCGAGCACGAGCTGGATCGTGCCGCCGCACGGCAGGCCGAAGCGATGTGCTTCCTCGGCCGTGATGCCGTACTTCACCGCCTCCGGATGTGTCTGCTCGATGCCCCGTTGCCGCACGCGATCGATCAGATCGTCTTCGATGCAGCCGCCCGACACCGAGCCCACCACGAGGCCGTCGTCGCGCACCGCGAGCGTCGCGCCCTCGGGACGCGGCGACGAGCCCCACGTCTTCACGACCGTCACCAGGAGCGCACGATGTCCGTCCGCCAGCCAGCGGGCGCTGGTTTTCAGAACTTCGAGATCCACGCTGTCCATGATTTCTTCCCTTTCTTTGCTTCGCCGCCGGACTCGCCGTCCGCGGCCTCGTTCGATTCCGTTTGCTCGGAGGCGGATGCGGCTTCGGCTTCGGTTTCGGTATGCACCGGGGCGTCGCCTTCCGCTGTTTCATGAGCGCTATTGTCTCCCGAGAGCTGGACGCTCAAGCGCTTGAAAAACTCCCCCGCAATCTTGCGCGCTGCACCGTCGACGAGCCGCGAGCCGATCTGCGCGAGCTTGCCGCCGACCTGCGCATTGGCGGTGTAAGAGAGCTTCGTCGCGGCATCGCCGTCGGCTTCGAGCGTGACATGCGTGTTGCCCTTGGCAAAACCCGCGGCGCCGCCCTGGCCTTCGAACACAATGGTGTAGGTGTTCGGCGCGTCGATATCGGTCAGTTGCATGCGCCCCTTGAAGCGCGCCTTGACCGGGCCGACCGCCGCGCTCAGCGTGACCAGGTACGCGTTTTCGCCGTCCGGGTCGATGCTTTCGCAGCCGGGAATGCAAGCGCGCAGAATCTCGGTGTCGTTCAACGCGTCCCAGGTTTGCTGCTGCGCGACCGGCAGCGTATGAGTTTCGCTCAATTCCATGACGTTGCTCCTGCGAGTGTCGTCGCGGCGACGGCGTGGCGAGGCGCGCGTGTCAGTTGCGCGAGATCGTGGCCGAACGCTGCGAGACTGTCTAGATTATGAACCGGACGATGCGCGTCGACATACGGCAGGATCGCCTGCACGCCGCGCGCCTTCGGAGTAAAGCCGCTGAACCGCAGCAGCGGATTGAGCCACACGATGCGATGCGCGAAGCGTGCGAGGCGCGCCATTTCGGTATCGAGCACGTCGATCGCTTCGTGATCGAGACCGTCGGTGACGAGCAGCACCGTCGCACGACCAGTGAGCACGCGGCGCGCCCAGCGTCGGTTGAACTCGGCGAGCGCCGCGCCGATGCGCGTGCCGCCCGACCAGTCGACCACCTGGTCGCTGAGCGTCGCGATCGCGACGTCCGGATCGCGTTCGCGCAATGCGCGCGTCGCGTTCGTGAGCCGCGTGCCGAACAGAAACACCTGCAGACGTTCGCGCGACTGCAACAACGCGTGGCAAAAGTAGAGCACCGCGCGCGAGTAGTTGCTCATCGAGCCGGAAATGTCGAGCAGCAGCACGAGCGGCGGTTTGCGCTCGACCCTCTTGCGATACTTCCACACGGTCCAGTCGCCACCGGCGCGCACCGCATGCCGCGCGCTCGCGCGCAAGTCCGCATGCGTGCCGTGCGATGCCGCCTTCAGGCGCCGCGTCGATTCGGTTGCGAGCGGCAGCCGCTGGCCACGAATCAGATGACGCAGCGTGCGCCATTCGTCGGCGTTCAGCGTGTCGAAATCGCGATGACGCAGCCGCTCTTCCGCGCTGAACGTCAACTGCGCATGCAACTCGTGCTGCTCGGTTTCCCGCGGCGCATTCAGATGCGGCGACGGTGGCAGGCGTACCGCGAGCGCATCGGCGAGACGGTTGTTGCGCTTCGGCGGTGGCAGCCCGTCGCGCACTTTCGGCAGCAGCAGCGCGCGCAGCTTGCCTTCCCAATCGGGGTCGCGCCAGAAGAGATCGAACGCGGCATTGAAGAGTTCGCGTTCGTCGGGTGCGGTGACGAGCAGCGCGGCAAGCGCGGCGTGCACGTCGTCGCGGCGGCCGAGGTCGATCCACTGCAACGCGGCGAGTGCGTCGACTGCTTGTGCGGGCGACATCGGCAAGCCGGCGCCGCGCAGCACGCGCACGAAATGGACGACGTTGCGCGCGAGCGTGGGCGCAGTGTGCTGGTTCGTGTCGTCGAGCCTGCCAGAGCCGGTTCCGTTCGTCATGCCAATCACCCTCACCCGGACAGACACTGCGCGATCTGCGCGGCATCCACACGCGCGAGATCGTCCTGATACTTGAGCAGCACGCCGAGCGTGTTCTGCACCGATTGCGGATCGAGCTCCGTGACCGACAGCGCTTCGAGCGCGCGGCACCAGTCGATCGTCTCGGCGATGCCGGGCGCCTTGAACAGATCCATGCCGCGCAGCCGATGCACGAAGTCGACCGCGCGCCGCTGCAATTGCGCCGACGTTTGCGGCGCGCGCGCGGCGACGATCTCCAGTTCGCGATCGCGGTCCGGATAGCCAATCCATTGATACAGACAGCGGCGCTTCAACGCGTCGTGAACTTCGCGCGTGCGGTTCGACGTCATGATGACGAGCGGCGGCTGCGTCGCGCGCACGGTGCCGTATTCGGGAATCGATACCTGGAAATCCGAAAGGAGTTCGAGCAGGAATGCCTCGAACGGTTCGTCGGCGCGGTCGATTTCGTCGATCAGCAGCACGCGCCGCGCGCCGGGATGGTTTTCGTCGGGCATCAACGCCTGCAGAAGCGGACGCTTCAGCAGGAATTCGCCGCGATACAGCGTGTCGTTGTCGGGGCGCTCGCCGCTCGCTTCGGCAAGCCGAAGCGCCATGATCTGGCGAGGGTAGTCCCATTCGTAAAGCGCGCTCGCGGTGTCGAGGCCTTCATAGCATTGCAGCCGCAGCAACGTGGTGCCGAGCATGCCCGCCGCGGCTTTCGCGAGCTCGGTTTTGCCGACACCCGGCTCGCCTTCGACGAACAACGGCCGCTCCATGCGCAGCGCGAGATACAGTGCGGTCGCGAGCTCGCGGCTCGCGAAATAGCGTTGGGCGGCGAGCTGGGCGAGGGTGTCGTCGATCGAAGCCGGCTGCATGGTGGTCCTGAATCTGTGCGACAGGCCATGGCAAGCGTGACGCGTGTGAAGAACGCAATGGCCGCGAGCCCGGCGTCGAACCGTCGCGCCGGCTCGCGAAGTGAATGAAGCCGGCTTGCGCGCGCCGTGGTGTGGGCGCGGCAAGCCGGACGGCTCAGCGCGGATCGCTAGGCATTTGCCTTCGTGACCGCGCGCGCGGCGAGCACCGGAATCAGATGCGCGCGATACGCGGCGCTCGCGTGCATGTCGTCGTTCAGCTCGTCGGGCGATACGCTCACTGCACGCGCCGCCTCGGGCGTGAAGTTCGCCGACAGCGCGCTTTCGAGCTCGGGCACGCGAAATACCGACGCCGCCGCACCCGTTACCGCAACTCGCACGCCGCTCGCGGACTTCGCGACGAACACGCCGACCAGCGCGAAGTGCGAGGCCGGATTGCGGAATTTCTCGTATGCGGCACGCTCGGGCACCGGAAACTCGACGGCGACGATCAGCTCGTCGGGCGCGAGCGCGGTCTCGTACATGCCGACGAAGAAATCGCCTGACGTGATGCGCCGCCGGTCCGTGACGATCGTCGCATCGAGGCCCATCGCCGCCGCCGGGTAGCACGCGGCCGGGTCGTTGTTCGCGAGCGAGCCGCCGATCGTGCCGAGCGCGCGCACCTGGCGATCGCCGATATTCTCGGCCAGCTCCGCGAGCGCGGGCAACACGCGCCGCACGTCCGCGTGTTCGGCGACGTCCGCGTGACAGACGGCTGCGCCGATCGTCACCGTGTTGGCGTCGACGGTGATCGTCTTGAGCGCGGGAATGCGCGTCACGTCGATCAGTTGCGACGGCTGCGCGAGACGCAGGCGCATCGTCGGCAGAAGGCTCTGGCCGCCGGCGAGGAACTTCGCGTCGCTGTCGGCGGTGAGGGCTGCGGCGGCCGCTTGCGGATCCGTCGCGCGTTGATACTCGAATGAATACATGTCGAATGCTCCGCTCAGGATCGTTGGGTCAGGCTTGCTTCGCCGCTTGAATCGCGGACCACACGCGATGCGGTGTGGCCGGCATCTGCAGATTGGTCACGCCAAGCGGCGCGAGCGCGTCGATGATCGCGTTGATCACGGCCGGCGGCGAGCCGATCGCGCCCGCTTCGCCGCAGCCTTTGACGCCGAGCGGATTGTGGGTGCACGGCGTGCCCTTCGACGTTTCGACCGTGAAGTCGGGCAGGTCTGAGGCATGCGGCATCGCGTAGTCCATGTAAGAGCCGGACAGCAACTGGCCGCTGTCGTTGTCGTACACGCAGCGCTCGAGCATCGCCTGGCCGATGCCTTGCCCGAGCCCGCCATGCACCTGACCTTCGACGATCATCGGATTGATCACGTTGCCAAAATCGTCGACCGCGGTGAACTGCTGGATGCGGGAGACGCCGGTGTCCGGATCGACTTCGATCTCGCAGATATACGCGCCCGACGGATACGTGAAGTTGGTCGGATCGTAGAACGCGCTTTCTTCGAGCCCCGGTTCGAGCACGTCGAGCGGATAGTTGTGCGGGACGTACGCGGCGAGCGAGATTTCCGCGAACGCCTTGGTGCGGTCGGTGCCCGCGACGCGGAACACGCCGTTCTTGAACTCGATGTCTTCAGCCGACGCTTCGAGCAGATGCGCGGCGATCTTCTTCGCCTTTGCTTCGATCTTGTCGAGGGCCTTCGAGATGGCCGAGCCGCCGACCGCGATCGAACGCGAACCATACGTGCCCATGCCGAACGCGATGCGGCCGGTGTCGCCGTGCACGATCTCGACGCTTTCGAGCGGAATGCCGAGGCGATCCGCGACCACCTGCGCGAAGGTCGTCTCATGGCCCTGGCCGTGACTATGCGAGCCCGTGAACACGGTCACCGAACCGGTCGGGTGCACGCGAATCTGGCCGACTTCGAACAGGCCCGCGCGCGCGCCGAGCGCGCCCGCGATGTTCGACGGTGCGAGACCGCATGCCTCGATGTAGCACGAGTAGCCGAGGCCGCGGCGCTTGCCGTTCTTTTCGGATTCCTGCCGGCGTGCGGCGAAGCCCTCGACGTCCGCGAGCGTCAGCGCGCGCGACAGGATCGCGTTGTAGTCGCCGGTGTCATAGGTGAGGCCGACCGGCGTCGCGTACGGGAATTGGGTGATGAAATTGCGGCGGCGGATTTCCGCGGGGTCGAGCTTCATCTCGCGCGCCGCGGCTTCGACCAGACGCTCGACGACGAACGTCGCTTCCGGCCGGCCCGCGCCGCGATACGCATCGACGGGAACGGTGTTGGTGAAGACGGCCTTCACTTCCGCGTAGATCGCGGGCGTCGCATATTGGCCGGCGAGCAGCGTCGCGTACAGGATCGTCGGCACGCTCGACGCGAACGTCGACAGATACGCGCCCATGTTCGCGATTGTATGCACGCGCATCGCGAGGAACTTGCCGTCGGCGTCCAGCGCAAGCTCGGCTTTGGTCACGTGATCGCGGCCGTGCGCGTCGGAAAGGAACGCCTCGGAGCGCTCGGCCGTCCATTTGACCGGCCGGCCGATCTTCTTCGACGCCCAGGTGAGCGCGACGTCTTCGGCGTACAGGAAGATCTTCGAGCCGAAGCCGCCGCCGACGTCCGGCGCGATCACGCGCAGCTTCGATTCCGGCAGCGACAGCACGAACGCGGCCATCAGCAGCCGCTCGACGTGCGGGTTCTGATTCGCGACGTACAGCGTGTAGCTGTCGTCCTGCGCCGAATAGTTCGCGTTGACCGCGCGCGGTTCGATCGCGTTCGGCACGAGGCGGTTGTTGACTATATCGAGCGTGGTCACGTGCGCGGCTTTCGCGAACGCGGCGTCGGTCGCGGCCTTGTCGCCGTGGCCCCAGTTGTAGCAGACGTTGTCGGGCACTTCGTCGTGCACGGCCGCTTGACCCGGGTCGGCCGCATGCGCGGTATCGACGACGGCCGGCAGTTCTTCGTAATCGACTTCGATCAGTTCGGCCGCATCTTTCGCCGCCTTGATCGATTCAGCGATCACGAGCGCGACCTGATCGCCCACGTGCCGTGCCTTCGTATGCGCGATCACCGGATGCGGCGGCTCGTTCATCGGCTTGCCATCGGTGCTGTGGATCAGCCAGCCGCACGGCAGTCCGCCGACGTTCTCGGCGGCGAGATCCGCGCCGGTGAAGATCGCGATCACGCCCGGCGACTGTTTGGCCGCGCTCGTGTCGATGCTTCTGATCTTCGCGTGCGCGTGCGGCGAGCGCAGGAACACCGCGTAGGTTTGCTGCGGCAGCACGATGTCGTCGGTGTACTGGCCTTTGCCGGTCAGGAAGCGATAGTCTTCCTTGCGTTCGACGGCGGCGCCAATCAGGCTCTGTGTATCGGGTGCGTTCATCGTCGGCTCCTCAAGCGGCGGTTGCGCCGGCGGCATTCGCGCCGGCAGATGCGCTCGATGCGGCGGACTTCATACCCGCGGCGCCCTCGAGCACGGCCTTGACGATGTTGTGATAGCCCGTGCAGCGGCATAGGTTGCCGTCGAGCTGCTCGCGCACCTCGTCGCCCGTCAGATCGGGTTGACGCTGCACCAGCGACACCGCGTTCATCACCATGCCCGGCGTGCAGAAGCCGCATTGCAGACCGTGACAGTGTTTGAACGCGGCCTGCATCGGATGCAGCGCGCCGTTGTGCGCGAGCCCTTCGATGGTCGTGACCTCGGCGCCATCGGCTTGCGCGGCGAGGATGTTGCAGGACTTGATCGCGCGGCCGTTCAGATGCACGGTGCAGGCGCCGCATTGCGCCGTATCGCAGCCGACATGGGTGCCGGTCAGACGGAGTTGATCGCGCAGGAACTGGACAAGCAGGGTGCCAGGGTCGACTGAGGCGCTCACGGGCGCGCCATTGACCGTCAGACTGATGCTGATCGCCATGAAGCTGTCTCCTTTGTCGACCGCAGTTAGCGCTTCGGCGCTTACTGCGGTCCCATGCGTTTATCGCGATTGATCGGAGCGAGCGCGTTGGCGTATCGATCCCTGCCTCGGCGCAGACCACGATCCCATGCAAGATTGTTGCTGTGGGTGAGACCGGACCTGTGATTGTTATTGCCCTCTGCTTTGCTTCGACTGCGTGCTGACTTCGATTCGCTGGGTCCGATGAGGGTACTACGGGTTTTACAAGTCTGCCGAAAAGTAAAGCACAAATCGCGCGGGCGCGCTATGAGGGGAAGTGTGTCGCCGCGCGCGAGCGCACGAAGAGAGCATGGCGGCCACGGAATGGGACGCCGCAAAGACAAGCGCCCCGTCTGCGGAGCATGACGGGGCGCATCGATAGATCAGCGGAAAGCGAGGCCACGCTCGCGAGCATTCAGCTCATTGGCGTGGCTTCATCGAAACGGCGCCGCATTACTTTGCCAGTTTCGAATGACGGCGCGAGTAGCCGAAATAGATGACCATGCCGATCAGCAGCCAGATCACGAACGCGCCCCACGTGATGCCTTGCAGATTCAGCATCAGGAACAGGCACGATGCGACCGCGAGCACCGGCACGACCGGCACGCCAGGGCAACGGAACGCGCGCGGCAGCTCCGGGTGCGTCTTGCGCAGCACGAGCACCGCGATCGACACCATCGAGAACGCCGCGAGCGTGCCGATATTGATCAGCTCGGCCAACACATTGAGCGGCACCAGCGCGCCGATCAGGCCGAAGAAGATACCGACGAGCCACGTCGTGAAGAACGGCGTCGCGAAACGCGGATGCACTTTCGACAGCTTCGCGGGCAGCAGGCCGTCGCGCGACATCGCGAAGATCACCCTCGTCTGACCGTAGGCCATCACGAGAATCACGGTCAGCATGCCCAGCACGGCGCCGAGGTCGATGAAGCCCGCGACCCAGTTCTGCCCCGCGAGTTGCAGCGCGTACGACACCGGGTGCGAAATGCCCATGAACTTCCCGGACGGCACGATGCCGGTGACGACCGCGGCCACGGCCACATACAGCACCGCGCACACGCCGAGCGACGCGATGATGCCGATCGGAAGGTCGCGCTTCGGATTCTTCACTTCTTCGGCCGCCGACGACACCGAGTCGAAGCCGATGAACGCGAAGAACATCACCGCAGCCGCGCCGAACACGCCGCTCCAGCCGTGAGGCATGAACGGGTGCCAGTTGGCCGGCGTGACGTGAAACACGCCGACACCGATCACGAGCAGCACGACGACGACCTTGATCGCAACCATGATGTTGTTGATTCGCGCGGATTCGCGCACGCCGAGCGACAGCAGCGTGGTGATCGCCATCATCACGAGGAAGGCGGGCAGGTTGAACAGCGTTTCGTGTCCGGGGACGGCGCCGGGGGCCGCGGTCAGCGCCATCGGCAGCGACACGCCGAAGCCCGACAGCAGCGACTGCAGATAGCCGGACCAGCCGACCGACACCGCCGAGGTCGCGAGCCCGTACTCGAGCATCAGGTCCCAGCCGATGATCCACGCGGCCAGCTCGCCGAGCGTCGCGTACGAGTACGTGTAGATCGAACCGGCGACCGGAATCGTCGATGCGAATTCAGCGTAGGCGAGCGCGGCGAAGCCGCAGGCGATCGCCGCGATCAGGAACGAGATCATCAGCCCGGGGCCGGCCTGTAAGGCGCCCGTGCCGGTCAGCACGAAGATGCCGGTGCCGATGATGGCGCCGACGCCGAGGAAAGTCAGGTCGAGCGCGCCCAGCGCCTTTTTCAGGCCGGCGGTCTGAGCGCTCGCCGCAAGCATGTGCTCGACGCTCTTTTTGCGAAACAGGGACATTGGCGTGGGTCTCCAGTGGTGCACGCGTGTTGCGCGCCGAATGTCGGGAAAACCCGCGATTCTAGCGGATGCGTGTCGCCGGGCCGGTCCGCGCGGCGTCTTCTGGGCCAAGGCGATGGGCGGAAACTCCCGCCAGGAGGTGAAGCTATTTACTGAATAGTCAATCGATGAGGATGGAATCTTTCCGTTTGCGCCGGCGCCACGATCGGACGACCGCGGCGCAACGCCGCGGGCACGGCTGGCGGCGTCTGCTGGGCTAGCCCGCCATCGCGGGGTTCAGATCGACGAGGCGGTTGCTCATTACATAGAAGGTCAGCTCGGCGTTGTTGCGCAGCTTCATCTTGTCGAGCAGCCGCGTGCGGTACACGCTGACCGTCTTCACCGACAGCGACAACGCGGCCGCGATATCGGTGAGACGTTTGCCTGACGCGAGCATGCACAGCGTCTGGTACTCCCGATCGGACAGCTTTTCGTGCGGCAACTGCTCGCCGTCGAACGACACGTAGTCGGCGAGCGCCTCGGCCATCGCGGGGCTCACGTACTTGCGGCCCGCCGCGACCTGCTGGATCGCGCCGATCATCTGCGCGGCATCGACCGTCTTCGACAGATAGCCGGACGCGCCGGCTTTGAGCGCGCGCACCGCATACTGGTCCTCGCGGTACATCGAGAACATCAGCACCGCGACGCGCGGCGCCTTGCGCTTCAGGCGCTTGAGCACCTCGACGCCATTCATGTCGGGCAGCGAAATGTCGAGCAGCACGACGTCGAAGCACTGGTGGACGACCAGGTCGAGCGCTTCGGAGCCGCTTTGCGCTTCGGCGACCTCGCGCGCGACGCCGCGATCGAGCAGCAGCTGGCGAACGCCCTGGCGAACCACCGCGTGATCTTCGACGATCAGGATGCGCAGGCTCATGGTCGCGGGCTCACGATTGAAGCGCGCGCCGTGCGGCGCGCGGCGTTGGGGCGGCCGCGAGCAGCGCGTGCCACGCGAAGCGGGCCTGGATCAGGGTGCCGCGCGGGGGGATGGCGCCGTTGTTGCCAGTGCCGCTGTCCCCGCCATGACCGGCGCTCGTGCGCCTCGCGCTGATTCGCAGCGTGCCGTCGAATGCGGCGCAGCGCGCCTGCATGCCGGCGAGGCCGAAATGATCGCCCGTTTTTTTCTGACCACCGCGTTCGCGCGCGCCGCGCGGCAGGCCGATGCCATCGTCGCTGACGAGGAGCCTCAGATGACGCGCACCGGTTTCGACGCGCAGCTCGGCGCAGGTCGCGCGCGCGTGCTTCGCGACGTTGTTCAGCGCTTCCTGCGCGACGCGGAACACGCCGAGCGCGGCATCGGCGGGCAGGCGCGCGAGCCGCGCGTCGACGCTGCAGGTGAAGGTGGTGCGCAAGCCGGTGCGCATGGAGAAGTCGCGGGCCCAGCACTCCAGCGCGCCGGCGAGGCCTGTCTCGAACGACGGCGCGTGCAGTTGCGCGATGGCGTCGCGATTTGCCGCCTGCACGGCGTCGAGCGACCGATTCGCGACCGCGAGCGCGGCCGCGCATTGCGGCGGCGCGTCGGCGGGCAGCCAGGTTTCGATGCCGGCGAGCGCGAAGCGCGTCGCAGTCAGCTCGGCGCCGACGCCGTCGTGCAGCTCGCGCGCGACATGACGGCGCACGCTTTCCTGCGCATCGACCAATTCGGCCGACAGCTCGCGTACCCGCGCGCGCAGCCGCTCGATCTCGCGCGCGGCGAGCGATGGCATGTCGAAGCCATCACGCTGCGCGGACGAAGCCAGCGCAGCGTTGAACGGGACGGCGGTCGACGTATCCATGAATTTCCCTCTCAGGAAGCAGAGTGGACGGCGAAGCGGGCACGCGCAGACGGAATCAAAGCCTGCGAATCACGAGGTTTCGCGTCGGACGAAACACGATGGCCCAACGTAACGAAATTTACATTCAGTAACAACTCGGGTCGACGACGATCGGTGCATGAATTCGTCTGGTCTCGCGGCGCGATGATATCTCAAAAAGATTAAAAAAGCAGTCGCAGAAAGGCTTAGCGCGGAGTCTTCAGAGATCACATGATGTTTACCGCCGACTCGTGCTGTCAGAGGAATTCTGACAGCGAAGGTAATGCAACGGGCTCCGATTTGTAACGGAGCAACAAAAAAGGAGCCCGGAGGCTCCTTTTTGGAATTCGCAGCGCGCTGGCCGCGAAGAAGAATGCCGGCCGGCTTAGCCGACGAAGGCCTTTTCGACCACGTAATGGCCCGGCTCGTTGTTGCTGCCTTCCTTGAAGCCCGCGTCTTCGAGCAGCTTGCGCGTGTCGCGCAGCATGTGCGGGCTTCCGCACAGCATGACGCGGTCGTCCTCGAGCGAGAAACCCGGCACGCCGAGGTCGGCGAACAGCTTTTCGGTTTCGATCAGCTCGGTGATGCGGCCGCGGTTCTGGAACGCTTCGCGCGTGACGGTCGGGTAGTACAGCAGCTTTTCCTGTACGAACTCGCCGAGGTGTTCATGCGCCGGCAGGTGCTCGGTGATGTATTCCTTGTACGCGAGTTCGTCGACGAAACGGCAGGTATGCGTCAGGACCACGCGCTCGTAGCGGTCGTAAATGTCCGGATCCTTGATGATCGACATGAACGGCGCGAGGCCCGTGCCGGTGGACAACAGCCACAGCGTCTTGCCCGGCAGCAGGTTGTCGGCCACCAGCGTGCCGACCGGCTTCTTGCCGATCAGCACTTCGTCGCCGACCTTCAGGTGCTGCAGACGCGATGTGAGCGGGCCGTCCTGCACCTTGATGCTGAGGAATTCGAGATGTTCTTCGTAGTTCGCACTGGCGAGGCTGTATGCGCGCAGCAGCGGCTTGCCCTCGACCTGCAGGCCCACCATCGTGAACTGGCCGTTTTCGAATCGGAACGACGGATCGCGCGTGCAGGTGAAGCTGAAAAGCGTATCGGTCCAGTGATGGACGCTCAGGACGGTTTGTGAATTCAGGTTGCTCATGGCTTCTTGGATAGTGCGAAAACAAAGGCGGCCAGTCGTCTGAGCCGGCCGGCACGGCAAGGGGCGATGCTGCGCTGACCCGTGGTCGGGGCTCCCGCGCAATCCGCCATTTTACCGTGCCCGCCGGGGCGGGGCCGCGGCGCGGCGGTCGGGCGTGGTAAAGCGGGTTGCCAACCGGGAAGCGGCGGCGCCGGCTTGCTGGCGCCGCGAAGTACATTGGCGTGAGTGCGGCCGTGCTTCAGCGGGGTACGGCGATTCGGCGAACGCCGCGAAGGCCGGCTGCCATTGGCTGCCCGGCAGGCGCGAAAGCGACGCGCCGCAAGGGCGACATTTTCAAGATGATACCGAAAGGCGGCGTGCGCTGCAGCATTGACCCTGCTGATAAAACTGGCAAATGGGGCGGAACCCTGCCGGCGCCATCGAGCTCGACTCGCTTTCGACTATCGTTTGCGCGCCGCGACTTTTTGGGGAATACGCACGACGTTGCCTCGTTTACGCAGGACGCGAGTCGCGCTAAGCCAGCCAGTGCGGTGGCTGCGCGACTCGTCCTGGCGGCTGCGGCCGCCCATGCGAGTGGGAGGTGTCGAATGGAAGCTTCTCGTGCGATTTCTGCATTCGGTTCAAACACTGGCTTCGACGGGCTGGTGATACGGGCACGCGCATCGCGCCGCGTGCGTCGCGCGCTGTGTCGAGCCGGTCTGCTGGTTTTAGCGTTGGGGACGGTCGGGGCCGAGGCGCAGGAGGCGATTTTGCCGCCGCAGTCGGTGACCTCATCGACCGTTCCGGCCAACGGCGATGTCAATCCGTACGGCATGGCGTTCGTGCCGGTCGGCGTGCCGTCCTGGAGCACGCTCAAACCCGGCGATGTGGTGGTGTCGAATTTCAATGCGAAGTCGAATTTGCAGGGAACCGGTACGACGATCGTCAAGCTCGTGTCCAACAGCGATCCGGTGACTTTCTTCCAGGGACACAATCTCGGTCTCACGACGGCGCTCGCCGTGCTGAGAAGCGGCTTCGTGCTGGTGGGCAATGTGCCGACCACGGATGGCAAGAACGTCGTCGCGCCGGGCTCGCTGCTCGTCATCAATCCTCAGGGCGGGCTCGTCAAGGAACTGAAAGATCCCAACCTGCTGGGCGGCCCCTGGGATCTCACCGTGATCGACGGGGGGCGATTCGTCCGGGTCTTCGTCTCGGATGTATTGAACGGGAAGGTCGCGCGGATCGATCTTGCCATCGGCGAGGATGGCGTTCAGATGCTGCCAAGCTCGACCATCATCGCGTCAGGCTATCTGCACCGCACCGACCCAGCAGCACTAGTGGTCGGCCCGACAGGCTTGGCTTACGACCCATCGCATGACGTGCTTTACGTCGCCTCGACCGGTGACAACGCGGTGTTCGCCATTTACGGCGCTGCGGGCGCGAAACACGATGGCGGCATCGGCCGGATGATCTATCAGGACAACAAACACCTGCACGGTCCGCTTGCGCTGGCGCTCGCACCCAACGGGCATCTCGTGACCGCGAACGGCGACGCGGTCAACCCCGACCCGAAACGTCCCAGCGAAATCGTCGAGTTCACCGTCGACGGGCAATTCGTCGCTCAAATGTCGGTCGACCCTGCGCCGGGCTCCGCGTTCGGCCTCGCATTCGGCCTCGATAGCAAGCGCCACTTGCAGTTCGCCGCGGTAGACGACGCCACGAATACGGCGACCGTCTGGACGTTGCGCACCGACAGTCAATAAGGAAACCGGGGACGACGATCGGGGACGTCGTGACGCGTCGGGGACGTGTCACGGTCACACGGTTTCGCGGCGAGTCTATCGGTACACAGATATGGGTCGGGGGCGGCGATTGTGGCAGCAAGCCTCGATCAAGTAAGGAAATTCTGTCCGATGGAATTGATGACGCCAATTCGCGGGTGCCGCTTGCTCACACCGCCGGCACCCGCTTTTTTCCGCGCTGTTTCAACACGCGCGCCTGCAGCACGATCACGAGTAGCAGGAACACGCCGCGAATCACGGATTGCCAGTACGCGGACAGACTGATGAACCCGAGCCCGTTCTCGAAGTTCAGCAGATTGAACACGAGCCCGAGCAGCAGCACGCCGGCAATCGTCATCGCGACTGAACCCTCGCCGCCGGTCAGCAGCGTGCCGCCAAGCACGACCGCCGAAATCGCGAACAGCTCCCAACCGACGCCTTCGTTAGGCTGCCCGGCGCCGAACTGCGCGGCGAGAATCACGCCCGCCATGCCGGCGAGCAGCCCGCTGACCGCATAGGCCATCACCAGCGTGCGGTCGACGTTCAGCCCCATCAGCCGCGCGGCCTCTTCGCTGCCGCCGATCGCGAGCGAGTGCCGCCCGAAGCGCGTGCTGCGCAGCGCGAGCCAGCCGGCGACCGCGGCGACGAGTGCGACGAGTCCCGGAATCGGCAGCCCGAACAGGTCGCCCTGACCGAAGTTGCCGAAGTTCGAATCGGCCGCGATCGATACCGCGTCGTTCTTGCCGAGCAACAGCGCGACGCCGTGGGCGCCGAGGCTCGTCGCCAGCGTGACGATGAACGGCAGGATCTTGAGCCGCGTGATGATGACGCCGTTCAGCACACCGACCGCGAGCCCGGCCGCGCAACCCGCCAGCACCGCGACCCAGCCGCCGAAGACGCTCGTCAACGCGGCGACCACGCTCGCGAGCGCCGCGACCGTGCCGACCGACAGATCGATGCCGCCCGTGATGATCACGAAGGCCATGCCGATGGAGATCAGCGCGAACATCGAGTTGTAGCGCCAGAACGACGTGATGTTGTACGCCGAGCCGAAGTGGTCGTAGCGCACGAGGCCAAAGACGACGAGCCCCGCGAGCGCGAGCAGGATGGGGAGATTCTTTTTCATCGCATCGAATCCGGAAAGGTTGCCCGCAGATCGTGAAAATGAGCGTGAGCGCCAGCGCCAGAATCAGCGCGAGCGCCGCTGCACGTAAACCGCCGCGACGATGATGCCGGCCTTCACGACGAGCGCGGCGGCATCGGGAATGCCGTGCGCGAGCAGCGTATAGCGCAGCAACTGGATGATCAGCGCGCCGATCAGCGTGCCGCCGATATACGCCTTGCCGCCCGTCAGCGCGGTGACGCCGACCGCGACCGCCGCAATCGCATCGAGTTCGACGCCAAGCCCCACGACGTTCGCATCCGACGACGAATTCACCGAGATCGAGATCAGCCCCGCGAGGCCCGCGAGCGCCGCGCACAGCGTGTACGCGATCATCTTGACGGTAGCGGTCGGCACGCCGCACAGATACGCGGCTTTTTCGTTGCCGCCGGTGATCAGCAGATACTGGCCGAACAACGTCTTGCGCACGATCCACGCGAACGCGCCGACCAGCGCGAGCATCAGCAGCACCTGGAACGGCACGCCCGCGACCTTGCCGAGCGCGATCCACTGAAAGGCTGGCGTGTTGAACGCCTGCAGGCTGCCGTCGGTGACGACCTGCGCGATGCCGCGTCCGGCGATGAACAGCACGAGCGTCGCGACGATCGGCTGCACCGATAGTCGCGTGACGAGCAGGCCGTTGAACACGCCGCATGCGGCCGCCGCGACTACCGGCAGCACGAACGCAAGCCCGATGCCGAGCGGCCCCGCTATGTTGAGGAACAGCATCGGCGCAAGCGCGCCCGAAATTGCCATCGACGCGCCCACCGACAGATCGATGCCGCCCGTCGCGACAACCAGCGTCATGCCGATGCCGACGATCACGATCGTCACGACCTGCGTCATGTTCACGTTGAACGTCTGCAACGACCAGAAGTGCGGCGTGAATATCAGGTTGAACAGCACCATCGCGAGCAGCACGATCACTTCGCGCTGCATCGCGAGATGGCGCCACTTGTGCACGGTGCTCGCGGACCGTGTGGGCCGGGTATTGGTCGAGTGCATCACGGTGGTGTCGGCGCCCGCCGCATCGCTGCGCAGCGAATTCGAATGCAGCTTAAGCGCCATGACGGTCGCCCTCCAAGGCGTCTTCGATGTGTGCCGATTGCGCGGCTTGCGCGAGCGCCGATTGGCCCTCGCTGCCGTAGGCGATCGCGTCCATGATCGCGGTCTCGCTCATGTCGGCGCCGTTCAGTTCGGCGACCGTGCGGCCGTCGCGGATCACGACCGCGCGATCGGCGACCGCGGTCAATTCTTCGAGCTCGGACGCGGACAGCAGTACCGCGAGCCCCGCGTCGCGCAACTCGCGCACGATCTTCGCGACGTCGGCTTTCGCGCCGACGTCGATGCCGCGCGTCGGCTCGTCGAGCAGCAGCAGCGCTGGCTCGGCCGCGAGCCAGCGCGCGAGCAGCACTTTCTGCTGGTTGCCGCCCGATAGCTCGCGGATCGGCTGATCGGCCGAACGCAGCTTGATGCCGAGCGACGCGATGAAGCGTTCGACGATCGCCTGCTGCTTCTTCACGTCGACGATGCCGTTTTTCGCGAGCGTGCGCAGACAGACGAGCGTCAGGTTGTCGCGCACCGACAACTCGGGGACGATGCCTTCGCCCTTGCGGTCTTCGGTCAGGTAGGCGAGGCCGCGCGCGATCGCGTCCTGCGGCGACTTCAGCGCGACTTTCTCGCCGCCGATCGCCAGCGCGCCTTGTGCCAGCGGATCGGCGCCGAACATCAGCCGCATCGTTTCGGTGCGGCCCGAGCCGAGCAGACCGGCCAAGCCGACTGCCTCGCCCGCGTGCACGTCGAGCGACACGCCGTTGACCTTCGGCGGCGCGCCGAGCTGCGTCGCGCCGATCACCTGCTTGCCGCGCCTGGCGAGATTCGCTTCGCGCGCGGCCGTGTCGTCTTGCACGACCGCGGCGAGCGAGCGGCCGAGCATCGTCGTGACGAGCTGCAGCTTGTCCATCTCGACCATCGTGCTTTGCACGACCGTCTGGCCGTCGCGCATCACGGTCACGCGATCGCACAGCGCGTACAGCTCGTCGAGCCGGTGCGAGACGAAAATCACCGCGCGGCCGTCGTCGCGCAGCTTGCGCACGACGGTGAACAGCAGTTCGACTTCGCGCTCGTCGAGCGACGACGTCGATTCGTCCATGATCACCATCTTCGCGTCCGACGACACCGCGCGCGCAAGCGCCACCATTTGCTGGATCGCGGTCGAGTAACGACCGACCGGCTTTTTCACGTCGATCTGCAAACCGAACGAATCGAGCAGCGCGGCCGCGCGCTGCTGCACCGTGCGCCAGTCGATCAGACCGAAGCGGCGCGGCTCGCGGCCGAGAAAGATGTTTTCCGCTACCGAGCGGAACGGCACCAGGTTGATCTCCTGATAGATCGTGCTGATGCCCGCTTCGCGCGCCTGCTTGGGCGTGCGGAAATCGACCTCGAGGCCTTCGAATCTCACGCTGCCCGAGCCGCGCCGATAGGCGCCGGTCAGGATTTTGATCAGTGTCGATTTGCCGGCGCCGTTCTGGCCGATCAGCGCGTGCACTTCGCCCGCGGCGACGCTCAGATTCGCGCCGCGCAACGCGGGTACGCCGCCGAAGCTGATGCCGATGTCCTGCATCTCGAGCAGCGGCGAACGGGTAAGGGGGAGTGTGGCGTCTCTTTGCCAGATTCCGTCACGAGAGTTCTCCTGATGCGGATGCTGTCGATATTGCCGACTGCGCTGTTGCTGGCGACGCGGGGTCCGTCGCGCCAGCGCGCCCGGCCCATGCTACGCCCGCATAAAAGCGAAGCGACGGTCCGTCGGTCACGGGCGCGTCGCTTCGAAGCCTTCCCACCACCCGCCCGACGAGGAGACATTCATGGAAGGCGGGCGACTTCCTGCTACAACGCCGAAGGGAGTCCCCGGGAAAATGATGCGCCCGGGGCGCTTCCCGATAATTGCGATCAGTAGCCGTACTGCATGTTCTGCTGCACGTTTTCCTTGTCGTAGAAGCGGTCGGACACCTTGATCCAGGTCGGGATCTTTTCACCCTTCGCATAGCGCTGCGCGACGTCGCAGGCGAGCGGGCCGAAGAACGGGCTCGATTGCACGCTCGCGCCGAGTTCGCCGGCCGCGATCGCGTCCATGCCGCCCTTGGTGCCGTCGATCGTGACGATCTGAATGTCCTTGCCCGGCTGCTTGCCGGCCGCCTTGATTGCGGCAATCGCGCCGAGCGCCATTTCGTCGTTGTGCGCGTACACGGCGGTCACGTCGGGATGCGCCTGCAACAGTGTTTCCATCACCTTGCGGCCGGTGTCGCGCGCAAAGTCGCCGCTTTGCGACGCGATGATCGTCATGCCGGGGTTCTTCGCGATGACTTCGTCGAAACCCTTCTTGCGATCGTTCGCGGCCGACGCGCCCGTCGTGCCTTCGAGCTCGATGATCTTCGCCTTGCCGCCCGTCGCCTTGACGAGCCAGTCGGCGGCGCGGTGACCCTGATCGATGAAGTCCGAGCCGATGAACGTGATGTAGTCGCGGCCAGCCTTCGCCACCGACTGGTCGACGTCGCGGTCGACGAGGATCACCGGAATGCCGGCCTTCTTCGCCTGCAGCACGACCGGCGCGAGCGGCTTCTCTTCACGCGGCGGGAACACCAGCAGATCGACGTGCTGGGCGATCATGCTTTGAATGTCGGAGACCTGTTTGGAGTTGGAGCCGTTGGCGTCGGTCATCACGATCTGCCAGCCGCATTTCGCGGCGATGTCCTTGAAGCTCCGGGTTTCCGCGAGACGCCACGGGTTGTTGCTTTCGGTCTGCGCGAAGCCGACCTTCAACGGGGTCTTGGTCGGCAACTTCGGTAATGCGTCGTCGGCGTGCGCGGCCGCCGCGCCGACACCGATTGCCAGGGCCAGCAGCGAAGCTGCCAGCGGACGAATCTGCTGCTTTCGCGCGTGCATGCGCGACTGCGTATTGAGCGACGCCATGTCTTCCTCCAGTAACCGGTGACGGTTTATTTGCTTTTTGTGCTACTCGGGCTTGCCTCTGTCCAGTTGGGGCGCCGACGTTTTTTCGCCGGCGAGCGTGCCATCGGCTATGACCCACCGGTGCGCTTTCTTCCCGACCCGACGTGCCGATTATTCCACCAGGAATTATTATCGGTCAATCACTAATAATATTAGTTGTCACCGGTTTCGCCTCGGTGATTACCCTGACCGAGGTACGTTCGACCAGCGGTCCATCAAGCTTGACCGTGCGATGGCGCACCGGCGCGCCGGCCGCGCGGTTGTGCTCTTCCTGCAGCAGCGTTTCGACGGCCCAGCGGCCGAGTTCGTAGTTGGGCAGCACCACCGTCGACAGCGGCGGATGCGTGTGGCGCGCGATTTCCTGGTCGTCGTAGCCGAGCACCGACACGTCCTCGGGCACGCGCAGGCCGAGCTGCTTGAGCGCCTCGATCGCGCCGATCGCGCTCAGGTCGTTGGCGCAGAAGATCGCGGTGGGCGGATTGGCCTCGCGCATCAGCGACAGCGTCAGCTCGAAGCCGAGGCCCGAGCTCCAGTCGCCGTCGCGCACAAGTTCGGCCGCGAAAGGCAGATCGGCGGTCGCGAGCGCGGTGCGGTAGCCCTTCAGGCGGTCTTTCGCGGCGTCCTGCCACGGCTCGCCGTTGATGTAGCCGATGCGCCGGTGGCCGGCCTGCAGCAGGTACTCGGTCGCCAGATGGCCGCCCGCGACCTCGGCTGGCACCACGGACGAGAACGTGCTGTCGCCGGTGTAGCAGTTCAGCAGCACGGTCGGCACCTGCGACAGCGCGGCCGGCGGGGCGACCTTGCGCGTGTAGACGGTCGCGTAGATCACACCGAACACGTGCGGATTGGTGAGGACCGTGTCGAGTACCTGTTTTTCGATGTCGGCGTTGCCGTGCGTCGAGTAGACCGCGAGCATCTTGCCGCTCGCGTACGCGGCGTCGCGCGCGCCGTCGATGTTGACGACCGGGTGCGGGCTCGTCGAGATTTCGTCGGCCAGATAGACGATCAGGTTGCGCTCGTCGCTCGATGCCGCTACCGGCGCGCGCAGCGACAGCCGGTAGCCGAGGTCGTGCGCGGCCTTCAGCACCTTGTTGCGGGTCGCATCGGAGAATTTCGCGCCGGCCGCGTTGTTGAGCACCAGCGAAACGGTGGATTGCGACACGCCGGTGAGCTTGGCGATGTCGGTCATGGTGGGACGGCGTTGAGTCGATTTTTTCATTGTGCGGGCCGCGCGGAGGCGGCGCTGAAGCAGGGGAATGCCAGCGGCATCATGCTGCTGACGGTACCACTAATAATATGCGCGCGGCAACGCACGCTAACCATCCATTTGGGAACCGAGCTGACGATCCGTTACCGGCGCTTTTTTAACGAATTTATTACTAATAATATTGACCGGTGGTGCGGTGTCGTGCGATTCTCGCTCGGGGCGGACTGAGGTGGTTCGCCGGCCGCGGGGTGCGCGGCACGTCAAAGGAGATATGAATGCACGTTGATGTCGCTTTCCGCTCGCGGTTTCGCCTCGTCTGACCATGCGCGACGTTTCCCTGAATCTGCCCGGCCGCGCGAGGCACAGGCCATGACTCGATCGGCGACTCAGCGCTCATGGCTCGACGATCCCGCGATCGCCGCGCGCCTCGTCACGTTGTCGGCCGGTGGGTTGCGAGCGGTGCTCGCGCCGGACGTTGGCGGCGCGCTCGCGGCGTTCTACGAAGTCACGCCGGAAGGTCCGTTGCACTGGCTGCGGCCGGCGCTGCCGGAAGCGTTCGAAGCACGCGATGCGCTGCGCATGGCGAGCTTTCCGCTGTTCCCATACTGCAACCGGATTCGCGATGCGCGCTTCGCGTTCGACGGCGCGACGATCGATCTCGCCGGCAACGACCCGCGTTTCGCCCACGCGCTGCATGGCAATGCGTGGCGGCATCCGTGGCGCGTCGGCGCGCGCAGCGAAAGCGCGGTGGACCTGCACTTCGAACACGAGCCGGATGCGAGCATGACCGGCGACTGGCCGTTTCGCTATCGCGCGCGGCAGCGTATCGAGTTGCGCGGTGGCGCGCTCCACATCACGATGTCCGCGCGCAATCTCGCCGACCGGCCGATGCCGTTCGGCATGGGCCATCATCCGTACTATCCGCGCACCGCGGCGACGCGCATCCATGCCGACGTGCAGGCGATGTGGCACGCGGACACCGACGTACTGCCGACGCATCTCGGCCCGCATCCGGCCGTCGACGCATTGCGCGCGGGCATGTCGCCCGATGCGTTCGATCTCGACAACAACTTTTCGAACTGGTCGCGCGTGGCGACGATCTCGTGGCCTGACGAGCGCCGCAATCTGACGATGCGTGCCGACGCGCCGTTCGATCATCTGGTCGTGTTCGCGCCGGCCAACGATCCGCAGCTATGCGTGGAACCGGTCACGAATACGACCGATTGCTTCAACGCGGTTGGTACACAAGAACACGTCGGTGGCTGCGTATTGCAGCCGGGGGAGGAGATCGAAGCGGCGTTGAGCTGGACTCCGCATCGCGAGTGAGGGGGACGCGCGTTCCGTTGGCGAAAGCTCAACCAACTGAAGCGCTCACTCCAGCCGCAACTTCGCCATATACGGCAAATGATCTGACAGCCACGCGGTCTCCTGCGCCGGCTGGATCCATTCGACCGGCTGCATGTCGCGCACGAACATCTTGTCGAGCGACAGCGCCGGCGAGAACGCCGGGAACGTGCGCGCCGGTTCGCCGAGCAGCGTAGCGACTTCCTGCAAGCCATGCTCGCGAAAGAGCGGCACCGAGTCGTTGCGCCAATCGTTGAAATCGCCGGCCAGCACGAGCGGACCGTCGGGGGCTTCCTTCGCGATCCAGTGCGCGATCCAGTCCATCTGCCGCAACCGCGCCGGACGCGTCAGCGCGAGATGCGCACAGAGCAACGTGACGAGTCGTCCGCCGAACGTCGCACGCGCGACCAGCAGGCCGCGCTTTTCGAAGCGGTGCGCGGAGATGTCCCAGCGGCCGCCGAGATCGAGCGGATGCGGCGACAGGATCGCATTGCCGTGCCGCCATGACGGCTTGAACACGTTCGGGCCGAGCGCGACTTCGAGTTCGAGCGCGCGCGCGATTTCGGTTGCCTGACAGTGCCATACGTCGGTCAGTGGATCGCCCATCGGCGTGCCGAAACTGCTCGCCAATACCGGCGACGGCATACGCCGCGCCATCGCTTCCTGCAGGAAGTATGCGTCCGCGTGGGTCGATTGAACCCAGCGCTGCATCGCCTGCCAGGCCTGAAAACCGAGCGGTGTGCGGCCCTTGTGCAGGTTCCAGCTCACCGCGACGAAATCGTTCGGCGCGAGGCTCTCGCGGATCAGTTCTTCTGGGTTTCGCATGCCGCGTTATCCACGTGTTCTGTTTGAGCGCGTCGGTAAGGCGCGCGGTTCCTGTCAGTTCGGATTGCTGCTGCCGGTCGCGGCGCCATTGCCGCTCATGCCGCCGTTCGTGCCGTTGCCGTTCGCACCATTGCTCACGACGTTCGCATGCACGCGGTACACGAGGTTCGGATTGTGATCGACGATCGTCCAGCTCGCCCATTGATCCGGCGGCACCACGAGACCCGGGTGGCTCGCGCTCACCTGGCGCGGCTGCGGCGGCAGCTTGCAGCCGATGTCGGTGCGCCGCGCATTGTCGTCCTCGAGCGTTTCCTGCGTGTCGATCGAAAACATCACGCCCTCGGGATCGACGCGCAGCGGCGACACCGTGATCGTGCGTGACAGATCGATGTTGCCGGCCGGCTGGTCCTTGCAGCCGACCTCGTGTTGCACGACCTGGTGATGCGTATCCGTGCGTGCCTGGCCGACGGTGGTGGTGCCGTCGAACGAATCGATCTGCTGGCCATCTTTCACCACCTGCAGCTGCCATTGCACGACCTGCTGCGCTGGCCGTTGTTGCGCGTGGGCGAGCAACGAAGCGCCAAGCAGCATGGCCACGATACTGGTTTTCCACATAAAAAGGATCTCCGCTCACGCGTCGGTTGCGTGGGTGCCTCGTAGCAATTAGAGAGCCATCTTACCCCCGATGGCCGCGACGATTTCTGACACGGTCGACGAGGTCCGGTTCAGCAACAATCCATTCCAGATAAGGATGGGATGCCAGCGATCGTTAGCAGCAGAGCCGCATGACTGCTGGCTTGCACGTGTTTATGTCCTCGCTACACTGGACTCGAACCGGCGCTCACAAGGCGCCGCCGCTGCAGAATCAGCCAAACGGGGTGAGCGATGACGACAGCAATGGTCAAACAGGAAATCGCCGTGGCCTCGTTCAGCCGGGTGTATGACCTCGACGAGGTCGAAAGCGCGCTGAACGGTCTCGGCGAGGGCGCGAACGAGGCGCTGCGCACAACCTACGAAAAGATGCTGAAAACCGGCAATCTGCGATTCTGCGTGAAGCCGAACCGGATGCCGTCGATCGACGATCTGATCGGCGCGCTGCCCAATTTTTCCGCACCGCTCGACGACATCCGCAAGCAGGTCGCGCTGTGCCTCGAAACCGAGGACCGGCTCGAACTGATGCCGATCCTGTTGCTCGGCGAGCCGGGCATCGGCAAGACGCATTTCGCGAAGCAGCTCGCGCGCCTGCTCGGCACCGCGTATCAATACGTCGCGATGAGTTCGCTAACGGCGGGCTGGATTCTGTCGGGCGCGTCGTCGCAATGGAAGAACGCGAAGCCGGGCAAGGTGTTCGATGCACTCGTGAACGGCAGCTACGCGAACCCGGTGATCGCCGTCGACGAAATCGACAAGGCGAGCGGCGATTCGCAATACGATCCGCTCGGCGCGCTGTACGCGCTACTCGAACACGACACCGCCCAGAGCTTCATCGACGAGTTCGCCGAGATACCGATCAACGCGGGCAACGTGATCTGGATCGCGACTGCCAACGACGAACGCGCGATCCCCGAGCCGATCCTGAACCGCATGAACGTCTACGAGATCTCGCCGCCGGACCACGCCGGCGCGCGACGCATCGCGCAATCGATCTACGACGAGATCCGCGGCGCGCACAACTGGGGCCTGCGCTTTCCGGAGACGCTTGGCGATGCGACGCTCGATGCGCTCAAGCGGGCGTCGCCGCGCGAGATGCGCCGCGCGATCCTGAACGGCTTCGGCGCGGCGCGCATCGCGGGACGCGACCAGATCGAGCCCGCCGATATCCGCCTGGATTACGGAAACCGGCGAAAACCGATCGGTTTTTGAGGTTTTCGGTCGGTTTTTTGCACCAACGCCCCGCTTCTCTGGAATTTGGGGCGCTGTCCCGGCAAATTCGTACAGCCTGCGTGGTGAATGCCGCGGCAATTATTGCTACTTTCGATGTGGAGCGTGGAAGCGAGCCAGCTTGCGCCCCCATCGCCTAGTCGGCGCGCACGAACGTTTGTCACTTCTGTCTGTACCGAGTCGTACAATTTTCCGTGGCGGTGATAAAAAGACATAAGCAGACCATCGGACAGATGCGTTCGACAACAAACGGAACGCGGCGGCGAGGTGCCGTACTTGTCTTCCTTCCATCGGCTGAACGAGGCAGCGCGCGGCCCAATGCGCCGCGTCAAAGGATATGGATCAGATCGAATGTGTAGTGATCGGCGCCGGTGTGATCGGCCTCTCGACGGCGCGCGCGCTGGCGGCGCGCGGGCGCGAGGTGATCGTGCTGGAGGCCGCCGACGCCATCGGCGTGGGCACGAGTTCACGCAACAGCGAAGTGATTCACGCGGGCATCTACTATCCGCGCGGATCGCTGAAGGCCACGCTGTGCGTGCGCGGCCGCGAAATGCTGTATGACTATTGCGCCGAGCGCAACGTGCCGCATTCGCGCTGCGGCAAACTGCTCGTCGCCACGTCGCGAAACCAGATTCCGCAGCTCGAAAGCATCATGGCCAAAGGGCGCGACAACGGCGTGCTCGACCTGATGCGCATCACCGGCGATCAGGCACAGGCGCTCGAACCGGCGCTCGAATGCGTGGAAGCGGTGTTTTCGCCGCAGACGGGGATCGTCGATAGTCATCAGTACATGCTCGCGCTGCAAGGCGATGCCGAGCGCGACGGCGCCGTGTGCGCGTTCCATGCGCCGGTCGAGGCTATCGAGGCTCACAACGGCCGTTTCACCATCGCGGTCGGCGGTGCGGCGCCCACCACGATCAGCGCTGCCTGCGTGATCAACAGCGCAGGTCTGCATGCGAACGCACTCGCGCGCAAGATTCGCGGACTCGACGCGCGCCACGTGCCGCCGCTGTACTTCGCGCGCGGCAATTACTTCAGCATGTCGGGGCGCGCGCCGTTCAGCCGCCTGATCTATCCGATGCCGAACGAAGCCGGCCTCGGCGTGCATCTGACGATCGACCTGGGCGGCCAGGCGCGCTTCGGTCCCGACGTCGAATGGGTCGACGCGATCAATTACGACGTCGATCCGCGTCGCGCGGAGTCGTTTTATGCGGCGATTCGCGCGTACTGGCCGGCCTTGCCCGATGGCGCGTTGCAGCCGGCGTACGCCGGTATTCGTCCGAAGCTGTCCGGCCCGGGCGAGCCCGCCGCGGACTTCGTGATCCAGGGGCCGGCCGCGCATGGCGTGCGCGGGCTCGTCAATCTGTTCGGCATCGAGTCGCCGGGGTTGACGGCATCGCTTGCGATTGCGCAGCGGGTCTGCGAGCTGAGCGGGCGGGCTTGAAGCCGGGTTTGCACCGTACCGATCCGCTTATCTTTAGCATTTGGAATCTCACGGGCGACGGCTACGTTGCTATGCTTGGCGAACGCTGTCATAAGAACGGCGTTGATTCCCATATAAATGGAGTGCGTTCCCCATGAGATCTTCCCGTCGTACGTTTTTGATCACCAGCATCGGCGTGGCATCGACGCTCGCGTTGTCGCGCCAGGCGTTCGCCGACGCGCCGAAAGTCTCCGAAACCGATCCGACCGCGCAGGCGCTTGGCTACAAGGCGGACGCGAGCAAGGTCGACAAGGCGAAATTCGCCAAATACACGCCTGGCGAGCAATGCAGCAACTGCAGCTTCTTCCAGGGCAAGGCGGGCGACGCTTACGGCGGCTGCCCGATGTTCGCGGGCAAGCAGGTCGCGGCCACGGGATGGTGCAGCGCCTATAACAAGAAGGCCTGAGCAAGCCTGCGCTGGAGGTGCTTGCAAGCATGCACGGGATGCGCCGCAGTACCGCGGCGCATCCCGTGATTGTGCGCATCGTGGCGCTTCGCGCCGCGCGCGGCGCAGGCTGCGCTGCGCAGGCCGGGCCGGTTTTTCAAAGCTTCATTGCAGCGGGCCGTTGGACTTTTAGCGGCGCGCATTCATCAATGGTGGCCGCCTGTCGAACCACGGCCGTGCCGCCTCGAGTTGCGCGGCGAGTCTGAACAGGGTCGCCTCGCCGCCGTTACGCGCCGCGAACTGCACGCCGATCGGCAGCCCGCGCGCATTCCAGTACAAAGGCACCGACATCGCTGGCTGGCCGCTAAGGTTGAACAGTTCCGTGCATCCGGCCCACGCGAATGCCTTGTTCGACGCTTCGAACAGCAGTTTCTTCATCAATCGTTCTAGCGGCATCGTGGTGACCGCGCGCATCTGCATGCGCTCGACCGAGCTTGGCCGCATCTCGCCGATCTTGATCGGCGCGGACGCGAGCGTCGCGCACAACAGCACGTCGTAGCGGTTCAGCAGGTCGGTCAGACGCGCGGTGATGCGGCGCTGTTCGTCGAGTGCGGCCGGCAAGCCCTGTTCGCCGAGCTTGCGGCCGACGTGCGCCATCGCCCACGTCGAAATTTCGAACTCGCCGCGCGTTGGCTTGTGGCCGGTGATGCGCTCCGCGTTCAGCACGAGGTCCTCGGCGGTCACCGACCACAGCGTCAGGAACGCATGACGGACCGCCGCGAAATCGACGCCGAGCGACACCGGCTCCAGACGATGGCCGAGTGAGCTCGCGAGTTGCGCGGCGTCGTCGAGCGCGGCGCGGGCATCGGCCGATAACGACGGCGCGAGCATCGGCTCGGTCACGTAGGCGATCGTCAGCGGTTTGCACGGCTCGCGCGTCGCGCCGAGAAAGGTGCCGGGCGCGCCGGTCGGCCGCTCGGCGTTGCCGGCCAGCAGATCGAGCAGCAACGCGCTGTCGCGCACGCTGCGCGACACGGCGTGATCGATGCCGAGTTCGCCGGCGCTGGCCTGCGCCGCGCGCGGCACGCGACCGCGCGAGGGTTTCAGGCCGAACAGTCCGCAGCACGACGCCGGAATCCGGATCGAGCCGCCGCCGTCCGACGCATGCGCGAGCGGTACGATGCCGGCAGCGACCGCCGCCGCCGCGCCGCCGCTCGAACCGCCCGGCGTGTGATCGATGTTCCACGGATTACGGCACGCACCAAATAGTTCGGGCTCCGTATAAGGCATCTGACCGAGCTCGGACGTGCTGGTCTTCGCGAAGATATTCAGACCCGCCGCTTTCGCGAGCGCGACGACCGGCGCATCCTGAGTCGGAATGAAGTGGCGGTAGTGTCGGCTGCCCATTGCCATGGGCAGTCCCGCAACGGGCGCGCCGAGATCCTTGATCAGGAACGGCACGCCGGCGAGCGCGGCGTGGGCGGTGGGGTTGTCCGTTCCGTTCGCGCCGTCGACGGTATTCGCGCGATTCGCGTCTTCGCGCGACGCACGTTGGCGGGCCGCATCGTAGTCCTTCAGAACGACCGCGTTGATCGCGGGATTGACGGCCTCGGTGCGCGAGATCGCGACGTCGATCAATTCGCGCGCGCTGACCTGGCGCGTGCGCACGAGCTCGGCGAGGCCGATGGCGTCATGAGCGAGATAGTCTGATTGCACGTCGGTTGAGCCCTCGCGGTCGGTTGGCATGCTGCGTCGAATTCGTGGCCGGCCATGCAGGCGCGACTGGGGCGCTTCGCTCGACATCGCGTTGCCCCGCTCGCGCGTCGCACATGTGAAAAGACGGCGTGTCGGCCGACACGCCGTCTTGCACAGAGTACCCGAGTTGAGCGCCGACGTGACTCATGTGAATTCGAGTGCGCACTTCAAATGCGCGAGCTTGCGATCACATGCGCAACGCGGCGGTCCGACTGAATGCCGGAACCGCGGATTACATCCGCTCGCCGAGGAACGTCAGCGTGCGGCCATGCGCCAATGCCGACGCGTGCTGGTTGTACGACGCACGCTCCGAGCAGTTGAAACCGTGATCGGCGTTCGGGTAGATGTTGAATTGCACGTCGGCGCGACCCGCGAAGCGCTCCTGAATCTGGCCGATGTCCGACGGCAGAATATGCGCGTCGAGCTCGCCGTAGTGGAACTGCATCGGCACCTTGATGTTCGCGGCTTTGTCGAGATGGTTATGGATGCCGCCGCCGTAGTAGGCGACAGCGGCGTCGACCGAACCGGCCGCCGCGGCCAGATAGGCGAGACGGCCGCCGAAGCAGTAGCCGATCGCCGCGATCTTGCCGGTCACTTCCGGCAGCGCGCGCAAGGCGGCCGCGGCGGCGCCGAGGTCGGCGACCGCGTCGTCGACCTTGGTCTTCTGCATCAGCTCGATGCCCTTTTCGCGATCCTTGCCGTCATACGTCAATTCGACGCGCGGCTGCACGCGCCAGAACACGTCCGGGGCGAACGCGACATAGCCGTCCTGCGCGTACTGATCCGCGACCGAGCGGATATGGCCGTTCACGCCGAAGATTTCCTGAATGATGATGACGGCCGGTCCCTTGCCGCCCTTCGGCAGCGCGAGGTAGCCGCCGAAACTGTCGTTGCCGGCGGGGATGTCGATCCATCGGGAAGTCGTGCTCATGCTGTTCTCCATTGACTCGCGCGACCGCCGCGCGAGGTCGGTGTGTACGAAACGCTCAAGGCCACGAGGCCCTGCAACGGGCGCTTAGTTTGCCATCAAAAGAACCGCCTTGCAGCGAGGCGGGACGGGTCCTCGCGGGTGATGCGGCGTGCTTCGATTCTCGTAAGGCGATTGAAACGATCTCGATAATTCATTTCTCCGCGATGGCGCGTGTCGGTACAGTGTCGGTACAGTCAGCGCGTGATGGCTCGCGCGTGTCAGCGCCTCTCGCAAACAGGTTGGCGAGCGCATGAATCAGCACATCGACGGCTTTGCGCCCGAAGGAAACGAACATGAATGAAGACAGTTTCGCGACGCCGTTCGCCGAGCACTTCCAGATGCGGGTACCCGTCGTGCAGGCGCCGATGGCCGGCGGCGCGACGACGCCGGCGCTCGTCGCGGCGGTATCCAATGCGGGCGGACTTGGTTTTCTCGCGGGGGCGGCGCTGGCACCCGAGAAGATCGCGAGCGAGGTCGCGGCGATTCGCGCGCTGACCGATCGCCCGTTCGGCGTGAATCTGTTCGTGCTCGATCCGGTCTCGCCCGATGAAGCCACCGTGCGCCGCGCGCTCGACGCAATCGATCCGCTGCGCGCCGATCTCGGCTTGCCGCCGGGACAGCCGCTCGCACGCTATGCGCCTGACTTTCGCGCGCAACTGGAAACGCTGATCGAATTGCGGGTGCCGGTCGCCGGCTTTACGTTCGGACTGCTAGCAGCGGACGACGTCGAGCGTTTGCACGCGAGCGGCAGCTATGTAGTTGGGACTGCGACGCATGTTGCCGAAGGCATCGCGTGGCGCGATGCGGGCGCCGATGCCGTCGCCGCGCAAGGCGCGGAGGCGGGCGCGCATCGCGGCACGTTCATCGGCGCATTCGAAGATGCGCTGGTCGGCACGATGGCGCTCGTGCCGCAACTGGTCGACGCGACCGGTCTGCCGGTGCTCGCGGCCGGCGGCATCATGGACGGTCGCGGCATCGTCGCGGCACTCGCGCTCGGCGCGCAAGCCGCGGTGATGGGCACCGCGTTTCTGACCACCCGCGAGAGCGCGATTCCCGAGGTATGGAAAACCCGCGTGCGCGGCATGTCAGATACCTCGACCACGGTGACGCGCGCGATCACGGGCCGCCACGCGCGCGGCATCCGCAATCCGTTGATGCAGCGTTTGCGCGAATCGGCGGACAGCATCGCGCCGTATCCGGTGCAAAACGCGTTGACGCAGGAGCTGCGGCAAACCGCGGCGCGTGCGCAGAACGGCGATTACCTGTCGTTGTGGGCGGGGCAGGGTGCGCCGCTTGGCCACGCGCGCGCCGAAGCAATCGGCGCGATCGAGCTGATGGCGCAACTCGAGCAGGAATGGCGGGCGGCCTCCGTGCGAATCGCCGCGTTCTTGCATTGATTGCATTGCCGATTTAAGGCTGATTTAAGTTCTTTACCGCAGTCACAATCCTGTGCGGCACGCCACATTTTTGAGTCGAAAAACCCTTCGAATCATATGTGACAGAAGCCGGAAAAAGGCTAAATCCGCGCCCGCGGAGAAACTTCCAAATTAGCGGAAACCCGCATGGGCTGGGGCTTTCCAGCCCGCTCGCCCAAGCCGCGAGCGGTTCGCCCGGGAACTGCGCTATTAGTGTTGTTCCCACTTTCTCAAAAAATTCCCCCAAATTAATTTGATGGCCTACACTTGCGCGCAAGTACGGTTTGCCAACTGTCACAAACAGTCCGGTAAACGTACTGGCCAAGTGCATGAACGATGCAACCGGCGTGGTCGTCCACGGGACTGAGCGACACGTGTAGGGGAAGCGGGGCACAGGGCGATTACGTTGTTTTGACCGAAACTGGAGACTTACATGAACATCAAAATTCAAAAGCTGTTGCCGATCAGCGCCGCGGCGCTGCTGTTCGCGACGTTGGCAACATCGGCCGCGGCCGACACGGTCGTCAAGATCGGTCACGTCGCGCCGTTGACTGGCGGTATCGCTCACCTGGGGAAGGACAACGAAAACGGCGCGCGCCTCGCCATCGAGGAAATCAACGCGAAGGGTCTGACGATCGGCGGCCAGAAGGTCACGCTGCAACTCGACGCGCAGGACGACGCGGCTGACCCCCGCACGGCTACGCAGGTTGCGCAGAAGCTCGTCGACGACAAGGTCGTCGCCGTGGTCGGCCACCTGAACTCGGGCACCTCGATCCCGGCATCGAAGATCTACAGCGATGCGGGCATCGTACAGATCTCGCCGTCGGCAACGAACCCGGCCTACACGCAGCAAGGCTTCAAGACGACCTACCGCGTCGTCGCGACCGATGCTCAGCAAGGCCCGGCTCTCGCGAACTACGCGGCGAAGGGCATGAAGGTGAAGAGCGTCGCGATCGTCGACGACTCGACCGCTTACGGCCAGGGTCTCGCGAACGAATTCGAGAAGACGGCGAAGTCGCTCGGTATGAACGTCGTGTCGCACGACGCGACGAACGACAAGGCCGTCGACTTCCGCGCGATTCTGACGAAGATCAAGGGTGAAAATCCCGACGCCATCATGTACGGCGGCATGGACGCGACCGGCGGCCCGTTCGCCAAGCAGGCGAAGCAGCTCGGCCTGCGCGCGAAGGTGCTGGCAGGTGACGGCGTGTGTACCGACAAGCTGTCGGACCTGGCCGGCGACGCAACCGACAACATCGTCTGCTCGGAAGCCGGCATGGCGCTCGAAAAGATGGCGGGCGGCAAGGCGTTCGAAACGAAGTACGAGAAGCGCTTCGGCCAGCCGATCCAGATTTACGCGCCGTTCACGTATGACGCGGTGTACATCATCGTCGACGCGATGAAGCGCGCTAACTCGACCGATCCGGCGAAGATCCTGGCAGCGATGCCGACGACCGACTACAAGGGCGTGATCGGCGAAACGACGTTCGACTCGAAGGGCGACCTGCAGCACGGCGTGATCTCGCTGTACAACTACAAGCAAGGCAAGAAGACGCTGCTCGACGTCGTGAAGATGTAAATTCGGTGTGGTCGAAGGCGGCGTCGGGCCGCACTTCGATCTGCCGCTAAAGAGGCACGTGGGCCGCAGGCTTGCGTGCCTCTTCTTTTTGGCGTTGCTTTTGCGTCAGATCTTCAAATGCCGCAGCACCTTCGGCCCGACGAGCGCGATCATCGCTGCGCACACAGCGACGACCGACAGCCCGATCGTCAGATTGGTCACCTGCGCGACCGCACCGATGATCACCGGTCCGAGCAGCAACCCGAAATAAGCCAGCCCCGCGACGTGCGCGAGCCCCTCGGCCGCGTGGATGCCCTTCACGCTCGCGGCCGCGGCGAACAGCACCGGCATCATGTTCGCGAGGCCCAGGCCAATCAGCGCAAAGCCGGCGAGCGCGGCCACCGGATTCGGCAGCAGCAGCGCGTCGACCATCCCGGCGCAGGCGAGCGCCGCGCTGATCATCACGAGTTGCGGCGCGCCGAAGCGGGCGCGCACCGCGTCGCCGGCAAAGCGCGCTGCCGCCATGCCGCCGGAAAACGCCGCGTAGGCGGCGCTGGCGAGCGCGGGCGTCGAGAGCACGACATCGCGCATATAGACCGTGGCCCAGTCGTACATCGCGCCTTCGGCGATCAGCGCGACCAGCGCCATCGTGCCGAGCGCCCACAACGCGGGCGAGCGCCAGCGGCTCGCGCGCGGCGTCGCAGCATCGGGATGCTCGGCGTGCGGCACGTGCGGCAGCACGGACGGGCACGCGAGCACCAGCACGAGCGCGCTGGCCGCCGCGGCGAGCGCGAGATGCAGAGCCGGCGCCATGCCGCGCGACAGCAGCGCCCCGCCCACCGCCGCGCCGAACATGCCGCCAAGGCTGAACATCCCGTGCAGCGACGACATGATCGGCTTGCCGAGCGCCTTTTCGACGGCGCTCGCTTCGGCGTTCATCGCGACGTCGAGCGTGGCCAAGCCCGCGCCGAAGACGGCCAGCACGATCAGCAAGATCCAGTACGCCGGCACGACGAGGATCAGCGCGGCGCAGGCGGCCATCGCGAGGCCGCCGGTCAGGCAGGCGCGGCGCGTGCCGACCCGCGCGATCCACGACGCATTGGTCACCATCGCGCCGATCGATCCGCCCGCCACCGCGAACAACGCGAACGACAGCATCGCCGGATTCAGATGGAAGCGGTCGCGCACCGTCGGCACGTGCACGCCCCACGATGCGTACATCATGCCGGCGATAAAAAATACCGCCATCGTGGCAATGCGTGCGCGTTGCCGTGCGGTGACGGACAGATTACGATGCGCGGCGGGCAGGACGGCGAATTCGGAGGCTTGGTGATCGGGCACGGAGATCTCGAGGCGAAGTGCGCGAGAAAGCGCATTGAAAGCGGATCTTCGATTCTATCGAAGCGTGGTGGCGAATGCTTGGAGCCGTGGGATCGGGCGCATACGATTGATAGGCTGGGGATGCAACCTGGCGGTATTGCCGGCTGTCATGCCATGGACCGCCGCAGTTGGTTTTTGCATTGCCGTGCGCGGCGACTTTTCTACCACTCGCCGCTTTCCGTTCATTCCTTAATTCACCGAGGAACGCTCAGTTGAACATTCCGGCTCACGCTCCGCTGCATCTGCTGCACACGGCCACGATCGGCACGCTTGCCACGCACGCTCGCCAGCCCGAGGGCTTTCCGTATCCGTCGGTGCTGCCGTTCGCGCCGGACCCGCGGCATCGTCCGACGATCCTCGTGAGCTGGCTCGCGGAGCACACGCACAATCTGCACACCGATCCGCGCGCCGGTTTTCTGGCCGTCGACGCACCCGACGGCGACGTGCTGGGCGGCCAGCGCGTCACGCTGCTTGGCCGCTTTGGGCCGGTCGGCTCGAGCCCGGAACTGGCGCGGCGCTACCTGCGCTATCACCCGGACGCGGCGCGCTACCTCATGCTGGGCGATTTCACGTTCTGGATCATGGAGGTCCAGCGGCTGCGCTACATCGGCGGCTTTGGCGCGATGGGCTGGCTCGACGGCGCCGAGCTCGATCCGCTGCCGCCGCTTGCAGTCGGCGAGGAGGACGCGCTGATCGCGGAATTCGGTCACCGGCTGAGTGGCGCGGGCGGCGTCGAATTGCTGGGTGTCGACCGTTATGGCGCCGATCTGAAACGCAACGGCGTGCGCCACCGTTTCGCGTTCGATGGCGCCCGGTCCGATACCGGGACATTGCACGCCGCGCTCGAAGTCTGCATCGAGCGGCATGCGGATTAAGCATTTATCGTTTATCGGGAAAGCACGCATGCGCCAGTCGCGACGAACGGCGTCTTTGTCTCAATACTGCGCGGCTTGTCCAAGCCAAAGCTTTCATGCCGTGAAATGTTCGATGCGCAATAGACGGCTCAAGTCTCATTTGTTGATAGTTAAATCGTGTGAATATGCATGGCAGTGGACTTTTTTCAGCGACATGCGAAATCAGCGATTTGAAAGGCCGTAGTCCGGGCCCAAAAGCAGCGCAGGAAACTTTTTGAAACGAATTTAAATTAATTTTTTCCGGTTGCTTATCCAGCCTTTCTATTTTGTGTTAATCTCGCCGTCAAATTCCGAGGCATGAAACCTTCAAAGGCGAGTCGGCAAAAGACCGGCGGTCATTTATCCATACCACAAGGGAACCTATGTCTTCTTACAAGGAACTGCTCGCGCAGCGCGAGAAGCTCGAAAAGCAGATTGAAGAAGCGAAGTCGCGCGAATACGCGGAAGTCTTGAATGAAATCAAGCAGAAGATGGCGGATTACGGCATTTCGCTGAGCGAACTCGGCGGCGGCCGCGCACCGAAAGGCGCTAAAGCGAGCCGACCGCGCGCAGGCGTCGCGCCTAAATATCGCGATCCGGAAAGCGGCAGCACATGGTCCGGTCGCGGCAAGCCGCCGCGCTGGATTGCAGGTCTTGATCGCGAAAAGTTTCTGATCCAGAAGTAATCACGATCAGGCGGGCAGTGAGGGTTGGCCGCACGCAATACGAATAGCGGCAATCCACCGCGTTTATAGCCTGCTGCAGAATCTCAAAAAGCCGCGCACCGTTCAGGGCGCGGCTTTCGTCGTTTGCGGCGCCGAGTTTTTTGTCACATGCGCTTAAGGCGACTGGAACGCGAATGCTTTTCGTTTAGATAAACAATTGATTTAAAAAGGTTTTTTCCGATTTTCCCTGCGCGCGCGATTCGCGGCGGGTACAATAACAACAATAGACCTTTTTGCCTCTTCAGCATGCAGTCCGCCGCGATCGCCCAAACCACCGAGAAACAACGCGTTGCGCGCAAAAGTACTTTTGCGAGTATTGCGCTCAATAGCGTGTTGATGACGCTGCAAATCGCCATCGGCACGATCGCGCATTCGCAGGCGCTAGTTGCCGACGGTATCCATTCTCTTGCCGATCTTATTTCCGATTTTGTCGTGCTGATTGCCAATCGGCACAGCGGGGCCAAGCCCGACGCGGATCACAATTACGGGCATAGCCGTTATGAGACGGTGGCGTCGTTATTTCTCGGCGCGCTGCTGATCTCGGTCGGCGTCGGCATGTTGTGGCGCGCCGGTACGCGGCTCGCCGACCTGCAAAATATTCCCGCCGTGCACATGAGCGCGCTCGCGGTCGCGGCGCTCGTGCTGGTCTGCAAGGAAGCGCTGTTTCGCTACATGCTGCGCGAGGCGAAGCGCGTGCGTTCCGCGATGCTGATCGCGAACGCATGGCACGCGCGCTCGGACGCGGCGTCGTCGCTGGTGGTGGGGATCGGCGTGATCGGCAGTCTCGCCGGCTTGCGGTTGCTCGACCCGATCGCAGCGGCAATCGTCGGCTTCATGGTCGCGCGCATGGGCTGGACCTTCGGTTGGGACGCGCTGCAGGATCTGTCGGACCGCGCGCTCGACGAAACCGCCGCGGCCGACATGCGCGCATTGCTGATGGCCACCCCTGGCGTGCGTGACGTGCACGAAATGCGTACGCGCAAGATGGGCGATTTCGCGCTCGTCGACGCGCACATTCTGGTCGATCCAATGATTTCGGTATCGGAAGGGCATTACATCGCGGAGTCGGCGCGTCTGCGTGTGCTGACCGACAAGCGCGTGCTCGACGCGCTGATCCACGTCGATCCGGAAAACGATGCGCTCGCGCATCCACCGGTCGATCTGCCGCCGCGGGAGCGCGTGACTGCCGAGGTCGACGCGGCGCTGGCGGCCTGGGGCTTGCAGGCCGCTGCGATAAATCTGCACTACCTGAGCACCGGGCTCGACGTGGAGGTGGTGTTACCGGCGGCGGCGTCCGTTGAAGGGCGCGCTGCAGACGGCCCAGAGGCCGCGCGTCTGCTGGAAAGCGAGGCGCAGTCGCTTGGGCGCGTCGATCTGGAGGCGCTCAAGCGTCGTCTCGGCGCGCGCAAGCTAGAGGTGCTTCTGCAACGGGATATCTCGGCCGCGCAAGGCGGTTCGGCGGCGGAACTCAAGACTGGCGTCGCTCCCGGCGGTCGGTCAATCGCCACGGAGCCTCACAACGCCGCCTGAGTCCGATGAGTTTCGGACACCCGATACCACGAACCTTCATGCCGCCCGCAGCGGCGGCATGCGTCACAACGGCAACTGCGTATCGAACTTGATTTCGCGCAGCACGACGCTCGTCCGCACCTGCGCGACGGCTGGAATCTTGAAAATGCGTTCGTGCAGGAAGCTGTCGTACGCCTTGATGTCCGGCGCGACGATCTTCAGGATGTAATCGGATTCACCGGTCGTGCTGTAGCACTCGGTCACTTCGGGGCAGGTGGCGATTTCCCGCTCGAACTGCTCGACGCCGCCTTCGGTGTGGCGCGTCAGATGGATATGCGCGAGCGCGCACACATGCAAGCCGAGTTTTTCGCGATCGAGCAGCGCCGTGTAGCGCTGGATCACGCCCGACTGTTCCATGTCCTTGATGCGCCGCCAGCATGGCGTGCTCGACAGCCCGACCTGGTCGGAGATTTCCTGCACGGAACGACGTGCGTCGAGCTGCAGTAGGCGCAGGATCTTCTGTGAGAACGTATCGAGTGTCAACTGCGCCTCCGTTAGCGTCGCCGTATCAACGCATGGTAGAGGGCGCGAAAACGAAACGCAATGTAAAACGGCTCTCGCGAGCGAGATTGCCTAATTTACCGGGTCGGGAGCGGCGTTTTGCCCTGAGCCGTCCCCATCATCCTTAGCGTCCCCCGGCAGCTCAGGCTGACGCGCGCGCAAGTCCTTCAGCATGTTGCAAAAGAGGGCACCCTGCTCGATCGCGTCGTCGAGCGCGATGTGCGTGTGCGGATGCTCGTCGAACCAGTGCTTCGGAAAGCGCGGCTTGATGTTCTTGCGGTACGGCAGGCCAGTCATCGCGAACGCGAGCGTCTTGATGTCGAGCGCCGACCAGGAGAACGGGCAGCGGTCGACGAAGCGCATCATGTACCAGAACATGTAGGTGAAGTCGAAGCCGGCCGGCATCGCGACGAACACCGGCTTGCCCGGCAGCGCCTCGACCCATTCGACATAGGCGGTCAGGGCCGCCTCGGGCTTCTGCAAGTCCTGGCGGCAGGCCGCCCACGCTTCCGGCTGGGTCTTCCACCACGCTGCCTGCACAGGATGCGGCGCTGCGCCTTCGAGCAGTTCGAGATTCGCCGAGAACGTCGCGATCAGCTGCTTGTCTTCGGTGTATGCGGCGGATGCGAAGCTCAGCATCGAATGCGGGCCGGGGATCGGGCCGTCCGCTTCGACGTCGGTACTCACATAGATTTCGCTGCTCATGCGCCCACTCCGTCTGCGACGTAGGGATTCGTGCGGCGCTCGGCGCCGAACGTCGAGGTCGGGCCGTGGCCGGGCACGAACGTGACGTCGTCGCCGAGCGGCCAGAGTTTGTCGCGGATCGAGCGGGTCAGGTCAGCATGATTGCCGCGCGGGAAATCCGTGCGGCCGATCGAGCCGGCGAACAGCACGTCGCCAACCAGCGCGAGCCGGTGCGCGCGGCTGAAGAACACCACGTGGCCCGGCGTGTGGCCGGGGCAATGGTAGACCTCGAAGGATTCGTCGCCGAATTGCACGGTGTCGCCGTCTTGTAGCCAGCGGTCCGGCTCGAAGGCGTCGGCGGCCGGGAAGCCGAAGCGCGTGCTCTGGTCCGGCAGCTTGTCGAGCCAGAAGCGCTCGTCGGGATGCGGACCTTCGATCGGCACGCCGTGGTGGCTGGCGAGTGTCTTCGCGCCGGCGCAATGATCGATGTGGCCGTGGGTCAGCAAGACCTTCTCGACGGTCACGTTCTGCCGCGCGATCTCGCGCTGGATCATGTCAAGGTCGCCGCCCGGATCGACGACGGCAGCGCGCCCGGTGGCCTCGCAAACGAGTAGCGAGCAGTTCTGCTGGAACGGCGTGACGGGGATCAGGGTGACTTTCATGGCTGGACGACGCGCTGGAAAAACGTTGATTGTACCGGGCCTCGCGACAGCCTCCGCCGCCCATGCGACCAGGCCGGCTCACGGCCCGTCCCGGTCTTTCGTAAGTCCATTTTTGCGATAAATGTGAAGATTGATCAAGTTTTTGAGCAGCTCACCATCCCAAAAAAAAGTTTTGGGTATAATGGACTCCATGCACTAGGAATTGTGCTGCCACAAGGCGATGCGTTCCCACAAAAAGGGAATGCCGCTCGCCGTTCAAGTAAGGGCTGTCGGAGTGCCGACGGCCATCCAGTATCGATGCGTTCGATGCACACGTCTTATCCAGCCAGGCGCCGCGCGCCTGCTACGGAATTAATCTCCGTGACGCTGGGTGGGGCCTACGCCGCCGTTCCTGCGCGCTGAGTTGCGCGCGCAAGAACGTGTCATTGCCACGTTCAGTTGGCGGCATGTGGGGTCTGGTCAGGCTGCCGGGGACAGGTTGCGCCAGACGTGAAAATTAACCGAGCGGTAGCGGCTGAGTGAGCCGTATCCGGGCTTTGATGTACTGCGCTTTTTCGCGCGGCGCGTTGTCGTCCCTACCGCCGGAGCCGCAAGCAACATACCCAGCAGTTTCGCGGGTGACGCGGCTCGACAATGTGATTGCACGTCTTATGAAAACTCGGCTAACCCGTGGTCTAGGGACTCTTTTTGCCTTTTTTGTACTGGCCGGCTGTGCCACGCCTCCGGGCGCGCGCGATACGTCCGCGAACGACACGCCGCAGAGTACAAAGAACGCGCACCTGAGCTCTTTCGGACCGCAATCGTTCAGTAGCGCGCCGGCCTCGAGCCCGAGCGCGTCGAACGCGCCCGCGTCGCCGCTGGCTGACGCGCAGCCGCTAACCGACGACGGCGTCGACGTCGCAGACTTCCATCAGATCGGACGCGCGTCGTGGTACGGACGCTTCTTCCACGGTCGCCGCACCGCCAATGGCGAGCGTTACGACATGCATGCCCTGACGGCCGCGCATCGCACGCTGCCGCTCGGCTCGTACGTGCGCGTGACCAATCCGGCCAATTCGCGCTCGGTGATCGTACGGATCAACGACCGCGGCCCGTACGCCCGCGGCCGCGTGATCGACCTGTCGATGGCGGCCGCCGCCATGCTCGACATGCGCCACGCCGGCACCGCGCGGGTCAAGATCGAAGGGCTCACGCAGCAGGAAGCGCGCGCCGAGCTGAACGAGACGCTTGCGTCGAACTCGGACTCGAACAAGTGATGTGACGCTCCGTGGCGATGATGCCGCGTCGGCTGAACCAACCGTCTGCAGAAAATCGAAGGGCCGCGACATGCGGCCCTTTTCTGTTGCCGTCAGCCTTTTACCCGCCGGGCCCGACCCTCACGTTTCGGGCTTGTCTTCCTTCAGCGCCAGCGCGCGCGCGTACAACACGTTGCGCGATGCGCCCGTGAGCGCCGCCGCGACCTTCGCCGCGCTACTCACCGTCAATTCTTCCAGCAGGATGCCGAGCAGCGCGTCGTGATCGTGCTCGCCGGCCGCTTCGGGTGCCGCGCCTTCGACCACCAGCACGAATTCGCCACGCTGCCGGTTCGCGTCGGCAGCGAGCCACGTTGGCCCTTCGGCCAGGGTGCCCTGGTGCAGGGCTTCGTGTAACTTCGTCAGTTCCCGCGCGATCAGCAGACGGCGTGTGCCGCCAAACGCATCTGCGAGCGCCTGCACCGTCTCGACGATCCGGTGCGGCGCTTCGTAGAACACCATCGCATGAGGATGTTGCGCGAGCGTCTGCAAGGCGGCGGCGCGCGCCTTCGGCTTCGGCGGGAGGAAGCCGAGGAATGAGAACGTCGCGACCCAGTCGCCGGACGCGCTGAGCGCGGTGGCGAGCGCACTCGCGCCGGGCAGCGGGACCACCACGAAGCCGGCCTCGCGCACGGCATCGACGAGCTTGGCGCCGGGGTCCGAGATGCCCGGCGTGCCCGCGTCGGACACGTAGGCCACGCGCTCGCCGGCCTGCAGATACTCGATCACGCGCTGCGCGGCGGTGCGCTCGTTGTGCTGATGCACGGCGACGAGCGGCTTCGAGATGCCGTAGCGCGCGAGCAGCTGACCGGTGTTGCGGGTGTCCTCGGCGGCGATGCGATCCGCGAGTCCGAGCACGTGCAGCGCGCGCAGCGTGATGTCGGCGATGTTGCCGATCGGCGTGGCCACCACATACAGCGCGGCGGCGGGGTACTGCTGCCCTTGCGCGAGTTCGGAGAGAGGAGTCATGACACGGAAGACACAAACAGACGGAACGAGGCCGACATTGTGCCATGTGGGCTTGCGCGAGCAGGCCGTGCAGAAGACTGCGCAAAAGATGCCCATAAACGCCGGTCCAAAAACCGCCCACAACTTTTCCGCCGCTCACCAGTCCAAATCCGTCGGCGCGGCTTTCGAAGCACGCGCGCGAGAGTATTTGCAGCGCCAGCGTCTGCGCTTCGTGGCGCGCAACGTCACATGTCGGGGCGGCGAGATCGATCTCGTGATGAGTGATCGTGACGGCGCGCTGGTGTTCGTCGAAGTTCGCGCGCGTGCGCAGCGGCATTATGGCGGTGCCGCTGCGAGCGTCGGTTGGCAGAAGAGACAGCGCATCGTGCGAGCGGCGCGGCACTATCTCGCGACGCGCGCCACGACGAACCGTGGCCCGCGCGACGAACCCGCGTGCCGTTTCGACGTCGTCGCGTTCGAGAGCGGCAGGCTCGTGTGGTTGCGCGATGCGTTTCGCGCCGACGAAGTCTGACCGACAGCGCAGACAACGCGCGTGAGTGCGATAAACTTGCGCTCGCGTGCCGCGCGAGCTCATCGGCGGCCACAGCCAGGCAGTATGACTTCACAACACGGCCGCGCAGTGCGGTCCATTCGCGGTACAAGATAGAGACTCGATGTCAGTCGAACGCATCCAACAACACTTCCGCGACAGCGCGGCAGTCAAACTCGAAGCCCTCGAAACCCTGTCGATGCCGATCGCCGCCGCGATCGACACGATGTTCGCCGCGCTCGCGAACGGCAATCGCATCCTCGCGTGCGGCAACGGCGGTTCGGCCGCCGACGCGCAGCATTTCGCGGCCGAGCTGATTGGCCGCTTCGAGCGCGAGCGGCCAGGTCTGCCGGCCATTGCGCTCAGCACCGACACCTCCGTGCTCACCGCGATCGCCAACGACTATTCGTTCGAACAGATCTACGCGAAACAGGTCTGGGCGCTCGGTCAGCCCGGCGACGTGCTGCTCGCGATCACCACATCCGGCAATTCCGCGAACGTGCTCGCCGCGATCGAAGCCGCGCATGAGCGCGAAATGATCGTCGTTGCGCTGACCGGCAAGGGCGGCGGACGCGCACAGGACGTGCTGAGCGACACCGACATCCACGTATGCGTGCCGTCCGACCGCACGGCGCGCGTCCAGGAAGTGCACCTGTTGACCATCCATTGCCTGTGCGACGGCATCGATGCCATGTTGCTCGGCGAAGACTGAGACTGATTTCGAAGGAGAGCTAGTTGATGAGCGTTTTCCGCATCAAGAAGACACTGGTGAGAACCGTGCTCGTGGTCGGGGTCGCGGCGGGCCTGTCGGCCACGCTGCAAGGCTGTTTTCTCGCGGTCGGGGCCGCGGCGGGCGGCGGCGCGCTGATGGCGACCGACCGCCGCACGCTCGGCGCGCAGACCGAGGATCGCGAGATTCAGGTGAAGGCGCTGTCGCAGATCAGCCAGAATCTGCCGGACTCCGCGCACGTCAACGTCACGGTGTTCAACCGCCGCGTGCTGCTGACCGGCGAGGTCGCGGGCGAGGCGTCCAAGCAGCGCGCCGAGAGCATCGTGCGGAACATGACCAACGTGAATACGATCGTCAATGAACTGGCGATCACGCCGGCGAGTTCGTTCTCGTCGCGCACCAACGACACCTACCTCGAAACGCGCGTGAAGACCGCTCTGATCGCCGAGAAGAACATTTCGGCGAACAACTTCAAGGTCGTGGCCGAGCGCGGCAACGTCTATCTGATGGGCCTCGTCACGATGAATGAGGGCAATATCGGCGCCGACGTCACGAGCCGCGTGCCGGGCGTCGTGCAGGTGGTCAAGGTGTTCCAGTACATCCAGCCGCAGGAAGCCGAAGCTGCTGCGGCCGCCGGTGCGACGGCGCCGGTGGCCGCCTCGCAGCCCGAAGTCAGCGAGCCGACGGTCGGCGCGATTCCCGATTCGTCGGTGAGCGCGCGTCCGCTCGATCAGCAGGCGCCTGCGCCTGTCAACTCGTCGACGTCGGTGCGGCCGGGTAATCCGAAGGCGGTGCCTTGATGCGCGGTATGACGCGTGCGGGTTTCGTGTTCGCGTTGGCGGTGGGCGCGCTCGCCGGCACGATAACGTCAGGTGCTCGCGCGGCCGAGGAGCCGCGCGGCCAGCAGATCGCCGCTGCGAATGCATGCATGGGCTGTCACGCCGTCGATCGCAAGCTGGTTGGTCCGTCGTTCCAGCAAATCGCCGCGAAGTACAAGGGCGACGCGCAGGCGCCGGCCAAACTCGCGCGCAAGGTGAAGGACGGCGGCTCCGGCGTATGGGGCATGATTCCAATGCCGGCCCATCAATCGATGAGCGATGCGGATATCCGCGCGGTCGTCGACTGGGTGCTCGCGGGCGCGCCGTCCAGATGAGGTTTTCCCGGGGCTGGAGGCTTGGCAAAAGGGAAAATGGCTGTGCTAGAATTATTTTTGTTGGGGGGGTAGCTCAGCTGGGAGAGCGTCGCGTTCGCAATGCGAAGGTCGGGAGTTCGATCCTCCTCCTCTCCACCAAGTTTTTCTTTAGAAACAACGCACTACGTCTTGCGATGTAGTGCGTTGTTTTGCTTATCGTCGCAGGTTTTTGCATACCGGGTGTGGCAAATTTGTGGCGGCTCCGTTGCCCTGCACGACGCGGGGACGAGGTGGAAAAAATTTGTTCGGAAAATACCGTGATCGCAACGGTTGAACCGACGAACCTTGCATGCATTCGCAACCCATTGCGGCCAAGTGCATGATTCGCCTTGGCCCACCCGGCCAACATGCAAGCGCTTCTAACCGTCGATCAGCTATCTGAATACCTGCGAAAAAGTGTTGCCAGCATTCGCAGCGACGCTACCCGCAATCCAGCTGCACTTCCTCCAATATGCCGAATTCCAGGTACGAAGCGGCTTTTGTGGCGAGTCGAAGATGTCGAGCAGTGGCTGGCAAGCCACGTCTTAGTCGACGGTGCTTCGCGCAAGGCGCCGGCGCCGGTTGAGGCTGCGCGGCGCGGCCGCCCCACAAAGGCCGAAGAACTCGCAAGAAAGAAGCGACTTTCCGAGGCAACGCAGGCGGATTCGCAGCCCGCGGCGAGGGCCTAGGATTTGGACCAGCCTCAGGACGCAGTCGATCGGAGCGGGAAATTGACGAGGCCGCGATGCCACGGCGATTTTTTTCTCGCCGATCTCCTTGGATTTGCTCTGAAAGCCGATGCGACGAGCATGGAAGTGCCGATCTTTTCGCTTTCTACACGACCTGACCTTGCGATCGAGCAATGGACTAGTCAAGACGGCAAACGTCGGATAACTGTCACACCGAGCGTTCTTGGACGTGCGACGCAACATGATAAAGATGTCCTCATCTACGCGACCTCGCAGCTTACCGCGGCAGCGGACCTCCAGCTGCCAGACGCGAAATATCGAACGGTTCGCTTCGCGGCATATGATTTTTTCAAGACTACTGGCCGTGGGGCAAGCGGCGCCGACTACAGGGCGCTCAAGCTGTCTCTGAGGCGGTTGCAGGGCACCACCGTGACAACCAACATCTCAACGGGGGGAATTCAGATCGATGAAGGGTTCGGGCTCATCGATGGTTGGAGGACAGTAGCCAGTGAGAAGCGGCCAGCCATGGTGACAGCCGTGGAAATCACGTTGTCGATCTGGCTATTCAACGCTATCCAGTCGTTTGAAGTGTTCACGCTGCATAAGGACTACTTTCGCCTGAGAAGGCCCCTCGAGCGCCGTCTTTACGAACTGGCGCGGAAGCATTGCGGGCGCCAGCCGGCCGCACTGATCGGCTTAGAGCTGCTGCGACAGAAAACCGGTAGCAAGGCGACGCTGAATGAGTTTCGGCGCATGGTTCGTGAGGTGATGATTGCTGACTCTTTGCCAGAATACCGGCTGTTGTTAGCTCAAAACGACACGGTCACGATGTACACGAAGGATCATCGCAAAATGACCCGGGCCGTTACGAAGCTTTCGGAGCTGCAGACATCGTGGTTTCGCCCACCAAGTAGAGGCGAATCGTCCTAGGACACGTGTTATCACCCACCATGTACGGGCACGTCGTCGCTGGACACGTGTTATCACCCATCAGGAAGGGGCACGTCGTCCTAAGACCCGTATATCACCCACCAAGTAGGGCGCGTCGTCCTAGGACACGTGTTATCGCCCACCAAGTAGGGGCGCGTCGTCCTGAGACACGTGTTATCACCCACGTTTTTCTGTGGATAGGCACGTGTTTTCGCCCACAGGGACCTCGTGTTTTCACCCACCGGGCGAGTTACCGAAGGCCCGCCGTCTGGGGTGTTCAAGGCGATTTACGGATCCGTAACGCGCGCGCGCGTTTTTTTAACTTTTATAATCTTTAACGTGTCAGGGCTTCACAGGGTGTGAATAATCGAATCGCAGATCCGGTGTTGTCTGGGTGGGAGCTTCCCGGCACTCGTGAGAATCTCGGACGCTAACTGACAGATTTCGCGGCGCGATCTTTTCAGGTTTGCGCGGCTGAAACGGCGACCACGGTGGGACTTGCAAGATTTCCATTCTCTGTTGGCTAGTGCAAAAGGTGGTCGGCCACTTCGAATACTCTTCAATGTCGTCTACGTCAATGCCGACTGATTTGCGATACGATGGCTCATTCTTCAGGCGGCGAATTTCTATCTCAGTGAGTTCGTTGTTGATCGCCTCAAACACGCAAAACGTGCTGAAGGTGCTCAAGGCGACAAACTGGTCCCATAGTTCCCGGGCGTCCATGCACATGCGAACACACCTATACGCGCCAACACCGTCGATCTGGGCTAATGCGTTGAGCGCTTGATGTAGCCTGTAGAACGCGATCGAATTAGACAAGTCAAACAGTTGAAATTCGCGATCGTAGGGATGATCTTCCCACGCAAGTAGGCCGCGTTCGAAGTTATATAAAGACTCGTCGAGCTTAAAATCAGGACCGGCGTACGTCGTAACGATCACCGGCAGACCGTCGTCGCTCTCGGAATTTGGCACGAAAGGAACATCGTAAGCAATACAGGCGCAGACGTCCCAAAGGCGATGAACAGGCCCCCAGAGTGCCTTCCACAACAAGTCCGGTCCTTCGACGAAATATTGTCGCGCGTCAGGAAACAGCCTTGTCAGCTGCCCCAACGCTCTTTCTGAAAGCGCCTGCTGTCCTCTAGCGATTCGATACCATTTCTTTTGATCCTTTGTTGCCGTGACCTGTTTAATCTTTTCGTCGGGCCCGTGTTCTTGCAATTCCTCGCATGTCCACGACGCAGTTGCATCATCAAACCACTGCGCAAACTGATTCGGATTTGCTGAGCCTGTCCTTCTCATCAACTCATGCATCAGAACGACTGTCCTGATACGGTCTCGCCGTTTCTCTTCCGTCGAAGATGTCCGAATATCATCTGTCATATGAGGATGCTGCCCCGTAGTTATGAAAGCTGAGCCCTTTCGCCAGAAATTTTATCTCGTTAGGCAGCCGCCGATCATATACACCCGCCAAGCGCGTGAAGCTCACCGCGTAGCCTCGATCTCAGTGGAAGTTGTTGCCTTCGCCGTCATAGCAAGCGCATTCCACAAACTTCAGCCGACGAGCTCAACGGTCGTTGTCGCCGCGCTCGATCCTTTCGAAGTGACATCGATCAACGTAGATCAAATGCATGCAGCAGTCCTAGGGACCGCGATAAGCAACTTTTTTTTGGCGTATCTGACGTCCTTTGCATGACCGTATGGCGCACATGCAAGCCCGACCACAGCCTTGAGGATCGGTAGGCACATTCGGTGTTGGACATTTTTGTGTGATGCAGACTTGCACACCGCGTGCACACGCCCGCCACACGCTACGCACTCCGATTGCACACGGTCATTCGGTATGCACACGGGCTGCCCACGAAACGCACACGGAGTGCACCTCGCGCGCGCACCTTCGGAGCAATAGCCTGATCGCGCAGACTCTTTCTCGACGTTGTCCCCTTTCTGTCCTCGTTTGTACCCTCTCGCCTCTGTGCCGTGCCGGATTTACACCCGCAATTCTGAATCAAACCCCGAAAATCAAGGCGAGTGGAACATAAAGAGTGTATTACGTAATTTCCCATTTCGGCGTGGAAACCCAATTAGAGCAAGGGTTCTGGTGTGTTACATTGCGACCAAGCTCGGGAATATTGTGACACATGGAGAACACATGAAGGAGCACTTGACCGTACGTCTCGATTCGCATCTGAAAGCACATCTAAAGGAGGCCGCGGAGGCTCGGTCGACGTCTGTTTCGGCGGTGCTCACGGTAGCCCTCGAGCGATACTTCGCCGATGAGTCGATCCTGGACGAACTACGCGAAATGGAGCAGCGCCTGGCGGCGACCATGATGCGTACGCTGACCGAGACCGCTCGCGTGGGGGACGATGTGCAGCTGGTGATCGGCCAAGTGGATCAACTCATCCGCTTCATGTTTCAGACCACCCCCGAAATCTTTGACAAGGACGCGGCCGCCATGGTGGGCTCACGCCGATATAGTGGATTCCTTGAATCGTTCGCGAAGGAGTTTGTAGGCCGGAAGCGCCGGGCGGTGTTTGCCGTCCGGGTTGACGATGTCGCCACAGGCGAGGATTGACGTGACGAATAGTGGGCGACTGCGCTGCTGCTGTCGCCGGTAGGGCCATTGATGGGGTAAGCACGCCATGACTGTCAACGCCATTCTCTTCGACGCCTTCGGGACACTCTGCGACATCCGCATCAAACGTCGCCCGTTTGCCCGGCTCGCCCGGTTTCATCCGGACCGCCGACGCGCGCGTGAAATGATCATGACCCAGCCGCTCTCGCTGGGCGAGGCGGCGGATCAACTGCGGGTGAAGAATGTGGATCTGGCTACGCTGGAGGAGGAACTTGCCGCCGAGCTGGCCAGTATTCACTTGTATCCCGAAGTCATCGGGGTTCTGGAGGGCCTGCGCGCGTCGGGCGTCAGGATCGGCATTGTCTCCAATCTGGCCGCGCCGTACGCCAGACCGTTGTTACGGCTGTTGCCGTTCGTGCCGGATGCCTGCGCATGGTCGTTCGAGGTCGGTTGGCTGAAGCCTGATCCGCGTATTTTTTCTTGGGTCTGTGAACAGCTCGACGTGGCGCCGAGCGGGGCGCTAATGGTTGGAGACACGCTCGCCGACGACTATGCCGGTGCACTGGCGAGCGGCCTCAATGCCATGCACTTGGACCGGCGCGGAAGGGGGAGCCGTCCGAAGGTCGCCGCGACCATCCACACACTGGAAGGCATCTTGCCGGCACTTCGCCCTCAGTCGTGCTCCTGGTCAACGGGCCACACCGGATCGGTCGGATTGTCGTAACGCACCACCGAGCCACGCAGCTGCTCAAGTGGCGGCATGCATGCGGGACTCGCGGGAATATCCGGTTCCGGGCCACCCCGTGGCACGTCGGGCTGCCCGTTGCCGTCAACGGGCCCGCCCGGATCGCATTGCACGGGAAGGCTGGCCAACTTCAACTTTTTCGTCGCTTTGGTGCTCATGACCGCGCCTGTTTGGATCAGGGTGCTTCGGTGAGTGTAACGGGCCGCGTAGCTGCTTGTCGACGCTGACACGACATTCCGTATGCCTGCTATCGTGCGCAATATCCAACGACGCTCTACCAACCCGCCGGAGGGAAAGCATGGCAGATATTGAAGCGTTCAAGGTGGAAGACTTGGAAGACGACTCTGATCGCCTGACAGGCGGAAGACGGGGTTACTTCATGGAAGCACTGGGGGAGGCCGTGTATGCCTGCGCCGGAGGTGGCCGGCAAGATAAGATCATCTCAGCGTACCTGACGCTGCAAGGAGTTTTCGACGCGAACTCGGACGACTTAGGCGACAAGGGCGACACTGCGGTCGAAAACGCTACTCGCGAGTTTAATGGGGCGGTCGGCAAGATCCTAGGAATGTAGCTCTGCTCTGCTGAAAGGTGCGATATGAAACGCGACGGCGTTTTCGCATACTTTGGCTCTGGATTGAAGACGCTCTTGAGCTGTGAACGAGTTCAGCAAGCAACCAAGCCGTGCGTGCGAAAAGGCCCTTAATGAATCCCGAGCTGGCCGCCGAATTGGCAGACGAGGCAGAACTGAAGGCCGCTATCCGCGAGTTGCGTAAGCTGAGAAAAGAGAGCGAGCCCCTTAACCGTGCATGGTCCGATACGCGGGTCGCTAGACAGAGGTACGAGCGGGATTACGCGTTCGCGGTCAAGCAGCTAAAGGAACGGGAGGCCCGAATTATGGATCAGCTAGGGCCCTATCTCGACAAGATCGAGGCGCTTGAGAAACAGGTGAGAAAGCTGGACCGCAAGGTACGGAAAGCGCGGTCCGGGTAAGGTCATCTGCGGCTGTACGAGGACTGCACTTGTACCTATGCTTCGCGGATCGCGGCGGCGGTCGGAAAGATATGCAGGTGTTTCGGCGGCCGCTCGGCTCGCGGTAGAGGCAGGATCGGCGAGAGCAAAAAAAACCGCCTAGAAGGCGGTTTTTCCTAAGATCTTTGTTTCCACAGTAAAGCCTAGGGGTCATAGACTCGGTCGGCCCGTCGCAAGGGGCTGGTACTGCTCCAGCACATCCCCACCAATTGCCATTCTATACCTTAAGGTAACTTTGAGCAACAGGTTAGCCAGCTACGCCTTCTGTCGCGTTGGCCCCTTCAAGCGCGGCAAGTTCAGCATTGAACTCGATTCGCTCCTGAATCATCGCTTTTAGGTCGCGCTTGCAGTCTTTGGCCATGTCTGAGGCCACGTCATGCATAGCTTGCCTGTAAGCTGCTTCCTTTTCCATAGCTGCGACTTTCTTCTCATTCCGCTTTTGCTTCGCTTTTAGATCCTTTAGCTCCTCGGCAACGGTGCGAAGCTCTTCATAGTTTGAGAGTCCGATAAAATGCGCGAGACAAGAAATCATTGAGATTCTTTCGTCCCGTGATAAGCCCTCGGGATAAAGGGTCGAGCGCCCGCTTCCACCTTTGCTGTTGAACGTTTCGGCCGGTAACACGCGACTCGTGGAAACAGAATCGACCATGCTGCAAAGCGCCCAGCTCTGACTTCCAGATGTGGAGTATCTAACCAGATTTTTCAAGCTATCGGCCGAAATCTCGAAGCAGGTCTTATCGCCAGCGCCCGGTTCTTTGGACGTTACCGGAATAACCTGCACGGCTTTACTGCTTGCCCTTACAACAATAGCAAGGCGGCGCTTATGCATCTCGCCCTTTAGCAGTGCGTCGGTGTTGGAACTATCCAAACTTGAAGCGCCATTGTATCTAACTAATGCGGGAATAAATCCATAGTCAACTTCAACCAGCGTGCCCGGTTTCATAAGGGCGCTGATTTTCCCGCCCTTGCTTAGCGTGGTTTCCAGATAGGTTTCGACAGGCCCATTGTAGGCTTTGAGCACAATGTTGCATGACGCCGGAGCGGTAGCGGTGCTGGGTGTTCGATCGATCGAATTTACACGCCAACGCCGGATCGCGTTTCCAGTGAACTTGGCTGTGAAATACAGGTGGTCATATTTCCCGCGATCGGGAAGAAGCAGTTCCTCGACGCGGTCGTAAGAAGCTTTACCCAATAGCCTGTAGATCGGTACATTCTCGGCCGAATCTAGAAATTCTTCTATGTAATTGATTTTAAAGGTATTCACGATCGGGCCAATTTACCTTGCAGACGCCAAAGACAGCATTTTGTACCGGCTGAACAAAGTGCGATAGGGTTTTAGGGGCGCGAGCCTCGGCGAACCCCCGGCTCTGCAAAACTGTTTTTTCCCGGCTTGCACTGGCCACGGCTCACGCCCACGGACGTGCGCGGTTGAGGGGGGCTATCTCAACCGCCCGCGAAGCGGGGGTGTGGATATGAATTTGGGAATGCGGCGCTTGATCCTATCAGGCGGCGACAGAGTGAGGGGGGCACGTCGGCTAACCCTGCCCGCTCGAGGTGCTGCGCTCCGAGTTCGACGCGGGCGGCTATGACCTCGTGATGAGCTACGGCCCCACTGTTCGCCACATCCAGTTCAAGGTGATGGTGGCCGGTGGCAAACGGGCGAGCGTCACGGCGAGTCTGAAGCTGATGGACAAGCCCAGCGGCTGCATCCTCTGGATCGTGGTCACCGATGCGCTGGATTTCCACTCCTTCCTGTGGTTCGGTAATTCGCCCGGCCAGCCACTGCCGGACCTCCGGACGTTGAAGATCGCGACCCACACGAAGGCCAATGCGGAAGGCATGAAACTGCCGCGACTTGGCCAACGGACTGTCCCGCGTAGCGCCTTTACGCCGCTTGCGTCGCTGGATGACGTGCTGGAGCGTCTTTTCGGACCACTGCCATGAATCATGCCTTGTCGCTAACCTCGCCGGCTGTTCCTGTGCTCGTGACCGCCGCCGGTGATCGCGCCGGGGTGCGTTTTCTGGAGTTCTTCGCGTCGGCCATCCGCAACCCACACACGCGCCGAGCCTATGCGCGCGCGGCGGGGGATTTCCTCACGTGGTGCGCCGGCGCCGGCGTGACCTCAATCACCTCCGTACAGCCACTCCATGTGGCCGCCTGGATCGAACTGCAGACGCAGGCGCTGTCGGCGCCGACCGTCAAGCAGCGGCTCGCGGCGATCCGCCACCTGTTCGACTGGCTGGTGACCGGCCAGATCATCCCGCACAACCCGGCCGCCTCAGTGCGCGGCCCTGCTCACTCGGCCCGCACCGGTGCCACGCCCGTGCTGGACCCCACCGAGGCGCGGCAGTTGCTCGACAGCATTGATGTGAGCACACCCATTGGCCTGCGGGACCGCGCGCTGATCGCGCTCATGGTGTTTTCATTCGCGCGGGTGGGCGCGGCGCTGGCGATGCGCGTGGAGGACGTCTACGTGCAGCAGCGGCGCCTGTGGGTGCGCCTTCGTGAAAAGGGTGGTAGGCGGCACGAGATGCCCTGTCACCACACGCTGGAAGCATATCTGCACGCGTACCTAGAGGGCACCGGTATCGCCGGTGAACCGAAAGGACCGCTCTTTCGCACGGTGGCGCGCGGCACCGGGCGGCTCAGCAGCACCCCGTTGCCACAGGCGAACGCGTATGCGATGGTGCGCCGGCGCGCGCTCGCGGCCGGCATTGGCACGGCGATCGGCAACCATACGTTCCGCGCGACCGGTATCACCGCCTACCTGAAGAATGGGGGCACGCTCGAGAACGCCGCGGCGATGGCGAACCATGCGTCGACGCGCACCACGCAGCTATACGACCGGCGACACGACGAAATCAGTCTGGACGAGGTTGAGCGGATCCGTGTTTAACGGCGAGGCCCCGCGGCAAAGGGGTATTTATACGCACGCCAGGCGCGGCTCGAATGTCGCTGACCGACCCCGGAGCAGATATCAACGCCAGGAGAGCTAATGTCCGCTCTGGGCTGTGGAATCAACCGGTTGAATCCGCAGCTAGAAACAGCCGATGGAAAAAGGCAAGCCAATGGCGTCGAGGGAACGATCAGTTTTTAGTCAACTCGTGACAGATCGCGATTAAGGCTTTGAAAAGTCTAATGGACATCCGAAATGGTCATCTGGCCGCGCTTATTATTGCGCTGAGATTGCCACACAGAACTTTTAGCAGACCCCTTGCTTAAAGATCTAGCTCCGCAAGCGTTCGCATAGGATTCGCAGGCGCTCCCACTGGCCTGGCGCGAGCAACGACGACCGCTCTACCTGAACTTAGACTGGTGCGGACAATATCCGCTACCTGAGCCGAGCTAACTCCACGCGTGCCGATCCACCCATCCCGAAGAAGCTCAGCGAAAAGAGTGTTGCTCAGGTGGCGCGCGGTGTTTTCGAACGTGATTTGGCGGCCGCCTCGGGGACCCAATGCTGCAGGATCGGCCAATACAGCTTGAACGTGCTCGCGTGCGAGATACATGCCCGGGAGCAGTGCCTCTGACAACACTTCTAACTGTGTGCGCGAGCATAGCTTGAAGAAAAAACCGTCTCCGGAAAGCCTGTACATACTTTTTCCGTCGGCGATTTGCCATTGGTCCTCCGTTGTATTGCGGAATTCGATCATACGAGCCAATTCCGCATCAAAACGTTCGTCCGGGCGATAAACTGCTGAAGCCTCTGGAGTGTCTTTTGCACGTTCCATGCACTTATATTGGACCATTGTCCAAGCCTCGAAGGGCTCATTGAGGTATAGCAGGTCTACGCCGAGCGCATGCTCTATCGCGGTTCGGTTCACATTGAACACTTCAAGCTTGCGATTGCCAGAGGCAAAGACGGCTCCAATTGAGGTGTGCCGAGCCGAGTCCGTGCCGGGGAACTTTGCTGCGTCGTGAGCAATCAGCTGATCTTCTATTGTTCTTATACCTGCTAAACCATCAAGGAACGAAGTCAAATGATCGCCATCGGGTGCAGTCCATCCTTGGAGTGACGCTTTGCGCAACCTCCCCGTTTGGTCAAACACATCCAGCGCCAGCCCCACGGCGTCCCGCTGCTGCGCCACTATCACCGTGCCTGGTCGGTTGATATGTTCGGTGCTCTGATCCCTCAAGCGCTCCAAGCGCTCGATGATCTGGAGCGATTCAGCGCTGACTTGACCTATGACCGTTTTGAGTTTCTGCCAGGTTCCTGACGGCACCGCCCCGCCCGTTCCCGAGCGGCTGCTAATGATATTTTTCTGGATTGACGGTCCCATTCTTTCGGCCACGTCGGCGATGCGAATGCTTGTGGGGCTGACCTCAGTAAACTCAATTCGAACTTTGCCTGTAGCGACGCGTTTTCCCTTTCTTGCGAGTGCCCAGTGAGTGATCTCGCCCGGCGCAAAAAGGAGGCCACAAACTTCCCATTGCCGAATTGGCCAATCGTCGCTACTAAGAGCATCTGAAAAACCTTGCGTCAGGTCGCGCACCTCCCTCAGGAGGAAGCCGCGGCGTTCCTCGTCGAATTGGATCAGATATCCGGCAGCGCGTCTCGTCATAGATGCAGTATCGATTTGGTGAAAGTTAAAAGCCCACCGACACACGTGAACGTCGGTCGGGCAACTGCTTCGCAGGTGTCCACGAAAGTTTCGTTGCGAGACGCTCGAACGGCCGCGCCCAGCCCCAAAGAGCCGCTCAGATTCTATTCTTGAACTACTCCTCCTAGCCGGACTGCGTCTGACGGCGGGCGGTCCCCGTCGGTGATCGCGGGGCGGTTTTTCTTTTTGGCGGTAGATGAACCGTTACGTCAACCCCGTTAGCACCGGCCTAGCTTGCCTGCACGGGGTGCCGGCCGAAGAAAGTCAATCAGATGCGCTACTTTTGGGTGTGCGGGACTCGAACCCGCACACATCTCTGCTGCAAAAAGCTCTGCGGGTGCACTAGGAAAAACTGTCATTCCTAGATCGGGCACGGGATGGATTACGATTACACTCGCCGCGCCTGATCGGGGGATAGCTCGGATGGGAGAGCGCGGCGTGCGTAACGCCGACGTCGGGAGTTCGACTATCTTTTCCTACATCAAACACGGTCCATGACCATAAGCCCCGAACTGGCTGAAGAATTGTCGCGGATGGCCCGTATCAAGGCCGACCAGCGACGGCAGAAAGCCATCTGGCAGGAACTGCGCGAGCTGCGGGCCAACCTGCGCCCGATTGATCGTGCGTGGTCTGATACGCGGCTCGCACTGAAACAATACGAGTGGGATTACACGCACGTGATCCCGCAGCTTCAGGAGCGGGAAGCCCGACTGCTGGATGAGATGCGCCCATTCCTCCGGCAGATTGACGCACTGGAGAAGGAGGCCCGGCGGCTAGACCGCAACATACGCAAAGCGCAGCAAGCTAGTGAGCCCACGCCGGATAGTCCGGCCGGATCGAGCACACGTACGCCTCCAAGCCGTTAAGCTTGTCCATTTACCGTTGGTTATCATCGGCAACCCCGAAAGCGCGGGTGTTGAGTGCCAGTCAAGAAAACGGTGGTTTTCTGAACACGTCAAAAATTCCCGTCGCAGACTATCCGAAGCCCAATTGTCAGGTTAATATTCCCGTCCAGTTTTCAACGTCCCGGTTGTGTCAATGAATCAGCGAATCGGCTACGCGCGAGTTTCCACCGAGGACCAGCATTTAGAGCTGCAACGTGATGCGCTTCAGCAGGCTGGTTGCCGTGTCATCTATGAGGAGGCGGCGAGTGGCAAGAGCGCCGCGCGCCTCGAGCTCGAGCAATGCCGCAAAGCCCTGCGCAGCGGCGACACGCTGGTGGTAAGGCGCCTGGATCGGCTCGGGCGCAGCCTGCCCGATCTCGTGCAGATCGTCGCCGAGCTGGAACGCTCGGGAATTGGCTTCGAGAGCCTCACCGAGAAGATCGAAACGAATAGCGCTTCGGGCAAGCTGGTCTTCCACGTTTTCGCAGCTCTTGCGGAGTTCGAGCGCGGCCTAATCCGTGAGCGCACCCATGCTGGGCTTGCGGCTGCGCGTGCCAGAGGCCGCTCTGGCGGTCGCAAGCCCAAGCTGGGGGAGAAGCAGGTGCGCGAGATTAAGGCGCTGCTGCGTGACCCGGAAGTTCAGGTTGCCGACGTGGCCCGACGCTACGGCGTTTCCCGTACCACGCTCTACAAGCACGTCGGCGTCGTTGCCCCGATGCACCGATGACCTTAGTTGCGCATCGCCACTTGGTAATGGACGGGGGAAGCAGTGGATTCGTTGAACTTCGGTTTCTTGGGACCGCACAATAAACAATTAGTGACCCTCGGTGGCCTTGCGGAGAGCTATTTCCCTAGCGATCCCTCTACAGCGATCGTCAAGCTGCGGCAGTTTGCTGAGTTGATGGCGAAGCTAGTCGCTGCCCATCACGCTGTCTATCGTGATGAGCGTGAAACATTCGAAGAAACTCTGCGGCGCCTGTCGTATGACCGCCTGATTCCGAAGGAAGCCGCTGATATTTTTCATGCCCTGCGGAAGGCCGGCAACAGCGCCGTGCATGAAGCAACGGGCGACCACTCTACCGCTCTTACGGCGCTGAAGTTCGCTTGGTCGCTTGGCATCTGGTTTCATCGGACCTATGGCCGCGCTGCGAACTTTCGGTCAGGTGCCTTTGTGCCGCCGCGCCAGCCCGTCGATGCGACGGTTGCGCTCCGCGAAGAGATTGAAAAGCTCAGGCAAAGAGTAGCGGAAACTGAGGGCGATGCGGTTCGCGCTCGCCTTGAAGCAGAAGAACAGGCTCACGCGCGTGAGGCGGTAGAAGAGAGATTGGCGCGCGAGGCTGAGGAGCGTGCCGCCTGGGAGAAGATCGCCCAGGACATTGATGCCGAGAAGGCAGAGGTCACAAGCAAGCTCGCCGCGCTCCAAGCCGAGGCGGAAACCGCCCCTCGCGCTGAGGCTGCCCAATTGGTGGAGCGGGGTGAGAAGGCTGCGGTAAAGATCGACCTCGACGAGGCGGAAACGCGCGCGCTCATAGACCAGCAACTGCGCGACCGCGGATGGGAGGTCGATACCCGTGACCTTCGATACAGCAATGGTGTTCGCCCAGCCAAAGGCCATAATCTCGCCATCGCTGAATGGCCAACCGCAAATGGTCCCGCTGACTACGCCCTGTTTGTCGGCGCCACCCTAGTCGGCGTCGTGGAGGCGAAGCGGCGGCGGAAGAACGTGTCCGCTGCGATCGACCAGGCTGAGCGCTATTCGACCGGTATCAAGGACAGCGCCGATTTCAGTTATGCCGGTGGCCCTTGGGGTGAGCACAAGGTGCCATTTGTGTTCAGCGCGAATGGCCGATCCTATCTTAAGCAGATTGAGACCGAGAGCGGCATCTGGTTCCGCGATACCCGTCGCGCCGCAAACCATCGCCGTGCATTGGTCGACTGGCCGACACCGGAAGGCCTGACCGGTCAGCTTGAAGTCGATCAGGATGCTGCCGACGCCGCCCTGCAAGCGCAGTCATTCGAGTTCGGATTTCCGCTCCGCCACTATCAGGAAAGCGCGATCCGCTCGGTAGAAGCAGCCTTGTCTGCTGAGCAACGGGCGGTCTTGGTCGCGATGGCAACCGGCACCGGAAAGACCAAGCTCGCCATCGCCATGTTGTACCGTTTGCTGTCAGCCAAGCGGTTCCGGCGCATTTGCTTCGTCGTCGATCGCAGCGCCCTTGGTGATCAGACTGAAGGAGAGTTTTCGACCACCAAGGTCGTCTCCGGCAAGACGTTTGCGGAAATCTTCGGCCTCAAGGGGCTTGGCGACGTGACGCCCGATGTGGAAACTAAAGTCCACATCTGTACGATCCAGGGCTTGGTGAAGCGCGTGCTGTTCTCTGCCGATGGGGCATCGGTTCCACCCGTTGACCAGTATGACCTGATGGTCATCGACGAATGCCATCGCGGCTATCTGCTCGATCGGGAAATGTCCGACGCCGAACTCAGCTTCCGGGGGCAGGACGATTACATCTCCAAATATCGGCGCGTGCTGGACTATTTCGATGCTGTAAAGATCGGCCTGACCGCCACGCCTGCGCTGCACACTACCGACATTTTCGGCGATCCGGTCTTCACCTATTCCTATCGCGAGGCAGTGGTCGATGGCTTCCTGATCGACCACGAGCCACCGATCCGCATCGAAACCGCGCTGGCGCGTGCCGGTATCAAGTTCGAGAAGGATGAGGAGCTTGAGCTGCTCAACACCCGGACCGGCGAAGTCGATCTGGCCCACGCTCCAGACGAAATCCGTTTCGCGATCGAGGCATTCAACCGCCAGGTCATTACGCCGGAGTTCAACCGCGTCGTAGCGGAGGAGCTGGCACGGCACATTGATCCGGCGCTACCCGGCAAAACGCTGATCTTCGCGGCTACCGATGCCCATGCAGACATAGTGGTCAGCGCCATCAAGACCGGCTTCGCTAAGCAATATGGCGAAATTGACGATGCCGCCGTGAAGAAAATCACAGGCAGCGTGGACAAGGTGAAGAACTGGATTCGCTCGTTCCGCAATGATGCCAATCCGCAAATTGTGGTGACGGTCGATCTGCTCACCACCGGCATCGACGTGCCGAAGATCACGAATCTCGTGTTCCTGCGCCGCGTGAATAGCCGCATCCTGTATGAACAGATGATCGGCCGTGCGACGCGCCAGTGTCCGGAAATAGGCAAAGAGGTTTTCCGGATTTTCGACGCCGTCGATCTCTATCCGCATCTCCAGAACATGACCGACATGAAGCCTGTCGTCGTCAACCCGTCTATCAGCTTCGCCCAGCTTGTCCAGGAAATGACGGAAGCGGAAAACGATGAGCAGCGGGAGGCCATTCGCGAACAGCTCGCAGTGAAGCTGCGCCGCCGGATCATGAAGCTGACTGACGAGGCACGGCAGCAGTTCGAGGCCGAAGCAGGTGAAACGCCGGAGGCTATGCTGCAACGGGTCGTTTCCGGCGATGCGCCGGGCCTTGCCGCATGGCTGAAGGACCGCTCCGCGATCGGCCCGATCCTCGATTGGCAGGCTAATGGCGATAATCCCCGCTATGTCCCGATTTCCAAGCACGCGGATCAGGTCGTCGATGTGTCGCGCGGTTATGGAAGCGCCGCGAAGCCAGAGGATTTCCTGGACAGTTTCGCCGCTTTCGTGCGAGATAATGTCAACACGATCGCCGCGCTGAAACTCGTCGTGCAGCGACCTCGTGATTTGACCCGCGCCGATCTGAAGGAATTGCGCCTTGCCCTCGACTCCAAGGGCTTTTCAGACGCTAATCTGCGCCGTGCTTGGGCCGATGCGCGCAATGAGGAAATCGCCGCCTCGATCATCGGCTTCGTCCGTCAGGCCGCGCTGGGCGACGCGCTGATTCCCTATCAAGACCGCGTGCGGGACGCGATGCGCGCGATCATGGCGAGCCGCGCATGGACAGATCCGCAGAAACGCTGGCTCAAGCGGATCGGCGAACAGATTGAAAAAGAAATCGTGGTGGACCGCGCCACCATCGACAGGGAGCCGTTCATCGCTGATGGCGGCTTCGATCGCCTTAATAAAGTGTTCGGCGGGGAGCTGGAAAGCATCCTCGCCGGGATTAATGAAGAATTGTGGAAGAAGACCGCGTAAATGAGCACCACCACTGATATCGTCGCCAAGCTCTGGGGCCTGTGCAATGTCCTTCGCGACGATGGCGTCACCTATAACGAATATGTGACGGAACTGACCTACCTGTTGTTCCTCAAGATGCTGGAGGAAACCGGCAAGGAGGAGCGATTGCCGGAAGGTTGGCGCTGGGGCCTGCTCGCCAAGCGCGAGGGCATGGAACAGCTCGATTATTACAAGGCGATGCTGCTCGAACTCGGCAAGGCGAAGGACGAGTTGGTCAGCGCGATTTTCATCGACGCCCAGACTCGACTGCGCAAGCCGACCAACCTCAAGGCGCTGACCTCCAACATCGATCAGCTCGACTGGTTCTCCGCCCGCGAAGAGGGACTGGGCAACCTCTACGAAGGCCTGCTGGAAAAGAACGCGGCTGACAAGAAATCCGGCGCCGGGCAATATTTTACGCCCCGCCCGCTGATCGACTGCATCGTGCGCCTGATGCAGCCGCAGCCGGGGGAGGTGATCCAGGACCCGGCAGGCGGAACTGCGGGCTTCCTCGTCGCCGCCGATCGCTACATCAAGGACCACACCGACGATCTCTACAGCCTGACCGAGCGACAGGCCTTCTTCCAGCGCCACAACGCCTTTTCGGGCGCGGAGTTGGTGCCGGATACCCATCGCCTGAGCATGATGAACCTGCTGCTGCATGGCATCGAAGGCGGAATGGAGAATATCGATACGCTCTCCCCCGATGGCGAGGCGCTGCCCACGGCCAATCTGATTCTGACCAATCCTCCCTTCGGCACCAAGAAGGGGGGCGGTCGTCCGACCCGATCCGATTTCTCGATCACGGCTGATACGTCGAACAAGCAGCTTGCCTTCGTCGAACATATCGTGCGCGCACTGGCCCCGGGCGGGCGCGCTGCTGTAGTCGTTCCTGATAACGTGCTGTTCGAGGATAATACCGGTCGCCGCCTACGCACATGGCTGATGGACCTGTGCGACCTGCATACCATCCTGCGTCTGCCAACCGGCATCTTCTATGCGCAGGGCGTCAAAACCAATGTGCTGTTTTTGCAGCGCGGCAAGAGCGACAAAGGAAACACCAAGGCCGTCTGGGTCTATGACATGCGGGCGAACATGCCCGCCTTTGGCAAGACCCGTCCGCTGACGGTTGCCGACTTCGCTAATTTCGAGGCCGCCTATGGCGCTGATGCCAATGGCAAAGCCGCACGGCAGGACCAGGGTGAAGACAGCCGCTGGCGCAAGTTCGACCGTGCAGCTATCACCGATCGCAACGACAATCTCGACATAAGCTGGCTGCGCGATACCGAGGCGGAGGCCGAAGAGGCGCTGACCGAACCGGCGGACATTGCTGCCGCCATCATCGGCCATTTGAAGGCCGCGCTGGAGGAAATTGAAACGCTTTCGGACGAGTTGGAGCCGGATGGCGTTGAAGAGGCTGCTGCTATTGCGGAGGCAGCGGAATGAGTGATTTGCCAGCAGGTTGGGCTGATGTGGATATTGGCGCGATTGCCGACATCAAGCTGGGCAAGATGTTAGACAAGGCAAAAAACAAGGGGGAGCCGACGCCTTATCTTCGCAATATCAATGTTCGCTGGGGTAACTTCGATCTCAGTGACATCCTGCAGATGCCGATGTCTCCTGAAGAGCGATCCACCTTGAGCGTTCGCGACGGAGATATTCTTGTTTGTGAGGGCGGTGAGCCAGGGCGTTCCGCTGTGTGGCAAAACGGTGCTACCGATTTGACATTTCAAAAGGCGCTCATGCGCCTTCGCCCACGAGCCGGCATAGCTCCACATCTTCTGACAGCATTTCTACGGTGGTCCTACGATGCGGGCAACCTGAACGGCCATTTCACCGGTACAACTATTAAGCACCTGCCGCAAGGTGCCTTGGCTGCGGTGCGTTTTCCCCTTCCTCCACTTTCCGAACAGCAGCGGATCGTGGCGAAGATCGACAGCCTCACCGGCAAATCCAGACGCGCCCGCGACCATCTCGACCACATCCCCCGCCTTGTCGAGAAATACAAACAGGCGATCCTCGCCGCCGCCTTCCGGGGCGATTTGACGCGTGAATGGCGGGAAAACCATTGTCCAGCGACGCTGTCCGTGACGACGGTTTCGCACGAACGTCGGCGCTTGCTGGAAACGAATGAGCAGCGTTTGAAACAATGCGAAAACGTCAGTGTAGTCGAGACCGATCGACCTTTTAAACTTCCAGAGGGCTGGGATTGGGTCCGGGCTGAGGCAATTTGTGGCTTCATAACAAAAGGCACCACACCCGGATCAGACTTAATGTCATCCAGCGATGGCGAAGTCCCTTTCATCAAGGTCTACAATCTTACCTTTGACGGTACCCTTGACTTCACCATCGACCCTACGTTTGTTTCCAATGTCACTCATAAGGGCTTTCTCGGACGCTCAAAGGTTCTCCCCGGCGATGTTTTGATGAATATTGTAGGACCGCCGTTAGGAAAGGTAAGTGTAGTTCCAAGCCAATACGCAGAGTGGAACATCAATCAGGCCATTGCGGTGTTCCGTCCGATCGCTTCAGTTCTGCCAGCATTTCTATCTCAATGGCTGCTTACGGATGTCCTCACCAGATGGGCGGTATCAAGATCGAAAGCCACCGCTGGTCAGAGCAATCTAACGCTGGAAATATGCCGCAATCTTCCGGTGCCACTATGTTCATATGCGGAACAGGTCGAAATCGTGCGGAAGATTGATACCGCTATGTCCTGGGTAAATCGCCTCGCAGGCGATGCCAACAGCGCCCGCAAGCTGATCGATCACCTCGACCAATCGGTGTTGGCCAAGGCTTTCAAGGGCGAACTGGTGCCGCGAGACCCAGTCGACGAACCCGCCAGCGCTTTGCTCGAACGCATCCGGGCAGAACGTGCCGCCGCGCCGAAAGCCAAGCGCGGTCGCAAGAAGGCCGCCTGATTCCATGGCCATTCCTGATTACCAGACGTTGATGCTGCCTGTGCTGCGCCTCGCTGCCGCTGGTGAACAGCGCGTGGCCGATGCCGCCGAACGCATTGCTGACGATCTCGGCCTCAGTCCCGCCGAACGCGAAGAAATGCTGCCCAGTGGGCGGCAACGCCTGCTCCACAACCGCATCCATTGGGCAAAATTCTACTTGTCGAAGGCGGGCCTTGTCGCCTCGCCGAAACGAGGGCGCTTCATCGCGACCGATGCGGGCCGGGCCCTGCTGGCTTCCAATCCCGCGCGGATCGGGGTGAACGAGCTGAAGGACTATGAGGGCTTCCGCGATTTTTACAGCGCGTCGAAATCGGCAGATGACGATGCCCCGTCGTCGGCTGTCATCGTCCCCTCAGCCGAAACCGAAACTCCTGAGGAGCAGGTTGAGTCGGCCTATCAGGCCGTGCAATCAGCCCTTCGGGCGGAACTGCTGGAACGCATCATCCAGAACAGCCCGGCCTTTTTCGAGCAACTGATCGTTGATTTGCTGATCGCCATGGGGTATGGCGGATCGCATAAAAACGCGGCGACCCAGCTCGGCCGTTCGGGTGACGGCGGGGTCGATGGCGTCATCAACGAGGACAGGCTGGGGCTGGACCGGGTCTATGTGCAGGCCAAACGCTATGCCGACACAACAGTTGGCCGCCCCGATGTGCAGGCCTTCGTCGGGAGCCTTGTCGGCCACGGCGCTACTAAGGGCGTGTTCGTCACCACCTCCACCTTCAGCAGCCAGGCGCGCGACTATGTCAAACATCTCGCGCAGCGCGTGATCTTGATCGACGGGGACCGGCTTACCGATCTGATGATCGAATATGGCGTTGGCGTCCGCGTCAGCCGTAGGATCGAGTTCAAGCGGCTAGACGAGGACTTCTTCGCGGAAGAATAGCCCGGCAGAACGCACTCGAAAGAGCTTCGGAGAGCGAGACCCAATGAGGGGTGACGCCAAGCAAGCTGCCGTTGCAGTTACGATAGTTTCTTTGCCAGATCCTCGGCTCGCGGATGGTAGTAACGCATCAACATGCGTGGGTCTTTGTGGCCGGTTATCTTTGTCAGCTCGTGCATTGGGAAGATCGACGCCAAGCGGGAAGTCGCCTCGTGCCGCAGGTCGTGAAAGCGAAGGTCGGTCAAAAACTTGCCATCCGGCTTTAGTTTGGCCGCCCGGCACTCATCGACGTAAATTTTGCGGGCGCGTGCCACTGCGCGCTCGAAGGCTCTGGTAACAGCGTCGCTTCGAATCTCGAACACGCGGTCGGCGTCGCTTTCGCCGTCTTCGGTCGAATTGTCCTTGGCGTCATAGGAGTCTTTCAATGCTTGGAGCACTCCACTGGCGCGCGAAGACAGCGGCACGTCGCGGGCGTTCCCGTTCTTCGTCGACGGTAGATGCACAACACAGCGATTGAGGTCGACGTGCATCCACAACAGCGACACAATCTCGCCCCGGCGCATCGCAGTTTCCACGGCTAGCCAAATGATGGGCGGTAGCAGCGCCGAGCCACTAGTCCTCGCCACGCGTTCAAGCTCACCGTCTCGCGCGCCGCGTTCTGACTCGGGCTCTTCCCCGCTAGGTGCAACGGCAAGCGCGTCGCCGGCAGCGATGCGACGAGTGCGTGCGTTGTTAGGCTGTGGCTTTCGCACCAGCTCGACCGGATTCGAGAGGCTTTCCATGCCCCATTCTTTTCGGGCGATGTTGAACACGTGGGACAGTACCGCTAATCGGCGTAGCACTGTCGCGGGCTTATAGTTCTTCAGCCATTCGTCTCGGAGCCTCGCTATGTCTGCGCTCCGTATTGCGGCGAGCGGCCGCTTCGCTAGATCAACTGCCTGGCAGGTCTTGATAATGGATGATTCCTGCGCAGCGCCCTTCTTTAATAGCGAAATTTCTTCCTCATAGCGTTTCAATGCCTCGAAGAGCGTCGTCGCCTCAGCCTCGCTGCGGCTGACCCATATACCGCGCGACATTTCCGATTCGATCATGTTGGCCCAGGCTTCCGCCTCGGCCTTGGTATTGAAGGTCTTGCTTTGCGCCGGGTAGCCGCGTCGGCGTACTTGCGCCTCCCATTGGTATTGTCCACGCTTTCGGATAGTCGGCATTTCTCGATGCTCGCTCGAATGAACTGTGGCGACATTGTGGCAAATAATCAAATTGAACGCTAGAAGCCTTGTCCTTTATGGTGATGTTTTTACATTCGCAATGCGAAGGTCGGGAGTTCGATCCTCCTCCTCGCAAAACAAAAACCGGCCTCGCGCCGGTTTTTGTTTTTCTACATCGACAAACGCATATCGTCATTGCCCTCGATGAACGACTTGACCGCGTGCCGTGCCTTCGGGAACAGCAGGCGCGACGCGCAGGCGAAAAAGCACCGGTCAGAACTTATCCCACCCCTCTGCGATCAAGTCGGTCGCGCGTGCGACGGCGTGCATGACCTCGTTCATCGTCCTCCCCGCTTCGCCAGGGAGCGCCGAGCCGTCGCGGATCCGGTCGACCGACGTCGCGATCGGGTCCTTGATCCCCTTGGCCGCGCTCGACGAGCGTTGCGCAAAGCTGCGCACCTCGCTTGCCACCACCGCGAAGCTGCGTTCCTGCTCGCGGGCGCGCGCCGTTTCGATGGCCGCGTTCAGCGCGAGAATGTTGGTCTGAAACGCAACACCACCTCGGTGATCGCCATGATGGCCCCGATCTTCGTCGAGCTGTCGCTGATGTGCTGCGTCGTGTTGAGAACTCGGGCCGGCCACCGCGCTGCCCTTCTCCGCAACAGACAACGCAATAACCGAAAAATTAGAAGCTTGCACGGTTTTGCGCGTATTTAAATGGGTGTGAATGCATCGCCTTTCGTTTGAATTTCGGTCTCTTTTCCATTTGGCAGCAACTCTCCATGCCAGCACAGCGGTGCTTTACCCCGAGGACAATGTTTCATTCGTCCACCCAGAGCGGTCACGGTTGAGGTAGGCTTAGCCAATCCCATCATGTCCCCCGTTCTGCGCCCTGATGGACTGTCTGCCCTCGGGGCACGCACCTCAATAGCTCGTCTCCACGTATGTCAACTCCGGACCCCGGCAATCGCGACCTCCGTGCCGCGTTAAACGACCTAGACGGCGCACGCAACTGGATGGCGTCCATCTGCGGCCCCCACGGCCTCCAGGTCAGTCATCCAGAGCGCTTGCGCTTCCACCAGTCCGGCACCGTACTTCGTTCGATGGCGACGACGATAGGCTACGTCGAATACGGCACCGACGTGACGGTCGCGGTGAGTGAGAGCAGTCCGCTGAACTGCTACAGCGTGAGCCTGCCGATGGTCGGTCAACAGGAGCTCGCAGCACACGGCAAGAGGTGGTTGTCGGATCAGGATTGCGGTCTGATTGTCAGTCCGCAGGAATCGCAAGATCTCGCGATTACCGGCAATTGCCGCAAGCTGCACGTCGCGATTCCGCGCTCCGCGCTCCAACAGGTGCTGCAGACGATGCTGCAACGCCCCGTCGAAGCGCCGCTCGTGTTCCAGCCCGACATGGACGCAGCCGCCGGCGACCAGGCATCGTGGTGGCGCATGATCAAGTTCCTGGCCGGCGAGATGGAGCGCTCGGGACCGTCGCTGGGGCAGCTTTACATGTCCAGCGAATTCGAACTGACGTTGCTGAAGGGGCTGCTGCTGTCACAGCCGCATAACTATTCGGAACAGCTGGCCAACGCGTCCGCGCCGACGCCACCGCATTATCTGACCCGCGCGCGCCAGTTCATTAACGACAACGCGCGCGAGCCGATCACGCTCGAAGACATCGAGCGCGCGTCGGGTGTGTCGCGCTTCAAGCTGTTCGACGGCTTCCGTCAATATTTCGGCTGTGCGCCGATCGCGTATCTGAAACGCTACCGGCTCGAATCGGCGCGGCGCGATATTCTCGACGACCGCTCGGTGCGCAATATCTCGTCGGTGGCGTTGGGCTGGGGGATGTCCCATCTCGGCCGTTTCTCGACCGAGTACAAGGCGTTGTTCGGCGAGTCGCCGTCCGAGACGCTGAAGCGCGCGGCGCGGCGTTAGAACGTCCTATCGCGTGTTGCTTTCGCCGAACTTCTCGTAAAACAGCCGGTAATCCCGAATTCCCTGCTCGGTGAGCCAGGTCTTGATCGCTTCGACCATCGGCGGCGGTCCGCACACGTACATGTCAAAGCCATTCGATTCGAGGAACGAGCGGTCGAAATGCTCGGGAATCAGCCCAGTCTTGCCCGACCATTCCGGCGCCGGATTCATCACGACGGTCTCGACCGCGAATCCTTCGATGCTCGCCTTGTAGCCGTTGATGCGTCCGGTCTCGCACAGATCGGCTGCATTCGTGACGCCATAGTACAGATGCACCGGATGCGCGACATTGCGTTTCGCCGAGATGTCGTCGAGCATGCCGAGGAAGGCAGAGAGTCCCGTGCCGCCCGCCACCATCACGAGCGGACGCTCGACCTGGCGCAGATAGAACGCGCCGAGCGGCGCCTCGAACTCGACCGTATCACCGGCCTTACAGCGTTCGCGCAGATAGTTGCTCATCATGCCGTCGGGCAGCAGACGGATCAGGAATTGCAACTCGTTGCGCGCGTTCGGATGATTCGCGAACGAGTACGAACGCCATTCTTCGGTGCCGGGCACCTTCACGCGCGCATACTGGCCCGGCAGAAAATCGAGCTGACGCTCAAGCGCGCTCGCATCGACACGCAGAATCGCGGTCGTCGCCGACACCAGCTCGACGCCGACCACGCTCGCGGACACGGTGCTCGTGCCGGCGCCTTCGCACAGCGTCGAGTCGAAGTCGAAATAGAACGACGCATCCGACTTCACGCGCGTCTGACACGACAGGATCTTGCGCTGCGCGAGGTCTTCTTCGCTGAGCGTTTCGTCGTCGACGTAATCGAGCGTGTAGTCGCCCGATTCGCAGCGCCCCTGGCAGGTGCCGCACACGCCTTCGCGGCAGTCGAGCGGAATGTTCACGCCGTTCTTCAGCGCCGCGTCGAGCAGCAGCTCGTTCGGGCTCACATCGAAGAACGCGGTTTTGCCATCGGCGAAGCTCAACGCGACCTTATGTTTCATCGTCGTGCTCCCGGCTTACAGATGGTAGAAATCCAGCACCGCGTTGATGTGGTCGTTCAGCAGCAGCACGTGCTTGCGCTTGATCTTCCAGCTATCGCCCGACGCTTGCAGGTCGTACACCGCGCGGCCGTAGAAGTAGTCGGTCGAGCCGTGACGCGTGTACAGCGTCGACCAGTTCACGTTCGCTTCGACGCTCGAATCTTCGCGCTCGCTCAGACGCACGTTGCTGATCTGATGCATCGTGCGCGGCAGCGGCGTCGACGCGGCCGACTTGCCGGTGCGCAGCCGGAACACGCGGTCTTCGAGACCGGCGCGATCCGAGTAGTAAATCAGCGACATGCCCTGCTTCGGATCGGTCGTGTACACGTGCTCCGAATCCCACTGCGGCACATGGAACACGCTCTGCGGATCGAACAGGTCGACATATCCGTCCCATTGCTGTTTGTCGCACAGATCGGCCTTCAGATACAGAAACTGCTCGACGGAGTGTTGGAGTTGGCTCATGCCTGCTCTCCCTGCGATTCGATGGATTTGTCGAGACCCTTGAGGATCGTGTCGCGCCAGGTGCCGTGCTGGTTCACGTAAAGCCCTTCGTGGGTCAGCTCGGTGCCGGTCAGATTCGGCTCGATGCCGAGCAGCGTGGAGTTCGCGGTCGCGCCGCTGGCCCACTTGTGATGCCCGCGCGAGATGTCGCTCCAGCGTTCGAGGCGCGCCTGGAAGCCGCGCTGCTGCTCGCGGAACTCGACGAGATCGTCGGGCGTGCCCATGCCGGACACGTTGAAGAAGTCTTCGAACTGACGGATGCGGTTCTCGCGATCCTTCGCCGACTCGCCCTTCACGCCGATGCACTGGCTGATGACCTCGGTCCTGTTCCACGCGACCGGCCGCACGATGCGCAGCTGCGAACTGATCTGGTCCATGAAGAACATACTCGGGTAGACATTCAGATTGCGCAGCCGGTGCATCATCCATTCGGCCTTGTCCTGGCCATAGGCTTCGACGAGCCGCGGCATCACGCTCTCGTAGCCGGGACGCACTTGCGGATTCGGCATGTCGCTGAACAGCACGCTGTGGCCATTCCTGAACGCGAACCAGCCGTCGTCGGTTTCGCTGTCGCCGGCGCCGAGCTTGCTGTAGTCGAGCGTGCCGCTGGGGTTATCCCCTTTCTTCGCATTCGACTCGATGCGGTGCTGCACGGTCGCCACGTAGTTGTAGTGCACGGTGCTCACGTGATAGCCGTCGAGACCGTTCTCGTTCTGCAGCTTCCAGTTGCCGTCGAACGTGTAGGTCGACTTGCCGGGCAGCACTTCGAGCTCGCCGGTCGGCGACTGCGCGACCATCATGTCGAAGAAGATGCGCGCGTCGCCGAGATAGTCTTCGAGCGTGTCGGTGCCGTCGACGTCGAGGCTCACGAACACGAAGCCCTTGTAGCTCGCGATGCGCGCTTTCTTCAGGCCGCGCACCGACTTGTCGAATTCGTCGCAGTATTCGCCCGGCGCCTTCACCTTCACGAGCCGGCCGTCGTTCTTGTAGCACCATGCATGGAACGGGCACGTGAAGGTCGACTGGTTGCCCTTGGTCATACGCGTGAGCGTCGCGCCGCGGTGCTGGCACGCGTTGATCATCGCGTTCAGGTTGCCGGCGCCGTCGCGCGAGATGATCAGCGGCTGGCGGCCAGCGCGCATCGTCAGGAAATCGTTCTTGTTGAGGATCTCGCTTTCGTGACACGCATAGATCCAGGCCTTCTCGAAGATGTGCTCCATCTCGAGCGAGAACAGCTCGGGCTCCGTGAACATTTCGCGGGCAATCCGGTACACGCCTTCCGCGGGGCGAAAGTCCAGACAGCCGCTGACGAATTCGCGCCATTCCGAGGCGCTGCGCTTCTCGCTCATGATGTGTCTCTCTCCTTGTGTCCAATCGTTTGAACGTGACAGGCTCGATTGAATACCCAAGTGGCGAGGCCAACTATCCAGCCAATTCGCGTTTGCTATCCGAATAATTGGACGGCGCCTGGATAATCTGGCGATCGGACGAAAACCCCCGCCGAACGGGACTTCTGGCGTGCCGTTCTGGCGCATGCGCTTCTTCACGCGCGACGTCCAGCGCATGTCAGAACCAGAAACGCATAGTGACGCGCCGACCGAACAACGTGCTTGCGATCAGTGTCTTGCTGGCTAGCGCGATCCTCGGGATCGCCGTGTCGCTGCTCGCGCGCCGCGCGAATTGACCCGCTTCCGCGGCTCGTTTTCCGAGCCATTTGTCGGCCCGCTTGCCAGCCCTTATTGCTCTCCGTAAACTCGCGCGTAACTTTGCCGGACCCACGCCGCAGCGCGTGATCGGCACACACCACGCCGACCCTGAGGAGAATCCCCGCGATGGCCGCATCCTATTTCCCCCGCTGGCGCCGCCAGCCTGCCGCCGCCGAAGGCGGCATCGTCGGCATCGACGAACGGCTCGGGTGGCCGCAGATGTTCGCGATGGGCGTCCAGCACGTCGTCGCGATGTTCGGCTCGACCGTGCTCGCGCCGCTGCTGATGGGCTTCGATCCGAACCTGGCCATCTTCATGTCGGGGATCGGCACGCTGCTGTTCTTCGTGCTCGTCGGCGGGCGCGTGCCGAGCTATCTCGGTTCGAGCTTTGCGTTCATCGGCCTCGTGATCGCGGTGACCGGCTACGGCGGACACGGCGCGAACCCGAATATTGCGGTCGCGTTGGGCGGCATCATCGCGTGCGGCGTCGCGTACGGGGTGATCGGCCTGATCGTGGCGGCGGTCGGCACGGGCTGGATCGAAACGCTGATGCCGCCGGTCGTGACCGGCGCGATCGTCTGCGTGATCGGTCTGAACCTCGCGCCGATCGCCGTGCATGGCGTGAGCGGCAGCAATTTCGAGTCGTGGATGGCGCTCGTCACGGTGCTATGCGTCGGCGCGGTCGCGGTGTTCACGCGCGGCATGCTCCAGCGTCTGCTGATCCTGGTCGGCCTTCTGCTCGCCTACGTCATTTACGCGATCGTCACGAACGGCCTCGGCATGGGCAAGCCGATCGATTTCTCGATCGTCGCGAACGCCGCGTGGTTCGGCATGCCGAACTTCATGTCGCCGGTGTTCGACCCGCACGCGATGACGCTGCTCGCGCCGATCGCGGTGATCCTCGTCGCCGAAAACCTCGGCCACATCAAGGCCGTCAGCGCGATGACGGGCCAGAACCTCGACCGCTATATCGGCCGCGCGTTTCTCGGCGATGCGCTCGCGACGATCGTGTCCGGCTTCGCGGGCGGTACCGGCGTGACCACATACGCGGAGAACATCGGCGTGATGGCGGTCACGAAGATCTATTCGACGCTGGTGTTCGTGATCGCCGCGTTGATCGCCCTCGTGCTCGGCTTCTCGCCGAAGTTCGGCGCGGTGATCCAGACGATTCCGGGACCGGTGCTGGGCGGCGTGTCGATCGTCGTATTCGGGCTGATCGCGGTGACGGGCGCGCGCATCTGGGTCGTCAACAAGGTCGACTTCTCCGACAACCGCAACCTGATCGTCGCGGCCGTCACGCTCGTGCTCGGCGCCGGCGACTTCTCGCTGAAGCTCGGCGGCTTCGGGCTCGGCGGCATCGGCACCGCGACGTTCGGCGCGATCATCCTGTACGCGCTGTTGAGAAGAAAGCCGACGCAAGGGCCGGTGGCCTGAGCGTCTTTTATCGGCACTGGCATTTCAAGCGCCGGTGCCGATGTCGATGCGGCAGCCAACTCCTACCTTTTGCGCGCGGTCAGCGCCGTCTCCGACAGATCCACCTCGCGCATCAGCTTGTTCAGCGTCTCGTCGTTGATGCGCTGGGTGTCGCGCAGGTCGAGCAGCGTCTTGCGCTCGGCGCGCATCGCCGCGAGCTTCATGCGGAATTCGAGGGCATCGGCGCTGCGCGCGAGTTCGCGTGGCGCCTGTTCGTCGTCGAGCGTCGCCAGGCGGCGGCGGTACAGGTCCATTACCCGCGCGGTTACATCGGTCGCATACGCCTGAGCCGATTCATCGAGGTCCGCGCATTCCGTGTCGTGCAGATGATCGACCGCGCGAATCGCGGACTGCGCGGCGAGCGTACGCGCGAGTGCTTCCTCGGCGGCATGCGGGTCCTTGCCGCGCCGCCAGCCGCGCAGCAGCAGTGGCAACGCGGCCACTGCCACCAGCAGCGACAGCAGGATCACGCCCGACGCGATGAAGATCGCGAGATCGCGTCCCGGCAGCGGCGTGCCGTTCGGCAGCACCTCCGGCAGCGACAGCACGCCCGCGAGCGTCACCGCGCCGCGCACCCCGGCCACCGTCGTCACCGAGGCCATGCGCAACCCGGGCACTGCGTTCGCGACGCCGTGCTTCGTCGCGCCGCGGCTCGCGAACCAGCGCAGCAGCCACACCCACGCGAAGCGCATCGCGTACAGCGCGAGCGCCACCGCAACGATATAGCCGATCAGCAGCGCGACCTGCGCGTCGTTGGTTTCGTGCGCTTCGAGCAGTGCGCGGCCGAGGATGTGCGGAAACTGCAGGCCGAGCATGATGAACACCATGCCATTGAACACGAACTCGATCATCGTCCACGTGCTCGTGGCCCGCACGCGCGAGGCGACCTGCCATTTTTCCGCGATGCTCGCGTAGTTCATCATCATGCCGGCGGAGACCGCGGCGAGAATGCCCGACAGCTCGAAGCGCTCGGCGGTCAGATAGGCGGCGAACGGGATCAGCAGCGTCATCACGACGCCCGGCGCGGGATCGCCTTCTTCGTTGAGATTCAGGAAGCGCGCGGACACGAAGCTGAACACCGCGCTCACCGCCGCGCCGACCGCGAGGCCGCCCACCGCGATGATCACGAAGCTCACCGACGCTTCACGCAGGGAGAACGCGCCGGTCAGCGCGGCGGCGATCGCGAACTTCAGCGCGACGAGGCCTGACGCGTCGTTCATCAGCGCCTCGCCTTCGAGAATATGCATCAGCTGCACCGGAATCTTGCCCTTACCGGCGATGCCGGACAGCGCGACCGCGTCGGTCGGCGACAACACGGCGGCGAGCGCGAATGCGACCGGCAGCGAGATCTGCGGCACCAGCGCGTGCACGAAGTGACCGACCACCAGCACCGTCATGAACACGAGACCGAGCGCGAGCATCAGGATCGCGCGGCGCGCCATGAAGAACTCGCGCTTCGGGATGCGCCAGCCGTCCGCGAACAGCAGCGGCGGAATGAACAGCAGCATGAAGATTTCCGGATCGAACGCGACGTGCAATTCGAGGCGCGGCCACGCGAGCATCGCGCCGATCGCGATCTGCACGAGCGGCAGCGGCAGCTTGAACGGCAGCGCGCGGGTCAGCATGCCGGACGCGGCGACGGCAAGTAGCAGGATCAGGACGGTAAAGACAATTTCCATCGTGTGTTTCGGGGGATGAAGGGGGGTGTCCCGGGAGAGGGCGCGATGCGCAGGGTCGAGTGTAGCCCGGCGGCGCACGCAGTTGCCGCGAGCTTCGCCGCGACGCGGCCTGCGAATCCGTGCACCGCAACGGTGCGCGCGACGCCCACGGGCGGCGCACGAGCGCTGTCGCCGGTGCACTCTTTCGAGCGAGTTACAGCGCAGTGTGCGCCACCGCGCGCATGGACCTTGCTTAACCGGTAATGACGACGCACATTTTGAGAGACCATCGGCCTCGTTGCCGGTCTTGTTCGGACCGGCCGGCTCTCGCGTGAGAGGATTGCATGAGCATTGCGCAACAGGACAGGGCGGCGAGCATGCCGCACGGCTTCGAGGTCGAGGTGACCTCGGGCCTTCAAAGGTATTCGGTGCAGCACGGCGAACTGACGCTTACCAGCGTGTTCCAGCCGATTTTCAGTCTGTCGCACCTGCGCGCGGTCGGCTATGAGGGCTTGCTGCGCGCGCACGACGCGCTCGATCGCGCGGTGTCGCCGCTCGATGTGTTCGGCGAGGCCGCACGCCTCGGCGACGCGCTGCAGATCGACCGGCTGGCGCAGACGCTGCATCTGGAGAACTTCAAGGTGCTCGGCGCCGAGCGCGAATGGTTGTTTCTGAACGTGCACCCGGGCGTGCTGACCGACCCGTATCTCGCGGCCGCTTTGCTCGCCAATCTGCGGCGGCTCGATCTGTCGCCGCGGCGCGTCGTGCTCGAAGTGCTCGAGCAGAGCGCCGAAGATCTCGATCGACTTGCCGACGCAGTGCGCGACTTTCGCGAGCGGGGCTTCTTGATCGCGCTCGATGATTTCGGCGCCGGCCATTCGAACATCGAGCGGATCTGGCAACTGAATCCCGACATCGTGAAGCTCGACCGCGTCATGCTGTCGCATGCCGCGCATCGCGCCGACATGGCGACGATCCTGCCGGGGCTCGTGGCGATGCTGCACGAAGCGGGCAAGCTGGTGCTGATCGAGGGCGTCGAAACCGAGCACGAAGCGCAGATGGCGCTCGCCTGCAATGCCGACTTCGTGCAGGGCTTTTTCTTTGGCCGGCCGAATCCGGGTGTTGCCGATGCGATCCACGCGGCGGTCTGCATCGGCGAAGTCACCGAGCGTTATCGTGAGCAGGCCGAGGCACGCGAGCGGCGCAGCGCGAGTCGGCTCGCGCCGTATCTGCGCGCGTTCGAGCGCGCCGCGGAGCGTCTCGCCGCCGGTGAGCCGCTCGACGAGGTGTGCTGGAATTTCCTCGCGCTCGATCACGTGGCGCGCTGTTTTCTGCTCGACGCGAAGGGGCGCCAGGCCGGCCGCAACGTGGTGCTGCGCGCCGATCGCGCGGCGCACGAAACGCGCTTTCTGCCGCTCGCCGACGCGCAGGGCGCGAACTGGCTGCGTCGTCCATACTTCAGCGTCGCGATCAATGCGCCGGAGCGCGTGCACGTGACGCGGCCGTATCTGTCGATCAACGAGGCGTTGCCGTGCGTGACGCTGTCGGTGGCAACGCGCGTCGGCAGCGAGACCTGCGTGCTGTGCGGCGATATCGACTGGGTCGAAGACGAACGCGACGCGCGCATCTGACATGATGTCGTTTTCAACGACACCAGATTGCGCTCATGTCCGTGCTGCTCGAAGTGATTGCCACGACCGTCGCCGATGCGCGCGCTGCCGCGCAGGCCGGTGCCGACCGTCTCGAACTCGTCACCGCGATGGGCGAGGGCGGACTGACGCCGAGTGTGGGGTTGATCGAGGCGGTCGTTTCAGCGGTCGGCGTCCGGGCAGCCGGTGTACCCGTAAACGTGATCGTGCGGCCGCATAGCCGCGCGTTCGTCTACGATGCCGACGACTACGCGGTGATGCTGCGCGACATCCGGGCCGTCAAGGCGGCCGGCGCGAACGGCATCGTGATCGGCATGCTCGATGCCGAGCGGGCGATCGACCGCGAAGGTCTGGCGCGCGCGTGCGAAGCTGCCGATGGACTCGCGATCACGTTCCATCGCGCGTTCGACGAGGCGCGCGATCTGCGCGAAGCGCTCGACGTATTGCTCGGTTTCGAGGCGGTGACGAATGTGCTGACGTCGGGCGGACAGCCGTCGGTGCTGCGGGCGCAAGCGACGATCGGCGAACTGCTGCGGCAGGCTGCCGGCTCGCATTGCACGGTGCTCGCCGGTGCCGGCTTGACGGTCGATGGGGTCGCGGAGTTCGTGAGCAAAACGCACGTCGAGGCCGTGCATTTCGGCTCCGGCGTGCGCGTGAACGGCAACGGACTCGCGCCAGTCGATCCGGCGAAGGTGATGCAGGTGAGGGCGCTGCTCGACGCGATGCAAAGGTGAGCAGCGCAACGAACCGCTTACTTCGCGACTACCACCGGAATGCCGCGCAATTGCCCGGCGCCCTTCATCTCCTCGAGCGACTTCTTCACCGCGACACCCGTCGCCGCATCGATGCCGAGGCGCGCAGCGAGGTCACGCTCACCACGCTTGACGCCCGCCAGATTCGCCAGTTTCACGTGCCCATACCCGCGCACGCGCGCATGCAGTTCAGCGAGTTTCGCGACGTCGTCGAGATGGCCCGCGTCGAGTTTCGCTAGCGCACGTTGCAGCGTGGCTTCGTAATCGCTCGCGAGCTCGCGCTCCATCTTGCGCTCGAGCGTGCGGCCGAACGGATCGAGTGCCGAGCCGCGCAGACCGCGCCATTTCGCGAGCAGGCCGAGCACGGGCCACATCCATTGACCATAGGTTTTCTTCGTCGGCACGGCGCCGGGCTGCGCGCGCGTGAGCGTCGGCGGCGCGAGGTTGAAGCGGATCGTGAAGTCCTTGCCGGCGACGCCCTCGAACTGCGCTTCGAGCGCATCGCGGAACGCGGCATCCGTATGCAGACGCGCAACTTCGTATTCATCCTTTACCGCGAGCAGCCGGTAGAACGTGGTCGCGACCGCGCGCGTCACGCGCTCGCTCGCCGCATCGACGGCGGCTTCCGCGCGCCGCGCCGCATCGACGAGCGCGCGATACCGCTTCACATAAGCCGCGCCGCCATACGCGAGCAGCCGTGCTTCGCGATGGGCGATCAGCTCGTCGAGCGTATCGACCCGCACGCTCGGCTTCGGTGCATGACGCGACTGCCACAGCGATTCGAGCGCGGCGGGATCAGCCGCGGCCATGCGCCCGATCGAGAACGCGAGCTGGTTCATCTGCACGGCGACGTTGTTCAGTTCGATCGCGCGCATCATCGCGGCGAACGACACCGGCACGAGACCGAGCTGCCACGCGAAGCCGAGCATCAGAATGTTCGCGCCGATCGTATCGCCGAGAAAACGCGTTGCGAGCGCTTGCGCGTCGCACGTCGACATACGCTCTTCTCCGGCCGCGTGACGCATCTTGTCGATCAGCGCGTCGGCATGCAGCGTCGCATCCGGGTTCTGCACGAAGCTCGCGTTCGGAATCGCATGCGTGTTGACGACGATGCGGGTGCGGCCATGTCGCACCGTCTGCAGTGCATCGGCACTCGCGCCGACCACCATGTCACAGGCGAGCAGCACGTCGGCCTGCTGCGTGTCGATGCGGACCTGGTTCAGCCATTCGTCGCGGGCGGCAAAGCGCACGAACGACAGCACCGCGCCGCCCTTCTGCGCGAAGCCCATGAAGTCGAGCACCGACGCGCTCTTGCCTTCGAGGTGCGCGGCCATGCTGATCAAGGCGCCGGCCGTCACAACACCGGTGCCGCCGACGCCCGTGATGAGGATGTCGTACGGCGCGGCATCGAGTTGCGTCGCGGGAATCGGCAACGCGTTGACGTGCGCGGCGAGCGCCTGCGGATCGCACGCGACGCCCGCGGCTTTTTTCAGCGTACCGCCTTCGATGGTGACGAAGCTCGGGCAAAAGCCGTTCACGCACGAGTAGTCCTTGTTGCACGACGACTGATCGATGCGGCGCTTGCGACCGAGCGCGGTTTCCACCGGTTCCACCGACAAACAGTTCGACTGGACACCGCAATCGCCGCAGCCTTCGCAGACTTCCTCGTTGATGAAGAGCCGTTTGTTCGGGTCGGGGAATTCGCCCTTCTTGCGGCGCCGGCGCTTTTCGGCCGCGCAGGTCTGGTCGTAGATCAGCACGGTCACGCCGTCGATGTCGCGCAACTGACGCTGCACCGCGTCCATCTCGCTGCGATGGTGAAACGTCGTGCCCTGCGGAAACTGGCCGTGATGGCCGTCGTATTTCTCCGGCTCGTCGCTGACCACGACGAAGCGCGATACGCCCTCGGCTTCGACCTGACGTGCGATCTGCGGCACCGAGATGCTGCCGTCGACCGGCTGGCCGCCCGTCATCGCGACCGCGTCGTTATAGAGGATCTTGTAGGTGATCGTCGTGTTCGCGGCGACCGCCTGGCGGATTGCGAGAATGCCGGAGTGAAAGTAGGTGCCGTCGCCGAGATTCTGGAATACGTGGCGGGTTTTCGTGAACATCGAATGCGCGGCCCAGTCGACGCCTTCGCCGCCCATCTGAATCAGCCCGGTCGTGTCGCGCTCCATCCACGACGCCATGAAATGACAGCCGATGCCCGCCTGCGCGATCGAGCCGTCCGGCACTTTCGTCGACGTGTTGTGCGGGCAGCCGGAGCAGAAGTACGGCGTGCGCTTCACGCTGTCCGCCGCGTTCGACAGGATCTGCGGCGCGACCAGATCGACGACGCGTTCACGGCGATCGAGCGCCGGCTTGTGCTTCGCGAGCCAGTTCGCGAACACCGGGAGAATGCGCGACGGCCGCAGTTCGCCGAGCGACGACAGCAGCAACGTGCCATCTTCGGCGTGCTTGCCGATCACGACCGGTCGTGTGCCTTGTGTGCGGTTGTACAGATAGTCCTTGATCTGTTGCTCGATGACCGGGCCTTTCTCTTCGATCACGAGCACTTCGGACAGACCCGACACGAACGCGTCGATGCGCGTCATCTCCAGCGGAAACGACAGTCCGACCTTGTAGATGCGCACGCCGGCCGCGTCGAGATCGGCGACCGTCAGATCGAGCCGGCGCAGCGCTTCCATCAGATCGAGATGCGCCTTGCCGCACGTGACGATGCCGACATTGGCGTGCGGGCTCGGCGCGATCCATTTGTCGATACTGTTCATGCGCGCAAACTGGCGCGCCGCGTCGAGCTTCGCGTGCAGACGCGCTTCGATCGTCAGGCTCGGCAGATCGGGCCAGCGGTTGTGCAGACCGCCGGCTGGTGCTTCGAATTCCGGTGGCGGTGTCCATCCGGTTTGCAGCGCGTCGAGATCGACGGTCGAGCCCGATTCGACGGTCTCCGAAATGGCCTTGTAGCCGACCCACGCGCCCGAGAAGCGCGACAACGCCCAGCCATACAGGCCGAATTCGAGCATGTCCGCGATGTTCGACGGATTCACGACCGGCATATGCCAGCCGATCATCGCGAAGTCGCTCTGATGCGGCATCGACGACGACACGCAGCCGTGATCGTCGCCCGCGACCACCAGCACGCCGCCGTGCGGCGACGAGCCGTACGCGTTGCCGTGCTTCAAGGCATCGCCCGCGCGGTCGACGCCCGGGCCTTTGCCGTACCACATCGCGAATACGCCATCGACGGTGCGCTCGGGATCGGCTTCGACGCGCTGCGTGCCGAGCACGGCGGTGCCGCCGAGTTCTTCGTTGATCGCGGGCAGAAAGCGGATATCGCTCGCGGCAAGCAGTTTTTTCGCCTTCCACAACTGCTGATCGACCATGCCGAGCGGCGAGCCGCGATAGCCGCTGATGAAGCCGGCCGTGTTCAGGTTGCGGGTCTTGTCGAGCGCGCGCTGCATCAGCGCGAGGCGCACGAGCGCCTGAGTGCCGGTCAGAAAGATCCGGCCGCGCGTCGCGATGAGATTGTCGGACAGCTTGTAGTCGGCGAGAGCGGGCGTGCCGTCGATGGGCAGGCGAGCGGTCATGGGGGAGTCTCCAAGGTTCTGGCTTCGCGCGCGGGCGGTGGAGTCACGGATGCCGCGCAGCGAAAGAGACTCTATTTTTTAGCGCTCGTGAGAGTGAATTATTTCTTCTTTAATCGGGCGTGCGCGAATGGGCGCGATGAGTCGCGCGTTTCGGCCCGCTTTTGAGCCGGATTTGCCACGCGGCGGCGCGCTTCGGGTATGCCCTGGGGTGTCGTGAGGCGGCGAATGGGACGATGGCTATTGCTATTGCGCCGTGTTCGCCGCGAGGTCCGGTTGGAGCGGTGCCGCATCGAGCGGCACGATTTCGTCGAAGTGTGCGTAGTCGATGTGGCTCACGCCGTCGCGCTCACTCATGATGTCGACGAACCGGTGCTGCCAGACGATCTGGTCGCAAGTCCACATGTGGCGCGCCTGCATGGTTTGCGACGTCGATTCGTCGATGCCTTCGAGCGTCAGCAGCAGCGACACGTCGCGGCCTTTCAACGATTCGGCGTTTTCGCCGAACAGCGGACTCGCTTCGTCGATGATGTGCATCAGCGTCCAGCCGAGCTTGAAGACCGGGTGCTGGTCGCGCACCAGCGCGAGGTCGTAGAGCTTGCGCAGCGTAAAGCCTTCGATCGAGGTCTCCAGGCGCATGATGCGCAGCCGCGCGCGTGCCTCGGCGATCACGTTCTGACGCGCGTTGGCCGAGCGCACCATCAACGTCATGCGGCCGTCGATCGGCCGGATCACCGCGTAGCGCGCGAACATGATCTTCGCGTGCGGCCGCGAAAAGCGCGCGAAGATCAGCCCGGTCGCCAACGCGATACTCGACATACCGATGAAGATTTCGAGCGTCGCGATCCAGTGCGCGTAGACGGTTTGCGGATGCATGTCGCCGTAGCCGACCGTCGCGAGGGTTTCGACGCTAAAGAAGAACGCGCCGGCGAAGCCCTTCGGAAACTGATTCGCGATAGGAGCGTCGCCGAGCATGTAGAGCATGGCGAACACGGTGTTGAGCAGCAGGAACAGCAGCGCGAGCGACACGAAGAACCCGGGCCAGCGCACGCCGAGCGCACGGTGATACAGGTCTTGCCACAGCGGCGTCGGCATGCCGTGCGCGATCACCACGCGATCGTCGAGACGCATTTCGCGACTGCCGCGCGCGCGGCGCCTCGGCGCGCTTGCGTCGGTGTCGGTGTCGCCGAGCGTGGAAAAACGGTCTGACGGTTCGCTTGCCATCACGCGCTCGTGGGGATGAAGACGTGCACAGCCTAGCATGGCGCGTTGTGCGCGCTGCGCGAGTTTCCGCGCGGTGCGAAGGCGGCGCGGCGCGATGTATCGCCACGGTGCGAGGTTGCGCGATGCCGTCGTCGAAATGCTTCCGGGCGCGTCCCGGATTTCAGGCTGGGTCAGGTTGCATCACGCGCGGCGTGCGGGTTGGGCGCAGCCGCGCGCCACACCCACCCCCCGCCGTCACGGAAACACGCGCGGCTTCGGAATTCCCGCTCCATGCTCGATATCGTCGACCGCCTGCCGATGCGCGCTTTCCACCGCTTCGGACTGCTCGGCATAACCCGCGTCGCCGCCGACCGTGGTCCACGCCTTGACGGCCTTCTCGCGATGACGGATTTCGTATTCCGCGTCCCAGCGCGCGCCACTGAGTTCGAGCGGACGAACGTGGATCGAATACACGCCGTATTGGAACAGCTGCTCAGCCATGATCGCCTCCAGCCGGCCGATCCGGCAGCGGCGCGCCGATGCGCGAGGACGCGCGACGCGCTGCCCCTTGGTTCGGCCTACAGTTCGATTTCCCCGAGGATACGATGTGCGAGCGCTTTGGCTTCTTCGAGCGCTTCTCCTGGCGTCGACGACGTCGAGTCGACTTCGTAGAGCGTGGTTTCCTGATCGGCGCTGGGTTCGCCTTCGTCGCGAGCGAGGGTGACGACACCTTGCCAGGCGTCATGTGCGACTTCTCTTATCGACGCGGTGGCCGTGTAGAGCCCTTTGGTGTAGGTGACGTCCTCCATGGCCTCGCTCCTTTTCGCAAAGGTTTCGATATTTTCATCCTAGCACGGCATGGCGGGATCGGTTCCCGCCCGGGGCGGCTTCGCGCCGCGCGACGTGCTCGACATCCGTTACGCTACGCGCGCCCCAGGGCAGCAGAATTACAGCGCCGCGTTTTATAGCAGCGCGACCACCTCGTCGAGCGTCGGCGCATGCGCGCCGGCGTGGCCGCAAGCCGCCGCGCCGGCCGCGAGCGCAAACGCGAGATGCTCGGGCCACCCGCGTTGCGGCGCGCTCATCAGGCTGAACAGCAGACCGCCGATCGACGCATCGCCCGCGCCGACCGTATCGACCACTTCGACGCGCGGCGGTTTCGCCTCGATCAGCGCGGCGCCTTCTAGCAGCATCGCCGCTTCGGGGCCGCGCGTGACGAGCACGGTGGCGGCGGGATTCATCGCGCGCAGTTGCGCGAGCGCGGCGGCTTCATCGCTGGTCTTGAAGATCATGCGCAGGTCTTCGTCCGATACCTTGATCAGATCCGCAAGCGCGGCCATCTTACGCAGCGTCGGCTCGTAGCCGTGCTCCATCAGGTTGCGATAGTTCGGATCGAAGCTGATCTTCACGCCGTGCGAACGCAACTCGGCGGCGAGCTTCGCCAGTGTGTCGCCGAGCGGCTGACGCACGAGGCTGATGCAGCCGAAGTGCGCCCACTTCACCGCGTTCATCCAACCGGCGGGCAGCTTCGCCGGATCGAACGCGAGGTCGGCGCCGTTCTCGCCCATGAAGAAGTACGCGGGCGGATGCGTCTGATGCACGATCGCGAGCAGCGGCGGGCGCTCGACGCGCTGCAGGAAGCGCATGTCGAGGCCGGCCGCGACGCTCGCGTCCCACAGCTCGTCGGAAAAGTTATCGACGCCGAGCGAGCCCGCGCTCGCGGTCGGCAGGCCGAGCCGGGCGACGCAGCGCGCGACGTTCCAGCCCGCGCCGCCCGGACGCGACAGCCAGTGCGATGCGCCGGTGCGCACGAGATCGGTCAGGATGTCGCCGGCGGATATGAAAACGGGGAGTTCGGTCGTCGCGTTCATTGTGCTTTCTCCGCGGAAGCCGCTGCGGCGGGAGCGGCTGATTCAACCGCAGCGTTTTCGCCGAGCGCATGGGCGAGCACTTCGTAGCACGCGCCCATCGTGTGATAGTCGGTCTTGCCGGCCGGGCTCTTTTCGTCGCTGTACTTGCGGTTGTCGCAGGTCAGGATGCGATACCAGGCGCCGTACCTGTGATCGACGAAGTGCGTCCAGCTATAGCGCCAGATCTCGTCGTACCAGTCCCAGAAGCGCTCGTTGCCGGTGCGCTTGCCGAGCAGCGCGGCGGTCGCGAACGTTTCGGCCTGCACCCAGAAGTACTTGTCGTGATCGCACACGGTGCCGTCGGGGCCAAAGCCGTAGTAGAGGCCGCCGTGGTCTTCGTCCCACGCGTGCGTCATCGCGGCGTCGAACAGTTCGATCGCGCGCGGCAGCAGCCACGGCAGCGGACGGAAGCGTTCGAGAATCAGCAGCAGCTTCGCCCATTCGGTCTGATGACCGGGCTGAAAGCCCCACGGACGGAAGATGTTCGAGCTGTCCTCTTCGTTGTAGTGCCAGTCGACCGACCAGTCCGCGTGAAAGTGCTCCCACACGAGCCCTTGCGACAGCTTCGCCTGGCGCAGCGTGATATTCGACGCGACGCGCTCGGCGCGATCGAGATACACCAGATGACCGGTCGCTTCGTGCGCGGCGAGCAGCGCCTCGGTCGTATGCATGTTCGCGTTCTGCCCGCGATACGTGCTGACACGCCAGTCGGCCGACGCGTCGTCGGCATAGAGGCCGGCGGCGGCGTCCCAGAAGCGGTGCTCCATCAACTCGAAGGTCGCGCCGATCATCGGCTTCGCTTCCTCGATGCCGGCCATCGCCGCGTGCGAGTACGCGAGCAGCACGAACGCGAGGCCGTAGCAGTGGCGCGTCGCGTCGAGCGTGCGCTGTTTGCCGTCGCGCCATTCGATTTCCCAGTCGTAGCCCTCGTGCTGCGAGTCCCAGTGCGCGTCGCGCAGAAAGCGCAGGCCGTGGCGCGTGTATTCGAGGTGCTTCGGGTCGCCGAACTGCCGGTACGCCATCGCGTAGTTGAACACGTAGCGGCAACTGCTGACCAGGTGGCGCGTGGTGCGGTTGTAGATCGAACCGTCGTCGCGGAAGAAGTGGTAGAAGCCGCCGCTCGGGTCGAGCACGTTCGGCGCGTAGAAGCGCAGCGTGTCCTCGATGTGCGTGAGCAGAAACTCGCGCTTGCGGAAGCTGGCGACCGGCGGCGCCTTCGCCGCGTCGGTGGAAAGTTGAAGCGGATCGGTTAGCGTCATGGAGTTTTCACCAAAGTACTGGCACGGGCAACGAGTTGAACGGGCAAGCGGACTTCGAGTTCGGCGGGTGAGTCTTCGAGCAGCAGTTCGACCCCGCGTCGGCCGAGCGCTTCCTTGTCGACCGCGATCGTCGATAGCGGCGGGGTAGCGTGGGCGGCGGCGGGGATGTCGTCGAAACCGATGATCGCGATGTCGTCGGGCACGCTGAGGCCGCGCGCGAGGCACACGCGCAGCGCGGCAAGCGCGGCGGCGTCGTTGAATGCGAATACGGCGTCGGGGCGCGGGCCCGGCGCGTCGAGCAGGCGCTGCATCGCGCGCGCGGCGCCGGTGTCGGGATCGAGCCCGGCGTCGATGTTCACTTCGAGCGACGGATCGAACAGCAGTCCCGCTTCGAAGAACGCGCGCCGGTAGCCGAGCGCGCGCTCGGCGATGCTGAAATGCGCGAGCGAGCCGCCGATGAACGCGACGCGCTTGCGCTGCTGCGCGAACAGATGGCGCATCGCGAGCGTGGCGCCGCCGGCGTTGTCGAGATTGACCGAGCGCAAGCCCGGCGACCATAGATCGATCAGCACCAGCGGGCGTTGCATCGCGACCAGCGTGGCGAGCGTTTCGGGCTCGACGAAGCCGGCGATCGCGACGGCGTCGGGCGCGTGCAGGCGCATCTGATGAATTACGTCCTCGGTCGGCCCGGCAGTCAGTACCGACGGCACGATGCCGCGCTCGCGGCACGCGTCTTCGACACCGTGTAGCACGTGCGAGAAGAACGGGCTCGCGGCGAAGTTGTTGTGCTGACGATGCAGCAGGAAAGTTAGCCGGCGGATGCGCGGACGCAACTGCGCCGGGTCGTAGCCGAGCTGGCGCGCCGCTTCGACGACGCGCTCGCGCGTGGCCTCGGAAAGGCCCGGCTGATTCTTGAGCGCGCGCGACACGGTGCCGATCGAAACGCTGGCCGCGCGGGCGACGTCGCGGATGGTTGTGGCCATCGAATGAAGCTGCCGCGCGAGGCGAGGCAGCACGGGTTCAGGTCGGGCGATTGTATAGTAAAACGCAGCTGAAGCTGCCCGCAAAACGCCCGTATGATACCCGTAAATACCCGTATTTTATGGACTTATTTGAAATTAAAGTGTTTAGTAAAAACAACTAAACACCACGCGGGATGCCGTTTTCGAGACGGTTCGAGAATCGTCCTATGCCATCCGGCCGAGGCGACAGCGAGAGCGTTTGCGCGTGAAATAACGACAAAGGCCAGTGAAGAGCCAAAAGAAAAGCCGCCCGAAGGCGGCTTGCTTTACACGATCAAAACGACGCTCAGGGAGGGCGCTTATGAATGTCCTGTTTGCATTGCGTGTGTTTTCAACGGCGCGCGACGGCGGCGGCGGGTCGCCGCGCCGCGGCATTGTTCTCGCCGCTGAGGTCGCGGGCGCCCCAGCGTTGCGCGAGCGCGGCGCAGACCATCAGCTGGATCTGGTGGAACAGCATCAGCGGCAGCACCACGGCGCCGACCGCATGCGACGCGAAGATCACTTTGGCCATCGGCACGCCGGCGGCGAGGCTCTTCTTCGAGCCGCAGAAGATGATCGTGATCTGGTCCGCGCGGTTGAAGCCGAGCCGCTTGCTCGCGAAGATCGTCACGGCCAGCGCGAGCGCGAGCAGCACGGCGTTTACCACGACGAGGCCGCCGAGCGCCGACAGCGGAATCGTGTGCCACAGGCCTTCGGTGACGGCCTCGCTGAACGCGCCGTACACCACGAGCAGGATCGAGCCCTGGTCGACGAACTTCAGCACGCCGCGATTCTTCTCGATCCACTTGCCGATCAGCGGGCGCAGCAGTTGGCCGGCAACGAACGGCACGAGCAGTTGCAGCACGATGTTGCCCATCGTATGCCACGGCGACGCACCGCCGCTCGCGGCCTGATTCGTCACGATGACGCTGACGAGTGCTGGAGTGACGAAGATGCCGAGCAGGCTCGAGGCGGACGCGCTGCATACCGCGGCCGGCACGTTGCCCTTGGCAATGGACGTGAACGCGATCGACGACTGGACCGTCGATGGGAGCGTGCAGAGGAAGAGGACGCCGGCGTAGAGCGACGGCGTGACCAGCGGCGAGAGGACCGGTTTAAGCGCGAGGCCGAGCAGCGGAAACAGCGCGAACGTGCTCAGCAGCACCACGACGTGAAGGCGCCAGTGCGTCGCGCCCGCAATGATCGCCTCGCGTGACAGCTTGGCGCCGTGCAGGAAGAACAGCAGGCCGACCGCGATGTTCGTCACCCAGTCGAACCCCACGGCGGCCTGTCCATGAACGGGCAGGAAGCTGGCGAGGATCACGGTGCCGACGAGGCACAGGGTGAAGTTATCGGGCAGGAATTTCGCGCGGGCCATGTCGCAATCTCGATTCAATGAGGCGGTGTAAGCATGGGACGGGCCTGTCAGGGCGGGGTCCATGCCAATGGAAAGCGGCTATTGTTGTCGAAAACCGATTGAAAACGCAAATTCATTTGCCGAATCGATTAATGAGATTTGCGCATTGACTCCCCAATCAGGCCGAGCCCATTTGAGCGACGTGCCAGGTTTCAGTATTGGCGAGGTGCTTTCCCGCGACAAACCGTTTAACCGTTGACGTTGCAAGCGCCGTTTATTTGCGACAACCGGCGCCCGCGCGGACCAGGCGAAAACGCCGGCCAGCAAGCCGCCGAGGCGCGTCCGCATGAGGGCTCCGGCGCGGAAAAACGCCGCAGTAACAGGGTGTTACATCCACCGACGAGACCTAACACTTTTTGGCTCGACACCCTCTGCCCTCGACCATAAATTACTCGTTCAAACGCCGCAGGGATGCCCTGCGCCGCGACACGAACGCGGCGCTTTTCTCCTCCCGCAACAGGTCCATCGCAGCTCGAACGGTGGATTTCAGGCAAGTCTTCGGGCGTGAGAGTCACAAGGTGGACGGGTTGTCGAGAACGAGGCACTGGGCGTGGGGCGCGGTCATCGCCGTGCTGTGCTCGTTCGCCTATGCGAAGGGGACGGATGGGCCGCATGGCGGCGGTGCCGCCGCGGGCGGCGCTTATTCGCGCGACGCTGCCGGGCGCGCACCGCGCATGGAGATGCGTGGCGACGGCCGTTATTCCGGTGCGGGCGGCGCACCTGCTCCGCGCGGCTCGCACAATGCGACGGCTTCTCATGACGCACGCGCGCAGCGCGGCAGCCCGAGTATCGCGGACGCCAATTTCGGTTACGGCTTCGGCAGCTACAAGTCCGGCATGCGCCGTGTCGGCGATCCGTCCAGCTATGCGGGCGCGATTACGCCGGTCAGCGCGGAGTCGCGTCCGGTGCCGCATCCCCCGTCCAACATGCCGATACGCAACGGCTCGATCCGCGCCGACGTCGCCCGTTACAACGAAGAGCGTGGCGCAGCGCGCCCGATGCAACGCCCCGCCGACGATCCGCGGCAGCCGGGCGGTTCACCGTATCGGAATTAGCTGAGCGCGATTTCGCAAACCACCTAACCGCGACAACCGCGGTCCCGAAACCCGTCTTCCAGATCCCTTCCCGCGATCCCTCGCGCGGCTTCGCGCGCCTCCCTCTGCGCCGTAGCCCCGAATCTGACGTTTCGACGCCACACTTTTTTGAAAACACTCGGCATCCAAGTACCGGTCAGCGTCAAATCTTGGCATTCTGCCGCGTCGCGTCATCGGCCCGTCATTTAAGGCGTTCACGCACGCTGTGGCGCGCCGTTCGCCGCATGCCGCATTGCGTCCAGGGGGCGGCGCCAGTCCGCTCTGAAGCGTCGTATCAAGCCGATAACCGACCAAACTAATCAGACCGATATACCCGCAATAAGCAGCGATATTTTTGTTTATAAAAATGGTCCGCAAAGATGGAACCCGCCCAGATTGACTCGACGATCGAACGGATAACAACAACGTTTCGCGCGAGCTCCCCCTTTCGCACAGCCACACCCTTTTGACAAAAATTGGAGAATCCATGAACACAAGCCTCAGCAGCGCGCTGAAGACTACTCTCAAGGCCACCGCATGCGTCGCCGCGCTGGCGGGCGCGTCGTCGGCGTTCGCGCAATCGAGCGTGCAGCTCTACGGCCAGGTCGACGAATGGGTCGGCTCGCAGAAGTTTCCGGGTGGCAAGACCGCGGTGGTCGTGTCGGGCGGTGGCATGTCGACGTCGTACTGGGGCTTCAAGGGGACCGAGGATCTGGGCAACGGCTACAAGGCGATCTTCACTATCGAAGGCTTCTTCCGCGCGCAAACCGGCGAGTACGGCCGCTTCACTGGCGACACGACGTTCTCGCGCAATGCTTACGTCGGCATCGAATCGCCGTACGGCACGGTGACCGCCGGCCGTCTGACTACGCCGCTGTTCGTGTCGACGATCCTGTTCAACCCGTTCGTCGATTCGTACTGGTTCTCGCCGATGGTCTATCACGTGTACCTCGGCCTGGGCACGTTCCCGACCTACACGACCGACCAGGGCGTGACCGGCGACTCCGGCTGGAACAACGCGGTGTCGTACGCGACGCCGAACTTCAACGGTCTGTCGGCGACGGCGATGTACGCGCTCGGCAACACGACCCAGAACGGCGCGAAGAAGTGGAGCGGCCAGGTGCTGTACTTCCACGGGCCGTTCGCGGCGACCGCGGTGTACCAGTACGTGAACTTCAACAACGTGCCGGGCGACCTCGGCAGCTTCGAAACGTCGGGCGTGCCGGGTCTGCGCAGCCAGAGCGTCGCGCAGGCGGGCGTGTCGTACGACCTGAAGTTCGTCAAGCTGTACGGCCAGTACATGTACACGTACAACGACCAGCAGGTCACGAGCTGGCACGTCAACACGGGACAGGGCGGCGTCACGGTGCCGTTCGGGCCGGGCACGGTGATGGCGTCGTATGCGTATTCGCGTAACGGCGGCGGTTCTAACCAGACGCGCCAGACGGCGGCGGTCGGCTACGACTATCCGCTGTCCAAGCGCACCGATGTCTATGCCGCGTACCTGTATGACCACATCACCGGTCAGTCGAGCGGCAATACATATGGCGCGGGGTTGCGCGCGAAGTTCTGATCTCGGCCCACGGTGTCACCGCAAAGCCCGCGTTCCGCCCGGAACGCGGGCTTTGTCGTTTTCGGTTGCCGCCGAATACAAGCGTTTGCTGCCGTCTTTTTGATAAACCCGGCAAAATGACGTCGATTGATTCCTGAAGCGAGCGACTGAGATGGACACCCTCGTCAGCATGAAAGTGTTTCGCCACGTGGTCGAAGCCGGCAGTTTCGTCGGCGCGGCGGAGAAGATGGAGATGTCGGCGGCGATGGCGAGCAAGCACGTGATGCATCTGGAGCAGCAGCTCGGCGCGCGGCTCCTGAACCGCACCACGCGCCGCGTCGCGCCGACCGAGGCAGGCCGCGAGTACTACGAGCGGCTGAGTCAGGCGCTCACCGAGCTCGACGAAGCCGGCCAGGCGGTCGGCGCGGCAAGCGTCGTGCCGCACGGGCGGCTGCGGGTGTCGTCGCTGTCGGCGTTCGGCCTGAATCACGTGATGGCCGCGGTCGCGGACTACGCCGCGCAGTACCCGCAGGTCACCGTCGATATGACACTGTCCGACCGCGTCGTCGAGCTGATCGACGAGGGCTTCGACGTCGCGATCCGCGCGTCGCCTGGCGGGCTCAAGTCGTCGTCGCTGATCGCGCGGCAGATCGCGACCGCGCATCTGGTGCTGTGCGCATCGCCCGCCTATCTGCGCAAGCATGGCACGCCGAAGAGCGTCGCCGATCTCGCGCGCCACAACTATCTGCAGTACGCGGGCGTATCGGCGCTCGAAGTCGCGACCGGCGACGCGGGCTCGCGTGTGCGCCTGTCGGGCAACCTGATCGTCAATCAGCTCGAGGCGCAGCGCGTGGTCGTGCTGCATGGCGCGGGCATCGCGATGCTGGGCACCGAGGTGATCGGCAGCGATCTCGCCGAAGGGCGGCTCGTGCCGCTGCTCGTCGACCAGGTGCCGCCGCGGGAGCTGCCGATCCACGTCGTCTACACGAGCCGACGGCATCTATCGGCCAAGGTGCGCTCATTCGTCGATTTTCTGGCGGCGCGGTTCGCAAGCGAATCGCTGTGGCCGTCGCTCGACGAGATCAAGGCGTTGGCGGTGCGGTAGCGTTTCGCGAAGCACCGAACCTACGTCGCCAATCGCCCGCCCCGCGCCCCGGCGCCGTGTTACCCCATTTCTATATACTGACTGTGAACACCCGTCAGGCAAATGATCTGGGGGAGACATGACCGATCTGTCCACGCCGCAGCGTGCCGGCAGCCACAAGCTGCCCGCGGGCCGGCGCTTGCGCTTCGTCACCGCCGCCGCGCTGTTCGACGGCCACGACGCGTCGATCAACATCATGCGGCGCATCCTGCAGGCAAGCGGCGTCGAGGTGATCCACCTCGGCCACAACCGCTCCGTCGCCGAAGTCGCGACTGCCGCGCTCAACGAGGACGCCGACGGCGTCGCCGTGTCGAGCTATCAGGGCGGCCACAACGAATACTTCCGCTACCTGGTGGATTTGCTGCGTGCAAGCGGCGGCGAGCGCATCAAGGTATTCGGCGGCGGCGGGGGCGTGATCGTCCCCGAGGAAATTGCCGCGCTCGAACGCGACGGCGTCGAAAAAATCTATTCGCCGCACGACGGTCAGCGGCTCGGTCTGCAAGGCATGATCGATGACATGATCGCCCGCTGCGTCGAAGGGGCGCGCGCGGCCGACGCGGCGCGGCCGACGCCGGTGCGCGAATGGCTCGCCGAGCTGGCCGCGCGGCCATTGCCGCGTTGCGGTGAGGCCCATGCTCCGCACGCTGGCACTGCTCCTGGCTCGCACCCCGCCGATCCCGCCGCGCCGATCTTCCGCCGCCTCGCGCAACTGATCAGCGCGTTCGAAACGAACAGCGTCGACGCCGCCGCGCGCGACCAGCTAGCGACGCTCGCGCAAGCGCCACGCATCCCGGTGCTGGGCATCACCGGCACCGGCGGCGCGGGCAAGTCGTCGCTGACCGACGAGCTGATCCGCCGTTTCCGGCTCGATTACGGCGACACGCTGAACATCGCCGTGCTCGCGATCGATCCGTCGCGCCGAAAATCCGGCGGCGCGCTGCTTGGCGACCGCATCCGCATGAATGCGATCGGCGATTGGGGCGGCGGCGCCCGCATCTATATGCGCTCGATGGCGACGCGTGAGGCATCGACCGAACTCTCCGATTCGCTACCCGCCGCGCTGATGCTGTGCAAGGTGGCGGGCTTCGATCTGATCGTCGTCGAGACTTCGGGGATCGGTCAGGGCGATGCGGCGATCGTGCCGTTCGTCGACGAATCGCTGTACGTGATGACGCCGGAGTTCGGCGCCGCGAGCCAGCTAGAGAAGATCGACATGCTCGACTTCGCGAGCTTCGTCGCGATCAACAAGTTCGATCGCAAGGGTGCGCAGGATGCGCTGCGCGACGTCGCGAAGCAGGTGCAGCGCAATCGCGGGGACTTCGCGACATCGCCCGACGCGATGCCGGTGTTCGGCACGATCGCGTCGCGCTTCAACGACGACGGCGTGACCGCGCTGTACCGGCGCATCGCTAATGCGCTGCGCACGCATGGCCTGCGCGAGGGCGGCGCACGGCTCGGCGCGACCGAAGGCCTGCGCTTTTCGAGCAACCTGCATGCGATCGTGCCGCCCGCGCGCGTGCGCTATCTGGCCGACATCGCGCAGACGGTACGCGGCTATCGAGCGCGGGCCGACGCGCAGGCGCAAATCGCGCGGGAACGCTGGCAGATCGTCGAGACGCGCCGCATGCTCGGCGAGGCGGGCAGCGACGGCTCGTCGCTCGATGCGCTGATCGACCAACGCGACGCCGCCCTCGGCGAGCGCGAACGCAAGCTGCTCGACGCGTGGCCGCAAACGGTGGCCGCCTATGCGGGCGACGAACATGTGGTGCGCATCCGCGAGCGCGAAATCCGCACCGCGCTGACGGTCACGACGCTGTCCGGCTCCGAAATCCGCAAAGTGTCGCTGCCGAAATTCGTCGATCACGGCGAGATCCTGCGCTGGCTGATGCTCGACAATCTGCCCGGCTATTTCCCATTCACCGCTGGCGTGTTTCCGTTTCGTCGCGAGAACGAGGACCCGACGCGCATGTTCGCGGGCGAGGGCGATCCGCAGCGCACGAATCGTCGCTTCAAGTTGCTGTCGGAAGGCATGCCGGCCAAACGGCTATCCACCGCGTTCGACTCGGTGACGCTTTACGGTGAGGAGCCGCACGAGCGCCCGGACATCTACGGCAAGGTCGGCAATTCGGGTGTGTCGGTCGCGACGCTCGACGACATGAAGACGCTGTATGACGGCTTCGATCTGTGCTCGCCGGATACGTCGGTCTCGATGACGATCAACGGCCCCGCGCCGACGATCCTCGCGATGTTCTTCAACGTCGCGATCGACCAGCAGATCGCGCTGGGCGAGCAACAGCAAGGCCGCCCGTTGACCGAAGCCGAACTCGCGGCAACGCGCCGCGCCGCGCTCGAAAACGTGCGCGGCACCGTGCAGGCCGACATCCTGAAGGAAGACCAGGGGCAGAACACCTGCATCTTCTCGACCGAGTTCAGCCTGAAGGTGATGGGTGACATTCAGGCGTATTTCGTCGAACACGGCGTGCGCAATTTCTATTCGGTGTCGATTTCCGGCTATCACATCGCCGAGGCCGGCGCGAACCCCATCTCGCAGCTCGCGTACACGCTCGCGAACGGCTTCACCTACGTCGAGGCGTATCTTGCGCGCGGCATGTCGATCGACGACTTCGCGCCGAATCTGTCGTTCTTCTTCTCGAACGGCATGGACCCGGAGTACGCGGTGCTCGGCCGCGTCGCGCGACGCGTCTGGGCGGTCGCGATGCGCGAGCGCTATGGCGCGAACGAGCGCAGTCAGAAGCTCAAGTATCACGTGCAGACGTCGGGCCGCAGCCTGCACGCGCAGGAGATCGATTTCAACGACATCCGCACGACGCTGCAGGCGCTGATCGCGATCTACGACAACTGCAACTCGCTGCACACCAATGCGTTCGACGAAGCGATCACGACGCCGACCGAGGAATCGGTGCGCCGCGCAGTTGCGATCCAACTGATCATCAATCGCGAATGGGGGCTCGCGAAGAACCAGAATCCGAATCAGGGCAGCTTCGTGATCGATGAATTGACCGATCTGGTCGAGGAGGCTGTGCTCGCCGAGTTCGAGCGGCTGACAGAGCGCGGCGGCGTGCTCGGCGCGATGGAAACCGGCTATCAGCGCGGACGGATTCAGGACGAGTCGATGCTGTACGAGCATCGCAAGCATGACGGCTCGTATCCGATCGTCGGCGTGAACACGTTCCTGAGCGCGCATCCGCATGAAGCGCCGCGGCCGCTGGTGCTCGCGCGTTCCACCGACGCGGAGAAGCAGAGTCAACTGCGGCGGTTGCGCGACTTCCAGACGCGCCACCGCGAGGCCGCGCCCGAGGCGCTCGAACGCCTGAAGCGCGCGGTGATCGACGACGGCAACGTGTTCGCGGTGCTGATGGACGTGGTGCGCGTGTGTTCGCTCGGGCAGATCACCCACGCGCTGTTCGAGGTGGGTGGGCAGTATCGGCGGAATATGTAGGCCGCGAGCGGGCGCCCCGGCCCGCTCCGTTCTTCACCTCAGCGCGCGATGCCGAGCCGCGCCTTCGCATCGTCGTATTCGTTCTTCAGACGCCGCACGAGTTCGGCGACGTCCGGCACGTCGTCCATCAGGCCGACGCCCTGGCCCGCGCCCCAGACGTCCTTCCACGCCTTCGCCTTGTCGCCGCCGAAGTTCATCCTGGTCTTGTCCGATTCGGGCAGCGCGTCGGGATCGAGGCCCGCGTTCGTAATGCTCTCGCGGATGTAGTTCCCGTGAACGCCGGTGAACAGATTCGTGTAGATGATGTCCGACGCCTTCGCATTGATGATCGCCTGCTTGTAGCTGTCGACCGCGTGCGCCTCTTTGGTCGCGATGAAGCGCGTGCCCATGTACGCGAGGTCCGCGCCCATCGCCTGCGCGGCGAGAATCGAGCCGCCGTTCGCGATCGAGCCCGACAGCACGATCGGACCGTCGAAAATGCGCCGCACCTCGCCGACCAGCGCGAACGGCGAGGTGGTGCCCGCGTGGCCGCCCGCGCCCGATGCGACCAGAATCAGCCCGTCGACGCCGGCTTCCAGCGCCTTCTGCGCATGACGCAGATTGATCACGTCGTGCAGCACGATGCCGCCGTAGCTATGCACCGCATCGACGATCTCGCGTGCCGGCGCGCGCAGGCTGGTGATGAAGATCGGCACCTTGTGCTCGACGCAGACGCGCACGTCGTGCTCGAGCCGCTCATTCGACTGATGAACGATCTGATTGACCGCGATCGGGCCGATCACCGCATCCGGGTTCGCGGCCTTGTGCCCGGCGAGTTGCGCCTGGATCTGCGTCAGCCATTCGTCGAGCAGCTCGGCCGGACGCGCGTTGAGAGCAGGGAACGAGCCGACGATACCGGCCTTGCACTGCGCCAGCACGAGTTCGGGATAGCTGACGATGAACATCGGCGAAGCGACGACGGGCAGCGCGAGGTTTTGCAGAACGGCGGGCAATGCCATGGTGCGAGTCTCCAGGTTGGGCCAACCGGTGCGACGTGCGCCCGGCGAATAGATGAATGAGTTTAGCGGCACACGGCTTGCGGCGTGTTGACCGGCGAATGCGTGTGGCAGTCGAACGAAACCGGCATGCCGAAGTCGCGCCAAACATTTAAGAACGGTCGTTCGATTATAGGCGAAGTGGGCGACCCGCGCGCGGTAGGCCCGTTTGGAACGGTTCGAAGGAGTATTCAGGTTCCATGTCTGCGTGGGATATCCCACCTCGCACGGACCTGTTGGCCTTCTACAATGCACGGACCTCAAACGATCAACGAGACGTCATGGCCTTCGAAAATTTCACGTCTTTTCGCGTCGCCGTGGGCGATGTCGACATTTTCGGAGTGAAGGGCGGCGCCGGGCCGCCTCTGCTTCTGCTGCACGGCCATCCGCAATCGCATCTGATCTGGGAACGCTGCGCCGCGCCGCTCGCGCAGCACTTCACGGTGATCGCAACCGATCTGCGCGGCTATGGCGCGTCGGGCAAACCGCCGAGCGATGCCGCGCACGCACCGTATTCGAAACGCGTGATGGCCGCCGACCAGGTCGCGGTGATGCGCCACTTCGGCTTCGAGCGCTTCCTCGTCTGTGCGCACGATCGCGGCGCGCGCGTCGCGCACCGGATGGCGCTCGATCATGCCGAGGCGGTCGAGCGTTTGATGCTGCTCGATATCGCGCCGACACTCGCGATGTACGAAGCCACCGACCGCGCGTTCGCAACGCACTACTTCCACTGGTTCTTCCTGATCCAGCCCGAGCCGCTGCCCGAAACGTTGATCGGCGCAAATCCGGCCGCCTATGTCGACGCGGTGATGGGCGGACGTCACGCGGGTCTCGCACCGTTCGATCCCACCGCGCTCGACGCGTATCGGGCGGCGCTCGCAAAACCGGGTGCGGTGCACGCGATGTGCGAGGACTATCGCGCGTCGGCGGGCATCGACCTCGAACATGATCGCGCCGATATCGAGCGCGGCAACAAGATCGGCTGTCCGCTGCGGGTGCTGTGGGGCGACAAGGGCGTGATCGAAAAATGCTTCGATGCGCTCGACGAATGGCGGCATGTCGCGCGCGACGTGAGCGGCCGCGCGCTATCGTGCGGGCACTATCTGCCCGAGGAAGCGCCGGACGAACTGGTCGCCGAGATGCTGTCGTTTTTCGAGACGCTCGAACAATAAGCGCCGGGCTGCTTCGCGCGACCTTCGTTTGACCTGCGATGGACCTTCGTTAGCCGAGTGGCGGCAGCCGTCGCGCGACCGGCGTCGACTTGACGATCGCCGTGCTGGTCTCCGCGCGCTCGGTCACTTTCGACAGGATCTCGTCGAGCTGCTCGATCGAATGCAGGTACAGGCGGCAGATGAAACAGTCGTCGCCGGTCACCTTGTCGCATTCGACGAACTCCGGAATGCGCCGGATCACTTCCTCCACCAGATGCAGCTGCCCGGGCAGCGGCTTCACGCGCACTATCGCCTGCAGCGTGAAGCCGAGCGCGCGCGGATCGATCTGCACGGCGAAGCGCTCGATCACGCCCTGCGCTTCGAGCCGCCGCACGCGTTCGGCGGTGCTGGGCGCCGATAAGCCGACGACGCGCGCGAGTTCGCTGACCGGCTGACGCGCGTCCTGCGCGAGCGCGGCGAGCAATGCGCGGTCGGTTTCGTCGAGTGCGACCGGGGCGATCGATGCAAGGCGTTTGCTCATGACGGCCTTCGTTTATGAGGTGAAAATGCGGTAACGCTTAAGTTTAGCCATGTATTCGCGCGGGTGGATTAATTACACTGCCAGTTATGCAGTCACAATCCGGGATCGAATCATGGCTTCAAACAACGCTTCCGTCACGACCTCGAGCAGTTCGCCCAGCAACATCCGCCGTGGCGCGGCGGAGATGAGCATCGCGATGCTGATGTCGGGCACGATCGGCTGGCTCGTCGTGTCGTCGCAGCAAAGCCCCTTCAATGTGGTGTTTTTCCGCTGCATTTTCGGCGGCGCGACGCTCGCGCTCGTGTGTGCCGTACTCGGCCTGTTCCGCCGCGAGCTGTTTTCGTGGAAGATGCTGAGCCTCGCGTTGCTCGGCGGCGCGGCGATCGTCGTGAACTGGGTATTGCTGTTCGCCGCGTATTCACGCGCGTCGATTTCGATGGCGACGGCCGTCTACAACACGCAGCCGTTCATGTTGGTCGGGCTCGGCGCGCTGGTGTTTCGCGAGCGCATCAGCGCATCGACGATTGCGTGGCTCGTGGTCGCGTTCGTCGGCCTCGTGTTCGTCGTGAAGGTCGAGCCGGCCGTGCTCGCGGTGCCGGGGCAGTATCTGGTCGGCGTCGCCTATGCGGTCGGCGCGGCGGCGATGTACGCGGTGTCGTCGATCATCACGAAGCGGCTGAAGGGCACGCCGCCGCATCTGCTCGCGCTGATCCAGGTATCGCTCGGCGTGCTGTTGCTCGCGCCGTTCGTACGCTTCGACGCGTTGCCGGCAAACGGCGCGCAGTGGCTCGAACTGATCGTGCTCGGCGTCGTCCATACCGGTCTCATGTACGTTCTGTTGTATGGCGCGATCCAGAAGCTGCCGACGTCGATGACAGGCGCGTTGTCGTTCATCTATCCGGTGGTCGCGATCATCGTCGACCGGCTTGCGTTCGGACAGACGCTCGCATGGATTCAGGTGCTCGGCGCCGCGCTGATTCTACTGGCGGCGGCGGGCGTCAATCTCGGGTGGCGGATCGTGCCGCAGAGAAAGCGCCTATCGTCCACGTAGTGCCGATTCGACATTCAATCGGATATTGCTACGGATTCCGGAATAACGCGCAAGCGTTCAAGCGCCTAACGCCGTTTGATGACAGATCGTGTATGCCTTCGTAAAACGTGGCGTCAAATTTCCGTAGGGAAATCACCGATGCGATGCAAAAACCCACACGCGTATCATTGGTAGCGACGCTGATCACGTCCAACAGATGTTCCGCCGCTCGCTTCGTCGAGCGGCTTTCTTTTTGTGGGAACGGTTTTGCGTTCCGGTGCGCTTTTCCGCCGCACGGGCCAATCACACGTTCAAGGCCGCGCGAGAATGCGCGTGCCGTCCACTTCGAGCGGTCCACCGTTCGCCGCGAGTTCCCCGATCATTCCCTTCAGCAACGCTGGCCATTCGCCGCGCGGCTTCAGCATCGACGCGGCGGAGCGCATCACGGCCGCGTCGTCGAGCATGCGCAAAAGCGTGTCCACACTCATCTCGCGGACTTCGAGCAGCTTGAATACGATCAGCACCTTCAGCGCGTTCCTTGCGTTGCGCGCGGGATCGGCGCGCAACCAGGCGACGCGCGACATCGCGCGTTCGAGCGCCGCTTCGACGTGCGTGAACGGTGCGCCGTGGCCTGGGATGACGACGCGCACGTCGAGCGTTGCGATCAGGTCGAGCACGGCCTGCTGCTCGGCGAAGCCGCTTTCGCCTTCGAGTTCGGGAAAGATCACACCGAAGCCGTTTTCCCATAGCGCGTCCGCGCTGATCAGCAAGCGTTCGTCCGCGCAATAGAGCATCAGCGAATGCGGATCGTGGCCCGGCGCGCCGAGCACCTGCCAGTCGAGCGCGCCGAGCCGCAAGCGCGCGCCGGGCGCGAGCGTGCCAGTAAAACCGAAGCGTTCGCAGGTTTGACCGGTCGCGCGAAAGGTGAGGCGCATTTCGTCCCAGTCGCGCACGGCATCGGCTTCGGATGACGGAATCAGCGTGCGGCACGGCCACGTTGCCTGCAACAGTGCGTTGCCGCCGCAATGATCCGAATGCAGGTGCGTGTTGACGATCAGATCGAGCGGCCGCGTGCGCAACGCATTGCGTACCAGCGCGACCGTTTGCGATGCGTGCGTCGCATAGCCGGTATCGAGGAGCGCCGCGCATCTGTCGTCAATGAGCAGCACGTTGTTCGACGACAGCCAGCCGCGCTCGAACATCTGGATCGATGCGGGCAGTGCGATCATGGTGCGACCGTTCTCGCTTGCGCGTCCACGACCGCGTCGGGCTTCGGCATCACGAGGATCGTCGAGGTACCCGTCAACATCAGCTCGCCGCGCTGATTGACCACCGAACCTTCGAGATAGGTCAGATCGCCGTTCAGGCTCGGCTTCCAGTGAGCGTCGTGCACGCGCCACGTGATCGTCAGCGTGTCGTGCGCCTGCACTGCCTTCTTCAGCTTGATATCGAATTCGAGGCCGAGCGGTTGCGCGTAAGTAGAGAAATGCGTGGCGAGCAGCGCCATGAAATACGCGGTGGGTTGCGTGCCCGATGCGATCAAGCCTCCAAAGCGGCTTTGCGCGGCGTACGCTTCATCGTGATGCAACGGGTTCAGATCGACGACGAGCGTCGCGAACGATTTGATCGAATCCACCGACAACTCGAGCGTCGAACTGAACGTCTCACCGGGCGACACGATGCGAGGCGCGGCGTTCATTGCTTCTCCTTCGTCGTCGATGTCGTGCGCAGCGCCATTAACGTCGCGTGGCGCACTTCGATCGCGTCCCACACCGCGCGCTTCGCGTCGTTGTCGAGCGTCGACCAGCCGGCGATTTCGTCGATTGTGCGCAGGCATCCTTCGCACCAGCCGGTCGATGCATCCATCCTGCACACGCTGATGCACGGCGATCGCACGCAACCGCCGTCGTCCCTGTCGTCGTAATCGTTGCCGCTCCCCATCGTGTTCAGGCCGGCTCGCGCAACGCGACATCGACGACCGGCGCGCCTGTGAGCGAGATCAGCTCCTGCGCGGTCAGATTGAACACCGCGTGCGGATGACCGGCGGCCGCCCACAGGCTCTCCAGCTCGAGCAAATCCGCATCGATCAACGTGACAGGCTCGGTCGCGTGACCGACCGGGCACACGCCACCGATCGCATAGCCGGTCTTTTCGCGCACGAACTTCGCGTCCGCGCGGCCGATCTCGCCGACCTGCGCGGCCACTTTCTTTTCGTCGACGCGATTCGCGCCGCTCGCGATCACGAGCACCGGCGTGTCGTCTTCGCGGCGCCGGAACAGGATTGACTTCGCGATCTGCGCGACCAAGCAGCCGAGTCCGGCGGCCGCTTCGGCGGAAGTCTTGCCGGTTTCCGGCAGCATCACGATTCGCCCCGCGTGACCGCGTTCGCGCAGCAGCAGCGCGACGCGGCGTGCCGAGTCGGGCAGCGCGGCGAGATCGTCGGAGTCGAAGGACGCGAGGTCGTTCATCGTTGGGGATCCTGATTGAAAATGGATAGAGCGTTTATACGCAGGTATTCGCTTCGCTACGGGCCTTCGCGAGCAGCGCTTTACCGGCGCGCGACACGTTGGGCCGGCCGATCGCGGTCGAAATGAAGTCGCCGATTTCGACCACCTGGGCGAGGTCGATACCGGTCTCGATGCCGAGGCCGTTCATCAGATACAGCACGTCTTCGGTCGCGACGTTGCCGGTCGCGCCCTTCGCATACGGGCAACCGCCGAGCCCCGCGACCGACGCGTGAAAAATCTCGACGCCTTCGAGCAGCGCCGCGTAGATGTTCGCGAGCGCCTGGCCATAGGTGTCGTGAAAGTGTCCCGAGAGATGCTCGCGCGGAAATACTTCGGTCACGGCCTCGAACACTTCGCGGGTGCGCTTCGGCGTGCCGACGCCGATCGTGTCGGCGATATCGATCTCGTCGCAGCCGAGCGCCGCGAAGCGCTTGACGACGTCGACGACCGACGCGACCGGCACTTCGCCCTGGTACGGGCAGCCGAGCGCGCACGACACGCTGCCGCGAATCCGCAGCTTATGTTGTTTCGCCGCCGCGGCGACTGGCGCGAATCGCTCGATGCTCTCCGCGATGCTGCAGTTGATGTTCTTCTGCGAGAACGCCTCGCTCGCCGCGCCGAAGATGACGATCTCGTCGGCGCGCGCGGCGAGCGCGCCTTCGAAACCGCGCAGGTTCGGCGTCAGCACCGAGTAAATCGTGCCGTCGCGGCGCTCGATGCCGGCCATCACGTCGGCGCCGTCGGCCATCTGCGGCACCCATTTCGGCGACACGAACGACGCTGCCTCGACGTTGCGGAAGCCCGCCGCCGCCAGACGGTTGATCAGCTCGATCTTGGTCGCGGTCGGCACGAATTCCTTCTCGTTCTGCAGCCCGTCGCGCGGACCCACTTCGACAATTTTCACTTGCTTCGGTAAGGCCATGATGTGTCTCCGATCCGATGCGGTTTTATCGCTGTCCCATCCGGGATGGGGGCTGCCGCGTTGCTGCAGTTCAATTCAGCCCGCACGCCTGCGACGCGTGCGGGCGCGGGTTTCACTCAGTAGCCGCGTTCCAGTTGCACTGCGCCGCTCACCTGCTCACCGCGCATCATCGCGCCGATCTTGTCCGCGACCTGCGCGACGCTGTCCTCGCGCAACGTCAGCGCCGACGTGTGCGGCGTGATCGTGATGCGCGGCTCGCGCCAGAAAGGATGATCGGCGGGCAGCGGTTCCTCGCGGAACACGTCGAGCGTCGCGGCGGCGAGCTGGCCGCTCGCGAGCGCAGCGAGCAGATCCGCTTCGACGAGATGCGCGCCGCGCGCGACGTTGATCAGATATGCGCCGCGCGCGAGCTTCGCGAAGACTCGCGCATTCAGCACGCTTTCGGTTTCGGGTGTATGCGGCAGCAGATTGACGAGCACCTTCGCGCCGTCGAGGAAGCTATCGAATTGCGCGTCGCCGGCGAACGTCGCGATGCCATCGATCTGCTTCTCGCCGCGACTATAACCGCGCACCGGCAGGCCGAACGAAGCGAGCGTTTGCGCGACCTGCGTGCCGAGCACGCCGAGCCCGAGCACAGCCACCGTGAACGTTGCGCGCGGATGCGGCTCGAGCACTTTCCAGCGGCGCTCGCCTTGCAGCACCTGATATTCGTCGAAGCGGCGCAGATAGCGCAGCACCGCATGCGTCACGTACTCGGCCATCTGCGCGCCCATGCCGGTATCTTCGAGGCGAATCAACGGCACCTCGGGCGGCAACGTGCCTGGATGCGCGCGTTCGAGCGCGAGAATCGCATCGACGCCAGCGCCGAGATTGAAGATCGCGCGCAGCGTATTGCGTCCGGCCAGCATCTCGCGCGGCGGACGCCAGACCACCGCGAAATCGGCTGGGCCGGTGTCGCCGGGCTTCCATTCGCGCAGCTCGGCGGCGGGCAGAGCGCGCGCAAAGTCGTGCAGCCACGCGGCGGCTTCGGTGTGCGGTGCGTAGAAGAGTATTTTCATGCGGTCCGGAATGCGTCGGCGTCGATGTGGGCATGAGCGGGACGGACCCGGAGCGCGCGACGGCAATCGGACGACGCGTGCGGCATCGGGTCTCCTCCCGGTATGAATAGGCTTCATTCTACTTTTTCGACGCGAATCGCGCGCGTTTGCGCACGCACGTGCGCTTCGAGATGGATGCCGTGGTGGGCGTCGAGTTCGCGCGTACCCGCGCATTTCTTCGTTTGCCCGATAACGAAAGCACAAAAACTTGGTTCATCGATGCGCGACCGAGCGGGACAATGATTGCCTGGATTCCTTGCGCAGCGAGGCACGCACATGCTTTCATGCACCCGATCGAGCTGGCTGCCACGGCTCGTCACCGTTCCCGGCTTGCACGGCAGCGAAGGCGCGCATTGGCAAACATGGCTGGAGCGGCAGTTCGCGCACTCGTTGCGCGTCGAGCAGGCCAACTGGGACGCGCCCGATCTCGCGCGATGGGCGAAGTCGTTGTGCGATCTACTCGCGCGCGAACGCGGTCCATTCGTGCTGGCTGCGCATAGCTTTGGCTGCCTCGCGACCGCGCATGCATTGCAGCAGGGCGCGCTCGCCAGCGAGGTGGTCGGCGTGCTATTCGTCGCGCCTGCGAGTCCGCGCAGGTTCGAATTCGCGGGACCGTTCGACGCGCGACGTCTGGGCGTGCCGTCGATCCTGATCGGCAGCGAAACCGATCCGTGGATGACGCTCGCCGACGCGCGCAATCTTGCGCAGCGTCTCGGCAGCGCGTTCGTCAATCTCGGCGACGCGGGGCATATCAACACGGCGGCGGGGTTCGGACCGTGGCCGCGCGCGAAGTATTTCGTCGATACGCTCGTGCATTGCGCGGCGCCGCTGCGCTTTCGCGAAGAGGCGATCGAAACCGCGTCGCATGCGCTCGTGTGAGCGGTGTCGATCGTCGATAAGGTCGTCGACAAGCGTGGCACGCGCAAGCAAGCGCAGGCATATCTCGACTATCTGTCGTCGCCGGCCGCGCAGGAGATCATCGCTCAGCATCATCTGCGTCCGCGCGACATGAACCTGCTTGCGAAGCACGCGGCCGAGTTCAAGCCGATCAAGACGTTCACGGTGGAGGAGATGTTCGGCAACTGGCAAAAGGCGCAGGACACGCACTTCTCCGATGGGGGGACGTTCGATCAGATTATTGTTGATCGGAAGTAAGCGCCGGGTTTTGCGTCAAAAGAAAAGGCTGCCTCGCAAAACGAGGCAGACTTTTCTATTCGCACACGCCTGGCGCATGCGACATATCGACGAAACAGTTCCGCGACTCAATTCGCCACGCTGTGATCCCCATGCCCATGCGCACACCCATGCTCGCCCCCACTCTGCTCGACCGGCATCTGCTGCGCAGCCTCAGCGCGAATCCCCAGGCGCGCGAGCAGCTTGCGATCCGCTTCCGCCTGCGGGTTGCTCGTGGTCAGCAACTGATCGCCGTAGAAAATCGAATTCGCGCCCGCGAGGAAGCACATTGCCTGCAACGCCTCGTCCATCTGCTCGCGGCCGGCTGACAGACGCACCATCGCGCGCGGCATCGTGATGCGCGCAATCGCGATCGTGCGCACGAATTCGAACGGATCGATCGCTTCGGTCCCGGTCAGCGGCGTGCCTTGCACCTGCACCAGATTGTTGATCGGCACCGATTCCGGATACGGCTCCATGTTCGCGAGCTGCGCGATCAGCCCCGCGCGCTCGCGGCGCGATTCGCCCATACCGACGATGCCGCCGCAGCACACGTTGATGCCCGCGTCGCGCACGCGTTCGAGCGTGTCGAGCCGATCCTGATACGTGCGCGTCGAAATGATCTGGCCGTAGAACTCCGGCGACGTATCGAGATTGTGGTTGTAGTAGTCGAGGCCCGCATCGCGCAGCGCCTGTGCCTGGTGCGTTTCGAGCATGCCGAGCGTCACGCAGGTTTCGAGGCCCATCGCCTTCACGCCGCGGATCATGTCCTTGATCGGCTCCAGGTGGCGGTCCTTCGGATTGCGCCACGCGGCGCCCATGCAAAAGCGCGTCGCGCCGTTCTGCTTTGCGACCTGCGCGGCGGCGAGCACTTCGTCGACCGGCATCAGCTTGTCGGCCACGAGACCCGTGTCGTGATGCACCGATTGCGGACAGTATGCGCAATCCTCCTCGCAGCCGCCGGTCTTGATCGACAGCAGCGTCGACAGTTGCACCGCATTGGCGTCGAAATGCTCGCGATGCGTTTGCTGCGCGCGAAACAGCAGGTCGTTGAACGGCAGTTCGTACAACGCGACGATATCGGCGACGCGCCAGCGCGCGAGCGGCTTCGCTTCAGTGGCGGCTGCGGTCGGATTGCTGTTGGCGGCGCTCGGTTCGGCGGTGCCCGCTGCGATATTCAGTTGTGTCATGTGATCGATCCTCGTAAACGGATGAATTTGGGTTCGGCGCTGCGGGGCAGCGCTATGCCGCGCGCAGTTGGCGCAGCGTTTGCAGAAGCCGTCGAATGTCGAGCTGTTGCGCTGCAAGCTCCGGCGACGGCGGGCTGATATGCGGCACGACGCCGAGCAACGGCGCGTCGTACGCTTGCGCAAGATGCGCGCGAATCGACGCGATGTTTTCGTCGGGAAAGGTCATGTCCTGGTCGATGCGATTCGCGACCCAGCCCGCGAGCGTTAGACCGCGCGCGGCGATCGCTTCGGCAGTCAGCAGCGCGTGGCTGATGCAGCCGAGCCGCATGCCGACCACCAGCGCCACCGGCAGCTTCAGCGCGACGGCGAGATCGGCGGTGTCCTGCGTTGCGGTCAACGGCACACGAAAACCGCCGACACCTTCGACCACGACGACCTCGGCGAGCTTCAGCGCTTGGCTGTGGCACGCGACGATGTGCTCGAGATCGAACGAGACGTTTTCCAGCGCCGCCGCGATGTGCGGCGCGGCCGGTTCCTTCAGCAGATACGGTGTGCGCATGGCGGGCGGCAGCAGCACGCTCGACGCGGCGTCGAGCTGATCCGCGTCCTCGTTGTGCAGCACGCCGTTCACTTCGAACGCGCCCGCCGCGATCGGCTTCATCGCGGCTGCCTGCAGGCCTTCGCGCACGAAGCCGCGCAATAGCGCCGACGACACGAAGGTCTTGCCGATTTCCGTATCGGTGCCGGTGACGAACAGCGACAGCGCGCCGTCATCGTTAATCATGTTGCTCATGCCGCGCGCGCTCCGACTTGTTGCAGGCCAGCCTCGAGCCGGTCGAGATCCGCATGGGAGTGCGCGGCCGACAGCGAGATGCGCAGGCGCGACGTGCCGGTCGGCACGGTCGGCGGACGGATTGCGGGCACCCACAGCCCCGCGCGATCGAGGGACGCGGCGATGTCGAGCGTCGCATCGTTCGCGCCGATGATCAGCGGTTGCACGGCCGTATGCGAATCGACGGGCAGCCACGGCGTCGCCTTCAGCAACGCGCGCGTGCGTTCGATCAGTTGCTGGAGATGCGCGCGGCGCGCATCGCCTTCCTCGCCACCGATGATGCGCAGACTCGCCGACACCGCATGCGCGGCCGCCGGCACCGACGCGGTCGTGAAGATATACGGACGCGCACGCTGCACGAGCCATTCGATCACGGTCGCATGAGCGACGACGAACGCGCCGGAGACACCCGCCGCCTTGCCCAGCGTGCCGATCGAGATCAGATGCGGCGAGCGCAGCGCGGCCTGCGCGATCGCGCCACGGCCTTGCGGACCCAGTACGCCGAAGCCGTGCGCATCGTCGACGATCAGCCATGCGCCGTGCCGCTCGGCGAGTTCGAGCAAACGCGGCAGCGGCGCGATGTCGCCGTCCATGCTGAACACCGTGTCGGACACGATCACCTTGACGTCCGCCTCCGACGCTTCGAGCATCGCGCTCAATGCATCCACGTCGCAGTGCGGATAGATCTGCACATCCGCGCGCGACAGCCGCGCGCCGTCGATCAGCGAAGCGTGATTGAGCGCATCGGAGAACAGCGTCGTGCCGCGGCCCGCGAGCGCGGTCAGCGTCGCGAGATTCGCCATATAGCCGGTGCTGAAATACAACGCGCGGGCATCGTCGAGAAAGCCGCCGGCAAATTCGGCGAGATCGTCTTCGAGTTGCGCATGCGCACGCGAATGACCGCCGAGCAGATGCGAGCCGCCGCTGCCCGCGCCATACAGCCGCGCGCCTTCGGCGATCGCGTCGATCAATTGCGGATGCGCGGCAAGGCCCAGATAGTCGTTGCTCGCGAAGCCGATGATTTCACGGCCGTCGACCGTCATGTGCGCGGCGCATGGTGTGTCGGCGGTGCGCCGGCGTCGGCGCAGGCCGCGCGCGTCGATTTCCTTCAGGCCTTCGGCGAGTGTGTCGAGCAGATGCATCAGCGGGCCTCCGCGAGCGTGGCGTCGAAGGTGTCGCGCGTGCGCGTGGCGAGCAGCGCGAGTTCTTCGTCGTCGAGGATGTACGGCGGCATCAGGTACACGGTGGTGCCGATCGGGCGCAACAACAGCTCGCGTTGCAGCGCGTTTTCGAAGAAGCGGCGCGAGAACGTTTTGGCTTGCTGAGGATCGTCGATCACTGCGTCGAACGCGAAGATCGTGCCGCGCTGACGCAGATTGCGCACCTGCGCGTGCTCGGCGAGCGGCGCGAGCGCGGCCTCGAGCGTCGCCGATTTGCGCGCGTTGGCGACGAGCACGTCGTCGCTCGTGAACAGATCGAGCGTCGCGAGCGCGGCGCGGCACGCGAGCGGATTGCCGGTGTACGAGTGCGAGTGCAGGAAGCCGCGCGCGGTGTCGTCGTGATAGAAGGCCGCGAAGATCTCGTCGCGCGACAGCACGATCGACAGCGGCAGATAGCCGCCGCTGATGCCTTTCGACAGACACAGGAAGTCCGGCCACACGCCCGCCTGTTCGCACGCGAAGAACGTGCCGGTGCGGCCGCAGCCGACCGCGATTTCGTCGGCGATCAGATGCACGGCGTACTTGTCGCATAACGCGCGCAATCCGGCGACGTACGACGCGTCGTGCATTGCCATGCCGGCCGCGCATTGCACGAGCGGCTCGACGATCAGTGCGGCGATGCGGTTCGCGCGCGCCTCGAACAGCGCGCGCACATTGTCGAGCGCGCGGCGCGCGACGTCGGCGGCGGTTTCGCCCGCTTGCGCGAGCCGCGCATCGGGCGACGCGACGACGTGGGCGTGACGAATCAGCGGATCGTACGCGTCCTTGAACAGCGCGACGTCGGTCACGCCGAGCGCGCCGATCGTCTCGCCGTGATAGCTGTTGGCGATGCAGACGAATTCCTGCTTGTCGGCGTAGCCCCGGTTGCGCCAGCTGTGAAAGCTCATCTTCAGCGCGATCTCGACCGCCGACGCGCCATCCGACGCGAAGAACGCGTGGCCGAGCGTGTTGCCGGTCAACGCGTGCAGACGTTCCGCGAGTTCGACGGCGGGCTCGTGCGTGCAGCCGGCGAGCATCGCGTGTTCGAGCGTATCGAGCTGATCTTTCAGCGCCGCGTTGATGCGCGGGTTCGCGTGACCGAACAGATTGACCCACCACGAACTGATCGCGTCGAGATAGCGATGACCGGCGCGATCGTACAGCCACGCGCCTTGACCGCGCGCGACGGGGATCAACGGCAGGCGTTCGTGGTGCTTCATCTGCGTGCACGGATGCCACACCGCGCGCAGGCTGCGGGCGACCCAGTCTTCAGGGGCGACCGGGGGGACTGCTGACTTTTCCAAAGAGGTACTCCAAGGTGCTTTTTTGCCACGCACGCAAGCCTCGGCGAGTGCGCGGGGTCGAGATTAGCGGTTTATTTGGTCGCGCGCATCAACCGCGAAATGCTCGTTTTTCGCGGTGGCATCGAGGTTTAGCATCGTTCGATGCAGCTCGTTCGATTTCGTGAGGGAAGCTCGCCAATCGACGGAGATAGCGACGTCAAAGTAATGGGCTGTTACTGGCCAGAATGTGGGGTGACGAGGTGTTTTTTGCGGGGGAACGGAGCGCACAAGAAAAAGCCCGCCGATACGGCGGGCTTGCGGCACATCAGAATCAGGCGCGATTCACGCCTCTATTCGCACTTCACTCCCGGCTCGCAATCGCTTTCCGGCCGTTGGCATCGGCATCACCCGCATCCGCCGTCTGCGAGTTCTGATTGCCCCACACGACCGCGTTATCGACCGCATACAACCGGCACGGATCGGAGCTCTGCTTCTGGCAATTCGTCACCGCCACCGACATCGGATTGTCGCCGCCCTCGGCCCACGACCACGCGCCCGAGTCAGACACCGCGAACGCGCGGCTCGGATACTGATGCAGGAAGTTGCGATAGCCATTGCGGCCCTCGTTGTCGAGGTACGGCACCGAGTCGACCGCGTCGAGCGCGGCGAATCCGGTTGCCTTCGGCGCGGCCGGATCGGCGACGTGATACTGCACGGCAGTCGGCATACCGGCGCGTGCGAGGAACGCTTCGACGGCCGGCCACCATACGTGCACGCCGTCGCGGTCGCCGACCAGCCGATGCGCGTCGTTCTTGTAGTGGCCGAAGTCGACCATCTTCACGCTCGCGCCGTGTGCTTGGTACGCGGCGTACATGCCTGCCACGAGCGGCGCGTTCCACACCGAATCGTTATCGCCATAGAGCCACAGCGACGGCACCGCAGTCTTTTCGCCGTACGCGCCGAATGCGCGCGTCAGATTGCCTTGCCAGTCTTCGCAGGCGTCCTGGCGCAGACCGCCCGAGAAATTGATCAGCGCGCGCACGCCAGGCGCCGCTTCGGTGCCGTATGCGATCGTCGCAAGACCGCCATGCGAGGTGCCGGCCACCGCGATGTGCGTCGCATCGACATAAGGTTGCTTCGACATGTAATCGATCGTCGCTGCGACGTCGCCGGCCTGGCCAAGGCCGTTGCGCTCGACGTCGCAGCCGTCCTGCTCGTAGACGCCGTCCGAGTGACCGAAGCCCTGGCGGTTCGGCGCGACGACCACGTAGCCGCGGCGCACGAATTCGCGCGCGAACGCCAGCGGGTCGCTGCGTTCCTGCGTGCGCGGGTCGCCCGGAATCTTGCCGTGGTTGAAGACGATCATCGGGAACGGGCCGGGGCCGTCCGGCTTGTAGATCGTGGTTTCAAGCGTGACCGTTCCGGCGGCGTCGACCGGCACGCGGATGATCTTTTCGTTCAGGTGAGCGGTGGGCATGTAGACGTCGTCGTCCAGAGCGAGGCGCGGCACGCGGGCGCGCGACAGCGGTCCCTGGGTATCGCTCGACGGCGTCGCGTTATGTGCGGAATGGGACGAGTAGGCGAGCGGATCGGCGTGCGCGATCGTGACAGCACACGTGGCCGCGGCGCAGATCGCCGCACACTTCGTCAGAACTTTGCTCAACACCATTGACGCACCTGCTTTAAAGACCTGTCCTGAACTCCGTGCTGTCCGGTTGCGCAAAACGCTGCTGACATTCAGCTTTCGTTCGCGATTTCGACACAAACAGACTCACTCGCGAACGTTGCGGGAAGCACACGCACGCAAATCGAGATCACACGGGATGAACCCAACGGCCGGCGCGACCCCACGCGCCGAGGATGAACGTCACTTGATGCTGCCGGAGTCCGCGCGGCTCGCGTTCGATCAGCGGCCGGTCAGCCTTCCTTTGCATGTTGCGGAGCCGGTATGACCCGCTCTCGCAATGTGACGTCATGAAACTACGGACTCATCCTGGCACGACAATTTTGTTTTGTGCAATCAAGGAGAACCCGTGACGAAAAAATTGCTGCATGTGCGAACGAGGCTTCAAAGCCTTGCCGGGCAAGGGCCGGGGATATGTGGCGGGAAGCGATGAGTAAAGGTCGTGTAAGTGCTGTGGTGCGAGGCCAACGAAGAAGCCCGCGTGAAAGGAACGAAAAGAGGCCTTTGCACAGGCCTTTTATAAAGTTTGTCGAGAGCGAGTGAAAGGCACGAGAAAGCTTCGGCGCGGAATGCAGCGATTACTTAATCGTCGCGTGCTCTTCATTTACTCATTGACGTCGCCAGCGACATAACGCCAGCGGTCATCATCGCCGCGCACGAATCGACTCGATTCATGCAACCGATAAGCACGTCCCCCCACTTTGTAGCGGGCGATGAATTCGACGGTCGCGTGATCGGCATCGCTTTCGGCGAAGCCTTTGATCTGCAGTCCGAGCCAACGGGGCGCGTCGGGCGCGGTGGGATCGACGTCGAGATCGGCGGGGCAGGTGCTGGGGTCCCACGTCGCGCGCAGGTAGTCGGTTGCACCGAGCACGTACGCGCTATAGCGCGAGCGCATCAGTTCGAGCGCACGCGGCGCCGCTTCGCCGCCGTCGATATAGCGGCCGCAGCATTGCGCGAAACGCGGGGCTTTGGTCGCGGTGCCCCCTCGTGCGTCGGGCGCCGCGCCGCCGCACGGACAGTCGACAGGTCTTTGCAGTGACAACAATGGCTTGTTCATTGAAATTTCAGTTGAGCGCGCGAGCGATCAGGATCTTCTGGATGTCGCTCGTGCCTTCGTAGATCTGGCACACGCGCACGTCGCGGTAAATCCGCTCGACCGGGAAGTCACTCAGATAACCGTAGCCGCCGTGAATTTGCAAGGCGGCCGAGCAGATACGCTCGGCCGCTTCGGAGGCGAACAGTTTTGCCATCGCGGCTTCGGTCAGACACGGCTGGCCCGCGTCCTTCAGCGACGCCGCATGCCAGATCAATTGACGCGCGGCTTCGAGTTGGGTCGCCATCTCGGCAAGACGGAACTGCACCGCCTGGTGCGAGAACAGCGGCGTGCCGAAGCTCTCGCGTTCTTTTGCGTAAGTCAGCGCCGCCTCGAACGCGGCGCGTGCCATGCCGACGCTTTGCGCAGCGATGCCGATGCGCCCGCCTTCGAGACCCGACAGCGCGATCCGGTAGCCTTCGCCTTCCGCGCCGATCAGGTTCGCGGCCGGCACGCGGCAATCCTCGAACACGATCTGCGCGGTATCCGACGAATGCTGGCCGAGCTTGTCTTCGACGCGCGCGACCACGTAGCCCGGCGTGCCGGTGGGCACGACGAACGCGCTGATGCCGCGCTTGCCAGCGGCCTTGTCGGTGACGGCCATCACGATCGCGACGTCGCCGTTCTTGCCGCTCGTGATGAACTGTTTGACGCCGTTCAGCACGTACGCGTCGCCGTCGCGTGTCGCGGTGGTGCGCAGCGCCGACGCATCCGAGCCCGCTTGCGGCTCGGTCAGACAGAATGCGCCGAGCATCTCGCCGCGCGCGAGCGGCGTCAACCAGTCGCGCTTCTGCGCGTCGTTGCCATAAGCGAGCAGGATGCTGCACACGGGGCAATTGTTCACCGAGATCGCGGTCGACGTGCCGCCGTCGCCGGCCGCGATTTCTTCGAGGATCAACGCGAGCGCGAGCGCGTCCATGCCGGCGCCGCCATACGCTTCGGGCACCAGCACGCCGTAAGCACCCAGCTCGGCGAGCTGCCGGTGCACGTCGCGCGGAAAGCTGCGCTCGCGGTCCCATTGCGCCGCGTACGGCGTGATCGCTTCGCGCACGAAGGTGCGCAGCGCGTCGCGCACCATCAGGTGATCCTGATCAAGCACCATGAGCGTGTCTCCGGTCCCATGCAACGTAGTTGTCTACCAGTCGAGCTGCGTGCCGTCGTGCTGAAAGAAGCGGCCGTGGAACGCGTCGCGCGATGCCGCCGCCTGCGCCAGCACCTCGCGCATCCCGGCGACGCTGTGCGCCGGATCGAGCGCGGCCTGCGCGCCGCCCATGTCGGTGCGCACCCAGCCCGGATGCAACGACACGCAGGTCGCGCGCTGCGCGTCGAGAGACGCGAGCTTCAGCACGTCGTTCAACGCAGCCTTGCTCGCGCGATATAGCCAGCCGGTCGTGCCGCTTGCGTCGGCGATGCTGCCCATGCGACTCGAAATCACTGCGAGCACGCCGTCCGTTTCCTCGACGAGCGGCAGCAGGATTGGCAGCAGCTGCATCGGACCGCGCACGTTCGTGTGCATCACGTAATCGAAGTCCTCGGCGGTGATCGTTTCGATGCCTTCGGTGCGCGGACCGTACACGCCCGACACCAGGATCGCGGCATCGAGCCGTTCGCCGTCGAGCTTCCAGCCGAGCGCCGCGATGTCTTCGGGCGCGGTGACGTCGAGCGCGAAGGTTTCGGCGCCGAGTTCGCTGAGCGCGTCGAGCGCGGCGCCGTCGCGCGCGGTCGCGAGCACGCGCCAGCCGCTCTTTCTGTACTGCCGGACGAATTCCTGGCCGATGCCTCGCGATGCACCGACGATCAACACTGTTTTCATCGTATTCCTCGAAGTTTTGGTGGCTGCGTCAGATCAGTTCGACACCCATCGCGGTCGCCTCGCCGCCGCCGATACACAGCGTCGCGACACCGCGCTTCAGCCCGCGATTCTTCAGCGCGCCGATCAGCGTGACGAGAATGCGCGCGCCCGAGGCGCCGATCGGATGGCCTAACGCGCACGCGCCGCCGTTCACGTTGACCTTGTTGTGCGGTAAATCATGCTCCTTCATCGCGGCCATCGTGACGACCGCGAACGCCTCATTGATCTCGTACAGATCGACTTCGCCGGCGCGCCAGCCGTTCTTCCCGAGCAGCTTGCGGATCGCGCCGACCGGCGCGGTGGTGAACTTCGCGGGCGCCTGCGCGAACGTCGAATGACCGACGACGCGCGCGAGCGGCGCCACGCCGAGCCGTTTCGCGGTCGACTCGCGCATCATCACGAGCGCGGCCGCGCCGTCCGAGATCGACGACGAGTTCGCCGCCGTCACGGTGCCGGTCTTGCTGAACGCGGGTTTCAACGTGGGTATCTTGTCGAGATTGGCCTTGAACGGCTGCTCGTCGCGCGCGATCGTGACGTCGCCGTTGCGGGCCGCTACGGTGACCGGCGCGATTTCCCAGTCGAACGAGCCGTCCTCGTTCGCGCGCTTTGCGCGGTTCAACGACTCGACCGCGAACGCATCCTGCGCCTCGCGAGTGAAGTCGAACGACGCCGCGCATTCCTCTGCGAACGCGCCCATCAGACGGCCTTTGTCGTAGGCGTCTTCGAGGCCGTCGTAGAACATGTGGTCGAGCACCTGGCCGTGGCCCATGCGCATGCCGCCGCGCGCTTTCGGCAGCAGATAGGGCGCGTTCGTCATGCTCTCCATGCCGCCCGCGACGATCACGTCGAGCGAACCTGCGGCTAGCATGTCGTGCGCGAACATCGCCGCCCGCATGCCGGAGCCGCACATCTTGTTGACCGTCGTGCAGCCAGTGGCGAGCGGCAGACCCGCGCCGAGCGCGGCCTGGCGCGCGGGCGCCTGGCCGAGGCCGGCGGGCAGCACGCAACCCATCACCGCTTCGTCGATCTGCTCGGGCTTCAGCCCCGCTCGTTCTACTGCCGCCTTGATCGCGACCGCGCCGAGTTGTGGCGCGCTCAGCGACGCGAAGTCGCCCTGAAAGCCGGCCATCGGCGTACGCGCCGCGCTGACGATCACGATCGGATCGGCGTGAATACCACTTTGATTTGCGTCACTCATGGTTCAGCTCCTTTCATAGCTTGGATGGCTACCGCCGCGCGTTGCCTGCTGCGAACCCTCGTGGGATTCATCAAGCCACGCGCACATCTGGCTCGTTCGCCTGCGCATCGGTTGCTTCGGCGAACCGCTCCGGATAGCGCACGCAAAAGCGCACGCTCCGGTCGTACGGGAAAAAATCGGGCAGCTCGCCCTTCAACAGAAAATCTTTGTATCGCTGCCACAGCTCGGGCTCGAAGAAATCCGCGTGATGCCGCATGAACGAGCGCCGCACACGTGGATCGCCGAGCAGGAACGTGCCGTATGTCTCCGGGAAAATATCGTGCGGACCGACCGCGTACCACGGCTCGTTCGATATTTCGTCTTCCTCGTTGCGCGGCGCCGGCACCGCACGCACGTTGCAGTCGGTCAGGTATTCGATCTCGTCGTAGTCGTAGAACACGACGCGGCCATGTCGCGTGACACCGAAGTTCTTGTACAGCAAGTCGCCGGGGAAGATATTCGCCTGGATCAGCTCCTTCACCGCGTTGCCGTATTCGTTGATGCCGTGCTCGACGTCGTCGTCGTTGCCGTTCTGCAGGAACAGATTGAGCGGCACCATGCGTCGCTCGATGTACAGATGGCGAATCACGAGGTTGTCGCCGTCGTACTCGATCAGCGACGGCACTTCCTTTTCGAGTTCGCGCAACAGCGTTTCGTCGAGCCGCGCGAGCGGCAGCGCGACGCTCGAATATTCGAGCGTGTCGGCCATCCGGCCGAGCCGGTCATGACGTTTGACGAGCAGATACTTCTGCTGGATCTGCGCGCGCGTGGTTTCCTTCGGCGGCGGAAAGTTGTCCTTGATCAGCTTGAACACATAGGGGAACGACGGCAACGTGAACACCAGCATCACGAGCCCCTTGATGCCGGGCGCGACGATGAAGCGGTCACTCGAATGCTTCAGGTGATGCAGCAGATCGCGATAGAACAGATTCTTGCCCTGCTTCTGCAGACCCACCGACGTATAGATTTCCGCCTTCGGCTTGCCCGGCATGATCGTGCGCAGAAACTCGACATACGCGGACGGCACTTCCATGTCGACCAGAAAATACGAGTGCGAGAAGCTGAAGATGATCAGCAACTGCTCGCGCGTGAGCAGCACGGTGTCGAGCGCGAGCAGGCCCGGTTTCACGTGACGCAGCGGCACCGCGAACGGCAGCAGCGCTTCGCCGTTGATGATGCGCCCGACGATATATGCAGCCTTGTTGCGATAAAACAGCGACGACAACACGTGAATCTGGAAGTTCGGCGCTTCGTCGAACACGCCGAACGCTTCGCGAATCGACTGCATCACGCAGGCGACGTCGCGCGTCAGATCCTCGAACGGCGGATCGAGCTGGAAGTTCGTGACGACCCGTTCGAGCGTTGTGGCAAGTCCATCAGTACCGGGGTAATACGCGCGGTAGGTCGGCTTCGCGGCCGGTTCGTCGTTCTCGATGTATTCGGTCGAGATCGCCGGGCGCACGAAAATGAAATCGTTGTTGAAGTACGAGCGGTGCAGAATCTTGCAGGAAACCGAATTAAAGAAGGTTTCCGCGCATTCCGGCTGACGGTGCGTGGTCAGGAGGCCGATGTAGTGCAGCTTGATCTGCTGCCACACTTCGCCGTCGATGTTCTCCGCGTCGTACTCGTCTTCGAGCAACTGCACGCATTCCTGCACGCGATCGTCGTACGACGTGATGCGGTCTCGCGCGAGCCTTTGCAGGCCGTGCCAGTCGCCGGCTTCGAACAGCGTCTTCGCGTGGATCGCCGCGTCGCGAAAGATCCGGTAGTGACGGTCGAATCCTTCGAGCATCGTCTGCGCGACGTCGAAACCGATTTGCGACGATAACAGCTTGGGGAAATGATTCATCACGCGCGCTCCGCAAACGCCGGTCAGAGTCAGGCCGCTTCAGGCAGGCTTCGCGTCGTGCCTCGCGCCATCGAGCAGCGCGCGCGCCTGCGCTTCGTACTGCGCGAGATCTTCGAGCGTCGCGTCGAGATCTTCGCGCTGACGTTCGAGCACTTCGCGATGACGCGCGACCGTGGCGAGAAACGCGTGCAGTTGCGGCACGGTGTCGGTCGGCGATTCGTAGGCGTCCAGCAGGTCGCGAATCTCCGATAGCGTAAAGCCAAGCCGCTTGCCGCGCAGCGTGAGCTTCAGACGCGTGCGGTCGCGGCCCGAATAGACGCGCCGCAAGCCGCTCGAACCCTCGCGACTCGGTGCGAGTAAACCCTGATCTTCGTAGAAACGGATCGCGCGTGGCGTGACGTCGAATTCGCGCGCGAGCTCGGTGATCGTGTATTGCGTATTCATCGGGACATCTCGTAGCCGCTTGGCCGGCACAAAACCGGATTGGACGATAGAATCGACGTTTACGTTATCGTCAACCTGAGCGGAAAGCAACCACAACCCGGCCGACCGGCATCGCACACCTCGCCATGCCGGAGGGTCGTCGGAGGAAGACAGTCCCCATGAATGCACTCGAACACCAGCTCGAATACCCCTTCAACGACACGATGCCCGACGCGGGCCGCACGATGGAAGTCGCGCCCGGCGTGCTTTGGCTGCGCATGCCGCTGCCATTCGCGCTCGACCATATCAACCTGTGGCTGCTGCGCGATGAGATCGACGGCCAGCAAGGCTGGACCGTGGTCGATTGCGGCATCACGTCGGACACAATCAAGGCGAATTGGGAGAGCGTGTTCGAATCGGTGCTCGACGGCCTGCCGGTGCTGCGCGTGATCGTCACGCATTGCCATCCGGATCACATCGGCCTCGCGCATTGGGTGTGCGGCGGTGGCGATAAAAAGCGTTGGGATGCGCGGCTGTGGATGACGCTCGGCGAATACATGCAGGCGCGCGTGATGGCAACCGGCGATGGGTCTAACGCGGGTGGCGAGGCGGCGGCGCGGCACTTCGCGCGGCACGGTCTGACCGACGCCGAATCGCTCGAGAAACTGCGCAATCGCAATAGCTACTACGCGAGCCTCGTGCCGGCGATTCCGGGGCAATACCGTCGTTTGCGCGAAGCCGAGGACGTGAGGATTGGCGGTAGGACGTGGCGCGTGGTGACGGGCTTCGGCCACTCGCCGGAACACTGTGCGCTGCACTGCGCGGAAACCCGCACGCTGATTTCCGGCGATATGGTGCTGCCGCGCATTTCGACCAACGTGTCGGTGTTCGATATCGAGCCCGAGGGTTCGCCGCTCGAACTGTATCTGGAGTCGCTCGGCCGCTACGAAACGATGCCTGAAGACACGCTCGTGCTGCCGTCGCATGGCAAGCCGTTTCGCGGCGCGCGCACGCGCATTCAGCAACTGCGCGAGCATCACGACGCGCGGCTCGCCGAAGTGCGCGAAGCATGCGCGGAAAAGCCGCGCAGCGCCGCCGATATCGTGCCGTTGATGTTCAAGCGCCAGCTCGATATCCATCAGATGACATTCGCGATGGGTGAGGCGCTCGCGCATTTGCATCTGCTGTGGCGGGCGGGGGATTTGAAGCGGACGCAGGATGCGGATGGGGTGATTCGGTTTGCGGCGGTGTGATCTCGGCCGTTGGCTGCGGGCGTAGAAACGAGGACGAATAGGTCCGCGCTACGCGGAGGCACTGAGCGGCGCAACGATGCCAGGCGTCCTTTCGCGCGAACTACTTCAACGGCAAGTCAGAGGCAGCGTCGCGTAGTTGCTGGGCTCGCCGGTTGTAGAGTTCACTTTGCAAGCAACTCAGCTTCTTGCCTGAGGAAAATTGCATTAGGAATCGGTCTGGCGGGCCAAGGCCCGAGATCGCGTCGAAAAAAGGTTACGCAGTGTCAGGTGCAACCAGCCAATTCGCGCGTTGAATAAAAAAAGCCCGGTTCAAAAACCGGGCTTTCTTGCAGGGCCGCGTGCGCTAACCGCAGTGCAAAATCACTGCACCACCACCGCCCCGAAATTCTGCCGACCAAACGGACTCACGTGATACCCGCTCACGTTCGTGCGCGTGATCGCGGCAGCGGTCGGATAGCCGAGCGGAATCCACAGCGCTTCGTCATGGATGATCTGCTGCGCGGCTTCGTACGCTTTGGTGCGCTTGGCGATATCGGCCGTGGCCTTGCCGTCGGCGATCAGCTTGTCGAGATCCTGATTACAGAAGCGCGCGAAGTTGATGCCCGACTTAACCGCGTTGCAACTGAAGAGCGGCGACAGATAGTTGTCCGGATCGCCGTTGTCGCCGGCCCAGCCCATGAACAGCGTGTCATGCTGACCCTGCTTCGCCTGCTTGATCAGCTCGCCCCATTCGATCACCTTTACGTCCGCCTTCACGCCGATCTTCGCGAAGTCGGCCTGCAGGAGTTCGGCACCGGCCTTCGGATTGGGATTGAGCACGCTGCCATTCGGACGCACCCAGATCGTTGTTTCGAAGCCGTTCGGATAGCCCGCGTCGGCGAGCAGCTTCTTCGCCTTCGCCGGGTCGTACGGCCAGCCCTTGATCGAGTGGTTGTAGCTCCACGTATTCGGCGGAAACGGGTTCACGGCTGGCGTCGCGGTGTTGTCGAACACGGTCTTCAGATATGTCGTGCGGTCGAACGCCATGTTCAGCGCGGCGCGCACCTTCTGGTTTTCAAGCGGCTTCTGCTGCGTGTTCAGCGCGACGAAGGCCGTCATGAACGCGGGCGTCTGCACGATCGCGAGCGACTTGTCGTTCTTCGCGTCGGCGAGATCCTGCGGCTTCGGGGACAGCGCGATCTCGCATTCGCCAGCCTTCACCTTCTGCGCGCGTACGGTCGCGTCGGGCGTGATCGCGTAAATCAGGCGCTCGATCTTCGGCTTCGGCCCCCAGTAGGTTGGGTTCGCGTCATAACGGATCACCGCGTCTTTCGTATAGCTCTTCAGCACGAACGGGCCGGTGCCGATCGGCTTCGCATTCAGATCGACCGGCTTGCCGGCCTTCAGCAACTGGTCCGCGTACTCGGCCGAATAGATCGACGCGAAGCCCATCGTCAGGATCGGCACGAACGTCGCGTTCGGCTCGTTCAGCTCGAACTTGACCGTGTTGTCGTCGACCTTGGTAATCGACTTGATCAGCTTCGGCAGCCCCATCGATTGCGCATGCGGGAAGCCGCTCGCGCCCGCCACCTTGTGCCACGGATTGCTGTCGTTGAGCATGCGGTCGAACGTGAAGATCACGTCGTCGGCATTCAGCGCGCGGGTGGGCTTGAAGTAGTCGGTGGTTTGGAACTGCACGTTGGGGCGCAGGTGGAACGTGTACGTCAGGCCGTCGGGGCTCACTTCCCACTTGTCGGCGAGCGCGGGCACGACCTTCTTCGCGGCTTCGTCGAACGACACCAGCGAGTTGAAGATCACGTCGGCCGATGCATTCGTCGTGACGAGCGAATTGAACTGCACGACGTCGAAGCCGTCGGGGCTCGATTCGGTACAGACGGTCAACGGTTTGGCGAGCACGAGCGCGGGCGCGGTGAGCAGGATGGCGGCTGCGAGCAGTTTGAAGCGCATAGGATCTCCGGTAACGAGCGCAGTCAGGCAGTGCGTCTGGTTGTGTTTATGGCGGCGATGCGTGAGCGGGCAGGTCAGCGGTCCCGACGCGCGCGTCGCCACGATTGTGATACGTTCCCGGCGCCGTCGTACAGGTCGGGCGATCCCGGCCTGAGGCATGGGGGCCGGCCTTCGAGGCCTGGCCGGCGGCGCGCCTTCGCGCAAGCTTATCGAAGGGCCATTTTGGCGACAACACTTTAATCGACATATCCATATGGGGGCGGCGCGCCCATGCTGCCGCCTCAGGCTGCGGCGGCCTGACGCAGCAGGTAGCCGATGCCACTTATTGCGCGCACGCCGTACCACGACGTCATTTCCCCATCGATCAGATCGATGCGCTTGCCGGTGAGACGCGGATCGCGCGCGAGCGCATCGCGATGCGCGGCCGTGAAGCGGTACGGCTCGCTCGACAGCAGCACGCGCTCGACCTGCGCGAGCCACGGCGCGTCGTCGAAGTCGAGCGTGGGATAACGCGCGGCGCCCGCGCTGCCGCCGCGCACGTCGGGCAGCGTATGCCAGTTCACGAGGCGCAGCATCGCGGCGATGTACGTGTCGCGTGCGACGCTCATCCACGGTTCGCGCCAGATCAGGTACAGCACGCTCTGCGCGGCGAAGGCGTGAGCGGCGGCTTCGCGCAGACGCGCTTCGAGCGAGTTGCTCAAGCGCCGCGCTTCTTCTTCACGTCCGAAGATCGCGCCGAGCAGCGCGAACAGCGCGAGGTTGTCGCGCGGCGTCTGCGGATGGGTGACGACGATGTGCGGCACGAACGCGCGCAGTTGCTCGACGGTGTCGCGTTCGTTCTCGTCGACATTGACGATCAGATGGGTGGGGCGCAGCGCGCGGATCGCGTCCAGTTTGACGGCCTTCGTGCCGCCGACTTTCGGCACCGCCCGGACCTTGTCGCGCGGATGCACGCAAAAGCCGGTGCGCCCGACGATCTGCCGCTCGAGGCCGAGCGCGAACAGCGTTTCGGTGAGGCTCGGCACCAGCGACACGATGCGCGCGTCGGTGCCCGCGGATTCGTGCGCGACGCCGGCTGCATCGACGGCACGGGACTGCATGGCTTACTCGGTGGCGGCGCGCGGCTTGCGCGGCGCGCGTTCGAACACGCGGTCGTAGAGCCAGCGCGGCAGCACATGCAGCAGCATCGCGGCCACGCGCATCTGCCACGGAAACACCGCGAACGATGTCTGCCGTTCGATCGCCCGCGCGACCTTCGCCGCGAAACGGTCGGCGTCCATCAGGAACGGCATGTTGTACGGATTGTGCTCGGTCATCGGCGTGCGGATATAGCCAGGCGCGATCGTGACGACCCCGACGCCGAACGGCCGCATCTCGACGCGCAACGCCTCGAGATACTTCAGGGCCGCCGATTTCGACGCGCTGTACGCGCCCGAACCGGGCAAGCCGCGCACGCCCGCGAGGCTCGCAATGCCGACCAGCGTGCCGCGCTTCGATGCGGCCATCGCGGCGGCAAATGGCTCGAACGTCGCGACCATGCCGAAGTAATTGATGTCCATCACCTCGCGGAACGTGCGCAGATCGCCGTGACCCGCCAGCGCGCCGCGGCTGATCCCGGCGTTGGCGATCACGACGTCCGGCAGGCCGTGCGCGGCGATGAAGCGCGCGGCCGCATCGGCGAGCGCTTCCGCGTCGCGCACGTCGACTGCATAGATCGAGACGGTGTTCTGGGGATGGGACCGCTGGAACGCGGCGAGCGCGTCGCCGCGGCGGGCGACGAGGCCGAGAATCGCGCCGCGCCGTGCGTATTCGCCGGCGAGCGCGAGGCCGATGCCGCTCGAAGCGCCGGTAATGAAAACCTTCAGCGGAGAGGTCATACCGGCGCCTCGTGATTACATCTTCTTGGCGCGGACTTGCGAGACGAGGTAGTCGAGCACCTGGATCGTGCCCGGCAGGGTGCCGGTCGCGGCCGGGCCGGTTTCATACTTGCCCTGCACCGCGAGCGTCGGCACGCCATCGATCTTGTAGTCGTCGAGCAGCTTCTTGTCCTTCTGCAGCGCGCTTTGCGTCGAGAACGAGTTGTACGCTTCCATGTACTTCTTCGGATCGACGCCGAGCGTCGCGAGGTATTTGCTCTGGTCTTCCGGCGTCAGCAGATAGTTCTTGTTGACGTGGATTTCGTTGAACACCTTCGGCGTCAGTTCGTTCGCGACGCCGAGCGCGTCGAGCGCGTGGTACATCTTCGAGTGCGGGATGAAGTCGTCGCGGAAGGCGACCGGCACGCGGCGGAACACGACGTCCGGGCCCTGCTTCTTGACCCAGGCTTCGAGGAACGGGTCGAATTCATTGCAATGCGGGCAGCCGTACCAGAAGAATTCGGTGACTTCGATCTTGCCGGCCGGCACGTCGGTCGGTTGCGGCGAGGCCAGCACGGTGTAGTCCTTGCCGGCAACCGGCGCGGTCGGCGACGCATGCGCGCTGGCCCCGATCAGGCCCAGCGAGAGAAACAGGATGCTCAGCAGCTTTTTCATGTTGTGTAGACCTAGATAAGGCGGTAGCGCGGCGACGCCATGCGAAAGGCCCGTCGCCGCTGGTCGGATTCGGTGTGGCCGCCCGCCACAATACAGGTCGAAGCGGCCATCGTGCTTGTGACCCGCGCGCCGCGCGGATAGTTCTACGCACCGTGCGAGCCGGCATTACCGTTTATTTATTGTTTGGTGAAGCGGATCACCGCGGTATCGACACCCGCGTCCGACAGACGCTGACGGCTCGAATTCATGTCCTCGAACTTCGAGAACGGCCCGATGCGCACGCGGTAGTACGTGACGCCGCCGGCATCGCGCTGGGTGACCTTCGATTCGAAGCCCTGGAACGCGAGGCGCGCGCGTTGCTGTTCGGCATCGGCGGCGGTCTTGTACGCGCCGACCTGCAGGAAATAGCCGGTGTTCGCCTCGCCCGGTGCCGGAGCGGCAGCCGAGCCCGGCTTGGCGTTGGCGGCCGTGGTCGCGTTCGGGCTCTTAGGCGCGGAGCCTGCCGCGGTGGCGGCGGGCGCGCTCGACGTCTGCGGCTTCTTCGCCGGCGCCGGCGCGACGATGCCGCCGGTGCCGTTCTCTTGCGCGGGATTCGGCGCGACCGCCGTGCCGTTGTTATTTGCGTTGCCAGTCGACGGCGGCACTTCGACGATCTGCGGTTCTTCGAGCATGCCCGACTGGGTCTGGGCGTTGGTCTGGCCCGGCGCGGTGTTCGGCGGAGCCGGTTGCGCGGCCTGCGGCACCGGCTGGCCCGGCGTCTTGCCCTGCAGCGGACGGTTCGGATCGTATTGCGCCTGGCTCGCACCGTTGTCGGTCGCCGCTGGCGGCGCGACCTTCGACACGAACGGCGTAGGTGCACGGGTGATATACAGCGCCACCACTACCGCGATCGCCAGGCCGACGATCAGGCCCAGCACGATGCCGAGAAAAGTGCCCCCGGTTTGTTTCGATTGCTTTGTTGTGCGGCGTGGTTTTGCCATCGTACGAATCACCTGCAAAAAGAATCCAGGAACGGCCGCCGATTATAACGACGGCCGCGCGCATATTACGCTAGAGGAGTTACATCTTGACGGGAGCGGAGACGCCGATCGTCGCGAGACCGTTGGCCAGCACCTGGCGCGTGGCCGCGAGCAGCGCGACGCGAGCGTTGCGTTCGGCCGCATCGTCGACCAGCACGCGCTCGGCACGGTCATTGTAGAACGAGTGAAATTCGCCGGCGAGTTCGCGCAAGTAGAAGGCGACCGCGTGCGGCGCGAGTTCGTCGGCGGCGTGCTGCAGCATGTCTGGGAATTCGGCGAGCTTGTTGAGCAGCGCCATCGAGCGCTCGCTTGTCAGCGGCGCAAGATCCACGCTTGCGAGCGCGTTCTCGTCCAGGCCGTAGCGCGCGTTGCACTCGGCGATCACCGAGCAGATGCGCGCGTGCGCATACTGCACGTAGTGCACCGGATTCTCGTCGTTCTGCTTCAGCGCGAGGTCGATGTCGAACACGAACTCGGTGTCCGCCTTGCGCGAGATCAGGAAAAAGCGCACTGCGTCGCGGCCGCGGCGAATGGTTTCCTCGTCGATCAGATCGACGGCCGCTTCCGAGCCCGGCGTCGCGCCGCCCGACCATTCGATCAGGTCGCGCACCGTCACGTAGCTGCCCGCGCGCTTCGAGATCTTCACCTCTTCGCCGTTGCGCATGACCGTGACCATCTTGTGCAGGATGTAGTCTGGGTAGCCCTTCGGAATGCCGATGCCGAGACCCTGCAGACCTGCGCGCACACGCGCGATCGTGCCGTGGTGATCCGAGCCCTGCACGTTGATGACCTTGGTGAAGCCGCGCTCCCACTTCGCGACGTGATAGGCGACGTCCGGCACGAAGTACGTGTAGGTGCCGTCGGTCTTGCGCATCACGCGGTCTTTGTCGTCGCCGTCGTCGGTGGTGCGCAGCCACAGCGCACCTTCCTGCTCGTAGGTCTTGCCCGCGGCGATCAGCGCGTCGACCGTTTTCTCGACGCGGCCTTCCGTGTACAGCGACGATTCCAGGTAGTACTGGTCGAACTTCACGCCGAACGCCTGCAGGTCCATGTCCTGCTCGCGACGCAGATACGTGACCGCGAAGCGGCGGATCGCCTCGAGGTCATCGACGTCGCGCGCGCCGGTGACGGGCTCGCCGTCGCTCGCCGCGACCGTGATGCCGTCCAGATAGTCTTTCGCGATGTCGGCGATGTACTCGCCGTTATAGGCCGACGCGGGCCAGCCTTCGTCGCCGGGGGCGAGGCCGCGTGCGCGTGCCTGGGTCGACAGGGCGAGCGTGTGGATCTGCACGCCGGCGTCGTTGTAGTAGAACTCGCGGTGCACGTCCCAGCCCTGCGACGCGAGCACGTTCGCGAGCGCGTCGCCGAGCGCGGCCTGGCGGCCGTGGCCGACGTGCAGCGGGCCGGTGGGGTTGGCGGACACGAACTCGATCAGCACGTGCTTGCCGGCGTCGCGCCGTGAGCGGCCGTACGCGTCTTTCTCGGCGAACACGGCGGCGATCACGCCTTGCTTGGCTGCGGCCGTGAGCCGCAGGTTGATGAAGCCGGGGCCCGCCACTTCGGCGGTGTCGATCAGGCCTTTGGCCTGCGGATTGACGAGCAGTGCATCGACGATCTGTTGCGCGAGCTGGCGCGGATTGGCGCGCAGCGGCTTGGCGAGCTGCATCGCGACGTTGCACGCGACGTCGCCGTGCGCGGCGACTTTCGGGCGCTCCAGCGCGATGGCGGGCGAGACGAAGGCGGCTTCCGTCGCGCCTTGGGTGGCAGTTGCGACCTGCTTCACCGTCTCGGCGAGCAGTGTTTCGAGTGTGTGTTTATGTGCGGGCAGCATGCTTGTTGCGAGTCCAGTGAGGCAATCCGGTAAGGCGGAAGAGGCGCCGGCCGAGGCCGGTGTCGCAAGTGTAGAACGCCGCCGCGCTTTGCGGCGCTGATGGCCCCGCTGCCGGCAGACTGTCCCCCAGGCGATGCGACGAGACGCAACGCAAGCAGCGCAACGCGGTGGGCTCCGCTCGGCGGCCCGCCGGCACGCAGGCTCGCGCGGCATGCGGATTGCGGCCGATGGTTCGACGCCCCCGCCTGCACACGTGCGCGATGCTCGTCGAGCCTTGCCATACGTGGCGCTGGGCGGCGCGCTTTTCCGTTCAGACGGATTTTAGCAGGTGCTAATATGTTCAATGAGTTGCCCACGAGGGGCTGTGGCCGCCGCGCCTTGCCGGCGCCACGTCAGGCGCGCGCTGTTGCCGCCCTTGGGACGCTCATGCGTTAGCCCGACATAACGAAAAAGGGAACAGTCATGCTGATTACTTTCAAGTGCCACGCCTGCCCGGACGTGATGATGCTGGAGAATCTGGCGCAGTATCTGGTCGGCATTGTCGGCAAACGCCTTGGGCAGAGGGGCGTCATTACTCACGACGAACTGGGCCCGGCCATCGAGAAGCTCGAAGCGGCGATCACCTCCGACAAGCAGGAGCGCGCCGAGCACGAGGGCCATTTCCACGAGGGCGAAGACGGCCGCGATCGTCACGAGATTCCGCCCGGTCTCGCGCAGCGCGCGTATCCGTTCCTCGACATGCTGCGCGCGGCGCAGAAGGAAAACGCGGATATCGTCTGGGGGCTTTGATTTCTGCTGGGTCCCGAGCGCCGCGGCCCGGTCTCGGAAGGCCTGCATAAGCGCTTTTGGGGCGCACTCAAAGAAAGGAGCCCGCTTGACGCGGGCTCTTTGTCATTCAGAGGGCTTGTCCGCCTCGCCGCTCACTGGCTCGCGGGGGCCGCCGACGCTGCCGCGCCTTTCTTCATCTTTTGCTTCTTCGCCTTTTTGACATGCGCCTCGGTGGGGGGCGAGTAGGAGCTGACCGCGCTCGATCCGCCCGGCGCGGCGGGTTGTGCGAGCGCCACGGAAGCGTCCGCGGCCAGCGAAACAGCGGTCAATAACAGTGTCAGCTTCTTCATACGATTTTTCTCCGTTGACGGTTGCAATCTCGGTAAGCCGGCGCGTTGTGCTCGCGCCTGACGGGATGAAAGCCGACTCAGTCTACAAAGCCGAAATTGCCGTGGCGCCAAATATTCAGTCTTTCGGACTCGATATAGTCGCGCACGCGCGGCTCGGGCCGCACGGCCCGGCCACGTATCGCTTCATGCTCAAAGCAACGGCGCCAACGCGCGCTCGGCGTCCGCTTTCGTGAGAGACATCCGCTGCGCGTAGTCGTCGAGCTGATCCGCGCCGATCTTGCCGACCGAGAAATAGGTGCTGTCCGGATGCGCGAGGTAGAAACCCGACACGCTCGCGGCCGGCAGCATCGCCAGCGATTCGGTCACGCTCATGTTGATTTCGTTCGCCTGCAGCACGTCGAACATGTCGCGCTTGACGAGATGGTCGGGGCAGGCCGGATAGCCTGGCGCCGGGCGGATGCCGCGGTATTTTTCGGCGATCAGCTCGTCGTTGGAGAGGGTTTCGCTGTTCGCGTAGCCCCACAGGTCGCGCCGCACGCGCGCGTGCAACGCTTCGGCGAATGCTTCGGCGAGCCGGTCCGCGAGTGCCTTCAGCATGATCGCGCTGTAGTCGTCGAGATCCTTCTCGAACTGCTTCTCCTTCACGTCGACGCCAAGACCCGCCGTCACCGCGAACATGCCGATGTAGTCGGCGACGCCCGAGTTCTTCGGCGCGATGAAGTCGGCCAGCGAGCGGTTCGGTCGCATCACCCCGTCGACCACCGGCCGCACGCTCTGTTGACGCAGATTGCGCCACGTCAGCGCGACTTCGGTGCGCGATTCGTCCGTGTAGATTTCGATGTCGTCGTCGTTCACCGTGTTGGCCGGCAACAGCGTGATCACGCCGTTGGCCTGCAGCCAGCGGCCCTGAATCAGGCGCGCGAGCATCGACTTGCCGTCGGAGAACACGCGCCGCGCCGATTCGCCGACGATCTCGTCGTTGAGAATCGCCGGATATGGGCCGGCGAGATCCCACGTCTGGAAGAACGGACCCCAGTCGATATAGTTCGCGAGCTCGTTCAGATCGAAGTTCTTGAACACGCGCCGGCCGATGAACTTCGGCTTGACCGGCTGATAGGCTGCCCAGTCGATCTTCGTCTTATTGGCGCGCGCTTGCGCGAGCGTGACCATCGGCTGTGCTTTTCTGTTCGCGTGCTGATCGCGGATGCGGTTGTAATCGGCGTTCAGTTCGTCGATGTACTTCGCGGCGCCCTCGTCGGACAGCAGGCTCGAGGCGACCGATACCGAGCGCGACGCGTCCGGGACGTAGACCACCGGCCCGTCGTAGTGCGGAGAGATTTTCACCGCCGTGTGCACACGCGAGGTCGTCGCGCCGCCGATCAGGAGCGGAATCTTCTTGACGCGGAAGTAGTCGTCGCGCTGCATTTCCGATGCGACGTAGGCCATTTCTTCGAGACTCGGCGTAATCAGGCCCGACAGCCCGATGATGTCCGCGCCCTCGACCTTGGCCTTCGCAAGGATTTCGCTGCACGGGACCATCACGCCCATGTTGACCACTTCGAAGTTATTGCACTGGAGCACCACCGACACGATGTTCTTGCCGATGTCGTGCACGTCGCCCTTTACGGTTGCGATGACGATCTTGCCCTTCGCGCGCACGTCGCCGCCGGCGGCCGCGAGCTGGCGCTTTTCTTCCTCGATGAACGGGATCAGATGCGCGACCGCCTGCTTCATCACGCGGGCCGACTTCACGACCTGCGGCAGGAACATCTTGCCCTGGCCGAACAGGTCGCCGACGATGTTCATGCCGTCCATCAGCGGACCTTCGATCACGTTGATCGGACGGCCGCCTGCAGCGGCGATCTTCGCGCGCACTTCCTCGGTGTCTTCGACGATGAACGTGGTGATGCCGCTCACGAGCGCATGCGCGAGACGCTTCTCGACCGGCTGGTTGCGCCACTCGAGGTTCTCTTCCTTCTTCGCGGCGCCGCTCTTGAACTTGTCGGCGACTTCGAGCAGGCGGTCGGTGCCGTCTTGACGGCGATTCAGCACGACGTCTTCGACGAGTTCGCGCAGTTCGGGATCGAGCTCGGCATACACGCCTAGCTGGCCCGCGTTGACGATGCCCATGTCCATCCCCGCCTGGATCGCGTGATAGAGGAACACGGTGTGAATCGCCTCGCGCACCGGATCGTTGCCGCGGAACGAGAACGACACGTTTGACACGCCGCCGCTCACCTTCGCGTACGGCAGGTTCTGCTTGATCCAGCGGGTCGCTTCGATGAAGTCGACCGCATAGTTGTTGTGCTCCTCGATGCCGGTCGCGATCGCAAAGATGTTCGGATCGAAGATGATGTCCTCGGGCGGAAAGCCGACTTCGTTGACGAGCACGTCGTACGAGCGCTTGCAAATCCCGGTCTTGCGCTGGAACGTATCGGCCTGGCCCTGTTCGTCGAACGCCATCACGACGGCGGCCGCGCCATAGCGGCGAATCAGTTTCGCATGATGAACGAACGCTTCCTTGCCTTCCTTCAGCGAGATCGAGTTGACGATCGCCTTGCCCTGCACGCACTTGAGACCCGCCTCGATCACGTCCCACTTCGACGAGTCGATCATGATCGGCACACGCGCGATGTCCGGCTCCGACGCGATCAGATTCATGAAGCGGACCATTGCCGCTTTCGAATCGAGCATCGCCTCGTCCATGTTGATGTCGATTACCTGCGCGCCGTTCTCGACCTGGTGGCGCGCGACGGCCAATGCTTCGTCGAACTGATTGTTCAGGATCATTCGCGCGAACGCCTTCGAGCCGGTCACATTGGTGCGTTCGCCAACGTTGATGAAGAGTGTCCCGGACGTGACGTTGAACGGCTCGAGGCCGGCAAGGCGCATGGTGTGATCGGTCATGGCGTGTGTGCGAGTCGGGTGCGTGCGTTAAGGGACGTGCAGTGCGTGCAGGCGTCGGGGCGAAGTGTTTCCGGCGGACTCAGGCCGCGTCGCGATACTGGCTCGGCCACTTGCGCGGCTTCAGCTCGGCGAGCGCCTTCGCGATCGCCGCGATGTGCTCGGGCGTCGTGCCGCAGCAGCCGCCCGCGATGTTCACGAGCCCCGCTTGGGCGAATTCCTTCAGCAGGCCAGAGGTATCCGCGGGCAATTCGTCGAAGCCGGTGTCGCTCATCGGGTTCGGCAGGCCGGCGTTCGGATAGCACGACACGTAGGTGTCGCACAGCTTCGCGAGCTCGGCGATGTACGGACGCATCAGCGCCGCGCCGAGCGCGCAGTTCAGGCCGAACGTGAGCGGCTTCGCGTGACGCAGCGAGTTCCAGAAGGCCTCGACGGTCTGGCCCGACAGAATGCGACCCGACGCATCGGTGACGGTGCCCGAGATCATGATCGGCAGACGCTCGCCGGTGTTTTCGAACAGCTCGTCGAGCGCGAACAGTGCGGCCTTCGCATTCAGCGTGTCGAAGATCGTTTCGACGAGGAACAGGTCCGCGCCGCCGTCGAGCAGCGCTTTCGCCTGCTCGTAGTACGCGGCGCGCAGTTCGTCGAAGGTCACGTTGCGCGCGCCCGGATCGTTGACGTCCGGCGAAATGCTGGCGGTTTTCGGCGTCGGGCCGATCGCGCCGGCGACGAAGCGCGGCTTGTCCGGCGTTGCGTATTTGTCGCACGCGACGCGCGCGAGCTTCGCCGATTCGATGTTCATCTCGACGGCGAGCGATTCCATGCCGTAGTCGGCCTGCGCGACCGTGGTCGCGCCGAACGTGTTGGTCTCGATGATGTCCGCGCCCGCCGCGAGATACTGCTCGTGAATCTCGGCGATGATCTGCGGCTGGGTGATCGACAGCAGTTCGTTGTTGCCCTTGATGTCGCGCGCGTAGTCCTTGAAGCGCTCGCCGCGATAGCTGGCTTCGTCGAGCTTGTAGCGCTGGATCATCGTGCCCATCGCGCCGTCCAGAATCAGGATGCGCGAGTTCAGCAGCGCGGGCAGCGCTGCGCCGCGGGTGTAGGCGGGCTCCGAACGGACTGGCATGATGGATTGAGCAGGCTGGGTCATGGCGGACGAGGGCTTGCGCCGGCGTTGGCGGAAAGCCTGTCATTGTAGCCGCTGCCGGGCGGATGCGCCCGGCGCGGAGGAGAGTGCGAGGCGCGGCCGGCAAAATCGACCGATGCGAACGCGCCGCGCCGCGAACTCAGAAACGCGCTAACAAACGATGCAATAAAAAATGGCCCGGCAAGCCAAAGCCTGCCGGGCCGTTTCGCTGCCGCCGACCGCTTGATGGAACCCGCCGCCAAAGCCGCGCGGTGCGGTCGATCGATGTCGCCAGAGCGCCAGCTGAACACCTCCGGTCAATGCAGGACCACCGGTTGCTGCATCAGACTGTCGAATTGACCGAGGAATTCATCAACCTCGTCGAGCGTCGGCTCGCCTTCGATCAGCTTTTGCACATGCTCGCGAAAACGCGCCGCCATTGCCCCATCGATGTAGATTTCGCGCTGCATGTTCTTGTCGACAATCTCATAGCCGCCCGACTTCATGGCCAGCTGACCTTCCTGCGGAGGAAACTCGACGACACAGTAGTTAGGGCTGTTATAGATCATTTGCATGGCGACACTCCTTATTTCCGTTGGGCTCCTGCCCTTTCTGCACCGTAGGTGGAGCATGTGGGATGGAATTCAAGGGGTGGGTCCGGACGACGCAGGTAAAAACTCCGGACCTGACGGTTAGACTCGCCGCTCCAGAAACGATTCAAGCAAGGCGGCAAAACGGTGTGATTGCTCGATTGGCGCGAGATGCGCGGCGTCCAGCAACTCGAAGCGGGCGCCCTCGATCGCCTCCGCTATTGCCTGCGTAGCAGCAGGGGGCGTGCCAGTGTCGTGACGTCCGGCCACCGTCAGCGTCGGCGAGCGGATTGCGCCTTGCTGGCCGCGAAGGTCGAAATCGCGCAGTGCCTCGCAGGCCATCGCAAAACCTTCCGGCGAAGTGCGCGCAAATGTCTCACGGATCGGCTCGACCGCTTCGGGATGCCCGGTCTGAAAGTCGGGCGTGAGCCAACGCGCGATCGTCGACGGTAACAGCGCCTCCATGCCGTCGCTGCGCGCGGTGTGGGCGCGCTGATTCCACAACTCACGATTCTCGGGCGGAGTGCCGCCGGTGCTGTCGGCAATCGTCAGCGTGTCGATGCGTGATGGATGGTCGAGCGCGAACTGCTGCGCAATCATGCCGCCCGAGCGACAGGCCGACCAGGTGCGTCGTCCGCGCGCCGAGGGCATCGAGCAGTTTGGCGAGATCGTCGGCCAGATCGCGCATGGTGAACGGCTCGCGCGCAACCGCGCTGTGGCCGTGGCCGCGCACGTCGTAGCGCAGCACCGTGTAATCGTCGCGAAAATAGCCGGCCATCTGATCCCAGATGGAAAGATCACCGCCCAACTGATGGATGAACGTGAGCCACGGGCCGCCGCCTTCGTTGCTGAGCACGTAGCGTGTGTCGATACCGTTGATGTTCACTTGCATGCGGACTCCTTTGAAGGAAACGCAGTGAAAAAGCGCGGTGGGTCGCCTCGTTCGCGCGAACGGGGGCTCCATTGACGTGCGAGTCAACGTTGCAAAGGAAGTTTCGCCGATCTCGAGCAGATCTGCTCGTGACACTGTGTCACGAAAAGTGTCACGGTTTGATGATGGTCGGAGCGGTCGAATCGACCGGTGCAGCGGGGGCGGCCTCGGGTGTTACTGCCGATGCGTCGGCCGGAGCTGGCGCCGCCGTTGCAGGGCCCGCGGCAGCGGGGACTGCGGGTGCAGCAGGCGTGGCCGGCGCGCCACCATTGCCGCGGTCATCCGGCGACGTGCCATCGACATTCAGCTTGCCGCGCCACACCAATTCGAACTGGGTACCGTTCGGCTCCGTCTGCAGGATGCGCGCCGGCAGCCAGCCGAGGGACGGGGCGAGCCACACGTCGACGCGGCGCTGGTCGCCATCGTGCCGCGGCAGACGTTTGAAGTGACGCGTCTGCAGATAGCCTTGCGCGGCGCGAATCGTTTCGTCGCCGATCGTCTCGATCGGCCAACTCTCCCCGCTATCGGTATCGACGACGAAAAACTGCCGCGTCACGCCAGGCTTATAGGCGTCAGGATCGCCGCGCACGAGGCTCGCGAGCTGCATCACGACACTGAAGCGATCCTGCGCGCCGTCGGGCAAAGGCAACGAGGCGGGCGTGCGCGTAAAGCCAATCTTCTTGTCGTTGCGATTGAAGATCGCGATGTCTTCGGCGCGACGGCCACGCTTTTCGCTGTACTGAGCCGGCGCGAGGCCAAAGGCATCGATGTCGCCGTGGCTCGAAAACACGAACGGACCGACGAACGGCAGCGGCACTGATACGACCATTTCGTAGCCCTGCCCGTTGTTCGCCCAATGGATCGTGCCGGGCGCGTTGCGCACGCCGTTGTAGAACGTGTCGTAGTCGAGTTCGGCCGACGGCGGTACCGAAAACTTCACGCCCTGCGACGCTTGCGGCGCGCTGGCCGCGGCAGGGGCGCTCGCGACGGCGCCGCTGGCATTCGCATGGGCCGATGTATTCGCGTTCGCGGTGGCGGGTGGCTCGCTAGCCGCCACCTCCGATGCCGGCGTGGCCGCGGGCTCGTTCGGTTTGGCCGGCTGCAACGCGGTCATCACATGCTGCTCGCGCGGCGGCCTCGCCGCGGGCTTGCGTGCTGGCGAGGGCGGATGCGGTGCCGGCACGGCGGGCTGTGGCGCGGGTTGACGCTCGACCCGTTCGGGCGTCAGCAGCGCGACCTGCACCGGCACATGCTCGTGATTCGCCGGATTCAGATCCACGCGATTGCGCTCGAACCATTGCGCCGCGATCCAGTGCACAACCGCGACGGCCACGAGGACGGCGATCCAGCGCCACGCGCGCGCGCCGCGTCCCGGCCCGCTACCAAAAGCGGGCAGGCGATCATGACGGCGGTTGGCGGAAGCAGAATCCATCGGCGCTTGAATCGGTGAGAGCTTGAAAGGATCGGTGCGTATCAACCGTTGTCGCTACGCGGCGTCGCGCTATAGCCGAGTTCGTACGACAGCTTGCGCGCGCAATCGCGCAGCGCGGTATCGATCTCGCCGCCCCAGCGGATATCGAACGCGCCTTCATGGCCGAGCGCGACCAGACCGAGCGCGAGTTCGCCGGTCGAATCGAACACCGGCATCGAAAACGCGTGGATCGTCGGCAACAGCATGCCTTCGACGCGCGCAGCCTCGTGCTCGCGCACCTCGGCGAGCACCTTGTCGACGTCTTCGCGGGTGCGTGGCGCGCCGCTATACGACGAGCGCCGCGAGTCGGCCAGCTCGCGCTCGAGCATCGCGGCGGTCTTGCCGGACGGCAGATAGGCGGCGAACAGCAGACCGGTCGCCGAACTGAGCAAGGGCATGACGTCGCCGAGCTTCAGCGACGCCTTGGCCGGATAGCTCGACTCCATCCAGTGCACCATCGTCGGTCCTTGATTGCCCCACACCGCGATGCCGACGGTCAGGTCGAGCCGGTCGCGCAGTTCGGCGAGCGCGATGCGCGCGAGCTTCACACCGTCGACGCGAGCGAGCCGCGCGAGCCCCAGCTGCAAAGCGAAGCCGCCGAGTTCGTAGCGGCCCGACAGCGGGTCCTGCGCGACCACGCCGAGACGCAGAAAGCTGACCAGATAGCGATGCGCCTTCGCCGGACTCATGCCCGCGCGCTGCGCGAGATCGCGCAGCATCATCGCGCGCGGCTCGTGGGTCAGTACGTCGAGCAGCCTGAAACCGACCTCGATCGACTGGATGCCCGAGCGCAGTTTTTCTTCGCCGGGTTCGCCGGGTTCGTCATCGGCGCCGGTTGCGTCGGTTGCATGGCCGGGATCGAGCAGATCGTCGGCGGACGCGGGGTCGGTGCGGGTGCGGATTATGCCGGAGCGGGCGTTGGCGGACATGTGCAAAAGCGCGGGCAGCGCGTTCGGTGATCGTAATGGAGACGGCTACGGTGACACGACGACGAACACGCAGATATTGGGCCGCGCCGATTCACCATCGTAGAATAGATTCCTTCCATCGTCACCAATACACGGTTCACAGCTCTATGAAACTTGCCTCGCTGAAGGACGGCACGCGCGACGGTCAACTGATCGTCGTGTCCCGCGACCTGCACACGGCGGCCATCGCCGACACGATCGCGCCCACGCTGCAGCGCGTGCTCGACGACTGGGCCTTCTACGCGCCGCAACTGCACGACCTTTACGATGCGCTGAACCAGGGCCGTGCGCGCAACAGCTTTTCATTCGACGCCAAAGAGTGCATGGCGCCGCTGCCGCGCGCGTTCCAGTGGGCCGACGGCTCGTCGTACGTGAACCACGTCGAGCTCGTGCGGCGCGCGCGCGGCGCGGAAATGCCGCCCGAATTCTGGACCGACCCGCTGATGTACCAGGGCGGTAGCGACGACTTCATCGGCCCGCGCGACGACGTGGCGTGCGCATCGGAAGAGTACGGCATCGACTTCGAGGCCGAAGTCGCGGTCGTCACCGGCGATGTGCCGATGGGCGCGACGCCCGAGCAGGCCCTGCGCGGCGTGCGGCTGGTCACGCTCGTCAACGACGTGTCGCTGCGCAACCTGATCCCCGCCGAACTCGCGAAGGGCTTCGGTTTTTTCCAGAGCAAGCCGGCCACCTCGTTCGCGCCGGTCGCCGTGACGCCCGACGAGCTCGGCGAACACTGGCGCGAAGGCCGCGTGCATCGGCCGATGATCGTCCACTGGAACGGCAGGAAGGTCGGCCAGCCCGACGCGGGCACCGATATGGTGTTTCACTTCGGTCAGCTGATCGCGCATGCCGCGAAAACGCGCAATCTGCGTGCTGGTGCCATCGTCGGTTCGGGCACGGTGTCGAACAAGGACGCGAAACGCGGCTACTGCTGTATCGCCGAGAAGCGCTGCCTCGAAACGATCGAGCACGGCGCGCCGCAAACGGAGTTCATGAAATACGGCGACACCGTGAGGATCGAAATGTTCGACGATGCGGGCAAGTCGATTTTCGGTGCGATCGAGCAGAGCATCGCGCCGCTCGAATGAAGCGCGACGCTCACGCGGCAATGCTTTGACGCGGGCGGCACGCGCGAAAGGGTTTCGCCCGATGCCGCCACTTGCGCGCGCGGCTACACTGCGGCAAACATCACAACGAAAACCCCGACGTGAGGAGACAGCATGCCGCGATTGGACTTCTCCGCAGCTGGACGTCGGCGCGCTTGCGCGTCGCCCGTTGAAGCGCGCACGAGCGAGCGTGGCTTGCGTCAACGTGGTCGGCGCTTCGCGCGGCGCGCCGCGACGCTGTGCGCCGCGCTTGCCTGCGCGTTGCCGCTGACATCGGTTGCGCAGGTGAAGATCGGTCTCGTGCTGTCGCTGACCGGGCCGGCCGCGTCGCTCGGCATTCCCGCGCGCGACACGGTCGCGCTGCTACCAAAACAGATCGGCGGGCAGAACGTCGAATACATCGTGCTCGACGATGCATCGGACACGACCCACGCCGTGCAGGACACCAGGAAGCTCATCAGCGAGAATCACGTCGACGCGATCATCGGCTCGTCGATCACGCCGAATTCGCTCGCGATGATCGACGTGGTCGCCGAGGGCGAGACGCCGATGATCTCGCTCGCGTCGTCCGCGAAAATCATCGAACCGGTCGACGCGAAACGTCGCTGGGTCTTCAAGACGCCGCAGACCGACGCGATGATGGCCTCGGCGATCGCCGAGCATGCGAGCGGACACGGCGTGAAGACAATCGCGTTCATCGGCCAGGCCGACGCGCTCGGCGAGACGTTCTACGCCGAGGTCGCGAAGTTCGCGCAGCTGCATCACATCGACGTCGTCGCGAGCGAGCGTTTCAATCGCACCGATCCGAGCGTGACCGGCCAGGTGCTGAAGATTCTCGCGACCCATCCCGACGCGGTGGTGGTCGGCGCGGCCGGCACGCCTGCCGCGTTGCCGCCGAAAACGCTGCGCGAGCGCGGCTACAAGGGCGTCATCTATCACAACCACGGGGTCGGCAATAACGACTTCCTGCGCGTGTGCGGCGCCGATTGCAACGGCACCTTCCTGCCCGCGAGCCCGGTGCTGGTCGCCACGCAATTGCCGGCCGATCATCCGGCCAGGCGTCTCGCGCTCGATTACATCGAGCGCTTCGAGGCGCGGCACGGCGCGGGCAGCGTGTCGGCATTCGGTTCGTACACGTCGGACGCGGGCGCGTTGCTCGAGCATGCGATTCCGCTCGCGCTGAAAGCCGGCGCGCCCGGCACGCCGCCGTTTCGCCGCGCGCTGCGCGACGCGCTCGAAGGAACACGCGGTCTCGCGGACACCAATGGCGTCGTCAACATGAGCGCGACCGATCATCTCGGGCTCGATCAGCGCGCCCGCGTGATGGTCGAAATCACCAATGGCAAGTGGCTTTATCAGCCGCATTGAACGGATCGCGGCGTTCCGCGCGCGACTGAACGAATCTCCTCCGGACTGCTCACCATGCCTCAGCCATCGCAACCGAACGACGCGTACTACGCGCACTACCAGTCGCTGCGTTTACAGCGTCATCCGTACGGTGTGCTCGAAGTCGTGATGAGCGGCGAGGGCGCGAATAAAAGTGGCCTCGCGACCGCGAACGCACGCATGCATTACGAGCTCGCGGAAATCTGGCGCGACATCGATCGCGATCCCGATACGCGCGTCGCGATCATTCGCGGCGAGGGCAAAGGCTTTTCGGCCGGCGGCGATCTGCAGCTCGTCGAGGACATGGCGAACGATTTCGAGGTGCGCACGCGTGTGTGGCGCGAAGCGCGCGATCTGGTCTACAACGTGATCAACTGCGGCAAGCCGATCGTGTCGGCGATGCACGGGCCGGCGGTCGGCGCGGGGCTCGTCGCGGGGCTGCTCGCCGATATCTCGATCGCGGCGAAGACGGCCCGCATCATCGACGGACACACGCGCCTCGGCGTCGCCGCGGGCGATCATGCGGCGATCGTCTGGCCGCTCTTGTGCGGCATGGCGAAGGCGAAGTACTACCTGCTGCTGTGCGAGCCGGTGAGCGGCGAGGAGGCGGAGCGCATCGGGCTCGTGTCGCTGGCCGTCGACGAAAGCGATCTGCTGCCAAAGGCGTTCGAAGTCGCGCGCAAGCTGGCCGACGGTTCGCAAACCGCCATCCGTTGGACCAAGTATGCGTTGAACAACTGGCTGCGCACGGCGGGGCCGGCGTTCGACACGTCGCTCGCGCTGGAATTCATGGGCTTCGCGGGGCCCGACGTGCGCGAAGGCCTGAGCTCGTTGCGCGAGCGGCGCGCGCCCGAGTTTGGCGCGGGCGGTCCACGTAACGACGAACGATCGTGATGTCATACCCCACACGGTATGATCGAATCGATGCGCGCGGCATCGCGCGCTCCACCTATCATCTAGCACCGAGGCGACAACCATGACCGACACCACTGGCTCCGCGCCGCCCTTTCCCGGCTTTCCCGGTTTTCCGCCCGCTGAAATGCTCGATCGCATGTGGAGCATGATGCGGCTGTCGCCGTTCGGCGCCGCCATGACGGGCGCGCAGCCGGGTGGGGGCACGAGTCCGTCGCTGTCGATGATGTCCGACATGATGGCGCCGCTCACGAGCGTCGAGGAACTCGACAAGCGCATCACCGACATGCGCGCGGTCGAGCAATGGCTGAAGCTGAATCTGAGCATGCTGCAGTCGGCGATCCAGGCGCTCGAAGTGCAACGTGCGACGCTCGCGACGCTGCGCGCGTTCGGCGCGTTCGCGCAATCGTCGATGTCGCAGGCGGCCGCTGCTGCGTCGGGTGCCGCCGCAAGTGACGCGCCGAACGCCGCCCCGCGCCCCGCCCCGGCGCCAAGTTGGACGAAGCCGGCCGAGCCCACGCCCGAAAGCGCCACGCAGGCCGCCAGCGACGAAGAGGAAGCGCCCGCGGCGCCCGCTTTCGATGCATCCGCGTGGTGGAATCTGCTGCAATCGCAGTTCAACCAGATCGCGCAGTTCGCGATGACGCAGCCGTCCGTCGCGGTCGCCGCGGCGGGCGGGGGCACGCAGGGCAAGCCGGAACCGTCGAAGGCCGCGGATGCGTCGGGCGCCGATGCGTCGGGCGCCGAAGCGTCGGGCGCCGCCGCGCAAAACGCGAAGCCCGCCGTCAAACGGCCGGCGGCGAAGCGCGCCGCGCCGTCGGCCAAACGCGCGTCGGGCGAGGGGACGAGCGCGGCGACAATGAAAAAGTCGAGGTAAGCGGGCAGTGCGGGCAACGCGCTCGCACCCGGTGCGACAGCGACAGCAACGACAAAAGGAGCGCGGTCGAGTCTGCGTTTCCTCCGCCTGTCGCCCCGCGAATCAGTGCCCGATGACGAAGGCAACCCATCGCCTGCGTTTTTGCTGTATTACAACGCCGGCGGTTTCCGCCCGCGCGAATCGCCGATTTTATTGAGAGAAGTCAATGCCACAGTGCGCTCGCGCCGCTTCTGTCACGGGTTTCGTGGGAGGCGCGTGCTATGATTGTGTAAGCTTGATCTGGCTTTGGGGCGTGCGCCGAAAACAATCAATCCCGCCGCCTTCGCGTCATTCGCCGCCGGCGCTACCGGTGCAGGGCGGGACGTGCGGTTGTCGACCCAGACTGGCTCGACCTCAGGCAAAGGGTATCCCTCCCCACGGTTGGCCACGGTGCCTGATTCACGCTTCAGGCGCCAATACAAAAGCCCGGACTTCTTTGCTGCCCGATGCTTCTGGGCGGCTGATTAACGCGTAAAATTGAATGCTTGGCCGATAAACGGCACGTCCGTTCGTCGTAGGTAAAAACGGCTACACGTAGCAGCAACAGACACACACAGTATGTGCAGAACAGGGGTGGGACTATGAACACCATGCTTTATCCGGAACTTTATAAATCGCTCGAATCCGTTCGATGGGACATGGAGAAGGACATTCCCTGGGACAAATTCGATGCATCGCTGTTGACCGACGAGCAGGCGGCGACGATCAAGATGAACGCGATCACCGAATGGTCGGCGTTGCCCGCCACGGAAATGTTTCTGCGTGACAATCATCACGACAGCGATTTCTCCGCATTCATGAGCGTGTGGTTCTTCGAGGAGCAGAAGCACTCGCTGGTGCTGATGGAGTACCTGCGCCGCTTCAAGCCGGAACTGGTCCCGACCGAAGAGGAACTGCACGCAGTGCGCTTCGAGTTCGATCCCGCACCACCGCTGGAAACGCTGATGTTGCACTTCTGCGGCGAAATCCGCCTGAATCACTGGTATCGCCGCGCCGCCGAATGGCATACCGAGCCAGTCATCAAGCACATCTACGAAACTATCTCGCGCGACGAAGCGCGCCACGGCGGCGCGTATCTGCGCTACATGAAGAAGGCGATGGCGCAAACCGGCGACATCGCGCGTGCCGCGTTCGCGAAGATCGGCGTGCTGATGGCGTCGGCGCGTCGCACCGAAAAGCCGCTGCACCCCACCAACCTGCACGTGAACCAGGCGCTGTTCCCGCGCGACACGATCCAGTCGCGTCTGCCGGATCCGGAATGGCTCGAGCGCTGGCTCGACGAGCAGATCCGTTTCGACGACGGCTGGGAAAAGAAGGTCATCGAGCGCATTCTGCACAACCTGTCGCTGCTGTTCGAACGCACGTTCAACACCGCGCAGGAACTGAACCGTTATCGCAAGGAAGTGGTCGCGCGTCTGCAAGCCGCTGAACAAAACCCGGCGCAGCAGCCGGCGTAACGACTCAGGCGTTTCAGCACCGTATCAAACGGCGGTCCGGCAAGCGTGAGCTTGCCGGACCGTTTTGCTTCGGGCCGTCCACCGTGTATCGTGACGGCACCTGGCATTTGTGTTCCCGTAACGCCCCAACTCCCCAATTCCCCAACTCTGTGACCGTGCGATGACCGCCATCTTTGAACGCAAGATTCTGACGCGCGATGCCCTGGTGAAGCTTCGTCCTTCGCTGCGCGCGCCCGTCGTGTTTACGAACGGCGTGTTCGATATCCTGCATCGTGGTCACGTGACCTATCTGGCCGACGCCAAGGCGCTGGGCGCGTGCCTGATCGTTGGTGTGAATAGCGACGCGTCGGTGCGGATGCTCGGCAAAGGCGACGACCGGCCGATCAACAACGAGGCCGACCGCATGGCCTTGCTAGCGGCGCTGGAAAGTGTCGACTACGTGGTGGGCTTCGGCGAGAAGACGCCGGTCGAGCTGATTTCCGCGTTGCGCCCGGACGTGCTCGTGAAGGGCGGCGACTACGACATGGACTCGCTTCCCGAATCGGCGCTCGTGCGCGGTTGGGGCGGCAAGGCGCTCGCGATTGCGTTCGAGCACGATCGCTCGACGACCGCGCTGTTGAAGAAGGTGCGGACGCAGGATTGATGCCGCCCGTTGCCGCAATACGCGCGGCGCACTGCTGCACTTCTAACCGACCGCCTCGCTCCCCTGATTACTGCGGCAACTCCGATGTCGAAATCGGCGCCTGCGGCGCGGGTCCGCCGACCACCGCCTGGTCGGCCGCATCGGCGGCGCTGACCGGCCGCACCTTCAGCCAGTCCGGATGAATCTGGCGGTTCAGATGATTCGGCTCGCGTCCGCTGGCGGTGGGTGTGGGGCCGAAGGCGCCAAGCAGCGCGGCGAAAGCCAGCACGTTGACAACAATCAGAATGGCGATCGGCCAGCGAAGCATTGTGGGTGTTTCCAATTCAGAAAGAAGTTGAGCCTGGGGCGTGCGGGAGAAACTCGGGTTCGGAAAATGGGCGGCGAATTGCGCGCAACTCCGGCGCACGTTCTACACGTACATCACGCGCCACGCGGTCGTGAATCGAACGCTAGCTACGGCAGGCAATCAGCCGCCTTGCCGCGCCGTATCCTCGGCTGCGATCAGCGCAAGCCCTGACAGCACCAGCGAATCGTGGCGAGTATGCGGCACTTTCAGGGCGCTCGCCACTTCGTCGGCGGCGCCGCCGCTGACCACGAGACGCACTGGCACCTGCCACTCATCCTGCAGGTCCCGCCACATCCGCTCGATTAATCCGGCCTGCGCCAGCGTGCAGCCCGCCGACAGCGAACGCGGCGTATCCGTTGCGAAGAACGGCCCGCGACGGCCCGCGCCGGTGGTATCGGCCGCGTCGAGCAGACCGCGCGCGCGCGCGGCGTCGAGCGTCGGCAGTTGCGCGGTGTGCTCACCGAGCGAGCGCATCATCAGCGTCCAGCCCGGCGCAATCAATCCGCCGATGAACGCGCCATCGGCGCGCAAGGCCTCGAGCGTCGTCGCGGTGCCGAAGGTCGCGAGCAGCAGATGCTCGCCGCGAAAGGTCGCGTGCGCGCCGATCATGCCGGCCCAGCGGTCGCTGCCGAGCGAGTCCGGTGTCGTGTAGCAATTGGTCACGCCGCATCGACGGGCACTTGCGCGGATCGTCGCGAGCGGCAGTCGCGGCCAGTGCGCGTCGACGAGCGCCGCGATGTGCGTCGCGACCTCCGCGCCCGCGACGTTGGAGAGCCACGCGCCGCATGGCGCCGGCCAGTCAGTCCAACCGGGTTGCGCACCCGACCGCGCGCGTGGCCCGGCAAGCTCGTCATGCGCGAGCGTGCCGCTCGCCAACTGCGTCCCATCGGGCTGCACCAGCGCCCACTTGATCCGGCTATTGCCCGCGTCGATCAGCAGATATGGCGCGCGCTGCGTCATGCGACACCGTGGGCGAGGCGCAGCGACACGTCGCCGGTCGCGATGCTCTGGCGGCCCTCAGCCGTATCGAGCAGCAACTGGCCACGCTCGTCAACGCCTGCCGCCACGCCGCGCGCGAGCTCCTGGCCTTGTTCGAGCAGCACGACTTCGCGGCCCGCGTAAGCATGCACCGCGTTCCAGCGCGGCTGGAACGGCGCGAAGCCTTCGGCGCCGAAGCGCTGCAGCATCGGTTCGAGCGCGTTCAATTCGGCTGCCAGCGTATCGGTCAGATTCGCGTTCGGCAGCGCGCGTTGCAACGCGGTCGGCACGGTGCCGAGCGCCTGCGGCGGTACCTCGGCGTTCAGCGCGCCGACCTTCGCCGCGAGTTCGTCGGCGCCTTTCACGTTGGTGCCGATGCCGATCACGACCGCGCTCGCGTCGTCGGTGCTCCACGCGGTTTCGATCAGGATGCCGGCGAGCTTGTCGCCTTCGAGCAGCACGTCGTTCGGCCACTTCAGCGCGATCTGTCCGGGACCCGCGACCGGCAGCGAGCGCAGCGCGTCGACGAGCGCGACGCCCACCGCGAGACTCAAGCCAGCGAGACCTTCGAGCGGTCGCGGCAAGACGCACGCGACCGAAAACAGCAGCGCGTTGCCGGGCTCCGCGTACCACGGCCGCCCGCGGCGGCCGCGCCCAGCGGTCTGCAGATACGCGACGCGCACGATCGGCCGCGGCAGCGCGTTGGCGCGTCGGGGCAGTGCTTTCATGTGGGCCATCAGGTCGGCGTTGGTCGAACCGGTTTCTTCGACGATTTCGATCGGCCAGTCATGCGCATGCGAGCCGAACAGCTTGACCGCGCGTTCGCGATCGATACGCCAGTCGGTCGAAGCCGACGACGAGGCTGGTGCCGTGCTCGTCGCTGCGGACGGAGAGGCGGGAGTCTTGGAGGCATTCATGTCCCATATTGTAGCCACAGCGAACCCGCCCGGGACTCGAATGCGCAGCGGTGGAGGGGTGACGCCGATCGACGTGCATCAGTGCGGACCGGCGGCCGAGCCTTCGTTACAATGGCCGCTAATCCGATAACCAGATTCACGCGATCCTTGAACTACGACACTCCGCCCGGCCTTGAAGTCGCGGCCGGCAGCCAAGGCAAGATCGTCCGTCTCTCGGGCCAGTGGACGGCGCTCGCGCTCGCGCGCGATCGCGACACCGGGCACGTGATTCCGCAACTGCGTTCGCTGACCGGCGCGCAGGGCATCGGCGAGTGGGACCTGTCGCGCGTCGACAGGATGGACCACGTCGGCGGTCAGGCGCTGTGGCGCGTGTGGGGCCGCAAGATGCCGCCGGGCACCGCGCTCACGGACACGCAGCGCGACATCTTCGAGCGCATCGCGCTGCTCGACACGGTGCGCGAGAGCGCCGAGCCGGTCAAGCGCCTCGATCCCTTTACGCGTCTCGGCCTCGGGCTCTTCTCGTTCGTCGAGCACATGCAGGGCGGCGTCGCGATGCTCGGGCGCTTCGTGCTCGATCTGCTCGCGATCCTGCGCAAGCCGAAACTCACGCCGTGGACCGAAATCTCCGCGAACGTCTACAACGCCGGCGCCCGCGCGCTGCCGATCACCGCGCTGGTCGCGTTCCTGATCGGCATCGTGTTGAGCTATTTGTCGGCACAGCAATTGCGCATCTTTGGCGCGAACCAGTTCATCGTCAATATTCTCGGCCTCGCGGTGATTCGCGAACTCGGCCCGGTGCTGTCGGCGATTCTGGTGGCAGGCCGCTCGGGCTCGGCGATCACCGCGCAGATCGGCGTGATGCGCGTGACCGAGGAGCTCGACGCGATGCGCGTAATGGGCATCCCGCACGGCCTGCGGCTGATCCTGCCGCGCGTGATCGCACTGGCCGTCGCGATGCCGCTGCTCGTGATGTGGACCAACGTGATCTCGTTGACGGGCGGCGCGCTCGCCGCGAAGCTCGTGCTCGGCATCGACATGAGCTTCTTCGCGCGCCAGCTGCCGAGCGTCGTGCCGATCGCGAACCTGTGGATCGGGCTTGGCAAGGGCGCGGTATTCGGCATGCTGATCGCGATCGCCGGCTGCCATTTCGGCTTCCGTATCAAAGCCAATTCGCAGAGTCTCGGCGAAGGCACGACGACCTCGGTGGTCACGTCGATCACCATCGTGATTCTCGCGGACGCGGTGTTCGCGATCCTCTTTCAGAGGGTGGGGCTAGGATGATCGCGCCACTAACCGAAGCCGTACGCGGCCAGCCCGTACCGTCGATCGCCGAGCCGGTGATCGAGGTGATCGACATCACCAAGCGCTACGGCCGCAACATCGTGCATCAGCATCTGAGCGTCGACGTGCGGCGCGGCGAGATCGTGTCGATCGTCGGCGGCTCGGGTTCGGGCAAGACCACGCTGGTGCGGCAGATTCTCGGCCTCGAGCGACCGTCGAGGGGCACGATCAAGCTGTTCGGCGAAGACCTCGCAACGATCTCGCCCGACACCGCGCTGCTGATGCGCAGCCGCTCTGGCATGCTGTTCCAGCGCGGCGCGCTGTTCTCGTCGCTGTCCGTGTTCGACAACGTCGCGCAACCGGTGCGCGAACTCGGCAAGGTGCCCGAAGACCTGCTGCGCGACATCGTGATGCTGAAGCTCGAAATGGTCGGACTGCCGTGCAAGCACGCGTCGAAGATGCCATCGGCGCTGTCGGGCGGCATGATCAAGCGGGTCGGCATCGCGCGCGCGATCGCGCTCGAACCCGAACTGCTGTTCCTCGACGAACCGACCGCCGGCCTCGACCCGGAGGCATCCGACGAATTCGTCGAGCTGATCTCAGGGCTGCATCGCGCGCTCGGTCTGACGGTCGTGATGATCACGCACGATCTCGATACGATGGTCGCACTGTCGACACGCGTGGCCGTGCTTGCCGATCGCAAAGTGCTCGTCAACGCGCCGGTCGAGGAGGCCGCGGGCGTCGACCATCCGTTCATCCACGAATATTTCCTCGGCCTGCGCGGGCGCCGCGCGCTGCAGGCGCTGCCGCCGGAGCGCCGCGCGAAGCTGCCGCAGGCGGCGCTCGAGCCGGCGTCGTCCGAGTTGCCGCTGTGAGGCGGGCCGCCATGAACCGGGCCGCTACGAACCAGGAAAACTGACAATGGAAAACAAAGCGCATGCGTTCTGGGCCGGGCTCTTCACGGTCGTGCTGACGGCGGCGATCGCGGTGGCGGCGTATCTGTTCAACGTCGACCGCACCGTGCGGGTGCCGTACGACCTGATCGCGCGCACCAACGTGACCGGCCTCTTTGCGGACGCGGCGGTGCGCTTTCGCGGGCTCGACGTCGGCCGTGTGCAGTCGATCAAGTTCGATCCGACACATCCGGGGCAGATCCTGATCCGCATCATGGTCGACGAGCACGCGCCGATCACGCATTCGACGTTCGGCAGTCTCGGCTTGCAAGGCGTGACCGGCATCGCGTTCATCCAGCTTGACGATACCGGGCGCGATCCGACGCCGCTGCCGTCGTCGGCCCAAAAGGTCGCGCAATTGCCGATGCGTCCGGGTCTGTTCGACCAGTTGCAGCAACGCGGCGAGGTGCTGCTGCGCAAGCTCGAAAAAGTGACCGACAACGTGAACGACATGCTGTCGCCGGAAATGGTCGCGCAGCTGCACGACACGGCGGCGAGCATCGCGCAGGCGGCCTCGGGCGTCGCGACGCTCACGCGTGAGATGGGGCCCGTCGCCAGCAAGCTGCCCGGCACGGTCGACCAGCTGAACCGCACGCTCGCGTCGACCAACCAGATGATCACGGGCCTGAACCGTCCGGACGGGCCCCTCGAGCGCAATCTGAACAAGGTCGGCACGGCCGCGCAGCAGGCGGGCAATGCGCTCACGCAGATGAACTCGTCGCTGCAGGATCTGTCCGCCCGGGTCGGCTACGAGACGCTGCCGCGCGTGAATTCGCTGACCGAGGAGGTGCGCTCGGCGGCGCAATCGATCGACCGCGCCGCCGACACCTTCAACACCAATCCGCGCAGCGTGCTGTTCGGCGCGCCGCGCCCGGCGCCGGGTCCGGGCGAGGCCGGCTTCGCGTGGCCCGCCGCTGCCGCCGCGCCCGCAGCCCACTAACTCCGCAGGCTAGAACACAGGAAGATGCTCATGTCACGCTCGATTCACCGACTGTTGTCCTCGCGCGCCACGCTCGCGGCGTTGCTCGCGTTCGGCGTGCTGGCGGCGGGCTGCGCGGGCACGTCCGCGGTGGTCTCGGACATCCGCTACGACTTCGGACCACCGCCGCAGGCCGCCGCGGCGAGCCGGCTGCCGGCCGTCAAGGTGCTGGAGGTCAGCGCGCCGTCCGTGCTCGAATCCGACCGGCTGACTTATCGGCTGAGCTACGCCGACGCGCAGCAGACGGCCGCCTACGCCAACAGCCACTGGACGATGATGCCGTCGCAACTGCTGACGCAGCGCCTGCGCAATGCGCTGAGCGAGCGCGGCACCGTGCTGACGGGCGCGGACGGCGTGACCGCGCCGGTGCTGCGGGTCGATCTGACCGAGTTCGAGCAGGTGTTCGACAGCCAGACGGACAGCCACGGCGCGATCACCGCGCGCGCGACGCTGATGCAGGGCGGCAAGGTGATCGGCCAGCAGACCTTCGTCGCGCACGCGCCCGCGCATTCGGCGGATGCGGCCGGCGGCGCGCGGGCGCTCGCCGCGGCCAGCGACGACCTCGTCGCGCAGATCGCCACGTGGCTCGGCTCGCAGGCGCTGGTCGCCGCGCAATGACGGGCGGGCAGCGCACGCAACGGAGCGCTGCATGAGCGAACGCCCCTGGCTGCGCCGCCCGTCGACGCTGGCCCGTCAGGCGCTGTTGCTTTACACGGCGCTGATCGTCTACGGATCGTGGTATCCGTTCTCGGGCTGGCGCTCGCTCGGCATCGCGCCGGTCGCCTATCTGTTCGATCCGATGCCGCAGTACCTGACGGCGTTCGACGTCGTCACCAACGTGCTCGGCTATATGCCGTTCGGCGCGTTGGTGGTGCTCGCGGTGTACCCGCGTTGGCGCGGCACGCTGGCCGTCGCGCTCGCGTTCGTGTTGGGCGGTCTGCTGTCGGGCACGATGGAAGCCGTGCAGACCTATCTGCCGACACGCGTCGCTTCCAATCTCGACCTCGCCGCCAACACGCTCGGCGTGCTCGTCGGCGCGGCGATGATGTCGCCGTTGACCGGCGCGCTGCTCGACCGCGGCCTGCTCAGGCGTTTGCGGTTGCTGTGGTTCGAGCGCGGCCATGCGACGCTCGCGTGCCTCGTCGCCGCGTGGCCGTTTGCGACGATGTATCCGTCGCCGCGTCTGTTCGGTCTCGGCAACTGGCCGCGCGCGCTGTGGCTGAGCGTCGATCCGGCCACCCAGGACGCGCTGCTCGCGTGGACGCCGTCCGCGTGGCATGTCGGCGCATGGCCGGCGGCGGCGGCCGCGTGGCTGGACGACAACACGTGGGAAGCGCTGATCACGGCGCTGAATCTATTCGCGGCGCTCGCGCTTGCGTCGCTGCCGGCACGCCGTCATGCGCCGCGCGTGCGCCTGCTGCTCGTGTTCATCGTCGCGACCTTGTGCGTAAAGGCCGGCGCGACGTTCCTGCAATCGCAATCAGGCCTCGCGTTCGACTGGGCGACGCCCGGCGCGCTAATCGGACTCGTGTGCGGCACCGTCGCGGCGCTCGTCGCGCTGCCGCTGCGGCGGCGGTTACGTGCGACGCTCGCCGGGGTCGCGCTGGTCGTCGCGCTCGTGTTCGTCAATCTGCTGTCGGTGAACCCATATTTCGACGCCGTGCTCGCCGACTGGCGGCAGGGACGCTATCTGCATTTCAACGGGCTCGCGCGCTGGCTCGCGTGGATATGGCCCTACGCGGCGCTGGTGTGGCTCGCGTTCGCGGTCGAGCGGGCGTGGCTCAAACGGCGCGCGAGGCGGGCGTGACGTGCTTGCGCGCCGGCCGCCAGGTCCCGACGCCTGCACAGCCCGGTGGCTATAATCGTCCGCACCGCCATTGCACTTCCTTTCAGGCTCACCTCCCGAACATCATGGATTCCTTCTACAAACACCACGTTTTCTTCTGTCTGAATCAACGCGACCCCGGCGCCGAGCGTCCGAGCTGCGCGAACTGCAACGCACAGGCGATGCAGGAATACGCGAAAAAACGCGTGAAGCAACTTGGCCTCGCCGGGCCCGGCCAGGTGCGCATCAACAAGGCCGGCTGCCTCGATCGCTGCGAACTGGGCCCGACGCTCGTCGTGTATCCCGAGGCGGTCTGGTACACCTACGTCGACGAGAGCGACATCGACGAGATCGTCGAATCGCATCTTGCGAACGGCAAGATCGTCGAGCGTCTGAAGATCGATCAATAACGCGAACCACAAAACGATCCATCCCGATGAACGTCAACACGAAGAAGTATCTGATCGACGGCCCGGTCGGCAAGATCGAGGTCGCGCAGGACCTGCCCGACGGCGTGCGCGAAAAAGGCGCCGCGCCGCGCGGCATCGCGCTCGTCGCGCATCCGCATCCGCTGTTTGGCGGCACGATGGACAACAAGGTCGCGCAGACCCTCGCGCGCACGCTCGTGCAACTGAACTACGTCACTTACCGGTCGAATTTCCGCGGCGTCGGCCAGACTCAGGGCGAGCACGACGCGGGCGTCGGGGAGCGCGACGATCTGCGCGCGGTGCTCGAACACATGCGCGCCGATCCGGACTACGGCGATCTGCCGCTCGTATTGGCGGGCTTTTCGTTCGGCACCGTGGTGTTGTCGCACGTCGCGGCGAAGCTGCGCGATGAAGGCCGGGAAATCGAGCGCATCGTGTTCGTCGGTACCGCGGCGAGCCGCTGGGACGTCGCGCCCGTGCCCGAAAGCACACTCGTGATTCACGGCGAAGTCGACGAGACCGTTCCCGTCCAGTCCGTGTTCGACTGGGCGCGGCCGCAAGAACTGCCGGTCGTCGTGATTCCGGGCGCCGAGCACTTTCTGCATCGCAAGCTTCACATCCTGAAGCGGATCATCGTCGACGCCTGGCGCTGAAAACGCGCGACGCGCATTTTGCGGGGGACAGGTGCGCGCAAACGTGTGCAAATCGGCGACACGCGCGCGAAACTGACCTGGTAGCGCGCGTATAATGAGCGCTCTTTTTTTGGGCACAGCGCCGCCCAGCCGGCAGAATCGCGCGCCGCGGAATCATTTCGCGGGAGGGCGCGGCCGGGTGCGCAGCGCTGCGCTCGCGAACCGATTGCGTCGCCATCAGTCCAACGGGCGCCCGCCGTTTTACGGCCAGATGCCCCGCCGACCGGCTCCCCCAACTCCGCGCGTTGTCGCGCAACGTATCTTTCTGCACGAATCGACCCTATGCGTTTCTCCTCCTCTGGCCGCACGTCATTCCCGTCACTCGCTTCTTTCGTTCCCACTCCGCTCAATCGCGCCATCGCCGTCGGCCTCGTGCTGCCGGCCATGCTCGTCGCCAGCACCGCGTTCGCGCAGGTGCCGCCGCCGGGCGTCAACGCGCGATCGTGGGTTCTCGTCGACGCGACCAGCAACCAGGTGCTCGCGTCCGCCAATGCCGACGAGCGCGTCGAGCCGGCGTCGTTGACCAAGCTGATGACCGCGTATCTCGTGTTCGAGGCGCTCGACACGAAGAAGATCACGATGGATCAGAGCATCGAGCCGAGCGAAGCCGTGCGGCGCGTGCGCAACGACGAATCACGCATGTTCATCGAGGCGCTCAAGCCGGTGACCGTGCACGACCTCGTGTACGGCATGATCGTGCAGTCGGGCAACGACGCGGCGATCGCGCTCGCCGAACTGGTGGGCGGCAGCGAAGCGCAGTTCGTCAACATGATGAACAAGGAGGCGCAAAAGCTCGGCATGACGCACACGCATTTCGCCGACGTGAACGGCATGCCCGACCCGCAGCACTACACCACGGCGGGCGATCTCGCGATCCTGTCGGCCCGCCTGATTCGCGACTATCCCGAGTACTACAACATCTTCTCGGTCAAGGAATTCACGTACAACAAGATCAAGCAGCCGAACCGCAACCGTCTGCTGTGGATCGACCCGACCGTCGACGGTCTGAAGACCGGTCACACGCAAGCGGCCGGCTACTGCCTGATCGCGAGCGCGAAGCGTCCGCTGCCGGGCACGACCGACGCGTCGCGCCGTCTCGTCTCGGTGATGATGGGCGAGACCAAGGAGCACGACCGCGTGCAGGACAGCCTGAAGATGCTGAACTACGGCTACACCGCCTACGACACGACGCGTCTGTACAAGGCGAACCAGGTCGTGGCCACGCCGCGCGTCTACAAGGGTTCGCAGGACAGCGTGCAGGTCGGCGTGAAGAGCGACCAGTACATCACGCTGCCGAAGGGCGCCGCCGACAAGGCGAAGCCGCAGATCGAACTCAACGATCCGCTCGTCGCGCCGATCGCAAACGGCCAGCAGATCGGCACCGCCAAGCTCGTCGCCGACGGCAAGGTGCTCGCGCAATTCCCGGTAGTCGCGCTGCAGCCGGTGCAGCAAGCCGGTGTGGTGGGCCGCGTGTGGGATTCGCTGATGCTGATGTTCAACAAGAAAAAATAAGGGCTACGTCGCAATGACCGTTGTCTCCGGGGTTTCGCCGGACCCGATCGTTCATCTGAACGGCGAACTGGTGCCGTTGTCCGAAGCGCGCGTGCCGGTGCTCGACCGCGGCTTCATTTTCGGCGACGGCATCTACGAAGTGGCGCCGCTGTACGCGCACGCGAGCGGACGGCGCACCGCGTTTCGTCTGAAGCAGCATCTGGCGCGTCTCGCGCGCTCGGTCGGCAAGATCGGCATCGCCAATCCGCTCGACGACGCTGGCTGGCGCGAGCTGATCGGACGCGTGGTCAAGGTCAACGAGACGGACGGCGGCTTGCGTGCCGATCAGGACGCGATCGCATACATCCAGGTGACGCGTGGCGTCGCGAAGCGCGCTCACGCATTTCCGGCCGGCGTGAAGCCGACCGTGTTCGTGATGGTCACCCCGCTGAACCTGCCCGACGCCGCGCAGCGCGCGAGCGGTGTCGCGTGCGTGAGCGCCGAGGATCGTCGCTGGCTCAATTGCGACATCAAGTCGGTGTCGCTGCTCGGCAACGTGCTGATGGCGCAATACGCGGCCGAAAACGACGCCTTCGAGACGCTGCAGTTCCGCGATGGTTTGCTGACCGAAGGGTCGTCGTCGAACGTGTGGATCGTGAAGGATGGCGTGCTGGCCGCGCCGCCGCGCAGCAACAGGATTCTCGAAGGGATCCGTTATGGGCTCATCGAGGAGCTGACGGCCGAATGCGGTATCCGCTTCGAAGCGCGCGACATTACCGAAGCTGAAGTGCGCGCGGCCGATGAAATCGTCGTCAGCTCGGCGACCAGGGAAGTGCTGCCGGTCACGCGGCTCGATGGCGCGCCGGTCGGCGCGGGCCACCCGGGCGCGGTGTTTGCGGAGCTGTTTGCGGCGTATCAGCGAGCCAAGGCGGCTGAAGCCGCCGCGGCGGAAGAAGGAGTAGAGAATGAATCCCGAGAACGACTCACTGTTTGAATTCCCCTGCGATTTCCCGATCAAGATCATGGGCAAATCGCACCCCGAGTTTGCCGCGACGATCGTCGAAGTGGTGCGCGTGTTCGATACCGAGGTCGATGCGTCGCGCGTCGAGACGCGGCCGTCGAGCAGCGGCACCTACACGGGGCTGACCGTCCACGTGCGGGCGACGAGCCGTGCGCATCTCGACGACATCTATCGTGCGCTGACCGGCCATCCGATGGTCAAGGTCGTGCTGTAACACCGCGCGCGGTTTTTCATCTTATGGCGCAACGCGCAACGCGTCCGCCGTCACTCCCTGCGCTGCCAGGCGCGCGCTCGCCGCGGGACCCGCCTCGCAGGCGAGATCGAACAGCAGCCTGAAGCGCGCCACCTCGTCGAACACCCAGTCGCGAAACGCCTTGACCCGCGCGGTCCCCAGCATCTGCGGCAGGCAGACCAAATAGTATTGCCACGGGCTCGGCCCATCCACATCAAAGAGCCGCACGAGCCGGCCCGCCGCGATTTCGTGCATCGCGAGCGAGCGGCGCGTCAGCGCGACCCCCTGGCCGTCGACGGCCGCCTGCAACAGATTCGACGAGTCCTGATACAGCACGCCGCGCTTCGGCTCCGGCCAGTCGGTGAGGCCGGCGGCGTCGAACCATGGGCGCCATAGCTCGTCGTCGGAGCGCAGCAGCGGGACTTTGGCGAGATCGGCCGGGGTTTGCGGCAGCTTGCCGCCGTTGAAGTTGGGCGAGCAGGCGGGGAAGAAAATCTCGTCGAGCAGCAGCTCGGCGTGCAGCCCCGGATATTTGCCGAAGCCGAAACGGATCGCGACGTCGACGTCGTCGCGCGCGAAGTCCGTCAGCGCATTGGTGGTCAGCAACTCGAGATCCCACTGCGGATTTGCCTCGATAAAGCTGCCGATGCGCGGCGTCACCCAGCGGGCCGCGAACGACGACAGCATCGATATCACGAGGCGCCGCTCGCGGTCGCCGGCACGGATCGCGCGAGTCGCGTCGGCGAGCTCCATCAACGCGGCGCGCACCTGCGTTGCGTAGCGGCGGCCGGTTTCGGTGAGGCGCACGCGCTTGCCGTCGCGCGCGAACAGCGACACGCCGAGCTCGGCCTCGAGCGCGCGGATCTGGTGGCTGACCGCGCCGTGCGTGACGAACAGCTCGTCGGCGGCGCGCGAAAAGCTTTCGTGGCGGGCGGCGGCTTCGAACGCCTTGATCGCGTTCAGGGCGGGGAGTTGACGCAGGTCCATCGCAATATTTCTCACATAGACGTGAAAATTGATCGTTTTGACCAAGTCCTTGCTGCACCTAGGATTCTAGTCATGAAACGATTTTTGGCGAGGGCCTCATGCGAGAAATTTCCTCTAGCATTGCATATGAAATCCGCACTGGCGACACGCTGCCGCTGAAGGTCGCGCGCAGCACGAAGTTGCGCGTGCGTGGCGGCGCGGTGTGGGTCACGCGCAGCGACGACACGAAGGACTACTGGCTGCAGCCCGGGCAGACGCTGCATCTGCGGCGCGGCGAGCGGCTCTGGCTCAGCGCCGAGGGCGCCACGTTCGCGAAGGTTACGTTCTCGGTGCCGACGCGCTGCGACGAGCGCGCGCTGAACTGGCTCGCTCGCATCGGCGAGCGCTGGATGATGCGTGTGCGCGGCGGCTGGCGCACCGTTTGACGGTGGCGCGGCGCAAAAGCCGCGCATGACGACGGGGCCGGCAGCGTACCGGCCCCGGCTGCGCAGGTTCCCGGTGGCCTCGGGCGCGGTTTCCGAGATTTCGGTAAACTCCCGGAATCATGTGCGCCACCCCGGTCTCTCCGTCTCCTTTACCTGCCATCGAGCCGCCCACGCTGCGCTGGCTCGGCCGCGAACTCTACGAAGCCAGTTTCGACGCGATGCGCGCCTTCACCGACGCCCGCACCGCCGACACCGCCGACGAAATCTGGCTCGTCGAACATCCGCCCGTCTTCACGCTCGGCCAGGCCGGCGATCCGGCGCACCTGCTCGCGGCAGACAGCAACATTCCGCTCGTCAAGGTCGACCGCGGCGGGCAGATCACGTATCACGGGCCCGGCCAGGTGGTCGCATATCTGCTGCTCGACCTGCGCCGGCGCAAGCTGATGGTGCGCGAGCTGGTCACCCGGATCGAGCAGGCCGTGATCGACACCCTGGCGGCGTATAATCTCGCCGGAGAACGCAAGGCGGGCGCCCCCGGCATCTACGTGGCGCCCGGGCCCGACGCCGGGCTCCATGCCGGCGCCAAGATCGCGGCGCTTGGCCTGAAAATCCGCAACGGCTGCAGCTATCACGGCGTGAGTCTGAACGTGAACATGGACCTGCGGCCGTTTCTCGCGATCAATCCATGCGGCTACGCGGGGCTCGAAACAGTCGACATGGCGACGCTCGGCGCCGCCGCCGGCTGGGACGACGTGGCCCGTACCCTCGCAGCAAGTCTCACCGCAAACCTCGACGGCGATCCCGCGGCCGTCGCCCAACCGCAGGCCGGTGCGCTCACCGCCTGACTGGATCGAACGAATGACTGACGTAACCGCGAATTCCGCAGCAGCCACCCCCGCGCCCGAAGGCGTGCCGGCCCCCGCCGCCTACGACGCAACCGCGAAGCAGAAAGCGCAAGCCAAGACCGCGCGCATCCCGATCAAGGTCGTCCCGATCGAAAAGCTGAAGAAACCGGACTGGATCCGCGTCAAGGCGGCCACCGGCAATTCGCGCTTCTACGAGATCAAGCAGATCCTGCGCGAGCACAATCTTCACACGGTGTGTGAAGAGGCGAGTTGCCCGAACATCGGCGAATGTTTCGGCAAGGGCACCGCGACCTTCATGATCATGGGCGACAAGTGCACGCGCCGCTGCCCGTTCTGCGACGTCGGCCACGGCCGTCCCGATCCGCTCGACGCCGACGAACCGGCCAACCTCGCGCGCACCATCGCTGCGCTGAAGTTGAAGTACGTGGTGATCACCAGCGTCGACCGTGATGATCTGCGCGACGGTGGCGCGGCGCACTTCGTCGAATGTATCCGTCAGACGCGCGAGCTGTCGCCGCAAACGCGTATCGAAATCCTGACGCCGGACTTCCGTGGCCGCCTCGACCGCGCGCTCGGCATTCTGAACGCGGCGCCGCCCGACGTGATGAACCACAACCTCGAAACGGTGCCGCGTCTGTACAAGGAAGCGCGACCGGGATCGGATTACGCGCATTCGCTGAAGCTGCTGAAGGACTTCAAGGCGCTGCATCCCCACGTCGCGACCAAGTCCGGCCTGATGGTCGGCCTCGGCGAAACCGAAGAGGAAATCCTGCAGGTAATGCGCGATCTGCGCGAGCACGACGTCGACATGCTGACGATCGGCCAGTACCTGCAGCCGTCGGAGCACCATCTGCCGGTCCGCGCTTACGTGCATCCGGACACCTTCAAGATGTACGAGGAAGAGGCGTACAAGATGGGCTTCACGCACGCCGCGGTGGGCGCGATGGTTCGTTCGAGCTATCACGCCGACTTGCAGGCGCATGGAGCCGGCGTGGTCTGACGCGCCGGCGCCTCGCCGCTGTTGCCTCGCTTCATGCCCGCAGAAACGAAAAGCCCGCCGATGTGCGGGCTTTTTTCATAGACCGCTCTTCTATCAGCAAGGAAACGAGACGTGGCAACCCCGATGGATCGCGGGACCTCCGCACAATGGCCTTATCCGAGGCTGATCGCGCACCGCTGCGGCGGTACGCTTGCGCCGGAAAACACGTTGGCCGGTTTCGACGCCTGCGTGCGCTACGGTTATCGCATGGTCGAATTCGACGCGAAGCTGTCCGCCGACAACGCGCTGTTCCTGTTGCACGACGACACGCTCGATCGCACGACCAACGGGCACGGGCCGGCGGTCACGCACACATGGCAGCAACTCGCCGCTCTGGATGCCGGCGCCTGGCGCGGTGCGGAGTTCGCCGGCACGCGGCTGCCGACGCTGGCCGACGCGGCCGAGCGTTGCGAGCGCGACGGCATCACGGCGAACATCGAGATCAAGCCGTGCCCGGGCCGCGAAGTCATCACCGGCGCACTCGTCGCCCAAGGCGCGCTCGAGCTTTGGCAAGGGCAGACGCCGCCGCTGTTGTCGTCGTTTTCCTTCGACGCGCTCGCCGCCGCGCGCGATGCCGCGCCGTCGCTGCCGCGCGGCATGCTGTTCGAGCAGGTGCCGGCGGACTGGCTGCGCATCGTGCGCGAACTCGACTGCGTCTCGCTGCACGCAAGTCACCGCTATCTGAGCGAGCCGCTGGTCGCGCAGATCCGCGCGGCCGGGCTGCGCGTGCTCGCCTACACGGTGAACGATCCGGCGCGCGCGCGGTTGCTCGAAGAATGGGGCGTCGACATGATCTGCACGGACCGGATCGATCTGTTGAAGTGACGTCGCACTGGCAAGCTCCGCACAAACCCCTGCGGGTTTCCCCGCAAACGCGCGCGCACCGAATTCCGGATTCCCCGACGGCGCTCGTCCGGATTTCCGGAAACCCGGACGGCGAGTGCCGAGCTGCGCTGGAAAACCCATAAAAATCAAGGCTTCCAGTCTGAAATCAAACTGGCATCGATCTTGCAAAGTAAAGCGCGTGGCCGCCACGGCCCGACAAAAAAGCAAGGAGACAAAGTGTCCGATTTCCCTTCCCGGTATTTCTGAATTCGTCGTCTTTGCAGCGGTCCGCCAAGGTGCGCCCGCGCGACGACGTTTCGTTCGCGTGTCGCGCCTCGCGGCGGGTCATCAGCTCATATCCCTCGCAGGAACCATCGTGAAGAAACCTATCCATAAAGTGCTGTACGTCCAGGTGATCGTGGCGATCATCGTCGGCATCGTACTCGGGCATTTCTACCCGAATCTCGCCATCGACATGAAGCCGCTCGGCGATGGCTTCATCAAGCTGATCAAGATGGTGATCGGGCCGATCATCTTCTGCACGGTCGTGACGGGCATCGCCGGCATGGAGGACATGAAGAAGGTTGGACGCGTCGGCGGCAAGGCGCTGTTGTACTTCGAAATCGTCTCGACTTTCGCGCTGGTGCTCGGCCTCGCCGCCACGCACCTGCTGCGACCCGGCGCCGGCTTCAACGTCGACCCGGCCTCGCTCGACGGCCGCGCGGTTGCGTCGTATGCCGCGAAGGCGCACGGCCAGTCGACGGTCGACTTCTTCATGCACATCATTCCGGACACGCTGTCGTCGGCGTTCGCGCAGGGTGAGATCCTGCAGATCCTGCTGGTCGCGCTGCTGTTCGGCGCCGTGCTCGCGACGGCCGGTGAGAAGGGCAAGCCGGTGACCAACTTCATCGAAGGGCTCTCGCACATCCTGTTCGGCATGGTGCGCATCATCACGAAGCTCGCGCCGATCGGCGCGTTCGGCGCGATGGCCTTCACGATCGGCAAGTACGGCATCGGCTCGCTGCTGCCGATGCTCAAGCTGGTCGGCACGTTCTATCTGACCTCGATCGTGTTCGTGGTGGTCGTGCTCGGCGCGATCGCGCGGGCGGTGGGCTTCAACATCCTGCGTTTCGTCGCATACATCAAGGAAGAGATGCTGATCGTGCTTGGCACGAGCTCGTCCGAAGCCGCGCTGCCGCAACTGATGCTGAAACTCGAAAAGCTCGGCTGCTCGCGCTCGGTAGTGGGCCTCGTGGTGCCGACCGGCTACTCGTTCAACCTCGACGGCACCAACATCTACATGACGATGGCGGTGCTGTTCATCGCTCAGGCGACCAACACCGACCTCACGTGGGGCCAGCAGTTGACGCTGCTCGCGGTGACGATGCTGACCTCGAAGGGTGCGAGCGGCGTGACCGGCGCGGGCTTCATCACGCTCGCGGCGACGCTGGCGGTGGTGCCGACGATTCCGCTGTCGGGCATGGTGCTGATCCTTGGCATCGACCGCTTCATGAGCGAGTGCCGCGCGCTGACGAACATCGTCGGCAACGGTGTCGCGACGGTCGTCGTGTCGGCCTGGGAAAAGGAGCTCGATCGCAGCAAGCTGAACGAGGTGCTGCGCGGCGATGTGGCGGTCAAAGAGCCGGCCGGCGTTTGAGTCGCGCCTCGCCAACCTTGTCGTGACCAGCGCGGACGCTTAAGCATGAAACCGGCGTCCGCGCGTCCTTCCGAGGCGTCTGGCGGCGAGACCGCCGGCAAAAGTCGCGGCCCAGCCCGCGACGCGTCTGGCGGCGACGCCTTGCGGCCCTATGCCACAATGTCCGATGCACATCGATCGGACTTTGCCAACGTGACCCGCCGCCTGCTGATTTTCATCGCACTCGCAGCCGGGCTCGCGGCAGCATGCTGGCTCACCTACAGCCTTGCGTGGAAAAGCGGTGTCGACACGCTGCGGCGCAACGCCGCCGTGCGCGCCGAGCGCACCGCGAGCGCGCTCAAGAGCACGCTCGAACGCTACGAATCGCTGCCGTATCTGCTCGCCGAGTATCCGATCGTGCAGGACGTGCTGATCGATCCGAACCCAGCCAACGTCAAGCGCGCGAATCTCTATCTCGAAGACCTGAACCGCCACGCGCGCGCGACGGTCACCTACATCATTTCGCTCGACGGCTACTGCGTCGCCGCCAGCAACTGGCGCGGGCCGGGCAGCTTCGTCGGCGCGGGCTATCAGTTCCGGCCGTATTTCGTCGATGCGGTGAAAGGCGGAGTCGGCCGCTTCTTCGGCATCGGCACGATTTCGCAGGCGCCCGGCTACTACATCTCGCAGCCGGTGCGGCGCGACGGCAAGATCGTCGGTGTGGCGGTCGTCAAGCTCGATCTCGAATGGTTTCAGGGCGTGGACGCGTCCGAGCCGCTCGTCGTTACCGACGATCATGGCGTGATCTTCCTGTCGTCGGTTCCGGCATGGAAGTACCACACGATTCGGCCGCTGCCCGGCCAGATCGCCGATTCGATCTACCAGGCCCGCCAGTACGCGCAGCAGCCGATCGAGCCGCTACCGGTGACGGTCGAGCGCATGCTCGAAGGTAATGCGCAGATCCTGCGCATCGGCGGCGGGCGCTCCGCGCCGCGCTTTCTCGCGTCACGTCACGCCATGGGCGAGCCGGACTGGCATCTGATCACGATGTCGCCGGTCGATCCGGTCGATGCCGACGCGCGCAAGGCGACCATCGTCACCGGCTTCGGCTATGTGTCGCTGGTGCTGCTCGCGTTCTACTGGCGCATGCGGCGCGCGCGTGTGCGCGAAATGATGCGCAGCCGCGCGCTGCTGCAGAAGGCCTATGCCGAGCTGAACCAGCGCGTCGCCGAGCGCACCGCCGATCTGTCCGAGGCGAATGAGCAGTTGCACAAGGAAGTCGGCGAGCGTACACGCGCCGAGCAGGAACTGCGCGCCGCGCAAGACGAACTGATCCAGGCGAGCAAGCTGGCCGCGCTCGGCCAGATGGCGGCCGGCATCACGCACGAGCTGAACCAGCCGCTTGCCGCGCTGCGCAGTTTTTCCGATAACACGCGCGTGCTGCTCGAACGCGGCGATCAGGCATCGGCGCGTGAGAATCTCGAAGCGATCGCGGCGCTCACCGAGCGCATGGGCAAGATCACGAACCAGCTGAAGCTGTTCGTCGGCCGTGCGCGGCCGCGCAGCGCGCGCGCGTCGATCGTGCGGGCCCTGCGCAACGTCGTCGCGCTGCTGCAAAAGCGCCTCCAGGGCGTCGAACTCGAGTTCGTGCTGATCAATACCGAGGCCGACAACGACACCGCCGCTGCCGCTGCGGCAGGCGGCGCGCGCACGCCGCTGAATCTCGCCGACGATCATCCGGAGCTGGTCGCGAATTGCGACGATCTGCGGCTCGAACAGGTGCTGATCAACCTGCTCGGCAACGCGCTCGACGCAACCGCCGGCATGAACCCGCCGCGTATCACGGTCGAGGTGGCGGCCGGCGTCGCGAACCTGTCGATCGCGGTCGGCGACAACGGCCCCGGCATTCCCGACGACGTGTTGCCGCACCTGTTCGAACCGTTTTTCACGACGAAGGAAATGGGCCAGGGGCTCGGCCTTGGTCTAGCGATTTCATCGTCGATCGCGCGCGATTGCGGCGGCTCGCTCGTCGCGCGCAACGCGCCGCACGGTGGCGCATCATTCGTGTTGACGCTGCGTCGCGCGCGCGTGCAGACCAGCCCCTCGCACGATCCGCTGACCGCGGGCTCCTGATTTCACCCCGAAGAATCACCCGGAACACGCAATGAACGACGGCCTGCAAGTGCTGTATATCGAAGACGACGAACTGGTGCGCCGCGCGAGCGTGCAGAGCCTGCAACTGGCGGGCTTCGACGTGGTCGGCCATGCGTCGGTCGAGGCCGCGGCGAAGCTGATCAGCGCGGACTTCTCCGGCGTGATCGTCAGCGATATCCGGCTGCCCGGCGCGAGCGGTCTCGACCTGCTCGCGCAGTGCCACGAGCGAGCGCCCGACGTTCCGGTGATTCTGGTCACCGGCCACGGCGATATCTCGATGGCCGTGCAGGCGATGCGCGACGGCGCCTACGACTTCATCGAAAAGCCGTTCGCGTCAGAGCGGCTGATCGAAACCGTACGGCGCGCGCTGGAGCGCCGCAAGCTCGTGCTCGAAAACCTCGCGCTGCGCCGTGAGCTGGCCGGGCAGAACGCGGTCGCGCCGCGCATCATCGGCCGCAGTCCGGCGATCGAGCAGGTGCGGCGGCTGATCGCCAACGTCGCGCCGACCGATGCGTCCGTCCTGATCAACGGTGATACCGGCGCGGGCAAGGAGCTGATCGCGCGCAGCCTGCACGAGCTGTCGCCACGGCGTGACAAGCCGTTCATCGCAGTGAACTGCGGCGCGCTGCCCGAGCCGATGTTCGAATCGGAGATGTTCGGCTACGAGCCGGGCGCGTTCACCGGCGCGGCCAAACGGCGGATCGGCAAGCTCGAACATGCGTCGGGCGGCACGCTGTTTCTCGACGAGATCGAGAGCATGCCGCTCGCGCTGCAAGTCAAGCTGCTGCGCGTGCTGCAGGACGGCGTGCTGGAACGGCTCGGCTCGAATCAGCCGATTCGCGTCAATTGCCGCGTGGTCGCGGCTGCAAAGGGCGACATGGCCGAGCACGTCGCGGATGGCTCGTTCCGTCGCGATCTGCTGTACCGGCTCAACGTGGTGACGATCGCGCTGCCGCCTTTGAGCGAGCGTCGCGAGGACATCGTGCCGCTGTTCGAGCATTTCCTGCTCGATGCTGCCGTCCGTTATCAGCGGCCGGCGCCGATGCTCACTGATCGCCAACGTGCGAGTCTGATGCAGCGAGACTGGCCGGGCAACGTGCGCGAGCTGCGTAATGCCGCCGACCGCTTCGTGCTCGGCATCGCCGACGAACCGGTGCTGTCGTTCGGCGAAGACGGCGGGGCCACCCATCCGCTGAAGGAGCGTGTCGAGCAGTTCGAGCGCGCGATGATCGCCGAGGCGTTGGAGCAGGCGGGGGGCGTGGTCGCGGTCGCGGCGGACCGGCTGCAGCTCGGCAAGGCGACGCTCTACGAGAAGATCAAGCGATATGGCCTTGCGGCCAAAGGGGAAGGGGAGCGGTGAGGAGGCGGACGCCGGCGGCGGGAGGTTGCGCCGGCGCGTGGGGATCTGGTTGCGCCGGCTTAAGCCGCGCCAGCCTTCAGCGCTTTCGCGAGCAACTGGTCGAGTTCCGCGAACTGCGGCTCGCCGACATAGCGCTTCAGGATCTTGCCGTCTTTATCGACGACGAAGGTGGTCGGCGTGAGCTGCACGTTGCCGAACTGCTTGGCGGCCGAGCCGTCGTCCATCGCGACCTTGAACGGCAGCTGACGCGTTTGCGTGTAATTGGTCACGTACATCGGCGCGTCGTAGTTCATTGCCACCGCGACGAATTCGAGGCCCTGGCCCTTGAAGCGGTTATAGGTCTCGACCATCTGCGGCATTTCCTTCATGCAGGTGTCGCAACTCGTTGCCCAGAAGTTGACCAGATAAACCTTGCCTTTGAGGTCCGCGGTCGTGAGCTTCTGTCCCGATAGCAGCGTGAAGGTCGCATCCGGGACGCGCTGCTGGCCGGCAAACGCGAAGTAACCGGCGACGGCGAGCGCAATGGCCACGGCCACCGCAATCAGATAGCGAAGCGGGTTCTTGCGCCGGACGGCGGTCGGTGAATTGGCACTCATGGACGGAACCTCGTGAGTCGCGCGCGGCGCGGAACAATGGGGCGGTGTAATGGCCGTGGGCCGGTACTGAATAGGTTTTCTATTGTAGCTCCAATGCGTTCGGCTGCGCCGAAATGGCGGGACGGCTGCGCTCCGCGCGTGGGCCCGGCAGTCGGTCAGCGGATAATGGCGCTTTACGCTCCGCAAGCCCGATCTTCCGTCCCATGCTCCGAACCGTTCTTCGCGTCTGCTCTTTACTTGCCCGCGTTTCTTGCCGTTTTCCGTTGACCAGCAGATTGTCCGCCCGCCGTGCGGGCATCTTCCAACCGGCGGACCTATTTCTCCGCGCATTCACGCGATCCGGTCACGCTCGAACCGTGATCGGCGCGGCGACGGCCGCGTTGGCGCTCGGCGTCGCGCTCAGCGCCTGCTCACCGACCTTCGACTGGCGCACCGTGATGAACAACGACAGGGGCTACACGGTCGACTTCCCAGCGAAGCCGGGCGACGATCAGCGCGCGGTGCAGATCGGCGGCACACCGATGCAGATGGCAATGCAGACCGCCGAAGCGGGCAATGCGGTCTTTGCGGTCGGCACCGTGATGCTGCCCGACGACAGCGACGCGACCCAGCGTGCCGCGCTCGATTTCCTGCGCGCGGGACTGGCGCGCAATGTCGGCGCGACGCCCGATGCTCACTCTGTGCAAATCCCGCTGGCGGCTGGCGGCAAGATATCGGGGCTGGAAATGACGCTGAGCGGCGCGGCGGGCGCCAAACACGAGACACGCACGGTGTATGCGCGGCTCGTCGCGCGCGGCCGTCACGTGTACCAGGCGGCGATCATCGCCGATCAACCGCTGCCGCAAGACCAGGTCGACCAGTTTTTTTCGTCGTTCCAGCTGTACTAAATGCGGTATTTTTGGCCGATCGGGCGCGCCCAGAGTGCGGAACTCAGTGAAAGTTCCTTCGCAAGTTTGTACGCTAATTGCCGGTTTACGTTGAGATTTTTGAGTTACGCGCACAGCCTGTGGATAACTCTGTTGAGAAGTTCGCCTCAATGACCGCAAAAGCCCATCAGGCGGGCCTTTCGGCAAAATCCACAGGCGTAGGGCATCTAAAAAAATACAATTAAATCAGTGGCTTAGCGGGGTGCTCGTCTGCGCGCTTTTGAGTTGTATCAAAATCTAACAGGATCGCGCATATGTGAATAAGTCAAGTCTTGACAGTCGTTTTTTCTCCTCATAACGAGCCAAAAGCGCGACGGTATTGGATTGCCTCGGCGACCTGCGCGGCGCGCGGCATAGCCGCGCCAGCCAGGTCCGCGACGGTGCGCGCGACTTTCAACACCCGGTAGTAGGCCCGCGCCGACCAGCCAAAGCGCTCGCCGGCTTCGCGCAGCAGCGCCTCGCCCGCTGCGTCCGGGCGGCATACATCGTCGACTTCGCGTCCGTCCAGCTCGCGGTTGGTCTTGCCTTGCCGGGCCAGTTGCCGCTCGCGCGCAGCGCTCACGCGCTGTGCGATCGCCACGCTTGCTTCGCCGGTGGTCGCGGCGCGTGCCGCGAGTTCGGTGGCGGTCAGTGCTGGAATTTCGAGCTGGATGTCGATGCGGTCGAGCAGCGGTCCCGACAATTTACGCAAATAGCGCGCCGCAACTTCAGGCGTACAGCGGCAGCGCCCGCCCGGATCGCCGCGCCAGCCGCACGGGCACGGGTTCATTGCGGCGATCAGTTGGCAGGCGGCGGGGAAATCCGCTTGCCAGGCGGCGCGCGAGATCGTGATGCGGCCAGCTTCGAGCGGCTCGCGCAGCGTTTCGAGCACCACGCGATCGAATTCGGGAAGCTCGTCCAGAAACAGCACGCCCAGATGCGCGAGCGTGATCTCGCCAGGCTGCGGCGGATTGCGTCCGCCGACCAGCGCCGCCGCGCTCGACGAATGGTGCGGCGCGCGAAACGGCCGCTGGCGCCACTGCGACGGCTTGAAGCCGATGCGGCTCGCGGACAGTAGCGCGGCGGAGGCGAGCGCTTCGTCGTCGGTCATGGGCGGCAGCAAGCTGGGCAGGCGTGCCGCGAGCATCGACTTGCCGGCGCCGGGCGGCCCGATCAGCAGCACGTGATGGCCGCCGGCCGCCGCGACTTCGAGTGCGCGCCGAGCGGCGCGCTGGCCAATCACGTCGGCCATGTCCGGCGCCGAGGCAGCGGCGTGCTCGTTGAGCTCGGGAGCGGCGACCGGACTAAGACGCGCGTCCGCCGAGCCTGCGAGATGCGCGCATAGCGACGGCAGATCGGCGGCGCCGAACACGTCGACGCCGGGCACGAGCGCCGCTTCCGCCGCGCTCGCGGCCGGCAGGTAAAGCTGTGGGGTATGGAAGGCCGGTGCGGCTAGTTGATCGAGGAGGGCGGGCAACGCAGAACGCGCTTCAGAGGAAGCGTCGGCATCGCCGGCGTTCGCCAGAGCGCCGCGCGCGGTGCCGCAGGCCATCGCGAACGCGCCGCGCATCGGCCGCAGCGCGCCGGTCAGCGAGAGCTCGCCGGCAAACTCGCGATGGAGTAGCGATTCGGCGGGAATCTGCCCGCTTGCGGCGAGGATGCCGAGCGCGATCGGCAGATCAAAACGACCGGATTCTTTCGGTAGATCGGCGGGCGCGAGGTTGACGGTGATGCGGCGGACTGGAAAATCGAAACCGCAGTTCTGCAGCGCCGCGCGCACGCGTTCACGGCTCTCGCGCACTTCCAGGTCGGGCAGGCCGACGATCGAAAAGGACGGCAGTCCATTGGCGAGGTGAACCTCGACGGTCACTTCGGGCGCACGGCCAGCGGCCGGCGCGCGGCTGCGCACCACGGCAAGCGACATATTCTCTCCCGTCGGACGGCGCGCTCACAGCGCGCGCAAATCCCCTAAAACGCTGATGACGTCACGGCCCGCTTGCCTGTGATGTGCGGCACTGCGCAGCGCGAAAGCTGCCAGCAGCGCTTACGGCGTCTGCGTGAGCGGCAATTTCTGCTCGAGCTCTGCGACGCGGCGCTCGAGTTCTTCGAGGCGCGCGCGCGTACGCACGAGCACCTGGGTCTGCGTATCGAATTCCTCGCGCGTGACCAGATCGAGCTTCGAGAAGCCCTGTGACAGCATTGCCTTGACGTTGCGTTCGACATCCTTGGCCGGCGAATTCTTGAACAGATCGCTGACGCGAGCCTGGAAGTCGCTAAAAACGTCGTTTGGTTGTTTCATCGTGTTCCCCTTGGTGCACAAAAAGTGTGCATGTTTCATTGCGCCCGTGCCCCGTTATGGCGAACGGGCGATCCTGGTGCGCGCGACGTATTCGTTGCCGCGGCCGCGTGAGCGTGTTTGGTGCGTGCCCTCGCGTTCAGAACGTTCGAACACTCTAGCAACGATCCCCCCGCCGCGCCACCGCCCGCCGCGCCGCTGGCCGTTCGGACAAGGCCGCTCGGGCGCGGTGCGCCGAGCGCGCGAGGCGCGCTCCGACACAACATGGCATAAGAGTTGCTGTTACTGCCCCGCGCACGCACTGCCAGGGCGCTTTTCCCGGTAGCGCAGGAGACCGCCGTCACGGGTACGCCACGGGGCCCAACGGATCAGCAACAACTAGCGAGGATTTCATGAAACTCATTACCGCAATCATCAAGCCGTTCAAGCTGGATGAAGCGCGCGAAGCCCTGTCGGCGATCGGCGTGTCGGGCATCACGGTGACCGAAGTCAAAGGCTTCGGACGGCAGAAGGGTCACACCGAACTGTATCGGGGCGCCGAATACGTTGTCGACTTTCTGCCGAAGGTGAAGATCGAAGCGGCGGTATCGGACGACATCGTCGATCAGGCGATCGAGGCGCTCGAGCGCGCCGCGCGTACCGGCAAGATCGGCGACGGCAAGATCTTCGTCACGCCGATCGAGCAGGTGGTTCGGATCCGCACCGGCGAGACCGGCGCGGACGCACTGTAAAAGACCAGAACATAGCGACACGGATAGCGACAAGAGGAAAACCAAGATGCGCAAACTAATGATGTCCCTGCTGATGGCCGGCTCGCTGCTCGCGGGCGGTGTCGGCACCGCCCTCGCGGACGATGCGTCCGCTCCCGCAGCCGCCTCCGCTCCCGATACGACGGCGAGCGCGCCCGCACCGGACGCCTCTGCCGCAGCCGCTGCCCCGGCTGCCTCGGCTGCCGCCGCCGACGCATCGGCCGCCGCCGCCGCCGCGCCGGCCACCCCGACCGCACCGTTCTCGGTCGATTCATCGAAGATCAACTCCGGCGACACCGCGTGGATGCTGACCTCCACCGCGCTGGTGCTGTTCATGACGATCCCGGGTCTCGCGCTGTTCTACGGCGGCATGGTCCGCAAGAAGAACGTGCTCGCGACGCTGATGCAAAGCTTCGCGATCACCTGTGTCGTGACGATCGTCTGGACCGTGGTGGGCTACAGCCTCGCGTTCACGCCTGGCGGCTCGTTCATCGGCGGCTTCTCGCGCGTATTCATGACGGGCATGAACTACATCAAGGGCGACAAGGCCACGACGCTGACCGTCAGCCACCTCGCGCCGACGATCCCCGAAACGGTCTACTTCGTCTATCAGATGACCTTCGCGATCATCACGCCGGCGCTGATCACCGGTGCGTTCGCGGACCGCATGAAGTTCTCGGCGATGCTGGTGTTCATGACGCTGTGGTCGATCATCGTCTACTCGCCGATCGCGCACATGGTGTGGGAGCCGAGCGGCTGGCTGGCTAGCGCGGGCATCCTCGACTTCGCGGGCGGCACGGTGGTGCACATCAACGCCGGTATCGCGGGTCTGGTCTGCTGTCTGGTGCTCGGCAAGCGCGTCGGCTACGGCAAGGAAGCGATGGCGCCGCACAACCTGACGCTCACGCTGATCGGTGGCGCGATGCTGTGGGTCGGCTGGTTCGGCTTCAACGCGGGTTCGGCCGTGGCAGCGGACGGCCGTGCCGGCTTCGCGATGTTCGCGACGCAGGTGGCGACCGCCGCGGCGGCGCTTGCGTGGATGTTCGCCGAATGGGCGGCCAAGGGTAAGCCGTCAGTGCTCGGTATCGTGTCGGGCGCGGTCGCGGGTCTGGTGGCGATTACGCCGGCGTCGGGCTTCGTTGGCACGCTCGGGGCGCTCGTGATCGGTATCGTCGCGGGTGTGGTCTGCTTCTGGTCGGCCACGTGGCTCAAGCACAAGTTCGGGTACGACGATTCGCTCGACGCGTTCGGCGTGCACTGCATCGGCGGGATCATCGGTGCGCTGCTGACCGGCGTGTTCGCGGTCAAGGACATCGGCGGCGCGGACGGCAGCGTGATCCTGCAGGCGAAGGGCGTGCTGACGACGCTGATCTACAGCGGCGTGGTGAGCTTCGTGCTGCTGAAGATCATCGACATGGTGATAGGCATCCGCGTGACCGAAGAGCAGGAGCGCGAAGGCCTCGACGTGAGCCTGCATGGCGAGAAAGTCGAATAACGGAGAACCTGTCCCGGTTCGGCCCGCGCTCGCGGGCCCGTCAGTAAGAAAAATGGTTAAGCAAGCGCAGCAATTTCGCCCGCCTTCATGGCGGGCTTTTTTCTTGCTGATTGGGTTGCGAACGGCGATTTTCCGCGCCTATCATCGGGATAGGGAGAATGCATTCGAGTCTGCTTGCGAATGGAGAAACCGTCCCCAAATGGACAAAGCATTTGCTCTACAATCTTTTTTCTCCAGTCTGCGAGTGATCAATGGTTCCGCACCTAGTTACGGCGTTAAACGGCCCGCTGCTCGACCTCGAGCGGAAGATCCTCGACGCCACGCCCGCTATCGAACGCTGGTTCCGGCTCGAATGGCAGGAGCACACGCCACCGTTCTACTGTTCCGTCGATCTGCGTAACGCGGGCTTCAAGCTCGCGCCGGTCGACACCAATCTGTTTCCCGGCGCGTTCAACAATCTGCCGCAGGAAGTTCTGCCGCTCGCGGTGCAGGCCGCGATGGCCTCGATCGAAAAGATCTGCCCGGACGCGAAGAATCTGCTCGTCATTCCCGAGCGTCACACCCGCAACGCGTTCTACCTCGAAAACGTCGCCCGGCTTGCGTCGATCATGCGCCAGGCGGGTCTGAACGTACGCTTCGGCACGCTCGACGAAACCATCAACGGCCCGGTCACGATCGCGCTGTCGGACGGCCAGAAGCTGGTGCTCGAACCGCTCGAGCGCTCGCAGCGGCGCCTTGGTCTGAAAAATTTCGACCCGTGCTCGATCCTGCTGAACAACGATCTGTCCGGCGGTATTCCGCCCGTGCTCGAAAACCTGCACGAGCAGTATCTGCTGCCACCGCTGCATGCGGGCTGGGCGGTGCGTCGCAAGTCGATGCATTTCTCGTGCTATGACGACGTCGCGAAGAAGTTCGCGAAGATGGTCGAGATCGATCCGTGGATGATCAATCCGTATTTCGCGCACGTCGAGGGCGTCGACTTCCAGCAGCGCACAGGCGAGGAAGCCCTTGCCGATGCGATCGACGGCGTGCTGAAGAAGATCGCGCGCAAGTATCGCGAGTACGGCATCTCCGAAAAACCGTATGTCGTGATCAAGTCCGATGCGGGCACCTACGGCATGGGCGTGATGACCGTGCACGACGCGTCGGAAGTCGCCGCGCTGACGAAGCGCGAACGCACGCGCATGGCCGCGACCAAAGACGGCCTCGAAGTGCACGACGTGATCGTGCAGGAAGGCGTCTACACGTTCGAGCGCATCGGCGAGGAAGTCGCCGAGCCGGTCGTCTACATGATCGACCGCTATGTGGTGGGCGGCTTCTATCGCGTGCACGGCAGCCGCGAGCGCGACCAGAACCTGAACGCGCCGGGCATGCACTTCGTGCCGCTCGGCTTCGAACACACGGCGCTGCCCGATGCGCACGCGAAGCCCGGCGCGGCGCCGCCGAACCGCTTCTATATGTATGGCGTCGTGGCGCGGCTGGGCCTGCTGGCCGCATCGGTCGAGCTCGAAAAGACCGATCCCGAAGCCATCCAGGTCTAAGCCACCCCGCGCGGCAAGATGGCGGCACGCGGGCCGCCATCGCCGTCTTCAAACACTATATTGACGAACAATGTCACGCCTGTCAGGGCGCACCGGGACTTTCATGGACATTCTTTTCATCGCCGATCCGCTCAGCCATTTCAAGATCTACAAAGACACGACCTACGCGATGATGGCCGAAGCGGCGCGGCGCGGTCACACGGTGCACACCTGCGAGCCGAAGCATCTGGCGTGGACGGGCGGCGATGTCGAGGCGAACGTGGAGCGCATTGCGATCGTCGGCGATACCACGGATCTGCGTCGTGATGTCTGGTTCGCCGCCGATGCCGCCACGCCGCGCGCGCTCGCGAGCTTCGGCGCGGTCGTGATGCGTAAGGACCCGCCGTTCGACATGGAATACGTGACGTCGACATGGCTGCTCGAACTGGCCGAACGTGGCGGCGCGCGCATCTTCAACAAACCGCAGGCGATCCGCGATCATTCGGAGAAGCTCGCAATCGGCGAGTTCGCGCAGTTCGTCGCGCCGACGCTGGTCACGCGCGACCCGGCGCGTCTGCGCGCGTTCCACGAACAGCACGGCGACGTGATCCTGAAGCCGCTCGACGGCATGGGTGGCATGGGCGTATTCCGCGTGAAGGCGGACGGCATGAACCTCGGCTCGATCGTCGAAATGCTGAGCCACGACGGCGCGCGCTCGGTGATGGCGCAGAAATTCATCCCCGAGATCAAGGAAGGCGACAAGCGCATCCTGCTGATCGGCGGCGAAGCGGTGCCGTACTCGCTCGCGCGCATTCCTCAGGGTAATGAGGTGCGCGGCAATCTGGCGGCCGGCGGACTGGGCGTCGCGCGGCCGCTCAGCGAGCAGGATCGCAAGATCGCCGATACGCTCGCGCCGGTGCTGGCGGCGCGCGGCCTGCTGCTGGTCGGACTCGATGCGATCGGCGACTGGCTCACCGAAGTCAACGTCACGAGCCCGACGTGCTTCCGCGAGATCATGGACCAGACCGGCTTCGACGTCGCCGCGATGTTCGTCGACGCGCTGGAGCGCGCGGTCGGCTGACGCGTGGCGCGCCGACGCAGCGGCCTTGATTGGCCGGCGGCACCCCCAATCTGTGTAGTAAATCCGCATCAGGCGTGCCGTCGGAATTGGCGCGAAAATGAGGCTGCTACAATGCCCGCTCGCCCGACGATGCATTCCCGCCCTCGCGACCCACGGCCGGTCCGGGGCGATGGCGATCCGGGCTCGAGTCCCGGTCCACGGTTTTGGGGCCGTTCTTTTGCAGTAAGGCTGACATGGCAGGCATTCTGATCATTGCGCACGCTCCATTCGCCACCGCGTTGCGCGATTGCGTTTCCCACATCTATGGCGGTTTGCCGGCGCGTATCGGCGTGATCGACGTGTCGCCGGATTGCGATCCTGCGCAGGTCGTCGCGTTCGCGAATTCGGAAGTCGTGCGGCTGAAGGAAGAGAACGGCGCGCTCGTGCTGACCGACATGTTCGGCGCGACGCCGGCCAACATCGCGGGCCGGCTCGCCACCGTGCCGGACGTGCGTGTGCTGTGCGGCGTCAATTTGCCGATGCTGGTGCGCGCGGTCTGCTATCGCGCGACGCCGCTCGACACGCTCGTCGACAAGGCGCTCGCCGGCGCGACCAAGGGCGTGCACGCGATCGGACCGGCGATGCCGACACCGGTCACGCCGCCAGCGTGCGCTGCCGAGTGCCTGCCGGCGCTGCCGCCTGACGCGGCGGCCGCCGACTGTGTTCCCGCTTTGCCGGCCGATGCCGATCTGACGCAAAAGACCGACGCGACCGGCCTGTAAGCCGGGCTGGTTCGCAGGCAAGCTTCGACGGATTCAAGCGGTTTCACAACGGTGCCGATCGCATTGAAGCCGCTTTGCAGTAACACTTTTCACCATTTCATTCACCCGCGCTTCGGACCATCACATGCTGCAACAGGAAACGACAATTGTGAACAAGCTGGGGCTGCACGCGCGCGCGTCGGCCAAGTTGACGCAACTCGCGGGCAACTACCAGGCGGAAATCTGGATGAGCCGCAATGGCCGTCGTATCAACGCGAAGAGCATCATGGGCGTGATGATGCTGGCCGCGGGCATCGGCAGTACCGTGCTGATCGAAACGGAAGGCACCGACGAACAGGACGCGATGGACGCGCTCCTGAAACTGATCGCCGATAAATTTGGCGAAGGTCAATAAAGCCGCGCGTTTTGCGTTCGACAAACCCGAAAATGCCGCGGCTCAGTCCGCGGTTTTTTTTTCGTGCGCCGACATCTGAATATCAGAAGAGGCGCGCTGTTAATCGAGACTAAAGGGATCTAGAAGCGGCGCGAAAGCCATCGGGAAGAGTGCTAAGGCGACATGCGTTTTCAATGTTTAAACCATATGTTTTGCGCGACGGGTATAAAGCTTCGCCGGGTACGAGGGCACCGCATTGCGATAATCCGTGCTGCGCTGCACACACCGCTGACTTACTTCAAAAAGGCGCGGAATTTATAATGCCCAGTACAGTCTGAGAGCATTGCAGCGGTTTGCCGCGGCATTACACAACTAGAGGAGGTGCGCGTGTCATTCACGCTGCATGGAATTCCCGTGTCACGCGGTATCGCCATCGGGCGGGCCTATCTGATCGCCCCGGCAGCACTCGACGTAGACCACTATCTGATCGAACCGCTCCAGATCGAAGGGGAGGTCGGGCGTTTTCGCGCGGCTCAGCAACGCGTGCATGAAGAACTCAACGTATTGCGCGCCGATCTTGCCGCGGATGCCCCGAGCGAAATGGGCGCGTTCATCGACGTTCACACGATGATCCTGAACGACGTCATGCTCGTTCAGGAAACCATCGACCTGATCCGCACGCGCCGCTACAACGTGGAATGGGCGCTGACCGAACAGCTCGAAAGACTGTCGCGCCATTTCGACACTATCGAAGACGAATACCTGCGCGAGCGCAAGGCCGATATCGAGCAGGTCGTCGAGCGCGTGCTGAAGGCGCTCGCGGGCGCGCCGGGCATCGTCGGCAACGTGCATGGCGCGTGCGACGAGATGATCGTGGTCGCGCACGACATCGCGCCGGCCGACATGATGCAGTTCAAGACGCAGACGTTTCAGGGCTTCGTCACCGATCTCGGGGGGCGCACGTCGCATACCGCGATCGTCGCGCGCAGCCTCGGCATTCCGGCCGCGGTTGGCGTGCAGCATGCGAGCGCGCTGATCCGCCAGGACGATCTGATCATCGTCGATGGCGACCACGGCATCGTGATCGTCGATCCCGCGCCGATCGTGCTCGAGGAATACTCGTACCGGCAAAGCGAGAAGGAACTCGAGCAGCGCAAGCTGCAACGGCTCAAGTTCTCGCCGACGCAAACGCTGTGCGGCACGCGCATCGAACTGTGCGCGAACATCGAGTTGCCGGACGACGCGCGCGCGGCGGTCGAATCGGGCGCGACCGGCGTGGGTCTGTTCCGCACCGAGTTTCTGTTCATGAATCACAAGCACCGGATGCCCGAAGAGGAGGCGCAGTTCAGCGCGTATCGTCGCGCGGTCGAACTGATGAACGGCTTGCCGGTCACGATCCGCACGATCGACGTCGGCGCCGACAAGCCGCTCGATTCGATGGGCGGCGACGGCTACGAGACCGCCGCGAATCCGGCGCTCGGTTTGCGCGCGATTCGCTGGAGCCTGTCCGAGCCGCAGATGTTCCTCACGCAGTTGCGCGCGATCCTGCGCGCGTCGGCGTTCGGCAGGGTGAAGATCCTGATCCCGATGCTCGCGCACGCGCGCAGGAAATTGACCAGACGCTCGATCTGATCCGCGAAGCGAAGCGTCAACTCGACGACGCGGGTATCGCTTACGATCCGAACGTGCAGGTGGGCGCGATGATCGAGATCCCGGCGGCCGCGATCGCGTTGCCGCTGTTTCTGAAGCGGCTCGATTTCCTGTCGATCGGCACCAACGATCTGATTCAGTACACGCTCGCGATCGATCGCGCGGACAACGCGGTCGCGCATCTGTACGACCCGCTGCATCCGGCCGTGCTGCATCTGATCGCGTTTACGCTGCGCGAGGCGAAACGCGCGGGCGTGCCCGTGTCGGTGTGCGGTGAGATGGCGGGCGATCCGGCGTTGACGCGTCTATTGCTCGGCATGGGTCTGACCGAATTTTCGATGCATCCGAGCCAACTCCTCGAAGTCAAGCAGGAGGTGCTGCGCTCGCATCTGAAGACGCTCGAAAAACCCGTTGCCGACGTGCTGGCTTCGTTCGAGCCGGAGGAGGTGCAGGCGGCGCTCAAGCGGGTCGCGCTGGTTTGATCTGACGCGCATCGTTGTGCCTCGTTGAACGAAAAAACGCCGCACATGTGCGGCGTTTTGCTATTTCGGCGTCACGCGAACGGGCAGTGCAGAACCGCCTCAAGAGCCGTGCGCGTGGCCGCACACCGGACAATCCGGCTGACGTCCGATGCGCATCGTGTTCCACTCCATCCGCAGCGAATCGAGCATCGTCAGGCGGCCCACGAGCGGCGTGCCGATTGCGCCGATCACCTTCAGCGCTTCGGCAGCCTGCATCGAGCCGATGATGCCGACCGTCGGCGCGAACACGCCCATCGTAGAGCATGCGACTTCTTCGAACGGCTGGTCTTCGGGAAACACGCACGCGTAGCACGGCGACGCTTCATCGCGGAAATCGAAAGTGCTGATCTGGCCGTCGAAGCGCAGCGCCGCGCCCGACACGAGCGGCACGCGATGCTTGACGCACGCGCGGTTGATCGCGTGACGCGTCGCGAAGTTGTCGGTGCAATCGAGCACGACACTCGCGTGCGGCACCTCGCGGTCGAGCCACGCATCGTCGACGCGCTCGGCCACCGCGTTGACGACGACCTCGGGATTGATCTGGGCGAGCATGTCGCGCCCGGACTCGACCTTCCTACGTCCAACCGACGCGCTCACGTGCAGGATCTGCCGCTGCAGATTGGTCAGGTCGACGGTATCGGCATCGACGAGCGTCAGACGGCCGACGCCCGCCGCCGCAAGATACAGCGCGGCTGGCGAACCGAGCCCGCCCGCGCCGACGATGATCGCGTGGGCGTCGATAAAACGCTGCTGCGCCTCGATGCCGATTTCATCGACGAGGATGTGGCGGGAGTAGCGAAGGAGTTGATCGTCATTCATGGCGGGGCGCGTGGGATGTGTCGCTATGTCGCTGTGTCGCTGTGTCGCGCAAGGAGAGGCAGGCCGAGGGGCCGCCGCGCGCATTCGTGGCTGATATTTTAATCGCGCGGGGAGTGTGGCTGTTGCGGCTTGCCGTGATGCGCCACCGGTTAGGCGGGGGCTTTCGCTGAAACTGTTGTGGCGTGTCTTCGCAGACGATCGTGCTGCGAAGACACGTGGGGGTTCGCTCCCTTTGCCAGTTTACTTGCCAGCAGGAGCCGGTGCCGAAGCCGGCGCCGGTCCCGATGCGCCCGGCACCGGTTGCGTCGGCTTCACCGCGACCGGCGCGGAGGCCGACGTGCCCGGCTTGTTCTGCGCGAGACGGCGCTCCATCAGCGACTTCGATTCCTGAACCGGCTTGCCTTCGAGCTTGTCGACCGCCTGTTGCAGCATGAAGTCGTCGGCCGAACCGAACTCGACCGGCTTGCGGTCACGCTCCTTCTGGCGCTGTTCCGGCGTCTTCTTGTCGTTCTGCTCTTCGAGCTGACGCAACTGGTCCATGCGCTCCTGCTCGCGTTGCTCCGCTTCCTTCTTCTCGTTCGGATCCTGCGTGTTCGCAAGGTGATTCGAGTAGTCGACTTCGCGGGTCACGAGCGCGTCGTCCGGATCGCCGTCCGCGTATTGGTCGACAGGAAGGTCGGGGCGGATGCCCTTGTTCTGGATCGAACGGCCGCTCGGCGTGTAGTAATACGCGGTGGTCAGGCGCAGGGCGGTGTCGGCCGTCATGGGGCGCACGGTTTGCACCGAACCCTTGCCGAACGTGGTCTTGCCGAGAATCAGCGCGCGGTGCTGATCCTGCAGCGCGCCCGCGACGATTTCCGACGCCGACGCCGAATACGCGTTGGTCAGCACGATCATCGGCACGGTCTTGAAGATGGCCGGGACGTCCTTGAGGGGATCGCTGTCGAACGATTGCAGACGGTAGTTATCGTAGGTGTCGCGATAGATCTGCTTCGAATCCGGAATCTGACCGTTGGTCGACACCACCACCGAATTCGGCGGCAGGAACGCGCCCGCGACGCCGACCGCGCTTTGCAGCAGGCCGCCGCCATTGTTGCGCAGGTCGAGGATGAGACCCTTCAGGTTCGGCTCCTGGCGCGCGAGATCTTGCAGCTTGGCCGCGAGGTCAGGCGTGGTGCGTTCCTGGAAGCTCGTGATGCGCACGTACGCGAAGCCCGGCGCAACGATCTTGCCCTTCACCGACTGCACCTTGATGATCGCGCGCGTGACGGTGAGCGGGAACGTGCGCTCATCGGTCTTGCGGAAGATGGTCAGCGTGACCTTGGTGCCCGGGTCGCCGCGCATCTGCTTGACCGCCTGATCGAGCGTCATGCCGCGCACGGGCTTGTCGTTGATGCGCGTGATCAGGTCGCCCGGACGGATGCCGGCGCGGAACGCGGGCGTGTCTTCGATTGGCGAAATCACCTTGATCAGCCCGTCTTCCGACGAAATTTCGATGCCGAGGCCCGCGAAGCGGCCCTTGGTCTGCTCCTGCAGCTCTTGGTAGTCGGTCTTGTCGAGGTACGACGAGTGCGGGTCGAGGCTCGACACCATGCCCTTGATCGCGGCGGTGAGCAGCTTCTTGTCGTCGACCGGTTCGACGTATTCGTGCTTGATCTGCCCGAACACTTCGGCGAAGAGCCTGAGCTGGTCTAGCGGCAGCGGGGCGACCGCGGCGCTAGCGGGTTGCTGGGCCGAGGCGGAGTATTGCAGGGTGGCAAAGACACCGGTAGCAAGGCCCGCGGCAATCAGGCCGATATTTTTCAGGTTCTTTCGCATAGAGTCTGTTGCGGTCGGAAGCGCGTGGCAGCGTCGATAAAGATTGGACGGACAAGTATAACTGCACACCCGCCTGCTCAGGGCGCGGTGCAGGCAATCGTGCTTCGACAGTACGGGAAGGTCCTGGTTCTTGCGACCCGGCCCGCGGATGGCGAGCCGTACGACATGGCACTCGGCGGGTCGGGACTGAGAGTTGCCGCGCAAGGCCAGCGGATGCGGTCGCCGCTACGGTGAACCCTGCAGCGGGCCTCTGAATCTGACCGCCGGGCGCAATACAGAATTTCTTGCCGGCCCGGTTGTCCGCGTGCGGCCCCGCGCGTTTTCGTGGCGTGGGGCCGCGCCCGGAAATGCCGGATCAGCCCGCCTTGCCCTGGCTCGCGACCGCGGCTTGCGCCTTGGCGATCGCGTCCTGGTCGCCGAGATAGTAGTGCTTGATCGGTTTCAGGTTCTCGTCGAGTTCATAGACGAGTGGCACGCCGTTCGGGATGTTGAGGCCGACGATGTCGCTGTCCGAGATGTTGTCGAGGTACTTGACCAGCGCGCGGATCGAGTTGCCGTGCGCGGCGATCAGGATGCTGCGCCCCGACTTGATGGCGGGCGCAATCGACTCGTTCCACAGCGGCAACACGCGCGCGACCGTGTCTTTCAGGCACTCGGTCAGCGGCAGCTGCTCGCGCGGCACCCTGGCGTAGCGCGGATCGGTGTACGGCGCGCGCTCGTCGGTGGGCTCGAGCGCGGGCGGCGGCGTATCGTAGCTGCGGCGCCAGACCAGCACCTGCTCGTCACCGAACTTCGCGGCGGTTTCGGCCTTGTTCAGACCCGACAGCGCGCCGTAGTGGCGTTCGTTCAGGCGCCACGAATGCACGACGGGCAGGTACATCAGATCCATCTGGTCCTGCACATGCCACAGCGTGCGGATCGCGCGCTTGAGCACCGACGTGTAGGCGATGTCGAACGTATAGCCCGATTCCTTGAGCAGCACGCCCGCCTGCTGCGCCTCGAGGTTGCCCTGCTCGGTGAGGTCGACGTCGACCCAGCCGGTGAAGCGGTTTTCCTTGTTCCAAGTCGATTCGCCGTGGCGGATGAGAACGAGTTTGTACATGAGAGTTGCCGGTCGGTAGTGAGGAAGCGGTCTCGCGCTGTGCGGCGCCTCGGGCGGCGCATCGCCATCGCGTCAAACGGTTATTTTATAATGCTCGGGTTGGCCCTTTCGATTTCTCTCTTTCCGGCGGATCTTCCGTGAAGTTTTTCACCGAATACACAAACCTTGTCCTGATCGCAATCGTCCTTATCTCTGGTGGGTTGCTGCTGTGGCCGACCATCAGTCGGCGTGGACGTGGCGGCCTGTCGGCCGCTGAAGCCACCCAACTGATCAACCGGCGCAACGCGGCGGTCATCGATCTGCGGCCGTCCGCCGATTACGCCAAGGGGCACCTGCCCGCGGCACGGCATTTCGAATTCGCAGAGTTGCAGGCGAAAGTGACGCAACTCGCGAAGAACAAGAGCAACCCGGTGCTGCTGGTGTGCCAGACCGGCCAGCAATCGAACAAGGCCGCGCGTATCGTGCAGGAAGCGGGATACGCGGAAGTCCATGTTCTCGAGGGCGGCGTCGACGCCTGGCAGAAAGCCGGTATGCCGGTTGTGAAACAAGGAGCAGCCAAGTGAACAAAGTGATCATGTACAGCACCCAGGTGTGCCCGTATTGCCAGATGGCCGAACGTCTTTTAAAGTCGCGCGGCGTCGAGCTCGTTGAGAAAGTACTGATCGACAAGGACCCGGCCCGTCGTGAGGAGATGATGACCCGGACCGGTCGCCGCACGGTGCCGCAGGTGTTCATCGGCGAGACGCATGTGGGCGGCTACGATGACCTTTCCGCGCTCGATCGCGCGGGCGGTCTGACGCCGCTGCTCGAAGCAGCCTGAGTTCGCGCGTTTCGCGCCGCGCGAGCGGGCGGACCACTCGATAAGCCGGCGCACGCGCTCCTCGTGGAGCCGGCGAGCCGGCGCAATAATCTGGCGGCCCATGCGTGCATCGGCCGCCGCCACGCACACCTATCAGGAATCACATCATGTCCGACGAGAATAACCAGCCGTTCTTCAACATCCAGCGCATCTATCTGAAGGACATGTCGCTCGAGCAGCCGAATTCGCCGGGCATCTTCCTCGAGCAGGAAATGCCGTCGGTCGAAGTCGAAGTCGACGTGAAGGCCGAGCGCCTCGCCGAATCCGTGTTTGAAATTCTCGTGACGGGCACGGTCACGGCCAAAGTGTCGGACAAGGTCGCGTTCCTGATCGAAGCTAAACAGGCCGGCATTTTTGACATTCGCAACATTCCTGCCGAGCAGATCGATCCGCTCGTCGGGATTGCCTGCCCGACCATCCTGTTCCCGTACCTGCGCTCGAACATCGCCGATGCGATCACCCGCGCCGGCTTCCCGCCGATCCACCTCGCCGAGATCAACTTCCAGGCGCTGTACGAGCAGCGTCTCGCTCAGATGAGCGCGGCCCAGCAGGACGGCGCGGCGCAAAAAGGCGTCACGCATTAAGGCGCCGCGCGCAGTGCCGGCTATGAAAATCGCCGTTCTCGGCGCTGGCGCCTGGGGCACCGCCCTCGCCGGCCATCTGGCCGTAAGGCACGACACGGTGTTGTGGGCGCGCGAGTCCGCGCTCATCGCCGAGCTTTCCACTTCGCATGAAAACGCCCGCTATCTGGCGGGCGTCGCGTTGCCGCCCGCGCTTCGCTACGAAGCGGATCTCGGCGTGGCGCTCGATCACGCGCTCGACGATGACGCGCTATGCGTGGTCGCGACGCCCGTGGCTGGCCTACGCGGTCTGTTACGGGCGATGCGCGATGCGCGCACGGTGCCTGCGCATATCGTGTGGCTGTGCAAGGGGTTCGAAGCGGATTCGCAGTTGTTGCCGCATCAGGCGGTCGCGGCGGAATTGCCCGAGCATGCGAGCAACGGCGTGTTGTCCGGACCGAGCTTCGCGCGCGAAGTCGGGCAGGGGCTGCCGGTTGCGTTGACGATCGCGAGCTCGTCGGCGGCGTGCCGCGAACGCACGGTCGCGGCGTTCCATCACGGCGCGATGCGAATCTATACCGGCGACGACGTCGTCGGCGTCGAAGTGGGCGGCGCGGTGAAAAACGTGCTCGCCATCGCCACGGGCATCGCCGATGGCCTCGGCCTCGGCCTCAATGCACGCGCGGCGCTGATCACCCGCGGCCTCGCCGAAATGTCGCGGCTTGGCGTGACGCTCGGTGGGCGCGCGGAAACCTTTACCGGGTTGACCGGCCTCGGTGATCTGATTCTGACTGCTACCGGCGATCTGTCGCGCAACCGCACGGTGGGCCTGCAACTCGCCACGGGCCGCACACTCGGCGACATCCTCGGCGGTCTTGGTCACGTGGCCGAAGGCGTGCGCTGCGCGCAGGCGGTACTCTCGATCGCACGTGCTCATGCAATCGAAATGCCGATCACGCAGGCGGTCTGCGCGGTGCTGTTCGACGGCGTGGCGCCGCGCGATGCGGTTAGCGCGTTACTGCGGCGCGACTCGAAGGCGGAATAAAGCCTTTTCTCTCAGCCGTTTAGCGGAAATTCGCGTTGAACGGCTGCCTCGCCCGGTTGTCCACTTCGTTAACGAGACTCGGGTCAGCGAGGTTGCCATGCCCACCTTCAATCTCAGTCGAGGCACGTGCACGCTCGAAGCGCGCGTGGTAGATATCACGACGCTCGCCGTCGATGCGATCGTCAATGCCGCGAATACTTCGCTGCTCGGTGGCGGCGGTGTCGATGGCGCGATTCATCGCGCGGCCGGCAAGGAGTTGCTGCGCGAATGCGAAACGCTCGGCGGCTGCGCGACCGGCGACGCCAAAATCACCGCCGGCTATCGTCTGCCCGCGAAGCATGTGATTCATGCGGTCGGTCCAGTGTGGCGTGGCGGCGCGCATGGCGAAGCCGACCTGCTCGCATCGTGCTATCAGCGCTCACTCGAAGTCGCGCGCGAAACTCAGTGCACGAGCATCGCGTTTCCAGCGATCAGCTGCGGTATCTACCGTTTCCCCGCCGACGATGCGGTCAGCATCGCGGTCGCGACCGTACTCGACACGTTGCCGCGCACACCACACATGAAGCACGTGACGTTCGCGTGCTTCGACGACGCGATGTTCGCACGCTACGAGGCCGAGCTCGAACGCCGTCAGGCGCCGCCTTCGAAGCCGGCCTGACGCCACGCTTCGAACACCACGATCGCCACCGTATTCGACAGATTCAGACTTCGATTGCCGGGACGCATCGGCAGACGCACGCGCTGTTCGTTTGCAAAGCGCTCGAGCACTGTGCCGGGCAGGCCGCGCGTTTCGGCGCCGAACACGAACCAGTCGCCCGGTTGAAACGCGTGGTCGTGAAAGCGCCCGGAGCCGCGGGTCGTGAATGCGAACATGCGCGACGCGTCGGGCGTTTCTTTCGCGATGAACGCGTCCCAATCGGCATGCACGTTCATTTCCGCGTACTCGTGATAGTCGAGGCCGGCGCGCCGCATCTTGGTGTCGTCGAGAGGGAAGCCGAGCGGCTCGATCAGGTGCAGCCGGGCGCCGGTGTTCGCGCACAGGCGAATCACATTGCCGGTGTTGGGCGGAATTTCGGGTTCTACGAGAACGACGTTGAACATAAGAAGACCACGTAAAAGCTAGTTTTTCGGAGTGCGCAGCGCGACGAAGTTCGTAACCCGCCGCGCGCCGGCGGCCTTCAGCGTATGCGCGAGCGCTTCGAGCGTCGCGCCGCTCGTCATCACATCGTCGACGATGCCGACGTGCAGGCCGCGCACTGGGCGCGCGACGCGAAACGCGCGGCCGACGTTCTGCCGGCGCGCATCCAGATCGAGGCGCGATTGCGGCGCGGTGTCGAGCGTTCGTTCGAGCAGCGTCGGGTCGCTGCGCACACCGAGCGCCCGGGCGAGCGGCCGCGCGATCTGCCAGGCCTGGTTGTAGCCGCGCTCGACCAGACGGCGACCGGCGAGCGGCACTGGCGCTATCACGTCGGGCCGCTCGGCCGCGTCGCGCCAATTGGCTTCAGCGAGCCGCGCGAGGCGTTGCGCGAAGTCTCGCGCGAGCATCAGCCGGGCACGGAACTTCAGGCCGACCGCGAGCGTATCGAGCGGCGCGCGATAGTCGGCGAGCGCGAAGCTCGCGTCGAACGGCGGCGGCTCGGCCACGCAATCCGCGCAGCGATACCGCGCCTGCGCGACCCAGCGTGACGCCGGCAACGGCACCGCGCAAACGGTGCAGCGCAGCCGGCTCTCATTCCAGTAGGCCGCGTCGCAACCGTCGCACAACGTCTTATGCGACAAATTGCCGCACAGCGCGCACAGATTCGGCAGCGCGGCGTTCAAGGCCCGCGGCCATGCCGAATGCAGACCGCGCGCAAAACGCGACATCTGATTTCGACACGACGAAGAAAATGACTGGAATCGCACGAATGAGCGCCGGTGAAAGCCGTTCTCGCTGAATGAAGGGGAACGAACGAGTATACTTCGAGCTCACGCCAGCACGACACACATGTCCCCAACCTCCGCTCAATCTGGCCGTCCGGCCTACGATTCACGGCGCCTCAGGCGTATTTTCGATCGTCGCGCCGCTACCTTCGACGAGGTTGCGTTCCTGCCGCGAGAGATTGCGCAGCGCATGCGCGAGCGTCTCGATTACATCAAGGTGGCGCCCTCGAGCGTGCTCGACGCCGGTTGCGGCGCGGGCGAAGACCTCCCCGCATTGCGCGAACGCTTTCCCGAGGCGCCGGTGTTCGGCGCCGATCTGTCGCACGGCATGCTCCGCCGCGCGCTGCGTCACGATGCCGGCGACACCAGTTGGCGGCGTTTTCTTCCCGCCTCGCTCGGCAAGGCGCTCGGCGCGCGTGGCCCGCGCTTCGCGCAAACCGATTTCTCCGCGCTGCCGTTCACGTCCAGCGCATTCGAATTCATCTGGTCCAACCTCGCGCTGCACTGGCACTCGCGGCCCGATCTGGTCTTTCCCGAATGGCAGCGCGTGCTGAAGGTCAACGGCCTGCTAATGTTCAGCACGCTCGGCCCCGACACGCTGAAAGAGTTGCGTGGTGCCTACGCCGAGATCGAGGCCGCGCACGGCGTCGCGTCTCGCAAGCATGTGATCGACTTCGTCGACATGCACGATCTCGGCGACATGCTCGTCGAGGCGGGCTTCGAGATTCCGGTGATGGACCAGGAGACGCTGACGATCACCTACAGGTCGCCTGAGTCGCTGCTCGCGGACGTGCGCCGCTGGGGCGCGTATCCGTTCGAGCGCGATGCGCATGACGGCGCGCTCGCGCGTCGGTTGCACAAAGCCCTGCTCGCCGCGCTCGAAGCGCGTCGGCGCGCCGACGGCACGATCGCGCTGACCTTCGAGGTGATCTACGGACACGCATGGAAGGCCGTGCCGCGCACCACGGCGGAAGGACATGGCATTGTGCGGCTCGAGGACATCGGACGAGGTCCGGGCAAGCGTGGATAGCAGATTGCGGCGCTGTCATCAACTGCTTGCCGACGGTGCGGCTGACGTGTTGCAAAAGCGGTAAAGAGGACATCCGTTATGCCTGGGATTTGCCCTCCAAAAGAGCCGCAAAATGCCGGGCAAAATGGCGCGAAGGCTTGTCGCGCCTGGCTTGCGGGCCGATCGGGGCTTGCTTGTCGATGCTATGGATCGCGCCTATAATGCGTCAGTTTGTCACCCGAGGTTCCCACATTTGGGGTGGCAAGCCCGAGGGCGCGGGGGCTGCAAAATGAAGTGATGCGGTAGGGGTTGGCGCGGTCGCGAGTGATGCTGTAAACAGTGACACGAACGGCGGCCGCGAGATGCATCCGGAAGTAAAAGAAGGCAGGCCGGACGCGACGATTCGCAGGAGGCAGCGATGGGCGCATCAGATTATCTGCTGGCGGATTCAGAACCGATCCTCAGGGACTGGACCATGAAGCGCAACTGTTCGATATCGCCGCGGCAATTCGTCTGTCTGTACGTGTCGCTTGCGTTGTTCTCGTTGGCAATTGCTTTCATGCTGTTTCTGGTCGGGGCCTGGCTGGTGTTGCCGTTCACCGGAATCGAATTGCTGGCCGTAGGTATCGCGTTTGCAATATATGCGCGACATGCTGTCGATTACGAGCGCATCCGGTTGTTTCCGAACCGGCTCGTGATCGAGCAGGTCAGTGCCGAGCAGATTATGCAGTTCGAATTCAATCCGCGCTGGGTGCGGATAGAGCCGGGCGCAACGCCGCGCGATCAGATCAAGCTGGTCTCGCGCGGGCAGACGATCATGATCGGGCAACATCTCGCGCAGAATCGGCGCGCGCAGTTCGCAGGCGAACTGCGTATGTGGCTGGCACGCTGTTAGATGGTGCTGGACGCGCGACGTTCAAGGGGGCGCGACACGCTGCCAGCGGGGTCGAGGGGTTTGAATGGAAAATTTGGGTAAGGAAGCTATGAAAACAATCAAGCGAGCGCTCATGAGCGTGCTGGCGACGAGCGGACTGCTTTTCGCCGGTGCCGCCCTGGCAGTGGGCGATGCTCCGGGCGGCCCCGCCGTCAACGCGATCAATCTCCAGCCGCCTGCAACGAGAATCGCTGAGGAGCTGTTCAGCCTCCATATGTTCATGCTGGGCCTTTGCACCGTGATCTTTATCGGTGTGTTCGGCGTGATGTTCTATTCGATCTTCGCGCACCGCAAATCGAAAGGCCACAACGCTGCCAATTTCCACGAAAGCACCACCGTCGAAATCATCTGGACGATCGTGCCGTTCATCATCGTCGTGCTGATGGCGCTGCCCGCCACCAAGGCCGTCGTCGCGATGAAGGACACTTCGAACGCCGACCTCACGATCAAGGTTACCGGCTACCAGTGGAAGTGGGGCTACGACTACGTGAAGGGGCCGGGCGAGGGCATCGGCTTCCTGTCCACGCTCGTCACGCCGCGCGCGCAAACCGAAGGGCGCGAGCCGATCTCCACGCTCTATCTGCAGGAAGTCGACAACCCGCTCGTGGTGCCGGTCGACAAGAAAATCCGCATCATCACCACCGCGAACGACGTGGTCCACTCCTGGTACGTGCCGGCCTTCGGCGTGAAGCAGGACGCGATTCCGGGCTTCGTGCGCGACACGTGGTTCAAGGCCAACCGCACCGGCACGTTCCGCGGCTTCTGCACGGAACTGTGCGGCAAGGAACACGCGTTCATGCCGGTCGTCGTCGAGGTGCTGTCTGCCGACGACTACGCGAAATGGGTCGACGAGCAGAAGAAGAAAATGGCCGCCGGCCAGGACGATCCGAACAAGACCTACACGATGGCCGAGCTGATGGAACGCGGCGGCAAGGTCTACGCGTCGAACTGCGCGGTCTGCCACCAGCCGACCGGCAAGGGCGCGGGCGCGTTCCCGGCGCTCGACGGCAGCAAGATCGCCAACGGTCCGATCGGGCAGCACGTGAGCCTCGTGTTGAAGGGCAAGAACGCGATGCCTTCGTGGGCGCCGACGCTGAACGACGTCGAAATCGCCTCGGTGATCACGTACGAACGTAACTCGTGGGGCAACCACACGGGCGACATTCTGCAGCCGAAGCAAGTCGCCGACGCACGCAACGGCAAGCTGCCGGAAGGCGGCGATCATCTGGCCAACGCCGGTGCTGCCGCGAGCGGCGCCGTTGCGGCATCGGGCGGGGAAGCAGCATCGGGCGCGGAAGCGGCTTCCGCACCGGCCGCATCGGGCAACGAGGCTGGCGCGGCTGCTTCGAACAACGCAGAGGCCGCGCTGCCGGCGAGCATCTACTTCGAGACCGGCAAGAGCACGCTGCCGGCCGACGCGAAAGCGGCGGTCGACGCGGCCGCGGCCTACGCGAAGGCGCATCCGGACGCGAAATTCACGCTGTCGGGCTTCACCGACGCAACCGGCTCCGCCGACGTCAACGCGAAGCTCGCGAAGAGTCGTGCCGAAGCCGTTCGCGACGCGCTGAAAGCAGCCGGCATTGCCGAAGACCATATTATTTTGAAGAAGCCGGAAACGATCACCGGCGGCACCGACGCGAAGGAAGCCCGGCGCGTTCAGATTAGCCCGGCAGCCTGACGTGTTCATGGTCAGCACCGCAGAATTCGCTTTAGGAGATTGTCATGTCTAGCATCGGACACGATGTAGTCGCGGGCCACGAGCATGTGCACGGCGACCATGCCCACGAAACGCCGCACGGCTGGCGCCGTTGGCTGTTCGCAACCAACCACAAGGACATCGGTACGCTGTACCTGATCTTCTCGTTCACCATGTTCCTGTCCGGGGGCGTGATGGCGCTGATGATCCGTGCCGAGCTGTTCGAGCCGGGTCTGCAGATCATGCGTCCCGAGTTCTTCAACCAGTTGACCACCATGCACGGGCTGATCATGGTGTTCGGCGCGATCATGCCGGCGTTCGTCGGCTTCGCGAACTGGATGGTGCCGCTGCAGATCGGCGCATCGGACATGGCTTTCGCGCGGATGAACAACTTCAGCTTCTGGCTGCTGCCGGTCGCGGCCGTCCTGCTGGTCGGCTCGTTCTTCGCGCCGGGCGGCGCGACCGCCGCGGGCTGGACGCTGTACGCGCCGCTCTCCACGCAGATGGGCCCGGGCATGGACTTCGCGATTTTCGCGCTCCACCTGATGGGTGCTTCGTCGATCATGGGCGGTATCAACATCGTCGTGACGATCCTGAACATGCGCGCACCCGGCCTCACGCTGATGAAGATGCCGATGTTTGTCTGGACCTGGCTGATCACCGCTTACCTGCTGATCGCCGTGATGCCGGTTCTCGCGGGCGCGATCACGATGGTGCTGTTCGACCGTCACTTCGGCACGTCGTTCTTCAATGCGGCAGGCGGCGGCGACCCGGTCATGTACCAGCACATCTTCTGGTTCTTCGGGCACCCCGAGGTGTACATCATGATCTTGCCGGCGTTCGGGATCGTCTCGCAGGTGATCCCGGCGTTCTCGCGCAAGCCGCTGTTCGGCTATAGCTCGATGGTGTACGCAACCGCGTCGATCGCGATCCTGTCGTTCATGGTGTGGGCGCACCACATGTTCGTGACCGGCATGCCGGTGACGGGCCAGCTGTTCTTCATGTACGCGACGATGCTGATCGCGGTGCCGACCGGCGTGAAGGTGTTCAACTGGGTCGCGACGATGTGGCGCGGTTCGCTGTCTTTCGAAACGCCCATGCTGTTCGCGGTGGGCTTCCTGATCGTGTTCACGTTCGGTGGCCTGTCGGGTCTGATGCTCGCCATGGCGCCGCTCGACATCCAGTATCACGGTACTTATTTCGTGGTCGCGCACTTCCACTACGTGCTGGTGGCGGGGTCGCTGTTCGCGCTGTTCGCCGGCTGGTACTACTGGTCGCCGAAGTGGACCGGCTGGATGTACAACGAAACGCGCGGCAAGATCCACTTCTGGGCGTCGATGTTCTTCTTCAACCTCGCGTTCCTGCCGATGCACTTCGTCGGTCTCGCCGGCATGCCGCGTCGTTATGCCGACTATCCGGCGCAGTTCACCGACTGGAACCAGGTGATCTCGATCGGTGCGTTCGGCTTTGGTCTCTCACAGGTGTACTTCCTGTTCGCGGTGGCGCTGCCGGCCTACCGTGGCGGTGGCGAGCACGTAGAAGCGGGCGACAAGCCGTGGGACGGCGCAACGGGCCTCGAGTGGACCGTACCGAGCCCGGCTCCGTTCCACACGTTCGAGCATCCGCCGACCGTCGAGTAAGCCTATTCCGGCGAGGTGCCGGGTTCCGGCGGCGCGACATGCCGCCACCGGACTCGGGCGCTTCGCGCGGCGGCCTCGCCAGTCAAGAACCGTACTCAGAAAGTCGAGCATGACGCGCAATCCACAGGAAAGACGTACGCCGGAGCAGATTCGCGCGGGCAACAGGCGGATAGGGTTGGTGATGTTCGCGATCGCCGCGGTGTTTTTTGCGAGCGCCATTCTGAAGCAATGCTGGTTCAGCTAACGCCGCATTCGCAGTCCGTGTGCAGGTCTGTTGAGGATTCAGATGTCGACGCAACCGCCGGCCGAGGCCGACCGCTCTTTCAACCGTTCGATGCTGATCAAGCTGTTTGTCGTCGCTTTGATGATGTTCGGTTTCGGTTTCGCGCTGGTGCCGATGTATCGAGCGATCTGCCAGATCACCGGCGTGAACAACCTCGTGCAGCGCGACGTTTCAGCGCGCGAGGCGAAGAATACGCAGGTCGACATGAGCCGCACGATTTCGATCGAATTCGATGCGAACGCGCGGGGCCTGTTGGGTTTCAAGCCGAAGCAGCGCAGTCTCGACGTGCATCCGGGCGAAGTAACGACGGTCATGTACGACGTCAGCAACGAGCAGTCGCGCACGATCCGTGCGCAGGCCATTCCGAGCTACGCGCCGAAGCAGGCCACCGAGTACTTCAGGAAGATCGAGTGTTTCTGCTTCACGCAGCAGACGTTGAACGCGAACGAGACGAAGCAGATGCCGGTGGTGTTCGTCGTCGACCCGAAGTTGCCGAAGGACGTGAAGACGATCACGCTGTCGTACACGTTTTTCGAGTTGAACACGCCGGCCGCGCCTGGTGCGGATGATGCGGCGCCGAAGGCGAATGCAGTGAACGATGCAGTGACCAGCGCGGCAGCCACTTCCGCAAAGCCGGCCTGAAGCAGATTTGACGGCGCGAGCCGCGGACGAACGAAGGAAGGCGAAGCGAGATGAACGATAACGGCGGCAGTCCGCGCAAGAGCAGTTTCGGTCAATCGATGCGCGCGGTGTTCTGGTCGTTTTTCGGCGTGCGCAAGCGCCGCGATCTCGAGGCGGACGCGACGCAACTGAACCCGCTGCATGTGATCGTGGCGGCGCTGATCGGCGCGGCGGTTCTGATCGGGGTGCTGATTCTGGTCGTGCGCCTCGTGGTCGGTTGAGGCAAGAGCAGGGCACAGCAGCAAAGAAGAGCCCACGAATTAGAGAGAAGCGGTGCGGTATCGACGCGCCGCCGAAGATACAGCCGGAGATTCCGGAACAACTGGACTGAAGTGGAGAATCAAGAATGAGCGGTCAAAACGAGAGCCCGTACTATTTCGTACCGCATCCGTCGCGGCATCCGATCAGCGCCGCTACGGGGTTGCTGGTTATGCTCGGATCGCTTGCGGCCTGGATCAACGACCATACCTGGGCGCCGCTTGGCGTGCTCATCGGTCTGCTGTGGCTGCTCTTTACGCTGTGGCATTGGTTCGGCGACGCGATCGCGGAGTCGGAAGGCGGCATGTACGGCAGGAACGTCGACCGGTCGTACCGCTGGAGCATGAGCTGGTTCATATTCTCCGAAGTGATGTTCTTCGGCGCATTCTTCGGCGCGCTGTTTTATGCCCGCGAAATCGCGCTGCATCAACTCGGAAGCCTCGACTACAAACTGATCTGGCCGGATTTCACGGCGGTGTGGCCGAACAACGGCCCGGCCGAACTCGTGGGCACCTACAAGTCGATGCAGCCGTGGCCGGTGCCGACCATCAACACGGCGCTGCTGCTGTCGTCGGGTGCGACGCTGACGGTGTCGCACCACGCGCTGCGCGACAACCATCGCAAGAAGGCGATGGCGTGGCTTGCGGCGACCCTCGTGCTGGGCGTGAGCTTCCTGTTCCTGCAGGGCTTCGAATACTTCCATGCATACAACGAGCTGAATCTCACGCTGGCTTCGGGCATCTACGGTTCGACGTTCTTCCTGCTGACCGGCTTCCACGGCTTTCACGTGTTCCTCGGCGGCACGATGCTCGCCGTCGTGTTGGTGCGCCTGATCCGCGGTCACTTCACGCCGGAACATCACTTCGCGTTCGAAGGCGCGGCCTGGTACTGGCACTTCGTCGACGTCGTGTGGCTCGGTCTGTACGTCGTCGTGTACTGGCTGTAATGCGGCAAGATCCGTGCGCGCAACGCCGTTCAGGCGGCGCGCACGAGCAGTATGCAATGATGAATGCAGCGCCGCCCTCGACCTCTCAGGGCGGCGTTTTGTTTGGCGGCGAGGAAAATTTGCCGCTGACGGGGATGCGGCGGCGACCTATCCGCGAGCGTCAGCGCCCGTACGGAATCCCGGTCGACTGAATCCAGCCCATCCAGTGTGCGAACAGGATGAACAGGAACAGCGAGATCGACAGGCCCACCCGCGTGGCGAGTGACCAGACCATCCGCTTGGTCTTGCCTTTGTCGTGCATCATGAAATACAGCGCCGACACCATGCTGGCGATGATGAGAGCAAAGGCGATGGGAACGATAATGTGCATGGAACCAACTGAAACCGGAAAGCGCAGTGGCAAGACATTCATTATCGCACCGCGAGCGGGCGTCTGCCGCCGGTTCCCGGCGGCCCTGAGCGCGATGCCGGAGCGCCCGCAATGAAGTTTCGCCTGATTCCCGCGCTGCTGATCCTGCTGGTCGTCGTCGTGACGATGCGGCTCGGTTTCTGGCAGCGCGATCGCGCGCATCAGAAGGAAGCGCTCGAGGCGCGCATCACGCAGTTCGAGAACGCGCCCGCGTTGCCGGTCAGCGCGGCGCCGCTCGCGCTGAAGGACGTCGAGTTTCATCGCGTGAAAGCGCGCGGCAGTTTCGTCACGGACAAGGTCGTATACCTCGATAATCGTCCGTATAACGATCAGCCGGGCTTTTACGTCGTGATGCCTTTTAAACTCGCCGACGGCGGCTACGTGCTCGTCAATCGCGGCTGGCTGCCGCGCAACCTGAGCAATCGCGAGATCATCGCGCCGTACACGACGCCGTCTGGCGAGGTCGAGATCGAAGGGATTGCGCGTGCCGACGCGTCGCGCGCGTTCGAGCTCGGCGAGGGCGGATCGGCCGCGCATCGCCTGATCCGGCAGAATCTCGATGTCGGCTCGTACGCCGCGGAGACCGGGCTGCCGCTGCAATCGTTCGTGATCCAGCAGACCGGCGATGTCGGCGACGGCCTGGTGCGCGACTGGCCCGCGCCGACCACCGGCGTCGAGCGCAACTACGGCTACATGCTGCAGTGGTGGGGCATGGCCGCCGCCGCGCTCGCCTTCGGTCTGTATGCGGCGCGCCGCGCGGGCAAAAAAGAGCACGCGCCGGGCGCGTGAGGAACGCAAGGCACGGCTCGCCGCCGTCCAAACATTGAAAGAGGTTCTGTAGTGTCGACTCAAACTCCCCGTTCGCCGGAAGCTGGCAAACCCAGCGGCAAACCCGCCGCGGCCAAAGCGATGCCCGGCCAACCGAACGGCCCGGGCTCGTGGCGGCGCGGCCGCTGGGTGCTGCTGCTGCTCGCGGTGATCTGCGCGGCGCCGATCGCGATCTCGTACTTCATGTACTACGTCGTGAAGCCGACCGGCGGCAGCACGAACTACGGCGCGCTGATCGAGCCGCAACGGCCGATCCCGGACTCGCTCATGGTCACCGGCGCGGACGGCAAGCCGCTCAAGCTCGCCTCGCTGCATGGCCGCTGGCTCATGATCTCAGTGGACAACAGCGCGTGCGATAAAGCCTGCGTGACGAAGCTCTACTTCATGCGACAAATTCGCGCAGCTCAAGGCCCGGAACGCGAGCGCGTCATGGAAGTGTGGCTGCGCACCGATGCAGACAAGGTCGCGGACGTGATACAAACCGCCTACCCTAACACCGACATGCTGATCGCCGATCCGGCGCAGGTCGCCGCGTGGCTGCCCGCCGACACCGCCACGCGGATCACCGACCACATCTACCTGGTCGATCCGAACGGCAATCTGATGATGCGTTTTCCGAAAGACGCGAACCCGAGCAAGATCAAAGGCGACCTGGCCAAGCTGCTCAAATGGTCGACCATCGGCTGACGCCCCAACCTGGGTAAATGAGATGTTCGTATTGCAACTGGGCCTGATCGGCGTGTGTATCGCGTTGCTGCCGTTGTCCTACGTGTGGGTCAAGGCCGACGACAACAAATTCCGCAAGCTGGTCTGGCTCACCACCTTCCTGACGCTCGATCTCGTGATGTTCGGCGGCTTCACGCGCCTCACCGATTCGGGCCTCGGCTGCCCGGATTGGCCCGGCTGCTACGGCACGTCGTCGCCGTTCATCGCCCATGCGGCGATCTCCGCGGCCTATCAGGCGATGCCGAGCGGCCCCGTCAGCATGACGAAGGCGTGGATCGAAATGATCCATCGCTACTTCGCGATGGCGATCGGCGTGCTGATCATCGCGCAGACGATCATTGCCTGGACGGCGCGTATCAAGCGTCGTCCGCTGCATGTGTCGCCGTGGTGGCCGACTTCGCTGCTGCTGCTGATCGTCGTGCAGGGCGTGTTCGGCGCGTGGACCGTGACTATGAGGCTGCAGCCGATCATCGTGACCACCCATCTGCTGCTCGGCCTGGCGCTGCTCGGCACGCTCGGCTGGCTCGCGGCGCGTTTGACGCCGCTGCCGGTCTACGAGCCCGAGGCCGCGCGCTGGCGCGTGGCCGCGCTCGCGGGTCTCGCGCTGCTGGTGCTGCAAATCGCGCTCGGTGGCTGGGTCAGCACGAACTACGCGGTGCTCGCGTGCACCGACTTCCCGACCTGCAACGGCCAATGGATTCCGCCGATGGACTTCGCGCACGGCTTCCACCTGTGGCGCGCGCTCGGTATGACCGGCGACGGCGACATGATTACGCAGGATGCGCTGGTCGCGATTCACTGGACGCATCGCACGTTCGCGTTCGCTGTGATCGCCTATCTGGTGTGGTTCGCGTTGAAGATGCGCCGCTTCGAGTCACTGCGGCGACCCGCCAACGGCGTGCTGCTGGTGGTGCTGATCCAGTTCGTCACCGGCTTGTCGAACATCGTGCTGCAATGGCCGTTACCGATTGCGGTCGCCCATAACGGCGGGGCCGCGACCCTGCTGCTGCTGCTCGTTATGTTAAACTTTCGGATCGCTTTTAGCCGTCCCGGCCGCGCCGCGCTCCCTGCGCGCGAAGCCGCGCCAGCGTGACTCACATGGACAGCACAACACTCTCCCAAACGCCCGGCAGCCGGGTCTCCCAATATCTCGCACTGACCAAGCCGCGTGTTACGCAGCTTGCGGTGTTCTGCGCGGTCATCGGCATGTTCCTGTCGACGCCGGGCATGGTGCCATGGACCGTACTGATCGGCGGCACCGTCGGCATCTGGCTGCTGGCCGGCGCCGCCTTCGCGATCAACTGCCTTGTCGAGCAGCAGATCGACGCCAAAATGCGCCGCACGTCGTGGCGTCCGTCCGCGCGCGGCGAAATCACCACCCCGCAGATCCTGCTGTTCTCGGCCGTGCTCGGCGGTCTCGGCATGTGGACGCTGTACACGTTCGCCAATGCGCTTACCATGTGGCTCACGCTCGCCACGTTCGTCGGTTATGCGGTCATCTATACGCTGCTGCTGAAGCCAGTCACGCCGCAGAACATCGTGATCGGCGGCGCGTCGGGCGCGATGCCGCCCGCGCTCGGCTGGGCCGCGGTAACGGGCCACGTACCCGGCGACGCGTGGATCCTCGTGCTGATCATCTTCGTGTGGACACCGCCGCATTTCTGGGCGCTCGCGCTGTATCGCCGCAAGGACTACGAAAACGCCGGCCTGCCGATGCTGCCGAACACGCACGGCGAAAAGTACACGCGCCTGCATATCCTTCTCTACACGGTCATCCTGTTCGCGGTTACGCTGATGCCGTTCATCTCCGGCATGAGCGGCGTTGTGTATCTCGCGTCGGCGGTGCTGCTCGGCGCCGTGTTTCTCGCTTATGCGTGGAAGATCTACCGGGAGTATTCGGACGAGCTCGCGCGCAAAACCTTCCGTTATTCGATCGTCTATCTGTCGCTGCTGTTCGCCGCGCTGCTGATCGACCACTACGCGCGCGTCGTGATAGGCGCGTAACACCATGCTCAACAATCGCTTTGCGCGCATCGCGCGCGCCGCTGTGATGGCTTGCGCGCTCGGCGCCACGCTGGGCGGCACATTGCTGATGACGGGTTGCGGCAAGCAGCCGCCGGCTTTTACGAATGTCGACATCACCGGCAATACGCAATTCGCCAGCGATTTCTCGTTGCCCGACACGTCCGGCAAGGTCCGCACGCTTGCCGACTACAAAGGCAAGGTCGTCGTGCTGTTCTTCGGCTATACGCATTGCCCGGACGTCTGCCCGACGACGATGGCCGAGCTGTCACAGGCGTTGCAGCAACTCGGTCCGGAGGACGCGAAGCGCGTGCAGGTGCTGTTCGTCACCGTCGACCCCGAGCGCGATACGCCGCAGTTGCTCGCGCAATACGTGCCGGCGTTCAATCCGAGCTTCGTGGGCTTGCGTCCCGCCAGCGAAGAACAGCTCGCGAAGGTCGCGAAAGACTTCCGCGTGTACTACGCGAAGGTCCCGGGCAAGACGCCCGATAGCTACACGATGGACCACACGGCCGCGAGCTATGTGTTCGACACGGACGGCAAGCTGCGTCTGTTCGCGCGCGATGGCCAAGGCGCGACACCATGGGTGCATGACATCAAGCTGCTGCTCGATTGACGCGCATCGCAGGCGGCTTTTTAAAGCGGCCCCGCTCACACCTCCCCGCATCCATCTCCTCTTCGCAACTCGCGCTCAGACCGGAATCGGCAAATTCAGCCCCGGCGCGAGACGCGTCGTCTTGAACTCCGTCACCTCGTAGCGCGCGAGCTGTTGCAATGCGAACGGATCGCTCGCGAGAATGCGATCCAGCCTGTCGCGCTCGATACGAACCGCGAGGATGATGCCGCCGTCGCGCGGCACTTTCGGGCCGGCCGCGACAAAGATGCCCGCGTCGAACTGCTCCGCGAGAAACGCGCGATGCGCGTCGAGCGCGTCGTCGATACGATCGAGCGGGGCGGTGTAGATCAGGTTGATCACGTACATGGTCGTTCTCAGTGGTGAGTGAATGGGCCGTGCGCGGCTACGGCTCTGGATTATCGGTCAGCCGCGGGTTTTGCGTTGCGCAAGCCATTGCGCTTGCGCTCCGCATAACCATATGCGGTAAGGGTATTTCCCAAACTTACCGCCCATATGAAACAATTTTGGGCTTGGCCGACGGCGCGCCAGCACGAACCGGAGCGCCGCGCATTTTTCATCCGGCTCCGACATCGATCGAGCCATCGACTCAAACGTCGAACCGCAACAGCGAGAATCACATGCAGCGCAGAAATATCCTCAAAGCCCTCACCGCAGTCGTCGCCGGTGCGGCAATCCTGACCAGCTTCGGCGCGCACGCCGACGACAAGGTCATCAAGGTCGGCACGATCGGCGGCCCGGACGCGCAGATCTGGGAAGTCGTCACCAAGGTCGCGAAGCGCGAAGGCCTGAACGTGAAGGTCCTCGAGTTCAACGACTACATCCAGCCGAACGCCGCGCTCGACGCGGGCGACCTCGACGCCAACAGCTTCCAGCACCAGCCGTACCTCGATAGCCAGATCAAGCAGCGCGGCTACAAGCTCGTCAACGCGGGCCTCACGTACATCTCGCCGCTCGGCGCGTACTCGAAGAAGCTGAAGTCGTTGAAGGACCTGCCGCAGGGCGCGAAGGTCGCGGTGCCGAACGATCCGTCGAACGAAAATCGCGCGCTGCTGTTGCTGCAGGCGCAAGGGCTGATCAAGCTGAAAGACGGCGCGGCCACGGGAGGCAACAACGCGACGCCGCTCGATGTCGTCGACAATCCGAAGAAGATCAGGTTCGTCGAGCTTGACGCCGCGCAACTGCCGCGTTCGCTCGCCGACATCGACGCCGCCGTCATCAATACGAACTTCGCGCTGGCCGCCGGCCTGCAGCCGACCAAGGACGCGATCGCGCTCGAAGACATCCACAGCCCGTACGCGAACCTGATCGCCGTGCGCGCGAAGGACAAGGATCAGCAATGGGTGAAGAAGCTGGTCGCGGCGTATCAGTCGGAAGACGTGCGCCAGTTCATCAAGACGCAGTTCAAGGGTTCGATGGTGCCGTCGTTCTAAGCGACGCGTTCAGCGCGATCGCAAGCGCAGCCGCATGGCATCAGAAAGGGCACGCGCCGTACAGGCGCGTGCTTTTTTTATAGCTCCAGCTCCCATCTTTCGATCATCAGATCCTGGCCGAAGCGGCGCTGCGCCGCGCTGCCGGCCAACTCGAACCCAGCGCGCTCACAAAGCCGCCGTGGCTCCGCCAATGCGCTCGCGGTGGTCAGCGTGAGCTTCGTGTAGCCCGCGCGCCGCGCGAAGCGCACGCATTCGCTGAGCAACTGCGTGCCGATGCCGAGCCTCCTCACGTCCGGTTCGACCCACAGCAGGCGCACGCCCGCGACCGTCGTCGAGACCCCGACGAGGCAAACCGAGCCGACCACCAGGCCTTCCTGTTCGGCGATCCAGCACTTCTCGCGCAGCGGATCGTTGCGCTGCGCGTACTCGGCGACGACGCGCGCGAGCAAGCCCTCGAACGTGTGATCCCAGCCGTACTGCGCGGCGAACCACTGCGCCTGACGATGCACGAGCCAGCCACATTCGCCGGCGCGCGGCTGACGCAGCACCACGAGTTCGTGCTTCGGCTTGTCGCCGAGCAGGCGCTCGATCAGCTTCATCGCGGCGATCAACTGCTCCTGCGATAGCGCGCTGAGTCTGTCGAGCAGGCCGAGTGCTTCGTGGATGGCGGCGGCTTCGAGCGGCGCGTAGATCGCGTGGCCGTGCTCGGTGAGCGCGATCAGCGACTGGCGTGCGTCGGTGTCGGACGGACGGCGCGTGATCAGCTTGCGTCGCTCGAAACTGGTCAGCAGGCGGCTCAGATAGCCGCTATCGAGCCCGAGCGCGCGCCCGAGCACCGACGCGGTCTGCGCGCGGGCGCGCGATAGCTCGTGCAGCACGCGCACTTCCGTCAGCGAGAACTCGCTTCGAGCCAGATGCTCGTGCAGGGCTCCGATGCATTGGGTATAGAAGCGATTGAAATGGCGGACGGCCTGAGCGCGCCGCAGCGCCTCGGAATCTGTCAAGGGCGGCTCCCCGGGACTTTTTATGGTCGGTACAGCGCACTATATCGGCACGACCCTTATTTACAAAGCCACTCCACCGCCGCGAGACACCAACTGGTATTAAATAGGTATTGATTATTTGGGCTGGTTTGATACCACCAGGAGCCGATACCGACTCGCTGGTATCGTCAAATGCGTGCGATGCGGGAAAGTCCTGGTCTGCAATTTCCTCCGACGGAGCCTTTGAATCCTGCTGTGATCCCCGCGCAGCAAGGTTTTCCGGGGATCCGGGTCGCCATGGAACCAGTCCGTTGACTGGTATTATGTTGGTTATATAATGGGCTCTCAACTTTCCGGGCTGTATTGCTCACGGCGTCCTTGGAGCCCCATGGAAACTCGCTGGTCCGCATTGATGCCTGACGTGCGCAACGTCACGCCGCTCTACCTGCAGCTCGCGCGCAACCTGGCGACGGCGATCCATTGCGGTGTCTGGTCGGCCGGCGAGGCGCTGCCTTCCGAGCGTACGCTGTCCGACGCGATCGGCGTGTCGCGCATCACCGCGCGCAAGGCGATCGAACTGCTGGTCGAGCAGGGGCTGATCCGGCGCGCGCGCGGCGCGGGCAGCTTCATCACGCCGCGCGTCGAAGATCCGCTGTCGCGTCTCACCGGCTTCACGAAGAAGATGCAGCAGCGCGGTTTCCGGCCCGATTCGGTCTGGCTCGAACGCGACGTGCGCACCGCCAATCGCGACGAGCTGCTGCGCCTCGGCTTGTCACCCGGCGCGGCCGTCACGAGCCTGCGGCGGCTGCGGCGCGCGGACGGCATCGTGATGGCGGTCGAACATTCGGCGCTGCCAGTCGCGATCGTGCCTGATCCGCTCGTGATCGGCGACTCGCTGTACAGCTATCTCGAGCAGCGCGGCGCGGCGGTCGTGCGCGCGTTGCAGCACTTCCGCGCGGTCAACGCGTCGAGCGAAATCTCCGCGCTGATGGACATCGAACCGCGCACCGCGCTGCTGGTCATCACCCGGATCGGCTACAGCGCGGATCAACGCGCGATCGAGCTGACCGACACCTATTGCCGCGACGACTACTACGACTTCGTCGCTGAATTGCGGACCTGAGCTGCGCGACCCTCCCCGGCCGCAAGTCGGGCGGACGCCATTTGCCGCATACGTATCACGCACCAGAGAGACTCATGCTGACCGGAAACATACTCACCACCGAAGGGTGGATCCACGGCACGCTCGAATACGAAAACGGCCGCATCACGACGCTGTCCGGCGAGCGCGTCGATCCGTCGACAAACGACGCACCGTACATCCTGCCCGGCTTCATCGATCTGCACGTGCACGGCGGCGGCGGCGCCGACGTGATGGAAGCTGGCGACGCGATCGAAACGATCACCCGCACGCATGCGCGCTACGGCACCACGAGCCTGCTCGCAACGACCATGACCGCGCCGCGCGACGAGCTGATGAACGTCGTCGCGGGGCTCGGCAACGTCACGCGGGTGCGCACGCCGGGCTGCGCCCGCGTGCTCGGCGTGCATCTGGAAGGGCCGTACATCAACCCCGGCAAGCTCGGCGCGCAGCCGGACGCGGCGGTATCGGCGGTGATGGACGAGGTGCTCAAGTATCTGTCGATCGCGCCGATCCGCGTCGTCACGCTGGCGCCCGAGATCGCCGGCCACATGGAGATCATCTCGGAGATGGCGGCGCGCGGCGTACGCGTGCAGCTCGGCCATTCGCTCGGCACCTACGACGACGCGGTCGCCGCGCTCAAGCACGGCGCGTGCGGCTTCACGCATCTGTTCAACGCGATGTCGCCGCTGCATCACCGCAACCCTGGCCTCGTCGGCGCTGCGCTTGCGCATGCTGAATACGCCGAAATCATTCCCGACCTGCTGCACGTGCATCCAGGGGCGATCCGCACCGCGCTGCGCGCGATTCCGCGCCTGTATGTGGTGACGGACAGCACGTCGGCCACCGGCATGCCCGACGGCGAATACCGCCTCGGCAGCCAGCACGTAACCAAGTGCCTCGGCGGCGTACGTCTGGCCGACGGCACGCTCGCGGGCAGCACGCTGACGATGGATCAGGCGCTGCGCAATCTCGTCTCGATCGGCCTGCCGATCGCCGATGTATCCCACCGTTTGTCACGCTACGCCGCCGACTATCTCGGCATCGAGGACCGCGGCCGCATCGCGCGCGGTGCGTGGGCCGACGTGGTCGTATTCGACCGCGAGCTGGCGCTGAGCGCGACCTACGTCGAAGGAGAAGCCATTGTCGAATATGCTTAAGGAAGCGCTCGCGTCCGCCGCAACCGTAGCCGAGCAGCTCAAGGACACCTCGCGCGTCGCGGCGCTCGCCGCGAAGCTCGCGCAACAGCCGCGCCATGTCGCGCTGACCGTCGCGCGCGGCAGCTCGGACCATGCCGCCAGCTACTTTGCATCCCTGACGATGAGCCGCCTCGGCGTGCCGGTCGCGTCGCTGCCGATGTCGGTAGCGACGCTGCAGCAGGCGCCGCTGCAGGTGCGCGACCAGCTTGCGCTCGCGTTTTCGCAATCGGGCAAGAGCCCTGACCTCGTCGGCACGATGAACGCGTTGCGCGCGGCCGGCGCGTTGACGGTCGCCGCCGTGAACGCACCGGGCTCGCCGCTGGCCGACGCGTGCGAATGGCATCTACCGCTCGTAGCCGGTCCCGAACTGAGCGTCGCGGCGACCAAGAGCTATATCGCCATGCTGTCGATCTCCGCGCAGCTGGTTGCGCATTGGCAGAACGACGCCGACTTGCTCGATGGACTGAATACGCTGCCCGACGCGCTGGAACGCGCGGGCCGGCTCGACTGGTCGATGGCCGTGAACGAGTTGCGCGGTATCGAACGGATGATCGTGATTGGCCGCGGTCTTGGCCTCGCAATCGCGCAGGAAGCCGCGCTGAAGCTGAAGGAAACTTCCGGCATCCAGGCCGAAGCGTTTTCGAGCGCGGAAGTGCGTCATGGGCCGATGGAGCTGATCGACCGCGACTATCCGCTGCTCGTGTTCGCGCCGCGCGGCCCGGAGCAGGCGGGTTTGCTGCAACTCGCGCACGACATGAGCGCGCGCGGCGCGCGCGTGCTGCTCGCGGCGCCCGATGATGTCGCGCAAGCCTCGCTGCCGCTCGTCGCCACCGCTCACGCAGCGCTCGATCCGATCGCCGCCATCCTGTCCTTTTACGTGATGGCCGCGGATCTTGCCGCCGCGCGCGGGCGCAATCCCGACGCGCCTCGCCATCTCAACAAAGTCACCGAAACTCACTGACGAGAATGACGATGCGACGTGTCGAGAAGTCCAACTTGATGAGCCATTCCGAGAATCACATTGTTTTGCTTGCACCGCTGACCGGCCCGGTCGTGCCGCTCGCGAAGGTGCCGGACCCGGTGTTTTCGGGCGGCATGTTCGGCGACGGCATCGGCGTCGATCCGCTCGAGGGTCGGCTCGTCGCGCCATGCGACGGCGTCGTCAGGCATCTCGCGCGCACCGGCCACGCGGTAACGCTCGAGAGCGCCGAGGGCGCGCAGATTCTGCTGCATATCGGTATCGACACAGTCGGGCTGAACGGCAAGGGTTTTGTGCCGATGGTCGAGCAGGGCGCGCAGGTGCGCGCCGGTGACGTGCTGATCGAGTTCGATCAGGATCAGATCGCGCTGAATGCGCCGAGCCTCGTCTCGGTGATCGCGATTGCGAATTCGGATGCGTTCGAGATCATCGAGCGGGCGCCGAACGGGCATGTCAAGGCCGGCGAAACACCGCTGCTGGTGCTGCGCGCGCGCGAGGGCGTCAGCCACGACGCGGTGCGCGAGGCGAGCGCCGCGCACGTGATGGACGAAGCGCGCCGGCAGATCACGCTGACGCACGCGGGCGGCCTGCATGCGCGGCCCGCGGCCCGGGCGCGCGAAGCGGCGCGCGGCTTCGACGCACGGGTCGAGGTGCGCTACGACGGGCGCAAGGCGCCGATCGAAAGCGTGGTGGGTCTGCTTGGACTCGGTGCTGGCGAAGGCGCAAGCGTCGAGCTGCTCGGCGTCGGTCCGCACGCGCAGGCGGCGGTCGATGCAATCGCTGACGAACTGACGCGCGAAGCGCACGGCGAGGTCGAACAGAAGCGCGAACAGAAAGCGGCCGCACCGGCGGCAGTCGTTGCGCCGCCCGCCGCGGGCGAGCCGCTCGCGCCGAACACGCTCGCGGGCGTGTGCGCGGCGCCGGGCATCGCGCTCGGCAAGCTGGTGCGCTGGGACGACGCGCATCTCGAGCCGCCGGAGCAGGCGAGCGGCACGTCGGCGGCGGAAAGCCGTCTGCTCGACAAGGCCATCGCGACCGTCGACGCCGATCTCGATACGATCGTGCGCAATGCGTCGCAACGCGGCTCGGTCGGCGAGGCGGGGATTTTTGCGGTGCATCGCGTGCTGCTCGAAGATCCGACACTGCTCGACGCCGCGCGCAATCTGATCAGCCTCGGCAAGAGCGCCGGTTTTGCGTGGCGCGAAGCGATCCGCGCGCAAGCAGGCATTCTGAGTAATGTGGAGGACGCACTGCTCGCCGAGCGGGCCGCCGATCTGCGCGACATCGAAAAGCGCGTGCAGCGCGCGCTCGGCTACGCGAGCAGCGCGACTCGCACGCTGCCGGACGAGGCGGTGCTCGCAGCCGACGAATTCACGCCGTCGGATCTGTCGTCGCTCGATCGCACGCGCGTGACCGCGCTTGTGATGGCGCGTGGCGGCGCGACCTCGCACGCGGCGATTCTCGCGCGTCAGGCGGGCATTCCGACGCTGGTCGCGCTCGGCGACGCGTTGCATGCGATACCCGAGGGCACTCAGGTGGTGGTGAACGCGAGCACCGGCCGGTTCGAATTCGCGCCGACCGAACTCGACGTCGAACGCGCGCGACGCGAACGCAGCCGCCTCGCCGACGTGCGCGAAGCGAATCGCCGCACGTCGCAGCAGGCAGCGGCGACCTCCGACGGCCGCGCGATCGAAGTGGCCGCCAACATCGCCACACTCGACGACGCGAACGCCGCGGTCGACAACGGCGCGGACGCGGTCGGCCTGCTGCGCACCGAGCTGCTGTTCATCCACCGCCCGGCCGCGCCGAGCGCGGATGAGCATCGCCACAGCTATCAGGCGATCGTCGATGCGTTGCGCGGCCGCACCGCGATCATCCGCACGCTCGACGTCGGCGCGGACAAGGAAGTCGATTATCTGACGCTGCCGCCCGAGCCGAACCCCGCGCTCGGCCTGCGCGGCGTGCGCCTCGCGCAGGTGCGCCCCGATCTGCTCGACGACCAGCTGCGTGGCCTGCTCGCGGTGCGTCCGGTCGGCGCCGTACGCATCCTGCTGCCGATGGTCACCGATGCGGGTGAACTGATCCGCATCCGCAAGCGCATCGACGAGCTTGCACGCGAAGCGGGTAGATCGGAGCCGGTCGAAGTTGGCGTGATGATCGAAGTGCCGTCGGCTGCATTGCTCGCCGATCAGCTCGCGCAGCACGCCGATTTCCTGTCGATCGGCACCAACGACCTGACCCAATACACGCTCGCGATGGACCGCTGCCAGCCCGATCTCGCGGCGCAGGCGGACGGCCTGCATCCGGCGGTGCTGCGCCTGATCGCGGCGACCGTCGAAGGTGCCGCGAAGCACCGCAAATGGGTCGGCGTGTGCGGCGCGCTCGCCGGCGACCCGCTCGCGATGCCGCTGCTGGTGGGCCTCGGTGTGACCGAGCTGTCGGTCGATCCGGTCTCCGTGCCAGGCATCAAGGCACGCGTGCGCACGCTCGACTATCAGCTGTGTCGCCAGCGCGCCCGCGATGCGCTAGCGCTCGACTCGGCGCAGGCGGTCAGAGCCGCAAGCCGCGCCACGTGGCCCCTCGACTGAAACACTAACGAATTTGAGAACCCGCACGCCGTGCGCCCGGCAGCACGTCTGCCTTCACGCGCGGCGCGATTCTCCGTATAGCTGCACCACTCAACCAAGACGTACCCCTACGAGACAAAATTGGAGATACCGATGGATGGAAATCCGTTTCTGAAGATTCAGCGCCTGGGACGCGCGCTGATGCTGCCGATCGCGGTGCTACCGGTGGCCGGCCTGTTGCTGCGGCTCGGCCAGCCCGACGTGTTCAACATCAAGATGATTGCCGATGCGGGCGGCGCGATCTTCGACAACCTGCCGCTCCTGTTCGCAATCGGCGTGGCGGTCGGCTTCGCGAAAGACAACAACGGCGTCGCGGGTCTGGCTGGCGCGATCGGCTATCTGGTGCAGATCGCGGTGATGAAGGACATCAACGACAAGCTCAACATGGGCGTGCTGTCGGGGATCATCGCGGGCATCGTCGCTGGGCTGCTGTACAACCGCTACAAGGACATCAAGCTGCCCGACTACCTGGCGTTCTTCGGCGGCAAACGCTTCGTGCCGATCGTTACAGGGGTGGTCTGCGTGGTGCTAGGCATCGTATTCGGGCATGTGTGGGAGCCGGTGCAGAACGCGATCGACGTGGCCGGCCACTGGCTCACGACGGCCGGCGCGCTCGGCGCCTTCGTGTTCGGCGTGCTGAACCGGCTGCTGCTCGTCACGGGCTTGCATCACATCCTCAATTCGCTGACGTGGTTCGTGTTCGGCACCTTCACGCCGGCGGGCGGTGCGCCCGTCACGGGCGACCTGCACCGCTTCTTCGCTGGCGATCCGACCGCGGGCACCTTCATGACCGGCTTCTTCCCGGTGATGATGTTCGGCCTGCCGGCCGCGTGTCTCGCGATGTATCACGAGGCGCCGAAAGAGCGTCGCGCGATGGTGTTCGGCCTGCTGTTCTCGATGGCGCTCACGTCGTTCCTGACCGGTGTCACCGAGCCGATCGAGTTCAGCTTCATGTTCCTCGCGCCGGTGCTGTATGCAATCCACGCGCTGCTGACAGGTCTGTCGCTCGCGATCTGCTCGGCGCTCGGGATTCACCTCGGCTTCACGTTCTCGGCGGGCTTCATCGACTACGTGCTGAACTTCGGTCTGTCGACGAAGGGCTGGTGGGCGATTCCGCTCGGCATCGTGTACTCGGTCGTGTACTACGGTCTGTTCCGCTTCTTCATCCGTAAGTTCAACATGGCGACGCCGGGCCGTGAGCCCGCCGCTGCCGACGAGCAGGTCGAGTCGTTCGCGGCGGGCGGTTTCGTCGCGCCGGCGGCTGGGGCGGCCGTGCCGCGCGCGCAGCGCTATATCGCGGCGCTCGGTGGCGCGGCGAATCTGTCGGTCGTGGATGCGTGCACGACGCGTCTGCGTCTGTCTGTCGTCGATGCGGACAAGGTCTCCGAAAGCGAACTGAAGTCGATTGGTGCGCGCGGTGTGCTCAAGCGCGGCGCGAACAACGTGCAGGTGATCATCGGACCGGAGGCGGACATCATCGCCGATGAGATGCGTACGGCGATCGCGCAGCGTCAGGGCGACGCGGTGAAGGTGGCGGGTGCTGCTGTATCGGCGCCGGCTGCTGCCGCGGCGGGTACCGCTGCCGCGCCGGTCGCGCGAAACGCTGGGTACGCCGATGACGCGCAAGGCGGTCCGCTCGATCCCGATCCGCTGCGCTGGCTCGCCGTGCTCGGCGGCGCGGACAACGTGGTGTCGCTCGATGCGGTCGCGGCGACGCGTCTGCGCGTGGTCGTGCGCGATCCGTCGGCGGTCGATCGTCAGCGGCTCGCGACGCTCGATACCGCGTGGGTGTCGACCGACACGTTCCATATCGTCGTCGGCGAGGCCGCGCAGCGCTATGTGCAGAAGCTGGCCGAGCGCCTGTCGTCGCAAGGCGGCGGCGCGGGCGCGGCGCCGGTGCCGGCGTGATCGGTTGATGGTTGTCGAGCGCTGTTGAGTTGCACGGCGATCGCAGCACGCCAATCAAAAAGCGGCACCTGGTCCCAAGGTGCCGCTTTCGCGTTTACGACCAGAGTGTGGCGCCTGGCGAGTTTTCTGTTGAAGCGTCGCGCCGGTCAATACATCGAATGGTGGTTTTCCTTGATCGCCGCGGCGGTCACCTTGCCGCGCATCACGCGATACACCCAGCCCGTATAGAGCAGGATGACCGGCAGGAACACGATCACCGCGAACAGCATGATCTCGAGCGTCATGCGGCTCGATGTGGAATCCCACATGGTCAGGCTGCTGCGGCCGTCGAGCGACGAAGGCATGATGAACGGGAACATCGAGAAGCCCGCGGTCAAGATCAAGCCGACGATCATCAGCGACGTCGACAGAAACGCCGTCGCCTCGAAGCGCGAACGCGCGAGCAGCACCGCGAGCACCCCGCCGACGAGACCCGCGAGCGGCGCAATCGCCATCCACGGGTAAAGCGCGTAGTTGGTCAGCCACAAACCCGGCGCGCCGATCACGGTCTTCATCAACGGATTGGAGACGGCGTCGAGCGGCGGCGCATCGACGATCTGATAGCCGCCGATCATCGTCGCGACGAGCGCGCCCGCCACGAGAAACAGCACCACCGTGCACAGCGCCGCGAGCCGCAGCGCCTTCGATGCGCGCTCGTGAACCACGCCGTCGGTCTTCCACTTGACGAACGCGGCGCCGTGCGCGGCCAGCATCGCCACGCTGACGAGTCCCGTCAGCAGCGCGAACGGATTGAGCAGGCCGAAGAAGCTGCCGTGATAGGTGACGCGCAGATCGGTATCGAACGAAAACGGCACGCCTTGCAGCAGATTGCCGAACGCGACACCGAACACCAGCGCCGGCACGAAGCCGCCGATGAAGAGGCCCCAGTCCCACGCGTTGCGCCAGCGCGGATCCTCGCGCTTGCCGCGATAGTCGAAGCCGACCGGGCGGAAGAACAGCGCGAACAGCACGAGCAGCATCGCGAAGTAGAAGCCTGAGAAGGATGCCGCGTAGGCGAGCGGCCACGCGGCGAACATCGCGGCGGCCGCGGTCACGAACCAGACCTGGTTGCCTTCCCACGTCGCGCCGACCGTGTTCACGACGATGCGTCGCTCGGAGTCAGTGCTGGCGATGAACGGCAGCAGGATCGCCGCGCCCATGTCGAAGCCGTCGGTGAGCGCGAAGGCGATCAGCAGTACGCCTATCAATACCCACCAGATCAGTCTGAGAACTGCGTAGTCCATATGGGTTTCTCCTTCGGGGCAGTGCAGCGGTGCGTCATGCGGCCGTGTTCGACAGTGGCTGCGTCACCGGCTGTCCGTTCTCGTGGTGATAGCGGCCCGTATGCAGTGACGAAGGGCCGAGCCGCGCGTACTTGAACATCAGCATGATCTCGATGACGAACAGCCCCGTGTAGAACAGCACGAAGCCGCCGATGCTCAGATACAGATCGCGCGGCGTCAGCGTCGACGCGGCCAGGTTGGTCGGCAGAATGCCCGCGATGCTCCACGGCTGGCGGCCCATTTCCGCGACGATCCAGCCGAGCTCGGCGGCGAGCCACGGCAGCGGAATCGCGATGACCGCCCAGCGCAGAAACCAGCGGCGCTTTTCGAGCAGCAACGTGCGCTGCGCGCAGAACCAGAAGGCGAGCACGAAGGTGGCGAGGAACAGCAGGCCAAGGCCGACCATCGTGCGGAACGAGAAGAACAGTGTCAACACCGGCGGAACCGTGCTTCTTGCCGCCGCGGCGATCTGGTCTGGCGTCGCGTCGACGACGTTCGGCGTGAACGGCTTGAGCAGCAGGGCGTAGCCGAGATCGTCCTTGTACTTGTCGAACTCCGCATGCGCCTCGTCGCTGGAGTCGCCGCCCTTTAACCGCTGCAACGCCGAATAGGCGAGCATGCCGTCCTTGATGCGACCTTCGTTTCGGGCGATCAGCTCGCGCAGGCCGACCACGGGTTCGTTGAGCGAGCGGGTCGCGATAATGCCGAGCGCGTACGGCACACGGATCGCATAGTCGGTGCGTTGCTCTTTCTGATTGGGGATGCCAAATATCGTGAACGGTGCCGGCGCGGGCGCGGTCTCCCATTCGGATTCGATCGCGGCGAGCTTGATCTGCTGGACTTCACCGGTGCGATAGCCGGATTCGTCGCCCAGCACGATCACGCACAGCGCCGACGCGAGGCCGAAGCCGGCGGCGATCGCGAACGAGCGCAGCGCGAACTCGCTGTCGCGGCGCTTCAACAGATACCACGACGACACGCCGAGTACGAACATCGCCGCGGTCACATATCCAGCTGATACCGTGTGCACGAACTTGACCTGTGCAACCGGGTTGAAGATCACCGAGCCGATGCTGTCGAGCTCCATGCGCATCGTCTGATAGTTGAACTTCGCGCCGACCGGATTGTTCATCCAGCCGTTGGCAATCAGAATCCACAGCGCCGACAGGTTCGAACCGAGCGCGACACAGAACGTGACGATTAGATGCTGGATTTTTGACAATCTGTTCCAGCCGAAAAAGAACAGACCGACGAACGTCGATTCGAGGAAGAACGCCATCAGCCCTTCGACGGCGAGCGGCACGCCGAAAATGTCGCCGACGTAATGCGAGTAATAAGCCCAGTTGGTGCCGAACTGGAACTCGAGCGTGAGGCCCGTCGCGACGCCCATTGCAAAGTTGATGCCGAACAGCTTGCCCCAGAACTGCGTCATGTCCTTGTAGATCTGCTTGCCGGTCATCACGTAGACCGATTCCATGATGACGAGCAACCAGGCGAGACCGAGCGTGAGCGGCACGAACAGAAAGTGATAAAGCGCCGTGATGGCGAACTGGAACCGCGACAGTTCTACGACTTCGCTAACGGGCATGTTGATCACCTCGAGACGGATGCGGGGCGGGCACCGACAGCAGCGCCTGCGCGACCTGTTCAGGCGGCAGCATCATGTGCTGCGCCTGTGGATGATTGAAGAATGTGTACTTGAGCGCCATCAGTAGGACGAACTTGATGGCGAGGATGATGGCGATATCGCGCGCCAGCGTTGGACCGCGCACCCACCTGGTGAATCGGCCGCGCAAGCGCGACCGGACAGTGCTGCTGCGATTGAGGGCTATGGTCATGATCGGTCGAAGACGACTTCACGCCGGTGACTCCGGCTGGATCCAGACCGCCCTGGCCGTCAGGCAGTCTGGCGAATGCATGCCGATTGTAGGAGGTGAACCTCGCGCGCTCAGGTTTAGCCATGCGGCAACACGTCGCGAAACTTGCCGCGTCTGTGCAGTATTGCTACCGGACTTGCGATACGTCAAGAAAGGCTTACCGGCCTCGACAGGCCGGCTTGCTGGCGGGCCGACGCGAAGGGCGGCCGCGGGGACGCAAGAAAGGGCGAAAAGAATGAAAAAGCCCCGCCGTCTTGCGAGGGCGGGGCTTGAGCGCGATGGTCGCTAAATGGCGCGACCGATCAACGCGTGTCGTTTTTTTCTATGTCATGGGCGGGACACAATTGACGCGCCCATGGCTTCGACGCTTTACGCGTATTCGGTCAGCGCGCCGCGCATCTTCTTCATCGCGCTGGCTTCGATCTGGCGGATACGTTCGGCCGACACACCGAACTCGTCGGCCAGCTCGTGCAACGTGGAGCCGCCCGAGCCGTCGTCGGCCACCTTCAGCCAGCGCGCTTCGATGATGCGGCGGCTGCGCGTATCGAGCGCGTCGAGCGCGCTTGCGATGCCGTCGCTTTGCAGCCGGTCGCGCTGACGCGAAGCCAGCACGGCTGTCGGCTCGCTATGCGAGTCGGCCAGATAGGCGATCGGCGCGTACGACTCTTCACCGTCTTCGACCTGACCTTCGAGCGCGATATCGCCGCCCGACAGACGCGTTTCCATCTCCGCGACCTCTTCGCGCTTCACGTTCAGCTCCTTCGCGAGACCGTCGATCTCGTCCGGCGTGAACGCGCCAAGCCCCTGCTTGTGGCTGCGCAGGTTGAAGAACAGCTTGCGCTGCGCCTTGGTGGTGGCGACCTTCACCATGCGCCAGTTGCGCAGGATGTACTCGTGGATCTCGGCCTTGATCCAGTGCATCGCGTACGACACGAGGCGCACGTTTTGCTCGGGATCGAAGCGCTTGACCGCTTTCATCAGGCCGATGTTGCCTTCCTGGATCAGGTCGGCGTGCGGCAACCCGTAACCGAGGTAGTTACGCGCGATGGACACGACGAGTCGCAGGTGCGACAGCACCAGGCGGCGCGCGGCCTCCAGATTGTCGTGTTCGCGCAATTCGGTGGCGAACTGGCGTTCTTCCGCCGGCGTCAGCATCGGAATCCGGTTGACCGCCTGGATGTAGGCGTCAATGTTGCCCAGTTGACCGGACAGCAGCGAGGAATGCGAGAGCGCCAGTGCACCTGCCGGAGCGGCCTTAGCCGACGACGGGCTCAAAGTACTCGGAAGGGTCATTGCATGGCTCACGTGTGAAGCTCCTTTGGAATCAGACAATAGCGTACTCAGTAAACGACTCCAGCGATGGATGTTAGCACTCAGATCTGCCGAGTGCTAACACTTAGAGGTCGGAGGGACATCCGAGTTCCCGAAAATCCTATTGGGTTTCGAACCTTGATAGTCATCGTACGCTCTATTTGCCTCGCGCGTTGGACCTGTACAAAGTACCGTTCTTAGCGCTTGCGGGGTAATGATTGACTGATATCTCCCAGATTAAAAGAGAATAATTGCTTACCGGTGACATTATCTGGGAGATACTTGCTCTTGAATTCGTCCTTGAAATAAAGGGGGCGCTCGCTTAATACTCGGCAGCATGGGGCGGATGCAAAGGAAAATCTTGTGGTGCGTGGGCTTACTCTAAAAGGCACGTTTGCCGTTCCGCTCGTTCTGCTATTGGGCGCGGCGGGCGCGTCCCAAGCTGAGCAGTTCGGCGTGCAGGTGGCCGCTGGCGTCGGCGATCATCACGTCAGGACGCTCGATCTCGGCGCGGTCTGGGATCCAAACCTGACCTGGTGGCAGATCGGCGACTGGCATTTCGCGCTGACCGGCGAGGCGCACGTCGCTTGGTGGCACATCAAGGAAGGAAACGTTCACGACAACATCGGCGAGATCGGCGTGACGCCGGTGATCCGCTTAATCAGGTCGTCGGGTTCGGTGCGGCCATTCATCGAGTTGGGTGCCGGCGTCCGGCTGCTGACCAGCCCACGCATTTCTTCCGACTTCACGTTGGGCACGGCGTTCCAGTTAGCCGAGATGGCGGGCGTCGGGCTGCAGTTCGGCGCTCGTGAGCAGTATGTCGCCGGCTACCGCTTCCAGCATGTCTCCAATGGCGGTATCAAAGAGCCGAATCCTGGTATAAATTTCAGCCAGCTATATTTGCAATATCACTTCTGACCGTGGCCGCCTGCGGCTCGCGGTGTTCGAGGGGCTCTGCAATGGCGGCAAAGATGATCGAAGCGATTCGCGGGCTCGAGCGAGAGCGTTTTCGCGCGATGGTCGATGGCGATGGGCAGTCGCTCGACACGCTGCTCGCGGACAACGTGAGCTACGTCCATACGAATGGCAAGCGCGAGACGAAGCGGCAGTTCATCGACGGGATCACCGCGGGGCGCCGCCGTTATCGGCAAATCGAGGTGCAGTCGCAGGATATCTTGCCGGCCGGGCGTGAGACCTACGTCGTCACGGGCCGCGCGCTGATCGAGATGGAGGCGAACAACGGCGCGCTCCTGTTTCCGATTGCCTATACCGCGATTCACACGCACGAAGACGGGCAGTGGCGACTGATCGCGTGGCAGGCGACGCGTTGCGCGCTCGAGTGAGATTTTCATCGCGCGGGCGCGCCTCGTGAGCGCGTCTCCGGCGGCAGCGGAATGCGGGTGTGCACTCCGCTGCCGCAGACTCGAGGCCCAACGCGAATTCACGCGGTCGCGCATTCGCCAGCTTTGTCGCGGCTGTTTGCGCCGTGCTCGTCTACATCGGCATCCGCGTCGCGCGCCTCGCACGTGCCGCGCATCGCTACCTCTCCCGCATACGGATGCCGCGCCGCCACCGGAAGCCGCGTGCACCGTTCCGCCACGCGCCTGATCTCGCGAGATCCGAGAAATCCAGACCGCTATCGATACCCATCGCGTCGAGATTCATCGCGACTGTGACGAGATCGACATTGCCGGTGCGCCCGCCATTGCCGAACAGACAGCCTTCGATGCGATCCGCGCCCGCCAGCAGCGCGAGCTGCGCGGCGCGTGCGTTGGCCTGTCAACCCGCGGCCGTCAGGCCGCCGTCTTCGCGATATCGACGATCAGCTCGACCTGCCGCTCGATCGCGCCAGGCACCGGCGCTTCGCCGCGCAGCACGGCGTCGATCCAGGCGGCCGTGGTCGCCGCGTCGCGCGCTTCGGGCAGCTCGACTTCGGGCGCATCGGGCGACGAGCGCGAGTGCGGCAGCCGCGTCTCGCAGATGCCGTCATGCAGCCAGTCGACCTGCACCTGGCGGCGCGTATCGGCGACCGCCTCGCCTTCGGTGCCGCGCGCCAGCAGAGCACCGCCGACGGCCGCATCGGGATGCGTGACGAACAGCTGAGCGAGACTGTCGCGATATGGCGGATGCGTGTAGTTCACGAGCCGCAATCCCGCGGGCGCGAATGGCTGCAGCAGCTTCACGAGCGTATGCGTCGAATTGCGCACGCCCATGCGCCGGCGCAGCGCCAGCAGGCGCGCGAGCTTGGGCGCCAGTACGTCGATCGAGGCGAACGCGACGCGGCGCTCCGCAAGTGCAGCTTCGATCTGCGTGTGCGACTGCGCATGGGCGATGCGCAGATGTGTGAAGATTTCCGCGCTCGTCACCCGACCCGGATCCTCGGTGACGCCGTGCACCAGCACCGGCACGCCTTCGCGGGCGAGCAGCAGCGCGAGCAGCGGCACGAGGTTCGGCTGCTTGCGCGCGCCGTTGTACGACGGAATCGACACCGGCCGAAACGCGCCGTGCGGCAGCCGCACCGGCTCGAACGATGTATGCGCGGCGGCCAGCATCGCGGCGAGTTCGTCGGCGGTCTCGCCTTTCACGCGATACGCGAGCAGCACCGCGCCGAGTTCGAGATCGTCGACGCGGCCGTCGAGCATCGCGGTGTAGAGCGAGCGCGTGTCGTCGGCGGTCAGCGCGCGGGCGCCATTCGGGCCGCGGCCGATTTCCTTGATGAATCGGGCCCAGGGGAAGGGGGAAGTGGTATCGGTGGAGTCGGTCATCGTGCGCAAGAGGCGGGTGGCGTGCCGCGCCTGGCGGTTCGCTACGCCATTCGGGGAACAGTTCGGTGTGAGTATCGCATCTATGGCGAGCGGGCGAACAGCAACGAAGCGGCCAAGCAGTGGCGCGCGACGGGCCGCCTGACGCGCACCCGCGCCGTGCCGCGCGTTACACTCGATGTTTCTCGCCGCCTCGGCGGCGCACATCGGAAAACGGAGAACGGGATGAGTTACGTATTTGCACCCGCACCGCAGGTCGCGGTGCCGGTCGTGGGGTCGAGCGAGCAGTTCGCGGTGCGCCGCATCTACTGCGTGGGGCGCAACTACGAGGCGCACGCGCGTGAAATGGGCCACGACCCGGACCGCGAGCCGCCGTTCTTCTTCACGAAGCCGGCCGATGCGATCGTGTACGTCGCGCTGGGCACGACCGGCGAATTCCCGTATCCGTCGCAGACCAGGAACGTCCATTTCGAAATGGAAATGGTCGCGGCGATCGGCGAGGGCGGCAAAGACATCCCCGTCGACTGCGCGCTCGATCACGTCTACGGTTACGCGCTCGGTCTCGACATGACGCGCCGCGACCTGCAAGGCGAAGCGAAGAAGATGGGTCGTCCGTGGGATACCGCCAAGGGCTTCGATCACTCGGCGCCGCTCGGCCCGATCCATCCGGCTTCGACGGTTGGTCACATCGGCAAGGGCGAGATCTGGCTGTCGGTGAATGGCGAGGACAAGCAGCGCGCGGATGTGTCGCAGCTGATCTGGTCGGTGGCCGAGACGATCGCGTATCTGTCGACGCTGTTCGAACTGCGGCCTGGCGACCTGATTTTCACCGGCACGCCGGAAGGCGTCGGCGCGGTCGCGAAGGGTGACCTGATGAAGGGCGGCGTGGATGGGCTCGGCGAGTTCAGCGTGCGCGTCGTCTGAGACGGCTTGCGTGCAGGTGGAGGAGGCAGACAACATGAAGCTCTACAGCTATTTCCGTAGCTCGGCGTCGTATCGCGTGCGCATCGCGCTGAACGTGAAGAACCTGTCGTACGACTACGTACCCGTGCACCTCGTGCGCGAAGGCGGCGAGCAGCTGAAGCCCGAGTATCGCAAGATCAACCCCGACTGCATCGTGCCGACGCTCGCCGTCGGCAGTCATTTGCTGCCGCAGTCGCTCGCGATCATCGAGTATCTCGAGGAGACGCATCCCGAGCCGCCGCTGCTGCCGAAGGCGCCGCTCGATCGCGCGTATGTGCGCTCGGTGGCGCTGCAGGTCGCGTGCGAAATTCATCCGCTGAACAATCTGCGCGTGCTGCGCTATCTGAAGCACACGCTGCGAGTCGACGACGACGCGAAGGACGCGTGGTACCGGCACTGGATCGACGCTGGCTTCGCGACGCTGGAGACGCATCTTGCCGGCGACGCGCGCACCGGCAAACTGTGTTTCGGCGACGCACCGACACTCGCCGACGCGTGCCTGATTCCGCAGGTATTCAACGCGCAGCGCTTCAAGGTCGACACCGCAAAGTTTCCGACGATCCAGCGCATCTACGATCACGCGATGCAACTCGATGCGTTCGCGCGCGCGGCGCCGGGCGTGCAGCCGGACGCGGAGTGAGCCCGGGATCGCTGACACGTCGACGGCAGCTTGAAACGAAAAAAGGGCGCTCCGCGGAGTGCCCTTTTCCTTTGGTTCGCCGCGAGCGCCGCAACGATCACGCGATCAGCCGCCCAGTAGCGCGTCCGAAAACTCCTCCGCGCTGAACGGCTGCAGGTCCTCGACCTTTTCGCCGACGCCAATGAAATACACCGGAATGGGCCGCTGCCGCGCGATCGCCGCAAGGATGCCGCCCTTCGCGGTGCCGTCGAGCTTGGTGACGATCAGGCCGGTGAGTCCGAGCGCGTCGTCGAACGCCTTGACCTGTGTGAGCGCGTTCTGGCCGGTGTTCGCGTCGATCACGAGCAGCACTTCGTGCGGCGCGCCGTCCTGCGCCTTGCCAATCACGCGCTTCACCTTGCGCAGTTCTTCCATCAGATGCAGTTGCGTGGGCAGGCGGCCGGCCGTGTCGGCCATCAACACGTCGATCTTGCGCGCGCGCGCGGCGCCGACCGCGTCGAAGATCACCGCGGCCGGGTCGCCGCTTTCCTGTGCGACCACGGTCACGTTGTTGCGCTGGCCCCACACCGCGAGTTGCTCGCGCGCGGCGGCGCGGAACGTGTCGCCGGCGGCGAGCAGCACCGATTGGTCAAAGCTCTGCAGATGCTTCGCGAGCTTGCCGATGCTCGTGGTTTTGCCCGCGCCGTTGACGCCGGCGATCATCATCACGAGCGGCTGCGCACGGCCGAGCATCAGCGATTTTTCGAGCGGCTTGAGCAATTCGACGAGCAGTGCGCGCAAGGCGGTTTTGACCTGCAGGGGATCCGTCAGGCGTTCGCTGCGCACTTTCTCATGCAGCGCTTCGAGCAGGAATTCGGTCGCCTCGACGCCGGCGTCCGACATCAGCAGCGCGGCTTCGAGATCCTCGTACAAGTCCTCGTCGATCTTCGTGCCGACGAAAATGCCGGTCAGGTTCGAACTGGTTTTCGCGAGGCCGCTCTTCAGGCGCGTGAGCCACGAGCGCTTCGCGCCGACGTCCTGCACGGGCGGTGGGACGATTTCAACGGTATCGAGCACGGCCTCTGGCGGCTCGGGCTGCGGCTCGATGATGGTCGTGGCCGCAGGCGGAACGGGGGGCGCGTTAGGCTCGATGGGTTCGGCGGGCGCAACGGGTGCGGCCTCGGCCTCGGGTGCCGCGCCGTCTTGCGCCGCCAGCGATTCGTCTGCGGCGGTATCGGACTCTTTCGAGCCCTTGAATCGTTTGAAAAAGCTGAACATGATCTGACGTATGGGAGAGCGCGCCGATGCGCGCAGCCGGCACGGGACCGGCGAAGCGGTGGGCAGCGCCGGGATGCGAAAAGGCGGGGCGCTGGCAGCCGCACATTTTATCAGGCGTGCCGTGGCGCGTCGTATCGGCCGCTCGGCCAGGCTGGACGCGCGCCACCCCTGTGGTAACGTGAGCGCTCCGGCCCGCGCGCATCGACGCCGCGGGCGTGTTCATCACCTAGCTGAAACTGCACGATACTGCATGCCTCGTTTAGCACCTTCACGCGCCGCTGGCGCTTCGTCCAAAAGTGGCAAACCGCATGCCATTCGCATCATCGGCGGCGACTGGAAACGCACGCCGCTGCCCGTGCTCGATCTGGACGGCTTGCGCCCGACGCCCGACCGCGTCCGCGAAACGCTGTTCAACTGGCTCGGCCAGCGTCTGGACGGCCAGCACTGCCTCGATTTGTTTGCTGGTAGTGGGGCGCTCGGCTTCGAGGCCGCGTCGCGCGGCGCCGCTCGCGTGCTGATGGCGGAGCGCCATGCGCGCGCTGCCAGCCAGTTGCGCGCAAACCAGCAGCGGCTCGATGCGCGCATGATCGAAATCGCCGAGGCGGACGGCCTGCGTCTTGCGGCGAGTCTCGCGCCAGGCTCGTTCGACGTCGTGTTCCTCGATCCGCCGTTCGATGCCCACCTGCTCGGCAAGGCGCTCGCGGTGGCCGTGCCGCTCGTGCGCGCCGACGGCTATCTTTATGTGGAGGCCGGCGAAGCGCTCGAACCGGCCGCTCACGAGCTGCTGTCAGGCTGGAAACTCGTGCGGCAGGGCAAAGCGGGCGCTGTGCACTTTCATTTGCTGCAGCGCGAAAATAAGGAATAATGCGCGTTCCAAAAAAGGGCCGGGCGGTTTATCGTCATCCGCGCCGGTGCGAAATGTGTCGCCCGGATGTGCCCTTTTGTCTGAAGAGAGGAGAAGTCTCATGGTAGTCGCCGTGTACCCGGGCACGTTCGACCCGCTGACGCGCGGTCACGAAGACCTCGTTCGGCGCGCGTCGAGCATTTTCGACACGCTGGTGGTGGGTGTGGCCGACAGCCGTGCCAAGAAGCCGTTTTTCACTCTCCAGGAACGCCTCGCGATTGCGCACGAGGTACTCGGCCACTATCCGAACGTCCAGGTGATGAGCTTCAAGGGGCTGCTGAAGGACTTCGTGCGGACCAACAACGCGCGGGTGATCGTCAGGGGGCTGCGCGCGGTGTCGGACTTCGAGTACGAGTTCCAGATGGCGGGCATGAACCGTTATCTGCTGCCCGACGTCGAGACGATGTTCATGACGCCGTCCGATCAGTATCAGTTCATCTCGGGCACGATCGTGCGCGAGATCGCGCAATTGGGCGGCGACGTCAGCAAGTTCGTGTTCCCGTCCGTGGAAAAATGGCTGAAGGAGAAGGTCGCTTCGCTGGATCCGCAGGACGGCGCTCAGGGGACGTGAGCCTGAGTCGCGCGAATGCCGGTTTTGACGGATCAAGACCGGCCAGGCCTCGGTGATCGGCGCCAGGTGCATCAGTCGGCTGTTCCAAGTAATGTTGGCGAGCCGTATTGGCGGCGAACGTCGATCCTGTCGTTACGCACGGGCATCGGTGTATTCGATGGTTCGCGCAAGCAGTGATGTCAATGATGATGCGAAGAACAAGAATCGTCTCTTCATCGCAAACGGGGCGATCATCAATTGTCAAGCCGGCTTGTCAGGTTCCTACGGAACCCTATCCGGAAAAAGTCACGACTGCCGTGGGCACTCGAAGCGGGGCTCGCGGCCGAAAACTCGATCTGGTACGCAGGCCAGTTCGATCGGCTGTACATCCGGCGCGATGCACTCGTTCCGCAGCAACGAGATAAGCGGCGCCAATGGCTTCTCGGGGCAGATACCGGGTCACTTCCCGGCCGGAAGCCTCGCGAACTTCCTCGCTTCCAATTCTGATGGTCCGTTCAATGTTGCGGCCGGCGTCCAGCAGCTTCGCGACGACACGAATAACCACCAAAAGATTTTCAACGTCAATGCCATGTACGAGTTGTGCCGGGTGAAGCTCTATGCCGGCTGGCGGCATTCGCAAAACGAAACGGGTTGATCGATACGGGCGTGGGCAATCGATATACCTTTGTCCAATTCGCCGAGTATGAACTGACGAAGCGCACCGGTACGGTACGATGGATTTCAACAGGGTGACAGATGCCGCATACGTGGAATTGCCGGGGCGGAGCAACCAGACGGGCATTGCAATAGGAATGAGGAGTTTGTCCTAACCGGATAGTGCCGGCTTAACCGAAGCAGAACAATGTCAGCTTCCCTTTGCGGCTTTGGTGAACGCCTCGGCAAGTTTGTCGAAGTGCCGGAGGGCCGCGGGCGTCAGCTCGACCTGTTTGCGGCGAGCGTCTTCGGTGTCGTTGAGCAGGAGCCAGCCCTTTTCGCGCATTGACGTGATACGGGCATGCAAGGTAGCCGGCGACCCCAGCGCACTTTGGGCCATCATGTCTCGAACCGACAGGCGTTCGTTTTTTTGCCTCATGCGAGCGACGAACTCCAGGATCTTTTCTTCGAGCGGATCGAGCGCGGGAAGTGAGGGAAGACCTCGCAGTGCTTCGGTCAATTGAAGAAATCGAAGATAGATATCAGCAGGGCGGCCCATGACCATCGCTCCAACGAAAACGCCGCTCACCCGAGCGCGAAAAGCGAACCTTGATGCTGCCCAGCGACAACCGGGCTTCCCTATTTTATCTCCATGTCCAGCTTACGTTTGCATTTGCTCCCGGTCGCGGGCACGGCAATCGCGTTCGCGCTGTCGCTCTGGATCAATCAGGAAGTCTTCACGCACATCGAGTTCGTCCGGGGCGTGGACTGAATCTACCTGCCGTCAGGAGTCAGACTATTGAGCACCTTGCTTCATGGGGGCGATGGCGCAATTGGCTTGCTATTAGCGAGCTTGCTCGTCGACCTCTTCTATTTCTTCCCGTACGACCCTGTGCTGTCAATCGCCGCCGGAATCATCGCTACGGTGGCGCCGTATGCGGTGTATCGCCAAAGCTTCCTCTTGATGTGTGGCGGCGATTCGTCCGGCGCGCTCAGCGTACGGCATCGTTCTCTTTTGCATGGGTATAAAAGGAAAAAGCAGGTTGAGCATGGGCTTTTGCCGTTATGCAACCGATAAAACGTAACCGACCGGTCGGCGCGAGCCAGAAAACCGGTCGGTCCGGACAGCGCATTCCACGCGAACCATTTCTCTCAGGTTTGGCCGTTATAAAAACTATAACGATAAAGTCCCGCGTTGGCAAGGTTCGTGCGGGTGATCAGCTCGAGCCATCGCTGGAGGACGATTGGCTGCTTTCCGCACGCGGATTCAACCGCTCGATGCAACACTATGATCGTCGATCAAGTGGCGAAGGCTGTAGGCCGCTACGTGCCCATAGAGGATCGGCCAATCTACCGCGAGTAACGGAATCGTTGGGTCTTTCCGACACCAGTACGCAACAAACCGCGCCCAGCCCCCGAGAAACATTCCGTTGCCAGAACTCAGTAGACACGGAGGGCGAGCGACAGGCGGAACCAGCATCCGCGGCATTCCCGCCGCCAGGGTTTCAAGGGCGTCCGACGATTCGTGTGACGCCAGCAGACTGTCCTCGGTATCAGACAAGTATCGACGTACTTCTTCTGCGACGCATGTGCTGCGAAGTTCCAGGTAAGAGGCGCGGACTTCATCAAGTACTGAAGTGGGCACACACGAATAATTGGAGCCACCCAGTCTTTCCAAAGCAGCGCGCCTGACGAAGTCAGGAAGCGCCCCCAACCTTGTTTCACAGCCGAGCAACGCATCTTGAAAGACGGGATAGCACGCGAGCCATGCAGCAGGCGGACGGCCTACTGGTCGGCGTGCCGATAGCGACCGGTTCGTCTGGATAGCGCGTTCCGTTCCAGTCTGTTCTCTCAGGTTCATCGCTATAAAAAGCATATCAATATGGACGCTGCTCTGCATGCTAGTCGAGCCGGGCATAAAGCTATACATGGTTTTTCGGCCGCGTCGCGCAGAACTTGAGGGCCTCGCGAAATTTTTTCCGTGAGCGTCACGATATCTGTGAACGAAAGCCTGCTGCTTGTGCTCGCGGAACGCCATACGGGCACGCTATGATGCATTCGGCAAAAGCAACCGAGGATGGCTCACCGCAATGTCTAGCTTACGTTTGCATTTTTGGTCGATCGCTGGGACCCTGATCGCGTTCCTGGCGTCGCTGTGGGTCAATCAGGAGGTGTTTACGCACACGTCTTTCGTGCGAGGCGTCAACTGGATTTTCCTGCCGTCTGGTGTTCGGCTTCTCAGCACATTGCTGGTTGGGTTCGATGGTGCAATCGGCCTGCTGCTTGCCGGACTGATTACAGACTTTCTGTACTGGTTTCCGCATGACCCGGTGCGTGCAATAGCAGGCGCTTTGCTTGGGTCACTGGCACCGTATCTGGTCTACCGGTTTGCGCTCGAGTATTTCGATCTGCGCGCATCGCTGACGAACCTGACGCCGAAGCGGCTGCTTGTTCTGGCTGTCGCCTATTCGGGAGCAAATGCGCTGTTTCACCACCTGTGGTTCGCACTGGTCGGTACGACGAAGAACTGGTTCGAAAGCTTCTTCACGATGTTTGTGGGTGACCTCGCCGGGGCGCTAATCATTCTGTATGTGATGAAGGCACTGCTGGCCTTGTTGCCGAAACAGCCCGGCAATTCCCGCGTGTCGAATGGCATGTTCAGCATCCAGTTGGCGTTGAACAGCGCATACGCCAACCAGTTTGCGACGAAGGCTACCTGGCCGAGAAGCGCAGCCGTCCACGATCCTGGCGCGGGATTGCGCGGCCGTGCGAGGGCGAAAAAGCTATAATGTATTGTTTTGTCTAGGAAAGTGGGTGGCAGAATGGCCCTGATGATTACCGACGAGTGCATCAATTGCGACGTCTGCGAGCCCGAGTGCCCGAACGACGCGATTTCGATGGGCCCGGAAATCTATGTGATCGACCCGAAGAAGTGCACCGAGTGCGTCGGTCATTTCGACGAGCCGCAATGCATTCAGGTGTGTCCGGTCGAGTGCATTCCGCGTGACCCGAACCACTTGGAAACGCGCGAAGGTTTGATGGCGAAATATCACGCCTTGCAGGCCGCCAAGCGCACCTGACGTTCGCGGGTGACGCGCAAAAGAAAACGGCGAAGGCCTGCGGGCCTTCGCCGTTTTCTTTTGGGGGCGGCGTTTCCGTTATCCGACGTAAGCGCTGAAAATGCCGCGCAAAGCGTCGAGCAGTATGTCGCATTCGGTGTCGGTGCCGACCGAGATCCGCAAATGCTGGTCGATGCGCGGCGCGTTGAAATGCCGCACGAAAATTTCCTTTTGCCGCAGCCGCGACGCGAGCGTCGCCGCGTCATACCCCTCATGCCGCGCGAACAGCAGATTCGCGGCCGATGGCACCACCTCGAAACCGAGCGCGGTCAATTCCGCCGCAAGCCGTTCGCGGCTCGCGATCACCTTCGCGCAGCATTCGCGAAACCACGCGTCGTCTTCGTAGGCGGCGGTGGCCGCGACTTGCGCGAGGCGGTCGAGCGGGTACGAATTGAAGCTGTCCTTCACGCGATTGAGCGCATCGATCAACGCAGGATCGCCGAACGCAAAGCCGACGCGCATGCCGGCGAGCGAACGCGACTTCGACACGGTCTGCACGACGAGCAGATTCGGATAGCGCTCGATCAGCGCAATCGCCGACTCGGCGCCGAAATCGACATACGCTTCGTCAATCACCACGATCGAATCAGGATGACTCGCAACGAGGCGCTCGATTTCCGCGAGCGGCAGCGGCCGGCCGGTCGGCGCGTTCGGATTCGGAAACAGAATGCCGCTGTTGGGCACCGTGTAGTCGTCGACGTTGATCGCGAAGATGTCGTCGAGGGGGATGGTCCGGTAGTCGACCTCGAACAGCTTCGCGTAGGTCGGATAGAAGCTGTAAGTGATGTCGGGAAACAGCAGCGGCTTGTCGTGCTTGAGCAAGGCCTGGAACGTTAGCGCGAGTACCTCGTCCGAGCCGTTGCCCGCGAACACCTGCTCGGCGCGAATGCCGTGATACGCGGCGACCGTTTCGCGCAGCTTGCGTGCGCTAGGATCGGGATAGCGGCGCAGTGCCTCGGCCGTGTCGCCGAGCTCGCGGCGGATCGCGTCTAGTATGCGCGGCGACGGTGGATACGGATTCTCGTTGGTATTCAGCTTCACCGGATGCGCGAGCGCGGGCTGCTCTCCCGGCACGTACGGCGTCAGACGGTGAACAATGTCGCTCCAATAGCGGCTCAAGCGATTCTCCTTGCGGGGTCGATTGCGGGTGTCGATGGATGCGGCGCGCGTCAGCGGTTATTGCGATGCAGTTGCATCATTGCGCGTTCGAGCTCGCCCTTGATGATCTGCGGCATCACCGCGAGCGCGCGTTCGATCGACGCGTCGATGACCTCCTGCTCTTCTCGCCGCGGCGGCTTCAGCACATAGTTCGCGACGTCCGGCTTCGCGCCGGCGCGCGCGCTCTCGGGAATCAGATCGCGCGGATGGCCGATGCCGATCCGCAGCCGCCAGTATTGCTGCGACGACAGATGCGCGCTGATGTCCTTCAGCCCATTATGCCCGCCGCTGCCGCCGCCGAGCTTCAGCTTGACGCTGCCGGGTGGCATGTCGAGCTCGTCGTGCGCGACGAGAATCTCGTCGGGAAGAATCTTGAAGAATTGCGCGAGCGCGACGACCGATTGACCAGAGCGGTTCATGTAGGTCTGCGGCTCGAGCAGATGCACTTCCTCGCCATGCAACCGCGCTTTCGCGTAAAAGCCGTGAAATCGCCGCTCGTCGCGCAGCGCGGTGCCAGCCTCGCGCGCGAGTTGATCGACCAGCCAGCAGCCGGCGTTGTGACGCGTCGCGGTGTATTCGGCGCCCGGATTGCCGAGCCCGACGATCAGCTTGATCATGATTGCGTGAGTCCACCAAGTCCGGAAGTGAAACGTACCGGACTAAAAAAGCCGAAAAAAAACCCGCCAGGGCGAACCTCGGCGGGTCACATCGACCGTTTCATAGGAAACGGATCGAGAGGATTGCTTGCTTCGAACCGGAAGGCTCTTAAGCGGCCGGCGTTTCGCCGCCTTCAGCAGCAGCTGCGTCTTCAGCGATTGCGCCAGCCGGGATCGTTGCAGCAGCGACCACCGGGTTTTCCGCGTCGACGTGGGCGACAAGTGCCACGCCTGCCGGCAGCGGGATGTCTTTCGCGTGAACCGATTGACCGGCTTCGATCTTCGCGAGGTCGACTTCGATGAATTCCGGCAGTGCCGACGGCAGGCACTCGATTTCAATTTCGTTGAGGACGTGCGAGATCACCGCGCTCGACAGCTTCACTGCCGGGTTGGTTTCCTGGTTCAAGAAGTGCAGCGGCACCTTGGTGTGCAGCTTCTTCGACGCGTCGACGCGCTGGAAGTCCACGTGCAACACGAGCTGACGGAACGGGTGGTATTGCACGTCGCGCAGCAGAACCTGTTGCGACTTGCCTGCCACTTCCAGATCGAGGATCGACGAGTGGAAAACTTCTTTCTTCAGCGCGTGCCATAGGGCGTTGTGATCGAGTTCGACCAGTTGCGTGTCAGCACCAGCGCCATAAACGATACCCGGGGTCTTGCCCGAGTTACGCAGGCGGCGGCTCGCACCCGTACCTTGCAGGGAACGCTCGAAAGCGACTACTTTCATGTTGAATCTCCAATGCACTGCCCGCGACCAGGCAGTAAAAACAGGGCCTCGAAGCCGTAATGGCTGAGGCCCAGGATAGCGGCATGAACCTTCGTTCGTTCATGCCGATTGTGCAAAAACGCCGCGTGTCGCATGAAGCGGTACGCGGCGTCTTCGCAAATGCTTAACTTTCAGCGAACAGCGACATCACCGAATCGCCGCGGCGGATGCGCGAGAACGTTTCGGCGAGCAAACCGGCGCTCGTCAGCGAACGGATCTTCGCGCACGAACGGGCTTCTTCGCCGAGCGGAATCGTGTCCGTGACAACGAGTTCGTCGAGTGCGGAAGCGGCGATACGCTCACCCGCGCCGCCCGACAGAACCGGGTGGGTAGCGTACGCGAATACCTGCTTCGCGCCGCGTTCCTTCAGAACTTGCGCGGCCTTGCACAGCGTGCCTGCCGTGTCGACCATGTCGTCCATGATCACGCAGGTGCGGCCTTCGACTTCACCGATGATGTTCATCACTTCGGCGACGTTCGCCTTCGGGCGACGCTTGTCGATGATCGCGAGATCGCTATTGAGTTGCTTCGCCAATGCACGGGCGCGGACCACACCGCCGACGTCCGGCGAAACTACCATCAGGTTGTCGTAGTTCTGCTTGCGCAGATCCCCGAGCAGCACGGGCGTTGCGTAGATGTTGTCGACCGGGATGTCGAAGAAGCCTTGAATCTGGTCGGCGTGCAGATCCATCGTGATGATCCGCTCGACGCCGGCGATTTCCAGCATGTTCGCCACGACCTTAGCCGAGATGGCGACGCGCGCCGAACGCGGGCGACGATCCTGACGGGCATAACCGAAGTAGGGAATGGCTGCGGTGATCCGGCCTGCGGATGCGCGCTTGAGCGCATCGACCATGATCATCAGTTCCATCAGATTGTCGTTAGTCGGCGCGCACGTGGATTGCAGGACGAAGACATCCTTGCCGCGCACGTTTTCCTGAATCTCGACTTGGATTTCGCCGTCCGAGAAACGGCTAACCATTGCTTTGCCGAGGGGAATACCGAGGTTTTTGACGACTTCCTGTGCAAGCGCGGGATTTGCGTTGCCAGTAAAAACCATCAGGCCGTCATGGCTGCTCATCGTGCACCTACTTCAGGCTGGGGGCGGGAGAAATGCGAACTACAGCGAACTGCGAGAATTTTTGGCAGGGGAGAAAGGATTCGAACCTTTGCATGCCGGAATCAAAATCCGGTGCCTTAACCAGCTTGGCGACTCCCCTACACTAACTTTGAGCTCCGCCGAACGTGGAGTTTCGTTCGACGATGCAAAACTTATGACGCGAAAGCAAAGAGTGGATGCTGATCCAAGCCCGCTGCTACTGCACTGTTCCACTCGCCGGGCAGTTTGGCTTGCGCCGCGTCTGCTTCAGCTTTGCTACGGAACGCTGCAAAAACGCTGGCACCCGATCCGGACATCCGCGCTGGCGCGATGCTTTCAAACCACCGCAACACTTGCGCTACTTCCGCGTACTTTCCTACGACAACCTGCTGCATGTCATTCCGGCCGAAGCTTTCTGGCCATTCAGTGTTGCAGCTGCGTTTTGCAGGAAAGTCCGTAATTTTGAGGGGCTTTGTATCTCTTGTCAACGCTTTTTCGGAAAAAATCGCTGCAGTCGGAACCTGCACCCTCGGCGTCACTACCAGGAAGTGACGCGGCGGCAATTGTACAACGTCTAATGATTCTCCGACACCCTCTGCAAACGCATTTTTTCCAAATACAAAGAAAGGCACGTCCGCGCCGAGCTTCAACGCAAGATCCTGCAACTCTTGACGTGGCAGATCGAGCTTCCACAGACGATTGAGCGCGAGCAGCGTCGTCGCCGCATCGGAACTGCCGCCGCCGAGACCCGCGCCCATTGGCAGGCGCTTGTCGATTCCGATATCGACGCCTTCGCGGGAGCCCGTATGTACCTTCAGCAACGTCGCGGCGCGTACGGTCAGGTCTTGCTCGGGTGGCACGTCGGCGATTTCGGTGCGGCGCGTGATGAGACCGTCGTCGCGTCGCGTGAAGTGCAGCGTGTCGCCCCAGTCAAGCAACTGGAAGACCGTCTGCAGCGTGTGATAACCATCCGGCCGACGGCCGGTGATGTGCAGGAAGAGATTGAGTTTCGCTGGCGCGAGACAGTCGCGCAGCGAATTGGTTGTTTCGATCATGAGTGAAGGCTACTGCGCCACTGTGGCGCCCCAAACGGGTAGCAAGGTTACGTGAGCGGATGCTGTGACAAAAGGCGCCAGCAAGAACGACTCACTGATCCAGCACGAGCTTGATGTCAAGTGGCGGCTCCGAGCGGCTCAGATTGAGGCGCTTCACGCCGGTGGCTGGCGCATCGGCATAGGCCACATAGTCGATCGTCCAGCCGTCCTGGGTGATCTGCTTCAGGCGCGACGGTTGCTCCGGATCCTTCTCGGTCTTCGCGCGCGAAGTCGGCGCCGGCGATGGTTGCAGCCAGTAGCGCAACCCTTCGACCGGCAGCGTGAAGCCGAGCGCGTTCTGCATCAGCGTCGACACGTTATCGGCGGTGAGCGGCTGGCGGTTCGGCAATTCGAGCGTGGCCGAAGCCGGCGACGAAGTCACGATGGCCAGCGTCTGGCCAAGCGGATTGCGCAACTGCAGCGTGACCGTGTCGCCCGTTTCCTGCCACGAGAAATTGCCGTAAGCGTTGCGCTGCTGGCCGTTCTGATCGTTGTATTGGATCGCGAAGCGGCCCTGATACGAGCGGCTCGTCTGCGCGGTGACTTCGGTGGCGGCGTTCGACGTGGACGGCCCCCGCGGCTTCACCGACGCGCAGCCGGCCAACGCGACAACCGCCGCCGCCGCGAAACTAACCGCGATGCCGCGAGGCGCCCGGGAAAAAGAAATCAAACGGGAAAGACGCATCAAAGATTGTTTACCTGAAGACGTTGCAACGTTTTGACGAGCGTCTCGTTGTCGGGTTCGAGCTTGCGAGCCTCGCGAAACGCGGCGCGCGCCTGTTCCTGCTCGCCGGCCTTCCACAGCACTTCGCCGAGGTGTGCGCCGATTTCCGCGTTCGGCTGGAGGCTGTATGCCTTGCGCAGCAGCCTGATCGCATCGGCCGTATTACCCATCCGGTACTTGACCCAGCCGACGCTGTCCATGATGAACGCATCGTTCGGTGCAAGCGCCGAGGCCTTCTCGACCAGCTTGTCCGCCTCTGACAGGCGCTGGTTGCGATCTGCGAGCGAATAGCCGAGCGCGTTATACGCCTGCGGATTGTCCGGCTGCGTCTGGATCAGCTTGCGCAACTGCGCTTCCATGACGTCGTAATGGCCGGTTTTCTCGGCGGCCATTGCGTAGTCGTAGGTGAGGTCGGGGTCGTCGGGAAAGTTCGCCGTGGCTTGCTCCAGACGCGCTTCGGCCTCGGGGTAGCGCTTCGCGTCGAACAGGATCGCCGCATCGGTGCGCGCGATCAGCGCCACATCACGCGGATCGGAGGTCTGCAAGTTGGAGAGCAACTGGCGCGCCTCTTCGGTCTTGCCCTGTTTCGCGAGCAGTTGCGCGCGGGTAATCTGCGCGGCCAGGTATTGTTGACTCGCTGGAGAGATCTTGTTCAGCCAGTCGCTCGCGCCCGCCTCATTCTTCTGTTCGAGCGCTAGCTGCGCGAGGTAGATGTAGGCCTGGCCCGCATCGGCACCCGGCGTCTTCTCGGCCTGCTGCGCGTACTGCATCAGATACGTCTGCGCCTCGGGGAGATTCTTCTGCTGGATCTTGATCAGCGCGAGTGCCATCAGCGGTGTCAAGTCGTTGGGGTTTGTCTTGCGCATGAGCTCGAACTGCTTCTGCGCGTCGTCGAGACGGTCGCTGGCAAGATACATCTGCGCCAGCGCGAGCCGTGCGTCATGCGATTTCGGATTCTGCTGCACGTACTTTTCGAGCGACGCGATGCCTTCCTTGCGCTCCTCCGGACCCATTTGCGACAGCATCAACGCCGCCGGCAGATAGTCAGGCTTGATCGTGAGCGCCTGCTCGAGCGACTTGTGCGCGCCCGGCGCGTCGTCGGCCAGCAACTGCTGACGTGCGAGGGCCAGTTGCGCCTCCGGCCGGTTCATGTCGTTCTTCAGCAGGTCCTGCAACACGTGCAGGCCACCGACGCGGTTCGGGCCGCGCGACAACAGCAGTTGCAGCGCGAGGATCGCGCTGCCGCGATTTTCCTCGGGTATCTTCGCCAGTTCTTGCGACAGGATCGGGGACGCATCGTCAGGCTTGCCAGACAGCACGAGCAGCGACGCGTCGAGCTGGGCGGCGCGTTCCGAACTCGGCGCGTACTGTTGCCACAGTTGCGCGGCGGCGAGCGCGTCCGACGGGCTTTGCGCGGCCAGCGCGATTTCGGTGGCGCGTTGCGCCATGCGCGGGTCGTGAGTGTCGCGCGCGAGAGCGAGGTAGGTCTGATAGGCCGGTGCCGGCTGGTCGCGCTGCAGCGCGATCTCGGCGGCCAGCACCTGGAAGACGATCTGGCTCGACAGCGGTACGCCGGGCAGCGACTTTTCTTCTTCAGATGTTGCCGGACCCAGCGGGTCCGGCATCGTGACCGACGTGTCGTCGGAATCCGGCGACGGGTCCTGCGCATGCGCGGGCACGGCGGCCAGCGCCCACAATCCGAGCGCGGCTGCACCGAGCATCCGGCGAGCGAACACGGCGAGCGGCACGTTGGACACGCGCGCGCGGCGCTTTGAAAGCAGCTTCACGAAGGACACGTTCATGGAAATCCGTTCAATGTTTCAGTCGATTGTAACGCGCTCGCTACAATACGCGCACAACCACTCACGCAAGTAGCAGACCAATCAGCCATGCCAGAGTTGCCAGAAGTCGAGGTTACCCGACGGGGGATCGAACCGTATGTGTCCGGGCGCAAGGTTGAGCGCGTCGACGTGCGGACGGCCGCGCTGCGCTGGCCAATTCCGGCCCACCTTGCGAAAACCTTGCGTGGCCACGTGGTGCGCAAAGTCGAGCGACGCGGCAAGTATTTGCTGTTCGAAATCGACGCAGGGTGGTTCATCGTGCACCTCGGCATGACGGGCACGTTGCGCGTTCTGCGTCATGTGCCGCATCCGCCGGCCGCGGCGAAGCACGATCATGTCGACTGGATCTTCGACGACTTTATCCTGCGCTATCGTGATCCGCGCCGCTTCGGCGCGGTGCTGTGGCATCCGCGCGAAGCAGGCGACATCCTTGAACATCCGCTGCTCGCGAGCCTTGGCGTCGAGCCTTTCTCGCCGGCTTTTTCGGGCGCGCTGATGCATCGGTCGACGCGCGGGCGCAAGGTGTCGGTGAAGCAGGCGTTGCTGGCGGGGGACATCGTGGTCGGCGTGGGCAATATCTACGCGTCGGAGAGTCTGTTTCGCGCGGGCATCCGGCCGACCACCGCGGCGGGCCGCGTGTCGCTGGTGCGTTATGAACTGCTGGCCGATGCCGTGCGCGTGACGCTCGCCGCCGCGATCGACAAGGGCGGCAGCACGCTGCGCGATTTCGTCGGCAGCGACGGCGAAAGCGGCTATTTTCAGCTCGACTACTTCGTCTATGATCGCGCGGGCCTGCCATGCCGCGTGTGTGGAACGCCAATCAAACAGATCGTGCAGGGACAACGCTCTACGTACTTCTGTCCCACTTGCCAGCGCTAGATTCTCGATGCCTTCCCGCCTGACCCCAACGACCGGCGCGCACTTCAGCGCGTCCTACACCACGCCCGCGTTTGCGCCGATGCCCGAGTTTTCCGCGCGGCTGATCGCGTGGCAGCGCCAGCACGGCCGCCACGATTTGCCGTGGCAGAACACGCGCGATCCGTATCGCATCTGGCTGTCCGAAATCATGCTGCAGCAGACCCAGGTGTCGACGGTGATTCCGTACTACGCGAAATTTCTCGCGCGTTTCCCGGATGTCGCCGCGCTCGCCGCCGCGCGGTCCGATGACGTGATGGCGCTGTGGGCCGGCCTCGGCTACTACACGCGCGCGCGCAATCTGCATCGCTGCGCGCAGGTCGTCGTCGAGCAGCATGGTGGCGCGTTTCCCGCGTCGGTCGATGAGCTCGCCGAGTTGCCCGGCATTGGCCGCTCGACGGCCGCGGCGATCGCGTCGTTCGCGTTCGGCGCGCGCGCGACGATTCTCGACGGCAACGTGAAGCGCGTGCTTGCGCGCGTATTCGGCGTCGAAGGCTTTCCGGGCGAGAAGAAAGTCGAGAATGCAATGTGGACGCTCGCGGAATCACTGCTGCCGTCGAATGCGTCGAACGCGGAGGTCAGCGGGTACACGCAGGGCTTGATGGATCTCGGCGCGACATTGTGCGTGCGCGGCAAACCCGATTGCACGCGCTGTCCGTTCGCGCCGGACTGCGTTGCCAACGTCACCGGACGTCAACGTGAATTGCCGACCGCGCGCCCGAAGAAAGCGGTGCCGACACGCCGTACGTGGATGCTGGTGCTGCGCGACGGCAATGCGGTGATGCTCGAACGGCGTCCGCCGTCGGGCATCTGGGGTGGGCTGTGGAGTCTGCCCGAAGCTGCCGACGAAGCATCGCTGGCCGAGCGGGCGCGCGCGTTCGGCGGCGACGGCGAAGTGTCCGCGCTCGCGTCGTTCTCGCACGTATTCACGCATTTCAAGCTCGATATCGAACCGCGGCTTGCGGAGTTTGATCGCGGTGTCGGCGCCCTGGCCGCGCTCAACGATGCGGACACCGCATGGGTTGCGCTCAGCGATCTGGATTCGTTCGGCGTGCCGGCGCCGGTGCGCAAGCTGCTCGCCAGTCTGCATGGTTCGTTGCTCTAGCGGAATGAATCGGAAGTGCTGAGCGAGCGACTTCGGTCCGGCGCGTCAGCCTTCACGACTTCAGGATTTCACAGCAACTGATGCTGTTGCATGTAGTGATGCACGACGTCGATGCGCGCGCCGGCATCGGTTAACTCCATCAGCTTTTGCCGCGCGCGCAACGCGATTGGCAGCACCTCGGCGAGACGGTTCGACACCCACGACGGATCGTCGAGCCGGAACGGCTCGGCGAACGGTAGGCTGTCCGGATCGCGTTCGCGGATCGTTGCGATGATCCGCTCGAGCACTTCCGCGCACGCGCCGAATTTGGCCAATAGCTCATTGCCCTCGAGCGGGAGATCATCGACGAGCGGCTCGGCCATGCCGACCAGCAGACCGCTCGCTTCGACGCGATGCGATAACAGACGAAAGCGCTTCGTGCCGCGTGCGCGAATCAGCAGCATGCCGAATGCTTCGACGTCGCACTCGTCGATTTCGGCGAGACAGCCGATCGTTTCGGGTACCGAAGGTTCTTCCTCGCGCGCGACTTCGGCGCCGCTTTTCAGCATGCAAACGCCGAACGGTGTTTTTTCGCGCAGACAGTCGCGCGCCATGTCGAGGTAGCGCGCTTCGAAGATTTTGAGCGGCAGCAAGCCATCGGGAAATAGCACCGTATGCAGCGGAAACAGCGGCAAATCGGCGTACACAGTAGGCGTAGAGGACATAGCGCAACGCTTCGGGTTAAGGCCGCGCGATGCGGCAGGTTAAGCCACCAGCTTCGATGATTCGCCGACGTCGACCGGCGCATCGCGGTGCCGCACAATCACATTCGCCGATGTTGCGAGACGCGCGGCAAGCGTCTCCGCGATGAATACCGAGCGGTGCTGGCCGCCCGTGCAACCGATTGCGACGGTCAGGTAGCTGCGATTGTCGTCGCGGAAATGCGGTAGCCACTTGGACAGATACTTCTCGATGTCGTCGATCATCTCGTGGAGGACCGGCTGCGCATCGAGAAAATCCATGACCGGTTTGTCGAGGCCGGTGAGCGGCCTCAATTCATGATCGTAGTATGGGTTCGGCAGCGTGCGTACGTCGAATACGAAATCCGCGTCGAGCGGTACGCCACGCTTGAAGCCGAACGACTCGAACATCAGCACGAGCCCCGCATCCTCCTGTTCGATGAAGCGCTTGACCCATGCGCGCAGCACGTTCGCGCGCAGATTGCTCGTGTCGATCTGATGGCCGAATTCGGCAAGTCCTGCGACCAGTTCGCGCTCGCGTTCGATCGCTTCAGCGAGCGACGTGAGCAGGCCAACGTCCGCGTCGTGTGCAGGCGAGCCGGACAGCGGATGGCGGCGACGCGTTTCGGAAAAGCGTTGAATCAGCGACTGCGTGCTCGCGCTCAGGAACAGCACGCGCACGTCGTGCGAGCGCTTGAGGTCGCGGATCATCGCGGGCATTTCGTCGAGCGACGAACCGGAGCGCGCGTCGATCGCGACCGCGAGACGATCCTGGCCGTCCGCAGCGAGGTAGGTGGCGAGTTGCTGCAGGAAACGCGGCGGCAGATTATCGACGCAGTAATAACCCGCGTCTTCGAGCGCGTTCAGGGCAACCGATTTGCCGGAGCCGGAGATACCGGTGATCAGGATTATGCGCATGGAGTCGTCGAAAGCGTAGATTTCATCATAGCATCTGGCCTCCATGCGCGTGCCCGCGGCCTGCCTTCTGCGGGCGCTTCATGGCGCTGCGTCGGGCTTCAGATCAGCTTGCCGGGAAACTGGCTATCGGGATCCTGCATGGCGAGACGTTGCCGATCCATGAAATCGCGCAGCGTGTCGATACCGCGTAGCTGCAGAATCGTGTTACGCACGGCCGCTTCGACCAGCACCGCGAGGTTGCGGCCGGCGGCCACCTGGATCGTCACCTTGCTGATCGGTAGGCCGAGCACGTCGACGGTCTGGCTTTCCAGCGGCAGCCGCTGGAATTCGCCGTCGGGGCGGCGCACCAGTTGCACGATCAGCTTCAGTTTCATTTTGCGGCGCACCGCCGTTTCGCCGAAGATCGTCTTGATGTCGAGCAGACCGAGGCCGCGAACTTCGAGCAGGTTCTGCAGCAGCGGCGGACAGCGTCCTTCGACGAAGTCCGGGCCGAGGCGCACGAAGTCGACAGCGTCGTCGGCGACGAGACCGTGGCCTCGGCTGATCAGTTCGAGGCCGAGCTCGCTCTTGCCGAGGCCCGAGTCGCCGGTCAGCAATACGCCCATGCCGAGGATGTCGAGAAACACGCCGTGCAGCGTCGCGCGCGGCGCGAGAATGCGCGACATGTAAAGGCGCAGACTATCGATCACCGCAGCCGCCGAGGTCGGCGTCGTGAACAGCGGCGTCGACGAGCGCGTGCAGCGCAGCACCAGCTCAGGCGGCGCCGCGACTCCGCCCGCGACGACGAGAAACGGCGGCTCCAGCGCGATCAACTCGGCCATGTGGCGCGAGCGGTCTTCGTCGGTCTGACGTTTGTAGTAGTCGATTTCAGCGTCGCCGAGCACCTGAATCCGGTTGGGGTGGATCAGGTTCAGGTGGCCGACGAGGTCGGCGCTCGACGTGGCATTGGCGACCGATTCCGAAGAAAAGCCGCGCTCCCAGCCTTCATGCCCCGTGAGCCAGCTGAGCTTCAGCATGGCGGCGTTGTCGTCGAAAATGCTCTGGGCGTTGATGCTGGACGTATCCATGAGTCAGTGACTCCAGTGTGAGCCGCTTGCCGGGCCTTACCTGCGTGTGTGTGCGTGCATGAACTACCGCCGCCGTTGCATCAAGGTTGCCACTGAGTAAGCAGGCGATGCAACGACTCGCGTTCTTCTTCAGTGTGCAGCCGCTCGCGGGCGTCGCGATCGGACAGCAATTGCGCAATCTCGGAAAGAATTTCGAGGTGCTGCTGAGTGGCCTGTTCGGGGACGAGCAGGAAGATCAGCAGCGAGACCGGCTGGCCGTCCGGCGCTTCGAAGGGGATGGGTTCGGCGAGTCTGACGAATGCGGCGAGCGGCTGCTTGAGGCCCTTGATCCGCCCATGCGGAATCGCGACGCCTTCGCCGAGCCCGGTCGAGCCGAGTCGTTCTCGCGCAAAAAGATTGTCTGTGACGGTACTGCGGGCGATGCCGTTCTGATTCTCGAAGATCAGGCCCGCTTGCTCGAACACGCGTTTCTTGCTGGTGACCGATAGTCCGATGACGACGTTCTCGAGGGGAAGAAATTTGGCTAAACGATTCATGTTGACAGGCGAAAACGTGGCCTGAGTTCTCCCCACCGGGGCGGTTGAGTGACGTTCCATTCGTTCGATGCTGGCGAAGACGGACGGTCAGAGTCGATCGCGAAAGCGTTAGACTTCGATCGGCCGTACTTCGTCAGAGCTGGCTTGACCCCGATGGTAACCGGAACATTATAGAACAGGGTGACGGCCGATGGTGCGGCGCGCCATCTATGCGTATCAGGTTTTTCAGCGCTTGCGCTGCGGCACATGTCGCGCTGCGCAAACGTCTGCGGGAATGGTTGGGGTCGGCCTCGGCGAGACGCACCGGCGGTGAGCGGGAACCGGGCCCTGAAGCGAAAAACCGCCCGGTCGCGGGCGGCTCGACGAGTTCAAGGGAAATGAGGAATTCCCTCTAATTTCTCCTATTGCGGCGGCACGTCCAGTTGCGGCGCCGGCTGATACTTGATCGCTTCGTGCTGATGGCCTTGCAGACGATCCTTGTGGCGTATCACCTGCCTGTCGAGCTTGTCGATCATCAGATCGATCGCAGCGTACAAATCACTGTCACAACTCTCGACGAAGATATCCTTACCCTTTAGATGGAGGTTGATTTCCACCTTTTGACGCTTTTCCTTTTCCTTATGGTTGTCGACCGAGAGGACCACACTGCCGTCGATGACCTGATCAAAATGTCTTAGCACCCTGTCCAGTTTGGTGATCACGTATTCGCGCAACGCAGGCGTTACTTCGAGGTGGTGTCCACTGATCTTGAGATTCATAGTGCTTCTCCAAGCTAATGGCCGCTTGGTCCGCACAATGACAAAGGTCCGGTCGATCTGACGGCTTGCCTGTGTCGCCCCCCGGTGACGGACATCTGGCAGGTCGCAGCGGCCGGCCTGTCCGCCAGGTGCGGAGCGGCCGGAAATGCCCGCTGCAAAACGCGGCGGGCTACAGAGACTTGCGCAGGTTGACTGCCGGGATTTTGAGCGCCTCGCGGTATTTCGCAACGGTGCGCCGTGCGACCACGAAGCCCTGTTCCGCCAGCAGTTCGGCTATGCGACTGTCTGAAAGTGGCGATTTCGGGTTTTCCGCTCCTATCAGTTGTTTGATCAGCGCGCGAATGGCCGTGGAGGAGGCCGCGCCGCCGGTGTCCGTCGAAACGTGTGAGCCGAAAAAGTACTTGAATTCCAGCGTCCCGAATGGGGTCAGCATGTATTTACCGGTTGTCACACGCGAGACAGTCGACTCGTGTAGGCCCAGCGTATCAGCTATTTCCCGCAAAACCAAGGGGCGCATGGCAATTTCGCCGTGCACAAAAAAGCTCTTTTGACGCTCGACAATTGCCTGTGCAACTCGCAGGATCGTCTCGAAACGCTGTTGGATATTTTTGATCAGCCAGCGTGCTTCCTGCAGTTGCTGGCGCAACGAACCGCTCCCCGGATCGCCGCGGTTATTGCGCAGAATATTCGCGTACAGATGGTTAATCCGCAGCTTTGGCACTACCTCGGGATTCAGCTCCACCTGCCAGCCCTGTGCCGTTTTGCGCACCATGATGTCGGGCACCACGTAGTCCGCCTCGGCCTTGCCGTAGGCCGCGCCCGGAAATGGTTCGAGCGAGCGGATCAGCAGATGCGCGTCGCGCAGATCGTCGTCGCTGGCCTTAAGGTGCTTGCGCAGCCGCGTGAAGTCGCGCGCGGCGAGCAACTCCAGGTAATGGCCGACAATGTCTAGCGCAAGCGTGCGCGTGGGCGATGGTTCGAGCCGCAGCAACTGCAGCTTCAGACATTCGGACGCGGAGCGCGCGCCGACACCAGATGGGTCGAAGCTATGCAGCAGCGCAAGCGCGGCGTTCAGTTCGTCGACGTCGACTTCGAGTTCTTCGGGCAGGTCGGCCAGCACTTCTTCGAGCGTGGCGGCGAGATAGCCGTCATCGTCCAGCGATTCGATCAGGAACGTGATGAGCGCGCGGTCGCGCTGGCTCGCCTGGGTCACACGTAGTTGCGCCATCAGGTGGTCGCGCAGCGACGTGCTCGATTCGTGGATTTGCAGCGGGGGCAGGTCGTCGTCGTCCGACGCGTTGCCGGAGCGGCCGTAGTCGTCCAGGTTCCACTGCGAGGTATCGCCGCCGCCGTCGCCCGAAAGACCATTGTATTCGTCGACACCCTGCGGCTCGCCGCTTTCGGCTCGCTCGCCGCTGCCCTCGGACGATGCCGAACCGTTGCCGGCCATCGGATCGGCCGGCGCCAAGGAGCCCGGTGTCTGGGCGATCACGGAACCGTCGGCTGCCACCCGCAACGGGCTCGCGATCCACTCCTCTTCGTTTTCGAGGAGAGGATTCTGCGAGATCGCCATGGCGACTTCCTGCTGCAGTTCGAGCGTCGACAACTGAAGCAGCCGGATGGACTGTTGCAGTTGCGGCGTCAGCGCAAGATGCTGCGATAGGCGGAGTTGGAGGCTGGCTTTCATGGCAAGTTGAGTTTCATTGTAGAGAGTTTGCCACGACCGCGATACCTTGCGGCACTCGCAATTTTTGGGTACACCCAATTTGGCGCGCCGCGCGGCGCCACCCTGCGCCGCCAGACAACGAATGTGCAGGTGCCGCAAAAAAATGGCGCCGCGGCCGGCCGCGCGCGCTTGCGTGGCCGGGGACGCCGTGTGTGCTTACATGCGAAAGTGCTCGCCCAGATAGACGCGCCGCACGCTTTCGTTTTCGATGATGTCGCTAGGCGCGCCGGCGGCCAGCACGCTGCCGTCGCTGATGATGTATGCGTGATCGCAGATACCTAGCGTTTCGCGCACGTTGTGGTCGGTAATCAGGACGCCGATATTGCGCTGCTTCAAGAACTTGACGATTTTCTGGATTTCCAGCACCGCGATCGGGTCGACGCCGGCGAACGGTTCGTCGAGCAGAATGAAGCTCGGATTGGTAGCCAGCGCACGCGCAATTTCAACCCGACGACGCTCGCCGCCCGACAGCGACAGCGCCGGATTTTCACGCAGATGCGCGATCTGAAGCTCGTCGAGCAGCGCTTCGGCGCGTGACGTGATCACGTCTTTGCCGAGGCGCTTGCCGTTTTCGTCGTGCTGCAATTCCAGCACCGCGCGAATATTCTGCTCGACGCTCAACTTACGGAACACCGACGCTTCCTGCGGCAGATATGACAGGCCGAGCGATGCGCGTTTGTGAATGGGCAGCAGGCTGATCGACTTGCCGTCCAGATCGATTTCGCCGGCGTCGAGCGGCACGAGGCCGACGATCATGTAGAACGACGTGGTCTTGCCGGCGCCGTTCGGGCCGAGCAGGCCGACCACTTCGCCGCTCTTCACGTCGAGCGACACGTCCTTGACGACCGTGCGCGAGCCATAGCGCTTCTTCAGATTGCGCACGACCAGCGAACTGCTGGTGCCGGTCGGCTTCCGATGGGGGAGGGGCGCGATGGTGCTGCTCATGGTGCTCACTGGTTCGGCGCTCCCTGGATCGAGTTGGACGGTGTGAGCGTGGCCGACGCGCCGGTCAGCGGCGCGGCGCCGGCGTTGCGCGGCGACAGCATCGCGCGCACGCGGCCGGTCGGGTTGCCCGGACCTGCGACGTCCTTGCCTGCCTTCGCGGTATAGAAGTCGTTCTGGCCGTCGTAGGTGATCACGCTGCCGTGCACCTGGTCGAGCAGCGTCGTCATGCTCTGCAGGCGGCGCACCGTCGCGTTGGTGGTCAGCGTGGTCAGATCCTGCTTGCCGTCGTAGTCGATACGGACGGCCGTACCCTCGATGTATTCGTCGAGCCCTTCGCGCTTCTGGCGGAAATACGACAGATTGGCGCCGCTCGAGGTGCCGGTCGCGAACTGGTAGCCCTGCGGGTCTTGCGACACTTCGACGCGATCGGCCTTGATCAGGATCGTGCCTTTGGTGGCCACCACGTGGCCGGTGAAGATGCTGACCTGACGCAGGTCGTCGTAAGTCATGTTGTCCGCTTCGATGTTCAGCGGCTTGTCTTTGTCGGCGCGGTCCGCGTGCGCAAGCGGCGCGAAGCCGACGAGCGGCAGCGCGACGACGAGCGCAGCGAGTGCGGCGCGGCACGCGGACAACGCGCGCGAACGGCCGGTATCAAAACGGGGGTGCGATTCGTTCATGCAGTCACGCCTGGAATGGATTACCCGGTATGCGTTGGCTTAGTGGCCGGAATCGGACGCGGCGATTGCGCCTCTTACATTGCCGAACAGTTGCATAAACCGGGTGACATTGTTGTATTTCATGCCGCTGGCAGTCATCACGGACATGCCGCGCTGAAGTTTAACTGGCTTTTCAGTCTCGATCACATCGTCGTTGACGAGGACCCTGAAATGCTCGGAATCGGCCTGCATCTGCGGATCGCCGCCGCCGGGCGCGCGCAGGATGCGCGCGTTCTGGTACAGATTGACGATCGACGCATCCGCGTTGACCGTGCCCGTGTCGCCGGTCGCGGTGACGATCGGCTTGCCGGGCTGGAACGCACGCATCGCCGGCTTGACGAGGTCGCTCATTTCGTCGTCCTCGTAATGGACCAGCGACTGCGCGGCCAGCCGGTACTGCGTCGCTCCCGACTGGTCGAGCTCGGACACCGAAAAGTTGTCGGCGAAGTAGTCCGGCGTGTGTTCCTTCGGGCGCACCTCGTCGTCGGTCTTGCGCGGCAACGTGGCTTGCAGCAGCCACCACGTGATGCCGGCGAGCGCCGCCATCGCGATGAGCGGGATCAGCGAAGTCAGGCGAAACTGGTTCATCCCACGAGGCCCCGTTGCTCGCCGCTGCACGCCGCCGCGAGCAGTGCTTCATATTTGTGCTGGGCACGCAGCAGCGTGTCGCACACTTCGCGCGCCGCGCCGTAACCGCCGCGCGACTCGCTGACCCAGTGGGCGCGCGCGATCACTTCGGGATGCGAATTGGCCGGCGCGGCCGCGAAGCCGACGCGCAGCATCACCGCGAGATCGACCCAGTCGTCGCCCATGTAGCCGCAGTCCTCGGCGGTGAGGCCGGTTTGCCGCAGCAGGTCGGCGAACGCCTGTGGCTTGTCCTGCGCGCCCTGGTAGACGTGCGCGATGTTCATTTCTTTCGCCCGCGCGGCCACGATGCCGGACTTGCGCCCGGTGATGAGCGCCGTTTCGATGCCGGCCTGGCGCAGCAGCTTCATGCCGTGGCCGTCCATCGAGTTGAAGCCTTTCATCGTGTCGCCTTCCGCCGTGAACAGCAGGCCGCCGTCGGTCAGTACCCCGTCAACGTCGAAAATCATCAGCTTCACGCGGCTTGCGCGTTCGGTAGCGGTAGGGGGAGCAACGGCCATCAGATCACCTTCTTCGAAAACAGGTCGTGCATGTTGAGCGCGCCGATCAGCTTGCCCGTTTCGTCGACGACCAGCATCTGATTGATACGATAGCGCTCCATCAGTTCCACGGCTTCGACCGCGAGATGATCCGGCCCGATCGTGCGCGGGCCCGCGGTCATCACCGAGGCGATCGGCAACTGGCGGAAATCGCCGTCGCGTTCGAGCACGCGGCGCAGGTCGCCATCGGTGAAGATTCCCGTCACACGGCCCTCGCGGTCGACGACGGAGGTCATGCCCATGCGCTTCGCGGTCAGTTGGAAGAGGGCATCGCTGACGGTTGCCTCGGGGGTGACCTGCGGCAACTGGTCGCCGGTGCGCATGACGTCGCGCACGTAGGTGAGCAGGCGTCGGCCGAGCGCGCCGCCCGGATGCGAGCGCGCGAAGTCGTCGCGGCCGAAGCCGCGCGCGTCGAGCACCGCGACCGCGAGCGCATCGCCGAGCGCGAGCGCGGCGGTGGTGCTGGCGGTGGGCGCGAGATTCATCGGACAGGCTTCCTTCGCGACGCCGGAATTCAGATGCACGTCCGCGAGTTGCGCGAGGCTGGAACCCGGGCGGCCCGTCATCGCGATCAGCTTCGCGCCGATCCGCTTGATGAGCGGCAGGATCGCCATCAGCTCCTCGGTTTCGCCCGAATTGGACAGCGCGACAAATACGTCGTCGGCGGTGACCATGCCGAGGTCGCCGTGGCTTGCTTCCGCCGGGTGCACGAAGAACGCGGGAGTGCCGGTGCTTGCCAGCGTGGCCGCGAGCTTGCGGGCCACGTGGCCGGATTTACCGATGCCGGAGACGACCACGCGTCCACGGCAACCCAGGATGAAATCGACCGCGCCGACGAAGCTGCCGTCGAGCTGGTCGCGAAGCGCGCGCACGGCGTCCGCTTCGATGTCGAGTACGTCGCGAGCAAGCGTGAGTGCCCTGTCGCCATTGATTTTCGCTATCATTCGCGGAGTATAGCAAAGGCGCCTGTTCGCCGCGCCGGGCCTGCTGTGCCGAGCCGCTGTCTGCATCGGCCTGTCGACAATCCCTTTTTCAGCTGCTTTGCCGTCTTTTTGCAGCTTTTTTGCCGGCCCAAACAATCATGTCGCACGGCGTTCTCGTGCGCGGTTCCGCTGACGAACGAGGACGCTTCACCCATGCGTTTTTGCCGATGATTTCCCCGCTCGAAATGACGCTGTTTCTGCTGCTGGCATCGGTGGCGGGCGTGGTGATCTTTCGCTTCCTGAATCTGCCGCCGATGCTCGGCTACCTGACGGTCGGCATCGTCGTCGGGCCGCATGCGTTCGGGCTGATTCCCGATTCGGCGGGGGCGCAGAATCTCGCGGAATTCGGCGTCGTGTTCCTGATGTTCTCGATCGGGCTCGAGTTTTCGCTCGCCAAGCTGCGCACGATGCGCCGGCTCGTATTCGGACTCGGCTTGCTGCAGGTGATCGGCACGGTCGCGGTGGCCGTGTCGCTCGGCTTCCTGCTCGAGCGTTGGGTGCATATCACGTGGCAGGCGAGCGTCGCACTGGGCGGCGCGCTGGCGATGTCGTCGACGGCAATCGTCAGCAAGATGCTCGCGGAGCGGCTCGAAATCGAAACCGAGCACGGCCGCAATATCTTCGGCGTGCTGCTGTTTCAGGATCTCGCGGTGGTGCCGCTGTTGATCATCATTTCGGCGCTCGGCGGCCGCTCCGAGAATCTGGTCAGCGCGCTCGGCGTCGCGGCGATCAAGATCGTCGTGGCCCTCGCGCTACTGCTGATCGTCGGGCAGCGCTTCATGACGCGCTGGTTCAACGTGGTCGCGCGGCGCCGCTCGCAGGAGCTGTTCGTCCTCAATCTGCTGCTGGTGACGCTCGGCGCCGCGTTCATCACCGACAAATTCGGGCTGTCGCTCGCACTCGGCGCGTTCATCGCCGGCATGCTGATCGCCGAGACGCCGTATCGGCATCAGGTCGAAGAGGACATCAAGCCGTTTCGCGACGTGCTGCTCGGGCTCTTCTTCGTGACCACCGGCATGCTGCTCAATCCGCGCGTGATCTGGGAGCATCCGCTCGTCGTGCTGGCCTTTTTCCTCGGCCCGGTACTGCTGAAGATGGTCATGATTACCGGCCTTGCACGGCTGTTTGGCGCGACGCCGGGCGTCGCGATGCGCACTGGCATCGGTCTCGCGCAGGCGGGCGAGTTCGGCTTCGTGCTGCTGAACCTGATCCTCGACCGGCATCTCGTCGACGCGACGCTGTTGCAGGTGATTCTCGCCGCGATGCTGCTGTCGATGCTCGCCGCGCCGTTCATGATCCAGAACGCGGATCGTGTCGTGCTGCGGCTGTCGTCGACCGAATGGATGATGCAGTCGTTGGAGATGACGCGCATCGCCACGCAAAGCCTGAAGCAGAGCGGCCACGTAATCATCTGCGGCTATGGCCGCGCCGGGCAGAACCTCGCACGCATGCTCGAGCATGAAGGGCTCTCGTATGTCGCGCTCGACCTCGATCCCGACCGTGTCGCGGCGGCCGCGGCAGCCGGCGAATCGGTCGTGTTCGGCGACGCGGGGCGGCGCGAGTCGCTGCTGGCCGCCGGCCTGCATCGCGCGGCCGCGATCGCGATCACCTACGCGAACACACCGTCGGCACTGCGCGTGCTGCACAACATTCATGAGATGGAGCCGACGCTGCCGGTCATCGTGCGCACCGTCGACGATGCCGATCTGGAGAAACTGCTCGCCGCCGGCGCGACGGAGGTGATTCCGGAGATCGTCGAGGGCAGCCTGATGCTCGCGTCGCATACGCTCGTCGTGATGGGTGTGCCGATGCGGCGCGTGGTGCGGCGCGTCGAGGAGATGCGTGACGAACGCTATTCGCTGTTGCGCGGCTATTTCCACGGCGCCGACGATATCGACGACGACGACGGCCACGAGCAGGTGCGGCTACAATCGGTGCCGGTCGACGAGAGCGCCGACGCGGTGGGCCGTACGCTCGCCGAGGTGGGCCTGTACGAACTCGGTGTCGAAGTGACCGCGATCCGCCGGCACGGCATCCGCGGCGTCGAACCGGACCCGTCGACGAAACTGCGCGCGAGCGACATCGTGGTGCTGCGCGGTCTGCCCGAACAACTGGCGCAAGCCGAGGAGCGGCTGTCGAAGCATCGCCGCGCGGCCGCGGCCTGAACCCGTGAGCCGGGCCCGTTCTGCCGGGCGACCCTGATTCAAGCTTTTCACCGGACCTGTCGAGGTCCATCCGGAGACATCATGTCCAAGGCGCTCGCGAGCGCGCCGCTCGATGCGGCCGACTACATCAGAAGTCACATTCGCACGGTGCCCGACTGGCCGCAGCCGGGCGTGCAGTTCCGCGACATCACGCCGCTGCTGCGCGAGCCGAAGTCGCTGCGTGTGCTGATCGATCTGTTCGTGCAGCGCTATATCGACGCGAAGCTCGAGTACATTGCCGGGCTCGATGCGCGCGGCTTCATCATCGGGCCGATCGTCGCGCATGAGTTGAGCATTGGCTTCATCCCGATTCGCAAGGCGGGCAAGCTGCCGTACAAGCGGATCTCGCAATCGTATGAACTTGAATACGGTACCGCGACCGTCGAGATTCACGAGGATGCGTGCGAGCCGGGCGACCGCGTCGTGATCATCGACGATCTGATCGCGACCGGCGGCACGATGATGGCCGGCAAACTGCTGCTCGATCGGCTCGGCGCGGTCGTCGTGGAAGGCGCGGCGATCGTCGATCTGCCGGAGCTGGGCGGCTCGAAGCTGCTGGGCGAGGGCGGTCTTGCGCTCTATACCGTGACGAGTTTCGACGGTCATTGAACCGGGGTAGGTAGTCACGGCGCGTGCCGTGACGCGCGGTAGCGTTTCCCTCCGTACCAGCGGCTAAATTCGCACGAGCCGCACAAGCCCCGTTGGCCGAACAAAACCAACCGGGCTCAACGATATGGCTCACCCATCAGGGTTCACCAGTCGCCCAACCAGAAGGCCACCACGATGCCCAATTTCCTGCTGTTTCTTGCCACCTCGATCGCGATCACCGTGGCGCCCGGCCCGGACAATCTGCAGGTGCTCGCGCGCGGCATCTCGCAGGGCCGCGCGGCCGGCCTGGTCGCCGCGCTCGGCTTTGCCGCCGGCATCATGTTTCATACGACACTCGCGGCACTCGGCGTCGCCGCGCTGCTGCGCTCGTCGCCGCTCGCGTTCGAAGCGATCAAGCTTGCCGGCGCCGCGTATCTGGTGTGGATCGGCATCAAGGCGCTGCGCAGCCAGGGCCTCGCGACCGCGCACGAGCGTGCGCCGCAGCCGCTTTCGACGGTGTTTCGCCAGAGCGTGCTCGGCAATCTGATGAATCCGAAGGTCACGCTGTTCTTCGTCGTGTTTCTGCCGCAGTTCGTGCAGCCGGACGGCGCGCAGAGCGTCACCGTGCAGATGCTGGAGCTCGGCGCGCTGTTCATGCTGCAGACCGTCGTTGTGTTTTCGCTATTCGGCGTGTGCGCGGGGATCATCGGCGGCTGGCTCAGACGGCGGCCGCGCGTGGGCCTGTGGCTCGATCGCGTGGCCGGCGCGACGTTCATCGCGATCGGGATTCGCGTCGCCTTGCGCGACTGACACTCGTCATGCAATCCGCCCGCTCCTGCTTTGCCCCGGTTCGCCACGACGGCGGACAGTTTGGAGTTTTCCGATGACTTTGCCTTGCATCACCTCCGCGCGCCGCTTCGACGCGAACGCGCATCGGCCGTTTCTGATCGGCGTTGAACCGGTCGGGTGGATTCGCGAGCGCGACGTGCCGCTGCTCGCGCGCTGGCCCGACGTTTTCGAGATGGCGAACGAGGGCGTGACGCTCTCCGCCACGTTCGATACCGTCGATCTGCGCAGCGCGGCGCTCGCTTCCGTGATCGGCGCGCTTGCCGCCGATGGTCGCATCCCCGGCTGGCGCAACGAGACGTACGCGATCCGCAATGCGTTCGACGCGCCGCCGCTCGCGTATATCGAGCGCGCGGCGTCGCGCTTTTTCGGCACGATGACCTACGCGGTGCATCTGAACGGCGTCGTAGAATATGCGGATGGCGGAGCACCCTTTGGCGGAGCGTCCTTTGGCGGGGTGCCCCGTGGCGCGCCGCAATTGTGGATCGCGCGCCGCAGCGACACCAAGGCGACCGACCCCGGCATGCTCGACAACGTCGTCGCAGGCGGGATCGGCTGGGGTTTCGGCATCGCCGAGACGATCGTCAAGGAGTGCTGGGAAGAGGCGGGCATTCCGGCGGAGATCGCGGCGAGCGCGGTCGCGGGCCGCACCGCGCATGTATTGCAATCGCTGCCGGAAGGCACGCAGGCCGAGCAGATCTTCATCTATGACCTCGCGCTGCCCGCCGACTTCGCGCCGCGCAACCAGGACGGCGAAGTGGGCGAACACCGGCTCGCGCGCATCGACGAAGTCGCGCGCTGGATCGAGGAAGGCGCGCTGACCGTCGATGCCAGCCTCGCGACGCTCGATTGCCTGCTGCGCCGCCGCTGGATCGACGAGGACGCGTGCGAGGGCATCGACGTGCTGTTCGCGCCGCCGGCGCTGGCCTAGCTCAGGCTCATCAGTCAAGCTCAACCCGTGCAGCCAGTACCCACTGAAACAAACCACGCATTGAAGAAGGGAGTCACCGAGGTCATGTCGACCGATCACAGCTTTATCCTCAAACTGTCGTGCGCCGACCGGCCCGGCATCGTTCACGCCGTGTCGGGCTTTCTGTTCGAGCGGGGCAGCAACATTCTTGACTCCGCGCAGTTCGGCGACAGCCGCACCGGCGAGTTCTTCATGCGCGTGCATTTTCAGCAGGTGGGCGGCGATCCGGGGCTTGACGCGCTGCGCGCGTCGTTCGTGACACTCGCCGAGCAGTTCGGCATGAGCTGGGAATTGCACGACGCGAACGTGAAGCCGCGCGTCGTGATCATGGTGTCGAAGATCGGCCACTGCCTGAACGATCTGCTGTTCCGCTACCGCACCGGTCAGTTGAACATCGACATCCCGGCGATCATCTCGAACCACAAGGAGTTCTACCAGCTCGCCGCGAGCTACGACATCCCGTTCCATCATTTCCCGCTGCTCGGCGGCACGCCCGAAGCGAAAACGACGCAGGAAGCGCGCGTGCTCGAAGTGATCAACGAGCATCAGGCCGACCTCGTTGTGCTCGCGCGCTACATGCAGATCCTGTCGCCGAGTCTGTGCGAGGCGCTCGCCGGCCGCGCGATCAACATCCACCACTCGTTCCTGCCGAGCTTCAAGGGCGCGAAGCCTTACTACCAGGCGTTCGACCGCGGCGTGAAGCTGATCGGCGCAACCGCCCACTATGTGACGACCGATCTCGACGAAGGCCCGATCATCGAGCAGGAAGTCGAGCGCGTGGACCACAGCATGACGCCGGAACAACTGACGGCGATCGGCCGCGACGTCGAGTGTGTGACGCTCGCGCGCGCGGTGAAGTGGCACGTGGAGCATCGCGTCGTGCTGAACGGCAGCAAGACGGTGGTGTTCCGCTAGGAGCCGCGCCAGTAACACTGCGCCGGTCGAGGTCGGCGCGGCCCTTTACCTGCTCGTGTTACGAACGCGCTGCCGCGCCGCCCGTGCTTCTCGCGAGATTCGCGTTTTGCGCGGAACGACGCCGCGCGTTCAGCTTCTTCAGCCAGATCAGCAGGCCCGTGACGCTTAGCACGGCCACCGCCACCCCCACCGCGCTGATCAGAATCCGGCCCCCGAGACCGAGGATGCGCCCCGAGTGCAGCGGAAACTGCACCTGCAGGAAGATGTCGCCGGCCGTGCCTTGGCCGGGAATCCGCGCGGCGAGCCGCTTGCCGGTGGCGGCGTCCCAATACATCCACGGGTTGCCGAGGCCGGTGTCGCCGTGGTCGTTGCCGGACGTGTAGAAGCCGACGCCATACGCGTGCATGAATTCGGCGTAGTAGAGCCCGCCCGGCGGCGCGGCGACATGCATTTCCTTGCCGGCCTGCCCGGCGAGTTCGACGATGCGCTCGCGGCTCAGCACCTGATCGCCGGGTTGCGGCGCGCGCAGGATTTCGGGGTTGCTGAACGGATCGGGTGTCAGCGTCGACAGTCGTGACACGATCGGCCGCACCACCTGGGACGACAGATTCATCGAAATCGACGTCAGCGCGACGATCGCCAGCAGGCCCCAGATCCATACGCCGCCGGAGCGGTGCAGATCGAACGTCAACGCATAGCCGCCGCGTTTCAGGCGGAACGTGAACGACTTGCGCCAGGCCTTCAGGCTCGGAAACGACAGGCACAGCGCAATCACGCTGTCAAAGAGCCACACGATGCCGACGATCCCCATCAGCCAGGTGCCAAGGTCGACACCGCCGGTAAACGGCAGCTGCAGCGTGTAGTGCAGCTTGTAGATGAACGGAATCAGGTTGAGTCGCGCGACCGACACGGCGCCCCACTCGCGGCGTCCCTGGATCTCGCCGGTGACGGGATCGACGGCGATCTGATTGAAATCGAGCGGATAGGGCTGCTTCGTCGCCGGATCGGTGCGCGGCAGCACCATCATCTGCAGCGTGTGGCCCGGTTCGACCGCGAGCGGCAGATAGGTCACCCGAAGACGCGGATCGGCGGCTTCGACGCGATTCGCCAGTTCGAGGCCGGACAGCGTCGGCCCGGCCGTGCGAGCCTGGTAAAACGATGGGTTCAGCGCGGCATCGAGCGGATAGGGCTGCTTCGTCGCCGGATCGGTGCGCGGCAGCACCATCATCTGCAGCGTGTGGCCCGGTTCGACCGCGAGCGGCAGATAGGTCACCCGAAGACGCGGATCGGCGGCTTCGACGCGATTCGCCAGTTCGAGGCCGGACAGCGTCGGCCCGGCCGTGCGAGCCTGGTAAAACGATGGGTTCAGCGCGGCATCGAGCTCGTGGTCCCACGCGATGATCGCGCCCGTAAGGCCCGCGACGAACAGAAACAGTGCGGTCGCGACGCCGAACCAGCGGTGCAGGCGGACAAGCTGGCGTCTCATGCGCGAGCCGGCAACGCGCAACAGGGACCTAGGCGGAGACGCGGTTGGGAGATCAGGCGAAACGTCACGATGCGGACCGGGTGTAAATAGGAATTGTTCGCATCTTAGGGGTTGGCGCGGTCGGCTGCAAGTTTTCTGTCAGCAAGAGGCGACGATGAAAGGTCGCGGGAAGCAAAAAAAAGCGGCACCGAAGTGCCGCTTGCGCATTCGTCGCCTGCGTGGACTGCCGCGTGTGCTGCAGAGCGCTAGTGAGTGCTGACTTTTGGTACTCGATTCGGCCCAACTCACACCAACCGCAAATAAATCAGCTCCCGCTTGATGTACGCATAAAAAATCGGCGCCGCGATGACCCCGGCGAGACCGAACGCCGCTTCCATCAGCAGCATCGCGATCAGCAGCTCCCACGCGCGCGCCTCGATCTGCCCGCCGACGATCCGCGCGTTCAGGAAGTACTCGAGCTTGTGAATCAGGATCAGGAACACAAGTGACATGATCGCCGCCGGAAAACTCACCGACAACGCGACCGCGACGATGATCGTGTTCGAGATCAGATTGCCGATCACCGGCAGCAGACCCACGATGAACGTGACGAGCACCAGCGTCTTCGACAGCGGCAGCCGGTCATGGAAAACCGGCAGGATCACGAGCAGGAAGATCGCGGTGAACACCGTGTTAAGCGCGGAGATCTTCACCTGCGCGAACACGATGCGGCGAAACGCGTCGGCAAAACGCGTGACGCGCGTGACGAACGCGGTGGACAGCGGCAGCCGCTGGATATGCTTCTGCGCGCCGACCGCGATGATCGCGCCGATGATCATGCCGAGCAGCACGTGCGTGAACGCGCGCGCCACGGTCGTGCCGCTTTGCTGCAGCATGTTCGCGTGCGTGTGCATCAGTTCCGCGGCCTTCGTCTTCATCTGCTCGGTGTCGACCGGCAGATAGTTCGCGACGAATTGAGGAATCCTGCCGCGCGCCTGGTCGACCAGTTGCATGGCCTGATCGAGCAGCGCCTGCACGCTCGGCACGTCGTTCTCGAAATGCGAGATGATGCCGAGCGTGAGTCCCGTCAGCGCGCCGACGATCACCGTCGACAGAATCACCACCGCGAGCCAGCGCGCCCGCTTGCTCGACATGTGACGCTCGATGCGCGGCGCGATCGTATGCACGAGTTGAAACACCAGCAGCCCGGCGAGCAGCGCGCCGAGCAACTTCAGTTCGATCACCGCCCACATGCCGAACAGCATCACCACGTAGCTGCCGATCTCGACCGCCGACAGCTTCGGCAGACTCATGTCGCTGGTCAGCCTGACCGGGCGCGGGCGCAGGTCCTGCACCCGATCTTCTTCGCGCGCCTGATTACGCTTGGTCATGGCTTATCCCGTCTCCAACCTCGGTAGTGCAGCGTTACTTTGTGGTGGCGGCGCGCTTGAGCAGCGGCGCCAGATATTTGCCGGTAAAACTGGCCTTCGACTTCGCGACCTGCTCGGGCGTGCCCTGGGCGACGATTTGCCCGCCGCCGGCGCCGCCTTCGGGGCCGAGATCGATGACCCAGTCCGCAGTTTTGATTACATCGAGATTATGTTCGATGATCACGACGGTATTACCCTGGTCACGTAACCGGTGTATGACTTCCAGCAACAGCGCGATATCGTGAAAGTGCAGGCCGGTAGTCGGTTCGTCAAGGATGTATAGCGTGCGACCGGTATCACGCTTGCTCAGTTCCAGCGACAGTTTCACACGCTGCGCCTCGCCGCCCGACAGCGTGGTGGCCGACTGACCTAGGCGAATATAGCCGAGGCCCACGTCCAGCAGGGTTTTCAGCTTGCGCGCGACGACCGGCACGGCCTTGAAGAACTCGTATGCGTGCTCGACCGTCATGTCGAGCACTTCGCTTATGTTGCTGCCTTTGTACTGGATATCGAGCGTTTCGCGGTTGTAGCGCTTGCCGTGGCACACGTCGCATGGCACGTACACGTCGGGCAGGAAGTGCATTTCGACCTTCAGCACGCCGTCGCCCTGGCACGATTCGCAGCGCCCACCCTTCACGTTGAACGAGAAGCGGCCCGGATCGTAGCCGCGCTCCTTGGCGGCCGGCACGCCCGCGAACAGTTCGCGGATCGGCGTGAAAAGGCCCGTGTAGGTGGCCGGATTCGAGCGCGGCGTGCGGCCGATCGGCGACTGGTCGACGTTGATCACCTTGTCGAAGTGCTCGAGGCCCTCGATCGACTCGTACGGCGCCGGCTCTGTGGCCGAGCCGTACAGATGATGCGCGACCGCGTGATACAGCGTGTCGTTGATCAGCGTCGACTTGCCCGAGCCGGACACGCCGGTCACGCAGGTCAGCAGACCCACCGGCAGATCGAGCGTGACGTTGTGCAGATTGTTGCCGTACGCCTCGACGATGCGCAGGCGCCGCTCGTCGGGATCTTTGCGCTCGTCGGGGTATTCGATCGTGCGCGCGCCGGACATGTATTGGCCCGTCAGCGACGCCGCGTTCTTCTGCACCTCTTTCGGCGTGCCCTCGGCGATCACCATGCCGCCGTGCTCGCCCGCGCCCGGGCCCATGTCGACCACGTAGTCGGCCATGCGGATCATGTCCTCGTCGTGCTCGACGACGATCACCGAGTTGCCGAGGTCGCGCAGATGCTTGAGCGTCGAGATCAGGCGGTCGTTGTCGCGCTGATGCAGGCCGATCGACGGTTCGTCGAGCACGTACATCACGCCGGTCAGCCCCGAGCCGATCTGGGAAGCGAGGCGAATGCGTTGCGCTTCGCCGCCTGACAGCGTTTCCGCGCTGCGTTCGAGCGACAGGTAATCGAGCCCGACGTTGTTCAGGAACATCAGACGCGCGACGATCTCCTTGACGACCTTGTCGGCGATCTCGCGCTTCGAGCCTTCGAGGCGCAGGGTCTGGAAGTAGCCGAGCGCGTCGCGCAACGGCCAGCCGCTGATTTCGAAGATGCCGCGCGCGTCGCCGTCCGCGCCAATGCGCACGAAGCGCGCCTCGCGACGCAGCCGCGTGCCCGCGCACGCCGGGCATGGCTGGTTATTCTGGTATTTGGCGAGCTCTTCGCGCACCGCGGACGAATCGGTTTCGCGGTAGCGCCGCTCCAGATTCGGGATGATCCCTTCGAACACGTGCTCGCGCACCGACGTGCGGCCGCGCTCGTTGATGTACGAGAACGGAATTTCCTGCTTGCCGGAACCGTACAGAAGGATTTTGCGGACTTTCTCCGGCAGATCCTCGAACGCGGTGTCGATGTCGAAGTCGTAGAACGCCGCGAGGCTCTGCAGCATCTGGAAGTAGAACTGGTTGCGCCGGTCCCATCCCTTCACCGCGCCCGCCGCGAGCGATAGAGACGGATGCGCGACCACCCGCTTCGGATCGAAGAACGTGATCTGGCCGAGGCCGTCGCATTCGGGGCACGCGCCCATCGGGTTGTTGAACGAGAACAGGCGCGGCTCGAGTTCCTGCAGCGAATACGAGCAGATCGGACAGGCGAACTTCGAGCTGAACAGGTGCTCCTTGTCCGTATCCATTTCGAGCGCGATCGCGCGGCCGTCGGCGAGACGCAGCGCCGTTTCGAACGATTCGGCGAGGCGCTGCTTCACGTCGGGGCGCACGCGCAGACGATCGATCACGACGTCGATCGTGTGCTTGTCGTTTTTCTTCAGCTTCGGCAGAGAGTCGACTTCATAGATTTTCGCGGTGCCTTCGTTGGCGGTGCCGCCGCCCGAGCGCACGCGAAAGCGCACGAAGCCTTGCGCCTGCATGTCCTCGAACAGATCCGTGTGCTCGCCCTTGCGATCGCTGACGACGGGCGCGAGGATCATCACGCGCGTTTCTTCAGGCAGCGCGAGCGCCGCGTCGACCATCTGCGACACGCTTTGCGCTTCGAGCGGAATCTCGTGATCGGGGCAGTAGGGCGTGCCGACGCGCGCGAACAGCAGGCGCAGATAATCGTGGATTTCGGTGACGGTGCCGACCGTCGAGCGCGGATTGTGCGAGGTCGCCTTCTGCTCGATCGAGATAGCCGGCGACAAGCCTTCGATCAGGTCGACGTCCGGTTTTTCCATCAGCTGCAGGAACTGCCGCGCATAGGCGGACAGACTTTCGACGTAGCGCCGCTGGCCTTCCGCATACAGCGTATCGAACGCCAGCGACGATTTGCCGGAGCCCGAAAGCCCCGTGATAACGACGAGCTTGTGACGCGGTAGGTCGAGATTGACGTTCTTCAGGTTGTGGGTGCGAGCCCCACGAATACGGATTTGTTCCACGGATTTATTCCATGAACTGCGGAAAGGGAAAGAGGCCAAACCTGCTACTATAACGACTTTTCCAGACCGCCGTTACGGCGTGCTGACAGCGGGAAAAAGGCGTAACTGGGGCCGTTTTCCGTGAGTACAAGATGCCGCGAGGGGCGTGCGTCGGCGGGGACGATGGGCCACGGGCTTTGCGCGCCTCGTCGGCGCGGACCCGCCGATATGCCGGGGTTGGCCGCCCGCCTGTTCGTTCCGCTCCATTGTGCCGGCGGCCAAGGCTGTCCACGGGCTCGCCGCCCGGTTCATTCAAACAACGCTTCGATGTCCAATCCGTCCGCCATCTCCACACGCATGAGCGCGCCCGAACTGCGCGCGACTGTATCGCTTGCCGCCATCTTCGCGCTGCGCATGCTGGGTCTCTTCATGATCATGCCGGTGTTCTCGATCTACGCGAAGACCATTCCCGGCGGCGAAAACGTGCTGCTCGTCGGCATCGCGCTCGGCGCGTACGGCGTCACGCAGTCGATGCTCTACATCTTCTATGGCTGGATCTCCGACAAGGTCGGCCGCAAGCCGGTGATCGCGACGGGCCTGCTGATCTTCGCGATCGGCAGCTTCGTCGCGGCGGCCGCGCACGACATGACGTGGATCATCGTCGGCCGCGTGATTCAGGGGATGGGTGCGGTGTCGTCGGCGGTAATCGCGTTCATCGCCGATCTGACCTCGGAGGAACATCGCACGAAGGCGATGGCGATGGTCGGCGGCAGCATCGGCGTGTCGTTCGCGGTCGCGATCGTCGGCGCGCCGATCGTGTTCCACTGGCTGGGCATGAGCGGGCTCTTCACGCTGGTCGGCGTGTTCTCGATTCTCGCGATCGGCGTCGTGATATGGGTCGTGCCCGATGCGCCGAAGCCGGTGCATGTGCGCGCGCCGTTCGCCGAAGTGCTGCACAACGTCGAGTTGCTGCGTTTGAATTTCGGCGTGCTCGTGCTGCACGCCACGCAAACCGCGCTGTTCCTCGTCGTGCCGCGCATTCTCGAAGCGGGCGGGCTGCCGGTCGCTTCACACTGGAAGGTGTATCTGCCGGTGATGGGGCTGTCGTTCGTGATGATGGTGCCGGCGATCATCGCCGCCGAGAAGCGCGGCAAGATGAAGATCGTGCTGCTGTCGGCGATCGCTCTTATCCTGATCGGCCAGTTGTTATTGGGCGTTGCTCCGCATACGATTCTGAGTGTGGCGGCGATCCTGTTCGTGTACTTTCTCGGCTTCAATATTCTCGAGGCCTCGCAGCCTTCGCTGGTGTCGAAGCTCGCGCCCGGTACCCGCAAGGGAGCCGCGGCCGGCGTGTACAACACCACGCAGTCGATCGGTCTTGCGCTGGGCGGAATGGTCGGCGGCTGGCTGCTGAAGGTGAACGGCCAGAGCGCGGTTTTCTTCGCCTGCTCCGGGCTGGTATTTTGCTGGCTTATAATCGCCGCAAAGATGAAACAGCCGCCGCGCAAGGCATAACACAGCGTACTCGGGGCACCTCCCGAATCATCCAGAACTCACCCGGCGGCGGGCAGAGGCGCTCTTCTGGTCTCGGGCCTGCCGGCCGTGAGACGCGAACTGCGTAGTGCCGCGCCGCCTGCAACAGGAATCAACAGGAGAAATTCATGGCATCCGTGAACAAGGTCATTCTGGTCGGCAACCTCGGCGCCGATCCGGAAGTCCGCTATCTTCCGAGCGGCGACGCAGTGGCGAACATCCGCCTTGCGACGACGGACCGCTACAAGGACAAGGCGTCGGGCGAGATGAAGGAAGCCACCGAGTGGCACCGCGTCGCGTTCTTCGGCCGCCTCGCGGAAATCGTGGCGGAATATCTGAAGAAGGGCTCGTCCGTGTACCTCGAAGGGCGCATCCGCACGCGCAAGTGGCAGGCGCAGGACGGCACCGATCGTTACTCGACCGAGATCGTCGCGGAGCAGATGCAGATGCTCGGCGGCCGCGGCGGCGCGTCGATGGGTGGCGGCGATGAAGGCGGTTATAGCCGTGGCGAGCCGTCGGAGCGTAGCGGCGGCGGTGGTGGTGGTCGCGCGATGTCGTCGGGCGGCGGTTCGCGTGGCGGTAGCGGCGGTGGCGGTGCGAGCCGTCCGAGCGCGCCGGCTGGCGGCGGCTTCGACGAGATGGACGACGATATTCCGTTCTGACGATTACCTTTTTTAAGGTGTAAACAACAAGCCTGTAGCCCTCGTGGTTACAGGCTTTTTTTTTTACGTCACACGCGCGGATGGAGCATTCCGTCAGAAACTCACCGCCTCAAATGCTCCAACGTATCCCGCAACGGCAGGCTCGAAATCACGATCGGCCCGGTGAACGGCGTGTCGAGATCGACGATCACATAAACCGCCGAAGCAATCGAAACCGCTCCCAGCGATATCGTCACCAGCGCCAGCGCATTGCGCGGCGCTATCAACCCGAAGCTCAGAAAGATCACGCCTAGCCAGAACGTCAACGTCTTGAAGAACGGCTGCGAAATCGAGCTGTGCGCTTCCTCGATGATTTTCCAGCGCGCGTCGATGACGCGCCGGTACTGCGTCAACGCGTCATCGAGCGCACGTTGCTGCAAGGCATCCTGCGTGCGCAGTTGTCGCAATTGCCGCCCCACCGTGGTCAGCATGTCGCCCAAACGCACGTTTTCGAGTTGCTGCGGATTGTCCGGCGGACCAAGATCGTGCGGATAGTCGCCGCTCGGCGCGGGCTCGTGCGGCCACGTCGAAGCGATCGCCGCCGCCGTGTACTGGCGCAACAGGCGCCGCGATTCGTCGGCCGCGCTGCCGAGCTCGCGCAATGTGGCGTCGAATTCGATCAGCTCTGCCGCATAGCTGCGCATATCGTTCGACGCGGTATCGAAGCTCGCTTTCGCCGATGCCGTCATCAAACCCAGCACCAGCGCGGCGAACGTCACCAGCATGCCGATCACGAGCTGCACGAGCTGTACGGTCTCGTGTGCCTTGTGCTCTTCCGGCAGCAGCGGCCGCACCCCGACGCCGAGGCCGGTGGCGATCAGTAGCAGCGCGAACACGAGTACGGCCGAACCGATTTCCGACATGGGCGCGCTCCGGGCAGGAAGGGGCTTCGACAGAAGAGCTTCAGCAAACGGGCTTCGAGACTTTATTGATGTAACGCAAGCCGGGCGAGCGATCAACCATAAAGTTTTCGGCCGATACGCCGTTGTCCCGAATGTGCTGTTTGCTTAATTTTCAGATAAGTTGCGGACCGGGCCGAACGGCGTGGGCGCAGCCTGCGTGGCCGTGCAGCTATCGTCAACGATACTGAACGAACGGCCGGGCAGCCCAAGGAGACCAGTCCGATGTTGAAAAAGCTGTCGATTCGCACCAGCCTCACCCTGATGATCGTGTTCTTCGGCATCGTGCTGCTGCTCGGCGCGGCCGCGGGATTGTTGTCGCTGCGCTCGTCGAACGCGTCGCTGCAACAGATGTACACGGTCGACACGCCCGCCGTCGCCGACCTCGAAGGCAGCGCCGGCCAACTGCTGCGCCTGCGGCTCGCGCTCGCCACGTACGCGTCGCTCGTCGCGCTGAACGATCAGGACGGCGCAAGCGCCGTGCTCAAGCGCTTCGATCAGTACCGCAAAGCCTCTGACGAGCGGCTTGCCCACTATTTGAGCCATGCGGGCACGGATGCCGATGAGCAGCGTCTGATCGCCGACATGCAGCAGAAGCGCGACGCGTTCCTGCACGACGGCGTCGACCCGACGCTCGCCGCGCTGAAGTCGAGCGATACCAACGCCTTCCAGCTATTGCAGGCGCATAAATTGCCGTCGCTGTACAGCGCGTACGAGAAGGCCATGCTCGCGCTCGAGCAGTTGCAGCTTGATCACGGCGCACAGCGCTATAAGGATGCGCAGGACCTGTTCTATGCGATCAGCACGGCGGTGGCGATCGGCATTGCGCTGTCGCTGGTCGGCAGCTTGCTCGCCCGCCTCGTGCTCGTGCGTGCAATCGTTGCGCCGGTCGATGCGACGATCGCGCAGTTCCAGCGCATCGCCAACGGCGACCTGAGCGGCCGCATCGAGGTGCTCAGCGACAACGAAATGGGCCGTCTCGCGGCCGCGCTGCGCAAGATGCAGGAGTCGCTGATCGGGACCGTCAACGCGGTTCGTCAAGGTACCGAATCGATCGATACCGGCGTCAGCGAGATCGCGGCCGGCAACGCCGATCTGTCGCAACGCACCGAGGAGCAGGCGGCGGCGCTCGAGGAAACGGCCGCGAGCATCGAAGAGCTGACCACGACGGTCAAGCAGACGGCCGACAACGCGAAAGAGGCGAGTTCGCTCGCGCAGGGCGCCTCGACGCTGGCCGCGCAGGGCGGCGAGCTGACCGAGCAGGTGGTCGGCACGATGCACGGCATCGTCGACGATTCGCGGCGGATTGCCGATATCGTTGGCGTAATCGAGGGGATCGCATTCCAGACCAACATCCTCGCGCTGAACGCCGCAGTCGAGGCGGCGCGAGCGGGCGAGCAGGGACGCGGCTTCGCGGTCGTCGCGAGCGAAGTGCGCTCGCTCGCGCAGCGCAGCGCGGCGGCGGCCAAGGAGATCAAGGGCTTGATCGACGCGTCGACCACCCGCGTGGAGCAGGGCTCGCAGCTCGTCGAGCGCTCGGGCACGACGATGAACGACATCGTCGGCGCGATCGCGCGCGTCAGTTCCATCATGAACGAGATCGCGGCGGCGGCGCTCGAACAGAGCACCGGCATCGATCAGGTCAATCGCGCGGTCGGTCAGATGGACGAGGTCACGCAGCAGAACGCGGCGCTCGTCGAGCAGGCGGCCGCGGCGGCGAGTTCGCTGGAAGATCAGGCGCGGCGCCTGTCGACGGCGGTGGCGGTGTTCCGGACCGGCAGCGAATCGCGCAGCCGTGCTCCAGCGCCCGGCGCGAAGCTGGCCGGTGTTGCCGGCGAGCGGAGACTGGACAGCGAGTTTGTCGCGGCGTGACGCGAGCCGTTGCGCCGCGTCAACCCGCGACCTTTCACCGTCCCACTACTGCATGGCCGCGTAATACCTCGCCACGGCATTGATTTCCTCGGGCGTCATCTGCCGCGCGACATTGCGCATCTGCTCGTTGATGTCGTTGCGCCGCGCGCCCGAAGCGAACGCCTGCAACTGCGCGGCCAGATAGGCCGCCGACCGTCCGCCGAGCCACGGCGCCGCGCCCTTGCGATCGAGTTGGCCATGACACGCGGCGCACGGTGCGATATTGCGTTGCGGGTCGCCCTGCATCACGAGCCTGGTTGCGGTCGCATCGGGTCCTTCGCCGGCTCGGGTCTTCTCGGCCGCCGCGGGGAACGGGAGCGACGCGTAGTACGCCGCCAGATCGTGCAGATCCTGGTCGCTGCGTCCCGCGATGATTGCCTGCATGACCGCGCTTTGCCGCTGGCCGCTCTGGAAGTCGCGCAATTCCTTGTAGGTCACGTCGGCGTTCTGCCCGGCGAGCGCCGGCGCGGTGACCTGCACGGTGCCGAGTACGCCGTGGCACATCGAGCAGTGCTGCGTCGCGATCGTCGCGCCGCGGCTTATCGATCGCAATGCATCATGTAAATGTGATTAGCTGATGTCGATCGATAAATTTTGCTGTGAATTTCATTTGTGCGTCATGCGAACAGCCGCACGAGCGCATCACGTGCATTGCTGACCAACTCGCTTTCGCCCGGACGCCGCGGCAGCAGATGAAACTCGATGGCGGGCAGCGGTGGCAAGCCGAAGTTCGCGGCACACGCCACCACGCCGCCGCCGAGCGACGACTCGTTCAGACAGGAAATCCCGAGCCCCGCCTTCAATGCGAGTTGCAGGCCCGCGACGCCCGACGCCGAATGCGACACCACGTACGGTACCTTGTGTTCGTCGAGCAGCTTGACGACGAAGCGCTGCAACTGACACGTCGACGGCAGCAGCACCAGTTGATACGGCGCGGTGGGGCGGGTGGCGGCATCGGCGCAACTGGCCCATAGCAGCCTTTCGCGCCGCACGACGATGCTCGCGGCACCGGCACCCGCGCCGCGTGCACGCAGCTGGCCTGTGACGAGCCGCGCCGACAAACCGATGTCGAACGACGCGTAATCGTCCGCGCCGCTGTCGATCACCGCGCTCGGCAGCACCGTCACGTGCAGCTTCAGCCGCGGATGCTGTTCCGAAAACGTCTTGAGGATGCGCGCGATATCGTGCGGCCGGTAGTAATCGGTGATCGCGATGCGCAGCTCGCCGTCGAGCGAGCGGCCTTGCAGGTCGTCGAAGGCCGCTTCGCTCATCGCGATGATGCGGCGCGCATGCTCGAGCAGGCGCTCGCCCGCGGACGTCGGACTCACACCCTGCCGGCCGCGCACGAGGAGCGGCTGGCCGGCGCGCTCCTCGAGCTTCTTCAGCTGCTCGCTTACCGACGACTGCGACAGGAACACGCGCTCCGCGCCTGCCGACACCCCGCCCGATTCGGCGACGGCGACGAAGGTCCGCAACTGCGCAAGGTCGAAACCACGCTGGCTCAAGATTCGGTTTTTCCGATGGTGGAGATCTAAATTTCCGGCTTTGCCGATGGAATGTCCAGCCGTAGCATACCCCCGAATGACACGCGGAGGGTGTGATGGAAAACGGATCGATGACAGCGTCGGGCGGCACCGGCGAGCGCGGCGCGCGGCATCGCTGGAAGGTGCTCGGCGTTGGTTTTGCCGCGAATGCGAGCTTTTCGGCGGCATTTTCGGGGATTCCGACGACGGCGGTGTTCCTGCGCTCGGACTACCACCTGGGCAACCACGGGCTCGGCCTCGTGCTCGGCATGCTCGGCCTGGGCATTGCGGTCAGCGAGTTGCCGTGGGGGCTGTTGACCGACCGCTGGGGCGATCGCCGGGTGCTGCTGCTCGGCTTGCTGTCGACCGCGGTCGCGCTCGCCGGTCTCGCGCTGTTCGTGTCGCCGGGCGGCGCGCATGTGCCCGGCATCGTCCCGCTCGCGCTCGGGCTGCTGTTGGTCGGACTGCTGGGCGGCAGCGTCAACGGATCGAGCGGCCGAGCGGTGATGGCGTGGTTTCGCGAAGGCGAGCGCGGCCTCGCGATGAGCATCCGCCAAACCGCCGTGCCGGCGGGCGGTGGACTCGGCGCAGTGGTCCTGCCGGTGCTCGCCTCGCACTTTGGTTTTGCGAGCGCCTATGCGGTGCTGGCGTTGGCGTGCGCGATCACCGCATGGTTCGCGTGGCGCTGGCTGCACGAGCCCGCACACGCGGACGATACGCTGGCGCCCAAAGGAGCGCCCGCCGCTGCGACGGCCCGTGCCGCGGCGGCGGACGGTTGGGGGTTGGACTCCTTGAGCGTCAGCGCACCGCAGCCGATGATCTCCCCATTGCGCGACATCGCGATCTGGCGCGTCGCGCTCGGCGCGGGCGCGCTGTGCATGCCGCAGATTGCCGTGATCACATTCGGCACGGTGTTCCTGCACGACTTCGGGCGTGCAGGCGTGTTCGCGATCAGCGCGACGATGGCCGCGGTGCAGACTGGCGCCGCGATCGCGCGGGTCTGGAGCGGCGCGTGGACCGACCGGCGCGGCAATCGCCGCGCGTATATGCGGGCATGCAGTCTGTTGACCGCCGTGCTGTTCGTGCTGCTCGCGCTCGCGACCGGGCTCATCGGCCTGCGTCGCGCCGGGGCGGTCGCGCCGTTCGCGCTAATGATCGTACTCGGCGGAGTTAGCGCGTCGGCGTGGCACGGCGTCGCGTTCACCGAACTCGCGACGCTCGCCGGTACTCGCCGCGCGGGCACCGCGCTCGCAATGGGCAACACCTGCGTGTTCCTCACTCTGTTCGTGACGCCGCTCGCGATTCCGGCGCTGCTGTCTATCGGAGCATGGCCGCTGGTGTGGACGGTGGCGAGCGCTTGCGCGTTGCTCGCATTGCCGGTGTTTCCGCGCGCCGCGTCGACGCGTGCGATGCGCGCGACGCGTGCTTGCGATGCAGCGTAAAACGTTGGGGCGAACAGCGCCCGCTTTGCGTGGCCGAATTGATTTTGATTCGATTCGAATCACGGTGTGCATATTGCTTGGTAGAACTATAAATTGTCCCGATTATTGAGCTGGATTAGGAACGCTCCGATTGTCGTGAATTTGCGAGGGTGATCAGATGGCTTTTGCGGCACGTCGCTTGAGTGCCACGACGCAGGTCGACGCCTGCCGCCTGCACAGCTACTGCCGCGCGCATTTCGACCATTCTTGTAACGAGCGAGACTAATCGTGACAAATCTTCGAATCATTCTGGCGGACGATCACCCGTTCGTCCTGCTTGGCCTGAAATCGATACTGGAGGCGCACGAAGGTCTGTCCGTCGTGGGTCAGGCGCAGATGCCCACTGCGTTGATCGCATTGCTGCAACACACACCGTGCGACGTGCTCGTCGTCGATCTTTCCATGCCGGAACCTGCCGGCGAGATTGGCGACGGACGCGGCCTGATCCAGCGCATTCGTGGCGAGTGGCCGTCATTGCGCGTCGTCGTCGTGACCGGGCAGACGAATGCCGCGATGTTGCGTGTCGTCGTCGCCGATGCCGCGGTCAGTGTGATCGGCAAAGCCGAGTCGCTCGAGGAACTGCCGCAAGCCGTCTGCGACAGTGCGCGCGGCGCGCGCTACCTGGGCCGCTCCGTAGTCGAAACGCTCGCGCGTTTGCAGCCGGACAACGGTAGGTTCGTGTCGGCCCTGCTGCTATCGAAGCGGCAGACCGACATTCTGCGCAGGCTCGTGAACGGCGAGTCCATCGTGCAGATCGCGGTGGCGCTCGGCTGCCATCGCCGCACGGTGAGCCGGCACAAGCGCGAAGCGATGGCGCGGCTTGGCGTCAACGACGACCCCGCGCTTTTTTCCTGTGTGCGCGCCTGCGGCACGGTCCTCCTCGAATCGGAAGACTAAGCATCAGGCATACGGTTGTTCGTTCCATTTCAGAGCGCTCTGATGTTTGTCGCAAAAGAATTGCTCGACCATTGCGTGAGCGCCGGTCACTCATAACAAGGTGTCGAGAAATGAAAGTATCGAGGAGCGCCAGACGATGAACCTCATGGCTGCATCAGGAACGCCTGTTCGAACGATCATTGCGGATGATCATCCGCTGGTTCTGCTGGCTATAGAAAATCTGATTGGCAACTATCCGAACCTGAAGGTGGTTGGCCGCGCGGCGGATGTCGCCGAACTGTTCATCGAAGTCGATCGCAGTCCTTGCGATATCGTGCTGATGGACCTTTACATGCCAGGAGGGAACAACGACAACCGGTTCGACGTCGTCAGGCAGTTGAAGGCACGCTATCCCAACGTGGCGCTCGTCATTCTGACAATGGAGACGGAGGCGGCGACGCTGCGCAAAGTGATGTCGCTCGGCGTGGATGGGCTGCTGAGCAAACGTGATCGTATCGATCTGATCCACGTGGCGGTGGTCATGGCGCTGGCGCGCGAATGTTTTGTCGGTCCGGCGGTACGCGCCATGCTGGCCGATGTCACGCTGACGCAACGTCTCGACTTCGTGCGCGCCACCCTGTCTCGCCGAGAGTTCGAGGTTTTTACGCAGTACGCGTCAGGACTCGGCGTCACGGAAATCGCCGCGCGGCTGGGACGTAGTGTGAAGACGATCAGCGCGCAGAAGTGCACGGCCATGCGCAAGCTGTCGCTGAATAGCGACGCCGAACTGTTTCGCTTCGCAGTCGAGTATGGCGTAGTGCCAGAAGGGCTTGGTCAAAGCCGTTAACCGGGCGGCAACATACTGCGCAGGCGCGCGGCGAATATATCGGCATAACCAGGGGACACATTTCGTGCGGTATGCCGATCGACACCATAAAAAAGTCACGGAAAAGAATGACAAACAAGATTCACGTCGTCGTGGCAGACGATCACGACTCTATTCGCGCGGGCGTCCGATCTCTGCTGCGCGACAAGCCGAATATCGAAATTGTCGGCGAAGCTGCCGACACCCGTGGTCTCGCGAAGCTGCTCGATGCCTGCGCATGCGACGTCGTCGTGTCGGACATCGGCATGCCGGGACTCGACGGAGACGCCAGCGCAGTGCCGCTATTGCGTCGGCTGCTACGGCGCACGCCGCATCCCCACGTGGTCGTGCTGACCATGATTGGGCGCGCGCATGTGTTGGCCGGCTTGCGCAATATCGGCGTGACTGGAATCGTCGACAAGCGCGACGCCGTGGACGCATTGATCGATGCAATCGAAGCCGTTGCCGCCGGGGGCACCCATTTATCGGAACAGGTTCGGGCCGCACTCGCGGCCGCGGAGCCTGCTCCGCCCCGGCGCGGCGGTGTGATGAGCGCACGCGAGTGGGAGGTGTTTCAACTCTATGTGCGAGGTCTCGCGGTGCACGAGATCGCCACACGTCTGCGACGTAGCGACAAAACCATCAGCACGCAAAAACGCAGCGCGATGCGCAAGCTCGGACTGGAAACAGAAGCCGACCTGATCAACTACGCCACTCAGGTTGGGCTGATATGAGGCGCAGCAATGGTCACAAATTCTTTCTCGATGGCTTTGAGGTAACCCTTATCAGACTTATCTGATTGCCGTGACGTAGGGAGCACCCAATAATCTTGGCCGCCTGTCATTGCGCGCCTTGCGCCGCAACTGCCAAGTGGCGAGTCCGTGATCCGATTACCAATGGATCAGGGGAATCCGGTGCAGACGTCTTCGCGCGATCGTTTGGCGTCTGTGCCTCATACTTGATGGACGGGATAGAGATGGTTGCGCTAGGCAAGCGATTGTGCAGCGAGGGTGTGGGTACGGCATGGCTCGTGTTCGTCGGCTGCGGCAGTACGGTGCTGGACACCACAGGCGTGCTGCAGGCCACTGGCGCGTTGCAAACGTCGTTGGCGTTCGGTCTTGCGCTTGCTATCGGCAGCTATGTCTTCGGCAAGTTTTCCGGCGCGCATTTCAATCCTGCAGTCACCATCGGCCTGACGATCGCGCAGCGCTTTCCCGTGCGTGATGTCTTGCCCTATATCGCTGCGCAAATCTGGGGCGCAATAGTCGCCGCGGCGCTTCTCGCCTACCTCGCCAGCGGCCGGCCAGGTTTCGAACTCTCCGCGAGTGAATTCGCGGCGAACGGCTTCGGCGCTCATTCGCCCGCCGACTATCCATTGCATGCGGCGCTCGTCGTGGAATTCGTGCTGTCGTTCGTGTTCGTCGGAGTATGCCTGCTGGTCGTCGTTCGAAAAGAGGTGGCAACGATTGCGCCGTTCATCACCGGCGCATGTCTGATGCTCGTCTACCTGGTGTCCATTCCGATCACCAATGGAGCGGTCAATCCCGCACGCTCGACCGCGCAGGCGCTGTTCGTCGGCAACTGGGCGCTGGATCAGTTGTGGCTGTTCTGGGCCGCGCCGTTGGCTGGAGCAATCGCGGCTGGCGCGCTGTTTTCGTTTCTGGACGGCGGAGCCGATTCGTCCTCGGTGTCGCTGGTGGACGGGCAGGGTGACGTTTCGTGAGCGAGGGACGGTACTCACCACTTCCGGTCGATGCGGTGCTGACATCGGGGCTGCGGCGTTTGTCGCGGTGTCTGTGGCCGCGCTCGCAACGCTACTCAATGACGCGTTGGCTCGCGTTTTTTCTGCTGGCGGTTACGGATGCGGTCTGCATGGCCGGGCCTGCCGGCGCTGCGTCACAGTCACCCGTAATTTCCGCAGTGGGAGCGGGTTCTTCCGCGTCGTCACCCATTGCATTTCCTGCCAGATTGACGGTCGGCATTCTCGAAGGAGGCTGGGCGCCGTTCGACATTCCGCTGGGCGGCCGGCTCGCCGGCGTCAGCGGCGACCTGTTGCGCGCGCTCGTGGGGCCGAACGTCGTCATCGAGACGAAGAGCTTTCCCGATATGGCCAAGCTGGTCGCCGCGGCTTGCGCCGGCGAGGTCGACCTGCTGACGAGCATAGCGCGCACACCGCAGCGCGAGCGCTGCCTCAGCTTTACGGCTCCTTACTTCCACTCGTTCGCCTCGGCCGTCGTGCGTCGCGACGACACCCGGCATGTGCACCCCACTGACCTCGCTGGCGCGCGTATCGCGATCGAGCGCGGTTTTGCGCGTGAGCGTTTGTTGCGCGCAGGTTTTCCTCGCGCGAGTATCGTCTCGTTCGCGAGCACGCACGAAGCGCTGAACGCGCTACTGCATGGCGATGCAGACGTCTACTTCGGCTTCACGCCGGTCGTGCAATACGAACTGGCGACCGACGCGTATCGCAATTTGCGCGTAGCGTTCGAGCAAGGCGGCAAAGCGCTCGATCTGCGCTTTGCCGTATCGCCTCGCCAGCCTGCTTTGCGCGATCAGTTGAACCGCGCGCTCGTGTCGATGAATCCCGCCGAGACTGCCGCGATACGCGCGCGCTGGCTGTCGGGCAACTTCAACGCGGCGCCCGCGCCGGATGCACCACGCTTCACGTTGACACCGGAAGAGAAGAACTGGCTGCGTTCGCTGCCGCCGTTGCAGGTCGGCTTCGACAACGACTGGGCGCCGTTCAGCTATATTGATTCCGCAGGTCGCCCCGTCGGTCTGACCGCCGATTACCTCGCGTACCTGAGCAGCACGCTCGGTGTCGTGTTCAACCGCGCGCGCATGGCCGACTGGGCCGCCGCCGTTGAAGCGTTCCAGCGTGGCGACCTCGCGATGCTGTCCTCCACATCGAGTCGCGGCGCGCTTCTGGTAGGCGCCGACCATAGCCGTGTGTACGAGAGCGATCCGCTGGTGATCGTCGGGCGGAGCGGCGCGCCGCCCCCATGCTCGTTCGACGACATCACGTCGTGCCGCGTTGTGATGTCGCCGCACGTGGCCGGCTCGGTGCCGCTCGCGTTGGAAGCGGTGCCGGTCGATCACATCGTTGTCGCGGCGAGCCTGGGCGATGCGCTGCGCATGGTCGTGAGCGGCGAGGCCGACGTGCTGGTCGGCAACGCGGCCGCGATCAACGTGCAACTGCGGCAGCACTACGTCGGCGCGCTCAGGGTGCTCGACTCGCTCGGCGAATCCGACTCGTTGTATTTTGCTGTGCGCGAGGATCTGAGCCCGCTCGTCAAGCTGATCGATCGCGCGTTGCAGGCGATGCCGGCAGCCGAAAAGCAGCGCATCCGGCGCAAGTGGGTGAGTCCCGCCGCGCCGGACAACGCCGTGTGGAGCGTGACCGCGGTGCGGCTGCTGCCGGTGCTGATCGGCATCGGCGTCGTGCTGCTGGTCACGTTGCGCGCGTACGTGCTGCTGCAACGCGAAGTCCGGCTACGCAAGCAGACCGAGCGCGAACTCGCACTGCAATTGAACTTCCAGGAAACGATGATGAAGACGGTGCCGTATCCGCTCATCGCGAAAGGCCTGGACGGACGGTACATCGCGATCAACGAGGCCTATGAGAAAGCGTGCGGGCTGGAGCGGAAGGACGTGCTCGGGCGCACGACGACCGAGGTCGGCACATGGGGTGACGCAAACAGCCGCGTGCTCGACGACATCACGGGCGAGATCCTGCGCGGCGGCGGCATCGCGAAAGTCGAACTCGAGTTCGAGGACGGCGCTGGCGAGACGCGGCATGGGATTTTCTGGACGAGCGTCTGCGAGGCCAGCGATGGGCATCCGGCGTACGTGCTTGGCACGATGGTCGACATCACCGACATCCGGCGCGCTGAAATGCGCGCGAGCGAAACCGAACGGCGCCTGTTCGACGTCACGCGCTCGTTGCCCGCCGTCGTGTTCCAGTTGCGGCGCTCGCCGTCCGGCGCGTATTCCTTCCCGTACATCGGCGGCGACACGCGGCATCTGCTCGGCGAGGGTGATTGGCATGGGGGGGCACGAGTCGATTTCCAACGAGTGTCGGAGCTGGATCGGCCGCGCGTTGTCGCCGGGCTGGAGCGCTCCGCGAGCTGTGCCTCCCCAGTGCATATGGAGTTCCGCCTGGAAAACGCCGGTCAACTAAAGTGGGTGCGGGCCGAGCTGGTGCCGCGGCGAGAAGCCGATGGCAGCGTCGTTTGGAGCGGCTATTGGGTCGATGCGAGCGTCGAGCGCGCGCGTTCGGAGGAACTCGCGCGGGCACGCGATGTGGCCGAGGCGGCCTCGCGCGCGAAGGACGACTTCTTCGCGATGATGAGCCACGAAATCCGCACCCCGATGAACGGTGTGCTCGGTCTCGTCGAAGTGCTCGAGCGCACGCCGCTCAGTACCGATCAGAGCGAAATGCTCGGCATGATCCATGAGTCGGCGGGCGCGCTGCTGCAGATTCTCGATGATTTGCTCGATTATTCGAAGATCGAGGCGGGGCGGCTCACGCTCGAAGCCGAGCCGATCGATCTGCGCGAGCTCGTCGATAACGCGGTCGGCCTGCTTGCGGGGCGCGCCCACGAAAAAGGGCTGAAAGTGCGCGTCGACATCGCGACCGACGCCGCAGCGACGCTCCGTGGCGACAGCGTGCGTCTGCGCCAGATTCTGTTCAATCTGCTCGGCAATGCGATCAAGTTCACGCCGAAGGGCGAGGTGGGTGTGAGCGTAGCGGTCGTCGAAGATCGCGCGGAGTCGCAGACGTTGGAGCTGACCGTTGAGGACACCGGCATCGGCATCGCGCCGGACGTGCAGGCGGGCCTGTTCGAGCCGTTCGTGCAGGCCGAGTCGTCCACCACGCGGCGCTTCGGCGGCACGGGCCTTGGGCTGACGATCTGCCGCAAGCTGATCGACCTGATGAACGGCACGCTCGCGCTGCGCAGCGAACCCGGCCACGGCACGAGGATGATCGTGCGGCTGACGATGCCGATCGTCGAACAGCGTTATTCGATCAACGGTCTGCGCGGCAAAAGCGCCGTCGTGATCACGCGAGATCCGCGCATCGGCCGAGCCCTCGTACACTTCGGCGAGGCGCTCGGGCTCGAACTGCGCAGCCTCTCGGCCGCTGCGGCGACGCAGGGCAAAAGCGACGTGCTGAGCCGCGCGGATCTGCTGTTCGTCGGCGAGGACGTCACGTTGCCCGTACAGATCGGCGCAAATGCGCGTGTCGTCACGCTGACCGAAAAACCGAAGCCGACGGGTTACCGCATCCTCGACGACAAGGTGCGCGTGAGCGTCAATCCGATTTCGTGGCGCGGCCTCGGCGCCGCATGCGCGGCCGCGATGACGGGCCTGTCGTCGATGTCCCCGATGACACCGCGAGCGACAGGCGTGCCGTTCTCGACCGATGGCGTCGCGCCGCGGCTCGATCGTGAACGCGCGATCGCGAGCGGGCGACTGATTCTTGTCGCGGAAGATCACCCAGTCAATCAGGAGTTGATCCGCCATCAACTCGCCCTGCTGGGGTTCGCGTGCGACGTCGCGAACGACGGCGCCGAAGCGCTTCTCGCACTGGAGCGCACGAGCTATGGCTGCCTGATCACGGACTGTCACATGCCGAACCTGTCCGGTTACGAACTGACTCGCCGTATCCGCGAAGCGGAGGCACTGCGCGGCGGCGCGCAGCGTCTGCCGATACTTGGCATCACGGCCAACACCGCGCCCGACGACCTGAGTTTGTGTCGCGAAGCCGGCATGGACGACAGTCTGATCAAGCCGACTCGGCTCGCCACGTTGCGCGACTACCTGAGCCGCTGGTTTGGCACCGACACCGTTCGGCACCCCGCGCCGGCAGAAACATGCGGTCGCGAATCGTCTGCGCTGGCCGGCGAGCGGCAGATCATTCGGCGCGTCGGTGTCGAACCGTACGTGCCCATCGAACTGGCACACATGACGCAGTTATGGGGAAGCGGGTCGACGGTCAAGGCGTTGCTCGGTTCATTCGTCTCGTCGATGCGCGAAGACTTCAACGCGCTTGCGACGTTACTCGAACGCGAAGACATGGGGCGGGTGCCCGAGTGGCTGCATCGGGTGATGGGGGCGGCCAGCGTGCTGCAGTATCAGCCACTCGTACACGCGCTCGAAGCCTATCGTCGCGACATTGTCGCGAAGTCGGCCGAGCAGTTGCGTAACGAGGGGCATGCGCTAATCCGCCAATGCGAGGCGATGCTCGATGGCATCGAACAGCAGGCCGCATTGCTCGCCGAGCGGGCGGCGGGCGGTGACCTCGCGCGAATACGCGGCCGATTCAAACGGCCGCGACCAAAATCGGGACGAAAAAAAACGCGGCCGAAGCCGCGTTAAAGGTTTGGAGACATCCTTCGATGAAGGAGTCACTTCTCGCAAATCGAAGCATACCAGGAATAGCGTCATTTATTTATTACAAATCGCGCAATTAACTTTTCGATTAAATCGATTAAAACGATTTCGCGCTACGTTTTCGCCTGTATTTTAGGCATATTTGACGAACGCCTTTGCGCATTGCGCAGTTTGCCCATCGGGCCTTCTGTTTTAATCACAGTCCGGTTCGAATTAAGGCGGCCCGCGCAAGCCACCACCCCAACCTCACCGGCTCCAAATGATTTGCACTAGTATGTGGAAGCTCCGCACGGCCGGCACGGGTGCCGCGGCGGCGCGTCAATGTCCGGAGAAGACCATGGTTTCGCTGCGAAAATTGAATCTGGCCGTAGTGGTGTGGGCGCTTGCGTCGGGCGCTGCGTTCGCGGATACGGTTGCGCTGAAGGCGAATCTCCAGCCGTCGAGCGAAGTGCCGCCGCGCGTGAGTCACGGGCACGGCATGCTGAATGCGACCTTCGACACCGCCACCCAATCGCTGCAGTGGACTGTTACTTACGAAGGCTTGAGCGGTCCGGTCACCGCCGCGCATTTCCACGGTCCCGCGCCGGTTGGCCAGAACGGGAAGGTCCAGGTGCCGATCGAGAAGAATGGCCTCGCGAGTCCGATCAAAGGCACGGCGAAGCTGACCGAGCAGCAGGTCACGGATCTGATGGCGGGGCAGTGGTACTTCAATGTTCATACCGCGCAGAATCCGACGGGCGAAATTCGCGGGCAGGTGTTGCCGGCGAACTAGGCGTGGGCCTCGCGTGGGCCGAGCGCGCGTGCCGCGGCCACAAGCAGCTTCACACCGTTAGAACCCGCCAACCGACGGCGTCCCCGCCACTGCCCGTACCATGACGGGACTTCAACGAAGGAGCATGTCCCGATGAGTTGGCAAAGCGCGCTCGCTTGCTGGTATTTGCGCAGGCAGTTCCGGCCCGAAACCCTCAAACCGTCCATCAACGTCGAAAGGGCGCGCGCGCTGACCGCGAAGCGGGTGTGGTCGCCACGCGCGCCGCGCGGCTGGCATCTTCGCGAAACGTATGGCGCGGCCGACGCGCCGCTCGTCGGGGAATGGCTGGAACGCGTGGACGGCGGCACGGCCGGCGGCGCGGAGCCGACGGTCCTGTATTGCCACGGCGGAGGCTACTACTTCTGCTCGCCGCGCACGCATCGGTCGCTAACGTTCGCTCTCGCTACCCGCGCCGACGCGCGGCTCTTCTCCCTCGACTACCGCCTCGCGCCCGAGCATCGCTTTCCGGCCGCGCTCGACGACGCCACCGCCGCCTATCGACAACTGCTCGCGATGGGCATCGCACCGAGCTCGATCGTGGTCGCCGGCGACTCGGCCGGCGGCGGCCTCGCGCTCGCCACGCTGGTCGCGCTGCGCGACGCCGGCGCACCGATGCCCGCTGGCGGCCTGCTGTTCTCGCCGTGGACCGATCTGGCGACGACCGGCGCGAGCCTTCGCACCAACGACAGCGTCGATCCGATGTTCTGTGGCGCCTCGATCGAGCGCGCGGCCAAGGTCTATCTCGGCGACGCGCCGGCCACGCATCCGTACGCGTCGCCGGTCTATGCGGACCTGCGCGGTCTGCCGCCGCTGTTCTTGCAGGCGGGCAGCACCGAGGTGCTGCTCGACGACGCGCGCCGCGTCGCCGACAACGCACGCGCGGCAGGAGTCGATTGCGAATGCGAGGTGTGGAAAAACCTGCCGCACGTGTGGCCGATGTTCGCGCCGTTCATGCCGGAGGCGAACCGCGCGCTCGATCGCGCGGCCGCGTTCGTGCGACGCGCGACGAGCCGCGCCGCGAACAGGGCTCAGGCGTCGAGCGTGACGTCGAGCGTCCGATAGACGGCTTCGATCATTTGGTGGCCGTATTGCCGCTCGAGCCGCCGCACGGTGAAGTGCCCGTGCGCGACCTGCTGGAAGTGATCGATAAACACGGTGTTGACCATCGCGCCGAGCACCGCGCCGATCGCGGGAATCGATTTGGCAGCGATCTGTTCGCTGACCTGCACCGAAAAGCGCGCGGCGATCGCGTTGAGCAGCCGCAGCAGCGCCGCCGAGCCGTGGGTCGTAAAGCCCTTGCTGGCTACCTCGGACGACGCCTTCGACACCGCCTGCGCTAGCGCGCCGCGCATGAAGAAGTAGCCGAGGTCGGCGTCGTCGTCCTCGCTCGATGTACCGCCCATGCCGAGCACGGTCAGGCATTGCAGCTGCGTGTCGACCGAGCTTAGGTCCTCGCCCTCGCTGCGCGCGATGTCGCAGATCGAGCGGAACATCAGCGTAGTCGTGACCGGCAGCTCGACCGGCAGCGCGACCAATCCAAACGCGCCGCCGGCCGCGCCGGTGGTCGCGACCGCGAACTTGTGCAGCAGGTTGTTCGGCTTGTCAGGCGCGAGAAGCTTGGCGTCGTCGCGCCGGCCGAGCGTGCGTAGCGCGATCGACAGACATTTGCGCAACGCGGCCTGCGTCGCATCGGACACTTTTTGGTTGGCGAACGCCGGAATGCGCGACAGCAGCTTCTCGATCGGCGCGCCGACGACGCTCGCGAGCTTCATCGTGAGCGCGGGGCTTTCGAGTTGGTGTTTCGCGCGCCGCAGCGCGGCGAGATCCTGCTCCGATAAGGATGGTGCTGCGAGCGAACTCGGCTGCATGGGCCTCCCTGGCATGTCGTGTCCTGGATACTTCAAGGTCAGTCTACCGCGTTGCAAGACGCGTTCCGTCCCGGTTGGAACGTCCCACCGTGATATGATTCCCAATCTTTTGACACGTCAACTTTTGCTCCATCAAAAATGGCTGTCCATACCGCCGCCCACCATTCGAGTGGGCAAGTCTTACCATTCCGCGAATCCCTGCTGGCCATGCTCGGCATCTCGTTCGTCACGATGCTGGTCGCACTCGACCAGACCGTGGTCGGCACCGCGCTGCCCACCATCGTGTCCGAACTCCGAGGCTTCGAGTTGTACGCATGGGTCGCAACCTCGTATCTGCTGACCTCGGTGATCACCGTGCCGATTTTCGGGCGGCTCGGCGATTATTACGGGCGCAAGCCATTCGTGATTGCATCGATCGTCGTGTTTACCGGCGCCTCGGTGCTGTGCGGCGCGGCCAACAACATGCTGTTTCTCGTGCTCGCGCGCGGGTTGCAGGGCATTGGCGGCGGCATGCTCGTCGGCACCGCGTTCGCATGCATTCCCGATCTGTTCCCCGATTCCGTCGTGCGGCTGCGCTGGCAGGTGCTGATGAGCTCGGCGTTCGGGATCGCCAATGCGGTCGGCCCGTCGCTCGGCGGTTTTCTCACGCAGTACTACGGCTGGCGCTCGGTGTTCTATGTGAATTTGCCGGTCGGGCTGCTGTCGCTGTTTTTCGTCTGGCGTTTCCTGCCGCATCTGCGACACGTCGAACATACCGGAAAAATGCGGCTCGACTGGCCCGGCGCGCTGCTGATCGCGATCGCGCTTGGCTCACTGCAGCTGTCCGTCGAATTGCTGCCGAAGCACGGCATCACGCTGAGCGCGTTCGCGCTGCTCGGGCTCGCCGTCGCGTCGGCCATCTCGCTGTGGAAATGGGAAAAGCGCTGCCCGACCGCGATCCTGCCCGTCGACATGTTCCGCAACCGCAGTCTGGCCGCGCTGTTCACGCTGGCCGTGCTCGGCGGCTTCACGATGTTCTCGCTGCTGTTCTACGCACCGCTGCTGTTCCAGGGCGGCTTCGGCATGTCGCCGAAAGAGGCGGGCCTCGTGATCACGCCGCTCGTCGTGTTCATCACGATCGGCAGTATCGCGAACGGGCGTGTCGTGTCGCGGGTGAAGAATCCGAACCTGATGCTGTACATCGGCTTTGCGATGGTCGCGCTGTCATGCCTTGGCATCGTCGTCGCGACCCGTTCGATGCAGCAATGGGTGCTGATGTCGTTCATGGTCGTCGGGGGCCTCGGGCTCGGCTTCGTGATGCCGAACCTGACGATCTTCGCGCAGCAGACCGCGGGCCGCGAACACCTCGGCATCGCGACCGCGCTGCTGCAGTCGCTGCGGATGATCGGTGGCATGATCGGCACGGCGCTGACCGGCACGCTCGTGACCCACATGTACAAGAGCGGTGTGCGCAATGCGCTCGAAGGCGCGGGCGCGTCGCACTGGTTCGCCGATCTCGGCGATCCGCAGATTCTGATCAACCGCGATGCGCAGACCACGCTCGTCAATCAGTTGACGCACGCGGGCCACAACGGCGCGATGCTGCTCGAAAGCGCGCGCGAGTCGCTGGTCGGGGCGATTCATCTGGGTCTCGCGATGGCCGCGGTGATCGCCGTCGTGTCGGTGTGGCAAACCCGCCGCGTTCCGCGGGTCAAGCTGCAGCGCAAGCTCGAGCCGGTGATTCACGCAGATTGATTTTTGGACTTGGTGTTGGACGGGCAGATTATGGAAGAACAGGACCGCGTTGCAGTCATGCAGCAATTTGGTCGCACCTATCGGGCGTTCATGTCGGCATTCGAGGCCCAGGTGGGGCATCCGTTGCCACGCTGGCGCATTCTGCTCGCGCTGCGAGAGCAGGCCGGCGAGTCGTCGCAGAAGCGGCTCGTCGAGCGGTTGCGCGTCGATCCTGGCGCGCTCACGCGACAGCTGAAGGCGCTCGAAGGGTTGGGCTGGATCGCGCGCAGCATGGATACGCGCGATAACCGCGTGACCAACGTGCGCCTGACCGAAGCGGGCAACACCGCGACCGAAGCGAGCCTGCCGCGTCGCAATGCGTTCTTGCACGACACGATGGCCGGGTTGCCGGATGAGGCGCTCGCGGCATTGTCGGGCGCGCTGAAAATGTTGGAGACGCGCATCGGCGAGGTGACGGCCAACGCCAGCGCCGCGACCGTGGCCGCCGCACCGCAGGAGACCGCTGGCGACGAGGCGGCGCAACGCATGTGATCGCTACTTCGCACGTGGCGATAAAAAAGGCTGTGAGCCCAAGGGCGCACAGCCTTTTTCTTTAGCGGAACAGATCGCGCTTCAGTCAGCGCGGCGTGGTCCGATCAGAAGAACGTCTCGATCACTTCCTTCACGCGATACTGCGGATCGACGACCAGCACCTGCTTCCACTTGTCGAACGTCAGGCACGGATGCGAGATGTCGAACGCGATCATGTCGCCCACTTTAAGATCGGCGCCGGCGGGAATCCGCAGATACGCGTGCTGGTCCATCAGACCGAAGATTTCCCAGCCTTCGCTCGCGGCGATGTCGCGGGGCGCTTGCTGGCCCGGGCGATAGTGGCGCGCCGGCTCCGGCATGCCTGCGTCGAACGCGGAGTCGCGTTTGCCGAGGCCGATGATCGCGCGATCCGGCTCGGGAATCGACTGCACGTACGCCCACAATTGCAGTGCCGGCAGCAAGCCTTCGCCCATTTTCTTCGCGACAGGATTGCGCTTGAAGATGTCAGTCTGCGCCTTGCGATAGATGCCGACGTCGTGCGTCAGATAGCAGCCCGGGCGCAGCACGACCTCGACCTTGCCGGTTTGCGTCGCCTGCGCGAACTCTTCGGCGACCACGTCGTACCACGCCGATCCCGCGCCCGATAGCACAGCGGGCGAGCGCGCGAAACGCCCTTGCTCGACGAGCTCGCGCGTGACCGCGACCGCGCCTTGCAGGAACGCGCGCACTTCGGGTTCTTCCTTCAGCACGCCTTCGTACAGTTCGACTCCTGCGAGCTTCAGCACGTCCGGATAGCGCGCGATCGCGTCCAGCACCGCGTTGCGCTGCGCTTCGTCGCGCACGCCGGTGCGTCCGCCCGGCACGCCGAGTTCGAGCAGCACCTGCAGCGACTTCTTCACCGAGGTGAAGAATTCGCCGAGTTGCTCGACGCCCTCAGCCGAATCGACGAGGCAGAAGAATTCGAAATCCGGATCGCTGAGTAATTCGGCGATCATCATCATGTTGTGACGGCCCACCAGCTGATTCGCCATCAGGATGCGCGAGACGCCGCCGTGGTACGCCGCGCGCACCTGATGAGCGGTGGCGAGCGTGATGCCCCACGCACCGGTTTCGAGCTGACGGCGAAACAGTTGCGGCGCCATCGTGGTCTTGCCGTGCGGCGCGAGCTTGACCCCGTATTCGGCAACGAACGCTTGCATCCACTTCAGGTTGTGCTCGACGCGATCCTCGTACAGTACGGCAGCCGGCAGGCTGACGTCCTCGGCGAGCAGGTTCCACTCGAGGCGCGCGGCGTCCTTCAACTGGACGCTCGTGCCCGGAACCATGCCCAAGCCCTTGCTATAAGGATCAATCGTCGCGCCCTGATAGTTTGTAACTTTCATGTCTCCGTGCTCCATCGTCCGGGTAAATTGAGTCAGATTTGACTTTACCATGTTATCGAAAGTACGATGTCTGAAAGAATGTTATTTAGTACCATGGGTTTCGAAGGCCCCCGGAGGGCCGCGAAAGCCGTGCCGCGAACCCCACCGCCTGCCATGAACCGTAGCGCCGAACCGCTCGCTTTCGACATCGTCGCGCGCATTGCCGAGTGCGCGCCAGAGTTGCGCTCGGCCGAACGCAAGGTCGCCGCGCTGATCCTCGACGATCTGACCGGCGCGTCGCGCGCGAGCATCGGCGCGCTGGCACAGCAGGCCGAGGTCAGCATCGCGACCGTCACGCGCTTCGCGAAGGCGGTCGGCTGCCGCGACGTGCGCGAACTCAAGCTGCGGCTCGCGCAGGCGGCCGCGGTCGGTCAGCGGTTTCTCGAGCGCGACACCGCAAGCGACGCACCCGAGCCGATCGCCACGCGGGTCTTCGACGAGCTGCAAACGGCGCTCGCGCACAATCATCAACTGCTGCGCCAGGCGCCGCTCGCCGAAGCGGCGGCCGCGCTGCGCAATGCGCGCATGATCTACGTGTTCGGCATGGGCGGCGGCTCGACCGCGCTCGCTGACGAAATGCGTTTCAGGCTCGTGCGCCTCGGCCGCCCGGTCGCAACCTATCAGGACGGGCTGTTGCAGCGCATGGTGGCGAGCACGGTGTCGCGCGAGTGCGTCGTGATCGCGCTGTCCACCACGGGGCGCGTGCCCGAGATGGTCGAGAACTGCAAGATCGCGCGCAGCTACGGTGCGACGGTGGTCGCGCTGACCGCGCCCGCGTCGCCGCTGGCGAAGCTCGCCAACTGGCTGATCCCGATCGTCGCGTTCGAAACCGATTTCATCTACAAGCCGTCGTCGTCCCGTTACGCGATGATGATGGCGCTCGATGTGCTCGTCACCGAACTTGCCGTCAGTCAGGGCGACGAGAGCCGCGAATTGCTGCGCCGCATGAAGCACGCGCTCGACACGCACCGCGGCGGCGGCGATCGACAACCGTTAGGAGATTGATCCATGCATTCGCATCCCGAAGCCGCCGACACGCTGATCGTCGGCGCGCAACTGTACGACGGCACGGGCGCGCCGCCCGTCGAGCGCGACGTGGCGATCCGCGACGGGCGCATCGCCGCGATCGGCAATCTGTCGAACTGGCTCGCCGAAGAGGTGATCGAGGCCGACGGGCGCGCGCTCGCGCCGGGCTTCATCGACGTACACACGCACGACGACACGCATGTGATCCGCTCGCCGCAGATGCTGCCCAAGATCACCCAGGGCGTGACGACGGTGATCGTCGGCAATTGCGGGATCAGCGCGTCGCCGGTATCGCTGAAGGGCGATCCGCCCGATCCGATGAACCTGCTCGGCGAGCGCGACGCGTTCCAGTACCCGACCTTCGCCGACTATGTGAACGCGGTGAACGCCGCGCGGCCGGCGGTGAACGTCGGCGCGCTGATCGGCCACACGGCGTTGCGTAATAACCAGATGGACCGGCTCGATCGCGCGGCGACTGCCGAGGAAATCGAGCGCATGTGCGCGCAGCTCGAGGAAGCGCTCGCGCACGGCGCGCTCGGTCTCAGCTCGGGGCTCGCATACGGTTCGGCGTTCGCCGCGCCGACCGAGGAAGTGATGGCGCTCGCCGAGCCGCTCGCGGCCGCGGGCGCGCTGTACACGACCCATATGCGCACCGAGTTCGACGCGATTCTCGAGGCGATGGACGAGGCCTACCGCGTCGGACGTCATGCGCGTGTGCCGGTCGTGATCTCGCATCTGAAGTGCGCGGGGCCGTCGAACTGGGGGCGCAGCGTCGAAGTGCTGAAGTCGCTCGAAGGCGCGCGCGGCGGGCAGCCGGTCGGTTGCGACTGCTATCCGTACAACCGCAGCTCGTCGACGCTCGATCTGAAGCAGGTGACAGGCGACATCGACATCACGATCACGTGGTCCGAGCCGCATCCGGAAATGGCGGGCAAGCTGATCAAGGAAGTCGCGGCCGAATGGGGCGTCTCGCAGCAGGAGGCGGGCAAGCGCCTGCAACCGGCCGGCGCGGTCTATCACAACATGTCCGAAGACGACGTGCGGCGCATCCTGTCGCATCCGGCTACGATGGTCGGTTCCGACGGCCTGCCGAACGACCCGCTGCCGCATCCGCGACTGTGGGGCGCGTTTCCGCGCGTGCTCGGTCACTATGCGCGCGATGCCGCTTTGCTGCCGCTCGAGGAAGCGGTGCGCAAGATGACGAGCCTGTCCGCGCGCCGCTTCGGACTCGCGCAACGCGGCGAAGTGCATATCGGCTATCACGCCGACCTCGTGCTGTTCGATCCGGCGAAAGTGCATGACGTGGCGACGTTCGACAAGCCCCAGCAGCCCGCTGCCGGCATCGACGCGGTATGGGTCAACGGCGTGCTGTCGTATCGCGATGGCGCGGTGACGGGCGAGCGGGCTGGCCGGTTCGTCACGCGCGGCGCGCCGTCGAAGGGCGATGCGCAGGGCGCGTTCTGATTTTTTATCGATTGATGGCGGCACGCGCGGCGAGGGCGCCGCGCGTGCCCGACTTTTTAAGGAGTGTGACGATGAAGCGATATGGCGTGGAAGGCGGAAAGGGAACGGGCGGTCAGGTGATGCCGTTCGCGCGCGCGGTCGAGGCGGACGGCTGGCTGTTCGTGTCGGGCCAGACGCCGATGGAAAACGGCGAAGTGATCAACGGCGGCATCGTCGAGCAATCGCACAAGGCGATCCAGAACGTGTTCGCGATCCTGAAGGAAGCGGGCTATGGCGCCGAGCACGTCGTGCGTTGCGGCGTGTGGCTCGACGACCCGCGCGACTTCGCGTCGTTCAACAAGGTGTTTCGCGAGTATTTTGGCGAGAATCCGCCGGCGCGCGCGTGCGTGGTGTCGTCGATGGTGATCGACTGCAAGGTCGAGGTGGATTGCGTCGCTTATAAGAAGCCGGCGGCCTGATCGCTTTGATGGCTTTCATGTGACGAGGGCGCCGCAGGTCGTAATGGCCTGCGGTGCCCTCGTCGCGTTTACCGCTGTTTTTTTTCTTGGAATTACTGCCGCGCGAGCCGCATGTTGTCCGGCATCGGCAGGTTGTAGTTGGTGCGGAACGGGTTGATGTCGAGCCCGCCGCGACGCGTGTAGCGCGCATAGGCGGCGAGCTTCAGCGGTTTGCACATCTTCATGATGTCGACGAAGATTCGCTCGACGCATTGCTCATGAAACCCGGTGTGATTGCGGTACGAGATGATGTATCGCAAGAGGCCCGCGTGATCGATCTGCGAGCCTGTGTAGTGGATCTGCACGCTGCCCCAGTCCGGCTGACCGGTCACCGGGCAGTTCGACTTCAGCAGGTTCGAGAACAGCGTTTCCTCGACCGGCGCTTCGTCGTGCGCCGCGCTCAAAAGTGACGCGTCCGGCTGATAGACGCTCGCCTCGAGTTCCAGCCGGTCGAGCGACAGGCCGTCGAATTCTTCCATTTTCAGCTTGCCGAATTCGTGCGGTGTGCTCAGATGTACCGACACGGTCGCGCCGCACGACGCGGACACGTCGCGCCTGATCGTGTCGCGTACGCTCTCGGCCGAGGCGAACGCAGTCTGCGCGAACGAGCCCAGATACAGCTTGAACGATTTCGACTCGACGATGTTCGGCGAGTCGGCCGGCACGAAGAACGTCGCGACCGCGATCTGCGGCTTGCCGCGCGCGTTCAGCCACGACAGCTCGTAGGCGTTCCAGATGTCGGTGCCGAAAAACGGCAGTCGCGCGGTAATGCCGATCGCCTCGCGCGCATGGCTGCGCGCAATCGGAAACAGCAGCGTCGGATCGTATTGTTCGGTGTAAGTCGAGGACTTGCCGAGCGGGGATTGTTCGGGTGTCATGATGCGTTCACGATGCCACTCAGCACGTGCCCTGTCGCCGTTACGACGCGGGCCGATTCGCAGTGGCCGATCTGGTCGTCGAAGAAAAAGTCGGGCTCGAACTCGCGCAGAAATGCGCTTTTGTCGAGGCCGCCGAGGAACATCGCTTCGTCGATTTCGATGTTCCATGCCATCAGGGTGCGGATCGCTCGCTCATGCGCGGGCGCCGAGCGCGCCGTCACCAGCGCCGTGCGAATGCGCATCGGCGCGGCCGCGTCCGCGAGTTTTTGCAACCGGTGCAGTGCTTCGAGCAGCGGCTTGAGCGGACCGTCCGCGAGCGGCAGATGCTTGTTGTCGATCTCGTGACCGACGAACGCGCGCAGGCCGTCTTGCTGGAAGATGCGTTCCGCTTCGTCGGAAAACAAGACCGCGTCGCCGTCGAACGCAATGCGGATTTCGTCCGGGTACTTGCTCGCCATTTTCGCCGATTCCGGCAACACGCGTGCGGCTGGGAAGCCAGCGGCGAGCGCATCGCGCACGTCCTGCTGATTCGCCGACAAAAACAGCGAAGCGTTCAGCGGCTTCAGATAACCGAACGGCGCTCGGCCGCGCGTGAACACGCCGCGCTCGATCGCGAGCCCGTGTTCGCGGCAGGAATGAAACGCGCGCAGACCGCTGATCGGATCGCTGCGCGACAGGATCACCACTTCGACGCGATGACCGCCGGCGTTCAGCGCAAGCAGCTTGCGGATCAGCGGAAACGCGACGCCCGGTTTCGCGGGCACGTTCAGACGCTCGCGCTGCAACGCTTCGTAAGCCTTCAGGTCGCCGGCCTCGTAGACACGGTTCTCTTCCTCGAAGTCGAACAGCGCGCGCGACGAGATTGCGACCACCAGTTTGTCGACGAGCGAAAGCGCCATCGTTGCGTTCCGGTTCGAAGAGATCAGGCGAGAAATAGACGATAGACAGGGTTTTTCGTCTCTTCCCAGCACGGATAGCCGAGCGTTTCGATGAAGCGCTCGAACGCCGCATGGTCGCTCCCGGGCACCTGAATGCCGACCAGAATCGAGCTGTAGTCCGCGCCCTGGTTGCGGTAGTGGAACAGGCTGATGTTCCAGTTCGGCGCCATCGACGACAGGAATCTCATCAGCGCGCCCGGACGCTCGGGAAACTCGAAGCGAAACAGTCGTTCGTCGCGCGCGAGCGGCGAGCGGCCGCCGACCATGTAGCGGATGTGCTGCTTCGACAGTTCGTCGAAGGTCAGGTCGACGGTGGCAAAACCGTGCGCTTCGAAGGCGCCGGCGATCTGCGCCGATTCGCTGCGATTGCGGATCTGCACGCCGACGAAAATATGCGCCGAGTTCGCGTCGGCGATCCGGTAGTTGAACTCGGTGACGCTGCGCGTGCCGAGCAGCTCGCAGAAGCGCCTGAAGCTGCCGCGCTCTTCGGGGATCGTCACCGCGAATACCGCTTCGCGCGCTTCGCCTACTTCCGCGCGTTCGGCGACGAAGCGCATGCGGTCGAAGTTCATGTTCGCGCCCGATGTGATCGCGATCAGCGTCTGGTTCTCGATGCCTTCCCGTTCGGCATACTGCTTGGCGCCGGCCACCGCGAGCGAGCCCGCCGGTTCGAGCACGCTGCGCGTGTCCTGGAACACGTCCTTGATCGCGGCGCACAGCGCATCGGTGTTCACCAGGAGCACTTCGTCGAGATATTCGCGGCACAGACGGAAGGTTTCTTCGCCGACGAGCTTCACCGCGGTGCCGTCGGAGAACAGGCCCACTTCGTTCAGCGTCACGCGCTCGCCCGCCTTCAACGATGCGGCCATCGCGCACGAATCATCGGTCTGCACGCCGATCACCTTGATCTCGGGGCGCACCGATTTCACGTATGCGGCGACACCAGCCGCGAGACCGCCGCCGCCGATCGGCACGAAGATCGCGTGAATCGGGCCCTGGTGCTGGCTGAGGATTTCCATCGCGACGGTGCCCTGGCCGGCGATCACGTAGGGATCATCAAACGGATGCACGAAGGTCAGGCCGCGCTCTTGCTGCAGCTTGACCGCGTGACCATAGGCGTCGCTATACGACTCACCGAACTGCACGACCTCGACGGTCGGCCCGCCGTGCGTGCGGATCGCGTCGACCTTGAGCTGCGGCGTCGTCACCGGCACGACGATGATCGCCTTCACGCCCATGCGTGCCGCCGACAACGCCACGCCCTGCGCATGATTGCCCGCCGACGCGGTGATCACGCCGCGACTGAGCGCCTCGGCCGGAATATGCGCCATCTTGTTGTATGCGCCGCGCAGCTTGAACGAGAACACCGGCTGATTGTCCTCGCGCTTCAGATAGACCGGGTTGCGCAGCCGCGCCGACAGGTTCGGCGCGCGTTCGAGTTCGGTCTCGCGCGCCACGTCGTAGACGCGCGCGGTCAGGGTCTTTTTCAGGTAGTCGTGGGAAGCCATGCGGGTGGCGCGGTGCGCTGTTAAGACGGGAAAACGTCAATGATAGCGCCAACGGTGCCCGCTCCGGCCGTTCCGCGCGCGCCGGGGAAGGGTGGCACGCCCCTAGCCCGGCCTTTTGTGAACGTTTGTGAACTGCATGATCGAAGTTTGCCAAGCCGTCCGGTCGGCCAATGAGACGGCGTGCGAAATTGCGCCAAACTCACCGCCAAATCCCCCGAACCCCCGCCGCCGCCCCGATTCCCGCCGGCAACGCGTGGCAGGATGATGCGGTAGAATTCCATTTTGGAATAAGGATCGGAAGATGCACTGGCAGCCTCGGATCGCCCATTTAATGCCCGTTCCGCGCGAATCGTGCCCCGCGGCGGAGCGGCATATCCGCCGCGCGCGATCGTGTAGCTGTCTCTGAGCGCCGCGAAGCGACTGCCGTGAGTTGGCCGCCGGTCGTGTTCGCGCCCCTGGAAGCCCTAGAAGATTTCAAGCATTGCGCCCCACGCGCATTGTTGGCCGACGCCTCGTGACGAGCGCGCCAGGCCGACCTACCGAGTCGTCCAAACATGAACGCACCTCAAGTTTTCGATCCGCACGGCGCCGCCGCGGTGGCCGCCGATCCCGAAGCGCGTCTGCGCGAAATTCCTTACAACTACACGTCGTTCTCCGACCGCGAAATCGTCATCCGGCTGCTCGGCAACGAAGCCTGGGATGCGCTCGCCGAATTGCGCGCCGAACGCCGTACCGGCCGCTCGGCGCGCATGCTGTACGAAGTGCTCGGCGACATCTGGGTCGTGCGCCGCAATCCGTATCTTCAGGATGACCTGCTCGACAATCCGAAGCGCCGCGCGCTGCTGATCGAGGCGCTCAATCACCGTCTCGCCGAAATCGAAAAGCGCCGCCGCGCCGATCTGCGCGAACACGGCGACGAAGCCGGCGTCGATCGCGCCGCGCGCGTCGAAAAGCTGGTGCAGGCCGCGCGCCGCGCGATCGACCAATTCGCCAGCGAATTCCAGCAGACCTACGACCTGCGCCGCCGTTCTACGCGCGTGCTCGGCAAGGTCACGCAGAAAGACAACATCAAGTTCGACGGCCTGTCGCGCGTCTCGCACGTGACCGACGCGACCGACTGGCGCGTCGAATACCCGTTCGTCGTGCTGACGCCGGACTCCGAGGCCGAAATCGCCGGCATGATCAAGGCCTGCTTCGAACTCGGCCTGACCGTGATTCCGCGCGGCGGCGGCACCGGCTACACGGGCGGCGCGGTGCCGCTCACGCCGTTCTCGGCCGTCATCAACACCGAAAAGCTCGAACAGCTCGGCCCGGTTGAAATGACCGAATTGCCGGGCGTCGATCGCAAGGTGGCGACGATTTTCTCGGGCGCGGGCGTCGTCACCCGACGTGTGACCGAAGCGGCCGAGCAGGCCGGCTTCGTGTTCGCGGTCGACCCGACCTCGCTCGACGCGTCCTGCGTCGGTGGCAACGTCGCGATGAACGCGGGTGGCAAGAAGGCGGTGCTGTGGGGCACGGCGCTCGACAACCTCGCGTGGTGGCGCATGGTCGACCCGGAAGGGAACTGGCTCGAAGTCACGCGTCTCGAGCACAACATGGGCAAGATCCACGACATTGAAGTCGCACGTTTCGAGCTCAAATGGTTCGACGGCAACTACGCGCCGGGCGAGAAACTGCTGCGCACCGAAGCGCTGGACATCAAGGGCCGTGTGTTCCGCAAGGAGGGCCTCGGCAAGGACGTCACCGACAAATTCCTCGCCGGTCTGCCGGGCGTGCAGAAGGAAGGCTGCGACGGCCTCATCACGTCCGCGCGCTGGGTGCTGCACAAGATGCCTGCGCATACGCGCACCGTCTGTCTCGAGTTCTTCGGCCAGGCGCGCGAGGCGATCCCGAGCATCGTCGAAATCAAGGACTATCTGTTCGAGACCTCGCGCCAGGGCGGCGCGATTCTGGCCGGCCTCGAGCATCTGGACGAGCGCTATCTGCGCGCGGTCGGCTATGCGACCAAGAGCAAACGCAACGCGTTCCCGAAGATGGTGCTGATCGGCGATATCGTCGGTAACGACGCGGACGCGGTCGCGCAGGCCACCTCCGAAGTCGTGCGCATGGCCAACGGCAAGAGCGGCGAAGGTTTCGTCGCCGTCAGCGCCGAGGCCCGCAAGCGCTTCTGGCTCGACCGCAGCCGTACGGCCGCGATCGCAAAGCACACCAACGCGTTCAAGATCAACGAAGACGTCGTGATTCCGCTCGACCGCATGGGCGAATACACGGACGGCATCGAGCGCATCAACATCGAGCTGTCGCTGAAGAACAAGCTGCAACTGGTCGACGCGCTCGAAGCGTTCTTCAAGGGCGGCAAGCTGCCGCTCGGAAAGAGCGACGACGCGAACGAAATTCCGAGCGCCGAGCTGCTCGAGGATCGCGTGCAGCAGGCGCTCGACCTGCTCGCGCGTGTGCGCACGCGCTGGGAATTCGTGCGCGGCAAGCTCGACCTGTCGCTGCGCGAGGCGCAGCACTACCTGGTCGGCCTCGGCTACGAGTCGCTCGCCGAAAAGTTCGCTGATCGCGTCGACGCGCAACCTGACGCAACCGTATTCCACCTCGCGCAGGACCGCACGATTCGCGTGTCGTGGAAGCAGGAAATCCGCGCCGAATTGCGGCAGATTTTCAACGGCGGCGAGTTCGAGCCGATTCTCGACGAAGCCCAGGCGATCCACAAGCAGGTGCTGCGCGGCCGTGTGTTCGTCGCGCTGCACATGCACGCGGGCGATGGCAACGTCCACACGAACCTGCCGGTCAACTCCGATAACTACGAGATGCTGCAGGACGCGCACACGGCGGTCGCGCGCATCATGAAGCTCGCGCGTTCGCTCGACGGTGTGATCTCCGGCGAGCACGGCATCGGCATCACGAAGCTCGAATTCCTGACCGACGACGAGATCGGCGAATTCCGCAAGTACAAGCAGCGCGTCGATCCACATGGCCGCTTCAACGCGGGCAAGCTGCTCGAAGGCGCGGACCTGCGCAACGCGTACACGCCGAGCTTCGGCCTGATGGGCTACGAATCGCTGATCATGCAGCAGTCCGATATCGGCGCGATTTCCGAGTCGATCAAGGACTGTCTGCGCTGCGGCAAGTGCAAGCCCGTCTGCGCGACGCACGTGCCGCGCGCGAACCTGTTGTACAGCCCGCGCAACAAGATTCTCGCCACGTCCTTGCTGGTCGAGGCGTTCCTGTACGAAGAGCAGACGCGCCGCGGCGTGTCGATCAAGCACTGGGATGAGTTCAACGACGTCGCCGATCACTGCACTGTCTGCCACAAGTGCGTGACGCCGTGCCCGGTGAAGATCGACTTCGGCGACGTGACGATGAACATGCGCAACCTGTTGCGCAAGATGGGCAAGAAGAAGTTCAACCCGGGCAACGCCGCGGGCATGTTTTTCCTGAACGCGACCAACCCGCAGACCATCAACCTCGCGCGCACCGCGATGATGGGCGTCGGCTACAAGGCGCAGCGCCTCGGCAACGAAGTGCTGAAGAAGTTCGCGAAGAAGCAGACCGCGCATCCACCCGCCACGGTCGGCAAGCCGGTGATCACGCAGCAGGTGATCCACTTCATGAACAAGAAGATGCCGGGCAACCTGCCGAAGAAGACCGCGCGCGCCTTGCTCGATATCGAGGACAACAAGATCGTCCCGATCATCCGCAATCCGAAGACGACCACCGCCGACACCGAAGCGGTGTTCTACTTCCCGGGCTGCGGCTCCGAGCGGCTGTTCTCGCAGGTTGGTCTCGCGACTCAGGCAATGCTATGGGAGGCGGGCGTGCAGACCGTGCTGCCGCCGGGTTACCTGTGCTGTGGCTATCCGCAGCGCGGCTCGGGCCAGTACGACAAAGCCGAGCAGATCGTCACCGACAACCGCGTGCTGTTCCACCGCGTCGCCAATACGCTGAACTACCTCGACATCAAGACGGTGGTGGTGTCGTGCGGCACGTGCTACGACCAGCTCGCCGGTTACGAATTCGAAAAGATCTTCCCGGGCTGCCGGATCATCGACATCCACGAGTATCTGCTGGAAAAAGGCATCAAACTCGATGGCGTGAACGGCGTGCGCTACATGTACCACGACCCGTGCCATTCGCCGATCAAGACGATGGACCCGGTCAAGCTCGTCAATCAGCTGATGGGTTCGGAGCAGGACGGCTACAAGATCGAGAAGAACGACCGCTGCTGCGGCGAATCGGGCACGCTCGCGGTCACGCGTCCCGACATCTCGACCCAGGTGCGCTTCCGCAAGGAAGAAGAAATCCGCAAGGGCGCGGCGAAGCTGCGCGGCATCCCTCTCGTCGCCGAAGCGGGCGCGAACGCGATCAATCCGGCCAATGCATCGGCCGGCGCCGCGGGCGCGCCGAACGGTTCGGTGCTGAAGGCCGGCGACGGTCCGCAGCCTAATCAGGGAAACGCGGGTTCGACCGACGTCAAGATCCTTACGAGCTGCCCGTCGTGCCTGCAAGGGCTGTCGCGTTACAACGAAGACGCGGGTACCGAGGCGGACTACATCGTGGTCGAGATGGCACGTCACGTGCTCGGTGAAAACTGGATGGCGGACTACGTTCAACGGGCGAACAATGGCGGAATCGAGCGCGTGCTGGTTTAATGGCACGACCAACGATTTTTGCCGAGGACGACGATGGACTGCGTTTTTTGCCGTGAAGACGGCGGCGATGTGCTGTGGCAGGGCGACGCGCTGCGAGTCGTCCTCGCCGACGAACACGACTACCCGGGCTTTTGCCGGGTCATCTGGAACGCTCACGTTGCCGAGTTTTCGGATCTTTCTGCCGACGAGCGCGATCACGTGATGAAGGCCGTGTACGCGGTCGAGCGTGCGCAGCGACGCGTGATGCAGCCCGCGAAGGTCAATCTCGCGAGCCTCGGCAACCAGGTGCCGCACGTGCACTGGCACGTGATTCCGCGTTTCTCGAACGACGCGCATTTCCCCCTGCCGATCTGGGCGCCGCGCCAGCGCACGGTGTCCGAAGCGATGTTGTCGTCGCGCCGCGCGCAAGCCACGCTGCTGCGCGAAGCCGTGCGGCAGGAAATCGAACAGGCGCTGGGCTGAGCGTCGCTGAATCCGTCGCCGCGCATCGCCGGACTGCCGTCGGCGTGCGAGGCGGCCGATTCGACGTTATCACCCGCCGTTTATCTGATGAGGCCAAACATGAGCGGATTGACTCCCGAGACGCCGGTGCCGACAGGCGTGATCTTGCATTCGAAGTCGCGCGTGCTCGAACTGCAGTACGCGAACGGCGAAGCGTATCGGCTGCCGTTCGAACTGCTGCGCGTGTATTCGCCGTCGGCGGAAGTGATGGGCCACGGGCCCGGCCAGGAAACGCTGCAGACCGGCAAGCGCGACGTGACGATCACGATGATCGAAGGCGTCGGCAACTACGCGCTGCAGCCGAGCTTCTCCGATGGACACGCCACCGGCATCTATTCGTGGGACCTGCTATACGACATGGCCGTGCGTCAGGATGAACTCTGGCGCGCGTATCTCGCCAAGCTGGCAGCGGCCGGCATCGACCGCGACACGCCGATGGTGCCCGCCGCCGCTGCGCACGGGCACTGTCACTGATACGATTCGCCCCCGAACGCCGCTCGAGCGGCGCAACATTCAAGAACACGCGAAAGGACGAGCGCGATGAGCAAAACCCACTTCGGCTTTCAATCGGTCGACGAACAGGACAAGGCGCAGAAGGTGGCGGGGGTGTTCCACTCGGTGGCCGCCAACTACGACTTGATGAACGACCTGATGTCGGGCGGATTGCACCGGGCGTGGAAGGTGTTCACGATCGCCCAGGCGAACGTGCGGCCGGGCTACAAGGTGCTCGACATCGCGGGCGGCACGGGCGACCTGTCGAAAGCATTCGCGAAACAGGCGGGCGAAACCGGCGAGGTCTGGCATACCGACATCAATGAATCGATGCTGCGCGTGGGCCGCGACCGGCTGATCGACAAGGGCATCATCACGCCGGCGCTGCTGTGCGATGCCGAGAAAATCCCGTTTCCGGACAACTACTTCGACGTCGTGACGGTCGCGTTCGGCTTGCGCAACATGACACATAAGGACATCGCGCTCGCCGAGATGCGTCGTGTGCTGAAACCGGCCGGGCGGCTGCTCGTGCTCGAGTTCTCGAAGGTATGGGATCCGCTGAAGAAGGTCTACGATCTGTATTCGTTCAAGGTGTTGCCGTGGCTCGGCGAGCGCTTCGCCAAGGACGCGGAAAGCTACCAGTACCTGGCGGAATCGATCCGCATGCATCCGGACCAGGAAACTTTGAAAACTATGATGGAACAAGCTGGTCTCGACGGCGTCAAATATTACAATTTGTCAGCTGGCGTGGTAGCTTTGCATGTGGGGTCCAAATACTAGAGTCCCTAACCCGTCGATTTTTAAAGGAAAGTGCGAAATGTCCGATTTGAATTTGTTATCTACTCGTAAGGTTAGGGGGTCGCTGGCGAGAAGAATCGGACTGATCGCGATGGTCGGTCTGCTGATGGCCGGCACTCTTGCCTCTCTCGACGCCGAAGCACGCCGCATGGGCGGAGGCCGCAGCTTCGGCCGTCAATCGAACAGTCTGCAGCAGCAGCGCCAGACGACGCCGCCGTCCCAGCCGGCGCAGAACAATCAGGCCACGCAGCAGAGCGCGCAGGCGGCGCCTGCGACTAAGCCCACGCCGCCCGCCGCGCCGAACCGCAATCGCTGGCTCGGGCCCATCGCCGGTCTCGCGGCCGGTCTCGGCATCGCCGCATTGCTGTCGCATTTCGGGCTCGGCGAGGCGTTCGCCGGCATGTTCGCGAACGTGATCGTGATCGCGTTGATCGCGATTGTGGTGATCTGGCTCATCCGCCGCTTCACCGGCCGTAAGCGCGATGCGGCGCAGCCTGCCTACGCGGGCACGGCGCCGTCGCTGAACACGAAAGGCACCGACTATATTCAGGAGCCGCGTTACACGGCGCCGCCCACCGGCTCGTATCTCGAACCGCAGGGCAATCCGTTGACCACGCCATCGCTCGGCGCGACGCCGTCGGTGCCGGCCGGCTTCGATTCGGAAGCGTTTCTGCGTAACGCGAAGGTGTACTTCGTGCGCCTGCAGGCGGCGTGGGACGTCGGCAACGTCGAGGACATCCGCGAATTCACGACGCCGGAAACGTTCGCCGAAGTGCGCGTCGATCTCGCGTCGCGCGGCACGCAGCCGAACCAGACCGACGTCGTGCAGTTGAACGCCGAGCTGCTCGGCGTCGAGGAGCGCGCGAACGAATACTTCGCGAGCGTGCGCTTCTCCGGTTTGATCCGCGAGGAGCCGGGCGCGGCGGCCGAGCCGTTCGTCGAAGTCTGGAATCTGACGAAGGCGAACCGCACTGGCGAAGGCTGGCTGCTTGCCGGCATCCAGCAGGTCGAGCAACACTGACATGCCGAAGCATCGAGTCGCGTTTGCCTCGAAAAGAGCCGGCCACGGCATAGCGATTCCTGACTTCGCGCATGGCTTAGGCCGTTCGGCATAGCAGGCCGCGAAGCGAACGGACGTTACAATGGGAGCCCGCGCAAGCACCTCGCTCGCGCGGGTTTTTTCTTGCCACCTTCGATGACCCTCGCCGCCAAGCCCTTCGCTGCTGCTGTCAATCATCTGCTCGTCCGCGAATCGTGGGCCCGGGAGCGCCTCGCCCCGTACGCGGGCAAGACCGCTCGCCTGTCATGTCAGCCGGTCGTGCTCGCGCTGCTCGTGCAGCCCGACGGCTATCTCGGTTCGCTCGACGAAGCCGATGCGCATCAGTTCGACGTGACGATCTCGGTGCCGTCCGACGCACTGCCGGCCTTCCTGCAAGGTGGCCAGGCCGCGGTGATGAAGCACGTGAAGATCGAGGGCGACGCCGAGTTCGCGACCGTGATTGCGAAGCTCGCCGAGCATCTGCGCTGGGAGCCGGAGGAAGATCTCGCGAAGCTGATCGGTGATGGACCCGCGTGGCGCATCACGTCGCTAGTCCGCTCAGTCGGCGAGCATGTGCAGCGCACCGGTCGCAATCTGCTCGATACCGCCGCCGAGTACCTGCTCGACGAAAATCCGCAGCTGGTGCGCCGCACCGCGCTCGCTGACTTCAACGTCGAGCTGGCGCGCGCGCGCGATTCGCTCGCGCGCGTCGAAAAGCGCATCGAGCGCATCGAACAGAAGGTCGAAGCCCGCGGCGCGCAAACGCCGGGCGGCGCCGCCACGTCGCGCGGCACGCGCTAGTCACCGGGCCCAGCCATGCGTTTTCTGCGTTTTCTGAAGATATTTTTCACGGTCATCCGCTTCGGCCTCGACGAAATGATGTTGAGCCGCATCAACGACCGGCGCGTGCGTCTGCTGCTGCGCATCACGACGCTTGGTCGCAAGTTCGATGCGCCGCCGGGCGTGCGTCTGCGGCTCGCGCTCGAAAGCCTCGGGCCGATCTTCGTCAAGTTCGGCCAGGTGTTGTCGACCCGTCGCGATCTGCTGCCGGTCGATATCGCCAACGAACTTGCCAAGCTGCAAGACCAGGTGCCGCCGTTCGATTCGGCGGTCGCGATCGCGCTCGTGGAAAAGTCGCTCGGCGCGCCGGTCGACGTACTGTTCGACGATTTCGAGCGGGTGCCGGTCGCGAGCGCGTCGATCGCACAGGTCCACTTCGCGAAGGTGAAGGCTGGCCAGCATGCGGGCAAGGCGGTCGCGGTGAAGGTGCTGCGCCCGAACATGCTGCCGGTGATCGATTCCGACCTCGCGCTGTTGCGCGACATCGCCGTGTGGGCCGAGCGTCTGTGGGCCGACGGCAAACGCCTGAAGCCGCGCGAGGTGGTCGCCGAATTCGACAAATACCTGCACGACGAGCTCGACCTGATGCGCGAGGCCGCCAACGGCAGCCAGTTGCGGCGCAACTTCCAGGGGCTCGACCTGCTGCTCGTGCCCGAGATGTACTGGGAGTTCTGCACGCCCACGGTGCTGGTGATGGAGCGCATGGTCGGCGTGCCGATCAGCCAGGTCGATACGTTGCGCGCGGCGGGCGTCGACATTCCGAAGCTCGCGCGCGAGGGCGTCGAAATTTTCTTCACGCAGGTGTTCCGCGACGGCTTTTTCCACGCCGACATGCACCCCGGCAACATTCAGGTGAGCCTCGATCCCGCGCACTTCGGCCGTTACATCGCGCTCGACTTCGGCATCATCGGCGCGTTGTCGGACTTCGACAAAAACTACCTCGCGCAGAACTTCCTCGCGTTCTTCAAGCGCGACTACCATCGCGTCGCGACGTTGCATCTGGAGTCGGGCTGGGTGCCGCCGACCACCCGTGTCGAGGAGCTCGAAAGCGCGATCCGCGCGGTCTGCGAACCGTACTTCGATCGCGCGCTGAAGGACATTTCTCTCGGCCAGGTGCTGCTGCGTCTGTTCTCGACGTCGCGGCGCTTTAACGTCGAGATCCAGCCGCAGCTCGTGTTGCTGCAAAAGACGATGCTGAACGTGGAAGGCCTCGGCCGTTCGCTCGATCCCGAACTGGATCTGTGGAAGACCGCGAAGCCCTATCTCGAGCGCTGGATGAACGAGCAGATCGGCTTGCGCGGCTGGTACGAGCGTCTGAAGATCGAGGCGCCGCAATGGAGCAAGACGCTGCCGCAGTTGCCGCGCCTCGTCCATAACATGCTGGCCGAGCACCATCATCCGGTGGGCGGCGCGAACGACGACGTGATCCGCCAGATCCTGCTCGAGCAAAAGCGCACCAACCGTCTGCTGCAAGGCCTGCTGCTGTTCGGCGTGGCGGTCGGCGTCGGCGCGATGCTGGCGCGTGCGTTCCTGGTACTGGCTTATGGAGGATAGATTCCGATGAGCGATCCGATCCAACCCTCCGCGCCCGATTTCGCGACCCGCGATCCCAGCTCGCCCGAGTTCTGGGACGAACGCTTCGAGCGTCATTTCACGCCGTGGGATCAGGCGGGCGTGACGTCCGCGTTTCGCGCGTTCGCCGAACGGCACCGCGACGTCGCCGTGCTGATTCCAGGCTGCGGCAGCGCGCACGAAGCGGTATGGCTCGCGCGCCGGGGCATCCCGGTACGCGCGATCGACTTCTCGGCAGCCGCCGTGGCGGCGGCACGCGAGCAGCTCGGCGCGCATGCATCGCTGGTCGAGCAGGCGGATTTCTTCACCTATGCGCCACCGTTCGCACCGGCATGGATCTATGAGCGCGCATTCTTCTGCGCGCTGCCGCCGGAGCGCCGCGCCGACTACGCGCAGCGCATGGGCGAACTGCTGCCGGCCGGCGGGTTGCTGGCGGGCATCTTTTTCATCGGCGCGACGCCGAAAGGGCCGCCGTTCGGCGTCGAACGCGGCGAGCTCGATGCGCTGCTCACGCCATACTTCGAGCTGGTCGAAGACGAAGCGGTCGACGACTCGATCGCCGTATTCGCCGGACGCGAGCGCTGGCTCGCCTGGCGGCGTCGCGGCTAACGCCACGCGCGCCGCTCTTGAGAGGTCCGGAGGGCGTCCCCATCTGGCGCGGTGGCGGGCGCGTAGTGCGTCCGCTTCCCGAAATCCGGGGAACGGACATCGTTTGCGGCTATAATTCAAGGCTTTGCAAGCGTTTACAAGATTTCAGCAGGCATTTGGAGTAAGAAAGGATCATGCCGATCTACGCTTATCGTTGCGGGTCATGCGGTTTCGGGAAGGACGTGCTCCAGAAGATGAGCGATCCCCAGTTGACCCAGTGTCCCGAGTGCGGAAAAGACACCTTTAGCAAACAACTCACGGCCGCCGGCTTCCAGTTGAAAGGCTCCGGCTGGTACGTGACCGATTTCCGCGGCAGCACGAGCGCACCGGCCGCGTCGGAAGCGAAGTCCGAGCCGGCCGCAGCCGCTGCCCCGGCTGCATCGGCTGCATCGGCTGCCGCGCCCGCGGCCCCCGCCGCAGCGCCCGCCGCCACGAGCCCGAGCGGTTCCGGCAGCGCCTAGTGGGACTGCCGCCCCGCGCGGGCGGCGTATCTACCGCGCATGGGCTTCGGCCCGCGCAGCTTTCTGGCGGTACACATGACGACGAAGAAATTCACACTCAAATCGGTGTTTCTGACCGGCCTGCTGGTGCTGGTGCCCCTGGCCATCACACTGTGGGTGCTCGGTCTGATCATCGGCACGATGGACCAGACGCTGTTGCTGCTGCCTACCTCGTGGCAGCCGGAACGCACTATCGGCTATCGCTTGCCGGGCCTCGGCGCGGTGCTCACGCTCGCGTTCATCTTCGTCGTCGGGCTGTTGACGCAGAACTTCATTGGGCAGAAGCTCGTGAAGTGGTGGGAACTGCTGGTCGCGCACATTCCGGTGGTCGGCCCGCTCTACACCAGCGTGAAGCAGGTGTCCGACACGCTGCTGTCGAGCAGTGGCAATGCATTCCGCAAGGCGCTGCTGATCGAGTACCCGCGCCGCGGGTCCTATACGATCGCGTTTCTGACCGGCATCCCGGGCGGCGACGTGGCCAACCATCTGAAGGAAGATTACGTCAGCGTATACGTGCCGACCACGCCGAACCCGACGTCCGGCTTCTTCCTGATGGTGCCGAAAAGCGAAGTGATCGAGCTCGACATGACGGTCGACGCTGCGCTCAAGTACATTGTCTCGATGGGCGTCGTGGCGCCGTCCGCGCCGCCGCCGGCGCCGGTGCGCCGCGCCACCGTCGAGCCTCCGCTCTAATGCCGGCGCGCAACGCTTCATGCAGGATCGTCCGCGGCGCGCCGTTCAACCAATGCAAAACGAAAGACAAACATCATGTCGATGAGATCTGAATACTGCGGTCTGGTGACCGAAGAACTGCTGGGCCAATCCGTCTCGCTGTGCGGCTGGGTAAGCCGCCGCCGCGACCATGGCGGCGTCATCTTCATCGACTTGCGCGATCGCGAAGGGCTCGTTCAGGTCGTCTGCGACCCGGATCGCGCGGACATGTTCAAGGTCGCCGAAGGCGTGCGCAACGAGTTCTGCGTGCAGGTCAAGGGTGTCGTGCGCGGCCGTCCGGAAGGCACGACCAATGCCTCGCTGAAGAGCGGCAAGATCGAAGTGCTGTGCCACGAGCTGATCGTGCTGAACGCGTCGGTCACGCCGCCGTTCCAGCTCGACGATGACAACCTGTCGGAAACCACGCGCCTCACGCATCGTGTGCTCGACCTGCGCCGTCCGCAGATGCAGCACAACCTGCGTCTGCGCTACCGCGTCGCGATCGAAGTGCGCAAGTACCTCGACGAGCAGGGCTTCATCGACATCGAAACGCCGATGCTGACGAAGAGCACGCCGGAAGGCGCGCGCGACTACCTCGTGCCGTCGCGTACGAACCCGGGCCAGTTCTTCGCGCTGCCGCAGTCGCCGCAGCTATTCAAGCAGCTGCTGATGGTCGCGAACTTCGACCGTTACTATCAGATCACCAAGTGCTTCCGCGACGAAGACCTGCGCGCCGACCGTCAGCCGGAATTCACGCAGATCGACTGCGAGACCTCGTTCCTGTCGGAACAGGAAATCCGCGATCTGTTCGAGGCGATGATCCGTCACGTGTTCAAGACGACGATCGGTGTCGAGCTCGACGAGAAATTCCCGGTCATGGAATACGCGGAAGCGATGCGCCGCTTCGGTTCGGACAAGCCGGACCTGCGCGTGAAGCTCGAATTCACCGAGCTGACCGACGCGATGCGCGACGTCGACTTCAAGGTGTTCAGCACCCCGGCCAACACGAAGGACGGGCGCGTCGCGGCACTGCGCGTGCCGAAGGGCGGCGAGCTGTCGCGTGGCGACATCGACAGCTATACGGAATTCGTGCGCATCTACGGCGCGAAGGGCCTCGCATGGATCAAGGTCAATGAAGCGGCGAAGGGCCGTGACGGTCTGCAAAGCCCGATCGTGAAGAACCTGCACGACGAAGCGCTGAAGGCGATCGTCGTGCGCACTGGCGCACAAGACGGCGACATCATTTTCTTCACGGCGGATCGCGCGAAGGTCGTCAACGACAGCCTCGGCGCGCTGCGTCTGAAGATCGGTCATTCGGAATTCGGCAAGGCCAACGGTCTCGTCGAGTCCGGCTGGAAGCCGCTGTGGGTCGTCGACTTTCCGATGTTCGAGTACGACGAGGAAGACAACCGCTACGTCGCCGCGCATCACCCGTTCACGAGCCCGAAGGACGAGCACCTCGAGTACCTCGAAACGGACCCCGCGCGCTGCCTCGCGAAGGCCTACGACATGGTGCTGAACGGCTGGGAAATCGGCGGCGGCTCGGTGCGTATCTACCGTGAGGAAGTGCAGAGCAAGGTGTTCCGTGCGCTGAAGATCAACGCGGAAGAAGCGCAGGCGAAGTTCGGCTTCCTGCTCGACGCGCTGCAATACGGCGCGCCGCCGCACGGCGGTATCGCGTTCGGTCTGGACCGCATCGTCACGATGATGGCTGGCGCCGACTCGATCCGCGACGTGATCGCGTTCCCGAAGACGCAACGCGCGCAGGATCTGCTCACGCAGGCGCCGAGCGAAGTCGACGAGCGTCAGCTGCGCGAGCTGCACATCCGTCTGCGTACGCCGGAACCGAAGGCGTAAAACCGCGGCCGCCGCGCGCGGCCAGCCAGCGGTCTTGCGTGTGCCGGCCAGTGGGCCGGCGGCCGCAAAAAAAAACCACACGAGCGAAACGAAAAGGCGCTGAGGTGATCTCCACCTGAGCGTCTTTTTCATTTTTTGCGTTACAGTGAAGCCACTGCTTTCCAGACCCTTTCGACCGTCATCCGACATGTACCGCGCGTCTCGTCGCGCCCAGTTTGAGCCATGCCGAAACCGCCGAAAATTCCGCAGTCCGTCCTCGTCATCATTCATACGCCTGCGCTCGACGTGCTGCTGCTCGAGCGCGCCGATCATGCGGCGTTCTGGCAGTCGGTGACGGGTTCGAAAGACCGGCTCGACGAACCGCTCGCCGACACCGCGGTGCGCGAAGTCGGCGAGGAAACCGGCATCATGATCGGCGGCGCACTGGTGCCGCGCAGCGGGTTGTTCGACTGGCAGTACTCGATCGACTACGAGATCTACCCGGAATTCCGTTACCGCTACGAAGCGGGCGTGCTCTACAACACCGAGCACTGGTTCAGCCTGCAGGTCCCCGAGTGCATCGACGTGACGCTCGCGCCGCGCGAACACACCGCCTATGTGTGGCTGCCATATGAAGAGGCCGCATCGCGCTGCTTTTCGTCGTCGAATGCCGATGCGATCCTGCAGTTGCCGCGGCGGCTCGCCGCACGCCCGGTCGACCCGCAATCCGGCCCGCTGGCCGGGGAGCGTGGCCAGTGAGCGCAGGCGGCTCGGGCCGTTTCGCGCGTCTCCGGCACACGTTGCTCGGCCGTCGTTACTGGCAGCGCTACCGCTTCACCAGTAACAACGAGGTCGAGCTGCTGCGCTCCGGCGACGATTTCTTCGATGCGCTGATCCAGCGCATCGACGCGGCCGAGCACAACGTCGCGCTCGAAACCTACATCTTCTGCGACGACGAAGCCGGCCACGCGGTCAGCGAGGCGCTGCTTCGCGCTGCCGCGCGCGGCGTCAGAGTGCGCGTGATCACCGATGGCGTCGGCACCGCGCGCCTGAAGATGTTCGAGCAATGGCCGGCTGGCGGCATCGAGCATCGCATCTACAACCCGCATCTGTTCGGCCGCTTCGGCTTTTCGCGCACGCACCGCAAGCTCGCGGTGATCGACGATCAGATCGCGTATTGCGGCGGCATCAATATCGTCGACGATTACGAGAACAACGGCGAGAAGCTGCCGTACCGGCGCTGGGACTTCGCGGTCGGGTTGCGCGGGCCGGTGGTCGCCGACGTGCGCGATGCGATCGAGGTGCAGTGGCGGCGGATTCGCGTCGGCCATCGGCCGCTCGATTCGATGAAGCCCGACCTGTCGCCGCAGGGCGCCAACTCGCTTGGCAGTCTGCGCAGACGCCGGCGACGCCGCAACGAGGCACTGTGGGCCGGCGGCGAGCCGTGCGTCGCATTCGTCGCGCGCGATAACCTGATCAACCGCCGCGCGATCGAAAAAGCTTATCTGGCCGCGATCGGCCAGGCACGCCACGAAATCCTGCTCGCGAATCCGTACTTCATGCCGGGGCGCAAACTGCGTCGCGCGCTGGTGTTCGCGGCGCGGCGCGGCGTGGTCGTGAAGCTGATCATCGGGCGCAAGGAGTTCAAGGCGCTCGATTACGCCGTGCCGTTCCTGTACCACGCGCTGTTGCGCGCGGGCGTGCAGATCGCCGAATACGAGAAGACGCTGCTGCACGGCAAGGTCGCGGTGGTCGATTCGAACTGGGGCACGGTCGGTTCGTCGAATCTCGATGCGCTCAGCCTGATGCTGAACAACGAAGCGAACGTCGTGCTCGTGAACGATCCGTCGATCCCCAAACTGCGCGACGCGATCCTCGACGCGTTCACGGACGCGCGCCCAATCGATGAAGCGCACTACGAATCGCGACCGGCGCGCGTGCGCGCGCTGAGCTGGATCGCGTACACGAGCTACCGCATCGCGATGAAGCTGCTGACCGTGGGCGGCTACGACTAATACCGCTCGCACGAGAGCCCGCGCTTGCCGCATCATGTCGGCCATCAATCGGCGCCAGCGAACCGGGGCAAAGAAATAGAACACGCGCGCGCCAATCGGCAACCATCGATTCAAGGCAAACGCCTCTAAAAATCTGATTGATCTGATGGTCGAAAGCCGCAAAATTAGAAGCCGGTTAGAAACCGGTTTCTAATAAAGTCCTTGTTTCGCGGACGGCAAGCATTCAATAATAGTACGGCCGTTCGATTTTCAATTCGGTCACATTAGAACGGTAAAACAGCTATGCGAAAAGGCGAACAAACCCGAGCCGCGATTCTCGATGCAGCACTCGATCTGGCAGGCCGAGACGGACTGGAAGGTCTGACGATTGGTTTGCTGGCCGAGCGCATGCAGATGAGCAAGAGCGGTGTGTTCGCGCATTTCGGGTCGCGCGAGGATCTGCAGATCGAGGTCGTGCGCGAATACCACCGCCGTTTCGAAGACGAGGTGTTTTTCCCGAGCCTGCGCGAGCCGCGTGGTCTGCCGCGCTTGCGCGCGATGATTTCCCGCTGGATCGAGAAACGCATTCAGGAAGTCACGACCGGATGCATCTACATCAGCGGCGCCGTCGAATACGACGACCGCGCGGACAGCCAGGTGCGCGAGCAGTTGGTGTCGAGCGTGACGACGTGGCGTGCGGCGCTCACGCGCGCGATCTCGCAAGCGATGGAAGAAGGGCATCTGCGCGCCGATACCGACCCGCAGCTGATGCTATTCGAACTGTATAGCGTCACGCTCGGCCTGCATCACGACGCGCGCTTTCTGCATCTGCCGGATGCGGTGCGTCTCACGTGGGCCGCGCTGGAAAAACTGATTGATTCGTATCAAAGCGAAAGCCGTTAGCGGCGTCGCCGGAATCTACCGGAAACGCGCGGCGCAGAAGGTCCGACCACGGACCCGGGCAACGGCCTGGCTTTTTGTCAAACTAGGGAGAGAGAGTCATGGGACAGTACGCCGCGCCGCTGCGCGACATGCAATTCGTGTTGCACGAACTGCTCAACGTCGAGGCCGAACTTCGGCAAATGCCGAAGCACGCCGAACTCGACGCCGACACGATCAACGCGGTGCTCGAGGAAGCGGGCAAGTTCTGTTCCGAAGTGCTGTTCCCGCTCAACCACAGCGGCGACCAGGAAGGCTGCACGTATGCCGGCGACGGCGTCGTGACCACGCCGAAGGGCTTCAAGGAAGCCTATCGGCAATATGTCGAAGCCGGCTGGCCGGCGCTCGGTTGCGACCCGGAATTCGGCGGCCAGGGACTGCCCGCGTTCGTCAACAACGCGCTCTATGAAATGCTGAACTCGGCGAATCAGGCGTGGACGATGTATCCGGGCCTGTCGCACGGCGCGTACGAATGCCTGCACGCGCACGGCACGCCGGAACTGCAGCAGCGCTATCTGCCGAAGCTCGTCGCAGGCGTCTGGACCGGCACGATGTGTCTGACCGAGCCGCATTGCGGCACCGACCTCGGCATTCTGCGCACGAAGGCCGAACCGAATGGCGACGGCTCGTACTCGATCAGCGGCACGAAGATTTTCATTTCGAGCGGCGAGCATGACATGGCGGAGAACATCGTTCACCTCGTGCTCGCGCGTCTGCCGGATGCGCCGAAGGGCACCAAGGGGATTTCGCTGTTCATCGTGCCGAAGTTCGTGCCAAACGAAGCGGGCGAGCCCGGCGAGCGCAACGGCGCGAAGTGCGGCTCGATCGAGCACAAGATGGGCATCCACGGCAACGCGACCTGCGTGATCAATCTCGACAACGCGAAGGGCTGGATGGTCGGCGAGCCGAACAAAGGTCTGAACGCGATGTTCGTGATGATGAACGCCGCGCGTCTCGGCGTCGGCATGCAGAGCCTCGGTCTCACGGAAGTCGCATATCAGAACTCGCTCACGTACGCGAAAGAGCGGCTGCAGATGCGTTCGCTGACCGGCCCGAAGGCGCCGGAAAAGGCCGCCGATCCGATCATCGTGCATCCGGACGTGCGCCGCATGCTGCTCACGCAGAAGGCCTACGCCGAAGCCGGCCGCGCGTTCTCGTACTGGTCGGCGCTGCAGATCGACAAGGAGCTGTCGCACGCCGACGAAGCCGAGCGCAAGGAAGCCGCCGACCTCGTCGCCCTGCTCACGCCGATCCTGAAGGCGTTCCTGTCGGACAACGCGTTCGAAGGCACCAATCACGCGATGCAGATCTACGGCGGCCACGGCTTCATCGCCGAATGGGGCATGGAGCAGTACGTGCGCGACGCGCGCATCAACATGATCTACGAAGGCACCAACGGCATCCAGTCGCTCGACCTGCTCGGCCGCAAGGTGCTCGGCGACATGGGCGCGAAGATGAAGAAGTTCGGCAAGCTCGTCGCCGAATTCGTCGAAGCCGAAGGCATCAAGCCGGAGATGCAGGAGTTCGTGAACCCGCTCGCCGAGATCGGCGAAAAGGTGCAGAAACTGACGATGGAAATCGGCATGAAGGCGATGCAGAACCCGGACGAAGTCGGCGCCGCGGCGGTGCCGTATCTGCGCACGGTCGGCCATCTGGTGTTCTCGTACTTCTGGGCGCGCATGGCTCGTATCGCGCTCGACAAACAGGCGTCGGGCGATCCGTTCTACAAGGCGAAGCTCGCGACCGCGCGTTTCTACTTCGCGAAGCTGCTGCCCGAAACGGCGATGACGATCCGCCAGGCGCGCGCCGGTTCGAAGCCGATGATGGACGTCGAAGAAGCGTTGTTCTGACGCTCGCACATCGAGCGAGGCCACACACATCGCGCGAAGCATGGCTGACGCTTCGCGCCATCGCACAACTCTCCGGAGAAACGACGTGAGCAATCTGATCATTCGCAAGGTAGCCGTGCTCGGCGCCGGCGTGATGGGCGCGCAGATCGCCGCGCACCTGATCAACGCCAAGGTGCCCGTGCTGCTGTTCGACCTGCCCGCCAGGGAAGGCCTGAAAAACGGGATCGCGCTGAAGGCGATCGAGAATCTGAAAAAGCTGTCGCCGGCGCCGTTCGGCGTGAAGGACGACGCGCAATACATCCAGCCCGCGAACTACGACGACATCACGAAGCTCGCCGAGTGCGACCTCGTGATCGAAGCGATCGCCGAACGCATGGACTGGAAGCACGACCTGTACAGGAAGGTCGCGCCGCACCTCGGCCCGAACGCGATTTTCGCGACCAATACGTCGGGGCTGTCGATCACCGCACTGTCCGAAGGTTTCGCGGACGAACTGAAGGCGCGCTTCTGCGGCGTGCACTTCTTCAATCCGCCGCGCTACATGCATCTGGTCGAACTGATCCCGACCGCGACAACGCGTCCGGAAATTCTCGATCAGCTCGAAACCTTCCTGACCAGCGTGGTCGGCAAGGGCGTCGTGCGCGCGAAAGATACGCCGAACTTCATCGCGAACCGCGTCGGCGTGTTCTCGATCCTTGCGGTGATTGCCGAAGCCGCGAAGTTCGGCCTGCGTTTCGACGAAGTGGACGACCTGACCGGCGCGCGCCTCGGCCGCGCGAAGTCGGCGACGTTCCGCACCGCCGACGTGGTCGGTCTCGACACGATGGCGCACGTGATCAAGACGATGCAGGACACGCTGCCGGACGATCCGTTTCTGCCGGTCTACGAAACGCCGACCGTGCTCGCCGAACTGGTGAAGAAGGGCGCACTCGGTCAGAAGACCGGCGCCGGCTTCTACAGGAAGGAAGGCAAGGCGATCAAGGTGCTCGATCCGAACACGGGTGCGTATATCGACGGAGGCGGGAAGGCAGACGAACTCGTCGGCCGCATCCTGAAGCGTCCGGCTGCCGAGCGTCTGAAGCTGTTGCGCGAAACGCAGCACCCGCAGGCGCAGTTCCTGTGGTCGATCTTCCGCGACGTCTATCACTACATTGCCGTCCATCTGGAATCGATCGCCGACAACGCGCGCGACGTCGATCTCGCGATCCGCTGGGGCTTCGGCTGGAACGAAGGTCCGTTCGAAGGCTGGCAGACGGCCGGCTGGAAGCAGGTCGCCGAATGGGTGCAGGAAGACATCGCGGCTGGCAAGGCGCTCGCCAACGTGCCGCTGCCGTCATGGGTGCTCGAAGGCGCGGTTGACGAGAAGGGCGGCGTGCACACGGCTGAAGGCTCATGGTCGCCGGCCACGCAGACCTTCGTGCCGCGCTCGTCGCTCGACGTGTACAGCAAGCAGGTGTTCCGCGCGCCGCTCGTCGGCGAAACCGGCGCCGATCCGAAGACCTACGGCAAGACGCTGTTCGAGACCGATGCAGTGCGCGCATGGGTCGACGATCGCGCGGGCGAGGACGACGTGCTGATCGTGTCGTTCAAGAGCAAGATGAACACGATCGGACCGGCGGTGATCGAAGGGCTCACGCAGGCGATCGAACTGGCCGAGAAGGACTACAAGGGCCTCGTCGTGTGGCAGCCCACATCGCTGAAGCTCGGCACGCCGGGCGGTCCGTTCTCGGCGGGCGCGAACCTCGAAGAAGCGATGCCCGCGTTCATGATGGGTGGCGCGAAGGGCATCGAGCCGTTCGTGAAGAAATTCCAGCAGGGCATGCTGCGCGTGAAGTACGCGAACGTGCCGGTGATTTCGGCGATCTCGGGCATCGCGCTCGGCGGCGGCTGCGAACTCGCGCTGCACAGCGCGAAGCGCGTCGCGCACATCGAGAGCTATCTGGGTCTCGTCGAAGTCGGCGTGGGTCTGGTGCCGGCGGGCGGCGGCCTGAAGGAAGCGGCGCTGCGCGCGGCCGAAGCGGCAAGCCAGGTCGGCGCGACGAACGATCTGCTGAAGTTCATGCAGAAGTCGTTCGAGAACGCGGCGATGGCGAAGGTGTCGACCTCCGCGCTCGACGCCCGCGCGATGGGCTACCTGAAGCCTTCCGACACGATCGTCTTCAACGTGTTCGAACTGCTCGACGTCGCGAAGAAGGAAGCGCGCGCCCTCGCCGCGGCGGGCTACCGTGCGCCGCTGCGCGCGACGCAAGTGCCGGTCGCGGGCCGCTCGGCGATTTCGACGATCAAGGCGTCGCTCGTCAACATGCGCGACGGCCGCTTCATCAGCGAGCACGATTTCCTGATCGCGAGCCGGATCGCGGAAGCGATGTGCGGCGGCGACGTCGAAGCGGGCAGCCTCGTCGACGAAGAATGGCTGCTGCAACTCGAGCGTCGCGCGTTCGTCGAGCTGCTCGGCACGCAGAAGACGCAGGAACGGATCATGGGCATGCTGCAGACCGGCAAGCCGGTGCACAACTGAGCGACTTGCCGACAAAGGAGATTTCCAAATGGCAAAGCAATTGCAAGACGCATACATCGTCGCCGCGAGCCGTACGCCGATCGGCAAGGCGCCGCGCGGCATGTTCAGGAACACACGTCCGGATGAGCTGCTGGTTCACGCGATCAGGTCGGCCGTCGCTCAGGTGCCCGGCCTCGACACCGGCGTGATCGAAGACGCGATCGTCGGTTGCGCGATTCCGGAAGCGGAGCAGGGTCTGAATGTCGCGCGAATCGGCGCGCTGCTCGCGGGCCTGCCGAACACGGTCGGCGGCGTCACGGTGAACCGCTTCTGCGCGTCGGGTCTGACCGCGCTCGCGATGGCCGCGGACCGCATCCGCGTCGGCGAGGCCGATGCGATGATCGCGGGCGGCTGCGAATCGATGAGCATGGTGCCGATGATGGGCAACAAGCCGTCGCTGTCGCCGCATATCTTCGATCGCAACGAAGACGTCGGCATCGCGTACGGCATGGGCCTGACCGCGGAGAAGGTCGCCGAGCGCTGGAAGATCAGCCGCGAAGCGCAGGACGCGTTCTCGGTCGAATCGCACCGCCGCGCGATCGCCGCGCAGCAAGCCGGCGAATTCAACGACGAAATCGCCGCGTACACGCTCACCGAGCGGTTTCCCGATCTCGCGACCGGCGAAATCAGCGTGAAGGCGCGCGACGTGTCGCTTGACGAAGGTCCGCGCACGGACACGTCGATGGAAGGCCTGGCGAAGCTGCGCGCGGTATTCGCGAACAAAGGCTCGGTCACGGCCGGCAACAGCTCGCAGACGTCGGACGGCGCGGGTGCGTTGATCGTCGTGTCGGAAAAAATCCTCAAGCAGTTCAACCTGACGCCGCTCGCGCGCTTCGTCAGCTTCGCGGTGCGCGGCGTGCCGCCGGAAATCATGGGCATCGGCCCGAAGGAAGCGATTCCGGCCGCGCTGAAAGCCGCCGGCCTGAAGCAGGACGACCTCGACTGGATCGAGCTGAACGAGGCGTTTGCCGCGCAGTCCCTCGCGGTGATCCAGGACCTCGGCCTCGATACGTCGAAGATCAACCCGCTCGGCGGCGCTATCGCACTGGGCCATCCGCTCGGCGCGACCGGCGCGATTCGTGCGGCGACCGTGGTGCACGGCCTGCGCCGCCGCAACTACAAGTACGGCATGGTAACGATGTGCGTCGGTACCGGCATGGGCGCGGCGGGCATCATCGAGCGTCTGTGAGCCGCTGATCGAACGGGGATCCCTCTGTGATCCACCAGGGACCGCGCAACGGTTCGCAGGCCGCCCGGCTTGCGAACCGTTTTTACATTCAGCAGGAGCACAAGGAGATGAACGGGATGACGACGGATATTCTGGTCGAGCGCGCCGACGCGGTGCTGACCATCAGCTTCAACCGGCCCGCCAGGAAAAACGCGATCACGGCCGCGATGTATCAGACGATGGCCGACGCGCTCATAGAAGCGCAGGGCGACGCGTCGGTGCGCGCGATCCTGATTCGCGGCAGCGCGGGCATGTTCAGCGCGGGCAACGATCTCGAGGACTTCATGAAGTCGCCGCCGGTTGGCGAAACCTCGCCGGTGTTCCAGTTCCTGCGCGCGCTGGGTTCTGCGGAAAAACCGGTGGTGGCGGCGGTCGCGGGGCCGGCGGTCGGCATCGGCACGACGCTGCTGCTGCATTGCGATCTGGTCTACGCGGCCGACACCGCGAGCTTTTCGCTGCCGTTCACGCAGCTCGGGCTGTGCCCGGAAGCAGCGTCGAGCCTGTTGCTGCAGCGCGTGGCCGGCTATCAGGCGGCGGCGGAAAAACTGCTGCTCGGCGAGGCGTTCGACGCGGCCGAAGCGCACCGCATGGGCTTCGTGAATCGCGTGCTGCCGGCGGGCGAAGTCGACGCGTTCGCGGCGTCGCAGGCCGCGAAGCTGGCGGCGCTGCCGGCGTCGTCGTTGCGCGTGACGAAGAGCCTGATGAAGCGCGCGAGCCAGCAGGAACTGCAGACGCAGATGACCGAGGAAGCCGTGCACTTCGGCAAGATGCTGCTTGCGCCCGAAGCGCGCGAGGCGTTCAAGGCGTTCTTCGAGAAGCGCAAGCCGGATTTCCGGCGGTTCGACTAAGGGGTGTGCGACGCAGGCGGGCTTCGTGTGGGTTAGCCGTGAATCGTCGCTGCGCCGCGTCAATCGCTCAAGCTTGCTGCTGCCACGTGTCGTAATCGACGTAGCTGCCTTCGCGGCAGAAGCTCACGAGCCGCACGCCCGCCTCACGCGCGATCGCAATCGCGAGCGACGACGGCGCCGAGATCGTCGCGACCATCGGCACGTCGACGCGCGCGGCCTTGCGCACCAGCTCGTAGCTCGCGCGGCTCGACAGAAACACGAAACCGTCACGCGTATCGGCGCGATCGAGCACGAGCTGGCCGATCAGCTTGTCGAGCGCGTTGTGGCGGCCGACGTCCTCGAACGCATGGTGGATCGCGCCTTGCGAATCGCACCACGCGGCCGCGTGCAGGCCGCCCGTCAAACGAGTGAGCGCCTGGTGCTCGGGCAGCGCGCGGGCGGCGCGTGCGATCGCATCGGGCGAGAGCCGCTGCAAGAAGCCAGTGTCGGGTACACGCTGCGGTTTCAGATCCAGCAGATCGATGCTTTCGATGCCGCACACGCCGCAGCCGGTGCGCCCGGCGAGCGCGCGGCGCTTTTCCTTCAAACCGGCGAACGCCTGCTGCACGACCTGCAATTGCACCTCGGCATGCGGCAGCTCGCCGTGCCCGTGCAATTCGACCTCGATGTCCTGAATGTCGCTGCCGCGCTCGACGATCCCCTCCGAAATCGCGAAGCCGACCGCGAACGCTTCGAGATCGCGCGGCGTGCACATCATCACCGCGTGCGAGATGCCGTTGAACACGAGCGCGACCGGCCACTCCTGGCCGACGTGATCGGTGGCGGTTTCAACCGCCGCGCCGCGATGGCGGCGCACTTCGAGTTGCACCGCGCCGGGTTGTTCGTCGCTGTCGAGGGCGTGGGGCTGGGCCTTCGCCCCCTCGGTTGCGCGATCGTTTTCCTGTCCGTTCAAGCTGCTTTACTCCTGTATCATGCCGCGCGTCAAAGGGTGCGCGGGCCTCGCCGTATGCTTCGCGGCGGCCGCCGCGCGGGGCGCCGTCGCGCGAATAAGGTTCTAAAATACCTCAAGCGACGCCCGCACGCTGTCCGCCACCGACAAGGAGCACTGACATGGGACTCAACGAAGCACCGCTTCTGTTCGACTTCGAAGTCGCGTCTTCGGAGAATTTCACTTATATCCCGATGTCGGTGCGCTTCAATCTCGACCGTTTCGGGCTGCGCATCACGCTCGCGCAGTGGCAGCAACTGCCGCTCGAAGATCGCAAGCTGCTCGCGCGTTTCCCGGTCGAAGAAGACACGCAGATCGAACCGAATTTCGATCACGCGCTGTTCGAGATGCTGCGCACGCACGCGAACGTCGAACCGGAGTGGTTTACGCCGGAGGAGTCGCCGGCCTGGCGTCAAACCGACAGCGTGCCCGACGGTGTCGCGCATCAGGCGGGGCTGGCCGGTCTCGCCGCGCCGAGCGTCGCGCGCTGGGCCGAGCTCGATCCTTTCAAACGCTATGTGCTCGCGAAGCTGTCGCGCAAGCCCGAGGCGAGCCACGATTTCGTCCCGGCAATGAAGGAATTTGGAGCGGCCGGCTAGGTGCGGCCGGCTAGCCGCTCCCAGCCAGGCGCCCCCACCAACTCGCAGCCTTCCCCCAAATCATCAGATTTTTTTCACGCCGACCCTCAACCCGCTTCCGATCGCTGCCGATAACCAAAGGTTGGCGCGTAAAAGACTTGCATCGATGCGGCCCGACGCACCGGCAGCGAGCGCGCTCTCCCGCCCTCGGAACGATTGACGTTCGGAACCCATGAATCCTTTTCTATCGAAGCGACTGCTGATCAATATTGCGGTCGTGGTCGTCGCGGTCGGTGCAAATGCGTTCGTCGCGTACACGCAGATTCGCGGGCAGCGCGACGCCGATGCGCGCCTCGCGCGCTCGACCAGCGTGCGCCAGAACCTCGATGCGTATCACGCCGCGCTCGATCACGCGTTCGCCGCTCTGCACCGCCTGAAAGAATCGGGCAAGCCGGTGCCGCCCGACGCGGCCGCTTCGATGACGAACACACTCGCGAGCCGCGAGCAATCACTGCGCGACGAGCTCGCGAGCGAGCCGTACATGTCGGGGGCGCTCGCCAGCCTGAGCGCGGCGCGGCACGCGTTGCAGCACGATCTCGAGGACACGCTGCGCAACCATGCGAGTGACCTGCCAGGAGCGGCAAGTGCGGCGTCGGGCGCGGCGCACGCGGCATCGACCGAAGCACCAGGGGCGGCCCCCCTCGATGCGCCATTCGAGGCATCCCTCGACCCTGCGCCGTCGAACTCGCATCTTGCCCCCGCGCTAGAGCGCGTCGAAGCCGCGCTCGCCACGTTGCGCAGCGAGGAAAACCGCTCGTTGCAGAGCTGGCTCGCGGCATCGGCGAGCGACAGCGAGCGCGCGATGTTCGTGCTGCTCGTGACGATGCTCACCGGCAGCGTGCTGCTGTTCCTCACGTTCGGCGTGCGCGAGAACAGCGCGCGCGAAAAACTGCGCAGCGCCCGCGCGCTGGTGCGCAACGACGAGCGTTTTCGCGGCCTGTTCGACGATCACACCGTGCCGATGTACATCTTCGATCGCGACACGCTGTGCTTTCTCGCCGTCAACAAGGCCGCGATCCAGCAATACGGCTACACGGAAGAGGAGTTTCTGGGCATGACGATCCGCGCGATCCGCCCGAACTCGGAAATCGGCCGCCTGGAGACGCATCTGCAGCGTAGCGCCGATCTCCGCCAGAGCCACACGATGGCGGGCATCTGGCGGCATCGGCGCAAGGACGGCTCGATCCTCAGCGTCAACGTGTCCTATCACGCACTGAACTTCATGGGCCGCGACGCCTCGTTCGTGCTGGCGGACGACGTGACCGACCAGATCAACGCCGAAGCCGAAGCGCAGCGCTCGAATCAGATGCTCGAAGCGGTGATCGACAACATTCCGCAGCGCATCTTCTGGAAGGACCTGAACTCGCGCTATCTCGGCTGCAACATGGCATTCGCGCGCGACGCAGGGCTCGCGTATCCCGAACAGGTGGTCGGCAAGAGCGACGCCGACCTGGCGTGGCGCGCGTTCGCCGACCTGTTGACCCAGCACGATCGCGAAGTCGTGAATACCGGCGTGCCCAAGATGAACTTCGAGGTCGACTTCGTGATCGACGGCGTGCATCGCACGACGGTCACGAGCAAGCTACCGTTCACCGACGGCGACGGTCAGGTGATCGGCGTGCTCGGCTCGTACACCGACATCACCGAGCGCAAGCGCGCCGATCTCGCGCTGCGTCTGCAAAGCCGGGCGCTCGACGCGAGCGTCAACGCGATCCTGATCACCGCGCCGTCGCCGTCGGGCAATCTGATCGAATACGTGAATCCGGCGTTCATGCGCATCACCGGCTACGATCCCGCCGAGGTGATCGGCCAAGACTGCCGCGTGCTGCAACGCGACGACCGTGACCAGGAAGGCGTCGCGTTGATCCGCGAGGCGCTCGCGGCGAATCGCGAGGTCAGCGCGGTGGTGCGCAACTATCGCAAGGACGGCGCGCTGTTCTGGAATCAGCTGTTCATCGCGCCGGTACCGAACGCGGAAGGCGTGATCACGCATCATATCGGCGTGGTCAACGACGTGACCGAGCTAATCCGCTATCAGGAGCAGCTCGAATACCAGGCCAACTACGACGGCCTTACGCGGCTGCCGAACCGCAACCTGCTGCGCGACCGACTCGAACATGCGCTCGTCGTCGCGCAGCGGCATCATTCGGGCGTCGCGGTCGTGTTCCTCGATCTCGACGGCTTCAAGAACGTCAACGACAGCCTCGGCCATAGCGTCGGCGACCGGCTGCTCGGCGTAGTCGCCGAACGGCTCGCGCGCTGCTCGCGCACCAGCGACACGGTTGCGCGCCACGGCGGCGACGAGTTCGTGATCGTGATGACCGACACCGTCGACGAGCAATCGCTGATCACGTGGATGGAGCGCGTGCGGGCGTCGATCGCCGAGCCGGTGTGGCTCGACGGCACCGAGCTGTACGTCGGCTGCAGCATGGGCGCAAGCCTGTTCCCGCAGGACGGCGAGGATGCCGAAACGCTGATGAAGAAGGCCGACGTCGCGATGTATCGCGCGAAGGACATGGGGCGCAACACGTTCCAGTTCTATCAGCCGGAGATGAACGCGAGCGCGGGCGCGCGCCTGAATCTCGAACGACGCCTGCGCCGCGCGCTGCGCGACAACGAGTTCCTGCTGCACTATCAGCCGCAGGTCGATATCGGCAGCGGACAGATCGTCGGCATCGAGGCGCTGGTGCGTTGGCACGATCCCGAGGTCGGGCTCGTGCCGCCGTCGTCGTTCATTCCGCTCGCCGAGGAAAGCGGGCTGATCGGGCCGCTGTCGGAGTGGGTGCTGCGCGAGGCGTGTCGGCAGAACAAGGCGTGGCAGGATCAAGGCCTGCCGCCGGCGCGCGTGTCGGTGAATCTGTCGGCGCGGGTGTTCCAGCAGCGTGACATCGCGAAGCTCGTGATGCAGGTGCTCGACGAGACCGGACTCGAACCGAAGTACCTCGAACTCGAGCTGACCGAAAGCACGATCATGCGCAACGCGGAAGAAGCGGTGTCGATGCTCAACGAACTGCACGCGCTCGGCATCGGCCTCGCGATCGACGACTTCGGCACCGGCTATTCGAGCCTCAGCTATCTGAAGCGCTTCCCGGTGGACCGCTTGAAGATCGACCGCTCGTTCGTGTCGGATATCGGCGTATCGGGCGACGATGAGACGATCACGTCGGCGATCATCGCGCTCGCCCATTCGCTGAAGTTGCAGGTGATCGCCGAGGGCGTGGAAACGTCCGCGCAACTCGACTTCCTGAAGGAACGCGCGTGCGACGAAATGCAGGGCTTCTATTTCGCGAAGCCGCTATCGACGGAAGGGATTTCCGAACTGCTGCACGGCGGGCTGGTGGCGGAGCTGGAGCCGGTGTGAGGGGAGCGCGACGCGGCGACGGGTGTCGCCGCGCGTCGCGTCCAACGCCGGTCACTCCGCCGGCGTGTCCTTGAACACCGGCAGGCTTTCCGCGAACGCGGAAAACTTCTCGAGCTGCGGATGATCGGCCTTGCTGACCGCCTCCGGCAGCATCATGTGCGTGAACTGCCAGGCTACGGCGACGGCCACGTCTGCCGCGCTGAACTGCTGCTGCGTGTCGGGCAGCGGCCCTTCGCCCAACTCGCGTTCGAGTTCGGCATAGGCGGCGAGCAGTTGCGCGCGCACGCGCTCGACCCACGGTTCATGCTGCTTCTCCTGAGGCCGCAGATTGCGCTCGTAGACGATCTGCACGCTCTTTTCGCACGCGGCGAGCGCGAGACCCGTCAGACGCGCGGCGCGCAACGCCGCCTCGGCTTGCGTCGGGAACAGCGGGGTGGGGCCGGCGAGCGTTGCCAGATACTGCAGGATCACCGTCGAGTCCATCAGGATCGCGCCGTTGTCGGCGACGAGCGTCGGCGCTTTGACGACCGGATTGATCTTCGCGAACTGCTCGTAGGTGCGGAATACCGAAATCGACTGATGTTCGAAGTCGAGCGCGAGCAGCTTCATGCAGATGGCGACGCGCCGCACGTAGGGCGAGTCGAGCATTCCGATCAGTTTCATCTCGTTTCCATGAGAAGAGCGACTATGGGGCGCCCCGGGCCTCGTGCGCTGATCCGCTGGAACGGCTAGCGGGTGGCGCGGCGCGTGACGCGTGGAATCGCTAGCTTAAGCATCCTCGCCGGCTCAGTCCAGCGCGGGCAGCGCGCGCGGCCGGCGGTCGCTGTCGGTGGCCACGTAGGTGAGGATCGCTTCAGTGACCTTGACGACGTCCTGCGAGAGGCTCATCCGCTGCGCGTAGACCTCGACCGACACCGTCACCGACGTATTGCCGGTCTTCACGATATCCGCGTAAAAGCTCAGCAGATCGCCGACGAACACCGGTTGCTTGAACAGGAAAGAATTGACCGCGATCGTCGCAACCCGCCCATTCGCGCGACGGCTTGCCGGAATCGAGCCGGCGATGTCGACCTGCGCCATGATCCAGCCGCCGAACACGTCGCCATGAATGTTCGCGTCCGATGGCTGCGGCATAACGCGCAGCGCGCACGGCTTGGACGGAAGTTGAAGAAGATCGGTCATCGGGACATCCTTGGGAAACGTATTCGAGTGTATTGACGCGCATTGACGGAACGGCTGGGCCAGTTCGACAGTAGGCCATGCAAAGCGCCGCCAGTCGGCTTCTGCGACAATAGAAAGATCAGGAATTGTACGGGAAAGCACCCAGCGAAGCGCGCGAGCCGCGCGCCGCTGCGAACTCCGGCAGCTCCACACTCTTCCCACGATTTATGCGCCGCGCTCCTTCGTCCGAACCCTCGCCGATTTCTACCGCACCCCGCAACGACTGGCAAACGATCCTGTCGCTGCTGCCATACCTTGCCACCTACAAATGGCGAGTCGGCTTCGCGCTCAGCTGCCTGATCGGCGCGAAGGTCGCGAACCTCGGCGTGCCGGTCGTGATGAAGCGCATCGTCGACAGTCTCGCGTCGGTCCGGCATCTGACGGCGCTCGGACGCGCGCAGGACGCGCCCGGCATCGTGCTTCTCGGCGGCGTCGGCTTGCTGGTGGTCGCGTATGCGGTGGTGCGGCTATCGACGTCGCTCTTCACCGAGTTGCGCGAAATGCTGTTTTCGAAAGTGACCGAAAGCGCGGTGCGCCAACTCGCGCTGAAGGTGTTCCGCCATCTGCACGGGCTGTCGCTGCGCTTTCATCTGGAGCGGCAGACGGGCGGCATGTCGCGCGATATCGAACGCGGCACGCGCGGCATCACGCAGCTGATTTCCTATTCGCTGTACAGCATCCTGCCGACGCTCGTCGAAGTCGGCCTCGTGCTCGGCTTTTTCGTCGTCAAATATGAGGCCTATTACGCGATCGTCACGTTCGTCGCGCTCGCGGTGTACATCGCGTTCACGGTGAAGGTCACCGAGTGGCGCACGCACTTTCGCCGCACGATGAACGAGCTCGATTCGAAGGCGAATTCGCGCGCGATCGACTCGCTGCTGAACTACGAGACCGTCAAGTACTTCGGCAACGAGGAGTGGGAAGCGAGCCGCTACGACGAAAACCTGAAGCGTTATCGCGCGGCGGCGATCAAGTCGCAGCGTTCGCTGTCGGCGCTGAACTTCGGGCAGCAGGCGATCATCGGCACGGGGCTCGTGTTCATCCTGTGGCGCGCGACCCAGGGCGTGATGGCCGGGCGCCTGACGCTCGGCGACCTGGTGCTGATCAATACGTTCATGCTGCAGCTGTATATTCCGCTGAATTTTCTCGGTGTGGTCTATCGCGAGCTGAAGCAGAGCCTGACCGACATGGACCGCATGTTCTCGCTGCTCGGCTCGCCGCAGGAAGTGCCCGATGCGCCCAATGCGGTGGCTTTGCAAGTGAGCGGCGCGCAGGTGCGCTTCGACGACGTGAGCTTTGCGTACGAGCCCGCGCGGCAGATTCTGCACGGCGTGAGCTTTACGATCGCGGCCGGCACGACGACGGCGGTGGTCGGCCACAGCGGCTCGGGCAAGTCGACGCTTGCGCGGCTGCTGTTCCGCTTCTACGATCTCGACCGCGCGACGGGCGGCGCGATCCGCATCGACGGGCAGGATATTCGCGACGTCACGCAGGATTCGCTGCGCGCGTCGATCGGCATCGTGCCTCAGGACACGGTGCTGTTCAACGACTCGATCTACTACAACATCGCGTACGGTCGGCCGTCGGCGACGCGCGACGAAGTGATCGCGGCGGCGCGCGCCGCGCATATTCACGAGTTCATCGAGAGTCTGCCGAAGGGCTACGACACGCCGGTCGGCGAGCGCGGGCTCAAGCTGTCCGGCGGCGAAAAGCAGCGCGTCGCGATCGCGCGGACCATCCTGAAGAATCCGCCGATCCTGCTGTTCGACGAAGCGACATCCGCGCTCGATTCACGCTCCGAGCGCGCGATCCAGCATGAGCTCGACCTGATCGCGCGCGAACGCACGACGCTGATCATCGCGCACCGGCTGTCGACGGTCGTGCACGCGCAGCAGATCATCGTGATGGACAAAGGGCGCATCGTCGAGCGCGGCACGCACGCGGAGCTGTTGCGCGCGAACGGCCTGTTCGCGCAGATGTGGGCGCTGCAGCAGCGCGCCGCGCAGACCACGGATGCGGTGGAAAGAGCGGAAGCAGTCGGAGCAGGTGAGAGCCCGGCGAAGTAAAGCTCAGCGCGCGCGCAGCAGCCGATTGAGCGCTTCCAGCTGCGCCTGGGTGCCGATGTTCTCCCACAACCCTTCGTACAGCTCGCCGCTCGCGAGCCCACGCGCGATGGTCCCGCGGTAATACGGGCTCAGCGCGCGCCGCGTGCCACGCGGCAGATCGCGGAACATGCGCGTGTCGTACAGCCCGAAACTGCCGAAAGTGAGGCGCGGCTGCGCGTCGGGCGACAGCATGCCGTCGACGAGACCAAAGTCGCCGTTCGGGTGAAACGGCGGGTTCGGCACCATCACCAGATGCATGCCGGGCTCGGGCAGCGCCTTCAGCGCGCCGGCGTGCGCGTGCAGCGCGGCGTAGTCGTAATCGGTGTACACGTCGCCGGCCACCGCGACGAACACCTGATCCGCGCCCTCGTCGGTCAGTAGCGGCAGCGCCTGCGCGATGCCGCCCGCGGTCTCCAGCGCCTCGTGCTCGGGCGAATAGCGCAGCTCGACCTGCCAGCGCGAGCCGTCGCCGAGCGCGGCTTCGAGCTGCGCGCCGAGCCACGCATGATTGATCACGATGCTACGGATGCCGGCCCGCGCGAGCCGTTCGATCTGCCATACGATCAGCGGCTTGCCGCCCACTTCGAGCAAGGGCTTCGGGCACGCGTCGGTCAACGGACGCATGCGCTCGCCGCGGCCCGCGGCGAAAATCATCGCTTTCTTTACGGACATCGTCATCGGTCAGAAGGTGTAGCCGATTTCCTGCGCGCGGCCGTCGAGGTCGTCGAGCAGTTTCGCGAACCCGCGCAGCGGCGCGTAACGCTCCGCCACCTTGCGTGCATAGCCGATGAAGCGCGGCAGGTCGTTCATGTAATGCGCCTTGCCGTCGCGGTAGTTGATGCGGCAGAACAGGCCGAGCACCTTGATGTGCCGCTGCAGCCCCATCCATTCGAGCTGCCGGTAGAACTCGCCGAAATCGGCATCGACCGGCAGGCCGGCTTTTTTGGCGCGCTCCCAGTAGTACGCGAAGCAGTCGAGCTCGAACTCCTCGTCCCAGCTGAGGAACGCGTCGCGCAGCAGCGACACGACGTCGTATGTGATCGGTCCGTACACCGCGTCCTGGAAGTCGAGCACGCCGGGGTTCACCGGGTTGGGCGCCGAGGCGATCATCAGATTGCGCGGCATGAAATCGCGCAGCATGAAGCATTGCGGCTGCGCGCGCGCGCTCGCGATCAGCAGCGCGAACGTGCGATCGAGCTGCGCGCGCGTGGCGGCATCGACCTCGCGGCCAAGGTGCCGGCCGATGAACCACTCGGGCATCAGCTCCATCTCGCGGTGCAGGAACGCTTCGTCGAACGGCGGCAGCACGTCTTCGCGCGAGCTGAGTTGCCAGCGGATCAGCGCGTCGAGCGCGTCGCGCATCAGCGCGCGAGCCGCGCGCGTGTCGCCCGCGGCCTGCGCGTCGGTCAGCGCGCCCAGATACGACGCGGTGCCGAGATCGGTGACGAGCATGAAGCCCGCGTCGAAGTCGGCCTCGAGCACGCGCGGCACGTGCACGCCGGCGGCGGCGAGCAATTGCGCGATCTGCGCGAATTCGCGGCATTTTTCGGGCGGCGGCGCGTCGACGGCGATCAGCGTGGCCGCGCCGTTGCCTTGCGGCGCCTTACCCGCGAGCCGGAAATAACGACGGAAACTGGCGTCGGACGAGGCCGGAACGAGGGTGTCGGGCTCGAGCGCATGGCGCGCCGCGTGGCCTTGCAGCCAGGCCTTGAGCAGGGAGAGACGGGGGTCGGTGAAATCTTGGGTGGAAGGCAGCGTCATGAAAAGCGGCGGCAAATTCTTGGGGACAACGTCTTGCCATATAATACCCCACGACTTTTTTGACGCGACTCACACGCCAGCTTTCGCGTGCTCCGTTTTACCGCCCGCCTTATTACTCGGCAAATTGGGAATCCAGACGTGCAGCCGACTCTAACGGTCGCGGTGTGCAGGCGGTGGATCGTGACGACGAAAGCTTGCGCACGGGTCGACTCGCCAAACGATACATGCCGCCCAGACAGCTTTCCGATACCACTCCTTCCTGTGCAGTAGTGCCGCGCAAAAGGCGGCTCGTCGCGGCGCTGATCGCCGTTCCGGGCCTGATGCCCGCGCTTGCGCACGCCCAGCTGGTGGGGGAAGCTGCGCAACCGCAGGCGGTCTACCCGCCGTGGGGCATGCAGCTTGCGCCGCAGCTCGAGGATCATCCGTTGCAGACGGGCCAGCGGCCGGCCACCTTCGTGCTCGGCGACCACGCGAGCGGCACGATCGACCAGGATCTGGCCGCCAAGGGCTCGGCGGAAGTGCGGCACAACACGTCCGTGATCAAGGCCGACGCGCTGCACTACGATCAGGACACGGACATGGCCGATGCGTACGGCAATGTCCACGTGATCAATACCGGCAATACCTTCATCGGACCCGAAGCGCATCTGCGCGTCGATTCGACCGAAGGCTTCATGACCGCACCGAAGTACCACTTCACGCTGACTGGCGGCTCGGGCAGCGCGCAGCGCGTCGACCTGCTCGACGCCGAGCGCTCCGTGTTCACGAAGGGCACCTACACGGCGTGCGCGTGCACGGACAATCCGGCCTGGTACATCAAGGGCAGCGAGTTCGATTTCGACACCGGCGCGGACGAAGGCGTCGCCTATAACAGCGTGCTGTTCTTCCAGGGCGTGCCGGTGTTCGCGTCGCCGTGGCTGTCGTTCCCGCTGTCGGGCGATCGGCGCAGCGGCCTGTTGCCGCCCACGTTCTCGCTGAGCTCGACGAACGGTTTCGAGCTGTCGGTGCCGTATTACTTCAACATCGCGCCGAATCGCGATCTGACGGTCACGCCGCGTCTGATCTCGAAGCGCGGTGTGCAGTTGCAGAGCACGTTCCGCTATCTGTCGCCAACGTATTCCGGGTCGATCACCGGTGAATTTCTGCCCGACGATCGTCTGACGAAGACCAACCGCTACGCGCTGTACATCCAGCACAACCAGAATTTCGGTAACGGCTTCGGCGGCTACATCTATTACAACAAGGTTTCGGACAACACCTATCCGGAAGACCTGGCGTCGTCGGTCAACCAGTTCATGAACGGCACCCAGCTCCTGTATCAGCAGGAAGCCGGGTTGACCTACAACAACGGACCGTGGTCCGTGCTCGCGCGCGAGCAGCACTGGCAGACGCTGGAGCCGTCGGTCGCGCCGTACGGCCGCGAGCCGCAGTTGAACGTCAAGTACGCGAAGTACAACATCGGCGGCTTCGACTTCGGCGCCGAAGCCGACTACACGAACTTCCGCATCACCACCGGGGATCTGACCGAAGGCCAGCGGGTGCTGTTCAACCCGTACCTGTCGTATTCGGTGGTGGGGCCGGGCTACTTCGTCACGCCGAAGGTGCAGTGGCACTTTGCGTCGTACAACCTGAACAACATCGGCACCGATCTGGCGAACGTGCCGGGGGCGCAGAAGAATTTCACCGAGTCGATTCCGACCTTCACGTTCGACACGGGACTGACGTTCGAGCGCTCGGTGCGCATTTTCGGCGCGGACTATATCCAGACGCTGGAGCCGCGCCTGTACTACGTGTACACGCCGTACCGCAACCAGAACAACGCGCCGCTGTTCGATACCGCCGAATCCGACTTCGGTCTCGCGGAGATCTTCACGCCGAATACGTTCGTCGGTAACGACCGGATCGCCGACGCGAACCGCCTGACCGCCGGTCTCACCACGCGCTTCATCAACGCGGCCACCGGCGACGAACGCGCGCGCTTCGTGATCGCGCAGCAGTACTACTTCCGTGATCAGCGCGTCACGCTGACGCCGAGCCAGACCAGTACCCAGGCCACGCACTCGGACCTGATCGCGGGTGCATCGATCAAGCTGGGCGCCGGTTTCGCTTCGGAAACGGCGTTCCAATATAATGCGGACAATAACCAACTCACGAAGACGAGTGTCGGCTTCGGATTCAGTCCGGAGAGCGGCAAGGTCATCAACGTCGCGTACCGCTACACGCGCGCCAACACCACGCTCGACAACCAGCCGATCAATCAGGTGCTGATTTCGGGCCAATGGCCGCTGTCGCACCGGATGTACGGTGTCGGCCGGTTCAACTACGACCTCGGTGGCCACCGTATCGTCGACGGCCTGGTCGGCCTGCAATACGACGCGGACTGCTGGACGCTCGGCGCCGGCATCCAGCGCTACGCGAACGGCCTGAACTCGTCGGGACAGAATCAGTCGAGCACACGGTTTCTGGCGCAGTTGACGTTCAAGGGCTTGTCGAGCGTCGACAACGGGCTGATGACCGCGTTCCGCAGCAGTGTCGCCGGCTACACGCCGTTGCCGCCACCGCCACCGCCGGAGTCGCGGTTCACCAACTACGAATGACGGTCGCCCGGTCATTCACGGCTTGCGAAAAGACGGGCGAAGCGCCCGACATCATTGGAGTATCTGTGGCAATCATGAAACAGCTTCGCTTGGCAATACTCGCGGCGGGTCTCGTCGCCGCGGCGTCCTTCGTTCCAGTCGCGTCGGTACAGGCGCAGGCATTGGGCGGCAATAGCGGCCAGACGGTGGACACCATCGCCGCAGTGGTCAACAACGGTGTCATCACGCAGCGCGAGCTCGACGAGCGGGTCGGTCTGATCGCGCACCGGCTGAACCAGCAGAACGCTCCGGTGCCGCCGACGGACCAGTTGCGCCAGCAGGTGCTCACGCAGATGGTGCTCGAGCGCATCCAGCTGCAGAAGGCCAAGGAAGACGGCATCACCATCGACGACGCAGCCGTGCAGCGCACGCTCGAGCGTCTCGCGCAGGCGAACAACATGTCGCTCGCCATGTACCGCGCGCGCATCGAGGCGCAAGGCGTGCCCTGGACCACCTTCTCGAGCGACGCGCGCACGGAGCTGACGCTGTCGCGTCTGCGCGAGAAGGAAGTGGACAGCAAGATCACGGTGACGGACGCCGAGGTCGCGAACTATATCGCCAGCCAGCGCGGCCCGGGCGCCGGCCAGACGAACGACCTGCACGTCCAGCACATTTTCGTGAAGGCGCCGCTGAACGCGTCCGAGACCGACATCGAGGCGGCGCAGAAGAAGGCCGAGGGTTTGCTCGCCGAAGCGAAGGGCGGCGCGAATTTCGAAAAGCTCGCGAAAGCCAATTCGCAGGCGCCGGACGCGTCGAAGAACGGCGGCGATCTCGGCTTCCTCGCGCCGTCGAAGCTGCCGCCCGAGTTCGTGAAGGCTGCGTCGGCACTGCGTCCGGGTGAGATCAATCCGGATCTGATCCGCACCAACGACGGCTTCGAGATCGTGCGTCTGGTCGAGCGCCGTGCCGGCCAGGGCACCAGCGCGGACGCGCCGAAGCTCGTGCAGACGCACGTGCGCCATATTCTGCTGCGCGTCGGCGACGGTCTGTCCGAACCGCAGGCACGCCAGAAGCTGCTCGACATCCGCAACCAGATCGCCGCCGGCGGCGACTTCGCGAAGTTCGCGCGCACCTACTCGCAGGACGGCTCGGCGTCGCAAGGCGGTGACCTCGGCTGGGTCAGCCCGGGCGAGACGGTGCCCGAGTTCGAGCGCGCAATGAACTCGCTGCAGGACGGTCAGATCAGCGACCCGGTGCGCAGCGAATACGGCTACCACCTGATTCAGGTGCTCGGCCGCCGCGATGCGGAAGGCTCGATTGCGCAGCAGATGGATCTCGCGCGTCAGGCCATCGGCCAGCGCAAGGCGGAACAGGCATATGCCGACTGGCTGCGCGAGCTGCGCGATACCGCGTACGTCGAAGTGAAGCCGACCACGGCGAACGTGCAATAACAGAGCCAATGCGATGACCAGCGCTGCCCAGCCCACCCACCGCCCGCTGCAGATCGCGATCACGACCGGCGAGCCCGCCGGCGTCGGTCCCGAGCTGACCGCGCAGGCGCTGGCCGGCGCGGCGGCGCACTGGCCGCAGGCGCAATTCACCGTGCTCGGTGATGCGCAACTGCTCGCTGAGCGGGCGCGCGCGGTCGGCGTCGATTGGGCCGCGCTGCTCGCGCAGGGCCCGCGCGTGCGGCTCGAACATCACTCGCTTGGCGCACCAGCGCAGGCAGGCAAGCTCGACGCCGCGAACGGCCGCTATGTGCTCGATCTGCTCGATGCGGCGATCGACGGCGCGGTGGCCGGCAGGTTCGACGCGATCGTCACCGCGCCGCTGCAAAAAAGCACGATCAACGACGCGGGTGTGCCGTTCACCGGCCACACCGAATATCTGGCCGAGCGCACCCATACGCCGCGCGTCGTGATGATGCTCGCGGGCACCGGCAAGCGGCCGCTGCGCGTCGCGCTTGCGACCACGCATCTGCCGTTGAAGGACGTGTCGGCGGCTTTGACGATCGAAAGCCTCGTTGCAACGCTGCGCATCATCGATCACGACCTGCGTCACCACTTCGGCTTGCCCGCGCCGCGCATCCTCGTGACGGGGCTCAATCCGCACGCTGGCGAAAACGGCTATCTGGGCCGCGAGGAAATCGACGTGATCACGCCGGCGTTGCGGCAGGTGAACGGCGAGGGCGTCGACGCGCGCGGTCCGTATCCGGCCGACACGCTGTTCCAGCCACGTTATCTCGACGAAGCCGACTGCGTGCTCGCGATGTTCCACGACCAGGGCCTGCCGGTGCTGAAATTCGCGACGTTCGGCGAAGGGATCAACGTGACGCTCGGCCTGCCGATCATCCGCACCTCGGTCGATCACGGCACCGCGCTCGATCTGGCCGGCACCGGCCGCGCCGACGCGGGTAGCCTGATGGCCGCCGTCGACACGGCGGTGTCGATGGCGCAGCATCGTCGCGCGGGCTGACGGGCGGTTGACGTGAGCGGATGCGGCGCGCGTGACGCGCCGCGCGGCGACGTGTTTCCACCGGTACGTCTTTCATTCTCAAGCAGTTTTCTTTCTAGCGTTGCTCCGATGTCCACCAGCAGACAGCAAGGCCGGCACCAGGGCCATCTCGCGCGCAAGCGTTTCGGTCAGAACTTTCTGGTCGACATGGGCGTGATCGATTCGATCGTCGACGTGATCCGGCCGCAGCGCGGCGAGCGCATGGTCGAAATCGGTCCGGGCCTCGGCGCGCTGACCGAGCCGCTGATCGAGCGGCTCGCGACGCCCGAGACGCCGCTGCACGCGGTCGAACTCGACCGCGATCTGATCGGCCGTCTGAAAACGAAGTTCGGCAACCTGCTCGAACTGCACGCGGGCGACGCGCTCGAGTTCGACTTCGGCTCGCTCGCGGCACCGGGCGACAAGGCGTCGCTGCGCATCGTCGGCAATCTGCCGTACAACATTTCGAGCCCGCTGCTGTTTCATCTGGCGGCGTTCGCGGAGCGCGTGATCGATCAGCACTTCATGCTGCAGAACGAGGTGGTGGAGCGGATGGTGGCGGAGCCGGGCACGAAGGCGTTCAGTCGCCTGTCGGTGATGCTGCAGTACCGCTATGTGATCGACAAGCAGCTCGACGTGCCGCCCGAGTCGTTCCAGCCGCCGCCGAAGGTCGATTCGGCGATCGTGCGGATGATTCCGTACGAGCGGCACGAACTGCCGGTGGTCGACGAAAGCGTGCTCGGCGGGGTGGTGACGGCGGCGTTCTCGCAGCGTCGCAAGATGTTGCGCAACACGCTTGCCGCGCTGCGCGACACCGTCGATTTCGACGCGCTCGGCTTCGATCTGCAACGCCGCGCGGAGGACGTGCCGGTCGCCGAATACGTGAGAGTGGCGCAAGCGGTGGCGGCGCGCTCGGCCGCTGCGCCGGAATAGATTCGACGCTCGACGGCGGCAGGGCGCCGCCGTCGAGCCCGCTTACCGTTTCGCCGGCGCGTTGACGAGCGCGATGCCGCTCAGCACCAGCAGCGCGGCGATCAGAAAGCGCGCGCTGAACGACTCGCCGAGCAGCAGCACGCCGAAGGTGACACCGAACAGCGGCGTCAGAAACGAAAACACCGACAGCCTCGACGCGATGTAACGCGTCAACAGCCAGAACCACAACAGATAGCTGACGAACGCGACGATCACGGCTTGATACGCGAGGCTCGCGAGCGCGAGCGGCGTCACGCTTTCCACGCGCACCTCGCCGAGCCCCAGCGCCAGCGCGAGCAGCACCACCGCCGACACAGTCAGCTGATAGAACAGCGTCTTGCTCGCGCTCGTCCGCGCGAGCCGCGAGCCGCGCACGACCACCGTGGTCGCGGCCCACGCGATGCCGCCGAGCACGCCGAGCGCATCGCCGGCCGCGCCCGCGAGCGTCGAGCCGTGGGCCGCGCTTGCAGCCGTGCCCGCGTCCGTGTGCAGGAAGCCGTCCGCGAACGCGAGCGCCATCCCCCCGAACGCGACGACGATGCCGAGCCACTGGATGCGCCGCATGCGTTCGCCATCGACGAACCAGTGCAGGCCGAGTGCCGTGAAACACGGCGCCGTGTACAGAAAGACCGCCATGCGCGACGCGCTCGTCAGCGTCAGGCCGAGAAAGATGCAGACGAACTCGGCCGCGAACAGCACGCCCGCGAGCAGGCCCGCGCCGAGCGTGCCGTCATCGCGAAAGAGCGGCGTGCCGCGCGAGCGTGCCCATGCCCACACGAGCAGCGCCGCGATCGTCGAGCGCAGCCCCGCCTGAAATACCGGCGGCACCGCCGCATTGGTGGTCTTGATCGCGACTTGCTGCAGCCCCCAGATTGCGCACAGGCCGATCATCAACAGGATCGCGAAGCTATCCGGGGCGCGGCGCGCGGGCAGGGCAGTGGTCGTGCTCATGGCGGTGCGGTGAAGAGGTGGAGAGTGCACGGCGAGCCGGTCGGTCCGGTGCGCGGCGAAGGCCATACGATAGCAAACCTGCCTGCGCGAGCCGAAGCCCTGTCTTCTGCGAGCGCGCGCCGAGCCGTAGGGATTTCGGTGGGCGCGCTCGGATGCCGGTCGTTGATGCGTCTGAGTTGCCTGATTTTCTTGCAGGCAACGCCGAGCGTCAGTAGTCGGCGTTTTTTGATGGCGTCGGCACGAGGCAAGATTGCCGGGCGAATTCGCCCGGCGTCAATTCGCCGGGTGCAACGTGAAGCCGGGCTGTGTTTTCATCGTTCTGGCTGACAGCGCGACTCGTGCCCGCCACCGGACGTCAGTCGACTCGCCCCTTCTTCTGTATCAGCTCGATCTTGTACCCGTCCGGATCGGCGACGAAGGCGATGACAGTCGTGCCGTGTTTCATGGGCCCCGCTTCGCGTGTAACGACACCGCCGCGTTTCTTCACTTCCTCGCATGCCGCATAGGCGTCGTCGACTTCGAGGGCGATGTGACCGTAGCCGGTTCCGAGGTCGTACTTGCTCGTGTCCCAGTTGTACGTCAGTTCGATCGCTGCGCCTTCGGATTCGTCCTCGTAACCGACGAATGCGAGAGTGAACTTCCCGTCCGGGTAGTCGTTCTTTCGAAGCAGGCGCATTCCTAGAACTTCGGTGTAGAACCGGATCGATGCATCCAGATCACCGACTCGAAGCATGGTATGCAAGATTCGCATGAGGACTCCTTTGATAGTTTGTCGATAAATGCGTCGACCTGCGGCAATTGTAAATGATTGCCGTATAGCGTGAGCCCGACGCCGCGCCGGCCGCCCGGCCCACCGCGGACTCGATGTGCCGCGTGGAATTCGAACGGACCTATTTGAACAAAAAAGTATAGGCAATAAGGGTTTGTGTGCGGTTGCCGGTTTGATATTAGCGTCCAACACTCAGCATCAATCCGGTTTGTCAGATAACAGTCTGATATACCGGACAATCGATGCGTGACCCGGCGATTCGCTGAGCGTGCAGACAGGCGCTAAAGCCGATTCGTCCGCTCCGGACCACTCTTCTCCGCTTAGGACCCTGCCATGAAGCTTGCCAAACGAGGCGCCCAAGCCGCCTTCCTGTTCGCTGTTGCTGGATTGCTCGCAATTTCTGGCTGCACCAAGGTTGCCACGCCAGGGCAGAGCGCAGCGGCATCCCCCTCGACGCTTCAGGCCGTGCTGCAGCGAGGCACGCTGCGCGTCGGCGACTGCCTGACGTTCGCGCCGTTCGGGTTCTATAACAAGGACGGCCAACCAGACGGCTATGACGTGGACCTCGCGAAGGAACTCGCGAAGCAGATGGGCGTGAAGCTCGAGGTCGTGAATACGACGAGCGCGAACCGGATTCCGAATCTGCAGACCAGCAAAGTGGATGTCGTGTTCTGCAACTTCACGCGTAATCTGGAGCGCGCGAAAGTAATCGAATTCACGACCCCCTACGTGGTTGCCAGCGAAGCACTGCTGGTCAGAAAAAATAGTGGCGTTCAGTCGATCAAGGACATGGGCGGTCGCACGATTGCGACGGTCAAGGGCTCGACCAATGGCGACGAAGTGCGCTCGCTGAATATCCCGATCAAGATCCAGGAATACGACAGCTCGCAGGCCGCGATTCTTGCCGTCAAGCAGGGGCAGGCCGACGCGATGATCGAGGACAACAACTTTCTCGCGTATCAGGCCAAGCTCGATCCTGAACTTGCCGTCACGAACGAAGCGCTGGTCCCGCTCGAATACAACGCGTTCGGTGTCAAGGCCGGCGATCAGGAATGGCTCAACTACCTGAATCTGTTCCTCTTCAACGTCAATGCGTCGAAGCTCAACGCGCAGCTCTACAACAAGTGGTTCGGCACCGATCCGCGCTACCCGCTCAATCCGCAGTTTTGAGGAGCGCGAGATGCCGATATCCAATGAAACTCGAACGATGCGGAGGGTGAGATGAGTTACGAGTGGCTCACTCTGTGGGGCTACGTGCCCGAGTTTTTGAGCGCGAGCTGGCTGACGTTGCAAGTCACCGTGCTGGCATTCGTACTGGCGCTAGTCCTCGGCTTGTTGACCGCGCTTGCCAGCGTTTCTCCGCTCGCGCCATTTCGGTTGATTGCTCGCGGCTACGTTGAAATCATCCGCAACACGCCTGTTCTCTTGCAGATTTTCATCGTTTTCTTCGGTCTGCCGTCGGCGGGTATTTCGCTCGACGCATACTGGGCGGGCGTCATTGCGCTCGGCGTCAACGTCGGTGCTTACCTATCGGAAGTGTTCCGCGCCGGCATACAGTCGGTGCCGCGCGGACAACTCGAGGCCGCCGGCATTCTCGGTCTCGAACGCGCGCAGATCTTCGTCGAGGTCGTGCTACCGCAGGCGACGCGCGCGGTCTATCCGGCCATCGTCAACTACCTGATCCAGTTGCTGCTCGGTACGTCGCTGCTATCCGCCATTGCGTTGCCGGAGTTGACCGGCACTGCGACCGTGATCAACTCGCGGACGCTTCTCTACCTTCAGACGTTCAGCGTGACGCTCGTCGCGTATCTCGTGCTCAGTAACGTACTGTCCTGGCTTGCGGGCCAGCTCGGAGCGCGGATCTTCCATCCTCCCCTCGTCATGCCGGCGCGCACCGGTTTCGGGACCGGCTTCATGCGCCGGACGAAACGGGCCTGATTCCCGGATTGGAGTTGGATCATGTCAGTCGAATTGCTGAAAACCAGTTTCTCCATCCTGCTGCAGGGTCTGGTGACGACGCTGTTGCTTTCCATTGCGTCCATCGTGGGCAGCACGCTGATCGGTCTTTTCGCCGCGGTCTTGCGGTCGTTCGGACCGTGGGGCACAGCCCGCATTGCCAGACTCTATACGGAGCTGTTTCGCGGCACGCCGGTACTCATCACGCTGATGTTCATCTATTTCGGCGTGTCGTACTTCGGTTACGCGATCGACGTCTTCGCAGCCGGCGTCATCGGCTTGAGCATCTATCAGGGCGCCTACATCGCCGAAATCTTCCGCTCAGGGATCGAGGCGGTACCCAAAGGTCAATGGGAGGTATCTCAGATCCTCGGCCTCACGCGGGCTCAGTCGTTCTCGTTCGTCGTGCTGCCTCAGACGGGAAAGATCGTGTTGCCGCCTCTCGTCGGTCAGTATCTGTCGCTCATCAAGGACACGTCGATCGTCAGCATGATCGGAATGTCCGAGTTGATGCATGGTGGCCAGGCCATCGTCGACCGGGTCGGAAAGCCCGTGGAAATCTACGGACTCGTCGCACTCATTTACTTCGCCGTGTGCTTCCCGCTCTCGCAATGGGTGCGCCACCATGACCGCAGGAGATTGTCGTGAGTAACCAAAGCCAAACCAGACCCATCATTTCACTGACGGGCGTCAGCAAAGCATTCGGTTCGATTCGGGTGTTGAACGAAATCAATCTCCAGGTTCGCTCGGGCGAGGTGCTGGTGCTCATTGGCGCATCCGGCTCGGGTAAGAGCACGGTCTTGCGAATCATGGCGGGATTGGAGACCACCGATTCCGGCGAGGTCTGGGTCAACGATGTGCCCATGCATGATCCGCGCCGAGCGCGAGAGATTCGCGGCCATGTCGGCATGGTCTTCCAGCAGTTCAATCTGTTTCCTCACAAGACCGCGCTCGGCAATGTCACGCTCGCGCTTATCAAGGCACGCCGCATGAGTCCGGACGACGCGCGCAAGCGCGCCATGGACACACTCGACCGTGTCGGGCTCGCGGACCGCGCGGAACACTATCCAAGCCAGTTGTCGGGCGGTCAGCAGCAACGCGTGGCGATTGCGCGAGCGCTCGCGGTCGAGCCCGGCATCATGTTCTTCGACGAGGCGACGTCCGCGCTGGATCCGGAGCTGGTCGGCGAGGTCACCGAGGTGATGCGTGGGCTCGCGCGCGACGGCATGACGATGGTCGTCGTTACGCATGAAATGGGCTTTGCCCGCAAGACCGCCGACCGCGTCGTCTTCATGGACAAGGGCGTCATCGCCGAGCAGGGCGATCCGGAACAGATCTTCGTCAATCCCGCGAACGATCGCACGCGGCAGTTTCTGCACAGAGTTCTCGACCATTGACCTGTCGCGGCCTGAAAGTCGCTTTCGCGGGTCAGCGCGCGATAAACTCCCGTCGCTTGAAAGACAACCGGTCGGATGAACGCTTTACGGAGTGAACGCATGGCTGTAACAGAATCGTCTCGGGCGAGAGGCGTGGATCGCGTCATCGCGATGTTCCGGCAATTGCACGTCGCCCAACGCCCGCTGACCATGCGCGAATTAATCGAGGCGACCGGCGCACCGCGTTCGAGCATTTACGAGCTGGTCGCGATTCTCGCGGAAGTGGGCTGGCTCGAGGCGGCCGCGGATGGGAGCGTGTTCTTCGGGCGCGAGATGCACTACTACGGGTCCGACTATGCAACGCACAACGATCTGATTAGCCGCGCGCATCAATCCATTCTGGCATTGGTACGGAAGTACGACGAGACCACGCAGCTGTGCATGCTGGAAGGCAACAAGTACACGGTCGTGTTGTCCGAGAACAGTGCCCGGCCATTCAACATCAGTTCGGACATCGGCGTGAGAGTGCCGATTCCGTGGACCGCCACGGGACGTCTGCTGCTAGGTCACCTGAATGCCGACGAGATTCGCGCGCTCATTCCGGCCGAAGATTTCATCCTCGACAACGGGGTGAATATCGAATTCGACGAATTCCTGAATGACGTGCAGACCGCAAAAGAACGAGGCTACTGCTGCACCGAAGGACTCTCGAATGCGTTCAGGCTTTGTATGGCAGCGCCGATTCGCGACCGTGCGGGACTGCCTATTGCGGCGCTGTGTTTCATGACCGGCCGCGACACGAGCCCGGACAGGCGCGGCGTGATGCTCGCCGATCTGTTGCAGTCCGCGAAAGCGCTCTCGCATAGATAGCGCCCGGCCTCAAAGCGTCGGCAACAGCTCCGGCGGATGCGACTTCAGTGTCTGCCGCGCCTCGCGGAATTCCGGAAAAATCGATTCGACCGTCTGCCAGAAGCGCGGACTGTGATTCATCTCGCGCAGATGCGACAGCTCGTGCGCGACGACGTAGTCGATGATTGACAGCGGAAAGTGGATGAGCCGCCAGTTCAGGCGGATTTTGCCGTCGCTCGAACAACTGCCCCAGCGCGTCGCCGCCGAAGACAACGCATACGCGCGATAGTTGACGCCGAGCTTCTGCGCGTAGATCGCCAGACGCTCGCCGAACAGCCGCTTCGCCTCTCCTTGCAGCCAGCCCTGCACGCGATCCTTGATCTGCTGCGGGTCGGCTTGCAACGGCAGCGGCAATTGCAGCGACCCATGTTCGGCGCTGAACGCGAGCACGCCTTGCGGCGCGCCGAGCGTCACGCGCACCGGCTGACCGAGGTAGGGCACTTCGGTGCCGTCTTTCCAGTCGATCTTCGGCAATGCACGCTGCTCGACGCGCGTTTGCCATTCGATCAGCTTCGTAAAAATCCAGCGTTGTTTTTCGGTGATCGCGGTTTCGATATCGGCGAGCGTGACCCAGCGCGGCGCGGTGATCGTGAGGCCGGTGCTGTCGATCGCAAAGCCGATCGAGCGGCGCGCGGAACGCTTGAGCGCGTAATGCAGCGTGCGTGAGCCGATGGTGAGACTACGTAGCTTGCTGCCGTCCGGCGCGAGCGGTGCGGCGGGCGGCAGGGCCGGCGCTGAGCCCAATGAACCCGGCGCGGAAGGTGAAGGAGACGACGACGTCGACCCCGGCTCGGCGAAGAGCGGGAGATCGAGCTGCCGGTTTTCGAGCGCCGCGGCGGGCTGCGGCGTGGGAGACTTCTGCATCGGCTTCGCTTCGCGCAATACGCCTTCGGACTTCGAGGGCGTGGCGCGTCAGATGGGAGCGGCGGCGGAATCGTTAGCCGCCGCGCTGTAGGCAGTCGGATCGATGCGGCGCATCTCGGCTTCGATCCACTGCTCGACGCGCGTGTTCACTTCGTCGGGCGTGAGCCCCGTCGTGTCGATCGGCTTGCCAATCGACACCGTGACTATACCCGGATATTTGAGAAACGAGTTGCGCGGCCACACGCGGCCCGCGTTGTGCGCGATCGGCACGACGGGCGCACCGGTGGCGATCGCGAAGCGCGCGCCGCCGGTCTTGTACTTGCCCTGCTTGCCGGTCGGCGTGCGCGTGCCTTCCGGAAACATGATGACCCATGCGCCTTCGGCCATGCGGGCCTTGCCCTGGTTCGTGACCGATACGAACGCGTATTTGCCTGCCTTGCGGTTGATGTGAACCATCTTCAGCATGCCGAGCGCCCAGCCGAAGAACGGCACATACAAGAGCTCGCGCTTGAACACGTAGCACAGCGGGCGCGGCATGATCGCCGGAAATGCGAGCGTTTCCCACGCCGACTGATGCTTCGACAGCAGCACGGCCGGGCCGTTGGGCAGGTTCTCGAAACCTTCGATACGGTAGCGGATGCCGTTCAGGTAGCGCACCGTCCACAGCGTCAGACGACACCAGCCGGCCGCCATCCAGTAGCGGTTTTCCGCGGGCAGGAACGGAAACGCGATGAAGCATGCGGTCGCGTACGGCACCGTGACCACAACGAAATAAATCAGCAGCAGCAGGGAACGGATAAAGCGCATCGGCGTGGTCGGTGAGGGTTGGGAGCGCGCGGTGCGCGTTTACTCCTGAGCGTCGGCGAGAAAGTCGAGCGCGAACGCGCGCAAGTCGTCGTGCACGATCGTGCCTTCGGGCAAGCCGCCCGCGGCGAGGGTCTTGCGGCCCTTGCCGGTCAGCACCAGATGCACCGGGTGACCGAGCGCCGCGCCCGCCTGCAGATCGCGCAGAGAATCGCCGACTGTCGGCGTATGCGCCGGATCGATTTCGAATCGCTCGGTGATCATCTTCAGCATGCCGGGCTTCGGCTTGCGGCAATCGCAGTGATCTTCCGCCGTGTGCGGGCAGAAGAACACCGCTTCGATGCGCGCGCCGACCGCCGCCGCCATCCGGTGCATCTTCAGATGCATCGCGTTCAACGCATCCATGTCGAACAGACCGCGGCCGATGCCCGACTGGTTCGTCGCGATCGCGACGCGATAGCCCGCCTGGTTCAGGCGTGCGATCGCTTCCAGCGAGCCGGGCAGCGGGACCCATTCGTCCGGCGACTTGATGAACGCGTCGGAGTCGACGTTGATCACACCGTCGCGGTCGAGGATCACCACTTTCTTGATCGGCATGGCGCGGTGCTCAGGCGGCGAGTCGGGAAATATCGGCGACGCAGTTCATCTGCTGATGCAGCGCGCCGAGCAGAGCCAGACGGTTCGCGCGCAACGCGGGGTCTTCGGCGTTGACCATCACGTCGTTAAAGAACGTGTCCACCGGTTCGCGCAGCGCGGCCAGCGCCGTCAGCGCGCCGGTGTAGTCGCGCACGGCCAGTTGCGATTGCACGCGCGGCGTGACCTGTTCGAGCTGCGCGTTGAGCGCCTTCTCCGCTGCCTCGGTGAGCAAGCCGGGCTGCACGCCGCCATTCGTCACGCCTTCCGACTTCTTCAGGATGTTCGAGATACGCTTGTTGGCCGCCGCGAGCGACGCCGCTTCGGCGAGCGACGCGAATTCGCGCACCGCGTCGAGGCGCGCGACGAGGTCGTCGAGCCGCGTCGGGTTCAGCGCGAGCACCGCGTCGGATTCGCCGGCCGCGTAGCCGCGTTCGCGCAGCAGGCCGCGCAGGCGGTCCATGCTGAATTCGTAGATCGCGTCGGTCGAATCGGCAACGTTCGGCACACCGGCGAATTGCGCATAAGCGATGCGCAGCAGCTCGACGAAGTCGACGTTCAGCTGCTTCTCGACCAGAATGCGCAGCACGCCGAGCGCATGACGGCGCAGCGCGAACGGGTCTTTCTCGCCGGTGGGCTGCAGGCCGATGCCCCAGATGCCGACCAGCGTTTCGAGCTTGTCGGCGAGCGCGACGACGGTGCCGGTCGCGGTGGTGGGCAAGGCGTCGCCCGAGAAGCGCGGCTGGTAGTGTTCCGAGCATGCGAGCGCGACTTCTTCCGGCTCGCCGTCGTGGCGCGCGTAGTACGTGCCCATCGTGCCTTGCAGCTCGGGGAATTCGCCGACCATGTCGGTGATCAGGTCGGCCTTCGCGAGGCGCGCGGCGCGCGTCGCGAGCGCGACGTTGGCGCCGGTCAGTGCGGCGATCGCGCCGGCCAGCCCTTCGAGCCGCTCCACGCGTTGCAGCGCCGAGCCGAGCTTGTTGTGATAAACGACGTTCGCGAGCAGTGGCACGCGATCCGCGAGCGGTTTCTTCTTGTCTTGCGTGAAGAAGAACTTCGCATCGGCGAGACGCGGACGCACCACGCGCTCATTGCCTTCGACGATCTCGACCGGCGTCGCCGTCTCGATGTTCGACACGATCAGGAAGCGCGAGCGCAGCTTGCCGTTCGCATCGGTCAGCGCGAAGTACTTCTGGTTCGTCTGCATCGTCAGGATCAGGCATTCCTGGGGCACTTGCAGGAATTCGTCCTCGAAGCGGCACTCATAGACGACCGGCCATTCGACCAGTGACGTCACTTCGTCGAGCAGCGCTTCGGGCATCACGACCTTGTCGTCACCGGCTTGTGCGAGCAGTTGCGAGCGGATCGATTCCTTGCGCTTCGCGAAGCTCGCGATCACGCGGCCTCTGTGTTCGAGCGTTTCGGCATACGACTGCGCGTGCTGGATCTGCACGAAGCCTTCAGACAGGAAGCGGTGGCCGAGCGTGGTGTCGTCGGCGTCGATGCCGAGTGCGCTGACCGGCACGATTTCCTCGCCGTGCAGCGCGGTCAGACGATGCACCGGGCGCACGAATTTCACGCTCGAACCGTCGGGGCGCTGATACGTCATCGGATTCGGAATCGGCAGCTTCGCGAGCGTTTCGTCGAGCGCGCCCTGCAAGCCGTCGGCGAGCGTCGCGCCCGGCGCCGCGTAGCGCAGGAAGAACGCTTCGGCTTTACCGTCCTGGGCGCGTTCGAGGTCGTTCACCGTGAAGTCGGGGAAGCCGAGCGAGGCGAGTTTCTTCGCGAGCGGCGCGGTGGGCTGGCCGTCTTTATCGAGCGCGACGGAAACCGGCAGCACTTTTTCGCGCACGTGTTTTTCCGGCGCGACCGCGCGCACGCTGTGAATCGTCACCGCGAGACGACGCGGCGTAGCAAAGCGTTCGAACGACGGCTCGCCTTCGATCAGGTCGCGCGCCGCGAGGCGCTGCGCAATGCCTTCGGCGAAGGCGTCGCCGAGACGCGCGAGCGCCTTCGGCGGCAGTTCTTCGGTCAGCAGCTCGACGAGCAGGGTAGCGTGTTGAGATTGAGTCATTGGTTGAAGTTCTCGTCAGTCCTGGTCGATCTTGCGTTCGACTTTCAGCGGAGGCGCCCACGCGGGCATCGCGGCTTCCTGCTCGTCGGTGGTGAGGCCCGGCACGCCGTGCACCGGATTGCCGAGCATCGGGAAGCCGAGCTTTTCGCGCGAGTCGTAGTAGGCCTGCGCGACCATACGCGACAGCGCGCGAATCCGGCCGATGTACGCCGCGCGTTCCGTGACCGAAATCGCGCCGCGCGCGTCGAGCAGGTTGAACGTGTGGCCGGCCTTCAGCACGAGTTCATAGGCGGGCAGCGCGATCTGCGCATCGATCATGCGCTTCGCTTCCGCTTCGTAGCTGTTGAAGAACGTGAACAGCAGATCGACGTTCGCGTGCTCGAAGTTGTAGGTGGACTGCTCGACCTCGTTCTGGTGATACACGTCGCCGTAGGTCAGGCGGCGCAGTTCGGGGCCGTTCGGGCCTTGTTCTTCCCACTCGGTCCAGACGAGGTCGTAGACGTTCTCGACCTTCTGCAGATACATCGCGAGGCGCTCGAGCCCGTAGGTGATTTCGCCGAGCACCGGCTTGCAGTCGAGACCGCCGACCTGCTGGAAGTACGTGAACTGCGTCACTTCCATGCCGTTCAGCCACACTTCCCAGCCCAGCCCCCATGCGCCGAGCGTCGGGTTTTCCCAGTCGTCCTCGACGAAACGCACGTCGTTCTGCTTCAGGTCGAAGCCGAGCGCTTCGAGCGAGCCGAGGTACAGGTCGAGAATGTTTTCCGGCGCGGGCTTGAGCACCACCTGATACTGGTAGTAGTGCTGCAGACGGTTCGGGTTCTCGCCGTAGCGACCATCTTTCGGGCGGCGCGACGGCTGCACGTAGGCGGCGCGCCACGGCTCGGGGCCGATCGCGCGCAGGAACGTATGGACGTGGGACGTGCCCGCGCCGACTTCCATGTCGATCGGCTGGAGCAACGCGCAGCCCTGCTTGTCCCAGTAGGACTGCAAGGTCAGGATGATTTGCTGAAACGTGAGCATGAAGTGCCTTTCGGGCATGGGGCCATTCCGCGTGCGCCTAAGCGCGCGACGGGGCCGTGGAGCGAAGTGCTAAACCCGAGATTTTAGCGGAAAGGAAGGGGGGCGGCCCGTTTTGCGGGGTCGGACGGGCCGCGATGCGATTTTTGGGCGACAGGCGACGCGGCAAGGGCCGCGCGCACGTTCAGCTCGCCGCCAGCTCCGCCTTCGGCGAGAACGAATCGCTTTGCGCGATCGGCCAGTACGTCTCGAACAGCGTATAGCGATAGTTGCCGTTGAGTAGATCGTTAGGTTCGAGATATTTGAGCAGATCCGACATCAGCCGCACCTCATGCGAGGACACGCGCCGCACGATGTGATGCGCGCGCAGCTCCGCCGGATGCCGGAGCCCGGCCGCCTGGATGATTTCCTGCAACGCGTGCAGCGTGTTGTGGTGGAAGTTGAACACGCGATCGGCCTTGTCCGGCACCACCAGCGCGCGCTGGCGCACCGGATCCTGGGTCGCGACGCCGGTCGGACAGCGGCCGGTATGGCAGGTCTGCGCCTGGATGCAGCCGACCGCGAACATGAAGCCGCGCGCCGCGTTGACCCAGTCCGCGCCGATCGCGAGCGTCTTCGCGATATCGAATGCGGTGATCATCTTGCCGCTCGCGCCGATGCGGATGCGTTGCCGCAGACCGATGCCGACCAGCGTGTTGTGCACGAGCAGCAGCCCCTCCTGCAACGGCACGCCGACGTGATCGGTGAATTCGAGCGGTGCCGCGCCCGTGCCGCCTTCCGCGCCGTCCACGACGATGAAGTCCGGCAGAATGCCCGTTTCCAGCATCGCCTTGGCGATACCGAAGAATTCCCACGGATGCCCGATGCACAGTTTGAAGCCGGTCGGCTTGCCGCCCGACAGCGTGCGCAGCCGCTCCACGAATTCGAGCAGCTCGCGCGGCGTCGAGAACTCGGAGTGCGTCGCCGGCGAGATGCAGTCGCGGCCCATCGGCACGCCGCGCGTCTCGGCGATTTCGGGCGTGATCTTCGCGGCCGGCAGCACGCCGCCGTGACCGGGCTTCGCGCCTTGCGACAGCTTCACCTCGATCATCTTCACCTGCGGTTCGGCGGCCTGCTTCGCGAACTTCCCGGCGTTGAAGGTGCCGTCGTCGTTACGGCATCCAAAATAGCCGGACGCGATTTCCCAGATGATGTCGCCGCCATGTTCGCGATGATATTTCGACATCGAACCTTCGCCGGTGTCGTGCGCGAAGTTGCCTTTCTTCGCGCCGAGGTTCAGCGCCATGATCGCATTGGCCGATAGCGAGCCGAAGCTCATCGCCGACACGTTGAAGATCGACATCGAATACGGCCGCGCGCGATCGGGGCCGACGACGATGCGAAAGTCGTGACCGTCGAGCGTGGTCGGCGCGAGCGAGTGGCTGATCCATTCGTGCGCGACCGCCTTCACGTCGATCCGCGTGCCGTACGGGCGGCTGTCGACATCGTTCTTCGCGCGCTGATAGACGATGCTGCGTTGCGCGCGCGAGAACGGCTTTTCGTCTGTATCGTCTTCGACGAAATACTGACGGATTTCGGGGCGGATGAATTCAAAAATGAAACGCAGGTGGCCCCACAGCGGGTAATTGCGCAGGATTGCATGGCGCTGTTGGCTCAGGTCGAACACGCCGAGCGCGACGAGCGCGGCCGGCACGAGGATCCAGAACCACGACAGGCGATGCGTCGCGGCGAGCGCGGCACATGCCGCGGTGAGCGCGATTGCGCACCACATGGCCAGATAGCGTCGAGAAAACATGAGGACTCCAGTGCAGTGAAGATCATTGCGGCGGGATCGTCCGCACGGGGGCGCGGGCGCTACCGGTCGCGAAGGAAAACTGGCGGTTGCGGGTCAAGGTGCGGCGCGGACCGGCGAAGCCCGAAGATAAGGCCTGCGAATGGAAGCCAAGCGTTGCACGCGAAGGTGAAGCGTGTGTGAATGCGCAAGGCGGGGGAAACTTAGTGAACGGCGCGAACCTGCCGGAGTGGTACGACCCGCCGCGCCCGCCGTTATGCATCGCTCAACGCGCGCCGAGCAGAGCCGCTTTTTGCCGCGGGGTTGGCGGCTCGTCCTGCGCGTGGCCTTGCGGCTGCTTTGGCTTGTGCGCCTGCTTGCGACGCTGCGCGCGGGTTTGCTTCGGCGCCTGATCCTGCGGCAGTTCGGCCGGTTGCCCGGTCATCGCGCGTTCGATGATGCCGCCGCCGAGGCACACGTCGCCGTCGTACAGCACCGCCGATTGGCCCGGCGTGACGGCCCATTGCGCGGCGTCGAAGGTAAGTTCGAAGAGGCCTTCGCCCGAACCGCCTCCCGCCGAGGCGTTGAACGTGCACGCCGCGTCGGCCTGTCGGTAGCGCGTCTTCGCGCCGCACGCGAAGCCGTCGGCCGGCGGCTCGCCCGCGACCCAGCTCGTGTTGCCCGCCGAAAGCGTATGGCACAGCAGCCACGGATGGTCGTGTCCCTGCGCGACGTACAGCGTATTCGTCGGAATATCCTTGCCGGCGGCGAACCAGGGCTCGCCGCTGCCGTCCTTGCTGCCGCCGAGACCGATGCCCTTGCGCTGGCCGAACGTGTAGAACGCGAGGCCGATGTGCTCGCCGACGATCTTGCCGTCGGTGGTCTTCATCGGGCCGGGCCTGGTCGGCAGATAGCGGTTCAGGAAGTCGCGGAACGGCCGCTCGCCGATGAAGCAGATGCCGGTCGAATCCTTTTTCTTCGCGTTCGGCAGGCCGATCTGCGCGGCGATCTCGCGAACCTTCGTCTTGGGAATCTCGCCGAGCGGGAACAGTGTTTTCGACAACTGCGCCTGGTTCAGCCGATGCAGGAAGTAAGACTGGTCCTTGGTATGGTCGAGCGCCTTCAGCAGCTCGAAGCGGCCATCGTTCTCGCGCACGCGCGCGTAGTGGCCGGTCGCGATCGTTTCCGCGCCGAGCGACATCGCGTGATCGAGGAAGGCCTTGAACTTGATCTCGGCGTTGCACAGCACGTCCGGATTCGGCGTGCGGCCGGCCGAATATTCGCGCAGGAATTCGGCGAACACGCGGTCCTTGTACTCGGCCGCGAAGTTGACCGCCTCGACGTCGATGCCGATCAGGTCCGCCACCGACACCACGTCGATCCAGTCCTGGCGCGTCGAGCAGTATTCGCTGTCGTCGTCGTCTTCCCAGTTCTTCATGAACAGGCCGACCACGTCGTAGCCCTGTTCCTTCAGCAGCCACGCGGTGACCGACGAATCGACGCCGCCCGACATGCCTACTACGACTTTACGCTTGTTCATAAGGTACTCACTGGGTGCTGCATGACTGCACGGATCTATGGGGCCGCTCGTGACGGCCTTATTGCTTCGGCCCAACCGAATGCGTATGGACGAAGTCGAGCGGGAAACGCCGGCCGGCCAGGTAATCGTCGATACACTGCATCACGAGCGGCGTGCGATGCCGCTCGGGGCACGCGCGCAACTCATCGGGGCTCATCCACAGCGCGCGGACGATGTCGGGATCGAGCGAACTCGCCGGGTCCGGCTCGCCGCCCGCGCCGCAATAGGTGAAGCGCAGGTACGTGGTGCCCGCGCGGTCCGGCCGCTCGAAGTGGGTCATGTACATGCCGACGAGCGCCTGGGGCACGAACGGATGCGCGGTTTCCTCGAACGTTTCGCGGACCACCGCTTCCAGCAGCGTTTCGCCCGCCTCGAGGTGGCCGGCGGGCTGGTTCAGGCGCAGGCCGGCGGGAGTGTGTTCCTCGACTAGCAGGAAGCGCCCGTCACGCTCGACGATCGCCGCGACGGTCACGTGCGGCAGCCAGGTTTCCGGTTTCATGGGTGCGCATTTTACCGGTTATGCGCGCCGGCTGCCGGGCGGCGGGCGGGCGCTGGGCCAAGCTACGGCCGGTGACCGCTGGCAGCCGGTTCGCAGCGCGTTCGAGGAGGGATCGCGACCGATCCGTACCAGTTTGGCGGTCTGCCGCGCATTCGCATCGACCCCGATATTTGTGATGTGGCGGTTTCCGGTTAAAGTGGGGCCTGCGTTAGCCGTTGCATGTGCAAGCCGGCGAGCCTCGTCGGCAGGTCTGTCGTCAAACAGGAAGTCGAGGAGGAACAACGATGCACATCGGAGTGCCAGCCGAGACGCGCGCGCATGAAACCCGCGTTGCCGCGACGCCCGAGACGGTCAAGAAATACGTGGCGCAAGGCCACCGGGTCACGCTCCAGAGCGGCGCCGGCGCCGGCGCGAGCTTTCCCGACGACGCCTATACGGCCGTGGGCGCGGAAATCGTCGATGCCGCCACTGCATTCGGCGCAGATCTCGTCCTCAAAGTCCAATCCCCCACCGATTCCGAACTGCCGCTGCTCAAGCGCGGCGCGACGCTCGTCGGCATGCTCGATCCGTTCAACGCCGACAACGCGGGCAAGCTCGCCGCGGCCGGCGTCACCGCGTTCGCGCTCGAAGCCGCGCCGCGCACCACGCGCGCGCAAAGCCTCGACGTGCTGTCGTCGCAGGCGAACATCGCCGGCTACAAGGCGGTGCTGCTCGCGGCGACGCTATATCCACGCTTCATGCCGATGCTGATGACCGCGGCCGGCACCGTGAAGGCCGCGCGCGTGCTGATTCTCGGCGCGGGTGTGGCTGGCCTGCAGGCGATCGCCACCGCGAAGCGCCTCGGCGCCGTGCTGGAGGCGTCCGACGTGCGCCCGGCGGTCAAGGAGCAGATCGAGTCGCTCGGCGCGAAGTTCCTCGACGTGCCCTACGAGACCGACGAGGAGCGCGAGGCCGCGCAAGGCGTGGGCGGCTATGCACGGCCGATGCCGCCGTCGTGGCTCGCGCGCCAGTCGGCGCTCGTGCACGAGCGCGCGAAGCAGGCCGACGTGGTGATCTCGACCGCATTGATTCCAGGCCGCCCCGCGCCGACGCTGCTGTCGGTCGAAACCGTGCAGGCGATGAAACCGGGCTCGGTGCTCGTCGACCTCGCGGCCGGCCGCGGCGCGGAAGTCGACGGCCGGCGCGGCGGCAATTGTCCGCTGACCGAGGAGGACCAGGTGGTGGTGCGCTATGGCGTGCAGATCGTCGGCTATACGAATCTCGCCGCGATGGTGCCCGCCGACGCGTCGTCGCTGTACGCGCGCAACGTGCTGGACTTCCTGAAGCTGATTATCGCCAAGGAAGGCACGCTGAACATCGATCTCGCGGACGACATCGTCGCGGCCACGCTGCTGGCTCGCGACGGCCAGGTCACGCGCAACGCATAGGGGGAAGCCGAAGATGGAAGTCATCAATCACACGGTGATCAACCTGATCATCTTCGTGCTGGCGATCTACGTCGGCTATCACGTGGTCTGGAACGTCACACCCGCGTTGCATACGCCGCTGATGGCGGTGACCAATGCGATCTCGGCGATCGTGATCGTCGGCGCGATGCTCGCGGCCGGTCTCACCGTCGGCAGCGCCGGAAAGTTCTTCGGCACGATCGCGGTGGCGCTCGCGGCCGTCAACGTGTTCGGCGGATTTCTCGTCACACGGCGAATGCTGGAGATGTTCAAGAAGAAGGAACCCAGGAAACTACCGGCTGGCGGCAAGGAGGGTACGTAAATGAACCTGAACGTCGTCACGCTGCTGTATCTGGTCGCGTCGGTCTGCTTCATCCAGGCGCTCAAGGGTCTGTCGAATCCGAAGACCGCGCGCGTCGGCAATACCTTCGGCATGGTCGGCATGGCGATCGCGATTCTGACGACCATCGCGCTGATCTCGCGGCAGGCCGAAGCACTTGGCTCCAATCTCGGTCTCGGTCTCGGCCTGCTGCTGTTCGGGCTCGTGATCGGCGGCGCGATCGGCGCGTTCGTCGCCGCGCGCGTCGAGATGACCAGGATGCCTGAACTGGTCGCGGCGATGCACTCGCTGATCGGTCTCGCGGCCGTGTGCATCGCGTATGGGGTGGTGTCGGAGCCGGCCGCGTTCGGCCTCGTCGATCCCGACGTGCCGATCGAGGGCTTCCTGCCGTACGGCAACCGCATCGAACTGTTCATCGGCACTTTCGTCGGCGCGATTACTTTTAGCGGCTCGGTGATCGCGTTCGGCAAGCTGTCGGGCAAGTACAAGTTCCGGCTGTTTCAGGGTGCACCGGTCGTCTACGGCGGCCAGCATCTGATCAACCTGATGCTCGCGCTCGCGATGCTCGGCTTCGGCGTCCTCTTCTTCCTCACGCAGTCGTGGCTGCCGTTCATCATCATGACGATCATCGCCTTCGTGCTCGGCGTACTGATCATCATTCCGATCGGCGGTGCGGACATGCCAGTCGTCGTGTCGATGCTGAACTCGTACTCGGGCTGGGCGGCGGCGGGCATCGGCTTTTCGCTGAACAATCCGATGCTGATCATCGCCGGGTCGCTGGTGGGGTCGTCGGGTGCGATCCTGTCGTACATCATGTGCCGCGCGATGAACCGCTCGTTCTTCAACGTGATCCTCGGCGGTTTCGGCAACGAGCCGGGCGCGGCCGCGGGCGGCTCAGCGGAGCAGCGTCCGGTGAAATCGGGTTCGGCCGATGACGCGTCGTTCATGATGGGCAACGCGGAAACGGTCGTGATCGTGCCGGGCTACGGGCTGGCCGTCGCGCGCGCGCAGCACGCGTTGAAGGAGCTGACCGACAAGCTGGTCGAGAAGGGCATCGAGGTGAAGTACGCCATTCACCCGGTGGCCGGCCGCATGCCGGGTCACATGAACGTGCTGCTCGCCGAGGCCGAAGTGCCGTACGACATGGTGTACGAGATGGAGGACATCAACGGCGAGTTCGGCCAGGTCGACGTGGTGCTGGTGCTCGGCGCGAACGACGTGGTGAATCCGGCCGCGAAGAACGATCCGAAGTCGCCGATCGCGGGCATGCCGATCATCGAGGCGTACAAGGCGCGCACCGTGATCGTCAACAAGCGCTCGATGGCGGCGGGCTACGCCGGGCTCGACAACGACCTGTTCTACATGGACAAGACGATGATGGTGTTCGGCGACGCGAAGAAGGTGATCGAGGATATGGTGAAGGCGGTCGACTAGATCGCTAGCGGTGAACATGCGTCAGGATCGCGGTGGGTCACCGCGATCCTTTGCCGCGATCGTTTTCATCTGTTCGGCTTCGCGTTCAGATGCCGCAGAAGATCCGCGAGCCGCCTGCCTTCCTGATCCGGATACGTCTCGAGCACTTCGAGATCGCGCATCTTCTCCAGTCCGAAGTTGCGGAAATCAGCACGCAGCTCGCACCATGCGCCGAGCGTCCAGCGCGCGCCCCAGTACGCGAGCGCGAGCGGCCAGACGCGGCGCTCGGTGTCGGCTACGTTCGCGTCGGTGTACGCGTGGCGAATTCTCTGCAGCCTGAAGGGCAGCGGATCAGCTTGCGCGAAGCGTTCAACGGCCAGTCAGGAAATTTGGGGGCACTCCGCGAGTGCCCCGACATCGGAGAAGGAGGGGCGAAGCTTGATTTTTCGCGTACGCGAAAAATGAGATGGCGATCGCTGATGCGGTTTCCTGAAGTGATTTTCGCGTACCCGAAGATATGGGAGGTCGGGCCGAAAACGCGCTGCTCGCGTTTTCGGCAAACAGGGAACCAAGTTTGCCAGCCCAAGCGGTATCAAATGACGGTCTTGACATGAGAGGTGCATCGGCCCTTTTACGCCGCGAACTGCTGAGCGAGCAGGTCCGTTGCGTGGGGTCGTCCGGGTAAGATACTGGCAATGATTGAGGCGCAGCCGTCTCGCCAGCCGACGCGAGAGAGCAACTATGAAAAAAGAGTTTCCGGGTCACTTCAAACCCACAGAAGATGACGCCAAGAAAATTTGGGAAACCGGTCTCGTAGTATTCGACACCAACGCATTGCTCAACGTCTACCGGTACACCGAGTCAACGCGTGTAGCGCTGCTTTCTGCAAATTCAGGCCGTCGGCGATCGCGTGCGCGTGCCTTATCAGGTAGCAGAGGAGTTTTTTCGGAACCGGGTCACCGTCATTGGCGAACAGCGGAGAGCCTATCGGGAGGTGCTGAACGCAGCGCAAAGCGCCAAAGAAACCATCGAGAAAGCTATTTCGAAACACGATCGAAAAAATGGACTATTGAACGCCGACCATCTGAGAGCGCGACTCGCTGTATCGTTTCAGCCGTTCATCGATGAAGTGGCTGAACTTCAAAAGACGCACCCCGACCTGCTGGCTAACGAAGATTTTCGTGTTGGACGAGTTGGCGCGACTGCTCGAAGGAAAAATTCTGCCTTCCCCGTCTGAGGAAGATCTGGCGAAGTATCGCAAGTGGGCGCTGGAACGGATCAAGGCTGGTATCCCGCCTGGTACGGAAGACACGAAAAAGCCCGATGGTGGCGTTGGCGATGCCCTCATCTGGAAGGAAGTGATAAACCTAGCCAAGACAGAGAAATCCCCCATCGTCTTTGTGAGCGACGACCAGAAGGAGGATTGGGTCCTTGAAGTCGAAGGAAAGAAAATCTGCGCATTGCCGGCACTGCGGCAAGAACTGATAACGGAGACCGGACAGGACTTCCAGATTTATGCGGTGCCGCGCTTTTTGTCATATGTTAAGAAAACGGAGAGCCCGGAGCTTAGCGAGGAGTCCATCGAAGAAGCTGCAACGGTTCGCGATCAGCGTGTCGCCACTGTCGAAGCCCGCGACCTGGCCGAATTCCTCGAAGCGGTCCCGATCCAGGAAGATTATTCAGCTGGGGCACATCGCATCTGGCGCAGCCTAAAGAACATGAATCCCTCGATCGCGGCGACCAAGTATGAAATGGCTCGAGTAAAGGCCAACCTCGTGGCTGTAACCAAAGAAATTACCCGCGTGGAAAATGCTATGACGCTGGGCCCTGAATTTTCGACGGCCAAAGAAGCCAGTGACGCGACGCTTTCGGAGGCCGACGACCCTCCAGCGCTTTTCAGGTTTTATTCGGAGCAGACGACCAAATTGGATGGGCTGCGCCGCCTTCGACACCAACTGGAGAACCAGTTAGCCGAGATACTCGCTCGCCGGAAAGAGAGCGAGTAGCGAGCGAGGACGCTGCCCGCCTCGTTTTCGCGGATTTTCTCGGACGCGAAAAATTTCTCTTTCGGAACTCACAACATAGTGACTTGCCTACGCTCCTGATATGTAGTAACGTTACTACATTAAGTGGCGGAGTGAATATGACGATTACGACCTTATCCAGCAGGGAACTCAATCAAGACGTGACCCGGGCGAAAAAGGCTACCAAAGACGGCCCTGTATTCATCACCGATCGCGGCAGGCCCGCTCATGTTTTGCTGAGCATCGAGGAATACTGGCTTCTCGCCCGACAGCGTCGCAACATCGTGGACGCCTTGGCCATGCCCGAGGTTGCTGACATTGAATTCGATCCGCCGCGCGTGGATATATCTATCCGGCCGGCTGAACTCTGATGTTTGTTATCGATACGAATGTCGTTTCAGAACTCCGTAAGGGGCGCAGGGCGGATGCCAACCTCGTCGCCTGGGCAAAGAGCGTCGATGCTTCGGCGCTCTTTGTCTCTGCAATCACGATCATGGAGCTGGCAACGGGCGTTTTGCTGAAGGAGCGCAGCGACCCGAGCCAAGGCGCGTTGCTGCGCGCATGGCTCGATGAGCACGTCTTAACTGAATTTGCGGATCGCGTGCTGCCTGTCGATACGGGCGTTGCCTTACGCTGCGCACGCTTGCATGTACCGGATCGGCGCTCGGAGCGTGATGCGCTTATCGCCGCTACGGCGATCGTTCATGGTATGACCGTGGTGACGCGAAATGTCGCTGATTTCGTAGCAACGGGCGTCTCCCTTGTGAACCCTTGGCAGGCCGCGTGATTTTTCGCGGACGCGAAAAATTTCGCGTCGGGTCAATGCCGGTAACTGGACTTACCGGAATGCGTTTTACCTGCGATAACCGCCTGAATCGCCAGGCACCCCGGCCGTAAGCCTGATGCGGCGGGCTTTCATAGGGAGCTTGACCCAATGACCATCAACGCATCTACATGGACAAGACGATGATGGTGTTCGGCGACGCGAAGAAGGTGATCGAGGATATGGTGAAGTCGGTCGAGTAGCTCGTTAGCGGTAAACAGTCCCTGAGATCGCGGTGCGTCGCGCCGCGATCCTTTTCATATTTTCGGCCTAGCGTTTACGTGCCGCAGCAGATCCGCGAGCCGCCTGCCTTCCTGATCCGGATACGTCTCGAGCACTTCGAGATCGCGCATCTTCTCCAGTCCGAAGTTGCGGAAATCAGCACGCAGCTCGCACCATGCGCCGAGCGTCCAGCGCGCGCCCCAGTACGCGAGCGCGAGCGGCCAGACGCGGCGCTCGGTGTCGGCGCCGTTCGCGTCGGTGTACGCGAAGCGCACCACCTGGCGCGCATCGATCGCGCGATGCAGCGTGTCGAGCTGCGTCGAAAAATCACCCTTGATGTGAAACGACGGCGCGAAGATCGCGAGCCGTTCGAGTGTCGCGCGCTTGTCGGCGGGCATCGCCGATGCGATTTTGGCCAGCGCGCCCCGCGCGCCGCTCGCGAAGCCCGCGCCACCCCATGATTCGAGCATGCGCGCGCCGGCGGCGAGCGCGGCGAGTTCGTCGGCGGTGAAGGTGAGCGGCGGCAGACTCGCCGAGCGCGACAGCCGATAACCGATACCCGCTTCGCCTTCGATCGGCACCCCTGACAATTGCAGATCGCGCACGTCGCGATAGACCGTGCGCGGCGAGATGTTCAGCCAGTCGGCCAGTTGCTGAGCGGTGGTCAGGCGCCGGCCGCGCAGCAGTTCGGCGATCTGGAACAGGCGGTCGGCGCGGCGCGTCATCGTGGGCGTCGGGTAGAGGAGGAGGGGGACGGTCCCGCGATGATAGCGCCGCATGGCGGCCTTCGGTTGGGGCGCGGCGGCTTCAGGCGCGCTTAGCCGTTGGTGCGCGAATGCAGGCCGACGCGGTTGCCTTCGGTATCGGTGAAGAACGCGATATAGCCGATGTCCTGCGGCAGCTTGATCACCGGGCCGTCAGTCTTGCCGCCCGCCCGTTCGATGCGCGCAAGCGCCGCGTCGACGGTGGGCAGCGCGTTCAGGTAGACGGTGACGCCGTCGGCGCCGGGTGTCATCGACGGACTATGGACGACCGCGCCGCCGCTCGCGGGCTCCTCGTAGCTGAACACGGCGATCGGCTGGCCGCCGATCTCCTGTCGATTCAACGGGGCGTCGAGCGCGGCTTCGTAAAAGCGCACCGCGCGATCGAAATCGACGGACGGGATTTCGAACCAGGCAACGACTTTGGGCAATGCGGACATGACACTCTCCTTCGGTTGGCAGTAGGCCGTTCAAGCGCCGGATGGCGTGAGAAGGAGTGTGCGGGGGTGCTGCTGACAGCGTGGTGGCAGTAGGGTGCGAAGACGCGCCCGCTTCACCCCACCAGCAACTGAAACACGCCGACCACATCGCTCATGCGCGTGGCCTGCTTTTCGAGCGACGCGATGACGACAGGGCGACGACAGCGCGCCGCCCCGCTAGAAACAGCCTCAAGCCGCCGGCGTATCGCCCTGCGGACGCTGCCGCACGCTGCCCGCGATCAGATCGAAGCGGAACAGCCGGCATTCGAGCGCGCCGTTGAAGAGCGGCGTCTTCGTCGATTCTCGCAGCCGCAGTTGCCCCGGAAGCTTGCGATCCGACGTCAGGATGAACGCATGCCATCCGGCAAAGCGCTGCTTCAACGCATTGCCGAGCAACTGGAAAAACTCGCTGTCCGGCGCTTCTTCCTGAATGCGGCGGAAGCCGTCGTCGTCGCGATTGCCGCGGCCTTCGCGAAGCTCGCCGCGCGCATTGCGGCCGCGCACTTCGATCCGCTCGCCATACGGCGGATTCGCGACGAGGATGCCCGGCGCCGAGCTAGGCGGCGTCATGTCGCGCGCATCGAGCTGCTTGAGCGAAATGGGCGGCAAGCCGGCGCGCTCGAAGTTCGCGCGCGCTTTTTCGAGCATGTCGCCGGAGATGTCGCTGCCGAAAATCTGCAGATCCGCGCCGCGCGAGCCGCGCGCCGCGTCTTTCGCTTCGAGCGCGGCGCCCTTCAGCGCTTGCCAGCTCCGCGCGTCGAACTGCTTGAGCTTCTCGAAGCCGAAGCGCCGTTCGACGCCCGGCGCGATGTTCAACGCGACCTGCGCCGCTTCCGCGAGGAACGTGCCGCTGCCGCACATCGGATCGTAGAGCGGCGTGTCGGCCTGCCAGCCAGTCAGACGCAGAATCCCAGCCGCGAGGTTTTCGCGCAGCGGCGCCGCGCCCTTGTCGAGACGCCAGCCGCGCTTGAACAGCGGATCGCCGGAAGTGTCGAGGTACAGCGTGCAGTCGGTCGCGGTCAGGAACGCGAACACGCGCACGTCGGGCATCGCGGTGTCGATGCTCGGCCGCGCGCCGCTTTTTTCGCGCAGACGATCGCAGATCGCGTCCTTCACGCGCAGCGTCGTGAACTCGAGACTGCGCAGCGGCGACTTGATCGCGGTAACGTCGACGCGCAGCGTATCGTGCGCGGAGAACCACTGTTCCCAGCGCTGCTCGAGCGCGAGCGCGTAGATGTCCTGCTCGCTGCGATAGGGCCGCTGCGCGATTTTCAGCAGCACGCGGCTCGCGAGACGCGAGTGCAGATTGGCTGCCATGCCGGCGGCCCAGCCGCCGCGAAAATGCACGCCGCCCGGTACCTGGGCGCCGTCCGTGAAGGCGGCGCCGTTCAGATGTTTGGCGGCAATTTCGGCGAGTTCGGCCGCGAGCGGAACTTCGAGCCCGCGCGGGCAAGGAAGGAAGAAATCGAAGGACATTGAGGTTGCCGCAAGGCGTTGGATAAGGCGCTATTGTACGCGGTCGAGATCGGCGGGCCGGCGCGATTGGCGCGCCGGGCTGTCGTCGTCTGTCGTCGCGTCATCTCGCCTCGCGTCCCGCTTTGGCCGGCGACGCCCGCCGGCATCCGGACACCGTTGAGCTCGCCGCGCCAGCCGGGACTGTCAGGCGCCGGCTCCCGCGGCCGTTCCCGCCGAAGGACAGGGCGGCACGGCCGGCGCCGCGGCCGGTCTGGCCGGAGACGAAGGCCGGCCCGTCGTGTTCGTGGAAGCGACGGCCGTTGCCGCCATCGCGCGCACGCCCATCGCGATCTGTGTCGACACTTCCGCGAGCGCGCGCCGATGTCCATCGACGAGCGCGTCGTACCCGCCGCCAACCGTCTCGCTGACCACGCTGCGACACGTCATCACCGCATTGCTGCGCACGGCTCGCACGCTCCACACCGCATCGATCAACGCATGCGAGCCGGGCCACGACTCGAAGCGCTGCACGTTCATGGCGATCCGGTAGACGGCCGCGTCGTCGGGGTGCGCGGTGCCGAACGTATCGATGGTGCCGAGCTGCTGCGTCAGATTCGTCGACAACGCGCGGCGGATTTCATCGCCGGGCAGCGACGCCCAACGCTCCTGTTCGAGCAACTGCACCTGAGTCGGCCCCGTCTGCACGACCAGCTGATTTCTCGCCACCTGCGGCGGCACGTTGACCGGCGCGACTTCGATCAGCCAGGCAGGCGCGGCGCTCGTGCGCGCAACGGCCGGCGCCGCGCCATTCGCAGCGGTGCTTGCGCTATCCGCGCCACCCAGCGTATAGAAACGGCTCGACGGCGACGAGCACGCCGCGATGGCGAGAGCCGCAGCCAGCGCGGTGCCATACGCGACGCCGCGTACGGCACCGCGCACGAGCGCGCGCGGCGGACGGGGGAGCCGGGCAGACATCATGGTTTATCTCCTGATTTACCGCGCAACAGCGATTCGGGATGACGCTCGAGGTAGTCCGACAGCGCGTTCAGCGACTGCAACGTGCGCGTCAGTTCCTGCAACGCCTGATGAACGTCGGACTGCATCGGCGAATCCTGCTGCAAGGTCGCCTGGGCCGAACTGAAGGTCTGCTTCGCGGCCGTCAGCGTGTCGCGCGCCTGCGGCACGACTTCCTTGTCGAGACGCGAGAACAGCTGGTCGGCGTTCTTCAGCGCGGTGTTCAGATTCGCGCCGATCTGGTCGAACGGCACCTTGTCGAGCTTCTTCGCGATGTCGGCGACCTGCAGTTGCAGTTCGTCGAGCGTGTTCGGAATGGTCGGCAGCTCGAGCGGATCGGTCGTCACGTCGACCTTGGCCGGCGGCGCTTTCGGGAAGATATCGAGCGCCACGTACAGCTGGCTCGTGATCAGGTTGCCGGTGCGCAACTGGCCGCGCAGGCCGTGCCTGACGAGTTCCTGCAGCAGGTTCTCGCCGGCGAGCGTGCCCGGCTGCGGCGAGCTCTCGCGGAAGCGCTTGCCGAGGCGGTCCGGGTACAGGTTCATCGTGACCGGCATCGTGAAGCTCTGCGTCTTCGGATCGTAGTCGATGCCGATATTGGTCACCTGGCCGAGCACGATGCCGCGGAAATCGACCGGCGCGCCGATCGACAGCCCGCGCAGCGACTGGTTGAAGTTCATCACGACGCGCAAGGGCACGCCGTCCGGTTCGCGCATGGCGTCCGCTTCGTCCGAGCCGAGGCGGAAGGTCTGGTTGTTCGGCGCCTGCGGGCCCATGTTCTGGCCGGGCGGCGACTGGAAAGACAGACCGCCGACGATCACCGTGGCGAGCGACTGCGTGTTCAGCTTGAAGCCGCTCGAATCGAGCCGCAGATCGACGCCGCTCGCATGCCACCAGCGCGTGTTGGTGCCGACGTACTGGTCGAACGGCGCCGACACGAACACCTGCATCGTCACGCCGGTGCCGCTCTTGTCGAGCGAAAAGCCGACCACCTGGCCGACCTGTACGCGCCGATAGAAGATCGGCGAGCCGATGTCGATCGAACCGAGCGAATCGCCGTGCAGCGTGTACTGATGGCCTTTCTGGTCGCCGGTGATGGGCGGGGGCGTTTCGAGGCCGACGAAGTTGCTCTCGCTATCGGACGAACGGCCCGCGTCGGCGCCGATGTACGAGCCGGACAGCAGCGTCGTCAGACCCGAAACGCCGCTCGCGCCGATGCGCGGACGCACCACCCAGAAGCGTGAGTCCTTGACCGCGAACTTTCCGCCTTCCTTGGTGAGCTGCACCTGCACGAGCACGTGCGACAGATCCGGCGACAGCGTGATTGTCTTCACCGCACCGACATCGACGTCCTTGTACTTGACCTTGGTCTTGCCCGGCTCGAGCCCTTCCGCGCTGATGAAGCTGATCGTGATCACGGGGCCGCGCTCGGTAACCGACCTGATCACGAGCGCGATGCCGATCAGCGCGGCGATCAGCGGAATCACCCAGACGAGCGACGGCAGCCAGCGGCTGCGTGGTTCGATGTCGGGGTCGGGCAGTTGGGGCGGCAGTCTGGGTCCGTTCGAATCGTTGCGCGGCGCGTCATCGGAAGCGGGCGTCGGTCCTTGCGGGCTAGTCATGGTCGAGATCCTGAGGTGTTGGGGTACTGCTTTCCACGGGGTCCCAGATGAGTCGTGGATCGAATTGCATGGAGGCCAGCATCGTCAGGATCACGACCGAGCCGAACGCGATCGCGCCCGGCCCGGCAGTGATCTCGGCCAGCGATTTGAAACGCACGAGCGCCACGGTGAGCGTGACGACGAACACGTCGAGCATCGACCAGCGGCCGATCCGCTCGACCATCCGGTACAGCGTCGTGCGCTGTTGCGGACGCCAGCGCGAGCGGCGCTGCGCGGTGACGGTGAGCAGCACGAGCACCGAGAGCTTCAGCATCGGCACCAGGATGCTGGCGATGAACACGATCATCGCGAGCGGCCAGTCGCCGGAGGTCCAGAAATAGACGACGCCGCTCATGATGGTGTCGTCCTCGGAGCCGAGCAGCGACGACGTGTGCATCACCGGCAGCAGGTTCGCCGGAATATACAGCAGCGCCGCGGCGATCAGCAGTGCCCATGTGCGCATCAGGCTGTCGGGGTTGCGCGAGTGCAGATGCGCGCCGCAGCGGCCGCAGTGCTGCGGCGTGACCGAGCGGATGCGCGGTTCGACGCGCCCGCACGAATGGCAGGACAGCAGGCCCGCGCGTTTCGCGGTGACGTATTTCATCGCGGGCTCATCCTTCGCGCGGCGTGGGCGGCAAGCCTGGCTGGGTGCCCTCCGCCGTGCTGTTGGTTGGGCCACCAGCGTTGCCGCTGGTCGAGCCCGCGAGCGCGGACGGCGCCGGCGGACCGGCGAGCGAGCCGACCGCGACCGCCGCGCTGTCGGCCGACGTGCGCGGCAACGGCCGATCGCCGCTCGCGTCGATCTCGTCGGCGACATCCCACAGCACGCGCGGATCGAATGTGACGACGACCGCGAACATCAGCGTCAGCGCGCCGAACGCGAACAGCGCCGCCTCGGGAATCACGCGCGCGAGGCTCACCATCTTCACGATCGTGATCAGCACGCCGAGCATGAACACTTCGATCATGCCCCACGGCCGCACGAACTGGATCGCGCGCAGCACGCGATTGAAGTGCGCGGGCACGTAGCCGGCGCGTAGCGGCACCAGCACGTACAGCAGCGCGACGAGTTCGGTGAACGGAAAGAGGATCGTCGAGCAGAACACCATCACGGCGACGATCTCCATGTCCTCGCCCCACAGCGCGACGAGCGCGCCGAACAGCGTAGTCTGTGACGTGATGCCGTTGGTTTCGAGTTCGACGATCGGAAAGCCCTGCGCGATCACGAACGTGATCAGCGCGGCGAGTGTCAGTGCACAGATCGCGTCGAGCTTGCGCGAGACGCCGCGGTAGAGCGACGCGCCGCAGCGCGGACAACGCGCGGCGACGCGCCCGACAAGCCGTGGCTTGCGGAACAGCGTATCGCATTCATGGCACGCGATCAGGTTGTCATGTTCCATGCGGCAGATGGGCTAACGAGGTAATGGCGGCGTGCAAGGCTTGCTCATTACGAGGGGTCGGGCGGCGGTGAGCAGCAATAGTACCAAACGCGGCCTCGCGACCGAGGCGAGCCGCGCGCGGCGCGGGGCGTGGCGCCGTCCCCGCCGCGCGCTGGTCCGGGCCTGAAATTGCGTCGCTTCGGGGCTTTCCGTCCCCGAATCGTTCAACGCAAGGGCGGTGGCGCGACGCCTTGGGGCCATTGCGCCGCAAAATTCGGGCCGGTTCCGCCGACGCGCTCCAGCCAGCTTCTCGCGCTTGGGGTAGCATGGCGCCCGTGGCATGCCCGGCGGCCTTGCGCGGCGATGATATCCGCCGCATCGGCCGCGCGCGCAGCGCCGATGCGCGGCGGTGATCGCGGAATAGCTGGCCGCGGCGCGCCGTTAACTTCTAACAGCCTGCGTTGAACTGTCATGACACTCAATCCATCGTTCGGTACCCGGGAGTCGTACACGCGGACCGCCATCGCTTTTCACTGGCTGATCGCTCTGCTGATCGTCTGCGGCTTTGCGCTCGGCTGGGTGATGACCGACATCCCGGGCTTCACGCCCACTAAGCTGCGCTATTTCTCGTGGCACAAATGGATCGGCGTGACCGTGTTCGCGCTCGCGATCGTGCGCGTGCTGTGGCGCGCGACCCACGCCGCGCCGCCGATGCCGCGCCGCATGCCCACCTGGCAGCGTGGCGCCGCGCATGTCACACATCTGTTGCTGTACGTGCTGATGATCGTGATTCCCGTGTCCGGCTATCTGTATAGCTCGGCGGCGAACGTGCCGGTCGTCTACCTCGGGCTGATTCCGCTGCCGCGAATCATCGCGCCCGATCCGCACCTGAAGGAAGTGCTGAAGAACGTGCACATCGCGTTGAATTACACGTTGCTCGTGCTGGTCGCGCTACACACCGCGGCGGCGCTCAAGCATCAATGGCTCGATCGCGACGGCCTGCTGTCGCGCATGCTCCCTTTCCTCAAATAAGGACAACCATGAAGGTTTCGTTTTATCGCTACATGCTGGCCGCGTTCGCGGCGGCGTCGCTGAGCGCCGCGGGCGCGGCGCTCGCGCAGGTCGACGTCGCGAAGAGTTCGGTGACGGCCACCTCGAAGCAGATGAACGTGCCGGTCGAAGGCAAGTTCAACAAGTTCACGGCGCAGGTCAGCTTCGATCCGGCCAAACCGACGGCCGGCAGCGCGCAGCTCAACATCGATGTCGCCAGCTACGATCTCGGCGACGAGAGCTACAACGAGCAGGTGCGCGGCAAGGAATGGTTCGACGCGAAGACCTTTCCGAGCGCGACGTTCGTGTCGAGCGCGATCGCGCCGGCCGGCGGCAACCAGTTCAAGGTGACCGGTAAGCTGACCATCAAGGGCAAGTCGGAGACGGTCGTGGTGCCGGTCACGGTCGGCCAGCAGGGCGCGATGCAGACTTTCGACGGCGCGCTGCCGATCAAGCGCTCGCAATTCGACATCGGCACCGGCGAATGGAAGGACACATCGGTCGTCGCCGACGAGGTGGTGATCAAGTTTCATATCGTCGCCGCGCGCACGTAACGCGCACGGCGATCGCGAGGTCCGCCGGGCCACGTGGGGCGCGGCCGCTTTCCCATCGCAGGTTGCACCGCGATTTTCAACGCAAAACAGGAGCACGAATTGAAAACGTCCATGTTGATCGCTGTTGGCGCGCTGGCTTCGTCGCTGTCGCTCGGCGCCTTCGCCGCCGATACCTATCTGCTTGATCCGATGCATACGTTTCCGAGCTTCGAGGCCGACCACTTTGGCGGTCTGTCGATCTGGCGCGGCAAATTCACGAAGACCACGGGAACGGTGACGCTCGATCGCGCGGCCAAAACCGGCACCATCGACGTCACCGTCGATCCCGCTTCGGTGCAGACCGGTAACCCGAAGCTCGACGATCACCTGAGGGCCGCCGAGTTCTTCGACGTCGAGAAGTATCCGACCGTGACCTACAAGGGCACTGAGATCAAGTTCGACGGCGACAAGCCCGTCGAGGTGATCGGCGCGCTGACGATTCGCGGCATCACGAAGCCGGTGAATCTGAAGATCGATTCGTTCAAGTGCATGCAGCACCCGGTCCTCAAGCGCGAAGTATGCGGCGTCGAGGCGAGCACCGAATTCAATCGCGCCGATTACGGCATGGAGTTCGGCGCGAAGTACGGCTTCAGCATGCAGACGCGCCTGCATATCCAGTCGGAAGGTATCAAGCAGCAGTAGGCGCGCCGGCAGCTTCGCGGCCGGCGCCGCGCGCGGGCCGCTGTTGCGATTCGATCCGCGCTGCGCCGCAATACGAAAACCGCTTCGGTCGTTCACCGACGAAGCGGTTTTTTGTCGCCCGTAGCGAACGCCTCGGCCATGGTGGCGCGCATCGGCCATTTGTCGCTCGCAACACTTTTATTTTTTCAGTTAAATAGAGCGCAAACAGTCATGCCGGTGCTGCGCGTTGCCGGGATGGCCTGGGCGGACGTTATGCGTTCGTGTCGATAAATATTTCGCGCAGTACAGGAGATCTGGATGAATGCAACGACAGCAGCAAGCGTCGCGGGAAGCCGGCAAAATTCGTGGCGCGCGGTGGTGGCCGCCTCGATCGGCAACGCGCTCGAATGGTTCGACCTCGTGGTGTACGGCTTTTTCGCCGTGACCATCTCCAAGCTGTTTTTTCCGGCCGGCAACGAGACCGTATCGCTGCTGCTCACGCTCGGCACGTTCGGCGTGTCATTCTTCATGCGGCCGCTCGGCGCGATCGTGATCGGCGCGTACTCGGACCGCGCCGGGCGCAAGGCGGCGCTCACGCTTTCCATCCTGCTGATGATGAGCGGCACGCTGATCATCGCGATTTTGCCGACCTACCAGAGCATCGGTCTCGCCGCGCCGCTGATCCTCGTGCTCGCGCGGCTGATCCAAGGCTTCTCGGCCGGCGGCGAATTCGGCAGCGCGACTGCGTTTCTCGCCGAGCACGTGCCGGGCCGGCGCGGCTTCTACGCGAGCTGGCAGATGGCGAGCCAAGGCCTGACGACGCTGCTCGCGGCCGGTTTCGGCGCGTTGCTGACCGGCCAGCTGTCGCCGGAACAGATGGCATCGTGGGGCTGGCGGGTGCCGTTCTTCTTCGGTCTGCTGATCGGGCCCGTTGCGTTATACATCCGCACCAGGCTCGACGAGACGCCCGAATTCCTCGCCGCCGAAACGACGCAGACGCCGCTGCGCGATACGTTCGCGACGCAGAAGCTGCGGCTCGTGATCGCGATGGGCGTGGTGATCCTCGGGACCGTGTCCGCGTATCTGATGCTGTTCATGCCGACCTATGGCGTGCGGCAACTGGGGCTCGCGCCGTCGGTCGCGTTCTCGGCGATCGCGGTGACGGGTCTGATCCAGATGGTGTTCTCGCCGGTGGCCGGGCATTGGTCGGACCTGCATGGACGCACACGCATCATGCTGGGGGCGGCCGTGCTGCTGTTCGTGCTCGTCTATCCGGCGTTCGCGCTCCTGATCGCGCATCCGAGCTTCGGCACGCTGATCGTGTGGCAGATCGTGTTCGGTTTTCTCGTCAGCGGCTACTTTGGCGCGACGCCGGGACTGCTGTCGGAGATATTCCCGGTGCAGACGCGCACGACCGGCATGTCGCTCGCGTATAACATCGCGGTGACGATCTTCGGCGGCTTCGGGCCGTTCATCATCGCGTGGCTGATCAGCGCGACCGGTTCGAAGGCAGCGCCGAGCTACTACGTGATGTTTGCCGCGCTGCTGAGCATCGCGGCGCTGATCGGCGCGCGGCGCAAGCTGGGGTTCCGCTAGGAATGACGCGGTAACGACCGCGTACGTAAACGCAAAAGGCCGGTTCGACAGAACCGGCCTTTTTTTGTTCGCGCAATCCTCAGCGGTTACGCGCGCGTCAAACCTGCGCGCCCGCGTTCGGATCGTCCGGATCGACGCGTTCCTTCTTGTCCTTGATCAGGTCTTCGCGCTTGACGCCGAACCACATGGCAAGAGCCGCGGCGACGAACACCGACGAGTAGATACCGAACAGAATACCGACCGTCAGCGCGAGCGCGAAGTAGTGCAGCGTCGGGCCGCCGAACAGGAACATCGACAGCACCATCATCTGTGTACAGCCGTGCGTGATGACGGTTCGCGACATCGTGCTGGTGATTGCGTGGTTGATCACTTCGATCACGGTCATCTTGCGTTCGCGGCGGAAGGTTTCGCGAATCCGGTCGAAGATAACGACCGACTCGTTGACCGAATAGCCGAGCACCGCGAGCACCGCGGCCAGCACCGAGAGCGAGAACTCCCACTGGAAGAACGCGAAGAAGCCGAGAATGATGACGACGTCGTGCAGGTTGGCGATCACGCCGGCGACCGCGTACTTCCATTCGAAGCGGAACGACAGGTAGATCACGATGCCTGCCACCACGCAGGCGAGCGCGAGCAGACCGTCGGTGGCGAGCTCCTTGCCGACCTGCGGACCGACGAACTCGACGCGCTGCAACTGCACTTCCGGCGTGTCGGCTTTCAGCGCGCCCATCACCTGCTCGCTCTGCTGCGCGGACGTGTAGCCCGTCTTCAGCGGCAGACGGATCAGCACGTCGCGCGAGGAGCCGAAGTTCTGCACCTGCGCGTCGGCATAGCCGAGCTTGCCGAGCGTGTTACGCACCGGGTCGAGCGGCACCGCGCCCGGATACTGCACCTCGATTACGGTGCCGCCGGTGAATTCCACCGACAGATGCAGCCCGCGATGCACGAGGAAAAACACGGCGGCGAGGAAGGTGATCAGCGAGATCGCGTTGAAGATCAACGCGCGCTGCATGAACGGAATGTCTTTACGGAAACGGAAAAATTCCATGGTCTTGTTCTCCGGGACTCAGCGGGATGAACCCGGTTTCTGCGGCGTCGAGTTATTCGACGTCGGTGTGCCCGGCGCATTGCGGCGGCGCACGGACGGCTTCGCGCGACCCTGCGAGCCGGCCGCGGCCGGTGCCTTCGAGCTTGCCTTCGAGCTTGCCTTCGCCGTGGCGATGGCCTGCGCGGTGTCGGTCGCGGCGTCGCTGCTGCCGAGGCTGTTGCCGCCGGCGTACGCAGCCGATCCGGCGGCCGCCGCTTGCGGACGCCACACCTGGCCGATGGACAGCGACTTCAGCTTCTTCTTGCCGCCGTACCAGAAGTTGACCAGGCCGCGCGAGAAGAACACCGCCGAGAACATCGACGTCAGTATGCCGATACAGTGGACGATCGCGAAGCCGCGCACCGGACCGGAGCCGAAAGCGAGCAGCGCGAGGCCGGCGATCAGCGTGGTCACGTTCGAGTCGAGAATCGTCGCCCATGCATGCGCGTAGCCGTTCTGGATGGCCAGTTGCGGCGGCGCGCCGTGGCGCAGTTCCTCGCGCACGCGCTCGTTGATCAGCACGTTCGAGTCGATCGCCATACCGAGCGCGAGCGCGATAGCGGCGATACCCGGCAGCGTGAGCGTGGCCTGCAGCATCGACAGCACCGCGACCAGCAGCAACAGGTTCACGGACAGGCCGATCGTCGAGATCACGCCGAACAGCATGTAGTACGCGATCATGAACACGGCGATCGCCGCGAAGCCCCACACGACCGAGTGGAAGCCCTTCTTGATGTTGTCGGCGCCGAGGCTCGGGCCGATCGTGCGTTCCTCGATGATTTCCATCGGCGCGGCGAGCGAACCGGCGCGCAGCAGCAGCGCGAGGTCGGCGGCCGCTTGCGGGGTCGGCTGGCCGGTGATCTGGAAGCGGTCGCCCAGTTCCGACTGAATGGTCGCGACTGTCAGCACTTCGCCCTTGCCGCGTTCGAACAGCACCATCGCCATCGGTTTGCCGATGTTGTCGCGCGACACTGCGCGCACCGCGCGGCCGCCTGCCGAATCGAGACGGATGTTGACCGACGGACGCTGATGCTCGTCGAAGCCCGCCGATGCGTCGATGATGCGGTCGCCGGTGAAGATCACCTGCTTGCGCAGCAGCACCGGCGTCTGGTTGCCTTGAGTGAAGAGTTCATCGCCCGGCGGCACCGGGTCGTTCGGGTTCGGATGCGTGTTGACCGGATCGGCGAGGCGCGCTTCGAGCGTCGCCGTGCGGCCGATGATGTCCTTCGCCTTCGCGGTGTCCTGCACGCCCGGCAGCTCGACCACGATGCGGTCCGTGCCCTGTTGCTGGATCACCGGCTCGGCCACGCCGAGTTCGTTCACGCGGTTATGCAGCGTCGTGATGTTCTGCTTGAGCGCGGCGTCCTGCACCGCGCGCTGCACGGCCGGCGTGAAGGTGCCGACGAGCTGCACGCCGCCGTCCGCGCCGGTGTTCGGCTGAGACGCCCACTGCAATTCGCTGACGCTGCGGCCGAGCAGCTTGAGCGCCGCGTCCGCCGTGGCCTGATCGGCCAGATTCACTACCACCGACTGGTTCACGCGATTCACGCCGCCGTCGCGCACGTTGTTGTCGCGCAGCAGCGTGCGCACGTCCGAGGCGTCCGAATCGAGCTTCTTGTTCAGCGCGCCGGCCATGTCGACCTGCAGCAGGAAGTGCACACCGCCGCGCAGGTCGAGACCGAGGTACATCGGCAGCGCGTGCAGCGCGGTCATCCAGGTCGGCGACGCGCTTTGCAGGTTCAGTGCGACGACGTACTGCGGATCGTTCGGGTCGCTATTGAGCGACTTCTGCAGCAGGTCTTTCACGCGCAACTGCGTGTCCGTGTCCGTCAGGCGCACCCGGATGTTCGCGTTGTTCTGCGAGTTGTCGAACGTGATTGCGGTCGGCTTGATCTGATTGCCCGCGAGCGCGGCTTCGACCGACGCTAGCGTGGTGGCGTCGAGCCTGACCGTGGCCTTGCCGCTCGACACCTGCACCGCCGGCGCTTCGCCGTACAGATTGGGCAGCGTGTACACGAGGCCGATGACCAGAGCCACCAGCATCACGGCGTATTTCCAGAGGGGGTAGCGATTCATGAGTGGTCCAACGGGAAGGTTGGCTTGGATGCAATGCGTCCGGCGATGAGCGCGGGCCGTTCAGCGAAGTGCCTGAACCGCCGGCGAGGCCGCACCGGACGCGGGGAGTGCAGGCCTTACAGCGACTTGATCGTGCCCTTCGGGAGAATTGTCGTGACCGACGCCTTTTGCACGGTGATTTCCGTGCCTTCCGAGATTTCGATGCCGACGTAGGCTTCGCCCACCTTCGTCACCTTGCCGACGATGCCGCCGTTCGTCACGACTTCGTCGCCCCTGGCCATCGCTGCGAGCATATTGCGATGTTCCTTCTGACGCTTCATTTGCGGGCGAATCATGATGAAGTACAGCACGCCGAACATCAGGATCAGCGGCAGGAAGCTCATCAGGTTCGATTCGATACCACCTGCTGCTGCGCCTTGCGCGAAGGCATTGGAAATGAACGACACGTTGGTCTCTCCGTTATCAGTCAAACGATCAAAAAAATCAGCCGGTTATTCTACCACCGGCCACACGCGCGCCGGCGCGGCGAATCGGCTTTGGGATCAACCGTTTAAAGGTCCGATTCGGGGCAAATTCAGCCCCGGGGCGAAAGTAAATTGTAAGCTATCGCGCCGTCAGGACGACGGTTCGACGCCGCGCGCGCGATCTTCGTGGAAGCGCTTGCGGAACGCGTCGAACAGTTTCGCCTCGATCGCATCGCGCATTTCCTGCATCAGTTCCAAGTAGTAATGCAGGTTGTGGATCGTGTTCAACTGCGCGCCGAGAATTTCGCCGACGCGATGCAGGTGGTGCAGATAGCCGCGCGTGAAGTTGCGGCAGGTGTAGCAGCCGCATTGATCGTCGAGCGGGCGCAGCGAGTTTTTGTGCGTCGCGTTGCGGATCTTGATGTCGCCGAAACGCGTGAAGAGCCAGCCGTTGCGCGCGTTGCGCGTGGGCATCACGCAGTCGAACATGTCGACGCCGGCCGCGACGCCGGCCACCAGGTCTTCCGGCGTGCCGACGCCCATCAGGTAGTGCGGCTTGTCGGCCGGCAGCTTCGGGCCGATGTGGTTCAGGATCCGCATCATGTCTTCCTTCGGCTCGCCGACTGACAGACCGCCGATCGCGAGGCCGTGGAAGTTCTTCTCCGCGAGGCCGGCGAGCGACTCGTCGCGCAGATCCTCGAACATGCCGCCCTGCACGATGCCGAACAGTGCATTCGGATTGCCGAGGCACTGGAATTCGTCGATCGAGCGTTGCGCCCAGCGCATCGACATGCGCATCGATTCGGCGGCTTCCTTGTGCGAGGTCGGGATGTTGTTGGTCGCGTACGGCGTGCATTCGTCGAACTGCATCACGATATCCGAGTTCAGCACCTTCTGGATCTGCATCGACACTTCCGGCGACAGGAACAGCCGGTCGCCGTTGATCGGCGATGCGAATGTGACGCCGTCCTCGGTGATCTTGCGCAGATCGCCGAGTGAGAACACCTGAAAGCCGCCCGAGTCGGTCAGGATCGGCTTCTTCCAGCCCATGAAGCCGTGCAGGCCGCCGTGCGCCTCGATGGTTTCGAGGCCGGGTCGCAGCCAAAGGTGAAACGTGTTGCCGAGGATGATCTGCGCGTGCATTTCGTCGAGCTCGCGCGGCTGCACCGCCTTCACGGTGCCATAGGTGCCGACCGGCATGAAGATCGGCGTCTCCACCACGCCGTGATTGAGCGTGACGCGGCCGCGGCGCGCCTGACCGTCGGTGCCGAGCAGTTCGAATTTGAGGCCGTTCTCGGGGCGCTCGTGGGCAGGTTGTTGCGAGGGATGACCGAGGGTCATGGGGATCACTCCGGTGCTACCGGAAAACAGTCCGGCGCAATCAATGAAAAACCGCCACGAGGGATCGCGGCGGCCAGGAAAACTGCCAATACGCTGAAGCAGTGCTCGAACCGGCTCATGCATCGCGCCGCGTGAGCAGCATCGCGTCACCGTAGCTGAAAAAGCGATAGCGCTCGTCGATCGCATGACGGTACGCGGCGCGAATCGTCTCGACGCCCGCGAACGCCGACACCAGCATCAGCAGCGTAGATTTCGGCAAATGGAAGTTCGTGACCAGCCGGTCGACCACGCGGAACCGGTAGCCCGGCGTGATGAAGATGTCGGTTTCCGCGCTCGCCGCGGCGAGCGGATGGCCGGCCGCTTCGGCGTCGCGCGCGGCGGCTTCGAGCGCGCGCATCGACGTCGTGCCGACCGCGATCACGCGGTTGCCGCGCGCTTTCGTCGCGGCGATCTTGTCCGCGAGCGATTGCGGCAGGTGATACCACTCGCTGTGCATCTTGTGCTCGGCGATTTTTTCGACCCGCACCGGCTGGAACGTGCCCGCGCCGACGTGCAGCGTCAGCGTTGCGCGTTCGACGCCGTGGGCGTCGAGCCTCGCGAGCAGCGCGTCGTCGAAGTGCAGGCCGGCGGTCGGCGCGGCGACCGCGCCCGGGTTCTGCGCGAATACGGTTTGATAGCGGGTTTCGTCGGTCGCGTCGGGGTCGTGCTCGATGTACGGCGGCAGCGGCAGACGGCCGTACTGCTCGATCAGCGTCAGGCAGTCGTTGGGGAAATGCAGCGTGTAGAACTGATCGACGCGCTCGCCGACGGTGACGTCGAACGCATCCGCGAGACGGATCGTCGTGCCTGCCTGCGGGCTCTTGCTCGCCCGGATCTGCGCGAGCGCGCTGCGCTCGCCAGTCAGGCGCTCGACCAGCACTTCGATCTTGCCGCCGCTTGACTTCTGGCCGAAGAAGCGCGCCTTCAGCACTTTGGTATCGTTGAAGACGAGCAGATCGCCCGACGCGAGGCACTCGGGCAGTTCGGTGAAGCGGCGGTCGATCAGGCGCGCGGCGCCATCGGCGGCGCCTGCGGCGTCCACGTCGAGCAGACGGCTTGCGCTGCGCTCGGGCAGCGCGACTTGCGCGATCAGCTCGGGCGGCAGATCGAAATCGAAATCGGAAAGCGTAAACATGCGAACGACTGGAAGCGGGTTGGGACGGATTTGGGACTGAATTGAGCCGAAGCCGGAGCCGGGCGGCTATGATGGCGGGACGCCGAAGCGGCCCGCGCGCTTTGTGCCGCATCCTGCCTACGCTGGACGCGCGAAGGGCGGCACGACTTCTTTTCGACAACAGCCGATATTGTACTTGCGAAGCTGCCCATGCCTTTGTCCGACCGCCGATCGTCCGTTGCCACCCTCGAAGCGGGCGCCGAACCGAGGCGCCGCGGTGCGCGGGCGGAGGCGGGGGGGCGGGATGCGGCGGAACGTGGCGCGCAAGGTGGCATGATGGCCGCCGGCCACGATGCCGGGCGCGACGGCGACCATGCCGGCGCCGCCGCGGGCGACTCTCCCGATGAATTCGCGGCCGGCTCCGCGAACGGCGACAAACCCGCCGCTAAAACCAAGGCTACGACGAAGGCCGCCGCCAAACCTGCAGCCAAAGCTCCCGTCAAAACCGCCGACAAGCTCGCCAAACTCGGCCTCACACGCGACATCGACCTCGTGCTGCATCTGCCGATGCGCTACGAAGACGAAACCTCGCTGACGCCGATCGCTCACCTGCTGCCCGGCGGCATCGCGCAAACCGAAGGCGTGGTGTTCGACAATGAGATCGCCTATCGTCCGCGCCGGCAGCTGCTGGTGAAGCTGCGCGACGCCGACGGCGACGAGCTCGTGCTGCGCTTTCTGAATTTCTACGGCTCGCAGGTCAAGCAGATGGCGCCCGGCGCGCGCCTGCGCGTGCGCGGCGACGTGCGCGGCGGCTTCTTCGGCATGGAGATGGTGCATCCGACCGTGCGCGTCGTCGATGAAGACACGCCGCTGCCGCAGGCGCTGACGCCGGTCTATCCGAGCACCGCGGGCGTGTCGCAGGCGTATCTGCGCAAGGCGATCGACAACGCGCTCGCGCGCACGTCGCTGCCGGAGCTGCTGCCCGCGCCGGTCGCGCGCGCGTTTCTCGACCCGCTCGGGGTGCCGGCGCTGATGGACGCGGTGCGCACGCTGCATCATCCGGGCCCGCAGTCGGACGAAACGGCGCTGATCGATGGCACGCATCCGGCTTGGGTGCGCATCAAGTTCGAGGAACTGCTCGCGCAGCAGATGTCGCTGAAGCGCGCGCACGACGAGCGGCGCACGCGCGCCGCGCCGGCCATGCCGCGCCGCAAGCTCGGCGACGAGTCAGCGCTGGTCGCGCGGCTGCTGAAGGCGCTGCCGTTTTCGCTGACGGCCGCGCAGCAGCGCGTCGGCGGCGAGATCGCGCTGGATCTGACGCAGCCGCATCCGATGCAGCGGCTGTTGCAAGGCGACGTCGGCAGCGGCAAGACGATCGTCGCGGCGCTCGCCGCCGCGCAGGCGATCGACGCCGGCTACCAGGCCGCGCTGATGGCGCCGACCGAAATTCTCGCCGAGCAGCACGCGCGCAAATTGCGCGGCTGGCTCGAGCCGCTCGGCGTGAATGTCGCGTGGCTCGCGGGCAGTCTGAAGACCAAGGAGAAGCGCGCCGCGATCGAAGCGGCCGCGCTCGGCACCGCGCAGCTCGTGATCGGCACGCACGCGATTATCCAGGACGCGGTCGAGTTCGCGCGCCTCGGGCTCGTGATAGTCGATGAACAGCATCGCTTCGGCGTCGCGCAACGGCTCGCGTTGCGCGCGAAGGCGCAGGGCGCCGCCGACGGCGCGGCCGACTTCCAGCCGCATCAACTCATGATGTCGGCGACGCCGATTCCGCGCACGCTCGCCATGACCTACTACGCGGACCTCGACGTCTCCACGATCGACGAACTGCCGCCCGGCCGCACCCCGATCCTCACGAAGCTCGTGTCCGACGCGCGCCGCGAAGAGGTGATCGGCCGCGTGCGCGAGGCGGCGTTGACGGGGCGCCAGGTGTACTGGGTGTGTCCGCTGATCGAGGAAAGCGAGACCCTGCAGCTGCAAACCGCGGTCGAGACCTACGAGACGCTGGTGGCCGCGCTGCCCGAGCTGAAGGTCGGGCTGGTGCACGGGCGCCTCGCGCCCGTCGAAAAGGCCACGGTGATGGACGCGTTCTCGCGCAACGAGATCCAGCTGCTGGTCGCGACCACGGTGATCGAGGTCGGTGTCGACGTGCCGAACGCATCGTTGATGGTGATCGAGCATGCGGAGCGCTTCGGTCTCGCGCAGCTGCATCAGTTGCGCGGACGCGTGGGGCGCGGCAGCGCCGCGTCGGTCTGCGTGCTGCTCTACACCGGACCGCTGTCGATGACCGCCCGCGCGCGCCTGCAAACGATGCGCGAAACCACAGACGGCTTCGAGATCGCCCGCCGCGACCTCGAAATCCGCGGGCCCGGCGAGTTCCTCGGCGCGCGGCAGTCAGGCGCCGCGATGCTGCGTTTCGCCGACTTGCAGAACGATCAGCACCTGATCGAGCCGGCGCGCGAAGCCGCCGCGACGCTGCTCGACCAATATCCGGACGTGGTCATTCAGCATCTGGCGCGCTGGCTCGGTGCGCGCGAGCAGTATCTGAAAGCCTGACCGCCGTGCCCGCCGCAAGCGCAACGGCTAAAAAGTTGGCGAACCGACCCTATAGGTGTATAACTAGAACCTATCGAATCCATCGGACTGATTGATCCCCGAATGACGCTCACCGAATTGAAATACATCGTGGCGGTGGCCCGCGAGCGGCACTTCGGCCGGGCCGCCGAAGCGTGTTTCGTCAGCCAGCCCACGCTGTCCGTCGCCATCAAGAAGCTCGAAGACGAGCTGAACGTGCAGATTTTCGAGCGCGGCACCAGCGAGGTCAGCGTGACGCCGATCGGCGAACAGATCGTCACGCAAGCCCAACGCGTGCTCGAGCAGACGCTCGCGATCAAGGAAATCGCCAAGCAGGGCAAGGACCCGTTGGTCGGTCCACTGCGCCTCGGCGTCATCTACACGATCGGGCCGTACCTGCTGCCGACGCTCGTCAAGCAGATGATCCAGCGCGTCCCGCAGATGCCGCTGATGCTGCAGGAAAACTTCACGCTGAAACTGATCGAGCTGCTCAAGCAGGGCGAAATCGACGTGGCGATCATGGCGCTGCCGTTTCCCGAAACCGGGCTGATGCTGCGTCCGCTGTACGACGAGCCGTTCGTGGTCGCGCTGCCGTCCGGCCACGCATGGGAAAGCCGCCCGAAGATCGACCCCGACGACCTGAAGCAGGAAACCATGCTGCTGCTCGGCAGCGGCCACTGCTTCCGTGATCACGTGCTGGGCGTGTGTCCCGAGCTGATGCGCTTTTCGCAGAACGCCGACGGCATCCAGAAGACCTTCGAGGGCTCGTCGCTCGAAACGATTCGTCACATGGTCGCAAGCGGCGTCGGCATTACCGTGCTGCCGCGCATGTCGGTGCACGAGGTCAAGCCGCATGCGGGCGGTATCGACGCGGGCCTGCTCAGCTATGTCGCGTTCGACGAGCCGGTGCCCGATCGCCGCGTCGTGCTGGCGTGGCGCAAGAGCTTCACGCGCATGCCCGCGATCGACGCGATCTGCGAAGCAATCGCCGCGTGCGACCTGCCGGGCGTCAGAAAGCTCGATCTGCCGGCCGCCGTCAACTGACTCGCCATCATCCGCAGCCGCGCCGGACACCGGTGCGGCCTGCCGCAAAAAAGGGCGCAAGCCCTATCGAATAGATTAATTTAATCAAATACGAATATTCGATAGATATTGCTATAGTTTCCTCCATGGATCGCCCGATCCCCTTATTCGACAAGGCTCAGCGCCCAGACTCCGAGTCGGGGCGCGAGACAAGCCAGGAGGAAAACACCATGCAAGCGGTTTCACAGCCCATCCACGCTTTTCCCGCGCAACCGGCCACGACGGTCGCCGCGCCGAGTATCCGTACGGTCGCCGTGTCGTTGCTGGCCGACCGGGTGCTGGCCGCCTGACGTGCCTACCCGTGACGGCGTCCGTCGCGCACGGATGCCGCATGCTTTTCCCCCGATTCGATAGAAACCACGCAGGAGTGCCCATGTCCGAACGTAAGCTCACCAATGCCGCCGGCGCGCCCGTCGCCGATAACCAGAACTCGATGACCGCCGGCCCGCGTGGCCCCGTGGTGCTGCAGGACGTCTGGCTGCTCGAAAAACTTGCGCACTTCGATCGCGAAGTGATTCCCGAGCGGCGCGTTCACGCGAAGGGTTCGGGCGCGTTCGGCACGCTGACGGTCACGCACGACATTTCGCGCTACACGAAGGCGAAGGTATTCGCGCAGGTCGGCCAGGAAACGCCGCTTTTCATGCGCTTTTCGACGGTGGCCGGCGAGCGTGGCGCGGCCGACGCCGAGCGCGACGTGCGCGGCTTCTCGATCAAGTTCTACACCGAAGAAGGCAACTGGGACGTGGTCGGCAACAACACGCCGGTGTTCTTCATCCGCGATCCGCTGAAGTTCCCGGACTTCATCCATACGCAGAAGCGCGATCCGTACACGAATCTGCGCAGCAATGTCGCCGCGTGGGATTTCTGGTCGACTCATCCGGAGTCGCTGCATCAGGTGACGATTCTGATGAGCGATCGCGGCATTCCGAAGAACTACCGGCAGATGCACGGCTTCGGCTCGCACACGTACTCGTTCATCAACGCGAACAACGAGCGTTTCTGGGTCAAGTTCCACTTCAAGTCGCTGCAGGGCATCGAAAATTTCAGCGACGCCGAAGCCGCGCAGGTGGTCGCCAATGACCGCGAAAGCGCGCAGCGCGATCTCGTGAGCAGCATCGATGCGGGCAACTTCCCGAAGTGGCGCTTCGCAATTCAGGTGATGCCGGAAGCGGATGCGGCGAACTACCGCTTCAATCCGTTCGACATCACGAAGGTGTGGTCGCAGAAGGACTATCCGTTGATCGACGTCGGCACGCTTGAACTGAATCGCAACGCGGCGAACTATTTCGCGGACGTCGAGCAGGCGGCGTTCACGCCGGCGAACGTGGTGCCGGGCATCGGATTTTCGCCGGACCGTCTGTTGCAGGGGCGGCTGTTCTCGTACGGCGATACGCAGCGTTACCGGCTCGGCATCAATCATCACCAGATTCCGGTGAATGCGCCGCGCGTGCCGAACCCGCATTCGTTTCATCGCGATGGCGCGATGCGCACCGACGGCAATAGCGGCGGCAACGTGAATTACGAGCCGAATCGCTTCGGCGACTTCGTGCAGGACGAGAACGCGTCCGAGCCGCCGCTCGCGGCGGGCGCGGTCGCGCGTTACGAGCATCGCGAGGACGACGACTACTACACGCAGCCGCGCATGTTGTTCGCGCTGTTCGACGACGCGCACCGTGAGCGTCTGTTCGCCAATATCGCGCGACATATCGACGGCGTGCCGCCGCAAATCGTCGCGCGTCAGATCGAGCATTTCCGCCGCGCCGATCCGGCTTACGCGGAAGGTGTGATCGCGGCGCTCGCCGCGTTGCGGGAAGGCAGGAACCGCTAGGCGTCATATACGCGGCGGATGGCAAAGCAGTGTCAAAGTAATCGACGGCGCGGCGCATTGCTGCGGGCCGTCACGAGACGAACCCGGAGTACGATCATGATTCGGATGATGATGGCGAGCATCGGCGGTCGGGCCGTCGCGCCGGGCAAGCAGGCGCAATGGCAGGCGTTGATGTTTCGCAAGGCGCTGGGCTTTGCGATCGTCGCGAGCGGCTTTGCGGTAATCGCCGCGCAGGCGTTGCAACACGCGCTGGGCGGCTGAGCGCAGTACCGCCAGAATGGCCGCGCAGCAAGGCTCTCGGGCACGTGTTGCGCAATCCTTGCGGCATTCACGCTACACTGTCGGACGTTTTATTCGTGTTTCCGCAGACCGTCATCTGCCGACCGGTTCGTATCACTCTTCAAAGGAGTCATCATGGCCAAGAAAGAAGCCGCAACAGCAGTACAGCACGTCAACATCGGGATCAGCGACAAGGATCGCAAGAAGATCGCCGAAGGGCTGTCGCGTCTGCTCGCCGACACCTACACGCTGTACCTGAAGACCCACAACTTCCACTGGAACGTCACGGGTCCGATGTTCAATACGCTGCACCTGATGTTCGAAACGCAGTACAACGAACTCGCGCTCGCGGTCGACTCGATCGCCGAACGCATCCGTGCATTGGGCGTGCATGCGCCGGGCAGCTACAAGGATTTCGCGAAGCTGTCGTCGATCCCCGAAGCGGACGGCGTGCCGGCCGCGGAAGACATGATCCGTCAGCTGGTCGAAGGTCAGGAAGCCGTGGTGCGCACCGCGCGCGCGATTTTCCCGTCGACGGAAGCCGCCAACGACGAGCCGACCGCCGACCTGCTCACGCAACGTATGCAGACACACGAAAAGACCGCATGGATGCTGCGCTCGCTGCTCGCCTGATTTGGCGCAGTTGAGCCGTGCTAAAAACGCACAAGCCTCCCTGCACGGGAGGCTTTGTTTTTTGCGCCGCTGCCGCGTAACGCACTGATGCGAGCGCGTGGCACTTCGATACGCGGCCGTGCGAATCCTGGGCCGCCGTGCGCTTCCCGTAAAATAGGCGCACCGTGTTCGCACTTCACCGAATTCGTCCCATGTTCGCCCGATTTCCCCTGTATCTGCGCCTCGTGCGCATGGACAAGCCGATCGGCAGCCTGCTGCTGCTGTGGCCGACGCTCAACGCACTGTGGATCGCGTCCGGCGGTCATCCGTCGTGGCAATTGCTGGTGATCTTCACGCTCGGCACGGTGCTGATGCGCTCGGCCGGCTGCGCGATCAACGACTACGCGGACCGCGATTTCGACCGTCACGTGAAGCGCACCGAGAACCGGCCGATCACGTCCGGCAAGATCAATGCGTGGGAAGCGGTCGTGCTGGCAACCGTGCTGTCGCTGATCGCGTTTCTGCTGATTCAGCCGCTCAATGCATTGACCAAGGAGTTGTCGATGGTCGCGCTGTTCGTCGCCGGCACGTATCCGTTCATGAAGCGCTTCTTCGCGATTCCGCAGGCGTATCTTGGCATCGCGTTCGGCTTCGGTATTCCGATGGGGTTCGCCGCGGTGCAGGATCACGTGCCGCTGCTCGCGTGGGTGATGCTGGTCGCGAATATCTTCTGGGCCGTTGCGTACGACACCGAATACGCGATGGTCGATCGCGACGACGACATCAAGATCGGCATCCGTACGTCGGCGCTGACGTTCGGCCGTTTCGACGTGGCCGCGGTCATGCTGTGCTATGCAGTGACGCTCGGGATTTACGTCGGCATTGGCGTGACGCTCGGGTTTGGTCCGCTGTACTGGCTCGGCTGGGCGGTCGCGGTGGGTTGCGCGATCTATCACTACACGCTGATCCGCCATCGCGAGCGCATGCAGTGCTTTGCCGCGTTCCGTCACAACAACTGGCTCGGCGGCGCGTTGTTCGCGGGGATCGCCGCGCATTACGTGGTGGCTTCGTTTTAATTCGCGTCAGCGCTTTTCTGGCTTCAGACCGCTGCGTTTCTACACGCCGTAGGCGCCTGCCCTGATTAGAAGAAGGACAGTCGCGCTACGGCGTGTCTGTTTCCGCTGTTTCCTTTCGACGCCGGTTCGCGTTACTGCTTGCCGAATTCGTCGCCCATCTCGCGCGCCCGCGCGTCGGCGGCCAGTGCGCCGCGCACGATCGCGTCCTTGATGCCGCTCGCTTCGAACGAGGCGAGCGCTGCCGCGGTCGTGCCGCCTTTGGATGTCACGCGCTCGCGCAGCACGCTCGGCGGCTCGTCGGAATTGGCCGCAAGTTGCGCGGCGCCCGTGAAGGTCGCGACCGCCAGCGCGCGGCCCTGCGCTTCGTCCATACCGAGCTGGCGCGCGGCTTCCTGCAGCGCTTCGATGAAATAGAACACGTAGGCCGGCCCGCTGCCCGAGATCGCGGTGACCGCGTCGATCTTCGCTTCGTCGTCGAACCAGACGGTTTCGCCGACCGCGCCGAGCACCTGTGACGCGAGCGCGCGGCCCCCTTCGTCGACGCTGCCGCTGGCGACGAGACCCGTGACGCCCATGCCGATCAGCGCCGGCGTATTCGGCATCACGCGCACGACGCGGTTGTGGCCAGCGAGCCAGCGCGACATGTCGTCGATGCGAATGCCCGCGACGATGCTGACGACGAGTTGCGACGCGCGCAGATGCGGCGCCAGCGTCCCGGCTACGCTCTTCAGGATCTGCGGTTTCACCGCGAGCACGACCGCGTCGTAGTCGGCGAGCGTGACGTCGGCGGCCGCGCCGGTGCGGATACCGAATTGCTGCTCGTTGCGCTGGCGCGCGTCTTCGTTCGGATCGATCGCGTACAGGTCCGCGGGCGCGACGCCCCGCTTGATGAGGCCGCCGATCAACGCCGCGGCCATGTTGCCGCCGCCGATAAACGCAATTTTCATGATGGTCCGGATAGGTTCAGATGAGATGCGGTGAGGGCTTCGCGCAGCCAGGTTCGCGCAAGGCCCGTGGAAAAGCTCAGCGGGAATAATCGCGTGCGCCGAAGATCGCGGTGCCGACGCGCACGATCGTTGCGCCTTCGAGCACGGCTGCTTCGAGATCGGCCGACATGCCCATCGACAGCGTATCGAGCGCGAGCCCGTCGTTACGCAAGCGCTCGAACAGCTCGCGCAATTGGCGATGCGGCGCGCGTTGTTCTGCGAGATCGCCGCCAGGTTCGGGAATCGACATCAGTCCGCGCAGCTTCAGCTTCGGCAGCGCGGCGATCTGTTGCGCGATAGCGGCCGCCTCGGCGATGGCGACGCCACTCTTCGACGCTTCACCGCTGACGTTGACCTGCAGGCACACGTTGAGCGGCGGCAGGTTGTCCGGGCGCTGCTCCGACAGCCGCTGCGCGATCTTCAGCCGATCGACCGAATGTACCCAGTCGAAATGCTCGGCGACGGGCCGCGTCTTGTTCGATTGCAGCGGTCCGATGAAATGCCATTCGAGCGACGCGCGCAGATCGGCAAGTGCCTGGATCTTGTCGAGCGCTTCCTGCACGTAGTTCTCGCCGAATGCGCGCTGACCGGCCGCATGAGCGGCGCGCACGGCATCGGCGGGAAACGTCTTGGAGACCGCGAGCAGCGTCACGGACTGCGCGTCGCGGTGGGCCGCTTGCGCGGCCCTGGCGATACGCTCGTGAACGTCGGCGAGATTGTGAGGCAGATCGGACATGGAACGAACCGGTGTTCAGCGAAGACGATGGCCCGATTATACGGACAGCATGTGCTCGACCAATTCGATCCAGTGCGCGACCGGCGTCGACGTACCGCTTTGCAGATGCGCGATGCAACCGACGTTCGCCGACACGATCACCTGCGGCTCCTGCGCCTGCAAACGCTCGAGCTTCTGGTCGCGCAGCGCGTACGACAGGCGCGGCTGCAGCAGCGAGTAGGTGCCGGCCGAGCCGCAGCACAGATGGCTGTCGGCGGGCAGGCGCACTTCGACGCCGAGCGCGCTGAGCAGTTGCTCGACCTTGCCGCGGATCTGCTGGCCATGCTGCAGCGTGCAGGGTGGATGAAACGCGACCGTGTGTACCGAGCGACGGCGCGTGATGGCGACGAGCTTTTCTTCGAACTCGGACAGGACCTCGGAGACGTCGCGCGTCAATTCGACGATGCGGCGCGCCTTCTCGGCATAGTTCGGATCGAGGCGCAGCAGGTGCGCGTATTCCTTGACCGTCGCGCCGCAGCCCGACGCGTTCATCACGATCGCTTCAACGCCCTGTTCGACGTAGGGCCACCATGCGTCGATGTTCGCGCGCAGGTCGTCGAGCGCTTCGTCGTGGTAGCCGAGGTGCAGGCGGATCGCGCCGCAGCAGCCGGCGTCGGGCGCGATCAGCGTTTCGATGCCGAGCGCATCGAACACGCGCGCGGTCGCGATGTTGACGTTCGGCATCATCGACGGTTGCACGCAGCCCGCCAGCATCAGCACCTTGCGTTCGTGTTTTGCGCCCGGCCATGCGAGCGGGCGTTGGCGCGCGGGCACCTTGTCGCGCAGCTTCTTCGGCAGCAGGCCGCGCACGTGCTGACCCAGACGCATCGCCGGCGTGAAGATCGCGCTGTTCGGCAGCACGCTCGCGAGCAGGCGCCGCATCAGCCGCTGATTGAGCGGACGCTTGACTTTCTCTTCGGTGAGCTTGCGGCCGATTTCGACGAGCCGCCCATATTGCACGCCCGACGGGCAGGTCGACTCGCAATTGCGGCAGGTCAGGCAGCGGTCGAGGTGAACCTGCGTGCTGCGCGTGACCGGCGCGCCTTCGACCATCTGCTTGATCAGATAGATGCGCCCGCGCGGGCCGTCGAGCTCGTCGCCAAGCAGTTGGTAGGTCGGGCAGGTGGCCGTGCAGAAACCGCAATGCACGCATTTGTGCAGGATGGCGTCCGCTTCGTTGCCATCGGGCGTATTGCGAATGAAGTCCGCGAGGTTGGTTTGCATCGCGTCGCTCAGAAGTCGGAGTAGAGACGGCCGCGGTTGAAGATGCGGGCCGGGTCGAATGCATGTTTGAGGCCGCGATGGATTTTCATCAGCGGCGCGGGCAGCGGTGTGAATACGCCGGCGCTGCGGTCGTAGCCGTGGCCGCCGCGGAAGATGGTCGCGTGGCCGCCGGCCTGTTTCGCGCTGATGCGCACGGTTTGCGCGTCGGTGTCGGTGATCCACCAGCGCTGGCCGCCGCCCCATTCCATCAGTTGCGCGCCGGGCAGCTGCAGCGGCTCGGTGATCGACGGTAGCGCGAGGCGCCACAGCGCGGCCTTCGGCGGAATGCCCGCGAAAAACGAATCGGTCTGTTCGCGCAGGCCGGCCCAGAAGCGTTCAGCTTCGACCGCATCGACGACTTCGCCGCCGAGCCCGGTGCGCGCTGCCTTGACCGCGGCTTCCGCGCCGCCCAGGCGCACCGCGAGCGTGCCGTTGCGCCATGCGCTCGCGGTGATCGGCAGCGGCCGGCCGCCCCATTCGTTGAGCTTGCGTACCGCATCGGTGCCGTTCATGTCGAACTTCAGCGTGGCTTCGACTTGCGGCCGCGGCAGCACTTTGACCGACAGCTCGAGGATCAGCCCGAGCGTGCCGAGCGAGCCCGCAAGCAGCCGCGACACGTCGTAACCCGCGACGTTCTTGACGACCTGGCCGCCGAAGTGCAGCACCTGCCCCTGGCCGTTCATCACGACGGCGCCGAGCACGAAATCGCGCGCGGCGCCGACGGCCGGCCTGCGCGGCCCCGAAATGCCAGCGGCGATGCAGCCGCCGAAGGTGGCCTGCGGCCCGAAGTGCGGCGGCTCGAACGGCAGCATCTGGTCGTGCTCGGCGAGCGCGGCTTCGATTTCCAGCAGCGGTGTTCCCGCGCGCGCGGTGATCACGAGCTCGGCCGGATCGTACGCAATGATGCCGCGATAAGCGCGCGTGTCGAGGATCTCACCTTCCAGCGTCTGGCCATACCAGTCTTTGGTGCCGCCGCCGCGTATGCGCAGCGCGCGTCCCTCGGCGCTGGCCGAACGCACGCGTTCGGACCATACGGCGACGATGTCGTCCTCTTCCATGGTGTCCTGCTCGTCGTGTTTCGTTTGATTGTACCGGGCGGCGGCTCGCTGGCAAGCCGGAGCGCACCCGCATGACGGGGCGCGGCATCGGTCTGGAGGGGCGCGCGCAAAGCGCCGCGCAGGCCGCGCGAGCATCAGCGCGGGCGCGGCGAGCGGATGCGCGCTGCAAACGCCAGCCGCTAGAAGCGCGGCAGCTCGGGATGAGGCAGCAGCCCGCCGCGCACGTGCATCTTGCCGTATTCGGCACAGCGCGCCCGCGTCGGGATGCCCTTGTCGGGGTTCAACAGGCCGGGCGCGTCGAATGCTCGCTTAACCGCGTGGAACGTGTCGCGCTCTTCGGGCGAGAACTGCACGCACATCGAATTGATCTTCTCGATGCCGACGCCATGCTCGCCCGTCACCGTGCCGCCCAGCTCGACGCAAGCTTCGAGGATGTCGCAACCGAACAACTCGGCGCGATGCCACTCGTCCTGGTCGTTGCCGTTGAACAGGATCAGCGGGTGCATGTTGCCGTCGCCGGCATGGAACACGTTGATGCAGCGCAACTGGTAGGTCTTCTCCATCTCCTCGATGCGCGCGAGCAGCGGCCCGATACTGCGGCGCGGCACGGTGCCGTCCATGCAGTAGTAGTCCGGCGAAATGCGGCCGGCGGCCGGAAACGCGTTCTTGCGCCCGGACCAGAAGCGCAGGCGCTCGGCTTCCGTGCGTGAAATCTGGATACGGGTCGCGCCATGCTCGCGCAGCACCGCGGTCATGCGCACGATCTCGGCCGCGACTTCCTCGGGCGTGCCGTCCGATTCGCACAGCAGGATCGCCGCCGCGTCGAGGTCGTAGCCCGCGTTGACGAACTCCTCGACCGCGCGCGTGGCGGGCTTGTCCATCATCTCGAGGCCGGCCGGAATGATGCCCGCCGCGATGATGCCCGCAACGGCGTCGCCGCCTTTGACGACGTCGTCGAAGCTGGCCATGATGACCTGCGCCGTTTGCGGCTTCGGGATCAGCTTGACGGTGACCTCGGTGACGATCGCGAACATGCCCTCGCTGCCGATCAGCACCGCGAGCAGATCGAGCCCCGGCGCGTCAGGCGCGAGCGAGCCGAATTCGACGATCTCGCCTTCCATCGTGACCGCGCGCACGCGCAGCACGTTGTGCACGGTGAGGCCGTACTTCAGACAATGCACGCCGCCCGAATTCTCTGACACGTTGCCACCGATCGTGCAGGCGATCTGCGACGACGGATCCGGCGCATAGTAAAGACCATACGGCGCCGCGGCTTCGGAGATCGCCAGATTGCGCACGCCCGGCTGCACGGTCGCGATGCGCGCGTACGAGTCGACTTCGACGATCTTGCGAAAGCGCGCGAGCGATACCACCACGCCGTGCCGAATCGGCATCGCGCCGCCGGACAGGCCGGTGCCCGCGCCGCGCGGCACGATGGGCACCTCGAGGCGATGGCAGATCTGCACGATGCGCTGCACCTGCGACTCGGTTTCCGGCAACACGACCGCGAGCGGCAGACGCCGGTACGCAGCGAGTCCGTCGCATTCGTACGCGACGGTGTCTTCTTCGCGATACAGCAGACAGTGGGTCGGCAACACGGCCATCAGCGCCTGCGCGACTTCGCGCTGACGCCGCGCGAGGACTTCGGCCGACAGTTCAGCGGGTGCGTTCATGTGAGTTGTCTCCTCGTGGCTTGCGCCGGTCCGGCTTCGTGGTTCGAGCCGGCTGTTTCGTGCTGCCTGCTTCGCATCACTTGCGTGTTCAGCTTGGCGCGGTTGCCGCTGGGCGTGTCAGCGGTTTGCCGCGGCCGCCATGCGCAGTGTCGATCAGGCCGCCGCCCAGGCGAAAATCTTGCCCGGGTTCATCAGATTGCGAGGGTCTAGCGCGTGCTTGATGGAGCGCATCGTGTCGACCGCGACGTCGCCGTGCTCCTCGAGCAGAAAGCCCATCTTGTGCAGGCCGATGCCATGCTCGCCGGTGCAGGTGCCGTCCATCCGCAGCGCGCGCTGCACGATGCGATGGTTCAGGCGCTCGGCTTCCTCGAGCTCTTCGCGCTTGTCCGGGTCGATCAGGATCGCGACGTGGAAGTTTCCGTCGCCGACATGGCCGACGATCGGGCAGGGCAGCGGCGACGCCAACAGATCCTGCTCCGTTTCGACCACACACTCCGCGAGACGCGAGATCGGCACACAGACGTCGGTGGTCACCGCGCGCGAGCCGGGCTTCAGTTGCAGCATCGCGAAATAGGCGTTGTGACGCGCGTTCCACAGACGGCTGCGGTCTTCGGGGCGCGTCGCCCATTCGAAGCCTTCACCGGCATTCTGTGCGGCGATTTCCTGCACGAGTTCGGCCTGTTCCTTGACGCCGGCCTCGGTGCCGTGAAATTCGAAGAACAATGTGGGCGCTTCGCGCAGTGTCAGATTCGAATGGCGATTGATCGAGCGGATCGCAAGTGAATCGACGAACTCGACACGCGCGATCGGCACGCCGATCTGGATCGTCTCGATGACCGCGCGCACCGCGTCGCCCATCGACGGGAACGTGCACACCGCGGCCGACACCGCCTCCGGCTGCGGATAGAGGCGCAGCGTGATTTCCGTTATCACGCCGAGTGTGCCTTCCGAGCCGACGAACAGGCGCGTGAGGTCGTACCCCGCCGACGATTTGCGCGCGCGCGAGCCGGTCTTGATCACGCGGCCATCGGCGAGCACGACCGTCAGGCCGAGCACGTTCTCGCGCATCGTGCCGTAGCGCACGGCGTTGGTACCCGACGCGCGGGTTGCCGACATCCCGCCGATGCTCGCGTCCGCGCCGGGGTCGATCGGGAAGAACAGGCCGGTGTCGCGCAGCGCTTCGTTCAGTTGCTTGCGCGAGATGCCGGGCTCGACGGTGACGGTCAGGTCTGCGGCGTTGATCGACAACACCCGGTTCATTTCCGACAGATCGATCGACACGCCGCCTTGCACGGCAAGCAGATGTCCTTCGAGCGACGAGCCATTGCCGTACGGAATGATCGGCACGTCGTACTGGCCGCACAGCTTGACGGCGGTTTGCACGTCTTCGGTTGTACGCGCGAACACGACGGCGTCAGGCAGTTGCGGATCGAACGGTGATTCGTCGCGGCCGTGGTGCGCACGCACGGCTTCGGCAACGGAGACCCGATCGCCGAAAGCGGCTTTGAGCTGGTTCAGCAATGCGGCGGGAAACGGCCGGCGTAGCGGCGCCGGCGGCACGGGATGGTTCACGCATGTCTCCTGTGTCGACCGGAGTTAGCGCTACAGCGCTTACTCCGGTCCCATGAAAGTTTCTTTAGATAACGGTCTGTTTGCAGCAACTGTTTCATTTTACGCCGTTCGCCCACCAGGCGGCGCTGGGGCGGCTTCCGCTCATATAATGGCGGCGATTTCGCGATGCGTGCAATATGGACAAACCAGCTGGCAGCATCGTCACTAATGCATGGGAGACGTCATGGGCAATCGCCTCAGCAAGATCACCACTCGCACCGGCGACGACGGCACCACCGGTCTCGGCGACGGCCGCCGCGTGCGCAAGGACAGCGCGCGTATCGCCGCGATTGGCGACGTCGACGAACTCAATTCGAATCTCGGCGTGCTGTTGTGCGAGAAGCTGCCCGAGAACGTGCGCGCGGCGCTGGTCGCAATCCAGCACGACCTGTTCGATCTGGGCGGCGAGCTGTGCATTCCCGGTCACACGATGATTACCGAACAGCATCTCGCGCAGCTCGACGGTTGGCTCGCCGACTACAACGCCACGCTGCCGCCGCTGAAGGAATTCATTCTGCCGGGCGGTTCGCGCGCGGCCGCGCTCGCGCATGTGTGCCGTACCGTTTGCCGCCGCGCGGAGCGGGCGATCGTCGCGCTTGGCGAATACGAGGCGCTGAACGCGGCGCCACGTCAGTACGTGAACCGGCTGTCCGATCTGCTGTTCGTGCTGGCGCGCGTGCTCAATCGCGCGGACGGCGGCACCGACGTGCTCTGGCAGCACGATCGCGGCGCGCCTTGAATGGCGACGCACATGTGCGCATAGACACGCATGGTGCTTCGCACGAGCCGACGCTCAACCGACGGCGAGCGTGACCGGCTTGCCGATGCGGCTCAGCATTTCCACGAGCGTGTCGATCGTGAACTTGTTGGTTTTCTTGTTGACGACGTCGGACACGCGCGGGCGCGACACCATCAGAATTTCGGCCGCCTCGGCCTGCTTCAGATGATGCTGTTCGATCCACGTGGACAGCTCGGTCATCAGCTGTTCCTTGAGCAGCCGCGTGTCGTTGATCTGCTTTTGCGACGCATCGTGAAGGCGCTTCGCTTCCTCGGCGGAAAAACCGAGTTCGAGGAACACGTTCGCGCCGGCTCGCGTTACGTGACGAATGTTGGTGTCGATCGTCATGGCTGGGTGGTCCTGTAATGGGTGATGGCGCGGTAGCGCATTTCGGCAATTTTTCTGTCGCGCGGTCCGAGCCTCTGCGTTTTCTTCTGAAAGCAATGCAGCACGTACAGCGCTTCGGCGTATTTGGTCACGTACATCACGCGAAAAATGCCGTCCTGGTCTCTGATGCGAATTTCGCGCGTTCCCGCGCCGATAGACTCGAATGGTTTCCAGTCGTCAGGGTCGAGTCCTGACTGAATCTTGTGAAGCTGAAACCCTGCGAGACGACGTGCTTCGTCGGGAAAAACGAGCAAATCACAGTAGCGGGAGCCTAACCAGCGAATTTCTTTTTCCTGCTCCATCGCCACCTCGTGTATAAAATCTTATACGCATTCTCCAGCCTGGTCAAGCGTGTAAGCGACCAGGCAACGAGTTATGACGATATCGAGGCGGCAGGCTGACTACCATTCGTCCGAATGGCCAATAAAAAACCCGGTTCGATATTGAACCGGGTTTCTTCCACGGACTGCCGACAAGCCCCCGCAGTGGCTGCGGGGGCAGGTGTTCAGTTGCCGCTGCCGCGCGCGACGCGGCGCTGCCTGACCGCTTCGGCAAGGCCTTCGAGCACGGCGACGCTCTCATCCCAGCCGATGCACGCATCGGTAATGCTCTGCCCGTACGTGAGCTCGCAGCCTTCCTGCAGATCCTGGCGGCCCGCGACGAGATGCGACTCCACCATCACGCCGACGATCCGCTCGTCACCCGTGGCAATCTGACGGCCGATGTCCGCGCACACAGGAATCTGGTTCTCGTGCTTCTTCGAGCTGTTGGCGTGGCTCGCATCGATCATCAGACGCGCGGCGAGGCCCGCCTTACCGATGTCCGCGCAGGCCGCGTTGACGCTGTCGGCGTCGTAGTTCGGCGTTTTGCCGCCACGCAGAATCACGTGGCAGTCCTCGTTGCCCGCGGTCGATACGATCGCCGAGTGGCCGCCCTTCGTGACCGACAGGAAATGGTGCGGCTGCGAGGCGGCCTTGATCGCGTCGACGGCGATCTTCACGTTGCCGTCCGTGCCGTTCTTGAAGCCGACCGGGCACGACAGTCCCGAAGCCAGTTCCCGGTGCACCTGCGATTCGGTCGTGCGCGCGCCGATGGCACCCCACGAGATCAGATCCGCGATGTACTGCGGGCTGATCATGTCGAGGTACTCGGTGCCGGCCGGCAGGCCGAGTTCGTTGATGCGCAGAAGCAGCTCGCGCGCGGTGCGCAGACCTTCGTTGATCTTGAAGCTGTTGTCCATATGCGGGTCGTTGATGAGACCCTTCCAGCCCACCGTCGTACGCGGCTTTTCGAAGTACACGCGCATCACGACTTCGAGTTCGCCGGCAAAGCGCTTGCGCTGCTCGATCAGACGCCCCGCGTATTCGATCGCGGCCTTCGGATCGTGAATCGAGCACGGTCCGATCACGACGATCAGACGATCGTCCATGCCGTGCAGAATGCGATGCATTGCGGTGCGCGAGTCGTAGATCACGTTGGAAACCTTCTCGTCGCAGGCAAATTCGCGGATCAGGTGAGCGGGCGGCGTGAGTTCCTTCAATTCGCGGATGCGGACATCATCGGTATTGTGCGGGGGCATGTTGTTCTCCTGAATCGGTTCGTAGCGTGTTCGCGCGGGCAACGGGGGCGATCAGTCAGCGATCAAACAGCGAGGCCAGAGCGGACGACGATCAAAAAATGGTCAACGACAAAATGTCAGTCAGGTATCGAAAAGCGTGAGCCGAAAAAAAACCGCCAGGCTAGCTGGCGGTTTTTCGGGAATTCTCGGTGTCCTGCGTGCACTAACACCCCTCTCGATCCGCCAGCGGTCTGAGATACCAAAAAAAGTAAAAATAAAATTTGGCGGACATGGCGAAGTGAATGCGTCGCTGGTCAAAAAGGGTGAGTGACTTTATAACCCGGTACAGGCTCGGCTGACAAGCTGGGGCGTCGAAAAATGCGGAAAACCCGCACGCTTCTCGCCTTGCGTGCGCGAAGCGTGCATCCGCGACGAAATCAGGCCGTGCCGCCGACCGTCATCCGCTCGATGCGCAGCGTCGGTTGACCGACGCCCACCGGCACGCTCTGGCCTTCCTTGCCGCACACGCCCACGCCCGAATCGAGCTTCATGTCGTTGCCGATCATCGTGACGTACTTCAGCGATTCCGGTCCGCTGCCGATCAGCGTCGCGCCCTTGACCGGATACGTGATCTTGCCGTTCTCGATCATGTACGCCTCGGAGGCCGAGAACACGAATTTGCCGTTCGTGATGTCGACCTGACCGCCGCCGAAGTTCACCGCATACAGGCCGTTCTTCACGGACGCGAGGATTTCTTGCGGGTCCTTGTCGCCGTTCAGCATGTAGGTGTTGGTCATGCGCGGCATCGGCAGCGCCGCGTACGATTCGCGTCGAGCGTTGCCGGTGACCGGCATCTTCATCAGACGCGCGTTCAGCGTGTCCTGGATGTAGCCCTTCAGGATGCCGTCCTCGATCAGCGTCGTGCACTGGGTCGGATTGCCTTCGTCGTCGATATTGAGCGAGCCGCGACGATTCGGCAGCGTGCCGTCGTCGACCACGGTGACGCCCTTCGCGGCGACTTGCTCGCCGATGCGTCCCGCGAATGCCGACGACCCTTTGCGGTTGAAGTCGCCCTCGAGCCCGTGGCCGATCGCCTCGTGCAGCAGCACGCCGGGCCAGCCCGGCCCGAGCACGACGGTCATCGCGCCGGCCGGCGCCGGACGCGCGTCGAGATTGACGAGAGCGGCGTGCACCGCATCGTCGACATAGCGCGATAGCACTTCATCGGTGAAATAGCCGTAGTCGAAACGCCCGCCGCCGCCGCCGCTGCCGATCTCGCGGCGGCCGTTCTGCTCGGCGATCACCGTCACCGAGACACGCACGAGCGGCCGGATGTCGGCCGCGAAGCCGCCGTCGCTGCGCGCGACCAGCACCACGTCGTATTCGCCGGCGAGGCCCGCCATCACCTGCTGGATGCGCGGGTCGCGGCCGCGCGCCATCTGCTCGATGCGCTCGAGCAGTTTGACCTTGGCGGTGGCGTCGAGCGAATGCAGCGGGTCGGACGGCAGGTACAGATCGCGCCCGGCGATGCCGGTCAGCGACGACGCCGCCTTGATCTTCTGCTTGCCGCCGCCTGTCTTGGCGATCGCGCGTGTGGCGATGGCCGCCTGGCGGATCGCTTCGGGCGACAGGTCGTCCGAGTAGGCGAACGCGGTGCGGTCGCCCGACACGGCGCGCACGCCGACACCCTGATCGATGCTGAAGCTGCCCGACTTCACGATGCCTTCCTCGAGACTCCACGCTTCGCTGCGGGTGGTCTGGAAGTACAGGTCCGCGTAGTCGACGCGGTGCGTGAAGATTTCGGCGAGCGTGCGCGTGAGCAGCGATTCGTCGAGACCATAGGGCGTGAGGAGGATGTCCTTGGCGGCGGCGAGATTACGGATACCGGGTTCGATGATGTTCATGCGAAGTATGTTCTGCTCGATACGAAGGGGTCGGGGAGCGCCTGCGTCGCAATATGCGTGGCAGGCGCCGCAGTTTCAATGTCGGTTTCAGGTCAGCACGCGATGACGCCATGCCGGCAGGCTCTGCCGCACCTCGTCGATGCGCGCGCGTTCGAGGTTGCCCGCGACCACGCCGGCGCCCTCATCGCGCACCGCGACGATCTCGCCCCACGGGTCGATCAGCATGCTGTGGCCCCAGGTGCGGCGGCCGTTTTCATGTTTGCCGCCTTGCGCCGCGGCGAGCACGTAGCACTGGTTTTCGATCGCGCGAGTGCGCAGCAGCAGCTCCCAATGCGCGCGGCCGGTCGTGTAGGTAAACGCGGACGGCACCACGATCAGCGTGCAGTCGCCCATGCGCCGGTACAGCTCGGGAAAGCGCAGATCGTAGCAGACCGACAGGCCGACCCGGCCGAATGGCGCCTCGAAGCTTTGCACCGAGGTGCCGGGTCGAATCGTGCGCGCTTCGTCGAACGATTCTTCGCCCTTTTCGAAGTTGAACAGGTGGATCTTGTCGTAGCGCGCGGCCTCGTTGCCGTTCGGGTCGAACACCAGCGTCGTGTTCAGTACGCGCGACGGCTCCGGTGCGTTCAGCGGCAGGGTGCCGCCGATCACCCAGATCTGGTGGCGGCGCGCGGCGTCGGCGAGAAAGCGTTGGATCGGGCCGTCCTGATGCGGCTCGCGCACGGCGAGCTTGTCGGTGTCCTTGAAGCCCATGAAACAGAAATACTCGGGAAGCAGCACGAGTTGCGCGCCGTCGGCGGCGGCTTCGGTGATCAGGCGCTCTGCGTCGGCGAGATTGCGATCGCGATCCGGCGAACTGACCATCTGCAGCGCGGCAACCCGGAAGGGGCTGGCTACAAGGCCGCTGGACGTTGCGGCGGATGCGGATGAAGTGACGTGTGTTTCGCTCATGAGCGTGTCGAAAGACTCCCGGCGGGCGGCGGTGTGAAGCGCGGGCGCCGCATGCATGGTTCTGGGCTGGCTCGGCCCCGTTGGCGCATTGAGTCGATAGAGCGGCACGAGCGGCCGCGTGGTTCGAGACGGCGGCGCCAGGGAAGCCGGAGCTCAGTGCGCTTCCACGGCCGAAGCCGGAGCGTCAATCTTACCCCGTTCGCCCGTCACCCGCTCGACGTGCGGTTTCGACCACGAGCCGGTGATCGCGTAGTCGCGCGCGAATACGTGCGACACCCCATGTGTGAACGCGATATCGGCGATCAGCGCGCCGAGGCCGATCAGCGGATTGATGACCGTCGCGGCGATCACCGCGGAGCCGGCGCTGACGGTCGGCACTACGTGCAGGTGCAGGTCCTGGCTCTTCTGCGCGATGTCGACCGAGCCCACCATCTCGGCGCGGGCCGGCGCGGTCACCATCCTGAAGTTGTCGGTGCGGGCGATGCCGTCATGAATATGCGCAGTACCCGTCACGCTCGAAAACGGCAGGCCCTCGCCGATCACATCGCGGAAATTGAGTGTGGCGATGCGCGCGAGGCTTTGCAGGCTCAGCACGCCGAGCAGCGTCGCGACGCCCGGATCGACCTTCAGGATCTGACCGTGGTGTAGATCCAGCGCGAGGTTGCCGTTCAGCGTCGAATAGTCGATCGTGGTCGGGCCGCCCTGCCACACGGCCTTGCCCTGAATCGAGCCGGTGCCGCCCCTGAGCGTCCTCGGCAGACCGAAGCGCTCGAGCATCGCGCCGGCATCCTTGATGTCGAGCTTGAAATCGAACACGGTGCGGCGCGGCATGGCTTCGTCGGCCGAGGTGGGCAGTTCGGTCGAGGTGCGCCAGTTCGCGGTCGCGGTCAGCGTCGCGGTGGGGTTCGTCACGTCGAGCTTGTCGAGCTGCCAGACCGGCACGCCGTTTTCTTCGAAGTTGTGCGCATCGACCTCGAGCCGGCCGACGTTGCGATCGTGCACGATCAGTTCGTTTACGACCAGATCGATCGACGGCATGTTCAGCGCGGGCGCCGACATCGCCGGACCAAGCAGGTCCTTGTCCGCGACCGACGGAATCACGACGCGCGCGAAGCGCGCCTGCAGTTCGCCCGGCGATTCGCGGGTCGCTCCCGGTAGCCACGACACGTGGCCCGACACCTGATTCGACGCGATGTTCGCCTGCCACGTGCGGTCCGCGTGCGACGCGCCGACGATCACGTTGTCCCAGTGACGCTTGAGCAGCGTAAGCATGTCGATGTGCAGCGCGAAGCGGTTCGGCAGGAACTGCGTGAGCATGGGATTCGGCGCGGCCGCGGGTGTGGCCGCGCTGCTGGCGGTATTACCGCCGTTCGCACTGCCGTTCACGCCATTCGCCCCGTCCGCGCTCGCGCCCGCGCGCAGCTGCGCGGCGAGCACGCGCCAGGCGTCGGCATTGAACTCCTTGATGTCCACCACGGCGACCACGCCCTCGGACGGCAGGTCGACCGGCCGGTTCACGCCGATCGCGCCGCGCACGACGGTCGGTGACGTACGCGGCTGCGCGTTGGGCCGATAGCGCAGCAGATACGCGGCGGCGACCGGCCCCAACGTCAGGTCGGCGCGTTCGAGGCCGGCTTCGCCCGGCACCGTCGACGGATTGACCGAGAAGTGCAGCGGCATCGGTGTGCCGGCAGTCTTTTTGAACGGCGCTGGAAAATCGAGCCCGAGGCCGCTCAGATCAGAGTTGGCGCTGACCTCGGGCAGGCGGCCCTTCGCGCCGGTGACGCGCAATGCATAAGGCGCGCTGCCGCTCATATGCGTGAGCACCTGTGCGGCCGGGCCATGCAGATGCAGTTCGCGCGCGGCATCGACGGCGATGTGGCCGTTGAGTGCGAGCGCGTACGTGCCGTCTTGCCGCAAGCCGCCGTTCGCATGCACGTCACCGCCGAGGAACTGGCCGGAGAGCCGCTCGACTTCGGCCGTGCGCTCGGTGAAGCGCACCCGGCCGTTCAGCTGCGACAGCGACGGCGCATTGCTCACGCTCAGGCGATTGTTCTGGAAGCCGAGCGCGCCTTCCACGCCGATATGCGGCTTCGGCGTACGCGGGATCGTCAGCTTCAGCGCGAGCGACGCGGGCCCTTCCGCGCGAATCTTTTCGGTCTGGTGCCGCGCCATGATGCCGAGCGAGCTGCCGTTCACGTAGTCGAGCATATCGGCGAGCGGGCCGCGGCCGTTGCCCTCTATGGTGAGGTTCGAGCCTTTGGTGCCGAGGTCGTCGATGCGGCCGTTCACGCCGGTCAGCGCGACGCGCTTGTAACGGCCGCGGTCGATGTCGAAGCGCAGCACGTTCTGCTTGAGTTCGAACACGCCGTCGATTCCGTCGAGCGGCGGCCAAACGTTTGGCGTGCCGTTGCGCATGTTGCGCGGCGGGAACGGCGTCGGATCGAACTTGCCGCCGGTGAACGGCGCGACGATGCGGAAGATGCCGGCGTCGGGGTCGCGCGCGTAGGGGAACTTGGTCAGGTCGCCGTGCACTTCGATCGTGCCGCCACGCGACACGCCAGCCTGCAAGCCGTGGCCGAGGTAAATGCGCAGCTTTTCGCTGACCGCGGTCGGCAGATAGCGGGCGATGTGCGTCACCTGCGCGCGCTGGAAGTCGGCTTTCAGGTCGAGCGAGCCGCGGCCGTGGCCGGGATTGCTGTAGCTCGCAGTCGCGCTCGCCTCGACGTCAGGGTTCGATACGCTGAAATCGTTGAGCTTGACCGCGAACGCGGGACGCGTGTCGCCCGGTGCCTTCGTGCCCATCGTCCAGTCGGCGCGGCCGTGCAGACGCGCAAGCGTGAGACGCGGATCGTCGAACACGCCCGGCAGCGTGATCGCCACGTTGGTCGTATCGAGGTTCGCGTGGCCGCCTTTTTCATCGGCGTCGACGTTGCCCCACAGGTTTTCGATGCCAGGAACGCCGGCGCGCGGGTGGCCGCGCGGCGTCAGGCCCGGCCCCGGCTCCTGGGCGGCAAAGCTGATGCCCTGCAAATCGCCCTTGAAGCGATAACGCTCGATCGGTTCAGCACCCGTGGGCCGACGGTCGCTGCCCACTTCTCCGGATTCCGGCTTGCCGCGCTCGAGCTCGATCACGTAGTTCGCGACGCGCCCGCGCGGATTGATGCGCACGAGTTCATTGAGAAAGTGCCGCGGCAGCGGCAGCGCGCGGCTGAATTCGGCGAGGATGCCGAGATCGACGCGATCGCCGCTGACGCTCAAAAGCTGCCCATGCTGCTGCGACGCCATCCGGTAGCGGCTGTCGAGGGTCCGGAAGCGCAGGATGCGCGTGAGCGGCGTGCCGTCTTCGAGCGGCGGCTGGCCGAGCTCGGCACGCAGGTCCGACAGCTGCAGCCGGTACTCGCCTTCGTTTGCCTCGACGCGCCACAGAAAGTGGGCGATCGGCACGAGCAGCCTTGGCTGGGTCGGGCGCACGCGCATCGCGACGTCGTTGCCGTTCAACTGGCCGGTCGCCTGGGTCATGCGGCCTTCGCTGAAGTCGATCCAGATTGCATTGTCGATGCGGCCGGCGAACGTCTCGATCGGGAACTGGATGTAGCGCGCGAGCGTCGGCAGATCGACCGGGCCCGTCGACATGTACACCTGCCCGCTCCAGTTGATCGGCTTGCCGATCGCGGAGAGCGGCGCGTGGCGGAAGTGCGTGCGGAAGTCGAGTGGGCCTTTCAGCACCTGGCCGTCGGGTGGCGCCTGCAGCGCCATGCGGTGGTCGCGGCCGTCATTGAGGATCGCGAGGCGGATGTCGCGCAGCGCCAGTTCGGATTCGTTGCGCGTCGCATCGCGCCAGCGCAGCACGCCGCCGCGCACGACGATCGCCTGCTGACGCAACAACCAGGTGGACAGCGCGTCGTTGCCGCTGTGGCGCGTCGGCACCGGCACGCCCGCGACCGACAGCACGCCGTCCTCGCTGCGCGACACCAGCACGTCCGGCTGATCGACGATCAGGCTCGACAGCGCCAGATGAAACTCCCACAACGAGCGCCAGGACACCGACGCGGTGGCGTGCGGAATCGTCAGCGCGGGTAGGCCGTCGTGATCGCGGATGACGAGATTCGTGACATCGAGCCCTGGCTGGAAGCCGCTCCAGTGCGGCGCGAGCCGGCCGATCGTGAATTGGGTGCGCAGCTTGTCGGAGACCGCGGCTTCGATGCGCGGCCGGAACGTGTCGACGCGCGGCAGCACCACGTAGCGCAAACCCAGAAACAGTCCGCCCGCGATGAAATAGAGGACGAGCGCGAGCGTGGCGAGCACGCGCAACGTCCGACGCAGCACGATGTGGTCGCTTCCGCTCACATGCCGGACCTGCGGGGGGGCTTGCGGGTCGGCGGATTCGTTTCGCTCGGACATGCTGCGGCGGCTGGGCGTATGGTAGTTTTGCGTGTTAACGACGAAATGTATCACACGGGAAAGCGTCGGCGGACCTCCTGCAAACCCTGTCCGACGGCCCGTGACGCGGATTGGCGAGGCCGTCCGGCATGCGGTTCGGCACGCTTGTCGCCGTGTGCCGATGGCACGACGGAACGTCACGACAACGACCCCGGAACGATACCCGGACACCGTCAGAATACCGCCGGACAAATTCGATCAAGCAACGAGCGAGCCAGATTTTTGATGACCGACGCCACCCTCCTGAGTTCCAGCTATTCGCACTATGCCGCGCGCGCCGCCGCGGCCCGCCCGCAACTGGTCGCGCATGTCGGCGCGCTGGCCGACGAACCGCTGACGCGCGAGCGCATCGACGCGCGTCTCGACGAACTGTGCGCCGAGGCGGCGGGCCCAGCCGGTGCGCCGGTCAACGAAGATGCGCTGAAGCGCGCGCTGCGCCAGCTGCGCACCGAAGTATTCTGTGCGGTGATGGAGCGCGACCTGGCCGGCGAGGCCGATATCGCCGAAGTCACCGGCGCGATGACCGATCTCGCGGAAACGACGATCCAGCGCGCGCTGACGGTGCTGAGCGCCGAGCTCGAAGCACTGTATGGCGAGCCGCGCGACCAGCAGGGCGAACGACTCACGCTCGGCGTGGTCGGTATGGGCAAGCTCGGCGGGCGCGAGCTGAACGTGTCGTCGGATATCGACCTGATCTTCGTCTATGAGGACGACGGCGAGACCGCCGGCGGCCAGCGCTCGCCGCTCGCGACCCAGGAGTTCTTCACGCGGCTCGGCAAGCGGCTGATCGGCGCGCTCGCCGAAGTCACCGCCGACGGCTACGTGTTTCGCGTCGATATGCGTCTGCGGCCGAACGGCGATTCGGGGCCGCTCGTATGCAGCCTCGGCATGCTCGAAGAGTATTTCTATGTGCAGGGCCGCGAGTGGGAGCGCTACGCGTGGATCAAGGGCCGGCTCGTGTCCGAGGGCGCGAGCGCCTCGGCGCAGCGGCTGCAGAAGCAGCTCGGGGCGATCGTCACGCCGTTCGTCTATCGACGCTATCTGGATTTCGGCGTGATCAGCGCGATTCGCGCGCTGCATCTGCAGATCCGCCAGGAGGCGCAGCGCCGCGCGTCGATGCGCCCCGACAAGGCCGACGACATCAAGCTCGGCCGTGGCGGCATCCGTGAAATCGAATTCAGCGCGCAGGTGTTCCAGCTGATCCGCGGCGGCCAGGACGCCGGCTTTCGCGTGCGGCCGACGCTCGCCGTGCTGCGCCACGCGGCCACGCATGGGTTGATGGACCCGTCGGTGTGCGTGAAGCTGTCGCAGGCGTATCGCTTTCTGCGGGAGCTCGAGCATCGTTTGCAATATCGCAACGACGCGCAGACCCACGCGATGCCCATCGATGCCGACGACCGCATGGCGCTCGCGCGCGCGATGGGCTGCGACGACTACCCGCAATTGATGACGAAGCTCGACGCGCACCGCGAGTTCGTCGAACAGCAGTTCGACCAGATTTTCGCCGACAAGGTGGGCGGCCGCGACGGTTGCGGCGCGCCCGAGGACGGCGCGGCCGCGTGGGTATGGAGCAGCGCGCTCGCCGACGATAGCGCCGACGACGCACTGCGCGCGCGCCTCGTCGAACTGGGGGTGGCCGAGCCCGGTGAGCTGCTCGCCCGGCTGCAGGCGGTGTGGCGTTCGTCGCGCTACGCGGGCCTGAACGAGCGCAGCCGGCAGCGTTTCGACATCGTCGCGCAGCGCGCGCTCGAAGCCGCGCGCACGCTGGAGCCGGCCGGGCGGCGCGGCGATACGGTCGCCCGCCTGTTCGATCTGCTCGAAGCGGTGAGCCGGCGCGGCGCGTATCTGGCGCTTCTGACCGAGTATCCGCAGGCGCTGCACCAGGTGCTGTCGGTGCTGGGCGGCTCGCGCTGGGCGGCCGGCTATCTGATCCGCCATCCGCAGCTGCTCGACGAGCTGCTCGACGTCGAGGCGATCAACAGTCCGTTCGACTGGGCTGAATTCAAGCGTACGCTGTGTTTGCGGCTCGCCGCCGCCGATGGCGTCGAGCAGCAGATGGATCTGCTGCGTCACGCGCATCAGGCCGAGGTGTTCCGCATTCTGCTGATCGATCTTGCCGGCAAGCTGTCCGTCGAGCACGTCAGCGACCGGCTGTCCGAGCTCGCCGACGCAGTGCTCGACGTGACGATCGAAGCCGTGTGGAAGCAGTTGGCCAAACGTCATCGCGACGTGCCGCGCTTCGCGGTGATCGCCTACGGCAAGCTCGGCGGCAAGGAGCTCGGCTACGCGTCGGACCTCGACCTGATCTTCCTGTACGACGATCCCGACGATGCCGCCGCCGACGTCTACGCAACCTACACACGGCGTCTGATCACATGGCTGACCACCGCGACCGGCGCCGGCACATTGTTCGACATCGACCTGCGGCTGCGGCCCAACGGCGAGTCGGGCCTGCTCGTCACCGACCTCGATGCGTTCCGCCGCTACCAGTTGCGCGAGGGCGACGCGGCGAATACCGCGTGGGTGTGGGAGCATCAGGCGCTGACGCGTGCGCGCTACTGCGCGGGCGATCCGGAGATCGGCGCGAAGTTCGAGGCGATCCGCGAACAGGTGCTGACGACGCCGCGCGAAGCGGCGCCGCTCGCGAAAGAGATCGTCGAGATGCGCGCGCGTGTCGAGGCGGGACACCCGAACCATACGCCGGCGCTGTTCGACCTGAAGCACGACCGCGGCGGCATGGTCGATATCGAGTTCACCGTGCAGTACTGGGTGCTGCTGCATGCGGCGCGCGATCCCGAGCTGATCCGCAATACCGGCAATATCGCGCTGCTGCGTGAGGTGTCGCGTTTCGGGCTGATGAGCGAAGCGGAAGCGGAGACGGTCGGCGCGGCCTATCGGCGCTATCGCAAGCTGCAGCACACGCTGCGGCTCGATGGGATGGAGAAGGCGCGGGTCGATCCGGCGCAGGTGGCGGCCGAGCGCGAGGCGGTGCTGGCGTTGTGGAAGAGGGTGTTTGGGTAATGGCGCTCACGCACTTCGCGTAGCGCATCATGCGCGGCCGGGATCGGTGTGACGTCCCGGCCAGGCCGACCCAGCCGTGTGCGGCCGCCTATGCGCGGCGCAATTTCAGGCGGCCAGCATTTCCTTCGCGTGCTTGCGCGTGGTCGCCGTGATTTCGAGGCCGCCGAGCATGCGCGCGACTTCCTCGATGCGGCTCGCCTTGTCGAGCGAGCTCACGCTGCTGAGCGTGCCGCCGGTGCCGTTGCTCGTCTTTGCGACCTGGAAATGATGATCGCCGCGCGCGGCGACCTGCGGCAGATGGGTCACGCACAGCACCTGGCGCGCCTCGCCGAGCTGATGCAATAGCCGTCCGACCACTTCGGCCACGCCGCCGCCGATGCCCGTATCCACTTCGTCGAAGATCAGCGTCGGTGTCGGGCTGGCCGCGCTCGCGATCACTGCGAGCGCGAGACTGATACGCGCGAGTTCGCCGCCTGACGCAACCTTCGCGAGCGGCCGCAGCGGCACGCCGGCATGACCGGCGACGCGAAACTCGATCTGCTCGAGCCCGTGCGCGCCGCCTTCGGGCAGCGGCACCAGCGCGACCTCGAAGCTGCCGCCTTTCATCGACAGTTCCTGCATGCCGGTCGTGACCGCCTCGCCGAGCGCCTTGCCTGCTTTCGCGCGTGCCTTCGACAGCTTTTTCGCCTCGGCGACGAACACTTCCTTCGCTTGCGCCTCGGCGGCGCGCAGGCCGTCGAGGTCGGCGGCGGCGTCGAGCGCGGCCAACTGCTTGCGCCGCTCTGCGTGTTCTTCCGGCAGCGTCTCAGGCCGCAGGCGAAACTTGCGCGCAGCCGAGTGCAGCGCGTCGAGGCGCTTTTCGACCTGCGCGAGCCGCTCCGGATCGAGCTCGAGCTTCTGCGCGTAGTGGCTCAGCGAATACGCGGCTTCCTGCAACTGGATTTCGGCCGGTTCGAGCGCGGCGAGCACGTCGTTCAGCGCGGGGTCGATCTCCGCGAGGTCGCGCACCTTCGACACGATCGAGCCGAGATGCGTGATCATCGCGTCGTCCGATTCGGACAGCGCGCCAAGCGCTCCCTGCACGCCGTCGATCAGATTCGCGGAATGCGACAGCCGCCGATGCTCGGTGTTGACTTCTTCCCATTCGCCCGGCTGTGGCGCGAGCTTGTCGAGTTCGGTGAGTTGCCACGCGAGTCGCTCGCGTTCGAGTTGCAGCTCGCGATCGCGCGTTTGCGCCTGCTCGACGGCCTGCGCCTTGTCGCGCCACGTGCGCCACGCGCGCGTGACGGCGGCGGCCAGGTCGGACAGGCCCGCGTGCGTGTCGAACAGCTCGCGCTGCGCGTCCGGGCGCATCAGCAACTGGTGCGCGTGCTGGCCGTGAATATCGACGAGCATCTCGCCGACCTCGCGCAGCTGCGCGAGCGTGGCCGCCGTACCGTTGATGAACGCGCGCGAGCGGCCGTTCGCGTCGACCACCCGCCGCAGCATCACGGTGCCGCCGTGCTGGCCGTCGTCGTCCGCGCCGAGCGCCTGCGTGTCGAGCCATTGATCGACCTGTGCGTGCGTCTCGAACTCCGCGGTGATGTCGGCGCGGCTCTCGCCGGTGCGCACGACGCTCGCCTCGGCGCGCGCGCCTAGTGCCAGCGCGAGCGCGTCGATCAGGATCGATTTGCCGGCGCCGGTTTCGCCCGAGAAAACGGTAAAGCCGCTGTCGAATTCGAGATCGAGCGCGGCGACGATGACGAAGTCGCGTATCGAGAGGTGGCGAAGCATGGAGGTCGTCGGGTGAGCTTGGGATTCGGGTGGCGGCCGCGGCGGCGTGCGAAATCAAAGTGCCGCTTACGGCCGCGGGTCTTCTTCGTGCGACGGGTACTCGTGCCAGTGCAGCTTCTTGCGTAGCGTCGCGTAGTAGCTGTAGCCGACCGGATGCAGCATCGGCACCGTGTGGCGCGAACGGCGCACCTCGATCGTGTCACCGAGCTCCAGCGACGTGAACGACTGCATGTCGAAATTGACGTTCACTTCGCGCCCGGAAACGATCTGGATGCCGACCTTCGATTCGTCGGGCAGCACGATCGGCCGGTTCGACAGCGCGTGCGGCGCGATCGGCACGAGCACGATGCCCTGTAGTTGCGGATGCAGGATCGGCCCCTGCGAGGACAGCGCGTACGCGGTCGAGCCGGTCGGCGTCGCGACGATCAGGCCGTCCGAGCGCTGGTTGTACATGAAGCGGCCGTCGACCGACACGCGCAGCTCCGCCATGCCCGAGAAGCCGCTGCGGTTGACCACCACGTCGTTGAACGCGAGCGCGTGGTAGATCGGCGTGCCGTCGCGCACGATGCGCGCTTCGAGCAGCACGCGCTCCTCGCGCTCGAAATTGCCGGACAGCATCTGCGGCACGATCTCGCGCATGTCGGAAATCGGGATGTCCGTGATGAAGCCGAGGCGCCCGTGGTTGATGCCGATCAAGGGCGTGCGATACGGCGCGAGCTGGCGGCCGATGCCGAGCATCGTGCCGTCGCCGCCGAGCACCACGGCGACGTCGGCGCGCGCGCCGATCTCGGCGAGACGCAGCGCCGGATAGTCGGTCACGCCGATTTCGGCGGCGGTGTCGGCTTCGAACACGACTTCGAGGCCGAGCTTCGCGATGCACGCGGCGAGCGCGGTCAGCGGCTCGCCGATGCCTGGCGTATTGCTGCGCCCGACGAGCGCGACGGTCTTGAACTGGCTGGTCACTTGCATGCCGGCATTACACCATAGGTAGGGCCTGAAAAGAACCGCTGACCAACCCGGTTGTGGGGCGGCGCACGCAGGGCGTCTGCGTATGTCGCGATTATCGTTAGAATGGTGAAGACCTGATGACGTGCGAGCCTGCTGACGGCGGCGCATTCGGCGGGAGCGGGCGCCGCGGGCGCTCGCGGCTGCGGTGCCATTGAGCTAAAATTTTTCGTCATGCTAGATCCTCGCGCACAAACCCTCCTCAAAACGCTGATTGAGCGCTACATCGCCGAAGGTCAGCCGGTCGGCTCGCGCACGCTGTCACGTTATTCGGGCCTCGAACTGAGTCCGGCCACGATCCGCAACGTGATGTCGGACCTCGAGGATCTGGGGCTCGTGATCAGTCCGCATACGTCGGCAGGGCGCATTCCGACGCCACGCGGCTACCGCCTGTTCGTCGACACGATGCTGACGGTCGAATCCGCCGCCGACGAGGAGGCGGTGACGCGCACCGTCAAGACCACGCTGCAGGTGGGCGAGCCGCAGAAGATCGTCGCCGCGGCGGCGAGCGTGCTGTCAAATCTGTCGCAGTTCGCCGGCGTCGTGCTCACGCCGCGTCGCAGCCACGTGTTCAAGCAGATCGAATTCATGCGCCTGTCCGATCAGCGCATTCTGCTGATCATCGTGACGCCCGAAGGCGACGTGCAAAACCGCATCCTCGCCACCCAGCGCGACTTTTCGCCTTCGCAGCTGGTGGAAGCCTCCAATTACATCAACGCGCACTTCGCGGGCCTCTCGTTCGACGAGGTGCGCCGCCGCCTGCGCGAGGAAATCGACGAGCTGCGTGGCGACATGACCTCGCTGATGCACGCGGCCGTCACCGCGAGCACCGACGAATCCGACACCGGCGAGACCGTGCTGATCTCGGGCGAGCGCAATCTGCTCGAAGTCGCCGATCTTTCGTCGGACATGGCGCGCCTGCGCAAGCTGTTCGATGTGTTCGACCAGAAGACCAGCCTCCTTCAGTTGCTAGACGTGTCGAGTCACGCGGCGGGCGTGCAAATATTCATTGGCGGCGAATCGAATCTGGTACCGATCGAGGAAATGAGCGTCGTCACCGCGCCGTACGAGGTGAACGGCAAGATCGTCGGCACGCTCGGTGTGATCGGACCGACCCGCATGGCCTACAACCGCGTGATTCCGATCGTGGACATAACCGCGCGGCTGTTGTCCATAACGCTCAGCCAGCAGTAGTTCTCGGGCTCCGCGGAACTGGCGTCATCGCAGTCCGTGGCGACCATGATGCGCGAACGCGCGGCGCCTGCCAATCGGCCGAATGGCCAGGGTCTGGCGGCGCCGGACAGAACCCGCGCCGCTATAATGAATCTCCATTGAATCGACTCGCCGCATGATGCGGTGATTTCTGCTACCTATGCGCTTCGACCTCGAGCGGCCTTCGCAGAACGCCACGTCGCATCGCGTCGCCGTGTTGCTGATCAATCTCGGCACGCCCGACGCGCCGACGCCGCGCGCGGTGCGCCGCTACCTCGCGCAGTTCCTGTCCGATCCTCGCGTGGTCGAAATTCCGGCGCTGCTGTGGCAGCTCATTCTGCGTCTGCTGATTCTGCCGTTTCGCGGCCGCAGCTCTGCGAAAAAGTACGCGGCGGTGTGGATGCCCGAGGGCTCACCGCTGCGCGTCCACACCGAAAAGCAGGTCGAAGGCCTGCGCCATCTGCTGCAACTGAACGACTACACGGTGCTGGTCGACTACGCGATGCGCTACGGCACGCCCGGCATTCCGGCGATGCTGAACCAGCTGAAGCTCGCGGGCGCCGAGCGCGTGTTGCTGATGCCGATGTATCCGCAATATTCGGCGTCGACCACTGCGACCGCGTTCGACGAAGCCTTTTCCGCGCTCAAACGCATGCGCAACCAGCCGGAAATCCGCACCGTGCGCCAGTACGCCGATCACCCGGCGTACATCGCGGCGCTCGCCGCACAGGTGCACCACTACTGGCATCTGCACGGCCGCCCCGATTTCGCGGCGGGCGACAAGCTCGTGCTCAGTTTCCACGGCGTGCCCAAGCGCACGCTCGACCTCGGCGACCCGTACCACGAGCAATGCCAGCAGACCGGCGCGCTGCTGATCCAGGCGCTCGATTTGACGCCGGTCGAATGCCGCATCACGTTCCAGTCGCGCTTCGGCAAGGCCGAATGGCTGCAGCCCTACACGGCGCCAACGTTGAAGGAGCTCGGCGCGGCAGGCGTGCGGCGTGCTGACGTGTTTTGCCCGGGTTTCACCGCCGACTGCCTCGAAACGATCGAGGAAATCGGCATGGAAGTGCGCGACGAATTTCTGCAGGCGGGTGGCAAGGAGTTTCACCGGATCGCCTGTCTGAACGCGTCGCACCCGTGGGTTGCCGCGCTTGGCGAAATCGTTGCGCAGCATCTGCAGGGCTGGCCCGTGCAGGCGGTGCCGGTGCCGCACACGACAGGAGCTTGAATACGCAGATGAACTACCGCATTTCAACCGAACCGGGCACGAAACTGCGCATCGACAAATGGCTGTGGGCCGCGCGCTTCTTCAAGACGCGTTCGCTGGCCGCGGAGGCGGTCGACAAGGGGCGGGTGCGTATCGGCGGCGTGGCCGTGAAGCCGGCGAAGGACGTGCGTGTCGGCGATCTGGTCGAAATCGAGATCGAGCGCTACGTGTGGCAGGTGGAAGTGCTGGGCGTATGCGACGTACGCGGTCCGGCGAGCGTCGCGCAGACGCTTTATGTGGAAACCGCGCAGAGCAAGGCGAAGCGGCAGGTCGAGCAGGAGCGGCGCAAGGTGTACCACGAGCCGGCCGCCGCGCTGCATGGCCGACCGACCAAACGCGACCGGCGCACTATCGACAGATTTTCAGGTGGGGATTGAAAAACTGCTCCACGGTGGCGTGTGCGCCGCCGTACTCGGTGGTGTGGTCGTTGACCGCACCGGACATGCAGATGGTCGTGGTGCCCGCGATCAGTACCAGTGCGACCACCCCGATTGCAAAGGTCAGCTTCACGGTACTCCCCTTGATGGGCTGAAACAGGCTTTCGGAACGACTGTCAGGTGTCGGTAAGCTTACGTCAGATTAGGGTTAACGTGGCGTTGCCGCTCCATGACTGGAGAATAGGTCAGTTGCGGGCCGCACTCAATCTCTATCTGATTGCGCCACGTTGAGGCTTGTTACGGCGCATTTCGCCCGCACGTCGGTGGTGCGAAAAAACCCTCGACCCGCTTGAAACGGCTTTTTCGGGCCCCATCTGGGGTCCGGTCTGGCGGATCGTCGCGAAGACGCGTGTCGCGATTTTGCAAAGCATGAATCGCAATGTGTCGGAACGGCTTGCACCGCCTTTGGCTTTTACTTTTTAACGACTTTCAGCGACATGGAAAACACGCAAGAGAACCCGACGAGCCAGAATCCCACGCCCGCCGACGAAGCCGCGCGCCAGGCCGCCGAGGCGGCCGAGGCCGCTGCTCAACAGCCGGACACCGGCGCCCCCGCGGAACCGGCCCAGGGTGCCGCCGAGCAGGCGCTGGCCGACGCTCAGGCGAAGATCGCCGAGTTGCAGGAAAGCTTCCTGCGCGCGAAGGCCGAAACCGAAAACGTGCGCCGTCGCGCTCAGGAAGACGTGGCCAAGGCGCACAAGTTTGCGATCGAGAGCTTCGCCGAGCATCTGCTGCCGGTGGTCGACAGTCTCGAGGCGGCCGTCGCCCATTCGTCCGACGACTTGCAGAAGGTCCGCGAAGGCGTCGAGCTCACGCTGCGGCAGTTGAGCGGCGCGCTCGAGAAGGGGCGCGTCATGGCGATCAATCCGGTCGGCGAAAAGTTCGATCCGCATCGCCATCAGGCCATTTCGATGGTGCCGGCCGACCAGGAGCCGAACACCGTCGTCGCGGTGCTGCAAAAGGGCTTTGTGATCGCGGATCGCGTACTGCGTCCCGCGCTCGTGACCGTCGCGGCGCCGAAGTAATCACGTCGACAATCGCTCCGGGCGTTTGCGCCGGTGGCGTCTGCTGCGTCGCTTCGCCTCGCTACGTGCCGCAAAGATCCCATCGATTCAGGCACTTCCGGCGAACCACGCCGGGAGCGCCGCGCAGACTGACGGAGCGGGCTCGCAGGAAGATTCAGGCGCCTCGCCCCGTGATTGAAAAAAATTAAAGACCGCATCGCAAAAGAGGTCTTGAAAACGATGTGGCCGCACTTATTTTGAGTGCAGGTATGAATTGAGAGCGGATCGTCCCGCCGCCAAATGGGTCAACCGGGCGCTTTCCGCAGCGATCAAAGTCAGGAGATTTGTAAAAATGGGCAAAATCATCGGTATCGACCTCGGCACGACCAACTCGTGCGTGGCGATCATGGAAGGCAACTCGGTCAAGGTCATCGAGAACTCGGAAGGCGCGCGCACCACGCCGTCGATCATCGCTTACATGGATGACAGCGAGATCCTGGTCGGCGCGCCGGCCAAGCGTCAGTCGGTCACGAACCCGAAGAACACGCTGTTCGCGGTCAAGCGCCTGATCGGCCGCCGCTTCGAAGAGAAGGAGGTGCAGAAGGACATCGGCCTGATGCCCTACAAGATCATCAAGGCCGACAACGGTGACGCGTGGGTCGAAGTGCGCGACCAGAAGCTCGCGCCGCCGCAAATCTCCGCCGAAGTCCTGCGCAAGATGAAGAAGACCGCTGAGGACTACCTTGGCGAGACCGTCACGGAAGCCGTGATCACGGTGCCGGCGTACTTCAACGACAGCCAGCGTCAGGCAACCAAGGACGCCGGCCGCATCGCCGGTCTGGAAGTCAAGCGGATCATCAACGAACCGACCGCCGCGGCTCTCGCGTTCGGTCTGGACAAAGCTGAAAAGGGCGATCGCAAGATCGCGGTGTACGACCTGGGCGGCGGTACGTTCGACGTGTCGATCATCGAAATCGCGGACGTCGACGGTGAAATGCAGTTCGAAGTGCTATCCACGAACGGCGATACGTTCCTCGGCGGAGAAGACTTCGACCAGCGCATCATCGACTACATCATCGGCGAGTTCAAGAAGGAGCAGGGCGTCGATTTGTCGAAAGACGTGCTCGCGCTGCAGCGCCTGAAGGAATCGGCTGAAAAGGCCAAGATCGAGCTGTCGTCGAGCCAGCAGACCGAAATCAACCTGCCGTACATCACGGCGGACGCATCGGGTCCGAAGCACCTGAACCTGAAGATCACGCGCGCCAAGCTGGAAGCGCTGGTCGAAGACCTGATCGAACGCACCATCGAGCCGTGCCGCGTCGCGATCAAGGACGCGGGCGTGAAGGTCGGTGAAGTCGACGACGTGATCCTGGTCGGCGGTATGACCCGTATGCCGAAGGTGCAGGAAAAGGTGAAGGAGTTCTTCGGCAAGGACCCGCGCCGTGACGTGAACCCGGACGAAGCCGTGGCCGTTGGTGCCGCGATCCAGGGCCAGGTTCTGTCGGGCGACCGCAAGGACGTGCTGCTGCTCGACGTGACCCCGTTGTCGCTCGGCATCGAAACGCTCGGCGGCGTGATGACGAAGATGATCAACAAGAACACGACGATCCCGACCAAGCACGCGCAGGTCTACTCGACGGCTGATGATAATCAAGGCGCCGTGACGATCAAGGTGTTCCAGGGCGAACGCGAAATGGCAGCGGGCAACAAGCTGCTCGGCGAGTTCAACCTCGAAGGCATTCCGCCGGCACCGCGCGGCGTGCCGCAGATCGAAGTGAGCTTCGACATCGACGCGAACGGCATTCTGCACGTCGGCGCGAAGGACAAGGCGACCGGCAAGGAGAACCGCATCACGATCAAGGCGAACTCGGGTCTGTCCGAAGCCGAAATCGAGAAGATGGTGAAGGACGCCGAAGCGAACGCGGAAGAAGATCACAAGCTGCGTGAGCTGGCCGACGCCCGCAACCAGGGTGATGCGCTCGTCCACAGCACGAAGAAGGCGCTGACCGAGTACGGCGACAAGCTCGAAGCTGGCGAGAAGGACAAGATCGAAGCTGCGTTGAAGGACCTCGAAGACACGCTGAAGAGCAACTCGAGCGACAAAGCCGCGATCGAAGCGAAGATCGAAGCGGTGGCCACGGCCTCGCAGAAGATGGGCGAGAAGATGTACGCCGACATGCAGGCTGCGCAAGGTGCCGAAGCGGCGGCGGGCGCGGCGGGCGGTGCCGGTGCATCGGCGGGTGCGAGCCAGCAGGCCGACGATGTGGTCGACGCTGACTTCAAGGAAGTGAAGAAAGACTAAAGCCAGGTCGGCATCCGACCGTAAAGCCGTGCACAGCGATGTGCACGGCCCGGCTGCACGAGATCGGCGCCCATGGGGCGCCTCGAGTGCAAGAGCGGTTTTCGCGCCTGGCGAGCCTTTTTGGGGCTCTCCGGGCACGTTTGTTTTATGGAGGGCGTTGTTTTGAACCGTGCCCTGGCGCGGCGCAGACAGCGGCCGGACGAGTCGTGAGACTCCACAGCATTCACAAGGAGCTACCGCGTCGCTTTGCGCGGTGGCGTTGAACCGATATGGCGAAACGGGATTACTACGAGGTTCTGGGCGTCGCAAAGAACGCGAGCGACGACGAAATCAAGAAGGCTTATCGCAAGCTCGCGATGAAGCACCACCCCGACCGCAATCCGGGCCACAAGGATGCGGAAGAGCATTTCAAGGAGGTGAAGGAAGCCTATGAAATGCTGTCGGATTCGCAAAAGCGCGCCGCGTACGATCAGTACGGTCACGCGGGCGTCGATCCGAACATGGGTGGGGCCGGCGCGCAAGGTTTCGGCGGCTTTGCCGATGCATTCGGCGACATCTTCGGCGACATCTTCGGCCAGGCGGCCGGCGGCGGCGCACGCGGAGGCGGCCGCGCGGGCCCGCAGGTGTATCGCGGCGCCGATCTGCGCTACAGCATGGAAATCACGCTCGAGCAGGCCGCGCACGGCTACGACACGCAGATTCGCGTGCCGAGCTGGGTTTCGTGCGAAGTCTGCCATGGCTCGGGCGCGAAGCCGGGCACCAAGCCGGAAACCTGCCCGACCTGTAGCGGCTCGGGTTCGGTGCGCATGTCGCAGGGCTTCTTCAGCATCCAGCAGACTTGCCCGAAGTGCCACGGCACCGGTACCTACATCCCCGAGCCGTGCAATCACTGCCACGGCGCGGGTAAGGTGAAGGAAACCAAGACGCTCGAAGTGAAGATCCCGGCCGGTATCGACGACGGCATGCGCATCCGCTCGGCCGGCAATGGCGAGCCGGGCATCAACGGCGGTCCGTCGGGCGATCTGTACGTCGAGATTCATATCAAGCAGCACTCGGTGTTCGAGCGTGACGGCGACGATCTGCATTGCCAGATGCCGATCCCGTTCACTACCGCGGCGCTCGGCGGCGATATAGAAGTGCCGACGCTCGCCGGTCGCGCCAGCTTCACGGTGCCGGAGGGCACGCAGTCCGGCAAGACGTTCCGTTTGCGCGGCAAGGGCATCAAGGGGTTGCGTTCGAGCATCGCCGGCGATCTGTACGTACACGTGCAGGTCGAAACGCCGGTCAAGCTCACCGAAGCGCAGCGCGATCTGCTCAAGCAGTTCGAAAAGGCGCTCGTGGAAGGCGGTTCGCGGCATAGTCCGCAAAGCAAGAGCTGGTTCGATCGCGTAAAGAGCTTTTTCGATTGATTTGATTCGGCGGTCAGTATGACGGTGGACAGTCGCGGCGCGGTGTTCGCGTTGCTCGACGATTGCGGTGCAACGGCGGCGCTTCCGTCCAGCCGCTTGTACACGGGTTTCGTGCGCGAGCGGGTCTGCACGGACGCGGCGCAGCTCGAAGGCGTGTGCGAAAGCGTCGCGGCGGATACCCGGAGCGGTTTGCACGCTGTCGTGCTCGCCGATTATGAATTTGGCCGCGCGCTGATGGGTTTCGATGCGCGCCGGTCTTCTGAAACGCAGCGTGGCAATGCCTCGCTGCGTTTTTTATTGTTCGAACGCTGTGCGAAGCTTTCGCGCGACGAGGTCGACGCGTGGCTGATGACGCGCGACAACGGCGCTCTGGAGCCGTCGGTCGCGGGCACGGCGAACGTGCGCGAGAGCGTCGATTGCGCCGAGTTCGACGCGGCGATCGACGCGATTCACGCCGCCCTCCGCGCGGGCGATTCCTATCAGGTCAACTACACGTACCGCCTCGGCTTCGACGTGTTCGGCTCGCCGCTCGCGTTCTATCGGCGGTTGCGCGCGCGCCAGCCCGTGTCGTTCGGCGCGCTGATCGCGTTGCCGGACGATGCGTGGGTGCTGTCGTGTTCGCCCGAACTGTTCGTCGAAAAGCACGGCCCGACGTTGCGCGCGCGGCCGATGAAGGGCACGGCGCCGCGCTCACAAGATCCTGCCGTCGACCGGGGTAACGCCGAGTTCCTGGCCACGGATCCGAAGAACCGCGCCGAGAACGTCATGATCGTCGATCTGTTGCGCAACGATCTGTCGCGAGTCGCGCGGATCGGCTCGGTCAGCGTGCCGGCGTTGTTTTCGGTCGAGCCGTATGCGTCGGTGTGGCAGATGACGTCGACGGTCGAGGCGATGTTGCTCGACGGCACCTCGTTCGCGACGATCCTGCGCGCGCTGTTCCCGTGCGGCTCGATTACCGGTGCGCCGAAGCATCGCACGATGCAGTTGATCGACGAACTGGAAAGCACGCCGCGCGGGCTCTATACCGGCGCGATCGGCTGGCTCGATGCGCCGGGCGATGATCACGATTGCGGCGACTTCTGCATGTCGGTCGCGATTCGCACGTTGACATTGACCGTGTCATCGGCGTCAGACGGTGGCACGAACGGTCTGCGCGGCAGCCTGGGCATCGGCGCGGGCATCGTGCTCGACAGCGTGGCCGCCGACGAGCACGAGGAGTGTCGATTGAAAGCACGTTTTCTGACGGGCGCCGAGCCGGGTTTCGAACTGTTCGAAACGATGTACGCCACGCGGGAAGATGGCGTGCGGCACGTAGAACGACATCTGCGGCGCTTGTCGTCGAGCGCCGCGACGCTTGGCTTCGGGTTCGACGAAGCGCGCATTCGTGAGGAGATTTCAGCGCAGTGCGCCACGCTCCCGGCGCAGATGCCGCATCGTATGCGGCTTGCTTTGAGCAAGAGCGGGGTGACCCAGATCTCGGCCGCGATACTTGCGCCGTTGGCGGATGCGATCGTTGGTGTTCTGCTCGGTCCCGAAGCGCAGTTCGCGCCGACCCACGCCGCCGATCCGCTGCTGCGCCACAAGACCACGCGCCGAGCAGACTACGACCGCGGCTGGCGGGAAGCCGAGGCGAAGGGCGGCTTCGATACGCTGTTTTTCAACGAACGGGGCGAACTGACCGAAGGCGGCAGGTCGAACGTGTTCGTGAAGCTCGCGGGACAATGGTGGACGCCGCCGCTCGCGTCAGGCGTGCTGCCAGGTGTAATGCGAAGCGTGTTGCTCGACGACGCGTCGGGCTTGCGGGCAGGTGAAAAAGTGCTGACGCGGGCGGATGTGCTGAACGCCGAAGCGCTGCTCGTGTGCAACGCGTTGCGCGGCGCGGTGCCGGCACGGCTAGTTGGTTAGAGCACTGAAAAATACGGGAATGCCGCGCGCTCGCGCGGCAACGAAGCATCAGAACGTGTGCTCGGCGCCGGGAAACGTGCCGTCCTTTACCGCCCGCACATACGCCTCGACGGCCGCCTGAATATTCGGCTGCCCCTGCATGAAATCCTTCACGAAGCGCGGTCGCTTGCCAGGAAAAATCCCGAGCATGTCGTGCAGCACCAGCACCTGACCCGAGCAGCCGAGGCCCGCGCCGATACCAATCGTCGGAATGCGCAGCTGCTGCGTGACCTCGCCCGCGAGTTGCGACGGGATCGCTTCCATCACGATCAATTGCGCGCCGGCTTCCTGCACGGCGAGCGAATCGCGCAGCAACTGGCTCGCGCCCGCTTCGGTCCTGGCCTGCACCTTGAAGCCGCCGAACGCATGCACCGACTGCGGCGTGAGACCCACATGCGCGCACACCGGAATCGAGCGCTCGACCAGAAACCGCACCGTGTCGGCGAGCCATTCGCCGCCTTCGAGCTTGACCATCTGCGCGCCCGCGCGCATCAGTTCGACCGAGCTCCTGAATGCGTCTTCGCGCGTGCCGTAGGTGCCGAACGGCAGGTCCGCGACGATCAGCGCCGACGGCCGCGCGCGCGCGACGCTCGCCGTGTGATACGCGATGTCGGCAAGCGACACCGGCAGCGTGGTCGCCTGGCCTTGCAGCACGTTGCCGAGGGAGTCGCCGATCAGCAGCACGTCGACGCCCGCGCGATCGAGCAGCGCGGCGAAGCTCGCGTCGTAACAGGTGAGCATGGCGATCTTTTCGCCAGCGTCGCGCATTGCCTGCAGTTTCGGCACGGTGATCGCGCTCCGGCTCGCTTCCTGCAAATAAGTCATGGTCAATCCAGTGAAAAAAATGAACTAGCCGCGCCGCTTACAGCGACGTGGCTTTAACAAAGAATTCCTTGCGGCCGCGCATCGTCTCGATGCGTTCGGCGAGCAGCGCAAGGTCCGCGTCGGAGTCGAGCGGATTCAGGTGTTCGGCGTTGACCGTCAGCACGGGCGTGCGGTCGTAGTGGTAGAAGAACTCGTTGTACGCGTCGCACAGAGCGCGCAGATAGGCATCGGAAATCTGCAGCTCCATCGGCACCGCGCGCTTCTGGATGCGCGCGAACAGCACCTCTGGGCTCGCCTGCAGATAGACGACGAAGTCCGGCTCCGGCGCGCTGACCTCGAGCCGCATGGCAAGCGCGCGGTACAACTGCCACTCGTCTTCCTGCAAGGTCAGACGCGCGAAGATGTCGTTCCGCTGCGTGATGAAGTCGGCGATCAGCGGCGTGCCGCTCGCCTGCGCGGCGCTGACTTCCTGCGCCTGCTGCGCGCGTTGCAGCGCGAAGTGCAACTGCACCGGTAGCGCATACCGCGTGGTGTCGCGATAGAAGCGTTCAAGAAACGGATTGTCTTGCGAGCGTTCGAACAGTTCATGCATCGACCAGCGTTGCGCGAGGCGCCGCGCAAGTGAGGTTTTGCCGACGCCGATCGGCCCCTCGATCGCGATATAGCCGAACGGCGGGCGCAGCTGCGGCGCGGTGACCGTGAGCGGCGGCGAACTCATTCGCAACGGCCTTTCTCGGCGGAATTGCCGGTCAGCGCATTGAGCATCGGGCACAGGCAGGGCGACTTCACCTTCTCGATGCGCTGATCGCTGACGCTGTCGAGCAGCGCGGCGGCCCGGCCATGCAGCGGAATGACGATCGCCGCGTCGATCTCGACGAGCGGCACCAGCGCAAACGCGCGCTCGACGAGGCGTGGGTGCGGCACGATCAGATCGGCTTCGTCGATCGATTGATCGCCATACAGCAGGATGTCGAGATCGAGCGTGCGCGGCGCATTGCGGAACGGCCGCTCACGGCCGAACTGATGCTCGATCTTGTGGCACAGCGCGAGCAGATGCCGCACGGGGAGCGTCGTTTCCAGCTTCACGACGCAGTTGAAAAAGTCGTCGCCGCCCGCGTCGATCGGGGCAGTGCGATACAGGCTCGATTTGGCGAGCACGGTGATGGCGTGCTGTTGTGCGAGGCACACCACCGCGTCTTTCAGGGTCTGGCGCGCGTCCCCGAGATTCGCGCCGAGGCCAAGATAAGCAACCGTCATGGCATATCTTCCTGCAACTATCGTTTTGACGGCTTTTCCGCGAACGCCGCGTCAGTCTTCGTGCGAGCCTTCGCGGCCCGCGTCGTTGTCCGTGCGTTCGGCGGACGAGCCGCCCTCCACCCCGTCACCTGATTTGCGGCTTCCGGCGCCACCGCGCCGCCGTCGTTTTCTGGGGCTCCGGTCCTTCCCGCCTTGCGTGAGCAATGTCTCGCGCGCGGCGGCGTCTCCTTCGATGAACTCCGTCCACCACGCACCGACCGACTCGTCGAGTTCGCCCGATGCGCAGCGCAACAGGAGGAAATCATACCCCGCTCTAAATCTTTGGTGTTCCAGCAGCTTCAGCGCGCTGCGGCCCGAGCGTTTTTCGAGGCGCAGCTGCAGGCCCCAGATCTCGCGCATGTCGGCCGAGAAGCGCTTGTGGATCGCGAGCTTTTCGGTCTGCATGTCGAGCACTTCGTCCATCGAGCGATGCAGCGCGGGCACCGGATACTCGCCTTCGGCCTCGAACTTCTGCCAGCGCTGCTGCACGTCGTGCCACAACAGCGTCGCGAACAGGAAGCCCGGCGACACCGGCTTGCCGGCGAGCACGCGTGCATCTGTGTTAGAGAGTGCCAGAGAAATGAATTTTTCGCCGGTCGGCTGCTCGAGCACGACGTCGATCAGCGGCAACAGCCCGTGATGCAGGCCTTCCTGGCGCAATCGCTTCAGGCACGCGAGCGCGTGACCCGACAGCATCAGCTTCAGCATTTCGTCGAACAGACGCGCGGCGGGCACGTTGTTGATCAGATCGGCCATCTTCTCGATCGGCGCGCGCGTGGCGTCGTCGATGTCGAAGTCGAGCTTGGCGGCGAAGCGCACGACGCGCAGCATGCGCACTGGATCCTCGCGATAGCGCGTGGCCGGGTCGCCGATCATGCGCAACAGGCGCGCGCGCATGTCGGCCATGCCGTTGTGGTAGTCCAGCACGGTTTGCGTGGCCGGATCGTAGTACATCGCGTTGATCGTGAAGTCGCGGCGCGTGGCGTCCTCGTGCTGCTCGCCCCACACGTTGTCGCGCAGCACGCGGCCGCTCGCATCGACCGCGTGGGTGCGGCGGTCGAGCTCGTCGCGCTTCAGACGCTTCGGCGGCGGCGCGTCGGCCGCGGGCGAATCGACCAGCGCGCGGAACGTCGAGGTCTCGATGATTTCCTGGCCGAACTGCACGTGCACGATCTGGAAGCGCCTGCCAATAATGCGCGCGCGGCGGAACAGCTTCTGCACCTGTTCGGGGGTCGCGTCGGTCGCGACGTCGAAGTCTTTTGGCTTGACGCCGAGCAGCAGATCGCGCACCGCGCCGCCGACGATGAACGCACGGAAGCCCCCCTGTTGCAGGCCCTCGGTCACGCGGATCGCATTGCGCGAGATCAGCGTGGGGTCGATGCCGTGCACGTCGTGCGGAATGATGACGGGTACGTCCGGCTCGCGCGGCGCTTTCGCGGCAGCAGCGGCTCCTGCGGACTTGCGGCGCGGCCGCGCGGCCGTGCCGGAAGCGGTCGTGCCGGATACGGACTTGCCGCGCGCCGGCGGCTTGCCATTGGCATTGCCGTCGACGCTGGCGGCGGGGGAGAGCGTGTCGTCAGCGGTCGCCGTGTCCTGGCCGAATAGCTTGCGGATGAGTTTCTTGATCACGAGGGTTGGAAGAGTTCGAGGATGCGCCAGCCTTTGGCCTGCGCATGGGCGCGCAACGTGTCGTCCGGATTGGTCGCGATGGGATCGGTGACTTTTTCGAGCAGCGGGATGTCGTTGTGCGAATCGCTATAGAAATAGCTGTGCTCGAAGTCGCTCCAGCTCTTGCCGAGCGATGCGAGCCACATTTCGGTGCGCACGATCTTGCCTTCCTTGTAGCTCGGCGTGCCGGTCGGGCGACCGGTGTAGGCGCCGTGCGGCTCGCCGCCGACGGTCTCCGCCTCGCACGCGATCAGCGTGTCGACGCCGAACGCCTGCGCGATCGGCCGCGTGATGAACTCGTTGGTCGCGGTGACGACGCAGCACAGGTCGCCCGCTTCACGATGCTGTTTCACGAGTTCGAGCGCCACCGGCTGGATGGCCGGCGTGATGACCTCGTGCATGTACTGCGCGTGAAAGTCGGCGAGCTGTGCGCGTGTGTACTTCGCGAGCGGCGTCAGCATGGCGATGAGATAAGCGTGAATGTCGAGCTTGCCGGCCTTGTAGTCGGCGTAAAAGCGATCGTTCTCACGGGCGAAATTTTCGGCGTCGACCATGCCTTTTTTCACCATGAAGCGGCCCCATTCGTGGTCGCTGTCGGTGGGAATGAGCGTGTGGTCGAGATCGAAGAGTGCAAGGTTAGCCATGGGGGCCTATTTTACTTGAAGCGGGAAGAGCGGCGTGTGAACCCGGCGCGGCGGCGGGGTCGGGCGACGCGAGCATCGTGCGCAACAGCGGCAGCGTGACCGCGCGTTTCTGTTCGAGCGAGAAGCGGTCGAGCGCGTCGAGCAGCGCCATCAGGCTTGGCATGTCGCGGCGAAAGTGCGTGAGCAGGTAGGCCGGCACGTCGTCGGCGAGCATGATGCCGCGCTCGCGCGCCGCGCGTTTCAATACCGCGGCCTTCGCGTCGTCGGGCAACGGCGCAAGATGAAACACCAGTCCCCAGCCGAGGCGCGTGCGCAAATCTTCGCGCACCGTCATGCCGATCGGCGCCGCGTTGCCCGCAGCGACAAGCGCGCTGGTCGGATGCGCGCGCACTTCGTTGAACAGGTTGAACACGGCGATCTGCTGCGCGGCCGACAGCGCATCGCAGTCGTCGATCGCATAGAGCGCGACGCGCGGATCGAAGCCGAAGGCGGCGAGGCTGCTTTGCGGGCCGGCGAAGCGCGCATGCCCCGGCGGCGCTTCGTGCACGAGCGCCTGCAGCAGGTGCGTGCGGCCGCTGCCGGCTTCGCCCCAGATGTAGAAGGTGCGATCGGCGACCGGTCCGGAGGCGAGCGCATCGTCGAGCTCACGCAGGCGCGTGACCAGCTCGGCGTTCGCGCCGGCGAAGAAATTGTCGAATGTCGATGGCGGCGGGGTGCCGAGATCGAGCGTCAGTTGACGAAGCACAGTAGGTTAATGCCGAAAATGAGGCTCAGGCCGCGAGTGGCCCGGACCTCGGGGCCTGGACCGTTGCCAGGCGCTCAGTTGTCGTGAAGCGTGCTCGCCGGGTCGTGAGGCCGCGCGTCGCGTGAATTCCAGCCAGGGGGCCAGCATCGGGTAAAATCGCATTTTACCGACCTTCGAGCTTTTCCCCATGAATCAACCGAAATCCGCCGAGCATTCAACCGATTCGGCCCAAGGTTTGTCGTATCGCGACGCCGGCGTGGACATCGATGCGGGTGACGCGCTCGTCGACGCCATCAAGCCCTTTGCCAAGAAAACCCTGCGCGACGGCGTGCTGGGCGGCATCGGTGGATTCGGCGCGTTGTTCGAAGTGCCGAAGAAGTACAAGGAACCGGTGCTAGTGTCCGGCACCGACGGCGTCGGCACCAAGCTGCGTCTCGCGTTCCAGCTGAACAAGCACGACACGGTCGGCCAGGATCTGGTCGCGATGAGCGTCAACGACATCCTCGTGCAGGGCGCCGAGCCGCTGTTCTTCCTCGACTATTTCGCCTGCGGCAAGCTCGACGTCGGCACGGCGGCGACCGTCGTGAAGGGCATTGCGCACGGCTGCGAGCTGTCGGGCTGCGCGCTGATCGGCGGCGAAACCGCGGAAATGCCGGGCATGTACCCGGACGGCGAATACGATCTGGCTGGGTTCGCGGTCGGCGCGGTCGAAAAGAGCAAGATCATCGACGGCAGCAAGATCGCGTCGGGCGACGTGGTGCTCGGGCTCGCGTCGAGCGGCATCCATTCGAACGGCTTTTCGCTCGTGCGCAAGATCATCGAGCGTGCCAATCCCGATCTGAACGCGGATTTCGACGGCCGCACGCTCGCCGACGCGCTGATGGCGCCGACGCACATCTACGTGAAGCCGCTGCTCGCGCTGATGCAGCAGATCGAGGTCAAGGGTATGGCGCACATCACGGGCGGCGGGCTGGTCGAGAACATTCCGCGCGTGCTGCGCGAAGGCCTGACGGCCGAGCTCGACCATCGCGCGTGGCCGCTGCCGCCGCTGTTCTCGTGGCTGCAGAAGCACGGCGGCGTCGCCGATGCGGAGATGCATCGCGTGTTCAACTGCGGTATCGGTATGGCGGTGATCGTGTCCGCGGCGGATGCCGAAGCGGCGATCGGTCTGCTGTCCGCGGCGGGCGAGCAGGTCTGGAAGATCGGCACGGTCCGTGAGAGCGCAGCGGGTGAAGCGCAGACGGTCGTGGTCTAAAGGTGGACGAGGGCTCGCGTGGCGTGCCGCAATGGTGCGCCGCGCGGGCTTCGAATCCTTTGCTTCACATTTCCCGCTTCAAATTCCCGCTTTACGTCCCTCCGATTCCCTCACGCTGATCGGCGCCTCAAACCAGCGTTTCGATCAACTCCACCACCCGCGCCGTCGCGTGCGGATCGCAGCAATCCACCACCTGTCTTTCCGGCATGCTGCGCAACCACGTGAGCTGCCGCTTGCAGAGTTGCCGCGTCGCGAAGACGCCCTTGTCGCGCATGGTCCGATAGTCGACCGCGCCATCGAGGTATTCCCACACCTGCCGATACCCGACGCAGCGCATCGACGGCATCTCGGGCAGTAGATCGCCGCGCGCGCGCAGCTTCACCACTTCATCGACGAAACCGTGCGCGAGCATCGAATCGAAGCGCTGCTCGATGCGCGCGTGCAGCACGCCACGCTCGGACGGCTCCAGCGCGACCGGCACGAAGCGTGCCGATGCTGCGTCGTCGGTGCGCGCGGGCGCGGCGAGCAGCGTCGACATCGGCTGACCGGTCAGCATGAACACCTCCAGCGCGCGCTGGATGCGCTGCGAATCGTTCGGCGCGAGACGCGCGGCCGTGACCGGATCGAGCGCGCCGAGCCGCGCGTGAAGCGCCGGCCAGCCGTCGCGGGCGGCGTCGGCGTCGAGCCTCGCGCGTACTTCGGCATCGGCGGCGGGCAGGTCGTTGAGCCCCTGCGTGAGCGCCTTGTAGTACAGCATCGTGCCGCCGACCAACAGCGACAGCCGCCCGCGCGCATGAATTTCTCCGACGAGCCGCAGCGTATCGGCGCGAAACTGCGCGGCCGAGTACGAGTCGGCTGGATCGACGATATCGATCAGATGATGCGGCGCGACCGCGCGTTCTTCCGCGGTCGGCTTCGCGGTGCCGATGTCCATCCCGCGATAGACGAGCGCCGAGTCGACGCTGATGATTTCGACCGGCCGCCGCGCGGCGAGCGCGAGCGCGGCGGCGGTCTTGCCGGACGCTGTCGGGCCGAGCAGGCACGGGATGGGGGTAGGGCGTGACGTCATGGGCAAGCGGGCGCGCGGCGCAACGGTGTGATCGAAACGCAGCGGCGTTACTGCCCGCGCATGAACAGCCGATCGAGATCGGCCAGCGTCAGCTGATACCAGGTCGGACGCCCGTGGTTGCACTGATCGGCGCGCTCGGTCGCTTCCATCTGGCGCAACAGCGCGTTCATTTCGTCGAGCGTCAGACGCCGGTTCGCGCGCACCGCGTGATGGCACGCGAGCGTGCCGAGCAGTTCGTGCTGACGCTCGGTCAGCACGCGCGAGCCGCCGAATGCATGTAGGTCGGACAGCACCGCGCGCGCCAGCGCTTGCAGGTCGGCGTCCTTCAGCAACGCGGGGACCGCGCGGATCGCGAGCGTGGTCGGCGACAGCACCGCGAGGTCGAAGCCGAGCGCATCGAGCGTATCGCTCTCTTCCTCGACCGTGCCGATTTCGACCGGATCGGCCTGCATCGTCTGCGGGATCAGCAGCGGCTGCACGGCGATTGCGCGGTCGGCGAGCGCGCTCTTGAACTGCTCGTACAGGATGCGCTCGTGTGCCGCATGCATGTCGACGATCACGAGCCCTTGGCGGTTCTGTGCGAGCACGTAGATGCCGTGGATCTGGCCGAGCGCGAAGCCGAGCGGCTGGTCGTCGGTGGCGTCGAATGCGGGGGAAGCGGGGCGCGACGCGAACGGCGCTGCGTCGTATGGCGACGTCGTGTCGGTTGCGGAGTCGCGCGCTTCGAACAGCGACGCACCTTCGACCCGGCCGGCAAGCGGATCCTTGCGGCCGAACAGCGCGTCGTAACCGGCGAGCGGTTGCGCGACCGGCAGCGTGCCTTGCGTCATGCGTGCCTGGCGCATCCACGTGTTGCCAGGCTGCGAGGCGCCCGGGGCGCCGAAGCTGCTGAAGCCGCTGCCGCCGCCAAGGACGCCGCGGCTTCCCGCGCCGAAGCCCGCGCCGCTCGAAAGACCGGCGCCCGTTCCAATGCCGTCGCCTACGCCGCTTGTGACACCCGGCGGCGGCGAACCAGATGAAGCCGGTCCACCGGCCGACGGTTCCAGGTGCGCCGCATGCCCGCCCGCCGTCGTTTCAGGCGACGCGCCCGCGTGCCGCGCGAGCGCGCGCTGTACCGCATGGAACACGAACTGGTGGATCGAGCGCGAATCGCGGAAACGCACCTCGATTTTCGACGGATGTACGTTCACGTCGACGCCTTCGGGCGGCAGATCGAGGAACAGCACGTACGATGGATAACGCTCGCCGTGCAGCACGTCTTCATACGCGGCGCGCACCGCGTGCGTGAGCAGCTTGTCCCGCACGAAGCGGCCGTTGACGAAGAAATACTGCTGATCGGCGCGACCGCGGCTCGCGGTCGGCAGACCGGCGCAGCCGTAGATCGCAAGCGGACCGGCGGATTCGTCGAGCGGCAGATGGGCGGTCGCGAACGTCTCGCCGAGAATCTTCGCAACCCGCGCGGGCGGCTCGCTCGCGTTCCAGTGCTCGACGGCCTTGCCGTTGTGCAGCACCGAGATCGCGACGTCCGGCCGCGCGAGCGCGGCGCGGCGGATCTGTTCAAGACAGTGGCCGAGTTCGGTCTGTTCGCTTTTCAGGAATTTGCGGCGTGCCGGGGTGTTGAAGTACAGCTCGCGGACTTCGATCGTCGTGCCCTGGGTGCCGGCGGCGGGACTCAGCACGCCGGTTTCCGCGTCGATGCGCACCGCGTGCGGCACATCTGCGGTGCGGCTCGTGATGCTCATCTGCGCGACCGACGCGATCGACGCCAGCGCTTCGCCGCGGAACCCGAGCGTCGCGACCGCTTCGAGCTCGGCGAGCGAGCGGATCTTGCTGGTCGCATGGCGCGTCAGGGCGAGCACGAGTTCGTTCTCGGGGATGCCGCAGCCGTCGTCGGTGATCGAGATGCGTTTGACGCCGCCTTCGTCGAGCAGGATGCGCAGCGTCTGCGCGCCCGCGTCGAGCGCATTCTCGAGCAGCTCCTTGACTACCGACGCCGGCCGCTCGACCACTTCGCCGGCGGCGATCTGGCTGATCAATTGATCGGGTAGCGGCTGGATGGCGCGCAACGGACGCGGCGCGGGCGCCGCGCGAGAGGCGTCGGAAGGTGCGGCCGCGGCCGCGGTGCCCGCAGGCGTTTCGGAGAATTCGGACATGGCGAAATTATAGCGACTTGGCGCACCCCGCCGCGCAGACGCCCAACCAGCAGATTTTCATTCGACCCGAGGCACTTTCGGTATCATGTCGCGGTCAATTCGCAGCGGTCGGCTCGCCGCTTGCTGCCCTTGTTGCTGGGTCGCGCGGCGGCCGTTTTCCCTCTACGCACATACCGGTTTAAAAGGACGTTCCTTGGATACGCTGCTACATTTCGCCAATCTTGTCCTGCACATCGACAAGTTTCTCGGAGACTTCATTCACGTGTACGGTGTCTGGGTCTACGCGGTGCTGTTCGCGATCGTGTTCGCTGAAACGGGGCTCGTGGTGCTGCCGTTTCTGCCGGGCGATTCGCTGCTGTTCATCGGCGGCGCGTTCTGCGCGACCGGGCACATGCATCTCGGGCTGCTGATCCTGTTGCTGCTGGTGGCGGCGGTCTCGGGCAATACGACCAACTATCTGATCGGCCGCGCGATCGGACCGCGCGTGTTCAATACGCACATTCCGGTGCTCGAGCGCTTTCTCGATCGCGCCGCGCTGCAGAAGACTCACAACTTCTATGAAAAGCACGGCGGCAAGACGATCGTGCTCGCGCGTTTCATCCCGGTCGTGCGGACGTTTGCGCCGTTCGTCGCGGGCGCGTCGTCGATGACGTGGAGCCGCTTCCAGATGTTCAACGTTGTCGGCGCGCTGTCGTGGGTGCTGCTGCTGACACTGCTCGGCTATTTCTTCGGCAACATCCCGTTCATCCGTCAGTATCTGAACGTGATCGTGCTGGTCGGTATCGGCGCGGCGATCGTGCCGATCGTGCTCGGCGCGCTGTGGAAGATGCTGCGCAAGAATGGCGCGAACGCGAGTACGCGTGGATGACGAGTTGTTTGCGGTATTTCGGGCCTTGAAAACACGAAAGGCGTCGCGAATCTCGCGACGCCTTTTTTCATGCCGCCATGCCGACGACCCGTGTCGGGTGCGCGCGGAGGTTCGATCAGATCAATCGCGCGTGATCGCTCGCGGTGCGAGTGGCGTTTCCGGCGTCGGATAGCCGGCTTCCTTGAAGGTCTGAACGATCGCGCGATTGGTGTCGAAGTAGACCTGCCAGTAGTTCTGGTTGGACGAGTAAGGGCGCACGCACAGCAGCGGTCCTTCTGGCGTGAAGCTCAAGACCTCGATATCCGGCGCGGGGTTTTCGGCCACGTTCGGAATCTTCGCGACGGCGGCTTTCAAACGCGCGATCGCATCGGTCGGATCGACGCCATTGGCGATCTTCGCGGTCAGCTCGACGCGCCGGAACGGCAGCACGCTGTAGTTCGAGATCGTGTCGGAGAAGATCTTGTTGTTGCCGATGATGGTCGTCACGTTGTCCGGCGTCACGATCGTGGTGCCGAACAGGCCCAACTCCGTCACGGTGCCGGTGACGCCCGCGGCCATGACGAAATCGCCGACCTTGAACGGCCGCAGCACCTGCATGAACACGCCGGCCGCGAAGTGCGCGAGCAGGCCGCCCCACGCAGTACCGATCGCTAGGCCGAGGCCGGCGAGCAACGCGGCGAACGACGTCGTCTGCACACCGAAGATTTCCAGGATCGCGAGGACGAGCAGCAGGTTCAGCAACCCGGCGAGAATCGACGCGAGGTAGTGGGCGAGTGTCGGGTCGACCCGGCCGTTGCGTGCGAGCAGCTTGCGCGACAGGTTGGAGATCAGCCCGATGATCCAGCGGCCGACGAGCCACAGCACGATTGCGCCGACGACCTTGGTGCCGATGTCGATGCCACGGGTCATGATGAATGCACGTACGGTTTCGATATCCAAGATGTTTCCTCGTTACAGGTTGCCATCAACGGATTGAACGACGGTGGTGCCATGACCCACAACGCGCGGTCTTCGGGAGTTATAGCCGACGGCGCCCGCATGCGCAAGGACCGTTCCTGCACCGCTCGCGCGCGGCAATAAAGAGATGAAACATGGCGGGGCGTACGTGAATAGCCGGTCGGGGCGTGCCGGGTTCACATGCGCAGCCGCGATTCGGAGTACGGTGACGTCTGGATGACAACCGCGTTGTCCGGGGCGTTTTTCACGGCGCACCGGCGCCTCGACATCCGATGCCACGAGAACGCGATCACGATCGCTAGCGCATACGCGCCGGCACGCTGAAGAAACGACATCGGCAGCGCGAATTGTCCATAGCGGTTCTGCGCGTCGGCGAACACGACGAACGTCAACAAGCCGTCGAGCACGCACGCGGCCAGCGCGAGCACGATGAAAATCGCAGGGCCGCTCAACGCGGCACCCGACCCGAACCGGTTATACAGTCGACAGGCCATCGATACGATGGCGAACAAGGCGAGGTTCGACAGCAGATCGAACAGAAAGGTGGTCATTATCGGTTCAATGAAAAAGCAATACGCCGTGGGGTTGCCGGAACGTATGCTCGCGCAAGGTTCAGACATGCTCCGCTGATTCGGCGGCGATCATTGCATATCTTTTCATCTCGATAAATAACCAGAAAAAGCGAAGGTCGTATCGCTCTTTCTTTCGTTTGTTTTTTATGCAATCGGAATGTGAAAAGTCCTTTGCAAATTTATAGTACTGCGACGGTTTCCGTGCGCTGCACCTCAGAAGCGACAAGAAATGCCGATCTGCAACGTCGGATACCATCGATAAGGCGAGACCTTATCGCGCAGTTGCTGCAAGCCGGTGTTGATGATCTGCTGACTCATCTCGGGTCCCGCGCTCGCCGTTTTGTCGTCTCTTCTTTGTTGCTGTCTTTGTCGCGAACGCTCTAAGGCGTCGTGAAGCGATCATGCGAGCAGAGGGCGTAGACGGTCAGTGAGGTGGCGAACCATACGGTCAAGTGAATGGGTCGGAGTGCGCGACGATGTCGCCGCGTCGCCATTCAGTTCGAGCGACGGCAGATGTCAATCGCGGGCCCTTGGCGGGGAGCGCCGCCTCGCTTTGGGTGTGGCCGGTCGGTAAGGAAGCTTAGGGAACTGCGCATCGCCGATGACGCTTGCCCACGCCTTCATCCAGCAAGTGGCGAGCGTCTTTTCAGCTTCTGACTCAGCGCGCATAAGGCGGCTCGTGGCAAGACGCAAACGAGCCAACGCATATTCCTTGCGTGTGGATTCCCGACGACGCAAAAGCGAATGATTCCCTGCATGGCCGGCCACCGAAAAGACAGCGAGAAGCGTGGCAAATTAAATCGGGCCGCATTGCATCGTACCCGACGAACGACCGCGCGGCGCAAGCGACGGACTGCTGTCGAGTAAGGATTCGTTCCAGATCGGTGCGTCGTCGATCAATGGGGCGTTGCGTCGCAACACCTGCCACTGTCGCGAAAACGCCAAATCAACGTTGTTTAATTTTGACAAGTCGCGCCGTGCGTTTATCCGTGCGAGGATGAAATCGTCAATGTTCCTGACGTGAAGATCCAGTTACGGGGGCTCCATGAGTAGCATTCCGCTTATCTGGGCAGCGGTGCCGCATAACAGCGACGGTGTTGTCTTTCAGATCCGGCTTGGCCGCGGACTTCAGCGTTTTCACCTGTCGCGGCGCGTGTTCGAGGATGTGTTCGAGCTCGAACGAAAAGCGTCCGACGCGCGCCAACTCGAATTCTTCTACGTGCACGAGCAGCGCATCCTCGCGCGCGCCAGCGCAAAGCGTGGGACGGCCTGCTCGGCCACCGTTTCACTACGGGCCGCCGATTTCGGCGTGTCGAACGACAGCGAGCGCTGGGCGACGTCGAGCGGCGTCGCGCACGGCCTCATCTAGGCGAACCGATGTCTGATGCGCCGCCGCGATCAACGGGCGGCCGTGCGTCGATGCCGCGCGTGAGCGTGCCTTGAGCTGCGTCTCGAGCACTTCGAACGTGCCGGGGATGACCGTCGCGCGCGGATGAGCGCGGATGAGGATTGGCAGCCGTGGCCGGGTCGGCCGCGCCGAACTTCGACGACACCAGATAGATCCGGTGCTGCTGTTCATCGAGCGCGATCGTTTTCGCGCCTTCCAGCGTTGGCATGTTCTGCGCGACCGTGTAACGGTCCGCATTGTCTTCATGCACGATCGTCAGCGTGCCGTCCGCGCCGCTCGAACTGAACGCGAGCTTCAAGGCCGGATCGAAAGCCGCCGCGTCGGGGTGACCACCTATCAGCACCTCGGCCACGCGACGGCCCGACGTAGCATCGACGTTCATCATGCGGTGATTGGCGCAAACCGAAAACAGGCGCTCGCTCGCCGGATCGATCGCGAGTCCGGTCGGCGACTCGCACCGCGCGAGTGGCCAATGCGCCAGCACCGTCGAGGACCGACCGTCCATCTCGACGATCTCGGCGCGATCTTCCACATTGACGAACACGTGCCCGTGGCTGTCCGCCGCGAGCGCCTCCGGCTTGCCACCCACGCTCATCGTGGCGACCACCTTGCGCGTCGCGACGTCGATTGCGCTGACGCTGCCGTCGTGGCCATTGCTCACGAAGATGCGCCGCAAGGCCGGCACGTAGAGGATGCCGTCCAGATTGGGGCCCGCGGCCTTGATGCTGTCGACGACCTTGAGTGTGTCGAGATCGACGACGCTCACCGTATTGGCGCGGCCGTTGGTGACGAAGCCGAGCTTGAGGTCCTCCACGAACGCGAAGCCGTGCATGCCGTCGGTGTTGGCGATCTCGCCGACCGGTTTGCCGGTGCGCGTATCGATCACCTGCACGTGCCTGTCGCGGCTGATGAAGAGGTGCTGCCGAACTGCGTCGTACGCCACGTAATCCCAACGCTCGCCGCCTTCGAGGCCATAGCGTTTCGCGATTTCGAATTGATCGGCGTTGGCGCCCGTCGCCGCATGGACGTTCGACAGCGCGAGCAGGGAAGCGACGCTGCCGGCGATCAGTGTGGACAGGATTTGTTTCGGTTTCACGTCGAGTGGATTCAGACTAGTACTGCGTATAGATTGGGAGCATGGACTCCATTCCGTTGAGCGAATGACGTCTTGGGTACGGTGGGGCGTTAGCGGATCATCATTCGTGGTCGTCGAGTTTGAAGTCGACCCACAACTGCTCAGACAGCGTTTCGGTCACGGGGGCTGCATTGGTGCTCGTGGGCGTCGCGTTATAAGGCAGTGTGCCGCTCAGAGCGAACGCCGGGTCATAGGCTGTGCGCGAGACCAGCAGGTTGCCAGCCGTGTAGTTGCTGGCGGAAGTCGAGGGCGTCGTCGTCGTGGCCGGGGTGCTGCTCGTGGTGCCTTGTGCTCGTGTTTTGGGTGCTGCCGCCGCAGCCGTAGATGGCGGAGATCAGAAACGCGATCGGAAGCGCCTTCAGGGTGGTTTGCATTCTGTGTGTTTGAGTAGGGTGGGTGAAATTTTTTAAAAGTTGCAGCCGGTATTGCAAGTCGCGAGGCTACAAACCACCCGTGGCACAAACATGAATCGAAAATTACTAAAAAGATAAGAATGCGCTGCCGCGTTGGCGCGATGTCGTTGCGCGATGCCGGGTGTTTTTTGGCGGTGTTGGAGGGCGGAGGGCAGTGCCTGAACGGTAGGCTACATTGAGGCGGGCGGGAAGAGGCGGCTCGTTTACCGCGCGCGTACCTGTTTGCACACGCGGGCAAAGGAAAAAGAAAAGGGCCGACGTGCTTTCGCATGTCAGCCCTCGAATCTTTTGGTAGGCCGTACGGGATTCGAACCTGTGACCAACGGATTAAAAGTCCGCTGCTCTACCAGCTGAGCTAACGACCCAAAAGAGAAGCGAAATTATATCGGCGCACCAATGCCCTGTCAACTCTGCAAGACCATCGGCCCAAAATGCAAAGCCCGGGCATCACTACCCGGGCTTTCCAGCGAGAGGCGCGCGTGGTTATCAATTCGGACACTGCGCGTTACTGCCAACTACATCAAAACGTGATCAATCCAACACCACGATCTACTTGATCTGCGACAGCTTGTTCTGCGCCGACTGCGCGACGTCCGAGCCGGCGTATTGCGCGACGATCTGCTCGAGCGTTTTTTTCGCCGCGGCCTTCTGGCCTTGTTCGAGCTGATTGTTCGCGATCGCGAGCAGCGCTTCCGGTGCACGCGGATGCTGCGGATAGTTCTTCACGACACCTTGCCAAACCGCCGTCGAACCCTTGTAGTCGCGCAGCGCATACAGCGCGTTGCCGAGCCAGTATTGCGCGGTCGGCTGATAGGGGCTGTTCGGATATTTGGAGATGAAGCTGCGGAACGATGCCGCCGCGTTCTTGAAGTCGCCGCTGCGGAATTGCTGTGAAGCCGCGTTGAACGCATCTGTTTCACCCGGCTGCACCTCGCCCTGGACGCCGTCCACCGTCTGCTGCTGCGGCTCGAATTTCTTCAGGCGCGTGTCGAGATCGGTGTAGTAGTCCTTCTGCTGCTTTTGCAGCGTCGTGAGCTGGTTCGCCATGTCCTCGTTCTGTCCGCGCAGCGTCGCGACCTGCTGGTTGAGCTGGTCGAGACGGTTGGACTGATCGAGGATCGTGCGTTGCGCCGCCGATAGCTGGCTCGACAGACTATCGGTCTTCGAGCGCAGATCGAGAATGGCCTGGCGGGCCTGATCGTCGTCGAACATGCCCGCATGGGCGGGCACGGCCGTGAGGGCCGTGCCTGCGACGCAGGCCACTGCGGCAAACCGCAGCCAGGAGAAACGATGCGTCATTCGGCTCATCACCCGTTGACTTACTGTTGATATGCGAGGTCGGCGCGGCGGTTCTGTGCCCACGACGCTTCGTCATGACCCGTTGCCAGCGGCTTTTCCTTGCCGAGGCTCACGGCCTCCATTTGCGAATCCGACACGCCCATCAGCGACAGCGAACGACGCACGGCTTCAGCACGCTTCTGGCCGAGTGCGAGGTTGTATTCGCTGGTGCCGCGCTCGTCGGTGTTGCCCTGGATCAGCACGTGACGCTGCGGGTGGCTCTTCAGATATTGCGCGTGTTGTTGCAGCAGCGGTTGATAGTCATCCTTCACCGAGTAGCTGTCGAAGTCGAAGTAGATGCTGCGCTTCGCGAGCGGGCTGTTCGGATCGTTCAGCGGATCGACGTTGACCGTCGCGACGTCGTTCGGGTTCGGTTGGGCCGAGCCAGCGCCCTTGTTGGCGTTTTCGTCGAGCTTGACGCCCGAGTGACATGCGGCCAGTGCACCGACCATCACGACGGCGAATGCGAAACGAAGTTTGGACATCATTTGATTACTCTCCTTGTGTTATTGCATCAACGTTATTGCATAAACGGGCCCCAGGACGGCTCGCGTACGCTGCCCCCCTGAACGGACAGGACCTGCCGAGTGCGACCGTCGGTCGATACTGCGGCCAACACGCCACGGCCGTTCACCTGAGTGGCGTAAAGAATGTACTGACCGTTCGCCGCGAAGCTTGGCGATTCGTCATGTGTCGTGTCCGTCAGGCCCGTGGCGGTTCCGCCTTGCAGGTCCTGGATGTACAGCTTGAACGCACCGCCGACGCGCGAGATGTAGGCAAGCTCCTTGCCGTCAGGACTCACACGCGGGCTGGTGTTGTAGCTGCCCGTAAACGTGACGCGTTGCGCGCCGCCCGCGCTTTCACCTTGCGCCGGCATCTTGTAGATCTGCGGTGCGCCGCCGCGGTCGCTCGTGAAATAGATCCACTGACCGTCAGGAGAGTAGGTCGGCTCGGTGTCGATCGAGCTGCCTTGCGTCAGACGACGCAGACCGCTGCCGTCCGCGTTGACCGCGAAAATCTGCGTATTGCCGGTACGCGACAGCGCGACGGCGAGCGTGCGGCCATCCGGCGACCACGCCGGCGCACTGTTGTTGCCCTTCTGGTCCGATACGACGATGCGCCGGCCCGTGGGCAGGTCGTGGATATAGACGATCGGCTTCTTCTTCTCGAACGACACGTAAGCGACCTTGGTGCCGTCGGGCGACCAGGCCGGCGAGATGATCGGCTCGGGACTCGACAGCGCGATGTGCGCGTCCTGACCGTCCGAATCCGAGATCTGCAGCTGGTAGCGGTTGCCCGACTTGATCACATACGACAGGCGCGTGGCGAACACGCCGCGATTGCCCATGAGCTTGGCGTAAATGTAGTCCGCGACCTTGTGCGCGCTCATGCGCAGACCGCTTTCCGGGCTCACCAGCACGAGGCCGCCGAGGCTTTCGCCCTTGACCGTATCGTACAGCTTGAAGCGCACTTCGTACTGGCCGTTCGGCAGGCGGTTCACGCTGCCCGCGACGAACGCGTTGGCGCCCTTCGCCTTCCATGCGCCGAGGTCGACGGAATCGGTCTCGGACACCGGCGTCGAGCCTGCGTCGATATTCGTGAATTTGCCGCTGCGTTGCAGATCCTGACGCACGATCGTGCTGACCTGCTGCGGGGAGTTCGCTTCATTGGCGAAATTCGCCGTTGCGATCGGAAACTGAGTGGATCCGACGCCCGTCACGAGGACGTTGAGTTGTGCGTTGGCGGCGCCGCCGACGCCGATCAGGCACGTTGCCACGAGTGTTCGCAGGCCTAGCTTGGTCATCAAACTCATGCTGTATGGGTTCCTCAAAACGGTTTTACTTAATACTCGAAGACAGCAGACAGACCGGAAAACGGCTATTTCGTTCCCGCGCAACGCCGCGCCGGGTGGGGCGCGGCGTTGGCCGCCGGTCGGCTGTCAGCCTGCACATCAAGCCGCCGGACGCAGCGTGATAGTAAAGTAGTCCGGCGTCTTGCCATTGACGTCCCGAGGCATCGGATCGGAGGCTCTCACCGCCCGCAACGCGGCGGCGTCCCACGCGGCGTTGCCGCTGCTGTGGGTAATGTTTGCGCTCAACTGATTGCCGTCCGGCGAACAACGCACGGCGATCACGGTCTCGAGACCTTCCGTTTCGCCGCCCCAGTTCACATGCTGAAGCACCAGCCGTCGTACCTTGTCCGCGTAACCCGGCGATGCCGCCGTGCCGCCCGAGCCGCTACCCGTTCCGCTCTTGCCCAGTCCGTTGCTGCTCGAACTGCTGCCGCCCACGCCGCCAGCGAGACCCTGCATCTGCGCAAGCCGCGCGCGACGTTCGTTGTCGATCTGCTTTTTCGCCTGCGCGGCCGCATCGGCTTGCGCCTTGGCCTTCGCCGCTTTCTCCGCCTCGGCCTTCTTCTGCGCTTCTGCCTGAGCCTGCTTTTGCTGCTGCTCCTGCTGTTCTTTCAGTTGCTGTTGCTTCTGCTGCTCGGCGAGCTGCTGTTGCTTGAGCTTCTCGGCCTGCTGCTGTTGCTGCTGTTGCGCCTGCTGCTGCTTGAGCTTCGCGGCCTTCTGCGCCGCGAGCTGGGCCGCCTGTTCGGCCGCCAGTTGTTGCTGACGCTTCGCTTCCGCTTCCTGCTGCTCTTTCAGCTTCAACTGGCGCTGCTGTTCGGCCAGTTGGGCCGCGCGAGCCGCTTCCTGCTGCTGGCGCTTCTTTTCCTGCAGCGCGATGTCGGCCTGTTCGTCGCGCACGGGCGGAGCAGGGGCGACCGGCGCGGGCGGCGGCGTGACGACGGGACGCGGAATCGCGGAATCCGGCACCTCTGTCCACAGTTCCGCTTGCTCGCCCTCGGGCGTGCTGTTCTGCCATTGGATGCCGTGATACAGGAAGAATCCGAGCAGCGCATGCATCACCAGCGCGAACAGAAAAGCTCGCCCGGTGCCGCGTTCACGCGGCGGCTGAAGCGGGTATTCGGAGTTCTTGCGGATCATTGCGATTTGACGAGCAATCCGACGCGCTTGACGCCCCGAGCCTTCAGCTCGGACATCACGTTCATCACGACTTCGTACTTCACGGTTTTGTCGGCGGCGATCACGACGGGCTGATCGGGGTGCGATTGTGCCCGATCGGCGATGAAACCGTTGAGGCCAGCCTTCGTCATGTCTTCCTGCTGCTGCGTGCCGGAGTCGTCCTTGTACTTGACGCTCATGTTGCCGTCGGCGCGGATGTTGACGATTACGGGTGGCGTCTGCTGTTGGGGCGCCGCGCCGCCGACGGTCGGCAGATTGACGATCGACGGCGCGACGAGCGGCGCCGTGACCATGAAGATCACTAGCAGCACGAGCATCACGTCGATGTACGGCACGACGTTGATGTCGGCCATTGCGCGACGCGAGCGCGAGCCGCGCATGCTGGAGGAACGGGAGCCTGCCATCTTGGCCTCCTCAGTGTGCCTGGCGCTGCAGGATGTTCGAGAACTCTTCGATGAAGGTTTCGAAACGGATCGCCAGACGGTCGATGTCGTGCGCGTAGCGGTTGTAGGCGACCACGGCCGGAATCGCGGCGAACAGGCCGATCGCGGTGGCGGTCAAGGCCTCGGCGATGCCCGGCGCGACGTTCGCGAGCGTGGCCTGCTGCACATTGGCGAGGCCGCGGAACGCATTCATGATCCCCCACACCGTGCCGAACAGACCGATATACGGGCTGACCGAACCGACCGACGCGAGGAACGCGAGATTCGCTTCGAGCACGTCCATTTCGCGCTGGAACGCCGCGCGCATCGCGCGCCGGGCGCCGTCGAGAATCGCGCCCGGATCGTTCAGGCGCTTCTCTTTGCCCTTCAGGAATTCACGCATACCGGACTCGAAAATCCGCTCGAGCGCGCCGATCGTGTGACGGTTGTTCGCGGCGCTCTGATACAGGGCCTGCAGGTCGCCGCCCGACCAGAAATCACGCTCGAAGCGTTCAGTTTGCGCGCGCGCCCGGCGAATCGCAAACCACTTGCGAAAGATGAAAGTCCAGGAGAGTAGCGACAGCAACAGCAGCAGAGCCATGACGGCCTGGGCCAGCAGGCTCGCGTTGAGTACAAGTGAAACGATCGACAGATCTTGTGTAGTGTTCATAAAGGTTCGTTTTAACGTCCCGGGAAGGGGGCGTCCGGCTGCAAGGCCGCTTCAAGCTTGCCGTGGGCAAAACGGAAGCTTCGGCGATATCGAAGCCGAACCATGCTTTGTGTTACCTGACCGGTATGAGTTCACTGGCCCCGTAACAACGAGGCTCAGGTATCGTCCGTTGACATGCCCGCCGCCGTTCAGTCCGCGCTCTCGCCAGGGCCCGGCCCGTGCCGCAGCGCGGCGAGAACCGCGGGCGGGATTGCGGCTGGCCGCAGCGTCGCGCGGTCCACACAGCCAACCCTGACCGAACCGGTGGCAAGCAGCGTGCCTTCGCGCCATGCTTCCTGCACGAAGTCTACCGAAGCTCGGCCAAGACGCTCGATCCGGCTGACAATTTTCACGATGTCGTCGAGCCGGGCCGGAGCCCGGTAATCGACCGCGGTACTGCGCACGATGAAAATCGCGTCGTTTTCTTCCGCAAGCCGATGCTGGTCGACGCCGCACGCGCGCAGCCATTCGGTGCGAGCGCGTTCGAAAAATTTCAGGTAATTGGCGTAAAACACGATGCCGCCGGCGTCGGTATCTTCGTAGTACACGCGGATGGGCCACGTATAGCCGATTTCCGTGCCTGGCTGGCTGGTCGACATATTCATGCGGCGCATTCTACCGGAACGCACAACCCGGGGTCTGTTTCGAAGTGTGAGTTGCTTGTGGCGGGCGTCGGCGGCGATAGGAGCCGGCTTTGCCGGCCGCGCCGGGACTGGCGGAGCGGCTATCGACGTGCCGCAGGAAAAAGCCAGCACGATGATGGGCGGCGGCGCGACCGATGGTAGCGGCGGCCGCCGCCGCCCGCCTTCAAACTCAGCCGCGATGCACGGACAGACCGGCGAACGACTGCGCGACCGGCATCAGCTCGATGGTGTTGATGTTGACGTGGGCTGGGCGCGTGGCGATCCAGTAGATGGAATCGGCGATGTCTTCGGCCGTCAGCGGTTGCACGTTTTCGTAGACCTTGGCGGCCTTGTCGTCGTCGCCGCGATAACGCACGTTCGAGAATTCGGTGCCGCCGCACAGACCCGGCTCGATGTCGGTCACGCGCAGCGCGGTGCCGGCGAGCTCGGCGCGCAGGTTCAGGCTGAACTGGCGCACGAACGCCTTGGTCGCGCCGTACACGTTGCCGCCCGCGTACGGCCAGCGGCCCGCCACCGAACCCAGATTGAAGATATGCCCGCGGTTGCGCTCGACCATGCCGGGCAACAGCGCATGCGTAACCTGCACGAGGCCCGTGCAATTGGTCTCGATCATGGTGTTCCATTCATCGAGACTTGCCTTGTGAGCCGGCTCGGTGCCGAGCGCGAGGCCGGCGTTGTTGACGAGCACGTCGAGCGCGGCGAAGTCCGCCGGCAGCGAGGCGGGCACGGCTTCGACGGCGGCGCGATCGCGCACGTCGAGCTCGTACGGCAGCAGCGCGTCGCCGAGCTCGTCGGCGAGTGCTTGCAGACGGTCCTTGCGGCGTGCAGTGGCGACGACACGATGGCCGCCCTTGACGAACGAGCGGGCGATGGCGGCGCCGAATCCGGCCGACGCTCCTGTGACAAACACGATCATTGCAGTTCCCTGGTCGGTAAGAGACAAAGGCCCAAAGCGTACTTCCAATGCCACGCTGCGGCAAGGATGCACGAGCCGGATCGGCGGCTGCCGCGGCGGCGCGCAACGGGTGCGCGGCGCGACCGGCGAGCTTTCCTCAGATGGTTGCGCGGCGGGGCCGCCGGACCGTCCGGAGGCCCCGCCAGGGGCCGCCGGAGCATCCGCAAGTCGGTTGCCTATTCGGGTCTCTTCCAATACACTAACGCGCTCGACCCTGCGTGACTGGCGATAGAACCGAGTCGTCCGACTCAGCCGATTCAACCAATCGGGTTCAAGGTGGAACAACCCACCGTGAAGCGCAGGGTGCCGTTTTGCCGTTCGCCTGGGCAGCCGTGAACCGCGCGCATTAATCTGCGCTGACGGTGGCTGGCCTGCCTCGCGCATGCGGCGACTCTCCACTCGCCACGTCAGGGCAAGCCTCGCCGCCCACAGCGCTGCGTACCCCGCTGTGTACCCTCTACGCAGGATTCGGCGCACGATCCGGTCAACCTGAAAACACTCAACGGAACCCGTATGTTTGACAGAGCCCAAAGCACCATCGCCAACGTCGATCCTGAACTCTGGAAGGTCATCGAGCAGGAAAACCGCCGTCAGGAAGAGCACATCGAACTGATCGCGTCGGAAAACTACACGAGCCCGGCCGTGATGGCCGCGCAAGGCTCGCAACTCACGAACAAGTACGCCGAAGGGTATCCGGGCAAGCGCTACTACGGCGGCTGTGAATACGTCGACGTTGCCGAGCAGCTGGCAATCGACCGCGTGAAGCAGCTGTTCGGCGCCGAAGCCGCGAACGTGCAGCCGAACTCGGGCTCGCAGGCGAACCAGGGCGTGTTCTTCGCCATGCTCAAGCCGGGCGACACGATCATGGGCATGAGCCTTGCGCACGGCGGCCACCTCACGCACGGATCGCCGGTCAACATGTCGGGCAAGTGGTTCAACGTGGTCAGCTACGGCCTGAACGAAGCCGAAGACATCGACTACGACGCCGCCGAGAAGCTCGCGCAAGAACACAAGCCGAAGCTGATCGTAGCGGGCGCGTCCGCGTTCGCGCTGCGCATCGATTTCGAACGCATGTCGAAGATCGCGAAGTCGGTCGGCGCCTATTTCATGGTCGACATGGCGCACTACGCCGGTCTCGTCGCCGCGGGCGTTTATCCGAACCCGGTGCCGCACGCGGATTTCGTCACCACTACCACGCACAAGAGCCTGCGCGGCCCGCGCGGCGGCGTGATCCTGATGAAGGCCGAGTTCGAGAAGCCGATCAACTCGGCGATTTTCCCGGGCATCCAGGGCGGTCCGTTGATGCACGTGATCGCCGCGAAGGCCGTCGCGTTCAAGGAAGCGCTTTCGCCGGAATTCAAGGCGTATCAGCAGCAGGTCGTCGAGAACGCGCGTGTGCTTGCTGAAACGCTGGTCAAGCGCGGTCTGCGCATCGTGTCGGGTCGCACCGAAAGCCACGTGATGCTGGTCGACCTGCGCGCGAAGAAGATCACTGGCAAGGCCGCGGAAGCGGCACTCGGCTCGGCACACATCACTGTCAACAAGAACGCGATCCCGAACGATCCGGAAAAGCCGTTCGTGACCTCGGGTATCCGCCTCGGTTCTCCGGCCATGACCACGCGCGGCTTCGGCGTGAAGGAAGCCGAGCAGGTCGGCAACCTGATCGCCGACGTGCTGGACAACCCGGAAGATGCCGCGACGGTCGAGCGCGTGAAGGCTCAGGTCGCCGATCTGACCAAGCGCTTTCCGGTTTACGGCTAAACCATGCATTGCCCCTTCTGCCGCCACGCCGATACGCAAGTCGTCGACTCGCGCGTATCCGAAGACGGCGCGACGATCCGCCGGCGCCGCCGCTGCCCGGCCTGCGACAAGCGTTTCACGACGTATGAGCGGGTCGAGCTGGCGTTGCCGTCGGTCGTCAAGAAGGACGGCACGCGCACGGAATTCGATCGCCGCAAGATCGTCGCGAGCATGCAACTGGCGCTGCGCAAGCGCCCGGTTGCGGTGGACGCGATCGAAGCGGCTGTCGCCCGTATCGAGTATCAGCTGCTCGGCAGCGGCGAGCGAGAGGTGCGTAGCGAGCGCCTCGGCGAACTCGTGATGAACGAGTTGCGCGCGCTCGACACGATCGCTTACGTCCGTTTCGCTTCCGTGTACCGGCGCTTCGAAGACGTCTCCGAATTCGAGGACGTGATCGAGGAATTCCGCCGCGCCTCTTCCCCGCCCAAGCCTTCCCGCAAGCGCTGAGCGCACGCGTTTCGCAGCTGAGCTGCGGTCATGCGCATCCATCGCCTCGCGCATTTCGCGCTTTTTTTCACGCATCGCTTCTCCCGCCTCCGTGATCGATCGTCACGTGCATTGTTGCGCCCGCTAACGTCTGAATGCCACCTGGCCGTTCGGACGATGGTCGGCGCGCTCGCAAATCGCTAGATTGGCTGCATCCGTTCGTAACGCTCAGGGATGCAGATGAAATTCAAGGGGATTTACCGGCCATCGCGCGCCGGTTTCACACTCGTCGAAACGCTGGCGGTGACAGCGCTCGTGATGCTGATGGCCGTGATGGCGGTGCCGTCGTTCGCCGCATGGCATATGCGCGATCAGGTCGACGCGCGCGCGAAGGCGCTGCTGTCCACGTTCGCCTACGCCCGCAGCGAGGCGCTGCGGCGCGGTGCGCGCATCACGGTGTGCCGCGTCGATGCAGCGCGCGTCTGTCTCGTGTCGGGCCAAGCCTGCGCCGGCGGCATCGCCGATTGGGCCTGCGGCTGGGCCGTATTCGCCGAACGTGGCGGCAAGCCGTCGTTGTTGCGCGCGCAGCCGGCGCTCGCGGCGGTGAGCATCACCGGCGTGCAGACGGATATGACGTTCACGCCGCCGGCTGGGCAACTGATCGGCGCGTTTCGAAGTTTTGATATCGCGCCGCGAAGCCCATCGAAATCGATGCAGGGGAACCCGTGGCGGCGCTGTATCAGTGTCGCTGCAGGAGGTCGCGCGCGGATCTCGGAGGGCGCGTGCGGAGCGACGTCATGAGACAGCCCGCATTCAAGACCGGTTTGCGTGTGCACGCATCGACATGTAATGGCAGCTCGTTGATCGAGGTGATGCTGGCGGTCGCGTTGGTCGCGGTGAGCGCGCTGGGTTTGATCGCGGTTCAGGTGTGGACCGCACGCGAAGCGCGCGCGATGACGCTGCGCGAGAGCGCCGCGTGGATAGCCGACTCGATTGCCGAAGCGACGCGCACGCCTTCCACGGGCGATGTCGCGCTCAATCAATGGCGCACCTGGGCGAGCGTTCTGCTGCCGCACGGCGACGCATCGATTGGCGAGAGCGGCGCGGTCGCGGCGGCGCGCGTGACGTGGGCGTCCGTGCGGGACCGGCCCGCTTTGGGCGATGCGAGCGCCGAGCCGGCGGAGCCTTGCGGCGACGTCGATGCACCGGCTGGATCGTCGTGTGTCGCGTTGGCGTTCGCGAAATGAAGCGGCCGCATTGCCCACTCGGTCATACGCTAATCGAATTCCTGATCGCGATGGCACTCGGGTTGATCGTGATCGCGGGCGCCGTGTCCCTTTACACGGCGCAGCGCAACGCGTTCGTGCAGGCGAGCAACGCGACCCGGATTCGCGAAGCGGGCTTGACCGCGCTGATGCTGATCGGCCAGCAATTGCAGATGGCCGGCTTCGTTCCTGCCAATATCATTGGCTACAACGCGGCGCCTGCGCTATTCGGCTGCTCGGGCGGTCGTCCGACCGGCGCCGACGATAGCCTCGCTTGCACCACGTTGAGCACCGGCTCCGATGGCGTCGCGATCCGTTACGTCGCAGACGTCGTATCGACATGGCCATCGTCGAGCGGTCAGGTCACCGACTGTGTCGGACAAGCCGTCAAAAGCAGCGACGCGGTCCTTGGCGATGAGGGCGCGCCGGTGGTCAATCGCTACTTCGCCAACGTCAGCGGCTCGACGGGCGAGCCGGAGCTTTACTGCGTGGGCAGCGGCAATGCGGGGTCCGCGCAGCCGCTGGTCGAAGGCGTCGAGCGCGTGCGGTTGCGCTACTGGCTGGACGGCGCGGCGAATGCGGTGACTGCGTCGGCCGTGGCGGCGGATCAATGGGCGAACGTCGTTGCGGTCGATGTCTGCGTGCTGGTGCGCGGCGCGCCGCAAGGACAGCGTTCGAAGTACATCGACTGCGATGGCGTGAGTACACTCGGTACCGACTTGCGGCCTCGACAGGTGTTTTCCCGCCGAGTTGCGCTGCGTAATCGCGCGGAGGTGTCGTCGTGATGGATCGCGACACAGCAACGCAACGCGGCCGCGCGTACGACATATGCGGCGGGCCAGGCGGAACAGCGAAACAATTAGGCAGGCAAAATTGTCGGGGCGGTGCCCGACGGGCACATCAACGCGGCGTCGTGCTAGCCATCGTGCTGTTGATCTCGGCCATGATGCTCGCCACGTCCGCGATATGGTTCGAAACATCGCTCGCGGCCGCTCGCGCGGCGACCAATGTGCGCGACTATCTGCAGGCTTTCCACGCGGCGGATTCGGCGCTGAGCTTGTGCGAGCGCAACGTGCTATCGGCAAGTGGCGACGCGCCCGATGCACCGCTCATATTCGGCGAGCCGACTCAATGGAGGCTTGAAACCGCGTTCGACGCAGGCGCCATCACGCCTGTGGCGCAATGGCCGGGATCATCGCGCGCGCCGCAATGCCTGATCGAGCCTTGGCGTCTCGCGAGTCGACCCAACGCCAGCGCTTATCTGCTGACCGCGCGCGGCTTCGGGCGGAGCAGCGAGTCGCAGGTCTGGTTGCAGATGGAGGTCGTGACCGAAGATGGCGCGATCGAACGTCATTGGCGGAGCGTTGCAGCAAGACCATTCTGAAGAACGCACCGACTGGACACGTATGAAAAGGCCGAACACATCCGCATTCACGCTGCTCGAACTCGTGATCGCGCTCGCGATTGCCGCCACGCTCGCCGCGTTTGCGATTCCTTCGTATCGCAGCCACATTGCGCGCACGCATCGCATCGATGCGGCGTCGGCGTTATATCGGGCTGCGCAATTCGTCGAGGCCGCGGCGAGCGATGGGGCGCCGGCCTTGCCACCGGGTATCGATCAGGCGCCGCAGTTCGGCGCCCCGGTGTATCGAGTGCGCGTGCTGCCCGCGGACGATACGAACGGCGGCTATTCGATCGAAGCGGCGCCCGCGGAAGCGGGCCCGATGCGCGACGACCCGTGCGGCACGTTCACGCTAGATGCGACGGGTCAGCGAGGCAATAGAAACGATGCGAGCGGCGCGACGCCCACAAGCAGCGAATGCTGGAATACCAGTTAGCGGGTGATTGAAGGCCGACACGCGCAACCTTGCGAGCGGGAGGTCCGATAGATCGCTGCCACCCGCAGCGGCCACGACCTCAATAGCCGCTTCGCATCGAATCGTCCTGCGTCGCCGCCGACTGCGCCGTAGCGGAAGCCGCCGCGGCCGCCCGCGCCGCCGCCGACTCGTTCTTCATCTGTTGCCAGATCCGGAACGCTTCCCACGCGCCGAGCGCAAGGCTGCCCCACTTGAGCGCGGGTTTCGCGCTCGCGACGACCGTCGCGCGCAGCGGTTTGGCGAGCAACAGCGAAGCGATCGAGCTGATGAGCGGGTACTGCTTGAGCAACGCGCCGATCGTGCCCGCGTTGAGCACGCTCGCCTTTGGCCCTTTACCGACGCGCACGCCGCCGAAGCCGGGGATCACGAACCTGAGCCAGCTGAAATGCGTGACGGCCTGGCGCAGTTCGAAGGTGGCCTGTGCGAGCTCGACGCGCTCGACGTCCGCGCGCACGAGCAGCAATTCCTTGCGCAGCGCCCGCAGATGCGGCGCGCTCAGATCCTTCGACGGATGGCGCTTGTTACGAAAGGCGGTATCAGGACGGGAGGGGCTCATGGCGTGTCGGCGGCAGTGAGGGTGAGGCGATGGATCGGATGCAGACGAACTTTCCCATCAGTCGCGGCTGCGAAACGCTTCGCGATCCTTTTCGAACTCCGCGATGGTCGCTTCGAATACCATCGGCGCGTTGCGCAAACCGCTGCGCGCCTTCAGCGCACAGGCGAGCCCGGCAATCGCGTAGACCGCGGTGATGCCGGCAAGCGCCTGCCATCGGTAGGTGTCCCAGAAGGCAATGGCGACGAGTGCGGTCAACGCGATCAAGGCCATCGTGGCGAGCATCATCGCGGCAAGACCGAGAAACAGCACGCCGAGCAGGCGGTCTTTTTCTTCGGCGAGTTCGATGCCCGCCAGTTCGAGCCGCGTCTGCAGGATCGCAAACACGGAACTGAGAATGCGGCGCAACGGGCTGCGTTCTGCGCGCTGCGAGTGTGTTTCGGTCGTCATGGCTGTGGGCGTTGCGCGTGAGGGCCTGGCCGGCGCGCGCGCGCCAGCAGAAGCGGACCGGCGAGGCTCGCGCCGGTCCGCCCGTGTCGCCGGTGCGCCGGACATGCCTGCTCCGGCGGCCTCACCGGCCTTTACTTGCGATTGATCAGCAAACCGACCACCACGCCGATGCCCGCGGCGATGCCGATCGACGCCCACGGATGCTCGTGCACGTAGTCGTCGGTGGCGCGGGCGGCCTTCTTGCCTTTTTCGACGACCACGACCTGAACGTCGGCTGCCTTTTCTTTCGCCTGCTTCAGGCGCGTCAGCGCGGTTTCGCGCAGTTCCGACGCGCGTTCGCCGGTAGCGCTCGCGGCCTGTTTCAGCAGGTCTTCAGCGTCCGCGAGGACGGTTTTGATATCCGACATCAATCTCTCCTTGTTGACTTCCGACATTGACAGCTCCCTTTGTCTCACGCTACGCGTAAATCGTAACCAAAGAAACGGTCGCTGGCGAGCATAGTGCCGGTTGCATGCCGCAGCCGCACGATCCGTTCCCGGCAGCGTGTGGCGTCCAGACACCCGTTTGAGGGCACTCTGTTCCAGCCCGGTATCGGATTGAGTTGATCTGTCCCGCAAAGTTTCCGTCAAACGGGAGAAAATTACAAAAAGGCATAAAGTCCTGACGCGATGTTGGTTCGCCATGTACCACCGCGGCCTTATGCTTTATCGTGACGGGCCGCCGCGGGCACACGCCCGCGACCTTATCCGGATACCTTCCGAATACCTACAGGAGATGCACTATGAGTCTACGTCTTGGCGACATTGCGCCGGATTTCGAACAGGAGTCGAGCATTGGCCGCATCAGGTTCCACGAGTGGCTCGGCAATAGCTGGGGCGTGCTGTTCTCGCATCCGGCCGACTTCACGCCGGTCTGCACGACCGAGCTGGGCCTGACCGCGAAGCTCGCGGGCGAGTTCGAAAAGCGCAACGTGAAGACGATCGCGTTGTCGGTCGACAGCGCGGAGTCGCACAAGGAGTGGATCAAGGACATCAACGAGACGCAGGCCGCCAACGTCGGTTTTCCGATTCTCGCGGATGGGGATCGCAAGGTCTCCGGGCTTTACGACATGATTCATCCGAACGCGAACGAAACGTTCACGGTGCGCTCGCTGTTCGTCATCGATCCGAACAGGAAGGTGCGTCTGATCATCACGTATCCGGCGAGCACCGGCCGCAACTTCGACGAAGTGCTGCGCGTGATCGATTCGCTGCAACTGACCGACAGTCACTCGGTCGCGACGCCGGGCAACTGGAAGCAGGGCGATGACGTCGTGATCGTGCCGTCGCTGAAGGACGAGGAAGTCATCAAGCAGAAATTCCCGAAGGGCTACAAGGCGTTGCGTCCGTACCTGCGCCTGACGCCGCAGCCGAACCCGTAAGCGGCGCGGCATGAACCAAAAAGCCGGTTCGAAGGAACCGGCTTTTTGGCATTATCGATGCACCAGCATCGGAATCAGAAGAACGCCTGAATACCGGTCTGCGCACGGCCGAGGATCAGCGCGTGAACGTCGTGGGTGCCTTCGTAGGTGTTGACGACCTCGAGGTTCACCAGATGACGGGCGACGCCGAACTCGTCCGAAATACCGTTGCCGCCGAGCATGTCGCGCGCGAGGCGGGCGATGTCGAGCGCTTTGCCGCACGAATTGCGCTTCATGATCGAGGTGATTTCGACTGCGGCCGTGCCTTCGTCTTTCATGCGGCCGAGGCGGAGTACGCCTTGCAGGCCGAGCGTGATTTCGGTCTGCATGTCGGCGAGCTTCTTCTGGATCAGCTGGTTCGCGGCGAGCGGCCGGCCAAATTGCTTGCGATCGAGCACGTACTGACGCGCGATGTGCCAGCACGCTTCGGCCGCCCCGAGCGCGCCCCAGGCGATGCCGTAGCGCGCCGAGTTCAGACACGTGAACGGACCGCGCAGGCCGCTGACACCCGGCATGATGTTCTCTTCCGGCACGAACGCTTCGTCGAGCACGATCTCGCCGGTGATCGACGCGCGCAGACCGATCTTGCCGTGGATCGCCGGTGCCGACAGACCCTTCCAGCCCTTCTCGAGAATGAAGCCGCGGATGTTGTCCTCGCCGTCTTCCTCGAGCTTCGCCCATACGACGAACACGTCCGCGATCGGCGAATTGGTGATCCACATCTTCGAGCCCGACAACGAGTAGCCGCCATCGACCTTCTTCGCGCGCGTGACCATGCCACCCGGATCGGAACCGTGGTTCGGCTCGGTCAGGCCGAAGCAGCCGATCCACTCGCCGCGCGCGAGCTTCGGCAGATATTTTTCCTTCTGCGCGTCCGAGCCGAATTCGTAGATCGGCACCATCACCAGTGACGACTGCACCGACATCATCGAGCGATAGCCGGAGTCGACGCGTTCCACTTCACGCGCGATCAGCCCGTACGCGACATAGTTCAGACCGGGGCCCCCGTACTGTTCGGGAATCGTCGGACCGAGCAAGCCAAGCTCGCCCATTTCGCGAAAGATCCCGATATCGGTCTTTTCGTGGCGGAACGCCTCCAGCACGCGCGGCAGCAGCTTGTCCTGCGAGTAAGCCGCAGCGGCATCGCGCACCATACGTTCGTCTTCGGTGAGCTGCTGATCCAGCAGCAATGGGTCTTCCCAGTGAAACTGCGCGGCTACGGCCATGACGTATCTCCTGATTTCCTGCTCAGAACCAGCTTGACTAGAGTTCCGCTTTGCGAAACAATGTTTTGCAAACGACGCCCGAGTGTATCACCCTATGACGCTGCCATCCACTTTCTGCGCTCCGCTCGACGAACGCAAATTTGTCGTCGCCCTTGCTCGCGGGCTGGACCTGTTGCGCGTGTTCCGGCCAGGCGAGACGATGCTCGGCAATCGGGATTTCGTCGAACGCACGGGGTTGCCGAAGGCAACCGTGAACCGGCTCGCCTACACGCTGACCGTGCTCGGCTATCTGCGGCTGGACGAGAGACACGGCAAATATGCGCTCGACGCGGGCGTGCTGTCGCTCGGTTTCGCGCTGCTGTCGGGCACCGACATGCTCGAACTGGCGCGCCCGCACCTGCGCAGCCTGGCGCGCGAGGTCGGCGCGGCGGTCTCGCTCGGGTGCCGGGACGGGCTCGACATGGTGTATCTGGAGACGATTCGCAGCGAAACCGCATTGACGCTCGGCCTCGCATCCGGCTCGAAACTGTCGATGCTGACGAGCTCGATGGGCCGCGCCTATCTCGCCGTGCAGCCGCCCGACGTGCGTACCGCGTTACTCGCGGAACTGAAAAAAGCGGCTGGCAGAGTGGGGGCGATGCTCGTCGCCGAAGCCGAACAGGAGATCGCCGCGTTCGCGAACGAGCGATGCTGCTACTCGTTTCGTGCGTGGCATGACGACGTGAACGCAGTCGCGGTGCCGTTTCGCGAGCCGCGCGAAAAGCGCTGGCTCGTGCTCAGCTGCAGCGGGCCGGCGTCGTCGATGGGGGAGGAAGTATTTCGCGAGAATGTCGCGCCGCGCCTGAAGGCGCTCGCGGCGCGGCTGGGGGAGCCGGGCTGAGGTAATGCCGGGGCGCCCCGGCTAACCGGGCCCACACCGTGTCACGCCGCCCGGTCGTGATAATGCGCGTTGAATAATGGCCCTTGCACGAACCGCACGTCGTACTGCTGTAGCGCGGAGAATTGCGCCTCATCCATCACGCGATTGAAAATCAGCGGCACCCGCAGCCGGCCCGCGTAGCCGACGAGCGGCTTCACGGTCGCGTCGCGCAATGCGGCCGCCGCATCCATCTTGATGAAGTCGAGCCGCGCGGTTTCGGATACCGACAGGATCTGCCCCGCGTTCGACAGATTGCCCGCCACCTTGAACCCGTAGTGCTGATAGCTGCGCGTCAGATAGCCCAGGAACGTCTTGTGTGCGACCGCCGCCGCCGGCAACTCGATCACGATGCGCGTCGGACTCAAATTGAACGAGGTCAGCACGCTCGAAAAATGCCGGCCGTGGTCGTACTTCACGCTCTTCAACAGCCTCTCGTGCACCCGCAGAAACAGCAACCCATGCCGCTGCGGGCCGAAGAAGTTGATTGCGTGCAGCGCGCGCGACATGCGGTCTAGCGCGACCAGCTGCTGATCGTCGGCGATGTTGTCGAACGGATCGAACACCTCGAACGGCGGCGCGTCGAGCCGGTGTGTGACCGCCTGAAAGCCGAGTTCATCACCGAAGCGGTCGACCCCTTCCGGGCCGCATGACAGCGACTGCGCAAGCGCGTGCACGCTGATGTCGAAGATCGGCTCGTAGGCACTCGTCAGCTCGATGCCGTCGAAATGCGCGAGCGCGATGCCGGCGTGCGCGCCTTGCCCCAATGCCAGATGCTCGCCGAGAAACGGGTGATGAGCGGCGCGGGCGATCAGATCGGGGATGGTCGGCGAAATCATGAAGGCATATGAAAGGCGACGATGAACGCGCACCGGGCGCGTGGCAGCGCGACGCGATGGCCGCATTCACTGATGGTAGCAGTACGGGCCCTGCGCAGATTAACAAAATGCTCATATCGTTATTGGCCTCACGCTTATCGGCCGGGGCTGAGCGCGGAATGACGAGGTTCGCGGGCGTGTTTCCAAGGGTATACGTTAGTTTCACTATTCGTAATTCGTTTTACTATTCGTAAAACGCAATTTTAGCCAGCCTGAGGGGACGACCCAATGAGTGACCAACCCGCCGCCAATGTGATCGAAGTCGAGCGCGTGCTCGCTGAAACCGATCGCCCGACTTTTCAGGCGATGCTGCTTGCACTGTGCGGGCTGTGTCTGCTGATCGACGGTTTCGACGCGCAGGCGATGGGCTATGTCGCGCCCAGCGTAATCGCCGAATGGCACGTCGCAAAAACCGCGCTTGGCCCGGTTTTCAGCGCGAGCCTGTTCGGCATGCTGCTGGGCGCGCTCGGGCTGTCGGTGCTGGCCGACCGCATCGGCCGCCGACCGGTGCTGATCGGCGCGACGTTCTTCTTCTCGCTGTCGATGCTCGCCACGCCGTTCGTAGCGACGATTCCCGCGCTGATCACGCTGCGTTTCATCACGGGTCTCGGGCTCGGCTGCATCATGCCGAACGCGATGGCGCTGGTGGGCGAATTCTCGACGCCCGCGCATCGCGTCAAGCGCATGATGTTGGTGTCGTGCGGCTTCACGCTCGGCGCGGCGGTCGGCGGCTTCGTCAGCGCTGCGCTGATTCCGGCCTATGGCTGGCGCGCGGTGTTCTGGGTTGGCGGCGCGGTGCCGTTTCTGCTCGCGTTCGCGATGCTGGCGATGCTGCCAGAGTCGCTGCAGTTTCTGGCGCTGAAGGGCCGCAGCGAGCGCGCGGTGAGTTGGCTTGCGAAGTTCGACCCGGCCTTGCCGATCGACGCGAACACGCGCCTCGTCGTCAGCGAAAAGCGCAGCGACGGCGCGCCGGTCGCCGAGTTGTTCCGCGCGGGCCGGGGGCCGGTCACGCTGATTCTGTGGGCGATCAGCTTCATGAACCTGATCGTGCTGTACTTCCTGTCGAACTGGCTGCCCACCGTAATGCGCGACGCCGGCTACACGCCGGGCACGGCCGTGATCGTCGGCACGGTGCTGCAGACGGGCGGTGTAATCGGCACGCTGCTGCTCGGCTGGTTCATCGAGCGCATGGGTTTCGTGCGCGTGCTGTTCGCGTGCTTCGCGGTAGCCACGGTCGCAGTCGGCACGATCGGTGCGGTCGCGCATGTGCTGCCGTGGCTGCTCGTCGTCGTGTTCGCGGGCGGCTTCTGTGTGGTCGGCGGACAGCCGGCCGTCAATGCGCTTGCCGGGCATTTCTATCCGACCGCGCTGCGCTCGACCGGCATCGGCTGGAGTCTCGGCATTGGCCGGATCGGTTCCGTGATCGGCCCGCTCGTCGGCGGACAGCTGATCGCGTTGAACTGGTCGAATGCCGCGCTGTTTCATGCGGCGGCGCTGCCGGTGCTGTGCTCGGCGCTGCTGGTGGTCGTGCTCGCCGGTGCGACGCGGCAACCCAACCGAGCGTCCGAAGCGGAGCCGGCCTGAGCCTGACTGCAAAAATCACGTATCGACCGGGAAAGAATCGAGCAACTCGCGGAGAACCTTGTATGGATACCTCAACACGTACGCCGGCCGACGAACGCCTGCGGCCTGAAATCGAGCCCGGCTATCAGTCGGGTTTCGCGAATGAATTCGCGACCGAGGCGTTGCCGGGCGCGTTGCCGACCGGCCGCAATTCGCCGCAACGCGCGGCCTATGGTTTGTATGCCGAACAGATTTCCGGCACGGCGTTTACGGCGCCACGCGGTCACAACCGTCGCTCGTGGCTGTACCGGATTCGTCCGGCGGCCATGCACAAGCCGTTCACGTCGATGCCGTCGGAGCGGCTCGTCGCGAACTTCGCCGAGGTGCCGCCGACGCCGCCGAACCAACTGCGCTGGGACCCCCTGCCGATGCCCAGCGAACCGACCGATTTCATCGACGGCTGGGTCACGATGGCGGGCAACGGCTCGGCCGAAGCGATGAGCGGTTGCGCGATTCATCTCTACGCGGCGAACCGCTCGATGCGCGATCGCTTCTTCTACAGCGCCGACGGTGAGCTCCTGATCGTGCCGCAACAAGGGCGCCTGCATATCGCGACCGAAATGGGCCACGTCGATATCGAGCCGTTCGAGATCGCGGTAATTCCGCGCGGCGTGCGCTTCGCGGTCAGCCTGCCGGACGGCAGCGCGCGCGGGTATATCTGCGAGAACTTCGGTGCGCTGCTGCGTCTGCCGGAACTGGGGCCGATCGGCTCCAACGGTCTCGCGAATCCACGCGATTTCCTGACGCCGCACGCCGCGTACGAAGACCGCGAAGGCGCGTTCGAACTCGTCGCGAAGATGAACGGCAATCTGTGGCGCGCGGACACCGGCCATTCGCCCCTCGACGTAGTGGCATGGCACGGCAACTACGCGCCGTACAAATACGACCTGCGCCGCTTCAACACGATCGGCTCGATCAGCTTCGACCATCCGGATCCGTCGATCTTCCTCGTGCTGCAATCGCAAAGCGACACGCCGGGTGTCGATACGATCGACTTCGTGATCTTCCCGCCGCGCTGGCTCGCCGCCGAAGATACGTTCCGGCCGCCCTGGTTCCATCGCAACGTCGCGAGCGAGTTCATGGGCCTCGTGCATGGCGTCTACGACGCGAAGGCCGAGGGCTTCGTGCCCGGCGGCGCGAGCCTGCACAATTGCATGACGGGACACGGCCCGGACGCGGACACGTTCGAGAAGGCGTCGCATCTCGATACCTCGGTGCCGAAGAAGGTCGACGACACGATGGCCTTCATGTTCGAGACCCGCACGCTGATCAAGCCGACGCGCTTCGCGCTCGAAACCGCGCAATTGCAGGCGCATTACTCCGAGTGCTGGCAAGGCCTCAAGAAACACTTCAATCCGGAGCAACGATGAACGCGGTGAACGATCTCCAGGCGACGCTCGATGCGTCGCGCAAGAGCTGGATCGAGTCGGCCAACGACCCGGCTGGCGACTTCCCGATCCAGAACCTGCCGTTCGGCATTTTCAGCGACCATGGCAACGACGCGCGTCGCGTGGGCGTCGCGATCGGCGATCGGATCGTCGATCTCGCCGCGTTGCAGGCCGCGGGTCTGCTGAACGTGCCGGCGCACAACGTGTTCGCGCGCGATGCGCTGAACGATTTCATCGCGCTTGGCCGCGACGTGTGGCGCAGCGTGCGTATCCAGCTGAGCGAACTGCTCGCGCGCGACACCGCGACGCTGCGCGACGATGCCGCGTTGCGCGCGAAGGTGCTCGTGCGCGCGGCCGATGCGCGTCTGCATCTGCCGGTGCAGATTCCGGGCTACACGGATTTCTATTCATCGAAGGAACACGCGACCAACGTCGGCGCGATGTTCCGCGATCCGAAGAATGCGCTGCTGCCGAACTGGTCGGAGATGCCGATCGGCTACAACGGACGGGCGTCGTCGGTGGTCGTGAGCGGGACGCCGGTGCGTCGTCCCAATGGTCAGCTGAAGTTGCCCGACCGGGAGCGTCCGGTGTTCGGCGCGAGCCGCAAGCTCGATATCGAACTGGAGACGGGTTTCATCATCGGCGGCGGCAATGCGCTGGGCGAGCCGATCGCGTGCGAGGACGCGGAGGCGCACATTTTCGGCATGGTGCTGCTGAACGACTGGAGCGCGCGCGACATCCAGCAATGGGAATACGTGCCGCTCGGCCCATTCAATGCAAAGACCTTCGCGACGACGATCTCACCGTGGGTCGTCACGCTCGATGCGCTCGAACCCTTCCGCGTCGCGCAGCCGGTGCAGGAGCCAGAGCCGCTCGCCTATCTGCGGCATCGAGGAAAGCATGCGTTCGACATTCACCTCGAAGTGACATTGCGTGCGCAACCCGCGCGGCAAGCGAGCACGATCGCGCGGACCAACTTCAAATACATGTACTGGACGATGGCGCAGCAGCTCGCGCATCACACGGTGGCGGGCTGCAATACGCGGGTGGGCGACCTGATGGGCTCGGGGACGATCAGCGGGCCGACCGAGGATTCGTACGGCAGCCTGCTGGAGCTGACGTGGAACGGCAAGAAGCCGCTGGCGTTGAAGGAGGGCGGCACGCGCACGTTCATCGAGGACGGCGATGAGTTGACGCTCGTCGGCTGGTGCCAGGGCAACGGGTATCGCGTGGGGTTCGGCGCGTGTGCCGGAGAGGTTCTGCCGGCGCGAGGGTGAGCGCGCGGCAGTCACGATGAGCGAGGGCCGGCGCGCAATGCCGGCCCTCGTCGTTTGTGCGAGACCTTGGGCGTACCGTGTCGCAATTAATCGGCGCGTCGTCCGCTTCACCCACCCAGCAACCCGAATACGGCCACCCCATTCGTCGTGCCGACATACACCTTGCCGTTTGCGATCAATGGTGTGATGAACTTGTTGCCCGTGCCGAACTGATCGCGCGTGCCCATCTGGTTGCTGTTGTACAGCTCGTTGAGCGTTATCGGGTCGAACGCATGCAGGGCCGCGACGGTGCCGTTTTCGGCGGCCCACACGATGCCGTTCGTGGTGCCGTTCGCCGAGATGCTCGGCGTCGTCCCGGGATAGGCGAACGTCATCGCGCTTTGCGCGGTCGGTGTGATCGACAGCTTCGCGTTGGTCACGGTGAATGCCTTCAGATGATCGCCGACCGAGCCGAAATACACGCGCCCGTTGAAATAGGCGGGCATGCCGAACTCGCCGCCGGCCAGCTGCGCGGGAATCTCCTGATAGATGTTGTCGGCCGTCGGGTTGAACTTGCCCATCGAGTCGCGATTCAGCACGTAGATGGTGCTGTCCTTGCCCGCGCCGAGCGTCAGATGCTGTACGGTGCCGCCCGCGTCGGTCAGGTCCGGCAGCACCAGTGCGCCGCCGGAGCCGAGGTCGATGTCGTCGTTGGACTCGTGCACGACGTTCGTCATCGCGAAGTAGTCCGCCACCGACAGGCCTCCCGCCGTGCCGAGCTTCAGGAACGTATTGCCGAAATCGTTGTTGGCGGGGAAGCCGCTCGACGTCATCGTCGTGTCGAAGGTGCCGTTGGCATCGAGCAGATAGATCGACGAGCCGTCCGACGCCGGTCCCGCGCCGCTCATCCAGATCGCGCCGCCGATGCCGTTAGGTGCCAGGTTGAGCACGGTGGTCTGCTGCAACGTGTCGGCGCCGTAGCCCATGATCCAGCCCGTATAGCCGCCGTGGTCGCAGTGCGAGGTCCATGACGTGTAGACCGTGTTGCCGAGCAACAGCAGCCCCGCGCGCTCCGCGTACAACGACGTGGTGAACGGCAAGACGCCGTTCGTATTGCCCGCGCCGGTGCCCGGGTAAGAGGCGGCGACTTCGGTGGGACCGTTCAGCAGCTCGGCGCCGGTCGCGAGGTCGAGCGCGTGAATGCGATGATGGTAGCCGCCGGCCGCGTCCTTCGACATCGCGACCACGTAGATCGTGCCGTGCGTGCCGCGCGAACGGTCGATCACCGGTGTCGAGGTGATGCCGATGGTGTTCACGATCTGGGTGCAGCCGAGGTCGTCGCTCGGGGTTTCGCCGGTGCCGAGTGTGCGCACCTGCCACAGGGTCGCGCCGGTGTCGGCATCGAATGCGTACACACTGTCGTTCTCGGTCGCGACGTACAGCACGTTGTGCGTGCCGCCCGCGATCGCCAGCGAAGCGACGAATAGCGGCTGCGCGTCGACCTTGCCGTCGACGCTAAAGAAGCCGACCTTGCCGAACGTCGAAGCCGCCACGTTGGCGGGCGTCAGCGTGGTTTCGCCGAGGTTCTGGCCGGTGCGCGCGATGTCGTCGTGATAGGTGAGCACGTCGTGCACGGCTGCCGCCGATGTGCCCCCCATCGCGGTGCCCGAGCCGCCGGTGCTACCGGTGGTGGTGCCGCCGCTCGTGGTGCCACCGCTGGTGGTGCCGCCGCTCGCTGCGGCCGGGGTCGATGCGCCGGATGCGCCGCTACCGCCGGCGCCGACGCTCGCGCCCGTCGGGGCACTGCTGTCTCCGCCTCCGCCGCCTCCACAGTTCGCCGCGACGATCGCGGCTACCGCGATCGCCGTGCCCAACAGGCTGGCACGGAGCAACAGGCGCATCGAGACCATGGCGGACTCCCCGTTGCTTGCGGCGGCGCCACGAAGTATGGGCCGTTTGTCGAGTGTCCGCGCAACGTGGGTTGAGATTATCACCCTGCGTATAGATCGTAAAAGCCAGCAATTAGCGTCTATTCGTCAATTCGGCGCCCGCAGCGAGATCCGCCGGCGCTCCCACCGCGCCGCCGCCAGAAACGCGAGCGCCGCGCACAACAGCACGCCGATCACGGCATCGTGGCCGGCCGTTTTCATCGACGCCGATCGCGAGCGCTGACGCAATACCGTACCAGTGAGACGCGGACGACTTCGAGCCGGCCGGCTCACCCCGTCACGGCCACCCGCCGCTCGATCGACACCGACCACAATGTCAACAACAGCGCGCCGAGCGCGGTCGCGACGCCGACCCACGGCAGCGTCGTCAGCGGCGCGCCGGCGCCGATCGCCATGCCGCCGAGCCACGCGCCGGTCGCGTTGCCGAGGTTGAACGCCCCCTGATTCAGCGTCGACGCCAGATTCGGCGCGTGGCTCGCCCGATCGACGATCAACATCTGCAGCGGCGGCACGATCGCGAATGCGAGCACCCCCCACACGAACACGGTCAGCATCGCCGGAGTGCGCGCGTGCATCGTGCCCGCGAACACGCACAGGATCACGACGATCGCCATCAGGAACGCGACCAGCGACGGCATCAGCCGCCAGTCCGCGAGCTTGCCGCCGAGCGTGCTGCCGACCGTCAGGCCGAGGCCGAACAAGAGCAGCACCATGGTGACCGCGTGCGGCGTGAAGCCGGCCACGTCTTCGAGAATCGGCGTGATGTAGGTGAAGGTCGAAAACAGGCTCGCCGACGCGAGCACGCTGATACCGAGCACCATCAGCACCTGCGGGTTCTTCAGCACGCTGAATTCGCGCACGAGGCTCGCCTTGTGCATCTCGATCTTCGCGGGCAGGCACACCGCGAGCGCGGCCGCCGCCAGCACGCCGATGCCGGTCACGGCCCAGAAAGTAGCGCGCCAGCCGACCGCCTGGCCGAGCGCGGTGCCGAGCGGCACGCCGAGCACGTTGGCGAGCGTGAGGCCGGTGAACATCAGCGCGATTGCCTGCGCGCGGCGATTCGGCGCGACGAGCCCGGCCGCGACCACCGAGCCGATGCCGAAAAACGCGCCGTGGCAGAACGCGGTGACGATGCGCGCGGCCATCAGCACCGCATAGCCCGGCGCGATCGCGCAAAGCAGATTGCCGACGATGAACACGCCGATCAGGCTCATCAGCGCCTTTTTGCGCGGCATGTTGGCAACCGCGATCGCGACGATCGGCGCGCCGATCGTGACGCCGAGCGCATACGCGGACACCAGCATGCCAGCCGCCGGAATCGACACGGACAGATCGCGCGCGACATCGGGCAACAGGCCCATGATGACGAACTCGGTGGTACCGATTCCAAACGCGGCAACGGCAAGGGCAAGCAGAGGCAATGGCATGGCGATGATGGAGTGTGACGCGCGAAGCGGCGCGAAAAACGGGCGCCGGGCGGGCGATTCCGAAGGCGGAAACGCTGTCGCCGGATAGGGAAAAACAGTAGGGGATTCTACCTAAGTCAAATCTGGCCTGCAGGCTGTCAGGAAAGCTGTTGTTTTTTGTGGAACGCGGCGGCGGGAGCCCGAGCCGCCGGGCGCCGTTCAGCGCCGCGCGAGGTTGCGCCCGAGTGCCGCGCAGCCCGCATCCGTCAGCGCTTCGACCACGTTGCTGCGATCGTCGGGCTTGAAGTCGGCGATCCAGATCACGCGGCAATGTGCGGACGTGTCGGCCACGACCTGCAGCGTCGCATGATGATGCTCGAAGCGCCCGCCGCCCACCGAGTAGGCGAGCCGCATGTGGGCATCGTCGACGGCAATCACGCGTTCCTCGACCACGGTGCCGTCGGCGAAGGTGACCCAGCGCAGGTCGCCTTCCATGCGCGCCGCGATCAGCACGCCCGCGAATACGCGGGCGACCTCGGCGGGATCGCGCAGCGCGGCCCATGCATCGGCCGCGATGGTTGCCACGGCGATTTCCCGGTAGATCGTCGCCATCGCATTTCCTCCTGTTCGTTTCGGGTAACCCAGGTCTCGTGCGCGCGGGGTGTCGCGACCGGCGATTGCAAACCTGTCACCGATCGCGCGGCGCCGACTTATCCGCGATCCGCGTCGAACGCGTCGCCATGACGGCCCGCGCCGGATGCAAAGCGCGCCGCGCCTGCCACGCCCTCGGCGAAGACCGCCGCGTAGCCGCCCGCGCCTTCGCGCCGCAATGCCTCGGCGAGATCGTCCAGCGTGCTGTTCTCGAGTGCGGAGCGACGATCGGCGAGCAGCGCCGCCTGCGGAAACGCGGCGAGCTCCGCGGCCAGTTGCTCGGCGGCCGCGCGCGCTTCGCCCTTCGGCACCACGCGGTTGGCGAGCCCGAACGAAAGCGCCTCGCGCGCATCGACCGCGCGGCCGGTCAGGATCAGATCGAGCGCACGCGACAGACCGATCAGTCGCGGCAGCCGGATCGTGCCGCCGTCGATCAGCGGAATGCCGACACGCCGGCAGAACACGCCGAGCACCGCATCTTCCTCGACGACGCGCAGGTCGCACATCGCGGCAAGCTCGAGCCCACCCGCCACCGCATAGCCGGCGATCGCGGCGATCACCGGCTTGCTGAAGCATGTGCGTGTCGGTCCCATCGGCCCCGGGCCGCTGCCGTCCGCGTGCAGCTCATTGCGGCGCGTAGCGTCGGCGAGCGCGCCGAGGTCCGCGCCCGCGCAAAACGTGCCGCCCGCGCCGAACAGCACGGCCGCGTGCCACGCCGGCTCGGCCTCGAAGCGGCTGAACGCAGCGCTCAACGCCTCGGCCACCTGCCGATCGACCGCATTGCGCCGCGCGGGCCTCTCCAGCACGATCGTAGCGACGCCGTTGCCGTCATTCGACTCGATTCGCACATGGTTATTCAAATATTGGAAGGCTATCATCGTTGTGTATATCTGAAGGGTATCTGAAGCTCCCCGATTGCCTGTCGATCAGGCAGTGTTGCCGTGCGCTCATGCGGCGTAATTAATCCGGTAGGCTGTCATGTTTCCGTCACGTCCGGCTCGTAGCGTTAGCGCTCTATTAATGCTCTGGCGTTCTGCCGCCAGCTTGCCGAGCCTGCCTTTGTCCCTGCCTTTGCCCAATTCATCGCCGGCACCCGCGCCGGGCTACGCCGAAGCTGTCTGGATCGTGCCGTTGCACGAGCATGCGTGGTACGACCATGTGCGTCTGAAGCGCGTCTTCGTCGCCGACGGCACACGTCACCAGGTCGTGCTCGTCGATCTGCGCAAGCTGCTCGTGTGCGCGAATCGCGACAACACCGATTACGTGCTGAAGCCGGTCGCCGAATGGCACGCGGGCAAGGTCCGCGGCATTCGCGAGTTTCTCGATCCCGACAGCCCGCGGATTCCGCAGATGCCCTACGTGACGATCTCCACGCGTCGCGCGCCGGGATTGCTCGGCTGGGTCGGCATCGAGCGCGAGGGGGTGGTGGCGTTTCGCAACGGCCAGCATCGCGCGCGCTATCTGGCCGAGGCGGGCGCGCGCTGGTGTCCGGTCGAAGTGCACGAGCGCGAGGCGGGATTGCTCCGTGAGCTGTGCGGCGCGGCCGATGATGCCCGCACCGCGATTCGCGCGACCCAATTGGGCAGCGACAGCGACGTCTGACTTTCGCGGTCGGCGGCAATTCGCGTGCGCCTCGGTTATCACGGCTACCCCGCCTGCACGACGTTGCGCGGCGTGCCCGCCTGCCACGCCGCGATGTTCGCGAGCGTGGTCTGCGCGATCTCGGTCATCGCCTCGCGCGTGAAGAACGCCTGGTGCGCGGTGACGATCACGTTCGGAAACATCAACAGACGCGCGAGCACGTCGTCCTGTAGCGGCAGATTCGAATGATCCTCGAAAAAGATGCCGCCTTCTTCCTCGTACACGTCGAGCCCGAGATGGCCGAGCTGGCCGTCCTTCAACGCGCCGATCAGTGCGTTCGCCTCGACGAGCCCGCCGCGCCCGGTGTTGATCAGCATCGCGCCGCGCTTCATCTTCGCCAGCGCGGCGCGGTCGATCAGGTGATAGGTGTCGGGCAACAGCGGGCAATGCAGACTGACGACGTCCGATTCGGCGAGCAAGGTATCGAGCGGCACGTAGCGCGCGCCGAGCGCGAGCAGTTCGTCGGCCGGCGGCCCCGGATCGTAGGCGAGCACCTGCATGCCGAAGCCCGCCATGATGCGCGCGAACACCCGGCCGATGATGCCCGCGCCGATCACGCCGACCGTCTTGCCATGCAGGTCGAAGCCGAGCAGCCCATGCAGCGAGAAGTCGCCTTCGCGCGTTCGCGCGACCGCGCGCGGCAGGCGCCGGTTCAGCGCGAGAATCAGCCCGGCCGCATGTTCGGCGACCGCGTACGGCGAGTAGGCCGGCACGCGTGCGACCGGCATGCCGAGCCGCTCGGCCGCCGCGAGGTCGACGTGATTGAAGCCCGCCGAGCGCAGCGCGATCATGCGCGTGCCGCCCGCATGAAGCCGTTCGAGCGTGGCGGCGTCGACGCTGTCGTTGACGAACGGGCAGACCACGTCGTAGCCATGCGCGAGGATCGCGGTCTCGCTGTCGAGAGGGGATTCCTGGAAATGCAGTTCATAGCCATGCGCGGCATTGGCCTCGGTGAATGTATCGACGTCGTATTGACGACTGCTGAACAGGATCGTGCGCATATCGGGCTCCGAAGAAGCTGTTTCTCGATGTTAGGCGACTTCGCGGATGAAAGAGTAGGGTGATGTGGTGAACGCGGGTACCGCTCGCGCATGACGGCTGGCTACCTTGGCCAAAAAACTTGCGCAATCACACGGTTCGGTGAATGATCGGACGAACGGCCTCGAGCGGCGTGCCTGCCGCGAGGCCGTTCGTTCCTTTGCGCTTCACATTCATACACCGATCGTGCCGACTTCGACCTCCACTACCGTTGCTTCGTCCGTCCCCTGTCCGATAGTCGAATCACTCGACGCCATCCTTCCCGAAGAACCGCTGCTGATGATGGGCGCCGGCCCCGTGCCGATTCCCGTCGCGGTCGCGAAGGCCAATGCGATCGTGATCAACCATCTGGGCGGCACGATGGCGAAGGTGGTGAACCAGGTGAAAACGATGGCGCGCTACGTGTTCCAGACGCAGTCGAAGTGGGTGCTCGGCGTCGCGGGACCGGGATCGGGCGCGATGGAGATGGCGATCTCCAATCTCGCGTGGGAAGGCACGCGCATGCTGTGCATCAAGAACGGCTTCTTCAGCGACCGCATGGGCGAAATGGGCCGGCGCGTCGGCGCGCGCGTGAGCATGCTCGAAGTCGCGGACCGCACGGTCGCGAGTCTCGACCAGATCGCCGACGCGCTGCGCCGCGAGCGTCCCGAGGTCGTCACGGTCGTGCAGGGCGAGACCTCGAACACCGTGTGGAATCATCATCTGAAAGACATCGCCGCGCTTGCGAAGGAAGCGGGCGCGCTCGTGATCGTCGACGCGGTCTGCACGCTGAGCACCATGCCGCTCGAAATGGATACCTGGGGCATCGATGCGGTGATCACCGGCGGCCAGAAGGGCTTGTCATCGATTCCGGGCGTGTCGCTGATTGCGTTTTCAGACGCGGCCTGGGCGCGCGTCAAAGGCCGCACGGTGCCCAATACGCACTGGTGCCTCGATGCGTCGCTGGCGGAAAACTTCTGGCACAACGCCGGGTATCACTACACGGCGCCGGTGTCGGGCGTGCTCGCGCTGCACGAGGCGCTGCGGCTCGTCTGCGCGGAGACGCTGGAGAAGCGCTTCGCGCGCCATCTGAAATGCTCGCTCGCGTTGCAACAAGGCGTCACCGCGATGGGCCTGCAACTGTATGCGCCGGAGAATTGCCGGCTGAATTCGGTGGTCGGCATCGAAGTGCCGGACGGCCTCAGTCCCGCCGACGTCTGCGCGCATATCTCGCGGCAGCATCAGGTGGAAATCTCGGGCTCGTTCGGTCTGCCGATCGTGCGTATCGGCCAGATGGGTGAACAGTGCCGCGAGCACAACCTGTTTCGCACCGTGCATGCGCTGGGGCGCACGATGGTCGATCTCGGCGTCAAGGTCGATCTGCCGGCGGGAGTCGCGGCACTCGAGCGCGGCTTGAGCGAAGGTAAATAAGCATTTTCCCGACGCGCTACGAATAGCATTCGCAGCGCATATCTTTTGTGCGATCCAGCACTTTATAGCCCCATTAGAAAGTTTTTTTCCGCCATTATCGCGCTGCAATAAATTAATGCTTCGCAACCTTTTTACATAACAATGAAGAAATCGTCGAAACCCTTACCGAATAAGGCTCTGCGCCTTTTTAAAGGGTTTTTCTTCCTTTCCTGCTTTCTATTGTTCTCTGTGCGCCGGCGCACGTATCGAGATCAGGCCGAAACGTAAAGTAGGTCACGGCGAGAGCAGCGCAATGCTCACGCTGCGGTAAATCGCAAGACCATGATTCGACACACGGCGCGTGCCAGGACGCGCCTGCCGCGCTCATGCATGCATGCCGCCGGAACCAGGCTTTAACGCCAAAGCGCCCCCGCGAGGCGATAAAAAGGATTTCTATCCGATTCGATAATTCGATTGCGCGGAGTCTCGAAGTCTGTCTTCGAGGGTCCGCGCACGTACGAAGCAAGGATATCGACACTATGGCGAGCGCATACGACTCAGGTCAATCGGCAGGAGTTATCGTTGGAGCAGAGTTGAACGGACTGGGGGTGGCGCGATCGCTCGCGCAGGCCCGTGTTCCGGTTATCGCAGTCGATACGAGGACCCGCGCGGCGACGTGGTGCCGACACGTTCATGCGCATCAGGTAAAGAGTTTTGTCGGGAAAATATTCGTTGATGAAATGATCGAACTCGGCAAGCGGTTCGATCGTCTGCCAGTTCTGATTCTGACCGACGAAGACGCGGTGCATGCCGTGTCGGAAAATCGGGCGGCTTTGTCGCACTGGTATCGGTTCCGCCTGCCGGCCGACGACACCGTCAAGATGTTGTCGAGCAAGGCGCGCTTTCACGAATTCGCGCAGCGGCATGGCTTTCCGGTGCCGCGCTCGGTCGTGCTCGACAAGCTTGCCGACATCGAACGGCTGGCCGAATTGCGCTACCCGTGCGTGCTGAAACCGGACGACAAGCGCAACGTGCTGCGCGGCGAGAAAGAACGCGCGGTGCGCGTCGACACGCTGCAGCAGGCACGCGATCGCGCTATCGCGATGCTCGCGACGCCGGGCGGCATCATCGCGCAGGAGTGGATCGAGGGGCCTGACAGCAACATCCACTTCACGCTGTTCTATCGCGGCGCCGACGGCAACGTGGTCAGCATGTTCACCGGCCGCAAGGTGTTGAGCTCGCCGCCGGGCGTCGGCAATACCGCGATCTGCGTGGCCGCGCCCGAAGCGCGCGGGACGCTCGAACCGCTGACGCGGCGCTTCGCCGAGCTGGCCGGTTTCGACGGCATGGGCAGCATCGAGTACAAGTGGGACGACAACTACAACGAGTTCGTGATGGTCGAGCCGACGGTCGGCCGCACGGACTGGCAGGAGGAGATCGCGACGCTGTGCGGCGTCAACATTCCGCTTGCCGCGTACCGCCATGAACTCGGCCTGCCATTGCCCGTCGAGCGCCTGAGCCGGCAACCGGTTGCGTGGCGCGCGACGTTTTCCGACCGGCCGCCGCCCGAATTGCTGAGCGAGCGCACAAAAATTTTCGATGGCTATTTCCGCTGGAACGATCCGTTACCAGCGTTGCAGCACTATGTCGTGATGAATCCGCTGCGACGCATGAAGCGCAGCTGGAAAAAAGCGATCAGGGCGCCTGAGTCGCGTCAGGCCAAAGCCTGACGCTGGCGACGCAAGCCGTTCCCCCTGGAGACCAGCAATGTCTTTGACCGATACCATCATCATTGGCGCGGGGCCCTACGGATCTTCTCTGGCCGCGCATCTGAAGGCCGCCGGCGTGGATCACCAGATCCTCGGGGAACCGATGGGAGCGTGGCGCAACTACATGCCGCCCGGCATGCTGCTGCGCTCCGAGGCTTTCGCGTCGAGCCTGCACGCGCCGCGCAGCGGCTTTACCGTCGAAGACTACTGCCGCCTGAAAGGACTGCCTTACCAACCGCTCGGCATGGCGCTGACGCTCGAAACCTTCGTCGAGTACGGGCTGTGGTTCCAGTCGAATCTGGTCGGCGAAATCCGGCCGGTCGACGTGCTCGCATTGCGCCGCGTCGGCGATCAGTTCAAGCTGTCGCTGAGCGACGGCCGCTCGCTCGCCGCGCGCAGAGTCGTGATCGCGCTCGGCCTGAAGGGCTTCGCGCAAACCCCGCCGGCGCTGCGGGACTTGCCGGCGCAATATGCGTCGCATTCGGAGCTGTATGGGAACCTCGAGTGGGCGCGCGGCAAGGACATTGCGATCGTCGGCGGCGGGCAGTCGGCGCTCGGGCTGTCCGCGCTGCTCAACGAGCTCGGCGCGCGCGCGCATGTGCTGATGCGCGAGAGCAGCGTGGTGTGGCATGAGCGGCCGCAGGGCGGTCGCAACATCCTGTCGCGCATCAAGCGGCCCGACGCGGGACTGGGGCGCGGCTGGCGCTCGCTGTTCCTGTCCGAGTTTCCGGGCGTGTTCCACATGCTCGACCCGCGACGCCGCAAGCAGATCATGGAGCACACGTACGGCGCGTCCGGCGCGTGGTGGCTGCACGATCGCGTGGTCGGCAAGGTGCAGATTTCGCATCGCACCGTGGTGCGCTCCGCGGCGGTCGAAAACGACCGCGTCGTACTGAGCGTGCTGACCGACGGCAAGGAAGCGCGGGTGAGCGCCGATCACGTGATCGCCGCGACCGGTTTCAAAACCGACATGCGGCAGCACGCGTTCCTGTCCAAAGATCTGGCCGACGCGATTTCGAATCAGGGCGGCATGCCCGACCTGACGTCGCATTACGAAACGCGTGTGCGCGGCCTCTATGTGATCGGACCCGCGTGCGCGCACAGCTTCGGGCCCGTGATGCGCTTCGTCTATGGAACCAAGCACGCGTCGCCGACCGTGGCGCGGCACATTATCGGTTCGTTGAAAGCGGGTGCGCGGCAACGCACGTGGCCCGTCGCCCATGCACCCATGCCGGAGCGCTCAGGTGAATAAAACCCAGGCAACTGGCGCGCCTGCGCGCTCGCACCTGTCCGACAGCTACCGCGGGCGCCGCATGAAGCGCTACAAGCTGCTCGTGAAGGAGATGCTCGCGGGCTTCGTCCTGATTTCGGGTCTCGCCTGGTTCACGCGCAAGGTGCTGTGGCGCGATCGCGTGGCCGTGCTGCTTTATCACGATCCCGATCCGGACACGCTCGACCGTCACCTGACTTATCTCGGCAAGCTGTGCGAGTTCGTGCCGTTGACCGACGTCAGCGCGCCCGGCCGCGGCCGGCCACGCGTGGCGATCACGCTCGACGACGGCCACGCGGGCAACGCGAAGCTGTTGCCGGTGTTCATCAAGCACAACGTGCGCCCGACGATCTTCCTGTGCAGCCGCATCGTCGGACGGCCACGCAGTCACTGGTGGCTGCATCCGGGCTCGCTGCGCGTCGGCCACGAACGTCTGAAGCGGATGACGAACGACGAGCGCCTCGCCGCGCTGGCGGCCCAAGGCTACCAGCAGGACGGCGACGACCGGCCGACCGGCCTGTCGATCGAAGCGATGCAGGCGATGCGCGAGCACATCGACTTCCAGGCGCATACGCGCTTCCATCCGATCCTCACGCATTGCAGCGACGCTGAAAGCGAGGCCGAAATCCGCGACAGCCGCCATGAGATCGCGGCGCTGCTGCAACAACCGTGCGAGCACTTCGCGTATCCGAACGGCAATTACGGTGAACGCGAAGTGGAGTTCGTGCGGGCCGCGGGCTTCAAAACCGCGCGCACCTGCGACATCGGCTGGAACGATCAGCACACCGATCCGTACCGGCTACGCACGATCATCATCGACGATGCGGCATCGACGCTGCGCTTCGCGGCGCAATTGAGCGGCATTGCACTGTTTCTGCGGTATCTGCGCGAGGGTGGAGGCTGGCGCGGCAAGTTTCCGCAGTTTTGAACAGAGGGAGCGCCTGGACGAAGCGGTTCGTCCGGGCAAAGCCGTCCGGGTTTTTCGCGAGACGGCACGAGGGACATACGACAGGAGGAGAACATGCAGCGCTGCAGGGTACTGGTGATCAACGATTACGCGCACATGGGCGGCGCGGAAGTGGTCTATCAACAATCGGCCGAGCTGTTGGGCACGCTGCCCGGCGTCGAGGTCGAGCGTTTCGACGATAGCCAGTTTTCCGCGCGCTCGACGATGCTGTCGCGCTCCTGGAACACGACCGCCGCGCGCGCGCTCGAAAAGGCGCTGCATCGTTTCCGGCCGCATCGGCTGATGGTGCACAACTACCACAACGTGCTGTCGCCTTCCATTCTCAGCGTGATCGCGCGGCACGAGCGTCAGTTCGGTTACCGCGCGTATCACACCTGCCACGACTATCATCTCGTCTACTACAACCCGTCGCTGCAGTACTTCGACAAGGATAAGCGTCCGATCATTCTGCCGCTCGACGTGCTGCGCACACGCGCGGTCTTCACGTTGCGGCCGACGCCGAAGGGCCTCGTGCACGATCTGATGACGAAGGCGTGGTGGCACGCGGTGCGCGCGGCCTATCAGCCTGCGCGCGTGTTCGACAGGATCTTGTGTCCGAGCCTGTTCATGCAGCAGGCGCTGCATCGCGTCGGCATCGAGAATACGGTCATCGTGCACAATCCGTCGGCGGTGCCGACCGCGATGCCAATTGTCACGGTGCGTGACAAGGAGCGCTTCAACATCGCGTTCGTCGGACGGATCTCGCCTGAGAAAGGCCTGCTGCAATTTCTGACGCTCTGCGAGGCGGCGGGCTTCGAGCGCATCAATAGCATCGGCGTTTACGGCGACGGCCCGGACCGCGCGGCGATCGAGCAGCGCTACGCGTCGCTGATCGCACAGCGCAAGCTGATCCTGTTCGGCACGATGCCGCAGCAGCAGTTGTTTCCCGCCATGCGCGAGTTCGCCGATGCGGTGGTCGTGCCGTCGGTGGGCGCGGAGAACGCGCCCCTTGTCGTGATCGAGGCGGCGATGCTCGGTCTGCCGGTGCTGGTTCGCGATGGCGGCAGCATGGCGGTGACCGCGGAATCGGTCGGCAACAAGATCAAGTTCAAGTTCGATCCGGGCAGTCTGAAACAGGCGCTCGGCGAACTCGCCATTCATCTTGCCGATGAACACAGAAAGTACGACGTCGAAGAATATCTGCCCGAGCATTACGCGCGGCGTCTGGCTGAAATCATGCACATCGGCGAAAGTTCGACGCACCTCGCATCGTCGCGCCGACGCGCGCGCTATGCGGATAATCCGCGTCCGGTGCCCTGAAAATAGCCGGCGCTGATTGTGGCAAACGGCGTGTATATCCGCGCCGTTATCGTAGCTTTAACACACGCGTTTCTTATCGCGTGATTTGTCTGAAGCAACCCTGTGGCAATCGGCTTTTGTGTGCGCTGCCGAACGTTGTAAGGACGGGCTCTCTGAATATTATGATCGCCAAGGAAAGGTATTTTATCGAGCGCTGAAGCGCGTGGTTCGACAGGGTAAACGAGGCCGCGGTGACGGCGCGGAGTCGGCGATGATCGGCTCAGTGGGTCGGCGAAAAAGCCAGACTCATCAGAACAAAAGCATGTGTATGTCGTGAGCGTTTGCGTGGAAAAACGGCGGACGAGACGCGGCTAATCGGGGAACCTTCGCTACCGGGCCAGGCAGTCAGTTCAACCAAACAGGAATGTGGCCGCAAGCGGCCACATCGGCGATACGGGGGATCCAGACGGTGATGCGCTACAGCTCAGCGCGCGCTGTACGGATCGGAGGTATCGGGAGACGCGTAGGTCTGGTCTGAATTCCACAAATCGCTGCCGTAGGGGTCCGCTGAGTTCTTGCCGCGGACAGGCTGTGCAACGCTTGTACGTTTCTGCTTCGGAAGGCTGTTTTTCGTTTGGGTGTACACGTTGGGCGCGACATAGCGGTTCTTTTTAGCGTACGCGAAATCCGACGAGGAGCCGTAGAGCGTGGTGGAACTGGCCGCATGAGGCGTCATCGCGTCGAGTTGCGAGTGTTTGGCCACATAACGCGGCGCATAAGCGGAAGAGGCGGCGGACACGATGCTCTGCGCGTAACCCACCTGGGCGGTCAGCAATACCGGCAATACGGCGGCAAGAAGTTTGTTCATTTCGGGGTCCGTAAGAAAGCATGTGGTGCGATGTTAGGGAAAAGAGCCGACTTCGCATAGGCGCTGTTACACACAAAGGTAGCCGATGTGGCGTAAATCAGCTACCCCCGTCCGATCGAGGCGGTCAGCTCGATGGACACAGGCATGACTGGATGCGGCGACGTGCCGGTCCCGGCGCCGAGAATAAGTGGCAAACCGTCGAGACTTTGGGAGAACTCGCATGAACCAAAGCAGTACACCGTTCGATAGCCGGAACAACAACATCGAACATCCGCCGGCAGGCTTCGCGAACTATCTGGATGCGCTGTACGACAATCGCAAGCTGATTGCCATCACGACGGCCATCGCGGTCGCGCTCGGCATCGCTTATTCGGTGTTCTCCCAACCCGTGTATCGCGCGGACATTCTGGTGCAGGTCGAGGAGAACGCGGGTACCTCGTCCAAGAGCGTGATCGGCGACGTGTCCGCGATGTTCGACGTGAAGACCGCGACGTCAGGCGAGGCGCAGGTGATCGGCTCGCGCATGGTGGTGGGCCGCGCGGTCGAGAAGCTCAATCTCGACATCGAAGCGGCGCCGCGCTACTTCCCGCTGTTGGGCCGCTGGCTCGGCCGTCATTCCGATCGTCTGTCGACGCCGGGACCGCACGGCTACGTGTACGGCAACGAGCGCATCACGGTGTCGAAGTTCGACGTCCCCGAAGAGCTATTCGACCGTCCGTTCGTACTGAAGATGGGCGAGGGATCGAGCTACGAGTTGCAATACGGCAAGCTGAAGCTCGACGGCACGGTCGGCGAACCGCTGACCGCGACGACCAACTACGGGCCGCTCACGCTCGTCGTCGACCGGATCGAGGCGAAGCCCGGCGCGACCTTCGAAGTGCGGCGCCAGTCCGCGCTGACGACGACCGAAAAGCTGCGCAAGGAACTGACGATCTCGGAAAAAGGCAAGGAATCGGACATCCTCGGCGTGTCGCTCGAAGGCAGCGATCCGAAGAGGATCAGCGCGATTCTCGCGACCATCGCTGGCGAATACGTGAGCCAGAACCTGAAGCGCAAATCCGAGGAAGCGGAGCGTTCGATCCGTTTCCTCGAAATACAGCTTCCGGAAATGCGCCAGCAGCTTTCCGCTTCGGAAACGCGCTTCAACGACTTCCGCGCGAAGCATGGCACCGTCGATCTCGGCGAGGAAGCGACCAACCTGCTGCAACTGTCGGTTCAGACGCAGACGCGGCTCGCGGAACTTCAACAGAAGCGCAATGAACTGCTGACGCGCTTCACCGACCAGCATCCGGCCGTGCAGTCGGTCAACGCGCAGTTGCATGCGGCGCAACAGGAAGCGAAAGATCTCGCGAGCCGGACGCAATCGCTGCCGCCGCTCGAACAGAACGTGCTGCGCCTGCAGCGCGACGTGCAGGTCGGCACCGAGCTCGATACGTCGCTGCGCAATACGCTCGAACAGCTGAAGCTGATCAAGGCGGGTAAGGCCGGCAACGTGCGCATCGTCGACGGCGCCGTCGCTCCCGATACGCCGGTGCGGCCCAAGCCGCTGCTGATCATCATCGGCGCGCTGATGCTGGGCGTGTTCGTCGGCTCGGTGATCGCGCTCGTGCGTCAGCGTCTGTTCGACGCGATCGACGATCCGTACGAAGTCGAGCTGCGCACCGGTTTGCCGGTCTACGCGAGCGTGCCGTTCAGCCGTCAGGAAGAGCGGTTCGCGCACAGCCGTCGCCGTCCGGAATCGAAGGCGCTCGTGCTTGCGGGCGAAGCGGTGATCGATCCGGCCATCGAAAGTCTGCGTGGCTTTCGCACCGCGCTCGAATTCACGATGACCAAGGCGCGCAACCAGATTGTGCTGATCACGGGCCCGACGCCGGGCATCGGCAAGTCGTTCGTGTCGCTGAATCTCGCCGCGGTAATCGGTGCGACCGGCAAGCGCGTCCTGCTGATCGACGGCGACCTGCGTCGCGGCTTCCTGCATCGGCATCTCGGCGGCGATCGCGGTCCCGGCCTCACCGATCTGATCCAGGGCGCGCACCGTCCCGAAGAGCTGATTCGCGCGACCCGTTTCCAGGGTGTCGACTTCATCGCGAGCGGCCGCCAGGTTACGAGCCCGAGCGACGTACTGTCGAACACACGGCTCGAAGCGGTGCTGCGCCAGGTCGCGACCGGCTACGACGTCGTACTGCTCGACGGACCGCCGGTGCTGCTCGCCGCGGATGCGGTCCGGCTCGCCTGCGTGGCAGGGACGACGTTCTTCGTCGCGCGTCAGGGTGTCACGGGCATCGGCGAGCTGCGTGAGTCGGTCCGCCAGATGCAGAAGGTCGGTCTGCCGGTGCGCGGCGTGATCATGAACGGACTGCGGATGCGGCCGGGACGCTACAGCTACGGCTACGGACGCTATCGCTACGCGGCCTACATCTACAAACCGTACGACAGATAAGCGCGGCGCCTGGTTCGCGACGCGCCCGCGGAGCGGGGCGTAGCGCCCGACTGGACCGCTCAGAAAACCAACATGGCAATGCGAAGGGATCTTACGGCCGCGCTTACCGGGCGCATACCGTACAGGCAAGGGACTACTCGGATGAAACAGCTATTTGTCACGCCTTTTCTGCCTCAGAAAAACGCGCCGCAAGCTGGCCACCGTTTGGCCTACGACTACCTGGTCAAACTGAGCGCGGAATCGGAGCTCGACGTGCTGATCGTGTCGCGCGTGCCGGTCGACGAAAAGGACATCGAGTTCCGCGCGAACGTGCGCAACGTGTACATCCAGTACGTGAGCCGGTTCGACCTGATCCCGTCGTTCCTCGCGAATCCGCTGACTTTTTCACCGCGCCTGTTCTCGCGCTATAAACCCGCGATCGGCAAGTTCCTCTGCGAGCTCGTCGACAGGAACCGATACGACACCGTGCGGCTCGAGTTCTCGCAATGCTTTGCGTATGCCCAGAATCTGCGCGACCGTTTCCACGACCGCGTGAAGATCGTGATGTGCGCGCATGACTTGCAGATCCAGGTCATGTTGCGCATCAAGTCCATCGAAGGATGGCTGTTCATCCGGCAGACGTTCATGCTCGAGCAGCGTCTGCTGAAGCTGGCCGACAAGGTGCTCGTGCTGTCCAGCAAGGACTCGCAGCTGATCAACGGCCTGTACCCCGGGGTCGGCGCGTTGCAGGTCGTGCCGATCTCACTGCCGGCGTTTCTGAAGGAAGTGCGGCGCTCCAAAGACACGGTCGAGAAAGGCAACATCCTGTTCTGGGGGGCGATGCAACGCCGTGAAAACGAAGAGGCGCTGCTCAATTTCGTCGACACGATTTTTCTGCCGCTGCGCCGGCGCGGCCTGCAACTGAAGCTGTTCGTGGTCGGCTCCGATCCGAGCGACCGCGTAAAGCGCCTGAATAGCGACGATATTTGCGTGACCGGCTTCGTCGAAAATCCGGGCAAGTACTTCGAGTCCGCCGATATCGGCGTGGTGCCGCTGCTGTCGGGCGCCGGCGTCAAGCTCAAGACGCTCGAAATGCTCGCGGCGAAACTGCCTGTCGTCTCGACGCCGCTCGGCGCGGAAGGCGTCGAGCACGATGGCACCTTGCTCAACGTCTGCGAAATCGATGAGTTCCAGGACGTGATCGAGCGCATCTACCGCGGTGATCCGGTCAACGTCAACGCCTCCGTGGCGTATCAGGCCTGACGCCATGATCGCAACCATCGCCTATCTGCTGGCCGTCGTGCTGTGTGCCTCGCGCGGCGTGCTCGAGTATCTGATCGGCAAGGACGCCGCCTATCTGATCCAGGTCGGCGGCATCGTCGGGCTGCTCGTGTGGTACATCTCGCCGACGGCGATTGCCGCTTACTTCCGCGACGAAGGACGCCTGTCGTTCGGCTTCCTCGTGGGCATGCTGTTCTCGACCGGGCTGTCGATCGTCGCGACGCTCGCGCTCACCGGTGAGCTCGGGCCGTCCTATCTGTTCGTCTTCATCTTCACGCTGTTCATCTATTTCTACACGATCTCGAACTATCAGAAGCGCTTCGTGCGGCCGCGCGTCGCCTATGCGGGGCTCGTGCTGATCGCGCTGATCGAGGCGGCCGTCGCGCTCGCGCAGCAGCAGAACGTTTTCCCGATCGATCTGCCCGGCGCGACGTACGGCTTCGACAATCTGCGCGCGCCGTCGCTGACCGGCAGCTATCTGCACTACCCGCTGTTCGTCGCGATTGCCGCGTCGCTGTGCGGCGTCGACTATCTGGTGCGCAAGAACGTGCTGTCGGGCCTCGCGTGCGCGGTGCTCAGCTTTGCGATTTTCTCGGCGCTGTCGCGTAGCGGCATGCTGATCATTCTCGGCACGTTCGGGCTCGCGTTCGTGCAGGCGCCGATCCAGTTCATCACGAGAAACGCGAAACTGATCGTTGCCACCGTGTTCGCGACGATGGCAATCATGATCTTCGGCGTCGCCGTGAGCAGTCAGAACGATAGTGTCGTCAACGTCGGCACCGAACGGCTCATGGGCGCGACCGATCCGCAATCGGACGGCAACGACGGCCGCACCGAAGCATGGGAGAAGGCCAAGTCGCTCGTATTGCCGGTCAACGTGATCGCCGGCACGTACTTTGGGCTCGTCACGAACTCGGCACCCGAGCCGGTGAAACAGGAGTTCGGCGTCGTCGAATCGAGCGTGCTGCAGCAGATTCTGAATATCGGCCTGATGGGCGCGATCTTCTATTACGGCGTGCTGATATCGGTGACGAAACTCGCGAGCAGCGCGAGCCGGATTTCGTTGTGCGTCTGGGCCGCTTTATTTCAAACGCTCTTCTATCAATCGATCGAAGTGATTCCGTTTCTCTTCATCCTGATGACATTGCCAGTGTTCGATTACGTGGGCGGACCGCGTCCAAACAGCACGTAGCGAACGGGAAGGCAGTGCGCTCCAGATCGTCTGCGTCGCGCGGACGAGCAGTGAGTAGTCGGTAGTGCGCGCGAAGAGCGCGAAGCAAGGTGCAAGAACCAGAAAGCCGTGTTTGGGGGTAATTCCACGAACACCTGATGTAAAGCAGGAGGTGGGGATGAACCTGAAGGGAATGTTTAGCGTTGTGATCGTCAATTACAACACGCCAAAACTGGTCGGAAATTGCGTTCGCTCCGTGCTCGAACTTTCGATTGCGGATAAGGAGGACATCGTCGTGGTGGACAACGCTTCACCCGACAATTCGTTTTCCTATCTGAGGGAGACGCTACCGACGGGAGTGAGGCTCGTCAAAACGTCGATCAATCGCGGCTTCGGAGCCGGCGTCAACTTCGGCATGGTCGGCTGTCTGCGCGAGCTCGTGCTCGTGCTGAACCCGGACACCTATTTCGTCGATACATCGCTCGAAAACGCGGTGCAGTTGTTCAGAACGGAGAAGGATGTCGGCCTCGTCGGTCTCGATCTGGTCTATCCGGATGGCGAGCGGCAGTTTTCCGCGCGGCGGTTTTATTCAGTGCTCGACATACTCGGCCGGCGTTCGCCGCTCGGGCGGCTCGGCGCGTTCAAGCGCCGCATCGACAACCACATGATGCGCGAAGCGTGGGCCGCGGGCACGCCGTTCGAGGCCGACTGGGTGCTGGGCACGGGCTTTATCGTGCGGCGCGCGTTATTCGGCGAACTCGGCGGCATGGACGAGCACTTCTTTCTCTATATGGAGGACGTCGATTTTTGCGCGCGCATCTGGCAGGCGGGCTACCGCGTGCTGTGCGTGCCGGGCGCGCGACTCACGCACGAGCATCAGCGTGCGTCGGCAGCGGGCTTCCTGAGCAAGGCGGGGCGCCGGCATATGAACAGCTTGTGGCGTTTCAGCCGCAAGTATCGTGTGCCGCTGTTCAGACCGCCAGGCGTGCAGGGCCTGATTCGCAGCGCGAAGGCGCGTGCGGTGCCGGTTCCCATGACCGTGAGCGCGCGTCAGGTGGCCGCCGAGCAGGCGCAAAGCATCACGGTGGAGTGACGCCTGTCGATCTCTCGACGTGAAAAAAAACGGAGTAACGCAATGGGGGAAGGCTAGATGAAAACCCGGCGACAGGCGCTCAAGACGTTCCTGCTCGGCGGCCTGGCCGGGGCCAGTGCAAGCACCGCCGATTTGGGCGTCGCGCGCGCGACGGGGCACGCGCTGCGCGAGCGCGACGCGTTCGCGAGTATGGGTAACGGCGCGGGCGACGGTGCCGGCGGCATCCTGCGCGTCGCCGCGTCCGTGCCCGAGCGTGCCGCATCGGAACCGGTTGCGCCGAGCTATCTGAAGACGCTCAGCGATATCGTCGCGGGACTCGAGGTCAGCGTCGCGCGCTTCGTCGATCCGCACCGGCTGGCGGCGATCCAGCGCGGCGCGTCCGGTTACGACTGCGGCGCTGAACTCAGGGAAGCGTTCGCGAGTGGTGCGCGCGGGCTGTATCTACCGCGCGGCATCTGGCGTTACACCGGCGACCTGGCCACCGCGAACGGCTCGAGACTGCGCGGCGACGGCGGCGGCGAATACGTGGTGATCACCGACATCGCGATGGGGGCGACCGTGCTGGAGAGACAGGACTCGGGCGGCCCGAGGTCGGCGGCGCTGACGCTCGGCGACTCGGCGTTCGTCGAGCATGTGCAGGTGCGGCCCGCGCATTACGACAAGGTCATCTACTACCTCGCCAACTATCCGGCGCACACCGGCAACACGGCGATCGGCATCCACTTCGGTACGTCGGCCGGGGCTAGTCGTTGCACGGCGATCGGTTTTTCGCGCGCGGGCTACGAACTCGGCGTCACCTCGACGCTCGAGCGCTGCTATGCGTACATGTGCGAGCGCGGCTTCTACGCGACCGAGCACACCGACGGCTCGCTGATCAATTGCGTCGGCATGTTCTGCCATACGGCCGGCGCCGATATCGTCGACAACTTCTGGCAGGTGATCGGCGGACGCTGGGAATGGAACGCGCGACACGGCGTGATTCTCGGCGCGGAGTCGCTGATCGTCGGCGCGGTGTTCGATCGCAATGGCTGTGCCGGCGTCTATATGAAGAGCGGCAACTGGGGCAAGGTGGTGAACGGCAATTACTTCTCGCGCAACGGTTGCGGCGGCGACGGCAAGATCGGCCGCTGGAAATTCTCGACGCGCGGCCATCCGTCGTACCTCGATGTGCCGCCCGGTCAGAGTTGCCACATCCAGATCGATTACCAGCAGGCGGCGACGATCGTCGGCAATCGCTACCGTCCCGGCCAGGACGACGAGAACGCCGGCTGCGACGGCCCGCAGTTCGTCTACGGCAGTTCTACCGCGCCGGGCAGCACACCGCTCGACGGCATCACGATTCAGGGCAATTTCGGCGATCGCGCGGGTGACACGATCGTCGGTTACGCCAAGGCGTATCCGGGCGGCGGCGCGATCGCGGGCGGCAAGGACGCGAGCCTCGTGCATGCGTTGAATCTCGGCGTCGGCTACGAACGCGGCGGCGTCGCGGCGGCGCTGCATTGCGGAAACCAGACCGTGTCGCAGGAGACGACGCGCATCTCGATCAACGTGCTGCGCTCGACCTCGGGCCGGGTGGTGTTGCGCGCGGCCACACGCGGCCATGCTCTACTCGCCGAAATCCTGTTCGCAACCGACGCAACCGACGCCAACTACAAGACCGTGGTAAGCAATCTGATCGGCAATGCGGTGAAGGGCGCGGTGTTGAACGCAAATGGCGAAGACGATCGCTACAACAAGATCGATATCGTACTAAGTGAACCTGCTTTCGTGTCGTATTCTGTTTTTTCGACCTGAGTTTTAACCGCCTACTGCAGACAGGACGATTGTGTCGACGAGAAACGTCATCATCGCGCTGTATTCGGTGTACGCCCTGAACTACGTGCTGCCGCTCGTTACGTTGCCGTATCTGTCGCACGTACTTGGGCCGGCCGGGTTGGGCGTGATCGGTTACGCGCAATCGATTTCGCAGATTCTTCTCGTCATCGTCGACTTCGGCTTCGGACTGTCGAGCGCGCGCAAGGTGGCGGTGCACATCGATAACCCGGAGGTCGTGAACCGCATCTACTGGTCGACCACGATCGGCCGCACGATTCTCGCGTTGCTGTGCTCGCTGGTGCTGGTCGGCTGGGCCTTCGCCGCGCACATGTCGCCGCAGGAGCGCGGTGCGACGCTGCTGGGCTCGCTCGTGATCTGGGGCGGCGTGCTGACGCCCGGCTGCTTCTACGAAGGCACGCAGCGCCTGCCGGTGCTCGCGGGCACGCTGCTCGCGACGCGCGTGGGTCTGCTGATTCCGCTGTTCCTGTTCGTGAGGACTCGCGACGACGTGATGCTCGCGGCCGCTCTGCAATATGCGCCGACCTTCGTGTGCGGCGTGATCCTGATGGGCGCGCTGATCTGGAAGCGCGAGATCCTGCTGACCGTGCGGGTCACTTGGGCCGACGTGATGGCCGAGGCGAAAGAGGCGTATCACATCTTTCTCGGTTCGGCGCTGACGTCCGTGTACATGTACGCGAACGTGATCATGCTGCGCATGATCAGCGGCCCGGGCGCGGTCGGCTATTACGTGGCGGCCGAGCGACTCACCAACGCGCTACGCGCGTGCACGGCGCCGGCCATCCAGGCGTTCTTTCCGAAGATCTGCGTCGCTTACGAGCGCAACGACATCGCCTATATCCACAAGGTCAACCGCGGTTTCATGCTCGCGTTCGCGGCGTCGGCGGTGCTGATTCTGGTCGGCTTTACGGTGCTCGGCGAATGGTTCGTCGGACGTTTTCTCGGCGAGGCATTCGGCGAGACTTTCCGCATTTTGCGCATTCTCGTGTTCGTGCCGGCGATCGTCGGCATGACGACGACCCAGGTGATGCTGACGATCATCGCGTCGGGCAATCAGTCGTTGCTGAAGCGGATCTATATCTACGGCGCGCTGTTCCATCTGGTGCAGGCACCGATCAGCATCTACTTCTGGGGCGGTGTCGGCACCGCGTGCTCGGTGGCCGCGACCGAGCTGTTCATGCTGATCGGCGTGTACAACGTATCGAGCCGAATCAATCACGGCCAGATCGCGGTGCGCGCGCAGACGACGATCAAGCAGGAGATGGCGGCGGAGAGGGAATAGCCGCGAGGATGGACAGCGGGATCGAACGGCCGCGGCGCGCGTCGTGAAGACTTTGCGCGTCGCGGCCTTGTTGCGTCAGCGCCGCGCGTTCGTTGCGCGCGTTCACGGCGAGTGCTTACTGCGCGGTCGACAGACTGGTTACTTTCGCGTTGCGCAGATACAGCACCGTCGACAGCACGACCGCCGCGGCAGCCGCGATCGCGGCAAACAGGAACACCGAGCCGTAACCGAACTCGCCGGCGATATACCCCGCCAGCGGCCCGGTAATGCCGAGCGACAGATCGAGAAACACCGAGTACGCGGACAGCGCTGCGCCGCGGCTCGCCGGCGGCACGAGCCCGACCGCCTCGACGCCGAGCGCCGGAAACACCAGCGCGAAGCCAAAGCCCGTCAGCGCGGCGCCCGCGAGCGCGATATGCGGCTCGGGCGCGAGCCACAGCATCAACAGACCCGCGCATTCGAACGAGAACGACACGATTGCGACACGAAAGCCGCCGTAGGTCTTGATCGTGTTCGCGAACAGCAGGCGCGCGCCGATGAACAGCGTGCCGAACAGCGTCAGCGACAGCGCCGCATTCGGCCAGTGCTTCGCCGCATAGAACAGCGTGATGAAGGTCGCGATCGAACCGAAGCCGGCCGAGCCGAGCGCGAGACCCATACCGTGCGGCAGCACGCGCGTCAACACGCTGCGATACGACATCCGCTCGCCGTGCACGACCGGCACCGGCGCGATCAGACGCGCGAGGTAGTAGCCGAGCCCCGCGAGCGCGATCACCAGAATGCCGAGCGCGCTAAAGCCGATCGAGCGCGAGATCATCACGCCGAGCGGTGCGCCGATCGCCAGTGCCCCGTAGGTCGCGATGCCGTTCCACGAGATCACCCGGGCGTTGTTGGACGTGCCGACCCGGCCGATCCCCCACAGGATCGCGCCGGTGCCGCACAGACTTTCGCCGAAACCGAGCACGAGCCGGCTGCACACGAGCAGTGCGAGGCTCAGCCCCGGCCAGTGAGCGGTCAGCGCGGCGAGCAACAGCAGCACGCCGCTCGCGCCGCAGCCGAGCAGACCGATCGACACCGTGCGCTTCGGCCCGAGCGTATCGGCCGAGCGACCCGCGAGCGGCCGCGACGCGAGCGTCGCGAGGTACTGCACGCTGATCGCCGCGCCGGCCAGCACCGCGCTGTAGCCGAGGTCGGCGTGCACATAACCGGGCAGCACCGCGAGCGGAATACCAATCGCGAGGTAGCAAAGAAAGGTGAAAAAGACGACCGGAATGATGTGCAGGGTCGTCGCAAATTCGCTGCGGGCGGACGCGGAGTCGGTGGACATCGGGAAAACCAGACTTGAATTCGGCGGGAAGGCATGATTCTCCCATGGAACCGATTCCTTTGCAGAGTTTGCTCAAAAAATGGGATGAATCAATGGCGGGTCATATCGCGCGAACAATATGTCCCCCATGCGATTCAGGCTATGGGTTAGGTTTATTGACGGTGATAGCTTTCAAACCATCGACGCGGCGCGTCCGCGCGCACCCAGAACAGACGAGAGCACCGAAACATGACCGAGCCGATTCGTTTCTATCACCGCAACGCGATCCGCGAAATCGAGGACGCGCCCGTCACCCGCACGGTGCTGCAGTATCTGCGCGAGGACGCGCATTGCACCGGCACCAAGGAGGGCTGCGCCGAAGGCGACTGCGGCGCCTGCACCGTCGTGATCGGCGAGCGCAATCCGGCGGGCGGCGTCGAGTTCAAGGCGGTCAACGCCTGCATCCAGTTCGTGCCGACCCTCGACGGCCGCGCGCTCTTCACGGTCGAAGACCTGCGCCAGCCGGACGGCTCGCTGCATCCGGTGCAGCAGGCGATGGTGGACTGCCACGGCTCGCAGTGCGGCTTCTGCACGCCGGGCTTCATCATGTCGATGTGGGCGCTCTACGAGAAGCACGGTCACGAGCATGGCTGCGCGAACCGCACGGTGCCGTCGCGCGAGGCGATCGGCAATGCGCTGACCGGCAACCTGTGCCGCTGCACCGGCTACCGGCCGATCGTCGATGCGGCCGAGCGCATGTTCGACGCGCCCGCGCCGCAAGCGCCAGTCGACATAAAGGCGCTCGCCGACACGCTCGCGACGCTCGAACGCCGCGACACGTTTCAGTACGAGCACGCGGGCCAGCGCTTCGCCGCGCCGCGCACGGTCGCGGCGCTCGCGCGGATCAAACAGCAGGAACCGGCCGCGCGCCTGCTCGCGGGCAGCACCGACATCGGCCTGTGGGTCACCAAGCAGATGCGCGAGCTCGGCGACCTCGTCTACGTCGGACAGGTCGCCGAGCTGCAAAAGCTCGAAACCAATGACGACTGGATCGAGATCGGCGCGGGCGTCAGCATCGAAAAAGCGTATGCCGAGATCGCGAAGCAGTACCCAGAGCTGACCGAAATGTGGCAGCGCTTCGCGTCGCTGCCGATCCGCAACGCCGGCACGCTCGGCGGCAACATCGCGAACGGCTCGCCGATCGGCGATTCGATGCCGGGGCTGATCGCGCTCGGCGCGCGCGTGATCGTGCGTGGCGGCGACATCGAGCGCGAGATGCCTCTCGAAGACCTATACCTCGCGTATCAGAAGAAGGACATGGCCGGGCACGAGTTCGTCGTCGGTCTGAAGGTTCCCGCGCGCGGCGATGCGCGCGCGAACCTGCGCTTTCGTACCTACAAGCTGTCGAAGCGCTTCGATTCGGATATCTCGGCCGTCTGCGCGGCGTTCTCGTTCATCGCCGACGGCGACGCGATCCGCGAGCCGCGCATCGCGTTCGGCGGCATGGCCGCAACGCCGAAGCGCGCGCTCCAGGCCGAAGCCGTGCTGCGCGACGCCGAATGGCACGAGGCGACCGCGCAGGCCGCGATGCTCGCGCTGGGCACCGACTACGCGCCGCTCACCGATATGCGCGCGACCAGCGACTACCGGCTCGAAGCGGCGAAGAACACGCTGTACCGCTTCTGGCTCGAAACGCGCGCGCGGCAGCCGCTGCCGAAGAGCGCGCTCGACGTGCGCGCGGTCGCGCCGGCCGGCGCGAGCGCCTGAGCGCCGCGCGTTCAAGGATACGGAGAACACAACCATGAACCAGCAAGCCGAACCGTTCCTGAAAGAGCTTCAGGAACTCGACGACTTCACCCAGGTGCACGTGTCGCGCCCGCACGAGTCCGCGCATCTGCACGTAAGCGGCCGCGCGACCTACACCGACGACATCCCCGAGCTGGCCGGCACGCTGCACGCGGCGCTGGGGCTGTCGTCGAAGGCGCACGCGAAGATCGTCTCGATCGCGCTCGACAATGTGCGCGCGACACCCGGCGTCGTCGCGGTCTTCACCGCCGACGACATCCCCGGCGTCAACGACGTCGGCCCGATCGTTCATGGCGACGATCCGATCCTCGCTGACGGCGTCGTGCAATACGTCGGCCAGCCGATGTTCATGGTGGTCGCGAAATCGCACGAGGCGGCGCGTCTCGGCGCACGGCGCGCCGAGGTGGTCTACGAGGAACTGCCGGCGGTGCTGAGCGCGCAGCAGGCGCGCGCCGCGAACCAGTTCGTGCTGCCGCCGATGAAGCTCGCGCGCGGCGACGCCGGCACGAAAATCGCGCGCGCCGCGCATCGCGACGCCGGTGAGATGCTGCTCGGCGGCCAGGAGCAGTTCTATCTGGAAGGGCAGATCTCGTACGCGGTGCCGAAAGACGACGACGGCATGCACGTCTACTGCTCGACCCAGCATCCGACCGAAATGCAGCACCTCGTCGCGCAGACGTTGGGCGTTGCATCGCATAACGTATTGATCGAATGTCGGCGCATGGGCGGCGGTTTCGGCGGCAAGGAATCGCAGTCGGCGCTGTTCGCCTGCTGCGCCGCGCTCGCCGCGTGGAAGCTGCTGTGCCCGGTCAAGCTGCGCCCGGATCGCGACGACGACATGATGGTGACCGGCAAGCGTCACGATTTCCACTACACCTACGAAGTCGGCTACGACGAAGAGGGCGTGATCGAAGGCGTCGCGGTCGACATGACCTCGCGCTGCGGCTTTTCCGCCGACCTGTCGGGTCCGGTGATGACGCGCGCGCTGTGCCACTTCGACAACGCGTACTGGCTGTCGGACGTCTCGATCGACGGCTTCTGCGGCAAGACCAACACGCAGTCGAACACGGCGTTTCGCGGCTTCGGCGGCCCGCAGGGCGCGTTCGCGATCGAGTACATCCTCGACAACGTCGCGCGCTCGTGCGGCATCGATGCGCTCGACGTGCGCCGCCGCAATCTCTACGGCAAGACCGAACGCAACCAGACGCCGTACGGCCAGCTGGTCGAAGACAACGTGATTCACGAGCTGATCGACGAACTAGAAGCGACCAGCGACTATCGCGTGCGCCGCAAGGAGATCGACGCATTCAACGCGAACAACGAGATCCTGAAGAAGGGCCTGGCACTCACGCCGGTCAAGTTCGGCATCGCGTTCAACGTCACGCACTTCAACCAGGCCGGCGCGCTCGTGCATATCTACACCGACGGCTCGGTGCTCGTGAACCACGGTGGCACCGAAATGGGCCAGGGGCTGAACACGAAGGTCGCGCAGGTCGTCGCGCATGAACTCGGCGTCGGTTTCAACCGGATTCGGGTGACCGCGACCGATACCAGCAAGGTCGCCAATACGTCTGCGACGGCCGCGTCGACCGGGTCCGACCTGAACGGCAAAGCCGCGCAGGACGCCGCGCGCCAGTTGCGCGAGCGGCTCGCCGCGTTCGCGGCCGAGCGCTTCGGCGCGGGCAGCGTGAATCCGCGAGACGTGCGCTTCGCGCATGATCGCGTGATGGTCGGCGAGGTCGCCATCCGGTTCGAGGAAGTGGTCGCGAAGGCTTATCTCGCGCGCATCCAGTTGTGGTCCGACGGCTTCTATGCGACACCGAAGCTCTACTGGGATCAGTCGAAGCTGCAAGGACGGCCGTTCTACTACTACTCGTATGGCGCGGCGGTATCGGAAGTCGTGATCGACACGCTGACCGGCGAAATGCGCGTGCTGCGCGCCGATGCGCTGCACGACGTCGGCGCCTCGCTGAATCCGGCGCTCGACGTCGGCCAGGTGGAAGGCGCGTTCATTCAGGGCATGGGCTGGCTCACCACCGAGGAGCTGTGGTGGGACGCCGGCGGCAAGCTGATGACGCACGCGCCCTCGACGTACAAGATCCCGACCGTCAACGACGTGCCGCCGGTTTTCAATGTCAGGCTGTTCAGGAACCGCAACGCGGAAGACAGCATCCATCGTTCGAAGGCGACCGGCGAGCCGCCGCTGCTGCTGCCGTTCTCGGTGTTCTTCGCGGTGCGCGACGCGGTGTCGGCGGTCGGCGGCCATCAGGTCAATCCGCCGCTCAATGCGCCCGCGACCAGCGAGGAAATCCTGAAGGCGGTCGGCGCGGTGCGGGCCGCGACGGCGGCCGCGCGGCAGGCGTGATGGCGAGTGGCAAACGAGTTGGGAGCGCAATATGGAAGCACGCCTGAATTATTGTCCGGGCGGGACCGGACCCGAGCTTGCACCGCGGCCGGCGCCGATGCATATCGTGTTGTTCGGCGCGGGACACGTCGGCCATGCGCTCGTGCATCTGCTTGGCAGCCTGCCGTGCGTGGTCCAGTGGGTCGACGAACGCGACGAGCTGTTCCCCGACGAAACGCCGCCCAATGTGCAGGTCGAAGCGACCGACACGCCCGAGGCGATCGTCGACGCGGCGCCGCCCGGCGCGTGGTTTCTGGTGATGACGCACAACCATGCGCTCGATTTTTCGCTGGCCTCACGCATCATGCGACGGCGTGATTTCAGCTACTTCGGCATGATCGGCTCGAACACGAAGCGCGTGAAGTTCGAGCGGCGACTGCTCGAACGAGGCGTGGAGTTGGAGCGGCTCGCGGAGATGACCTGCCCGATCGGCGTCGAAGGGATCGTCGACAAGGCGCCTGCCGCGATCGCGATTGCGGTGTGCGCGCAACTGCTGCGACTGAGGACACGGCAGGCCGCGACGGTTCATGCTTTGGGGCAGGCCGCGAGCCACGTCCGCGCAACGGCGCAGATCACGGTTTAGGCCATACGACGGCGCAACGGGGGCTTGCGCGCGACCAGCTCACCCGACACCTCGGACATCAACGTCCTCAGCCAGCCGATATCGCTCGGCCGATCCGGCTGCGGATGCCACAACTGATAGCAGCGGATGCGCGGAAACGCGATCGGTACGTCGACGACCGCGAGCGGCAACATGCTCGCGTAGTGCATCGCGAAGCGCCGCGTCGTCGTGAAGATCAGATCGGATTGCAGAAGCGTCTGCGCGACGAGCCCGAAGTAGGGCAGCGTCGCGACGATGCGCCGGCTCGCCTTCGCCCGCGCGAAGCCGGTATCGATCGCGCCGCCGCGCGCGCCGCTGTAGGGCGTCGGCGCGAGATGCGGCGCGGCCAGATAGGCTTCGCGGGTGAGCGGCTCGTGTGTCAGCGGATGGTCCGCGCGCATCATGCATACGACGGTATCGGCGAACAGGTCGCTGCGCTCGAAGCGCGGATCGGGCTTCGGCCAGTTGCCGATCACCAGATCGAGTTCGCCGGCGTCGAGCGCGGCCGAATGATCGAGCAGCGGCCCCAGCGATTCGATTTCGAGCCGCGCATGCGGCGCCGCTTCGCGAAAACGCGCGATCACGGTCGGCATGAAGAAATCGTTCAGATAGTCGGGCGCGGCGACGCGAAAAGTGCGGCGCGAGCGGCTCGGGTCGAAATCGCCATGCGGCGTCGCGACGAAATCGACATCGCGCAACACGCGCTGCGCGGCCGCGAGCAGCGACTCGCCGTATTCGGTCGGCACCATGCCCGACTTGCCGCGCACCAGAATCGGATCGCCGAGCGTTTCGCGCAGCTTGCGCAGCGCGGTGCTGATCGCGGGCTGGGTCTGGTTCAGCCGCAACGCGCTCTGCGTGACGCTGCGCTCGACGAGCAGCGTGCGCAGCACGCGCACGAGCCAGATATCGAGTGAGGCGGCGGTGTCGTCCATGATCGAAGCGTGGTGGCGCGGGCGCTGCCGATGAGCTCGCCGCGCGGCGCGCGCATGGGGTGCGAAAGCTTAACCTTAGGCCCGTTTGCGCTTCGGCGGCATAGCGGGCGCGGTATGGCCGGCATCAGCGCGACGCCTGCCGGCATCGAGCCGTTCGGGCCGAAGCCGCAACCAGGGCGCGGCCCGCTGCGGCCGCCGTGTTATGCCGGTGTTGGCTTGTCCGGCAGCCCCCACGGTAGCGAACTGATCCGCTTCACCTCGCGCGATTCGAGCCAGTTCGGCGTGCGCGCGCAGTACAGCACCATCGGCAGCGCGTCCTCGCCCCAGAACAGCTGATCGTTCAGACGAAACGTCGGCACGCCATAGACGCCGAGTTCGATCGCATCGGCGGTATTGCGCTGCAATTGCGCCTGCACGGCTTCGTCCTGGATCAGTTCCGGGCCGTCCGGCTTGCCGACGCGCTCGCACAGCTCGGCGAACGCTTCGTCGCTCGACGGATCGCGCCCGTCGCGCCAGATGAAGCGGAAAATCTCGCGCACGAATTGCACGTCGCCGTTCGCGGCGGTCGCGAGCAGCAGCGGCTTCGTCGAATCGAAGGGATGGGCGGGCGGCATTTTGTACGGAATGCCGAGCTGCTCCGCGCGAAACAGCGCGTGCCGGTACATGAAGGCGCGCTTGGCGGGCACGCTGTACGCGGAGCGCTGGCCCCAGTGGCGATACAGATCGTTCAGCACGACCGGCGTGAACGCGAAGTCGAAGCCGGGCCATTTGTCGTATTGCTCGAGCAACAGGTAGGTGAACGGCGAGACGAAATCGTAAAACCACTGCCGCTGTTGGGCGTCGATGCCAACGGTCATAAATGTCTCCCGGATTGCCTGTGTCGGACGATGCGGACGGTGCGTCCGTTATCTCATCAAAATTGTAGCGATCTTACCAGGTGCGGTCCTGGCTTGCACCGGTCGATATCCCCTGGTGGCGGCAGGTGGGCGTAGTTCCGGCGGTGTCGTCAGAGGTGCTCAGCCTTTGACTTTATCGGCCGCCTGCTCGTCGGCCTCGTTCAGCCCGCCCCGCGTGTCGCGGCTTTCCGTGAGCCGTCGCCGCACGAAGCCGATGTGCTCGCGCAGCACGTAGAACTGGTCCGCGTACGCGAGCGGCATCTTCATGCCGTTGACCGAGTCTTCGATCGCGTCGAGCCGCTCGATCAGCGACGCGCGTTCGGCCGACGAATGTTCGCTGAGCGCGCTGCGCTCGATCGCGATCAGAGAGCCGTACCAGCGATAGATGCGCGATTTGACGCGCCACGCGTACAACCCGGGCACGACGCGCAGCGCCGGCACCAGCAGCACGATCAGCGGCACGATGATCACCAGCAGGCGGTCCGCGAGACTCGCGATCCAGAACGGCAGCGTCCGGTACAGGAAGCTCTTGCCCGACTTGTAGTAGCGCGCGGCGTCGTCGGAAAGTGGGAAGTCGTGCGCGAGCGGGGCGGGGAATTCGCCGGCGCGCTGCATCGTCGTCGCGCCGCCGTGCACCTCGCGGGCGGCTTCGATCAGCAGATCGGACAGCGCCGGATGCAGCGAATCGCGCGCGATCAGTTCGGCGGTCGGCGCGACGATGCTGATCGAGTTCGCCGGCAGGTTCTTGCCAAGGTCGAAGGCGCCCATCGGCACCTTCAGCTGCGTCAGGTACGGAAAGCGGCGCGTGTACGCGTCGGCCTGCGAAAAATCGTAGAAGCGCACGTTCTGCGTGCGGTAGAGCTTGCCCATCACGGCCGGCTGCGCAGAGTCGCCCGCGAGGAAGGTCGCGTCGATCGTGCCGTCGATCAGCGCGTCGGCGGCTGCGTCGCCCGTCAGCGGCAGCAGTTGGGTCGGACCGCCGGGCACGATGCCGTTGGCCTTCAGCAGCGCGAGCGCGAGCTCGCGCGTGCCGCTGCCCTCGGGGCCGATCGCGAGGCGTTCGCCCTTGAACCCGGACAGCCAGTCGACGGGGGCGCCGCGGTAGAAGATCGCGAGCGGCACGTAAGCGACGCTGCCGAGCGACATCAGGCTTTTGTCCTTGTCGAGCCCGGCGGGCGCGATGCCGCTCTGCACGAAACCGGCGTCGACGTTTGCGTTCGGATCCAACAGCCGCTTCAGATTTTCCTGCGAGCCCTGCGAGGCCAGCACGTTCAGCGTGATGCGGTTGCGCGCGAGGATCGTCTTGTACTTCTGCGCGGCGATCCAGAAGGTGCTGCCGACGGGACCGGCGCTAATCGTCAGCGTATTCGGCGGCGCGGGCTGGATCAGCCGCACGGCGGCCCAGATTGCGACGATCACGAGCAGCACGAGCGGGCCGAACGAGACCGCCAGGTCGCGCCACGAGATCGCGACAAAACGGGCGACGAGACGGGTAGGGCGGGTGCGGCCGGTGTCAGGCTTCATCGGATCATCTGAAAGCGGCGGTCGATCGGACTCGAATGCGCGAAGGCGGCTTGGGCGGTGCGCGCCAGCACGCGTCGCGCCGATGGTACCTGAGATCGGCGCGGCCGCGAAACGCGTAGCCGCCCGTCACGCCGACAAACGCGTAACAAATGGTGAGCGTCGCGGTGAACCGCCAGCATGAGCGCTGGCATGATGCCCGTGCAAATTTTTGCGCGATCACGGAGCGTGTCCGCTTCTATCCGGCACGCATGACGCACCTGCTGTCGGCGCGCCACGCCACGCGCTAAACCCTTTGCGCTTCTGTGCCGGCTAGATTAAATTGTGCATCGCTACCGCGATCCAACGTTTGCGGCGCGACCCCGGCAAGACGGACAAGAACCGGGTGCGTCGGCGGACGTCGCGGTTGGCCGGTTACTGGTAATCGGCGTCTCTCGCCTCTTGCACATCGTGTCACAGCCGTTGCCGGCCGAACCTCACGCGCGCGTTCGCGCGAGGACGGCCGCCCGTAGTCGTAACGATGCCGCTTGTTCATGCGGTCCAATGTGAAACCAAGGAGAAGAGAGCTATGAAGACGGTCGGTTTTCTGAAAGCACTGGGTCCGGTTGTGGCGATGGTGGTGGCGTGCAACGTCTACGCCCAAAACGCTCCGGCAACCGATACGGCGTCGGCGGCAGCCGCAGTCAAGGCCGGCAAGCACGCGAATCACGAACTCGGCCGCAAGGTGCGCGCCGCGCTGACCAAGACCCAGGGTCTCGATGTGTCGAACATCGCCGTGCGCGCGCGCGGCGGCGCAGTGACGCTGACCGGTACGGTGCCGGACCAGGGTCAGATCGATTCGGCCGGGGAAGCCGCCAAGGGTGTCGCGGGCGTGACGTCGGTGTCAAACAAGCTGACCGTGATGCAGCAGTAAGCGATGCGCGTGCGCGCGCGGCGCCGCACGGGCCGCGTCGCGCGGTGGTGCGCAGCGGCGTGGTGCATGGGCGCCGTCGTCGGCGTCGCGAAGACGGTTTGACGCCGCGCTTGCATCGCGTCGCGAGGTCTGTCTATCAATTCGGAGGCTCCGGCGTGATCGCCGGAGCTTTTTTTTCGCCGCCGGTTTTAGCACGTGGCACTCGCGAGGTTTGCGGGACCGCAGCAATGCGGCTTGCCACACGCACAGGTCGCGATGGAGGCGCGGCCGTCGCGGATTCGTGCGCTGCGACACATTACCGACGCATCGCGAGGCGTACTGTGACCAGCAGGGAAGGGGGAGCCAAGGTCATGGAAACCACGCTGTTTCGCTATATCGATCTGCCGATCGGCGATCGCGCGGCATTCGAACTGGTGTGCGCGCGCCACGGTTTCGCGCCCGCGCATTTCCACATCAGCGCGAGCGCGGCACCCGGTGAGCCGGCGCACGAGCGGGTCGTCACCGTGCGGCGCGGCAGCTGGTCACAGTCGTATTACGACCGCCACGGTCAGTGGGTCAGGCAGTTCGAGGCCGATCTGACCTGCCGGTTTTTCAAATAGACACGGGTTGCGGCGTGCGCGGTTGACGCGTCTTCAGCGCCTCACGACAACACCAGCCGCACGCCGACCAGCGTCAGCGTCGCGGCGAGCAGATTGCGCAGCAGCGCATCCGGCGCGCGCGAGGCCAGATAGCTGCCGAGCGCGATGCCGGGCAGCGATCCCACCAGCAGCGACAGCAGCATCGACCAGTCGATCGAGCCGAGCAGCCAATGTCCGGCGCCCGCGAGCAAGGTCAGCGGCACCGCGTGCGCGATGTCGGAGCCGACGATGCGCGTTGTCGGCAGCATCGGATACAGCAGCAACAACACCGTCACGCCGATCGCGCCCGCGCCCACCGACGTCAACGACACCAGCACGCCGAGGGTCGCGCCGGTCAGCATGGTCAGCGCGAGCGTGCGTGCCTGGCTCGGCGCACGTTGCTTGCGCGCGCCGAGCGCCGCGAGCTGCGGACGGAACACCAGCGCGATCGCGGTAATCAGCAGCGCCGCGCCGAGCACGACCTGGATCAGCCGGCCCGCGCCAGGCGTATCCATTCCATAGCGATGCAGCAGGATCAGCGTGACGGTCGCCGCGGGCACGCTGCCGGCCGCGAGGCGCAGCGTGACCTGCCAGTCGACCGAGCCCTTCAGCCCGTGCACCAGCGTGCCGGTCGCCTTGGTGGCGGCCGCGTACAGCAGGTCGGTGCCGACCGCGGTGGCAGGGTGCACCTTGAACAGCAGGACGAGGATCGGCGTCATCAGCGAGCCGCCGCCGACGCCCGTCAGCCCGACCAGAAAGCCGACGAACAGGCCGGAGACGGAGTACAGCAGATTGATGTGGGGTAGAGCCATTGAGCGGACAGCTGACGCAGCGCGGGTGAAGGGTTGGGCGGCAAGACCGGCGTACGCGCCGGGGCGGGTGAGTGCGGCGGCGTGCGGTGCGCCGCACGGCCGCGTCGGCTGTCGCCTCAGCGGCGAAAGGCGCTATTGTCGCAAAACTGCCGCACCAGCGTGCGGCACTTGCTCAGGGTGAGCGCGTTGCCGCTGGCAGCGGGCTGCGTTCGGCGTGTACGGCACCGGTGTGCCGCATGGCGTGTGAGGTGCCGCTCAGAGCGCGCGGCGGATTTCGACGACGCCGAACGCCGCGAGCGTAAGGCCGACCACGCGATCGATTGCGACGCGAAGCCTGCTGCCGATCGCGTGACGCGCGAGCGATACCATGGTCACCAGACAGCACCACCACGCGATCGAGCCGGCGAACACACCGCCGACCGTCGTCAGCGCGATGGCCGGCGAGAACGCGCCGCGTGGCGCGAGCGTCGTGAATAGCGCCGCGAACATAATGACGGTCTGCGGATTGGTCAGCGTCAAAAGCAGCGCGCTCGCGTACGCACGCAGCGCGCCGGCGCGGCCGATCTGCGCGAGCTTGCCGTTGCAATTGCCATTGCCATTGCCGTCGGCGGTTTCAGAGGACGGCTTCTGCAGCAGCGCGCGCACGCCGAGATACAGCAGGAACAGGCCAGCGAGCAGATGCAGCGGGCGGTCGTACGCGAGCATGAACTGCGAAATGCCGACGAGGCCGAGCGCCGCGATCAGCCCGTAGGCCGCGTCGCCGCTGGCGATGCCGAAGCCGATCGCGAGTCCCGCTCGCGGACCGCCGCTCAGCGTTCGGCGGATGCACAGCATGCCCATCGGACCGACCGGCGCGGCGATCGCGAGGCCGACGCCGGCAGCGGTGAAAAACAGACTGGTGGTGGACATGGGCAGGTTCTCGAGCGTTGTTCTGGTTGGGGCGGTCGCCTGCGGGCAGCCGGCGCACCCGCCAGCATAGCCAGACCGAAAATCGCGGGCAAGGGCGGGGATGGGTGAGACTCGACGCGCGATGACTCGCTTCAGCGGATCGGCCAGCATGGCGATGAAAGCTAACATCGCCGCGCTCGCTTACAACGGCTTTTTTGCCAGAAAACAAAAATGCCGCTCAGTGGCTTAATTGAACGGCATTGCGGCTCAATGCCGCTTTTTTGTTTGGCCGTGATATCGGGGAAAATTCGCCTAAAAATGAGATGGCCAGAGCAATCGTTAATATCTGTCAATGAAGTTTTGTCTCAAATTAAAATCATTGACCGTGCCCCCGTTTAGATGCTTAATTCGCCGGGTGTTTTATGGAAAATCAAAAGAGGTCAAATGGGCCAACAGAAAAAGACAGGTGCCGCGGGCGAGGAAGAGTGCCAAGTTTGTCGTGTCACCTATTCAATATACTCAAACTTCCCGCCAATGCCGTCTGCAATGGTGATGAACGTCGAAACTGGCGAATGGTTTCCGCAGGATAGGCTTCGGTCGTATTCGAACGGTTACGAAATGGCCGACGCCCTGGGTTATGCATGGGCGTGCGATTGCCGCGGTCGCACGGCAGCCTCAGCGCTGACGTCGAAAATTCGCACTCACGACGAGTATTACGTGCTCAAAAAAAACGATGGCCAACCCCCAGATGGCCGGTGCATAGTGTCAACAGGATGATGGATGACGATCAGATAGTCTTGACGATTATCATCAGGTAGCTGGCCCACTGCGTAGCTCAATACCTCAAACCCCTTCGGTATGAGTTTGACAATGTTTGCTGGCAATACGGCTGCGTGGACCATGCCCGCCGTAAACAGGGCAAGTAAGAAAGAATTTTTGCACAATCAAATCTGCGAAAAAAATTCAATTTCACGTCCTCATTCTTAGAAAGGCTGCCACGAAATATTTTTTAACAAAGGCGAAACAGTCAAAATGCCTACCCGCAAGGAGGGCTCGTGCTATTGGTTACATTCAGCAAGCCGTTTTCGTGCGGTAGCAAGCTCGCCAAACTGGTTCCCCGGACCCAGGCAACTATCGTCCTGGCGGATCGAGAGTGAACCGTCCGAGTGAGGGGTCAGCACAAGCAGCGCAGTGAAACGGTGATAGTTGTTCCCGATCTCGTCTATCGACTTGGCCGGGTCGATGCCGCGATGGTATTGAACCGTGGTGAGCAATGCGGGCTGACCCTTATATGTCACGGCAGAAACGCCTTCAATCCAGTTGCAGACGTTGGTGTCGCTATGGTCCTGAATATTGACCCGGATGCCATTCACGTACCTGTAGTTTTGGTCAAAGAAATCGAATTCGCACCAGCCACGCCCGCCAGGATACCCGTGGGTAACAGGCTTTACGACTGGCGAAAGCATCGTGCTTGACGAAAGAAAGTAGGTACTCCCATTCTCAAATCTTGCTCGATATGTATCCTGCCCGTCCCACCAGGAAAATTCCGGTCGCTGCTTTACAGCCAACTCTAGCCGATTATCAAATACGGCTTCAGGCTTATCAAGGGAGATAGTTTTCGAAAAGGCCACTTGTCCGCACAATGCAGCGAATATGCTAAACGCGCAGAGCACCAGTTTTGATTTTTTCATATGCTTTCTTGAGTTGGTCATCGTAGTTATTTTCACTGTAGCCCGGTCCATTGTAGAGCCAGGCGGCGTTTACCCAGTTTTTCTCAATTAACGCATTTCTCAACGTCCCATTGCCATGCTTTGGATCACTCTTGCTCAGAGCGAATGGTATAAAAAGATCGAGAAGATGTCTGCGCTCGGAAGTGCAAGCCGCCTCCAGAAACTGCTGAATCGTCTGAAATCTCAAATCTTTCCAATTCTCTTCTAGCACCTGAAATTTACCCCACGAACAGGCCTGGATCGCTGCATCCGCATCCAGCAGGTATGCGCGCTCGAAACGTTCATACTGGTCTGCACCATATCGATCGTTCGGGGCGATGGGATGCCCAGCCTTGTCAAGTTTTTTCCGCGTATAGTGTTTTTCGCTGGAAATATCGGCGTTTGCCGCATCAAAGCGGTGATTCGAATGCTTAGAAAATTTATGCCTCTCATAGAGGATTTCAACGGGTCTACGACCTCGGCCCCGAGCAAGCGCCGCGCTGCCGGAGGCGGCGTAACGGGCATCAGAACGTCAGGCTGATGCGATGACCTCATCCGCCTGAACGAAGTGCCATTGCCGGAACTCCGGGTCGTAAAGCGCGAACTGGTCAAAACCGGGTTCCGCGCGATCCGCTTCCATCGTCGGCGCATCCCGCCACGCCTGATGCGCCAGCGCCCGCAGGTCGCGTTCACTCCAGTCCGAGAAGGTATTCACTGTTTCGTTCCAGGCAAACAGCCCTGCCTGCTCATGAATTTCATCAATCAGACGCAACAGCCCGCCTGGCAGTTTCCGTACAGTGCCCCCCCCCCCGACTCCAGTTCAGGCGAGGTGGACAGCACGGCATCCGGCATGCCGTCCGGGCGAATCAGCAGTTTGCCCGAACACGCCCGCCACGCGACATGAACGCAGGCGATCACCGGCCGGTCGCCTGGTGTCCCGCCCGCTTCCGGCCGCAGTGCATCGACCGGATGGATGACGATGGATTGTTCTCGTCCAACAACGACTGCGGGATTCCGCGAGATATCAAGCAGTGCATCGAAAGGCGACGGGTAGCAGCGCAGCGCCACCTGTCCATCCGCCAATTCGCTGCCGAGATAGCGGCGTTCTCCATCGTCCTTCTCGAACATGATCACGTAGGCAACCGGGTCCCGCGTGCGGAATGCGCCCATTCACTATCCCCCCAGTATTTGCACTGTTCGTGGCTTTGTTATGTCGGTGGATTCGCCAAAACAAATGAAATCAATCATTGCTTACTCGCTGCCGGGAATGGGTTCACGAGATCAGCTGAGCGGACCCAGCCGGTTGAGATGTGCCTTTTATCGTCATCTTCGATTAGCATATCGGGATTGACATAACGAATATATGAATAATTATATTTTTTATTAATCACAACAACCATGTCTCCCGGCAAAAGATAGCCATGCTTATTTATTGAATCCGGATTCTGATAAATAAACGACCTCCTGTTAACAACACCAATTCCCATGCCGGAAGTTTTCGCTATCTCTGTGTAAGGAAGACCCCCATCACCCGAAAACAATCCAGCTGCACTTTGACATCCGCCCTGAGGCCTTTCAGTACTTATCGTTACGGTGTTTCCATTTTTTGATAAAACTCCACGAATAAAAGAATTATGCTCGATCTGAGCATATGTATATCCATGCCTTTGATAATCAAGAGAAAATGTTTCTATCGGTACATTTTCATCCCGATCGTGAACTGATTTTTTCGACATAAACAAGAAATTGCAATAAAACAATTCATTATGAGCAGAATAGAGTCCGTAAATTTTTTGACCATCCGAAAACGTCACGAATCTAGATTCATCATATAAAGAAACCACACCGGCCACTGCAAAATGCCAGAACAAAAATCCCACAACGGCGCAAAACAGGCGAAATATTTTACTTGAATTCATTGTAATGCGCCTCCATCCGTGCCGGATAGGCAGGCGGATAGCCCCCTCCGTTGTAGCTACTCGCAAACTTATCCCAGTGCTTTTTTTGAAGGGCATCCAAAGCTCCTGCGCTAACCTTCGTCATATACGCTACAAATATTTCGAATTGCTCATCCACACCCATCATCGCCTTGTTTGCCAGCTCCATTGGGGTTGAATATCCCATTCGATAGTAAAAGAACCCCATGACTTGAAATGCCCCCCATGAGCACGCCATAATCGAAGCGGGAAGACTTAAATTCGCCGCCCTTCCTAATCGCTCGTATTGGTACATTACATCGCCGTCTTCATGTCCCCATCCACCGTCGTCTCCCCTTGCTCTTCCAATTGAATATCCTCCTACCTTTGGCAAGCAAAGATCAGGATACTTAGGAAACAAATTCGGCAATTTTGAAATATCCCGATCTTCCCAATGTGACTTATCTTGAGTTGCCCGAAAAAAATAATGTCGCTCATACCGAATTTTCGGCAGCCCATTGTGACAAAAGGGGGTGCCAGATGATTCTGTCGCCGCAACAGCTTTGAGTGCGGCCACTTCGACTTTTAACTCGTTCGCAACTGCTTGGAATTTGGCCTCTGATATTTCAATTGTCTTGGGGTAGTTGAGCCGCGAACCTAATACGTTAAATGCGACGGTCATGGGTTTGTTCGTATCGACAACCTTATAGTGGTGCTCTATCGTAATTTTTGTTGTCTTCTTATGAGTCGTCGCATCCTCGGTCACATCCTTCTTTTTTGTCGGAAAGTCCTTCTTAACCTGCCCCTGCTCGGTGACCTTCTGCGACCAGCCAATGTACGGGCCAAAATCCTTAACCAGGCGTTCGATCGTCATGACCTCGTCTTGTTTCACAACAGGTAAATCCAGCTCCTGCTCAAGTTCATCCTTCGGTGTTAGCTTCGTCGTCGCTTCCAGGTGATACTCGGGACTGACAACGGTGAACGCGCTGATATCCTTTTTGGGCGTCACTGTCGCCTTCAACACGTACTTCCCACTCCGGTTCTTTACCCAGACAGCGATCGGCTGGCTACGCGCGGCGTTCTGGATTGTCACGGCATATCCGTTAGCGTCTGTAACCACTTCCGTCCTGTTGCTTACCGTTGGCGCTGAAGCCGATGCTTCACCAGGGGCCGATGCTCCACCCGGTGCAGATGCCGGATTCACGGCTGGCGGATCGTCACGGTCCTGTCCAAGTTTCCATTCAGGCGCTTGCGGTGCGCCCGCGCCGGCCTTAACCAGTACCGACAGTCCTTCAATCGGCTTTTGCAGGGTGTCCCTGAACAGGAAGGTCACTTTGACGTAGGGCGCTGGCGGAGCCTTGGGGGCTGCCGGATGCGGTGCGTGATGCGGATGAGTCATCTGTTACCTTTCACAAGTTACTTTAAAGAGCAAGACTGTCTCAAGCCTGCGCGGCGGCGTCTTCCAGTTCAGGGTAATCGTAGGCGTCTTCGACCACCTTCCAATCCCCGGCTCCAATTTCACACCTGACCTTTACCGGTTCCGCTGTGCTGACGCTAAACGTCGAGCCTTCGACCAGCACGCCCTGCTGCTTGAGCGTGCCATCGGGCAAATAGATGTGATAGGGCTGGTTAGCGAGCGTAAGTCCATCCCCTTGGCTTTTCACAACAGTGCTGACATCAAACATCTGCGTGTACAGTTCGTCCGGGTTCTGCTCAATTGGCACAGGCGGAAGCGATACGGGATTGCGCATCGATGCCTTGCCTTTCTTCTGCACCGTGATCGTCTTGATGAACAGGTCGAGCGGGCCGCCCAAGGTGATGCTGCCGTCCTTCATGTGAATGAACGCACCGCCGCATTCGAGGATGATTTCCTTCGCTGCGGAGAGGTTGACCCTGCCGTTGACGCTTGCAACGGTCACATCCTTGTCCGCAATGAACGACATCGGGCCGCTCTGGGCCTGAAATTCGACCGGCCCTTTGGCAGCAAAAATCCTGATGCCAAGTTTCTGCGCGAACAGCGATATCTTTTCGCCCGCCGCAATCGTAAAGCGCTTGACCACGCTCCAGTCGGCGTTTTTGCCAGCCACGGCGTTGATGTTCTCCTGCGCCGAAAACTGCACGCCGCCGCCCGCGACGATGCCCGCCGATGCGGGCGTGCTCATCAGCAGGCCTGGCTTCTTCAGGCCGTCCAGATCGTCCTTCATCTGCTGCTGGGCGTCGGTATCGGCTGGCTCGGCCTTCGCGCTCGCGGCCGATGCGGCGAGCGCCTTTGCGGTCGCCAGCGCGCTTTCAAGCTGCGCGATGGTCTCCTGCATGTCAAGCTGCTTGCCGGTGGCGCCGGGACGGTCATAGGTCGTAACCATCACGCCTTTGCCTGCGCGAAGCGCCCCCCAGCCCGACGATCTCAGCTCATACCCTTCGCCCCTATATTCGAGCTTGCTGTCAACCAGGTAGCCGAGATTCAGCTGCGACTTGCCCGAGTGCTCCGTGCTGAGCTTGATGCCTTCCTGACCCTCCCAGTCCTCCATGCGCAGCTTGTTGTTTTTCTGCGTGCGGATCATGTTGCGCGACAGCCAGCGCCGGTCATTCGTCACCAGGTCGCGCGCCTGGCTGTGATGATGAAACGCGACAATCTCAGGCTTGTCCGGGTCGCCGTCCCGGAAGGAAATGACCGCCTCGTCATTGTCCAGCGCGACGAAATGCATGCCGGTCTGCTGCTTGCCTGCAAACGGTTTCGCGAGACGTAGCGGCACACTCTCACCGCCGTTGGGCCAGGTGCCGAAATCGGCATCGAGCCGAACCACGTAGTAGCCCGCCGCGTTCAGGTAACCGTAGGTGTATTTGTCCGGGCTGCAAATCCGCCCGCTGAGTGTGCCGCTTACCCTGGCCCATTTTTCCGGCTCCAGTTCCAGCCGGAAACGCCGGTCGGCAGGGATCGCCTTGTAGCTGTTGGTGTAGGACGCGTCACGCGCGCCGCTGTGCGTGACCTCGATCACGACCTGACCTTTGGGCGCATCGGGCAGCACGATATCCGTTTCGAGTACGCTTGCGCACTGCAATGCGAGCAGGTTGCTCCCGCCTTCGTAGACCACCTGGCGGGCAATGGCCGCTTCGTGGCGCAGCTGCGCCTCCCACTTTGCGCCCGCCTGGTCCAGGTGGTTCGTGCCATAGAGGTACGGCTGGCCGTAGGTGGTCGGATCGGCAGGCGCGACATTCGCCGTGTCGCGCAAACGCTCCCAGGCGCCTTCCGGGTTGTAGTCTGCCACGATGAACGATTGCGGCACCGTCACGGTATGGGTCCGGATGGCCGTGACGGCTTCCACCCCGTCCGCTTCGAGTCCCGCCGCCTCGCGGTACGGCACGATCCGTTGCGGCTCGTCGTAGCGGTAGTGGTCGATGTCATCGGCGAAAACGGTCATGTCGCCATGTTCCGTTTCCACGATATAGCTGTAGATGCCGGCCTTCTGCATCAGCGTCTGGACATAGGCCAGATCATTCACCTGGTACTGGAAGCGCCACAGGTGAACCGGATACTGGCGGCGCAGGCGGAACGCTACCAGGTGATCCGGGATGCCGTGCCGGCGCAGGATGGCCTGGATGATCTGCGGTGTTGTGAGGTGCTGGTACGGATGGGTGGTCGTGACGGCGGCGAGCCGCCCGAAGTGCGACCTCAGCGTGATCGCATACTTCGTAAAATCCTTCGTTGTCTGAATGGTCGAGAAGCGCTCGATATAGCCCGAGAACTTCCGTACGGTCCCGTCCACGGCCACGATGGTGAACACCGCATCGAGGTTGAGATAGTCCGAGCGCAGCAGTTGCTGCGGGTGGGTCAACTCGATATGGACGACGTTGGGTTCGCCCATCGTCTCGGTGGCCGTGAACGAAAAGACCGATAAGGCTGACGCGCTGTCGGTGCCTGGCACCGACAGGTGGCACGCCTGGCGCCCCGTGATACCCTGGCTTAACGGGTCGAATTCTGCCACTCCCTGCTCCTTGAAAAGACCAGCGACACAGCATTGGCTGTAAAACCCGTTAACTGACCATTTAGATTTCGCGAGGTCAACGGAAACAATATGAGATAGGCGCATCTTGACAATCGTTAAAGAAAATCCGGCACATGTGATTCATTGCGCATCAGAACGGCTCCGGCCGCCCTCGCCTGGCAAGCGACTTGACACTTCCTGCCGCCGGCCCAAGAAAAACAAGACAATCAGCACGACACACAGCAACAAGGCGCATATCGTTTGCGCAGCGCCTCTCCATAGAATTGCAGCAGCGTGACGGGCAGGACGTCATGGCGGCCACCCTTGATCCAGGCTTTGGTGAAAGCCGGAAGTATCGGAAGCGTGCTCATGCTGCGCCTCCGTTCAGCAGCAGGGCGAGGTCCGAGACTTTCCAGGCGAGACGACCATTGATGCGGATCGGACCATTTTCGAGGCAGGCCAACTTGCGCAACGTCTGCGGCTTGCGGTTAAGCACAGCGGCGGCTTCATCAGTCGGCAGGACTTGCAGCAATCCAGCGCGCTGCATCAGCGAGTTGACCATCTGCATCTGAAACCTCATCTGTCGTTAGAGCAGACTCAATTTCAGAATCGGCGCATACGCCTGTCAAACAATCAACGCGCCCGCTGAGCGCTTTGTCTGGCGCGGGTTTGCGGTGTACGTTGAATCGGCGCATTGAATCGGCGCAGGGTTGAACCGGCGCGCCGATTCAACGCCGAATCAAACCTATCAGGATTTGCGGCCGTTTTTCGCGCGTCCGCCAGTCAAGCCAGCCGGAATAGCCTTCTCTACCGTCGCCGCTGAAAGGTAGTCGTTGCGCTCGCCCCTGCGCGCGTGAATAGATGCAACACGATTCGCGCGGGATCGAGGCCTCGAGCCCATCGTCACTCTCCTCCAATCGCCCACTGCACCGCCGCCTCGTCATGCAAGGCGGCGGTATCGAAGCCGGGCAGCACTGAATCTTCCGGCGCGTGTTCGTCGCGAGAATCATGAGATCGGCGCCGCTGCGTTCGAGTTGGCGCGCGGCGTTGGCCAACGGCATGCCTGATTACATCCTCACCCGTCGTCGCCCGGCTTCCTGAATCATCGAACTGAACGTTTTTTCTAAAGAAGACAAATACGACTTCGACGCAAATGATGGAGGGACGCGGCTCCGCTCCATGCGTAACGCCTCAATCAGATCGCGCTGATGCTCGCACATGCCATCATGCCCCGCTACGGTGGGGCTTTTTTCGGTCGTCTCCGCAAAGCCGGGTCACGCAAACCGGCGCCACCATCGAGGAATAGAGTTATGGATAAACAAACGTTTAGCACAGGCACTCAGCGCCTGGTTGTTCTGTACCCTGCTTCTTCCGACCGCCTACGCAGAAGGGTCGATTAGCTTTCAACGATATCATCGTGACTCTTGTAATCGATACTAAAACCGAGTTTTTTGATAGCCACGGTCGGCAAATAACGGGCAGCGAACTACGTGGAACCACTTCAATTGCGGAAACGCTGGACTCTATCGAAGTCGCGCCACCCGAAGCACAATAGGTTCGAAGCTTCGAATCGTACTACTGCAATAGCCGACCTGCTTTGCGGGGCTTTCCATTTGAGCGCCAAGCGTGGGAATTGTCGAAAATCTCCGAAACCGCAAGCGCCAGAAATCCCTCCACAGTTTTCAACGATCAACCATAATTTCCCCCACCCCCAACCCACGAATCCGCTTCGCCGATGTGGCAAATCGATCAGGTGACGCTGCGCTTGTTCATCGCCGTGTGCGAGGAAGGCACGATCGCGCGCGCGGCCGAGCGTGAGTTCATCGCGCCGTCGGCGGTCAGCAAGCGGCTCGCCGATCTCGAAGCGCTCGTCGATGTCGCGTTGCTGTCGCGCAGCCAGCGCGGCGTGCGCGCGACCGCCGCCGGCGAAGCGCTGTTGCGCCACGCGCGGCTCATCATGCGCGGCCACGAACGCCTGCAGGCCGAGCTCAGCGAATACGCGGCCGGCGCGCGTGGGCATGTGCGCGTGCTCGCCAACGTGTCGTCGATGGTGGAGTTTTTGCCCGAGGCGTTGTCGGCGTTTCTTCAGGCGAATCCTGCGATTCGCGTCGACGTCGAGGAGCGCGTCAGCGCGGACATCGTGCGCGGGCTCGAAGAGGGCATCGCCGATCTGGGCGTCTGCCGCGATACCGTGCCGCTCGGCAGTCTCGACACGTTGCCGTATCGCGCCGACCATCTCGCGCTGATCGTGCCGCGCACGCACCCGCTCGCGGGCGAGACGCAGATCGGCTTCGAGCAGACGCTCGGGTTCGATCATCTGGGGCTCGCATCGAACGCGTCGGTCAATGCGCTGATGCAGCGCATCGCGCTGGAGAAGGGCAGCGAGTTGAATTACCGCACCTTTGTATCGACGTTCGATGCCGCCTATCGCTTCATCCAGGCGGGTCTCGCGGTCGCGATCCTGCCGCGCGAGGCGCTGCCGCGCCATGCGGCCGACGAGTACGGCATCGTCGCCGTGCCGTTGCGCGAGGCTTGGGCCGAGCGGCGCTTCGTCATCTGCATGCGCGATCGCGCGGCGTTGACTCTGGCGGCCGCGCGTTTGCTCGAGCATCTGCTGGGCGCGATGTAAGACGGGCGACGCACCTCGTCACCCGCGCCTTCGCCACCTCCACAGACAAACCCCTAGGCATTTCACCCAGGCGAGCGTCAAAGCCCGCCCCATCGGCCTGAGCGGCCATCGCGAGCGGCGATGGTGTGCTTCGTCAAAGCAGACTTTGCCGCGCGTCGTCACGCGGGCACGCTGTGATCCAGTTAGCGCATCACTTCCATTCCACGGGCTTCTGATGCCCGCGTCCACGACCAGGACTCCAGCCAATGAATGAAACCCGCGAGCGCGTCGTCGTGACCGAAGTCGGTCTGCGCGACGGTCTGCAAAGCATTGCCCGCATCATGTCCACCGACGACAAGCGGCGCTGGATCGACGCCGCCTACGCGGCCGGCGTACGCCACATGGAAGTCGCCTCGTTCGTGCCGGCGAAGCTGCTGCCGCAAATGGCGGACGCCGCCGACGTGGTCGCCCACGCCCGTAGCTACGACGATCTCAGCGTGACCGCGCTCGTGCCGAACCTGAAAGGCGCGCGGCACGCGCTCGAGGCTGGCGTAGAGCGCATCGTCGCGCCGATTTCGGTGAGCGCCGCGCATAGCGCCGCGAACGTGCGCAAGACACCCGCCGAGATGATCGACGCGTTCGCCGCGATGCGTGAGCTGATCGATGGCGCGTCCCCGGCAGGCGGGCGCCGCGTCGAGTTGATCGCCGGTTTGTCGACGGTGTTCGGCTGCACGCTGCAGGGCGCCGTGCCGTACGCGGATATCGCCGCGATCGCGCGCGCCGCGGTGCAGGCCGGCGCCGACGTAATCGCGCTCGGCGATACGACCGGCGAAGCGACGCCGCGTCAGGTCGGCGAGGTCATCGAGCTGGTGCGCGACATCGCGGGCGACAGGCTGCGCTCGCTGCATTTCCACGACACGCGCGGCCTCGCGCTCGCCAATACGCTGGTCGCGCTGCAGCACGGGATCCGCGAGTTCGATGCGTCGCTGGCTGGTCTCGGCGGCTGTCCGCATGCGCCGGGCGCAACCGGCAACGTCAATACCGAAGACCTCGTGTTCATGCTCCACAGCATGGGCTACGACACCGGTATCGACATCGCGCGGCTACTCGCATCGCGCGCGGTGCTGGCGCAAGCGCTGCCGGGCGAGCCGCTGTACGGCTATCTCGCGCGAGCGGGATTGCCGAAACAGTTCGCGCACGCGCAAGCGGTCGCGCGCGACTCCGCCAGCGACGCCGAATCTTTGCGTTGTCCCCATTCTTCTGTTCCGCAGGTGCCGCAATGACTCCGCTTTCCTCCGCTACTTCAGCTTCGTCGTCGACGTCCACGCCGCAACCGGGTACCTTGCCGCTCGCTGGCATCCGCGTGATCGAGTTGTCGCATATGGTGATGGGTCCGACCTGCGGCATGATTCTCGGCGACCTCGGCGCCGAAGTGATCAAGGTCGAGCCGCCGCGCGGCGACAGCACGCGCCGGCTGCTCGGCACCGGCGCGGGCTTTTTCCGCACCTTCAATCGCAACAAGAAGAGCGTCGCGCTCGATCTCGGGAGTGAAGCCGGTCTCGCCGCGCTGAAGCAACTCGTCGATAGCGCCGACGTCTTCGTCGAAAACTTCAAGCCCGGCCGCATGGCGAGTCTCGGCCTCGATTACGCGACGTTGCGCGAGCGCAATCCGCGGCTGATTTACGTGTCCCACAAGGGCTTTCTCAATGGTCCGTACGAACATCGTCTGGCGCTCGACGAAGTCGTGCAGATGATGGCGGGCCTCGCGTACATGACCGGTCCGGTGGGCCGTCCGCTACGCGCGGGCAGCTCGGTCAACGACATCATGGGCGGCATGTTCGGCGCGATCGGCGTGCTGGCGGCGCTGCACGAGCGGCACGCGAGCGGCCGCGGCAAGGAGGTGCAGAGCGCGCTGTTCGAGAACTGCGTGCTGCTCTCGGCGCAGCACATGCAGCAGTTCGCGGCGACCGGCGTGGCCGCCGCGCCGATGCCCGAGCGCATCAGCGCCTGGGCCGTCTACGACGTGTTTACGCTCGCGCACGGCGAGCAGATGTTCATCGCCGCGACCGGCGACGCGCAGTGGCGCGCGCTGTGCGCGATTCTCGAACGCGACGATCTGCTCGCCGATGCGCGCCTCGCGACCAACAACGACCGTGTGCTCGCGCGCGGCTGGCTGCTGCAGACGCTCGGCGAAAGCCTGAGCCGTTTCGACGGCGCGACGCTCGTGCCGCTGTTCGAGCGCAATCACATTCCGTTCGCGTCGATCACGAAGCCCGAGGAGTTGTTCGACGATCCGCACCTGAACGCGAGCGGCGGCCTGGTGCCGCTGACGCTCGACGACGGCAGCGAAACCGCGATGCCGTTGCTGCCGATTTCGCTCGACGGTGCGCGTCTCGGGCCGCGTCGGCCGATCGCGAAGATCGGCGAGCACACCGTCGAGGTGCTGCGCGAACTCGGGTTCGACGACGCGCGGATCGCGGAGCTCGGCGGTGGCGTGGAATCGCGCGCGCCGCGCGCGGCTGCATGAGCGTCGTGCCGCGCTTGACCCGGTGCAGCGGGCAATAGACCAATAATTCTGGAGACAGACGATGAAATCGTCGAATCAGGCGATGTACGCAACGGCGCTCGGCGATGCCGGCGCGCTCGACGGCTCACCCACGGACGCGGGCGCGGATGCAGCAGGCTCGGACCGCGCCGGCGCGATCGCGCTCGACGGCGCGCGCATTTCCGCGCGGCTCGACCGGCTACCCGCGACCCGCACGATCTGGCAGCTCGTGATGCTGCTGAGCTTCGGCATGTTCTTCGAACTCTACGACCTGATGTACTCCGGCTATATCGCGCCGGGACTCGTGCACAGCGGCCTGCTGACGGCCACGACGCGCGGCCTGTTCGGCACGAGTGGCGTCGCGAGTTTCATCGCCGCGCTGTTCGCGGGCCTGTTCATCGGCACGGCGGCCTGCGGCTTTCTCGCCGACCGCTTCGGCCGGCGCGCGATCTTCACCTGGTCGCTGCTGTGGTACACGGCGGCCAACGTCGTGATGGCGTTCCAGCACACGGCGCTCGGATTGAACTGCTGGCGCTTTATCGCGGGAATCGGCATCGGCGTCGAGATCGTCACGATCGGCACGTATATTTCCGAACTCGTGCCGAAGCACATTCGCGGGCGCGCTTCGGCGTGCTCGCAGGCGGTCGGCTTCTGCGCGGTGCCGATCGTCGCGTTTCTGTCGTATCTGCTGGTGCCGCAACACGTGTTCGGCCTCGACGGCTGGCGTGTGGTCGTGCTGATCGGCGCGCTCGGCGCGATCGTGGTGTGGTGGATTCGCCGCGGCTTGCCGGAGAGCCCCCGCTGGCTCGCGCAAAAAGGCCGCCTCGACGAAGCCGACGCGGTGATGACGCGTCTCGAAGCACGCGTCGCACGCGAGTATCGGCGCCAATGCGGCCTGCCGTTGCCCGAGCCGGCGCTGCCTGAACCGGTGCGCGCGCGCGCGGCGTTTCGCGATCTGCTGGTGCCGCCGTATCGCAGGCGCACGCTGATGCTGATCATCTTTCACGTGTTCCAGACGATGGGCTACTACGGCTTCGCGAACTGGATTCCGACGCTGCTGATCAGGCAAGGCATCACGGTGACGACGAGTCTGATGTACGCGAGCATCATCGCGATCGCGGCGCCGCTCGGGCCGTTGCTGGGGCTACTGATCGCCGATCGCTTCGAGCGCAAGACCGTCATCGTCTGCATGGCGGCGGTCAACGTCGTGTGCGGACTCGCGTTCAGCCAGGCGCGGGAGACGGTGCTGCTCGTGAGTCTCGGCGTGTGCCTCGTGCTCGCGGGCAACATCATTTCATACAGCTATCACGCGTACCAGGCCGAACTGTTTCCGACCGGCATCCGCGCGCGCGCGGTCGGCTTTGTTTACTCGTGGAGCCGGATGTCGGCGATGTTCTCGGCGTTCGTGATCGCCGCCTGCCTCGGTCGCTTCGGCGTGAACGGTGTGTTCGTGTTCATCTCGGGGGCAATGGCGATCGTCATGGTCGCGATCGGTACGCTGGGACCGAAGACGCGCGATGTCGCGCTCGAGGATCTTTCGAAGTAGCTAGGGCCTGTTCACGCTAATAACGGGCTTCCCCTGTTTTAAAAAAACCTTCAAGGGGCTGGCCGCCAGAAGGGCCGATCGCCGCGTCATGCTCCTTGCGAATACGTCGAGTATTCGTTGCGTCGCAATCCTTGCGCTCGGCCCTTCTGGCGGCCAGCGCAAGCCCGTTATTAGCGTGAACAGGCCCTAGGAGTCCTGGCGAGTCTCGTCGTTGCTCGAAAGCCGGTCCGATACGCTGCCGAGCAGCAGCGCGAGCAGCACCACGCCGATCATTGCGAACAGGAACCCGCCGATCATCGTGGCAAGTATCAGCGTGATCCATGAAATGCCGTTCATGTGTGCGGTTCCAGCGCGTTTCTCGGGGGCATCGTAACCCGTTCAGAACCACTTCTATGTGCGCTTGCCCGCCGTAAACCTGTCAGGCGACGCCGAACTATCGTCGCGTCGTGCCATTGCGCGGCGCGTTCTCGACGGGTGTCACAGTCGTTGCATAGGGATGGCAGACTTCGTTCGCTGTCCCCAACCCCCTTTGCGGAAACCTCGCAGTCCATTTCCGCAATCGGTTGGCGGAAATGCACCCGCTCGCACCCGACTTATTCCGTCATTGGCTCATCTATTGCAGGGGCGCTAAAGTCGTCCGATATCCGTGTTTCAGGTTTGAAACGTTAATCGCCACGTTTATATTCCCGCCATCAATAAAAATAGATTAAATAATCTGTTCTGGCGCGTTGAGTGCTTGCATTGGACGGCGGAAGGGGTCGGTTGCGCGGCGCTTGCGCGGGTCGACAGGGGAAGTTGTCGATGCAGCCGGGCACGCTTGGTAGGGGCGGGGGGTGTTCCACTCATCAATAGCCAATTACGGCAAAAATCTCTTTTAAAATACGCCTCCGTGGGTACATAAGGCGGAGACACGCCGTTTTTCGAGTAGCCCCGCAGTGTGCGCTGGCGTACGCATTCATTTTCTAAATTGCCTTAAGATTTGCGAGTGCATATTCAACCATATGCGGTTAGACGATTAATCCATTGAAAAGACGGTCATTTCGGCATTGTGCCGAATTGCACTGGCCGATCACGTAGTCCTAGCGCCAATATGTCTGCACTTTCGGACATGGCGGCGGAGCGCCGGAGGCCGTCGCTATGATGCACTGCGCGGGGTTCGCATTGTGCGTGATCGTAAAAGGTGTAGTAGATCGTTTTCTGTCGAGAGGATGACTATGACCTGCGCGAGTCTCGAGTCTGCAATGCTGCGCTGGGTGCATGCTCCGAACAAGGGCGTGCGTCGTGTCGCGATTCTGTTGTTCAACGACTGCTCGCTGCAAGGGGCGGGCGTGATCGCCGAGGTGTTCCAGGCTGCCAACGAACTCGCCACTTCCGGTTCGGGCGCATGGCTGTACGACGTATCGTTCTTGTCCGCCGGCGGCGGCATGGTGACTTCGTCGTCGGGTTTGCGCGTATGGACCGACGGACTCGACGCGCGCCATTACGCCGGCTTCGACGCGCTCTATGTGGCGGGCGGCAAGGGCGCGGCGTCGGCGGCGCGCGATGAGCGTCTGCTTGGTTGGCTGCGGCGCGTGCGTCGCAACACCGCGATGATCCGGCCGATCGCCGAAGGACGCGCGGTGCTCGACGCGGCGGCCCTGCCCGAGGACAAGGACGGGAGCGACCCGCACCAGCCGGCCTTGGCCAGAAATGGCGCGGGCTCGGCGGAGCAGGGCGTCGTCGACCTTAACGACCGGCTGGAATCGATGCGCAGCGCGCTCGCGATGATCAAGCGCGATCTGGGCAACGCGACCGCGCGCTCGGCTGCCGAGCGGCTGCTGTCCGACTCGTGCACGAACCTCGCGCCGCTGCTCGGCGAGGACGGCGGCATGAGTCCCGGCGACAAGGTTCGCGCGGCGGCGCGCTGGCTGCAGGAAAACTGCCAGCAGGCGATTTCGATTGCGGATGCCGCGCAGTTCGCGGCGATGAGCGAGCGCAACTTTCTGCGCCGCTTCAAGATGGAAATGGGTATCACGCCGTCGAGTTTCCTGTTGCACGAGCGCCTCGCGGTGACGTGCAGCCTGTTGACCGAATCGGAATTGCCGGTCGACAAGATCGCCCGGCGCACCGGGATGGGCAACGGCGACCGGCTCGCGAAAGTGTTTCGCAAGCGGATGAGGATTTCGCCGACCGAGTTCAGGATTCAAAGCCGCCGTATGGCAGGCGAGTAGCACCGACGGAGCCAGCCCGGTAACCGCGCGTGAAAGGCGGGGACTGGTCCGTTGTTCGTCGTACCTTGCAGATCGAAAAGGATTCCCGATATGTTGACGCAGGCAGGTGTGAGCGCCCGATCCGTCGAGCCGAACGGCGCAAGCGCCGGGGTTGCTGGCGCGCGCTGCGCGCACATCGTCCCCGTCATTCTCGCGGGCGGCTCGGGCACGCGGCTTTGGCCGGTGTCGCGCGAGAACTTCCCGAAGCAGCTGATCGACGTGGTCGGCTCCGACTCGCTGCTGCAGGCGACCGCGCGGCGGCTCGAGGGCTTCCCGGCGGGCTGGAGCGTCGACGCTTCGCCGATCGTCGTGTGCGGCGAGGAGCATCGCTTCGTGATCGCCGAACAGTTGCATGAAAACGGCGTCGACGCGCGTCTGATCGTCGAGCCTGCGCGCCGCGACACGGCGCCTGCGCTGACGCTCGCGGCATCGCTCGCGTGCGCGGCCGGCGACGACGCGATCCTGATCGTGATGCCGGCCGACCACGCGATCGCGGACGTGCCTGCCCTGCAGCGCGCGCTAGCGTGCGCGGCGCACCACGCGAGCGAGGGCGCGATTGCGACGCTCGGTGTGCCGCCGACGCGTCCCGACACCGGCTTCGGCTATATCCGTATCGGCGCGGCATTGGCCGCTGGCGGCCACGCGATCGACGGTTTCGTCGAGAAGCCCGCCGAGGAAATCGCAAGGCAATACCTGACGGCGGGCACCTACTGGTGGAATAGCGGCATCTTCATCGTGCGTGCGCGCGTGTGGCTCGACACGCTCGCGGCGCTGCGGCCCGACATGCATGCGCCGTGCGCAACCTCGTTCGCGAGCGGCAAGCAGGACGGCGACGTATTCCGGCCATCGCACGACGCGTTCCTCGACGCGCCCGCCGATTCGATCGACTACGCGGTGATGGAGCGTTTGACCGAACCGCCGCCGGCGCAAGACGACAGCGCGAGCAACGTCGAAGCGCAAGGCGCGCCACAGAACGATATGCAAGCTCAAAGTCGAGCCGCGGTCATTCCGCCCGGCGTCGTGATCCCGCTCGAAGCCGGCTGGTCCGACCTCGGCTCATGGGACGCGGTATGGGCCGCGATGGAGAAGGACCCGAACGGCAACGCCGGGCGCGGCCGCGTGACGTTCGAAGGCGCGGTGTCCTGCTATGCGCACTCGGAAGGGCGGCTCGTCGCGTGCGTCGGCACCGCGAACGTCGTCGTGGTCGAGACCGCCGACGCGGTGCTCGTGGTGGATCGCTCGCATGTGCAGGACGTCAAGGGGCTCGTGTCGCGCATCAAGGCGCAGCACGCGCCGGAGGCCGACGCGCATCGCAAGGTGCGGCGCCCGTGGGGCTTCTACGACTCGATCGATCGCGGCGAGCGCTTCCAGGTCAAGCGCATCGTCGTGACGCCCGGCGCAAAGCTGTCGCTGCAACTCCATCATCATCGCGCTGAGCATTGGGTGGTCGTGCGCGGCACCGCGCTCGTCACGCGCGGCGAAGAGCAGTTCCTGCTCAGCGAAAACGAATCGACCTACATTCCGCTCGGCACGCGTCACCGGCTCGAAAACCCCGGCAGGGTGCCGCTCGAAATCATCGAAATCCAGTCGGGTACCTATCTCGGCGAAGACGACATCGTGAGGTTTGACGACAACTACGGCCGCTGCCCATAGGCAGCCCATGCACGCCCCTTTTTGCGTACAGGAACGGCAGAACGAGGTAAGTGAAATGCGCAAGTTTCAGGATCTGCTCGCGCGGATTTTCGATGTCGCTCTGGTATTGGCGGGTGCGACCGTGGCGTCGCGGATCCGCTTTGATTATCTCGGGCAGTCGGGTTTCTACTGGGCGCTGGTGATGTTTTCGGCTGCGTTCGCGCTCGCGATCTTCCCCGCGTTCGGCGTCTATGAGTCATGGCGCGGCCGCTCGAAGCTCGGGCTCGCCGGTCAGGTGTCGCTCGCGTGGCTGATCGTGCAGGCCTGCGCGCTCGTGCTGATGTACTCGCTGCATCGCATCGATATCGTGTCGCGGCTGTGGTTCTCGTACTGGACCGCGACGACGGGTGGCATGCTGATCGCGAATCGGGTGATCACGCACGCGGTGCTCGCGCGGGCGCGCGGCGCGGGTATGAACCTGCATCAGGTGGCGATCGTCGGCAGCGGTTCGCAGTGCGATGCGCTCCTGCGCCGCATCGAGTCGGCGCCGACCGCGGGCTTTCGCGCGACCGCCGTCTACAACACGCGCCCGGACGACTCCGGCGTGACGAAACCGAGCGTGCCGGTGTTCGATCGCGTGGATCTGCTGGCCGACTACATCCGCTCCAACGACGTGCACGAGCTATGGCTGATGCTGTCGCTGTCCGAGGAGCCGCTGATCTGCGCGCTGATCGACGAGTTCCGCGACGACCTCGTGAATATCCGCTTCATGCCGGACGTGCGCAGCCATGCGCTGTTCGAAGGCAGTGGCGTGGTCGATCTGCTCGGCGTGCCGGCGATCAATCTGGTCGCCTCGCCGCTGTCGGCCAACGCGATGCTGAAAAAGGAAATCTTCGACCGGCTGTTCGCCGCGGCCGCGATCGTTGCCCTCGCGCCGCTGCTGCTTGGCATCGCGATCGCGGTCAAGCTCTCCTCGCGCGGACCGGTGCTGTTCAAACAGAAGCGCAAGGGCGCGGACGGCCGTGTGTTTACGATCTACAAGTTCCGCTCGATGCGGGTGCATACCGAAGCGAAGGGCACCTTGAGCCAGGCGACGCGCAACGACAAGCGCGTGACGAAAGTGGGCGCGTTTCTGCGTCGCACGAGCCTCGACGAACTGCCGCAATTTTTCAACGTGTTGCGTGGCGACATGTCGGTCGTAGGACCGCGTCCCCATGCGCTCGAGCACGACGACCTCTATCAGAAGGTGGTCGCGGGCTATATCAATCGCTACCGGATCAAACCGGGAATCACGGGCTGGGCGCAAATCAACGGCTTCCGTGGCGAAACCGACCGCATCGAGAAGATGGAGCGTCGCGTCGAACATGACCTGTACTACCTGGGTCACTGGTCGTTCGCACTCGACATGCGGATCATCGGCGCGACGATTGTCGCCGGACTGGTGCATCGAAACGCTTACTAGAAAGTCGATAACAACGCCTCGGGGCGAAGGAGTAAAGATCATGAGCTCACTTGGTTTTCGCACAGGAAGTCTTGTGGTTTTCGCAAGCGCAGCATTGCTTTCCGGATGTCAGATCGTACCGGGACAACGGATGATCACGCCTGCCGCGGTTCAGGACACGGGTGGCGAATTCAGTACCGAAGCCTCGCAGCAGAAGCAGATTCCGATTACCGATATCAATCTGGAACTGCTGAAGAAGATGAATGCCGACCAGACTGCCTCGGTGTTGCCGCCGACGACGACGGGTCTGTTCGGCAAGCCGGCCGTCTACAGGGTCGGCCCCGGAGACGTGCTGCAGATCGTCGTGTGGGATCACCCGGAACTCGCGGCCGCGCTGGGACAGCCGCCGACGACCTCGCGCCCTGCCGATGCAATTCCGGGCTTCCTGATCGACGAGAACGGCGACATCCAGTTTCCGTACGCGGGCAACCTGCACGTCGCCGGCAAGGACGTCGCGACGATCCAGCGCGAGCTGCATCAACGGCTGAGCAAGGTCTATCAGAAGCCCGAGGTGACGGTGCGCGTCGCGTCGTTTCGCAACGCGACGGTGTATATCGACGGCGAAGTGCGCACACCGGGCACGCAATCGATCAACGACATTCCGCTGTCGCTGACGAACGCGATCGGCCTGAGCGGCGGCTTCAACACGACCGCGGATCGCAGCCGGGTCGATCTGATCCGCGACGGCAAGACCTATAGGCTGAACATCGACGACCTCGTCAAGCGCGGCCGCAATCCGTCGGATATCTATCTGCAGCCGGGCGATACCGTGCGCGTGAACGCGCGCGAAGACAGCGGCGTCTACGTGATGGGCGAAGTCAACAAGCCGGCCACGGTGCTGCCGTTGCGCAATGGCTCGCTGACGCTGTCGCAGGCGATCTCCGACGGCGGCAGCTTCGACTCGAACACGGCCTCGGGGCAGCAGCTGTTCGTGATCCGCGATTCGACCAGCGACTCGCCGCAGATCTATCACCTCGATGCGACCTCGCCGGTGGCGATGCTGCTCGCGAACCAGTTCGAGCTGCAGCCGAAGGACATCGTGTACGTCGGTCAGGGCGGTCTGGTTCGCTTCAACCGTGTGTTGAACCTGCTGTTGCCTGCGATCAACGCGGCGGTGACGGGAGTCGTCGTGTCGAAGTGACGCATGCGTGACGCGATATCTGAACCGGCAGGCCTTGTTGGGTGAAAACATGGCAATCAATTACGAAAATCGTTACGCCGGCGTGTATGAACCGGGGCAGTCGCATCTGTCGGACTACGCGCGCACGATCGTGCGCGGTTGGCGCACGATCCTCACCGTGACGCTGATCGCGCTCGCGCTCGGTTGCGCGTACGCGTTCCTCACGCCGCCGGTCTATCGTTCGGACGTGCTGTTTCACGTCCAGGACAGGACGGCGAACGCGGTGAACGTCAATGCGAACGGCCGGGACGCGGCGGCGCCGCTTCCCGGCGCGTACGATTCGAAGCCGTCGACCGCGGCGCAGATCGAGCTTTTGAAGTCGCGTCTCGTCACCGAGGAGGCGGTCCGGGCGCTGCACCTCGACATCACGGCGAAGCCGCGTTATCTGCCGGTGATCGGCAGCAAGATCGCCGGCCTCGTGAATGGGCACTGGTGGTTCCGGCTGCCGTCGTTCGTCAACCTGCGCGGGTTCGCGTGGGGCAACGAGAGCATCGCGGTGTCGCGCTTCGACACGTCGAAGGACTTGTATGGCGAGAACTTCACGCTGATCGCGGGCGCCGGCAACACCTTCATGCTGCGCGATCCTCACGGCAGCGCGATCCTGTCGGGGCGCGTCGGCGAGACCGTGCAAACCGATACCGCGGTCGGCCCGGTCACGCTGCACGTCGACACACTGATCGGCGCGCCCGGCTCGCGTTTCGAGCTGACGCGCGCGTCGACGCTCGGCACGGTGGAGCGTCTGGCGAAGACGATGGTCGTGCAGGAAACGGCGGAGGACTCCGGCGTGATCCGCGTGAGTCTCGAAGGCGCCGATCCGGCGCTGACCGCGGCGATCGTCAACAACGTGGCGCGCCAGTTCGTGCGGCAGGATCTTGCGAGCCGTTCGACCGAATCCGACCATACGCTCGCGTATCTCGAACAGCAACTGCCCGACGCGCGCAAGGCGCTCGACGATGCGGAAGAGCGCTACGGCAAGTTCCGCAATACACATGGCACCGTCGATCTCGGTGAAGAAAGCAAGCTGCTGCTGCAGCAGATCGTCGACAACAAGACGAAGCTGCTCGATCTGCAGCAGCAGCGCGCGGAGCTGTTGCAGCGTTTTACGCCGAATCATCCGATGGTCGCCGCGCTCGATGCGCAGATCGCCGCGTTGCAGGGCGCGCAGAGCACGATGAACCACAGCGTCTCGACGATGCCCGACACCGAGCAGACCGCGCTGCGTCTGCAGCGCGACGTGCACGTGAACACCGATCTGTACACGAACCTGCTCAACAGCGTGCAGCGACTGCGGGTCGCGCAGGCGGGGCAGGTGGGCGGCGTGCGCGTGGTGGACTTCGCCGAAACGCCCGACGATCCGGTGTGGCCGAAGCGCATGCTGGTGATCCTGATCTCCCTCGGCGGCGGCCTCGCGCTCGGCTTGCTGCTGGTCCTCTTGCGGCGCGCGATGCGCGGCGGCGTGGAGCGCCCGGACGAACTCGAGGGGATGCTCGGCGTGCCGGTATTCGCGGTGGTGCCGCGCAGCCAGACGCAATTGCGCCTGCAGGAAAAAGTGTCGCTGCGCCAGCGCGGGCAGCATGTGCTGGCGCAACAGGCGCCCGAAGATATCGCGGTGGAAGGGGTGCGCAATCTGCGCACCTCGCTGCAGCTGTCGCTCGATCATGCGGCCAACAACGTCGTGATGATCACCGGCTCGCGGCCCGATGCGGGCAAGTCGTTCCTGTCGGTGAATCTGGCGACGCTGGTCGCGTCGGCGAACAAGCGCGTGCTGATCATCGACGCCGACATGCGACGCGGCGACGTGCATTCGCATTTCGGCATCAGCCATCGGCCGGGACTATCCGACGTGCTGTGCGGCGGCGATCTCGACGCGATGATCCAGCGCGACGTGCTGCCCAACCTCGACGTGCTCGCGAAAGGCACGCTGCCCTCGCACCCGGCCGAGCTGCTGATGAGCAAACGCTTCGAAGCGATGCTCGAGGTGCTGAAGCCGCAATACGACGTCGTGATCATCGACACGCCGCCGGTGCTCGCCGTGACCGACTCGACGCTGATCGGCAAATACGCGGCGACGACGCTGCTCGTCGTGCGGCATGGGCGTCAACCGCTGCATGAGATCGTCGAAACCACCAAACGACTGCGTAACGGTGGCGTTGGTCTGCGCGGCGTGCTGCTCACCGACGTGCCGCAGGAAGCGGCGTTCCTCGGCTCAGGGTATCAGGGCGGCTATTACGGCTACGACAGCATCGCCGGCTGACACTGCTGCCAGCCGCGCGTCTTTCGGGCGCCACGCGGGCGGGCGTGATCGACTGCACGCCCGTGCCGCCGTCCCGCGAGATACCTCGCAATCCTTAGTGATGACGCAGCAGATCGCGCAATTCGCGCGACTCTTCCGCCGTCGGTTGCATGGTTTGCCACGCCGACTCGTGCGACGCGAGCGCGACGAGCCGCTGCGCGGCCTTGCTGCTCGAATCGATCCGCAACGCTTCGTTGGCGTTGTGCGACGCGCACTCCCAACGTCCGACGTTGCCGCAGCCGCGCGCGAGACTCAGCAATGCGTCCCGTTGCTGCTCTAGCGTGCTCACCTGGGCGCGAATGCTGCGCGCGTCGCGATTGCCGGGCTGCGCGGTGATGACGGCGGCGAGGCGTGCTTTGGTCGCCGACAGATTGCCTCGTTGCAGATAGCCGTGCGCGGCTTTCAGATTGCGCTCGGCGTCGGCGCGCTGTTTGTCGGCTTGCGTGAGCGGGGCGGCCATCGTGTTGGTGCTGGCGTTGGTGTTGGTCGACGCGACCGCCGTGCCACGCGGCGTAGGCGCGGAGATGGCCGCGCCCGATGTCTTCGTTGACGCTACGGTGGGCGCGGTCGTGACGACCGGCGGTGTCGGTCGCGCTACGGTCGGCGCGGTCGCAACGACGGGCGTTGACGGTCGCGCTGGGACGGGCGCGGTCGCCACGACGGGCGGAGCCGATCGCGCTACGGCAGGCGCGGTCGTGAAGACCGGCGGTGTCGGTCGCGCAACGGTCGGCGTGGTCGCCACGATGGGCGTTGACGATGGCGCGACGGCGGGCACGGTCGCAACGACCTGCGTTGACGATGGCGCGACGGTCGGCGTGGTCGCCACGATAGGCGGGCTCGATCGCGCTACGGCAGGCGCGGTCGTGACGACCGGCGGTGACGATCGCGCTACGGTGGACGCGGTTGCCACGACGGGCGGTGCCGGTGGCGCGACGGGGGCCGCGTGCACGTTCGCCGGTTGTTGCCGCGCGACGACAACGGGACGAGGCGGTTGTGCGACGGTCGACGCGGGCTTCGGCGCCGCGGCAACCGACGGCGCCGCATTCTGCGCAACGTTCTGTGCAGGGGCTTGGCCAGGGTTGTCCGGGCGCACCGTGCCGAAGACCGTGAGCGGCGTGTCGACGCTCGCATCGTCGTCGTTGAGTAGAACGAAGCCGACGTACACGACGCCGAGCGTCGCGAGCGCGGCTGCGGCAAGCGCGAGCGGATGCCGCCGTCGACGCCCGCCTGGCTCGAACGTCGCTTCGTCGATCAGATCGTAGGGGCTCATCTTCGTTTGCGCGGAGCGTCGCGACGAACGGTCCGCAGGCAAGCTCGCGGCCGCTGGCAGCGGTTCGAGTTGCGTGCGCGATGCGCTCAGCGCCCGGGATCGCGCGGAGCGCTCGCCGGGCTTGTCGTCCGTATCGAACGAATCGAGCGGCAGCGCATGGCATGCGGGGCACGGCGAAAAGCGGCCCGACAGCGGCACGCCGCAGTATGCGCAGTGATGGAAAAATGGCTGGTCGGAGATCGTGTCGCGCGGCATGGCCGTGTCGCTCCACTGGCGCCGAAGGGCGGCGCCATCAAAAAGAATGAATGCAACGACGCCCGCAAGCGGCGTCGGCCGGACTACTGGACGACGTAACCGCGCGCCTGCATGCACGCGCCGTAGGCGGCCCAATAGCGGGTCATCGGCGGCTCGGGCGCGGGCAGGGGCGGCAGCTTCACGTTCGACGCCGCGTTGGCCTGCAGCGAAGCGGCCGCCCCATCCGACGCGCCGGGTGCCGCGGTCGCACTGGGGCCCGTTGCCGCTGCCGATGCGTTCGGCGGTGCATTCGCCGCCGCGGTGGCTGGCGCGCCTGGCGCGCTGGCGCCGGCCGCGGCTTCGTCCACCGGTTTCGCCGACGATGCGCCGCCAGGCGCTTGCGCGCCAGCCAACGGCGCGCTCGCGGCTTCGGGCGCGCTCGCGCTCCACGGCAGCGGCGTGGCTGAGAAGGAACTAGGCGGAAGCGGCGGCTTCGACGGTACGCCGGTCGACGCACCTTTGGCCGCGGGCGGCTGACGCGGTGGAATCTGCGACTCGTGGGCCATGTTGACCCCGGTCACGCGGTTCGCCTCGGCGTAGCACATCGCGTTGTCGATGCTGCGCTCGTAAGGGCTCTGACTTCGGATCGGATAGGTGACAGGCCGCCACGCGAACGCGGCAGTGCTCGTCACCAACAGCGTCAGTACGGTATATGTTCTAAATGCCATCGCAGTCACTCCCGCAGCGATGTCTCGCCTTTTTGTGTTTGATTTCGTGTCGTGCTTTCGTTCTGTGCTCGTTGCGCGTCGTGTTCGAGCTCGTTCTCATGCCTGGCGCTCGTGCTTCTGTCGCGGCCTGCCGATAGGCCGTGGCGTTGCGGTGCTTGCGCCACGGCTCCCCGGAACGGGCACGTCGCGAATGCCGCTCTAACGAGCGTAGCACCGCGGTTTGGCCACGCGATGCATCGGATAGCGCGCGAAAACGCCATCGTGCAGTGCAATCAGGACACAATCGGCGAGGCGGCGTTTAAGATCGGGACAATCCCTGGTCGCCACGAAGGATCGTCAGGAGTCGAAGATGAAAAACCTATCGTATCGCTATCGGCCGCTTTGCGCAGCGTTCTGTCTGTCGGTGCTGTCGCTCGCCGCGCCGCTAGCGAGCGGCGCGAGCGACGCCGATATGAGCGCGGAGACGGCGGGCGAGCGCGCAAGCTTCGCGCAGGCGTTTTGCGACGTGTCGCCCGAGCGGATCGGCGCCTATAAGCAGCGGCTCCGAAAGGTCCTGACCGGTGCGACCGATTTCGATCAGCACTGGGACACGGGCTGGCACCGCGCCGACATCACCAATGGCCAGATGAACGCACTGCGCGAGCGAGATCCGAAGGAATTCGCGGCGCGCATCAAGGTCAATTGCGAACGGCTCAAGTGGATGGCGGGTAATGCGTTGCACCGGCCTGCGCAGAAGTGAAGTGAACGGGCGCTGTCGGGAGGCTGAAACACGGGACCCGGCTCAAACCGGAAGTTTTTAAGCCACTCCACGGTTTCGGCCAAAGATACAAAATTTATGACTTTTGCTCAGTGTTCAGCCATGCGTCGAGTAGCTGCAGATCTTAGTCTGAGCGATTATTCGAGCATGTATCTAGTTCGCGAATATCGTTCCGTCGGCCCTGTGCCGCATTGGCGACGCGTAATTAGCAACGCAATACAGGACCGACCTTCTGCTGGACAAGTCTACAGGTCAAACGCTGTTTGATCTTTTGCCGTTGCCTTTCCATGTTGGGGAGCGACTATCGTGAACTTCAAGACGTTGGGACACTTCCTTTGGCTCGTTCGTAAGACCTGGATAACGCGCGGACCGCGTTTGTACTATTCGCAGTTTGGGGAAGACGTAGTATTGCGCGAAATAATCAGTCCGCGGTGTAATAAGGGGATTTATGTAGACGTGGGTGCATACCACCCTGTCAAATTCTCGAACACGCATGCGCTGTACAAGCGTGGTTGGCGCGGTATCAACATAGACATGGATCCGGTGAAAATCGAAGCGTTTTCTCTTGCGCGGACTGGCGACGTAAATGTATGCGCGGCCATCTCCAACGAGAAACAGGTCAAGGAAGTTTATAATTTCTCCAATTATGGGTTGACTTCAACCATAGACCCCGCATTCGCTGCGACAGAAGGCCATCAGCCCACCTCTGTCCGGACTGTTGAAACCACCACGTTGAACGACGTTCTGGAGCACAGTCCCTACGCCAGTCAGGAAATCGATCTGCTTTCCATCGACGTGGAAGGTCACGATTTCGAAGCCTTGCGATCGATCGATATCGGCAGATACAAACCGAAGATCATTATTGTGGAAACGACGTTGGCATCGATCAGGGAAGTGATAGATTCCGCCATATTTCGCTATTTGGAAGAGCGCAATTACCGACTCGTCGGTTGGACACATCTTTCACTGATCTTCAGAGTGGAAAAATCTCAAATCTTTCGCATCCAGTTATAGCCCCAAGATTGTTGTCGCGACGTCCAGACATCGATTCAACCTCCCGCAGATCTTCAACTCGCCCCAGCCGCAAACCTCATCAAATGGAGAGTCGCCCCAAGGCGGGGCAGGGCTGACTACTGCAGCGGCGGCAGCGGCGCGCGCTCCGGGAATTCCCTAGGTTTGACGTTACGAGCCGGCGCTCCGCTCCGCGGTCGCTGCCTCGTCGTGGCCCGCCGTTCGCTTTGCGAGGGGCCGAATGTCAGCGTCATGCGTCGGTAAGCATTGTTTTTATAGAGAAAATTCCCAACGACCGACTCTTCGCCTTGGGGCAGGCTCAAGCTTGAGCGAATAAGTTCAAGCATCAGTGATCTCGACAGAGTTCCCCGCTTCTTGAATTTGTCACCGCCCGTCCATATAATTAGCACTCGCTGCACGAGAGTGCTAACAACATCTCCGGTTGGCTCGGCCAGCCGGGTTTTTCTCAGCGTTCTTCAGTCTCAATCAGAGAGGAGTATGTATGAACCTTCGTCCTTTGCATGATCGCGTGATCGTCAAACGTCTGGATCAGGAAACCAAGACCGCGTCGGGCATCGTGATCCCCGAAGCCGCAGCGGAAAAGCCGGATCAAGGTGAAATCCTCGCAGTCGGCCCGGGCAAGCGCGACGACAAGGGCGCAGCCATTGCGCTCGACGTGAAGGTCGGCGACCGCGTCCTGTTCGGCAAGTACGCAGGCCAGACCGTCAAGGTCGACGGCAACGAACTGCTCGTGATGCGCGAAGAAGACATCATGGCCGTGGTCCAGAAGTAAGCGCAAGCTCGCTACTTCCCCGGTTATATCCAAAGTATTCAAGGAGTTAGAAGATGGCAGCTAAAGACGTCGTATTCGGTGATTCCGCCCGTGCCAAGATGGTCGAAGGCGTGAATATTCTCGCCAACGCCGTGAAGGTCACGCTGGGTCCGAAGGGCCGCAACGTGGTTCTCGAGCGCAGCTTCGGCGGCCCGACGGTCACCAAGGACGGTGTGTCGGTCGCGAAAGAGATCGAACTGAAGGACAAGCTCCAGAACATGGGCGCGCAAATGGTCAAGGAAGTCGCTTCCAAGACCAGCGACAACGCAGGCGACGGCACGACGACCGCTACGGTTCTCGCGCAATCGATCGTCCGCGAAGGCATGAAGTACGTCGCATCGGGCATGAACCCGATGGACCTGAAGCGCGGCATCGACAAGGCTGTTGCAGCGGCAATCGAAGAACTGCGCAAGATCAGCAAGCCGTGCACGACCAACAAGGAAATCGCCCAGGTTGGCGCGATCTCGGCGAACAGCGATTCGTCGATCGGCGAGCGCATCGCTGAAGCAATGGACAAGGTCGGCAAGGAAGGCGTGATCACCGTCGAAGACGGCAAGTCGCTGCAAGACGAGCTGGACGTCGTCGAAGGTATGCAATTCGACCGCGGCTACCTGTCGCCGTATTTCATCAACAACCCGGACAAGCAAGTCGCCGTGCTCGAGAACCCGTTCGTGCTGCTGCACGACAAGAAGGTGTCGAACATCCGTGACCTGCTGCCGGTGCTCGAGCAAGTCGCGAAGGCTGGCCGTCCGCTGCTGATCATCGCTGAAGACGTCGAAGGCGAAGCGCTCGCAACGCTGGTCGTCAACAACATCCGCGGCATCCTCAAGACCGTTGCCGTCAAGGCTCCGGGCTTCGGCGATCGTCGTAAGGCGATGCTGGAAGACATCGCGATCCTGACCGGCGGTCAGGTCATCGCTGAAGAAACCGGCCTCACGCTCGAGAAGGCAACGCTGGCTGAACTGGGCCAGGCGAAGCGCATCGAAGTGGGCAAGGAAAACACCACGATCATCGACGGCGCTGGCGAAGCAGCGAACATCGAAGCTCGCGTCAAGCAAGTGCGCACGCAGATCGAAGAAGCGACCTCGGACTACGACCGTGAAAAGCTGCAAGAGCGCGTTGCCAAGCTGGCAGGCGGTGTTGCGGTGATCAAGGTCGGTGCTGCGACCGAAGTCGAAATGAAGGAAAAGAAGGCACGTGTCGAAGACGCACTGCACGCAACGCGCGCGGCTGTGGAAGAAGGCATCGTGGCAGGCGGCGGCGTCGCGCTGATCCGTGCACGTACGGCAATCGCTGGCCTGAAGGGCGCTAACGCCGATCAGGACGCAGGTATCAAGATCGTTCTGCGCGCCATGGAAGAGCCGCTGCGCCAGATCGTCGCCAACGGTGGCGAAGAAGCGAGTGTCGTCGTGGCAGCGGTTGCTGCTGGCAAGGGCAACTACGGCTACAACGCAGCGACCGGCGAGTACGTCGACCTGGTCGACGCAGGTGTCGTGGACCCGACGAAGGTGACGCGCACGGCGCTGCAAAACGCAGCTTCGGTTGCTGGCCTGTTGCTGACGACCGACGCAGCTGTCTGTGAACTGCCGAAGGAAGATGCTCCGATGCCTGGCGGCATGCCCGGCGGCATGGGCGGCATGGGCATGGACATGTAATTCCGCTCGGGCCTCGTGGTCCGGCCGCGTGGTTGAACTGCCGCGCGTCTGGATCACGGACGGGGCCCGGCTGGAAGTCCATGTGGGGAGTGCGCCGCGAGGCGTTTCCCCAAACGAAAAAAACCCGCTTAGGCGGGTTTTTTTTCGTTTGGGGCCGGCGTTGATGTGCTTGCTGGGGAGCGCTTCGGGACGCCCTTTTTGGCCGGATCAGGCGCCCGCGGCGTGAGCCGTGCGATGAGAGGACCTTCCGAGGCACTTTTCGCGCAGGTAGTGGAAGATCTGCGCGACGCTTTGCGCGGGGCTCAGCGTGCCCGTGTCGACGTGCAGGTCGGGATCGATCGGCGCTTCATAGGGCGCTGATAAGCCGGTGAACGAGCTGATCTCGCCAGACCTCGCTTTCGCGTAAAGACCTTTGGGATCGCGGCTCGCGCAGGTGGCGAGCGAGGCGGACACGTAGGTTTCGACGAACCTGTCGGCTCCGATGATCTCGCGCGCCATCGCCCGATCTTCGCGTAGCGGCGAAATCAGTGCGGAAATCACGATCAGACCCGCGTCGTTCATCAATTGGGCGACGTGCGCGACCCGGCGGATGTTTTCGCGCCGGTCGTGGGGCTCGAATCCAAGGTCGCTCGCCAGACCGTGGCGGATGTTGTCGCCGTCGAGCACATAGCAGGCGTGACCGAGCGCGATCAGCTGCTCCTCGAGCGCGAACGCGAGCGTCGATTTGCCGGCGCCGGACAGGCCGGTCAGCCAGATCGTGGTGGGCATCTGATCGAACATGCGTATGCGGTCCTGCACCGCGATCTTGCCGTGGAAGCGTTGCACGAATTGGGGCGGCTCTTTCATGGATAGGTTCTCTTGGCTCTTCTGGCTCATTCGCAGTGCCAGCCTTGCCGCCACGTGCCGGCGTTGTGCAGGCTTTCGGTGGAATTGGCAATGGTAACGCGAAAGGCTTCCGGGATATCGTTCGGCAGTGGAATCGAAAATCCGCTGTATGCGCTCGGATAGCCGGCGCTCGCCACCTCGGGCCGCGGCTCACCGCTGCAGCCGGTCGCGACGATCCGCGTGCCGACCCGCACCGCGAGCGGTACCTGCCGCTGCGGCTCGTTCAGGTTGACGGCCCAGCCGCACACTACGCCGTCGCGCACCGTGTCGACAAAACCGTCGAACAGGTCGGCGAGCGGACGCCGCCGGCTTCGCGCGAACTCCAGATAGGTGTCGATCGGCGCGAGATCGAAGCGGCCGATCACCTCATGCACGCGCGACAGGAATGAGCCATCGATGCCCAAATACGTTGAGTTATAGACGTGCGGATTCTCGAGCTGATCTATTTCGGACTGAATCACGCGCACCAATTCGAGCGCATTCGAAAAGACGCTGCCCGTTTCTTTCGCATAGGCTTCGACGATTCGATTCGCGTCGCGGAACAGCTCGTAATCAAGGCTATTGTCGTCGATGAACTTTTGTCTTGCTGCTTCGCTTACGTGAGCTTTGCCTTTCGGCGCGCCATGGATGCGATTCGATTCGAAACAGAACGGTAATTTCAACCCCGTCGAACCGCACAGCCGCAATAAGAATTCGCTCATGTCCTCGCAGACGCCGACGGTACCGATCTGTTCGCGCAAATGGATTTGCGCCACGGCAAGGCTCGCTTCGTTGGCCGCCGGCTCGCCGCTCAGCATCTGCACGAACAGGTTCCTGCCGCCGAGCGATTCGCTGACCCACTCGTCGAGCGACAGTACGCCTTGCAGCGCCAGGGCCTCGGTCGCCGACACGCTGACGCCGCGCGTGATCTGGCCGTTCTTGCCGTTCGCCGTATACCCGGTAGTGCGAGATCTGGCGCGCGAGCGGATCGCGCAGGATCGTCGAATGGAAAGTTGCGCCAATCGCGAAATTCGCATGAATGAAAAAAACGGCTGACAGCGGGCTTTCAGTCGATGCCGACGAATGGCGAGGTCAGTGCCGCGCTTCCCCCGGCGCCGCGCCCTTGCCTTGCGCGGGCGGCGTTTCGTCTTCATCGCTGCTGCGCGCCCAGAAGAAGCGATCGGGCGTGTACGCCCCCATGCCGGGCCGGAACGCATTGCGCACTGCCTGATACAGATACTCCTGGCTTTCGCGCACCGCTTCCGCGGGCTCCTGGCCGTTGGCGAGAAGCGCGGCGATTGCGGAGCCGAGCGTATCGGTCAGGCCCGTCAACCGATGCGGCGCGCGGTCCCACATGTCCTGACGCAACTGGCCGTCCTCGCTGAAGAGTGTGTTGACGAGCCGATGCGTGCCGGTTTCGGTCGATAGAATGTACTCGCAGCCCTGCGACAGCAGATGCGAGATCGCCGCGTCGAGGCTCGGCGCCTCCGCGTCGCCGTCGGGCTGCGCGAGCGCGAGCAGCGTCGCCGAGTCGGCGACCAGCAGCGTGGTTTGCGGCGCGAGCAGATCGGCGATCGCTTCGCGGAGTTCGTCGGCGGCGAGCACGTGTTCGTCGTCGAGCGTGAAGTCGGGGGCGAGGATCAGCGGGATGTCGTCGTAGTCGGCGACAACTTCCGCGATCGCGCTGACCACTTCGGCGCGCGTGCACGCGCCGACCTTGAATGCGGCGATCGGCATGTCCTCGAGCAGCATGCGCGCCTGCGTCGCGACGACGTCCGGGTCGAGCCCGGTGACTTCGTCGCAATTCGCCGAGTCGCGCACGGTATAGCCCGTGAGCACGGAAACGCCGTGGCAGCCCATGCTGGCAAGTGTCAACAGGTCCGCCTGCAGGCCAGAGCCGCCGGTGGGGTCGGAGAGACCGAAGGTGAGGACGATCGGAGGCGTGTCGCTGGGCATGAAAATGGATAAAGAAAGCAGGATTTCGGCGCGCAATGCGCAATTGGCTCAATTATGCGGCCTAAACCGTGGAGAGGGCGTTTTTTCGCGCGGCGGGGATCGCTTTGAGGTTGCCACGCTAGCGCCGCGAGCTTGCCGAGGACGCCCTATATCGCGCTGCCGGATGCCCCCACCGCCGTGCGGAATGACGCCGCAAGCGTCGTCCGCACGGCGCGCGGGCGCACCGCCGAAGCCCGGTCCACGCTACGATTGCGCGTTTTCGACTGCTAGGCATGGGGGCGGCAACACGGTACCATCATGGCTCCCGCTTCCACGGACTCAATGACGCGACAAAAGAATGGAATATCAAAGCTGGATGTGCCTGATTTGCGGCTGGATTTACGACGAAGAGGCCGGCTTGCCCGACGAAGGCATTGCGCCGGGCACGCGCTGGGAAGACGTGCCCATCAACTGGACGTGTCCGGAGTGCGGAGCGCGCAAGGAAGACTTCGAAATGGTCCAGATCTGAAGTCGGCAAGCTGCCGTCAGCCGGTCGGTCGTTCGAGTCGCTTGATCATTGTTCCGGCGTCGCGGTTTGATGGGTTCGTGCGACACGCCGGAAGCTTCGGCCCCCAAACCGGGTCCCGAGATTCGGTCCCGAACCTGAACCCTGAGCTTCGATCCCGAAAAGTCAGCGGCGTCATCCGCCGCGCAATTGCTGCAATCGCTTGATGCGTCCGGCGCGCCCGGCGCCTGTCTGAGCGCGCCGGCGCGGAACATCGCCGGTCGCGTCGTGTCGCAACGGTAGTCTGTCATTGTCCTGTCGCCGGTTCGCGCGGTGGCCGCTCACTCAGCATGCGGCGCGAAGCGACGGCCCCGTCAGCTTCGTGTCGCCTGCCCATGACTCTTCGATCCGCAGCACCCGTTTCCATCGATGCACTGCCGAACCCGCGCGGCGGTGCGGTCCGCCCTGCGGAACTCGCGCTCGCCGAGGCGTCGCTCGCGTTCGAGCAGCGCGACGAGAGCGGTGCCGCGCTGCTGCGCGCGTCGCATGCATTGCGCACGGTGGGCTGGCTCAGCGCGCAGCGTTTCACCGACGCCCTCGTGCGGCTCTCGCCGCTCGCGAGCGGCGAGCCAGCCGAAGCGGAAAGCGCGCGGCCAGTGTTCGGCGCGGCGCTGCGCGACTTCCGCGCGGCGCTCGAGCGTCACAATCTGCGCGAGCTCAGTTGCTCGCCGACGCTGTTTAACCACTACCGCGAGCTGTGCGCGCAACTCATCGAACCCACGCCGGGCTCCGCCGTCGCGTTCGAAGACCTCGCGCTGTGCGCGCGGCCAGTGCCGCCGGCTTCGCTGCACGCGCAATCGGCCGATCAGCTTGCCCATCTGCGGGCGCGCTACGAGCGCGCGTTGCTGCCGGTGCTGCGCTCGCAGGCCGACACAGGCAGCGCGGTGGCGCTTGCGGTCACGAACGCCGCGCTCGACGAGCTCGACGCCGTGTTTACCGAACTCGCCGGCCCCGATCCCTATGACTTCTGGCGGCTCGCGCGCGCCTGCGCGAAGGCGCTGCGCGCGCGCGGCCACGCAATCCGCGATATCGAGGCGCGGCGCTTCTACGCGCGCTGCAACCTGGCGCTCGCCGATCACGCGCGCGGTATCGAGCGCGCGCCGCGTTCGCTGGTGCGCGCGACGCTCGCGCTGTTGTGGCGCGACTACGCGCTGTTCGGCGCGGCCGCGCAAGACGCCGACCAGGTCGAGGTGCTGCACGATTATGGCTTGACCGTCGACTGGCACGTCGCCGGCACGCAGTCGTCGGAAGCGCTGTGGGAGGCGAGTGCGCTCGAGGCGCAGTCGCTGCCGCACACGCGCGATCTCGGCGTGCTGAGCGTCAACGCGAACGCGTACGAAGACTTCCTGCAGACCGCCGACGCGTCCATCGAGGCGCTCGCCGCCCATGCGCGCGCGGCCGATCAGCCGGAAAAAGCCGACCCGAGCGAAGCGCTGCAGGCAGGCGACGCCGCCTACCGGCTCGGCTCGGCCGCCTGCGCACTCGGTCTCGGTCACGTGGCGCTGCTCGCCGACGCGCTCGGTCTCGCATGGCGGCGTCGTGCGCATGCGGGCGTCGCGACGCCGGCGGTGCGCGCGCACGTGATGGTCGGCGCGCCGCCGGCCGACACGCTCGAGCAGGCCGCCGAGGCTTTGCGTGCGTCGCTGCACAAGGTCGCCGCGGGCGTTGGGCCGGCCGGCGGCAGCTTCACGCAGGCGGCGCTCGCCGCGCTCACGCGTGCGATCGAGCAGGGCGGCGCGTGAAGCGCATGCCGGGCCGGACCAAACGCGCGACGTGGCGCGCGAATTGCATCCGCAACGCCTCGACCGACGCGCGCCGAACCCGCTGAAATCCATTGTGACAAGTCACAATCCCGCTACTTGGCGACGCGCGCCGAACGTGCCGTTCTACGCGGTGTTTCGGCGCCTGATCGCGGCATGGCGCAAGTCGCGCGCGTGATAGAGTGCAACTTGATCCGGCGTCGATGGCGCGTCGCGTAGCGTGCAACCAACGCGTTGCAGTGCTCGAAGCAGCCCGCCATCGCGCATCGTCTTTGCTAAAATCCGAACTATGTCCAAGAGTACCGATCGCATCAATCTGACCAACCAGTTCCTGATCGCCATGCCGAACATGGCCGATCCCACGTTTTCAGGAACGGTGGTCTACCTTTGCGATCACAGTGAGCGCGGCGCGCTCGGCCTCGTGATCAACCGGCCGACCGATATCGACCTGCAGGCGCTCTTCAGTCGCATCGATCTGAAGCTCGAGATCGAACCGCTTCTCCATGTCCCCGTGTATTTCGGCGGCCCGGTGCAAACCGAGCGCGGCTTCGTGCTGCACGATCCGAAAGGCGGCAGCGCATACACGTCGTCGATGTCGGTGCCGGGCGGGCTCGAAATGACCACGTCGAAAGACGTGCTCGAGGCCGTCGCGAGCGGCAGCGGTCCGGAGCGTTTCCTGCTGACGCTCGGCCACGCCGGCTGGGGCGCGGGTCAGCTCGAAGACGAAATCTCCAAGAACGGCTGGCTGACGGTCGAGGCCGATCCGAAGATCGTTTTCGACGTGCCCGCCGAAGATCGTCTCGAAGCGGCGCTCGCGCTGCTCGGCGTGTCGTTGTCGATGCTGTCGGGCGAGGCCGGGCACGCATGAGGGGCCGCGCATGAATCTGCCGGTCGGACGTGAGGCGACGCTGCTTGCGTTCGACTACGGAGAGAAACGCATCGGCGTGGCAGTCGGCAATTCGCTGACGCGCCGCGCGCGGCCGCTCGTCGTCGTGCAGAACCGCAGCAAGGAGTACCGCTTCGAAGCGCTCGGCAAGCTGATCGCCGAATGGAAGCCCGATGCGCTGGTGGTCGGCCTGCCGATGCATCCCGACGGCACACCGCACGAGCGCACGCAACTCGCGAAGCGCTTCGGCAACCAGCTGAACGGCCGCTTCAATCTGCCGGTCACGTGGGTCGACGAGCGCTACTCGTCGGTCGAGGCCGAGGCGGAAATCCGCGCCGGCAATGCCCGCGCCGACATGCTCGATGCCGAAGCCGCGAGCATCATCCTCCAGCAATATCTTGACGGACTTTCCGACGATCATGAGTTCCATTGACGCCGAAGCGCTGTATCGCGCGTTGCTCGACCAGATTCGAGCGGCGTATGGCGACCATCTCGCCGCCACGCAAGACGGTGCCGAAGCGGCGGTTCTGGCGGGTATCCATAGCGGCGGCGCGTGGCTCGCCGAGCGGCTCGCGCGCGATCTGAAACTGCCGAGCTTTGGCGTGGTGAACGTCGCGCTGCATCGCGACGACTACGCGAAGAAAGGGCTGCACGCGCAAGCAAGACCGACCTCGCTGCCGTTCGAGGTCGATGGCCGGCGCATCGTGCTGGTCGACGACGTGCTGTACACCGGCCGCACGATTCGCGCGGCGGTGAACGAGCTGTATGACTACGGCCGGCCGGCATCGGTCGAACTCGCGGTGCTCGCCGATCGCGGTGGACGCGAGTTGCCGGTGGCGGCGCGCTTCGTCGGCGGCGTGGTCGACGTGCCGGCCGACGCGACGCTCGTGCTGGCCCGTGAAGACGACGGCGCGGGCGGCCAGCGGTTCTCTTTTCACACTGAAGCACGCGTCGATTGAACCTCGCGCGAGCGACGCGCCGACCTCGAGCACGTTGAAGCCCGTATTTGAAGCAGGTACATCATGAACACCGCCACCCCGGCTCCGCAAGATTCCTCCGCTAGCGCATCCGAGCGCTTCCGCTACGGCTTCCTGAAGGGCAACCCGCAGCTCACCAAGAACGGCGAGCTCAAACATCTGCTGTCGATCGAGGGGTTGCCGAAGGCTATCGTCAATCACATTCTCGAGACCGCCGACCAGTTCGTCAGCGTGACCGATCGCGAAGTGAAGAAGGTGCCGCTGTTGCGCGGCAAGTCGGTGTTCAACCTGTTCTTCGAAAACTCGACGCGCACGCGTACCACGTTCGAGATCGCGGCCACGCGGCTGTCGGCCGACGTGCTGAATCTGAACATCAACGCGTCGTCGACGAGCAAGGGCGAATCGCTGCTCGACACGATCAACAACCTGTCGGCGATGCACGCGGATCTGTTCGTCGTGCGTCATGCGTCGAGCGGCGCGCCGTTCCTGATCGCGCAGCACTGCGCGCCGCAGGTCCACGTGATCAACGCCGGCGACGGCCGTCACGCGCACCCGACGCAGGGTCTGCTCGACATGTACACGATCCGCCACTACAAGAAGGACTTCACGAAGCTGCGCGTGGCGATCGTCGGCGACATCCTGCATTCGCGCGTCGCGCGCTCGGACATTCATGCGCTGACCACGCTCGGCGTGCCCGAAGTGCGCGCGATCGGTCCGCGCACGCTGCTGCCGGGCGGCATCGAACAGATGGGCGTGCGCGTGTTCCACAACCTCGACGAAGGTCTCAAGGATGTCGACGTGATCATCATGCTGCGCCTGCAGAACGAACGCATGAGCGGCGCGCTGCTGCCGTCGTCGCAGGAGTACTTCAAGAGCTGGGGGTTGACGCCCGAGCGTCTCGCGCTTGCCGCCCCCGACGCGATCGTGATGCACCCCGGCCCGATGAACCGCGGCGTCGAGATCGACTCGCAGGTCGCGGACGGCCCGCAATCGGTGATCCTGAATCAGGTCACGTTCGGTATCGCGGTGCGCATGGCGGTGATGGGGATCGTCGCGGGCAACAACGACTAAGCAACGCCTGATCAGGAAGCCGAACGATAGGCTGAACCACAGGTTTAACAAAGGCAGCGCATGAAGATTCATATTCAAGGCGGCACGCTGATCGATCCGGCAGCGGGCACCGAACAGCAGCAGGACATCTTTATCGAGGCGGGCGAGATCGCCGCCCTCGGCAACGCGCCGGCCGGCTTCCAGGCAGAGCGCACGATCGACGCGCGCGGCCTGTCGATCGCGCCGGGTCTCGTCGACCTGTGCGCGCGTTTGCGTGAGCCGGGCTATGAGCACAAGGCGACGCTTGGCTCGGAAATGGCCGCGGCGCTCGCGGGCGGCGTGACGAGCCTCGTATGTCCGCCGGACACCGATCCGACGCTCGACGAACCGGGCCTCGTCGAAATGCTGAAGTTCCGCGCGCGCAATCTGAACAAGGCGCATGTGTATCCGCTCGGCGCACTGACGGTCGGTCTCAAAGGGCAGACCATCACCGAGATGGTGCAGCTGACCGAGGCGGGCTGCGTCGGCTTCTCGCAGGCCGACACGCCGATCGTCGATACCCAGGTGCTGATGCGCGCGCTGCAATACGCGAAGACCTATGGTTTCACCGTGTGGCTGCGTCCCGTCGATGCGTATCTGGGCAAGGGCGGCGTCGCCGCGAGCGGCGCGCTGGCGTCGCGGCTCGGGCTGTCGGGTGTCCCGGTGGCGGCCGAAACTATCGCGCTGCATACAATCTTTGAACTCGTGCGCGTGACCGGCGCGCGCGTGCATGTGTCGCATGTGTCGTCGGCGGCGGGCGTGGCGCTCATGCGCGCGGCGAAGGGCGAGGGCCTGCCGGTGTCGTGCGACGTCACCGTGAACCACGTGCATCTGATCGACCTCGACATCGGCTATTTCGACGCGCAGTTCCGGCTCGATCCGCCGCTGCGCCAGCAGCGCGATCGCGAAGCGATCCGCGCGGGCCTCGTCGACGGCACGATCGACGCGATCTGCTCCGCGCACACGCCGGTCGACGACGACGAAAAGCTGCTGCCGTTCGCCGAAGCGACGCCGGGCGCAACCGGCCTCGAATTGTTCCTGTCGCTGACGGTGAAGTGGGCCGACGAAGCGGGCGTGCCGCTTGCGACCGCGCTGAATCGCATCACCGCGGCTCCGGCGCAGGTGCTCGGCCTCGAAGCGGCTGGCCGTATCGCGCTCGGCGCGGTGGCCGACCTCTTCGTGTTCGACCGTCACGCTCACTGGCGCGTCGAGCCGCGTGCGCTGAAGAGCCAGGGGCACAACACGCCGTTCCTCGGCTACGAACTGCCGGCACAGGTGCGCGCGACCGTCGTGTCCGGTCAGCTCGCCTACGAACAGCGCTGAGCGGTATCGTTTCGGTCCAGTCAAGGAAAGCTCCGGCCATGAAGCTCGCGTTACGCAAGGTCCGTCTCATTACGCATCTGCTGCACGGCATGTGGACCGTCGCGACGCGCTTTCCGAACGCGAGCGCCGAGCGGCGTCACGCGCTCAATCGAGCGTGGTCGCTGAAGATGCTGCGGCTGTGCGGCATGCGCCTCGTCGTGCATAACGACGCGGCGCGGCTCGATCGTGGCGCGCTCGTCGTCGCCAATCACATCTCGTGGATCGACATCTACGTGATCAACGCGTGGCGGCCGACGCCGTTCGTGTCGAAGGCGGAGATCCGGCAATGGCCGGTGGTCGGATGGCTCGCGCAGCAGCTCGATACGGTGTTCATCCAGCGCGAGAAGCGCAGTGACGCGAAGCGCATCATGCACGAACTCGCCGCACGGCTCAGCGCGGGCGAACTGATGTGCGTGTTCCCCGAAGGCACGACGTCGAACGGGCTCGAGTTGCTGCCGTTTCACGCGAACATGTTCCAGGCCGCGGTGTCGGCCGGTGTGCCGGTGCAGCCGCTGTGCATCATGTACGAGGACGCGCAGGGCCGGCAGTCGACGGCACCCGCATATATCGTCGACGTGTCGTTGTCCGACTCGCTCGACATGCTGTTGCGTGGTGGTCCTCTGACCGCCCACGTATATGTTGGCGCACCGCTCGCGCCGGACGCGGACCGGCGGGTGCTCGCGGCGCAGGCTCAGCAGGTGGTGGCGAACGCGTTGCGGGACATGCAGGCCGGCAACGCAGTGGCGGGGACGGTCGCGCAAGAGGGCGACGTTGAAGATGCTGCGTCGTCGAGCGACGCTGCCGGGACGGCGGAAACGCTGATCGAGCCCGTCGATCAGCCGCGCCGCTCGGTCTAAGCGGCGGCGCTGCCGGGCCGCGTCGCCGTCTTCTGTTAGTTGCCCCCGCGCGGCCCGCCGCACGAATCGCAATCGACTTGCGTCAACGTCCGCTCAGCCGGGTTTTTCGCGAGCCGTACCGCCGACAGCTTGTGCCCCCACACGCAACCCGAGTCGAGGCCGATCAGGTTGTCGCGCAACATCAGGCCGAGCGCGGCCCAATGACCGAACACGACGGTCACGTCGGCGGTCTGGCGCGACGGCACGTCGAACCACGGCATGCAGCCGCTCGGTGTGGATGCGAGCGTGCCGCTGCTGCTGAAATCCATCACGCCATCGGCGCTGCAAAAGCGCATGCGCGTCAACGCGCTGCACGTGACGCGCAGCCGCTCGATACCCTTCAGGCCCGGCTTCCAGCGGTTCGGTTCATTGCCGTACAAGCCGGCAAGCGTATCTTTCCAGTTCGGCGCACGCAGCGCGCGTTGCAACTCGTCGGCGAGTTCGAGCGTCAGCGTCGCATCCCATTGCGGCAGCACGCCCGCATGCACCATCAGCATGCCGTTGTCGAAATGCGCGAGCGGGCGGTGGCGTATCCACTCGAGCAGATCGGCGGCATCGGGCGCGGCGAGGATGTCTTCGATCGTGTCGCCTTTCTTCGACTTGCGAATCCCCGCCGACACCGACAGCAGATGCAGATCGTGATTGCCGAGCACCGGCACCGCGCGCTCGCCGAGCGCGATCACGTCGCGCAAGGTGTCGAGCGAGTCGGGGCCGCGGTTGATCAGATCGCCGGCGAACCACAGCGGTGTGCCGTCCGGCGGCGCGGCTTTGGCGAGCAGTTTCTGAAACGGTGCGCGACAGCCTTGCAGATCGCCGAAAGCAAGAGGGGCGAGGCGAGCGGAGGTACTGGAAGCGTTGAGGGGTGTCATCGAGGAAATCAAGGCGATTCGATACGCGCGGTGCTGCACGGCGCGTGCCACGCTGGGCGGAGCAGCAAGCTAGCGTGACATAATAGCCCGTTTGGGGTTCGCGTATCGTGCGATCACGTTGCGGGACGCGGGTGGAACACCGCCGTAACACGGCACGGCGGCAACCCCGCATGGACCGCGCGCGATTCCAATACAACAACAGGATGACTCTTTCGTGAACGAAGCCAGCATATCGTCTTCTGCGGCGAAGCGATCATTTCGCACGCTCGTCACCGGTGCGAACGGTTTTACCGGCCGCTATCTGGTCGAGAAGCTGACCGGGCGTGGCCATACCGTGATCGAAGCGGTGTCCGGCCGCGACGAACCCGACACGCCGACACGCGTCGGGCTCGGCACGTGTCGCGGCGGCGTCCGCTCGGCTTGACACGATTCACCGGCGGTGTCGATCGCGAGATGGCATAGCGTTTCTGTGCCCGGTTCGCGCTATCGGCCGCATAAATGGTCACTACGACAGTCAACGGCAACCAGGCTGGTGAAGCTGTTTCAAGTTGTTGGGTTCGAGTTTTGGCGTGGACAACCTTATAATCGGGTCATCATAAGAATAGCGTCCGAGCGTTTGCTTGCGCACAGGCGGATGCAACGGACTGCTGCAGAATCGCAAACCATCACGCATCATGGGAAGGTCGGCGAGTCGATTCCGGGCGCCACTCACATCGACAAAGGAATTACATGATCCTGATAACGGGCGGTGCCGGCTTTATCGGCGCTAATTTCGTGCTCGACTGGCTGAATGCGTCGGACGAAGCGGTGCTCAACGTAGACAAACTGACCTACGCCGGCAACCTGGGCACGCTGAAGTCGCTACAGGGCAATCCCAAACACATTTTCGCGCGCGTCGACATTTGCGATCGCGCCGCGCTCGACACGCTATTGGCCGAGCACAAGCCGCGCGCCGTGCTGCATTTCGCGGCCGAGAGCCATGTGGATCGCTCAATCCACGGTCCGGCCGATTTCGTGCAAACCAACGTCGTCGGGACCTTCACGCTGCTCGAAGCGACGCGCAGCTACTGGAACACGCTGGGCGCTGCGGAGCGCGCCGCGTTCCGCTTCCTGCACGTGTCGACCGACGAAGTGTTCGGCTCGCTGTCGGCAACCGATCCGCAGTTCTCCGAAACGACGCCTTATGCGCCGAATAGCCCCTATTCGGCGACCAAGGCGGGTTCGGATCACCTCGTGCGCGCCTACCACCACACGTACGGCCTGCCGGTGCTGACCACCAACTGCTCGAACAACTACGGCCCGTACCAGTTTCCCGAAAAGCTGATTCCGCTGATGATCGCCAACGCACTCGGCGGCAAGCCGCTGCCCGTGTATGGCGACGGGCAGAACGTGCGCGACTGGCTGTACGTCGGCGACCACTGCAGCGCGATTCGTGAAGTGCTCGCGCGCGGCACGCCGGGCGAGACGTACAACGTCGGCGGCTGGAACGAGAAGAAGAATCTCGAGGTCGTGCACACGCTGTGCGACCTGCTCGACCAGCAGCGCCCGAAGGCGGCCGGCTCGTATCGCGACCAGATCACCTATGTGAAAGATCGTCCGGGTCACGACCGCCGTTACGCGATCGACGCCCGCAAGCTCGAGCGCGAACTCGGCTGGAAGCCGGCGGAGACGTTCGAGACGGGGCTCGCCAAAACGGTTCAGTGGTATCTCGACAACCAGCAATGGGTCGACGAAGTCGCTTCGGGCGAATACCGGAAGTGGGTCGAGACCAACTACGCGCAGCGCGCGTAAAGGCACGGCAATGGCGCGCAAAGGCATTATTCTCGCGGGCGGCTCGGGCACCCGCCTGTATCCGATCACGCACGTCGTCTCCAAGCAGCTGCTGCCGGTGTACGACAAGCCGATGATCTACTACCCGCTGTCCACGCTGATGGTGGCGGGTATTCGCGACGTGCTGATCATCTCCACGCCGCAAGACACGCCGCGCTTCGAGGCGATGCTCGGTGACGGCAGCCAGTGGGGCATGAACATCCAGTATGCGGTGCAGCCGTCGCCGGATGGGCTCGCGCAGGCGTTCATCATCGGCCGCGAGTTCGTGAACAATGATCCGTCGGCGTTGATTCTCGGCGACAACATCTTTTACGGCCACGATCTCGCGAAGCACCTCGAACGCGCCGACGATCAGACCGACGGCGCCACCGTGTTCGCGTATCACGTGCAGGACCCGGAGCGCTACGGCGTGGTCGAATTCGACAAGCAGTTCCGCGCGTTGTCGATCGAAGAGAAGCCGCTCAAGCCGCGTTCGAACTACGCGGTCACGGGTCTGTACTTCTACGACAAGCAGGTCTGCGACATCGCCGCGGACATCAAGCCGTCGCCGCGCGGCGAGCTCGAAATCACCGACGTGAACTCGCGCTACCTCGCGAACGCGGCGCTCAACGTCGAGATCATGGGCCGCGGTTATGCGTGGCTCGACACCGGCACGCATGATTCGTTGATCGAAGCCGCGACCTTCATCGCAACGCTGCAAAAGCGCCAGGGTCTGGTGGTCGCGTGCCCGGAAGAGATCGCGTACCGGCGCCAGTGGATCGACGGCGAGCAGTTGCTCGCACTCGCCAAACCGCTCGCGAAGAATGCCTACGGGCAATACCTGCAAAACATTCTCACGGATCACGTCGCATGGCCATCCAGGTAACCGCAACCTCACTGCCCGAAGTCAAGATCATCGAGCCGAAGGTGTTCGGCGATGCGCGCGGCTTTTTTTTCGAAAGCTTCAATGCGCTCGAATTCGCCGAGAAGGTCGAGCCGGGCGTCGAGTTCGTGCAGGATAATCATTCGCGTTCGGCGAGAGGCGTGCTGCGCGGTCTGCACTATCAGATCCAGCATGCGCAGGGCAAGCTCGTGCGTGTGGTCGAGGGCGAGGTGTTCGACGTCGCCGTCGACATCCGCAAGAACTCGCCGAACTTCGGCAAGTGGGTCGGCGTGACGCTGTCGGTCGAGAACCATCGGCAGGTGTGGGTGCCGCCCGGTTTTGCGCACGGCTTCGTCGTGCTGTCGGAGTCCGCGCAGTTCCTCTACAAGACCACGGACTATTGGTTCCCCGAGCACGAGCGCAGCATCGTGTGGAACGATCCGGCGATCGGGATCGAATGGCCGGTCGACTTCGAGCCGCTGCTCGCGGCCAAGGATGCGGCGGGCAAGCGTCTCGCCGACGCCGAAGTCTACGCATAAGAGGATCGCATGACCGCACATCACGCGAAACGGACCATCCTCGTCACCGGCGTGAACGGCCAGGTCGGTTATGAGCTCGCGCGCACGCTGCAAGGGCTCGGCAACGTGGTCGCGGTCGACCGCTCGCGGCTCGATCTGTCGAACCTCGATCAGATTCGCGCGGTGGTGCGCGACGTGCGTCCCGCGCTGATCGTCAATCCGGCCGCTTATACGGCGGTGGACAAGGCCGAAGAAGAGCGCGACCTGGCAATGCGCATCAACGGCGAAGCACCGGGCGTGCTCGCCGAGGAGGCGAAAAAGCTCGGCGCCGCGCTGATCCACTATTCGACCGACTACGTGTTCAACGGCACGAAAGAAGGCGCGTACGTCGAAGACGATCCAACCGATCCGCAGAACGTCTACGGCCGCAGCAAGCTCGCGGGCGAGCAGGCAATCGCGGCGAGCGGAGTGAATCACCTCGTATTGCGCACGAGCTGGGTGTACGGCACGCGCGGCAAGAACTTTCTGCTGACGATGTTGCGGCTCGGCGCCGATCGTCCGGAGCTGAAGGTGGTGGCCGACCAGTTCGGCGCGCCCACCTGGTGCAATACGATCGCGGCGCTGAGCGCGCATCTGTGCGCGCAGTCCTTCGCCGCCGAAGACGGCGCGAAGTGGTGGGACGAGCGTTCGGGCATCTATCACCTGTGCGCGGGCGACTCGACGTCGTGGCACGGTTTCGCGTCGGCGATCTTTGAACTCGCGGATTTGCCGAACAGGCCGAACACGCTGCCGATTCCGGCCGCGGATTACCCGACGCCCGCGAAGCGCCCAACCAATTCCAGAATGTCGAACGGCAAGCTGGCGCGCGTGTTCGGGCTCGCCGCGCCGCATTGGAAGGATGCGTTGAGGTTGTGCCTGACGGATGGGTTTCCGAGGTCGCCTGTCAATCGTTGCTGACGCAGCGTCTCTGGCGAGCGAGACTCTCGCGCCGGCCGTCACTTACTGCCATCATTCAATGTCACGAGGAGCGGAGCAGCCTTTTGCTCATTCACATTTTTCGGAATTCAAGGCCATTCAAATGAGCCAAAAGCCCCTCGTAGTCGATCTCGATGGAACGCTGATGCGCTCCGACGTTCTGATCGAATCCGTCTTTGCGTTTTTCAAGGCCGCGCCTCATCGTTTTTATCAGCCGCTGCTTTGGCTGATGCGCTTTGGCAAGCCCGGGCTCAAGTCCCGTCTCGCTGAGACGACCGATATCGACGTGACGGTGCTGCCCTATGACGAGAAGGTGCTGGAATGGCTCAAGCAGGAACGCGCCGCCGGGCGCCGCCTTGTCCTCGCCACCGCGAGCCATGAGCGCTTCGCGTACGCGATTGCCGATCACCTGAGTCTGTTCGACCAAACCTTCGCTACCAATAGCAACGTCAATCTGAGCTCGCGCAACAAGCGCGATCGGCTCGTCGCCGAATTCAGCGAAAAGGGCTTCGACTACGCCGGAAATTCGCACGCGGACATCGCCGTGTGGCAGGCCGCCGACCGTGCCTACGTGGTCAATCCGTCGGTAGGAGTCGAGCGGGTCGCGCGCAGGCAAGGTAATGTCGAGAACGTCATCGAGACGCGTCCGCCGCGTACCAAGGTTTGGGCGAAGTCATTTCGGCTGCATCAATGGCTCAAGAACCTGCTCATTTTCTTGCCGCTGCTGGCTGCGCACGAGGTATCGTCGATGCATCTGCTCGCCGCGGCCGTCTTCGGTTTCGTTTCGTTCGGGCTGTGCGCGTCGAGCGTCTACCTGCTGAACGACCTGCTCGATCTCGAGGACGATCGGCATCACCCGACCAAGCGTCGGCGCCCGCTCGCGGCAGGGACTTTGCCGCTATGGCAGGGCGCAATATTATTTCCGGTTTTAATGGTGATCGGATTCTGTATCGCCCACGTATTGTTGCCCATCCGATTTACCTTGGTGCTGTTCGCGTACTACGCGCTCACGCTCGCCTATTCGTTCTATCTGAAGAGGCAAGTCATGGTGGACGTGGTGGCACTCGCTTGCCTCTACACTTCGCGCATCGTTGCGGGGAGCGCGGCCATCGACGCGCGACTGAGCTTCTGGCTGCTCGCCTTCTCGATGTTCATCTTCCTGAGCCTCGCCCTCGTCAAGCGCTTTGCCGAACTGCATCTGCTGCAGGCGCGCGGACTCGTCAAGACGCGGGGCCGGGGATATGTGGCGGCTGACCTGTCGCTCGTCTCATCGCTCGGTGCGGCTGCGGGCTATCTGTCGGTGCTGGTGCTGGCTCTCTATATCCAGGACGACAATACACGTTTGCTGTATCGCCATCCCCAATATATTTGGCTTGCCTGCCCGCTTCTACTCTACTGGGTAAGCCGTATCTGGATCATCGCCCATCGCGGTCACATGCATGACGATCCTGTCGTTTTCGCCGCCAAGGATCGTGGTAGTTGGGTGGTAATCGGGTTGTGCGCCATCGTTTTCTGGTTGGCGATCTAGAAGATGGCGCACGTTCAGTCCTGGGGGCTCTATCCGTATGCACCGCAGAATCCGCACACACCCGCGTGGCGCGACGCAGTTGTAACGGCGTGGCGCGCGGCCGCTTCACATAGCGGCACGACGCTCGGATTTGGCCAGGGCCGCAGCTATGGCGACAGCTGTCTCGCGTCTTCGGGCCATGTCGTGTGCATGCGCGGCCTCGATCGTCTGATCAACTTCGACACCGCGAGCGGCGTGTTGCGCGCGGAGGCGGGCGTAACGTTGGAAATGATTCTCGAGCTCGCGATTCCGCGCGGCTGGATGCTGCCGGTTACGCCGGGGACCAAGTACGTCACGCTTGGCGGAGCCGTGGCCAATGACGTTCACGGCAAGAATCATCACGTGCGAGGTACCTTCGGCCGCTACGTGCGCCGCTTCGGCCTACTGCGCAGCGATGGCAGCGAGCACGAATGTACCCCTGGGGACGGGGCTGGCGCAGAGGCCGATTTTTTCGGCGCGACCATCGGCGGACTGGGGCTCACGGGACTGATTACCTGGGTTGAGATTCAACTCATGCCGATCCGCACGAGCTTGATGGATGTATCGAGCATCCGCTTCGACAACGTTGACGAATTCTTTGTCCTGTCCGAGCGCCTCGATCCGCTTCATGAATACAGCGTCGCATGGATCGATTGCCAAAGCCGCGGTGCGGCGCTCGGACGTGGCATCTTCATGGTCGGCGACCATGCGGCGGAAGGGCCGCTCGCAGTCGAGCGCCGCAAGAAGCACACGATTCCGATCGTCTCACCAGTCCCTGTGTTCAACAAGGTAACGCTGCGCGTGCTCAATGAGACGTATTATCGCCGCCAGGTTGCGGGCGAGATAAAGGCGAAGGTCGGATACGATAGCTATTTCTATCCGCTCGACGCGCTGTTGCAATGGAACCGAGTTTATGGCCGCTCCGGCTTCCAGCAATATCAATGCGTGATTCCGCCGAGTTGCGCACGCGAAGCTATACGCGAAGTGCTCGATGCGATTTCGCGCAGCGGCACCGGCTCGTTCCTCGCCGTGCTCAAGCGCTGCGGTGATCTTTTGTCGCCGGGGTGGCTGTCCTTTCCGCGGGAGGGGACTTCCCTTGCGCTCGACTTCCCGCAGCGCGAGGCGTCGAACCAGCGCCTGTTCGACACGCTCGATGCGATCGTCCGCGAGAGCGGTGGACGTCTCTATCCGGCAAAGGATGCGCACATGTCGGGGAACGATTTTCGCGCAGCCTACCCCCGTTGGACGGATCTGGAGGCACTGAGGGACCCTGCATTGCTTTCTCGATTTTGGGAGCGAACGACTCGCTTATGAAGAACATCGTGATCATTGGTGCAACTTCGGCCATCGCTTCCGCCTGTGCACGTGCATGGAATGGGCCGGGCGTGCGCTTCGCGCTGGTCGCCCGCAACGCGCGGCGCCTTCAGGAAACTGCAGACGACCTGAAGGCGCGCGGCGCCGAGCTCGTCACCTGCCACCATCTGGACATCGACGATCTGAATGCGCACGCGGCCGTTGTGCAGGCATGCCAGAGCGCCCTCGGCAGCATCGACATCGTGCTGGTTGCGCCGGGCACCTTGCCCGATCAGCATGAATGCGAGCGCGACGCGGCCGTCGCGGTGCGCGAATTCACGACGAACGTCGTTTCGGTGATCGCACTGCTTACGCGTTTCGCGAACATCGTCGAGCAGCAGCGCAGCGGCACCCTGGCGGTGATCGCCTCGGTCGCAGGGGATCGGGGTCGTCCATCGAACTACCTGTACGGCAGTGCGAAGGCCGCACTGGCCACATTCTGCGAAGGGCTCAATGCGCGCCTGAAGAAGGTCGGCGCACACGTGGTGACGATCAAGCCGGGCTTCGTCGCCACGCCGATGACGCAGGGCCTGCCGCTGCCCAAGCCCCTCGTGGCGACGCCGCAAGCCGTGGCCGCCGATATCGTGAAAGCCGTGTCGCGTCACCGCGACGTGCTGTACACCCCGTGGTTCTGGGCGGGCATCATGCTCATCATTCGATCGATTCCGCGCCGCATCTATAACCGTCTGTCGTTGTAATGGAAGGCGGTCGGCCTGTCGCGCTCGCGAAGGCCGACCGTTTCCGGCACTCGATACATCAACGCATCGATACCGTGAATTCATCGGCCAAATCACTCGCCACGCCCCACCTCGTGGTCCTTTATGCGCTCTTCGCGGCGCTGTCCATCGCCGCGAACATAGGTCTGCAAAAGCTGTCGCTGATGGCTTATGGCGGCCGTTTCGACGTGCTGCTCTCGGTGCTGGTCGGCACCGGAGGCGGCCTCGTGCTGAAGTTCGTACTCGACAAGATCTGGATCTTTCGCTACCGCCACAAGAATATTTCGCATGGCGTGGCGAGTTTCTTCCTGTACTCGTTGATGGGCGTGGCGACCACGGTCATCTTCTGGGGATTCGAGTTCGGAGCGGACGCCATCTTTCATTCCGAGCCAGCGCGTTTCGTCGGCGGCGCCATTGGCCTCACGATCGGCTATGTAGTGAAATACCAACTCGACAAGCGATTCGTTTTTTCGTGAGGCGGGCGCACAGCGCGGCCCCGCATCCGAATCATCGCCGCCTGTCGGCCTTGCGTCCTTCGCATCTCGAATGGTTGTACATCGGGGACTACCGGCGGAACCTGGCCGCAATCAACCTGTTCCGTAGCGCGCCGTGGCAATTTCCGCCTGGACATATCGGGACGAGCGATTTTCCTGTCGGCACGAATATCGTGTTCATGGACGGCAACCTGCCATTGGCGATCGTCACGAAGTTGCTCGGGCCGTTCCTCGGCCCGGTCGCGCAGACATACGGCGCGTGGATCTACCTGTGCGCACTGCTGCAGTTGTGGGCGATTTATTGGGCGCTGAGGCAGCACGCAGTCTCGTCGGTGTGCGCGTTCTTGGGCACGCTGTTGATCGGGCTGAGTTCCCATCTGGTCGCGCAGGGCATTCGCCGCGGAGGCCAGCGCGAAGTGGTGGGGCGAGCGCTCGGGTGTTTATCACCTGTGCGCCGGCGGCGCGACTTCGTGGCACGCCTTCGCATCGGCCATCTTCGAGCTAGCAGACTTGCCGAGCAAGCCAAAAACGCCGCCGAACCCCACCGCCGACTATCCGACGCCTGCGAGACGTCCCATCAATTCGCGGATGTCGAACGAGAAGCTCGCGCGCACTCGCGATTCATGCGGCAACGCGTGTTGCGCATGGTTTGCCGGCCGTTCTTCTGCCGAGGGGGCCTCGCCAATTTACGTAAGCTACCTGTGAGCGTTATGAAAAGGAGGCCGGAGTACAATATCGGCCAACGAGAAAGACTCGCGTGGCCCGTTAGCCGCCGCATGCGGCGAGCAATCCTTGTTCGCGTGCACTCGATTTGACGCTCAATTTGCAGGTTGAACTGACAGACGACAGTTGGCGCGGTAAAAAAGTCAGAAATGAGTGCTCTCAGTGCATTATTACCGAGCCGGTGGCGTGAGCATGAAGCAAACGTTGTCGGCATTGCCAAGAGTCGCGCACAGGAATGGGGGGAAATAGAGATCCGCTATAATCGCCCCGATTTATTAACTTTTTTCTTCGCGTTAGGGCACGTCGCATGGGGCGGAGAAGTCATCATCGGAGACGGAATTGACGAGCGCAGTTGTGACTGGCATTACAGGGCAGGATGGGGCATATCTGACTCAGATGCTGCTTGAAAAAGGTTACGATGTGTACGGCGCGTATCGGCGTACGAGTTCGGTGCACTTTTGGCGAATGGAAGAACTCGGTCTTACTAACCATCCGAAGCTCCGACTGATCGAGCATGATTTGACCGACCTGGGTTCTACACTGCGCCTGCTAGAAAAGGCCCAGCCGAGCGAACTGTACAACCTTGCCGCTCAAAGTTTTGTCGGTGTCTCGTTCGACCAGCCAGCCACGACTGCAGAAATCACCGGTGTTGGAGCGCTGAATCTGCTGGAAGCCATTCGTCTTACCGACCGTTCTATTCGCTATTACCAGGCCTCCACCTCGGAAATGTTCGGTAAGGTCCAGGCCGTGCCGCAGAAAGAAGACACGCCTTTCTATCCTCGCAGCCCGTACGGTGTGGCCAAGTTGTACGCGCACTGGATGACCGTCAACTACCGTGAATCGTACGACCTTTTTGCGACGAGCGGCATTCTGTTCAATCACGAATCGCCGCTGCGCGGGCGTGAATTCGTCACGCGCAAGATCACGGATTCGGTCGCGAAGATTGCACTCGGCCAACTCGATGTCCTTGAGTTGGGCAACCTTGATGCGCAGCGCGACTGGGGTTTCGCGAAAGAGTACGTCGAAGGCATGTGGCGAATGCTCCAGGTCGATGAACCGGACACTTTCGTGCTTGCGACCAATCGCACCGTAACTGTCCGCAACTTCGTGACTATGGCCTTCCGTGCGATCGGCACCGACATCGAGTGGCGCGGTAAGGACGAAAAGGAAGAAGGTGTCGATGTATCGAGTGGTAAGGTGATTGTGAGGGTGAACCCCAAATTTTATCGCCCGGCGGAAGTCGACCTGTTGATCGGCGACGCCACGCGAGCCAAAGAAAAGCTGGGCTGGGAGCCCAAGACGACGCTGGAAGGTCTCTGCGCAATGATGGTGGAAGCCGATCTGCGGAGAAACAAGATTGGTCAGTCCTATTGAGGCGAGCATGCGCCGTGCGTTCATCACGGGTATAAGCGGCTTCACGGGTGCCTACTTGCGTGATGAGTTACTGCGCGCTGGGTACGACGTGAGCGGCAGCGTGATGTCTGCTCCGGGACCGGGCGAGCATGTGCTCGATATCACGTCGCTGGAGGAGTGCCGGCACGTCATCGACGTCGTCCGGCCTTCCCATATCGTCCATCTCGCTGCAAGCAGCTTCGTGGCGGATGACGACAAGCTCGACATGTACCGTGTCAATGTGATGGGGACGCTGAATCTGCTGCAAGCTTGCGCGGACACGGGGCATCGGCCGGACAAGATCGTGATCGCCAGCAGCGCGAACGTCTACGGTAATACGCCGGGCACAGTCGACGAGAGCATGACGCCTGCACCGGTCAATCATTACGGTGCGAGCAAGATCGCGATGGAGCACCTCGTGCGCACGTGGTTCGACCGTTTGCCGATCTTGATCACCCGGCCTTTCAACTACACCGGCTGCGGTCAGTCGGAGCGCTTTCTGGTGCCGAAGATCGTCGCGTCATTCGTGGACAAGCAGCCGTTCATCGAACTCGGCAATCTCGACGTCGCGCGTGACTTTTCCGATGTCCGTGGAGTGGCGTATATCTACCGCGCGCTGCTCGAGGCGGACGCGGCTGGTGAAGTCGTCAACGTCTGCAGCGGGCGACCGTATACGCTTCAGGAAGTGGTCGAGATGGTGCGAAACGTGTCTGGTCACGAACTCCAGATTCGCATCAACCCGCAGTTCGTGAGAGCCAACGAAGTCAGGTTGCTGGTGGGATCGGCTGAAAAATTGCAGCGCTTAGTTCCGGATATCATGCCAATTGCGTTTTCGGACACGATCGAATGGATGGTGCGGCGCGGCGAGGAAGTGGCTGAGACTACCAGAGCGGCGCAGACTTCCCTGCAAGGTTGAGTCGCGCTTAAGCATGATTAATTTCACCGGCGTGTAGCGGCACGCCGGTGTGAACTCTTTTAAGGGGCCGTCGAATGGCTGAGACAAAAGACTCTCTGGTTGCAGAAAGACCTGCTCAATTCTTCGCAGGCACGAAGGTATGGATCACGGGTCACCGCGGCATGCTGGGGTCCGCGATGGTTCGCAGCTTCGCAAACGAGAACGCGGAGCTTCTGCTGACGTCACGTCAGGAACTGGATCTTTGTAACCAGCATGCGGTCTTCGAGTGGGTGGAACGCAACCGCCCGGAAATGATCTTCCACATCGGTGCGAAGGTGGGCGGCATCCACGCGAATGCTACGTTGCCGGCGGATTTTCTGTACGACAACATCATGGTGCAGACCAACGTCATCAACGCAGCACATCGCTTTGGCGTGAAGAAAATGGTGTTTGTCGCGTCGAATTGCACCTATCCCACCAAGGCGGAACAGCCTATCAAGGAAGAAGCGCTGCTCACCGGGCCGCTGGACCAGAACATCAAGGCGTACGCGGTCAGCAAGATTGCCGGCATTGAAATGTGTCGCGCGTACAGGAAGCAGCACGGCAGCAACTTCATCTCGGTGATTCCCCCCAACCTGTATGGGCCGGGCGACAACTATCACCCACAGCACAGCCATGTGGTGGCTGGTATTCTGCGTCGTACGCACGAGGCGAAACTCGCGGGCAAGAAAGAGTTCGTGGTATGGGGCGACGGCACGCCGCGCCGCGAACTGCTTCACGTCGCCGATCTGGCCGACGCGATGAAATGCTTGATGGCTGCGGATACGCAATACGACCTCTATAACGTCGGCCCAGGTTTCGATCACTCGATCGCTGAACTGGCCACCATGATCGCGGATGTGGTGGGTTTCAAGGGGGAAATCGTGTACGACACGTCCAAGCCCAACGGTACGATGGCCAAGCTTCTGGACAGTTCCCGCATCTTGTCGCTGGGATGGCGCCCCAAGGTCGATGAGCGCAGCGGCTTGCAGAGTTCGTACGACGATTTGCTCAGGCTGTTCGCAACGTCGGGTGGAAACGGTCGACTCTAACCCGCAGGCAACGATCGTTGCACGGCATTCCTTGATAAGTAGGGCACTTGGTGCTGGTCGCGAGGCTTGCACCCGTTCCAGTGCGATATCTGCATCCGAGATGAGCGGGCATGAACAACAGCGTTTCCAACAACTTTAAACTGCCCACCGGACTGATTGGCCGCTTCGCCGTGGTCAAGCTATGGCCGAAACTGAAGACAGCCGAAGACGAGTGTATTGCGCGTCTGAAGATCGCGGCCGCAGCGATAGGCGTTGAATGCATCGAGATCCACGCCGACGGCACGCTCCTTCAGGACCCGAGCACGGTGGTCAGCAGGCAGCTCGTCGATTTCGTCCTGCACTTGCACTACGACACGCCAAAGTACTACGACGTGTTCTCGTTCGTCGCGCTGTGGAACCCGCTGCAGTTCTATCATGAGTGGGGTTATCAGCGAACCTCGCGCAATCTGCTGTCGCACGACGATTTCGTGAGCTGCAGTTCGACGGCCGCCGACGATCATGTCGCCCGGATGATTCGCAACGCGCCGACGCATTTGCCCGCGCATTTCAATCTTTACCACTCTCTCGCCGACATTGTGCGACCGCCTTCGCTCGGCGACCACAAACTGTTCTATGTCGGGATCAACTGGGAAGCCGTCAATGGCGGGCAGTCGCGCCACCAGGACGTGCTGAAGCGTCTGGACCAGACCGGCGCGATGCGCATCTACGGTCCGGCTGTCTTTCTGAACGTCAAGGTTTGGGCGGGCTACCAGAGCTACGTAAAGGAAATTCCGTTCGACGGTATCTCCATGATCGACGAGATTTCGAAGGCCGGAATTTCGCTCGTGCTGTCCTCGGCGGCTCACAAGGAGTCCGAGTTGATGTCGAACCGGCTATTCGAAAGCGTGGCCGCCGGCGCACTCGTGATTTGTGACGAGAACCGTTTTGCGTCGAAGTACTTCGGCGATGCGTTGCTGTATATCGATAGTCGTTGCTCGGTCGCAAAAATATGCGAGGACATTCTCGCGCATATCGAGTGGGCAAAGGCCAACCCGGAGCTTGCGCTCGCGAAGATCGAGAAGGCGCAGCAGATTTTCCGCGAGAAATTTAGCCTGATCCGCAATCTGAGCGATTTGTACCTAGGCTATCAGCATCGCAAGGAAGAGTTGCTTGCGCGGCAGGGACTGCGCGACAACTCGGCGAAGCTGAAAGTCGGCGCATATTTCCTGGTTCCCGAATTCTCCAAGGAGATCGTGGGAGTCACATCTGTCGAGTCTCGCGGCGCAAGACTACCGTGACATCGAGCCAGTGCTCGTGATCGATCGCGTCGAGGCGCGCGAACACCGCGCCGAGATCGAAGAGAGCCTTGTAAGCACGAGCCCGGCAGTCCGCGTTTTGGAGCTGGATTTCTTCGATCACGGCCCAACCGGTTTCGTCAAAGGCGAACGTAAGCTCGGCAACGTCATCGCGGAAATCGTCGACGACGCGCGAGATGTCGACGCGCTGATGTTCGTCGCGCCGAACGAACGTCTTCTGTCAAACCACGTGCAGGTGCTCGCCGGCAGTCTGATTCGCGATCCGCAACGACACTGCGCAACCACCGCCGCTATCATCAAAAATGGCGACGCGACCGTGCATACGGTATCCGAGCTGCTGGAATTCGGCTTCTTGAACGACGATGCGCCAATCGGTTACGCGCGCCTGATATTCCGGCGTGCATCGTTGCCGGCCAATCTGAATCTTGCACTTCCGTATCTGCATCGCAAGCCGCTTGCTGCGCTTGTCGGTGAGCAAAAGATTCAGCAGGAGATTCCGTCGACGGTGCTCATCGATATTCAGGCGCCGTTCCCCACGGGCAAATGGGACCAGGGAATGGAGAACAAACTCCTCGGCGACTTCTGTCCTGAAGTGTTCACTGTATATCGTGGTTATTTCCGCGAAATGCCTTCACTTGCGCCGCGTGTGGTCGCCGTGCCCGCTTCGGTGCCGTATTCGCGCCTTAGCCGGCGTTGGGTGCTATATCAGATCGAAGCGCTGCGGGAGAAGGGCGTAGGCGAGCGGCTCAATCTGCTGAGGACGAAAATCGGCCGTCGCGTCAAACGCGCTAGCTGATCAAACGCGTCCGACTAGCCGGCCTAATGGTTCCATTGCTATATGAATCCCCACGAAAACAAACCGGTATCGCTGGCGGCTCTTGTCCGCAGTCTGTGGGCGAACCGTCAGTTGATCTTGCAGATGGCTCGTCGCGACGTCATCGGACGCTACAAAGGCTCAGTGATGGGCGTGATGTGGTCGTTCTTCAACCCACTGCTGTTGCTCACCATTTACACCTTCGTGTTCTCCGTGGTGTTCAAGGCTCGGTGGGGGGGAGCCCTTCCCGCAAGCAAAACGGAGTTTGCACTTCTGCTGTTCGTCGGCATGATCATTCATACCTTGTTCGCCGAGACGCTGACGCAGGCGCCGATGTTGATCGTGAACAACGTAAGTTACGTCAAGAAGATTATTTTTCCGCTGGAAATCCTACCCGTCGCCGCACTCGGAACAGCACTGTTCCATGCTTGCGTTAGTCTGGCGGTCTGGCTCGCGTTCTTTGTCCTGTTCAACGGCTTCATACACTGGACGGTCATTTTCATGCCACTTGTCCTGCTACCGCTGATCATGCTGACCGTTGGCATCGCGTGGGCGCTTGCGTCGCTGGGCGTATTCCTGAGAGACGTGGCTCAGCCCATTGGTCTGATCATGACCGTACTCCTCTTTGCATCTCCGGTTTTTTACCCAATCACAGCGTTGCCGGTGGCCATCAGGCCATGGCTCATGCTCAATCCGCTTACCCTGATCATCGAGCAAGCGCGAGCGGTACTGCTATTTGGGCAACTGCCGGACTGGTCGGCCCTTGCCATTTATGGCGCGACAGCGTTGGTCATCGCGTGGCTTGGCTATGCGTGGTTTCAGAAAACGCGGAAGGGTTTCGCCGATGTCATCTAACGATATTGCGATCAGTGTACAAGGCGTGTCAAAACGCTTCGAGCTTTACGACAAGCCGAGTGATCGGCTGAAGCAGTTCATTTTGCCGCGGCTGAACCGACTGACGGGCAGCCCACCGCGAGATTACTTCCGCGAATTCTGGGCGCTCAAAGATGTGTCGTTCGACGTGCGCCGCGGCGAGGCCTTTGCCATCGTCGGACGAAACGGTAGTGGCAAGAGTACGCTGCTGCAAATCATTACGGGCACGTTGTCACCTACGACGGGCCTCGTCAATACCAACGGCCGCGTCGCCGCGTTGCTCGAACTCGGGTCTGGGTTCAATCCCGAGTTCACGGGCAAGGAAAATGTCTTTCTGAATGGAGCACTCCTTGGCTTCAGTCGCCAGGAGATCGAGCAGAAGTACGATGCGATCGTCGGCTTTGCGGACATCGGTCAGCATATTGATCAACCAGTTAAGTCGTATTCGAGCGGTATGGTCGTGCGTCTGGCGATCGCTGTTCAAACGCAGGTCGAACCGGACATTCTGATTGTCGACGAGGCGCTTGCGGTAGGCGATGCGCTTTTTCAGAAGCGTTGCTATCGACAGATCGAGAAGTTGTTGAACAACGGCACGACGTTGCTGTTCGTTTCGCATGACCAGGAGATCGTTCGAACGCTGACGCAGCGGGCTGTGTTTCTGAATGCCGGCCACGCGCAGAAATGCGGCGGCACGTCGGATGTTTTGTTCGCCTACCGGGAGTTTTTGCAGCAGCAAGAAGAGGCCGCCTTCCTGGACCTGCAGCAGCGTAGCCAGACGACATTGAAGACGCAAAGCCCACAAAAATCTTATGGAAGCAGGGAAGTCGAAATTCGGAAGGTCGACGTATTCGATGGCCAAGGGAACCCTCAGAGTGTGCTCTACGCCGGTGACGAGATCACGCTAGCGATAGAGTGCGTGTGTAATGTCGATATCGATAGCCTTAACGTAGCCTTCCGAATCGTTAGCAAAGAGGGCATAAAGGTCACCACTTGGGGTACCTTGAACGAGGACATGCGCCGATTCGAATCTGCGCCCGAAACTGCGTTCTGGAGCCGGAAGTTCGCGAAGGGGGATCGCTTTACAGTGAGATTCAGCGGTCGCTGCACGCTGGGAGCGAACCTCTATGAAGTCCAGGCGGTTGTCGCTCGCGAACACGACCGATATTACGGGAACCAGCAGGTGCTTCACTGGGCCGACGATGCCGGACACTTCACAGTGATACTGAAGAACAGGGAGTACGTGTTCGATGGTGTTTGCGACCTAGAACTTCGATCTGAGTTGAATGTCCGCGTCCAGCACGCTGAAGCACAATCCACTTGACAGAAGTTGACGATGTCTAACGGTTCTACCAAAAGTTTAATGCTTTCGATCTTGCGGCGGTTAGCTAATACAACCAGGCGCGAACCGAAGCTGAGTACCTCCTTTGAACCGGATGTACGTGCCAGTCTGGATCATCTATTGAACCTGACGCAAATTGCCGATTTGCGGTCTGCAGAAATTGACGCGAAGGTTCGGGATCTTGATAAGCGTCTCGAGCCATTGGAAAGATTGAATGACTTGCGAACGCGCATTGCACATATCGAGACTCTCCTCGCAACTGCGGATGAGAGGTCGACGATGTTCATCTCCCAACTTTCTGCGATGGATAGCCTGTTACGTGTCGTGGAAGAGCGATCACGGACGATTGATGACCTCTTGCGTATCGTGGAAGAACGATCACGGACGCTCGAATACGAGACACGTCAAGGCGTGCTGGCGTCGAACTATCAGATCGATTTTCTGCTGAAGATGTATGTAGAGACGATGTCCGCCTCCCGGACGTTCTCGGACAGTGTCGTGTTCGACGCTGCGAGACTCATCGAATTGAAGACCGATTTTCCAATCGCGTATGAGAGTAATGATCATCTGAGCCCGGATTCGACAATGGAAGGCGTGTCCCGCCCCACTTTGTTTGTTCAGAACTGCATCGCTGCTCTCGGTAAGGACATGCATGCATTAGATCTCGGAACCGGGGCAGCGGGAATCGTCTACGAGTTCGCGATGAACGGTGTTCTAGCGGTCGGCATCGATGGTTCGGATTTTTGCCGGCGGAACAAGATTGGTTACTGGCCATTGCTTGGGAACAACTTGTTCACCTGTGACATCACGCGTGAATTCAGTTTTGTGGACAGGGATACCAACGCAGTCAGCCAATTTGACCTAGTCACGATGTGGGAAGTGCTCGAGCATATTGAAGAGGAAGGGTTACCCTCCCTCTTCGCAAACGTTCGCAAGCACCTGCGGGACGACGGGTTCTTCATCGGGTCCGTCTCCTTTGTGGAATACAACGACCCAGACGGTAACCCATATCACGTGACACTCAAGTCGTGGGAATGGTGGGAAGAGAGATTTCGCGAATTCGGACTTGAGGTTCAGGCCGAACATCCATTCAATGAAAAATGGTTCCCACGCGGAAACGGGCCACGGTTTCAAGACTTTCACAACTATGAGCGCAATTCGGATGAGGGGCGGCTATTCGTTGCCAGGAAAGCGGCTAGATGATCGTCTGAACTGCCCCGGGAATCGTGGCAGCTGGTGGCTTTAAGTTATCGCAGGTACGTCAGCGGCATTTCTGAGTTGCCTGTAGTAGTTTGCCTCAGCCTCAGCCTCAGCGGACGGGATATAGCCGAGCGGTTCCATCAGCCGATCAGGGTTGTATCGAGATTGACCCGCCTCGACGGATAGATTTGCAGTTGAGTTTTACGGTGGAACGTGGTAAGCACCTCGCGACGGCCGTCCGCAACGCGGCGCCCGCGTGAGGCATGATCGGGAACCGGGTTACGTGTCAGCAGACGCCGATGGGCCAGACTGCCGAGGCAGCTTCGTGACCACGTTCCAGGGCAACAGTTCGTCGATGCGGTTAATGGGATGGTCAGCGATATGGGTCAGGACGTATTCGAGGTAGGCGCGCGGGTTGATCCCGTTGAGCTTGCATGTGCCGATCAGACCGTACATCGCGGCTGCCCGCTCGCCTCCGCTGTCGGAGCCGGCGAACAGGAAGTTCTTGCGGCCCAGACTCACACAGCGCAGCGCGTTTTCGGCCAGGGCGTTGCTGATCTCAGCACGACCCTCTTCGCAGTACAGCGCGAGCGCGTCCCACTGGTTGAGCGAGTAACGGATCGCTTTGGCCAGTTCGGATTTCTTCGACAGCGTTGCGAGCTTGTCCGTCATCCACGTCCTGATGGTCGCGAGCAGCGGCACGCTTTTCTCCTGCCGCACGCACAGCCGTTCAGCAGCGGGTTTGCCACGGATGTCCGCCTCGATGCCGTAAAGTCCACCGATCAGTTCGAGCACCTCTCGGGTCGCCTCGGTAGGCGTTCGGGCATGCACGTCGTAGAGGTACCGTCTCGCGTGGTCCCAGCATGCAGCTTCACGGATCTTGCCGCTCTCGTACAGCTCGTTGAAGCCACTGTAGGCGTCGGCCTGCAGGATGCCCTCGAATCCAGCGAGATGGGTCTGGGGGTGGATGCCTTTGCGGTCGGGCGAGTAAGCAAACCACACCGCGGCCGGTTCGGTCGAGCCCGAACGGGTGTCATCGCGCACATACACCCACAGTCGCCCGGTCCTTGTCTTCTTCCTGCCCGGTTCGAGCACCGGGATCGGCGTGTCATCCGCGTGCAGCTTCGACGGTGCCACCGTGTAGCGGCGCAGCGCCTCGGTCAGCGGCACGCAAAGGGCCTCGCACTGGCCGACCCAGCGGCCCATGCTGGCCGGGTCGAGCTTCACGCCGTCGCGCGCGGCAATCTGCGACTGCCGGTACAACGGCGCGTGGTCAGCGTACTTCGAGACGAGGATGTCGGCCAGCAGGCTCGGATGGGCAATGCTGCGCGTAATCGGCAGGCCGGGCATCGGCGGCTGCGAGAAGTGGTGGCCGCACGGACAGACCGTCTTGCGCCGGATCGTGCGAATCACCTTGAACATTGCCGCGACGCGGGCGAGCTGCTCGGACACGTCTTCTCCGAGAGGCTGCATCGCGCTGCCGCATTTCGGACACGTTGCGTCAGCCTCCAGTACACGTTCTTCGCGTGGCAGATGCGGCGGCAGCGCTTCTTTTGGCGATGCGTTGCCCACAGGCGTGCTCGCGCTTGATTGGCGGGCGCGTCGCACATCAGCGACACCACGCTCACCGGTCAAGTCCTCGAGCGCGGTTTCGAGCCGCGCGACCTCCCGGTCCAACTGCTCGGACTTGCGGCCGAACTGCATGCGCTTGAGCTTGTCGATCTGCGCCTTGAGCTGCCCGATCTCCAGATCGCGCTCGGCAAGCTGGGCACGGGCCTCGACCAGCAAGGCCCGCAGAGTTTCAACATCGTCAGGAAGTTCGGCGCCGTTCGACATGCGGCGCAGTTTACGAGCCTTCTGCTCGGTTTACAACATCGACAGCGCAGCCGTACGACGCGGCTGCCGCCAATCGATGCCTTCGAGCAACATCGACAGTTGCGCCGCCGTCAGATGGACCTTGCCGCCATCGGCCTGCGGCCAGACGAAGCGACCACGCTCAAGCCGCTTCGCAAGAAGCCAGAGCCCGTCCTCGGTCGCCCACATGACCTTCACCAGATCGCCGCGCCGGCCCCGGAAGATGAACACGTTGCCACTCAGCGCATTGTCCTTGAGCGCCGTCTGCACCTTCGCCGCCAGCCCCTGGAATCCGCAGCGCATGTCGGTGACGCCTGCCACCAGCCAGACGCGTGTACCCGTGGGTAGAGAGATCACGATCGCACGCTCCCCAGGACGACGCGTAGCGTGTCGGCGTCGACAACGCCGTTGACCTTGACTACCACGTCACCGAACCGGATCTCGATCGTCCCGGCTCGTGCAGTCCGGTTGCAGACGTCCCTTGCATCTGGGGGCATCGCCACGCGCTGCGGCGGCGTCTCATGAACCACCGCCACTGGAATCAGGCACGTCGTTTCCGCCTGCAATTGCTCGCGATAGCGACGCCGCCAGGTGAACAGCATGTTTGCATTGATGCCATTGTCCCGCGCCAGCTTCGCGACCGACGCACCAGGCTCACATGCCGCGGCCGCAAGCCGGCGTCGAAACTCGCGATCATAATTCGGGCGTTCCTTGCGGCTACCCGGCCTGGCTTCCGACTCTGTCACAGTGATGTCCATCAAATCGAAAATGATGGGCACCACTTTGATGTCGGTTCTCGCCGCCGTCTACGACGGTCGTCGTGAGGTGCTTACGGAACGTGTCCTCCGTTCGGTGTTGACTCGCGGGTCGTCCACGGGCGGGCGGCGGGTCGGAATCACGACCACGACGCTACCCGACAGTGGGCAATCCGCGTCGTGAAGGCTTTTATCTCTTTTCGTGTTGCTGCTCCAGCGAGCAGTAGCATAGGACTGCTGTGAAGGCGACGGACGTTGTACCCAGCCTTCAATGATGCGGAAGATCGCACACCGCGCTTGCTCTGGCGTTTCGAAGCGTTCGCGCGTCAGCAGTTTCGCCTCGAGCGCGCCGAAGAACGACTCACACATTGCGTCGTCATGGCAGTCGCCAGCGGTGCCGGTCTTCGGCGCTGAAGTGCCGGCGCACTGTGGAAAAGGAGCCCACCAAGAGGCCGTAACATAGGGCCACTTTCAGAGCTCCTATGCCATGGAAAAGAACAGGGGGGCCAAATAGCTTGGTCGCGACTTCATTTTGGTCCATTTATACCCAGTATGCATGTTACTAAGGCAGCCGTAAGCGCTCTACAAAACGCCGAAACTACCTTTCCCTCTGACAGCCAGTTAATTTTTTAGCTCTTTTTCCATAAGCTCATTGTGGCAAACGAGAGTTTTCGACCGATCAGATTCCCCCAAAATAAGCGATCGAGCGCGAATAAAAATCTGACGGCTGCTTTCCCGCCAATATTCAAGAGTGGGAACGCATCCGGATTGTAGTATAAAACGTAAGCAGACAATCCCGGATATACCTGGTCAACCTTGGTGTACCCCGCTTCACGGAAATATCGATCAAGATCTGAATAGTCAAATCCTTGTTCGGTGTCTTCGTCAAAAATATCGTTTGACTTGTAAATGCGATTTCTAACAAAGCGAGTCAACCAATTATTCTGTGTTGGTTCGAAATTTATAAAGTAGCCGCCGGACCGCAAAGACTGCGCCAAATTCTTTATAACTTCTGGTGCGCGAGAATAAACGTGATGAAGTCCGCCAATCAGAATGATCATGTCGTACGGATTTTCGGACGCTTTGAAACTCGTTACGTCATCCCACTCTATGAACAGCGTAGGACGCACTTCTTTAGCGAATTCGACCATTTTTTCACTATAGTCAAACCCGTGATATTCCATGTGTTCAATGAGGTGTTTCGACAGAATATCGTATCCTTCCGCCATGCCACACATGGGTTCCAACACTCTTCGGATTTCTGGCGCTATCCGCTTATTGCGCGAAAGAAAGTTCTTCCAGATCAACTCTTTCAACAAGAGATGATTTGGATCCTTTCTTGCACTGAAATATTTTTCCGAAATCTCGTTGAAATGCTGCCGTTGCTGCTCAACACTGTTATCCATAAAGCCTCTCAACGCGTTCCAGCTATTAGAGAAATGCCAGCGACGATCATTGCAGCCCCGACAGACTGCCAAACACCTACGGTTTCCTTAAGAAAAAGGGCGCCCGTTAGCATGGTGCCTATCACAAGCGAGCCGGCAGCAATAGGGAATGCGAATGAAAGCGGCAAGAGACGAAGGATTACCATCCACATGACTGCTCCACCGGCATAGAGCGAAAAACCAAACAAAAACGTTACGGATTTCCATGAACCGGCCGATTTTATCAAGAACAAACCCACACAGCTTACCGCAATATACGCCGAAAATAACACTGCCGTACGAAGTGAATTAATCCAATCTACGCTCACAAAATTCACCTCGGACAATGTTTAACAGTTGAATCAAATTGGCCAAAATACTCGCAGACGACGTCTAGATAGAGCAATCGAACTCCTTGGTAAATTAAATAGGTGGCGTGGTCGATGCTCCAGGGAATCGCGTCACCAATAATGAGTTTTTGCCAAGCCCATAGATGGTAACGTGGGCCAACCGCGGGGACAAGAGGGGACGCTCGTCGCTACGAGATCGCCTTGCCATCGAACCCTTTCCGGCAACGATCGCTCGTCGGTCTAACTGCCGGGCAATCCGTCAATATCCAGCGAGATCCGAATTCCTAGTTCACGCTTGTCATCAGATAGGCCAAGCATGTGCGGTGTCGAAGTCCGTTCGATGGTGAAGTCGAACACGTCGGTGCCGCTGCTAGATGGGCGCAATTGGACAGCCCTTTCGTTTGTGTCGGTTAATTCGATGACTTGAAAAGGTCGGCCATTCTTGGTAATTGTTACCCTGTTCGGAAGCGTAAATGGCGGCGCGCTAACGCGCACGATCACCGGCTGGCTAAATTCCGGATTTATGTGGAGCGTGCCTCTAGCTCCCATCCACCCATCCGGGTAACGTCCGTTCCAGAGGTAGCGCGGCTCGTTTCCATCGATCTGATAAAGCTTGTAACCAAGCCACGTCGTCGCAGATTTCGGGCGATGCGTCCATGTATGGATAAAAATCGCGGGACTTGACGTGGTCTGTTCCGAAACGAGATGCATGGGATACATTTTCTCGCTCTTGAGCAGTGATTCCGGCCTGTAATACGGTGTGACGCCTCGGAGGAACCATGTGGCCAGCTTGCTGCCAGTGAACACAAGCAAATAGTCGCCCTTGCGCGGTAGACTTTTCTTGTTCTGTTCAATCTGCGCGGGCGTCACGTCGAGAATTGCCATCAATTCAGGATTGAGTGCCGCGGGGTCCAAGAGGTCCGCGATCCCTTTCACCCGACCCGACCATGGGTTTGCAGGTGAAAGCAGATTTGGAGTATTGATGATCTGCTCAGCATAGAAAGGATAGGACTCAATTACGAGATTTTGTTTCTCCGTTGCGATTTGCTTGTATTCTTCAATCGCGCTCGTGTAGATCCGCGAATACTCGATCTGACTAATCGTGACATAGTAAGTGCACAGGGCACCTGCAAGGGCAAATAGTGCGATCAACGAGTAGAGGCTGTATCGCAGTACTGGCTTGCGTCTGAGCCGCCAGGCAAGTAAATAGAGCCAATAGACCACGCAACATTTGAACATCACCGCAGGGATGAGCATGTAATAGGGCATCGCCCAGCGCCAAACCAGTAGTGCAAGGTAATAAGCCCATGACATTGCACAAACGCTGAAGACAAAAATAAGGCCGCGAACGGCATCATCTGTACGCGCCTCACGACGGGTGATCATTTCCTTGAGCGCGAAGAAAGGCAGCAGCAAGGCCAGCAACCCGAAGAACATCACGTCAGGCTGCTGCGTAGCGTAGAAGGCTATATTTTCTTTTATCAGTTTGAGGGTAATCGTATATGCAGTGTAATTCGTGCTCGCATTGGTTTTTGCGAACAGGGCATAGGGTATCTTCGCCCATGCAAGGCCGAATAGCAGCCATACAACCAGCGCGCCAAACCTCTTCGCCGAAGTAAGCGCCCAATCTATCTTTGCGAATCGCCACGCGCCAAGCGATAGTGCGACACCTGTCAACGCAAAGCCCAACAATGCGACGGAGGTTTCCTTAGTCCAAATCGCGAGAGTGAAGATGACGGCGATGCCAATACCATCCCGTATATTCAACGCTGCATTGGATAGATACCGCCGCGCGAACAATGCGATGATGGCAACCAGGAAAAGATAAGAAAGCGGTTCGGCTTTGCCAATAGTGTTAAGGTTTTCGGCCACAGGTGAACTGACATAGACGAGCGGTAGTAGTATCGCTGCATACGTATGCCGTTTTGTCAGCCGATAAATGATCTGACAGCTCAACAGGGTGGCCGCCAGAAAGACCAAACTCTGGACAAAAAAATACGGACCGACGTGCGACCCGAAGATCTCGTACTCTGCGGAGTGGTAAAGCCAGTAGAAAGGAAAATATCGTCCGGCACCATTATACGGAGACAAGATCCAGTGAACCCAACTGCGGAAATGTTCGCCAATAAGAAAAATTCCCCCCATGTCCAAGGGGAACAATTGCGACCAAAGGATCGTTGGCATTGAAAACAGTGCCCACACTAGCACTGAAGCGGCCAGTACTTTAGCCCCGGCGCCACTCAAACCCAGCAGCGGGCTATCTTTTTGCTTCGGCGCATCGTTGAGCGGTCGCACTGCGGTGCTGGTTACTTTATTCATCGACACGATTCCCAAAGTGGGCGACTTCGTCTACCAGGAAGCGGGGACGATGTTTGACTTCAAGGTAAATCTTGCCGATGTATTCACCGGCAACGCCGATCGACAGCATAATGAGGCCGCCCAGCAAATACAGAGGCACAGTGATCGACGCCCACCCAGGAAGCGTCTCGCCGGAAAGCGCTTTGATGAAAGCGGTCAGTGCGAAAAGAAGCGAGACAGCGAACACAATCGCGCCGGTCCACGTGATCATGCGCAGCGGCGTCGTCGAGAAAGACGTAATGCCGTTCAGTGCAAGTCCCAGCATCTTCTTGATGCCGTACTTGCTGTGGCCCGCCGGGCGGGGGGACAGGTCATACCTAACAGTCGAGATCCTGCCGTGCAGGAGTGGCTGCAACCCACGCAAAAAAAGAACAAACTCGGGGAACTTTGCCAGATTTTCCAATGCGCGCTCAGACATCAAGCGGCAGTCTGCATGGTTCTCGACAAGTTCAACCCCCATCCATTTCATTCCCCGATAAAACACTGTCGCTGTTAGCGTCTTTAGAAAGGGGTCATCCGCACGCGACGCCTTAACCCCAAGCACGATTTCCGCGCCGGCGCGATGCTCGGTGATCATTTTCGGCAACGCAGCTAAGTCGTCCTGCAGGTCCGCGTCGATGCTGATAGCCGCGTCGCACTTGCCGGTTACGTATGTTAGTCCTGCGACGAGTGCGTTCTGATGCCCAGCGTTCTTCGAAAGCCTTAGCCCACGTATAGTGTTTGGGTAGGCGTGGGCCGCCGATTCGATTTGCTCCCACGTCGAATCTTTCGATCCGTCGTCAACCAGAACCACATAGCTATCCGGGGAGCAGCCATGTTTGTCCGCCAGCTCTCTTACCAGCGCGAGCAGCCGAGGAATGGAAATTGGAAGAACTTCGGCCTCGTTATAGCAAGGCGCGACAATTGCGATTGTCAGGGTCTTTGCAACGTTCATCTCGAAGCACCCTTGATGGTTGGTCATTTCGCCAGGCGCGAGCGACAGGTTATTGTCCGTCCGTCGGATTGGCGCGTCGGGCATGTTCATTTGCATTAGCTCACCAGCTTCTCGTAAAGATCGACATAGGAGCGAACCATTTTGTCTGCCGTAAAGTTCGCTGTGAAACGCTTTGCCGCCGCTATTCCGAACTCCGTGACCATCGCATCGTCGTCCCACAACCGCTGCATGGCGTCGCGCAATGCAGCGGGATCGCTCGGCGGGACGACAAGACCGGTCTCGCCATTGACGTTCACGTACGACGTGCCAGTGCCGATCTCGGTCGAGATCATCGGCTTGCCGAACATTGCGCCTTCCAGCAGCGAAATGCCGAACGCCTCCGAACGCAGGTGCGACGGGAACATGAGCGCGCGACACAGCGTGAGCAGCGCAATCTTGTCGTCGTCTGCGACCGGCCCGACAAAATCCACATGGGCCAACGCGAGTCTTGCGGCTTGTGCGCGCAGTTCGCGTTCGACAGGCCCCGCACCGACGATCACGACGCGAACCTCAGTGCGTTGCAGCGCGTCGAGCAGCACATGCAGCCCCTTGTAATATCGCAGGTTGCCCACGAACAAAAAGAATTTGTCGCCCACTCGCTCGCGCCAGTAGCGCAGCCTGTCTTCCCTCGGCGGCGCATAACTGTCGCTGTCCAGCCCGATCGGAATCACCTCGACCTTGTCGCGATACCGTTGCAGCACGTCGCTCGTCGCCAGATAGTTTGGAGATGTCGCGACGATCGCATCGACGCTCGACAGAAAGCGGTCGCGCAACGGCTTGTAGACCTGCAAAAGCACCTTCTGCCGGATGATGTCCGAATGGTAGGTGACGACCGACGGCTTGTCGACGCCCGTCGCGAAGTGCACGATGTCCGCGAACGGCCACGGATAATGGTAGTGAATCAGGTCAGCGTGCGCCGCCAGTCTGGAGAACTTCTTGAACGCCGCCATCGAAAATGCGGACGACGCGATCTCGATGTCGAGCTTGGCCCGGTGATGCAGGTGATCGCCGAAATCGATCGTCGTGGTGTCCTTGCTCACGGTCAACACTTCACTGGTCACGCCATGCCTGGCTGCGCCGGAGCAGATCTGGCCGATCAGTTCTTCGACGCCTCCCATCGAGTCAGGTTTGTAGGTCTTATAGAAATGTAGAACGCGCATAGATCCCGCTAGTATTGTCGTTCAGCGCAGGCAGGTTCAGGCCAATTGGCTCACGCCAGCAGAAAGCCCCGGCGCCTGCAAGGTCGCAAGTCGAGGACACGTGGTGCGTCTCGCGTCGGCGCGAATGGAAAGCCCCGTCGTTGACCGCCAACGCCCGGCGGCCAACTGGTTGGGGTGTCAGTTTGCCGGAGCGCGCCCGTAGATGTCCTCAAAGCGGACGATGTCGTCTTCGCCCAGATACTCGCCGCATTGCACCTCGATCAGGACAAGGTTCATTACGCCGGGATTAATCAGTCTGTGCTTGTGACCGGCCGGGATATAAGTCGACTCGTTTGGCTGAAGCGAAATGACCTTGTCACCGTTAACGATTTCCGCACAGCCGCTCACCACGATCCAATGCTCGCTACGATGATGATGCATCTGCAGCGACAGGGAGGCGCCCGGTTTCACCACAATACGCTTCATTTTGAAGCGCTCACCTTCTTCCAGAACGGTGTAGGTGCCCCATGGGCGATGCACCGTGCGGTGCAGGCGGAATGCATCGTGATTCGCGGCCTTCAGTCGGCCAACGATGTGTTTGACGTCCTGCGCGCGGTCACGCGCAGCGATCAGCAGTGCGTCCGACGTGTCCACGACGATCAGATCATGAATGCCCACCGCGCCGATCAGTCGGCCGTCGTCGCTGCGGATGAAGCAGTTGTCCACGTCGTGCAGTTCAGCAATGCCGTCAATCCGATTGCCGCGCTCGTCCGGCGCCGTAAGATCGCTGATGGACTGCCACGATCCGATGTCGCTCCAGCCCATTTCGCAAGGCACGACCTGAACCCGGCTGGAACGCTCCATAACCGCATAGTCAATCGAAATGTTCTCTGCTTTGCGGAACTGAGTCGCGTCGAGTTCGATCATGTAGCCGTCGCTGGAGGTACTACATTTGGCGTGTTCGACCGCGCCTAGCGATGGTTCCAGTACGGCCGGCGCATGTTGCGCGAGCTCTTCGAGCATGGTGTCCGCCCGGAAGCAGAACATGCCGGCATTCCAAAGGTAAGTGCCTTCAGCGACCAGACGCTCCGCCACGCTGAACTCGGGCTTTTCGAGGAAGCGGGCTACCTTATGTACGCCTTTCGAACCGGTCACCTCGGCCTCTTCGTGCTGGATGTATCCGTAGCCCGTTTCTGGAGCGGTCGGGCGGATTCCGAAGGTCACGAGTGCACCCATATTGGCCGCTGCCGCAGCACGCTCCGTCGCGAGACGAAAAGCGTCCTCGTCCTGAACCAACTGGTCCGCCGGGATGACCAGCATCACCGCTTCAGGCCCATGGCGTTGACGCACCACCTCTGCCGCTACGCCGATCGCCGCCGCGGTATTGCGCGCGGTCGGCTCAAGAATGAATCCAATCTGCGACGCGACAGAGTCTACTTCAACACATTCGTCTTTAATCAGGAAGTAGGTTTCCCGGTTCGTCACGATCAAGACTTCGGGCGCTTCAGTGACATGCGTTGCGCGGAGGAAGGTCTTCTGCAGCAAGCTCTGACCGTCTGCCAACTTGAGCAACGGCTTGGGGAACGTTTCGCGAGAGACAGGCCACAGCCGTGTACCGGCGCCGCCGCAGATGATGACGGGGATAATTTTCATTGACGAGTAAGGCGCACGTTCTGAAGAACGTGTCATTCTAGCGGATTCCAATCCGCCAAAACGCCATTTCCAGGTATGAGCGCAAAGCGCATGCGCGGACTTGCCGAATTGCAGAGGGCGATGTGCCGCCGGGATGCGCCTTATTCGAACGTTGGTGCAGCGAAATTGTAACCAGGTGTTTCGTATGACCGGCGCCGCTGCCGGATCGCGCCATTGTCCGCAGATCCCTCCGAAGCTCAATTCACTCGCGTATCATGACGCCTCTTCGGCCAGGCGATAAGGGATAACACTGTAATGAAGTTGCTGTTCGACCTCAATTCACTACGCCCGCCGCGAAGTGGCATCGGGTATTACACCCAGCATTTACTGGAAGGACTGCGCGCGCGGTCAGACGTCCAGGACGTGGCGGGCTGGATGGTGTCGGAGATATTCCAGGGCGAAAAGCTGTCAAGGCTCGTGGACGGGGAGATAGCGGCGCCCGTTATGCCCGGTGCCGCTAACGGTGCATCTCCCTCGCTGATGAGTTCACTCCGCCGCCTGCCGGCCTTGCAGCCCCTTCGTACGGCGATGCATCGCAGAGCCTCGCGAGTGTTGCGCGATGATTTCGCAACGCGTGGCTACGTCTACCACGAGACCAATTTCATTGCATCGCAGTATCGGGGGCCGACCGTCGTCACTATCCACGACCTCTCGCACCGGCGACATCCCGAGTTCCATCAGAAGGTTGCGGTCGACCATCTGAATAGAGGCCTGCCGCGAACGCTAGAGCAGGCTCGCACGATCATTGTCGATAGCGAGTACACCAAGAGGGAATTACTCGCACTCTATGATGTGCCCGAGCACAAAGTTGTGACGATCTACCTCGGCGTCGATGCAAGCTTCCACCCGTATGCCGCACCCGAATGTGCGCCCACACTTGAACGACTAGGGCTGCGTCGCGACGGTTTTGTGCTTTCGGTATGTACGCTGCAACCGCGGAAGAACCTGGCGCGTCTTGTTGCGGCATTTGGCAGGCTACCGACCTCTGTCCGCCGTGAGTTTCCGCTGGTGTTGATCGGTGCCGATGGCTGGAAGAACAGCGAGCTGCTGTCGCTGGTTGAGTCCATGGTCGCAGCACGCGAGATCGTCGTGCCTGGCTATCTTCAACGCGCCGATCTCCTTCACTTGTACGCATCGGCGACGGTATTCGCATACCCATCGCTGTACGAGGGGTTTGGTTTGCCGGTTGCCGAGGCGATGGCGAGCGGCACGCCAGTGCTGACGTCCAACGTCACGTCGATTCCGGAAGTGGCGGGCGGCGCGGCGCTGGAGGTCGATCCGCTGTCAGTCGATGCCATTACGGAGGGGCTGGAGGCGCTGCTCAACAATGCGCCATTACGTGCCGAGCTTGCTGCGAAGGGCTTGCGCCGCGCTGCGGAACTCACGTGGGATTCGACCGTACAGCAGACCTGCGATGTCTATCGCGCCTTGGCGAGCTGAGAGAAGAATTTGAAAAATTTGCCATAATTGGCGGCTTCGTTGGCGCCGGCGCTGGAGTACGTCGCTGGGGCTTGATACAGCGGTGCGCCGCTGACTCCGCGCAACTGCCACCAAAGAGCTAGCGTCACCGCGGTCTCCGGATGGTCGCCTTCCGCGCCAGGTTTGTTACATTTTGACCTTTCTCGGCAGGCACTGCGCGCGATTGCTGGGCGTAAAATTTGCTAGCCGGAAGCTGCTATTGGCAACTCGATGCTTTGCGGCCTGCCTTGTTGCTGATGTGCGTTTCCGAACGGATTAACCGTGCGCTACGATTGAATCCGTTATCCATTAGTTTGCTTGGACCCTATCGATGACCATAACCGTGCGATTCAAGTCCTCATGGTTGTCGCTGAGCGCGTTCGCGTTTGACCTGTTCGCAGTGACGCTGACGTGGCTGGCCGCTTACATGATCCGCTTCAACGGCGATGTTCCACCGGCCTTCTGGCATAGCGGAACAGTGGCGCTGGGCTGGGTCGTCGTTACCTATGCTGCGATGTTCCGGGTATTTGGTCTGTACCGCGGCATGTGGGTCTTTGCGAGTCTGCCGGACCTCGTGCGAATTTCGAAGGCCGTCGTTGCTGGATTGCTGCTGGTGATGATCGGCTCGGTCCTGTTTCAACCTGTGCCTACTATTCCCCGCTCGGTGTTGGTTGTTTCGCCTCTGTTACTGTTCCTCGTCATGGGGGGCTCGCGAGCGTTATACCGGGCGACGAAGGAATTCCACCGTTATGGTGGGCTGATCGCGCAAGGCAAGCCGGTACTGGTCCTCGGTGCTGGCACTGCGGGGGCCAGTCTGGCCCGTGAGCTGTCGCGCTCGAGCGAGTGGCGGCTGGTTGGCCTGCTCGATGATGATCCTGCCAAGCAAGGCCGCGAGATCTACGGGCACAAGGTGCATGGCGCGATTGCCGATCTGCCGCGTTGGGCCGCCGATCTACGCGTCGAGCATGCCATCGTCGCGATTCCTTCCGCCTCGTCGGAGGCGCAGCGTCGCGTCGCTACCCAATGCGTGCGCGCCGGCGTGCGGGCAATGGTGCTGCCGGCGCTGACGGCGGTCACTGAAGGGCAGGGCGGTTTCCTGTCGCGAGTGCGCGATGTCGATCTCGAAGATTTACTGGGCCGCGAGCCGGTCAAGATTGACATGCCGCATGTTGAAGCGTTGCTGCGTGGCCGCGTCGTTATGGTGACGGGCGCAGGGGGGTCGATCGGTTCAGAGCTGTGTCGACAGATTTTGCGCTTTGTACCCGCGCAGCTCGTCGCGCTGGATGTCTCCGAATATGCAATCTACCGGCTCAACGAAGAGTTGCGCGAGCATTTCGCGGAGTTGTCGGTCGTTCCGATGGTCGGCGACACAAAAGACTCGGTACTACTTGATCAGATCATGAGCCGCTTCACGCCGCACATCGTCTTTCACGCAGCCGCCTACAAGCATGTCCCGCTGATGGAGGAACTGAATTCGTGGCAGGCCGTGCGCAACAACGTGCTGGGCACTTATCGCGTCGCGCGGGCGGCAATCCGTCATGACATCCGCCATTTCGTGCTGATTTCGACCGATAAGGCGGTGAATCCGACCAACGTGATGGGCGCGAGCAAGCGGCTTGCAGAGATGGCCTGTCAGGCGCTGCAACAAACCACCCAACACACCCGGTTCGAGACAGTGCGCTTTGGCAACGTGCTGGGTAGCGCAGGCAGTGTGATACCCAAGTTTCAGCAGCAGATCCTGAAGGGGGGGCCCGTCACCGTCACCCACCCTGAGATCACCCGCTTTTTCATGACGATCCCGGAAGCCTCGCAACTCGTGTTGCAGGCGTCCAGCATGGGGCAAGGCGGCGAAATCTTCGTTCTGGACATGGGCGAGCCCGTTCGCATCGTCGATCTCGCGCGAGATTTGATCCGGATATACGGGTTCAGCGGAGAGCAGATCAAGATCAGCTTCACTGGTCTGCGACCGGGAGAAAAGCTCTACGAAGAGCTGCTGGCCGAGGACGAGACCACTACTCGCACGATGCATCCGAAACTGCGCATTGCAAAGGCGCGCGAAGTGCCCGATCACCTGCTCGACGACTTGTTGCCGTGGCTCATGCAACACCGTATACCGAGCGACGACGAAGTCAGGCGGGACTTGCGTCGCTGGGTGGCGGAGTACCAGCCGACGAGCGCGCCGGTGCTGCAGGGCTTCACGTCCACCAACGACGCACGCGCCGCCCGCAACTGACGCGCGGATGGCGGCCGTCTCTTCCCGCCTAAGACTACAACAGGCGAGCGCCTCGCGCTTCGTGATCGGTTCGAGTTCGCCAGCCACACAATATTCAAATGAAACTGCTTTACGACCTGAACTCGTTGCGGCCTCCGCGAAGCGGCATCGGCTATTACACCCAGCATCTTCTGGAAGGGCTCTTCGAGCGAGACGACATCGAGGAAATCGGCGGGTGGGTCGGCTCGAAATACTACGATCGTCGCGGAGTCACCGGGCTGTTGTCCGGGGAAAATCTGCTGGAGGCGGGAGCGCAATTCAGCGAGGGGTGGAAGGCGAGTCTGCTGCGCGCGGCGCGCAGTCTCCCCGGCGTGTATCACGGGCGCACGGTGGTGCGGCGTATTAAGTCCGCGGATCTGCGGGCACAATGCGCGCGCCGGGGCTTTATTTATCATGAGACGAACTTCGTCGCGTCTCCGTATAGAGGGCCCAGTGTCGTGACGATCCACGATCTTTCCCATCGTCACTTCCCAGAGTTTCATCCGCAGGCCGCCGTCGACTATCTCGACAGGAATCTCCCGGACACGCTCAAACAGGTCCAGAAAGTCATCGCGGTCAGCGAGTACACGCGACGCGACGCGATCGAAGTCTATGGTTTGCCGCAAGAGAAGGTGGTGTCCATTCCTCTCGGTGTCGAGCCTTGCTTTCGACCGCATCGGGCAGAGGAGTGCGAGTCCTTCCTGACCAAACTGGGGCTCAGGCAACGAGGCTTCATCCTGTCCGTATGTACGCTGCAGCCCCGCAAGAATCTGACGCGACTTGTGGCGGCGTTCGCGAAACTGCCTGCCGACGTGCGGGAAGCCTTTCCGCTCGTGCTGATCGGCGCTGACGGCTGGATGAATTCCGGCCTCTTGCGTGACATCGAGCGGCTGGCGCGAGCGAAACAGGTCATCTTGCCGGGTTATTTGGCAAGAGAGTCGCTTCTGAAGCTCTATTCGTCGGCCGCCGTATTCGCCTATCCGTCGTTATTTGAGGGTTTTGGCTTGCCCGTGGCCGAAGCCATGGCGAGTGGCGTCGCGGTGCTGACTTCGAATGTCACTTCGCTACCTGAAGTGACGGCGGGCGCAGCGCTGGAAGTCGATCCATACTCGGTCGACGAGATCGCGACAGGACTCGAGCGGCTACTGTACGACGAGGCGCTGCGCGCTACGTTGATTGCCAAAGGGTTGGCGCGCGCATCGGAGCTCACGTGGGACGCAACGGTTCGCCAGACCTTCGACGTCTACGGCTCGCTCGCCGCGTAGCGGGGTTTGACGACATACACGATCGAACGCACGAAATCATGCGACAGACCGGTGGGCTAGAGAGGAATAAAGTCATGCAGATCGCCGTCAGCGGCGCGAATGGTTTCGTCGGGCGTTCGTTGTGCAGCGTCCTGCGGGATGCCGGACATGGGGTAACCGCACTGGTGCGCCGCTCGTCGTCGGTAGTAGAAGGGGCGACCGAGCTTGTGATTCCCGATGATCATTTCGCTAGCATTGCGCGCGGCAATCCTGCCATTGGGCCCGTCGATGTATTCGTACATCTGGCCGCGCGCGTGCATGTGATGCAGGACCGCGCGGCCGATCCGCTTGCCGAACATCGCGCCGTCAACGTGCGAGGAGCCTTGGATGCGGCGTCGGCGGCCTTCCACGCGGGCGCGCGGCGCTTCGTATTCGTCAGCAGCATCAAGGCGCTCGGCGAAAGCGAGCCAGGCCGGCCGTGGCGCGAAGACGATCCGGCGAGCCCGACAGATCCATATGGCGTGTCAAAACTCGAAGCGGAACGCGAACTTGCGGCATTCGGTCGTGCCAACGGCATGCAGATCGTCACGGTGCGACCGCCGCTCGTTTATGGACCCGGCGTGCGGGCCAACTTCCGAGGCTTGATCCGTGTGGTGGACCGTGGCATTCCACTGCCGCTGGGCGCGATCGACGCGCGTCGCAGCATGATCTACGTCGGCAATCTCGCGGACGCGATCCGACTGCTCGCGACACGTGCCGAGTCCACCGAAGGGGTCTTTCATGTCAGCGATGGCGATGATCTCACCGTACCCGACATGGTGCGCGCCATCGCATTGGCGCTTTCCAGGCCAACGCGCCTCGTGCCGGTGCCGGTTGCATTGCTGCGCGGGCTTGGCCGTCTGACCGGCCGTATCGCACAAGTCGACCGTCTAACCAGCCCGTTGCGCCTCGACATTTCGAAACTGCGCGATGATATTGGTTGGACACCGCCCTGGTCGGTTGCAGAAGGGCTCGCGCACACAGTGCGTGCATACCGGGCTGAACATTGATGTCGGGGCAACTGCAATTGTCGGATGTCGGCTTGCTAGTGACGATAGGAGTTGTTTCCGCAGTGTTGTGCTCCGGAATTCTCGCGCTACTGCTGCGTACGGGGTGGGCATGGGACATCGCGGTCGACATTCCCAATCATCGCTCGCTGCACGAGCGCCCAATACCACGCGTTGGAGGATGGGGCGTATTGCCAACCACTGTCTTGGCGATCGTCCTGTATGCGCCTTCTCTGCGATGGATCGCAGCCAGTGCTGTGTTGCTCGGTGTCGTGTCACAGATTGACGACCGACGGGGACTGCCGGCGCGGGTACGCTTCGCGGCGCACGTGCTTGCCGTTGCTGTGGCGGTAGTGGCCGGCGCCAACGGGATTAGCTGGTGGTTCGCGATCGTCGTGGGCGTGGCGCTCGTTTGGCTCGTCAACCTGTATAACTTCATGGACGGCTCGAACGGTCTTGCAGGCGGCATGACGCTGTTCGGATTCTCGACTTATGCGCTCGCCGCGTCATCGACGCACGGCGACCTCGCATCGATCTGCGCAGCCATTGCTGGAGCAGCAGTGGGTTTCCTGCTGTTCAACTTCCAGCCGGCGCGCGTGTTCCTTGGCGATATGGGTTCGATTCCGCTCGGGTTCCTGGCCGGCGCTCTGGGCTATTGGGGTTGGCAACACGGTGCCTGGCCTGTGTGGATGACCCCGCTGGTTTTTGCACCGTTCGTCGCGGATGCGACCGTAACTTTGCTAGCTCGGCTGGCGCGTGGCGAACGTTTTTGGGAGGCGCACCGCCAGCATTATTATCAACGGCTCGTGCAAATGACCGGCAGTCACGCGCGCGTGGCGCTGACGTACGGTGCGTTGATGCTGTGCGGGTCCGTGCTGGCGATCATGGCTACCTGGACGACTACAGCCATGCAATGGACGATCTGCATTGCATGGTATGGCGTGCTGGCGATGGTCGGCTTGTGCGTCGACGCGAAGTGGCGGCGCTGGATTCGCGCCGCAGGCTAGCGTCCGCGACAAAATGGGCGCGGCAGCCGATCGCTCGATGGGGCGGTCACGCCATGCGTGACGGTAGCCACTGAATCACGGTGCTACTTAGGAACTGAAGCGCTCGTGGCGTCCAACGTTGCCTCGGCTGCGCCGTGAGGCATCGACAGCCTCAACGGAGCAATTCAATCGGGCACCATTGATACACGATCGAATGGTTGCCGATCCAGCCGTGGTAAGTGCCGCAAGCCGTCGAGGTCATGCGTAGTCCATGTGCCTCGAGCGACGCGGCTGTCTTTTTTGCCTGCGCGGCGTTTTCTGCCTGCAAGTCTTCCTCGTCGCTGGCGCGCAGCGCGAAACGGCAACGGTCGGCTTCTCCCGGCTTCAGTACGAGAGGCAAACGGAGCCCGTCGATCACGCGGCGCGCGAGGGTGCAGCCCCATTCCGATCGCAGAAACCCAGTCTCGTCCGCGAGTGCCTGTGCCTTTCGAACGGTCTCGAGACGACTATTCTCGACATCGCCGAGGACGACATAGGCCGGGCCACCGCGCTGCGCGATGATGTCTTTCAGACGTTCGTTGTAGCGCGAGGTGACGAGGACGTTCGGATCCAGCGTGACGAATGCGACGTCCGGCGGAAATTGGGTGACGAGCCAGCTCAGTCCTTGCGCTCCCCCTGGCAGGACGCCGGTGGTGCGGCGCGGATCGCTGATTGCCGGAGTGTCGGCATGGAATCCTTTTCGGGCCCAGCGAACATGTCCGTAGGTCGGCGCGCCATGCGCAACGACGACTAACGTCGCGAATGCGATCAGCCATGTGGCGATACGCTTTCCGGCCCTGCCAGGCAGCATGTCGTCGATGAGAACATACAGTGCGAGCGGCGCCAGCACTTCCATCGCGACGACGTAACGATAGACGCTGAAAGTCTTGAGCCACATGACGTAGCCGACCGCAATGAATACCAGCACGAAAGCTTGTCGCGACGTCAGCGACGTGGCCCTTCGTGCGTTCAATGCCCGCCAGACCGCGCGCGCCACCCATAGGATCGCCGCCGCATAGAGGAGTGCCCAGATGACCTGGCGGATCGGCGTGTCACTGACTCGCTGTGAGTGCAATGAAAAAATAAAAGGCCAGAGCAGCGCATCCAGCACGCTTCGGGGAAACCAGCGTAAATCCGCGACTCCGATGGGGGGCACCAGCGGATTCGGAAAGAGATTGCTGAACTGTGGAAAGAACGGATTTCGAAATATGCGCCACATCGTTGCGAACCAGTACCCGCCGCTCGCGGCGAGTCCAACGATTACGCCCATACCTACAGCGATCCCGATACGCAGACGGGTGATCGCGTTGCCTGGGTGCACGAGGCAGCCGGCACATAGCGCGATCGCGTAGATCGCGTTGGTCAGTTTTAGGCCCGACGCGACGCCGGTCAATGCTCCGATCGTCAGCCCAAGCGCGACGGCACGCAGCGAGGCCTGTGCCAGCATGTCCCAATGCTTCAGTGTCAGCGATACCGCGAGCAGCACCAGCAGGGCGGTCGTATTGTCGCCCATGCTGTTGCCAATGCCGCTGAGGTAGTTGGCGGTGAGGGCGCCTGCGAGTGCAATCCACAGCGAGGTTCGCTCGTTACGCCTCGGGGTCTCGCCGTCCAGCACGCACCGCGCGATGTCGAATACGATCACGAATGCGAGGCCGTGCAAAACGCCCAGAGCAAACCCGATTAGAGGCGCCGGCAACCACGCGTACAGCAGCCACGTGAGCACATCAAGCGTTGGGGTGAAGTAAGTCTGCATTCCGCCCGGCGCCAGATCGATTGCCAGTTTGTCGTGCAGGAACGCGAATCCGTTGTACAGATGATAGTTCCGCATATCCCAGTTGTTATCCTGGCCGAGCAGCAACGCGTAGAGACCGAATAGTATGGGAACGACGTATCGCGCGATCAGTGCGGCACGCTCGCTGCCAGGACCGATCGAACACCACCGCCCGAGTCCACGGTCGGGTCGTTCTGGATTGGTATGCTTGAGATGGTTGAGCATGAGTCGGAGATGGGAGTCAGCAAGACGGCCGGTATACCCAGCGGCGAGCCAATACGAAATTGAGGGCGAGCCCACCCAGTGATCCCGCCGCTACTGCAACCAGGGGCAGCATCGCGAAATCGGGCAGCAGGGCCACGCAAACGCAATACGTCGCGTAATTGACTGCGCCGCCGCCGCACATCGCGACCAGATATTTGCCGCCCTCGCGCAGGATGTTTCCGGATTGACTGCTCTGCGCGGGATGGCTGCCGGAGGCGGAAGCTGCACTAGCCGCGCCAAACGTAAAGCGCCGGTTCAATAGCCACGTCGCAAAAACGGCCGCCAGAAAAGACAGTAGCCGACCGATGTAATAGCCGGCGCCGGCGTGCAGGGCGAGATACAGCACAGACGTGTCGACCACGAATCCTGCTGCTCCGACGAGTGTGAAACGAATTAGTTGACGTCTCATTAGCGGGCCCGACGCTGTTGCGACGGCTCGCGAAAACTCAGGTAGACAAGCCGTTTCGCCTCGGCGCGACCGCGGGTAATCGTGTCGGAGACGAGTCCGCAGACCAGTAGCAGCGCGCCGAACAGCATCAGAGCCGCGCACAGCAGTGCGGTTGGCAGACGGGGCACGAGGCCCGTTTCGACAAAGGTTTGCAAAACAGGCACGGCGAGCACGATCGACGCCAGAGCACATATCGCAAAGCCGATCGAGAAGAACACCAGCGGTTTCTCGGCCTTGAACAGGCGCAAAGTCATGAACAGAATGCGTGCGCCGTCGCGATAGGTGTTCAGCTTGCTGGCGGAGCCTTCCGGTCGAGACTTGTAGCGAGTCTGCATCTCTTCAACCGGCATGCGCAGTTCGAGCGCATGGACGGCCAGTTCCGTTTCGATTTCGAAACCTCTGGAATGGGCGGCAAACGATTTGGCGAAACGCCGCGAAAACACGCGATAACCGGACAACATGTCTGAAAATGAGTTACCAAAAATATGCGCCGCAAACCTTGTGAGCATCACGTTACCGAAGCGGTGCCCTCGACGGTATGCCGCATCTTCGTCTGAGACGCGTGCGCCGACGACCATGTCAAGATCTTCCGCGAGCAGCCTGTCGACGAAAGCAGGCGCGTCAGCCGCATCGTAGGTGTCATCGCCGTCAACAACAACATAGACGTCCGCATCGACGTCCGCGAACATGCGTCGCACTACGTTACCCTTGCCTTGCAGTCGCACCGAGCGGATCGTCGCGCCAGCCTCGCGAGCGAGCTCGATCGTGGCGTCCGAAGAGTTGTTGTCGAACACGTAGATCGAAGCGCCCGGCAGATGGGCCGCGAAATCCTGCACGACGGCACGGATGGTGGTCTGTTCGTTGTAGCAAGGGATCAGGACGGCGATCTGTGCTGCTGTGGTGTCCTCAGTTGCGTTGGATATCATTTGGGCGGCCAATTCACGTTGATATGACGGGCGTTCGTCCCGCGGGCACGATTCTCCCATAAGATCAAATCGGCGCCGTGTTGTAGTTGCGCGAGCCGATGTCTGTTTCACACGGCGGATTCGTGCGCCGGACGGTGTGCCGGGAGGTGGCTGATCGCTCCCGGCTGCCGCTCGTCAGGGCGTCGCAGACGGGAAGTGCTGAACGATCCTCAGGCGCATGCGCCACGGTGACCGGAATGCGCAGTGGCGCGCATAATATGTTTTTGGCGGATGCGGAGACGGATATGAGCGGAAAGGCATTTTTTGTCGGTGCGCACGAGTTTAGATTCAACGCTCCCAAGACATCGGAAGGTGCATGGACGGTCATGATCGTCCATATCGATCACAGCAAGACACCTCCGTCGCACAACCGTTTTACGGGCGACACCGTATATACGGTCGAGAGCGAAGCGCTGAGCTACGCCGAAGAGCTGGCGCATGAACTGGCGCGCCACATCGAGTAGCAGAACCGCACGCGAGCGAGATTGCATCTCCTCGTGAACATGACGATCGAGCTCACTCTTGAGCGGGCGGGAAATGCTTCCATCGGGCCGGTACCACCGCTTGGAGTCCGATGCGAGAGCCGGTGCGCTACCGGCGCGGTGGGGTGAAGAGGCAGGCGGATGCGGGTGACGGCTTCGCGATGGCACCGACGAGCTACCGCTCCTGGGCTGTCTGGATCAAGCTGGGCACGGACGTCGCCAAGACGTGGGTGAACCTGCATCGATGCGCTAAAGCGGATATTGCCGTGTGTTAGCAATAGCTTCGTAGGAAGCGCATTCGGCGCGAATTCGCGTTTTGAAGAATTCCGATGAATTTCGCGTGCAAGAAGGATGCATTGCTCTATCTCGGACCGAATGAAACGGATTTCGAGTCAGCGCCGTGTCGGCCATTGGATACGGGTAGCTCATCAGGGCGTTTTCATGGACGTCGGGCCCTTCAGACACCAGCGATCATTCGCGGGACCGTAAATCGACGTGCACCTTTTCGGTCTCTGCTCGCACCTCACCGCTTCCCCTTCCGCACCACCATCCACCGCGGCGACTTGAACCGCACGATGCTCACGTAAAGCCACACATAAGTCGCCGCGAACACCACAACGAAGCAGAACAGATGCAGCGTGTGCCGCCAGAACAGCGTCGCCGGCACGACCGCGATCAGGCACAGCAGCCACAGATACGGCGACGTCAGCGAGTTGCGGCGCGTCAGCTCGCGCGCGGTGCGCGCGCCGACCGCCCAGCGCATCAGCCGCTTGTAGACCAGCATATGCAGATGCACGCCATCCGGAATGCCCGGCGACATGCCGCGAATGAACTTCTTGCGGTAGATCGAGAAGCAGGTCTCGAAGATCGGGTACATGAAGAGCAGCACCGGATACCACGCGGATACGTCGCGATTGCGCATCACGAGCAGGATCGACAGCTCGGCGAGCATGAAGCCGATGAAGTAAGCACCGCCGTCGCCGAGAAAAATCAGCCCGGCCGGGAAGTTCCAGATGAAGAAGCCGAGCACCGCGCCCATCATCATGAACGACGCGGACAGCACGACCGGGTCGTGCACCTGGAACGCCACATACGCGAGCGACGCGAACATCATGAACGCGACCATCGACGCGAGGCCGTTGAAGCCGTCGATGATATTGATCGCGTTGGCGAGCGCCGCGACCGCGAGCACCGTGACCACGAACGAGATCGCCGCATATGACAGCAGAAAGTCGAGCGGCGGCACGCTGATGCGCGTGACCGCGATGTCGAGAAAGAACCAGGCGAGCGCGGCCGCCGCCATCGTGCAGATGAGGCGTGCGAGCGGCGACACGCGCTTGGTCAGATCCTCGACGAGCCCCGAGCCGAACGCCGGCATGCCGCACGCGACCAGCCCAAGAATGCTGCCCGATACGGCGGGATACGCGCGATGCAATTGCACCGCGGAGACGATCAGCCCCACCAGAATCCCGATCCCGCCGATGCGCGGCACCGGACGCACGTGGAATTTCTGGACGCCGGCCAGATCGGTGTCGGTCGAGAACTTTTCATGCAGATGCGCATAGCGCACGATCAACAGCGTGATCAGCAGAGAGACGAGAAAGCCGAGCGCGAAACTAAGCATGAAAGTGGGCCTGAGCGAAGACGCGGAATTATACAAACGAAACGTGCGGCGGCCGGCGCGCGGCACGGGCGCGAAGCTTTCATCCAGGCCAGCAAAAAATCCCAGATAGCGAGACCGAAGCGGCCCGCACAGGCCCGTGAGCGCTCGCTCCTCATGGATTCCCCCTATGCGGCGCGCGCGCGCCGCAACCGTAAACCTGGATGCGACGAAGTGTAAGTCGCGCGCAACAAAGGCGTTCCGGAGACCCAATGCTAAATAACATCACAATTCGTGGCGGACTGACGCTCGTGATCAGCGTATTCGTCGCCTTCCTTTTGACGGTGATCGCTGTCGGCTACGGCGCGCTGAAGCTCGCCAACGACAGCCTCGACGACACGCAGCGCAGTGCGGTCGCGCTGTCGCATCTGAAGGCGAGTTCCGAGAAGCTTCTGCAGGTGCAGCTCGCATTGGGCACCTATCAGACCTTGTTCAGCGTCGGCAAGCAGACCGACGATCTGCTGCCGGCCGCGCACAAGGTGCTGCTCGAATCTAACCACGACTTCCGCAACTACATGGCCGGCCCGTTCGAGAGCGACGCCGAGCGCAAGCTCGCGCAGAGCGTCGGCGACGCGCGCGCGGCGCTCGTCGACAAGGCGATCGAGCCGGAATTCAAGGCGTTGACCGATTTCGACTTCAACACCTTCCGCAACATCCAGGGCGACACGGCGAACAGCCTGTACGCGTCGTACTCGAAAGCGATCGACGCGCTCGAAAAAGCGCAGATGGACAATCAGCATCAGCAGGCCGCGACCGGCGCGCGACGCTTCCAGCTCGCGACAGTGCTGTTCGGCGCGATCGCGGTGATCGCGCTCGTGATTGCGGTGGGCGCGCGCGTCGCGTTGTCGTCGGCGCTGATCAAGCCGGTCAACGCGACGGTCAAGCACTTCGAGCGCATCGCGGCCGGCGACCTGAGCGGCGCGATCAAGGTGAAATCGCGCAACGAGATGGGCCAGCTCCTCGGCGCGCTGACGCGGATGCGCGACGGCCTCGTCGAAACGGTCGGCAAAGTACGCGGCAGCACGAGCGCGATCACACAGGGCGCGAACGAGATCGCCTCGGGCAATGCCGATCTGTCGGCGCGCACCGAGCAGCAGGCGGCCGCGCTGCAGCAGACCGCGGCGAGCATGGAGCAGCTGTCGGCGACCGTGAAACAGAACGCCGACAACGCCAAGCAGGCGAACCGCCTCGCGCACGGCGCGCTCGATACGGTCTCGCGCGGCGGCAAGGTGGTGTCGCGCGTGACGGAGACGATGGACGGCATCAGCCAGTCGTCGCGCAAGGTCACGGAGATCATCGGCATGATCGAGGGGATCGCGTTCCAGACCAACATTCTCGCGTTGAACGCGGCCGTCGAAGCGGCGCGCGCGGGCGAGCAGGGACGCGGCTTCGCGGTGGTCGCCTCGGAAGTGCGCAGCCTCGCGCAGCGCTCGGGCGCGGCGGCCAAGGAGATCAAGGAGCTGATCGGCGAGTCGGCGGCAAAGGTCGAGGAGGGTGCCTCGCTGGTGTCGGATGCGCAGAAGACGATTCAGGAAGCGCTGACGGCCGTCGAGCGCGTGACCGGCGTGATGAGCGAGATCGAGGCGTCGGCGCTCGAACAGAGCGACGGTATCGAGCAGGTCAACAAGGCGGTGTCGCAGATCGACGAGGTCACCCAGCACAACGCGGCTCTCGTCGAGCAGGCGGCGGCCGCGGCGAAGTCGCTGGAGGAGCATGCGATGGCGTTGCGTGATGCGGTCGCGGTGTTCCAGCTGGAAGGGGCAACGGCGTAACGCGTTCACCAGCCACGGCGCTCACCGTTCTGACGAGGTGAGCGCCAAAGCAAACGGCGGCGGCATCCGCGCTACGCGAATGCCGCCGCCGTTTTTTAACGGGATGCGCTGGTGCCGAAGCGCTTTATGCAAACCCCTGCGGATTTGTGGACTGCCAGCGCCAGTGGTCCGCGCACATGCGCTCGATGCCGAACTGCGCGCGCCAGCCGATGATTTTCTCGGCCGCGCTCGGGTCCGCGAAACACTGCGCGACATCGCCCGGGCGGCGCGCGACGATCTCATACGGCACCGGCCGCCCCGACGCCTTCTCGAACGAGCGCACCACGTCGAGCACGCTATAGCCCTGGCCCGTGCCGAGATTGACGACGAAGCTCGCATCGCGCTCGACGAGCGCATCGAGCGCGGCGAGATGCCCGCGCGCGAGATCGACCACGTGGATGTAGTCACGCACGCCGGTGCCGTCGGGCGTCTCGTAGTCGCCGCCGAACACGCGCAGCTTGTCGAGCTTGCCGACCGCGACCTGTGCGACGTACGGCATCAGGTTGTTCGGAATGCCGGCCGGATCTTCGCCGATCAGGCCACTTTCATGCGCGCCGACCGGATTGAAGTAGCGCAGCGTCGCGATGCGCCACGACGGGTCCGACACTTCGAGATCGCGCAGGATCTGCTCGGCGATCAGCTTCGATTGACCATACGGATTGGTCGCCGACAGCGGGAACGATTCGTCGATAGGCGAGCTCTTCGGCACGCCGTACACCGTTGCCGACGAACTGAACACGAACTGCTTGACGTTGCGATCGCGCATCACGCCGAGTAGCGTCAGCAGGCTGCCGACGTTGTTCGCGTAGTACTCGATCGGCTTCGCGACCGACTCGCCGACCGCTTTCAGCGCCGCGAAATGAATCGCGCCGGTGATCGGATGCGCATCGAAAATCCGCTGCAGCGCGGCTGCGTCGCGCGCGTCGTCGTCATAGAAGCTCACCGCACGCCCGGTGATTTTCTCGACCCGCCGCACCGCTTCGCGCTTGCTGTTCACGAGGTTGTCGATCACCACGACGTCGTAGCCGCCGTTCAGCAGTTCGACGCAGGTGTGCGAGCCGATGAAACCCGCGCCGCCCGTTACCAGAATCGTGCCCTTCGTGGTCATGCTGTTGCTCCCATTAAAGTAAAACACCCGTGATTTTTTGCACCAGGTCTTTATAGGTTTCGACGACCATGCGTTCGTCGAATTCGGTTGCGACTTTCTGCCGGCCGCGTTCCGCCATCGCGCGCCGCTCCGCGCCGCTCATGTCGAGCATGCGCGCGAGACTCGCGGCGAGGCTCTGCGCATTGCGCACTTCGCACAGCAAGCCGTTGACGCCGTCGGCCACTACTTCGCGGCAGCCGGGCACGTCGGTGGCGACGATCGGCCGGCCCATCGCCGACGCTTCCATCAGCGTGCGCGGCACGCCTTCGCGATACGACGGCAGCACCACGCAATCGGCGTCGGCGATGAACGGCCGCACGTCGTGCGCCTCGCCCAGATATTCGATCACGCCTTCCTGTTCCCACGCGGCGACTTCGTCGCGCGTGATCGCGCTCGGATTGTCGACGCCGACCGGCCCGAGCAGCTGAAAGCGCGCGTGGCGGTAGCGCGCGCGCAATTGCCGCGCGGCCTCGACGTATTCGCCGACGCCCTTGTCCCACAGCAGCCGCCCGATCAGCAGGAAGCGAAACTCCGCGCGCTCGCGCAGCGGCGTGAACGCGAACTGCTCGAGATCGACGCCCTCGCCGTGCAACAGCCGCGCGCGCTCCGGATGCACGAGCAGCTTGCCGTCGATGAACGCGGCCTGATCGTCGCGATTCAGGAACCACACTTCACGCGGAAAGCGGAACGCAAAACGATACAGCCTTTTGGCGATCTGCGCGGCGCGGCTGTGCTGGATGAACACGTAGCCGAGCCCGGTGGTGACCGCCACCGACTGCACGCCAGCCAGCTTCGCGGCGATCGAGCCGTAGATGTTCGGCTTGATCGTGTAGTGAAACACGACATGCGGACGGATGGTCCTGTACTGCCGATAGAGCGCGACGAGCGTGCGCAGATCTTCGCCCGGACTCGTGCCTTTCGACGCCATCGGCAGCTCGATGCAACGGCAGCCCATCGCGGCGAGCAACTCGAACGTGCGGTCGCGCGGCGCGAGCACCGTCACGTCGACGCCGCGCCCGATCAGCGTGCGGATCAGCCCTTGCCGATAGGTATAGATTGCCCAGGCCGTGTTGCAAACGAGTGTAATGCGTAGCGCGGGCGTCGACTTGAAAGAGGGCTTCATGCGAAGAAATGCCGGGCGTTGAATGAAGTGTGGACCATTGATACGAATACAGCGCCCTACGATGCGGCGCGAAACTCAGCGAATGAAGCGACAGCGGCAACGACAGCGCTCACACGCGGCGCGACTCAACGGCTCGCGCGCGGCGTGAGCAGCGCGCGCTTGACCCGCTGCAACGTGCGATAAGGCAGCATGAGATGCAACAGATTCTTCGCGAGGCCCAACCAGTCGTACGGATTGGCCACGTTGAAGTAGCGCAACTGCAAACGCAGCGTCGAACCGATCTGCCGGCGCCGTTTCGTCGCGCTGATGCCGCCTTCGTTCAGCTCATAGAAAAGGCCGAGTTCCGGCAGATTCGCGCAGTCGTAGCGTTCCATCAGACGAACGAACAGATCGAGGTCCTCCGCCGAACGATACGCGGCGCGGTAGCTGCCGACTGTGCGGACGGCATCGATACGCAGCATCATCGACGGATGCGCGAGGCACGAGCGGAAAAAGCGCTGGCGCCGGATCACGTTCGGCTCGGCCGGCGGCGTCAGCATGAAAAGCGGCTCGCCCGCGCGCGTGACGACCTGGGTCCACATGCCGAGGCCCGCCACGTTCGGATGCGCTTCCATGAACGCGCGCTGTTTCGCGAGCCGCTGTGGCACCGCGCGATCGCCCGCGTCGATGCGCGCCGCATAGCGAAAGCCGCGCTGCGCGAGCGCGTCGATGCCGGTTCGCAGCGCACGCTCGATGCCGCCGTTCTGCGCCATGCGCAGCACTTCGATCTTCAGGTTCGGCAGCGTGGGCGCGACGATCGGCGGCATGCTGCCGTCATCGACGATCAGTACGTGCACCAGCGCACTTTCTTCGAACGACGCGAGCGTAGAATCGACGTCCGCCTGGCCGTTATAGGCGGGTATCAGCACTGCGACGTCGTCGAGCGTGGTTTGCGCGGTGGCGGATGAATTCGTCATGGGCGCAATTTGAAACGGATGTAATAAAGATTGACCGAGACGGCCGCCAGATAGCCGGCCGCGAGGCCGACGAGCGCGCCATACGCGCCGAGCCGCGGGATCGCCAGCAGATTGACCGCGAACGCGACGGCGAGCGCGAGCAGCCACTTGGCGAGCAACACGAACTTGGCCTGATATTTGAGCACGACCAGATTGCCGATCGCCTCGATGCCGGCCGGCACCGACAGCCACACCGCCCAGCGGAAGATTTCGATCGCGCCTTCGAAGTCCGGCCCGAACACACGGCGGATGATGAAGCCCGCGAGCAGATCGAGCACGAACGCGCCGCACACCATCAGCACGGCGGTCAGCGCGGTGAGCCGCCACATGTTGCGGCGCAGTTGCGCGATGCCTTGCACGCGGTAGACGAATGCGGGCGCAATGGTTTGCGCGAGCATCAGCGCGAGCGTGATCCAGTTTTCATTCAACTGCTGGGCGGCCGAGTAGCGTCCGAGGTCGGCGAACGAAATCGCGCGTTCAAGCATCAGCCGGTCCAGTTTCAGAAACAGATACATACAGATCAGCCCGAGCCAGAACACGGTGCCCGCGCTCGCGAAGTGCCTGAAGAGCGAACGTTCGACGTGCCAGCCCAGCTTGCCGCCATGCCGGCGCATGAAGTAGAGCAACAGCACCGCGCCGATCGCCGCCGATTCGAGCGCCCACAGCCAGCCGAAACGCGCGGGCGCGGCCGTCGCGCGCACCAGCAGATAGACGAGACCCGCCTTGATCACCGCGGTGCTCATGCTGGTCAGCAATTGCGGCTTGCTGTAGGTCATGCTTTGCAGCCACGCGTTGATCACGCCGACGAACGGCTCGCGAAACAGCATCGTCACCGCGAGGCCGGCGAGCATCGCACCGACGAGCGGTTCGAAGAAGTGCAGCGCAATGCCGAGCCATGTAAGCAGCAGCGCAACGGCCGAGACGGAAAAGCGCAACGCGAACGCGCTGCCGAGGACGGTGCCGAGTTGTTCGGGCGGCCGGTTGACGATGGTCGGTACGAGGATTTCCGCGCCGCAGACCCAGGTGATCGGCGACAGCACCAGCAGCAGCGTATTCGCGTACTGCCATTTGCCGAAGGTTTCGGGCCCGAAGTAACGCGCGAGCATGCCGCTGATCACGATTGCGACGCCGATCTGCGTGAGCCGCTCGAGACCCAGCCAGACGATGTTCGTGAACGCTCGGGTGACGTCGGGATTGGCGAAGCGCTTGAGTGTCAGCATCCGTTGGCCGCTCGCCGCTGCGCGTCGGTCAAGCCGCCTCGTACGGCCATGCATGCGGCGCTATGCGCATTCGCCCGCCCGGCCGGCAGCCACGGCAACTTTACAAAAGGAGGGCGTCTAAGCATTAGAATGGCGATATTCAGGCTGGTCAGAAAAGCGCAATTATAAATTGGAACCGGACCGCTTCCGGCAAGGTCGCATCGAGGCGCGGCAACACGTGTTTTTAACGCGAGTATTACCGTGGTTTTTAACGCGAATTTTTAGCGCGTTTTTGCCGGCGATTGTTACCGGTCGAGGTCGGTGCGCAGGTCAAAATTTTCCATTGCACGCAAGTGAGCCAACATGATCTCCAAATCCATTTTCAAGGCCTATGACATTCGTGGCGTCATTGGCAAGACGCTCGACGCCGACGCCGCGCGTTCCATCGGTCGCGCATTCGGAAGCGAAGTGCGTGCGCAGGGCGGCGACGCGGTCGTGGTCGCGCGCGACGGACGCCTGTCGGGCCCCGAGCTGATCGGGGCGCTGTCCGACGGCTTGCGTGCGGCCGGCGTCGATGTCGTGAACGTGGGTATGGTGCCCACGCCGGTCGGCTACTTCGCGGCGAGCGTACCGTTGAAACTGGCGGGCGGCGAGCGGCGCGTCGACTCGTGCATCGTCGTGACGGGTAGCCATAATCCGCCGGACTACAACGGCTTCAAGATGGTGCTGCGCGGCGCGGCCATTTACGGCGAGCAGATCCTCGCGCTGCATCAGCGCATCGTCGACGAGAACTTCGCCGACGGCAGCGGCAGCTACGCCGAGTACGACATCGCCGACGCGTATCTCGAGCGCATCGCGAGCGACGTGAAGCTCGCGCGTCCGATCAAGATCGTCGTCGATACCGGCAACGGCGTGGCCGGTGGGCTCGCGCCGAAGCTGTTCAGGAAGCTCGGCTGCGAACTCGTCGAACTGTTCACCGAAATCGACGGCAACTTCCCGAATCACCACCCGGACCCGGCGCACCCGGAGAACCTCGAAGACGTGATTCGCGCGCTGAAGGAAACGGATGCGGAAATCGGCTTCGCGTTCGACGGCGACGGCGACCGCCTCGGCGTCGTCACCAAAGACGGCCAGATCATCTACCCGGACCGTCAGCTGATGCTGTTCGCCGAAGAAGTGCTGTCGCGCAACAAGGGCGCGCAGATCATCTACGACGTGAAGTGCACGCGCAATCTCGCGAAGTGGGTCAAGGACAAGGGCGGCGAGCCGCTGATGTGGAAGACCGGCCACTCGCTCGTGAAGGCGAAGCTGCGCGAAACCGGCGCGCCGCTGGCTGGCGAAATGAGCGGCCACGTGTTCTTCAAGGACCGCTGGTATGGTTTCGACGACGGCCTGTACACGGGAGCGCGTCTGCTTGAGATCCTCACGCGTGTCGCCGACCCGAGCAAGCTGCTGAACTCGCTGCCGAACTCGCACTCCACGCCCGAGCTGCAACTGAAACTCGAGGAAGGCGAGAACTTCGAGCTGATCGCGCGTATGCAGCAGAACGCGAAGTTCACCGGCGCGGACAACGTCGTGAAGATCGACGGTCTGCGCGTCGAGTATCCGGACGGCTTCGGCCTCGCGCGTTCGTCGAACACGACGCCGGTCGTGGTGATGCGTTTCGAGGCCGACAACGACGCGGCGCTCAAACGCATCCAGGACGACTTCCGCCGCGTGATTCTCGCGGAGAAGGCCGATGCGAAACTGCCGTTCTAACGGCTGATGCGGCACGGCGCTTCGAAGTTCGTCAAGACGGCTCGAAGCGTCGCCGCTACCGAACGCGGCGCGGGTTGCCTTACCGCGCCGCGTTTTTCATGTCTTTCGTGGACGGCGCGCTAGAATTGCGGTCCTTTCAACGCATCTTCGATGCCGGATAGCCGGTTTTCCCACTCTTGAGCGCGCAAAAGATACTGATCGTGAGGGTGTCGTCGCTGGGCGACGTCGTTCACAACATGCCCGTGATCGCCGACATCCGGCGCCGCCATCCCGACGCGCAGATCGACTGGCTCGTCGAGGAAAGCTTCGTCGGGCTCGTGGAACTCGTGAGCGGTGTGCGGCGCGCGATTCCGGTGTCGCTGCGGCGCTGGCGCAAGCGCATCCTGTCCGTCGACAACTGGCGCGAGATCGGCGCGTTTCGCCGCGCGCTCGCCGCCGAGCACTACGATCTGGTGATCGACTGCCAGGGCCTCATCAAGACCGCGTGGCTCGCGAACATGGCGCGCGGACCGCTCGTCGGCCTCGGCAACCGTACCGACGGCGCCGGCTACGAATGGCCGGTGCGCTTTTTCTACGGGCGGCGCGTGCCGATCGCGCCGCGCACGCACGTGGTCGAACGCACGCGTCAACTGGTGGCCGCGGCGCTGAACGATCCGCCGCCGCAACCCACCGACGACATCGACTTCGGCCTCGACACGGGCCGCGCCGCGCTCGCGCTGTCGCAGGCGAATCTGAATCTGCCGGTGCCGTACGTGGTCTTCGTGCACGCGACTTCGCGCGCCGACAAGCAGTGGCCCGATGCCGCGTGGATCGAACTCGGGCAAGCGCTGGTGCGGCGCGGCGCGTCGATCGTGCTGCCGTGGGGCAGCGACGCCGAGCGCGCGACCAGCGAGCGGCTCGCGAAAGAGTTCGGCGCGGCCGCGATCGTGCCGCCGAAGCTGTCGCTGCCGGCGGTGGTGGGGCTGATCGATGGCGCGGCCGCGACGGTCGGGGTCGACACAGGTCTGGTCCACATCGCGGCGGCGCTGAAGCGGCCCACGCTCGAGTTGTACAATTTCTCGACCGCGTGGCGCACCGGCGGCTACTGGTCGCCGAACGTCGTCAATCTCGGTGCGGCGGGGCAGCCGCCTACGCTGCAGCAGGTGAAGTCGGCGCTTGCCGGCTTCGGGCTGTTGTAACCCGGGCCGGCAGGCATCAGCACCTGCTGCAACCTGTCGGTGCGCTTCGCCTTGCGCACCCTCCGTTCCAAAGGGCGACCATGAACGAATCCCAGATCATCGAAGTAGCGAACGCCGACTGGCACGGCTGCAATCTGTCCGTGCCGCGTGAGACGCTGCTCGCCGGCGTCGAGCGCGGCAAGGTGCTGTACTTCCCGAACCTGCGCTTCGCGATCGACGGTGGCGAGCAGGCGCTGCTCGACCCGGCGCTCGCCGATCCGAACCGCAAGAACATCAGCCTCGAACCGAACGGCGGCGCGCTGCATGGCGTGGCCGGCGATGCGGTCACGCAGTCGGCGGTGCGCGCGTTGATCGCGCGTTATCAGGCGAATGCGCGCACGCTCGTCGACGGGCTCTTTCCCGAGTACAGCGGCAAGCTGCGTGTCGCGCCGACGAGCCTGCGGTTGCATCAGGTCGAGACACGCGAAACCTCGTGGCGCAAGGACGATAGCCGTCTGCACGTCGACGCGTTTCCGTCGCGGCCGAATTACGGCGAGCGCATCCTGCGCGTGTTCACCAACGTCAATCCGCATGGCGTGCCGCGCGTATGGCGCGTCGGCGAGCCGTTCGAGGACATGGCGCGGCGCTTCCTGCCGCGTATCAAGCCGCAGATGCCGGGCTCCGCGTGGCTGCTGAACCTGCTGCATGTGACCAAATCGCTGCGCAGCGAATACGATCATCTGATGCTCAGTCTGCACGATGGCATGAAGGCCGACCTCGACTATCAGAAGACGAGCCCGCAACAAACCATGCCGTTTCCACCGGGCAGCGTGTGGGTGTGTTTCTCGGATCAGACCTCGCATGCGGTGATGTCCGGCCAGTTCATGCTGGAGCAGACTTTCTTCCTGCCAGTGAAGGCGATGGCGCAGCCGGAATGCGCGCCGCTCGGCATTCTCGAGCGCCTGAAGGGCAGGGCGCTGGTTTGAGCGCGGCGGTCGATTCGAAGGCCGGGCAGATGCCGGCCCGCATCGCGCGCGTGAGCGCGCTGCGCTTTCCGAATCACGCGGGGCGCCGATGCTAAGGGCGATCTATCGCGCGCTCTGGTGGCTCATCGCGCCGCTTGCGGTGCTGCGTCTGTTGATCCGTTCGCGCAAGGAGCGCGGTTATCGCGAGCATATCGGCGAGCGCTTCGGTTATTCGCGCGGGCGCTTGCCAGAAGACAGCGCGCCGTTGATCTGGGTGCATGCGGTGTCGGTCGGCGAGACGCGCGCCGCGCAGCCGCTGATCGATGCGCTGATGAATGCGCGCCCCGACGCGCGCATTCTGCTTACGCACATGACGCCGAGCGGCCGTGCGACAGGCATCGAGATTTTCGGCGACCGCGTGTTGCGCAGTTATCTACCGTACGACATGCCGCATGCGGTACGGCGCTTCTTGCGCGTGTGGCGGCCGTCGCTCGGTCTCGTGATGGAAACCGAGGTGTGGCCGACCTTGATCGACGAGTGCCGTCGCGCCGACGTGCCGCTCGTGCTGACCAACGCGCGGATGTCGGCGCGTTCGTTCAAGCGCGCGGCGAAATTCGGCGGTGCGACGAAGGACGTGTTCGGCGGCTTCGCGCGCGTGCTCGCGCAGAGTCCGTCCGATGCCGAGCGGTTGACCTCGCTCGGCGCGCGCAATGTCGCGGTGCTCGGCAATCTGAAGTTCGACATGAGCACGCCGCCCGAACTCGCGGCACGCGGCCACGCATGGCGCGCGGCGATCGGCACGCGGCCCGTGTGGGTCGCGGCGAGCACGCGCGAGGGCGAAGAAGCGCTCGTGCTCGAGGCGTTCGCGGCGCTAGGCATCGATGATGCGCTGCTGATTCTGGTGCCGCGTCATCCGCAGCGCTTCAATGAAGTCGCGGCGCTCGTCGAGAAAGCGGGGTTGCGGCTCGAACGCCGATCGAGTTGGGCGCCCGATGCGAAGGTCGCGTCGGCGGCGCGCACCGCTGACGATGGCGTGGCGCCGCTGCCTCGCGACGTGAACGTGCTGCTCGGCGATTCGATGGGCGAGTTGGGCGCTTACTACGCGGCGTCGGATCTTGCGTTTATCGGCGGCAGTCTGTTGCCGCTTGGCGGACAGAACCTGATCGAAGCGTGCGCGGTCGGCGTGCCGGTGCTGATCGGGCCGCACGTGTTCAACTTCACGCAAGCCACCGCCGATGCGGTCGCGGCCGGTGCCGCCGTGCAGGTGCAGGACCCGGCCGATCTGGCGCGCGCGCTGCGCGAGCTGTTCGGCGACAAGTCGCGGCGGCTCGCGATGGGCGGTGCGGCTGCCGCGTTTGCGGCGAGGCATCGCGGGGCGACGGCGAGGACGGTGGATGTGTTGGCGGCGTTGTTGCCGGAATAGGGGTGACTGTGGTGCCGCGGTTAGCAAAAAAGGGACGCCCGACTCTGTTGTACTTTTTAGAGCTCAACTGGGTTTTCGGCGCAGGGACCCGCGCGCTCAGCGAAGAAGTGCGAACGCCATCCTGGCGAGTGAAGCGTCACTTGCTTACACCTTCAACAACCCCTTCTTTTCAATAAACTTAACCACGTCGTCGAGACCCTCGAGCACCTTCAGATTACACATCACAAACGGCCGCTCGCCGCGCATCTTCTTCGCATCGGATGCCATCACGTCGAGGTTCGCGCCCACCAGCGGCGCGAGATCGGTCTTGTTGATCACGAGCAGATCCGACTTCGTGATGCCGGGTCCGCCCTTGCGCGGAATCTTCTCGCCGCCCGCGACGTCGATCACGTAGATCGTCAGGTCCGACAGCTCCGGGCTGAAGGTCGCCGCGAGGTTGTCGCCGCCCGATTCGATGAACACGATGTCCGCATCCGGAAAACGCGTGAGCATGCGGTCGACCGCTTCGAGGTTGATCGATGCGTCCTCGCGGATCGCCGTGTGCGGGCAGCCGCCCGTCTCGACGCCCATGATGCGCTCGGCCGGCAGCGCGCCCGCGACGGTCAGCAGACGCTGATCCTCTTTCGTGTAGATGTCGTTCGTGATCGCGACGAGGTCGTACTGGTCGCGCATCGCCTTGCACAGCATTTCGAGCAGCGTGGTCTTGCCCGAGCCGACCGGGCCGCCGACGCCCACGCGCAGCGGCGGCAGCTTCTTCGTGCGGGTCTGGGTCGCGGTATGGGAAGCAGGATGATGAGGTGCGTTCATGATGGATCGTGGGAATCGTGTTACGAGCGGAAGAGCCGCGAATACTGCGACTCGTGGCGCGCCGACAGAATGCCGAGCTGCGGTGCGAACGTGTTGAGGTCGTCGCGCGAGGTCGCGAGCGCGCGCGCGACGGCCGCGTCGATCGGCTCACGCAGCGCGACGATGATGCGCTGCCCCGCGAGTTGGCCGAGCGGCACCGCCTTCAACGCGGCGGCGGCCTGGTTCTCGACCCAGCTGAACGCATAGGCGGCGAGCGCGGCATCGACCGGAGCATTGTGCGCGTGGGCGGCGAATGCGAACGCGCTCGGCAGCGCGAGTGGCGTGAGCGACGCGAGCGTTTCGCGCCTCGCCACATCGCCCCATTCGAGCGACACGCACAGTTGTCGCAGCGACCAGCCCATCTGCTCCGTTTCGCGGCGCAGTTCGGCGGACTCGCGACTCGCGAGGAATTCGGCGTTGGCGTCGGCGAGTTCCACGGCGTCGTGCGTGCGCCAGCGCTCGATCTGCTGCGCGAGGAACGGCAACTCGCCGCGCGCGAGCACGTCGGTCAGGCCGCGTTCAATCCATATGCGCGCGGAGTCGGCATCGGTGATGAGCTGCGCTTCGATCGCCGCTTCGAGTCCCTGGGAATAGCTGAACGCGCCAATCGGCAGCGCCGGCGACGCGAGATGCAGCAGCGCGGTGAGTTCAGCGATGCGCATGGTGATGCGAGTGGTGTTCATGTCCGCACGTTTCGTCGTGCACGTGGTCATGGTCGTGATCGTGCGAGTGCGGAGAACCCTCATGCGCATGCTCATGCCCGTGATGCTCACCAAACACCTGCTGCGCGATCGCATAGTCCTCGGCGAACGTCTCGTCGTGCCCATGCTTATGTCCACCGCCATACGCCCCGGCTTCAGGCTGAAACGGCAGCGACACCTGCTCGACCGTCACGCCGATGCGCTTGAGCATGTCGGCGAGCACCGGATCGTATTCGAGCTTCAGATAATCGGCGCCCACTTCGACCGGCGTATGACGATTGCCGAGGTGATAGGCGGCGCGCGTCAACGTCAACGCGTCCGATGCGCGTACGACAAGCACGGCTTCATCAGCAGCAACGACACGCACGAGCCCGCCATCATCGGCGACGAGCACGTCGCCATCGCGCAGCACGGTGCCGCGCGGCAACAGCAAGGCGATTTCCTCGCCGTCATCGAGCGTCGCGGCGAGACGGCTCTTGCGACGTTCATCGAACGCGAGCGTCAAAGTCGGCGCACGCTTGACGAGTACCGGCGCGATCTTCAGATGCGGCGCGAGAAGTTTGTTCAGTGTACGCATGATCAGAACAGGAAATAGCGTTGCGCCATCGGCAGCACGGTGGCCGGATCGCAGGTCAGCAACTGGCCGTCGGCGATCACCTGGTAGGTTTCCGGATCGACGCTGATGTTCGGGCGCCACGCGTTGTGAATCATGTCGGCCTTCGTCACGTTACGGCAGTTTTTTACCGCGACGATGCGTTTCTGCAAACCATAGCGTTCGGCCACGTTCGCATCGGCGGCGAGTTGCGACACGAAGGTCAGCGACGTGCGGCCCAGCGCTCCGCCGCGCGTCGCGAACATCTCGCGATAGTGCACGGGCTGCGGCGTCGGAATCGACGCATTCGGATCGCCCATCTGCGCCATCGCGATCATGCCGCCCTTCAGGATCAGCGACGGCTTGATGCCAAAGAACGCCGGCTCCCAGAACACGAGGTCGGCCCACTTGCCCGGTTCGATCGAACCGACTTCATGCGCGATGCCGTGCGTGATCGCCGGATTGATCGTGTACTTCGCGACATAGCGTTTCGCGCGGAAATTGTCGTGGCGCGCGTTGTCCTCGGGCAGCGCGCCGCGTTGCACCTTCAACTTGTGCGCGGTCTGCCACGTGCGGATGATCACTTCGCCGACGCGGCCCATCGCCTGCGAATCCGAAGAAAGCATCGACAGCGCGCCGAGATCGTGCAGGATGTCCTCGGCGGCGATCGTCTCGCGGCGAATCCGCGATTCGGCGAACGCGATGTCTTCGGCGATCGACGGATCGAGGTGATGGCACACCATCAGCATGTCGAGATGCTCGTCGAGCGTGTTGACCGTGTAGGGCCGCGTCGGATTCGTCGATGACGGCAGCACGTTCGCTTCGCCGCACACCTTGATGATGTCGGGGGCGTGGCCGCCGCCCGCGCCTTCGGTGTGATACGTGTGGATCGTGCGGCCCTTGAACGCGGCGACGGTCGCTTCGACGAAGCCCGCTTCGTTTAGCGTATCCGTGTGGATCGCGACCTGCGTGTCGGTATCGTCGGCGACGCCAAGGCAGTTGTCGATCGCCGCGGGCGTCGTGCCCCAGTCCTCGTGCAGCTTCAGGCCGATCGCGCCCGCGGCGATCTGTTCGGTCAGCGGGGCCGGCTGGCTCACGTTGCCCTTGCCGAGAAAGCCGAGGTTCATCGGATAGCCGTCGGCCGCTTGCAGCATGCGTTCGAGATGCCACGGCCCCGGCGTGCAGGTCGTCGCATTCGTGCCGGTCGCGGGGCCGGTGCCGCCGCCGAGCATCGTCGTCACGCCGCTCGCGAGCGCTTCCTCGATCTGCTGCGGGCTGATGAAGTGGATGTGCGTATCGATGCCGCCCGCGGTCACGATCAGCCCTTCGCCCGCGATCACTTCGGTGGCCGCGCCAATCGCGATCGTCACGTTCGGCTGGATGTCCGGATTGCCGGCCTTGCCGATCGCCGCGATGCGGCCGTCCTTGATGCCGATGTCGGCCTTCACGATGCCCCAGTGATCGAGGATCACCGCGTTCGTCACGACGGTATCGACGACCTCGGCATGCACGCGCTGCGACTGGCCCATGCCGTCGCGAATCACCTTGCCGCCGCCGAACTTGACCTCTTCACCGTAGGTCGTGAAGTCGCGCTCGATCTCGATCAGCAGTTCGGTGTCGGCGAGGCGCACGCGGTCGCCGGTGGTGGGGCCGAACATCTCCGCGTACGCGCGGCGGCCAATGCGTAGTGTCATGGTGTGGGTCCGAAATGAGCGACAGGCAAGGCAAGGCGGAGCAGGGCGGTCGAAACGCCAGGGCGCGGGCAGCGCATCACAGCTTGCCCATCACCTTGCCGTTGAAGCCGTAGACGACGCGCTCGCCGGCCAGCGCGACGAGTTCGACCGTGCGCTCCTGACCGGGCTCGAAGCGCACCGCGGTGCCCGCCGCGATGTTCAGGCGAAAGCCGCGCGCCGCTTCGCGATCGAACGACAGCGCGTCGTTCACCTCGTAGAAATGATAATGCGAGCCGATCTGCACGGGACGGTCGCCGGTATTCGACACGACCACCGTGACCGTCGCGCGGCCCGCGTTCAGTTCGTGCTCGCCGTCGTCGATGAGGAGTTCGCCGGGAATCATGGGGCCTGCCTTGACGAAGAGGAGTTCAGGGAATCGGGTGATGGACGGTGACGAGCTTGGTGCCGTCGGGAAACGTCGCTTCGACCTGGATGTCGGGGATCATCTCGGGCACGCCCTCCATCACGTCGGCGCGCGTGAGCAGCGTGGTGCCATAGTGCATCACCTCGGCGACGCTCTTGCCGTCGCGCGCGGCTTCCATCAGCGCGGCGGTGATGAAGGCGACCGCCTCCGGATAGTTCAGCTTGAGGCCGCGCGCGCGGCGCCGTTCGGCGAGCAGCGCGGCGGTGAAGATCAGCAGCTTGTCCTTCTCGCGAGGTGTCAGCTTCATCGGGTGTGGGTCTCGGCGTTTGATGTGTCGTGGCGGCGTCGTGGTCGCGCCGCGGTGACGGGGTCCTGGCGTCGCGCGATCAGCCGATCACGGTATCAAGTCCGGCTAACGGCGCGCTTACAACTGCGTTTGCGACCGCGCATGCCACCGCGTCTGCAAAATTACAGGTCGGCGGGCAGCGGTGCGCCGAACCACTTCTTCGACATCGCACCGAGCGTGCCGTCGTGTTTGGCCTGGGCGATCGCGGTATCGACCTTCTGTTGCAGGCGCGGCTCGTTCTTGTTCATGCCGACGAAGCACGGCGAGTTCTTGATCACGAACTTCGGCTCCGGACGGCGCGGCGGATTTTTCGCGAGGATCGCGGCCGCGACGATGTTGCCGGCCGCGATCAGTTGCACCTGGCCGGACAGGAACGCGGCGATCGTCGCGTTGTTGTCCTCGAAGCGCTTGATCGTCGCGTTCGGCGCCATCTGCGTGAGACCGATTTCCTCGAGCGCGCCGCGCGTCGCGCCGACGGTCTTGCCGGTGAGATCGGCGGGACCGCTCACCTTGATGTCGGCGGGACCGAACACGCCCTGGTAGTACGGCGCGTACGCGTTCGAAAAGTCGATCACCTTCTCGCGCTCGGGCGTTTTGCCGAGCGACGAGATCACGAGGTCGACCTTGCCCGTTTGCAGATACGGAATGCGGTTCGCGCTGTTGACCGGCACGAGTTCGAGCTTCACGTTCATCGCTTTGGCGAGCAGCGCGGCCGTGTCGATGTCATAGCCCTGCGGCTTCATGTCGGGGCCGACCGAGCCGAACGGCGGATAGTCCTCGGGCACGGCGACCTTCAGCACGCCGGCCTTGGCGATGTTGTCGAGCGTGTCGGCGTGCGCGGGGCCCGCATGAAACGCGAGATCGGCGACGATGGGCAGGGCGAGCAATGCGGCCAGCAAGGCGCGGCGCGCGGAGCGGGAGAGAGTGCGGGTCATGGGCGTGAGCGGTGGTAGTGTCGTTGGAGTCGGGTCGTCGCTGGCTTCATCGTGGCCGGCCGCGAAGTGGCGAGTGCAACGCAAGCTGTGTGCCATCCCTCTGCGGCGCGGCGTGGCGGCGTGCTGCGCCAGTTCGCGCACATGGTTGGGGCGTGCGCGTGCGCCGCCTTGGTGCGCAAAGAGCGTGATGAAGACGAAAGCGGGAAGCCGTGCTCTCAGGTCGACCAGATCCGCAACGGCACCGCCGTGACACCATGCACGACCGGCCGCAATTGCAGCCAGCAGCGCGTGAGCGCGTGCTGCAGCGTTTCCATCGAGCGCGACACCGCGCGCACGAGCAGCACGCCGTTCGTCACGCACGACGCGGCCGCTCGCAACGTATCGTCGAACGGCAGTTGCGCGCTCAGCGATTCGGCGAGCGCGTCGTCGCAAGCGGCGCCTACGGCCCACAGCGTGCCGTAGGCCGGAAAGCCGGCGAGCCCCTGCGGCGCGCCGCGCAGCGGATCGTCGGCGGTGAGGCTCGCGCGTTCGAACCACAGCAGCTCGCCATTCGCGCCGACGATGCGCGACACCGCGCGCAAGCTACCCGCCGACCAGCGTTCGCCGGCCGCCTGGCGTCCGAGCTGGGTCGCGTCCCAGCCGATCGCGCTCGCGCCGGCGCCGAGCGTCAACGAAAAATCGAGTTGCGCGTTCGCATGATCGAACACGATGTTGTTCTGCGGCAGCCAGTCGAGCTTCGCGTGCTCACCGACACGCAGCGCGATGCGCTGCCGCGCCGCGCGGCCGTTCGACTTGTACCACTTGGTTGCGCCCGGCGTCGTCAGCACCGCATGCGTGTGCGCGGCGAGCGTGATGTCGATGTCGAGCTGATCGCCACCCGCGACGCCGCCGGGCGGATGCACGATCACCGCGTGACAGATCGCCGGGCCTTCCGGATAGAGCGGCCGTTGCACGCGCAGCGGTCCGTCGTGCCGCCGGTGCGCGAGCGTCGTGCGAGCGTCGCCGCCGACGAAGCCGAGTTCGAGTCGCGCGCGCCACGGCGTGTGCCCGGCGGCGAGCGTGGCGTGATTTTCGTGAAGCGACATGCGGATGGATGGGGGAATCGGCGTGCGGCGAGGATAGCACGCGTGTCGAAGCGCGGAAGCCGCGCAAGCGGCTACGATGCGGCCCCTTCTGGCGAGGCCTCGGTCACCGACAGCACCTTGATGCCCTCCCACTGCGGATGCAACAGTCGCAGCAACGCAAGGATCGCGCGGGGGGTGTTTTCCTGGACGGTCAACGAGTCGCTGCCTGTCTGGATTGCTTTCTTGCCATGTTGGCAATACTGATATTCGACATGAACCGTCACGGACATGCTTTTCTCCCTCTATATCGATGTTGTGTCGCCGACCCAGGCCGTATCGCGGCGGCGTCTAGCGTACTAGTGTCGGCTCGGCGTGATCGTCCACGCCCCGTTCCGCGCGATTGATGAATCCGCAGTCGAGCAATAGCTGACAGAAAGCTTCCGGCGAACACGACGGCCCGGTCGTCCCGGCCATTCTCGCGAGAACGTCGGGGAACGACGCGAGCACGTGCCAGCTGTCGTAATACGCGTGCAGCTGGGGCGCGAGTTCGTTGCCGAGCTTCTCCCAGCGCACCGACAGCATGCCGACCGTACCGCCGTTGTCCACCTCGAATAGACCGAAAGTGACCGCCGACACGACGTTCATCACCCTGCAATAGGAGGCTGGGTTTCTGTAAAACTCGCGTCTGACCTGCTTGTTGTCGTTCATGGTGTCCACCTCGTCGAACCGTTGCGGCGTTGCCTAGCCTGTGTAACGGTTGCGCGGCGGATAACTTGAGCTCGCTTACACGGCAATCAACCCTCTTACCCCATCCGTATCCATGTTCGCCCCCTCGCCGCCCGCGACGATCTCGCCGCGACTCATCACCCAGTAACGATCGGCGATCGCTTTGGCGAAGTCGTAATACTGCTCGACCAGCAGCACCGTCATGCCCATGTCCTCGACGAGCTGCCGCAGCGTGCGGCCGATGTCCTGAATGATCGACGGCTGGATGCCCTCGGTCGGCTCATCGAGGATCAGCAGTTGCGGCTCGCTCATCAGCGCGCGGCCAATCGCGAGCTGTTGCTGCTGACCGCCGGAGAGATCGCCGCCGCGCCGGTTGCGCATGTCCTTCAGTACCGGGAAAAGCTCGTAGATGCGCTCGGGGATTTTTTTCGGCGCCCTTCTGCTCGCCGCGCCCACCAGCAGATTTTCCTCGACGGTGAGGCGCGGAAAGATATCGCGGCCCTGCGGCACGTAGGCGAGCCCCTGGGTGACGCGGGCATGGGTCGGCAGTTTCATCAACTGTTCGCCGCGCCACGCGATCGCGCCGCTTTTCGCGGGCACGACGCCCATCAGGCAGCGCAGCAGCGTGGTCTTGCCGACGCCGTTGCGCCCGAGCAGCACCGTCAGCTTGCCGTCGGGCACCGTGAGCTTCACGTCGCGCAGAATATGGCTGCCGCCGTAGTATTGGTTCAGTCGGTCTACTTCGAGCATTGTTCAGTCGTCCTGTCGGGTTGACGATGCGGTGCCGCTTCCGGGAGCAATCAGCGGCCCAGATAAGACTCGATCACCGTCTCGTCGCGCTTGACTTCGTCGAGCGTGCCGTGCGCGAGCACGCGGCCTTCGGCCATCACCGTAACCTTGCCTGTGTCGCCCGCGAGCGCCGCGACGAACTCCATGTCGTGCTCGACGACCATCATCGAGCAGGTGCCGCGCAGGTGGTTGAGCAATTCGGCGAGTTGCATCGTTTCGTCGTCGGTCATGCCGGCCGCGGGTTCGTCGAGCAGCAGCAGCGCCGGTTGCTGCATCAGCAGCATGCCGATTTCGAGGCGCTGCTTCTGGCCATGCGACAGCTCGCCGGCGAGCCTTCGCGCTTCGCTTTCCAGCCCGATCAGCGCGAGCGTTTCCTCGATGCGGGCCTGCGCGTCGCCATCGAGCCGCGCGCGCAGCGACGCCCACCAGCCCTTGTCGGTCTTCATCGCGAGTTCGAGGTTTTCCCACACCGGATGCTGCTCGAACACGGTCGGCTTCTGGAACTTGCGGCCGATGCCGGCGCGCGCGATCGCCGGTTCGTTCATGCGCGTGAGATCGATCGACTGGCCGAGAAACACCTTGCCGTGATCGGGCGCGGTCTTGCCCGTGATCACGTCCATCATCGTCGTCTTGCCCGCGCCGTTCGGGCCGATGATGCAGCGCAGTTCGCCCGCGTCGATCGCGAGCGACAGCGCGTTCAGCGCGCGAAAGCCGTCGAAGCTGACCGTCACGTCTTCGAGGTAGAGGATCGTGCCGTGCGATACGTCGATCTCGCCGGGCACGACCGCGTGTCCCATGCTCGCGACGCCGCTCAGCGAGCGTTCCGGTGGTGCTTCGGGTAAATCCAGATCGGGAACCATCGGGTTTTCGTTCATCAGCGGTTCCTTTTACGCGTCAGCAGATCGGCGAGCCCCATGATGCCGTTCGGCAGCAGCAGCGGCACCAGCACGAAGATCAGGCCGAGAAAGAACAGCCAGTATTCGGGGAAGTTCGCCGTGAAGAAGCTCTTCGCACCGTTCACGGCGAACGCGCCGATGATGGGGCCGATCAGCGTGCCGCGTCCGCCGACCGCCACCCAGATCGCCATTTCGATCGAGTTGCCCGGCGACATCTCGCCCGGATTGATGATGCCGACCTGCGGCACGTACAACGCGCCCGCGATGCCGCACAGCACCGCCGACACGGTCCACACGAACAGCTTGTACGCGAGCGGGCTGTAGCCGAGGAACATCAGCCGCGTTTCGCCGTCGCGCACCGCGGTCACCACGCGGCCGAGCTTCGACGTGACGATCGCGCGCGCGCCGATGAACGCGGCGATCAGCACCGCGAACGTAATGAGCAGCAAGGCGGCGCGCGTGCCCTGATGCGTGATCGGAAAACCGCCGATGCGCTTGAAGTCGGTAAAGCCGTTATTGCCGCCGAAGCCCGTCTCGTTGCGATAGAACAGCAGCATCGCGGCGAAGGTCATGGCCTGCGTGATGATCGACAGATAGACGCCCTTCACGCGCGAGCGGAACGTGAAGAAGCCGAACACCCACGCGACCACGGCGGGTACCAGCACCACAAGCAAGAGCGCGTAGCCGAGATGCTGCGTGCCCTGCCAGTACCACGGCAACTGGTGCCAGTCGAGAAACACCATGAAGTCGGGCAGATCGCTGCCGTACTTGCCGTCGTGGCCGATCGCGCGCATCAGGTACATGCCGATCGCGTAGCCGCCGAGCGCGAAGAACAAGGCGTGACCCAAACTCAGGATGCCGCAGTAGCCCCACACCAGATCGAGTGCGAGCGCGGCGATCGCATAGCACATGAACTTGCCGGTCAGCGTCATCGCATACGCGGACAGATGAAAGGCGCTCGTCTCCGGAATCACCAGCGCGGCGAACGGCACGCCGAGGCCGAACACGATGATCAGCGCGATCAGCGCGAGCCACGCGCGACGCGACAACAGCGCGGGCCGCGGTGGCAGGCCGAGCGCGAAGCCGGTGTTGGACTCGCGCGCGCCGCCAGCGCCAGCGGCACTGGCGCGCGACGACGAAGCGGAAGCGGGGTCTGCCGATGAAGTAGCCGATGTCATCTCATGCCTCCGCGCTACGGCCCTTCAAGGCGAACATGCCCTGCGGACGCTTCTGGATGAACAGCACGATCAGCACGAGCACCGCGATCTTCGCGAGCACCGCGCCCCAGAACGGTTCGATCGCCTTGCTGACGAGTCCCAGCCCGAAGCCGCCGAGCACGGTGCCCGCGAGCTGGCCGACGCCGCCGAGCACGACCGCCATGAACGAATCGATGATGTAGCTCTGGCCGAGGTCCGGCCCGACATTGCCGATCTGCGACAGCGCGCAGCCGCCGAGCCCCGCGATGCCCGCGCCGAACGCGAACGCATACGAATCGACGCGCGCGGTCTTCACGCCGACGCACGCGGCCATGCGACGGTTCTGCGTGACCGCGCGCACGAACAGACCCAGCCGCGTGCGCGTGAGCACGGCCCACGCGATCGCAACGACGATCAGCGAGAACGCGAGAATCGCGAGCCGGTTGTACGGCAGGATCAGATTCGGCAGCACGGTCACGCCGCCGCTCATCCACGACGGATTGACGACCTGGACGTTCTGCGCGCCGAACAGCATGCGAGTTGCCTGAATCAGGATCAGGCTCACGCCGAAGGTGGTCAGCAACGTTTCGAGCGGGCGGCCGTACAGGTGCTTCAGCACGAGCCGTTCGAGCACGATGCCGACCAGCGCCGCCGCGACGAACGCGGCCGGTATCGCAAGCAGCGGATACCAGTCGAACGCATTGGGCGCGAAGCGCTGAACGAGGTTCTGCACGACGTAGGTCGCGTACGCGCCGATCATCAGGAATTCGCCGTGCGCCATGTTGATCACGCCGATCAGGCCATACGTGATGGCGAGGCCGAGCGCGGCGAGCAGCAGCACGCTGCCGAGCGACAGCCCCGCGAACAGCGTGCCCGCGATCTGGCTGCGGCGCTGGATCGCATCGAGCTCATCGATGCCGCTTTGCGCGGCCGCGCGCACGCGTTCGTCGGCTTCGGCAAACGTGCCGTCGGCTTTCTTCGCGACCAGCGGGCGCAGCAGTTCGTTCATGTCGAGGTCGTGGCGCGCGGCGACCAGTTGCACCGCTTCGAGGCGCTTGGCCGGATCCGGGTCGTGCAATGCGCTCATCGCCCACAGCGTGTCGAGACGTTTCTTCAGAGCGGGATCGGTTTCTTTTGCGCGCGCCGCGTCGACGAGTGGCTTGATCGACGGATCGGGGTTTTGCAGCAGCGCATCGACGGCGGCTGCGCGTGTCGCCCGATCGGGCGAGGCGAGTTGCAGACCCGACAACGCGCCCGCCACTTTGGAGCGCAGCAGGTTGTTCAGCGTGACCGGTTGCGCGTCGCTCGTGGCGACGGGCTGGCCGGTGACGGCATCGCGGGTGGCGTCCCCGTCCTGCAGCAGTACCGCGCCTGCGTCGGTGGCGAGCGCGTTGTCGTCGGCGAGCGCCTTGAGCACCGCGAGCGACGCGGCATCGTGCGTGGCGATCAGCTTGTCGATCGCGGCGGACTTCGCCTCGAAGTCGTCGCCAGCGAGCGGCGCGACGTCGGCCTGGGTCAGCGCGAATGCAGCGCCCGGCGCGGCGGCGAGAAGGACCGCGAGCAGCAGCAGGAGCTTCGCGCCGCGTCGTCGTACGGAAGTCGGAAATGAAAACGCCATGATGGCCTTTTGCACTGGTTGAATCGATGAGCCGCTCGAGAGCGCGAGGGCGTCGCGCAGACGTCGCCGCCGCTTCAGCGGGACGTTGCCGCGCATTGGCGTGCGCGGTCACGCCGCGCGACGCAGCGAACGCGCGGCGGCGCGAAGCGCAGCGCGTCTGGGTCACGCGCGCGCGCGTCGGCACGCAGGTCGCGCGTCGCGACCGAAGCGGCGATACACGCGCGGTGAGCCGCGCGCCACATTGCCGCCGCGAGCCGCGACGAGGCTCACGCCGACAAGTCATGCGACTCGCGCGCGCCGCAGGAACGCCGGAATCGAGCTGACCACATCCGGCTTGCCCGCATTGCCGGCGATGAACGGGCTCCACGGTTGCGCGCGAATCGGTCCCTTGGTGCGCCACACGACGTTGAACTGGCCATCCGCGCGTACCTCGCCGATCATCACCGGCTTGTGCAGATGGTGGTTGCCGTCCATCTCCAGCGTGAAGCCCGACGGTGCGGCGAAAGTCTGGCCGACCATCGCGACGCGCACCTTGTCGACGTCGGTGCTCTTTGCTTTCTCGACCGCCTGCTTCCACATATGCATGCCGACGAAGGTCGCTTCCATCGGATCGTTGGTCACGCGCTTCGTGCCGCCCGGCAGGTTGTTGTCCTTGACCCACGTGGCCCATTGCTTCTTGAACTTCTCGTTGGACGGATTGCGCAACGACATGAAGTAGTTCCAGGCCGCGAGATTGCCGACGAGCGGCTTCGTATCGATACCGCGCAGCTCCTCTTCGCCGACCGAGAACGCGACGACCGGCACATCCGATGCCTTCAGCCCCTGGTTGCCGAGCTCCTTGTAGAACGGCACGTTCGAATCGCCGTTCACGGTCGAGATCACGGCGGTCTTGCCGCCTTGCGAGAAGGTCTTGATGTTCGCGACGATGGTCTGATAGTCGCTGTGGCCGAACGGTGTATAGACCTCCTGAATGTCGGCTTCCTGCACGCCCTTCGATTTGAGGAACGCGCGCAGGATCTTGTTGGTCGTGCGCGGATATACATAGTCCGTGCCGAGCAGGAAGAAGCGCTTCGCGCCGCCGCCTTCGGCGCTCATCAGGTATTCGGTCGCGGGAATCGCCTGCTGGTTCGGCGCGGCGCCCGTATAGAACACGTTGCGCGACATTTCCTCGCCTTCGTACTGCACCGGATAGAACAGCAGGCCGTTCAGCTCCTCGAACACCGGCAGCACCGACTTGCGCGACACCGAGGTCCAGCAGCCGAACACGACCGCGCACTTGTCCTGCGTCAGAAGCTGGCGCGCCTTCTCGGCGAACAGCGGCCAGTTCGACGCCGGATCGACGACCACTGGCTGGATCTGACGGCCCATCACACCGCCGTTCTTGTTGATGTCGGCGATCGTCATCAACGCGGTGTCTTTCAGCGACGTTTCGGAGATCGCCATCGTGCCGGACAGCGAATGCAGGATGCCCACCTTGATCGGGCCGCTACCGGACTGCGCGTGCGCGAACGGCACGCGGCCGGCGAGCGCGAGCGCGCCGGACATGGAGCCGTACTTCAACAGACTGCGACGTTTCATGTGCTTTCCCCTTGTCATTGATGGTCAATGTTTATGAGCGTCGATTTCAGCCAGCCTGGCTGAGCTCGCACGAGTAGCCGCTCGTCTACTGCAAGGCACATGCCATGTGACACACTCGACGCGGTGCGCGTGCGATGCCCATTGCGGCGCGGCTATCGGCGCGAGGGCGGCGCGTCGAGCCATCGGTGCCGCGGCGCGAAACTGGTGCAGTCGCGCGCGCCGCGCTTCGTTCGGGTGCGTGTCGTGCCGCGACGAAGCGTACTTCGCCGCCAGCGAAGCGCCGGTGGCGCGCGCGGGGCATCGGCGTGCATCGGCGGTGCATCGGCGGCATCAGTGCGCCGCGTCTTTGTGCATGTCGTGCGCTCTGGCTACATCGGACGACTAGTGATGCGGAACAAGGAGGCCCGACATGCGCGAACGGGTGCAGGGCGGGGAAATGGACAGTGCTCGCCTGCTAGCACGCGAAAGGCGGAGGGCAGCGCACCCGGTTCATCGGACGCGAGCGCGGCTATCGAGGCGTCGGGTTCGGCTTCGGTGGGATTTCGGTCCGTGGTATGGCGCTGATTCACACGGCGTGGGTACAAAAAAGCCGACTCGCGAGGGTCGGCTTTCCGTTTGCCAGTGTCTTGGACCGATGGTTCGGGATTTACTTCAAGGGGTCGTGAAATGATACGTACTGTTCGATGAAGCTCAGTCGAACGCTTCTGGAGCGACTGTCCCGCCTTCAATCACCAAATGTTTCGCATCGCGTCTATCGAGCTCGACTCAATAAGTCGGAACCGACGGATCGACCTGACGCGACCACGCGTCGATCCCGCCTTGCAGATTGAACACGTTGGTGTGTCCGCGCGATTCGAGGAACATCGCGACCTGCGCGCTACGCGCACCGTGATGGCAGATGCAGACGATCTGCGCGTCGTCATCGAGTTCTTCGCTGCGCGCGGGAATCTCGCGCATCGGGATCGACACGATGCCGGCGATCGACGCCGTTTGCAGTTCCCACGGCTCGCGTACGTCGAGGAGCACGGGTGCGGGGCGCGAGGTATCGGCGAGCCATTCGGCGAGTGCGGGAGCGGTCAGGTTTTGCATCAGCGAGACATCCAGTTAAAAGGACGACGGCTTACTCGCCGCTCGTCCGGATCAACAATACAGCGCGAAGCGCGGCGAAAAAGAGCCGCTTAGAACCTGAACCGCGCCGGCTGCACCGCATTGGCGAGCGGCTCGACATAGGTTTCGAACACGTCGGAGATGCGGTATTGCTTTTCGTCGATGCGCGTGATGACTTGCGCCTTCATCACCGGCGCGCTGCCGACGAACGCCGCGAGACGGCCGCCGACCTTCAGCTGTTCGAGAATTTCCTGCGGCAGCACCGGCAAACCGCCCGACACGCAGATCACGTCGTACGGTGCCGCGCCGGTCCAGCCGCGCGCGGCGTCGCCGGTTGCGACTTCGACGTTCAGCACGCCGTTGGCGATCAGATTGCTCTTCGCGAATTCGGCCAGTTCCGGTTCGATGTCGACGGTCAATACGTGTTGCGCGCGATGCGCGAGCAGCGCCGCCATGTAACCCGAGCCCGCGCCGATTTCCAGAACGCTTTCGTGCTTCTTCACCGCGAGCTCCTGCAGCACGCGCGCCTCGACGCGCGGCGCCAGCATGTGCTGGCCGGTCGGCAGCGGCACTTCGAAGTCCGCAAAAGCCAGATCGCGGTAAGCGGCGGGGACGAAGTTCTCACGTTTGACGATCGACAGCAAATTCAGCACGTCCTGGTCGAGCACTTCCCAGGGGCGGATCTGCTGTTCGATCATGTTGAAACGCGCTTGCTCGATGTTCATGGTGGATTCGGCGGTTTTGGTTTGGCGAGCGGGCGGCGGCTGCCGCTAACTTTCGTCCTGACCCGGCCCCGGCGGATGGCCGGCGGCCACGGCTTCGGAGCAAGGCATTCGCATCGCAAGCCGCGTCAGGGGAACTGCGGGATTGTACCAAATGGCTGACTCGCGCCGGCCGCTCGCGGGCAAGCGCCAGGCCGGGCGGCCCCCGTGTTAATCCCTAGCGATCCATCCTTGCGATTCGCATCGCCATCGCCACAAAATGTAATCGATTACATTTTCGCTGCGAGGTCGTGTGTCCCGAACGCCGTCCCGATCGTCGCCGGCCGTGGTGTCCGGCGCGAGCAGTCAACCGCAACCTCAGCCGCAGAGGCGCTCTCCGCGCGCGGCCGACGGGCCGTCGATCGCCGGCGTGGCCGAGCAGGCGGGCGTATCGGTCGCGACGGTGTCGCGCGTGTTGAACGGCCACGAGAACGTGCGGCCCGCCACCCGCGACAGGGTGCTCGCCGCCATCGACGCGAGCGGCTACCGCGTCAACGAACTCGCGCGCAATCTGCGCACCGCCGAAAGCCGCCTGCTGCTGACGATGGTGCCGGACTTCGGCAATCCGTTTTACGCGGAGATCGTGCGCGGTATCGACAGCGTCGCGCGTCAGCACGGCTATTTCATGCTGCTATGCGACACCGGCGCGGACCCGGGGCGTGAGCGCAGCTACTTCGACATGCTGCGGCGGCGCCGCGCGGACGGCGCGATCTGCCTCGATCCGGCGACGATCCAGCAGGCGCTCGGCGAAGCGTCGCAGGCGCTGCCGTGGGTCGCGTGCTGCGAGTTCGATCCGCAAATGGGCGTGCCGTACGTCGGCATCGACAACTACCGCGCGGCGGGCGACGCCGTGCGCCACCTGCTCACGCGCGGCCACCGGCGCATCGGCTTGATCAATTCCGACGTCGACTATCTGTATGCGCGCCAGCGTCAGCAGGGCTACCTCGACGCCTTGAGCGACGCGGGCATCGCGCCCGATCCGCGCTGGCGCATGAATCTGAACAGCCTCGATTACGAGGCGGGCGCCTCGGCCGTGGCCGGCTTGATGCTGCAGCCCGATGCACCGAGCGCGATTTTCGCGGTGTCGGACACGCTCGCGATCGGCGTGATCCACGGCTTGCGCAGCGTCGGCAAGCGCGTGCCCGACGACGTCGCGGTGGCCGGCTTCGACGACATCTCGCTCGCCGCGCAGATCGATCCGCCGCTCACGACGATCGCGCAGCCGATGCGCGAGCTCGGCGAGACCGCCGCGCGTCTGCTGCTGCAACGCCTCGCGAATCCGCAGGCCAACGTGCCGGGCGTACTGCTGCCGCATCGCCTCGTGATCCGTGGGAGTGCGTGAGCCATGAGCCTCGCGATCCGTTTCGACGACATCCGCAAGGACTTCGGGCCCGTGCGCGTGCTGCACGGCGTGAGCTTCGAACTCGCACCCGGCCGCATCTACGGTCTGCTTGGCGAGAACGGCGCGGGCAAGTCGACGCTGATGAAAATCCTCGCCGGTTATGAAACGGCAACGTCAGGCAGCGTGCTGGTCGATGGCCACGCGCAGCGCTTCGCCGGCTCACGCGACGCCGAGGCGAAGGGCATCGTGCTGATCCACCAGGAGTTCAACCTCGCCGAGCATCTGACGATCGCGCAGAACATGTACCTCGGTCACGAGAAGCGCCGCGGCTGGTTAGTCGACGATGCCGCGATGCGCAGCGACGCTGCGCGCTATCTCGCGCAGGTCGGGCTCGAGCGCGCGCCGGACACGAAGGTGCGCGAGCTGATCGTCGCGGAAAAGCAGATGGTCGAGATCGCGAAGGCGCTGTCGCGCCGCGCGCGTCTCCTGATCATGGACGAGCCGACCGCGACGCTGACGCCCGCCGAAACCGAACGGCTCTTCGCGCTGATGCTGAAGCTCAAGGCCGATGGCGTGACGATCGTCTACATCTCGCACAAGCTCGATGAAGTGGAGCGCATCACCGACGAAGTGATCGTGATGCGCGATGGCCGCTTCGTCGCGCGCGGTGAAACCGCGGGGCTCGCACGTCAGCAGATGGCGAACCTGATGGTCGGGCGCGACGTGTCCGACATGTTCCCCGACAAGCAGACGGTGCCCGCCGACACGCCGATCGCGTTGCGTGTGAACGGCCTGACGGTGCCCGACTGGGTCGAGGATCTAAGCTTCGAGGTGCGTGCGGGCGAAGTGCTCGGCTTCGCGGGCCTCGTCGGCGCGGGCCGCACCGAGGCGTTCGAGGCGATCATCGGCTTGCGCAAACGCACGGGCGGCACGATTGAAATCGCCGGCCGGGCAGTCGATCTGAAGAACCCGCGCGACGCGATGCGCCACGGTCTCACGTATCTGAGCGAGGACCGTAAGGGCAAGGGTCTGCACGTCGACCTGAGTCTGCAGGACAACGTCACGCTGATGACGCTCGAACGCTACGCGCATCCGCTGCTCGACATGAAAGCAGGGCGCGCGGCCTTGCAGAAGGCCGTCGGCGAATTCGGCATTCGTACCGGCAACCTGTCGAGCCGCGCGCGCATGCTGTCGGGCGGCAACCAGCAGAAGCTCGCGCTCGCGAAGTTCCTGCAGCCCGACCCGAACGTGATCGTGCTCGACGAGCCGACGCGCGGCGTCGACGTCGGCGCGAAACGCGACATCTACTTCCTGATTCACCGTCTCGCCGCGCAGGGCCGCGCGGTAATCGTCATTTCATCCGAACTGGTCGAGCTGATCGGCTTGTGTCATCGCGTCGCCGTCATGCGCGCGGGACATCTGCAAGCGACGCTGACGCTCGAGCATCTGACTGAAGAGGAGTTGATCGCTCATGCGACCGGCACCCACTGAAGCCGTGCAATCACGGCGCGCGCTGCGCGTCGCGCAGCGGCTCTACACGCTCGGGCCGCTCGCCGGACTGATCGTACTGTGCATCGTCGGCACGCTGCTCAATCGCGACTTCGCGACGCTCGACAACCTGATGAACGTGCTTACGCGCACGTCGTTCATCGGCATCATCGCGGTCGGCATGACCTTCGTGATCATCTCGGGCGGCATCGATCTGTCGGTCGGCTCGATGGCCGCGCTGATCGCGGGCATCATGATCTGGCTGATGAACGGGCTCGCGGCGGGCGCCGCCGGTCATGCGTTGCCGCCGCTCGTGATCGTGACGATCGGCATCGTCGCGGCGTTCGTGCTCGGCGCGCTGTTCGGCTGCGCGCATGGGCTGCTGATCACCAAAGGGCGCATCGAGCCGTTCATCGTCACCCTGGGCACGCTCGGGATTTTTCGCGCGGTGCTGACATGGCTCGCCGATGGCGGCGCGCTGACGCTCAATGATTCTCTATCGGACCTCTACGGTCCCGTCTATTACGCGAGCCTGTTCGGCGTGCCCGTGCCGATCTGGGTGTTTCTCGTGGTCGCGGCGGGCGGCGCGCTGATCCTCAATCGCACCGCGTTCGGCCGGCACGTGCAGGCGATCGGTTCGAACGAACAGGTCGCGCGTTTTGCGGCGATTCGCGTCGATACGGTGAAGATCGTCACGTACGTGCTGCTGGGGATTTGCGTGGGCGTGGCCACCGTGCTCTACGTGCCGCGCCTCGGCTCCGCCACGCCGACCACGGGCCTGTTGTGGGAGCTCGAAGCGATCGCGTCGGTGGTGGTCGGCGGCACCGCGCTCAAGGGCGGCGAGGGACGCGTGATCGGCACCGTGATCGGCGCGATCCTGCTGTCGGTGATCGCGAACATCCTGAACCTGACCAGCATCATCAGCGTGTATCTGAACGCGGCGGTGCAGGGCGTCGTGATTATTTTCGTCGCGTTCGTGCAGCGTGGGCGGCGCTAGCGGAGCGCTTCAAGGCGGCGGCGCCGCAGTGACGACAGCGCAGCGAAGAAAACGCAGCAAAGCAGGCGTAGCAAGGCAGGCGCGGTAAACCAACGGCAGGTCCGAAAAATCGGGGCGAGCGAACGCCTCATGATTGGAGACACACACCATGAAGCAAGTCATTCGAGCGATCGGCGCCGGCGTGCTGGCGTTGGGGATACTGGGCACGAGCGGCGCGGCGCGCGCCGACGACAAGGTCACGCTGGGCGTCGCGATTCCGACGGCCGATCACGGCTTCACCGGCGGCATCGTCTGGTGGGCGAACAAGGCGAAGGCGGATCTCGAGAAGGCGCATCCCGATCTGAAAGTGATCGTGAAAACGGCCGCCAACGCGCCCGAGCAGGCGAACCAGTTGCAGGATCTCGTGACGGTCAACAAGATCAACGCGCTCGTGATCTTCCCGTACGAATCGGCGACGCTGACCCAGCCGGTCGAGCAGGTGAAGAAGAAAGGCGTGTACGTGACGGTGGTCGATCGCGGCCTGACGAACACGAGCGCGCAGGATGCCTACGTGGCCGGCGACAACACCGCGTTCGGCAAGATTCCCGCCGAATATCTGGCGAAGGCACTCGACGGCAAGGGCAACGTCGTCGCGCTGCGCGGCATTCCGACCACGCTCGACAACGAACGCTGGACCGCCTTCACCGGCGTGATGAAAAACTATCCGGATATCAAGATTCTCGACGCGAAATACGCGAACTGGAATCGAGACGACGCGTTCAAGGTGATGCAGGACTACCTGACGCGCTTCAAGCACATCGACGCCGTATGGGCCGCCGACGACGACATGGCGGTCGGCGTGCTGAAGGCCATCGATCAGGCGAAGCGCAACGACATCAAGATCGTGTTCGGCGGCGCGGGCTCGAAGGGCATGGTGAAGAACGTGATGGACGGCGCGCCGATGATCAAGGCCGACGTGTCGTACTCGCCGAAATTCATCTACGACGCGATCAAGCTGACGGCCGAAGCGCGGCTGAAGGGCGACAAGCTGCCGGCCACCACGATCATTCCGTCGGTGCTGATTACGAAGGAAAACGCCCAGCAGTTCTATTTCCCCGACTCGCCGTTCTGAGCGGCGCGCCGGGCATCGTCTAGCACGCGCGGGCGCGGCCCGCGCGCAAAGTTCGAGGAACCGTACGATGAAAACCATCAAAGGGCCGGCGATTTTTCTCGCACAGTTCATGGGCGACGACGTGCCGTTCGACAACCTCGCGCATCTCGCGGACTGGGCCGCGGGTCTCGGCTTCAAGGGCATCCAGGTGCCGTGCGACCCGCGCCTGATCGATCTCGACAAGGCGGCCGCGAGCGACGCGTATTGCGACGAACTGCGCGAGAGCGCCGACAACGCGGGCGTCGCGATCACGGAACTATCGACCCATCTGCAAGGGCAACTGGTCGCCGTGCATCCGGCTTACGACACGCTGTTCGACGGCTTCGCCGCGCCGCAGATGCGCGGCAATCCGGCGGCGCGCACCGAATGGGCGATCGCGCAGATGAAGCTCGCGGCGCAGGCGTCGCGTCGTTTGGGCCTGAGCACGCACGTGTCGTTTTCGGGCGCGCTCGCGTGGCCGTATGTGTACCCGTGGCCGCAGCGGCCGGCCGGTCTCGTCGAAGCCGCGTTCGACGAGCTCGCGCGCCGCTGGACGCCGATTCTCGATGCGTTCGACGCGGCCGGCGTCGATGTCTGCTACGAACTGCATCCGGGCGAAGACCTGCACGACGGCGTGACGTTCGAGCGCTTTCTCGCTGCGGTCGATCAGCATCCGCGCGCGAACATCCTGTACGACCCGAGCCACTTCGTGCTGCAACAGCTCGACTATCTCGCGTTCATCGATATCTACCACGAGCGCATCAAGGCGTTTCATGTGAAGGACGCGGAGTTTCGTCCGACCGGCAAGCAGGGCGTGTACGGCGGGTACAGCGGCTGGGTCGAACGCGCGGGGCGGTTTCGCTCGCTCGGCGATGGACAGATCGACTTCGGCGCGATCTTCTCGAAGATGGCGCAGTTCGATTTTCCGGGCTGGGCCGTGCTCGAATGGGAATGCGCATTGAAGCATCCGCACGACGGCGCGCGCGAAGGCGCGGAGTTCATTCGCCGGCACATCATCCGCGTGGCCGAGCGTGCGTTCGATGACTTCGCGGGAAGCGGTGTCGACACCGCGCAGCTAAAGAGCGTGCTCGGCATCTGACAGTCGGGCGGTTACAGCCGACGCAACACATGGGAGCGCAAACAATGCAGCGAAGAAGGCTCAGGCTGGGGATGGTCGGCGGCGGGCAGGGCGCGTTCATCGGCGCCGTGCACCGGATCGCCGCGCGGCTCGACGATCGTTTCGAACTGGTGGCGGGCGCGTTGTCGTCCGATTCGGAGCGCGCGCGGGCGAGCGCCGTCGAAGCGGGCATCGCGCGCAGCTACGCGGATTGGCGCGAGATGGCGCGCGCCGAGGCCGCGCGCGAGGACGGCATCGACGCGGTCGCGATCGTCACGCCGAATCATCTGCACGCGCCGGTCGCGACGGCGTTTCTCGAAGCCGGCATCCACGTGATCTGCGACAAGCCGCTCGCGGTTTCGCTCGCCGAAGGTGAGGCGCTCGCAAAGCTCGCGCAGTCAAAAAAGCGGCTGTTCGCGTTGACGCACACCTATTCGGGCTACCCGCTCGTGCGGCATGCGCGCGAGCTGGTCGAACGTGGCGAACTGGGCGAGATTCGCGTCGTGCAGGTCGAGTATGCGCAGGACTGGCTCGCCGAGCCGGTCGAAACAGGCGGCGCGAACAGACAGGCAAGCTGGCGCACCGATCCGGCGTTGGCGGGGCCGGCCGGGTGCCTCGGCGATATCGGCACGCACGCGTATCAACTGGCCGCTTTCGTCACGGGGATGATGCCGCGTGCGCTGTCGGCCGAGTTGCACACGTTCGTACCGGGGCGTCGTGTCGACGATCACGTGCAGGCAATGCTGCGTTATGCGAACGGCGCGCGCGGCATGTTGTGGGCGAGCCAGGTGGCGAGCGGCGCGGAAAACGCGCTGCGCTTGCGCGTGTATGGCACGAAGGCGGGACTCGCGTTCGATCAGGAGGAGCCGAACGCCTTGTGGTTCACGCCGTTGGGCGGCGCTGCCGAACGATTGACGCGCGCTCGGGTGAAAAGTCAGGTTGCCGCGCATGCGACGCGCGTGCCGGCCGGGCATCCGGAAGGCTATCTGGAAGCGTTCGCGCAGTTGTACCTGGATGCGGCGTTGCAGATCGATGCGTTGAACGTTGGTCGCCCGCCACCAGCCGAGAGCCTGCTGTTGACGACGGTCGATGATGGCGTCGACGGTTTGCGGTTTATCGAGGCGGTGCTGAAAAGCAGTGCGACGGATGGACGGTGGGTGGAGATCGAAGAGGCGTGAAGCGTTGCAACGAAACGCCAGGTCGGCGAAGCTGCCGAAGCGTCAACCGCCCTTGCTTTTCTTGATCTGCGCTTCGAACGCGATATCGAGCTTGCTGGCCTTGCGCGGTTTCTGCGGGCCGTAGGCGTCGACGAACTTGACGAAGTCGTCGAGCGTCAGCGGGTCCGACACTTTCTTGTCGGCTCCGCTCGATTTGTCGACCAGGTAGAACAGGCCGCCGGACAGACTGATCGCGGCGAAGCGCGGGTTGCCGGTGCGCGTTTTCAGGCGCTCGACGGCGTGGATGGCTCGGGTGGTGCGCATGATGGGGACTGCGGCGGCTGATTGACGAGAGCGTTACTTTAACAATTATGCCGACGGTATGCGGTCGGGGACTATGGACGAAAACACGCGATGAACCACGACCCGCTCAGCGACAGCGAAGAAGGGTGGCTCGCGCTCGCGCTTCGGCGCCGCGCTCCGGCTCACTCGCTCAGCTCCCGATGCAACGCCCGATACTCCTGCGCGAGCTTATGCCCCGGATCGAGATGGATGACGGGCGTCGCCAGCTGATGCGACTCACGGATCTTCACCGACGATGACAAGCGCGACCCCAGCACCGGCAAGCCTTCGCCGATCAGTTCGTCGACGAGCTTCTGCGGCAGGCTCGCGCGAGGCTGGAACTGGTTGATGACGATGCCTTCCACCTGCAACCCGTCGTTGTGATCCTGCTGGATCTCCTTGACGTTTTCGAGCAGCGTGTAGAGCGCGCGACGCGAGAAGTCGTCGCAGTCGAACGGAATCAGACAACGCTCGACGGCGATCAGCGCCGAGCGCGTGTAGAAGTTCAGCGCGGGCGGCGTGTCGATGTAAATAGCGTCGTACATGTCGAGTTCGTTCAACGCGTCGCGAAGCTTGTAGATCTTGTAGCGCGATTCGAGCTTGCCGTGGAGAGTGTCGAGGTCGGGATGGGCGGGCATGACGTCGAGATTCTCGAAGCGCGTCGGGTGGATGAACGAGGTTGCTTCCACGGGCCTGAAGCTGAAGCCGAGCGCGGTTTCGAAGAAGCCCGCGACAGTGGGGTTGACCTCGCTCGCCTGCGGGCCGAGCAGATACTGGGTCGAATTCGCCTGGGCGTCGAGGTCGATCACCAGCGTACGCAGACCTTCGTTCGCGCTGATGGCCGCCAGGTTGCAGACGATGGTCGATTTGCCTACGCCACCTTTCTGATTGAATACAACGCGCCGCATGGTCTCCCCTTGAACGGAAGCGGTTACGAAGGGCCCAGCATACCTGAGTCGGGTGACGGCGCTGATTTCGACGGGTTGTTCGTGACCGGGTCAGCGTTGCGCGGTATCCACGTCGACCACCACCTTCACACGTCCAGTCCCACTGGCAACGAGCTGATAGGCCTCGTCCGCGCTGCGCAAATCGAACCGTGTCTGATCGACCACGGGCGCGATCGCGCCGCTTTCCACGAGCCGCGTCGCTTCGCGCATCATCTCGCCGAGGTGCGCGCGATATCGACCGGTCAGAAACGGATACAGCGTGAAGATCCCTGAATAGCTGGCTTCGCGAAACGAGAGCGGCGCAAGCGCATGCGTCCCCCAGCCAAGCGCACTGACCACGTGCCCGAAGTGCCGGACCGCGGCAAACGACGCATCGAGCGAGGCCCTCCCTACCGTATCGACGACCAGATCGAATCCTTCGCCATCGGTCAAACTCGCCACGTACTGTTCGACCGTCTGTGCGCGGTAGTCGATCGGCGTCGCGCCGAGCCGCCGAACCAGCTCGGCATTGTGTGCGCTCGCGGTTGCATATACGTCGGCGCCGAGCGCGCGCGCCAGTTGCACGGCGATGTGGCCGACCCCTCCGGCGCCACCCTGGACCAGCACTTTGGTCCCACCTTGCAGATGCGCGCGATCGACGATACCCGCATACGACGTGATGAACGCGAGCGGCAACGCGGCGGCCTCGCGCATCGACAGATTGCGCGGCGCATGGGCGAGCAGGGCGGCATCGACCGCAGCGTACTCGGCGAGTGACCCCTGAATGCCGCCGACGCCGCCGGTCATGCCATACACGTTGTCGCCGACAGCGAATCCGCCGACGCCATCGCCGAGCGCCTCCACCGTGCCCGCGAGGTCGATACCGAGGACGAGCGGCAACGGGTGTTGCGCGTGCGCGGCTTCGCCCGCGCGAATCTTGATGTCGAGCGGATTGAGGCCGCTCGCGGCGACGCGCACCAGGACCTGGCCGGCAGCGGGTTCCGGGCGGGGCAGCGTCGTGTATTCGAGCGGGCCGTTGTATTGGCTGAGGATCAGAGCGTGCATGGACATGGCGGTCTCCTTCGTTTGACGCGTTACCGCGCGGCCGCATCGACGAGGGCGGCCACACCGCTCACCGGCTTCATCAAGTCGTCCGGCAGACCATGCCGCTCACGAAGATAGGCCGTCGAGTTGAACGATAGCCACGCACGGCCGTCCGCGTCCTCCCAGACGAGCACCTTCAAAGGAAGATCGAGCGCGGCGGTCGGCGCGAGTTGCATCAACGGTGTACCGGCTTTGGGATTGCCGAAGATCAGGAGCCGGCTGAACGGCATCGCCAGTCCCTCGCGCCCAGCGTCACCGCTGAAATCGATGCACGCGAAAACCGTCAGCCCTCGCTCCAGAATCAAGGCTTGAAGATGCTCGGCGGTCGCGTCGCCCGCATGGGTGCTTGCAACGGTGACGATGCCAGCGCTGGCGTTCTCTGCGATCGAAGCGGTGGCCATCATGGCTCCCGTGTGGATGTTGTGCTCCGGCAGCGTTCGCGTGGTCAGGTCTGCCGGACGGGCAACGCGTTGACCGTGACGCAGCATGCGTCGCCTGCGTGCAATGCGCCAACGGAGAAGCGGACCCATGCAGTGTAGGCGTTCGCTGGCGCGGTGTGGCCGATCGTGCGGACGCGCTGTGAGGGAAGTTCTACCGAAAGGCAGATGCAAGCGGATGGGGTGCCCGCTGCACGAACGGCGGCGTCCACGTTCGCGAAGCCGCCGTCAGGGGCACCCGATCGGCGCCCCGATGCCGGATTACTGGCTCATGTAAACAAACTTGCCATTCTTGATGGTGCCCATCACGCTCGCCCGCTGATCGAGACCGACGTGATCCTTCGGGCTCGTATTGACGACCCCGTTCGGCACCACCAGCTCATGCGCGTGTTCGAGCTCGTCGCGCAACGCGACGCGAAACGCCGGCGTACCCGGCTGCGCGGTCTTCGACGCGCGCGCGACGGCGTCCTGCAGGCGCGGGTACACGCCGGCCGCGTCGCCCGCGAACTGCGTGACGCTGCCGGGGCCGTACTTCGCCTCGTACGCGTCGACGAACGCGAGCGCCGCCTTCTTCGACGGATGATCGGCCGGCAGCGTGCGCGCGACGACGACCGGTTGCGTCGGGAACAGCGTGCCTTCCACGTCTTTACCGCCGAGCTTGATGAACTCCGGCGTCGCGATGCCATGCGTCTGATAGATCGGGCCCTTGTAGCCGCGCTCGATCAGCGTGCGCTGCGGCAGTACCGTTGGGGTGCCCGCGCCGGCGATCAGGATCGCGTCGGGCTTCGCGGCCATCAGCTTCAGGATCTGGCCGGTCACGCTCGCGTCGGTGCGGTTGTAGCGCTCGGTCGCGACCAGCTGGATATGGCGCAGCGCCGCGAACTTGCTGAACTCGTTGAGCCAGCTTTCGCCGTAGCCATCCGCGAAACCGATGAAGCCGACCGTCTTCACGTCGTGGTTCGACATGTAGCGCGTCATCACGTCGGCCATCGCGCTATCGGTCTGCGCCATCTTGTAGGCCCAGACCTTCTTGCCTTCCTGCGGCTCGACGACGATGGCCGAGCCGATCAGCGTGATCATCGGCGTCTGGCTGTCGGCGACCGGATCGAGCGCGGCCATCGCGGCCGGCGTGATGTTCGGGCCGACGATCACGTCGACGTGGTCCTCGGTGATCAGCTTGCGGATGTTGCGCACGGCGTTGCCGGGGTCGGACGCGTCGTCGAGGAAGATGTAGTCGGCTTTCTGGCCGGCGATCGTCTGCGGCCACATCAGCATCGCGTTCTTGCTCGTGATGCCGATGACGGCGGCCGGCCCCGTGTTCGACAGGTCGATGCCGACTTTCAGGTCGGCGTGCGCCGCGCCGGCGACGAGCAGCGCCGCGGCCGCGAGGCCGCGCAGGGTGTTGCGTACTTTATTGTTATGCAACTTCATCGGAAGGTCTCCGTAGCGAGAGAGCGGTATGGAAGCGGTTCAAAGCTCATAGGTTTCGTGTTCCCCATTCAGCGCCTGCTCGATCAGCTTGCGGTTCAGGCTCGGCGACAGCAGCTCGACGAGCGTGTACACGTAGCTGCGCAGATACGCGCCCTGTTTCAGCGCGACGCGCGTCACGTTGCTGCCGAACAGATGGCCGACCGGCATCGCGCGCAAATGGCGGTCGCGCTCGGCGTTGAACGCGATGTCGGCCATGATGCCGACGCCGAGGCCCAGCTCGACGTAGGTCTTGATCACGTCGGCGTCGATCGCCTCCAGCACGATGTCCGGATGCAGCCCGCGCAGGCGGAACGCTTCATTGATCTTGGTGCGGCCGGCGAACGCGTTGTCGTACGTAATCAGCGGGTACTGGGTCAGGTCGTCGAGCGCCAGCAGCTTGCGGTCGAGCAGCGGATGGTCGGGCTGCATCACCGCGACGTGGTGCCACTGGAAGCAGGGCAGCGACACCAGATCCTTGTAGTTCGAGATCGCCTCGGTCGCGATCGCGAGGTCGGCCTGGTCGTGCAACACCATTTCGGCGACCTGGGTGGGACTGCCTTGCAGAATTGAAAGGTGAACCTTCGGAAAGCGCTTCTTGAACTCCGCGATCGCCGCGGGCAGCGAGTAGCGCGCCTGCGTGTGGGTCGCGGCGATCGTCAGATTGCCCTGGTCCTGCGCCGCGAAGTCCTTGCCGACCCGCCTCAGGCTTTCCACTTCCTGCAGGATTTTTTCGACCGATTGCAATATGATGCGGCCCGGCTCGGTCAGCGAGCGCACGCGCTTGCCGTGGCGGGTGAAGATTTCGACGCCAAGTTCGTCCTCCAGCTCGATGATCGCCTTCGAGACGCCCGGCTGGCTGGTAAACAACGCCTTGGCCGCTTCGGTGAGGTTGAAGTTCTGCCGCACAGCCTCGCGGACGAAGCGGAATTGGTGCAGGTTCATATATAACCTCGCCGCATATAAAAAGAATTTTTTAGTCGTTTGAAATATAAGGCGAGTTTATTACGATCTGTCCATCTTTTTCAATATGGATATCTGTATTTGTTATAAGCAAATGAGCGATGGGTCTAAACGCTCGCTTGCGATAGCTGACAAAGCCGGTATTCAAGCCGCGGCCGAGCCGGACGGTCGCGTGTCAAGCAAGTTTCGAAAAAATTGGGGCCCCCGAATGTACCAATACGATCAGTACGACCAGACCATCGTCGATGAACGGGTCGCGCAGTACGCCGATCAGGTTCGCCGCCGCTTGTCGGGCGAATTGAGCGAAGAGGAATTCCGTCCGCTGCGGCTGCAGAACGGCCTGTACTATCAGCGCCACGCGTACATGCACCGCATCGCGATTCCGTACGGCAACTTGCGCAGCGACCAGATGCGCGTGCTCGCGCAGATCGCGCGTGAGCACGACCGCGGCTACGGCCATTTCTCGACGCGTTCGAACATCCAGTACAACTGGATCAAGCTCGAAGAAACGCCGGAGATTCTGCGCAAGCTCGCCTCGGTGCAGATGCACGGCATTCAGACCTCGGGCAACTGCATTCGCAACATCACCGCGGACCAATTCGCCGGCGTCGCGCCCGACGAAGTGGTCGATCCGCGTCCGTGGGCCGAAATCCTTCGGCAATGGTCGACGTTCCACCCCGAATTCGCGTGGCTGCCGCGCAAGTTCAAGATCGCCGTGTCGGGTTCGAAGGAAGACCGCGCGGCTGTGCAGATCCACGACATGGGCGTGTATCTGCGCAAGAACGAACAGGGCGAACTGGTGGCCGACATCCTCGCCGGTGGTGGTCTGGGCCGCACGCCGATCGTCGGCGCGGTGATCCGCCGCGATCTGCCGTGGCAGCACCTGCTGACCTATAGCGAAGCCGTGTTGCGTGTGTACAACCGCTACGGCCGCCGCGACAACATGTACAAGGCGCGTATCAAGATTCTGGTGAAGGCGCTGTCGCCGGAGAAGTTCGCCGCGCAGGTCGAAGAAGAGTGGCAGCACCTGAAGGACGGCCCGTCGACGCTCACGCAGGCCGAAGTCGATCGCGTGACGCAATACTTCGCGCCGCCCGCTTACGACAAACTGCCGGACACCGATACGTCGTTCGAAAAGCATCTGCTCGAAAACCGCGCGTTCGCGCGCTGGGTCGAGCGTAACGTGCGTCCGCACAAGGTGGCGGGCTACGCGTCGGTCACGCTGTCGCTGAAGCCGACCACGGTTGCGCCGGGCGACGCGACGGACGTGCAGATGGACGCGGTCGCCGACTGGGCCGACGAATACTCGTTCGGCAAGGTCCGCGTATCGCACGAACAGAACCTGATCCTCGCCGACGTCAAGAAGCGTGACCTGTTCGCGCTGTGGGAAAAGGCCAAGGCGCAGGGTTTCGCGACGCCGAACATCGGCTTGTTGACCGACATCATCTCGTGCCCGGGCGGTGACTTCTGCTCGCTCGCGAACGCGAAGTCGATTCCGATCGCGCTCGCGATCCAGGAACGTTTCAACGATCTCGACTACGTGTACGACCTCGGCGACGTGTCGCTGAACATCTCGGGCTGCATCAACGCGTGCGGTCACCATCACGTCGGCAACATCGGCATTCTGGGCGTCGACAAGGACGGCTCCGAGTGGTACCAGGTGACGCTCGGCGGCGAGCAGGGCACCGGCGCGACCGGCGCTCACCTTGGCCGTGTGATCGGCCCGTCGTTCTCGGCCGAGGAAATGCCCGACGTGATGACGAAGGTGATCGATACGTTCGTGGAAAACCGCCAGGAAGGCGAGCGTTTCATCGATACGTACACCCGCATCGGCATCGCGCCGTTCAAGGAGCGCGTGTACGCCGCGCGTCAACCGGCTCACGCGTAACCGCGAAAGGATAATGAACAGATGGCTTCTATCATCAAGAACCGCGCGATCGTCAACGACGCCTGGAGCGTCGTGCGTGCCGCGGAAGACGGCGCTTTGCCGGCAGTGAGCGAACTGCCGGCCGGCAAGGTCATCGTACCGCTGGCGCTGTGGCAGGCCGAGCGTGAAGCGCTCGTCGCTGCGCGTAGCGCCGCCGACCTCGGCGTGTGGCTCGCGCCGGATAGCGAACCGGCGGATATCGCCGGCGACTTCGACAAGCTCGCGCTGATCGCCGTGGACTTCCCGGTGTTCCGCGACGGCCGGGGCTACAGCATCGGCCGTCTGCTGCGCGAGCGCTATGGCTACAAGGGCGAACTGCGCGCGATCGGCGACGTGCTTCGCGACCAGATCACGTTCATGTTCCGCTGCGGCTTCGACGCGTATGCACTGCGCGCCGACAAGGACATCAACGACGCGTTGAAAGCGTTCGACGACTTTAGCGTGCAGTACCAGGGCGCCGTGGACACGTCGCCGCTGTTCCGCCGCCGTGCCGCGCAGGCTGGCGCCGACAAGGTTCCGGCATGAGCACCGCGCAATCGTTGAGCCCGGAGCTGGCAGCGAAGGTCGAGCGTCTCGACGCGCTGCTCGACTCGATCGCGGCGCGTCACGCGAACGTGAAGCTCGCAAGCAGCCTCGCGGCCGAAGACATGCTGCTCACGCACGCGATCCTGTCGCGCGGCGTGAAGATCGGCATCTTCTCGCTGAACACGGGCCGTCTGCATGCGGAAACGCTCGGCATGCTCGATCGCGTGAAAGAGCGCTACGGCTACGACATCGAGCAGTTTCATCCGCAGCCGGCCGCGGTCGAACAGTATGTGGGCGAACACGGCCTGAACGCGTTCTACGAAAGCGTCGAGCTGCGCAAGCGCTGCTGCGAGATCCGCAAGGTCGAGCCGCTCAATCGCGCGCTTGCCGAGCTCAGCGCCTGGGTGACCGGGCAGCGTCGCGAGCAGTCGGTCACGCGTGCCGAGCTGCACGAGGAAGAGCACGACGGCGCGCGCAACATCGCCAAGTTCAATCCGCTCGCGGACTGGACCGAAGCCGAAGTCTGGGATTATCTTGGTGCGTTCGACGTGCCGGTCAATCCGCTGCATGCGCGCGGTTATCCGAGCATCGGCTGCGAGCCGTGTACGCGTGCGATCCGCCCCGGCGAAGACAGCCGGGCGGGGCGCTGGTGGTGGGAGTCGCGCGATACGAAGGAATGCGGCTTGCACATCACGGCGATTACTCCGATTGCGGTCGAGCGCAACGAAAACGCGTCGGCCTGAGCGCCGCGAACCGAGCTTGCGGCGCACTACGCCGAAACCGATCTGAATACTTTCGCCCGTGCGAGCAGCGCTTGCCGGACGAACCAACGAAGGACCCGCCATGAGCACCACGCTCGATTCCACTGTCAACGCTCCGCTTGCCAACACGGTCAACCGGATGGATCACCTCGATTGGCTCGAAGCCGAGTCGATTCACATCCTGCGCGAACTGGTCGCCGAATGCAGCAAGCCGGCGCTGCTGTTTTCGGGCGGCAAGGATTCCGTCGTGGTGCTCGCGCTCGCACTGAAGGCGTTCGGCCTCGGTGCGAACCGCAAAACGCAGCTACCGTTCCCGCTCGTGCATATCGACACGGGCCACAACTACGACGAAGTGATCGACTTCCGCGATCGTCGCGCGCAACAGATTGGCGCGGAACTGGTGGTCGGCCATGTTGAAGATTCGATCAAGCGCGGCACCGTGCGTCTGCGTCGCGAAACGGATTCGCGCAATGCCGCGCAGGCGGTGACGCTGCTCGAAACCATCGAGCAATACGGCTATACCGCGATGATCGGCGGCGCGCGCCGCGACGAAGAAAAGGCCCGCGCGAAAGAGCGCATCTTCTCGTTCCGTGACGAATTCGGCCAGTGGGACCCGAAGGCGCAGCGCCCGGAACTGTGGAGCCTGTACAACGCGCGTCTGCACAACGGCGAACACATGCGCGTGTTCCCGATCTCGAACTGGACCGAGCTCGACGTGTGGCAGTACATCGCGCGTGAACAGCTCGAACTGCCGTCGATCTACTACGCGCACCAGCGCGAGATCGTGCGCCGCAACGGCCTGCTCGTGCCGGTCACGCCGCTCACGCCGATGCGCGAGGGTGAGACGAGCGAACAGGCGATCGTGCGTTTCCGCACGGTCGGCGACATCAGCTGCACCTGCCCGGTCGAAAGCGACGCGGACGACCTCGAGAAGATCATCGCCGAGACGGCCGTCACCGAAATTACGGAACGCGGCGCGACGCGGATGGACGACCAGGTGTCGGAAGCGGCAATGGAACAGCGCAAGAAGCAGGGTTATTTCTAAGCACACTTGGGACCGGAGTAAGCGCTGAAGCGCTAACTCCGGCCGACAGAGGGACAAGGAAAATCATGAGCAGTATTCATCAACCAGAAGACCTCGGCGTGCTGCGTTTCATCACCGCGGGCAGCGTCGACGACGGCAAGAGCACGCTGATCGGCCGCCTGTTGTACGACAGCAAGGCTGTATTGAGCGACCAGCTCTCGGCGCTGTCGCGCGTGAAAAACAAGCGCACGGTCGGCGACGAAATCGATCTGTCGCTGCTGACCGACGGCCTGGAAGCCGAGCGCGAGCAGGGCATCACGATCGATGTCGCCTACCGCTACTTCGCCACCGCCAAGCGTAAGTTCATCATCGCCGATACGCCGGGCCACGAGCAGTACACGCGCAACATGGTGACGGGCGCGTCGACCGCGCATGCGGCGATCATCCTCGTCGACGCGACGCGCGTGACGTTCGAAAACGGCGTCGCGCAACTGCTGCCGCAAACCAAGCGTCATAGCGCGATCGTCAAGCTGCTCGGGCTGCAGCACGCGATCGTCGCGATCAACAAGATGGACCTCGTCGACTACAGCGAAGCACGCTTCAACGAGATCCGCGACGCGTACGTCGAGCTCGCGCGTCACCTCGGTCTGCAGGATGTGCGCTTCGTGCCGGTGTCGGCGCTGAAGGGCGACAACATCGTCACGGCGAGCGAGCGCATGCCGTGGTACGCGGGCGAGCCGCTGCTCGACGTGCTCGAAGCGTTGCCGGTCGAAACCGCGAGCGGCGAGGCGCTGCGCTTCCCGGTGCAGTGGGTTGCGCGTCAGGACGGCAGTCAGGCCGACGATTTCCGCGGCTACATGGGCCGTGTTGAATCGGGTGAAGTGAAGCTCGGCGACACGATCGTCGTGCTGCCGGCCAATCGCGAAGCGACCGTGGCGGAGATCATCGCGCCGGTGGTCGGCGGCACCGCACAGGTGGACCGTGCGTTCGCCGGTCAGACGGTGACGATCCGTCTCGCGGAAGATGTCGACGTGTCGCGCGGCGACACCTTCGTGCTGCGCGAAGCGGCACCGGAGCCGGCGAAGAAGCTCGAAGCGGACCTCTGCTGGTTCGACGACGCGCCGCTGTCGACGCAGCGTAAGTATCTGCTGAAGCAGACCACCAGCACCGTGTTCGCGAAGATCGGCGCGATCAAGGAAGTGCTCGACGTGCATACGCTGTCGCAGGCGACCGATCGCAAGGAACTGGCGATGAACGACATCGGTCGTGTCGCGCTGACCTTGCAGAAGCCGCTCGTGTGCGACGCGTACGACTCGCATCAGGGCACCGGCGCATTCGTGCTGATCGACGAGGCAACGAACCACACGGTCGCCGCCGGCATGATCCGCGCGTTTTCCGCCTGAGCACGGCAAGGCTAGCAGGCGACGGATGGGCCACACAGGCGACGCAACGCGCCGCCGCGTACGCTCCAACGAACAGGTTGATGTAAATGGGTAAGGTTTATCTGATTGGTGCGGGACCCGGTGCCGCGGACCTGATTACGGTGCGCGGCGCGCGGCTGCTCGGCGCCGCCGACGTCGTGCTGCACGACGCGCTGGTCGAGCCGGCGATGCTCGACTACGCGCCCACGCGGGCGAAGCGCATTGCGGTCGGCAAGCGCTGCGGCCAGCTATCGACGGCCCAGCAGTTCATCAACAAGCAGATCGTCGATGCGGCTTTGGAGCACGGCGTGGTCGTGCGTTTGAAGGGCGGCGATCCGATGCTGTTCGGCCGCGCCGACGAAGAGATGCGCGCGCTCGAAGCCGCGGGCATCGAGTATGAAGTCGTGCCGGGCATCACCGCCGCGCTGGCGAGCGCGGCCACGCTGAAGCGTTCGCTGACGCTGCGCGGCGTGTCGCGCAGCGTCGCGCTCGCGACGTTCAGCCGCGCGCCAGGTTCCGATGAGATCCGCGAGCAGGTCAACGCCGATTCGCTGGTGTTCTACATGGGCCGCGACAGCGGCGTCGAGATCGCGCAGCAACTGATCGATGCTGGCAAGCCCGCGACGACGCCCGTGGCGATCGTCGAGGCGTGCAGCACGCCGCGCGAACGCATGCTGACGCTGACATTGGAAGATCTTGCGGCCGGCGAAGCGCAGCGCTGGGTCGATGCGTCGCAGCCGAGTCTGTTGATGATCGGCGAGGCGTTCGCGGCGCGGCAGACCGAGGCGAAGCACTCGTCGAATGGGATGCTGGTCGCGGCCTGAATATCCTCGGCAGGGCCGACCCGAGAGCGGCGAATCTGAGCAACCAGAACGAAAAAATCAGAGCTGCCGCAGGCAATACTGCGCGAGCGCATCCAGCACCGAATCATCCTCGCCGACCGCCACCGCGCAGCGAATCTCGACACCGGGATGCGCGGCGCGGCAATGATCGACGATCGCGGGCAAATCCTTGCGGACATGACCGCCTTGCCCGAAGAACACCGGCACCACGGTGATCGCATCGCAGCCTTGCGTGACGAGTTGCGCGACGGCCGTCGGCAGGTCGGGTTCCATCAGTTCGAGAAAGGCGAGCGTAACCGCAGGAGCTTCGCCCGTCGCCGCGCGCGCGGCACGTAGCTTGTCGGCGAGCCGCTCGAACGGCTCCCGCCAGCGCGCATCGCGCGCGCCGTGGCCAAACAGAATCAGTCCGTGCATAGCCATCGCATCAGCTCCTGACGATGCCCCTCAACGCACTGGCGTTAGTGCCGGTCGACCCACTTCAACCCTACGAGCCCCAGCACCAGGTAGACGAGCCCAGGTGTCGCCGCGGTCAACGGCGCGGGCCACGTATTGAGCGTGCCGATATGCGAGAACAGCGTGTTGAACAGCTGGAAGCTCATGCCGAGCATGATGCCGCCGAACACCTTCACGCCGACCACGCCCGCGCGCGTATGCAAATATGCGAACGGCAGCGACAGCACCAGCATCACGAACACCGCGAACGGATACAGCACCTTGCGCCACAGCGCGATTTCATAGCGCTGCGTGTCCTGATGGTTTTCGGTCAGATGCTGGATATAGCGGAATAGATTGAACATCGACATCCGGTCCGGCGACACCAGCAGCACCGACAGGATCTGCGGCGTCAGCTCCGAGCGCAGCGAATACTCGGGCAGCGTGACCTGCTTCGCGCGATAGACCGGATTGAGCGCATCTGCCGGCGTACCCGGAGCGGGGGCCACGTCGAGCAGTTGCGTATCGGTCACGCCGGTCAGCAGCCAGTGGCCCGGCGGCTGATAGCGGCCGCTCTGCGCGATGCGAATGTTCGACAGGCGGAACTTCGAATCGAACTCGTAGATGCGCACGTTGCTGATCGTCGCGTCGGGCTTCAGCTCGCCGACGTTGACGAAGCGCGTGACCTGCTCGCCGTCGGCGCGCTCGGTCAGCGTGTCCTTGACCCACACGCCCGACTGGAAGTTGCTCGACACCGACGAGCCGAGCGCCTCGAGCCGCACGCGCTCGGACAGCTGATCCGTATACGGGCCGACCACTTCGCCGATCAGATAGGTGACGATCACGAGCGGAATGCCGATCTTCAGCAGCGAGCGCAGCGCCTGATTCGTCGCGAGGCCTGATACGCGGAAGATCGTGTATTCGGAGTTCGCCGCCATCTGCGCGAACACGTAGATCGCGCTGATCAGCGCCGCGACCGGAATGATTTCGTAGAAACGCGACGGCGTTTGCAGCGCGACGCGCAGCACCGCGTACTGAAACTTGTAGTTGCCGTGGCCGACCGAGTTCAGTTCGTTGATCAGGTCGAAGAAGAAGAACAGACCTGAAAATGCGAACAGGATGAAGACGAACGTGAGATAGATCTGACGCGCGAAATACCTTTCATAAATGCGCATCGGTCAGGCTCCCTGCGAACGGCTGAACATGGCGCGCGTAAATAGCGGCCGGTTGCGCACCCGCATCCAGAAGATGAACGCGACGATCCCGAGCACGATCACGTGCAGGATCACGAGCCCGACGCCGAACGACATCTTGCCCTGCTCGATCCACGCCTGCACGACGTTCAGCAGATTCGAATAAGTGAGGTAGATCAACACGGCCATCACGAGGTTGATCGTGCGGCTGCGCCGCGGGTTCTGGTGCGCGAGCGGAATGGCGAGCAGCACCAGGTTGATCGCGATCAACGGAAGACCCGCGCGCCACGCGAATTCGGCGAGGTTCTCTTTAGTGGGATTGCGCAGCAGCGTGAGCGTCGGCAAGCCGGTGGTGGTCGGCGTATTGACGACCGGCTGGCTCTGGATCTTCACGCCGTAGCGCTCGAACTCCATGATGCGGAAATCGGGGTGGCCCGGTTCGCCGTCGTAGCGGCGGCCGTTTTCCAGCACGACGAAGCGGTCGCCGTTCTTGTGCGTCTCGATGTGGCCGTTCTTCGACACCACGACGTTGACCTTGCCGCCCTCGGTGCTCGTCACGAACACGTTTTCCACATGCCCCTGGTCGGGCGACATCTTCTCGATGAAGAACACGCGGTGCGTGCTCGGCGATTCGCGGAACTGCCCCGGCGCGAGCAGCGAGACTTCGTCGCGCTGCTGGAAGCGCGCGCGGATCAGCTTGCTCTGCTGGTTCGACCACGGCCAGCCGACGAACACGAAGAACATGATCAGGATGATGATCGGCGTGGCGAAAATGCCGATCGGCTTGATGAATTGCGTGAGACTGACGCCCGAGGACAGCCACACGACCATCTCGGAGTCCTTGTACCAGCGCGTGAGCACGAACAGGATCGACACGAACAGCGTCGCGACGAGCATGATGGCCAGATAGCCAATCACGGTGAGGCCGATCAGGACCAGCACGTCGCGCGGGTCGACCTCGCCCGAGGCCGCGAAGCCGACGATGCGGATCATCATCGTCGTCAGCACGAGCGTGAGGAGAACCATGAACACGGCGCCAGCCGTGTACGCGAGCTCGCGCTGGAGGGAGCGTTCGAAAATCATTATTGATGACGAGAGGGGGCGCTCACGGCGACGCTCGGGTTCGTTCCCGTCACGCCTCCGGTGCAGCCGCCGCGGGAAAAATAGCGGATAATTGCGGCTTTCATCCTAAGCCCAGATTTTATCCGAGGACAAGCGCGATGGACTTTAGCATAAAAGCCTGTGATTGGACCAAAGGCTCGACGAACGGTTTCCTGACCGGGAAATCCGATTGCATCGTGATCGGTGTGTTCGAGTCGCAAACGCTGTCGGGCGCCGCGCTCGAGATCGACGCGGCCACCAAGGGCCTGCTCACGCGCATCATCAAGGCGGGCGACATGGACGGCAAGGCGGGTACCACGCTGTTCCTGCACGAGGTGTCGGGCATCGGCGCGTCGCGCGTGCTGCTCGTCGGCCTCGGCAAACAGGATGCTTTCAGTCAGAAAGCCTACGGCGAGGCGGTCCGCGCCGCATGGCGCGCGCTGCTCGGCACGAAGATCGTGCAGGTCACGTTCACGCTCGCGCAACTGCCGGTGCTCGAACGCACGGCCGACTGGTGCGTGCGCGCCGCGATCCTCGCGCTGCGCGAGCTGACCTACCGCTTCACGCAAATGAAGAGCAAGCAGGACAACACGCCGCGCGCGTTGAAGCGCATCGTGTTCAGCGTCAACACCGGTGACGAGAAGGCCGCCAAGCTCGCCGCCAAGCAGGGCGCCGCGCTCGCCAACGGCATGGACCTGACGCGCGAGCTCGGCAATCTGCCGAGCAACGTCTGCACGCCGATCTATCTGGCGAACACCGCGAAGAAGCTCGCGAAAGACTGGAAGCTGAAGGTCGAGGTGCTCGGCGAGAAACAGTGTGAAGCGCTGAAGATGGGCTCGTTCCTGTCGGTCACCGCGGGCGCGGTCGAGCCGGCGCAGTTCATCGTGCTGCAGTACCAGGGCGCCGCCGCGAAGGCCGCGCCGGTCGTGCTGGTCGGCAAGGGCGTCACGTTCGACACGGGCGGCATCTCGCTGAAGCCGGGCGAGGGCATGGACGAGATGAAGTACGACATGTGCGGCGCGGGCTCGGTGCTCGGCACGCTGCGCGCGGTCGCAGAGATGGGCCTGAAGATCAACGTGGTCGGCATCATTCCGGCCGTCGAGAACATGCCGTCGGGCACGGCCACCAAGCCGGGCGACATCGTCACCAGCATGAAGGGCCTCACGATCGAGGTGCTGAACACCGACGCCGAGGGCCGCCTGATTCTGTGCGACGCGCTCACCTACGCGGAGCGCTTCAAGCCGGCCGCGGTTATCGACATCGCGACGCTGACGGGCGCCTGCATCATCGCGCTCGGCCATCACAACAGCGGCCTGTTCTCGAAGGACGACGCGCTCGCGGGCGAACTGCTCGACGCGTCGCGCGAAGCGGCCGACCCGGCCTGGCGCCTGCCGCTCGACGACGAGTACCAGGACCAGCTGAAGTCGAACTTCGCGGACGTCGCTAACGTCGGCGGGCGTCCGGCGGGCAGCGTGACGGCCGCATGCTTCCTGTCGCGTTTCACGGATTCGTACCCGTGGGCGCATCTCGACATCGCCGGCACTGCGTGGAAGAGCGGCACCGCGAAGGGCGCGACGGGCCGTCCGGTGCCGCTGCTCGCGCAGTTCCTGATCGACCGCGCCGGCCAATGACGCAGTGCGGTAAGCGCGCGCACGGCGCGCGGCAAGCGGGGCGGAGCGGCCGATGACGAGAATCGACTTTCACTCGAACGTCGGCGATTCGCTGCTGTACGCGTGCCGCCTCGTGCGCAAGGCGTATCTGGCGGGCCAGCCGCTCGTCGTGCTGGCCGAGCCCGCGCGCCTGCGCGCCTTCGACGAAATGCTGTGGACCTTCTCGCCCCTCGACTTCGTGCCGCATTGCATGGCGGGCACGCCGCTTGCCGCCGACACGCCCGTCGTGCTGGCCACGAATCTCGACGACGTGCCGCATCATCAGGTGCTGCTCAATCTGGGCGCAACGGTGCCGGCGCAGTTCGCGCGCTTCGAAAGATTGCTCGAAGTGGTCGGTAACGCACACGAGGAACTCGCTGCGGGCCGCGAGCGCTATCGCTTCTATCGCGATCGCGGCTATGCTTTGAACAACTACAAGCAGGGCGGCTAGTTCGTTGCGCTGCACGTCATGGCCGCGAGGAACGCGGCATACGGACCGCCTGCCCTGGCTTCGACTCAAACACGGAGAGCGCACGTGTCCGATCCCCACGACAATTCGATTCCGGTCCTGAACGAGGTCCTCGTGCCGGGCCGCGCGCGCGAGACGCGCGAGGCGTCGACCGATGCCGCCGCGCCTGCATCCCAGCCGGGCGCCGAGCCCGCAACCCCAGCCGTCGCGCAACCGGCGGCGGTGCCCGAGCCCGCTTCCCGCACGGAGCCCGCGTTCGTGCCACCGCCCGCGCATCAAGCCGACCCGACGCTGGCGCCCGAGCCGGTACTCGCGCCCCAACCGGTGCCCACGCCCGAGCAACTGAGTTCGCCGGAGCCCGTGCTCGTGCCGGAGCCGATGCCGACGCGAGAAGCCGCGCATGCGGCGGAGCACGAGCCTCTCGCACAGACCGAGCTTCATCAGCCGCGCGTGGCTGATCACACGCACCCGAGAAAACACGCACGGCCGCATCACGGCATTCATGTGCGACATGGGCATGATGACTTGCATGAGGACGTGGAGGTGTCGCCCGGCGTGTTCGATCGTACCGAGCCCTTCATACCGCTCGAAGCCGGCGCGACCGTGCCGCCGGATATCGACCATGAAGGCGCGCACGAAGCCGCTCCCGCTCAGCCCACACTCGATGCCGACACGCTCGCCGCACGTTTGCACGGACGCTTCCAGCGATTTCTGACGGGCGAGGGGCGCGGCATCATCGAGGCGCGCTGCCGCGATGCAGTGCAGCAGCACACGAGTCTGCTCGTGAGTCAGATCACCCGCGAGGTCGCGCAGACGCTCGAAGCCGAGATGACCGATTGGGTACGTGAAGCGGTGGAAGAAGAAATCGCGCGGCACTCGCGTTGACGCCGCGGTGACCTGAGAGCGCCGTTATTTGAGCGTCAGCACCCAAGCCGCCAGCGTGGCCGCCTGATCGGGCGTCAGTTGCGTGTTCGCAGGCATCGGTACGGTTCCCCATGCGCCGGTGCCGCCATCGAGGATCTTGTGCTTCAGATAGGTCGCGGCGTCGTCGCGTCCCGCATACCGGATAGCAACGTCGTGCAGCGCCGGCCCCATGAACGGGCGGGTGACCGAGTGGCAGCTCATGCAGTTCTTCTGCTGGGCGAGCACGAGCCCGGCTGCTTCGGCACGGGCTGCGGGACTGGCGGCGCTCAATGCGGCGGCGAGCGCAACAGCGGCTGCTACGGCTGCGTACGACATCGATGTCATTATGGTCTCCGCCAGTGCAGATGCCCGGCTCGTGGTCCACGCATTATAAGAGCAAAGGGGCGCACGGATTTTCGTGCGCCCCTTGCGTCTTTGCGTAGCGCGGCGGCGGGTTATCCCTGTCGGGGCGGGCCACGCCGGCCCCGGTCATTACCCCGTCACCGCCCCCCGATTCGCCGGCTGGGCGAGCGCGAAATACTTGGCCATCACGCCGCGGGTGTAGCGCGGCTTCGGCGCCTGCCATGCGGCGCGGCGGCGCTGCAGCTCGGCATCGTCGATGTTCAGTTGCAGCAGCAGCTGGTGCGCGTCGATCGTGATCGAATCGCCTTCCTGCACGAGCGCGATCGTGCCACCGACGAACGCCTCCGGCGCGACGTGCCCAACCACCATGCCCCAGGTGCCGCCCGAGAAGCGGCCGTCGGTGATGAGCCCGACCGATTCGCCGAGCCCCTTGCCGATGATCGCCGAAGTCGGCGCGAGCATTTCCGGCATGCCGGGGCCGCCCTTCGGGCCAAGATAGCGCAGCACGACGACGTCGCCGGCGACGATCTTGTCGGCGAGGATCGCTTCGAGCGCGCTCTGCTCGTCGTCGAACACGCGCGCCGGGCCCGTGATGACCGGGTTCTTCAGCCCCGTGATCTTGGCGACCGCGCCGTCCTCGGCCAGATTGCCCTTCAGGATCGCGAGATGGCCTTCGGCGTAGAGCGCCTTGTCGATCGGGAAGATCACCTGCTGATCGCTGCGCGGCTTGGCTGGTACGTCCTTCAACTCCTCGGCGATCGTTTTGCCGGTGATCGTCATGCAATCGCCGTGCAGAAGCCCTGCGTCGAGCAGGATCTTCAGCACCTGCGGAATGCCGCCCGCCTTGTGCAGATCGGTGGCGACGTACTGGCCCGACGGCTTCAGGTTGCAGATCACCGGCACTTTTTTGCGCATGCGCTCGAAGTCCTCGATCGTCCATTCGATCTCGGCCGCGTGCGCGATCGCCAGGTAGTGCAGCACCGCGTTGGTCGAGCCGCCGGTCGCCATGATCAAGGCAACCGCGTTTTCGATCGACTGCTTCGTGATGATGTCGCGCGGCTTCAGATCCTTCTTGACGGCTTCGACGAGCACACGCGCCGATTCGGCGGCCGAGTCGACCTTCTCCTGGTCGGGATTCGCCATCGTCGACGAATACATGAGCGACATGCCGAGCGCCTCGAACGACGAGCTCATTGTATTGGCCGTGTACATGCCGCCGCACGAACCGGTCGACGGACACGCATTTTTCTCGATGCCCTCGAAATCCTCCTGCGACATGCGGCCCGCCGTGAATTCGCCGACCGCCTCGAACGACGACACGATCGTCAGATCGGTGCCTTTCCAGTTGCCAGGCCGGATCGTGCCGCCGTACACGTAGATGCCCGGCACGTTCATGCGCGCGAGGCCGATCATGCCGCCCGGCATGTTCTTGTCGCAGCCGCCGATCACGACCACGCCGTCCATCCATTGCCCTTGCACGCAGGTCTCGATGCAATCTGCGATCACCTCGCGCGACACGAGCGAGTACTTCATGCCCTCGGTGCCCATCGACATGCCGTCCGAGATCGTCGGCGTGCCGAAGGTCTGCGGGTTCGCGTCGGCGCGCCTGATCGCGGTGACGGCCGCGTCGGCGAGACGCTGCAGGCCGGCGTTGCACGGCGTAATCGTCGAGTGGCCGTTGGCGACGCCGATCATCGGTTTGTCGAAATCCTCCTTCTGGTAACCGAGCGCGTAGTACATCGAGCGATTCGGTGAACGCGCGATGCCTTGCGTGATGTTCTTCGAACGACGGTTGTAGGCCATGGGGCGCTCCAGTCTGGCTGTTCTGATGAAAGCGCGCGGCGGCGTGCGCGCGCATCCGTTCAGTGTAGTTCCGCCAGACCGTGCAAACAGGCGGTTTTGCGTGACACGCGTCGTGTGTATTATTCGCGGTTGTTCAGGTCGTAAAATATATTAATCATGCTGCCCACGATCCCCGACCTGCGCCAGTTGCGCTATTTCGTCACCGTCGCCGAAGAAAAGCACTTCGGGCGCGCGGCCGCGCGTCTGTCGATGACGCAGCCGCCGCTGTCGCAGGCGATCCGCGCGCTCGAGGAGACGCTCGGCGTCGAACTGTTTGCGCGCACCAAGCGCTCGGTCGAGTTGACGGCGGTCGGCGCCGATCTGTTGCCGGAGGTGCAGCGGCTGCTCGCGGCCGCGGAAGGGCTCAGGCCGCTCGCGCAGAGCCTCGCGCGCGGCGAGGCGGGCGTGCTGTCGCTCGCGTTCGTGTCGACTGCGGATTACGGCCTGCTGCCGCTGCTGCTGCGCGATTTCGGCGCGCGGCATCCGCGCGTGCGGCTCGAACTGACCGAGGCGACCAGCGACGTGCAGGTCGAGGAACTGGTGGCCGGGCGTATCGACGCGGGTCTGGTGATCGCGCCGCTGCCGTCGCGGCATGCGGCGCAGCTGTCGTGGCTGCCGATCGCGCGCGAGCCGCTCGTGATCGCGCTGTCGACGGAGATGGCGCAACGCTTGGGGGGCAGCGTGAACACAAACGGCAAGGGCAGCGCTGCTGAAGACCCCGCCGCCGAATGGCTCGACGCGCCCGTCAGCCTGCGCGATGTCGCCGACGCGCCGCTCGTGATCTTCCCAAGGCGTCTCGCGCCAGGCTTTTATGACATCATTATGGATTGCTACGGCGTTGCGGGCCTCGCGCCACGGATCGGCCAGGAGGCGATCCAGATGCAGACCATCGTGAGTCTCGTGTCGGCCGGCATGGGCGTCGCGCTGGTGCCGCAATCGTTGCGTAACCTGCGGCGCACGGGCGTCGTGTACCGGACGCTGTCCGAGTCGGTGCCCGCGATCGAGACGGGCCTCGTCTGGCGCACCGACGAGGTCAGCCCGGTGCTGGCGGGCTTCATCGACATCGTGCGCGCGCATGCGGCGAGCGTCGCGTCGCGTGTCTAGATCCCGCTTCTGATTCCCTGTAAAAACTGCTTTCGAACCTGAACTGCCCATAACCACACGATGCTCATTCACCCCAATTTCGACCCTGTCGCCATCCATCTGGGGCCGCTCGCCGTGCGCTGGTATGGCTTGATGTACCTCGTCGCGTTCGTCGCGGCGATCGTCGTCGCCCGACTGCGGCTGCGGCTGCCGTACGTCGCCGCGCAAGGCTGGACCCCGAAGGATATTGACGACATGCTGTTCTACGGCGTGCTGGGTACGATCCTCGGCGGCCGGCTCGGCTATGTGCTGTTCTACAAGGCGAGCTTTTATTTCGCGCATCCGCTAGACATCTTCAAGGTGTGGGAAGGCGGCATGTCGTTTCACGGCGGCTTTCTCGGCGTGACGATCGCGATGATGCTGTTCGCTTATCAGCGCAAGCGCTCGTGGCTGCAAGTCACCGACTTCGTCGCGCCGATGGTGCCCACGGGCCTCGCGGCGGGACGCCTCGGCAACTTCATCAACGGCGAGCTGTGGGGCCGCGTGACCGAGCCGTCCGCGCCGTGGGCGATGCTGTTTCCCGGCGCCGCACCTGACGACGCCACATGGCTCGCCGCGCATCCGCAACTGGCCGCGCAATGGCATCTGAACGAAGTGTTCGCGCAATATCACATGCTGCCGCGACATCCGTCGGAGCTGTACGAGATCGCGCTCGAAGGCGTGGCGCTGTTCTTCGTGCTGATCTTTTTCTCGCGCAAACCGAAGCCGCTCGGCGCGATTTCCGCGATGTTCCTGATCGGCTACGGCCTTGCGCGCTTCACGGTCGAATTCGCGCGCGAGCCGGACGATTTCCTCGGCCTGCTCGCGATGGGGCTGTCGATGGGTCAATGGCTGTCGCTGCCCATGATTCTCGCGGGCATCGGCCTGATGGTGTGGGCGTATCGCCGTGGGCGTCGCGAGCCGGCGCAGGCGGTTGGCGCGAACTGAGCGGCGCTCGGCCAGCGTAGCAAGCGTTTTCTGTTTGGGCTTGCGCTTGCGCGTCACTTCATCTGCACCGACCCCGACACGTTGACCGTCACCGTCGACGTGCCGCCTTCGAGCGACAGCGGCGCGCTCTTCGCGTCGGTGCCCATCGCGCGTGCGCTCATCATCATCACCGGACGCGGCATCACGCCGCTGTGATTCACGTTGACCTCGCGGATCGAATAGCCGCTAAAGCCGAACGCCTGCGAGGACGCCGCGGCCTGCTCGCGAAACGATTTGATCGCCTCGCCGCTGAGCCGCTGTTCGGCCGCGCGCTGCGCTTCCGGCGACAGCGAGAAACGCACGTTGCCAACCTGCATGATCGATGCCATCTGTCCGGCGAGCTTCGAAGCCGCAGCGAAGTCGCGCGATTCGAGCACGACTTCCGCGCGGCCGCGCCACGTCGAGATGCGTCCGTCGCGGTCCGTCGACGGGAAGATCGAGAACGCGCCCGAGCGCGCGGTCACGCCGCTGACGCCGCGCGCTTTCTGCAATGCCGCGTCGGCGCGTTCGTTCAGCGTCGACGTCAGCGACGACGGCTCGCTCGCTTCCTGTTCGTAAAACAGCGTGATTTCGACTTCATCCTGCGGGATTTCCGCGCTCGCCTGCGCATTCAACGACAGCACGCCCGAAGGCTGCGGCATCATGGTCTGCGCTCGAGCGGGCGCAGGGTTCAGTGCGAGTGCCACAGGCGCGCCCAAGGCGAGCGCGAGTGCGAGGGACCGTGCGGTTTTTGTCGTCATGACTGGAATCCTTGTTTGAACAGGTTGTGCACGTTCGACGCGAGCGACGGGTGGTGGCGCGCGGTTTGACGGATGCGCTGGCGAATGGATCGGCTTGCCGTCGAGCGGTCAGTTCGAGCTCACGCTTTCGTCGACCGATTAGGCGTGTTTTACCGACGCTTGGTTCCCCAATTAGTGCTTCGCCGCCGCATCGGAAACGATGACCTGGATGCGATCACGACAAGTGCCGCGTCGCGCGTTCGCCCTTAAACCAGCTGATTAGTGATGAAGCGCCATTCGGCGTCGGTCACCGGCGTGATCGACAGGCGGTTGCCTTTGGCGAGCACGCGCATGTCCTGCAATTCGGCATGCTCGCGCAGCGCGGCAAGCGGAATCAGCGCGATTTTCTTCTTGAACACGACGTCGACGAGCATCCAGCGCGGCGTTTCCGGCGACGATTTCGCGTCGTAGTACGGACTCTTTTTATCGAACTGCGTAGGGTCCGGATACGCGGTCGACGAGACCTCCGCGATGCCCGCGATGCCGGGCTCCGGACAGCTCGAATGATAGAAGAGCACGCCGTCGCCGACCTGCATCACGTCGCGCATGAAGTTGCGCGCCTGATAGTTGCGTACGCCGGTCCACGGCAAGGTGCGATGCGGTGCGTTGGCGAGGTCGTCGATGCTTGCTTCGTCCGGTTCGGACTTCATCAGCCAGTAGCGCATGAATCGGAGTGAGCGTGTGAGATTGAACGAAGCGCAACAACAGCAGGCGCGTACGGAAAAGCCCCTGAAAAAGGCGCTCAAACGAAAAAACGACGACCAAACAAAAACGGCATCGAACCGAAGTCCGATGCCGTTCCAGATAAGGTCCCCGCCTTAGCCGCTAGGCCGGCATCCTGAACCGAGGGTTCAGAATTGGTCGCAGTTAGCAACACTTCGGGTACATCAGACTGAGTGACGCGCACACCCGTGCTACAAATTTCCGCAACCGTGCACATGGCATTGGTTCAAGGAATATATGACCTTGGCGAACCAGGCAGGGAAGCTAAACCGATGAAGCTACAACACATACCGTTGAACACGTGACCGGTTCGAAACCGGCCCATTACTGCTTACTGCAAGCTGTACTGCTCGATCACAGTACCTAGCTGTTCGTTCATTTGCTGCATTGTACGCCGGATTTCTTCAGCGGGAAATGCTTCTCCGTGCCGCACGCTGCTTTGCAGCTTAAGCAGTTCCGATGCCAGCGACAGCGCCGCCATCACCGCGATGCGATCGGTGCCGCGCACGTTGCTGCCGCTGCGAATTTTCTTCATCTCGGCGTCGACGCGCGCGACCGCCTCGAGCAGCGCGCCTTCCGTTTCCGGCGAACAGGCGAGACGATAGGGTACTTCGAGAATCGATACCTCGATCTGCTTGGTGGTCATGCGCTTTCTCCGTGTCGGCTCACGTCGCTTTCCGCTTCCTCGTGTTCGGGCTGGGCGGACTCGAGCAGATCGAGCTGGTTATCCGGTTCGCTGCTCGCGCGTGCGCGCGGCAATTTTTCGAGAATCGCATTCAGGCGCACCTGAGCGTCGTCGATCTTGGCGGACAGCGCGTCGCGTTCCGCCTGCAGCGCGTCGCGCTCTTCGCGCAATTGCACGAGTTCCGCATGCGTGGCTTGTACTTCGGCACGCGTTTGTGCGAGCTGCTCTTCGAGCGCGAGCCGCGCTTCGTTGTGGCGCTGGCTGATCGCAATCAGCTTGCCGATGTTCTGGGAGAGTGATTCGAGTTCGGTGAGCATGTGCTGCGTCCTCTAAAGACATCGCATTTTAGCGCGGAATATTACAGGTTCCGACAATTGTCTCGTTTCGAGACGTAACAGCATCGCTTCGTGCCGGTTCGTTGCGTGTCGTGTCGTCGACCATAAGGTAAAAAACCGGTAATCCATCGGACAATAACCTGCATTCAACAGAACCGATTGCGCTCCGGTTGACCTTTCTTGACGCCCCGCGAGGCCGCTCGTAAACTTCCCGCACTCTGGTGCCCGCGCGCGCTTCTCGGCGCGCGCAGTTAAACGGGAAGCAGGGCGCGCGCGGTGCCAAAACCGGATGCGCGAACCTGCGCTGCCCCCGCAACGGTAAGCGACCGCATGTGATGTGCTCATGCAGGTCGGTCCTGATCGCAAGGTTGGAAGTTCAACGTGCGAGTGTGCCACTGCGCGTCACGCGTGGGAAGGCGGGATCGATGTGTCGTAGCCCGGATACCGGCCAGAAAAGAGGGACGTCCCCCGCGAAAACGTTGAACAAGGGGACGCCTCGTGACGCGTCGGCCCGCGGGGAAGCAGGCCGCGCACGCTATCCACAGGAATGTCATCCCATGCTGTCCCCCATCGCCCGCGCAACGCTGCTCGCGTTCGCGAGCCTGCCGCTCGTCGTGCATGCGCAAAGCGCCGAGCCTGCGTCCGCATCCGCGACGCCGCATTCGTCTTCATCGTCCGCCACGGATGCCACCGCCGCAAACGCTGCAATCGCTGCCAATGCCGCCTCCGCCGATGCGTCGGGCAACGTGCTGTCGCCGATCGTCGTGACCGCGCAACGCGGACCGCAAGCGTTGCGCGATGCGATTCCGCAGACCACGCAGTTCGATCAGCAGGACATCGCCGACACGACCGCGACCGATCTGCCCGGCCTGCTGCAACTCGCGCCAGGCGCGCAAATCTCGCGCACGGGTGGCCCTGGTTCGACCACGAGCCTCTTTCTGCGCGGCGCATCGTCGACGCAATCGCTGCTGCTGATCGACGGCGTGCGCGTCGATTCGGTGAGCCTCGGCTCCGCTCAGCTCGCGCAGATTCCACTCGATCAGGTCGATCACGTCGAAGTGGTGAACGGCAACGTGTCGGCGTTGTATGGCTCGGGCGCGATCGGCGGCGTCGTGCAGGTGTTCACGAAAGACGGCGGTGATCATCCGCCGCGTTTCAATTTTTCGGTCGGCTACGGGAGCTATCACACGCAGACGCAAACGGCCGGCGTGAACGGCGCGCTCGATCAGGACGGGCGCACGACCTTCAACATCTCGCTCGCGCGCACGAAGGACGACGGCTTTTCGTCGCTCAATCCGCTCGAGGCGCCGGCCGCGAATCCGAACGCGAACGGCAATCTGAACGAGAGCATCAGCGCGTCGCTGCGTCACAAGTTCACCGACAGGTGGGACGCGGGCGTCAGCTACTTCCAGTCGAACAACGACAACAGCTACGACAATGCATACGGCGAGCCCACCGATCTGAACAATCTCTATAGCAAGGTGCGTCAGGTGTCGGTATTCGCGAACGGCAAGCTGACCGACTGGTGGACCACCCACTTCACGGTCGCCGAGGGCGACGACCGCAGCGTGTCGAACACCAATGGCATCTACAACGGCCGCTTCGATACCGACAATCGCCAGTACACGTGGCAGAACGATTTCGCGTTCGCCGCGAACCAGAAGCTGCAATTCGGCTACGAGCATCTCGACCAGACGCTCGACTCCGACACGTTCGCCGCGCCCGACCGTCACGTCGATTCGGTCTTCGCGGGCTACAGCGCGCGCTTCGGCCGCAACCAGATACAGGCCAACGTGCGACGCGACCAGTACTCGGATTTCGGTGGAGCGAACAGTTACTATCTCGGCTACGGATTCGACATCACGTCGCGCTGGAAGGTAACCGCAAGCTATTCGGATGCGTTCCGCGCGCCGAGCTTCGACGATCTGTACTATCCGATCAGCGGCAACCCGTCGATCCAGCCCGAGCGCAGTCATTCGGTCGAAGCCGGTTTGCAGTACGCGACCGATGCGCTCGGCGTGATGCGTCTGAATGCATTCCAGACGCGCTATACGAATCTGATTGACTACGTGCAGACGATCCCTGGCATCTACCTCGCGGAGAACGTCGGCCATGCGAAGGTGCAGGGACTCGAAGGATCGTGGAGCGGTCATGTCGGCAAGACCGACGTGCGCGCAACGGTGACGCTGCAGAACCCGGTCGATCTCGACAACGGTACCGACCTCGTGCGGCGCGCGCGTCGGTTCGGGTCATTCGCGGTGAATCGCAGCATCGGTGGATGGCGGGTTGGCGGCGAGTGGATTGTCAGCGGTCCGCGTACCGATAGCACCGGCAACCTCGGCGGTTATGGCATCGTGAATCTGTCGGCGCGCTACAACGTCACCAAAGCGTGGTACGTCAGTGCGCAAATCGACAATCTGTTCAACAAGGATTATGAAACGGCCTACTCGTATAACTCGCCGCGACGCGGTGCGTATGTCACGCTCGGCTGGCAGCAGCAGTGACGCGCGCGCCGGGGTGGTCGCATGCGTGAGCGCACGCGGATGAGTCGCGCGTCCGCTGCGCTGTGCGCCGCGATGGCGACGCCGCGCCCGATGAACGCGAAACGCGCGGCCGCGATCTGGCTCGGCCTCGCGCTCGCCGCCATCGCGGTGCTCGGCGCCTCGCTGGTGCTCGGCAGCGTGCCGCTCGCGCCGTCGCGCGTGCTTGCGGCGCTCGTGCCGACGCACACGTTCGGCGGCACGGGCAGAGACGATCTCGCCGGCGAAATCGTGCGCACGTTGCGTTTGCCGCGCGCGCTCGCGGGCTTCGCGTGCGGCGCGTTGCTCGCGCTCGCCGGCGCGCTGCTGCAGGTGCTGCTGCGCAATCCGCTTGCCGAGCCGTACGTGCTCGGCGTGTCGGGCGGCGCGGCCACGTTCGCGCTCGTCGCGATGATCGCGGGCGGCGCATGGTGGATCGTCGATGCGAGCGCGTTCGCGGGTTCGTTCGTGTCGATCCTGCTGGTGCTCGGCCTCGCGCGTCGTGAGCTATGGCGCGGCGAGCCGCAAGACACGTCGCCCCGTTTGCTATTGACCGGCGCGGTGATCGCGGCCGGGTGGGGCGCGCTGATCACGCTGCTGCTCAATCTCGCGCCCGACAGCCGTCTGCGCGGCATGCTGTTCTGGCTCACCGGCGACCTCAGCGGCGGCGCGCTGCCGTGGACCGCGCTGATCGCGCTCGCGCTCGTGTTGCTTGCGATCGTGCCGGCCGCGCCGCGTCTGAACGTGTTGCTGCGCGGCGACGCGGCCGCGCAGGCGTTGGGCGTCGCGGTGATGCCGCTGCGTTTGCGTGTGTACCTGGTCGCGTCGCTGGCGGCAGCCGCGGCGGTGACGACCGCGGGCACGATCGGCTTCGTCGGTCTCGTCGTGCCGCACATGCTGCGGCTCGCGTTCGGCAACGATCAGCGCATGCTGCTGCCGGCGGCCGCGCTCGGCGGCGGTGTCGCGGTGATGGGCGCGGATCTGATCGCGCGTACCGTGATCGCGCCCGCGCAATTGCCGGTCGGCGTGATCACGTCGCTGGTCGGCGTGCCGGTGTTCCTGTGGATGCTTCTCAAACGCCGCCGATGATGCGAGCCGAACCCAGCCCCTCCCCTTCCATGCTGAGCACGCAGCGCCTGACGTTGCGCGCCGGCGCGCGCACTTTGCTCGACGCGTTCACGCACACGTTCCATGCGGGCGAAATCTGGTGCATCGCCGGGCCGAACGGCGCGGGCAAGACGACCTTGCTGTCGACGCTGGCGGGCCTGTTGCATCCGGCGGCGGGCCATGTCGAACTCGATGGCGTGCGCGTGGCCGACTGGCAGCCGCTGCCGCTCGCACGGCGCCGCGCGTTGATGCCGCAAAGCGCGGCCGATGCGTTCAACGCAAGCGTGCTCGACATCGTGCTGCTAAACCGCTTCCCGCATCTGGGCGGCTGGGGCTGGGAGCGCGACGAGGATCGCGCGGCCGCGCGGGCGGCGCTCGAACGGCTCGGCCTCGCGGACTTCGCGGTGCGCGACGTGCTGACGCTATCGGGCGGCGAGCGTCAGCGCGTTGCCCTCGCGGCAGTGCTGTGCCAGGACGCGCCGCTGTTGCTGCTCGACGAACCGTTGTCGCACCTCGACCTGCATTATCAGATCGACTGCCTCGAAGCGCTCGTCGCATGGACACGCGAACCGCGCCGCAGCGTGCTGTTCTCCTGCCACGACCTGAACCTTGCACGCCGCTTCGCGACGCATGCGTTGCTGCTCGACGGCGCGGGCGGCGCGTATGCGGGCCCGGTGCGCGACGTGCTGACGCCCGCGTTGACGAGCCGCGCGTTCGGCTATCCGCTGATTCTGATTCGCGACGGCGAGCACGAGGCGCTGATTCCCGCGCCGCGCGCGCGTCACGAATCGCCTGCCGGTCATGACGCACAGTCAGGCTGATTATTTACTCCTATTCCTTGTTTCGATCCTACCTATGACTCGCATCCCACTCCTGACCGGTTTGCCCGAAGTCGCCCCGCTCGATCAAACGCTGCGCGCCGAGCTGCAACGGATCATCGATACGCGCACCAAACCGCCCGGCAGCCTCGGCCGGCTCGAAACGCTGGCGCGCCAGATGGGCCTGATCCAACGCAGTACGCGTCCCACCGTGCAGCGTGCCGCGATGATCGTTTTCGCGGGCGATCATGGCATCGCCGCCGAAGGCGTGAGCCCGTATCCGCAAGCGGTGACCGCGCAGATGGTCGCGAACTTCATCGCTGGCGGCGCGGCGATCAACGCGCTCAGTCGCGTCGCGGGTCTCGAACTCGAAGTGGTCAACGCGGGCATCGCGACGCCGCTGCCGTCCACGGACGGACTCGTCGACATCCCGGTCGGCCCCGGCACGCGCAACTTCGCACACGAAGCCGCGATGACGCACGCCGAAGCGCTCGCCGCGATGCAGGCGGGCGCCGCGCGTGTGCGTCATCACGCGGCGCTCGGCACGAACGTGATCGGCTTCGGCGAGATGGGCATCGCGAACACCTCGGCGGCCGCGTGTCTGATGAGCCGCCTGTGCGGTGTGCCGATCGACGACTGCGTCGGCCGCGGCACCGGTCTCGACAACGCCGGACTCGCGAAGAAGCGCAACGTGCTCGCGGCGGCGCTCGCGCGCCATGCGGATGCACGCGCGCCGCTCGACGTGCTCGCGACCTTCGGCGGCTTCGAAATCGCGATGATGGCGGGCGCGTATCTGGCGGCCGCCGAGGCGCGCATGACCATCCTCGTCGATGGCTTCATCGCGACGTCCGCGCTGCTGGTTGCCGATGCGTTCTCGCCCGAGGTACGCGAGTACTGCGTGTTCGCGCATGCGTCGAACGAGGCCGGGCATCGGCGCATGCTCGATCATTTCGGCGCGCAGCCGCTGCTGTCGCTCGACCTGCGGCTCGGCGAAGGCACGGGCGCCGCGCTCGCGGTGCCGTTGCTGCGCGCGGCGGTGGCCTTCGTCAACGAGATGGCCAGCTTTGATTCGGCGAGCGTCGCCGATCGCGAACCGTGAAGCGCGTGAGCACGCGCTTCGCGATAACGCGAAGCTCGGCCCGCAGCGCCGTGAACCTGCACTCGCCACGTTCATGAACCCGCTCGCGGAACTGCGCTATTTCTTCACGGCGCTCGGTTACTTCACGCGCGTGCCCGTGCCGCGTTGGGTCGGCTTCGAGCCGCATTATCTGAACGCCGCGGCGCGCTATTTTCCGCTCGTCGGCGTGTTGGTCGGTGGCCTCAGCGCGCTCGTCTATGTGGCCGCGCTCCGCGTGTTTCCGGCGAGTGTCGCGGTGCTGCTGTCGATGGCCGCGTCGCTCGTGGTCACGGGCGCATTTCACGAGGACGGTCTCGCCGATTGCATCGATGCGTTCGGTGGCGCCTATACGCGCGACGATGCGCTGCGCATCATGCAGGACCCGCGCATCGGTGCTTTCGGCACCATCGCGCTCGTGATCGCCCTGGCAATCAAGTGGCAAACGCTCGCGGCGTTGCCACCGCTGCGCGCCGCAAGCCTGATGCTTGCGGCGCATGGCGCGAGCCGCGCGTGCGCGATCAGTTACCTGGCCACGCTCGACTATGTGCGCGCGGCCGGCAAAGCCAAGCCGGTCGCGCAGCGTCTGAGCGGGCCGGCGCTGTTGTGCGCCGCGCTGTTCGGTCTGCCGTGGCTGCTGTGGCCGAACGGCCCCGGCATGCCCGACTGGCGTTTTGCCGCGCTCACGTGTGCTGTGCTGTTCGCGCTGCGCTTTGCGATGGGCCGTTATTTCGTCAGACGCATCGGCGGCTATACCGGCGATTGCCTCGGCTTCGCGCAGCAGATCTTCGAATTGAGCATCTACCTGGTGGGGCTTGCATGGATATCGTCCTGATTCGACATCCCGCTGTCGCGCTCGAGGCGGGGGTTTGTTACGGCAATAGTGATGTCGCGTTGGCGGAGAGCGCCGAGGTCACGTCCAATGCGTTGGCGGTGAAGCTCGCGAGCTTGCAGGTGCCGGCGCCGCGTGTGCTGATCACGAGTCCGCTGACGCGCTGCGCCGCGCTAGCGACCGAGATCGCGAACGACTTCGGCTGCGTGGTCAGCCACGACGAGCGCTTGAAGGAAATGGATTTCGGCGACTGGGAAGCGCAGCGCTGGGATACGATCGATCGCGCGCTGCTCGACGACTGGGCCGCCAATTTCGAACATGCGCGCACGCATGGCGGCGAGAGCGTCGCGCAATTCGTCGCGCGTGTGCGAGCGTGGTTCGATGCGTTCGCGCTGACGCGCGAGCTGTCGCCCGCATACGTAGTCACGCACGCGGGCGTGATGCGCGCGATCGCGTCGTGGGTGCTGGAGGTGCCGCTCGCGCATTGCGTGCAGTGGTCGCTAGATATGACGGGGATCGTCTGGTTGCGACGTAACGACGAGACGCTGCAGTGGTCGCTCGTGCGATGGAATGCGTGACCACGCGTGGTCATCGGGAAAACTGATCCCTTTTTCTCGCCACACGCGGCGCCGTCATGGCGCGGGTTGCTTTCTGCGCGAGCGCGCCAGTTCGAGGTCCTCGCACAGTTGCCGCGCGCCTTGCGCGATGCGCGGCGCGGGGCGATTGATCAGATCGCCGTCGATCGCAAACAGGTTGTTGTTCGCGACGGCCGCGAGATCCGGCCATGCGCGCCATGTGTCGAGTTGCGGCAGCATCGTGTCGGGCCGCGTCGCGCCGGGCGCGGCGGTGACGATCGCCTGAGGATTCGCCGCGAGCACCGCTTCGGTCGACACGGTCGGCACGAGCGGCTGCAGGTCCGCGAACACATTGCGGCCGCCGCATAGCGTGATCGCGTCGCTGATCATGTGCTCGCCGTTGAGCGTCATCAGCGGCCGGTCCCATACCTGATAAAACACGCTGACGGCCGGGCGGTTCGCATACCGCGCGCGCAGACGGGCGATGTCGTCGCGGAAGGCGGCCGCCGCCGCATCCGCGCTCGCCGATGTGCCGAGCAGCCGGCCGAGCTTGGTCAGCGACACGGCGATATCGTCGAGACGGCGCGGCTCGCTGAAAAAGAGCGGCACGTGTAGCTCGCGCAAGCGTTCGAGCTGGCGCTGCGCGTTGCCGTGCCGCCACACGACGATCAGGTCCGGTTTCAGCGCGACGATGCGTTCGAGGTCGAGCGCCTTGTTGTCGCCGACGCGCGGGAGTTGCTTCGCTTCGGGCGGATAGTCGCTGTACGACACCGCGCCGACCATCTTCGGGCCGCCGCCCGCGGCGTACAGCAATTCGGTCACGTGCGGGGCGAGGCTGATCACGCGCTGCGCGGGCGCGGCGAGCGTGACGGTCGCGCCGCTGTCGTCGGTGACGGTGATCGCGGCGTGCGCGCTCAGTGCGCTCAGTGCGGTCAGCGCGAGCGCTGCGGCGCCGAACCAATGGATGAAGCCATGCGCGGGCGGGGCAAAGCGGATGGAACGAGCAAAGTGGATCATCGGACGAGGGCGGATCACGAAGCGTTGAGCGGCTTGGGTGCGAAGGTCACTGCGCTAACTCGACCGCGCGGTATCGATCGAGTCAACCGCCTGTTGCAACTGTTGCTCGAAGCGGGTCCATTCGGCTTCATCGCCCGGCAGCCCGAAGCGCACGCTGGCCGATGGCACCCGAAGCGATGGCGGAAAAAGACGCGTCCACACGCCGCGCCGCGCGAGCGCTTCATGCAACGCAGCGGCACGCGCATCGTCGGTCCATGCGAAAAGCGGCGTGCCGCGTGTCGCGAAACCGTGCGCATGCAACAGCGCGGCAAGCCGCGCGCTGTCGCCGATGAGCCGCTCACGCATCCGCGTTTGCCACGCGGCATCGTCGAACGCGGCGCTCACCGCATGACGCGCGGGACCGCTGACCGTCCACGCCCCCAGCCTGTCGCGCAACGCGGCGAGCAATGCGGGCGCGCCCAGCACGAAGCCGGCGCGCACACCCGCGAGTCCGAAGAACTTGCCGGGCGAGCGCAACACGACGAGCCCGTCCCGATGCGTATGCGCCGCCAGCGACGCGACCCGCGCGGCCGGCAGCGTATCGGCGAACGCTTCGTCGACGAGCAGCGCGCCGCCGCGTTCGCGCAACTGCGCGTGCCAGTGCAGCAGCCTGGCGGCATCGATATGCGTGGCGGTCGGATTGTCGGGGTTGACGATCGCGACGTGCGTGAGCGCGGCGGGCAGCGTGTCGTGATGCACGTCGAGCGGCGCGACCGCGTGTCCGGCGCGCGCGAACGCGGGAGCGTACTCGCCGTAGGTCAGCGGCGCGATGCCGACCGTCGCGGGCGACAGTAACGCGGGCAGCGCGCGAATCGCCGCCTGGCTGCCGGCCACGGGCAGCACGTGCGCGGCATCGGGCGCGCCGTAGTAGCGCGCGGCCCGCTCGGCGAAGCCGTCGCCTTCATCGGGCAAACGGCGCCACGCGTCGGCGGGCAGCGGCGGCACCGGATAGCCGTGCGGATTGATGCCGGTCGACAGATCGAGCCACTGCGCGTACGCAATGCCGTAGCGCGCCGCAGCTTCGTGCAGGTTGCCGCCGTGCGCGATCGGGCTGCTTGCGGCGTGCTCGCGCGGTTGCGTCCAGTCGCTCATGCGCTCATCCCATCGCTACGCGCGTCGTTCCGCTCAGCCATGAAACGGCACGCTCAACAACGCCAGCACGATCAGCACGGCCAGCCAGAGAATCACCGTGCGTTCGACCAGCATCAACGCGGCGCCCACATGACGCGCCTCGGCGGGACGCCCGAAGCCCAGCGTCGGCCGATGCTCGAGCGTGCCGTGATACACGGCCGGCCCGCCGATCAGCACGTTCAGGCTGCCGGCGCCGGCGGCCATCACCGGGCCCGCGTTCGGGCTGTCCCAGCGCGGCGCCTGCTCGCGCCAGCAGCGCCAGGCGGTCAGCGTGTCGCCGAGCAGCGCGTAGCTCGTGGCGGTCAGCCGTGCGGGAATCCAGTTCAGCACGTCGTCGATGCGCGCGGCGGCCCAGCCGAAGCGCAGATAGCGCGGCGTGCGATAACCCCACATCGCGTCGAGCGTATTGGCGAGGCGAAAGCCGAGCGCGCCAGGCCCGCCCGCGAGCGCGAACCAGAACAGCGCGCCGAAGATCGCGTCGTTGCCGTTTTCGAGCGCCGATTCGATCGCGGCGCGCGCGAGCGCTGCTTCGTCCGACTGTGCGGTGTCGCGCGAGACGATCCGTGCGGTCAATTCACGTGCCGTGGCGAGATCGCGTTGGCCGAGCGCCCGCGCGATCGGCGCGATGTGATCGCGCAGGCTGCGCGCGCCGAGCGCGAACCACAGCAGCGCGACATGCAGCGCGCAGGCCGCGAACAACGGCAGCACGGCGACGAGCCACCACGCGATCAACACCGGCGGCAGAACGGCGAGCGCCCATGCGAGCAGGCCCTTGAGCCGCAGACGCCGGTCGTGATTGAAGCGCGCCTCGATGCGCGCGGCCCAGCTACCGAAACCGACGAGCGGATGCCGGCGGCTAGGTTCGCCGAACCAGCGATCGACGGCGACGCCCGCGACCGCGAGCGTCGCGACCAGCGGCATGGTCAGCGGCGCCATCACTCGCGGATCGCGCTTTTCAGCACGAGCGGCAGCCCCGCGACCATCAGCGTGGCCGCGCTGCTCAACGCGGCGATGCGCTGATTCAAGCGCCCGAGTTCGTCGACGTAAAGACGCGTGGCTTCGCCGAGCGGCACGACGCCGAGGCCGATCTCGTTGCTGACGACGATGATCTTGCCGCGCGCGCCGGCGAGCGCCGCTTCGAACGCGGCGGCCTGCTCGTAGTAGTGCGACAGCGGCGCCGCCGCGCCGCCGGCGGGACACAGCAGGTTTGCGAGCCACAGCGTCAGGCAGTCGATCAGCAGACACTGGCCCGGCGCGTCGTGTTGCGCGAGCGCGCCGGCGAGGTCGTCGTCCGCTTCGACGAGCCCCCAACGCGCGGGCCGCCGCTCGCGATGATGCGCAATGCGCGCGTTGAATTCGGCGTCGTCGGTTACGCGGGCGGTGGCGATGTAGGTGACGGGGAGGGCGCTGTCGCTGGCGAGCCGCTCGGCATGCGCGCTCTTGCCCGAGCGGGCGCCGCCGAGGACGAAGGTGAGGTCGCGGAGAGTCATCCTATGATTGTACCGGCGCGATGGGATAATGCCGCTCGATTGCATTGCAACGCCACTGTCCATCTTCCACCTGCACCGCCGTGACCCGAATGCCCATTCCTCCCGACACCCTGCCCGTGCCCCGCGGCACGCTGATGATCCAGGGCACCACGTCCGACGCGGGCAAGAGCACGCTGGTCGCGGGACTGTGCCGCCTCGCGCGGCGCGCGGGTGCGCGGGTCGCGCCGTTCAAGCCGCAGAACATGGCGTTGAACAGCGCGGTGACCGTCGACGGCGGCGAGATCGGCCGCGCGCAGGCATTGCAGGCGCTCGCCGCGGGCATCGACGCGCACACCGATCTGAACCCGGTGCTGCTGAAGCCGACCAGCGATCGCGGCGCGCAGGTGATCATCCACGGCAAGGCGCGCATGAATCTCGACGCGCGCGCGTATCACGACTACAAGCCGATCGCGTTCGAGGCGGTGCTGGAGTCGTATGCGCGGCTGCGCGCGTCGTACGACACGATTTTCGTCGAAGGCGCGGGCAGTCCGGCCGAGATCAATCTGCGCGAGCGCGACATCGCGAACATGGGTTTCGCGGAGGCGGTCGACTGCCCGGTCGTGCTGGTCGCCGACATCGATCGCGGCGGCGTGTTCGCGCACCTGACCGGCACGCTCGCGTGTCTGTCCGACAGCGAGCAGGCGCGCGTGCGCGGCTTCATCATCAACCGCTTTCGCGGCGACATCGGTCTGCTGAAGCCAGGGCTCGACTGGCTGGAAGCGAAGACCGGCAAGCCGGTGCTCGGCGTCGTGCCGTATCTGCATGGCCTGACGCTCGACGCCGAGGACATGCTGCCGCCCGAGCTGCGCGCGGCGGCGAGCGTTGATTCGCGCCGTCTGCTGCGCGTGGTCGTGCCGGTGCTGCCGCACATCAGCAATCACACCGACTTCGACGCGTTGCGCGCACATCCGCAGGTCGATTTTCACTATGTGCGCGCGGGTACGCGGCCGCCGGCCGCCGATCTGATCATCCTGCCGGGCTCGAAGAACGTGCCGGACGACCTCGCGTTTCTGCGCGCACAGGGCTGGGACGACGTGCTCGCGCGGCATCTGCGCTACGGCGGCCGCGTGATCGGCATTTGCGGCGGCATGCAGATGCTCGGCCGCGAGATCGCCGATCCGCATGGCGTCGAGGGCGCGCCGGGCACCTTCGCGGGCTTCGGCTGGCTCGACTATGCGACGGTGCTCACGCGCGACAAGACGCTCAAGAATGTGACCGGGCGCCTGGCGCTGCCCGGCACGCCGGACGTCGCCGGCTACGAGATTCATATGGGCGAGACGCGCGGGCCGGCATTGGACACGCCGGCGCTGCGACTCGACCACGCTGGCCCCCACGAGGGCGGCGCGGACTTTGGCCGTCCCGATGGCGCGATATCCGCCGATGGCCAGATTCTCGCGACCTACGTGCATGGCCTGTTCGACACGCCGGCCGCGTGCGCGGCGCTGCTCGCATGGGCGGGTTTGAGCGATGCCGAAGCGGTCGACTATCCGGCGTTGCGCGAGGCGTCGCTGGAGCGGCTGGCCGATACGCTGGCCGGGCACGTCGATATGCGCAGGCTGTTCGCGGCGCTGGGGTGACGCTTTGGGCCGGCCTTTTTTATCGGCTTGAACGCGATTGCTGCGCGGGCGGTTCGCTCAGTACAACACCATCTGCGTGCAACGAAACAGCGCGATGGTCTTACCATCCGGACCGGTGACCGTCGCGTCCCAGACCTGCGTGCTGCGCCCAAGGTGCACACCCTTCGCGACCGCGCGGATCGTGCCCTGGGTCGCGGTGCCGAGGAAGTTGCTCTTCAGCTCGATCGTCGTGAAGCTGCGCGAGTTTTCGGGCAGATGCGCGATGCACGCGTAGCCGCACGCGGTGTCGGCGAGGCCGATCACCGTGGCCGCGTGCAGGAAGCCGTTCGGCGCGAGCAGCTCCTCGCGCACGGACAGTTCGGCGACCAGCGTGCCCTGGTCCACAGTCAGCACGCGCAGGCCCAGCAGGTCCGGCAGCGTGCCCTTCTGGCGCTCCAGCAGGCGTTCGACCGTGTATTCCGGGCGCAGTTTGCTCATGAGATTCAGGTCCTTGTCGAAAAAAACGGCGGGTTGGAGCGGCCGATTCGCGATGTGGGGGCTTCGGCCGCGCTGAATTTGTCGATATTATCAACGGCTGGACCGGTGGGCGTCCCTGGAATCCGAACTTCGAACGGCAGCGATCGTGGGGCCCGCCGGCGCCGGTCACAACGGATCGGCGGGAATGGAGCAATAGCGCGGCAAACCGGCTGGCAGCGTCCAGCCTTCTTTCCGGGAGATTTCATGTCGGTGATTGTGGTGGCGAATCCGAAGGGCGGCGTGGGCAAGAGCACGATATCGACCAATCTGGCCGGCTATTTCGCAGCGGCGGGCGAATGGGTCGCGCTGGCCGACCTCGACAAGCAGCACTCCGCGCATGCGTGGCTCGAATTACGGCCCGCCACGCTGCCGAACATCGAAACCTGGGAGGTCAATCCCGACACGCCGGCCAAGCCGCCGAAAGGCCTCGAGCACGCGGTCGTCGACACGCCGGCCGGCCTGCACGGCAATCGCCTGAACATCGCGCTCGATCTCGCCGACAAGGTGATCGTGCCGTTGCAGCCGTCGCTGTTCGATATTCTCGCGACCCAGGAATTTCTCGAGCGGCTGGCGAAGGAAAAGGCGGTCAGGAAGGGCGCGATCGAGGTCGGCGTGGTCGGCATGCGCGTCGATGCGCGCACGCGCTCGGCTGAGCAGCTGCATCGCTTCGTCGAGGGATTGAAGCTGCCGGTGCTCGGTTTTCTGCGCGACACGCAGAACTACGTGCAGCTCGCGGCGCACGGCCTGACGCTGTGGGACGTCGCGAAAAGCCGCGTGGAGAAGGATCTGGAGCAGTGGCAGCCGATCGTCGAGTGGACGAACGGCGCGGGGAAGAAGGGCTGAGGCGGGAGCTGCCCGCCATCAGTCAAGCGTCAAGCTGAGCTTGGCTCAGTTCCAGGCCTGCGTGGGCACGTGGTCGCGGCTGCCCTTGATCTTGTTGTTTTCATCGACGAACACGAGGTCCGGCTTCCAGCCCGCCTTCAACTCCGCCTCGTCGACCACCGCGAACGCCGCGATGATGACCAGATCGCCGAGCTGCGCGCGACGCGCGGCCGAGCCGTTCAGCGAAATCATGCCGCTGCCGCGCTCACCCTTGATCGCGTACGTCGAGAAGCGCTCGCCGTTGTTGATGTTCCAGATGTCGATACGCTCGTTTTCGACGATGTTCGCCGCTTCGAGCAGATCTTCGTCGATCGCGCACGAGCCCTCGTAGTGGAGCTCGCAGTGCGTGACCGCGACGCGGTGAATCTTCGACTTCAGCATATTGCGTTGCATGATCAATCCAATCCTGTGTGACTGCGCAGTGTAACTGTGTTCGCGCGGACGGTTGCGGCGTCAGATTTCGAGGTTGTCGATGAGTCGCGTCGCGCCGAGCTTCGCGGCGGCCAGCACCACGAGCGGTGCGTTGGCGTCCTGCGCGCCGGGCGCGATCAGGTTCGAGCGCTTGCGGATCGCGATGTAATCGGGATTCCAGCCGCGTGCCGCGAGCGTCGCTTTGGCCGACTCTTCGAGCTTCGCGAAGTCGCGCTCGCCCGCGAGCACCGCGTCGCGCACCCGATTGAGTTCGGCGGCCAGCATCGGCGCCTCGGCGCGCTCGGCGGCCGAAAGGAACCGGTTGCGCGAGCTGAGCGCGAGGCCGTCGGTGTCGCGCACGGTTTCGGCGGCGACGATCTCGGTCGGCAGCGCGAACTGGTGGCACATCTGGCGCACGATCATCAGCTGCTGGTAATCCTTCTTGCCGAACACCGCGACGCGCGGCTGCACGCACGACATCAGCTTCATCACGACCGTGCACACACCGTGAAAGAAGCCGGGGCGGAATTCGCCCTCGAGGATGTCGCCGAGATCGTGCGGCGGATGCACGCGGTATTCCTGCGGCTCCGGATACATGTCCCTTTCGGTTGGCGCGAACAGCACGTAGACACCTTCCTTTTGCAGCTTCTCGATGTCGGCTTCGAGCGTGCGCGGATATTTGTCGAAATCCTCGTTCGGGCCGAACTGCAGGCGGTTGACGAAGATGCTCGCCACGACCGGGTCGCCGTGCTGGCGCGCGAGGCGCATCAGCGACAGATGGCCCTCGTGCAGGTTGCCCATCGTCGGCACGAAGGCCGTGCGATTCTGGCCGCGCAACTGGTCGCGCAATTCATGGATCGAGCTGATGACTTTCATGATCGGACAGGGATAGGCTCGCGCGGCGCGCGATCCGGTTGGCGCGATACCTGGCGGAATCGCACGGGTCATCGCCTCACCGGCAAATGACGGGTTCGGAGCGCGGATTGTAGTGGATTTGGGCAGCGGACGCACCGAAACGCGGCGGCACTTCCGAGCGGCGCGCGACGCACTTGCCGCGCGCTCCCCGCTGAGGCCTGCCAGGGTTCGCTGCGATGGTTTTCGTAGCGAGATTTCCAGGGTCCGGCCGCGGTCCGGCCGTCAAGCGGCCGTCATTCAGCACTCAGGCCGGCAGATACGCCAGCCGCACGTAAATCGGCGCGAACGGCTCCGCCTGGGTGATTTCGACGAGCGATTCACGGCACAGCTCGAGCACGGCGATGAAATTCACGACGACGACCGGTACGCCGCGGCTCGTGTCGAACAGATCGGAAAACTCGATGAAGCGCGCATTCTGCAACTGCCGCAGGATCAGGCTCATGTGCTCGCGCACCGACAGCTCCTCGCGCGAAATCTTGTGATGCTGGACCAGCTTCGCGCGCTTGATCACGTCGGCCCACGCGGCGCGCAGGTCGTCGCTGTTCACGTCGGGGAAACGCGGCGTGATGCTCTGCTCGATGTAAACCTCGGCGCGCAGGAAATCGCGCCCGAGCTGCGGCAACTGGTCGATGCGTTGCGCGGCGAGCTTCATCTGCTCGTATTCGAGCAGGCGGCGCACCAGTTCGGCGCGCGGGTCTTCGGCTTCCTCGCCGGTGTCGGCCTTCTTGACCGGCAGCAGCATGCGCGACTTGATTTCGATCAGCATCGCGGCCATCAGCAGATACTCGGACGCGAGTTCGAGATTGGTCTTGCGCAGTTGCTCGACATAGCCGAGATATTGCACGGTGACATCCGCCATCGGGATGTCGAGCACGTTGAAGTTCTGCTTGCGGATCAGGTACAGCAGCAGGTCGAGCGGCCCCTCGAAGGTCTCGAGGAACACCTCGAGCGCGTCCGGAGGGATGTACAGATCGTTCGGCAGCTTGAACAGCGGCTCGCCGTACAGACGCGCGAACGCGACGCCGTCGACCGTGTCGGGCGTCGAATCGGTGGCGGGCGTGGAAAGCGCGGTGTCGGACGGTGCCGGCGCTGGGCCGTGAACCGGGCCGTGTATCGGACCGTGAAGCGGACCATGCACCTTGTCAGCGTGACTCATCGTCGGCGTGACTGGGGCGCTTAGAAATTCTGGTAGTACGAGTAAGGCGTCTGCTGCACGCGCGAAGCTTTCTGCTCGGCGCGCTCTTCCAGATCGATCGGCTGTTTGTCCCACAGCAGTGCGCGGCCTTTGCGTTGCTCGGCCTCCAGATTGGGCTTCTGTTGCTTGAGCTGGTTCAGGAACTGCGTGATGTCCGATTGATACATGGCTCGACGTCCGTGGTGGATAGGGTGGCGGCTCTTGGGCTGGCCGCTGCGCGGTGCCGCGGGGAGGGCGCCGTCGTCCGCGATTTTACCGCATGCGTCGCGCGCGGTCGAAAATCGCCGCGGGCCACCCATTTTTGAGATGAAGCGCGGGGCTCCGCCGGGGGCACGAGAGAGGCCGATCGGGGTCGCGTTGTGGTCAAATAGCATGCCTCGTTCGCATGCGCGGCCGGGGCGCGAGAATTCACTCATTGGCCGGAGGTCCTGTTTGGCGGGAGGTACGATCGACATGCCGCGTGCGTTGCGCGGCGAGACCGGCCAGGCGCGCGGGCGCGCGCGTGCGTGCAAGGCGCTCGCGCGGTGCTGGCTGCGTGTGTCGCTCGCCATCGGCCTCGGCCTCCTGATGTGGCTGCTCGCCGTGGGCAAGGCTCACGCGGCGAGCAAGGCACCGAGCTACAAGGTCGAGGTGGTCGCCGAGCCGCGCGCGCTGCGCCGGCTGCTCGAACAGCACCTCGATATCTCGCGTTTCGCGACGCGGCCTGACGTCACCGACGACCAGTTCTCGTTCCTGATCACCGCGACGCCACAGCAGGTGCGCGATCTCGCCGCGACGCAGGGCTATTTCTCGCCGCTCGTCAGCACCGACGTGCGCACCGTCGACAACCTGCGGCAGGTCACCGTGCGCGTGGAGCCGGGCCCGCAGACAAAAGTCACGTCGGTCGATCTGTCGTTTCGCGGCGCGGTGCTGACCGAAGACCCGTCGCGCGAAAACGCGACGCGCTTCGCGTTCTCGCTGCGCGAGGGCCAGCCGTTCTCACAGGGCGACTGGGACGACGCGAAGAACGCGTCGCTGCGCGAGCTGCAATCGCGCCGCTACCTCGCCGCGAAGATCTACCACTCGGAGGCGCTGATCGATCCGCGCACGCACACGGCGAAGCTGTCGGTGATCTACGACAGCGGGCCGACCTTCACGATGGGCCAACTCGACGTGCAGGGCACGAAGCGCTATCCGGAACGCATTGTCCACAACGTCAATCCGATCTCGCCGGGCGACATCTACGACACGCGCACCGTTGCCGAACTGCAGCGGCAACTGCAGAACACGCCGTACTTCGCGAGCGTCGCGATCGACCTCGACAACGACCCCGCCAAGCCGCTCGACACGCCGGTGCACGTGAAGGTGTCGGAGTTTCCGTATCACAGTTTCCGCGGCGGCGTCGGCTATTCGACCGACAACGGCCCGCTCGTGCAGGGCGGCTACACGTATCTGAACACGTTCGGCGCGGCGTGGCCGTTCACCGTCGAGGGCCGCGCCGACAAGACGCAGCAATACGGGCAGATCCAGCTGTCGATGCCGCCGGGCAAACACGGGTGGACCAATAGCGTGCTCGCGTCGTACACGACCACCGACGTCTCCGACACGCGCATCTACAGCATCCGCGGCGGCGTGCAACGCTCGCGTACGTCGCAGTTCCTCGACTACAGCTATTCGCTGCTGTTCTACGACGATCAGCTCAACCAGAACGCGGCGCCGCCGACCCGCGCGCACGCGCTGGTGCCGGGGTGGTCGTGGACGCGGCGCGACACCGACGACCCGCTGTTCCCGCGCCGCGGCAACCTGATGCACGTCGAGGCGGGCTTCGCGGTGAAAGGTCTGCTCGCCGACCAGTCGTTCATCCGCGGCTACGCGCGCGGCCAGCAGTATTTCCCGATCGGCGTCGACGACATCGTGCTGATCCGCGCCGAACTCGGCGGCGTATTCACGAGCGGCAGCTCGAGGGGCATTCCGGCGTCGCTGCTGTTCCGCGCGGGCGGCTCGAACTCGGTGCGCGGCTACGGCTTCCAGAGCATCGGTAACAACGTCGCCGGCTCGATCCTGCCGACCAAGTACCTGGTGACGAGCGCGGCCGAATACCAGCACTGGTTCTCGCACAACTGGGGCGCGGCCGTGTTCTTCGACATCGGCACCGCGACCGACACCTGGGGCGAAAAAGTTTTCTATCCGGGCGCCGGCGTCGGAGCGCGCTGGCGCAGCCCGGTCGGCCCGGTCAATCTCGATGTCGCTTACGGGATCCGCGATAACAGGGTGCGGCCGTATATCACGCTCGGCATCGCGTTCTGACGTTTTGACGACAACCCTCTACCTTATTTGCCATCGCATTCACGCATGACCACCGACGTCACCGCCCCGCCCCCCGCGCAGCCGCCCGGCGCCATGCCGCCAGGACCGCCGGATGGGCAGCAGCCGCCCGACACGCCGCCGCCGAAGCGGCGCTGGGGCCGGTTGCTGCTGAAGGCGGTCGCGGGCACGGTGGTCATGCTGGTACTGCTCGCCGCACTCGCGGTCGGTCTGCTGTACGGGGCGCTGACAACCGAGCGCGGCACCGCGTACGCGTGGCACGCGGCCGTGAAGCTGCTCGGCGGCCGGCTCGCCGGCACGCTCGACGGCGGCACGCTCGCGCGCGGCGTGCAACTGCGCGACGTGCGCTGGCGCAGCCTCGACGGCAGCGGCACCGACATCGAGATCGACCGCGTCGCGGGCAGCTGGGCGCTCGCGCGCGAGCCGTGGCGGTTCACGATCGACTACCTGCACGTCGGCACGATCGAGGCACGCGTCGGCCCGTCGTCGAGCACCAGCGAGCCGCTGAGCGTGCCGCCGGATCTGCAGCTACCGATGCAGCTGGAGATTCGCGACGTGCAGGTCGCGCGGCTGCTGCTGCACCAGGGCGCGTCGACGACGGAGCTGTCCAGCTTCGCGTTTCACGGCCGCAGCGACGGGCGTCATCACGAGGCCGCGATCGATCGGCTCGACACGCCGTTCGGGGCGCTGACGGCAGCGGCGAAACTCGATGGCGTGCGGCCGTTTCCGCTCAGCGGCGAAGTCGGTTATGCGGGCAAGATCAACGATGAAGCGGTGCAGGTGGCCGGCCACCTGAGCGGCACGCTCGAGCAGCTCGTCGCCGAGCTCGATGCGAGCGGCATGAAGCTCGCCGGCCACGCGCGGGTCGAAGCGGCGCCGTTCGCCGCAGTGCCGTTGCAGCGCGCGACGCTGAGCTTCGATCATGTGAATCCGCAGGCTTTTGCGCCGGGTGCGCCGCTGGCCGATCTGGCGGTGCGCGCGGAACTGCAGCCGGTGGAGCAGGGCGCGGCGACCGCGCCTGGCACAGCCAGCGCGGCGAAACCGTCGGCCGCCAGCCATCCGGACCACGTCTTCGGCGGCCACCACGCGCCGGCCAAACCGGCGGCGGGTTTCGCCGTCGCCGGCCATGTCTCGATCGTCAACGCGAAACCCGGTGCCATCGACCAGAAACTGCTGCCGCTGATCGATGCGAACGCCGACGTGCGCCTCGACGCCCACACACAGAGCATCTCGAACCTGAACGTGCGGCTCGTGCGCAATGCGACGCTCACCGGCGGCGGCGCGCTGAGCGGCCGGCACGGCCGGCTCGATCTGAACGTCGCGCGGCTCGACCTGAACGCGCTGCAGGCGACCGTGCGGCCGACGCAGCTGTCCGGCCCGATCGGCATCCGCCTGAACGACGACATCCAGACCCTGACGCTCGATCTCGCCGACCCCGCCGCCGCGCTGCGCGCCCAGGGCAAGATCACGTTCGACCCGGCACGCATCAGCTTCAACGACGTGCGCGTCACGTCGGGCCGCGGCCGCATCGATCTATCGGGTGCGCTGAAGCACGATGAGAACTCGACCTACAACCTGAAGGCGCAACTGACCGATTTCGATCCGCTGTCGCTGACCTCGCAGATGCCCGCCCGCACGCCCGTCACGACATCCGGCGCGTCCGCCGCGAGCGGCGCGCAACGTGAGCGGCAAGCGCAAGCCGCGGCGCTCGTGGGCAGCACCGCCGGCGCGAAGACTTCGGCGCCCGGCGATCAGGCCGCCGCCATCGCAAAGAACACCGCGCAGGCTGCGGTGCAGACCGAAGTGCTCGAGCGCAGGACGCCACCGCCCGCGCATCGCGCGGGCCCTGCGCCACGCGCAGCCGCGCATGCAGGTTCGCCAGCGCGCCGGATCGAGGCGCGCGTGAACGCCACGGTCACGGCAGCAGGTGTGCTCGCGCCGGTCTTCACGACGCGCGCCGAATTCACGCTCGGTCCGAGCGTCTACAACGACTTGCCGCTCACGGGCGGCGGCATGATCCAGCTGGCCGGCTCGCGAATCCTGCCGAGCCACGCGAATCTTTCGGTGGCGGGCAACCGGGTGAATCTGCAAGGCAGCTTCGGCGCAGCCGGCGACCGGCTGCGCTTCGGCATCGACGCGCGGCAGCTCGATCGGCTCGGCTTCCGCCTCGCGGGCGCGGTCGCTGCGGACGGCGACGTTACCGGCTCGTTCGCGCATCCGAACGTCACGCTGAATTACAAGGCCGACAGCGTCGTGTTCGCGAGCAACCGCATCGGCCACGCGGAAGGCCACGCCGAGTTGCGCGACGGCGCGAACGGCGCGCTCGCGTTCACGACCGACGCGCGCAATGTCAGCGCGGGCGGCGTCGACCTCGCCACGCTGACCGCCCGCCTGTCCGGCACACGCGCGAACCACACGCTCGAAGCCACCGCGACCGGCAAGCTGCAGGACCGGCCGCTCGATCTGACGCTCGCCGCCAACGGCAAGCTGACCGACACGCGCGACGGCTCGCGCTGGGACGGCACCGTCACGCGTTTGCAGAATCGCGGCACGCCGGCTCTCAATCTCGAATCGCCGCTCGCGGTCAGCGCCGGGCCGGGGCACCTCACGCTCGGCGCGACGCGCCTGACGATCGAAGGCTCGGTGCTGACCCTGAAGTCATTCGCGTTCGACCACGGCCGCATCCAGTCGGCCGGCAGTCTGACCGACGTGTCGCTCGCGCACTTGCAGGAGCTGCGTCGCCAGATCACCGGCGAGCCGCCCGCCGTGCGCACCGACCTCGTGTTCGACGGCGACTGGGACTTCTCGCTCGGCGCGACGGCGAGCGGCCACATCGAGCTGCGCCGGCGCAGCGGCGACGTGACGGTCGAGATCGGCCGCGGGCTCGCGTCGATGGGCATTGGCGACGTCCGAGCGCGCGCCGAATTCACCGGCGGCAACCGGCTCAGCGCGACCGTGCATGCGCAGGCGAGCCGCGTCGGCGTGATCGATGCCGACGCGCACACGCCGCTCGTGCTGCGCGACGGCATGTTGAGCGTCGATCCGCAAAGCGCGCTGTCGGGCAACGTGAACGCGAACGTGCCGTCGCTGCGCACGACGGGCGGCCTGCTCGGCCCCAGCTATCTGCTCGACGGCCATCTCGCGCTGAAGCTCGCGCTCGGCGGCACCGTCGCGAAGCCGAACGTGACCGGCGCGCTGACCGGCGACGGTCTGTCCGCGACGGTCGTGAGCCAGAGCGTGCAACTGAAGGACGGGGTCGTGCGCATCGCGCTGTCGCAGAACATGGTGGACTTCCAGCAGGTCGAGTTCCACGGCGCGAGCGGCACGCTGCGCGCGACTGGGCGCGTGCGTCTCGACAGCTCGGAGCCCGACATGACCGCGAGCATCGTCGCGGACAAGCTCGATGTGTTCGCGTCGCCGGACCGCCATCTGTCGCTGTCGGGCAGTGCGAACATCTCGAACGGCGCCGTGGAGCGCGGCCCCGTGATCGACGGCAAATTCGTGGTCGACAGCGCGCTGTTCGATCTGCCCGAGCAGGCCGCGCCGAGCCTCGGCGACGACGTGGTGATCATCCGCCCGGACGGCACGCGCTCGGGCGGCCGGCCGCGTCCGTCCGAAGGCGGCGAGCGGCCGGCGAGCCCGTTCGCGCCACGCGCCAACATCGAGATCGGCCTCGGCAACGCCTTCCGCTTCCGTGGCAAGGGCGCCGATCTCGGCCTCGCCGGCACGATCACCGCGACGAGCGCGCCGAATACGCCGCTGCGTGCGGTCGGCAACGTGCGCGTCACACCGGGTTCGACCTACACCGCATTCGGCCGCAAGCTCACGATCGAGAACGGCTTCTTCACGTTCAACGGTCCGGTCACGAATCCGGGCATCAACATTCTCGCGATGCGCCGCAACCAGCAGGTCGAGGCCGGCGTGCAGGTAACAGGCACGCTGCAGGCGCCGGTCGCGCGGCTCGTGTCGGAGCCAAGCGTGCCGGACAATGAAAAACTGTCGTGGCTGCTGTTCGGCCACGGCACCGACCAGGGTAACAACCTCGGCCAGCAGAGCACGATGACGACCGCGCTCGCGCTGCTCGGCAGCGCGACGGGTCATCGGATCGCGCAGACCGTCGGGCTCGACGAGTTTTCGATCGGCCGCAGCGACGTCGGCCTGACCGATCCGCAAGTCGTGATGGTGTCGAAGGCGATCAACGAGCGGCTGGTGATCGGCTACGAGCAGGGGTTGCAGTCGGCGAGCAATGCGATCAAGGCGACGATCAATCTGACGCGATACTGGTCGCTGGTCGTGTATGGCGGCACGTTCTATGGCGCCGACGTGCTGTACACGCGGCGCTTCGATCGGATCTCATGGTGACGCGGGCAACATAAAAAAGGCACGCCTGGAAGCGTGCCTTTTTCGTCATACCTGCCTGCGGCGAGGTGAGGCCCAGGCGCCCGAAGACGCCGCGCGTTACTTCACGCGCATGCCGGGCTTCGCGCCGCTGTGCGGCTCGAGCACGTAGAGGCCCGGTTCGGCCTTCTCGTCCGCCGCCGATGCCGCCAGCACCATGCCCTCGGACATGCCGAACTTCATCTTGCGCGGCGCGAGGTTCGCGACCATCACGGTCAGCTTGCCGATCAGCTGCTCCGGCTGATAGGCGGACTTGATGCCCGAGAACACGTTGCGGGTCTTCTCTTCGCCGACGTCGAGCGTCAGTTGCAGCAGCTTGTCCGAGCCTTCCACCGCCTTGCAGTCGACGATCTTCGCGATGCGCAGATCGACCTTCGCGAAGTCGTCGATCGTGATGATGCCGGACTCTTCTTCCTTCGCGGCGACGGCCTTGGCGTGGGCCTTCGCCTTGGCCTTCGCGTCGGCCGGCGCCGCTTCCGGCGTGGCCTGCAGCGAGTCGCGATTGGCGGCGAGCAGCGCCTCGATCTGCTTCGGATCGACGCGCGTCATCAGATGCTTGTACGCGTTGATCGGGCGCGCCGAGCTGAGCGGCACGGTGGCGTCGGCCCACACGAGCGGCTCGATGCCGAGGAAAGCCTCGACCGCTTCGGCGAGCTTCGGCAACACCGGCTTCAGGGCCAGCGACAGCAGACGGAACGCCTCGATGCTGACGCTGCAGGTCTCGTGCAGCGCGACCGCGTTGGCCGGGTCTTTCGCCTGATCCCAGGGCTTGGCGGTATCGACGTAGGCGTTGACCGAGTCGGCGAGCTCCATGGTCTGACGCAGCGCGCGGCTGTACTCGCGCGCCTCGTAGTGCGCGGCGATCTGCGGCAGCGCCGCGCGCAGCGTGCCGAGCAGCGGATGATGCATTGCGCTGTCCTGCACGCGGCCGTCGAAGCGCTTGATCAGGAAGCCGGCCGCGCGGCTCGCGATGTTCACGTACTTGCCGACCAGGTCGCTGTTCACGCGCGCCTGGAAGTCGTCGAGGTTCAGGTCGAGGTCTTCCATCGTGCTGTTCAGCTTGGCCGCGAAGTAGTAGCGCAGCCATTCCGGGTTCAGGCCGGTGTCGATCACGCTTTGCGCGGTAATGAAGGTGCCGCGCGACTTCGACATCTTCGCGCCGTCGACGGTCAAAAAGCCGTGCGCGAACACGTTGGTCGGTGTGCGATGGCCCGAGAACTCGAGCATCGCGGGCCAGAACAGCGTGTGGAAATACAGGATGTCCTTGCCGATGAAGTGGTACTGCTCGGCCGTCGAGCCCTTGCGGACCCACGCGTCGAAGTCGAGGCCGCGCTTTTCGGCGAGGTTCTTGAAGCTTGCGTAGTAGCCGACCGGCGCGTCGAGCCACACGTAGAAATACTTGCCGGGCGCGCCCGGAATCTCGAAGCCGAAGTACGGCGCGTCGCGCGAAATGTCCCAGTCGGCGAGCTTGGCTTCGCCAGCGTCGCCGAGCCATTCGCGCATCTTGTTGGTGGCTTCCGGCTGCGCGAGGCCGCCGACCCAGGCGCGCAGGAAGTTCTCGCAGCGCGGATCGGACAGGCGGAAGAAGTAGTGCGTCGACGTCTTGCGAATCGGCGTCGCGCCCGAGACGACCGAGTACGGATTGACGAGCTCGGTGGGCTGGTAGGTCGAGCCGCAGACTTCGCAGCTGTCGCCGTATTGGTCTTTGGCGCCGCATTTGGGGCACTCGCCCTTGATGAAGCGGTCCGGCAGGAACATTTCCTTGACCGGGTCGTACGCCTGTTCGATCTCGCGCGCGTCGATCAGCCCCGCTTCCTTCAGCGCGAGGTAGACGTTTTCGCTGAGCACGCGGTTTTCGTCGGAGTCCGTCGAGTAGTAGTTGTCGAACGAAATGCCGAAGCTGTCGAAGTCGCGCTTGTGCTCCAGCCAGACGCGATCGATCAGCTGTTTCGGCGTCAGACCTTCCTGTTCCGCGCGCAGCATCACCGGCGTGCCGTGCGTGTCGTCAGCGCCGACGTAGTAGACCTCGTGGCCGTGCATTCGCAGCACCCGGACCCAGATGTCCGTCTGGATATATTCGACCAGATGGCCGATATGAATCTGCCCGTTCGCATAAGGAAGGGCCGACGTGACGAGAATCTGACGGCGGCCGGACGGCTCGCCTGCTGGGAGATCGGTGGCGGGTGCTGACATAAGGATCGGGGGTGCCTGCGGTGGGACGAAACGGTGATTTTAGCAGGGCGCACGCCGCACGCGGGCGGGGCGCGGCGGGGCTGGACGCGCGGAACAGAGGGGGATGGGGGCGGGCGCTGCGGTGGGGGACAGCCAGGAACGACGCCTGGCGAAGCGGGGGCAAAACCGCGCGGGCAAAAAAAACCGGGGTCGATAAACCCCGGAGCAACAACGACAAGAGGAGAATGGTGACGTGATGGCTTCGCCAGCCACGTACCGTAAACACAGACCGCAGATTTTCCGCAGAGTTCGAAATTTTTTTCGATCGGTCGACAAACCGGTCCGGCGGCTCGTCCCGCCCGCAAGCCGGGCGCGTGCGGCTGAAACGCCCGGCCGGCCCGGCGGCGCCTTATCCTTGAGACTTGCCCTTATTGCGTCGCGTGCTGGGCCGTCGCGCGCAGATAGATCTCGACGCGACGGTTGGCCGCGCGGCCGGCTTCGGTGTTGTTGTCGGCGATCGGCTGGTTCGGGCCCATGCCGGTGGCCGACAGGCGTTGCGGCGCGATGCCGCGTTGCGCCAGATAGCCGGTCACGCTCTGCGCGCGATTGACCGACAGCGTTTCGTTGTATTGCAGCGAGCCGGTGCTGTCCGTATGGCCGACGACCGACGCGACGACTTCCGGATTCTGCTGCAGCGTCTGCGCGAGCTGGTCGAGCACCGGTGCGAACGACGGCTTGATCGCGTAGCTGCTGGTGTCGAACGTGACCGAACTCGGAATGTTCAGCTTGAGCGAGCCGTCCGGCTGCTCGGTGATCTGCGTGCCGGTGCCCTTGGTCGCGCCCGACATGCGGTTGCGGATGTTGTCCCAGTTGTAGCCGGTGATGCCGCCCACCGCGGCGCCGGTGGCCGCGCCGATCGCCGCGCCCTTGCCGCCGCCGAAGATCGCGCCGATCGCCGCGCCGGCCCCAGCGCCCACGCCGGTGCCGACTGCTGTGTTGGTGCCCTGTTGGGTTGCGCAGCCGGCCACCAGCGAGCCGGCCACGGCGAATACGGCCACGCGAGTCATGATTCTTGCATTCATTCTGATTTCCTTTCGAGTGCGAATAAACCAGCGGGAAGCGGTCAGTCTATGCAGCGAACATTCCGGCAATGCAGCGACCATTCAGAAAGTTCGGGAACGATTCCTGCGCCTTGCTTCGCGCGGTCCTACAGCGAAGAAGGGTCTTCCGGCACCGTCTGCCGTCAGACACTACAATAATGCCTGAAACACGCAGCGATGCGACCCTACGGCGTCCCGCGTGCCCCGAAGGGTGCCCGGCACGCTCGTTTTTCGCAATGCCGCATAACAATTTCTTGCAAATTCCGCCGCGTGGCCGATCGGTCCATCTCGCCGCGCCGCACCTCTTCCCCACGGAGTATCAATGAGTATCGATCGGGCTTTGGTCGACGTCGCCGTCGCGGCCGTCACTGACCCCAACACGGGCGCGCCGTACGCGGCCGCGAAGAGCATCCGCAACGTGGTTGTGGAGGGCGACGCGGTCAGCATTCAGGTGACGCTCGGCTACCCGGCGAAAAGCCAGTTCGACGCGATCCGCCAGCGGTTCGCCGACGCGCTGCGCGCGGTGCCCGGCGTCGCGAACGTGCGCGTCGAGGTTTCGCAACAGATTGCCGCGCACACCGTGCAGCGCGGCGTGAAACTGCTGCCCGGCGTGAAGAACATCGTCGCGGTGGCCTCGGGCAAGGGCGGCGTCGGCAAGAGCACGACCGCCGTGAATCTCGCGCTCGCGCTCGCGAGCGAAGGCGCGGCGGTCGGCATTCTCGACGCCGACATCTATGGCCCGTCGCTGCCCACCATGCTCGGCATCGAGGGCCGCCCCGAATCGCCCGACGACAAATCGATGAACCCGATGACCGGCCACGGCGTGCAGGCCAGCTCGATAGGTTTCCTGATCGAGGCGGACAACCCGATGGTGTGGCGCGGCCCGATGGCGACCTCGGCGCTCGAACAGCTGCTGCGCCAGACCAACTGGCACGAACTCGACTATCTGATCGTCGACATGCCGCCGGGCACCGGCGACATCCAGCTGACGCTCGCGCAGCGCGTGCCGGTTACGGGCGCCGTGATCGTCACGACGCCGCAGGACATCGCGCTGCTCGACGCGAAGAAGGGCCTCAAGATGTTCGAAAAGGTCGGCATCCCGATTCTCGGCATCGTCGAGAACATGGGCCTGCACATCTGTTCGAATTGCGGGCACGAGGAGCACATCTTCGGCGCCGGCGGCGGCGAGCGCATGGGCAAGGAGTATGGCGTCGACGTGCTCGGCAGCCTGCCGCTCGACATCACGATCCGCGAGCAGGCCGACTCGGGCCGTCCCACGGTCGTCGCGGACCCGAACGGGCGCATTGCGGAGCTCTATCGCTCGATCGCGCGCAAGGTCGCGGTGCATATCGCCGAGCGCGCGCGCGACATGAGCTCGAAGTTTCCGAACATCGTCGTGCAGAACACCTGAGCGGCCGTTCGGGCGAGGGATTAGGGGCGATCTCGATCCCTATTTTCACGAACTCTCGCGGTATCATGTCGACTTCACGAGTTCGGCTCGGCGGCCGCAGGGGCGGCCGCCAGGCCGACAAGAGGATCGCATGGGAAAACGAATCGACGGGCACGCGGTACATGCGTTCATCGTCCTGACTGCCAGCTGTGTGCTGTTGAGCGGCTGTGGCGTATTCCTGAGACCACAGGAAAAGCGCGCCGACGCGCAATTGCTGCCCACCGTGGGCAATCAGGCGCACGGCCTCGTGACGTTTATCGAGCGCTCGGACGGCGTCCAGGTCACCTACAATCTCACGGGCTTGCCGCCCAACAGCGACCACGCGCTGCAGGTGCACGAGCGCGGCGACTGCAACGCCGCCGACGGCTCCAGCGCCGGTCCGGTGTTTTCGCCGGCAGCCGAACGGCTCAAGGCCGGCGCGCGCGTCGAGGGCGATCTCGGCAACATCCATGCGGACGCGAACGGCGTGGCCACCGGCTTCATCGTCGCGCCGGACGTGTCGCTCGACGGCATCCGCTCGGTGCTGCAGCGCGCGGTACTGCTCCACCACGACGCGACCGATCCCTACGCGTACCCTCAGCATGGCGCGGGCGCGGCGATCGCCTGCGGCGTGATTCGCCAGCAGTGAACCGCGAGCGCGCTCTCGCCGCTCGGCCGCCGTTCGGTGACCCGCCCCGCAACGGCGTCGTGCCAGTCGGCGGACCTCCTTCATCGGGCGCGGCTCGCGCCATCGGCGGCAGCGTCTCCGTGATCGCGTAAAATGAGCGGCCTTCGCCGGCTGGGCGCCGAAGCGCCGGGCGGCCGTTTTCATCTACCTTTCGTCACTCCTGATATTCACGTCGAGCAGCTCTCACCTATGACCATCAAATCTGACAAGTGGATCCGGCGCATGGCCGAGTCGCACAAGATGATCGAGCCGTTTGCGCCCGATCAGGTTCGCGTCTCCGAAGACGGCCGGAAGATTGTCAGCTACGGCACCTCGAGCTACGGCTACGACATCCGCTGCGCCGACGAATTCAAGATCTTCACCAACATCAACTCGACGATCGTCGATCCGAAGAACTTCGACGAGAAGTCGTTTGTCGATTTCAAGGGCGACGTCTGCATCATCCCGCCGAACTCGTTCGCGCTCGCGCGCACGGTCGAATATTTCCGTATTCCGCGCAGCGTGCTGACCGTGTGCCTCGGCAAATCGACATACGCGCGTTGCGGGATCATCGTCAACGTGACGCCGTTCGAGCCGGAATGGGAAGGCCACGTCACGCTCGAATTCTCGAATACGACACCATTGCCTGCGAAAATTTACGCGAACGAAGGCGTCGCCCAGGTGCTGTTTTTCGAAAGCGACGAGATTTGTGAAACGTCGTACGCGGATCGCGGCGGCAAGTATCAAGGTCAGCACGGCGTCACGTTGCCGAAAACGTGACGCCGGCAGCATCTTGACCCACCAGTTATTCGGGTGACCGCTGCGCTTTTTACGTAACGCAGCGGTCGTTTTCTTTTTGGAGAATCGCCCATGAAGTTCCGTTTTCCCGTCGTCATCATCGACGAAGATTTCCGCTCCGAGAACATCTCGGGTTCCGGCATCCGGGCTTTGGCCGAAGCCATCGAGAAAGAAGGCGCGGAAGTGCTCGGGTTGACGAGCTACGGCGATCTGACCTCGTTCGCGCAGCAGTCGAGCCGCGCGTCGTGCTTCATCCTGTCGATCGACGACGACGAACTGCTGCCGTACGTCGATAACGTGGTCGTCGAAGGCGAGACGCCCGAGCTTGCCGCCGCGATCGTCGCGCTGCGCGCGTTCGTGACCGAAGTGCGCCGCCGCAACGCCGATATTCCGATCTTCCTGTACGGCGAAACGCGCACTTCGCGCCATCTGCCGAACGACATCCTGCGCGAGCTGCACGGCTTCATCCATATGTTCGAGGACACGCCGGAGTTCGTCGCGCGCCATATCATCCGCGAGGCGAAGGTGTATCTCGACTCGCTTGCGCCGCCGTTCTTCAAGGAACTGGTGCAGTACGCGGAAGAAGGTTCGTACTCGTGGCACTGCCCGGGTCACTCGGGCGGCGTCGCGTTCCTGAAGAGCCCGCTCGGCCAGATGTTCCACCAGTTCTTCGGCGAGAACATGCTGCGCGCCGACGTCTGCAACGCGGTCGACGAACTGGGCCAGCTGCTCGACCATACCGGTCCGGTCGCGGCCTCGGAGCGCAACGCCGCGCGGATCTTCAGCGCCGACCACGTGTTCTTCGTGACCAACGGCACCTCCACCTCGAACAAGATCGTCTGGCACGGCACGGTGGCGCCCGGCGACATCGTGCTGGTCGACCGCAACTGCCACAAGTCGATCCTGCACGCGATCACGATGACTGGCGCGATCCCGGTGTTTCTGACGCCGACCCGCAACAACTTCGGCATCATCGGCCCGATTCCGCGCAGCGAGTTCGAACCGGAGAACATCCGCAAGAAGATCGAGGCGAACCCGTTCGCGCGCGAAGCGCTCGCGAAGAACCCGAACCTGAAGCCGCGCATTCTGACGATCACGCAAAGCACCTACGACGGCGTGATCTACAACGTCGAGATGATCAAGGAGATGTTGGGCGAATGGCTCGACACGCTGCACTTCGACGAAGCGTGGCTGCCGCACGCCGAATTCCACGAGTTCTATCAGGACATGCACGCTATCGGCGCGGGCCGTCCGCGCATCGGCGCGATGGTGTACGCGACGCACTCCACGCACAAGCTGCTCGCCGGCATCTCGCAGGCGTCGCAGATCGTCGTGCAGGATTCGAAGAACAGCCGCTTCGACAAGCATCGCTTCAACGAGGCGTATCTGATGCATACGTCGACGAGCCCGCAGTACGCGATCATCGCGTCGTGCGACGTGGCCGCGGCGATGATGGAAGCGCCGGGCGGCACCGCGCTCGTCGAGGAGTCGATCGCTGAAGCGCTCGACTTCCGCCGCGCGATGACCAAGGTCGACACCGAATACGGCGACGACTGGTTCTTCAAGGTGTGGGGCCCGGACCAGTTCGCCGAGGAAGGCATCGGCTCGCGCGACGACTGGATGCTGCGCCCCAACGACGCGTGGCACGGCTTCGGCCCGCTCGCCGAAGGCTTCAACATGCTCGATCCGATCAAGGCGACGATCGTCACGCCGGGTCTCGACATGGACGGCGGCTTCGGCGAAACCGGCATTCCGGCCGCGATCGTCACGAAGTACCTGGCCGAGCACGGCATCATCGTCGAGAAGACGGGCCTGTACTCGTTCTTCATCATGTTCACGATCGGCATCACGAAGGGCCGCTGGAACTCGATGGTGACCGAGCTGCAGCAGTTCAAGGACGACTACGACAACAACCAGCCGCTGTGGCGTGTGCTGCCCGAGTTCGTGCAGCATCATCCGATGTACGAGCGTGTCGGCCTGCGCGACCTGTGCCAGCAGATCCACAGCGTGTATCGCGCGAACGACATCGCGCGTCTGACGACCGAGATGTACCTGTCGAGCATGGAGCCGGCGATGAAGCCGTCCGACGCGTTCGCGAAGCTCGCCCACCGCGAGATCGATCGGGTACCGATCGACGAGCTCGAAGGCCGTGTCACGTCGATCCTGTTGACGCCGTATCCGCCGGGCATTCCGCTGCTGATTCCGGGCGAGCGTTTCAACAGGACCATCGTCAACTATCTGCGTTTCGCGCGCGAGTTCAACGAGCGCTTCCCGGGTTTCCATACGGATATCCACGGGCTCGTCGGCGAAATGGTCAACGGGCGCATCGAATACTTCGTCGATTGCGTGCGCATCTGACGATGGGGTGGGTGACGTTTCTGCCGGGCCTGGCAGCGATCGGCCGCTGGCGGCGCGGGGCCGGCATGCTGGCCTTCGCGCTGGCGGCCGGCACGGTGGTGTTCGGCGGTATCGCGAGTCCGGCGGCGCATGCCGAGGTGGCCGCCGCCGATCCGATCGACGCGTCGATGCGCGCGTGTCTCGCGCGCGCCGACATGTCGACGACGATGGGGCAGGTGCAGTGCATGGACGCTGCGCGCATCGGCTGGAAGGTCGCGGTCGACAACGCGTACCAGCAGTTGCTTGCGAAGCTGCCGCCCGCGCGGCGCAGGCTGTGGGAAAGGAGCCAGTCGAGCTGGCTTGCGTCGCGCGATGCCGAGAAGCAGTTGCTCGCCGCGGTCTTCGCCACGACCCAGGGTTCGATGTACGTGCTTTCCGAAGCCGACATGCAGCTGCAGCCGGTGCGCGACCGCGCGCTCGCGCTGCGCAGCGCGCTCGCCGATGCGAACGGTCCGGCGCCGCGCCGGCCGCGCGCTTGCAATGCCGACGCGCGGTGCGAACACGCGATGTTCGATCTGAAGCGCTACTACCGTGTGCTCGAATCGAAGATGCCGGCGCAATCGCGGCCGACGCTCGTGCACGCGCAACGCGCGTGGAGCGCGTATCTGACGGCGTCGACGCGCCTCGTCGACGAGCACGGGCGTATCGACATCATCGGCGCGCGCGTCGCGACGATCAAACGGCTCTCCGAAACGGCCGGCAACCACTGACGGCCGCCGACCGGCGCCGCCCACCGCGCATTCAATCCCATTGATACCGGTCTTCGCGCGGCTGCGGCAGCGCGAGTGCCGGCTCGCCGCGCAGATCGCGCATCGCATCCTCGATCATCGCCGACATCATGTTGAGCGCGAGATCGTTGTCGTCGGTGCCGAACGGTTCTTCGAGCTGCGACGCGATCGCTTCGTGCGCCATGAACGTGTACGCGACGAACACCGCGAACACCGGCGTGAAAATGCCGATGCTATTGACGAGTCCGAATGGCAACGACGCGCAGAAGAAGTACACGGTGCGGTGGATCATCACCGAATACGCGAACGGCAGTGGCGTCGACGCGATGCGCTCGCACCCGCCGATCACATCCGACAGTCCGCTCAGATTGCGGTCGAACGCGAGCACCGCCATCGGATCGAGCGCCCCCGCGCGTGCCGAGCGCTGCACCCATTCGCCGAGGCACAGCAACAGCGCGGCTGGCTTGTAGCGCGATCGAATTACACGTTCAAACAGTGCGCGGGGCAGCCGCGCGGCAAGGTCGTCGCGCGGTTCGGTCTTGCGCAACTGATGACGCAGCGCATGCGGGAGCGCGCTCAGTATCGCCAGAAACGCGGCGGCTTCTTCTTTGGGCAACTCGCGCGACGGCAGCGTCAGCGCCTGGCGCGTCAGCGAGCGCGACTCATTGAGCAACTGCCCCCACAGCTTGCGCGCCTCCCACCAGCGGTCGTAGCTCGCATTGTTGCGAAAGCCGAGAAACACCGCGAGCGCAATGCCGACCAGCGAGAACGGCGCGATCGAGCTCAGGTTCAGGCTGACGGGCAGCAGATGATCGTGTGCGGCGAGCGCAATGATCGAGATGAAGAAGATCAGCAGGAGCCGCGGCAGCAACTGCGGCAGCACCGAGCCGCGCCATGCGAGCAGCATGCGAAACCAGTGGAGATGCGGGCGGATGATCATGGCAAAGCGGTTCGGCCAGGAGATAGAGCGCCTATTATCGGTCGCTTTTCGCGTCCCCAAACAGGAAAACCCGCGGCGGGCGCATCGAAGACGATGCACACGCCGCGGGTTCGTTCACCGCAAGCGGATCGGGACAGCCGTGAGCGGAGGCTCAGTCGCGCGCCGACGAAGCAGCGCCGTGGCTGAGCCAGTCGAGCACGGCCGTCGCGTCGTCGTCGGCGCCTTCGCGCGCTTTCTCGACCGTCTCGGCGACGTCGTCGCTCGGCATCGCGCGCCGAATCGCCACACCGACAGCGAGAATGTCGATCATCACGAGGTGCAGGATGCGCGAGATCATCGACAGTTGCGACTCGCGAATCTCGATGTGATCGGTTTCCAGCGCGACCGTCGCACGCTTCGCGAGCGGTGTGTTGCTCGACGTGATCGCGATCACCTGCGCGCCGGCCTGCATCGCGACGTCGAGCACGCGCAGCAGCTCGGGCGCGCGCCCCGACTTCGACACCGCGACGATCACGTCGCCCTTGCCGAGCAGCGCGGCCGAGGCCGCCTGCATGTACAGGTCACCGTATGCGATGGTCGGAATGCCGAAGCGGAAGAACTTGTAGTGCGCGTCCTGCGCGACGATGTTCGAATTGCCGAGTCCGTAGAACTCGATGCGCCGCGCGCCGTTCAGCAGGTCGATGGCGCGTTCCACGTGCTCGAAGTTCAGATGCTCGCGCAATTGCAGAATCGCGGACACGGTGTTGTCGAGCACCTTCGCGCCGAAGTCGGTCGCGGTGTCGCCGAGATGCACCTGGCTGTGGCTGACCGGAATCGTGCCGGTCAAACCGGTCGCGAGCTTGAGCTTGAAGTCCGACAGCCCCTGGCAGCCGAGCGAGCGGCAGAAGCGGATCACGGTCGGCTGACTGACGTCGGCCTTGCGCGCGATATCGACGATCGGATCATTGATGATCGAACGCGGGTGGTTCAACGCGAGATCGGCGACGCGGCGCTCGGCCGGCGTCAGCGCGTCGCGCATCTGGCGAATCCGCTCGAACACCGCCGACGAGCTGCCGCCCGCGCGGTTCGACAGCTGCTCCGCCAGAATCGCCGATACGCCGAGGAACGCCGGGTACTCGGCGGTAATCACATAGGTCGGCACGTTCTGCAGATACGCCTCGAAGCGGCCCTTCGCCTCGAAGCGCTGGCGGAACGACGAACGCGCGAAGAACTCGCCGAGGCGTGGCACGACGCCGCCGCCGATATAGATGCCGCCGAGCGCGCCGAGCGTCACCGCGATATTGCCGGCGAAGGTGCCGAGAATGCCGCAGAACACGTCGACCGATTCGGCCGCGAGCGGCTCGCCTTCGAGCGCGCGCTTGACCACATCGGCCGTATTGACGCTGGCCGGCACGCGCTTCTTGTCGCGGCCCGCGAGCGCGCGATAGATCATCTCGATGCCGGGACCCGCGGCCACGCGTTCGAACGACACGTGTGACCACTTCTTGCGCGCGTACTGCAGCACGATATCTTCACGCTCGTCGGCGGGCGCGAAGGTGGCATGGCCGCCTTCGCTGCCGAGCGCGATCCAGCGGTCGTCGGCGGGGATCAGACCCGACACGCCCATGCCCGTGCCGGGGCCGAGCAGGCCGATCACGCTGTTCGGCCGGCGCTGGCCGCCGCCCACCTGCACGCGCTGCGTGTCGGTGAGGCCGGGCAGCGCCATCGCAAGCGCGGTGAAGTCGTTGACGACGAGCAGCGTGTCGAAGCCGAGCGCGCGGCGCGTCGCTTCGATCGAAAAGGTCCAGTCGTGATTGGTCATGCTGACCTGGTCGCCGTCGACCGGGTTCGCAATCGCGATCGCCGCGTGATTGACGCGACCGATCTTCATGTCCTTCAGATACTTCTTGATGACGTCGGCGACACTCGGGTAGTCGGCGCAAGGATAGACCTGCACCGAGCCGATTTCGCCGGGGCCCGTCTCGAGCGCGAAACGCGCATTGGTACCGCCGATGTCGGCCAGGAGCCTCGGTCCATCGGCGTGCTGGACCGCGCCCGGCACAGCCTTAGTTTGCACACCAGTAGACATCGAGTCTCACTCCCTTGTCGTTTGCCAGCTGCGAGATGGCATTTTTTTGTAGCGCGGCGGACGCGGCGTTGAGCACGTCCATCTTGCGCGGCCCTGCGATCAGCAGAAACAGATGCTTCACGTCCTTCAGCGCGGACAGCGACCAGCTCACGCGCGCGTGCGGCGCCGCGCCCGGATGCACGGCGACGAAACGCTCGGTCGTGTTGATCGCGTGATTCCATTCGGGCGCGTCGGCGAAGATCGACGCGGTGTGGCCGTCTTCGCCCATGCCCAGCACCGCGATGTCGGGCGCCGTGGCGAAGCGCGCGTCCGCATTCAGCGCGGCGACGTGCGAATGCAGATCCTGGGTGGTGTCGACGAGCGGCCAGAAGGTCGCGTGTTGCGCCGCGTTCTGCAGCAACGTGGCGCGCGCGAGCTGCGCGTTGCTCGCGCTATCGGTCTCCGGCACCCAGCGGTCGTCGACCAGCGTGATCGCGATGCGGGGCCAGTCGAACGTCTGCGTCGACAACGTTTGCAGGAACGGACGCGGGCTGCTGCCGCCGGACACGGCTAGCATGGCCGGGCGCGCGAGCGGGGTTGACGTGCCGGTGCCGGCCGCCTGTGCGGCAAGCGACGCATGTAACGCGTCGCCCACCGCTTTCGCCAGCGCGTCGGATTGGGCGCGCTGGTCGTCGAAAGCGTGAAGCTCGATCACTTCTCCTCCGTGCTGCTTTCTTGTTAGGTCTGCGGAATCAGCCTGACTGCTCTCGCGCGATGCCTGCAAGGCGGGTGGCCTGCGGACGCATGACGCGATACCGGCGCGACTCCGTTCAGTTCGTCGGTGGTGTTGCCGGCGCCGCGCGCCGAAGTGTTCATTGCGCGCGGCGCCGTCCATCAATTCATCAAACTCAATTCTCTTCCTCGAGCCAGCAGGTGCCGTGCTGGGCGAGCATCGCGCTCGCCGCGGACGGTCCCCACGTGCCCGCCGCGTACGGCTTGGGCGGCTTGGTCGAGGCCTTCCACTCGTTGAGGATCGGCTCGACCCAGCGCCACGCGGCTTCCTGTTCGTCGCGCCGCACGAACAGCGCGAGGCGCCCGTTGATCACGTCGAGCAGCAGCCGCTGATAGGCCTCCATCTGGCCTTCGCGGAAGAACCGGTCGAACGCGAGATCGAGGTATACGCTCGCGAGGTTCATACCCTCGCCGGGCTGCTTCGCGAGACAGTACAGACGAATCGTCTCGTTAGGCTGCAGACGGATCACGAGGCGGTTCGCGCCCGCGCGCAGCGCCGACGCGCCAAGCGCCGAATGCGGCACCGCACGGAAATTCACGACGATCTCGGCGACGCGGTCGGCGAGCCGCTTGCCCGTGCGCAGGAAAAACGGCACGCCGGCCCAGCGCCAATTCTCGATCTCGACCTTCAGCGCGACGAAGGTCTCGGTCGAGCTATCGGGCTTCACGCCGTGCTCGGTCGCGTAGGCCGGGACCGTGTTGCCACGGATCACGCCCGAATGATACTGGCCGCGCACCGCAACCTTGCCGATTTCCTGCGGCTCGATTGGTTTGAGCGCGCGCAGCACGCGCAGCTTTTCGTCGCGCACCGAGTCGGAATCCATCGAGTGGGGCGGCTCCATCGCGACGATCGACAGCAACTGCAACAGGTGGTTCTGCACCATGTCGCGCAGCGCGCCGGTATTGTCGTAGAAATCGCCGCGCGCTTCGACGCCGAGCTCCTCGGCGATCGTGATCTGGATGCTTTCGACCCACTCGCGGCGCCACAGCGGCTCGAACAGCGCATTGCCGAAGCGCAGCGCGAGCAGGTTTTGCACCGGCTCCTTGCCGAGGTAATGGTCGATCCGGTAGATCTGTTCTTCCGCGAAGATTTCGCCGACCGCATCATTAATTGCGTTCGACGACTTCAGGTCGTAGCCGAGCGGCTTCTCGAGCACGATGCGCGCGTTCTGGTTCAGGCCCACCGCGGCGAGCGCATGGCAGATCGGCACGAACAGCGACGGACCCGTCGCCAGATAGAACACGCGGATGCCGGGCATCTCCTGGATCGCGTCGCGCAGTTGCGCGAAGTCATCCGGATTGCCGAGATCGATCTTCACGAACTCGATGCGCGCGAGGAAGCTCGTCCACGCGGCTTCGTCGAGGCCGTTCTTCGACACATGCGGCTTGACGTGCCCGTCGACCCACTGCAGATACTCGCCGCGATCCTCGACGTGCCGCGCGACCGCGACGATCTTGCCGCTGTCGGCGAGCATGCCGCCCGCGCGGTGCGCCTCGAACAGCGCGGGCAGGATCTTGCGCATCGACAGATCGCCGGTTCCGCCGAAGAGAACGAAGGTGAAGCTTGTGTCGGTATGCATGAGTCTCCGTCGATGTCCTGAAGGGCCGCCGCGCTGATCGGACACTGCACGCGCAGCGCCCCGGAAGAGCGACCGTAGTCCGATAAAATATTTTTTGACACTGAATTGTAGTTTAACTACAATCCAAATCAAGAGGTAGCGTTAATTCGATGAAAAAAGCGTGCGCTGTACTGACGGAATGCACACTTTTTGCGAATCGGCGGGCGTCCCCGGCACGCTAACGGACAATGGGACAACGCCTTCCGGTACGCGCCAGCAGGGTGCCGGCGGACCTTATGGAAAGCCGGGGAGTCGACGGGCTTGCGGGGTCGTTGCCCGCAGCCGACGTCAGGCTGGCGTCGAGTTGGCGTATGAGGTACCTCGAGTCTGCAGCGCGATGCGGGCAGGCAAAAATCAAAAGAGGAGACAGTCAGTTGCATCCCGAACCACTCACCTCTTGAGCGTCCAGCGGCCGGACATCGGTCCGCCGGCACATGCCTTCGCGCATGCGCCCGACCGTGCTCGATCGCCCAGTGTTTTGCCTGTTTGAACCAACCACAGCACCCTGGCGACATCAGGGGCCATTCGTTTTTTTGTTCAGGTGTCTGGAGGAGATAAGCAATGAAATTTCGCGCGATCATGGGCGCTCTGTGCGCTGCGGGTCTGATGTGTGGCGTGTCGGCCGTGCAGGCCGCCGAGTCGATCGAAGTGCTGCACTGGTGGACTTCGGGCGGCGAATCCAAGGCCGTCGGCGTCCTCAAGGACGACATGACGAAGCAGGGCTACACGTGGAAGGACTTCGCGGTCGCGGGCGGCGCTGGCGCGGCTGCCATGACGGCACTGAAGACGCAGGTGATCTCGGGCAACGCACCGAGCGCCGCGCAAATCAAGGGTCCGCTGATCCAGGAATGGGCTTCGCAGGGCGTGCTGGTGCCGATCGACTCGGTCGCGGGCGACTGGAAGAAGAACCTGCCGCCGCAAATCGACAAGATCATCCAAGCGGACGGCCACTACGTCGCCGCGCCGTTCTCGGTGCACCGCGTGAACTGGCTGTACATCAACAAGGCAGCGTTGGACAAGGCAGGCGGCAAGGTGCCGACCACGTGGCCTGAGTTCTTCGCGGTGGCCGACAAGATGAAGGCCGCGGGCATTCAGCCGATCGCAATGGGCGGCCAGCCGTGGCAAGACCTGACGCTGTGGGAAGACGTCGTGCTGTCGGAAGGCGCGGACTTCTACAAGAAGGCGCTCGTCGACCTCGACGAGAAGACGCTGACCTCGGAAAAGATGGTTCAGGTGTTCGACACGGTCCGCAAGATCCAGGGCTACTTCGACGCGGGCCGTACGGGCCGTGACTGGAACCTCGCCACGGCCATGGTCATCAACGGCAAGGCCGGCATGCAGTTCATGGGCGACTGGGCGAAGGGCGAGTTCACCAACGCTGGCAAGAAGTCGGGCACGGACTACATCTGCGCGGTGGTGCCGAATACCGACAAGGCTTACACGTTCAACGTCGACTCGTTCGTGTTCTTCCAGCAGAAAGGCCAGAAGGCCGCGACGCCGGGCCAGCTCGCGCTCGCGAAGACGATCATGTCGCCGGCGTTCCAGGAGCAGTTCAGCCTGTACAAGGGCTCGATCCCGGTGCGTCTCGGCGTGCCGATGGACAAGTTCGACGACTGCGCGAAGAAGTCGTACGCGGATGAGCAGATTGCGATCAAGGCCGGCGGTTATGTGCCGTCGCTCGCTCACGGCATGGCTCAGCCGGATGCCGCGGCAGGCGCGATCTCCGACGTCGTCACGAAGTTCATGAACTCGCAGGAAGATTCGAAGACCGCGGTTCAGGCTCTCGCGAAGGCAGCGAAGACCAAGTAAGCGTAAGTACGAAGCGTTGCGCCCGGCGGCTTGCATCCGAAGCACCGGGCGCGCCCTTCGGGCCGTGGGGGATCGGACCTCGCTGCTTTCGTTCGCAGCGCAGTCCGGTGCCACGCGGCTCACCCTGGTTTCATGGAGTCACACCCAGGCCGTCGCGGTCCCGCGCCATGCGTGCACGGGCAGCCCGGCGGTACAGTTTCAGCAGGAGTCGAGTAGTGACTGCTTCCATCAGCGGGAACGGGAAAACGGCCACCGTCGCCCGCCGCACGTCGCCCATGGCGGCCCTTGCCGATCGCTATATTCCGAAGCTGGTGCTCGCACCCAGCGTCGTGATCAGCCTGATCTTCGTGTATGGCTTTATCGCAATCACCGGCTATCTGTCGCTGTCTACTTCGCGGCTGATGCCTCGGTGGGAGTTCGCGGGTCTCGACCGCTATCGCGAACTGTTCCAGAACGACGTGTTCTGGACTTCGGCCGCGAACCTCGGCTGGTTCGGCATTCCGTTCATCGGTATCTGCATCGGTCTGGGTCTGTTGCTCGCGATCCTGCTCGATCAGCAGATCCGCAACGAAGGCGCGCTGCGCGCCGTGTTCCTGTATCCGATGGCGCTGTCGTTCATCGTGACCGGCACCGCGTGGCAATGGATTCTGACGCCGAGCATCGGCATCGAGAAGGTGTTTCACGACTGGGGCTGGACGAGCTTCTCATTCAACTGGCTCGGCGACCCGGACAGGGCGATCTTCTGTATCGTGATCGCGGCGGTCTGGCAGTCCACCGGCTTCGTGATGGCGCTGTTCCTCGCCGGTTTGCGCGGCGTCGACAGCGAGATCTTCAAGGCCGCGCAGATGGACGGCGCGAACCTGCCGACCATCTACCGCAAGATCGTGATTCCGAGCATGCGGCCGGTGTTCTTCTCCGTGCTGCTGATCCTTTGTCACATCACCATCAAGACGTTCGACCTGGTCGTCGCGCTGACCGCCGGCGGTCCGGGCACGTCGTCGTCGCTGCCGGCCATCTTCATGTACACGTTTTCGTTCAACCGTGGGCAGCTCGGCGTCGGCGCGGCATCGTCGATCATGATGCTCGCTACCGTGGTGGCCGTGCTCGTGCCGCTGATGTATCTGGAATCGAGGAGCACCCGCAATGCAGCCTAAGATGACGATTAGCCGTGCCGTCATTTACGCGGCCCTGGTTCTGTTCGCCCTGTACTTCCTGTTCCCGCTGTACGTGATGCTGTCGACTTCGTTCAAGGACATCGACCAGCTGCGCACCGGCAACCTGCTGACGCCGCCGACGAGCTGGAGTTTCGCGCCGTGGGTCAAGGCGTGGAGCGGCGCGTGTACGGGGGTGCGCTGCGACGGCATGCAGCCGTTCTTCATGAACTCGGTGCGCATGGTGATTCCGGCGGTGCTGATCTCGTCGATCATCGGCGCGTTCAACGGCTACGTGCTCACGCACTGGCGTTTCCGCGGCGCCGATCCGATCTTCACGATGCTGCTGGTCGGCTGCTTCATTCCGTTCCAGGCGATCCTGCTGCCGATGGCGCGCCTCGAAGGCATCCTCGGCCTGGCGAACACGGTGAGCGGTCTGGTGCTCGTGCACGTGATCTACGGTATCGCGTTCACGACGATGTTCTTCCGCAACTTCTACGTGAGCGTGCCGGCTGAACTCGTGAAGGCCGCGCGTATCGACGGTGCGGGTTTCTTCACGATCTTCACGAAGATCCTGCTGCCGGTGTCGCTGCCGATCTTCATGGTGTGCCTGATCTGGCAATTCACGCAGATCTGGAACGACTTCCTGTTCGGTATCGTGTTCTCCGGCGTCGATTCGATGCCGATCACCGTGGCGCTGAACAACCTCGTCAACACCTCGACCGGCGTGAAGGAATACAACGTGGACATGGCCGGCGCGATCATCGCGGCGATGCCCACGCTGCTCGTCTACATCATCGCCGGACGTTACTTCGTGCGCGGCCTGACCGCGGGCGCGGTGAAGGGCTAAATCACCCTGGAGCGACGGCGTTTCACCGAACGCGTGCCGTCGTCGCCTGACAAGACGTTTTCAAGCAGTACCAGAGACTAGAGGATTCACAGCATGGCAAGCCTTTCCATCCGTGACGTGTACAAGACCTACCCGAACGGGGTGCCGGTTCTGAAGGGTGTCAACATCGACATCGAAGACGGCCAGTTCCTGATTCTGGTCGGCGGCTCGGGCTGCGGTAAGTCGACGCTGCTCAACATGATTGCCGGTCTCGAAACCGTGACCAAGGGCGAGATCCAGATCGACGGCAAGACGGTCAACAACCTGTCGCCGAAAGATCGCGACATCGCGATGGTGTTCCAGTCGTACGCGCTTTATCCGTCGATGACGGTGCGCGACAACATCTCGTTCGGCCTGAACATCCGCAAGGTGCCGAAGCAGGAGCAGACGCAGATTGTCGAGCGTGTGTCGAACACGCTGCAGATCAAGCATCTGCTCGATCGCAAGCCGGGTCAGCTGTCGGGCGGCCAGCGTCAGCGCGTCGCGATGGGTCGCGCGCTCGCGCGCGATCCGGTGATGTTCCTGTTCGACGAGCCGCTGTCGAACCTCGACGCGAAGCTGCGCATCGAGATGCGCTCGGAAATCAAGCTGCTGCATCAACGCCTCGGCACGACGATCGTCTACGTGACGCACGACCAGATCGAAGCGATGACGCTCGGCGACCGCATCGCGGTGATGAAGGACGGCATCGTTCAGCAGTTCGGCGCGCCGCAGGAAATCTACGACTCGCCGTCGAACCTGTTCGTCGCGGGCTTCATCGGCGCACCGCCGATGAACTTCATCGAAGGCAAGCTGGTCGAGCAGGGCTCGGGCGTCGGTATCGAACTCGATACGGGCGTCGCGCGCAAGGTGCTGGTGCTGCCGTTCGATTCGGCGAAGGTGCGCTCGCACGTCGGCAACAACGTGATTCTCGGCCTGCGTCCGGAACGCATCACCGATGCGCGCGGCGCGCACGGCGACGACGCGAAGCTGCAGCCGGTCGAAGTGAAGGTCGACGTGATCGAGCCGACTGGTCCGGACACGCTGGTGTTCGCGCAGATCAACGGCAAGCGCGCGGTGAGCCGCGTGCACCCGGCGTCGAACCCGCAACCGGAGAAGAATACGACGCTGCTGTTCGATACGTCGAAGGCGGTGTTGTTCGATCCGGCGAATGAAGAGCGGATTGCGTAAGTCGTCGCGTAAGCGCTGAATTCGTCGCTACGGAAAAGCCCGATGCGTTGAATTGCGCATGGGGCTTTTGTTCTTTTGCAGCCGTTACGCCGCCTCGGGCAAACGCAAGTCCGGATTGTTGCGCGCGAGCTCGCTGGCCCAGTCGATAAACGCGCGTAGCCGCGAACTCAGATTGCGGCGATGCGCATACAGAATCGACAGCGGTGTACCGGGGCTCGTGTAGTTGCCGAGAATCTCCGTGAGCGCGCCTTGCTCGATCAGCTCGGCGACCATGAAGCGCGACGGCTGGATGATGCCGTGGCCCAACACAGCCGCCGTGATGTACACCGAGCCGTCGTTGACGGCGAGCGTGCTATCCATCGCGACGCGCTCGATTTCGCCGTCCACTTCGTATTCGAACGGGAAGGTCCTGCCGCTGCGCGCGGACACGTAGTTGACCGCGCGATGCTCGCCGAGCTCCGCCAGTGTGGTCGGCGTGCCGAACTTCCGCAGATACGCGGGCGATGCGCACGTGACGATGCGCGCAAGCCCGATGCGCTTCGCAACGAGGCTCGACTCGTCGAGCGTGCCCATGCGGATTACGCAATCGACGCCGTCCTGGATCAGATCGATGTTGCGGTCCGCGAGACCAAGGCGCACGTCGATCGCGGGGTATTGCGCGTAGAAGTCGTCGAGCGCGGGCAGCAGCAGCGAGCGCGCGAGCGTGCCGGAGGTGTCGACGCGGATCGTCCCGGCCGGATTCTCGCGCTTGCTCGACAGCGACGACTCGGCATCGGCGACGTCGGCGAGAATGCGCACGCAGCGCTCGTAGAACGATGCGCCGTCTTCGGTCACGCTGACCTGGCGCGTCGAGCGGTTCAGGAGCCGCACGCCGACGTGTTCCTCGAGCGCCTGGATCGTGCGGCTGACCTTCGCGCGCGGCAGATCGAGCGATTCCGAAACCTTGGTGAAGCTGTTCGCTTCGACCACGCGGGTGAAGATCTCCATCGCTTCGAAACGGTCCATGGTGTGCCTTGTGGGTGGTGAGCCAGAAGAAGGGCGGGGCAGGTTTGCGACACGACAGGAAGTCTACAGCCAGCAAAACAGGTTGTCTGCCGCGCCTGGTTCGCGCGCATCTGCGACCGCCGCTCGTGGCTCAATCCCGCTCCGGCGCGCCCAACGGAAATAGCGGCCGGTAGGGCCGCGCCTCGTCGACCGCGCGTGCGAACGAGGGCCGCGCGAGCAGCCGCTGCCGGTACGCGCGCACGTGCGCGAACGCGGGGTCGATCGGGTGCGTCCAGTCGGCGTAGAACAGGGACGGGGCGGCGCCGCAGTCGGCGAGGCTGAAGCTGTCGCCGGCGGCCCATTCGCGCTCGGCCATGTGACGGTCGAGCCATGCGTACGATGTGTCCAGCAGCGCGCGCGCATCGGCGACGCCACGCCGGTCGCGCTCGGCTTCGGGACGCAGGCTATCGAACACGACCTTTTGCTGTGGAGTCGAAATGTAATTGTCGAAGAAGCGGTCCATCGTGCGCACCTCGAGCGCTGCGCGCGGATCGGCGGGCAACAGCGTGACCGGCCCCGGATAATGCAGGCCCAGATATTCGATGATGATGCTCGCCTCGACCACCGTGCGCCCGCCGTCGACGAGCACCGGGAAGCGCCTGATCGGCCACAGTGCGGCCAATTCGGCCATGACCTTCGGGTCGTCGTGCGCGAGCACGCGCATCTCGAACGGCGTACCGTTTTCGTACAGCGCGGTCAGGGCCTTCTGGCAGTAGGACGAGAACGGATGGGCATAAAGCAGCACGGGCATCGCGATCACCTTTGACGGTTGCACAGCACGACTACGCGGTGACGACGAGAGCCACACCGCGCGACGGCCAGGCTGGCCGTTTACCCCACGACGAACGACGGCTGAAAAAATCGACCTCAGACCTTCGCGCTTGCCCCATGCGGCGGCAACGACCCCGGCTGCAACAGCACGACCACCGCGCCGGCGCCGCCGTCATGCGGGCGCGCCTGACAGAACGCGATCACTTCGGATTTCTGCACGAGCCACGCGCGCACTTTGCCCTTCAGCACCGGCTCCTTGCCGATCGACCCCAAACCCTTGCCGTGAATCACGCGCAGGCATCGCAGGCCGCGCTTGACCGATTCGCGGATGAATTCCGCGAGCGCCTCGCGTGCCTCGTCGCGCCGCATGCCGTGCAGGTCGATCTGCGCCTGCACGATCCAGTCGCCGCGCCGCAGCTTGCGCACTACGTCGCGGCTCACGCCGGGGCGGCAATACGACAGCGTTTCGTCGGTTTCGAGCAGCACTTCGGGGTCGAATTCGTCGGAGATCGCTTCGTGCAGCACCGCTTCCTCGTCGAGCAGCGTCTGCACCGGCAGCGGCGGCGGAGGATTGCGCGTGAGCGTCGCGCGCGGCGGAATCGGCAGCGGCGCGACTTCGCCGATCTCGCGGCGGAACAGATCGGCGTCCGCGGCCGCTTCGCGCTGCGCCGCTCGCGCCGCCGCCTGTTCGCACTCGCGCCGCTCGGCTTCGCCCTTCAACGCTTCACGCAACGCACCGAGTCCGGCGAGCCCCGATGCGCGATCGAGCTTCGGTGCGACGGCGGGCGCAGCCGTTGCGGGCGCGGGACGCGTGGCGGCTTGCGGGCGTTTCGGTTCGTTCGGATGGGGCTGATTCTTCGGCATGGTGGCAATACAGGCGGAAAGGTCGGTCGGTGGTGCTGCCAATGCGCTCGACGCACATTGACAAAGCGGCAAAAACGACAAAGGCCGCCGGCATTTCAGCCGCGGCCTTCGTGAGCCAATGACAGCAGCGCTGCGCCACCGTCATTCTACTGTCGCGCCCGTTTGTCGGGACTTCGTCTCGCCATCCGGCAGCGCGCTGCCGGATCAGCGGTCCGCTTCAGCGCTCATCGCGTGCTCGCCGGCCATCTCATTGATGGTCTCGAGATAGCGCTGCGCGTCGAGCGCGGCCATACAGCCGGTGCCCGCGCTCGTGATCGCCTGGCGATAGATGTGGTCCTGCACGTCGCCCGCGGCGAACACGCCCGGCACGCTGGTCGCGGTCGCGAAACCGTTCAGGCCGCCCTTCGTGATGATGTAGCCGTTCTTCATCTCGAGCTGACCTTCGAAGATGTCCGTGTTCGGCTTGTGGCCGATCGCGACGAACAGGCCCTGCAGCGCGATGTTGGTGGTCTCGCCAGTCTGCGTGTGCTTGATGCGCAGGCCGGTCACGCCGGAGTTGTCGCCGGTTACTTCTTCGAGCACATGGTTCCACTTGATCTCGACGACGCCTTCCTTCTCCTTCGCGAGCAGACGGTCGATCAGGATCGGCTCGGCGCGGAACTTGTCGCGGCGATGGATCACGGTCACCTTCTTCGCGATGCCGGAGAGGTACAGCGCCTCTTCGACGGCCGTATTGCCGCCGCCGATCACGGCGACGTGCTGCTGCTTGTAGAAGAAGCCGTCGCAGGTCGCGCAGGCCGACACGCCCTTGCCCATGAACGCCTCTTCCGACGGCAGGCCGAGATACTGCGCCGATGCGCCCGTCGAGATGATCAGCGAATCGCACGTGTACTCGCCCGAATCGCCGATCAGGCGAATCGGCTTCTCATCTAGCTTCGCCGTGTGGATGTGGTCGAAGATGATCTCGGTATTGAAGCGCTCGGCGTGCTCGAGGAAGCGCGCCATCAGTTCCGGGCCTTGCACGCCGTTGGCGTCGGCGGGCCAGTTTTCGACGTCGGTCGTGGTCATCAGCTGGCCGCCTTGCGCGATGCCGGTGACGAGCACCGGCGCGAGGTTGGCGCGCGCCGCGTAAACCGCCGCCGTGTAGCCGGCGGGACCGGAACCGAGAATCAGAACCTTGGCGTGTTTCGTTGCAGTTGCGGGCATGATCGAATCCTTGTACGGCGCGCGGCTCGCCGCTGCGTAGCCGTGCGTTTTTGAGCTGAAACTGTAGATGGGTATCAGTCGGGCATTATAAAGGGCGGGGCGTGCCGCTGCGCCATCAAGCTTTCTGATCGCCGCGATAGCGTGGCGGCGTGGGCGCTCGGGGCGAGCCCGCGGCGCGATACGACGAATTCAGCGCGCCTCGCGCATGCGTCTGTGGTCAAACAGTCAAGTTACCGTCATTTACAGCCTCGCGCGGGAGACAGCGTTTACAATAGCCCGGATCGAAGTTTCCGGTAGCCGGGATCGGGCCCGAAGCCGTGCGCGGCGAGGCTCGGGCCGCGTTCCCGGCGGCAGTTTCAGCCTGAACCGGCTACCCCAGGCAACAGGATCAATGGCAAAAGCTCCCTATACCGCGAGCGCGCAGGCATTGCCGCACCGCATGTCGCGCCTCTTCACCGAAATCCGCTGGATTCTGCAGGTGGCCCTCGGCGTGTTCCTGCTGATGTCGCTCGTCAGCTACAGCAGGCACGACCCGAGCTGGACCCATGCCGCGCAGGTCGACCATATCTCGAACTGGGCGGGCCGCGTCGGCGCGTGGACTTCCGACATCCTGCTGCTGCTGTTCGGCCTGTCCGCCTACTGGTGGATCGTGCTGCTCGGCCGCCACATCTCCGCGAACTACAGGCGCATCACCCGCAACGAAGAGCCGCAGGACAACGACGCGCCGCGCGGCGTCAGCTGGCTCGCGGACCCGTTCGCGTTCATGCTCGTGCTGCTGTCGTGCAACGGCCTCGAGGCGCTGCGCATGTGGTCGCTGAAGGTTCAGTTGCCGCGCGCGCCGGGCGGCGTGATCGGCGAGGCTGTCGCGCGCGGCATCTCGCATGCGCTCGGCTTCACCGGTGGCACGCTCGCGCTGCTGCTCGGTCTCGGGATCGGGCTGTCGCTGTACTTTCGTTTTTCGTGGTTGTCGGTCGCGGAGAAGGTCGGCGAATCGATCATTTCCGCGGTGACGTTCGCGAAGCTGCGCCGCGAGGCCGGGCTCGATCGCAAGCTCGGCGAAGCGGCCGCCGTGAAGCGCGAAGGCAAGGTCGAGAAGGGCCGCGTGCGCATCGAGGAGCACGAGCCCGTGGTGATCGTGCCGCCGCTCGCCACGCCGGCGAAGTCGGAGCGTGTCGAGAAGGAACGCCAGGTGCCGCTCTTTACCGATCTGCCCGGCGACTCCACGCTGCCGCCCATCTCGCTGCTCGACCCCGCGCCGGCCGCGCAGGAAACCATTTCCGCGGACACGCTCGAATTCACGTCGCGCCTGATCGAGAAGAAGCTGAAGGACTTCGGTGTCGACGTGAGCGTGGTCGCCGCGTATCCGGGGCCCGTCGTCACGCGCTATGAAATCGAGCCGGCCACGGGCGTGAAGGGCAGTCAGATCGTTAATCTCGCGAAGGATCTCGCGCGCTCGCTGTCGCTCGTGTCGATTCGCGTCGTCGAAACGATTCCGGGCAAGAACTACATGGCGTTGGAGCTGCCGAACCAGCGCCGTCAGACCGTGAGCCTGTCCGAAATCCTCGGCTCGGCCGTGTATGCCGATGCCGCGTCGCCGCTCACGATGGGTCTCGGCAAGGACATCGGCGGCAAGCCTGTGTGCGCGGATCTCGCGAAGATGCCGCATTTGCTCGTCGCCGGCACGACTGGTTCGGGCAAGTCTGTGGGTATCAACGCGATGATCCTGTCGCTGCTGTACAAGGCGAGCGCCGAGCAGGTGCGCATGATCCTGATCGATCCGAAGATGCTCGAGATGAGCGTCTACGAAGGCATCCCGCATCTGCTGTGTCCGGTCGTCACCGACATGCGCCAGGCGGGCCACGCGCTGAACTGGGCGGTCGCCGAAATGGAGCGCCGCTACAAGCTGATGAGCAAGGTCGGCGTGCGCAACCTCGGTGGCTACAACAACAAGATCGACGAAGCGGCCAAGCGCGAAGAGAAGCTGCCGAATCCGTTCAGCCTGACGCCGGACGATCCGGAACCGCTGACGCGTTTGCCGAACATCGTGATCGTCATCGACGAACTGGCCGACCTGATGATGGTCGTCGGCAAGAAGGTCGAAGAGCTGATCGCGCGGATCGCGCAGAAGGCGCGCGCGGCCGGCATCCATCTGATTCTCGCTACGCAGCGTCCGTCGGTCGACGTGATCACCGGCCTGATCAAGGCCAACGTGCCGACCCGTATGGCGTTCCAGGTGTCGTCGAAGATCGACTCGCGCACGATTCTCGACCAGCAGGGCGCCGAGTCGCTGCTCGGCATGGGCGACATGCTCTATCTGCCGCCAGGCAGCGGTTTGCCGGTGCGCGTGCACGGCGCGTTCGTGTCGGATGATGAAGTGCATCGCGTCGTCGACAAGCTCAAGGAGCAGGGCGAGCCGAACTATATCGAGGGCATTCTCGAAGGCGGCGTGAGCGGCGAGGGCGACGAAGGCTCGGCGGGAACCGCGTCCACCGAAGGCGAGTCGGACCCGTTGTACGATCAGGCGGTCGACGTCGTGCTGAAGAATCGCCGCGCGTCGATTTCACTCGTGCAGCGGCACCTGCGCATCGGCTACAACCGGGCGGCGCGTCTACTCGAACAGATGGAGAATTCGGGCGTGGTGTCGGCGATGTCGTCGAACGGCAATCGCGAGATCCTGGCGCCGGCGCGCGAGGCGGAATAGCCGCAACGAGCCATTGCGGCCATCGCGAGCGACGCCGCGTGCACCGTCGGGTGCGCCATTTCGGCTCGACGCCGGGCCAGTCGCTCTGGGTGCAGCGAGTGCATCGAGCCGGCGCAGCCCATCACCGAATTCATTCAAGGGAGAAAAACCTATGCAAGCAATCGCGCAGCAGGATGCCCGACAGCGTCGAGCGGGCCGCCTCGGCGAGCGCGTGTCCCGCGGCATGCGCAAGATCGCGCGCGCCGTGGGCAGTGTCGCGATCGGTGCGTCGCTGCTCGTCGCCTCGCACGCGTTCGCGAGCGGCACCGAGCAACTGAAGGCATTCATCGCGCAGGTCCATTCGGCGCGCGGCACCTTCGTGCAGCAGGAAGTGCGCGCGCCGAGCAAGGCGCAGGGCGCGAGCGGCGCGCTGTCCACCGCGAACCCGGCCAGGCCGACCACGTCGAGCGGCACGTTCATGTTCGCGCGGCCCGGCAAGTTCATCTGGCAATACCAGAAGCCCTACTCGCAATTGCTGCAGGCGGACGGCGACAAGCTCTACGTCTACGACAAGGATCTGAACCAGGTGACGGTGCGCCCGCTCGGCAACGCGCTCGGCGCAAGCCCGGCGGCGATCCTGTTCGGCAGCAACGATCTGGACAAGAACTTCTCGCTGCGCGACGCGGGCGTGAAGGCCGGCATCGACTGGCTCGAACTGACGCCGAAGGCGAAGGACACGCAGTTCGAGCGCGTCGGCATCGGCTTCAAGGACGGCAATCTCGAGGCGATGGAATTGCACGACGTGTTCGGTAACGTGACGCTGCTCACGTTCTCGAACATCCAGAAAAATCCGCAACTGCCGCTCGATGCATTCAAGTTCACGGTGCCGAAGGGCGCGGATGTGATCAACGGATAAACCGCGCGGTAGGCGCCGACACGTGGCGCCTTTGCAAACGCCCGCGAAGCCGCGCTTGTCGAGCGCGGCTTTTTATTTCGCGGCGCGTGGATTGCTTGGGGATGCGCGCCCGGCGCCGCGACGAACATGAAATCGTCGTACCGGCAGACGTAATGATTTAGTGCGAGACTGGAAAGACCGGCGTTGCTCATGGGCTGGATTTGACGCGTCCGATCATTTTCCAGGATTGGGTGCGCAATCTCTAACAATTTTTTTGCTGCGACGCAACAAAATAACGCCTAAACTGATCGAAACTGGTTGTCGCTTCAGATGTCTGGAAAGGTGAGGCATGTCATGAGATTGTCTTCTTCACACGATTCACGCTTGTCCCCATCCCTCCATGTGTTTCAGCAGGAGGGCGGGTGGCATTGGGGAATAACGGTTCCGCGCGCGGCCGGAAGTGGTTTCAAGGTCGTTGCATATAGTGAAAAAACCTTTATCGATGAGGCCGAAGCCCATCGGGAAGGCAATCGCGCGCTTGAGCGTTTCGCCGATACGCCGGCGGTTCCGCTTGAACGGCAGTAAGGCAGTCAGGTTATCTAACGTATTCGGCAGCCCGTTATTTGGGTTTTAGAGCGGAAGACGCAACTATTACCGCCGGTGATGATTTAATATGCAACCAATTGCATATTTCTTTGACTCCCGAAAAATCGTAGCGATAATGTCTCGTTTCGAGATATCGCATTATTTTGACTTTCGCGGAATATGAAACCACCCACGCGCTAAGTGTGGAACTGGACGGCATAAACTACGCCGGAGCTTATCGCGTAATGACGGGCACCGTCGTCGTCCATTTCGCGAACGAGAGCAAATTCGCCTCGTATGCGCCGAATCGGCCGGAGACTGTCGCCCGTTGGCTGCTCACGGATCTGTGTCGCAAGGCCGAATCGCGTCGACGCAAAGCGGCGAAAAAATAGCCCGCCGCGCGCACTGTGATTGGCCGTTCGACGGTCACAAAAAAAGACCTGCATATGGATTGCAGGTCTTTTTTATTTTTGTGACAGCTGCGTCTGATGCAACGCGCTCAGGATGACGCGCTCACGCATACGCGGTCTTGCGCGCCGATACGAACGCGTAATAGCATACCGCGCTGATCGCGAGCGACGGCAGCGTCGCGCCGACATTCGGTAGCCATTGATTGATCACCTGGTACGAGGCGATGCCGATCGCCCACGCGACGAACGCGCGCAGGTGCCAGCCGCCCGAGAAGCCGTAGCGGCCGCGCACATCGGCGAGCACCGCGGCGTCGACGCGACGCTTGCGCACGATGAAGTGATCTATCAGCACGACGCCGAACAGCGGCGCGAATACCGAGCCGATCAGCAGCAGGAAGTTCTGGTACTTCGCCATCGGCACGAGCAGCGCGATCAGCGTGCACAGCGCACCGAACGCGGCCGACAGCAACGGCACGCTCGCGCGTGTCCAGAACGTGCCGGTCGACACCGCGGCCGAGTGGATGTCGGCGAACGCATTGTCGATTTCGTCGATCAGAATCAGCAGCAGCGCAAACCCGCCGCCCGCTTGCGCGAGCGCGCCGGTCAGCAATGCATCGCCGCCGCCGGCCGCGAGCCCATAGACCGCGCCGAGCGCATAGAACCAGATGTTCGCGATGCCGTAGCCGTATAGCGTGCCGCGGAACGTCTCGCCGGCGCGGCGGCCGAAGCGCGTGTAGTCGGCGATCAGCGGCAGCCACGACAGCGGCATCGCGACCACGAGGTCGACCGCGCCGCCGAACGACATCTCGCCGGTGCCGGGACGACGCATCAGGTCCGCGAGATTGTGGCGCGCGAGCAGGTTCCACGTAAGCCACGCGGCGCCCGCGAGCAGCAGCCAGATCCCCCACTTGCGCAGAAAGCGCCGCACGAACGACAGCGGGCCGCTGATCGCGAGCAGCGTCGCGAGCACGCCGAAGATCACGGTCCACATGAGCGGCATCGACAGGCCGAACGCCTGTTTCGCGAGCGCATCGGCGGAATCGCGCATCACGATCACCTCGAACGAGCCCCAGCCGACCAGTTGCACCATGTTCAGCACGGCCGGCACCGACGCGCCGCGCACGCCGAGCGTCGGACGCAGCGACGACATCGCCGCGAGCCCGGTGTCGGTGCCGATCACGCCCACGAGCGCGAGCAGCACGACGCCGATCACGCTGCCGAGCACGATCGCGACGAGCGCATGCGGCAGCGACAGCCCCGGCACCAGCAGCGCGCCCGCCTGGGCGACGAGCAGGCCGATGCCGAGCGAGAACCACAGCGCGAACGCGTCGCCGGTGCGAAACGCGCGGCGCGCATCGGGCACCGGCGTGAGCGGCGCGTAGGTGGAGCCGGCGTCGCCGGCGACAGAATCTTGAGCCATCTGATGTTCGTTCCTGTTGGTGGTGCTGTGATTCTTTGCGTTGCCGGCGCCCCGGGTCGACCATCGCCTGGCCGCCGTCACTGTCATAATGCAGGACGTTGCCCGCGTTCGTGCCTGTGTTTCCGGCCGGGCGCGGGCTTTGCGCCTGTCCCGCGAGGCGCTGCTCCGAAGCGGTGCGTGCCCCGGAAAGCCGAGATTATCCCCAAAACGTCATGTTTGAAGAAACCCGTGCCAATGTTCCGCTCGCCGAACGCCTGCGGCCACGCAATATCGACGAAGTGATCGGCCAGTCGCATCTGCTCGGTGCGAACAAGCCGCTCAGGGTCGCGTTCGAATCGGGCGAGGCCCATTCGATGATCCTGTGGGGCCCGCCGGGCGTCGGCAAGACCACGCTCGCGCGGCTGATGGCCGATGCGTTTCACGCGCAGTTCATCGCGTTGTCGGCGGTGCTGTCGGGCGTGAAGGATATCCGCGAGGCGGTCGAAACCGCGCAGATCCATCGCGCGAACGGCCATCAGACGCTGGTGTTCGTCGACGAAGTGCATCGCTTCAACAAGAGCCAGCAAGACGCGTTCTTGCCGCACGTCGAGTCGGGCCTGTTCGTGTTCGTCGGCGCGACGACCGAGAATCCGTCGTTCGAGGTCAATAGCGCATTGCTGTCGCGCGCCGCCGTCTACGTGCTGAAAAGCCTGACCGACGACGAACAGGGCGAGCTGCTCGAGCGCGCGCGGAAGGAACTCGGCGGCCTCACGTTCACCGACGAAGCGCGCGCCGCGCTGATCGGATCCGCCGACGGCGACGGCCGCAAGCTGTTGAACAACCTCGAGATCGTCGCGCGCGCGGCCGCCCGGCAGAAGACCACCGAAATCGACGGCGCGTTATTGGGCAGCGCGCTCGCGGAGAATCTGCGCCGCTTCGACAAGGGCGGCGACGCCTTCTACGACCAGATCAGCGCGCTGCATAAATCCGTGCGCGGCAGCAACCCGGACGGCGCGTTGTACTGGTTCTGCCGCATGCTCGACGGCGGTGCGGACCCGCGCTATCTCGCGCGTCGCATCGTGCGCATGGCGTGGGAAGACATCGGCCTCGCGGACCCGCGCGCCGCGCGCATCACGCTCGACGCCGCCGAAACCTACGAGCGTCTGGGGTCGCCCGAAGGTGAGCTCGCGCTTGCGCAGGCGATCATCTATCTGGCGGTCGCGCCGAAATCGAATGCCGGGTACAACGCGTACAACGAGGCGCGGCGCTTCGTCGGCAAGGACCAGTCGCGCGCGGTGCCGGTGCATCTGCGCAACGCGCCGACGAAGCTGATGAAGGAACTCGGCTACGGCCACGACTACCGCTACGCGCACGACGAACCCGATGCGTACGCGGCCGGCGAAACCTATCTGCCTGACGGCATGCGCGAGCCGCATTGGTACGAGCCGACACCGCGTGGTCTCGAAGGCAAGATCGGCGAGAAGCTCGCGCGCCTTGGCGAGCTCGATGCGCGGTGGCGCGCCGACAACAAGCCGAAGAAGGCTTGAGGCGTTTCGCCTTTGCCGGTGCGTTAAAATCGCGTTTTCATACAACGAACATCCGTCCCATCCCATGCTCGACATCCAGTTGCTGCGCAAAGACCTCGACGGCGTCGCAAAGCGCCTCGCCGACCGCGGCTATACCCTCGACGTCGCGGCCTTCACCGCGCTCGAAGCGGAGCGCCGCGATACCCAGACCCGTACCGAAGAACTGCAGGCGCGCCGCAACAGCCTGTCCAAGCAGATCGGCGCGATGAAAGGACGCGGCGAAGACACGTCGGCGGTGATGGCCGAAGTCGGCGGCATCGGCGACGAGATGAAGGCGTCGGCGGTCAAGCTCGAACACATCCAGAAGCGTCTGTCCGATCTGCTGCTCGACGTGCCGAATCTCGCGCACGAAAGCGTGCCGGTCGGCAACGACGAAGCCGGCAACGTCGAAGTGCGCCGCTGGGGCACGCCGCGTCAGTTCGACTTCGAGGTCAAGGATCACGTTGACGTCGGCACGCCGCTCGGCCTCGACTTCGAGACCGGCGCTAAGCTGTCGGGCGCGCGCTTCACGATGCTGCGCGGCCAGATTGCGCGGCTGCATCGCGCGCTCGCGCAGTTCATGATCGACACGCACACGCAGCAGCACGGCTATACCGAGATCTACACGCCGTACATCGTCAATCCCGACATCCTGTACGGCACGGGCCAGCTGCCGAAGTTCGCGGACGATATGTTCCGCGTCGAAAAGGGCGGCGGTGAAAACACGGTCACGCAGTACCTGATCTCGACCTCGGAAATTTCGCTGACGAACACGGTGCGTGAGAGCATCGTCGAAGCGGACACGCTGCCGATCAAGCTGACCGCGCACTCGCCGTGCTTTCGCTCGGAAGCGGGCTCGTATGGCCGTGACACGCGCGGCATGATCCGCCAGCATCAGTTCGACAAGGTCGAGATGGTGCAGGTCGTAGCGCCAGACGCATCGTACGACGCGCTCGAGCAGATGGTCGGCCATGCGGAGGCGATTCTGCAAAAGCTCGAACTGCCGTATCGCGTGATCACGCTGTGCACCGGCGACATGGGCTTCTCCGCAGCGAAGACCTACGACCTCGAAGTGTGGCTGCCCGCGCAGAACACCTATCGTGAGATTTCGAGTTGCTCGAATACCGAGTCGTTCCAGGCGCGACGCATGCAGGCACGCTTCCGCAACGCGCAGGGCAAGCCAGAGCTCGTGCATACGCTCAACGGCTCGGGTCTCGCGGTGGGCCGCACGCTCGTCGCGGTGCTCGAGAACTTCCAGAACGCCGATGGCTCGGTGACAGTGCCCACGGCACTGCGGCCTTACCTCGGCGGCGTCGAGCGGCTGCAAGTGCCGGCGGCCTGAGCGTCGCCGATGCGCCTGCAGGCGCGGTGTCGTCGCGTGTCTGACGATGCCGCGAACGGCATCGAGGTCCCGCGAAAATTTTCCAGAAGTTTTTTCGACGGGGGCTTGGAAAACTTGTTCGAGCTGATATAATCTTTTTCTCCCAAGCAACGGCCCGCTTGGATCCGACGAAGAAGTAACGAGTTGGAATACCCGGAAAGGTGGCAGAGTGGTCGAATGTACCTGACTCGAAATCAGGCGTACGGTTTCCCCGTACCGTGGGTTCGAATCCCACCCTTTCCGCCAAATTCTGAAACCCCTTGATTTCACCGAGTTCAAGGGGTTTTTTGCTTTGAATTCTCGAACGGCTTTGCCAAGGCAATTCGAAATTATTCAAGCATCATTTCTATTTTGGCGAAATCCTTTGTTTCAATTTTTTACATGAGCCATTCGTTGCTCGTGGTCTTTTTCATCTCATTTCCATACAAGTATCTTAAGTCATCCGTGCTGCACGGTCCCCTAATTCATATATCGGAATACTCGGGGCGTGGCTATTGCACGCTATAAGGGGTCGAAGTCAGAAAATTTGCGGGTGACCCGCCCCCCGATCGACTTGTGAAAGTGCGAATCTTCGCCGACCCCACAGATCTCCGCAAGAAGTGCCTTTTTTACAAATAAATACGATTTTTGGGTGGGCTCGGTCATTCGTTCAGGGTACGATTTACGCCGTCAGAAGCTTTTACAGGAAGGATTTTCCTAAAAATGAAAGCTTCGGCAATGAATCGGTAAAGGGTTCGCACCGCAAACGTTTGCGAACCAACGCGCACCCAGCCCTGTCAATCTGAATCACCGCGAGGAGCACTTCGCGCATCGGTTCAATCGGACAACACAGACGTGCGTTCTAAGCACTTCAGGACAACAGTTTTTTAAGGCCTGCAAATTTTTTGCAGCGAATCCTTATTCATTGTCCGTCCGAATCACAGCGAATTCACCTTTTGGTCTTTTTATCGGGAATTTTCCCGACCTTTGGAATTACTCCGCGATGATAAAACGACGTCAATTCATTGGGGGCCTCACGGCCCTGAGCGCAAGTTATCTTTTGGCCGCGTGTGGTGGGGGCAGTGGGTCATCGAACGCGAGTGGCAAGGCAGCCGCCGCGACCGGTGCTTCCGGTGCAGCGGCAGCTTCGGGTGCGTCCGGTGCATCGAGCAATACAACGCCGACTGCGAAGACGAGCGACCCGAACAGCATCTCCATGCCGCCCGCCACGTCCATCACGGACAACTCCGGCAACGTCTGGACTCTTTCCGGAGGTTCGGTCTACCGCAACGGGTCGGCAGCAGGCAACACCTACAACGTCTCGCTCGTGCTGTTTTACGGCGGCGTGATTTATCACGAAGGTACGGGTGGTCAGTTCTACCAATGGACGGGCTCGGGCTGGACGGGCTGCAACGACCCGCGCCTTGGCGGCACCTCGGCCGACGGCACCTCGCTGCCCGATTCGCCGTACATCATCGACAAGTCCGGCGCGATCTGGACGCTGAGTAATGGCGTCATTTACCGGAACGGGGCGACGGTCGGCGATACGTACAACGTCTCGCTCGTGTTGTGGTACGGCGGCAAGATCTGGCATTGCGGCTCGGGTGGCCAGTTCTACGTGAACAACGACACCGCCGGCCAGTGGTTGCCCTGTAACGATCCGCGCATCGCGATCGCACCGTCCGCCGGCATGTTCTACGGCATGAACGGTCACTTCGACTACAACTACACGCCCCAACAGATCGTGTCGATCCTGAAGGGCATGGGTTGCACGAGCTATCGCGTCGGCTGCACCAACACGTCGACCCAGTTGAACGCGGTGATCGGGCTCGCGCAGGCTTTCCAGTCGGCGGGGATGACGCTGATCGTGCTGATCAGTCAGGGCGTCTACGACTCCAACGGCAACCTGATGGCTGGCGAGAATGCCGCTTACAGCCAGGGTTACGCGGTAGCTCAGGGCATCGCGAACGCACTGAAGCCGTATGGCGTCACGATCTACGAATGCGGCAATGAGCTGACGCGGACGAACGCCACCGTGCTCGACTTCACCTGTGCGGGCACAAGGGCGTCGGACTTCAACAACGCGAACTGGCCGGTGATGCGCGGCGTGATGCGCGGGATGATCGACGGCGTGAAGTCGGTTCAGTCCAACGCCAAATGCGGCATCAACTTCTGCGTGAACGATGTCGGCGCGGCGGACGCGCTGTGGGACGGTATGCAACCGGATGGTAGCGGCGGTCACCCGACCGTGCGCTGGGACATCACCACGTGGCACAACTACGAGGTGTATGGCGATCTGTTCGACCTCGGGACGGACGGCGCGCAGCCAGGCTTCGATCTGCCGATCTATTGCAAGGCCCGGTATGGCGTGCCGTTCATCGTCACCGAGTGGAACACCGGACCGGAGCAAACTGAGACCTATCGTGGGAACTACATCACGACGAAGCTCGGCGAGTTCTATCAGAACCGCAAGACGCACAATATCCAAAGCGTCATGTATTACGTGCTCGACAGCGGCAACGAGACCTTCGGCATCGTGATGAACGGCTCGCCGTTGAATCCGTCGTACAGTGCGTTCCAAAGCTTCACGGCCGCCCATCCCGACAACTAAGCCGCGGATATCGACGCAAGCGGCCCTGCGCGTCAGTGGGAATCGGTGCTGCCCGGTGTCAAGGGCAGCACGTCGCCGGGCCTGACAGCGGCGCCCAACCCTTACCTTCAGCGTATCGAGGCGAGGGGACGGGCGTCTCATCCCACCCGAAACCCTTCCTCCCTCAACGCCCGCGCCTGATCCGCGAGCGACGCAGCCGCCGCCGCGCTTTCCTCGACGAGCGCCGCATTCTGCTGCGTGACCTCGTCCATCTGCGTGATCGCGATGCTCACCTGCTAAATCCCATCGCTCTGCTCACGCGATGCCTGCGCAATTTCACCGACGATGCTGGTCACGCGCGCGATCGCCGCTTCGATCTGCTGCATCGGCAGCCCGAGCGGAACTGGACCGTCGAATCGCTGTCGGCGGCGGGCATGTCGCGCTCGCGCTTTAGCGCGCGCTTCGTCGAGCTGTTCGGCGACACGCCGCTCGGGGATCTGACCTCCTATCGCATGTACCTTGCGAGCGGTGCGCTGCGCGATCCGCGGCGGCGTCTGATCGAAATCGCCGAGAGCGGCGGTTATGCGTCGGAGAAGGCGTTCATTCGCGCGTTCCGGCGCTGGTCGGGAATGGCGCCGAAGCAGTACGCCCGCAATCAGCGTGATCCGTACGATATGGCGAAGGGCGGAACGCAGCGGGCGGCATGACGGGACGCCCGAAATTTAGTTCGGGAAACTGAACGATCACGATGTCCGGCTCGATGATCGTTCGAGTCCCTTTGCCGTTAGTCCATCTGAACGAACAGGCCTGCAAGCTGGCCGGGCAAAAGCCCGTCATTGTGATTCGGGCGCGCGCCACGGCATAGCTCCGATAGCGCCACCGCCTCCTCCCGCGCACCGCGTCAGCCGATTTGCGCGGGGTCCATCCGCGATCCTCTGTACAATTGCCCGAAATCGCCCGATCGAGTGGCGGTTGCGGGCCGCCGGGCTTTCGGGCGCGGCGGGTCATCTCGCGCTTGACCCGCGACTCACATCGACTGAATTCATGGCCATTACCTACAAGACTCCCGACGATATCGCGAAGCTGCGCATTGCGGGCCGCCTCGCGGCCGATGTGCTGGCAATGATCGGCGAGCACATCAAGGCTGGCGTCTCCACCGACGACCTCGACGCGCTGTGCAACGACTACATCGTCCACACGCAGAGAGCGATTCCGGCCAACGTCGGCTATCTGGGCTTTCCGAAGACCGTCTGCACGTCGGTCAATCATGTCGTGTGTCACGGCATCCCGAATCGCAACGAGATCCTGAAGGATGGCGACATCATCAACATCGACGTCGCGATCATCAAGGACGGCTATTTCGGCGACACGAGCCGCATGTACTGCGTCGGCCAGCCGAGCACGGTCGCGCGTGCGCTGATCGACACGACCTACGAGGCGATGGTGGCCGGCATCCGCGAGGTGAAGCCGGGCGCGACGCTCGGCGACGTCGGCCACGCGATCCAGAAGATCGCGCAACGCGAGGGCTTCTCGATCGTGCGCGACTACTGCGGACACGGCATCGGCAAGGTCTATCACGAGGACCCGCAGGTGCTGCACTACGGCCAGCCGGGACAGGGGGCGCGTCTGAAGCCGGGCATGGTCTTCACGATCGAGCCGATGATCAACGCGGGCCGCGCCGGCACGTCGGTGCAGCGCGACGGCTGGACCGTGATCACGAAGGACCGCTCGCTGTCGGCGCAGTGGGAGCACATGGTCGCCGTGACCGACGACGGCTATGAACTGCTGACGCCGTGGCCGGACGGCACGGGCGACTACGACGCGCCGTGAGCGGAACCGCCTATTGTGGTCAATAATAAATTTGACTCGCCGGCCGGTTCGGTTAAAGCTACGCGTTAGGGTTTCCAGGGGTTTTCGTCTGCATGAGTCCGTCATTGACCGTTCGCCGCATCACTGCTGATCAGGGCGCCGTTTTTCGCGAACTCCGCACTGCCTCGCTGCGGGAGGCGCCGTACGCCTTCGGCGCGACGCTCGAGGACGCGTTGTCGGCCGATGCCGCCAGTTTCGACGCGACCGCGGCGAATCACGCGGTTTCGCAGTCCGTCGGTACATTCCTGCTCTATACCGAGGGCCATCCGGCCGGGCTGATCGAGGCGCATTTCGACGACACCGCGGCGCGCCGCGCGTTCGTCTGCGAGTTGTGGGTGGCGCCGGCCGTGCGCCATCTGCGCGGCGGCGAGCTGCTCGTCGATACCGCGAGCAGCTGGCTCGCAAATGCGGGCGCCACGGAAATCTACGCGTGGGTCGCCGACGCGAACCGCAACGCGATGCGCTTTTACGAAGCGCTCGGCTTTGGCCCGACCGGCGAGCACCGGCGCGTCGAGCGCGCACCCGAGCAGGTCGAGAGTCTGCTGGTGCGGCACGTGCCGACTACTTCGCAGGTGTTACAGCAGTGATCGCCCAAGCGGCGCGTCGCGCGCGCCGCTCGTCTTCGCCGTCCCTTCATCACGGTCTTTTTCCGGCCAGCGTTTCTTTCGCACCGTCGCGCGTCGATCGCATCGACGACACGCGTTGCTCGCGCGCGCGAGCACCGATTCTCCCGGGAAAAATAGTGGCCGCGCGCGTGTACGCCTGTAAAATACGCAAAATTTTTCGCCGAACGCTATGTCGCCCAAGAAATCGCCCTTTTTCGAACTGCGCAGCGGCTCTGTCGACACGCTGATGTTCGTGGTCAAAACGACCGACCTCGATGCGATGCGTGCCGAGCTGACGCGACGCTTCGAGGCGACCCCCGAATTCTTCGCTAACGACGTCGTCGCGATCGACGTGCGGCGTCTCGCCGGCAACGAACGCGTGCCGCTCGCCGACATCGCGCAACTGCTCGACAGCGTGCGCATGCGTCCGGTCGGCGTGGTCGCGAATGCGGAGCAACAGTGGGCGACGGAGTCGGGATTGCCGCTGCTCGAAGCGCGCGATCGTCGCGGCGCGCCGGCGAAGCAGGCCGATGAGGACAGCACGGCGAGCGCGGCAAACGCGGCAGCAGGCACCGAGGCAAGCGCGGGCACGAGCGCGTCCGCCAGCTCTGCATCCGCAACCGCCAGTGCGGCCACGGGCACGGCCGCTGCCGTCGAACCCACGCCTGCCGCCGAGCCGGTGCGTCTTGCCACGTCGCCGCAAACGCTCGTGGTCGACAAGCCGTTGCGCTCGGGGCAGCGTATTTACGCAAAAGGCGATCTGGTCGTGCTCGGTCTGGTCAGCTATGGCGCCGAGGTGATCGCGGAAGGCAACATCCACATTTACGCGCCGCTGCGCGGCCGGGCATTGGCCGGCGTGCAGGGCAATCACGACGCGCGCATCTTCTGCACGTGTCTCGAACCGGAACTGATCTCGATTGCGGGCATCTATCGAACGACCGAGAACCCGCTGCCGGCCGACGTGCTCGGCAAGGCGGTGCAGATCTGGCTCGAAGAAGAAAAACTGATGATCGAACCGCTGCGGCTCACGTAAAGCGCCGCGAAACGCGCTGCCCCGAGCGATTGCGGCACGCGGCGTTTCACGGCGAGGCGGGCCGCGCACCAATTGACGCATTTGATGAACACAAGGTAAGGGTAATGGCAAAAATCATTGTGGTGACTTCGGGCAAGGGTGGCGTGGGCAAAACGACCACGAGCGCGAGCTTCGCGTCGGCCCTCGCGTTGCGCGGCAGCAAGACCGCGGTGATCGACTTCGACGTCGGCCTGCGCAACCTCGACCTCATCATGGGCTGCGAGCGCCGCGTCGTGTACGACCTGATCAACGTGATCCAGGGCGAAGCGAATCTGAATCAGGCGCTGATCAAAGACAAGAAATGCGAGAACCTGTTCATTCTGCCGGCCTCGCAGACGCGCGATAAAGACGCGCTGACAATGGAAGGTGTCGAAAAGGTCATCAACGATCTGATCGCGATGGACTTCGAATACATCGTCTGCGATTCGCCGGCCGGTATCGAGTCGGGCGCGCTGCTTGCGATGCACTTCGCCGACGAAGCGCTGATCGTGACGAACCCGGAAGTGTCGTCGGTGCGCGACTCCGATCGCATTCTCGGCATCCTGTCGTCGAAGACCAAGCGCGCGATCGAAGGCAAGGAACCGATCAAGGAGCACCTGCTGATCACCCGCTACAACCCGAAGCGCGTCAGCGAAGGCGAAATGCTGTCGCTGACCGACATCCAGGAAATTCTGCGCATTGATCTGATCGGCGTGATTCCGGAATCGGAAGCGGTGCTGCACGCGTCGAACCAGGGTCTGCCGGCCGTGCATATGGACGGCACCGATGTGGCCGAAGCCTATAAGGACGTCGTGTCGCGTTTCCTCGGCGAGCAGAAATCGCTTCGCTTTGTCGATTACCAGAAGCCCGGGCTGCTGCAGCGCCTCTTCGGCACCAAGTAAGGGGAGCGCACGTAATGTCGATTCTTTCGTTTTTGCTGGGCGAGAAAAAGAAGTCCGCGTCGGTAGCGAAGGAACGCCTGCAGTTGATCATCGCGCACGAGCGCGCCGGCGGCCATGCGCCCGCCGATTATCTGCCTGCGTTGCAACGCGAACTGGTGGCCGTGATCTCGAAGTACGTGAAGATTTCCGACGACGACATACGCGTCAGTCTCGAGCGTCAGGACGATCTCGAAGTGCTCGAAGTCAAGATCGAAATACCGCAGGCCTGAGCTTCGGATGGACCGCGGTCCATCTCGCATCATGTGCAGGACGTCGCATGGCGTCGCGTCGGAGCGATGCGATGCCGTGCGGCGTTCGGCTCGTTCTCGGGCTTCTGTCTGAAGCCATCTCTTCGCATCTCCACGGCGCTCGCCATTTCCCTGTCGAAATGACCGTTGCACTCCAGCGGTGCCGTTACACGCGCAACGTCAGCCTCGCGTCGCCCTCGCGCATCTACTGACGCGGCGAGTCGGAGGTATCCGTCGTGATGTCGTCTGCGGCATCGTCGGCGCGCGGCTCGCCGTCCTCGCTTTCCGCTTCCGGCACCTCGACCTCGGGCACTTCCGGCACTGGCGCAGGCGTGGGCTGCGGCAGCGGCGCCACGTAGCGCTCGGCGAGCGACTCATAGAGCGGCGGCGCGAACAGGCGGGACACTCGGCTCGCGATCAACGCGGTGGCCATTAGCGAAATCACGAGCGCGTGGCCATCGATCATCTCCATCACGATCACGAACGAGGTGATCGGCGACTGCGTGACTGCGGCCAGATAGCCGACCATCGCGAGCGCGATCAGCATCGGCAATTGCATCGAATCGAACACCATGTGCAGCAGATTGCCGAAGCCCGCGCCGATCGACAGCGACGGCGCGAAGATGCCGCCCGGAATGCCGGGCAGGTATGAGCCGACCATCGCGATCATCTTCAGGAACGGATAGAACACCGACAACTGCTCGTGTCCCTCGAGCAGGCCGCGCGCTTCCGTATAGCCGCTGCCGAACGTCGTGCCGCCCGAGATCACGCCGACCACCGCGATCGCGAAGCCGCACAGCGCGGCGAACACGACCGGCCGCTCGCCGTGCAACTGACGCAGCGGTTCCGGAATCCAGCGCGCGGTATTGAGCAGCAGCCAGCCGAAAATACCGCCCGCGATTCCCGTCACGATCGCGGTGAGCACCACCGCGACGGCGAGCAGATCGGGAAAATGCGCGCCGATCTGGATCGTGCCGAAATACGTGTAGTTGCCGTTCAGGCCGAGTGCGACCACACCCGCGATGATGATCGCCGTGATCAGCACGCCACTCGTGCGCGCCTCGAAGCTGCGCGTCAATTCCTCGATTGCGAATACGACGCCCGCGAGCGGCGTATTGAACGCCGCCGACAAACCCGCTGCCGCGCCCGCCAACGCGAGCTGCCGTTCGATCTGCGCATTCGAGCGCGGATAGAACCGGCGCAGATTGAACATCAGCGCGGCGCCGACCTGCACGGTCGGTCCTTCACGGCCGATCGTAAAGCCGCCGAGAATCGCGAGAAACGACACGCCGATTTTGCCGAGCAGAATTCGCAGCGACAGCAGCCGCGTGCCGTATCCGCGCTGTTTCATGTGCAGCGTCGCGATCACCTGCGGGATGCCGCTGCCCTCGGAGCCGCGAAAGAACTTGCGCGTGAGCCAGACCGCGAGTGCGGCGACCGCGGGCGTGATCACGAGCGGCGCCCACACATACCGCTGCCGGACATGGAGAAACGCGTCATACCCCCAGTCGATCAGACGCGCATACAGCACCGCGACCAGGCCGACGGCGATGGCACCGAGCCAGAAGATGCCGTATTGCCGCCACAGGCGTTTTGCGTGACGCATGACAGCGGGCGAACGGGAAGGGAAGGGCCGGGACATGAATTAGATTCGTGCAAAGGGCCAAGTATAAAGCGTGCGGGACCAACCAGAATACGTGAAAGATGTTTGAAATAATGAAGTGAAGTGAATCGTGAGGCGGATATCTTTTTGCTGTAACGCGCCGTATTGAGAATCGAACCGCGCGCAACGGCCATTTGGCGGGGATCGGTAAGAAGGTCAGCTAGAATACTTTCAATTTCGAACAACCAACAGACCCTCAATGAAGCGAATCCTTATCGTCAAGGTCACTTCACTAGGCGATATCGTGCAGGCGTTGCCAGTCGTCGCCGACATCAAACGCGCATTTCCTGGCGTTCAGGTGGACTGGGCGGCGGACGAAGCATTTGCGCACGTCGTGCATTGGAGCCAGGGCGTCGATCGCGTGCTGTGCGCGCCGCTGCGCCGCTTCAAGAAGGCGCGTCGCTGGAGTGATCTGAAGGCGATCTGGGCATCGATCGCCGAGCTGCGCGCGTATCGCTACGACTACATCATCGACATTCACGGCGTCTACAAGAGCGCGATCATCGCCTTCCTCGCGCGCTCGTCGCGGCGCATCGGCTATCAATCGCAGGATCTGGGCGAGGGTGGCGCCGCGTTCGCCTACACCGGGCGTTTCGGCCCACGTCCGCAAGGCAACGCGTGGCACGGCATGCGCATCAGCGCCAGCGAGGCGCTCGGCTACGAAGTGGAAGGGCCGCCCATCTACGACCTGCAGCTACCCGAAACCGTCCCGCAGCCGTTCGCGACGCACGACGCGCCTGTCGCCGCGCTCTTTCACGCCACCTCGAAAGCCGACAAGAAATGGCCGCTCACGCACTGGGCGGCGCTTGGACGCGAGTTGAGCGAGCGCGGTTTTCGGGTGGTGCTGCCGTGGGGTTCGGACGGTGAGCTTGCCGAAGCCGGGCAGATCGCCGCGCAGGTGCCAGGCGCGACCGTGCTGCCGCGATTGAGTGTGACTGAAGTTGCGCAGATGATCGGCGCGTGCGCGCTCGTGGTCGGTACCGATACGGGTTTCGTGCACCTCGCGCATGCGCTGCAGAAGCGCACCGTGATGATCTTCGTCGCGACGTCGCCATTGCATTGCGGCGTCGAGGCGCCGTATCGCTCGACCTCGATCGGCGACGGCCACTCGGTGCCGCCCATCAGCGCGGCGCTCGAAGCGATCGATTACGTGTACGCGGCAGAGCCTGTGCTCGCGATGCAGCACGGATCAGCCGCCGCCTGAGTCCGTTCGCCCGCTCGCGCAATCGTTTGCGCAAAAGAAAAGAGGCGCGATGCGTAGTCCGCCCTTGCTGGCGGGGACTGCATCGTCGCGCCTCAAACAACGCCCGTGTCGGGGAACAGCGGGCGGAGAGGAATCGATTACACGTCTGTTAAAACTGTCGCTTTTCGTTTGAGGCCGAAGCGTCCGATGCGCGGACGCCAAGGCGGCAAGCTGATACGCCGCGGCGCGTCGAGGCTCGCACGGCGCGCGTTGACCCGCTCGATTGCGGCGACGCTGGCGCGGCCAGCAAGGCTTCTATCGCAACAGTGCGCTCAACGGAGTATAGGCGGTGTTTTCCGCCATGGTGGCGCGATCCGGCGGCAGCGGTGCGGGTCGATCGAACGCGCCGATCCAGCGCGCCGGTCCTGTAACCGCTCGGTGATGTTCCCTTACAAATGGCAACGTTCGCAGCGGCGCGCATCGTGTCCAATCGGGTCATTCGGGGTTTGCGCTCGAATCAATCTGACTCGATGGAGAACAACATGAAACGCTTGATCCTGACTCTCGTGGCCGGCACGCTGCTCGCATCGGCACTCGGCGGCTGCGTTGTCGCGCCGGCGCCGGGCTATTACTACGGCGGCGGTGGCTACAACCATCACGGCTACTACTACCGCTAAGCCGCGCGCCGTGCTCAGGCCCGGAGCACCAGCCTCAGGCGACCAGCATTTCGAACGCGACCACCGCGGCAATGGCCGCGGCGTTCGCGGCCAGCGCCTCGACGACGATGGATTTCCATGTCGTCGGACGGAAGCGCAGCGCGAGCAGCAGCGAGCCGAGCAAAGCCAGCGCGATGATCGTCACGATATCGGCATTGTGAAGATGGACGTTCATGCGGATCTCCCCGTTTTTTATAGGGTTATGTCAGGGAGTATAGGCAAGTCAAAAGGACGCGCAAGGCGGGGGTTTTACCCGGGCCGGCCCGCGGAAACAGCGAGGAAATAATGCCTGCTGCATGCTGCCGCAGACGCGTAAAAACTGCGCGGGTCCAGCATCGATCGAACCTCGGCAAACGCGCATCGACGGAAGCGTTGTTTCGCCGATGCGCCTTGCATCATTTCATCAAACTCTCATCACGCGTCTCGCGCATGCACAGCACGCCGACAAGGCTCACGGCCGCGGCGACCGACACGTACGCGCCGACCCACGCCAAGCCGCCGTGCGCGGCGAGTACCTGCGCGATATACGGTGCGACCGACGCGCCGAGAATCCCGCCGAGGTTGTACGCGACACCGGCGCCCGTATAGCGCACGTTGGTCGGAAACAGTTCCGGCAGCAGCGCACCCATCGGCGCGAAGGTCACGCCCATCAGGAACAGCTGGATCACGAGAAACAGCAGCACGAGCAACGGCTCGCCGCTGCCGAGCAGCGGCGCCATCGTGAAGCCCGACAGGATCGCCGCGATGATGCCGACGATCAGCACCGGCTTGCGCCCGAAGCGATCGCTTGCACGGGCCGACAGCGGCGTCGCGATTGCCATGAACACGACCGCGACGCACAGCAGGCCGAGGAACGTCTGCCGCGGAATATGCAGCGACCCGACGCCGTACGACAGCGAGAACGTCGTCGCGTTGTAGAACAGCGTGTAGCAGACCACCATCGCGAGCGCGCCGAGCACGGTCGGCTGCCAGTGCTGCGAGAACAGCGTCGCGATCGGCACGCGCACGCGCTCCTTGCGCTCGATCGCTACCTGGAACGCGGGCGTTTCGGCAATCTTCAGCCGCACGTACAGCCCGAGCGCGACGAGCACCGAGCTGACGATGAACGGCACGCGCCAGCCCCAGCTGCGGAACTGCTCGTCGGAGAGCGACATTGCGAGCGCGAAGAACAGGCCGTTGGACGCGAGAAAGCCGATCGAGGGCCCGAGCTGCGGGAACATGCCGAACCAGCCGCGTTTGCCGGCCGGCGCGTTTTCGGTGGCGAGCAGCGCGGCGCCGCCCCATTCGCCGCCGAGGCCGATACCCTGGCCGAAACGCAGCACGCACAGCAGGATCGGCGCGAGGCTGCCGATCGCGTCGTAGCCCGGCACGAAGCCGATCAGCGTGGTCGACAGGCCCATCACGAGCAGCGACGCAACCAGAGTCGATTTGCGGCCGATGCGGTCGCCGAAGTGGCCGAACAGGAACGAGCCGATCGGTCTCGCGACGAACGCAATGCCGAACGTGACGAACGCCGACAGCGCCTGGGCGGTGGCCGAGCCATGCGGGAAGAATACCGGTCCGATCACGAGCGCCGCGGCGGTCGCGTAGACATAGAAATCGTAGAACTCGATCGCGGTGCCGATGAAGCTCGCGAAGATGATCCGCGCGCTACTGTTTTGCCCGCTTGCGGGCTGAGCGGCGGAAATCGGCGAAGTGGACATGCAGGGTCTCCAATTGTATGAGGCCGCGGCGCGCTGAGCCGTCTTCGCAGACAGGCGGCGCGCAACGGCGGCATCCTCGTTGAGGTATAGGTTTGGGCGCCGCACGCGGGGTGGCGGCGCGGCACTGCAGTCGGCTCATGCGCCGCGCCGGCGGGTGTGCGGACGGCGTGAGCCATGCCGGAAGGCTCCGGCGCGGGGAATCGGAAAATTATAGCGAGCGCGCTCGTCGCGCAGCAATGGCGGCGTAAGTTTGCGCGGCAACGAGAGGGGCTTTATGAGTTATGCGCGATGACTCGAGTAGCTCGCGCGTGGCCGACCCATGCGCGGATGCGCTGGGCGGTGCGTGTCAGCGCACGCGCCAACCGCGCTCAGTCGTACGCTTCCGCTTGCGGCGAGGCGAGCTCGCGCAGCTGGAATTTGCCGTTGTCGTTGAACAGCCAGTCTTCGAATAGCTCGAGCTGGCCGCGGCCATTCAGCAGCTTGCCGGGCGGTAGCGGCAGCGGCGCCGAGCGGCGCAGCGTCGCGAGCGCGGTGCTTTCGGCTTCGTCGTCGCCGTTCGTGCGATACACCGACGACTCGACGATGTGTCCATCACGATCGACCGTGAACGACACCACCACCAGCGAGCGCAGCATCGGCTGAGGCCTGCCCTGGAGCACATACGACGGATTGCGCTCGACGATCCGTCGTGCGACCGCCTCGCGATATTGATCGAGCGTCGCGCTGTTGATCGCGGCCACCGGTGTGCTGACGGTTTCGTGCGGCGTCAGCGGTGTGATCGTGCAACCGGCTACGGCGACAACACCGAGCGCGACGAGCGATAGCCGATGCATGCGAGCGGCCGTGAAGGAGCGCAGAGCCACACGGTGAGAAACACGAGGGGGAGAAGTGCGAGAGAGCATGGTCGACGAACCACGAGGAGAACCTGATTGAATGGTAGTCAAAAACCGTCGGGATTCAATTGGCGTTCGCCCGCCGGATGTCATTGTGCGTGCGCCCCGCTGACGCGTTTTGCTTTCCGCTGTAATGGCCGGAAATGTGCGCGCATTGGTCGGCGAGCGAAACCCGCCTACACTCTGATGGCCTCTTGCTGAGGTATCGGTGGAAGTCTTTTCAGCCCGCTTCTGGCGGGCTTTCTTTTGCCTTCGATTCGCCATTCACACGCGGCAATAAAAAAGGCGAACCCGCCAAACGGGTCCACCTTTTCGATCCCGGTTCAACCAGCCGCGCCGCAAGCTGAGACTCACGGCGCTGCCCAGGCGTCGATTACCTCAACGCCGCACGCGCCACTTTCACCGCGGCCAGCACCTGCTCGGGCGCGGTGCCGCCCGGATGATTGCGGCTCGCCACCGAGCCCTCGAGCGTCAGATACGAGAACACGTCCTCGCCGATCAGATGCGCGACGTTCGGCAGTTCGCCGCGCATTTCGTCGAGCGTCAGGTCCGCGAGATCGCAGCCGCGATCGGCGCACACGCGCACCGCGAGCGCGACTGCTTCGTGAGCGTCGCGGAACGGCAGGCCGCGCTTGACGAGATAGTCGGCGAGGTCCGTCGCGGTCGAGAAGCCTTGCAGCGCGGCGTCGCGCATCGCCTGCGGCTTGACCGAGATGCCGGCGACCATTTCAGAGAAGATGCGCAGCGTGTCGGCGACGGTATCGACGGTGTCGAACAGCGGCTCCTTGTCTTCCTGGTTGTCCTTGTTGTACGCGAGCGGTTGGCCCTTCATCAGCGTGAGCAGCGCCATCAGATGGCCGTTCACGCGGCCGGTCTTGCCGCGCGCGAGTTCGGGCACGTCCGGGTTCTTCTTCTGCGGCATGATCGACGAGCCGGTGCAGAAACGGTCGGCCAGATCGATGAAGCCGACGCGCGGGCTCATCCACAGCACCAGTTCTTCGGAGAAGCGCGACACGTGCGTCATCACGAGCGCGGAGGCGGCCGTGAATTCGATCGCGAAGTCGCGGTCGGAGACTGCATCGAGCGAATTCGCACAGATGCCGTCGAAGCCGAGGGTCTTCGCCACGGCGTGACGGTCGATCGGATAGCTGGTGCCGGCGAGCGCGGCCGCGCCGAGCGGCAGACGGTTCACGCGCTTGCGGCAGTCGATCATGCGCTCGGCGTCGCGCGAGAACATTTCGACGTACGCGAGCAGATGGTGGCCGAACGTAACGGGCTGCGCGACCTGCAGGTGCGTGAAGCCCGGCATGATGGTCGCGGCGTTCTTCTCCGCGATCTCGAGCAGCGCCGCGCGCAGTTCGGTGAGCAGCTCGCCGATGCGGTCGATCTCGCCGCGCAGCCACAGGCGGATGTCGGTCGCGACCTGGTCGTTGCGTGAGCGGCCGGTGTGCAGGCGCTTGCCGGCGTCGCCGATCAGCGCGGTCAGGCGCGCTTCGATGTTCAGGTGCACGTCTTCGAGATCGAGCTGCCATTCGAACTCGCCGCGCTCGATTTCACCTTTGATCTGCGCCATGCCGCGCTGGATCGCGGCGAGGTCGTCGGCGGAAATGATCTTCTGCGCGGCGAGCATCGACGCGTGCGCGAGCGACCCTTCGATGTCGACGAACGCCAGACGCTTGTCGAAGAAAACCGACGACGTGTAGCGTTTGACGAGTTCCGACATCGGCTCCGAGAAGCGAGCCGACCAGGCTTCGCCTTTTTTGTGCAGTTGGGACGTCATGGTGTTGGGCGGTAAAAACGAGCGGTGAAGAGGCTGGCAACGCGAGTGCGCGAATCGTGCAAAAGCGCCGCCGCAGCGAAGAAAGACGAAGATTTTAACACCGGGGGAGGGCGGCCAAAGCGCTGCCGCCCATCGCGGGCCTATTCGCGCACCAGCACCACGAGCTTCAGATCCTCGCGATGCGCGGGCTTGAACGTGATCTGGTCATAAACGATGCGCCCGTCGCGCGGATGGTTGAACTCGCGCCTGCCACCTTCGCGCCCGCCGACGTCCTGGGAGGCCCAGTAGCGTGCGAACTCGTCGCTCGCGGCCGACAGCGAATCGATCAGCCCACGTGTGGGCGCATCGTTCAGATGGCGGATCGAGTCGGCGCGGAATTCGGCGGCGAGCCGCCGCGCGCGCGTTTCCCAATCGACGATCAACGCGCGCGCGGCCGGCTCGGTGAATGTGTAGCGCAGCAGGTTGCGGTCGTGCGCGCCGTCGAGCCAGCCGACGAACAGATCGGCCGCGCGCTCGTTCCACGCAAGCGCATTCCACTGCCGGTCGAGCACGTAGGCGGGCGTGTCGATGAGCTGCACGGTTTGCAGCAGCGTGGCGGGCGCATCGGCGGCGGCGGGGTCGGGGTCGGCCGGATCGCGTTGCGCGGCCAGCTCGAACAGATACGCGCGCTCGGCGCGCGATAGCCGCAACGCGACCGCGATGCGCGCGAGCGCATCGGCGGAAGCGGACACTGGCCGACCCTGCTCGATCCACGTATACCAGGTCGGACTCACGCCGCACAGCTGCGCGACTTCCTCGCGCCGCAGACCGGGCGTGCGGCGACGCGGCCCCGGCGGCAGCCCGACCGCCTGCGGCGACAGCCGCTCGCGATGGGCGCGGATGAAGTCGCCGAGCGCGCGGGCCGGGGTGGCGTCGAGCGGCGGCGGGTGATCGGCGGAGGACGGCGTCGTCATGCTATCGGCTGCGCGTGGAGGGGGTAATTGAGATACCAGAATAATTGATGAACTTGTACTGGTACATGGCGGGCTCCATTGTAGCGGCTGGATTCGCGCAATGAGAAAAGCCGGGTGTGACCTGCGTCGGCCACACCCGGCTTTTTGTCCACCAATGCGGCAACCTCAACCGGTATTGCGCAACCCCGCCGCGATTCCGTTGATGCTCAAATGAATGCCGCGCCGCACGCGCGCATTCGTGTCGCCCGCGCGGTAGCGTTTGAGCAGTTCGACCTGCAGGTGATTGAGCGGATCGAGGTACGGGAAGCGATTCTTGATCGAGCGCGCGAGCAGCGGATTCTCGGCGAGCCGGTCGCTCTTGCCGGTGATCTCCGACAACGCCTTCGACGTGCGTTCCCACTCGGCGACGATGCGCTCGAACACATGCTTGCGCAGCTTCTTGTCGGTCACGAGCGCGGCATAACGCGACGCGACCGCTAGGTCGGTCTTCGCGATGACCATGTCCATGTTCGACATCAGGTTCGAAAAGAACGGCCAGCTCTTGTGCATCTTCTGCAGCAGCGCGAGACGGCGCGCGCGTTCGGCGTCGGACGGCGCGCTGTCGAGGTGCTCGGCCACCGCGCTGCCGAAGCCGTACCAGCCGGTCAGTAGCAGCCGGCATTGACCCCACGAGAAGCCCCACGGAATCGCGCGCAGATCCTCGATCTTGCGTTGCTTCGGATCCTGCAGCTTGCGCGACGCGGGGCGGCTGCCGATGTTCAGCTCGGCGATCTCCGCGATCGGCGTCGACTCGAAGAAATACTCCTTGAACCCCGGCGTTTCGTAGACGAGCGCGCGATACGCGGCCATCGCCGTATCGGACAGCTGCTGCATCGTTTCCTCGTACACCGGCAGCTCGGCCAACGTGTGGTCGTGCGGCAGCAGCGACGCTTCGAGCGTCGCGGCCACGACGGTTTCCAGATTGCGCCGGCCGATTTCCGGATTCGCGAACTTGCTCGCGATCACTTCGCCCTGCTCGGTCAAACGGATCTGACCGTCGACGGTGCCCGGCGGCTGCGACAGGATCGCCTGGTAGGTCGGGCCGCCGCCGCGCCCGACGGTGCCGCCGCGCCCATGGAACAGACGCAGCGTCACGCCGCGTTCGTTGAACAGCGACACGAGCGCAAGCTCCGCGCGATACAGCTCCCAGTTCGACGTCAGGAAGCCGCCGTCCTTGTTGCTGTCCGAGTAGCCGAGCATCACTTCCTGCTCGTTGCCCTGATGTTCGATCAGCGCGCTAATGCCTGGCAGCGCGATCAGATCGCGCATGATGTGCGGCGCGTTGCGCAGGTCGGGGATCGTCTCGAACAGCGGGATCACCATCAGGCCGGCGCGCGCGGGGTCGTGCTCGTCGCCGAGGCGTCCGCGCAACAGGCCGGTTTCCTTCTGCAGCAGCATCACCTCGACCAGATCGGAAACGGTCTCCGTGTGCGAAATGATGTAGTTGCGCACCGCGCGCGCGCCGAACTTCTCGCGCGTCATGCGCGCTTCCTCGAGCACCGCGAGTTCGCTTTTCACGAGCTCGGAGTAGTCGGCGGAAGGCACGCGCAGCGCGCGCGGCTGCGCGAGCTCGGCGACCAGCACGTTCAGCTTGTCGGCTTCCGGCAACGCCGCGTAATCGTCCTCGACACCGGCGCGCTTGAGCAGCTCGGCGATTACCGCTTCGTGGATGTCGGAGCTTTGTCGCAGATCGATGCTCGCGAGATGGAAGCCGAACACTTCGGCCGCGCGCGCGAGTGGCGCGAGACGCGGTGCGGCGAGCGGCGCGCCGTGATGCTCGGCGAGCGAGTCCATCAGCACGTGGAGGTCGCGCACGAAGTCGGCGGCGTCGTCGTAGGGAAGCGCCCGGATCGGCGCCGCGCCTCGGCCGGCGCTGCGCAGCGGCACGCTGCCTTCGCCCAGGCGCACGCGCGCGCTCGCCGCGAGCCGTGTGTATATGCCGATCAGCGCGCGACGATACGGCTCGTCGGTGCGATGCGGCGAATGGTCGGGCGAGATGGCCGCGAGCTCATTCAGCGCATCGCTCGCGCCGACGAGCACATTCGACATCGATAGCTCCGCGCCGAGCTTGTGCACCTGCTCCAGGTAGTGCTCGAAGATCACCGCGGCCTGCCGCGTGATCGCGTTTTCGAGCGTTTCGGCGGTGACGTTCGGATTGCCGTCGCGATCGCCGCCGATCCAGCTGCCCATCTGGAAGAACGGCGGCAGGCGCGCTTCGAGGCCATGCTCCTTCAGCGCCTCCTCGATGTCGGCGTACAGCGCCGGCAGTTCTTCGAGGAAGGTGCTGCGGTAGTACGACAGCGCGTTTTCGATTTCGTCGGCGACCGTCAGACGCGAGTCGCGCAGCATGCGCGTTTGCCACAGCGACGTGACGCGCGCGCGCAGCATCGCTTCGTTGTGCGCGCGCTCGCGGTTCGTCAGCGGCTGGTCGCGCTCGGCGAGCAGACGCGCTATGTCGTGCTGCGCGTCGAGAATGCTCTTGCGCTGCACTTCGGTCGGATGCGCGGTCAGCACCGGCATGATCAGCGCGTCGTCGAAAAACCGCTGCAGCACCGGTGTCGCGGCGGCACCAGCCGCGGCGAGCCGCTCGAGCGCATGGGCGATCGTGCCCGGCTGCGAGGCCGAGCCCGCGAGCGCGTGAATTCGGTGACGGCGGTTGCGGTGACGGTCCTCGGCGATATTCGCGAGATGCGAAAAGTAGCTGAACGCGCGCACGACGCTGACGGTCTGCTCGGGCGTCAGCGTGCGCAGCTTCTTGTCGAGCGTCTGCGCGGCGGCGCTGTCGTCCTCGCGACGGAAACGCACTGCCGTCTGCCGGATCGTCTCGACGATGTCGAACACCGCCTCGCCTTCCTGCTCGCGCAGCACGTCGCCGAGCAGACGCCCGAGATAGCGGATGTCCTGGAACAACGGGTGGTCCTTGTCCTCGCGCGTGCGACCGCTGCTCTTCGCGGTGGTCGCGGCGGCGGACTGAGCCTGCGGCAGGTCCTTCAGTTTCGACGGTTTCGCGGCGCGCGGGAGTGTTGTGTCGCCATCGACCTTGGCCTTGGCCGGCTTGCGCGCGGTGGCCGACGTCGCGTCCTGTTCAGCCTTGCTGGCCTTGCCGGCTTTCGACGCCTTTTGCGCCTTGTCCTGCTTGACGGGCACCGAGGTCTGCGCGGCCTTCGGGGCTTTGGTGGCGCGAGCGGCGAGGGCGCGGCGCCTGGCGCGCTGGTCGGCGCGCGTGTCGCCAGGTTGACCGACGCTCGACGATATGGCGTGCGCGACAACGTCGGACAGGGCGTCAGGCGCCGCGGCGTCGGCCGGGCGAGCGGTGGGCGAGGCAGTGTTGCGGCGGGCGGGGCGCGCCGATCCGGAAGACGTCACGATGAGTTTCCTCGGGGAAGCCAGGGTCTGTTGATTGATGAACTGCGACTGCGGAACTGCCACCAGCAAGTGCAACGTGAACTGCGTGCAACAGGGACTACGCAACGGACTACAAGACGGACTGCTAGTGCAACTGCAACGGAGGAGACTTGAAACGGCGACTGCACACCGCGATTGCTCGACCCACTACGAAGCGGTCCGCGCGTGCCGCACCGCGTACGCGGAACGACAAGAGCGCTGCCGAATCGCGCGACGCCGACGAGGGAGAGAGGGGCCACGGGCTGCCAGCCCGCGCTGGGACGAACCCGCGGCAGGCATTGCCTCAGCATGTTCGCCGCATTGCATCATCCCGCATGCCGCCGCGCAGTGTGCGAACGACCGTACGTGACAACGCGGAATGGGGGCCTTTCGCGCATGACGCGAAGCCCGTCTCCTCCGTCGATATCGCTTGCGCACGGCGCTTCGCCGTGCCTTGGAACCAAAGGGCGCGAACGAGGCCGCGTGCTAACATTGATTGTTATTCCATCCCGACATCCAGCAGCAAGCTAATGAACACCGAGACGTTTTCCACGCCACCCCACACGCTTGTGATTGCGTCGCGAGAGAGCCGCCTTGCCATGTGGCAAGCCGAGCATGTGCGATGTGCGCTGCACAAATTATATCCATCTTGTGACGTAAAAATCCTCGGAATGACGACACGTGGCGATCAGATTCTCGATCGCACGCTGTCGAAGGTGGGTGGCAAGGGGCTCTTCGTGAAGGAGCTCGAAGCCGCGCTCGCCGATGGCCGCGCCGACCTCGCGGTGCATTCGCTGAAGGACGTGCCGATGGAGTTGCCGGCCGGTTTCGCGCTGTCCACCATCATGGAGCGCGAGGACCCGCGCGATGCGCTCGTGTCCACTCAGTATGACTCGCTCGCCGCGCTGCCGGCCGGCGCCGTGGTCGGCACCTCGAGCCTGCGGCGTGAGGCGATGCTGCGCATGCGCTATCCGCATCTCGACGTGCGGCCGTTGCGCGGCAATCTCGATACCCGACTCGCCAAGCTCGATCGCGGCGATTACGCGGCGATCATTCTGGCCGCGGCCGGGCTGAAGCGGCTGGGTCTCGCCGATCGCATCCGCGCGCTGCTCGATCCCGAGGACAGTCTGCCCGCGGCGGGCCAGGGCGCACTCGGCATCGAGATTCGCGCCGATCGCGCGGACCTCGCCGCATGGCTCGCGCCGCTGCATCATCAGCACACGGCGGCGGCCGTCGAAGCGGAGCGCATGGTATCGCGCGCGCTCGGCGGCAGCTGCGAGGTGCCGCTCGCCGCCTACGCAACCTGGGGCGATGGCGCGCTGCATCTGCGCGGCATCGTCGCGACGCCGGACGGCCAGCGCGTGCTGAGCGCGCAGGCGTCGGCGCCGGCGCCCACCGTCGAACACGCGCTCGCGCTCGGCGAGGAAGTGGCGCACTCGCTCGTGCAGCAGGGTGCCCTCGACATCGTCCGCGCGCTCAGCACGGCGAGCGGTCCCGCGGCCGCGCCCGGCGCGGCGGCCAGCGAGTGATGGCCGCCGTCTCGCCCGAGAAGGCGCCCTTCACGGTCGTGATCACGCGGCCGGCCGGCCAGTCGAGCGAACTCGTCGAACAGCTCGAAGCAGCCGGACTCGCGTCGCTCGACTTCCCGCTGATCGACATCGCGCCCGTCATCGATGACGCGCCGTTGTGCGCCGCGCTCGCGTCGCTCGAACGCTACGCGCTCGTCGTGTTCGTGTCGCCGAACGCAGTCGATCACGCGTTCGCGCGCCAGAACGATATCTGGCCGCATGCGCTGCCGATCGGCGTGGTCGGCCCCGGCAGCGTGCATGCGCTCGCGCGCCACGGCGTCAGCGCGCCCGAGCATCGCGTGATCAGCCCCGCCGCGGGCGCCGACGACGAATCGACGAGCTTCGACTCCGAGAGCCTGTTTGCCGCGATCGAGGCGCAACTCGGTGCCGCGGGCCTCGAAGGCAAGCGCGTGTTGATCGTGCGCGGCGACGGCGGCCGCGAATGGCTGAGCGAGCGCCTGCGTGAAGCCGGCGCCGAAGTCGACGCGGTGGCCGCTTACCGGCGCATCGTGCCGGAGCCGTCGATCGGCGCATGGGCGCGCGTGCACGAACTGCTCGCGGGCACGCCGCACGCATGGCTTCTGACCAGCTCCGAAGGCGTACGCAATCTGCACGAACTCGCGCACGAGCATCTGACCGCCGGCGAGCTCGAGCAGCTCAAACACGCGCCGCTCGTCACGCCGCATCCGCGCATCGCGCAGACCGCGCGGGCATTGGGTTTTGATAGGATTACGGTGTCCGGCGCGGGCGACGAGCGCATAGTCCGAGCCCTCGTTGCCGCGGCCGCCGTGCCTCCCGTCGTCCAACCGGTATCGTCCAACCCGGCTCAATCACGCATGACTGAAACGAACGCATCCACGAACGCCTCACCTCAGCCGCCCGCAAGCGCCGCCTTGCCGCCGAACCAACCCTTCACGCCGTACGAAGCGCAAAAGCGCCGCAGCACGAGCGGACCGCTGCTGTGGTTTGTCATCGTGGTCATCGCGTGCGCGGCGGGCGTGGGCGGCTTCGCGATGAACCGCAAGCTGGTGCGCACCGAGCAGGAACTCGCGCAGCGTCAGCAGGCCAACGACACGCAGACCAACGAACTGCGCATCAAGATCGACCAGGCGCTCGCCACCGTGCATCAATCGGACTCGCAGGTCGCGCAGCTCGAAGGCAAGCTCGCCGATGCGCAGGCCGCGCAGCAGGCGCTGCAACAGCAATACGCGGATCTCGCGCGCAATCGCGACGACTGGACGCTCGCCGAAGTCGGGCAGATGCTGTCTGCGGCGAGCCAGCAGTTGCAGCTGACCGGCAATACGCAGCTCGCGCTGTTCGCATTGCAAAGCGCCGATACACGCCTCGCGGCGTCGGACAGTCCGCAGGCGGTCGCGGTGCGCAAGGCGATCGCGCAGGACATCGACAAGCTGAAGGCCGCGCCGTCCACCGATCTGACCGGCCTCGCGATCAAGCTCGACAACGCGATCGATCACGTGAACGGCCTGCCGCTGTCGGGTGAAGCACCGATTCCGCGTGCCACGCCGCATGCGGCCACGTGGGCCGACACCGCGAAGGTGGCCGCGGCCACCGGCAAGCCGCGCTGGGAAGTGTGGATCGACGAGGTCACGCACGGCATCGGCGAACAGCTGACGAGCCTCGTGCAGGTGCGCCGTATCGACAACGCCGACGCGATGCTGGTCACGCCGGATCAAGGCTACTTCGTGCGCGAGAACCTGAAGCTGCGTCTGCTGTCGGCGCGTCTCGCGCTGCTGTCGCGCAACCAGACCACGCTGAAGTCCGACCTGCAGGCGGCGCAGTCCGCGTTGACGCGCTACTTCGACGCGTCGTCGAAAGACACGCAGACGGTCATCGATCTGGTCAAGCAGGTGGACGCCGGTTCGGCCGCCGTCGAGCTGCCGAACCTCGATACGAGCCTGCAGGCCGTCAATCAATACCGGAACCGGGGTTAATCATGGCGATCCGGGGACTCCTATGGCTCGCGGCGCTGTTCGCCGTCGCGGTCGTGCTCGCGGTGGGCGGGCGCTTCGACGCTGGGCAAGTGCTGCTGATCTATCCGCCGTACCGCGTCGACATGTCGCTGAATCTGTTCGTCGTCGGGCTAGTGGTGCTGTTCATCCTGCTCTATGCGCTGTTGCGCATCGTCCGCAATGTCTGGCGCATGCCGCAGCGCGTCGCCGCGTACCGCGCACGCGCGCGTGTCGCGAAGGCGCATGCGGCGTTGCGCGACGCGATCGGCAACCTGTACGCGGGGCGTTTCTCGCGCGCGGAAAAGGCCGCCAAGGACGCGCTCACGAATGGCGACAACAAGGGCGCGGCCGGTTTGATCGCGGCGACCGCCGCGCATCGCATGCATGAGTACGCGCGGCGCGACGAATGGCTCGCGCAGATCGACGAAGCCGACTGGCAGGACGCGCGCCTGATGGCCACCGCCGACATGCGCGCCGACGGCCGCGACGCCGACGGCGCGCTCAATGCGCTGACCGAGATGCAATCGCAGGGCGCGCGGCGCATTCACGCGCAGCAAATCATGCTGCGCGCGCAGCAGCAGCTGAAGAACTGGGGCGAAGTGCTGAAGCTCGTGAAGACGCTGGAGAAGCGCGAGGCGATCCATCCGGCGGTCGCGGTGCGGCTGCGTCAACTGGCGGCGGAAAATCTGCTGCGCGATCGTCGCCACAATGCGGACGCGCTGCTCGAACTGTGGAACTCGCTGTCGGCGACCGAGCGTCATTCGCCGCGCCTCGCCGACACCGCCGCCGAACTGCTGGTCGCGCTGAACCGTCCGCAGGAGGCGCGCAAGATCGTCGAGGAGGCGCTCGCGCAGAACTGGGATGCGCGCCTGTTGCGACGCTATCCGGACACGGCCGGCGGCGATGCGTTGCCGCTGATCCAGAAGGCCGAGGCGTGGCAGAAGGATCGGCCGGAAGACGCGGACCTGATGTTCGCGCTGGGGCGCCTGTGCCTGCATCAGCAGTTGTGGGGCAAGGCGCAGTCGTTCCTCGAACGCGCGCTGAAGCTTGCCGACAACGAGACGCTGAAGATCCGCTCGCATCGCGCGCTCGCGCGTCTGCACGAGCAGTTGGGCGATACCGACAAGGCGAGCCAGCACTATCGCGAGAGTGCGTTGGCGATGAATGTGACGTGAGTTCGGCGCTTTCGGCCATGCGCTGAAGCGCGCAAGCCCCGCAAACCGCTACCTGATGGCCGCAGCCCCGCGCTGCGGCCATTTGTTTTTCCGGCGTCCCGCCGGCCGAGCGTGCGCTGGACTCGCGCGCAATTCGCAGATCCCCAGCTCGAATCGTCGGGACTGCGCTTTGCTTCACCACCTCACTGGATGCGCAACCTCGGAGGTGTTCAAAGTGGCCAGCGACGCTGTGACGGTGCAAACCGGGACCCGCAGCGGCGACGTCGAGCGCAAGGGCGTCGTCGTCATTACAGGGGCAAGTGCCGGCGTGGGGCGCGCGAGCGCGTCCGAATTTGCGCGGCAGGGCTATGACGTTGGGCTCATCGCGCGCGAACCGCGACGGCTCGCTCGTGCCGCCGAGGAGATCGCCGCGACCTATGGCGTGCGCGCACTCGCCATTGCGGCCGATGTCGCCGATGCCGACGCGATCGAGCGCGCCGCGCAGCGTGTGAAGCGCGAGTGGGGCGGCATCGACGTCTGGGTCAACGTCGCGATGGCGACCGCGTTTGCGCCGGTGTCGGCGCTCAGCGCGCGCGATGTCGAACGCGGCACGCAGGTGACCTATCTGGGGCAGGTCAACGGCATGCTGGCGGCGCTCCCCGTGATGCGCGCGCGCGGGCACGGGACGATCGTCAATGTCGGCTCGGCGCTCGGGTACCGGTCGGTGCCGTTGCAGTCGATCTATTGCGGCGCGAAGTTTGCCGTGCGCGGCTTCACCGATTCGTTGCGTTCCGAGTTGCTGCACGACGGAGTCGATATCCATCTGACGATGGTCGATCTGCCCGCGGTCAATACGCCGCAATTCGACTGGGCGCTCAATCGCACGGGGCGCAAGGCGCGGCCGGTGGCGCCGGTGTTTCAGCCGGAAGTGGCGGCACGGGCGATCTACTTTGCGGCCACCCATCGGCGGCGGCAGGTGTGGGTCGGGTGGTCGACGGTCAAGGCGATCCTCGCGAACCGGATCGCGCCGACGCTGCTCGACCGCTATCTCGCGCGTGCGGGTTACGACGGGCAATTGACCGATGAACCGTTGCCCGCCGATGCGCCCGCGAATCTCTACGAGCCGGTGCCGGGCCACTACACTTCGCATGGTCGCTTCGATGATGAAGCGCGTGCGTACTGCTGGCAGATGTTCACCGATCGGCATCGCCATGCGGTGTACGGCGCGGCAGTGATGGCGCTGGCCGGGGGCGTCGCGTGGCTGCTGAGGCGCCAGCGGTCCTGATGCGCGGCCGGTCGGCCTCATCCCTGTCGCCGACGGAATGTCTGGACTATCCTTCGAATGACGGTACCGTCCACAAACCGTGGTGCGGCGTCCTCGACTACGGACATTCCAAAAATGGAAGCGGACAGGCCAGTTCCTCGCAAAGAACAGACTGCTGTAAGCAGCGCACACCGCTGGATGCGCTGGCTGCCGGGACTGACGGTGCTCAAGGCGTACCGGCTGAGCTGGCTGCCGAACGATCTGACGGCGGGACTGGTGCTGACCACGATGCTGGTGCCGGTTGGGATCGCTTACGCGGAGGCGTCCGGCGTCCCTGGCGTGTACGGCCTCTACGCGACGATCGTTCCGCTGTTGGCGTATGCGCTGTTCGGTCCGAGCCGGATTCTCGTGCTCGGTCCCGACTCCGCGCTCGCCGCTCCGATTCTGGCGGTCGTCGTGCAAATCGCTGCGGGCGACCCGTCGCGCGCGATCGCGGCGGCCAGCATGATGGCGATCGTGTCCGGCCTGTTCTGTATCGTGATGGGCTTGCTGCGGCTGGGATTCATCACTGAATTGTTGTCGAAACCCATTCGCTACGGCTATATGAACGGCATTGCGCTCGCCGTGCTGATCAGTCAGCTGCCCAAACTGTTTGCCATCTCGATCGAAGAGCGCGGGCCATTGCGGGACATCGTGAGCCTCGTGCAGGCCATCGCCGATGGCAAATCCAACTGGTATAGCTTCGCGGTGGGCGCTGGAAGCCTCGTGCTGATCCTGTTTCTCAAGCGCTTCGAAAAGCTGCCGGGCATCCTGATCGCCGTGATCGTTGCGACGTTGTGTGTAACCGCATTGCACCTCGATAGCATTGGTGTGAAGGTGCTCGGCAAGATTCCTCAAGGCCTGCCGACCTTTGCGCTGCCGTGGGTCACCGACGCCGATCTGGTCAAGATACTGCTCGGCGGCTGCGCGGTCGCGCTGATCTCGTTCGCGGATACCAGCGTGCTGTCGCGAACTTTTGCGGCACGTTTTCGCAGCCGCGTCGACCCCAATCAGGAGATGGTCGGGCTCGGCGCGGCCAATCTCGCGGCCGGCCTGTTCCACGGCTTCCCGATCAGCAGCAGTTCGTCGCGCACGCCGGTCGCCGAGGCGGCGGGTGCGAAGACGCAACTGACGGGCGTCGTCGGCGCGCTGGCGGTCGCGGCGCTGCTGATGGCCGCGCCCAATCTGATGCGCTACCTGCCCAACAGTGCGCTCGCCGCGGTCGTCATCGCGGCGGCGATCGGTCTGTTCGAGATCACGGACCTGAAGCGGATTTTCCGCATCCAGCAATGGGAGTTCTGGCTGTCGATGGCCTGCTTTGCCGGCGTCGCGGTGTTCGGTGCGATTCCCGGCATCTGCTTCGCGGTGGTGATCGCGGTCATCGAATTTCTGTGGGACGGCTGGCGACCGCACTACGCGGTGCTCGGTCGCGTCGAAGGTTTGCGCGGCTATCACGACTTGCAGCGCTATCCGCATGCCCAGCGAATCCCCGGGCTCGTGCTGTTTCGCTGGGATGCACCGCTGTTCTTTGCGAATGCCGAGCAGTTTCAGGAGCGCCTGCAGGAAGCCGTCGCCGAATCGCCGGCACCGGTGCGGCGTGTGGTGGTGGCGGCCGAACCGGTGACGAGCGTGGACGTCACCTCCGCCGACATGCTGCGGGAACTGACGCGCACGCTCGACGAGCGCGGGATCGCGCTGCACTTCGCAGAGATGAAGGATCCGGTTCGCGACAAGCTCAGACGCTTCGAGTTGACCGATCTGATTGGCGATGCGTGCTTTCATCCGACCGTGAGCAGTGCGGTTGATAACTATGTCGAGGGGGTTGGGAAGGAATAGTATTCAGACTTGGAGCTGGGTCACCGGAGAGCCGGCATGCGCCGTCCATAGACGACGCGCCCTTCGCTTAGAAGAACCCCAGCGCTTCCGCCTGATAGCTGACCAGCAGACACTTCGTCTGCTGATAGTTCGACAACGCCATCTTGTGTGTTTCGCGCCCGATCCCCGACTGCTTGTAGCCACCGAAGGCCGCATGCGCCGGATACAGGTGATAGCAGTTGGTCCACACGCGTCCCGCCTCGATCTCGCGTCCCATCTTGTAAGCGCGGGTACCGTCGCGAGTCCACACGCCCGCGCCCAGGCCATAGTACGTGTCGTTCGCGAGTTCGATCGCTTGCTGTTCGTCCTTGAACGTCATCACCGAAGCGACCGGCCCGAAGATCTCCTCCTGGAACACACGCATATCGTTGTTGCCGAACAGCATCGTCGGCTTCACGTAGAAACCTTCGCCGAGGCCGGCGCCAGGCGTTGCGCGCTCGCCGCCGACGAGACACCGCGCCCCTTCGTCCCGGCCGATGTCGATATACGACAGGATCTTGTCGAGCTGCTGCTGCGATGCCTGCGCACCGATCATCGTTTCGAGGTTCAACGGATGGCCGGCCTTGATGCGTTCCACCCGGGCGATCGCCTTCTCGATGAAGCGCTCGTAAATCGACTCCTGAACCAGCACGCGCGACGGGCACGTGCACACTTCGCCCTGATTCAGCGCGAACATCGCGAGACCTTCGAGCGCCTTGTCGAGGAACGCGTCGTCGCGATCGAGCACGTCGGCGAAAAAGATGTTCGGGCTCTTGCCGCCGAGTTCGACCGTCGACGGGATCAGGTTGTCCGCGGCTGCGTGCAGGATGCGCTTGCCGACCGGCGTCGAGCCGGTGAACGCGATCTTCGCGATGCGCTTGCTGGTGGCGAGCGCTTCGCCCGCTTCCTTGCCGAAGCCGTTGACGATGTTGATGACCCCGGGAGGGAACAGGTCGCCGATCAGTTCGACCAGCACGAGTACCGAAGCAGGCGTCTGCTCGGCGGGCTTCATCACGACGCAGCAGCCGGCCGCGAGCGCGGGCGCGAGCTTCCATGCCGCCATCAGCAGCGGAAAATTCCACGGGATGATCTGACCGACCACCCCAGCCGGCTCGTGAAAGTGATAAGCGACCGTGTTGTCGTCGATCTCCGAGATGCCGCCTTCCTGCGCGCGGATGCAGCCCGCGAAATAGCGGAAATGATCGACGGCGAGCGGCAGGTCCGCGGCCATCGTTTCGCGCAGCGGCTTGCCGTTGTCGATCGTCTCGGCGACCGCGAGCAGCTTCAGGTTCTTCTCCATGCGCTCGGCCACCGCCAGCAGCAGGTTCGCGCGCTCTGTCACCGAGGTCTTCGCCCATTTGCGGCGCGCTGCGTGCGCGGCGTCGATGGCGAGGTCGATATCGGCAGCGCTCGAGCGAGGCACGCGACAAAACGGCTGCCCGTTGATCGGCGACACGTTGTCGAAATAGTCGCCGCCGACCGGCGGTACCCACTTGCCGCCGATGTAGTTTTCGTAACGCTGGCGATAGGGATACTCGATGTCGATGCCGAGGGCTTTCAGGTCAAATGGATTCATCACTTGTCTCCGTTTTGTGATGTTGATCGGGTGACTGCGCGGGACCACATCAGGCACGAACCGTACCAATGCATCGAAGTGGGATATTTCAGGGATTACGGTGAGCTGCATGGCGGAAGTGTTCCGTTTCGGAACAGTTGCGCGGGCAGCGGGTGTTCAGAAACGCCGCAGATTCGGCCGACGCTGACGCAGATCAAGGATGCGGGCCCGCGCGAGGTCGCCGCACGCGTCGGGCGGAATGACAAAGGGAGTATTCTGTTGACACGCATCGAAGCGTCCGGCACGACCTGGGCGCATTCAGGAGGAGACAATGCGCGACGACGTTCATCCGCTCGGCGTGGCGGCGGCTAACCGCTCCAAAGGTTGGCCCGCACCGGCGATCCAGAAAGCCCACGAACGCTCCGAGACGTTCGGCCTGCGCGCATCGATCCGGCCGGATTACGACATCCTGTCCGACAAGGGACTCGCGCTGAAGCGCGAACAGAACCAGGTGCTGTGCGCGCATGCGATGCCGGTCATGGAGACGCTGCGCGAGCAGATCGTCAATACGCAAAGCATGATCGTGCTGACCAACGCCGAAGGGTTGATCCTGCATTCGATCGGCGACGACGACTTTCTGCATCGCGCGGAAAAAGTGGCGCTGCGGCCTGGCGCGAACTGGGCCGAGGATCGTCAGGGGACCAACGCGATCGGTACCTCGCTGGCCGAGGGGTGTGCGATGGTCGTTCATGGCGATCAGCACTATCTGGCGGCAAACCGCTTCCTGACCTGTTCGAGCGTGCCGATTCTCGATCCGTACGGCGATCTGACCGGCGTGCTCGACGTGACGGGCGACCACCGCAGCTATCACCAGCACACGATGGCGCTCGCGAAGATGTCGGTGCAGATGATCGAAAACCATCTGTTCTCGACAGCGTTTCGCGACGTGCTGCAAGTGTCTTTCCACGGACGGCCGGAATTTCTCGGCACGCTGATGGAAGGGATCATTGCGTTTACCGATGATGGTCGCTTTCTGTCCGCCAATCGGAGTGCGCAGTTTCAGTTGGGCTTTTCGCTCGCTGCGTTGCGCGCGCATACGCTGTCGTCGCTGTTTCAGATCTCGTATGCGCAATTGATCGACCGGTTGACGCATGGCGTCGCGCCGCATCTGCTGCTGAATTTGCACAACGGTGCGGTGGTTTGCGCGCGCGGGCAGTTCAGGCGGTCGTCGTTTGGGCTGGGGCGTGGGGCCGTCGATGTGCAGGGTGCTGTCGCGCCGCGACCGGTGTGTGCGAATGCGCGTCAACCGGCTGCGGGACTGTCGCGGCTCGGCGATCTCGATACTGGCGATGCCCGTGTGTCCGCACTGATCGCGAAGGTTCACAGGGTGCTCGGCAAGGATATTCCGATTCTGATCACCGGCGAGACCGGTACCGGCAAGGAGTTGCTCGCGCAAGCGATTCATAACGATTCGCCGCGAGGTGATGGGCCGTTTGTGGCGGTTAACTGTGCTTCGATTCCGGAGTCGCTGATCGAATCCGAGCTATTCGGGTATGAAGAGGGAGCGTTTACCGGCGCGCGGCGTAAAGGGGCGATCGGCAAGCTGATGCAGGCGCATGGAGGCACGCTGTTTCTCGATGAGATTGGGGATATGCCGCATTCGTTGCAGGTGCGGTTGCTGCGTGTTTTGCAGGAGCGGGTTGTGACGCCGCTTGGGGCGACGCGGGCGGTTCCTGTTGATGTCGCCATTATTTGCGCGACACACCGCAACTTGCGCGAGATGATTGCGCAGAACCAGTTTCGCGAGGATCTTTACTATCGGATCAACGGGCTTGCGGTTCGGTTGCCGGCGTTGCGTGAGCGGAGCGATCTCGCGGTCGTCGTTCAAAAGATGTTGCTGTGGGAATCAGTCGAAAGCGGGGGGCGGCAGGCGCTCAGCGTTTCGGCTGATGTGATGGCGGCGTTCGGGCGACATGCGTGGCCGGGTAACTGTCGGCAGCTGGCTAATCTGCTGCGCACTGCGGCGGCGATGGTGGAGGAGGATGGGGTGATTCGGTGGGAGCATTTGCCGGATGATTTTCTGGATGATGTGGGGGGCGCGGGTTGCGGCGATGGCGAGCTTGGACAGGGGGACTCTGCTGCGTCGGCCGCTTCGAGCTCTGCAGCCCTTTCGGCCGGTTCGGCTGCGAATGCGCCTGCTGCTGGCGATGCGTCGCTGCCCGACGGTGCTCGGCTGCAGGATGTTGCCACCTCTGTGGTTGCGATGACGCTGGCGCGCTATGGCGGAAACGTGTCTGCCGCGGCGCGTGCGCTCGGGGTCTCGCGGAACACTATCTATCGCAGGATGCCGGCTGTGCAGCCGGGGCGGGTGGCGGAACAGGATTGATGCGGGAGTTTGCGCAGGACCAGTCGATAATGGCCGCGGTGACCGGCCATTGTTTTCTCTATGAGTCGACTTGCTTGCGTGCGGTCCACAGTAGTCGAAGCACTTTTCATTTTCACGACTCTACCGGCGGCGCGCACCGCACGCGGATCGCTTGCAGGCGCGTGACGCATCCGTGGCCCGTTGGAGCGGGTGATGCCAACGCGTCCCGGCGAGCTACTACTGCTTGCAAATCTCACCGGCATCGCCGCAATGACCGGTCTGCTTCCGAAATCCCGAGCGGTAACGCCGCCGCTGTCGCAAACTGCAGCGGTGGCCGCGCAGCCAGCCAGCACGCCGCTCGACTCGGCTCAACCGTATGCGGAGCAACAAGGCACGCGGACCAACACGGTGAGCGAACCCCATGTTCATCACCACCATAGCAGTGCGTCGTCGCCAGCGCCCAGGTACGCGCACGACGATATTTACCGTAATGCCACCCAGCCGCCACCTCGACCCGTTGCCGTCGACCCTAATGCAGGTGAAGTTGTCGCGGTCAACGCAGTCCAAACGCAAGAGCCGACCACCGGGCTCGGCGCAGTAGGCGGTTCGGTGGCAGGCGGGCTGCTGGGCAATCAGGTTGGGCAAGGGATGAAGCGCACCTTCATTTTGTGTATTGCAGGCGTTTCCGCAGCGTGCACTTCGGGCGCGGCGCTGGCTTATGTAGACCTTGGTGTTTACCTTGGCGCGCCGGGGCCAGTTTATGTCGCGCCGCCCCCAGTGGTCTATGAGGCGCCACCAGTGACTTACGTGCCTGCTCCGGCCTATGGCTACGGGTATGGCTATGGGTACGAATACAATGACGACCGTGACAGGCACTGGCACCATGACCATGGTTGGCACAGGGCTGGGAGCACCATCATCGTCACGGGGACGATGACGAATAACCTGGCACTGCACCCAATTCGCGATATCGCAGCATTGTTCTGATGACGCCGAAACCTCGTTCCGAAGGCCGCCGTTCCCTGCGGCAGCGGCAGCTTTGCGGCACCAGAACTGAATGGGTACAACCGGCCAGGTGCAGCCGTTCGCCGTCGCTGCAACACGGTCATTCGACCGGTTGAATCCGCCATCAAACTGCTGACTTTCAAAGTCGGATCCTGCTGGACCGGCCATCGGCCAGAGTGGGCCATTCGGACAGTCCTACGGACCGCCCTTGGTGCCATTGAGCGCTGCAAGGTCCGAGCCTGCAGGCGCCCACGATATCGCTTGCTCCGGCTTGTGCGACGTAAATAGTGGTTCGATCAGTGCCCACAGTTTGTCATCGATGACGGGTGCTGGCATTCCTTGGTCCGTTGTTCAGACATCCAAGGTCAGCCGTTATGCGGAAAGTAATCCGCCCTCCGCGGTTCTTTTTTGAACTGACCTTTAATTGACTCTCTTCTATTGATACCTTCCGCAGGTTATAGAAGAGCGCATGCGGCCCGTGTTGTCGCGTCGAAAAAATTTCGCCGCAACGGCTGTGCAGCGTTAGCAATTCGCGTTGTTCTCCACGATCATGCGCTCGCTGCTTTCCACGGCGTAGTGACGCGAACAACCCGCTGAACTGTTCCCCGTCACCGACATAGATTTGCACCGGTATAGATCGATGTCGGTCTTACAGTCTCGCAAGAAATTTCCCGAGATGACGCCGCCAACCCGGCCCTCCACCGCGATGCCGACTGCATCTGGTCCGTTGAAGCCTTCCACGATATTGCCGACCAATACGGCCGCGCTTGTGTTCGAGCGAAGATCGATGCCGTTGCGCGGGCTGTTCTGGCCAATTACCGTATTGCCGTTCACGACCGGATCGGCGACGTCATAGCAGCTAATTCCAAAGTCTCCCATTGCTCGAAGACTGTTATTACTGATGGTGGGGTAATCCTGGCTTTGCGCCCAGATGCCGATCACATGCCCAGCAGCAAGGCAGGACACACTGTTATCTGTAACAGTGATGCCTTGACCCCGGTCGTGCCAGGTGAAAGTCAGATCAAGCGAACCCGCCTTGATAGACTGGCTCGCGACCACGGCGGCGCCAGCAACGCTCAGCACATACGTAAGAGGTGGAACACCTGTGCCGCTGATGCGCTGCCCGATCTGGATAGCGGGATTAGCTGTGGCGAGCGTGATATTCGGCGTGCCGTTTGCCGTGGCCTGCTGCTTGGGCAAGACCGCGACCGAGTCCGGATTCAGTCCTTGCAGGGAAATGGCTGCGTCGGCCGAGCCTTGAGTCAAATCCACGGTATTGCCGGAAATGATGCATTGAATTGCGCCGCCATACACCTGGATTCCAGCCCGAATCGGCGCATAACTGGAACCTGACCGGTCACTAGCCGGACGGCTGACTATCACGGCGTTACCCATCACCGTGCATGAACGCGAGCGAACCACCGCGATACCCCACCACGTCGAGCCTTCACACGTATTGCCTGTGATCGCGGTATTGTTGACGTTCTCTGTCACCACGCCTCTGCGAAACGCGCCTCGCACCACGTTGCCAACGATCGTGCACTGGTTATCTTGCAGTGGAAACGAGTACGCATGGTATTCCGCCAGCCCCTCGACATGAATGCCTGTGCGACAATCCTGTCCCGCCTTGGCCGTCACGAGGTTGCCGGTCACGGTGGCACAGCAGCCCCAGATTGTGATGCCGTCTCCCCGATCTTCGCCGTACTCGGATTGGGTGTCGGCCGGTCCTCCTCCTGCTCCGATGCAATCCAAGATCTTGTTGTTGGCAATGGTGAAGTCATGGTATTCCCCGTCCGACTCAACCTGTATGCCGTTCTGAAACTGGAAAATAGTCGAATGCGTCACGCTTCCAATATTTGCCCGGAACAAGATACCCACATTTCTATTGCCTGTTCGTTCCTGAAGAAGATTGGGATTGGTGATAAACACGCCGTCGAAGTCACAACCGCTTGCGTTCACGGTGATCGCCGCGGCGTTCGCAATGCCGGCTGTGAACCGCAGTTCGCCGCCGCCCGAAAGGCGAATTCTCTTATTTACACTGAGTGGCCCAGTCAGATTGAAAACACAATTCTCCGGGACGATGAGCGCGGAAGCGGCAATGTCGAGTGCGGCCTGAAACTCGCGCGTGTGATCCAGCAACGGCTTCCCGGATAATGCATCCTTGCACACTCTCGACGACATGCAATCGAGCAGATTGACCGCCTGGTGTTTGTCTTCTCGTTGCGCCGTCAATGTTGCACCCGTGGCGGCCGCGCATCCTCCGATCACAGCGCCGGCACCTGTCGCAAGCCTTGCTAGAAAGTTGCGTCTTGGTTCGCTCATTGAGAAGTTGCTATTAGAAGGTTTTGATCGGAGCCTTGCGACAATGCCAGTTTCCTAAGAAGCCCTAACGCAATGAAATTTGTAGTTGTCGCCAAATGGTTGACACAGGAGGCGATTTTCATGAATGGCTCATGCATGAGAACGAGGCGTTCGAACCGGACGCGAAAACGCCGGAAGTTGTGCAACCAGGCAACGGTACGCTCGACGACCCATCGGGTCTTGCCGAGGCCGCTGCCGCGCGGTTCGCCACGGCGGGCAATGTGCGTGGCAATGCCAGCGGCATGTAGCGGGCGACGGAACTTGTCGTGATCGTAGCCGCGATCGGTCTGCCCAACCTTGGGTTTTGACAGCGGCCGGCCGCGCTTGCCGTGAATCAGGGGAATGGCCTCGACGAGCAGCAGCAGTTGAATCACGTCGTTGCGATTCGCGCTCGTGAGGATCAACGCGAGTGGGATGCCCTGCGCTTCCGTGATGAGATGGTGCTTCGAACCGCTGAGATCCGGTCCTGCTTTTGACCTGATCCAACCGCACAAATGGAGGATCAATAGATGACAGTATGTGACCAGTCGATGCGATCGGCTGACCGGAGTTTGGCCAGTGGCACCTCGTACAACCGGTCCCAAACGTCGGCTTGCTGCCAGTCGCACAGTCTGCGCCAGCAACTCATGCCGGAGAAGCAGCCCATTTCCTGAGGAAGTATTTCCAACGGAATACCCGCCTGCAGCACGAATAGTATGCCGGTCAATACGGCCCGGTCGTCCAGCGGCTTGCACCCCGGGTACCGGGTTCGTCGTGGCTTCGGTCGTGGCAGAAGAGGTTCGATCAGGGACCACAATTCGTCATCGAGTATTGGTTTAGCCGTGGCCTCCTCGTTGCCGAAACAATGAAGGGGGTAACAGAGCCGACTACGGGTTAACGACCCTTCGACTCATTTCGTTAGAGATTTTGAGTCCGCGAAGGCGAAGTATCAGATAAAGGATGATGGGTGAAATCGGCGACAGGTGCTTGAGATATGACCCATAGTCCGGTTCGAACAAGGCCTGAGTGGCGATGAAACTGAAGAGGAAACAGAAACACAGCCTATCGAATTGCATCGCGGGAAAGAGTGCAATCACCAGGCGATAGCGATTGAAAAGCATGACGAAGGTAAGAAACACGCCAATGCCGCCAGCAGTCTGGAGTGGCGACCCGGACGTTATCAACCTTAGTGGCACGAAAAAGGTAGTCCATGTGAGCACAACATTCACGATGCCGATAATCATTCCGTCGCCGTTGAAGAAAGGCTGGATGATTGAGCTGGCGTCATTCTCATCGCGGTATTGGTTGACGGCCTGGCGCGCAAATTCAATCGATTGACCATAGACATTGGCAAACACCACGGACACCACTGCGAACAGCAAGAGTCCCATGAACAGAAGAGCGACTGGCCGCCTCATAAATGGCGGCGCGAAATACAAGACGAACGTCGCGCATAAGGTAATGGCCCAATACGATCGGAAATAAACTGCCACAAGCATCGCGCCAATGGCGAAGATGGGCATCACCGCTCGGGAGCCGTGCAGGCTGAATACCACGAGCATCAGAAGCGCAATGACAATCTCCTTGGAAGGCAGACCGACATACACAGTCTGATTGACAAGCCAGAAAGCGACAAGAACCATTTCGATAACGGTAAGGGACTCAACTCGTGCCCTCCAAACCGCGATGGTCAAACTGAGGACCGAGGCGGCGAAGCCAATCAGCGTTATCCCAGGATTGGTCAAGCTGAAATACTTGAAGATCCACGCCAGGTTGTCGAACGAATCTCCGTACGCCTCAACTTTTGTCACGGTCTTCATCCGGTCGCTGATAACGAGCTCGTCGAGCAGAAATTTCGCAGGCAGCACCGAGTCGTGGGCCGTTGCCACAATGCATAGCACAAGCAACACGACGCACCACGTAGCCGCCGAGAGGTCCGGTGTAGCATGACCGCCGATAAGACTGGGCACCTTGACGATTCTCATGGATGGTTCCTAACGCCGCACCGACGCTAAATGGGATATCGGCTGTGAAATTCGGTTTGAACGTCCGCTCAGCGTGGTCCGTATCGTCTGTCAGATCTCACCGCGAGAGATGCGCAGGCAATTGTCAGCTTGATGCCCCATTTCGATCAACCGTCAGGCCCAATGCTGTGATCCGCTGCACGACTCCATGCCGACAAGGCAGGATTTGCGGTTGGTAAAGTATTCGAGAAACGCCGCTCGCTTGACCGGCCGGTTCACGATTTCGCCGCTCTCGGGATCCACCCAGTGAACCTGCATTACATTCTTTGCGATGTCCACACCCACGATCGTATATGCCATGACAGACCCCCGGTTCGGTTGAGCAGATGAATATGATCAACCACTTCTCAATACGGTAGAAATCCGCATAGCAGTGGATCGCTCACACGGACCGACTGGGTGGGGGCGTTCATATCATTCAAAACAATGCAATCGGCGGGATGCTATTTGACACCCTATCAGCACATTGGCTCGAAGGGGGGCGCTTGCATGCATGCGGCCGAAAGCGACAGTGTCTTGTCGCTTTCAAAGGTAATCGTCGTGGAATTCTCATTAATGGTCCCAAAAGAGAGGTCTCGCGATGGATGCGCATGCCGGCACGCTGAAGAATATTCAAGTGGCGCGAGCTGTGGCCGCCTTAAGCGTTGTAGCCTATCACCTCGGCGCCATGCCCTTCGGACAAGTCGGCGTGGATGTTTTCTTCGTCATCAGCGGCTTCATCATGTCGTACATCGCGCCTTCGGATGGACGCGCGTTTCTCGCCAAGCGAATTGCAAGAATTGTCCCGCTATACTGGCTGCTGACCTTTGGTGTGTATGCGATCGCTGTCCTCGAGCCCCAATGGTTGAACACGACGACAGAAGGTGCCTCCTATCTCGTCAAGTCGCTTCTGTTCATTCCGTATATCAAGGAAAATGGCAACTGGGGACCACTGCTTAGAAATGGATGGACCCTAATCTACGAGATGTTCTTCTACCTAGTCGTTGCGGTATCGATTTTATGTGTCCGCGCAAAATATGCCACCTTACTCAGCAGTGTGATTCTCATTCTGGCGTGCGGTTTTGCATCGGCACACGGAACTGGAAATCTCATTGCCAACTATCTGATGCAGCCCTTGGTGCTGGAGTTCTGTCTTGGTGTCGCCTGCTACTGGATTTTCCGGAGCAATCATTTCGGCCGGATCAAACCTGCGATATGGGTTACGGTAGCGATTCTCAGCGTAATCACGATAGCCGGACTCAACGCGGTCTTCGGTGATCCAGAGGGATTCCAGCGGGTTGCAAGATATGGCATGCCAGCATTCGCTATCATCGTTTCACTTCTTGGGCTTGAACGATCGGGAGTCATATTCCGCAACCCTGTGCTAGCTCAAATGGGCGCAGCGAGCTACTCCATCTATTTGCTTCACCCCTATGCCATCGGAGCGATGGAAAAGGTCCTTCATGTTCACGCCGGTATCAGTACTGCAACGGGTGCCTTTGCTGCGCTGATTGCGATTGTCGCCGTGTGTGTTTCGGGATGGCTATGTTTCCGTTACGTTGAAGCGCCAATGCAGGGGATGCTGAAGCGCTTCCGGGTTCGAGCGCCACGAGTTAGGCCATCCGCTTGATGCTAGCCGGGCCGGCGTAACGGCCTGGGGGACGCCCACCAGAGCGGTGTATCCCCGCATGACACAGCCGGATGAGTTGCTGCACACGGTTTATGTAAAAGCCGTCATGCTTGCTGTCGTATTGGGCTTGTTCGCGATCTCTTGCCTGCTGGCGACACGAAACTACCACCTGAACGCCGCACTGTGGGTCGGATTGCCCGCCGCCGTCGAGTCGATACTGATTTACTGGCTCACTAGCGGGCGCAGGTGCACTCGTGGGGCGCCTCTTCCTGGCTGCTAGCCTGATAACATTCGCTGCGCTGCGGATTCATCAGGAACGCGGCCTGAGCAAATTGCACTTCGGATCTTTGCGCTGATGTCGTTCCTGTTGGCCTAGGTTTGCTGAAATATGTGCGCGTAGTCCAGGTGTTCAGCATTGCATTCACAGCTTACGATCTTTCGGTTGCTACCGATCAGTCGTTTAAGGCGGCGTCGGTTCGCCCCATTGAAAAAGAGGCGGTGCGACAGATGGGCGGCTGGGGAGGCGCAATAGCTGGGGCAAGAATAGGCGCAGCAGCGGGGGCCATGATTGGTGTGGAGACAGGACCGGGCGCCGTTGTGACAGGCATGATTGGCGGGATAGTTTTCGGGCAATCGGCTATCTCGGCGGAAGCTTTGCCGCCGCGCGAATGCCGGCGCATTAACCGGAGACAACGTGTTCTCACTACAGAGAATGATCGACGATATCAGCCGCAAGGGGCAAGAGTGACGGTTCGCTTCGAAGTCTAGAAACCGACAGATAAAAGCAATCGAACACGTCTTCGGGCTAGACATCGAGAACCTCAAGGCAACGTTTGTAGATGGTGGGATGCCTACGATGCCAGATGATCTGCCCGCTTATATCGCGCTTCGTGAGCTGGGCGATATTGGCGTCAACGCTTTTCTGGCGTGGTGTACTCGGGACCGTCGAGTGCTTTCGCCTGTATTGCCGCAGTCGGAAGTAAGCCGCGGCGGTCATTGAAATTTTGGCCAGGTTTGACCGCGATGTTTTTCGTCACCCATTTGACAGCAACGGACGCTGTACGTCTGTTCTGATAGGAAGTCATACGGGGCGCTCGGCCTGTTCGATCACTTGCCTCGTTGGGTCGTTCCTTTTGCACCACAATGCTTCTTCCGAAGCCTTAGCGGAAGGCCCCGTTTTTCGGGGCTTTCCGCTTGTAAGAAGAGAGGGGCCAGTAACGAGTGTCGCTAGACTCTCGCAGCAGCGATTCCGTTCACTTATCAACCATCCTCGCCGGCACACTAATAGCAAGCAAACCGCCAAGCACCATAAACGCCGCGAGCATATACATGCCTGAGTCGTTCGCCGCAGTAACCTCCTTCAACCACCCCACAGCATAAGGACTAAGGAAACCGGCAAGGTTCCCAATCGAATTAATCATCGCAATCCCGGCAGCGGCGCCGGTGCCTGCAAGAATCGCCGTAGGCAAACTCCAAAACAACGGCAGTGTAGTGAGGATGCCCATAGTAGCCAGCGTCAACCCAGTCATGGCAAGCAAGGTGTTATGCGCCCAAACGACGGAAAGCACGAGCCCCACAGCACCAAGAAACGCCGGCAACGCAATATGCCAGCGTCGTTCCCTCGACCAATCCGCACTCCGCGCCACAAAGACCATCGTCACAACAGCCGCCGCAAACGGCACCGCCGATAGCAGCCCAATCAAAAACGCATCGGTGACGCCGGTCGATTTGATAATCGTCGGCAACCAGAAGCTCACCCCATAAAGGCCCATCACAAACGAAAAGTAGGTGAGGCTCAACATCAACACCCGCCCGCTAGTGAGTACCTGCCGAATCGGCATATCGTGCTTGGTCGCTTCCTCAGCCGACACCTGACTCTCAAGCAACTGCTGCTCTTCCCGGGTGAGCCACTTGGCCTTCGAAATCCGATCATCGAGCATCACAAACACGATGATCCCAACCAACACCGACGGCACCCCTTCGAGCAGAAACAGCCACTGCCACCCGTGCCACCCGTTCACGCCATTAAAGTTCTTCAGGATATAGCCAGACACCGGCCCACCAATCACCCCCGACAACGCAATCGCGGTCATAAACCAGGTCGTCATCCGTCCACGCCGATGTGCCGGATACCAGTAGGTGAGATACAAAATAATCCCAGGAAAGAAGCCCGCCTCTGCAAGCCCGAGCAGAAAGCGCATCACATAAAACATCGTCGGCGTGGTGACGAACATCGTCAGTATGGATATCACGCCCCACGAAATCATGATCCGCGCGATCCAGACACGCGCGCCGACCTTATGCAGGATCACGTTGCTCGGCACTTCGAAGATGAAATAACCGAGGAAGAAAATCCCCGCGCCGAAGCCATACACGGTATCGCTCAAGCCAAGATCCGTGCTCATCCCCAGCTTCGCGAAGCCGACGTTCACGCGGTCCAGATACGCAACGATGTAGCAGAGCATCAATAGCGGCGCGAGCCGCCAGGTAACCTTGCGATAAGTCGCCTCTTCGAACGTCGAAGGCGGCGCGCCAGCGCCGGGATGGCGCAGCGGATTTGCAGGACTAGCCATGACAATGTCTCCTCTTTTTTATGGAATTGAAGTGCAGTCGCTGAACGATTCTATCCGCGCCAGGTCTTTTGCAGGACGAATCGATATTGGGGGAAAACACTGACTGCGCACGCTGTGCGTGCGCAGCGCTTCACCTACCGCTACACGCAGCGCCCCCCATCCACTTCGAGGCACACGCCGGTAATAAACTCCGCCTCATCCGAAGCCAGATACAGCGCCGCATTCGCAATATCCTGCGGCGTCGAAAACCGCCCGAGAGGAATCCCTGCCAGGAACTTCTGCCGGTTCTGCGGCGTATCCTCAACCCCCATGAACTCGGACAACAGCGCGGTCTCACCGATCACCGGATTCACGCAGTTCACGCGAATCCGCTCCGGCCCCAGCTCAACGGCGAGCGACTTGCTAGCGACGATCACCGCGCCCTTGCTGCCGTTGTACCAGACGAGCCCGGGCCGCGGCCGCACGCCCGCCGTCGACGCGATATTGATGAAGCTGCCGCCGCCTTGCTCGCGAAAATACGGCACGAACTCCTGCACGCTCCAGTAGATGCTCTTCACGTTCACCGCATAGACGCGGTCGAACTCGGCCTCGGTCACTTCGAGTACCGGCTTGTTGCGATGCGTGGTGCCCGCGTTGTTGACGACGATCTGCACGCTGCCGAAGTCTTGCAGCGCGGCCTCGCGCAGCGTGCGCCAGTCGTCGCGTTGCGCGACGTTGCCGGGGACGGCGATCGCCTTGCCGCCCGCAATCGCGATCTCACTCGCGACGCGTTCGGCGGCCGGCCCGTTGAGGTCGTTGACCACGACGTTCGCGCCTTCGCGCGCAAAGGTCTTTGCGATGCCTTCGCCGAAACCCGAACCGCCACCCGTGACGATGGCCGTTTTACCTGTCAACCGCATGATGTCTCCGTTGTTTGTGATGGATAGAGCGATGCGTTGTTGCGTGTAACGTGCTGCTCGCGCTGCTCGCGAGCGGGCCCTACGGCACCCGCTAGCCGTGCCGGATCGCGATCGTCTTCAGCACCGTAAAGCCATACAGCGCCTCGAAGCCTTTCTCGCGGCCATGTCCCGAATGCTTGACGCCGCCGAACGGCAATTCGACGCCGCCGCCCGCGCCATAGTTGTTGATGAACACCTGGCCCGAGCGCAACCGTCGGGCGAGGCGCATCTGGCGCGCGCCATCGCGTGTCCAGATGCCGGCGACGAGCCCGAATTGCGTGCCGTTCGCGAGCGCGAGCGCTTCGGCTTCGTCGCGGAACGACATCGCGGCGAGCACCGGACCGAACACTTCGTCGCGCGCGAGGCGGTGGCTCGCGGGCACGTCGCGCAGCAAGGTCGGGGCCTGATAGAAGCCGCTTTCGGGCGCTTCGGGAATCACCTCGCCGTGCGCGGCCATCGCGATGCCGTCGTGTTGCGCGTCCGACAGAAAGTCCCACACGCGTTGCTGCTGTTTCGCGCTGATCAGCGGTCCGCAGTCGAGGTCGGCATTCGACGGCCCGACGCGCAACGCCTGAAAGGCGCTGCTGAGTCTGTCGAGCAGCGGCTCGTAAATCGCCTGCTCGATCAGCACGCGACTGCCCGCCGAGCAGGTTTGCCCGGCGTTCTGCACGATCGCGGAGATCAGCACTGGCAGCGCGGCGTCGAGATCCGCGTCGGCGAACACGATTTGCGGCGACTTGCCGCCAAGTTCGAGCGTGACCGGCACGTGGTTTTCGGCGGCCATCTGCGTGACGAGCTTGCCGGTTTCGGGCGAGCCCGTGAACGAGATGTGATCGATGCCCGGATGACGCGCGAGCGCGGCGCCCGCTTCGTGTCCATAGCCGGTCACGATGTTCAGCGCACCGGCCGGCAAGCCGGCCTCGGCGGCGAGCTCTGCGACCCGCAGCACGGAAAGGCACGCGTCCTCGGCCGGTTTGACGACGCACGCATTGCCGGTCGCGAGCGCCGCGCCGACGCTGCGCCCGAAGATCTGCATCGGGTAATTCCACGGCACGATGTGGCCGGTCACGCCGTGCGGCTCGCGGATTGTCAGCACCGTGTAGCCGGATTGGTAGGGCAGGGTTTCGCCGTGCAGCTTGTCGGCCGCGCCGGCGTAGAACTCGAAGTAGCGGGTCAGGGCGGCGGCGTCGGCGCGCGCCTGCTTGAGCGGTTTGCCGGTGTCGCGCGCTTCGAGCTGTGCAAGGTCTTCCTGGCGCGCTGCCACCAGCAGCGACAGCCGGTACAGCACGCGGCCGCGCTCGGCGGCGCTCAGCGCGCCCCATGCGCCGTCGAACGCTGCGCGTGCGGTGTGCACGGCGGTGTCGATATCGGCCTCGGTGCCGCGCGCGATGCGCGTGAACGGCTGGCCGTCCGAGGGATCGAGTACGGCGATCGATTCGCCGCCGGAAGCGGCGCACCACTCGCCGCCGATGAAATGCCGTGCTTCTTCCATGCATGCTCCTTGATGACGTGCGGCCGGCGTGCGGCGGCGCGGGTTCGAAAGGGAGACACAAAACGGTAGAGACGCGAAGCGAGACTCGCCAGACGATTATCGCGCCGATCCGACCGCGGATGCCACCTGCCGATTGGCTATAATGGCGCATTCCGTACGGTCCGGTGCGCGGCCCCGTCGTTCGGGGCGAGAGGGTTTCATCAGGGCCCGACGTTCGCGGTTCGCACACAGTTCGCACCGCATCCGCAGCCCGTGCGCCGTTCGCCGCCTTCGATTTCCATCCCCTTCAGAGAGCGCTCATGAGCTTCAATCACGTTCCCGCAGGCAAAGACCTTCCGCAGGATTTCAACGTCATCATCGAAATCCCGGCGCAAAGCGACCCGGTGAAGTACGAAGCCGACAAGGACCTGGGCCTGCTCGTCGTCGACCGTTTCATCGGCACCGGCATGCGCTATCCGGCCAACTACGGCTTCATTCCGCAGACGCTGTCGGGCGACGGCGATCCGGTCGACGTGCTGGTAATCACGCCGTTCCCGCTGCTGGCGGGCTCGGTCGTGCGTGCCCGCGCGCTCGGCATGCTGCAGATGACCGATGAGTCGGGTGTCGACGCGAAGCTGATCGCTGTGCCGCACGACAAGATCTGCCCGATGACGGCGAACCTGAAGTCGATCGACGACGTGCCGGCGTACCTGAAGGACCAGATCAAGCACTTCTTCGAGCAATACAAGGCGCTCGAGAAGGGCAAGTGGGTGAAGGTCGAAGGCTGGGCCGACGTCGATGCTGCCCACAAGGAAATCAGCGAAGGCGTCGCGAACTACAAGAAGTAAGCGCGCCGCGGTTCATCCGCTCGCTGCGTGCAGTACGAAAACCGCGCGAGTCCGCAAGGACCGCGCGGTTTTTTCATGTGATTTGCGCGGCGTTCGTCTACCGTGCAAAGAGCGCCACGATTTTCGTCTCGCGCACATAAGCTGAACGCATTGCCGCGATGAACGGAACGCATTTTTATATTTAGGTGTAAACCCTTATCATTCGTCGCACGCCCTTGCGCGCGCGAACTCACTTCGGCACCCCCCGCGCGTTTCCATAAGCTTAACCAAACCCACTGTCCGGATGATGAACCGCAGCAAGTCCCACTCGACATCGCCGCGCTGGTCGACCCGGCTGCATTCGGTCGTCACCGCGATCTACCGCAAGCGGCCGGTCTGGATGGTGTCGTTCGCGGCGAGCGAGGCGAATCTGTCGGAGGGCTTGCGAGCAGCATGCGCGTCGACGGCGATGCTCGCGCTCGGCAACCTGCTGCACGATCCAGTGTTCGCGTGGGCCGCGATCGGCGCGTTCTGGACCTGCCTCGCCGATGCCGCCGGCTCGAACCGCGCGCGCTTCATGTCGATGATGGGCTTCGCGCTGCTGTCGACGCTGTGCGGCGGCATCGCCGCATTCGCGTCCGCCGCGAGCACCACGTTCGCCGCACTCGCGGTGCTCGCGTTCACGACGCTCGGCGCGTTCGGCCGCATCTGGGGCGCGGCCACGTCGCAGGTGACGATCCTCACGGCGACCGCCTGCGTCGTGATGGTCGATCGGCCGATGCACGACGCGCGTACCGGTGTTGCGTTTCTCGGCGTCTACCTGGTCGGCTGCCTGTTCGCGATCGTGCTGAGCTTGACGGTGTGGCGCATTCATCCATTCGGCGCGAGCCGCGCGTCGTTGCGCGCGGTGTATCTGCGCCTCGCCGATGTCGCGTTCGATAGCGCGCGGCTTGTCGGCGGACGTGCCGCGCCGCGCGAATGGGCCACGCATGCCGCGCGGTTTCGCGCCGATGCGCGCGCGGCGCTCGAACGTTCGCGCGATGCGCTGGCGAGCGTGCCCGCATCGAAAGCGGGCGGCGCGGCCGTCTACGACACGCTGCTCGGCTTGTTGACCGACGGCGAAGCGCTGTTCGCGTATCTGATCGCAGTGTCGGGCGCGGGCGCGAAAGTGCCCGACGATCCGCGCCGCACGCAACGCGCGGTGCGCTCGCTCAATGCGATCGGCGAAGTGCTCAGCGACATCGGCAGCGCGACCGGCGACGCGCGCTGGGAACGTCTCGCGGACCAGCAGGCGCGTCTGCGGCGTCTCGCGCATCGGCTCGAAAGGGCGTTGCTCGAACCGGTGAAGCTGCAATCCGGTTTCGAGCTCGTCGATTTCGCGCCGCGTGAGGTGCACGTCGAGCCGTGGAGCGCGTGCGTCGCGCGTTATACGGCGCGCGCGTGGTCGACGCTGAAGGCCAACCTGTCGTGGCAGTCGGTCGGCTTGCGCCATGCGGCGCGTGTCGGCGTGACGACGACGGCGGGCTTCGTCGTGATTCGCGCGCTCGGTCTGCCGTTCGGCTATTGGGCCACGATGGCCACGCTGCTGATCCTGCAGCCGTCGATCGCCGCGACCTGGCCGCGCAGCATCGAACGCGCGACGGGCAGTATCGTCGGCGGCGTGCTCGCGGCGGCGATCGGCTATGCGATTCATTCGCCGCTCGGTATCTCGCTCGCGGTGTTCCCGCTGGTGATGGCGACGATGGCGCTGCGCCCCGTCAGTTACAGCCTGTTCGTGCTGTTCCTGACGCCGACCTTCGTGCTGGTCGCCGACTTCGCGACGCCGGGCGCCAACCAGTTGACGTTCGCGCTGACGCGGCTCGGCAACAACGTGCTCGGTTGCGTGCTCGCGCTGCTCGCGACGTTCCTTCTATGGCCGACGCGCGAGAAGCTCGATGTGCGCGTCTATCTCGGCGACGCGGTGCGCGCGAATCTCGCGTATCTGCGCGCGTCGCTCGAAGCGCCTCGACACGGCGGCAAGGAGATCGAGCAATTGCGCCGCGCTGCGGGCCTCACCAGCAACAACGCGGAAGAAGCGATTGGCCGCGCGCGGCTCGAAAAGCTCGAGGACTCGATGGCCGATACGGTCACGCTGACGGTGCTGAGCCTGCTGCGACGGATGGCCGGCACCGCGACGCAATTGCGCCTCACCGCGAACCGTCGCGACCTGCATAGCGAACTCGACGAATGGGTCGAGGCGACGAGCGCGGCGATCGAGGCCGCGCTGAATCGCACGTTACGGCCGGTGCGGCTCGAGTTACCCGCTCGCGAGCAGTTGACGTCGCTGGAAGCAGATGTGGTGGGCGAGCTGGCGCGGGTGCATCGGCTGCTGACGGAGCGGATGCGGGAGGCGAGGGGATAGCTCGACTCAGCAGTCGGAACGTTCACCGTCTTCCGCGACGTCATTCACCGCTGCCACCGGCAACACCGACTGCAGCGTGAACATCCCGGCCGCCAACGCCCGTTTATCGGCCGCCGTGAGCCGCTTGACCCAATACTCGGCGCTCGACGCGCTCGACCGGTCCGCCAGCTCGAACGACGCCAGCACCCGCACCGGCCTGCGCGAGCGCGTATAACGCGCGCCCGTGCCGCTCAGATGTTTGTCGAAGCGAGCAGCGACATCGGTCGCGATGCCGGTATAGACGCTGCCGTCCGAGCATTCGAGCAGATAGAGAAACCACGCCATAACCGCGCTTCTAGCCTTTGAATGGATTGTGTTCGCGCAGCTCGTCCACGTACGCGTGGATGCTGTTTTTTTCGTTATCGAGGAAATGGCCGACCGCATCGGCGAACGCCGGGTGCGCGAGCCAATGCGTCGAGCGCGTGACCGTGGGCAGAAAGCCGCGCGCCATCTTGTGCTCGCCCTGCGCGCCGCCTTCGAATGCGCCGAGCTTTTCTTCGATGCAGAATTCGAGCGGCTGATAGTACGCGGTTTCGAAGTGCAGGCACGGCACGTGTTCGAGCGCGCCCCAGTAGCGGCCATACAAGGTGCCGCCGGTTTTCTCGTCGCGCTGATAGACGACGAGCGAGCTCGCGATCGGCTTGCCTTCATATTCGGCGATCACGAGCAGCAGATTCTCCGGCATCGACGCGCCGATCATCCGGAAGAAATCGAGGTTCAGATACGGACTCGAAAAATGCTCGCGATAGGTTTGCCGATAGCACTTGCTGAAGAAGCGCCAGTCGGCATCCTCGATGTCTGCGCCGCGGATCCTTCGCATCGTGATGCCGGCCTCGTGCACCTTGCGCCGTTCGGCGCGGATGTTCTTGCGCTTCTTCTGTTCGAGCGTCGACAGAAAGTCTTCGAAGTCGCGATAGCCGTCGTTGAGCCAGTGAAACTGCACGCCTTCGCGTTGCATCATGCCGATATCGGTGAGCGCGTCCGCTTCGCTCTGCGTCGGAAACAGCACATGCAGCGACGACACCTCGGCCTGCTCGGCGAACGCCATCAACGTGGCCGCGAGATGGCGCAACGCATGCTCGTTCGCCGACAGCAGCCGGTTGCCCTGTACCGGCGTGAAGGGCACCGCGCACAGCAGCTTCGGGTAATAGGGCAGGCCGTTGCGCTTGTACGCGTCGGCCCAGGCCCAGTCGAACACGTACTCGCCGTACGAGTGTCCCTTCAGATAGACGGGCGCCGCCGCCGCGAGCATGCCCGTGCGCGCGTCGGTCAGCGTGACGAATTGCGGCGCCCAACCGGTGTCGGGAACCGCGCATTGCGTCGCGTTGAGCGCGCTCAGAAACTCGTGCCGCAAAAACGGCGTGGGCTGCGGCTGCGCGGCGAGGAGGGCGTTCCACTCGGCGGCGTCCACCTCGGAGGGCGATGCCAGAATGCCCGTGCGATAATCGATACGTTGCTGGTTCAATCTGAGTGACTGTGTGCAATGACCGGCGCGGCGCCGTGAAACTGAAGCTGCCACGTCGTTCGTTGAGTTGGTTTATCCGGTTTGTTCAATCCCGTCGAGCCATCGAGCCGCGGTACCGCGAGCCGTGAAGGCTTGCCTGTCGATCCTGCCATGAAGACCCGAATCGCTCTTGCTCAAATCAATGTCACCGTCGGCGACTTCGCCGGCAACGTCGCGAAGATCGTCGCCGCCGCGCGCGCCGCGCACAGCGATGGTGCGAAGCTGCTGGTCGCGCCTGAACTCGCGCTGTCGGGTTATCCGCCCGAAGACCTGCTGCTGCGCCCCGCGTTCTACACCGCGAGCGCGGCCGCGTTGGCCGATCTCGCCGCACAGTTGAAGCCGTTCACCGGTCTGCATGTGATCGTCGGCCATCCGCTGCGCGACGGGTCGGACAACCTCGCGCACCGCCCGGCGAACGGCCATGGTAATGCAAACGCGCCGATCGAGCGCGGCTTGCCGCCAGTCGATACGTTCAATGCGGCATCGCTGATCGTCGACGGCGAAGTGAAGGGCACCTATCGCAAGCAGGATCTGCCGAACACCGAGGTGTTCGACGAGAAACGCTACTTCGCCTCCGACCCGCAGCCTTTCGTGTTCGAACTCGCTGGCGTCAAGTACGGTGTCGTGATCTGCGAGGACGCGTGGCATGCGTCGGCCGCGCAGATGGCAAAGGCCGCGGGAGCGCAGGTGCTGCTGATTCCGAACGGCTCGCCGTACCACCTGAACAAGGAAGCGGTGCGCTTCGACATCCTGCGCGCGCGCATTCGCGAGACCGGTATTCCGATGGTCTACGTGAACATGGTCGGCGCCCAGGACGAACTCGTGTTCGATGGCGGTTCGTTCGTGCTCGACGCGCGGGGCGAACTCGTCGCGAAGCTCGCGCAGTTCGAGGAAGCCACGGCGATCGTCGAGTTCGACGACGGCACGCCGCTGGCGGCCGCGATCGCGCCGGAGCAGTCGATCGAAGCGCAGGTCTACGCGGCGCTCGTCATGGGTGTGCGCGACTACATCGGCAAGAACGGTTTTCCTGGTGCTTTGATCGGTCTGTCGGGCGGCGTCGATTCGGCGCTTGTGCTGGCCGTTGCATGCGATGCGCTCGGCGCCGACAAGGTACGCGCGGTGATGATGCCGTCGCGCTACACGGCCGATATCTCGACCAGCGACGCCGCCGAGATGGCGCGCCGCGTCGGCGTGCGTTACGACGAGATCGCGATCGCGCCGATGTTCGACGCGTTCCGCGGCTCGCTCGCCGAAGAGTTCGCGGGCCGCGCCGAAGATGCGACCGAAGAGAACATTCAGGCGCGCATTCGCGGCACGCTGCTGATGGCGCTGTCGAACAAGTTCGGCTCGATCGTGCTGACCACCGGCAACAAGAGCGAGATGGCGGTCGGCTATTGCACGCTGTACGGCGACATGGCCGGCGGCTTCGCGGTGATCAAGGACATCGCGAAGACGCTCGTGTACCGGCTGTGCCGCTATCGCAACGCGGCCACCACGTTTGCGACGCGCGAGGTGATTCCCGAGCGGATTCTGACGCGCGCGCCGTCCGCTGAGCTGCGCGAGAACCAGACCGACCAGGACAGCCTGCCCGAATACGAAGTACTCGACGCGATCATGCGCATGTATATGGAGGAGGACCGTTCGCTCGCGGAGATCATCGCGGCGGGTTATCAGGTCGACGACGTGAAGCGCGTCACGCGCCTGATCAAGATCAACGAGTACAAGCGCCGTCAGGCGCCGATCGGCATTCGCGTCACGCATCGCGCGTTCGGCCGCGACTGGCGTTATCCGATCACGTCGCGCTACACCGAACCGGTGGAGTGAAAGACGACATCCGCGCGCGGATGCCGCAATGCATCCGGCGCGGCGTAGAATAAAAATCATCCTTTCCCTTTCCACTCTTCCCATCAAGAGACGAGGTTCGCCATGAAGCGCATCACCGCAGTCATCAAACCGTTCAAACTCGACGAAGTGCGCGAGGCGCTCGCGGAAGTCGGCCTCACCGGCCTGACCGTTACCGAGGTCAAGGGGTTCGGCCGCCAGAAGGGGCATACCGAGCTCTATCGTGGTGCGGAATACGTGGTCGACTTTCTGCCGAAAGTGAAGATCGAAGTCGTGGTCGCGGACAACCAGTGCGATCAGGTCATCGACGCGATCATCGGCGCGGCGCGTACCGGCAAGATCGGCGACGGCAAGATCTTCGTCTCGGACGTCGAGCGCGTGATCCGAATCCGTACCGGCGAAGAGAACGAAGCAGCGGTATAAGCCGACGCAATCACGCACCGGCCCGGTGCGCGCAACGGCAAAAACCGTGCGCCGAATAAAAAACGGTGCAATACCCTTGCGGATATCGCACCGATACGCGCCTCTCGCAGCAGCGTGAAAAAGATTCTCTCGAAGAAATTCGTGTTACACCCCGAGGGATGACCCTCGGGGCGCACCGTTCGATTAGAACGAGTGCTGGATACCTGCGTACACGCCGCTTTGCTGGCGGCCTTGCAGCGGGTTGTCCGTTGCAGCGGCGAAGCCCGCATTGTTCGCGTTCAGACCGAAGTTAGCATTACGGCTGTTGCGCACCGTCGCGGCCTGCAGATCGAGCAGCGTGCGCTTCGACAGGTTGTACGAACCGCCAACCGTGTAGATCGTCGCATTGCCCGCGCCGTTGTTGCCGTTCACGTGGTAGACCGCCGCGATCAGTGCTGCAGCCGGCGTTGCCTGCCACGTCACACCGCCCCATTCGTGATTGAGCGTGGTCGGCTGACCGGGCAGAACGCCCGTAGCGCCTGCCGAACGGACCGCCTGGTAAGCAGCCTGAATCTTGAACTGGCCGAGGAACACGTTCAGCAGAGCGGAGTACTCGCGCGATGCAGCGAATACGCCGTTGGCCGTGTTAGCCGTATTGATACCGTTGTTGGCGACCGGGCCACCCCACAACTGGCCGTTCGCCGGGTTGCGGATTTCGTCGTACAGACCGCGGACCTGGAAGAGCGACGTCGTGTAGGTGATCTGCGCGCCAGCTTCGCGACCTTGCGGCGTCGAGCCGTTACCGTTCCAGCTCGTCGCGTTCGACAGCGCGTACTGACCGTAGAAGTCAAAGCCTGCGATCTTCGGCGACTGGTACGCGAAGTTGTTGCTCGACTGCGGCCAGTTGCGGCCACGCACCAGCGATGCCGACGACCAGTTCGACTGACCGAACGGGTCGAAGTCCCACACGCCGTTCGAGATGAAGAGCATGCGGCCCATCGTGAACGTACCGTACTGGTTGTTCGAAATACCGACCGTTGCCCAGCGATTGAAGAGACCGCCGCCGCCAGGACCTGCGCCCGTCATCGTGTTGAACGAGCCTTCCAACTGGAACAGGATCTTGTTGCCGGCGCCGATGTCCTCGACACCCTTCATGCCCCACAGGCTGGTGCCCCAGTCGCCGCTTTCCGCCTTGAAGCGGTTCGAGCTGGTGTTGGCCGCGCCGTTGGCGTTAGCGCCGGTCGGGACGCCCGACATGTACTCGAGACCTGCATCCAAACGGCCATACAGCGTGACGCTACTCTGAGCGTGTGCAACAACGCCGGCCGACATCAGCGCGGCGACGAGCAAAGCTTTCTTCATCTTCTCCTCCATACCCTGTCAAAAAAGAAACCCAGTACTGCGAGTGGTGTTCGGACGCGATAAGCACCGAACAGAAAGCGGTACCAGGGAGAGTGGCGGGTGGATAGGGATTCTCCTGTCATGACATGTAGCGTCGAGCTATCTTTGCATCATGCCGATCCCACGCCGACCGGTTCTCCTCTGTGTTTTGAAGTGAAACTACTTTTAATCAACTTTGTTTTGCTACTTTGGTTACCAATTTATCAAAAATAACTTTAACTGGAAGAAGAAATTAGTACCGTCCATAAGGGGTGTCGCCAAATTGCAATACGAATGCGCGCCGGCACCCGAAGCAGTTCCTCGGGAAAAGGCGCAAAGCCTTGTTCGGCAAGGAAATCGCGGCCTGCAAGGGGGCGCATTAAGGATTGCCACTATTGACGAGTCAAAAGTGGCAGGGTAGGGCGAAAACTTGGCCCGAATGGCCCGTTTTTTGGGATTTTCGGCGCTTTTTCGTCGTTCGAATGGCCGGGTGGAAGGACGTGGCAGAAACGCAAAAGGCGCTCGTAAGCGCCTTGTAAAACTACATTGACTACATTTGCGATGCCGTTCGCATCATAAGTGGCGGGTAATTTTATTACTTGAGACTGCCCGACAGGAACTGCTTCAGACGTTCGCTCTTCGTGTTCCTGAACACTTCGTCGGGATGGCCTTCTTCCTCGACGCGGCCCTGGTGCAGAAACATCACGTGGTTCGACACGTTGCGCGCGAAGCCCATTTCGTGAGTGACGACGATCATCGTGCGGCCTTCCTCGGCGAGCTTCTGCATTACCTTCAGCACTTCGCCGACGAGCTCCGGGTCGAGCGCGGAGGTCGGCTCGTCGAACAGCATCACGTCGGGGTGCATCGCCAGCGCCCGCGCGATCGCGACACGCTGCTGCTGGCCGCCCGACAGATGCGACGGATACTGCTTCTCGAGACGCGGCGCGAGACCGACCTTCTCCAGATATTCGCGCGCGCGGTCCTCGGCTTCCTTGCGCTTCAGCCCGAGCACATGCACCGGCGCCTCGATGATGTTCTCGAGCACATTCATGTGCGACCACAGATTGAAGTGCTGGAACACCATCGAAAGCTTCGTGCGCACGCGCTGCAACTGCTTCGGGTCCGACACGCGCAACGCGCCGTTCCTGGCGGTCTGCGTGCGCACTTCCTCGCCGTCGACGAAAATGCGCCCCGCGTTCGGCTGTTCGAGAAAGTTGATGCAGCGGAGCATCGTGCTCTTGCCCGAACCGGACGAACCGATCACGCTGATCACGTCGCCGGCATTGGCTTTCAGCGACACGCCCTTGAGGACTTCGTTGTCGCCGTACTTTTTGTGAAGCTCGTCGACGAAGAGCTTCTGCTTCTTGGAGTTCATCAGGATCCTTAACGAGCTTGCTTGTCCAGGGACGCGCAGTTACTTGCCTTGCGGCCGCAGGTAAGCGAGCCAGCGACGCTCGGCGCGGCGGAACAGCCACACGAGCGCGAAAGAAATACACAGATACAGCAGCGCGGCGATGCCGAACGCATTGAACGACTGGTACGTCGCGGAGTTCACGTCGCGCGCGATCTTCAGGATGTCCGGCACCGTGGCCGTGAACGCGACGGTGGTCGCGTGCAGCATCAGGATCACTTCGTTGCTGTAGTAGGGCAGTGCGCGGCGCAGCGCCGACGGCAGAATCACGCGCCGGTACAGCGTGAACGACGACATACCGTACGCGCGCGCCGCTTCGATCTCGCCGTAGGGCGTCGCCTTGATCGCGCCCGCGAAGATTTCGGTCGTGTACGCGCAGGTATTCAGCGTGAACGCGAGCAGCGTGCAGTGCATGCCGTCGCGGAAGAACGCGTTGGTCAGCTCGTTGTTGCGGATGATCTCGAGGCTGTAGAGACCCGTGTAGCACAGCAGCAGCTGCACGTAGAGCGGCGTGCCGCGGAAGATGTACGTATAGAGCCACACGAGGCCCGCGAGCCATTTCTTCTTCGACACGCGCGCGACCGCGAGCGGCACCGACAGACAGAAGCCCAGGCCGATCGACACGACCAGCAGCCACAACGTGATCGCGACACCGGTGAAGCGATAGCCGTCGGTGAACAGATAGTTGCGCCAGTATTGCTGAATGATCTCGATCATAGATCCGCCTTTCGCACGCCGGTCGAGTAACGCTTTTCGAGGTACATCAGCACGAAGTTCGACACTGTGGTGATGACGAGATAGATCGCCCCCGCGAGCAGGGTAAAGAAGAAGAACCGCAAGGTACCCTTGCCGGCGTCCTGCGAGGCCTTGACGACGTCGGCGAGACCGATGATCGACACGAGCGCCGTCGCCTTGACCATCACCTGCCAGTTATTGCCGATGCCCGGCAGCGCGAAGCGCATCATTTGCGGGAACATCACGCGCGAGAACACCTGCCAGCTCGTCATGCCGTAGGCGGCGCCCGCTTCGAGCTGACCGCGCGGCACCGCGATAAACGCGCCGCGGAACGTCTCGGTGAAGTACGCGCCGTAGATGAAGCCGAGCACCGCGACGCCGGCCACGAACGGGTCGATGTCGATCTGCTCCCAGCCTAACGCGTCGGTCAGGTTGTTCAGCCAGATCTGGATGCTATAGAACAGCAGCAGCATCAGCACGAGATCGGGCACGCCGCGCACGAGCGTCGTATACACGGTGCCGATGCCGTTCGACAGACGGTTCTTCGACAATTTCGCCGCCGCGCCGAGCAGGCCGAGCACGAACGCGAGCGCGAGCGAGAACACCGCCAGCTTGACGGTTTGCCAGGTGCCGCTGAGAAGCAGCGGGCCGTAGCCTTGAAGGAACATAGGTAGTCCACGACGATGCGCTTCTCGCGCACCGCGAAAGACGCGGTCCACGTAGCGCCGCGTCGGGGACGAGCGCCTGGCTCGCCGTGATCCGCGGCGCACAGCGTACCGCTGTGCAAATCATGCTGCAGAAACGTTGGTGCTCCTGCAGCGCGCTTGTGGGACTTTCGTCTCGGATTGTTTTGAATCTACTGCCTGGCGTCGCCACCTTCGTTGCCGCTTTCACTGCCACCGGCACGAGCCGGCTTACCACGCAGTATCCTGCCTGTTTCGCTCAACGGCCAGGATAAATGTCGAAATCGAAGTACTGCTTTTCGAGCTTCTTGAACGTGCCGTCCTGATGAACCTCGGCGAGCGCCTGATTGAACTTCGCCTTCAGCTCGGCATCGCCCTTGCGCAGACCGATCGCAGTGCCTTCGCCGATCGTCTGCGGATCCTTCACTTCCGGACCGGCCCAGGAGAACCCTTTGCCGCGCGGCGTCTTCAGAAAGCCGGCGTCGGCCTGCACTTCGTCCTGCAGCGCGGCGTCGAGGCGCCCCGACGCGAGATCCGCGTACGCCTGGTCCTGATTCTGGTACGACACGACGAGCACGCCCTTCGGCTCCCACCAGGCCTTGGCGTACTGTTCCTGCGTCGAACCCTGCTCGACGCCGACGTGCTTGCCTTTCAGCGATTCAGGGGTGGGCAGAAGCGGCGAACCGGTTTTCGCAATCATGCGGGCCGGCGCGTCGAACATCTTGTCGGAGAAGTCGATCTGCTCGCGGCGCTTGTCGGTGACGCTCAGCGAGGAAACGATCGCGTCAAACTTGCGAGCTTTCAGCGCCGGGATGATGCCATCGAGATCCTGCGTGACCCACACGCACTTCACGTTCATCTTCGCGCACAGCGCGCGGGTCAGATCGGCATCGAAACCGACGATGTCGCCATTAGGCGCCTTCGATTCGAACGGCGGATAACTGGCGTCGACCCCGATGCGCACCGTTTTCCATTCTTTCGCCATCGCGCCGGTGGCCATGACTGCCAGAGCCACGCACAGTGCGAACTTCTTCATGTTTCTCCTGAATCAAACTGATCGTCGTGATGACACGACTCGACGAGCGCCGGCCGAGGGCAGACGGTCGCTATTCTAGGCGGTCAAAATTGCCGTGCCGCAGGGATTGTCGCCGCGCTCTGGTCGTCCTTGCGCGGGCGGTTCGTCCGACGTGGCGCGCCGGTCGGGCGCGTTCGGTGCTTATCGGGCGCGGCTCGCACGGTTTGGTGCCGAGTCGAAGCCCGTCGCGCACCGGTTGCGGCCCGCCCGCCGAGGCTTGCCGGCGCGGCCTGCACGTCCCGCGGGACGTCCACGCGGCTTGAAAAGCGCGGTATTTTACCCGAACAGCGGCAAGCTGCCAGCGCAGCTCGGCATCGAGCGGCAAGACGCCGTGCAACGCGTTGTGCGTGGGCGACGCCGGCGCGGTTTTGCGGGCGCCGGGCTGCCGGGCGTCGGGCTGTCCGCGCAATAGGCTCGCCGGTCGCGCCGCCCGCGCGATTGCATGCAGCGATGGAACGCTGCGGTGCGGTCGCGCACGATTGTTATGGGGGGGCGCAACCCCTACATTCCCAACATCGCTCTGATTGACTACTTACCGGGAGACTTTCCATGATCGAGATTCGCCGCTCCGCAGAACGCGGTCACGCCAACCACGGCTGGCTCGACTCGTATCACAGCTTCTCGTTTGCCGATTACCGCGACCCCGAGCACGTGCACTTCGGGCCGCTGCGCGTGATTAACGAAGACCGCATCGCCGGCGGTCAGGGTTTCGGCGCGCACGGGCATCGCGACATGGAGATCGTCACGTATGTGCTCGAAGGCGCGCTTGCGCATCGCGACAGCATGGGCAATGGCTCGACGATCCGTCCCGGCGACGTGCAGCGCATGAGCGCGGGCACCGGCGTGCAGCATAGCGAGTTCAACGCGTCGCGCGACGAACTCGCGCACTTGCTGCAGATCTGGATCATCCCGCGCCGCGCGGGCGACCAGCCCGGCTACGAGGAAAAGCGCTTTGACGCCGACAGCAAGCGCGGCCGCCTGCGCGTGATCGCGTCGCCCGACGGCCGCGACGGCTCGGTGACGATCCATGCGGACGCGTCGATCTACGCGGGACTGTTCGACGGCGCCGAACACGCGACGTTCGCGCTGCCGGCGGGGCGCCTCGGCTATCTGCACGTCGCGCGCGGCACGCTGAGCGTGAACGGCACGGTGCTCGAGGCGGGCGATGCCGCGAAGCTCAGCGACGTCGACACGGTGACGCTGGAAAAGGGCGACGACGCGGAAGTGCTGCTGTTCGATCTGGGTCAGTTGAACGGCTGATTCAAGCAGTTGATTCGCGCGGGCCGCCGATCGGGCAGCGAGCAGCGCCAAACAGCAACGCCACGGAAAACATCTTCCGTGGCGTTTTTCTATTAGCGAGGCGCCCTCCCTGGCCCGCCTCCCGGATGCAACGCGCCGCTTATTGATTGGCGGCCGGCGCCGACGCCGCGCCCTTGTGATGCTCCCAGCGCTCGCGCATCTTCTCGTGACGCTGCTCCATCCGCGCGAAGCGCTGCTTCAGCGCCGTGCTGACGGTGGTCTTCTGCTGGTCGTTCAGGCCGTTATAGAACTTCAGCCACGCGTCGGTGGTTTGCTGACGCAGTTGCGCGTCCTTCTGCTCGATCTGCTGATGCGTCGCGGCCATCGCGTTCAGGTCCAGGATCGGCTGTTGCTGTGCGGCCTTGAACTGATCTTGAACCTGCTTGTGGTTGGCGCGCATCGCTTCGTGGTTCTGCTTCATCGTATCGAGCGCGTTTTGCCACAGCTTTTCCTGATCCGCGTTCAGCTTCAGCTGGTCGTGGAGTTGGGTCAGTTCCTTCATGAAATGGCCATGCCAGCCGCCGGGCCCGCCGTGCGCCTGCTCGGCGGGTTGGGCGGCGTAAGCGGCGCCCGCGCCGATGGCGAGAGCGGTGGCAGCAACGGCGAGAACGCGCGACATCTTTTTGGTGGACATATGAGGCTCCTTGTAATGGAATAGCCGACGAAGCAACCGGTCTTTGGACTGCCTGCACTCGGTAAGGCACAGCGTAGAGAACCGCGTGCGCCGCCGTGTTACGCGCCCGGACGCCGCTATTACCAGCAATTACGTGTGGCTTTCACCGTAACACCCGGTAACCCTTCAGACCGTTTGGAAAACGAAATCCCTTTTGGCTGCGCGTTAAACTTCATTCCATGGCTACTCAAATTCTGGTCGTCGACGACGACGTCGAACTGCGCGATCTGTTGCGCGACTATCTCGCCCGTCAGGGCATCGAAGTTTCAGTGCTGCACGACGCGGGCTCGCTCGAACGGCGCCTCGAGCGCGAGCGCCCCGACCTCATCGTGCTGGACCTGATGATGCCAGGCGTGGACGGCCTCACCGCGCTGCGCAAGCTGCGCGCGTCGGGCGACGATATCCCCGTCATCATGCTGACCGCGCGTGCGGACGACGTCGATCGTATCGTCGGGCTCGAACTCGGCGCGGACGATTACCTCGGCAAACCGTTCAATCCGCGCGAACTGCTCGCGCGCGTGCAGGCGGTGCTGCGGCGGCGCCGCACGCTGCCGTCGGCGGCCGCGCCCGAGCAGCGCGAGCCGTTCAGCTTCGGCCGCTTCACGCTGGATTTCCAGTCGCGTACGCTGCATCTCGAAGACAAGCCGCTCACGCTGTCGGGCAGCGAGTTCGCGCTGCTGAAGATTTTCGTCAATCACCCCATGCGCACGCTCACGCGCGAGCGCCTGCTGGAACTGCTGCACGGTCCCGAGTACGACGGCACCGACCGCGGCATCGACGTGCAGGTGTGGCGCCTGCGTCGCATTCTCGAAACCGATCCATCCACGCCGCGCTTCATCCAGACCGTGCGCGGCCGTGGTTACGTGTTCGTGCCGGACGGCGAGCAGCATGCGTCGGCCCATTGATTCGCTGTTCGGGCGGCTTGCGCTGCTCGTCGTCGCGGTGCTGTTGCTGTCGCATTTCGCGTGGTATGCGCTGATGCGACTCGAACGTTCGCAACTGCAAACGCGCTACGCGGTCGAGGAAGCGACCTTCCTCGTCGACGCGGTGCGTCAGCACGTCGCCCGCACACCGGATCAACCGCTGCCGTCGCGTGTGAAGCTGGTCGATCCGGCGAGCCCGGACGTGCCGGCGGCCAGCGCTAACATGCCGCCGCCGCTCGTGCGTTTCGTCGAGGACGTGCGCGACCGCATGCCGGCCGACACCCAGGTGCGCGTCGGTCCGCCCGGCGCTCCGCCCACGCTATGGGTGCGCGCCGCGACCGATCAGAACTGGATCGTCGTGCCGGTGCAGCCGCTGCGCATGCCGCGCTCGCTCGACCGCACGGTCTTGTGGCTCGTCATCATTTTCTCGTTTGCGGTGATGGCGGCGCTGTTCGCCGCGTGGGCGCTGCAGCGGCCGCTGCGCTTGCTCGCGCAGGCGGTGGCGCGCTTCGGTCGCGGGCTGCCGGTACCGCCGGTGCCCGAGCGCGGGCCGCGCGAGTTGCGGCAACTCACCCATGGCTTCAATCAAATGGTGCAGGAAGTCGCGCGTACCGAGAACGATCGTGCGGTGATGCTTGCCGGTGTCGCGCATGACCTGAAGACGCCGCTCGCGCGTCTGCGGCTGCGCGCCGAAATGATGGACGACGCGAAGACGCGCGACGGCGTCGTGCGCGACGTCGATTCGATGACGCATATCGTCGAGCAGTTCCTGCTGTTCGCGCACGACGGCGCGGACCGCAGCGAACCCGTGGAAGTGGATGCGCAGTGCGAGCGTGTCGTGCGCAGCTATCGGGCGGTGGCTGCCAGTGCGCCGACCGTGCGCACGGAACTGAACGCCGGGCCGTCATTTCTGCTGCCGGCGGCCACGCTCGACCGGATTCTGTCGAATCTGATCGACAACGCGCATGCGTATGGCGCGCCGCCGGTGGTCGTCGCGACCGCGCGCACACCGCAGGGCTTTACGCTATCAATTAGCGACAACGGCACGGGCATCGCCGCCCAGGACCTGATCAGCGCGAGCCGGCCGTTCGTGCGGCTCGATCCGGCGCGCGGCGGCAACGGCCATAGCGGCCTGGGCCTTGCGATCGTCGAGCGGCTCGTGCGGCGCGCGGGCGGTGAATGGGAAATCGGCAATCATGGCGGCCGCGGATTGCGGGTGTTGATGAGTTTTCCGTTCGACGTGTTGCCGCGGGTCGCGACCGCCTCGGAAATCGCCTGGTAGAAGCAGGGGTGTTGGAGTCGCGATGAGCGCGGGGCGTCGGCATCGCGAGCGGCGAGAGCTCAGTCCGAAAACAGCGTATTCAACGCGTTCGCCGTTTCGCTATCGACGGTATTCCATGTCACCGATTCCGCCTCGAAAATATAGTGCGTCGTATATTTGCCGAGACGCGCGAGTATTTCCTCCTGAATCAGGTCCGGCGCGACCTCCAGTTTCAGATACCACGCGGTCGACGACAGACGCGTCTGGAACGCACCGTATTCGGCGAGCAGATGGTCGAATGCATCAGCGTCGTGATCGCGACAGACGATCACCAGATTTCCCTTCATGCGAATCTCCCGTTAGTGCGGTGGTGACAATCCGATATCAGGATTGATGATACCTGCTTCGTTGCGGGAGGCTCGGCGTCGTCTTCAGCGCAGGTAGGGGGTCGGCGTGGGTTGGCTGAGCGGAGAGGGCGATACCGTCGCGCGCTGAATCTTTCGGCGAGCGCCAGGCATTCACCAGGCATTCACCGCCGTGCGCGTAGGCGGCGCCGTATCGTCGGGCCGCAGTGCTTCGGTGCGGTCGCGCCCGCCGGTCTTCGCCGCGTACAGCGCGGTATCGGCGCGGCTCATGAGGCGCTCGGGCAGATCGTCGGGCGACAGTTCGGTGATGCCGATGCTCACGCTCAGCCCCGCCGAGGCCGGCAGCTTCGGCGAGGGCACCGCTTTCAACCGCAGCCGCAGACGCTCGACGACCTCGCGCCCGCCCGTCAGATCGGTGGCCGGCAGCAGCAGGCCGAACTCTTCGCCGCCGAGCCGGCCGACCGCGTCGGAGCCACGCAGCTCGGCGCGACACGTATCGACGAAATGTTCGAGCGCGCGGTCGCCGGCGGCGTGGCCGAAGCGGTCGTTGATCTGCTTGAAGTGGTCGAGATCGGCGATCGCCATGCACAGCGGCTCGCGCCCCGCGTGCGCGCGATCGATCTCGTGGCGTAGCAGGTCGAGGAAATAGCGCCGCGACAGCGCGCCGGTCAACGCATCGTGCCGCGCCTCCGCCGACAGCAGCGTATTGGCCGACTGCAACTGCTCGGCGAGATCGCGTGTCGCGCGATGGTGGCGCCGCTCGCGCACGTAGGACACGGTGATCACCCACGCGAGCGCGACGGTGCCGGCCAGCGTCAAGAACACCAGCAGGTGGTCGCGCTTGTGGTTGCGCAGCAGCTCCGGCCACGCGGCGAGCGGATCGACCAGGTGCGCGGAGAGCCCCGAGTTCAGGCCGCCGCGGTTCTGATAGAGAGCCGGGGCCGGCCGTTCGATCATGCCGAACAGCTGCGCGGCGACCGACGCCGGCACCCACGGCGCCTGCTCACGCACTTGCGTGTCTTCGCGGATCAGCATGTCGGGGAACGTCTCCCGGCGGTAGACGATGCGCCGCTCGGCGGGGCTCATCAGCGTGACGCGCGAGTTCGGCAACGCGTGGCCTTCGAGCGCGCTGTTGTGCGCCATGATGATGACGCCGTTGTCGTCGGACACGAAGGTGCCCGCGTGCGCGACCCAGTGGCGCAACCGCGCGATGCCGACCTTCGCGACCACCGCGCCGACCAGCAGCCCGTCCGCGTACACCGGCGCGGCGATGAAGATGCCCGGCTCTCCGCTCGCGCGACCCACGCCGTAGGCTTCGGAGAATGCACCGAGCAGCGCGTTGGTCAGATAGCCGCGCGCGCGCATGTCCACGCCGACGAACGATTGCTGCGCGCCCTCGGGGTTCGACATCGTGCCGCTCGACGCGACGCAAATCCCGTTCGCGTTGACGATCCAGACCTGATCGAGCCCGGAGAAGCCCTGCGCTTCGTGCAGGAACCTGCTGACCGCGGCCATCTTCGGATCCTTGAGCAAGGCGGCCCGCAAGGCGGGTTCCGCCGCCTCGCCGTTCACGGCATAATTCTGCGATTGCACCAGGGCACGCTGGACCACGTCCATTTCGGCCATGGTTGCGGGGATGGCGCGGGACATCGCGAGATCGCTGGCAATCACTTCAGCCATGTTGTCGACGATCGACGTGGACATTTGCCGCTGCGTGCGCAACGCCGCGTCCAGCTCTTGCTGTACCATCCGGTCCGCGACCATGCCAGCCACGAACCAGCAGACGAGTACGATCAGCACGAAGCTGACCGGCCCGGCTACCTGGCGCAAGATTGTCCTGTTCATCGACCCTCTGATCCGTCTGGCTGTGACATGCAACTTGCTCGTTCGTGGGCAGCGCGCTCTCAACGCTGTGTCGTTATCTGCATCAGCTGCGGTTTCATCCCGTCGCGAGCGAGGCGCGCTGCGCCGTCGCCATGTCCGGGATGAACCGCTGGATAAACAGGTACGTCGTTTCCCGATTTTAACCGTCGCGGAGCACGATGCCACCGTTATTGCTGGGATGCCGCCTGCATATGCCGCGCCGATCAGGTTCTTAACGGCAGTCGCGCCGCTTTCTTGATAGCTGTGCGGGCCAATGGAGCGATCGAGCGACGACGGCCGGGGCGACGCGCCGATGTGGCTTGTGCGCCACGCCGCGAGACGGCCTCGCGACCTGTCACCCTGAAGTACGCGGCAGCAGGGTACGGTGCGGCGCGGCGACGCGTGCCGGGGCTTGCTGAAGCCTTACGCCACGGCCTCGCGGCGCCGCCTCGCAATTTGCGGCCAAAAGGTTGTGCCTGAAACATAGGATGGTGTAGTGTCGTGCCGTCCAAAACGAGGAAAGCCCGCCAGCCCTCGGGCGGCGCCTGCGGCGACAGGAGTTCGGCGTGATGGTTGTGGTCGTGGGCGACGCGTTCACGAACCTGTCCATTGCCGGCCCATGTGTCTCCAACGCTAACGATTTACCACGCACGCGCGTTTTGCCATGCCTGATTTCCGCTTTCCGGACCGACCCATAGACCGCCGCGGAGCAGCCGCGGCCTCCTTCGAGCGTTCGAATGCCTGTTTGAAGAGGGAGGGCATCTGATGGATTTCAGCTTCGACCTGAAGCGCACCGCCAATGCATCGGCATGGCGCGTGTTGCCCAACCGCTGGGACTTCGTCGCGTTCCCGCTGATCATCTGCCTGATCGCGATGGCGTCGATCGGCTTTCACGAGACGCTCGCGCCGATGTCGACGCTCAACACGCAGGCGATCTCGCTCGATCCGGCCAACCTGCCCGAGTACGCGATGCGCACCACGCTGCGCATGCTCGCGGCGATGGTCGCGTCGCTGATCTTCACGCTGGTCTACGGGACGCTGGCCGCCAAGAGCCGCCGCGCCGGTCTCGTGCTGGTGCCGATTCTGGACATCCTGCAGTCGGTGCCGGTGCTCGGCTACATCTCGTTCACGGTCACGTTCTTCCTCGCGATGTTCCCGGGCCGCGTGCTCGGCGCCGAACTCGCCGCGATCTTCGCGATCTTCACGAGCCAGGCGTGGAACATGACGTTCAGCTTCTATCAGTCGCTGCGCACGGTGCCGCGCGATCTCGACGAAGTCTCGCGCGGCTTTCATCTGACTTCATGGCAGCGCTTCTGGAAACTCGAAGTGCCTTTCTCGATGCCCGGCCTGATCTGGAACATGATGATGTCGATGTCGGGCGGCTGGTTCTTCGTCGTGGCTTCCGAGGCGATTACGGTCGGCAATAACACGATTAAGCTGCCGGGCATCGGCGCCTACCTGGCGCAGGCGATCAGCGACAAGAACCTGCACGCGATCGGCTGGGTCATCCTCGCGATGACGGTCGTGATTCTCGCCTACGACCAGTTGCTGTTCCGTCCGCTCGTCGCGTGGGCGGACAAGTTCCGCATGGAGTTCACGAGTTCGGGCGATGCGCCGGAATCGTGGCTGCTCGACCTGATCCGCCGCACGCGGCTGATTCACCGGTTGCTCGTGCCGCTGGGCTGGATGTTCGCGCGCGCGGCCCGGGTGCGCTTCCAACTGCCAGCGTTCAGCGCGCCGCGCTTTCACATCCCGCAGCGCGAGAAGAACTCGAAGCTCGGCGACATCGTCTGGGCGGCGATCGTGCTGCTCGCCACGGTGTATGTGGTGTACCGCGTGTTCCTGTATGTGCGTACTGGCGTGACGCTCGACGAGATCGGCCACGTGTTCGTGCTGGGCCTGATCACGCTCCTGCGCGTGGTCGTGCTGATCGCGATCGCTTCCGTGATCTGGGTGCCCGTCGGCGTGCTGATTGGCCTGCGCCCCGCGCTCGCGGAAAAGGTGCAGCCACTCGCGCAGTTCCTCGCGGCGTTCCCGGCGAACCTGCTGTTCCCGGTGTTCGTGATCGCGATCGTGCGCTTTCACCTGAATCCAGACATCTGGCTGTCGCCGCTGATCGTGCTCGGCACGCAGTGGTATATCCTGTTCAACGTGATTGCCGGTGCAAGCTCGTATCCGAACGACTACCGCGAGGCGGCCAAGAATTTCCACATTCGCGGCTGGCAGTGGTGGCGTCAGGCGATGCTGCCGGGTATTTTTCCGTACTACGTGACCGGCGCGATCACCGCGTCGGGCGGCGCGTGGAACGCAAGCATCGTTGCCGAGTTCGTGCAGTGGGGCGATACCAAGGTCGCCGCGCATGGCCTCGGCGCCTATATCGCGCAGACTACCGCGGCGGGCGACTATCCGAAGATCATCGTGGGCATCGCCGTGATGTCCCTGTTCGTGACCCTCTTCAACCGTCTGCTGTGGCGTCCGATGTACGCCTACGCCGAAGGCAAGCTCCGTCTAGATTGAGAAATGAAGGCTTAACGCGATGCAAAATCCTAAAGCTGCTATGACCGCCGCGCCGATCCAGACGCCGCCGAAGCCGCCGCGCCTCGGCGAGGAAATCCTGCGCGTGAAGGACGTGTGCCGCGGCTTCAACAAGACGCAGGGCGAACTGCTCGTCCTCGACGACGCGAATCTGTCGCTGCGCGAGGGCGAGATCGTCGGTCTGCTTGGCCGTTCGGGCTCGGGCAAGTCGACGCTGTTGCGCATCATCGCCGGTCTGATCGAGCCGACCGACGGCGAAGTCACGTACATGGGCAAGCCGCTCGCAGGTCCGGCGAAGGGTGTCGCGATGGTGTTCCAGACCTTCGCGCTGTTTCCGTGGCTGACCGTGCTGCAGAACGTGGAAGCGGGTCTCGAGGCGCAAGGCGTCGGCGCGTCGGAGCGGCGCACGCGCGCGCTCGCCGCGATCGACCTGATCGGCCTCGACGGTTTCGAAAACGCCTATCCGCGCGAGCTGTCGGGCGGCATGCGCCAGCGCGTCGGCTTTGCGCGCGCGCTCGTCGTCGATCCGACGCTGCTGCTGATGGACGAGCCGTTCTCCGCGCTCGACGTGCTGACCGCCGAAACGCTGCGTACCGACCTGCTCGATCTCTGGACTCAGGGGCGCATGCCGATCAAGGCGGTGCTGATCGTGACGCACAACATCGAGGAAGCGGTGTTCATGTGCGACCGCATTCTGGTGCTGTCGTCGAACCCGGGCCGCGTGATCGCCGAGATCAAGGTGCCGTTCAAGCATCCGCGCAACCGTCTGGACCCGGCATTCCGCCGCCTCGTCGACGAGATCTACGCGAAGATGACCGCGCGTCAGACCGACGAAAAGACCAAGAAGGGGCTGGAGCTCGGTAGCTGGCTGCCGCACGTGTCGACCAACCTGATGGCCGGTCTGATCGAAACGCTCGCCGCCGCGCCGTATCACGGCCGCGCGGACATGCCGGAAATCGCGCGCTCGCTGCATCTGGAGGTCGACGATCTGTTCCCGATCGCCGAAGTGCTGCAGCACCTCGGTTTCGCCGACGTGCGCGAGGGCGACATTTTCCTGACGCCGCCGGCGCGCGTGTTCTCCGAGTTCGGCACGCAGGAACGGAAGATGATGTTCGCCGAGCATCTGCTGCGGCACGTGCCGCTCGCGGCGCGGATCAAGAAGGTGTTGAACGAGCGGCCGGGACATCGCGCGCCGCGCGTGCGTTTCGAGCAGGAGCTCGAGGACTTCCTGTCGGACAGCGCGGCAGAAGAGACGCTCGACGCGGTCATCAACTGGGGCCGTTACGGCGAGATCTTTTCGTATAACGACCAGACTGAAATCTTCAGTCTGGAAGACGTGGAGTCTTAAGCCAAAGTTGCCGCGGAAACGACTGCGGTACAGATAAAAAAGCGGCGAGGAAAACCTCGCCGCTTTTTTATTGCAGATTGCCCCAGCGTGCAACCGCCGGCTCGGCCGTTGCCCACTTCCAACCCTTGTCCTGCTGGCACGCGCTCGCGGTGAACCACCTCTCGGGCGCATTCGGGCCGTCGCCGTCCTGCACCGAGAACACGAAATCCTTGCACAGCGCGAGCGCCGAGCTGAACGCGCGGGTCACGCGCACCTCGCCGTGGCCGTTTTCGATCGGCAAGGTGTGCTTGACCGACCACGGTTTCGTTTCGCCGACCGGCATCGTGCCGACCAGCGCCGCCATCAGATCCTGCTGATCCTTGTGCATGCTGCGCATGTAGCGCGCGACCGCTTCGTCGGTCGCGGCCTGCACGGCCACGCCGACGCCGAGCGCGACGGCCGGATTGCTGGTCACGAGGCCTGACGCGATACCCGCCGCCGCGCCGCTCGCCGCGCCGATCGACGCGCAGCCGCTCGCCAGCAGGCTCGCGCCGACGCATAGCGCGCCGGCCGCGATGAGCCGCATCCGATCACCCATCGGAACGCCAAGCGAACGAAATTTCATTGCAGCGCACCCCAGCGCTCGGTGGCGGGTTCGGCCGATGCCCAACGCCAGTCCTTACCATCACGGCACACCGATGCGATGTAGAACGCGCTGCTCGCGGGCTTGTCGCGCGTTGCGTTCTGATCGACGGAAAAGACGATTTCCTTGCAGTCGAGCGGGCCGGTGCTGATCAGACGGCTGACGGTCACGCGGCCGTGTTCGTCGTCTTCGATTGGGAAAGAGTGGGTGATGCTCCACGGGGCGACCGCGCCGACCTCGAGCGGACCGGCCGCCTGCGCGATGCTGTTCTGCGAATTCGTGTGGACCACGCGCTCCGAGTACTGCACACCCGCGCGCGCGGCGGCCACCGCGCCAAGACCGATACCGGTCGCGACCGCCGCATTGCTGGTGACCGTGTTGGCGACCGCGGCTCCCGCGACACCGGCGCCCGCGACCGCGCCTTCCGTGTACAACGAACTACAGCCGCTCAATGCCGACGACACCGCCAGCGCCAGCGCGATCAGCGCTGTTACGTGCGGGCGCTTGCCAGCGACGACGGACTTCGCGTTGACAGCCCACACCATGTTCTTTTGCATTTCTCCCATCCCTGCCCGTACAGGTGCCTGCGTTCACGCTTCGCGCGTGTAAACGAAGGACACGTCGTTTATTACGCTGCCGCATTGTGCAGGATGGGTTTTGTAATTGGCAGGGAAAAAATGCAAGAAATTGCAAAACATCGTGCGCTGCGATGTTTTCTGTTGCATGGATGGGCGGGCTTGCCTGGCTCTGCCAGGTATCTCGGACATCAGGTGAATTTGCCGTCGGCGTGAGACGTTGAGCAGGTGAATCCGGCGCCGCGAAACGCGCGGCGAAGGGTTCATGACGAACGACACAACAGCTGGCCGTCGCCATCGGCGGACGGCTCGCGTTGCACCGTGCCTATGAGTCGGCTTCGTCTTCCCCGCTTTCGTCGCCGTATGCGCTCAGCCGGTTGTACAGCGTTTTGAGGCTCACGCCGAGCGCTTTGGCAGCGCGCCGCTTGTCGCCGCCGCAGTACTTGAGGGTGCCGAGAATGATCTGCTTCTGCGCGTCGGCGAGCGGCGTGCCGATCCACACGCTCATCGCGTCGCCTTGCGTGACCGCTTTCTTGACTCGCGACGCAAGATGCGGATGCGGCAATTCAACCGTCTTTTCCGCGAGAATGAACGCGCGATACACGGCGTTCTTCAACTCGCGCACGTTGCCCGGCCACGACCATGAACGCAGCGTTTCGATCGAGCGTTTGCTGAAGCTCTTGTTGGTGCCTTCCTGCTGATTCAATTGCGCGAGGAAGTGTTGCGCGAGCAGTTCGCGATCGTTTTCGCGCTCGCGCAGCGGCGGCGCGCGCAGCGGAAACACCGCGAGCCGGTACATCAGATCCTCGCGCAAGCCGTTTTCCTTGACGGCCACCGCGGGGTCGCGATTGGTCGCGGCGATCACGCGCACGTTGCCGCTGATCAACTCGTTGCCGCCGACGCGATAGAACGTGCCGGTTTCGAGCGCGCGCAGCAGCTTGACCTGGCGCACCGGCGCCATTTCGGTGATTTCGTCCAGAAACAGCGTGCCGCCGTTCGCATGTTCGAAGTAGCCGACGCGGCCCTGGACCGCGCCGGTGAAGCTGCCTTTTTCGTGGCCAAACAGTTCGGCTTCGATCAGCTCATCGGGAATCGCGCCGCAGTTCACGGCGACGAACGCGCCGTCCTTGCGGCCACTGCGCTCGTGGATGGTGCGGGCGATCAGCTCCTTGCCGGTGCCCGATTCGCCGATGATCAGCGCGGTCGCGTCGGTATTGGCGACGCGTTCGATCTGCTCGTACAGATCGAGCATTACCGGCGACGAGCCGTACAGCAGCCCGTACGATTTCAGTCCCGCGACGGCGTCCGCGACGCGCTGCTTCGCCTGTGGCGAAGCATTGCCGCCGGCGGACACGGTGGGCGAGTCCAGATCGATTGACGCCATAAAAAGGGAAGTCCTGTGCAAATGGAGTTCGTGTTGCGGCGCGCAGGCCTTGAATGCGATAGACCGTACGGCCACTATCTCATAAAAGACGATTTAACCACTTCGACACTGATTCCGGCAATCGAACTGGCAGCCGCTGAAATAGCCGTGGGCGCAATCGGTCGAAAGTGCGCGAGATTGGCTTTATCAGTGCGCTGAAGCGGTAAATATACCGGGCACATGCATTGCCTCATTGACCGTTTGATCGAGTCGTGCGAGCTTTGATTGCTACGTCCCAGCGCCGCCGGCCAGCGCAAACCGGCAACCTGCATCGTGCGCCCGAAGCCCGAACTGTTGCACCGGTCGACGCACCGATTCCGCGGCAACTCACGAACGCCGAATCAGACGAGGAGTGAACGATGACTGACACCACCACGCAACAACTTGCACTCGGCGGACAGAAGATCGTCGAGGACCTTCGGGTGCTGCTGAGGGACTCCGAGGAAATGCTGCGGCTCGCCGCCAATGTGCCGGGCGAAGGTGTCGATGCCTTGCGCGACCGGCTCGGCACGCACGTGGAAACGCTGCAATCGGCGCTCGGCGATGCGCAACGCAACGTGCATCGCCGGTATCGCGAGGCGGCGGTCAGCACCGAGCACTATGTGCGCCATAACCCGTGGCGCTCGCTCGCGCTCGCGGCGGGCACCGGTTTTCTGCTCGGCGTGCTGGTCGCGCGTTAGACGCGGCGCACGCTTGGCACGGCTGCATTCATCCGCATCACGATCCAAGGAGTTCATGATGACACGACCCGCAATTGGTTTTTTTGGCGCATTGATGGCAATCGGCGGCTTCCTGGCGGTTCGCTACGTGCAACACAAACGCACGGGCCAGGTCTCACCGGCGCGCGAGCTGAGCCGCTGGGAAAACGAGGGCGGCGCGGTGGCGGCGCCGGCGACCTTGTCGACCGAACTGGCGCCCGCCTCGCACAGCGCCAACGGCTCGGGGCAGGTCAACGGCGAACCCCGCGCATGGCCGTTTCCGCGCGGCTGACGCGGTTCGCTCGAATCAAGCGGCCTGCGGCCGGCGCCTGGAACGGGATTGTTAAATGAACCTTATAAAGCCGTATAATAGATAAATTGACAACAATGACGCGGAAATCGGTGCGAACTTGCCCGTGATTGTTGCCGTTTTTCATCGAATGGTCGGCTGAACGGAACGCAGTCGATTCCGGGTCATGCAGCCGACCCGACCCAGCGGCATGCCCATTGGCATGTTCCGCATATTTTCTGACCCACGCTTGCAGGCTTTCGAAACGCGATGCCACATGTACTCATTGTCGATGACGACGCAGGTACCCGCGAGGCACTTTCCGCCGTCATCGGGGAAGACGGGCTGACCACCGCCACCGCGGGCGATCTGCGCGAAGCGCGTATTCAACTGATCCGGCAGATGCCGGACGTCGTATTCACCGACCTGAAGCTGCCCGACGGCAGCGGGGTCGATCTGTTCGAAGATCTCGATCCGCGCTCCGGCGTCGAAGTGATCGTGATCACCGGCCACGCGACGGTCGAGTCGGCGGTCAGCGCTCTGAAAATGGGCGCGGCCGACTACCTCGTGAAACCGATCAACATGCAGCGCGTGAAGTCGATCCTGTCGCGCCTGCCGCGCGCCGGCGACCTGAAGGCCGAAATCGGCACGCTGCGCGGCGAGTTGCGCCGCATGGGCCGCTTCGGTCTGATGCTCGGCAATTCGCCGGCTATGCAGGAGGTCTACGACCAGATCAGCCGCGTCGCGCCGACGGCGGCCTCGGTGATGCTCGTCGGCGAATCGGGCACCGGCAAGGAAGTTGCCGCGCAGACGCTGCACGAGCTGAGCCTGCGCCGCAAGCACGCGTTCCTCGCGGTCAACTGCGGCGCGATTTCGCCGAACCTGATCGAATCGGAAATGTTCGGCCACGAGCGCGGTTCGTTCACCGGCGCGGACCGGCAGCACAAGGGCTATTTCGAGCGCGCGAACGGCGGCACGCTGTTCCTCGACGAAATCACCGAGATGCCGATCGAGCTGCAGGTGAAGCTGCTGCGCGTGCTCGAGACCGGCATGTTCATGCGCGTAGGCACGACCAAGGAAATCGAAACCGACGTGCGTCTGATCGCGGCCACCAATCGCGATCCCGAGCAGGCGGTGCTCGAAGGCAAGCTGCGGCTCGATCTGTACCACCGGCTGAACGTGTTTCCGATCAGCCTGCCGCCGCTGCGCGATCGCGGCAAGGACGTCGAGCTACTCGCGCAGTCGTTCCTCGATGAGCTCAACGAGCGTCACGGCACGAAGAAGCATTTTCCTGTCGCGGTGAAGGAGATGCTGCTGTCGTATCCGTGGCCGGGCAATGTGCGCGAGCTGAAGAACTACGTGCAGCGCGCGCACATCATGTCGAGCGGGGATTCGGATAGCACGGCGACGGTGCCGTTGCAAATCACGCTGTCGAAGCCCGCGGCCGGCACCGCGATCACGATCCCGTTCGGCACCTCGCTCGCGGAAGCCGACCGTCAGTTGATTCTTGCGACGCTCGAGCAATGCGGCGGCGTGAAGACGCGGGCCGCGGAAATTCTCGGCATCAGCCTGAAGACCCTGTACAACCGGCTCGTCGAGTACGGCAACGATGCGCGCGACGACGGCGATCCCACCGACGAATCACGCGCACTCGGCGGCGCGGACGCCTGATCCGCGCTCGTTCGCACGTCATCCCCGTCCCCAGCATCCGCCCGCCCGGGCTTCCGGGCGGACACCCGAACGGCACAAGCCTTGCTGCCCTCCAGTGGAACGCAAAACGAGGTCACCGACATGCTGCACCTGCCGCATTACGCTGCCGTTTCCGCGCCGTCCAGGCCGTTGCACGCTCATCGGCCCGAACCGGTCGAGCCCCCCACTGCACCGCCCGTCGCGCCGCCGGACCCGGCCGAGCCCGACACGATCCCCGGCCCGACACCCGATCCGATCGAACCCGTCGAACCAGTCACGCCGCCGATCGGCGATCCGCCGCCGCAGCCAACGCAAACGCCTCAGGCCGCCGACCGCCTGTCGCGACCACGGCAATGTTGATACGACCTCGATGTCGGCGCTCTGTTGCGCACTCGATGCACCGGGCCATGCTCTGGAGCGGTGCAGCGCATTGCTGTATTTGTTACAAAGCCGGCGCATGTTTTACCGGCAATTTACGGTTTCGCCCCCTAGACTGTAGGGATGCCGCGACAAGCGGCAGGCTTCCCCCGGAGGCACGATCATGAGACACCCCGCATTGCGACGTTCCGCGCGGCACTCCAAGCGCGGGCCACGGCCGGCCGAGGTCGAGACTGAGCCGGTGGTGTCGCCGGACCCGGCCGCGCAGAATCGGATCGCCCCGCACACGCCGCCGGACGGCGAGCACAACCAGGGCGGGGTGCGTCAGGAAGGGCTCGAATACCAGCGCGATCTGGGGTCGGAGCAGGATGCCTGAGGCAGCGTAGCACCCGGGCGGAGTGTCCGGGCGACCGAATGCCGGTAAGAAAGACCGTCGCATTCGTCGGATTTAACAGAAAAATTTTCTTCGCCATCCTTGATGATTGCGGGGATTTGCTCGTTTTGTCACATTTTTATACAACTTTATTTCCGATCTCCCATATATCGGCACGGTGCTTGCGTGCACCGTTTTGGCGCAATTCCGCATACAACGAAACAATGGAGCACTAATGAGCAGATTGATCGTGGTATCGAATCGTGTCGCACCGATTCAGGAAGCGCGTCCGGCAGCGGGCGGGCTCGCGATCGGCGTGCTGGACGCACTGAAGGAGACCGGCGGCGTCTGGTTCGGCTGGAGCGGCGAAACGGTCAGCGAGCCATCCGCGCCCGTGATCGAGAAGCAGGGCAACGTCACCTACGCGACCGTGGGCCTCACCAAGCGCGATTACGACGAGTACTACCGCGGTTTTTCGAACACCACGTTGTGGCCGACCTTCCACTATCGCAACGACCTGTCCCGCTACAACCGCGAAGACTACGCGGGCTACCAGCGCGTCAACGCGACGCTCGCGAAGCAGCTCAAGGAACTGCTCAAGCCCAGCGACATCATCTGGGTGCACGACTACCATCTGCTGCCGTTCGCGCGCTGCCTGCGCGAACTCGGCGTGAAGAACCCGATCGGCTTCTTCCTGCACATTCCGTTTCCGGTGCCCGAAGTGTTGCGCACGATCCCGCCTCACGAGGAGATCGTCAAGGCGATGTGCAGCTACGACGTGATCGGCTTTCAGACCGAGGCGGATCGCCAGTCGTTCGTCGACTATATCGAGCGCGGTCACCACGGCACGTCGAGCGAAGACGGCATGGTGCACGCGTACGACCGCTTCCTGAAGGTCGGCGCGTACCCGATCGGCATCTATCCCGATGCGATCGCGAAGGCCGCCGAGCAGTTCACCGACCGCAAGGCGGTGCGCAGCCTGCGCGACGGCATGCGCGGGCGCAAGCTGATCATGAGCGTCGACCGGCTCGATTATTCGAAGGGGCTGGTCGAGCGCTTCCAGGCATTCGAGCGGCTGTTGCAGAACGCGCCCGGCTGGCACGGCCGCGTGTCGCTCGTGCAGATCGCGCCGCCGACCCGCGCCGACGTGCAGACCTATCAGCGCATCCGGCAAACGCTCGAAGGCGAGGCGGGCCGCATCAACGGCCGGTTCGCGCAGCTCGACTGGACGCCGATCCAGTATCTGAACCGCAAGTACGAACGCAATCTGCTGATGGCGCTCTTCCGCCAGTCGCAGGTCGGCTATGTGACGCCGCTGCGCGACGGCATGAATCTGGTGGCCAAGGAGTACGTCGCGTCGCAGGATCCGGCCGATCCGGGCGTGCTCGTGCTGTCGCAATTCGCGGGTGCGGCCGAGCAGTTGCCGGGCGCGCTCGTCGTCAATCCGTTCGATCTGTCGCAGATGGCCGAAGCGCTCGAGCGCGCATTAGCGATGCCGCTCGCCGAACGTCAGGCGCGTCATGCGGACATGATGGAGCCGATGCGCGAGAGCAACCTGTCGGTGTGGCGCGATACGTTGCTCGATGATCTGCGCCACGTCGCGACCGCGTCTTCGGTGACGGCCAAAGCGGTAAAGCTCGCTGACGTGACGGCATCACCCTGAGCCGACACGCGCGGCCCGCGCGGGCCGCGCGTATGCCGCTCACGTCGTGCATGGAGTGACAGGGAAGATCAAAGCAAAAAGGCGTGCATCGCCTCGTGCGATGCGCGCCTTTTATCGTGCATGTCTTGCGCGCGTAGCGGCCACAGCCCTCAGGCCGGCTGCGCCACCTTCTGCATGACCCGCATCGTGCTGACGACCGCCGCGACCGCCGAGAACCCCGCGGCCACATACAGCGCGATGATCGTCCCGCTCTGCGGCGCGACGCCGAAGATCAGCGCGACCAGCGCCGCGCCGAGCGTTTGCCCGGTCAGGCGCGCGGTGCCGAGCATGCCGCTCGCGCCGCCGCTGCGTTCGCGCGGCGCGGACGACAGCATCGTGCGATTGTTCGGCGACTGGAAGATGCCGAAGCCCGCGCCGCACAGCGCCATGCGCCACGAAATCTGCAGCGCGTCCGGGTGAGGCCCGAGCGTCGCGAGCAGCAGCAGGCCGACCGTCATCGCGGCGAGCCCGACGCCGCCGAGCCAGCCGGCCGATATCCTGTCCGACAGCACGCCGGCAATGGGCGCCGCGATGATGATGATCGCGGGCCACGGCGTCATCAAAAGACCCGTTTCGACCTGCGACATGCCGAGCGTTTCCTGCAGCAGGAACGGCAGCGACACGAACGCGAGCATCTGCGCGCAGAACGAGCAGACCGACGTGCCGACCGACAGCGCGAACACCGGAATACGCAGCAGGTCGATCGGCAGCAGCGGGGCGGGCCGCGTCAGCTGGCGACGCACGAAGAAGTAGCCGATTACCAGCGCTCCGAGCGCCTCGAGCGTCACGTAGCCGAAATGCTCGCCGTGGCCGAGGCCATCGACCGCGAAAATCAGCAGGCCGAACACGAACGCGTTCATCACCGCGCTCAGATAGTCATACGGGGACTCGTGGCCGGGGTTCATCGGCAGCGCCTTGAAGCCGCCGACGATCGCCGCGATCCCGATCGGCACGTTGATCGCGAACAGCCACGGCCAGCTCGCGACCGCGAGCACGCCCGAGGCGACCGTCGGCCCGACCGCCGACGACACCGCCACCACCATCGCGTTGATCGAGACGCCGCGCCCGAGCTGGGTGGGCGGATAGATCATGCGCACGATCGCGGTGTTCACGCTCATGATGCCGGCCGCGCCGAAGCCCTGGACCACTCGCGCGAGCGCGAGCGTCGCCAGCGAGTTCGACAGCGCGCAACCGAACGACGCGACCGTGAACAGGATCAGGCCCGACAGATAAATGCGCCGGTAGCCGATGCGGTCGCCGAGCGACGCCAGCGGCAGCAGCGAGATCGTGATGGCGAGCTGATACGCGTTGACGACCCAGATCGACGCGGCGGCGCTCGCATTGAGGTTGCGCGCGATCGTCGGCAGCGCGACGTTGGCGATCGCGCTGTCGAGCACCGCGAGCGTCAGCGAGAGCGCGATGACGAGCATCGCCCAGTAGCGTTGTGGAACCGGTAGGCCCAGTTCCTTGCCTTCGAAGCGGGAAGTGGACGGCGTCGAGCCGTCCGTGCGCGGGGAGGGTGCGTGCATCGATTGTTTGATTTGTCGGAGATGTTGGCGCGCCTGCGCGCGGCTCACGCGCTGGCCGCTGCAGGCGTATCGGTCGGCGCGCCGCCGGTGTTACCGGGCGCCGGCGCCGCGCGTGCGTTATTTGAGTTCGTAAAGGCCCGTGTGGGTCGTCGAATCGATTTCGTTCAGGTGCGTCATGAAGCGCGCGACCGCGTTGGTGGTTTCCGCGCTGACCGGCAGATGCGGCACTTTCAGCGCATGCAGCCGGAAGATATAGCGATGCGTGCGATCGCCGCGCGGCGGCGCAGCGCCGCCGAAGCCGACGGTCCCATAGTCGTTGCGCACCTGCATCGCGCCCTGCGGCAGCAGCGAGCCGTCGGCCTTGCCGGCGTTGCGCGGCAGCGAGCGCGCGTCGGCCGGAATGTTCACGACGACCCAATGCCAGAAGCCGCTGCCGGTCGGCGCGTCGGGATCGTGAACGGTGAGCGCGAAGCTTTGCGTGTCCGCGGGCGGCGCTTCCCATTGCAGCGACGGCGAGATGTTTTCGCCGTCGCCGCCGAACGCCTTGTCGTTGTACTCGTGGGCTCTCGGCATGAACCCGTTGGTGGGAAAATCGTCGGACCAGAGACGGAAGTCAGCCATGATGTGCCTCCCTTGTTGATTGGTTCTGGGATCGTCAGAGTGCGCGATGTCGCGGCGGGCGAGGCGCATCTCGTGGCATGCCGAAGCGCGTGAGGACGTGCCGCGAAAGCGCCGGGAAGCACCCGGAAAACGCTGCCGAAGCGTGCCTCGAAGGCATCTCGAAAGCGCGCCGGGTGAGCCTTTCGAGTGTAGCACCAGCGGCCGCGAGACTCGCGCGAGCAGGGCAGCTCGCGCGCGGTTTTCAGCCGCGTTCCTCCAACTCCGGCGCGTCGCTTCCGATCCACGCTACGAGCCGCTCGATCACGCCCGCGATATCGCAATTCGCGCCTCGCAAAGCGCATTCCCACACCACCGCGACGCGCCAGCCGCTCGCGAGCAGCGCGGCGCGCACCTTGTCGTCGTTCCTGCGATTGCGGCCGATCTTGTCGCGCCAGAAGTCGGGCCGCGTCTGCGGCCATTTGAACAGATGACAGTCGTGGCCATGCCAGAAGCAGCCATGCACGAGCACCACCGCGCGATAGCGCGGCAGCACGATGTCGGGGCGGCCGGGCAGATCGCGCGCGTTGAGCCGAAAGCGCAGGCCCCGCCGATGCAGCAGGCTGCGGATCAGGATCTCCGGCTTGGTATTGCGGCCGCGAATGCCGGACATCATCCGGCTGCGCGTCGCGCTATCGACGATATCGACCATCGTCAGCGGGCCAATGGGTCGCGCGGCCGCTCACGCGTAGAGCGGCAGGGAGTGTTTTGATGCATCGCGGGTGGGGTGGGCAAGCAGGGTTTGCACATGCGGGAGCATGATACGCGACACTTCGCGCATCACCGGCATCACGACGCTATTGCCGAACTGCCGGTAGGCCTGCGTATCGCTGACCGGAATCCTGAAGGCGTCGGGAAAGCCCATCAGTCGCGCGCATTCGCGCGGCGTCAGGCGATGCGGGCGCAGCGCCTCGCTCTGATAGAAGAGAATTTCGGAGCTACGCATAAGTAAATCTCCACTTGCCAGCGCCTTCGCATACGCTGCGAGCCGCTGACGGACGGCTTCTGATAAGGCAATCAAGAGGCGGAGCCGGCCCCCACACGCTATGCGCCAGTCATAAAGACGGGCTCGGCCAGGCGCTGGACCGACCATTAATTGTAGCGACTTGGATTTGAAAACGACTGTGCTTGCAATTGACGCCGCTTCCTGCTCGAAATGACTGAAACTGACGCGACGCGCGTGCTCGGATTAACTGCAACTGTGCTTGCATTCAGCCACGCCGAATGTTTGATGTTTCGGCAGCAGAGACCATTCGGTTAGCAAGTGCCCATAGCTTGAGGACTGTGCTAAATGTCCGGACCGAATCCACCCAACGAGGAAATCAGCGGATGGGTGTGACCTGGAACTGGCTCGCCTTTGTCAAAGCTGGTGGGCGAGATTAGCTTCGATCCCTTCCGTCGGCGGTGTCCGGCCATCATCAGCCTTTCGTCCGTGCGTGAGAAGAGACATACGGAGGTCGGCCTCATATCCGACAACGGCCCCTTGCGCACGAGAGGCTACAGCTCCATCGCGAGTCTAATCGAACATCTCGGCTAAAGATCGAGCACCAGTACCTTGCTTCTCGCGCGCGATACGCAGGCCGTCAGGAATTCGGCCTTCTCGTCGTCGTTGAGAATGCAGTCGTTGTGCTCAACTTCCCCGGACAGATACCGCACCTTGCATGTCCCGCACAGCCCCGCATGACACGATGTTTCGATTGCGACGCCCGCTTGTTCGAGTGCGTCCGCGATGCTCTGATCGTTCGCGACTTCGATCATCTGTCCCGTGCTCGCGATCTTCACGCTGAACGTGTCCGCCACATCGTTCGCCGCGCTCGCGGGTTCGCTTCGTTCCGGCGCCTTGAAGTGCTCGAAGTGGACGGTGCCGGCGGGCCAGTGCGCGCTCGCATCCGCGCATGCCTGCATGAAACCAGCTGGACCGCAGTAATACACGTGCACGCCGTGCGACGGCTCGCTCAGCAAGCGGCGGATGTCGAGCCCCGCCTTCGGATCACCGCCGTCGAAGTGAAAGTGCACGCGGCCGATCACGCGCATCGGCTCGAGTTCCCCGGAAAGCGCGGCACAGTCCGCATCTCTCGCGCAGTAGTGCATTTCGTATTCGATGCCGGCATCCTCCAACCAATGCGCCATCGACGTGAGCGGCGTCACACCGATGCCGCCCGCAATGAGGATCACCCTGCGCGCATCGTCGACGAGCTGAAATTGGTTGCGCGGACGGCTCACGCGCACGATGTCCTGCACATGCACGCGCTCGTGCAGCGCTCTCGATCCGCCACGGCCGCGCTCGTCGCGCAGCACGGCGATCACATAGCGATGGCGCTCGTTGGGTGCGTTGCACAGCGAATACTGGCGCACGAGGCCGTCGCCGAGATGGATGTCGATATGAGCGCCGGCAGTGAAGGCCGGCAACTCGGCGCCGGACGGATCGACCAGTTCATAAGAGTTGATGCCTTTGCCTTCGAAACGAACCTGCCGCACGAGCAACTGGAGCGTGCTGCCGCCGGAGTTCGATGTCTGTTCGCTTGCCATTTTCCTGATCCCTCATATGTGCTGCCGAATCCCGATTCGCCGCACGAGGCGCGCAACGCGCCCCTTGCTTGTCGTGGCGCTTCAGTTCTTCATCGATTGTTCGAGTTCCTCGAACTTCTCGCGCACGAACACTGCGCGTTCATGCGCCTTTAGCCGCTCGCTCTCAGTGAGGATCGAGACGATCGTCTTCGTGACCTTGCGGCGCCGCGCGACTTCTTCTTCGACCGTGTCGCCTTCGGGAATCTCGAACACGTTGCCCGAGCAATAGCTGTTGGGTGCGCCCGCGTTCGCACGGAACCACTCGGCGAAGCTCTGCGCCGATGCCGCCGGATTCGTGCCGCGCAACGCATCGCGTAGCAACTTGCGAAAGAGGAAGAGGCCGGCGTCGAACTTCGTCGGGTTCTCGAGTGCGTGCACGGCGATCGGTCGCTGGCTGATGATCGCTTCGTAGTCGCCGGGCGCGTATTGCGCGGCCTTGTAGTTCTCGCGCTCGCGATGATTCGGCGGAATGGGCGGCAGATCTTCGAGCTTGTATTCGCCGAAGCGCTCGGGGCGCCGCATCGCGACCTGTCCTTCGAGAAAGTCGATCGACTCATAGCCGACGAGTTCCTTCTTGCCGACGCCGCGCGTATCGATGCCCGGCCCCATCACGCGCCAGCCGATCATCTTGCTGTTCTCGTCGTCGACGGGAACGGTCCATCGGATGATGTGAAAGCGGCTGAACAGCTTCTTCTTCGATCCGTCTTCCGACGTGTACGCATGCAGGCTCAGATTCGGCAGCACCTGATGTTGCACGCGCACGAAGAGCCGGTCCTTATCGACTCGACGCGCGCCCGCGCAGGCGAGGCTGCGGCCCTGCTGCACCGGCACGAAGTGCATGTCGGGCGCGACTTCCATCGATGCCGCGCCGACCTCGTCGAATGTCGTGCCCTGGTACTGCCCATTCACGACATTCTTGCCGGCATGCAGCGCGGTGGGGTGATAGTTGTCGGCGGCGTTGTCCTGCACCTGCAGCCAATTGCAATGCTGGAAGTTGCTGTACGGCACAAGCTCGTCGCCCGGCAACACCGTGAAGTCGCCTTCCCATTCGGGAAAGGGCGGCTCGGCATCGGGCGGTCCCATGTACGCGAACACGAGGCCGTTGCGCTCGACAGCCTTGTACGCACCCTGCTGGATCGAGCACGCGTATTTCTCGGCTTCCTTCTCTTCGCCCTTCGGAAACGGCACATGCAGGCACGTGCCGTCCACGTCGAACACCATGCCGTGATAGCAGCACCGGATGCCGCGCTCCTGGATCGCGCCGTATTCGAGCGACGCGCCGCGGTGCACGCAATGCGCATGCAGCACGCCCACGCGCCCGCTGCCATCGCGAAACGCCACCAGTTCCTCGCCGAGGATCTTGAGATAACGCGGTGTGTCCGTCAGTTCGATCGACAAGCACACGGGATGCCAGAACGCGCGCATGAACTCGCCCATCGGTGTACCGGGGCCGGTCTCGGTGAGCTCGGGATCGTGGCCCGGCACCTTGCTTGTGTAGTAACCGCCGTACGGAATCAGCTTCTTCGACACGACATTGCCGCCGCTCGTCTTCTGTCCTTCCAGCTTGTCTTCCTTGATCGTCATCGCAAATCCTATTTGAGGTGGTGGAGTGGTCAGTCGCCGGCACTTTGAACGCCGAACTCGAAATTCAGAACACCGTACTCTGTATCCAAAGATTAGTCGCGCGATACGGCGATGTCTCTATGGGTAAACGCGGAGATTCACCTTTTCGCTTTAGCGCCGGAGATTGACGCGTCCCGCGGTGCGGTTATACCCTTGCCGTATTCTGTATCCAAAAACGAGCTTTGATCATGGCGACGAAACTGCTCAAGCTTCAGGCGCGCACCGACTACGTGGACGAGGTCTACAAGGTGCTGCTCGATGCCATTAGCTCTGGGACGCTCGCGCCCGGGACGCGCATCACGCAGGAAGAAATCGCCGAGCAACTTGCGGTGTCGCGCTCGCCGGTGTTGCAGGCGCTGCGCTTGCTCAAGAAGGACGGACTGGTGCAGGACGCGCCCGGTCGGGGTTTGCTCGTGACTCCGCTCGACGCGGCCTGGATCAGCCATCTCTATGAAATCCGCGGCGCGCTCGACTCGCTCGCCGCGCGTCTTGCCGCCGGTCGCGGCGCGAAGCTGGACAAGGCATTGATCACGAACGGCCGCCGCGCGTCGAAGGGCGACGACGTGAAGGCGATGATCGATGCCGACATGGCGTTCCATACCGCGATCTATGCCGCGTCGGGCAATCCGCTAATCGTGGAGACCGCGCAGATGCACTGGGTCCATCTGCGACGGGTGATGGGCGCGGTGCTGCAGTCGTCGGGGCAGCGCCAGGCGATCTGGGACGAGCACGCAGCCATCGCTGCGGCCATCGCCGATGGCGACCCGCAGCGCGCGACGGAACTGACCGATCTTCATACGACTCGGGCGCGGCAGAATCTCGTCGAGCGGCTCGGGCAGGTGCTGAGCAATCGGCAGGAAGAAAAAGTGAGCTGATGCGATGATCCCGCGAACGCTGGGTCTTTGCATGGAGCGGGACTTCGCTCAAGCCCGCTTGCGCCGGCCGTTCACGAGTGCGGCCGGCACGGTGAAGACGAGCGCGCTGCCGATGATCAGGCTCGCCGCCAGCCCCAGTACGCCGTTGCCGGTCGATCCCGTGCCTGTCTGAATCAGCCCGATCACGTAAGGGCTCACGACACCCGATACGCTGCCGACCGAATTCGCCAGCGCAAGCCCCGCCGCCGCAGCGGCGCCGCCCAGGATAGCGGGCGGCAACACCCAGAACTGCGAAATTGTCGTCATCACGCCCATCGCGCCGATCGTGAGGGCGATCATCGCGATTGGCGTCGAATGGGCGAACGCGACGCTCGTGCACAGTCCGGCCGCTCCGACCACCCCGGGCAACGCGAGATGCCAGCGCCGCTCGCCGCGGGCGTCCGAGCTCTGACCGACGAGCAGCATGGAGACGGCCGCCGCCGCGTAAGGGATCGCGGAAAGCAGGCCGATATTGAGCGGATCGGCCACGCCGCTCGCCTTGACGAGCGTGGGCAGCCAGAAGCTCACGCCGTACAGGCCCATCGTGAAGAAGAAGTAGATCGCACTCAGGAGCAGCACCTTCGGATGCATCAGGCCGTCCTTCACCGAATGCAGCGCGTGAGCCGGCTCTTCGTCCTTCAGGCCGGCTTCGAGCATGGCTTTCTGCGAGTCTGTGAGCCACTTCGCATCGGCAAGCTTGTCGTCGAGATAGAAGAACGCGACCAGCCCAAGGATCGCGGTCGGAATGCCTTCTATCAGGAACAGCCATTGCCAGCCCGCCAGCCCGTGCGATGCATTCATATGATTCATGATCCAGCCCGACAGCGGCCCGCCGACGACTCCCGACATCGGAATGCCCGTCAAGAAGAGCGCGGTGACCTTGCTGCGGCGCGAGGCCGGGAACCAGTACGTGAGATAGAGCAGGATCGCGGGGATAAAGCCCGCTTCGGCGACGCCCAGCAGGAAGCGCATGATGTAGAAGCTCATCGGCGTTCTGACGAACATCATGCCCGCCGAGACGATGCCCCAGGTGATCATGATGCGGGCGATCCAGCGGCGCGCGCCGACGCGCAGCAGGATCAGGTTACTGGGCACCTCGAAGAGAAGATAGCCCACGAAGAAGACGCCGGCGCCCGCGCCATAGACCGCGTCGCTGAACTTGAGCGCTTGCAGCATCTGCAGCTTCGCGAAGCTCACGTTGATTCGATCGAGATACGCGCATAGATAGCACAGGAACAGAAACGGCAAGAGCCGCCATGTCACCTTCGCATAGGTGGACGACTCGCTGCCCTGGTAATACGCAACCGGACTGGGGGAACTCATTGTGGTGTCTCCTGGTGTTCAGGTTGCGGCGCAACGCTGCGTTTTTTAGCGCTCGTCTCGCGTTGTCGCCGTGCTCGGACTGCTTCTACGGAATCAGTCGAACATGTCCGGCTGCGTGGCGACGAGGTCGTCCCAGATCGCCTGAAAGTGCAGCCAGCCGATGTAGTCGCTGCCGACGTGCTCGCGGCTGTAGCGCGCGCGTTCGGGCGTGACGAGCTTGGGTGCGATGCCGGTCGACTCGACCAGCAGTTGCTGCTGGCAGCACCGTTCGAGCGCGATGAACCAGAACGCCGCCGATTCGATGCTGTGCCGGCTTGCCGTCAGAAGCCCGTGATTCTGGTGGATCGCGGCCTTCACGTCCTTGAACGCGTTCGCGACCTTGTGACCCGCCTTCACCTCGACGGCTACTTGCCCCGCCTCGTCGCCGATCACGACGTGATCCTCGTAGAACGCCGCGGCGTCCTGCGTGATCGGCTCGAGTTGCCTGCCGAGCGACGCGAACGCGGTGCCGTAGACCGTATGCGCATGGCACATCGCGACGATGTCCTGGTGCATCTCGTGCACGGCCGCATGCAGCACGAAGCCCGCGCGGTTGATTGCATGGCGCCCCTCGACGACGTGCCCCTGATGGTCCGCGCAGATCAGGTTCGAGACCTTCACTTGCGAGAAGTGAATGGCCATCGGATTGGTCCAGTAAAGGCCGGGATTCTCGGGATCGCGCACGGTCAGATGTCCGGCGAACCCGTAGTCGAACCCTTGCTGGGCGAACGCGCGACAGGCGCCGACCAGCCGTTCCTTCACATGCTGCCGCTGCGCGGCGGGATTCGAAAATGACGGAAGCTCCGGAAAGATGAGCCCTCCCTGCTCCGGCTGATAGATCGAAACCTTGCCGTCCTTGATCAGCGCCTGCGGCCGCGTTTCCATCACTGCTGCCATGGGTCGACTCCTTTTTTAAGTGAGGTTTGAACCGGTCGAAGCGGATTGCTTCGATGGGTCCTATGGTCGCGGTCGCTGCCGTCATTGACAAACGACGGCTGTTCATACAAAGATGAACCACATTCATGTTTCGGTGAAAGACATGAGACGAATTCCCAATTTCGTGCTGCTGCGCGCCTTCGAAGCGGCCGCGCGGCTGGAGAGCTTCACGCTCGCGGCCGAGGAACTGCATCTGACGCAGTCCGCGATCAGTCATCAGGTCAAGGAACTCGAAGAATATTTCGGCCGGCCGCTGTTTCATCGGCGCAATCGGCGGGTGGAAGCGACATCGGAAGGACGGCGCCTTTATGAGAGCCTCGGACGCGTGTTCGATGTGATCGAGGCTGCATGCAGCGAGGTCGCGCTCGCGCCCGATGCGCAAGTGCTCGCGGTGCACAGCGCGCCGAGCTTCGCCGCCAAGTGGCTCGGTCCGCGCCTGCCTGAATTCACGCAGGCGCATCCGGGCGTGACGATCCGTCTGTCGTCCGGTCCCGAGCCGATCGACCTCACCCGGGTGCATGAAGTCGATGTCGCCATCTCATACGCGGTCGCACACGAGCGCGCGGGCATCGTGACACGCGCGCTCGGCGCAGAACGCATCGTGCCGATGTGTTCGCCTGCGCTCGTGCGAAGCGGCGTTCCCATCGAGAAGCAGATCGGGGAAATGACGCTGATCGATTCCCAGCTCAGCCGCGTGACGTGGTCCGACTGGTTCGCGCTCAACGGACTCCCGTTCCCGTCGCGGGCGCGGCCCTCGTTCGATCGCGGGGCGCTCGCGATCTCCGCCGCTGTCGATCGGATGGGCGTCGCGCTCGAAACCACGCGTCTCGCCGAGCGCGAGTTGTCGCGCGGTGAACTGGTTGAGCTGGGCGCGGATGTCTTCGAGCCGATCTCCCGCGAGACGCATTTTCTGTCGTATCGCGTGAACGAGCGCAACACGGAGAAGGTGAAGTGCTTCTGCGACTGGTTGTGCGAGGAGGTTGGACTCGATGCTGCGCGCATCGCTTAATGCTGAGATCGAGTCTCCTTCTCCGGCTTCTTTAGAAAGGTCCGCGATCGCATATTCGATGAACATGCGCGCGGCGATCCTCGTAGCCCGCCGCAGTGGAAGACTGCGTGGATTCTAAATGGGCTAGCCGCCCGGCCGCCCAAAGCTGATTGCGTGTACGTCTCCTCTGCCATTAATGAGCAGCCGTTCCAGTGAGGGATGCTTGAACGTCGGAAGTGCGGGGCGCGGACAGCCACCCGCCTTCGCCGGCGGGCGCTGGCTCCGTATGCAAATCGCATGAGGCACTGATCGTCCAATTTCGGACGGTCGGGACATGGGCCACGATCGTCAACAATCTCTGCTGGCTTCAGTTGTCGATAGCAAATTGAAAGCTATGCGCCGAGCGAAATTGAAGACTTACTTAACCAGCCCGGAAAGCGAACCACGGCTTGCTGCCCAGGCATTTTATTTAAGCTAAAGTCCAATGCTGACATTCCTGAGAGGCTACGTTTGTGATTGACGAAACGGCTGTCATCCACCCGAGTGCAGTTGTTGAAGAAGGTGCCATCATCGGGGCTCGCGTTCGCATTGGTCCCTATTGCTGCATAGGCGGTCACGTCGAGATTGGCGAGGGCACCGTACTTAAGTCGCACGTTGTCGTAAGTGGGCACACGCGCATTGGTCGAGACAACGCAATCTACCCTTTCGCCACGATCGGAGAAGACAATCAGGATTTGAAGTACGCCGGAGAGCCGACCGTCGTGGAAGTGGGCGATCGCAACAGAATCCGGGAGAGTGTCACGATCCATCGCGGCACGGTCCAAGGAGGCGGTATCACCAAGGTTGGAAACGACAACCTTCTGATGGTCAACGCTCACGTTGCCCACGATTGCATCGTTGGCGACCATTGCATTCTGGCAAACAATGCAACGCTAGGCGGTCACGTTATCGTGGATGATCACGTGATCATCGGCGGTATGTGCGCAGTCCATCAATTCTGCGTCATCGGCGCGCACGTTATGGTGGGAGGCTGTTCTGGTGTCGCGCAAGATGTGCCGCCGTTTGTAATTGCCCAAGGCAACCACGCCTCACCAGTCGGAGTGAACACCACCGGGCTACAGCGCCGTGGCTTCAGCAAGGAGGCGATACAAGCCATCCGAAATGCCTACAAGCTGCTCTACAGGAGCGGGAAGACGCTTGACGAAGCAAAGCCGGAGATCGCTGAGATTGCAACAGCCCATGCCGAGGTTAAGCCTTTTTACGAATTCCTTGATCGCTCGACTCGCGGTTTGATTCGGTGAGGACGGGTCGGGCTATCCGCACCGCCTCAACGGCTGATTCTGGAACAATCGACGGGTTGACGGGTCACGTTACCTGTTTTGCATGCGACGGCAGTCGGGCGGCGGATTCAACCGGTGGATGCAATAGTTTGCTGGAATCGTTCGGCGGGCGTCTCGTAGTCCAGTGTCTTTCTTGGACGCTCGTTCAGTCGTCTTGCCACGGCGTTGAGTTTGGCCTGCGAATACACTGACAGATCGGTACCTTTCGGGAAGTACTGCCTCAATAGTCCATTCGTGTTCTCATTCGACCCACGCTGCCAGGGATGTTGCGGGTCGCAGAAGTAGACGGCAATGTCGGTGGCGACGGTGAAGCGCTTGTGCCCGGCCATCTCCGTCCCCCGATCCCAGGTGAGCGACTTGTAGAGTTCCTGCGGTAACTTGCTGGCATGTTTGATGAGCGCATTGATGACCGTTTCGCTGTCCTTGCTGGCGATCTTCACCAGCATGACATAGCGTGTCTGGCGCTCGACGAGCGTCGCAATCTGGCTGCTGCCGCTACCGCACAGCAGATCACCTTCCCAGTGGCCCAGTACCGCGCGGTCTTCAACGCTAGCCGGGCGTTCGCTGATCGATACGGTGTCGCGAATCCTGCCGTGATCCTCCGTCTTTAGCGTGTGATGGCGCGAACGGCGCATGGCCCGGGTGCGCCGCAGGTGCTCCAGCAACTCCTTCTTCAGGGCCCCACGGGCCTGTATGAAGAGAGAACGATAGATTGTCTCGTGGGACACGTGGTAGTCCTCGTTGTCTGGGTACGCGCGTCTGAGCCATCCGGCGATCTGCTGCGGTGACCACTGCAGTTGTAGCTTGGCTGCCACGATGTGCGCCAACATCCGGTGCTCAACCAGTTTACAGGCTTTGGGTCGCTGCGCGCGATCCCACGCGAGCTGATCGGCGTGGCTTGCCCGATAGCCGTCCGGGCCGCTGTTACGTTTGATCTCACGACAGATGGTGGAGGGAGCTCGCGAAAGTCGCATGGCGATTGACTGGATCGAATCGTCGGCCGCAAGTGCCCGTGAGATCTCTTCGCGCTCCTCCAGCGTCAATGCCAATCCCGATCGATGCCTTTGTGGTGGCTGGATTCCACCTGTCTCAGCCAGAATCCCCTGTACAGACGAGTGGTTCCGGTCAAAAAGCTGGGCGATCTTCTGGAGAGACTCTCCCTTCCGCCAACGTTCCCACATCAGCGCTTTCTGCTTCTCGCTGTAGTAAATCCGGCGTCGCTGTTTCATCTGCAACACTCCCACTGCTTGCGCAGTCTTCAGTGTGTTGCATCCACCGGTTGAATCCGCCGGCCACTTTCGGCCGTTCGACAAGGCCGTTCAGATCCGCGACAATCGCCTCCGATGTCGAGGTTCGGTTTTCTATCTCAACGGTTCGACTTTCCTATGCGGGTGGCAGTTTGAATGACGAGAGCTACATCGGTTGGTTAAGACAGAAGGTCGGGAATGGTTTGATACTGAGCCCGTCGGTTGGGGCGGTGATTCACGATCACGAGGGCAGACTTCTCTTGCAAGAGAAATCTTCGGATGAGGCTTGGAGTTTGCCAGCTGGGGGAATCGAACTGGGTGAAAGCCCCCAAGAAGCAATTGCCCGGGAGATGATGGAAGAGACTGGATACGCCATCCGCATTCATGGCATTCTTGGCGTCTTCGGCGGCCGAGCATTCCGGTACACGTATCCCAATGGCGATCAGGTTGAATACGTTGCGACGTTGTTTCAGTGCAAGATCACTGGCGGTTCCGGAATTCCTACCGACACCGAAACCAAGTCCACCCGGTATTTCAAAAGGCACGAAATGCCCGAACTGGCATTACCGTATTCGATCGACGATTTGTTCCGCAAGTTCTAAAAGCTGATGACAAGCCAGCTACGCGTGATCGGCAGCGGCCGGCCAACAACGGTCTTTGGACAGGCTCGCACGAATCGTCGACAACCGGCATGAATCTCGACAGAAGTGTACTAATGACCCGTCTGCCTCAGTCGCTTGGCCTGATAAAAGTCGCACAGGTTGAAGGCAACGCAAACTGATCCCAAAAACAACAGCGGTATCTGTAGACCACACGACATGAGAGTCCTATTTTTGGTGCCGATTATCTCGTTGATCGTCGCGACAAGGAGCATGGCATTTGATGCATGGGACTTCGTCAGCGGCGAGAACAAATCCACGATCGAACGTAGCGCGAGCGCACGGGGCGAGACGATGCAGCAGTTGGAAGGTTTCACGGTGATCAATCGATATCAATCAAACACCGGAGCATATGAAATTTTTCATCTCAACTTCTGCGATGGCCGTCTCGCTGCAGTCACAAAAATTGAATCGTTTACTCCCGCGAACTTCATCAATACGTTATCCGAGCTTATGAAGTTGCACGGAACTCCAGCGATATCAGCCCGTGACCAGACGATACGCTCGTTCACAGATATCGCGCTGAAGGAAGTGCAATACACGTGGGGCTCGCTGGACGACCGCATCCAGTTGACGACAAATGTCTCAACGGCACCTTCGCTGAAACTCGAACCTGGCATGACGTTGAGACACGACGATACGACCATTTGCGGCTTGACGTCCCAAATCCCATGAGCGGAAGCGTCGGCTCGGTAAAATTCACGAACACGAAGACGATGATTCCGAGTGACCGCTTCGGGGAGCAGTGACTGTATCTTGTGGGGCCGACTTGCGACGATCATCCGCTGCGGGCCGGCAAGCGGTTCTCAATTCAGCTATCGGACCGGGTTCGGCGGCAGGAGGTCCGCTAGATGATTTTCAATCAGCCTTCGAAATTCTCTTAATTCAGATTGACGCGGAAGAGCTATGACAGCAACTGTTACTGATATCTCGACGCTCGTCCACGAATTTTGGACACTCATGAGCTCAAACGACTTTGCGTCAGTCGAGTCGGTGCTAAGTGAGCAATTCATCCTCGAATGGCCCCAGTCGAACGAACGCATCAGAGGCGCGGCGCGGTTTGCGCAAATGAACTCGGAGTATCCGGCAGAAGGGCCCTGGCGCTTTACGGTGAACCGAGTCGTCGCCAACACCGGTCATGAAGCAGTATCCGATGTGACCGTTACCGACGGTGCGTTGACGGCGCGAGCCATATCGTTTTTCTCAGCCGAAGCCGGGAAGATAACTAAGATTGTCGAATACTGGCCCGAGCCTTATGCTGCGCCCGTCAATAGAGCGCATCTTGTTGAGCTCATCGACGAGGAGAGCCCATATTGACTCGTGTCTCGTGGCTAGATCACCGGCACGGACCGGCCACTTTGAGACACTCGACGCCGCCGCTTAAACTGTTGTCAATCATTCCTCCTGAGGCGAAGAAAATGACAACTGAGATCGAACTCTTGAGGCCTACGACTGCGTTGCTGGCAAGCTACGTTTCGGCCCTTGAGGCGGGATGGTCACCTGACAATGTTCGTAAGGAGGTCGCTGCGCGCGAACAGTTGAATGCTATCGAGTTGAACGCACAGGCATTCGTCGACGGGCTGGATGATCCGACCGCATCAGGCGGCCCGATTCCTTTGCCCGATGGCTCGACCGTTGCCCGTCTTCCAGGCACCATCCGATGGATTTGGGACGGCGATGTTAGCGGTGCGATCGGATTTCGTTGGCAGGCTGGATCTGCCGAATTGCCGCCGTATGTGCTCGGACATATCGGCTTCTCAGTCGTGCCGTGGAAGCGAGGCAACGGCTACGCCAAGCAGGCGCTCAATTTGATGCTTGGCGAAGCGAGGCTGCAAGGCTTGCCCTACGTGGAACTAACGGTTGATCCTGAAAATATAGCCTCACAGCGGGTGATCGCAGCATGCAGTGGTGTCCTGATTGACCGGTTCAAAAAGACCGCCGCCTATGGATTCGCGGAAACTCTTCGTTATCGCATTGAGCTAGACGACTGAGAAACCTGTCGGACCCTGTTCGGCCAACTCCGGAGATTGATCCATCTCTGTTGGATCGGCGACAATTCAAGCCCTGCACACGCCTATACGATGGAGCATCATGAGTGGCATTCAGCTAAGCCGAGTGATCCGTGCCGACGCCGCCGATTTGATCGCCGCAAACTCAGCAAGTCAGGACTATCACCTGCCTTGGGTCACATCCTTTACCGATCAAACGGGCTTCGATAACTGGTTTTCAGGTGGTCTCACCGGGTCGAACGTCGGCCTCATTGCGCGTGAAGTGGCATCGATTCAAATTGTCGGTGTGGTGAACATTAACGAAATAGTAATGGGCGCTTTTCGCAGCGCCTATCTCGGGTATTACGGAATGTCGAACTTCGCCCGGGCAGGGTTGATGACGGACGCGGTACGGGCAGCTGTGATCTATGCTTTCAGCGAACTTGGATTGCATCGGGTGGAGGCAAATATTCAACCAGGGAATATTGCGTCGATCGCACTTGTGCGGCGGTTGGGTTTTAAACAGGAAGGTTTTTCTCCTCGCTATCTCCGCATAAATGGCGAATGGCGCGACCACGAGCGATGGGCGTTGCTGGCCGAAATGCCCGGTTAGACACAGCCGCCACTCAAAAAAATAATGTACTCACGCAGAAATTGTTTTTGTGCCAATATTGACAGCATGGAACTTCGTAACGTCCCGAGCAAGGCTCACCACCATCATCACGGTCGCTATCCGCTGCGCCGTGGGTCGTTACGTCCATAGCAAGGAATTCGACCTCACGGTCAATTCCATGTGCAAACGACCAAGGCGCTTAAGGCGCCTTTTTTTATTTCCCCACCATCAAGAGCTGAAGATGACCGACTCGATAAGCTATCGCCGCGCAACCGTGGACGACATTTTGAAAATTTGCGAGTTGGGTCAAATCTTGAACGCGATCCACCATCAGGCACGTCCTGACGTCTATGCAAACGCCACTGAAGAGTTCGCTCGAGACAAGCCGCACTGGCTATCTAGCCTTCAGGGAGAAGATCGAGCCATGTTTCTCGCCGAGCATGGCAGCACGGCGGTCGGCTTTATCACCGTTCAAGTGATGCAGCCGACAAGTCCACTGTTGCAACCGTTGACCGTTGGCCGCATTGGCTCAGTCGCTGTTTTGGAACGACTGCGGGGACGCGGCGTCGGGAGCACGCTGATGAAACTTGCTGAAGAGTGGGCACGAAAAAACGGTGCCAACGACATGAGGCTGACCGTTTGGGCGTTTAATGAACAGGCGGTCGATTTGTATCAGGAACTTGGCTACGAGCTTCGTGCGTTCGAGATGGGAAAGCAACTGCCTATTGCTGGGGATATGCCAGTCGCATGAGGCGATGCTCGGCCACGAACGGTCAGTCTATATTCGTGCATAGATCGTGGACAATTAATTGTTCACGTGAAACTTTTGAAACCTCTTTATCTGTTGCGTCTTTCCGAAAACGTTCTTGGAGCATTCAATGCGGATTAGAACCACCTATTTGAAAGTGTCGGACATGGAACGCAGTTCTGCTTTCTGGGAAAACCTGTTGGAACGCGCGCCGAACCGCAGGTCGGATAAGTGGACCGAATTCTCGCTCGGTGAAGTCCGCTTCGGGTTGCTGCTAAATGATTTTGGCGATGAGTTCGTCGGGAGCGGATGCGTTCCTGTGTTCGAATTTGACGTATCCGCCTTGCATATATTTCTGGATCGAGCCAAGGCTTTTGGGGCAACAGTCGCTCTCGACGGGCTAAACAATGAAGCCATGAAGAGCATTGTGTTGGTTCCCCGAGGGGCTTTCTTGTGCTAGCGATGTTCGATTGACAAGCTCGACGTATTAAACTCGATCGACCTGACCGGCAATCTCGCGCTCAGCAGCAAAAATGGCGTTTCCACACGCCCACGAGTACTGGTGGACATCCAATGTTGTTCAATATTTTGTCGATTGATAATCCATTGTCCGTGCCTCATCGCAGCAAGTAGCTAGCTACCCACGCGGAACTCTCTGGTGATGCCGGTATCCGTCGGCGGCCCAACCAATTGGGCCGCATTCCCCCATCGACAACTTTTAATGAGCGAGTCAAGCAATGGATCCCAGGTTCTACCGGTCGTGGCACCTAGCAAAATCGGACACCGAGTTCAAGATCGCCGAGTTCGAGTGGTCACTGATTCGGTTTTACGAATCGTTCAGCCGCTTCGTTCTGGCAACCGGCGTCGTTACGATTACAGCGAACGTCGATCTCAAACATCAGGAGCACGTAATCCTTCACGTCATCCGTATGCAGGACCGCCCCAAGACGAGCGCCATGATCGGACGATTGATGAATCGCGACGATATTCCCAATATCCAGTACAGCCTGAGAAAGCTGGAAGCCGCTGGATTGATCGAGAAGCGACAGGACACGAACAGCAAGACGTACTCGTATTTTGCGAGCGATCTGGGGATTCGATTGACGGACGAGTATTACAAGGTTCGAAAAGAAATACTGGTCCAGCGCCTTGGGGAAATCAACGACCCGGAGGAAAAGTTCGAGCGCTACGGGCGCTTCATGTCTCTGCTTACCGGGATCTACGATGAGGCAGCTCGCGACGCCGCCACCATCGCCCCGCGGGCTGAAAAAAGCGCGCCAGCCACCGGATCGGCGCCGAGCGTGATAAGGCGGAAAGAAACCTGAACCAGACCTGACCCCCGACGAAAAGCCTCCCTTCCCGGTGCAAAGTCCGGGGAAGGGGGCACAAGGCGCAGATCAGTCTTCGATCTGCTCCGTCTTATAGGTCATTCGCTTGCCGTCCGCCGCGCGCTTGAAGCGCAGGCTGCTGTCCTTTCGTGCGCCCGGCACGCCCCGTCCCGGTTTCGCGATGCCGCGATTCCATCGCGACGCCACCTTGCGCCAGGTGACGGCTGAAATGTCCGTTGCGACCATCTTCTCGTTCTCCCAGCCTGTGCCATCGCCGTAAAAGTCCTCCATCGACTCACGCGCATAGATATCGCAGTCGTTGAAGCCGTGCAGGGCCAGCGGCTCGTAGACACGCTCATAGCGGTACTTGTGCGCTTCCAGTTCCTCCGGAGTATTGCAAATACGTACGATCACCTCCCAGTACTCGTGTGTATCGTCGGTAATCGGCACGAACCACTCCAATTGGGTCATATGTTCGCCCGGCCAGTTCTCGACCGCCACGAGTCCCGGCAGCACAATCGAAGTCCGATAGGGCCGGCCTACGAGTCCGGCGACTTTCAGCCCGAGCTCCTTGTTTTCCAGCACCGGTTGCCATTTGTCCGTACCGAGCCATTGCAGCATGCCCTTGGGCCCGTCCGGGTCCTCGAGGACTTCCACGCAGTCTTCGCCGTTCGGCAACAGGCCAAGCGGCAGGACCCATTCCATCGCGTGAATGATGCTGTTGTCCTTGTGCAGCAGTAGATGTGCGTTGTCGATGCCGTTCTCGCACGCAATGCGCCAGTTCGTAAAGCCGATCCGGTGAATGCCCATCGCGACCGCGTTCTCGTCGAGCAGACTGGGCACGGCCGGCCACAGTGGGTGCGGGTAGCGGTCACTGTGCGTCGGAAAGCGCACCGGCAGGTCCTGTTCCAGCGGGGGAACGTCCGCAAGCGGAAAATCGTCGTCACGCACGAACACGAAGATCATCCCCGCTACTTCGTGCACCGGATAGCTCGTAATGCCGACCGTGCCAATTAGCTTGTCTTCCGGGTTCGCGATGATGGTCGCAAGATTGCCCGTTTCAAGGTCGAACGTGAAGCCGTGATACCAGCACGAGATCGTCTTCTTGTTGAAGCACATCGGCTTTTCGGAAAGGCGAACGCCACGGTGCAGACATTGATCCTTGAGCGCATGAACCTTGCCGTTCGCGCGCCGCAATACGATCGGAATCCCGCATATCTGCACGCCTTCCACCTGGTCCTCCACCAGTTCGCGGCTGAAAAGCGCCGGATACCAATGATTGACGAAGCCCCATGCAGCGTCCCGATAGGGCTGATACTGACTCGATGTACCACCATTGCCGCCGCTCACCGTGCGGCGGCGGATGATCGTCGGATCTGACATTACTTTGCTCCTTGATGAAATAGGGGGCCGCAGACTTGTTGTGAGCGCAGCCCCGTTGGTCAGACAGGTCAGGATGAACCGGGCGCGAACTCCAGGCCCTTATTGAAGCCAAATGCGTGACTACGTCGCGATCGGTACGGAGCGCTTCGTATAGGTCGACACCATCAGGTACGCCGCGACCGAAATCACAAACGTCGCCGGCGCGGAAAAGGAGTGGATCGATTCCGGTCCGCTCATCACGCCAATGCCAGCCGCGACCCCAACAAACCACGCGATCAGTCCGCCCGCGTTGAAGGTCGGCACGTCGCGCAGGGACGCTTCAACTGTGTCGTCGGAAGTCCGCTCCGACTTGTGCGAGAGGATATGAGCAAGCGCCACCGCCACCCACGCGACGACGAACACCCCTTGATACGCGAGCGCGAGCAGCAGCTTCGAGAAGATGCCGGACAGCATCAGCGCGTACACGATCGCGCCGACGGCGATCGTCCAGACGAATTTCGGCAGCTTCAGGCCGAGCCCCGCTTCGAACAGCGCCTGCGTGTTGATCGTCGCGAGATAGTAGTTTGCGGTGTTGATGCGCGTCTGCGTGACGACGAGAAACGCGAGTCCCCAGAGCCCCATCAGCTTGAGCAGCGCGAGCACGACCGACACCTCGGAAAGTGCACCTTGCCCGGAGATCGTACTGACGAGATAAATCCCAACGATGCCGTTCACCATGAAGGTGACAATCCAGAACGGCATGCCGAAGTTGATCAGGCTGTGGTAGCGGGCATGCTGTTTTTTGCCGAAGCGGGCGAAGTCGAATGCGGCGAGCATGAAGAGCCAGACGCCCATGTAATAGACGAAGCAGTCCCACCAGCCGTTCGACACAGCGGGTCCTTTCGACGACTCGCCGAACTGCATCCACGCCGGGCTATAGCCACGCGTTGTCGTCGCTACGACCACTGCTGCGATCAGACCGGCCGCGTAAAAAGGCAGGAGCACACCGTTGAGCTTGTCGAGCCAGTTCTGCACGCTGCCGAAGACCAGAGGCACGCTATAGGCGACCACGATCAGGCACGCCAATGGATAGGAAACAGACGGAAAGAGACTGTTCAAGGCCACCGCGATGACCGAGCTCTCAAAGACGGCGTAGTAGATGACGGTTGCCGCGAATATCAGCGTGGCCAGCGCAGCGCCTGCGCTGCCGAACAGCACACGGGAGAAAAGCGACACGGAAAGGCCCGTGCGGATTGCATGGTTCGTCAGTACATAGTTCACGGCGGAATAGACGATCACCGACATCAGCATTCCGATCAGCGCGTTGGTCGTGCCGTAGTAAAGCGCCAGCGTTGCGCCGATGATCAGATACACCATCGCACTGCACAACCCCCACCAGGCCATCGTGAGTGCGAACTTCGGCATGCGCGAGCTGTCCGGCACCCGGACGGTTGAGACATCGACTTCGTCTTCCTGCGCCAATTCAATCGAGCTAGACATGACTCTCTCCAAACGTAGCGCCATTCGGCGTATCAAAATGTTTAATTAGCGATGCCAACGTAAAATCAAGAGACTGCTTCCACTACTCATTCGCCCTTCGTGGCCGAGGGGCATTTCTCCGGAGCCGACCGGCACTCACTCAAACCGCTGACTGCGCCTCCAGGCTGAACGCCGACGCGACACGGGTCAGTTGACCTGCCTCGTCATGCAGCGCGTTTGCGGCGGCCGCGGCTTCTTCCACCATCGCAGAACTCGGTTGCACCGCGTCATCCATCTGCATTACCGCGCGATTGATCTGGGCAATGCCCGCCGACTGCTCCTGGCTCGCCGCCGAGATCTCGCCCACGATGGAGGCGACGCAACGGATGCTTTCGACCACCTCGGTCGTCGTCGCTCCCGCCTCGTGGACGAGCCGGCTGCCCGCACCGACCTTCGACACGGAGTCGTCGATCAGGACGTTGATGTCCTTCGCGGCTTCGGCCGAACGCGTCGCCAGACTGCGCACTTCGGAGGCCACTATCGAGAACCCACGCCCCTGATCATCTGCGCGCGCCGCCTCGACGACTCGTCGATCCACGCCATTGTCTCGACCACGCGCCCGACCGCAGCGCCGCCGCGAACGGCCACTTCGCAGGCCGAACGGGCCAACTGGTCTGCCTCGCGGGCGTTTTCGGCGTTCAGAGCTTGACCGTCCAACTCAGTTGCTCCATCGATGAAGCGGTCTCTTCTAGCGACGCCGCCTGCGACTCCGTGCGCGCCGACAACTCGAGATTGCCGCCGGCGATCTTGTTCGATTTCTTTTGCCTGATTCCACATTGATTCGTCGTCCCGGGCGTGACCGTTCAACGCCTGAACGCCCGCGCCGGGACGATGTCTCACTGTCCCACTGGCCGTATGGTCAACTGGTTGTTCACCGACACGACACCGGGCACACCTTGCGCCGTGCGCAATGCAAGCCGGATTTGCGACTGCTCCGGCACCCACCCCTGCAAAGTGAGCGTGCCGTCGTGCGCGCGTACTGCAATGCCCGACGCGTTGAGGCCCTTGGTGTGAGCCAGCGCGCGGCGCACTTTCTTCTGCAGTTCCCGGTTCGCTGCGCGCGCCGCGCTTTTGCTCTCGCCCGAAGCCGCGCTTGCAGCCGGCGTCGAAGCGGTTGCACTTGCTCCCTTGGCATTCGCACCGAAGACAACCAGCGCGAGGAGCGCGCCGCCGATATACCGTGCTGCACGATTCGATTTCATCGTTCTTTCTCCTTGTGTCCCGTGAGCCTGAAACTGTCGTTCAGGTTGTCATGCCGCCGTCGACGGACAGGCTGGTGCCCGTCACGTAGGCCGCCTTGTCGGAGAGCAGCCAGAGCACCGCGTCGGCGACTTCATGAGGCTGGCCGATGCGGCGCATCGGAATCATGTCGTCGAGCAGGTGCACATCGCCGTTGGTCGAGCGCATGTAGTTCGGCGTCTCGGTTGCGCCCGGACACACGGCGTTAATGCGGATACCGCTACCGGCATATTCCTTCGCGACTGCGCGCGTGAGGCCGACTACTGCGTGCTTGCTTGCAACGTAGTGAGCGATGCCATTCATGCCGCGCAAGCCGAAGATGGACGCGTTGTTGACGATCGCCCCGCCGCGCGCGCGCAGCATCGCTTCAACCTGATACTTGACGCCGTAATAGACGCCCTTGAAGTTCAGATCGATCACCCATTCCGACTCTTCGACTGGAGTCTGGTCGATGGGCTTGAAGTCTGCGTGGCCGCCCGCGTTGTTGAATGCGAAGTCGAGCCTGCCGAAGCGCGACTCGACGAATGCGACGAGCGCCTCGTTGTCCTCGCGACGCGAAACGTCGGCCGAGCGGATTTCCGCGCGCCCGCCGGCTCGCTGGATTTCGTCGCTCACTGCCGCAAGCTTTTCTTCACCACGCCCAGCGAGCACGACGATCGCGCCCTCGCGCGCCAGCGCCAGCGCCGCCGCGCGCCCCATGCCCGAGCCGCCGCCCGTTACGAGTCCCACCTTGTCCTTCATGATCATGTTTAGCTCCGTTACTTCGTTCAGGCCACTTCGGCCACCTGCAGATCGCGTCGCAACACGACGGGTGCGCCGCCATGCATCTTCTTGTTGATCCACGCCGACAATGCCGAATCCATATAGTCGGCGTGACCTGGAAACCAGTCGGCCAATGCCTGTGCGAGACGCTTGACGTCCTGCAGGCCGACCTGGCCAATGGCTGCGAGTGCATTCACCTTTTGCACGGCCTCCATCACCCGTTGGTGCTCGTCGAGATGGCATTCGGCGGCGGGAAAATCAGTCTTTTCCATCCATTCCTGCTCGACTGCGAAGTGGGACAGCAGATGCGCCTCCACCGCCTGCAAGCAGGCCAGCGCCGTATGCTGCGTACAACCGGCGAGCGCCGTCACCACTTCGACAAACTCTTCGTGCGCGGCGTCGATCGGCGCGTGACCGAGCAACATCGCGTCGCTCCATTCCAGCGTTTCGGCGCGTGGTGCCCTGGGCGGCCCGTCGTGGGGATGTTCTGCTTGCTGACTCATCGTTTGCTCTCTCACTTCGTTTGCCGTTACCGCGCTGCCTGCGTCTCGGCGCCGATCAATACCGCCACCATCACCGCCGGCACCGTGCCGCGGTTACGCCACGCGTGGCGCGTGCCGTTCTGGATCACGATGTCGCCCGCCTGCAAATGGCGGATCTCGCCGTCATCGAGTTCGAGCCACAGTTCGCCGGAAACGATGATGTCGTAGTCGACCGACGTGGTGCGGTGCATGCCTGAGCCATCGGGTTCGAACGCCTGGGCGAGGCCTGGCAGATGGGCTTCGTATTCCGCGCCAGCCGCAACCGGGTCGAAGTCGCCGGAATCGAGCGAGCTCTCGGGCGGGAACTGCACGACGAGCAGGCGCGTGCCATGCGGATCGGGCACGACCGACTGAATGCCGACCACCGGGTCCTTGCCGTCGTGCGGCAGGGGCGCCACGTCCTGCAGCGTCGCCCATGCCAGCGTAGTCTGGAAGCCGGGCACGGCTGCGTAGTCGTGCGTATTGGCGACGGGGCCATCGGAGACGATGACTGACTTGCCGTCTTTCTCGCCTGTCACGACGCGTCTTACCATGATGTTCTCCTGTTCAATTCGGGCTGTTTCATTGAACGATGACGACGTTGACGAAGCCACCAGCGCGTTTTTCCGCTTCCGAGAGTGCTTCGTTGGCCTGGTCGAGCGTGTAGCGGTGGTGTTCGAACACGCCGAGCTCGAGCGTGCCGGCCGCGGCCATTGCAGCCAGGTCCTGGCCTTCGGCAACCGAGAACCAGAGTGAGCCGATCACGCTGACCTGCGCGCACATCATCTCGTGCAGGTTCAGCGGCAGTGGGTCGGTCATCGCGCCGATTTCGACGAGCCGGCCACCGCGCCTGAGTGCCTCCATGCTGTCGAGCGTGACCTGATGCGAGGCGCCTGGCGCGATCGCGTCGATGACCGCGTCGACGCCCACTCCGTCCGTCTGCTCACGGGCCCAGTCGGCCAGCGAGCCGGTGCCGTGCGAAAACGTGCGGATGCGCTGCGGATCGAGCGCACGCACTCGGGCGAGAAGCGCCTCGTTGCGCGCGACGCACAGGATACGAGTCGCGCCCATCGCGCGTGCGATCTGCACGGCCCCCAGACCCAGCGTGCCACTTGCGCCCACGATCAGCACGGTCCGGCCCGCACCGACGCCTGCCTTGCGTAGGCCCGAATACGCGGTGCCCAGGTAGCCGAAACGCGCCGCCTGCTCGAAGCTCACTGCCTCAGGCAGCTTGACGAGGCCGTCGGCGGGCGCCGTTGCGAACTCGCTGAAGCCGCCGTATGGGTATTGCCGGTACATCGTCTTCGATTGCGGGCCAAAGCCGAAGTAGCCCTGAAACGTGAAGGCCACGCAGTTGATCGACTGACCTGTCCGGCACGCGTCGCACGATCCGCACGAGCGGCCCGGATTGATATAGACACGATCGCCCGGCACGAGGCCGGTTACGGCGCTGCCCACCTCGGCAACCACGCCGGCCGCGTCCAGCCCGTAGATAGCGGGCAGATCCGGCACGGTGAGGTAAGCACGCTCGCCGTAATTGCTCATTACGTTGCGCAGATTCGGGACGACGCCGGACGCCTTCACGTCGACGAGGACGTCGGTCGGACGCAGCAGCTCGGGGCGCGGGATCGTGTCGAGCACGAAGCGGCCACCGGGTTCGTGAACGCGCATTGCGCGCATGGTTGAGCGGGTGTTCAAAATGGTGTCTCCTGTTTGGGTTCAGTGGGGCATGACTGGCCGGCGCCAGTCGAGAAGCGCGGTGCCGCCGCCACAGTCTGCTGAGCGAGCGTCCGCGCTGAGGTCATATCGTCAGAACACATGCAGCAAACCGATGTCGACTGCCGTCTGCCGGCCGCCCGAGGCGGGTCCTGGCACAAGTGAAATCCAGGCGGGACCGCCCGAGGCCTGCTGTAGCGCCAGCGCTGAGTAAATGCTCGTGCGTTTGGAGAGCGAATACATGAGCGACAACGTCTCCTGACTGGCCTTCTGGTCTTTCAAGACGTCGTTGCCTTTCATGTACTGGTAGGCGAGATTCGCATGCAGGAACGGGGAGGCCGTCCACGTCACGTCGGCCTCGTAGACGCCGACACGGGCGCCGTTCTGCGTGTTCTGCGTGCTCGTGTACATCGCGGCCAGCACTGTCGGCCCCACGACCCACGAAGCGGCGAGACCTATGTTACGGATACCGTCGTTGCCGTTGTTCAACTCGGGATACTTGACGTACGTGTACGCGCCATTCAGCGCGACGGTGCCGATGTGATAGTTCAGGCCGAAGCTCTGCCCGCTATCCTGACCGAACGAACCAGCCTGTCCGCCGAAGCTGTACTGCGCGCCCATCGAGAGGCCACCGATTGTCGGGCTCATGTACTTGACCGAGTTCGCGATCGGAGCGCCGAGTGTGCGATCGAAGTCGAACGAGTTATTACCCGGCGGCCCCGGAATGTTCAGCCCTGAGAACGAGCCTTGCCGCAGACCCAGTGAATTGACGAACGGGAAAGCCGGACCCCAGTGGTCGACCACGAGCGAATAGAACATGAAGTCGATCTGGTTGCCGGCGGTCAGCGTGCCCCATCGCTCGTCACGCAATCCCACATAGGTTTCATGCCCGAAAAGCCCGTTGCTGGATTCCCCGTTGTTCACGCTGAACATGCCTTCGAGCTTGAAGATCGCCTTCCGGCCATTGCCGAGATCTTCGGTTCCGCGAAAGCCGAACAGGTTCGGCGCTATCGTGTCGGGATCAGCCAGCCAGTTGCTGTGGCCGCCCACGTTCGACACGTACATCACGCCCGTGTCGATGATCCCGTAGACTTCGACGCTGCTTTGCGCATGGGCATTGGCGGCCAACGCCAAGCCGATTAGTAGTACGGACTGCTTCAGTTTCACCGCGTTCTCCTCTTCCTTTCGTCAATAGCCTTTGCTGCGCCTGCCGACCGGCGAGTTGTCAGGCGGCCGCTTTTCGGGCCGCTTTTTTTGCCTGCGTGACGCTCTTAACGGCGGCAGGTGTTCGTCCCGGTCTCGTTTTTGCCGCCTGCATCGCCAGGGACAACCCTGGTGAGATTGCCCGCTGCGGCACCCGCTGCAAATCCGCAAATCGCCCGCTAAGCGCCTTCCCACGGGCCTTCACCGATTTTTATCGCATCACGTTCGATCGATTTGCAATCAATGTACGACGGAAGATTGATTGAAAATAAATTGACTGTCAATTTATGATTTCGTAGTCTTCACTCACAGCATCGGTCGAGAGGCGCACGGCGAGGCGCATCGAACCTCGACAAGCTGTACAGAAATCAGCGCTCGTGAGCGGTCACGAGACGCGCCCAGCCCACACATCAAGGAGCACTCCATGAGCGACACGCCCATCGTCCGCCGGCGCAGCACCGGTCAGAGACTCAACGAGATCAGCGATGCCCGCGTCAATGACGCGAAAGTCCAGAGCCAGTACCAGCCGTACAAGGACGCGGCATGGGGCTTCATCAACCACTGGTATCCGGCGCTGTTCAGCCATGAGTTGCCGGAAGATGCCGTCGAAGGCATCCAGATCTGCGGAGTGCAGATCGTGTTGCGCCGCGTGAACGGCAAGATCTACGCGCTGAAGGATCAGTGCATTCACCGCGGCGTGCGGCTCTCCGCCAAGCCGATGTGTCTGACCAAGGACACGATCAGCTGCTGGTACCACGGCTTCACGTTCGACCTGGAAAGCGGCAAGCTTGCGACCATCGCCGGCAATCCGGACGACAAGCTGATTGGCACAACGGGCATCACGACCTATCCGGTCGAGGAAATCGCCGGCATGATCTTCGTCTTCGTGCGCGAAGACGACTATCCGGATGAAGACGTGCCGCCGCTTGCGCACGACCTGCCCATCCGCTTCCCGGAGAACGACGAACGCTTCCCGCATCCGCTGTGGCCGTCCGCGCCAAGCCTGCTGGACAAGGACGTCGTCGCATACGGCATGCACCGCACGGGTTTCGCGAACTGGCGCATCGCCTGCGAAAACGGTTTCGATAACGCACACATCCTCGTGCACAAGGACAACGCGATCATTCATGCGAAGGACTGGGTGCTGCCGCTTGGCATCGTGCCGACCGCAGACGACTGTATCGCGCCGGTCGAAGACGAGAACGGTCCGAAGGGGCTCGTGCAATGGCTCTTCACAGAGAAGTGGGACCCTGTCCTCGAGAACGAGAGAGTCGACCTGAAGGTCGAGAACGTCAATGCCCGCCCGTACCGCACCTCCGTGTTCCTGCCCGGCGTGCTGATGGTCGAGAACTGGCCGGAAGAGCATGTCGTCCAGTTCGAGTGGTATGTGCCGATCACCGACGACACCTACGAGTACTGGGAAATCCTCGCGCGCGTGTGCCCGACCGACAAGGAGCGCAAGGACTTCAAGTATCGCTACGACTATCTGTTCAAGCCGCTGTGCCTGCATGGCTTCAACAACTGCGACCTGTACGCACGCGAAGCGATGCAGGACTTCTATGCTGACGGCACCGGCTGGGACAACGAACAACTCGTTGCAACCGACGTGTCGCCGATCACCTGGCGCAAGATCGCTTCACGCTGGAATCGTGGCATCGCCAAGCCCGGCAATGGGATCGACGGCACTATCAAGGCGTCGAGCATCCGCATGAAGCGGACCGCAGACGGCAAACGTCCTTCGTACTTCGTCGAGAAGATCGAAGAGGAACACTAATCACAGCAGCACTGAAGGTATCCGTATGTCTTCCGTTAAATACGTCACATTGAACTTCCGCGACGGGAAAGCGACATCGGTTGCCGTGCAGCAGGGCGTGAGCGTGCTGGACGCTGCCCTCGCCGCAGGTATCCCGGTCATCCACCAGTGCCGGTCGGGTTCCTGTTCGAGCTGCGTGGCAAAGCTTGTCGAGGGCCACGCCGGTATGCGCGCGGGCGCCAGCTCGACGCTCCTGCGCAGCGAATACGAAGCCGGCGACCGGCTGCTGTGCCTGACCGAACCTGAAACCGACTGCACGTTCACGCTGAACTATGCGAGCGATGCGGCCGACGTGCAGGCGGTCAAGGCGCACGCATTCGTCGACAGCGTCGAGAAAGTGGCGTCGAACGTTGTGCGCCTGCGGCTCGAACTGGCCGAAGGCGCATGGCTCGACTTCAAGCCGGGGCAGTTCATTCAGGTACGCGTGCCGGGCACGAATGTCACGCGCAGCTATTCGCCCGCCAGCACGGCGGCCGACCTGCCAAAGCTCGAACTGCTGATTCGTGTGCTTGAAGATGGCGTGATGTCGAAGTGGCTGGAGCACGAGGCGAAACCCGACGACGTCCTGGAAATCGAAGGCCCGTTCGGCAGTTTCTTCCTGCGTGAGAAGGTACCTGCACCGCACATCATGGTGGCGGGCGGGACCGGCCTCGCGCCCATCCTGTCGATGATCGACGCGCTGCGTCGCCAGCCCGGACGCAAGCCGCCGATCCTGCTGAGCTTCGGCTGTGCTACGCCCGAGCAGCTTTTCTGCCTCGACGATCTGGAACTGCGCCGGCAATGGCTGCCGAATCTCACGACGCGTGTTTCGGTGGACCACCACGCGAGCGGGGAACTGCTCGCCGGCAATCCCGTCGATGCGATCAGCGAAGGCGACATAGCGCATGAAAGCGCCGTCGCCTATCTGTGCGGTCCGCCGCGCATGATCGAGGCCGCCACGACGAAGCTCGTGAATCTCGGCCTGCGACCGGAAAACATCTACGCCGAGCAGTTCGCGCCGTCGAACTGACCACACATCGCAACGCAATCTGGAGGTATCCATCGTGGTCAGCACTACGCCACTGCCCTTTTCTCCCGAGCAACAGGCCTGGTACGACCGGGCCTGCGCAAAGCTCGACGCGCGGCGGCTGCAACAGCTGCTCTTCGAACTCACGGACATTCACAGCCCGACCGGCGCGGCGCGCGACGCGAGCCAGTTCATGGTCAGCCATCTGGCGCGCGTCGGCCTGAACTCGAGCTATCGGCCCATGAACGAGCGCACCGGCAACGTCGTCGCGGAGAAACGCGGCAGCGGCGGCGGTGCCGCGCTGATGCTCTACGCGCCGATCGACACCCATCTCGAAGGCGACGAAAGCGACGACCCGTGGATCGGTCCACCGGACTTCGCGGACCTGAAGCCGCGCGCACGCATGCAAGGTGACTGGGTCTATGGCCTTGGCGCGTCGAACCCCAAAGGGATGATCGCGACGCTCACCGAAGTCGCGACCGCGCTGATCGAAGCCGACGTGCCGCTGGTCGGCGACCTGATCGTCGCGATGGCCGATGGCGGCATGCCCGTCGATCTTGCCGCGCGTGACCACGCGGGCATGTCCGCGGGCGTCACGCACCTGTTGAGCCGCGGCGTCGCGCCCGATTTTGCGATCGTGATGAAGCCCTGGAACTGGGTCTATCACGAAGAGCCCGGCATGGGCTGGTTCAAGCTGAAGGTCAAAGGCACGCTCGGTTACGCGGGTGTGCCGCGTGACACGCCGGGTTTTCGCAGCTCGGTCGTGCCCGCCGCGCACGTGATACTGGAGCTGGAACAATGGCTGATCGAGTACGCCGAGCGCAATACGTCCGGCGCGGTCAAGCCGCACGGCTGGATCTCGGGCGTGCGGGCGGGCTGGCCTGAACGGCCGGCGTTTCCTTCGGCCGTCACCGAGATCTTCTTCGACGTGCGCATCAATCCCCGTACCTCACCGGGCGAAGTGAAGGCGCAGTTCGCCGCATTCGTCGCGGCACTACGGGAGCGTCATCCCGATTTCGATCTCGACTGGGAAATGTATGGCTCCGTGCCCGGCGGCACGACGTCCCCGTCGAACTGGATCGTGCAGTCCGCGCGGCGCGGCTGGGAGCATATCGAGCAGCGTGCGCATCCGACACCCGAGCTGCTCGGCGGTCAGACCGACGGTGCCGCGTTGCGCCGCTTCGGCATTCCGACCGCGCGCATCGGCTGGCCATGGCCCGCCGAACGCTCGCCGGTGCCGGTGGCCGAGGGGCTGGGCGGCATGGGCGCGACTTACATTCCCGACCTGATGCCTTGCGCGCACAAGATCATGTACGCCGTGATCGATACGCTCACGCGGCAGCGCGCAGAGCTCGGACTTTGAGTACGGAGGCAGATTGACCATGTCCCATTCCGGACTGCACTACATGGAGGTGCGCGAGTTGGCGCACCTGATCGCCACGCGCGAGATCTCCCCCGTGGAAGTCACGACCGCGATGCTTGAACGCATCGAGCGGCTCGACGCCACGCTGCACAGCTACGCGCTCGTAATGCGTGAAGAGGCGCTCGCATCCGCGCGCCAAGCCGAACGAAAAGTGCTGAATGGTGAGGCGCTCGGGCCGCTGCACGGCGTACCGCTGGCGGTGAAGGACCTGTACTGGTGCGCGGGTTCGCCGACTGCCGCCGGCACAATCATTCATCGCAACTTCGTGCCGACCGAAGACGCGACCGCCGTCAAGCGGCTGCGCGGTGCCGGCGCAATCGTGCTCGGCAAACTTCAGCTCACGGAGGGCGCATTCGCAACGCATCACCCCGAGATCGCCGAGCCGGTCAATCCGTGGCATCCGGGGCACTGGGCGGGCGCTTCGTCGAGCGGTTCCGGCGTCGCGACGGCGGCTGGCCTGTGCTATGCGTCGCTCGGTACCGATACCGGCGGCTCGATCCGCTTCCCTTCAGCGGCTAACGGTCTCACCGGCATCAAGCCGACGTGGGGACGTGTGAGTCGTCATGGTGTGTTTGCGCTGGGTGCCAGTCTCGATCATGCCGGGCCCATGGCCCGCAATGCCGCCGACGCGACGCTTCTGCTCGGTGCGATTGCCGGGCACGATCCGCTCGATCCGACCTCGTTGCCCGAGTCGAAGCTCGCGTTACCGAACGACGCGCACGATCTACGCGGACTGCGAATTGGCATCGACCCGGCATGGAACAGCCACGGCACCGACGACGTCATCGTGCGTGCGCTCGCGCAGGTCGTCGAAGCGGTGAGGTCCCTCGGTGCACAGGTCGAGGAAGTGAGCTTTCCCGATGTGCGCACGGTAGTCGACGAGTGGCAGGTGAACTGTGGCGTCGAAGTGGCGGTGGATCACGCCGATACCTATCCGCGGCTCGCGGCGCACTACGGCCCGGCGCTCACGCGCCTGATCGAGATTGGGCGCGAAACCAGCGCAATGGCGTATCAGCAGGTGCTGTTGAACCGCGCCGCACTACGCGGCAAGATCAACCGGCTGATGCATGGACTCGATCTGCTGATCGTGCCGGTGCAGCCGTTCGCTGCGCCGACCCATGAACAGCTCGGCGCGCTGGCGCAAGACCCCGAGCTCAATGCGCGCCTCATCCAGTTCACGGCGCCGTTCAACTCCAGCGGCCACCCTGCGATCACATTGCCGTGCGGACTCACGGAAGTCGGCCTGCCGATCGGCTTCCAGTTCGTCGCGGCGCATGGCGCCGAAGCCCTGTTGTGCCGCGCCGGCATGGCGTTCCAGCACGCCACCCACTGGCACAAACTTCATCCGGCACTGTAACGTTCGCGCGAGCCGGCGCGCGTGGTCGCGCCGACGGTTATGCGGATTTGCGTGAAGTCTTCGGTTTCGGCGGCGGCTCGTCGGTTTGCGGCGTGATCGTCGCCGAATCACGGGCTGCTTCTTCATAAATTCCCGTCAGCAGCGACATGAAGCGCGCGCAGCGCTCGAATTTCTCATCAACGTCGCTGATCTCTTCGAAGCGCTTGACGAGAATCTCCTGCCGGACCTTATTGTATTCGTCGGTGAGCTTCACTCCGAGCTCGCTCGCCGTATACGAATAAGTCTTGCTGTTCTTGTCCTTCTGTTTTTCGATCAGTCCGGCCGATTCAAGCTTGCGCAAGCTGTACTGAATGTTTGGGATGTCATCCCGATTCATCAGCCGCGCAATGGTCGCACTATTCTTCGGCCGATCCTGCATGCGGATCACATGCAGGATGACGTGCTCCTGGTACTTGATGTCAACGTCCGCCGCAATTGTGATCATGCCGGTCGTTAGCACGAAGCGCGAAAAAGACTCGTAGAAGCGGATCAGTGCCCACTCGAACTCCGTTGCCTTGTATTCCATGTCCGATTTTGCCAGGTGCCAGCCGCGGTAGAACTTCGGTTCCATGCTTCGATCAACCTTTCACCAGTTTAGACAGCCGATCCCGCCCGCCGGGGCCCGGAACGCTCCAATACACTTGAATGCGCCGCGGGCGGCTCCGTCAGTGGGCCACGGCCTGACCGGCGGCACCACATACGAGTTCGGTTTGTCGATCTTTTATCAACCACCAATTGGCTTTGAACCGATAGTGTACCAATCCTCGGTACGGCATGCCCGGGCCATTCGTCGCAACGCGGCCCAGGCGGGGGATCCAGTGAAGCTCATCGTATCGCCGACTCCTCGCCGAAACCTGCCCAGTTCTTCGCGCGGCAAACGGAACGAAATCCTGGACATACGGAAAGCGAATGGCCAAAATGTCCGCTAAAATTCCCAAAGTCGATAAATATGACAATGTCCGCGCCGCAGCAACTCCTACGTCAAGCCCTGGAGCTTTATTCCCAGTGCGAACTGGCCGAGCGAATCGGCCGGAATGTGCGCACGATCCGGAGGTGGGAGGCAAACGGCGGTCAATTCCCTGTAATTGCGGAAGCGGCCTTGCGGGAATTGATCAGTGCGAAAATGAAGAGGCCACGCACGCCGGCATTTGCGAAGTTTCGGTTTATCGATTTATTCGCGGGGATTGGAGGCATACGTCGTGGCTTTGAGTCATTTGGAGGTCATTGCGTCTTCACGAGCGAGTGGAATGAATTCTCAAAAAAGACGTATCTGGAGAATTACGGCTCACAACATGATCATCAGTTTATTGGTGATATAACCGCGTTCCCGTCGGGCGCCGTTCCCTCACATGACGTACTGTTAGCTGGCTTTCCTTGCCAGCCATTCAGCATTGCAGGTGTCAGCAAAAAGAATTCGTTGGGGCGGCCACATGGCTTTGAGTGCACAACTCAGGGCACGCTCTTTTATGATGTGGCGCGAATCATTGACGCAAAACGGCCGGCAGCTTTCCTCTTGGAAAACGTTAAGAATCTTATTTCGCATGACAAGGGGAATACCTTTAGAACGATTTTGTCGGTCTTGCGAAATGAACTAAAGTACGACGTCCATTACAAGGTCATTGACGGTCAACACTTTACGCCTCAGCATCGTGAGCGAATCGTGATTGTTGGCTTTCGGCAGAGCACGGACTTCGATTTCAGCGCACTCGAACTTCCAGCAGTGGGTCCGCGACTTGGATCGATCCTACACAAGACAGATGGCACGGAGCCTGTGCTTGCGCACGACGGCAATCGATTCTTCGACCATGAACTGCAAAAGGTCCAAGACAAGTACACGTTGACACCGAATCTGTGGACATATCTTCAAGGGTATGCGGACAAGCACCGTGCGGCAGGCAACGGGTTTGGATATGGATTAGTCGACCCGGAGAGCGTTACGCGCACGTTGTCAGCGCGCTATTTCAAAGACGGGAGTGAAATTTTGCTCTCGCAAGGAGGCAAAAAGCGGCCTCGGCGTCTCACGCCTCGTGAGTGCGCACGACTGATGGGTTTTCCGGATGATTTTGTGATACCCGTTAGCGATACTCAAGCCTATCGGCAATTTGGGAACAGTGTGGTCGTTCCAGTTATCGATCAAGTCGCACGCCTGATGATGCCGTATGTCACGAGCGTGATGAAAACGGCCCACGCTATGAAGTGAGTTCCGCGATTCGGTGATTGTGCCGGCGCGATAGACTATTTGCCATCGTCGTGCGGCACTATGCTTTCGTCTCGACCTCGGTGACGAATGATTGGGCCGTCGTCATGTCTTTTTGCGCCTTTGTGTCGCGATACAAACAAACAAGTCGTATCAAGAATCGACGTCGAGGGCGTTCAAACAGGCTGTCAGCTATTGATCCCAGGCGTATGGCCTTCAGCTCCGCTTGGGACGAGGATGAAGTTGGGCTGCCCCGTACCGTCGGATCCCACGAGGATGTTGTCCCCAGCTTGGGCGCACGCCATGACGTCGTTCTGTTGAAAATAAAGGCGGTACTCGGTGCGCGTGGGATGGTCAATGCGGGCGTCGTATCACGTGACCTTCGCAGTGTCCCGCACATCGTTGCCCCGGACCGAAAAATTGCATTCATTTCGGTGCGATCCGTCCCGAAAATCGCCTTGAGGGCTACTACGCCATGAAATTCGTGCTGATGCGATTTATCGGGTTTGTCTCCAAAGCCAGTGTCTTTAAGCAGGCGGGGGAAAGTCTCAACGCGTGACTTGTCGTCTGGTCTACTCCGTTCATTAAATTCGAGTTCTAACGTCAGCTTTACACGGCGAGCGATGGTGCACCCAGAACACCTCACGGATCGATAGGAAGCACGAATGAAGTGAGCACAAGGCATTTACGATAATTGCTGAAAACTATAGCTACTGATGGATGCATAGCCTTGCTACGCCGCACTTCGTCGCAAGGCGGTTTCTTGTATTTCAAGAAGGCGGTCGACAAATCTTGTGCGTTGAAGCGTTCACTGGATGGTAGGGGATCTGCGCCCGCGGAGATGGGTCGCGCCGGACCAGAGGGTGGCAGCGTAGTTTTGTAGATACGCCCATAGCTTCGGGGTGAGCGTGTACTTCGGCTGCACGCGTCGCGCGGCTTCAGGCGCAGGTCGTCCCACGTGAACCTGGTCTTGCCGCGAAAGCCCACCATGATGATGCGCTCGCGATGCTGAGGCGTGAAATGCTGGCCATCGATCACGCGGTAGTGCACCTCGTAGCCGAGCTCGTCGCGCAGCGTTTGCAGGATCACGTCGAAGGTGCGGCCCTTGTCGTGCGACAGCAGGTTCTTTGCGTTTTCGAGCAGGAACGCGGCGGGGCGCTTCGCGGCGATGATGTGCGCGACGTCGAAAACAGCGTGCCTGGGTCGTGCATTCGAAGCCGTGCGGCCGGCCAAGCGCGTTTTTCTTGCTGACGCCGGCGATCGAAAACGGCTGGCACGGAAAGCCGCCGAGCAGTACGTCGTGGCTCGGCACGTCCTCGGCGGGAAACGTGACGATGTCGCCGATCAGCGCGTGCGCGCCGCCGCTCGCGGAGTTGTCGCCGTAGTTCTCGCGATAAGTCCGCGTCGAGAACTCGTTCCACTCGCTGGTGAACACGCATTCGTCGCCGTGCGCCTCGAAGCCCATGCGAATGCCGCCGATACCCGCGAACAGATCGATGAAGCGGAAGCGCGCCGCGTCGCCCGCGTGTTGCGCCTCACGCGCGCCTTGCCGCAGCAGATCGCGCAACGCGGGTTCCAGCATCGCGGGACAAGGCGTTTCACCTTTTTCCCAGCGACGCACCGTCTTGATGTCCTTGCCGACATGGTCTGCGATTTCGCGTTGGGTGAAACGGGCGCGCGCCTGCTTGAGCAGGTCGAACCGGGCGGCGAGGGTCACGAGGCGTCCTTGGAATTTTTATGACCTAAGGTCGCCCCTTTCCCTATTGGCGGCGCCGACTGATCAGGAATTTTCCGCGATACGTCGCGCTGCTGCATTTGTCTGCGGCGAAACATGCCTGTCACGAATGCGGATATACGTTTGTCCTGTGACGCTGGTTTCCGGCGTTGCGAGGTGTGTTGGCGGCCGCGAACTCGTGCCCGGCCGCTTATTTGCGGCGCGCAAGACGAGCCGCGTGCCGGCCTAGCGCGACGCGTGCGGGTGCAGCGGCTGGGGCGGCTGCGGTCAGGCCGACTTCACCTTCTTCACCGGGTCAGCCGGCTCGAATCGCGAGGTCGGCGCGGGCGCGAAGCGTTCCCATTCGGGCAGCGGCGTCGAGGCCAGCCGATCGAGTTGCAGCAGCAGGCTGTCGACTTTGTCCAATTGGGCGGTAGAAAGCTGGCCGCTGTCGACCAGCGCGGTCAGTCGTTTGCGCCAATAGGTGGCTGGCAGGATCGGACCGCCGAAATCGCCGCGCAGCGATACGTGCATCACCCGCGCGATGTGCGCGATGTCGTGGTCGATCAACGCAGCTTGCGATGATCCCGAAATCGTAGTGTCCGTGCGGTCCATGACTCCTCCCTGAACGGATTTACGGCGGTGCGCGGCGAGACTTTAGGCCTTTTGATAAAAAATTTGCCAGATCGCGCGTCGGCGTTCGTCGGTGCCGCGGCCCCGCGCGCGGAGCAGTTCCCGGGAACAGCCGTTGCTACTTCCCACACACCGGCGGAATACCGCGCCGGCATCTCTGTCGACTACGCATATGGGAGCCGAGCATGAACAAGGATCAAGTGAAGGGCGTTGGCGAGCAGGTCAAGGGCAAGGTCAACAAGGGCATCGGCAAGGCCACGAACGACCCTGCGAAGGAACTCAAGGGCGACCTGCAGCAGGGCGCCGGCAAGGTGCAGAAGGCCTATGGCGATGCGAAGGAAGACGCTAGGGACGATGCAAAGCGCGGCCGTCACTGAGAACCCGTTCGGTGCAGGTTGCCGTAACGGCGGAGGCGTCGCGATCGTCGCGGCGCCTTTGTTTTTTGTACGGCGTAGGTCGGACACGACGCGTCCGATTTCACAAGATGGGTCGCGGCTGACGTTGGCGCGGCGGCCGGCCTGGGAGTAACCCGTGATCGCGATGATCGGCATTCCGCACGCGCTGCGAGCCCTTTAGACTTGGCGCAATCCCATCAGGAGGTCGCGCCCATGACACCCGCAAAGATACTTTCGATGTTCGAACGGCAGTATTTGGAAGGCAAGGCGCCGCCAGATCTCGAAGCGACCTGCGCGAACTTCGCGACGTGGCTCGCGGCCGCGTGGGAACTGCTCGACGGCACCGAAAAGACGCTGCTGCTGACGGTCGGCGCGGCGCTGTGGCGCGATGGCTTCAACGTGCGCGCGGGTACGGCGACGAAGGACTTGTGGTGAACCGCCGATCGCGAGCGGCGCCGTTGCCGCAGCGTTTGTAAGGTCTTCACGCGGCCTCGCACGCGTTGTGGCGAGTCGGTTTATATTGGGCGGTCTTGCAATTTCTGTCCCATAGGGCGACCCGAACCCATGACCGATTTATCCGCTTTCGCGATCACGAAGAAATGGCCGGCCGAGCATCCGGACCGGATTCAGCTCTATTCGCTGCCGACGCCCAATGGCGTAAAAATCTCGATCATGCTCGAGGAAACCGGCTTGCCGTACGAGCCACATCTGGTGCGCTTCGATACCAACGATCAGATGACGCCGGCGTTTCTGTCGTTGAACCCGAACAACAAGATTCCGGCGATCCTCGATCCGAACGGTCCCGACGGCAAACCGCTGCCGCTGTTCGAATCGGGCGCGATCCTGATTTATCTCGCCGACAAAAGCGGCCGGCTGATCCCGCAGGACGCCGCCGGGCGCTACGAGACGATCCAGTGGGTGATGTTCCAGATGGGCGGCATCGGTCCGATGTTCGGCCAGGTCGGCTTCTTCCACAAATTCGCTGGCAGGGAGTACGAGGACAAGCGTCCGCGCGATCGCTACATCGCCGAATCGAAGCGGCTGCTCGGCGTGCTGGAGCAGCGCCTGGAAGGACGCACATGGGTGATGGGCGATCAGTATTCGATCGCCGATATCGCGATCTTCCCGTGGGTGCGCAATCTGGTCGGCTTCTATGAGGCGGGAGAACTGGTCGGCATTCACGACTTCCCGAACGTGCGGCGCGTGCTGGCGGCGTTCGTCGAGCGTCCGGCGGTGGCGCGCGGCCTGAATATTCCGCAGCGGCCGGCTTGATGGCCTGAGCGTTTCGCGAGCTTGACCGCTCGGCCGGGCGGGCGCGAATCGGACGCGCCCGGCCACGCGGCATCGTGCGACGCTCTGCGCTACCATGCCCCGTTACGCACTTTGCCGGATCGAAGGGCGTGACAGGTATCAGGAAGGATCGATCAATTCAGGCGTTGCGCGCGCTCGCCGCGCTTGGCGTCGGCGCGTTTCATACCGACGGCATCGTCGCCGCGCATGGCTGGCTCGTCCATGTTTTTCCGCGCGTGTCGCGCTATGGCGAAATCGGCGTCGACGTCTTCTTCGTGATCTCCGGCTTCGTGATGGCGCAGGTGACTCGGGGTTTGCCGTCGGGAATCCAGTCGGCGCGCTCGTTCATTTGCGCCCGCAACGCGCGGGTCGTGCCGCTCTACTGGATTCTCACCGCGTTGTTTATCGCGCTCGTCGCGTTCGTGCGGGGCGTTCCCCAAGCGTTCGGTCATGCGCGCGTGAGCGCCTGGCATGCGCTGTCGTCGTTTCAGTTTCTACCGTCGATGAGCTGGACCGGCATGGCCGCGTCCGTGCGGGGCGTCGGCTGGACGTTGAACTACGAGATGTATAACCTTTGAGGTGAGTAAAGTTCTTACCGGCTTATCGGGCGAGAATCGCGCGGCAGTTCTGTGATGCGACCGGACGAAAAGGTGAAGCAATGAGCGCCGTTACATTGTTCGCGTGGTCCGTTCCGGCGTATTTCCAGGATTCCGTGGTCGACCATACATGGGTGACGACCTACGACAGCCGCGTGAAGATTTACCCAGCGCTGGCGGATGTCCTGATCGCTGGCGAGCACTATTGGTACAGCTGGGGCAGCTTCCACGCCCGAGGTGGGACGCCTGTCAGTGCGGATGGTTTTTTGGCTTCCGGCGCGGCAAATCTGCTTTATGCTAGTTGTCTATGTAAGCCCGATGTGGACTCGAACATCGATCCGGCCGCTCGTGGAACGATTTTCAGCTATGGTCTCGATGGTGTATGCCATCAGCTGTCAAATCAGATTCTGTGGGGGACCGGCAGCGGTGGAGCAGTTCCGGTTACGGTCCGCATGTGCAGGGGCTACTGGTTGAGCATCGCGATCTTCGGAACATACGGCAAGCAGCATGCTGCATGGGCGAGCAAGAAGATTCAGTGCTCGACACCAAGCGGGAGTAACGCCATGAAGCCAGGACATCAGGAATCCGATGTCGATGATTTTCAGGAGCATCTACAGGCGACTTTGAAGGGTCCCGACGCGGATGCGAAGATCAAGTCGTTGATGAATCATCGACGCGTATTTATGGTGCGGGTCGAGCGTTTGCAACATGCCCCGCAGGGCAGCGATGTTCCGTCCGCCTCGGAGCTGAACCAGGCCTATTCGTCTTTTCTCCACGACGCTGCTGACATTCTGGGTCCCGACGACTTCGAGCGAGTTTTTGGTGAACGCCCAAAGGATCAGATGAACGTCGTCGATCCTTCGATATACGAGCAAAGTGTCCGTCGGCCGATGCAAAAATAATGGAGCCGTTGGACTGGCCTCGTCTCAAACGCGTTTCGCGATCACAGTCGTCGAACTCGCAATGTCGAGATTCTTTTTTGCGCTTTACTGCTTCACAAACGATCGATCCAGCAACGTCGGCGGTCCCTGCGGAATTTCTTCGACCGTGAGCGCTTTGAATTCTTTCAGCGCATTCTCGTCGAGACCATCGGCCCAGTCGCTCATGATCCAGTAAATCGACCAGATGGCCGTTGTCGATTCCGGTACGACACACGTTCGACATTGATCGCAGATCCGAAGAGGTTGAGAATCCCCTCGGCTGTCATGTTGTAGTAGTGATGCGGGTAGGTGTGCGTTTCTGCTTCCTTGATAAAGTCTTGCAGCACGGCGTCGATGGAGCCACGTGTAACGTTTCTCAGCGCGGCCATCGCGGAACTGATTTTCTGCACCTCACGTGGGCCGAGGAACCGGAAGGCTTCGCCCGCCTCGTCTTCGCCGAGCGACATCATCAACAACGCGGCCTTGTGAATTCCGTCAGGGTTCATCGCCTCTCCCACAATTCTGGAACGGCTGGAATAGTGGTCCGCCCTTGGCTGCGAGCATTCATGTGTAGTCCGACCTTCGTGCAATTGCGACACCCGTGGCGCTACTCGTCTGCCCCGACCGTCCAGTGTCTACTCGAAGTACTCGGAGGCGCTGGCAGTGACCCTCGGGTTCCCCAGGGAACCTGCGGCCAGGGATTCGCCGGTCACGGGCGGGGCGGGCTATCCGGCCCAGCGAGGCACTAAACTCAGACATGAGTCGCGCTTGATCCTTGTTCAGGTTCGGTGAGTGGGGAAGAGATTCAGACATTCGTAAACCTCGCGCCCAAGCCGGGGTATTTCGCGCCACACCGCGGTCGGGCAGCCCTGAGTGGAGGCGTGGCGGTCAAGAAGCTTCGCGCACGTTTCTGCCAGTTCGCGCAGTAGCGCACTGGCCTGGGTTTCACTCCCGGGCAACAGTTGGCTCGTGATCACTTTCGCCTGCCGGGTCGCCCGATACAAGGCCTTCCATTGGGCGTCAAGAACATCCAGCCCGTGAGCACCGCGCTGTGCGGCTGCGCTCGAAACGATGTAGAGCTCCTTGAGTGCCGTTATTACGGCCGGCACGCTAGTTACGCAATTTTCACCACATACCGGTGGAGCGGGCGACCTCACCCTGGCCTCGATCGTCGTCGCATGCACGGCCGGGCTACCGGCATCACGCTCCTGGTTGCCGCAATTGCACGGACCGCCGGGAAACGCCAGGCATTAAAAGCGTTTGCGGCTAGTTGCAAGTTCGGCATCGAAAGTGTTCATCGCGAGATTGTGACCACAACTGCAGGCGGATACTCTGTCGAGATGGCCTCGGCAGCCAGTGTCCGCGTTCCCCGTTGTTACCGCGTGTACCGCAAGGCCGCCGACTGACGACGCAGGTCGCTAAAGGGCACCATTGCATTCAGAAGACGTCCCGACTGTCGGGTAGTTTTCTTTCAATCGCCCGATTCACCTGTGCGACCAAGGAGGTCGAGCAGCGCGAGTAAGCGCTGCCTGTCCTGCACAGTGAGGGGAGTGCGTGCCAGCAAGCGTTCGATCTGCATTGTCCAATAGTCGCGACGAATAAGTCGCGGACGCCAGATCAGGACATTCAGCGCCTTCTCCAGTTGTCCAATCTCGGTCTTCACCACGTTCATGTGAACTCCCTCCGACGCCTGCACAGTCTGATTGCCAAAACAGGTCCTGGGTCACGCCAGAACCACCTGGTTCGCCTCGTTGTACGGTGAATTGCCGCCCCCGGGTTGACCTTCTCCCGCGTCAGATGTCCGCCTGTGGCGCGACAGTACTACCAGTAGGTTGCGAAGAACCATATCAGCGCGCCGACGCCGGCCACCACAAAGAGCCAACGAACGACGGGTCTAAGCGAACGCGACATGGACCCTCTCCATTGCTCCCCGGCGATGATCCGCGTTACTTTCGCCACGATCGGCGGCCTCCAGCCGGAATGCCTCGACGATGTCCGCCAGGCCGCTAGCCTGTCCGCTAAGTGAATGAGCGGCTGCCGCTGCCTGCTCAACGAGCGCCGCGTTCTGCTGAGTTATTGAGTCCATCTGGGAAATCGCTTTGCCGACCTGCTGGATGCCCGCGCTTTGTTCGTTCGAGGCCGCCGCTATCTCGTGGACGATCGCGTCGACGCGCTTGACCGCACCAACAATTTCCCGAATGGCAGTTCCGATTTCAGCAACCAGCGCGGAGCCACTCTCGACCCGGTTGACCGATTCCCCGATCAGAGCCTTCACATCCTTGGCTGCGGCCGCTGCGCGCAGGGCAAGGCTTCGCACTTCGCTTGCCACGACGGCAAACCCGCGCCCCTGTTCGCCGGCCCGCGCGGCTTCGACCGCTGCGTTCAGGGCGAGGATGTTTGTCTGGAACGCGATACCTTCGATGACGCTGACGATCTCTGCGATCCTGGCCGATGAGTTCGAGATTTCCTGCATAGTCCCGATCACCCTCTCGACCAGTTCGCTTCCCCGGCGGCAATGTCTGATGCCGTGCTTGCCATCTCGTTGGCGTGGAGCGCATTGTCTGCATTGTTTGTCACCATGGACGTCATCTGTTCCATGCTCGATGCCGTTTCCTGAAGTGATGCGGCCCGCTCCTCCGTACGCTGGGAAAGGTCGCTGTTGCCGGCGGCGATTTCCTTTGTCGCTGAGGCGATGGATTCGGTGGAACCTCCGATCGCACCGACGGTGCGGGCAAGCTGCGCGCGCATCGTTTCAATCGTAGATAGCAGACTGTCTGAACTCGCACCGCTGGAACTGACCGGGACGCTCAGATCGCCGCTTGCAATGCGGCGCGCGGCTTCTGCTGCAGAAGCCGGCTCGCCACCGAGTGAGCGTTGCAACCCTCGATTAATCACGATAACCAGGACTGACAGCGCCACTGCAACAGCGGTCAGGACGGACCCGGACTCGATAAGGGACCGGTAGAACGCGGTATCAATGTCGTCTATGTAGACGCCATTCAGAAAAGTCCAGCCCCACGGCTTGAAGGTCGCGACGCGCGTGAGCTTCGGAATCGGTCGGTCCTCGCCCGGACGTGGCCACACATAGCGGATAAAACCGGCGCCGGCTGCTTTAGCGATATTGACCGCATCGCGATATAGCAGCGTGCCGTTGGCATCCTTGAAATCGCCAAGCGCCCGACCCACCAGTTCAGGTTTGAACGGGTGCCGCAACATCCTCGGTTCATCGGTCATGACGGTGTAGTAGCCGTCCTTGCCGAAGCGCATGGCCTTGATGCGCTCGATTGCTTCCTTTTGCGCGGCGTCACGCGTGAGCACCCCGTGCAGCACCAGGTCGGGATAGTGACGAACCAGGCTGACCACATTGTCGGCGTTGTTCGCCAGGTCGTTCTCGCGTTCTTCGATTCGCACCTGATGCAATGACCACGCGTCAAACCCTGTCATTGCGGTCAGACAGGCAAGGCTCAAGAGCAACGGCAACCAAAGCTTCTGCGCAAACGTTAGCCTATCCATGTTCTTTTTGACCGCCGGGACGTATTAAATGGACATTGCAAATGTTTACGGACGGAAAAGGTGAATGGAATATAGGTGTACACCCTAGTTTTATCCGTGCGAATTGGCGACGAAGACAATGCAATAATTCGTGCCTCTCAGGTTCTGGCATGGCCCTCGGAATCCTCAGAACCTTCCGGCCGACGCAATTCTGTCGGCTTTTTTCGTGCGCCCGGCAGGGCGCCGTACTTGGAGATGAGAGTCCTCTACACACCCGGCGAGCGGAAGTGTTAGCCGAATGGCAAGGGTGTCGCGGACGACCGCGAATCTGGAGGAAGCTGAAGGTAAAGCGCTGGCCTGACGAACAAGACGCGGATTTGAGGCGGCGTAGCGGGATGAGGTGTCGAATATCACTAAAGCCGACTACTTGCAGGGAACGCTACGACGTAGATCCGACGAGCATAAGCGCGACGGTGGGTGCGTAATACCCGAGGAGATCTGCATGCGTGCCTTGTGCTGCCGGCATCGAGAGGCGTCACACAGCGCGACTCCGGCAAGGCTCAGTTATCCGTTGCGGCGGGACTCCCGCTGTCAGCAGGCCGCGAAGAACCGTATCAGTGCAAGGGCTTCGGCGACCACAAAAAGCCAACGCAAAATGAGGCTAAGAGATGTCGACATGCTCGATGCATGCGCTCGTTTCGCGTGTTCGGATCGGCTCGGCAGCCGTCCACCGCGACCAGCCGCTCTGTCCATCTGACTCAGCTACACGCAAGGCGCGCGATCCGTCCGGGAATGTCAGGCATTCAACGCGAAGGCATCGGTCTGCGGCGGAATCGTCCGCGCCGATATTGCCACCTTGATACTTGAAATGCAGGTTGCCTTCCTGCAAGAGGTTCAGCGGTGGCCGGTCACCGGGGGACGCGCGCTTAAGGTCCCACCGGTTCAGGAGCGTCGCGGCAATTTCGGCGTCGAACATGTTGGTCTTTTCTCAGCATGAACCCAATAACAACGTGTCACGTTACAGCTTGCATTCCGTGATCACGATCGGATGGTGATGATCCGGCACCCAGGCCGTTCGATGCAGTCGGCGCAACAACCAGACGTCATATCCGATGATCGCGGTCAAACAGGCGAAGCGCGCGAGTAATGACAACCACAGTTGTACGCAAACGTTTGCTTTCATCCCCGCTTCCCGACCAATGCATCGTTGGATGCAGGGCGGTATTACGGCGTCCCTTCTCGATATTTTCATTGGTACAAACCCCGATGTCGACCCGGCGTGCGTTAAGTACGGCTGTTCAGGGACTGTGGACGTCACGCACATGGTCGTCATGCCAGGCGGCCGCAGCGAGCCCGAGCGCGGTCAGCTCGCACGCGGTAATGGCATGCAGCGCATCACACGCCGCGCGGATCGCGTTGAGTTCGCCAGATTCGGCTGCCTCAGCGGCGTTCAGCAACAGACCTAACTGGCCGCCCTTTTCGAGCAGGGCCCGCCGAATACTGGCGTGAATCGGCAGCGTCGACACAACGTCTTCAAGCGCACCGCCGAACAGGACATGGACCAGCGAGAAGACGCCCGTGATGAACGCCGTATCGGCAAATCGCTCGTCACCGGGACGCAGCCGGCCGGCGACAAGTTCCATGAAACGCGCGCGCGTGCCGCACAGTTGCGCGAGGGGATCGCAGCGCAGTGCCAACAGACTCTCATTTGCGAAGAGCAACAACTGCGCCCAGCGCGTGATCTGTCGCGTGCCGACTACCATGATCGCCGCGCGCAGTGAGGAAATCGTGTGGCCAAGCCCGAATGCACTCGAATTGAGTAACCGCAACAACTGCATCACGAGGTGCGGATTCAGCTTGAGTTCGGCTTCGAGCTCGGCAATCTCCGGTTCCTCGCTCAACAGCACCAGCAGGCGCAACAGTGCTTCACGCGATGGCCTGATACGCCGCGATGTCAGCGTCTGCGGCTTCGCAAAGTAGTAGCCCTGAAACAGTTCGAAGCCGGCGCGCATGGCGGCGTCACGGTCTTCCGGTGTTTCGACCTTTTCCGCAAGCAATAATTTCCCATGCTGCCTGACGACGCCGACGAGTTCGGCAAGGTGTTTGCGCGGGCAATCGAGGAGGTCGATCTTGACGATATCGACGCATGGCAGAAATTCGACCAGCCGAGCGGATGGTTGCGAAACATCGTCCAGCGCAAAGCGGAAACCAACGCGCCGCAGTTCCTGGCAGCGCCTGAATAGCGCATCGTCGAACGTGACAGTTTCGAGGATCTCCAACACGAAACGCTCTGGCGGCAACAACCGGACAATGTCGGACATCAACACCGACCGCTCGACGTTCACGTAGCCGGCGCGATCGCCCAGCGCAGTACTGAGACCGACATCGCCGACGAGTCGCGCGATGACCTGGGCCGTGGCGGTTGCATCATCCGTGATCTGCGCGAAATTGCCGGCCTGCGCGCGGAAGAGCAATTCGAACGCAGTCAATGTTCCGTTGCGATCGAGAATCGGCTGGCGGCCGAGATAGACGTATTCGGGCGTGACCGCTTCGTTGTCCGATACCGATCGACCGTCGGTAAGACCTGGCGAGCGCATTTTTGTCCTGCTCTGTTGATAAATCAGCCGGTGCTGACGGTGGAGTGCTGATTGCCTGATCCTGACCTTCGCTCCATCGCCAAGGAAATGACCGGCGAAGCAGTCGCATTACCCAGCCAAGTGGATCAGGGTGGAGACCAGTTCCGCGTCGGCGACGGCTTCAGTTGCAACCAGGATGGCTGTGTGCTTCGGTTTCAGATCGGGGACGTGCATTCCGTTCAATTTTTCAGGGGGTGTAGCGCCTACGTGGTCAGCAGGCCACTGATAGCCGCTATTCACTCGACTATGTTCGCCGGCGGGTGCCCTGCCAACCTCATCTCGGCCTCGCGGAGTGCCCGCCCGCGCGTCCACAAAGCGAGTATCGACTTCACTGTTCAGCAAGCGCGCGGGTGGGCGCCCGGCGTTGCCGTGCTCAGTTCAGAACGTTTCCCATTCGGCGTGTACCGTCGCCCGCTGCGGTCCGTCGGCCGGGTACTCGACACGCGCCTGGGACATTTTTGGCGCCCCAAGGCGCGCAGCCAGTGCAGGCGTTTCCGTCCTCGGCTTCACCACCGGGGAGATGCCGAGCGGCGCTTCATCGCGAAGGCGGAAGGTCGCGACAGCCGTACTTAACGCACCGGCCTGATGTTCAAGCGATTGCGCCGCTGCTGCTGCTTCCTCCACGAGCGCCGCGTTCTGCTGTGTGACTTCGTCCATCTGCGTCACCGCGCGTGCCACCTGTTCGATACCGCTGCTCTGCTCTGCGGATGCTGCCGCGATCTCGCCCATGATGTCGGTCACGCGCTGCACTGCGCCGATAATTTCAGCCATCGTGCGACCCGCCTCATCGACTAGCGAGGTACCCGACTGAACGCGTTCGACCGAATTGTCGATGAGCTGCTTGATTTCTTTCGCGGCCGCCGACGAGCGCTGGGCGAGCGAGCGCACTTCGCCCGCAACGACGGCAAAGCCACGCCCTTCCTCGCCGGCGCGCGCCGCTTCCACGGCCGCGTTCAGCGCGAGAATGTTCGTCTGGAACGCAATGCCTTCGATGATCGTGATGATGTCTGCAATTTTTGCTGAGCTCTGATTGATCTCGCCCATCGTTTCAACTACCTGCGAAACGACGCGGCTGCCCTTGTCCGCGATTTCCGACGCGTTCGCGGCAAGCGAGCTGGCCTGGCGCGCGTTGTCAGCATTCTGCTTCACGGTGCCGGTCAGTTCATCCATGCTTGACGACGTTTGCTGCAGCGCGGACGCCTGCTCTTCCGTGCGCGACGACAGATCGATATTGCCCGCCGCGATCTGCCTCGTGGCCGAGGCGATCGATTCGCTGCCTGAGCGTACCGTGCGCACCGTATTGACGAGGCTTGTCTGCATCTTCGAGAGGCCGCGAAGCAACTGACCCATTTCATCGTTCGAAGTCACGATGACGTCGCGGCGAAGGTCGCCCGAGGCAATCGCGTCAAATTGGGCCAGCGCGGTATCGAGTGGACGTGCGATCTTCTGACGCAATGAGAACCATGAGTAGCCCGCTGCGGCCAACCCCAGCAAAATGGCCGAAATGCCGAGCGCGCGGAATTGGTTGAAAGTCGCCTGACCCTCGTCGTACGCCGTTTTGGCAGCCTCGAACTGGAATTTGCGCAACTCGACGCCCGACTTGGCAAACTGATTGAACGCGACCTGCATGGCATTCGCAGCAGCAATGATTCTGTCGTGGTCGTCGGAGCGTACCTCAGCGTAGCTCTCTTCCAGCAGCTTTTGTAGTGCGAGCCGCTGGCGATTGAAGGTATCAGCCAGTTGCTTTTCGCCCGGGCCTTGCGGCAATGCCGCATACGTCGCCCAGGCCTCGTCCGAGGTCTTGCGCATCAGCGCACCGCGGCCGATTGCCTCTTCCGCGGCGGGCGTGCCGGCGTTCATCGCGGCGCGATCGAAACTCAGGCGTTCGCGTGCCATGAACATCTCGGCGTTTCCGACTGACACCGCGCTCGGCATCTCGTTTGTGAAGAGATCGTAGGTCGTGTAGTTCGAGCGACTCATGCCGATCAGGCCGACAGTGCCGATTGCCACGAGAAGCGCGCTCAAGAATGCCATGGCCAGCGCCAGGCGGCCTTTTATCGTCGAAAACATGTTGTCCCCAAGGTACCGCACCGCGTAACGCGCGATAGCAGGCGGCGATGTGGCGCCTGCTGCGCGGGCCGAACATCAGTATCGAACCCACCTACATAACGACAGCGGGACGATCGACTTTAGGGAACGTTTAATGCGCAAAAAGTAAATTCTGCTGGGACAAATGAGTTGGGTATCCCCGCTTCGATCAGCACGACGAGTGCTTCGGCAACCTAACTGAAGACCGCAAGATCGTCGCGACAAACTGTGAATTTCCTGTTGGTAGGGGACGAACGCTTACACTTACGTGCCAAAAGCCGACGTTTGTCTTGCAATCTTGAAGCACTGGTCAAGTCTGCCGCTCGCCGAGGTCGGTACCAACTGTTCGTCGTCGTACTTTGACCGGCCGGCCAGACGGACTATGCGAGTTAGCGTTGATCCTTGAACCCGACTGAGATCAATAGCGTCCGACCGCTCGATTACGCGTGAGACCGTAGTAGTTCGGAAACGGTTGTTGCGGCGGTGTGACGACGAAGGGCAGTTCAGTGTCGGCCCATTCCTTTCGCATATCTGCTGCGATTAGCGATCCTGCGAGGCCGGCGCCGACCTGGGTTCGGCCAGTTTCAGCCGCTCGCAGTGAATTAGCGCTCCGAGGGCCGCTTCTCACTGTCCAGCTCGGCGAGAAGAGTCGATGCATAACGCTCCCCCGCCGCAGCGCCTTTCGGTATGACGCGCTCTATTTCCAGGAGGTCATCATCCGTGAGCGGAAGGCTAACTGAACCGAGAGCCTCGGCAAGTCTCGCTCGCGTGCGGGCGCCCACCAGGGGCACAACGTCCGCACCCTGCGCTGCCGCCCACGCAATCGCTAGTTGCGCGACCGTCATACCTTTGCGGTCTGCCACATTGCGCAGGGCTTCGACTAGGGCCAGATTGTGCGAAACGGGGAAACACCGAATGCGGCGCGCTTCTCCTTGCCATCAAACCGGTACTTCATGCGCCAGTAACGAGAGCCGTTGGGCATCACTTCCAAGTAGAGGCCTTTGCCGTCAGCCAGCCTGTACGGTTTCTCGGAGGGCTTGGCCTTGCGGATTTGTATGTCTGTGAGCGGGGCGGCGGTTTTCGCCATCTGTTGGGGGCATCGGCAATGGGGGCATTTGCCGGTTGCCCCAAAAATGCCCCTGATCGCACTGATTTCAATCGGGCAACCTTGCGGGATGATGGCAGCAAAAAGCCCCGTCGCGCAAGGCGGAGCGGGGCTTTTTGGGTAACGTTGCGAGATGCTGGGTTCCAGGATGGTCCTGGCGGCCAGCCCATGCGTTTGAATTTCGCATGACGGAATACTAAGATATATTCGCTGGCGTGCCGTCCTTCCCGAGCTCTTCTTGGGCTCTTTCTGTCTGTAACGTCACCGCCACCCGCACGCTGAAGCGGGTCTTAAGCAAGGGTGCTACGGCCAAAGGCCGTCGGTGTGCTGTCTTCACACGATAAGCGCACCAACTCCACGTTCCCGAAGGTGTCCCCATGACCACCGCACACGCCGGTCTTAAGAAGGTTGAGCGGGTCGCCACTATGATTCTCGCCATTTTTGCCGGCTTAAGCGCGCTCGCGCAAACCTCTCCAATGCCGCCTCATGGCCCCTCGGGTTCGTCCGCCAAACCGAACATGCCGCCCGCCAGTGCGCTCGATGGATCGCCGGTGAGCCAACAGAATTTCGTGAACGGCCACCTTCCGCCCAGCGTCCCCGGCGGTCAGGGTCCGACGCTGACGGCGAACGCGCCATACCAGGCGCCTGCGGCTGTGAGCGCCGCGACACGAGCCCGGACACCCGGAGCAGCGGCTGCCTCGTCCTTCACGGCGACCGACTGGCCCACATTCGGCATGGACATGCAGCGAACCGGGAACAACCCCGTCGAGACCGTGCTTAACCCGACCACTGTGCGCAAGGGCTTGGTGACGCACTGGGCGACCGACCTTGGCGGCGCCATCCTGACTCAGCCGACGTTGGCTACAGGCGTGAACATCAACGGCACGTTGACCGATGTCGTCTATGCGGCGACGCTGCTGGGGACCACGTTCGCGCTGAACGCTTCCACCGGGGCCATCATCTGGCAACAAAGCGTGCCTGCCGTGCAAACCAGCTGCGAGGACTTGGCCTTGTCGGGCGGCAACGCCGGTTTCATGGGGACGCCCACCATCGATCGTTCCACCAACCGGCTATACATCGTGAGCGGCAGAGGCTACCTGCACGCATACAACCTCGCAACCGGCGCGGATACGCCCGGCTTCAACCTGCCTATTCCCGACGCGGCGAATTCCTGGCCGAGGACGTTCGTCTACGGCAGCCCCGCGATCATCGGCACCTCGCTATACGTCGCTACGGCCGGCGACCCGTGCGATACCCGGCCGTACCATGGACAGCTCGTCCACGTATCGACCAGCAACCCGCCGACGATTCTGGCACGCTGGTACCCGACCGGTGCGAACGGGCCGGAAGGGGGCGGCATCTGGGGTGCGGGAGGCGTATCGATCCCGCCTGACGGGACAGTCGTCTACGCGCTAACGGGAAACGCTTTCGCCAATCCGGAAAATGCCGGGTTCGCAGAACACGTCGTCAAGCTAACCCCAACGCTGGCGGCGGCCGCGTCCAACTCGCCGCTCGCTCCGACCGTTGCTGTGCCAGACGTGGACTTCGGTGCGACGGCGGTGCTGTTCCAGCGTCCCGGCTGCCCAACGATGCTTGCGGCCTACCAAAAGAGCGGCAACCTGTTCATCTATAACCGGGCCACCATCCAGCAGTCAGGCCCCATCCAGACGTTGGCGATTGCCCAGAGTTCGAGTGCCGGCGTCAACATCGGCCAGCCTGCGTTCGATCCGGTGTTGAACCAACTTTACGTCGCGGCGCCGTCCGACTCACCTGTCGCGTTGAACAACCACGGGCTCCTCGCGCTGGCCGTTGGCAGCAACTGTTCCGTCAGCCTTGCCTGGCAGCAGCCGATCGGCGCAAACGCGACGAAGAACAACCCCGCCATTTCGCCCATCGTCGCAAACGGCGTCGTGTACTACGCCGATGGCGTCGCAAGCCAGGTGTTCGCCTTGGACGCGACGACTGGAAATGTACTCTGGAGCACCGATAGCCTAGCGCCGGCTGACCGGATCACCGGGGGCATCTTCGCATCGCCGACCGTCGTGAACGGACAGCTGTTCGTTGCGGGCGGCAGCGATCACAAGATTCATGCCTTCGGTCTATAGCGAATACCGCTCGCCACGACCGCGGCCGTAGCCCGCGCGGCGCCGACCGCAGGAAGCACGAATAGCTTGCTAACGGGCTCCGGCACTGTCACCGGGAGGAATCGGTCTGCAGGTTTATGGCGTAATCCTTGCGTCCCCCCCATCACAGACAAGTCATACGTCGCCAATCCAATGAACCCTAGTCAGCGTCATTCACCATGGTCAGACACCTGTCGCTGATGATCTGGTCCCCGAAAAGTGGACGCCATAAGGTTGATTTGGGGTGTCCATGTAACCGGAGTCATGTCGTCTCCATGGCCGGTTCTGTCGAGGGCGCTCAAGACTGGGAGGATGCCCGCGTTTCCTCGGTGGCGTGGGTCGCATGGCAGGGCAATCGCATGAAAAATTGTTTACACCCAATGGGTTACGAATGGGGGTTGTAAACTGCTGCGAAGAAGCGTTAACTCTTGGTTTTGCCAAGGGCCGAGAGTGGACGACGAATACGAGCCGTTGAGTTTGCAAGACGCGTTTGGGGACCTGAAGGACCCGCGTGTACGCACCCCGGAGCATGATCTGATGGAAATGCTGGTGGTTGCACTGGCGGCGATCCTGTCAGGTGCCGACGGCTGGGTGGGGATCGCTTTGTGGGGGCAAGGACAACTGGAGTGGCTGCGCCGGTACTTGCCGCTGCGCAACGGGATTGCCTCGCATGACACGTTCGGGCGCGTATTCGCAGCGCTTGATGCGCGGCAGTTCGAGGCTTGCTTTGTGCGGTGGGTAAGCGGTATCTGTCCTGCAGTCGCGGGCCAGGTGGTGGCAATTGACGGCAAGACGGTACGGCGCTCGCACGGCATGGGGCGTAGCGCGATCCATCTGGTATCGGCCTATTGCGGCGCGTTGGGGGCGACCTTGGGTCAGGTGAGGACTGCCGACAAAAGCAACGAGATCACCGCGATCCCGGCATTGCTGGATGCCTTGCTGCTCAAGGGTGCGATCGTGACGATCGACGCGATGGGTTGCCAGCGGGAGATCGCGGCGAAGTTCGTGGCTGGAGGTGCCGACTATGTGCTTGCGGTCAAAGGCAACCAGCCTGCCTTGCATGAAGCGATCGTGCAGCTGTTCGATGCACAGCGCACACAGTCCCTGCGCAGCGTGCGCTTCGCTGAGCACTGTCAGACAGGCAAGAAAGTGCACGGAAGAATCGAGACGCGCCAGTGCGTTGCGACCGACATGATTGACTGGCTGGATGAGGACGGCAAATGGGCCGGCCTGCGCTCGGTGGCGATGGTTGAGGCCACCCGCGAGATCGACGGCCGTGCTTCGCTGGAGCGGCGGTACTACGTGAACAGCCTGCCTGCTGACCCGAAACGGATCAACGAGGCGGTACGCCCTCACTGGGCCATCGAAAACAGCATGCATTGGGTGCTCGATGTTGCCTTTGGCGAGGATCAATGTCGTGCCCGGGTGGACAATGCGGCGCAAAACTTCGCGATCTTGCGCCGCATCGTGTCGAATCTACTGCGCGCTGACAAAGCCACCAAGGTCGGCATAAAGAACAAGCGGCTCAAGGCCGGATTCGATGAACACTATCGGGCTCGAGTGCTTGGAATGCCGGTCTTTTGATGCAATTGCCCTGTCTAAGGGCGGCATATTCTGTCTAAGGGCGGCATATTATTTGACGCCGCTGCGAATTGCGACTGGGTTTATTTCGCAAAGACAGGCCATCCGCCGGAATCGGCGGCGCGTTCACTCCAAATCGAACAGCGCCCGATCAGCAGGACGGGACTGCGTGCCGGTTGCCGCGGCTCCGTTAAACCTTCGTATGACTTCCAATACTCGTGTGTGAGGACCGCTATACCTTAGTGCGATGGCACGACGTACCGATCGCATGTAGATTTAGTTCATGGCGATGTGCCTCGTCAGCGGGACCAGCAGCCAAGCCCGTTATCCGCGTCTCCTCCATGTCTATCCCCTGGACTATGGATTTAGCCCGCCCACCTAGGCGGGCTCTTTTTTGTAGGCGCGCAACCCTGCAGCTGCAGCTCCCAAACGCCCCGAAACCGGGGAGACCACAATGGAAACCGCGACTGACTACCCTGCCTTTTCGTGGAAACACGGTGGAAACTGCGGCACTGGAAACAGGCGTTTCCCGTGGCAACATGAGTGGCAACTTCGCGCGTGGCAACTTCGCTTTCGGTGCGTACCACGCTGCGTACCTCGGCGGCGCGCGTGCCTTGATGACGCTTTTCGCCCAGCGGCTCACCCACACTCGCGCAAGCCCGCCGGGCGGCGAATCCACACAGGCACGACACCGCGCCGCCGCGCGAATCCATCTAGGCACCATCCAACTACTGGTCGCGAAAGCCGTTCGGAAATTCCCGATGCGATCCTCCGCACTGGCCCGTCCCGCTTATCTCCCAGCGGCCCTGAGCGTTCAGAAACCGCACAGTGAAAACCCCGCACGGGGCGGGGTCCGTGATTGTTAAACCTGGTTCAGTCGCTCCCGGCAGGCCCGCAATAGATCATTGATGCGCTTCTGATAGTCGAGCCATTCGCGCGCCCGTAGACCATGCACAACTGCGTTTTGCGATGACACGGCTTTACCCTCGTCGGTCGTCGGCCCTGTCGACTGCTCCCACGGCTTCCACTGTCTGATGCGCTCGGCCTGCCGCGCTCGTTGCTCCAGTGTCCAGCGTCGCCCCATGTTGCTCGTCCCGGTTGTCAGTTAATAGTTCGTTTGATTGGTTCGGCTTTTCCTCGTGTACGCGTGCGACAGTCGGCGGCGCGGTCCCGTTGTTCACTTGCTGCTGGTGCGCATTGTTCTGCTGCTTGATGAATGCAACCGACTTCGGGTTTTTCAGCTCGCCAAGGACTCGCAAGGTCTGCGTGCATTGGGATTGCGCCTTCAGGGCCATCCTCATTAGGACTTCCGCTTGCGGCAACTTATTTATGATGTTCACGCCGGCCAGTTCGGCACAGCGGTTGTAGACTGAACTCAACGACATAGCCTGAGATATGAGTATGGCCTCCGGGTATGCCATGTCGCCTTCGACGACAACCTTTGCGACCTGCTCTTTCACTTCACCGGCCAGGTCCATCATGCTCACGTCGCCGAACTGCTTTATAGCGCCGTTGATGAATTCACTGCTAGTCAGCGCATTGCAAAATGACGGTGTAGTCATCAGGTCAGCGGAAATTTTTGAGACCTCGGCCTTTCTCTCTCGTGCCTTCTTCTCGGCGGCGTCATCCACTTGCGTAATCTGCGCCGGTTGCGTGATCTGCTTTCCGTTCGCCATCTGAACATCTCCTGCTGTTTCTGGGCGCGCGAACCATAGCGGCTGCGCGCCCGGTTGCTCAATTTGCCGGATGCATCACGATACGGTCAGATAGCCGGGTGGCGTTCGGATTAGTAATCACGGCTTCCTCCTGTGTTCTGTGGTGCAACAAGTGCAACAGGTGCAACAGCCTTCTGGGGTGGGCCTTCCAGCTGTTGCACCGGAAAACAGGAAGGTGCAACAGGTGCAACATCGCACGGGCTTCCTGATTGCGTCTGTTGCACCTGTTGCACGTTGACGAATGAACGGTGCAACGCCCGAACGCCTTTACTGGCGGGCGTGTTGCACGTGTTGCACCTGTTGCACCGGGCAATTGATCGGCTGGGCATCACTCGCCCTCCGCCAGTTTTCCGGCGTCCACGTGATACAGGCGGGTCGTGCGTCCATCCGGTGTTCTGGTGGTTTTCGAGCGCTTCCCGCTGTCGGTGTCGACGAGCGCCGCCACCTTTTCGAGTGCGGCCGTTACCCGCGTGAGGTCGTAACCCTTCGTCGCTTCACGCAGGCCGCCAGACGAGAACAGATAAAGTCGGCGCTCGCCATCCTGCTTCCAGTAGCCGACCCGATCCCGCACAAGGTCCGCGCTGCCCTCAATATTGGAAAAGCGGCTGTCGCTGTGCCGGTCGATGAAGTCGGAGACAGCACGAAGGATCGCGGCATGTTCCGCGCTCTGGCCGTTGGTTGAACGACGGCCGCGCCAAAGATTGAATGCTTGGATTGCTGACTTGATCGGATCTCCGATGGCCCACGGCGTCACACCCCACAGCACCGACAGTTCCCCCGCCAATGCGCAGATAGCAAAGGTGCGCGCCGCCCGCCGTTCCTGACCTTCCGATGCTCCGAACCGGTCAACAAGGGGTTGCAGCGCATCGGCCAGCCTGAAACCTGAACGAAGGTTGCTAACGAGCGCTTCGACGAATCGCGGCCCTGCGTGGCCGTAATGTTTCGCAGACAGGTTGCGCACATCATCCGACAGCACGCCGCCCGCCGTGCGGCCTCGCAGGTCATCAAACAGCCCATACCTGATTGCGTTCGGCGTGCGCTAGCTGGCGGTCCACCAAGTCACGCGAGTAGCCCATTTCACGGAGCGTCGTCCCGGAACCCGTGTCCAGTCATGCGGGACTTGTAGCCCATCCGGTACAGCGCGTAGAGCATGGTGTTATTCGAGATCGGCCCCGGCTCTGCGGGCTATGGAACACGTATTCCCGGTTACCGTTGAGCGTGCGTAACTGTTCGATGACAGCGAGCGCCTGGCGGCTCAGCGGGACGACATGTGGGGTTCGCATCTTCATGCGTTCGGCGGGAATCCGCCATTCCGCCGCCTCGACATTGATCTCGTCCCATGTCGCGCCGATCAACTCGCCGGTTCGGACGAACGTGATGCCATCAGTTCAAGCGCTAGACGGGTTACAAGGTCGCCACTGTACGCGCCTATGTCTCGCATCAGTTCGGGCAGTTCCAGCGCCTTCACGCGGGCCATGTGCTGTACTCCCGGCCCTTTTTTCAGGATGACGGCGGCGTCAACGTCGCTTGCCGGGTTGCGCGCGCATCGCCCGGTCATGATGGCGGACTGGAACACGGCCCGGCTACGCTGCAATATCCGCTTCGCCGTCTCGCGGACGCCTCGCGCTTCTATGGTGCGCAGCAGTTCGACCAGGCGGGGAGCCTCGATCTCAGCGATAGGGCGGGAGCCAATGGACGGGAACACGTCGCCCTCCAGCGACGCAATGACCTTCTCGGCATAGCCCGCCGTCCATCCGCCTCGCTGCCCTTCAAACCACTCCCGCGCGACCGCCTCGAATGAATTCGCCGCACTCAGGGCGCGCAAGCGCTTGTCATCCTTTCTTGCCTCGCCCGGATCAATGCCAGCCGCCAGCAGCTCGCGCGCCTCGTCGCGCTTCTTTCGTGCAGCCGCCAAGCCAACATCAGGATAGACGCCAATCGCTAACAGCTTCTCCTTGCCGCCAAACCGGTACTTCTGACGCCAGTACTTCTGACCAGCGGGTGTGATTAGCAGGAACAGCCCGCCGCCGTCAAACAGCTTGTTCGGCTTCTCGGCGGCCTTTGTGTTCTTGATCGCGGTGTCAGTCAGTGCCATTGGGGGTATCTCGCGAGGGGGTATGTCACGGTACCCCTATAAGTACCCCCGATGTACCCCCGCTGTTAATGGTGAAACCTTGGCGACGTTGGCAACAAAAAACCCCGCTCGGCTGGGCTGAGCGGGGTTCTGTGGTGAAACGTGGTGATCGTTTGGAGCTTAGGTGGTCCCCCTGACAGGAATCGAACCTGTATCTAGCGCTTAGGAGGCACTTGTTCTATCCATTGAACTACAGGGAGAGGGACCGAGCCGGACAGATCGGCGAGCGCAGAGTATATCAAACCGGCGCGGGCAAAAGGAGAGCCAAGCCAGCAGCCGCCCGCGCCTCGCACAAATCCCGCAAAAACAAACGGCCCCGCAGACATCGCCTGCCAGGCCGCGCAAACTACCTGAGCATCTGGCGAAGCGCACGCAACCGCGCGCATCGCCCCAACGTCATTTCACTGTCAAAACTCCACCACCGCGAACTCCGCCTTGCCCACGTCGCACAGCGGGCAGCGCCAGTCTTCCCGAATGTCGGCGAAACGCGTGCCCGGTGCGATACCTTCTTCGGGCAGACCGTCTTCCTCGTTGTAGATCCAACCGCAAATCAGGCAGACCCAGCTCTTGAATTCCGTCACTTCGATTACTTCGCTCACGACACGCTCTCTCGTTCAATGCAATGGCCGGCTTGCTCTGCCCCTTTATGGGGCGGCGCGGCGACCCGCAATATTACCGGAATTTGTCAATTCAGCCGCAGACGACCGATGCGGCGCCGCCCCAACGCCTCTGCGGCGAGCCCGGGCTCGCGCGACTGGCCTCGTCACACAAGCCGTGTACGCTTTGACCTGCAAGCTATTTCATTGGACAGATGTGGCGCTCGCCTCGCACGTATTGCGACGATCGGTCTCGGGCGAGGCCGCTGGCGGCGCCGCATCGCTGGGTTTCGTTTCCAAAGGAGAAAACGATGCTTAAAAACAGATGGTTGGTCGGCGTCGCGGTGGCAGGGCTACTCGCCGGGTCAGCTGTGGCGCAGGCGGCGGGCGTGACCTTCGTGCAACCGGCGGACGGCGCGACCGTCACCAATCCGGTGCACGTCGTGTTTGGCCTCGACGGCATGAAGATCGCGCCCGCCGGCACGCTGACCGACGGCACCGGGCATCATCACCTGCTGATCGACGGCAAGCCGCTGCCGAAGGGCGAGGTCATCCCCGCGACCGACAAGTCGCTGCACTTCGGCAAAGGCCAGACTGAAACCGATCTGACGCTGCCGCCGGGCGACCATACGCTGACGCTGCAATTCGGCGACGGCGCGCATCGCTCGTATGGGCCGGAGATGAGCAAGACGATCACGGTGCACGTCAAGTAAGCAACTGTTCGAAAGGCCGGCCCGGCGCGCGCGTCGCCGGCCCGCGCCGATTGCGTTGCACGCTGTGTTGCGCGCTTCATCGCACGGATGTTCCCGTCCCGCATACCTGCGACCGGCCCCGCGCCCGGTACAATGAGCAGTTCCGACTCATCGCTGTCTTCTCCCATTCCCATGTCGCTTTACACCATTACCGGAGCCCAGCTCGCGTTCGGTCACGTCGCGCTGCTCGACCACGTGGATTTCTCGCTCGAAGCGGGCGAGCGCGTCGGGCTGATCGGGCGCAACGGCGCGGGCAAGTCGTCGCTGTTGAAAATCGTCGCCGATCTGACCAAACCCGACGACGGCCTCGTCACGCGTCAGCAGCATCTGAGCACGGTCTACGTGCCGCAGGAGCCCGAGTTCAACGCCGACGACACCGTGTTCGACGCGGTCGCCGCCGGACTCACCGAGGCGCGCGCGCTGCTCGACGAATACGACGCGGTCGCGCACCAGCTCGCCGACACGCCTGAGGGCGCCGAACACGACACGCTGCTCGCGCGCATGAACACGCTGCAATCGTCGTTGGACGCCGCGGACGCATGGAATTGGAGCACGCGCGTCGCGACCACGTTGCAGCAGATCGGCCTGAACGGCGAAGCCCGTGTCGGCTCTCTGTCGGGCGGCATGCAGAAGCGCGCGGCGCTCGCGCGAGCGCTCGTCGTGCAGCCCGACGTGCTGCTGCTCGACGAGCCGACCAACCATCTCGACTTCGACGGCATCCGCTGGCTCGAAGATCTGCTGGTGTCGCTGCGCGCTGGGCTGCTGTTCATCACGCACGATCGCGCGTTTCTCGACCGCGTCGCGACGCGCATCGTCGAGCTCGATCGCGGGCGGCTGCTGTCGTATCCGGGCAATTTCTCCGCGTACCAGACGCGCAAGGCGCAGCAGCTCGAAGTCGAGCGCATCGAGAGCGAGAAGTTCGACAAACTGCTCGCGCAGGAAGAAGTGTGGATTCGCAAGGGCGTCGAGGCACGCCGCACGCGCAGCGTCGGCCGCATCGCGCGGCTCGTGCAGATGCGCAACGAGCGCGCCGAGCGCCGCAACGTGCAGGGCAACGTGAAGCTCGACGTCGGTCAGGGCGAGAAGTCCGGCAAGATCGTCGCGGAACTGACGGATGTGACGAAGCGCTATGGCGAGCGCGCGGTGGTGGACCGCTTTACGGCCACGGTGATGCGCGGCGACAAGATCGGCTTCGTCGGTCCGAACGGCGCGGGCAAGACCACGCTGCTGAAGCTGATCCTCGGTCAACTCGCGCCGGACGAGGGCAACGTGCGTGTCGGCACGAATCTGCAGGTCGCGTATTTCGATCAGATGCGCGCGGCGCTCGATCTGGAAAAGAGTCTCGCGGACACGATCAGCCCCGGCAGCGAGTGGGTCGAAATCAACGGCCAGAAGAAGCACGTGATGAGCTATCTCGGCGACTTCCTGTTCGCGCCGGAGCGCGCGCGTTCGCCGGTCAAGTCGCTGTCGGGCGGCGAGCGCAACCGGCTGTTGCTCGCGCGCCTGTTCGCGCGCCCGGCCAACGTGCTGGTGCTCGATGAACCAACCAACGACCTCGACATTCCGACGCTCGAACTGCTCGAAGAACTGCTGATCGACTACGACGGCACGGTGCTGCTCGTCAGCCACGACCGCGCGTTTCTCGATAACGTCGTGACGTCGGTGATCGCATCGGAAGGCGGCGGCAAGTGGCGCGAATACGTCGGCGGCTTCACGGACTGGCAGACGCAGCGCGATCGCTCGGAGCAACTCGCGCTCGAAGCGCAGAAAGAATCGAGCAAGGAAGCGCCGAAAGAAGCGGCGCCGAAGGACAGCGCGTCGGGCCGCAATGCGCAGCGCAGCGCGAAGCTGTCGTTCAAGGAGCAGCGCGAACTGGAGGCGCTACCGAAAATGATTGCCGACCTCGAGGCCGAACAGAAGGCAATCGGCGCGCAGCTCGAAGACGGTTCGGTGTTCGCGAAAGATGCACGCGAAGGCGCGCGTCTGACCGAGCGCTATACCGAGATCGACGAAGAGTTGATGCTCGCGCTCGAACGTTGGGACGAGCTGGAAAACCGCGTCAAGTAACGCGGCGTGCGCGGCCGGCACAAAAACAACAGAAAGCGCCGCCGCGCACGGCACTGAAATTCAGGGGGCAGGCGCCCGTGCATTTCCGCCGATACCTATCGCGCCGCCGTCCTGCAAGCCGTCCATCCTCCATTGCATGTCCGCCAACGCCCGCCGCGCCTTATCCAGTCGGCCAATTCAGCGTGGGGTCAATTGCCGCCGTGATCGAAATCAGTACAATACCCCGCGAACAGGCTTCCCCGGCGGGCGGTGCGTCCATCTCCGGCATTCGAGCGCGCCAACGGAAGCCGCGCGACAAAACAGCTTGCCCGCATCGCGGGCGCTCCACCTAACCCCGTTGTTTCGTTTCGCTTTTTTTGAATACTCAACGCATTGTCCACGGCCCTGTCCACAGGACCTGTGGACAACGATGAACCGACGCACCGAGTCAATCATGTCTACGAAAAAGCCAAACGCCGCGTATAGCGAAGCGTCGATCAAGGTGTTGAAGGGTTTGGAGCCGGTCAAGCAACGACCCGGCATGTACACCCGCACTGAGAATCCGCTGCACATCATTCAGGAAGTCATCGACAACGCATCGGACGAAGCCCTCGGCGGCTACGGCCGGCAAATCACGGTCACGCTGCACGCGGACCATTCGGTCTCGGTCGACGACGACGGCCGCGGCATTCCATTCGGCCTGCACCCCGACGAAGGCGTACCGGTCGTCGAAATCGTTTTCACGCGCTTGCACGCGGGCGGCAAGTTCGACAAGGCCGCCGGCGGCGCCTATACGTTCTCGGGCGGTCTGCACGGCGTCGGCGTGTCGGTCACCAACGCGCTGTCCACGCGGCTCGACGTCACCGTGTGGCGCGACGGCAAGGTCGCCGAACTGAGCTTCGCGCACGGCGATGTCGCGAAGCCGCTCGAAGTGCGTGCCGCCACCAAGGCCGACAAGAAATCCGGCACGCGCGTGACCGCGTGGGCCGATCCGAAGTACTTCGATTCGCCGAACCTGCCGCTCGGTGAATTGCAGCGTCTGTTGCGCTCAAAAGCGGTGCTGCTGCCGGGCGTCGAGGTCGCGCTCGTCAACGAGAAAACCGGCGAGCGGCAAAGCTGGAAATACGAAGACGGCCTGCGCGGCTATCTGCTCGAAGGCATGAACGGTAGCGATCTGCTGATTCCGCTGTTCGAGGGCGAGCGCTACGCGGAAAGCTCGCGTTCGAGCGAAGAGACGTTTGCCGAAGGCGAGGGCGCGACGTGGGTCGTCGCGTGGAGCGAGGAAGGTCCGCTCACGCGCGAGTCGTACGTGAACCTGATTCCTACGCCCGCGGGCGGCACGCATGAGTCGGGCTTGCGCGACGGTCTTTATCAGGCGGTCAAGAGCTTCGTCGAGTTGCACAACCTGCAGCCGAAGGGCGTGAAACTGCTCGCCGAAGACGTATTCGCGCGGGTGTCGTTCGTGCTGTCGGCGAAGGTGCTCGACCCGCAATTTCAAGGGCAGATCAAAGAGCGCCTGAATAGCCGCGATGCGGTCAAGCTCGTCTCGTCGTTCGCCCGGCCGGCGCTCGAACTGTGGTTGAACCAGCACGTCGAGCATGGCAAGAAACTCGCGGACCTCGTGATCAAGCAGGCGCAGGCGCGCACGCGCGCGGGGCAGAAGGTCGAGAAGCGCAAGAGTTCGGGCGTCGCCGTGCTGCCCGGCAAGCTGACCGATTGCGAATCGACGGAAATCGGCCGCAATGAGCTGTTCCTCGTCGAGGGCGACTCGGCGGGCGGCTCCGCGAAGATGGGTCGCGACAAGGAATACCAGGCGATCCTGCCGCTGCGCGGCAAGGTGCTGAACACATGGGAAACCGAACGTGATCGCCTGTTCGCGAACAACGAGGTGCACGACATTTCAGTGGCGATCGGCGTCGATCCGCATAGTCCGGACGACAAGATCGATCTGTCGAATCTGCGCTACGGCAAGATCTGCATTTTGTCGGATGCGGATGTCGACGGCTCGCATATCCAGGTGCTGCTGCTCACGCTGTTCTTCAAGCATTTCCCGCAACTGATCGAGCGCGGCCATGTGTGCGTCGCGCGTCCGCCGCTGTTTCGCGTCGATGCGCCCGCTCGCGGCAAGAAGCCCGCGCAGAAGCTCTATGCGCTCGACGAAGGCGAGCTCGAGGCGATTCTCGACAAGTTGCGCAAGGACGGCGTGCGCGACAACCAGTGGTCGATCAGCCGCTTCAAGGGTCTCGGTGAAATGAGCGCCGAGCAGCTGTGGGACACGACGATGAATCCCGACACGCGCCGCCTGCAGCCGGTCGCGCTCGGCGAACTCGACTACGATGCGACCGTCGCGCGCATGACGATGCTGATGGGCAAGGGCGAAGCGGCGTCGCGTCGCAACTGGCTCGAAGAGAAAGGCAACGAAGTAGAAGCGGACATCTGAGCGCATTGCGCCTCAATGCGGCATACGACACTTCAAGCCAAACACGGACACGGAATCTAGATGGACGACGATAACACTCTCGACCTTTTCAACGAGCCGCCGTCGGACAGCGACGTGCTGACGCTCGGCAACTACGCGGAGCGCGCGTACCTCGAGTATGCGGTCAGCGTGGTCAAGGGCCGCGCGCTGCCCGATGTTTGCGATGGGCAGAAGCCGGTGCAGCGCCGCATCCTGTTCGCGATGAACGAGATGGGCCTCGGCGACAACGCGAAGCCGGTCAAATCGGCGCGCGTGGTCGGCGACGTGCTCGGTAAGTATCACCCGCACGGCGACCAGTCCGCGTACGACGCACTCGTGCGTCTCGCGCAAGACTTTTCGATGCGCTATCCGCTGATCGACGGCCAGGGCAACTTCGGCTCGCGCGATGGCGACGGCGCGGCGGCGATGCGTTACACCGAAGCGCGCCTGACTCCGATCGCGAAGCTGCTGCTTGCCGAAATCGACCAGGGCACGGTCGACTTCATGCCGAACTACGACGGCTCGTTCGAAGAGCCGAAGGTGCTGCCGGCGCGTCTGCCGTTCGTGCTGCTCAATGGCGCATCGGGCATCGCGGTGGGTCTCGCGACCGAAATCCCTTCGCACAACCTGCGCGAAGTCGCGGGCGCGGCGGTTGCGCTGATCCGCAATCCGAAGCTCTCGCACGCGGAACTGATGCAGCACGTGCCCGGTCCGGACTTTCCCGGCGGCGGCCAGATCATTTCGAGCGAGGCGGAAATCGCCGCCGCGTACGAAGCCGGCCGCGGCAGCCTGAAGGTGCGCGCGCGCTGGAAGATCGAGGATCTCGCGCGCGGCCAGTGGCAACTCGTGATCACCGAAATGCCGCCGAATACGGCCGCGCAGAAGGTGCTCGAGGAAATCGAAGAACAGACCAACCCGAAAATCAAGCTCGGCAAGAAGACGCTCACGCCCGAGCAGTTGCAGACGAGGCAGACGCTGCTCGGGCTCGTCGACGCGGTGCGCGACGAATCGGGCAAGGACGCGCCGGTGCGTCTCGTGTTCGAGCCGAAGTCGAGCCGCATCGATCAGACCGACTTCGTCAACACGCTGCTCGCGCATACGAGCCTCGAATCGAACGCGCCGCTGAACATGGTGATGGTCGGCGGCGACGGCCGGCCGCGTCAGAAGGGCTTGAGCGAAATCCTGCACGAGTGGATCGCGTTCCGTTTCGCGACGGTGACGCGCCGCACGCGGCATCGTCTATCGAAGGTCGACGACCGCATCCATATTCTCGAAGGCCGGATGATCGTCTTCCTGAATATCGACGAAGTCATCCGCATCATTCGCGAATCGGACGAGCCGAAGGTCGCGCTGATGGCCGCGTTCGGACTCACGGACCGCCAGGCCGAAGACATCCTCGAAATCCGGCTGCGTCAGTTGGCGCGCCTCGAGAAGATCAAGATCGAGAAGGAACTGGCCGAGCTGCGCGACGAGAAGGCGAAGCTCGAGGAACTGCTCGGCAGCGAACCGGCGATGAAGCGCCTGCTGATCAAGGAAATCGAAGCCGACGCGAAACAGTATGGCGACGAGCGCCGCACGCTGATCCAGCAGGAAAAGCGCGCGACGTTCGAAGCGCGCGTGGTCGACGAGCCGGTCACCGTCGTGGTGTCGCAGAAGGGCTGGGTGCGCGCGCTGAAGGGCCACGGGCTCGATCCGGCCGGCTTCAGCTTCAAGGCCGGCGACGGCCTCTACGCGGCGTTCCAATGCCGCACGCCCGATACGCTGATCGCGTGGGGTAGCAACGGGCGCGTCTATTCGGTCGCGGTGGCTCAACTGCCGGGCGGACGCGGCGACGGCGTGCCGGTCACGTCGCTGATCGAGCTCGAATCGGGCAGTCATTTGATGCACTACTACGCGGCGTCGGCGGAACAGGCGCTGCTGCTCGCGTCGAGCAACGGCTTCGGCTTCATCGCAAAGGTCGGCGATATGGTGAGCCGCGTGAAGGCCGGCAAGTCGTTCATGACGATCGACGCCGGCGCCGCGCCGCTCGCGCCGATGCCGATGCTGCCGGACGCGGCGCAGGTCGCGTGTCTGTCGTCGGGCGGGCGTCTGCTCGTGTTCGGCCTCGACGAGATGAAGACGCTGTCGGGCGGCGGCCGTGGCGTCACGCTGATGGCGCTCGACGACAACGAAACGCTCGTGCAGGCGCTCGCGATCAACAAGGCAGGCGTGATGCTGATCGGCACGCGTCGTGGCGGCCGTGTCGACGAGGAGAAGCTGGCCGGCGCCGAACTTGCGGCGCATGTCGGCAAGCGTGCGCGCAAGGGACGCGCGCCCGACAGCAAGCTGAAGCTCGACGGCATGCGTCCGGTGTTGCCGGCTTAGTGGAGTCGATTTAACGAAGTTTGACGCGGTGAAACCATGGGCGCCTGCTAGCATGCGGGGCGCTCGCGGTCTATCGCAGAAAAGTCCGTCGCACGAAGGGCGTGGAAGCAAACGGGGCGCGTCGGCATCGCGGCCAGACGAAAGTGCCGCGATCACAACGACAAAACACGACGCAATAGACGTCGATACCCGGAACTGCCTGCATCACGTATGGTCGAACGCGCTCAGTTGGTGCTGAGCGGATCGCGTGTCCTAAACGGTGTGGCGTCGTCGGGAGAGGAAAACTACATGAACAAGGCTATCGAAGTCGCGCTTTTTCTGCATCTGCTCGGGGTGGCGGTGTGGGTCGGCGGTATGGTGTTCGCGCATTTCTGCCTGCGTCCTGCGCTCGGCGATCTGTCGCCGCAATTGCGCCTGCCGCTGTGGGAGTCGGTATTTGGCCGCTTCTTCAACTGGGTCGGGGTGTCGGTGCTCGTGATCCTGATCAGCGGCGGCTTCCTGCTGATGCAATTCGGCGGCGGTCATGCTAGCTGGCCGCTGCATGCGATGGCCGGTCTCGGCATCGTGATGATGCTGATCTTCGGGCATATCCGCTTCGCCGTGTATCCGCGCGTTCGCCGCGCGGTGCAGGCGCAGAAGTGGCCCGATGGCGCGCAGGCGGTCGGTACGGTCCGCCGTCTCGTGCTGATCAATCTCGTGCTGGGCGTCGTGACGATCGGCGTCGCTGTGCTGTCGCGCGGGTTCTGATCGCCGGATCGCCGGATCGCCGGATCGCCGGACCGCCGGACCGCCGGATCGCCGGATCGCCAACGGCGCAACGGGCTTCGTGCGGCCCGCGACGCATCACGTCGTGGCGCCGTACGCGAGCCACAAACCGCACGCCACCGCCACCGTTCCGTACACGGCATACACCGGTACCTTCAGCTTCGCGAAGCACATCGCGGAGAACGTCGCGGTCAGCAGATAGATCGGCTCCAGCGGTACGTGCACGGCAATGCGCAGTACCGCGACCGCGAGAAACGCGGTCGTGACCGCGCGCAGAATCCTCATGCCGTGCTCGAAGCGCGGGTTCACCTTCAACTGATGCAGATGCCGCTGCGCGAGCACGACGAGGCAGCCTGACGGCACGAATAGCGCGAGCGTCGCGATCAGCGCGCCGAGCCAGCCATCGACGAGATAGCCGAAGAACGGCACAACGTTCAGCAAGGGTCCAGGGGACAACGGCGACAGCGTAAACGCAAGCGTGAAGTCGTTATCGGACACGCCGACCGCCGGCGTGACGAACAGCGTCTTCAGCACCGGCAACGCCGAGAAGCCACCGCCGAACAGCGTCATGCCGGCGCCCGCGAGGCGCGGCCACAGCAGCGCGAGGTCATAGCGATGCGGCAGCGGCAGCGCAAACAGCACGAGCAGCACGCCGAGCGCGGCCAGCAGCCGATAGTCGCCGCGCTGGAGCGACACGGCGAGTCGCGAGTCGCGTTCCGGACTCGCGAACCAGCCGGCGCCGAAGGCCGCGCCGAGCATCACCACATACGCCGCGGCGCTGTGCGCATAGAGCAGCGCGATGCTGCCGAGCAGCGCCGCCGTCCATTCGAGCTTGCCGCGCACGAGCGCGCGGGTTTGCTTGTACCAACTGACCGCGATCAGCGTCGCGAGCACGACGCTGAAGTGATGCAGCAGGGTTTGCGACGCGATCGTGTGCACGATGGGCGTGCGATAAAAGATTGCGAACAGCGTCATCAGCGTGAAGAAGGGCAGGACGCTCGCCACACCGGCGACCCATGCGCCCGCGCGTCCGCGCAGCGCGTGGCCGAGCTGCACGGCGACGTTGCAGCCGACGGGTCCCGGCACCATCCACGCGAGCGCAATCAGGTCCGAGAACGCGACGCGTGAGAGCCGCCCCTCGCGTTCCACGTAATGATGCTCGAGCTGCGCCATCAACGCGAGACCGCCCCACGACAGCGCCGACAGGCCGCACACGACCCGGAACAGCGTCCATAGCGGTTCCCGTTGCCCGCGGCGGGCAGCCTCATCGCTCGTGATGGTCTGCATCGGCGCTGCGCGGGCCCCGCCGTGCGGGCGCCCGTCCTTTAATTGTTGCTGGATAGGCTGCTTGTGCTGTCGGCTTCGTGCGCGACGCGGCGGCCGCTGACGCTGTTCATGCCGCATACCCCGAAGCGTTCGAGCAGTGCCGGGATCGCCTCAACCGGCACCGGCCGCGAGAACAGGAAGCCCTGTGCCTCGATATGGCCGAGCGCGGCCAGCCACGCAATCTGCTCTTCAGTCTCCGTGCCTTCGACCACGACCGCGAGCCCGAGCGAGCGCGCGAGATTGACGATCGCGGTGACCATCACGCAGACGCTGCGGTCCCCCGGAATCGCCTGGACGAACGAGCGGTCCACCTTCAGCGTATCGACGGCAAAGCGGTTGAGATAGGACAGCGAAGAGTAGCCGGTGCCGAAATCGTCGAGCGCGATGCGTACGCCGAGACGCTTCAACGCGAAGATTTTTTCGGAGACCACGTCCGGAAATTCCATCATCGTCGTTTCGGTGATTTCGAGTTCGAGGCGACGGGCGGAGATGCCGGTTTCCTCGATCGCGCGCGAGACCGTTTCGAGCAGGTCGCCGCGCCAGAACTGCACCGCCGAAATGTTCACCGCGAGCGATAGCGTGTCGTAGCCCTGCCGCTGCCATTGCGCGAGCTGACGGCATGCGGTCTCGATCACGAAGTCGCCGATCGGCACGATCAGGCCGGTCGACTCGGCCACGGGGATGAACTCGTTGGCCGGGATCTGTCCGTGCTGCGGATGGTTCCAGCGCACGAGCGCTTCGAAGCCGGTGATGCAGCGGCGCGTCAGATCGATCTTCGGCTGATAGGCGAGGAACAGTTGCCCCTCGGCCAGCGCGACGCGCAACTGCTGCTCCCACTTCATCAGATGGTCCGCGCGATGCGACAGATGCGGCGAATAGAACTGGTAGCAGTTCTTGCCGGCGTCCTTCGCGCTGTACATCGCGAGGTCGGCTTTCTTCAGCAGATCGATCTCGCTTTCGTTGGCGACCGAGTACAGCGCGATGCCAATGCTCGCATGCAGCACGAACGCGCTGCCGCGCACCTCGAACGGCTTCGAGAACGCTTCGCCGGCGGCCTCGGCGAGCGCGACCGCGCGCTTTTCGACATCGTCTCCCTTGATCATGACGACGAACTCGTCCCCGCCGATGCGGCTCAGCGCGCCGTCGTCGCCGACCGCGGTGGCGAGGCGCGAGGCTGTCATCTGCAGCACGATGTCGCCGGCGTTGTGGCCGAGCGTGTCGTTGACGGTCTTGAAGTTGTCGAGGTCGATAAAAAGAATCGCGAGGCGGCCCAGGTTGAACGGCTGCGCGACGTCATGGCGCAGCGCCTGCAGCGTCGCGTAGCGATTGCGCAGGCCGGTCAACAGATCGTATTCGACGAGGTGCGTCATCTCCCGCTCGCGGCCTAGCAGTTTTCCTATCAGGCCGGTCGCGACCGCGAAGAAGCTGAGCATCGCGAGCGAGATGAAGCCCGCCATCAACAGATAGACGTTGCGCGTGTGGTTGTAATCGGCGAATTCTTCGTCCTGCGAAAGACCGACGAGCACGCCGAGCGGATAGCCGTCGATGTGCCGGTACGACACGATGCGCGTCACGTTGTCGATCGAATCGACGTAGGTGCCCGACACGTGCTCCGAGGTCGGATACATGCCGCTCGCGGTGAACGTGCTGCTCGTCCTGCTGGCGTTGCCGGTGCGGCGCGCGAGCACGGTGCCGTTGTCCGAGATCACCGCGATCACGCCTTCGCGGCCGATCGCCGCGTTGTTGTAGAAGTCCGACGTAAAGTAGCTCGGGTCTTCGGAGACCACGACGACGCCCGCGAACGAGCCGTCCGGATGATTGAGACGCCGCGTCATCTGCAGCGTCCAGTGACCCGATACGCGGCCGAGCACGGGCTTGCTGATGTACAGCTGGTCGTCGTTTTCGTGCTCGTGGACCTTGAAGTGCTCGCGGTCCGACAAGTCGATGTGAGCGGGGTTGAGTTCGGTCGTATTGGCGATCAGTCTGCCGTGTTCGTCGATTATCGACACCTGCACGAGCGTTTCGCTTTGCACGACGCCTTTTTCGACCGTGCTCGCGAGATCGAAATGATCGGGCGTCTTTTCGAATTCGTACTTGACGAAGCGCGTGATCTGATCGACCTGGTGAATCGCCTTGACGGTGTGCTGTTCGAGCGCGGCTGAAAGTATTGCGGAAGACGCCATCGCCTCGCGGTACGTCGCGTCCCTTTCTACCGACAGCCGCGCGAAGATCACGGTCCACAGCAGGATCAGTACGAGTACCCCGAGCGCGGGAATGACGAGCAACGCGCGCCGGCGCGTGACCAATGGATCGCGTCGCGGCCTGGCCTCGCGCGGCTCGGAGAAGCGGGACTGAGTCATCGCGCGGGCCTTGGCTGGGTGCGGGCCGCTTGCAAACGCATGGGCATCGACTGCGCGAAATAGATGGATGGCTGCATGGTGACCAAGATGCCAAAGCTGCTGCGCAGGAGGAGAGGGCGTGGCGCCGCGCCCGGACCGTCCACAGGTCATCGGATAGAGTTCGCTATATACGTCTCGATATTACTGAATGCCACTGGATTAAGGAAGCTTCCGGGCATGGGGTATACGCTCGCGCGGCGAGCGCCTAGGTGCGGCTGTTCACGTGGCCTGCATCGCCGGTCTTACGACGCGACAGGTCCGTGATTTGTCGAAGACCTCATCGGCAACGGTGCCTGCCACTCGGCAGTTTCTGGCAGGGCTTTTGCAATCCGGCCACGATGAATTCGGAGAACCAGGTATGGCGACGCAATCGCGCCGCGGCTTTTTGTGGTGTGAAGCGGCGACATGTGGCGTGTCGCCGTGGCGTGCGCGCGAAGCCGCAGCTCGCTTACGCGAGCCGGCACGTGCCCTCGACGATCGTCACCGAGGGTCCGCCGATCCAGATCTTGCCGCGTGCATCGTCGTAGTGGACCGACACCTCGCCCGCGCGCCCGAGCGCGGTACCCTGACGCGCCGTGTAGCGCGCGGCGGGACGACGGTGCTGCAGGTTCAGCAGACCCGCGAGCGCGGCATTGGCGCTGCCCGTGACCGGGTCTTCGCCGACACCGAAGCCGCCGCCCGCCATCAGGCAACGGACCTCGAATGTCGCGGGGCCGTCGGCGTCGTGCGGTCCATACACGGCGACGCCGAGCGTGTCGACCGAATGCACGAGCTCGGCGAGCGCCGCCGCGTCGGGTTCGAGCGCGAGGCAGGCGCGTGCCGAATCGACCCGCACGACGAGCCACGGCGCACCGTTGTCGACCGCGCACGGCGGCGCGCTGAAGTCGATCGCCTGACTACGTAAAGCCGTAGACAGCGCTTCGTAATGATGCTCGGCGAGTGGTGCCACGCGCGCGGGCGGCGCGGCGAATGCCCATGCGCCGTGCATGTTGTCGGCGCCGTCGAGCGCTTCGAGTTCGACGAGACCCACGCCGCATTGCTGGATCAGCTTGCCGCCCTGCTTCGGCTGGTAGCCGCTTTCGCGCAAAGCATGCGCGGTGCCCAAGGTCGGATGACCCGCGAACGGCAACTCGCCCCCCGTCGTGAAGATGCGCACGCGATAGTCGGCGGCCGCGTCGGTCGGCTTCAGCAGAAACGTGGTTTCGGACAGATTGGTCCAGCGCGCGATGGCCTGCATTTCCGAGGTATCGAGCGCGTCGGCATCGAATACGACGGCAAGCGGATTCCCCTTGAACGGTGTCGACGTAAACACGTCGACCTGTTTGAAACGAACGGTGTGAGCGGACATCGACGGGCCCCGGGGCAATGGACGTTGAGGGAGTTCGCGGATTCTATCCGGCTACGCGGCGGCGATCCACCGTCGCCATAAAACAGAAACGCGCCGCCGGTGCGTGACACCGGACGGCGCGCCTGAATCGCAATGCGGCGTGAGTCGTATGCGCATCTCACGCGACACCGCATGCTTGGTTACATCGCGTCGATGCTATTGGACCTCGGCGATCAGCTCGATCTCGACGCACGCGCCGAGCGGAATCTGCGCGACGCCGAACGCCGAGCGCGCGTGCTTGCCGCGCTCGCCGAACACGTCGGCGATCAGCTCGGACGCGCCGTTGGTGACCAGATGCTGCTCGGTGAACTCGAGTGTCGAGTTGACGAGGCTCATCAGCTTGACGATGCGCGTGACGCGGTTCAGGTCGCCGACGTGCGCATGCAACGTGGCGAGCAGATCGATCGCGATCGAGCGCGCGGCGGCCTTGCCTTCCTCGGTGGAGAGCGTCGCACCGAGCTTGCCGACCCATACCTTGCCGTCCTTCTTCGCGATGTGGCCCGACAGGTACACCGTGTTGCCGCTTTGCGCGCTCATCACATAGGCCGCTGCCGGCGCACCCGCCGCCGGCAATTCGATGCCGAGTTCCTTGAGCTTGTCGTACACATTCGATTGAGCCATGTCGTGTCCTCGTTTCGGTGAGATTGCATGAATGCCGGCGAAGTCCGCACGCAACGCGCGTGCAAGCTTCGCCCCGATGGCAGTGCGGCTAACGCCGTTCAGATTTTCGCGCGCACGAGTGCGGCGAGACGCGCCACGCCTTCGTCGATTTTAGCCGGTGGCACCGTGACGAACGACAGACGCAGCGTGTTGTGCTGGGCTTCGTTCGCGAAGAACGGAGCGCCCGGTACGAACGCGACGTTCTGCGCAACCGCTTCCGCGAGCAGCTTCATGCTGTCGATTCCCGCTGGCAGATTGACCCAGATGAACATGCCGCCTTCCGGACGGTTCCAGCTGACGCCTTCGGGCATATAGCGCTCGAGCGCGGTGAGCATCGCGTCGCATTGGTTGCGATACAGCTCGCGGATCGTCGGCACGTGCGTGTCGAGGAAGCCGTCCTTGACCACTTCGTGCACGATGCGCTGCGTGAAGCTCGGCGTATGCAGGTCGGTGGCCTGCTTGGCCTGCACGAGTTTGAAGATCAGCTCCTCGGGCGCGATGATGAAGCCGACCCGCAGACCCGGCGCGAGCACCTTCGAGAACGAGCCGAGATAGACGATGTGATCGGGCGCCATCGACAACATCGTCGGCAGCGGTTCGCCCGCGTAGTCGAGCGCGCCGTAGGGATCGTCCTCGATCACGGGGAACGGCGCGGTCTTCGCGAACTCGGCGAGCGCGCGGCGGCGTTCGACCGGCAGACGGCGACCCGTCGGATTCTGGAAATTCGGCTGCGCGTACAGCAGACGCGCGCCATTGGTCAGTTCCGGCTTCAGGCCGTCGGGGACCAGGCCCTGCTCGTCGGTCGGCACCTGCACGTAGTGCGGCTCGTACATCGAGAACGATTGCAGCGCGCCGAGGTAGGTCGGCGTTTCGACCAGCACCGGGCTACCGACGCAGACGAGCACCTTGCCGAGCAGGTCGAGCGCCTGTTGCGAGCCGGTCGTGATCAGCACCTGCGACGCGCGGATCTGCGCGCCGTTGGTCGAGTGGCGTTGCGCGACCCATTCGCGCAGCGGCAGATAACCTTCGGTCGCGCTGTACTGCAGCGCCGCGGCGGGCGTGTCGCGCAGGATGCGGTCGGACGCCTCGCGCATGCGCTCGGCCGGGAAGGTGGCAGGCGAGGGCAGGCCGCCGGCGAAGGAGATGACTTCGGGCCGTTCCGTGACCTTCAGGATCTCGCGGATCGCGGAGCTCGTGAGCTTGCGCGCGCGTTCGGACAATTGCCACGTCGGGGCTTTCAGGTCGCTTTGGTCCATGATCTCCTCTGGTATTTCTGGAACCGGTCAAAATCTCGATTATCGCGCGACTGGCCAACCATTGCCGTTGGGGTTGCCCAATCACGCGCTGCTTATCCGAGGGTTCGCGGACCCTCGGGTGTTTCGAATTCGGCGACGAGCGCCGCGGCGCCGTCGGTCGGCTGTACGTCGAGCAGGTGCGCGGCGCCGAGCCAGCGCAGTTGCTCGCTAATCAGCTCTGGCCGCGGATGCACGGCTTTCAACGCTTTCAGCGCGAGGTTCGTCGGCGCCAGCGACTGCGACGGATGCCGCGTCGAGTCCCACTGGATCAGCGAGGGCAGCACGCCGTCGCCGGCGCCTTGCCACGCGGGGAACGACCCGTCGTCGGGCACCGTCAGGCCCCACGTGAAATCGCCGCGCGTCATCGGCACGACCGGCGCGATGCGCTGCGGATACTGCGCTTGCCACGTCGCCAGATGCTTCGGCCGCTCGACGCGCGCGACCCAATGCGACAGATACGGCCCGTTTTCCAGTCGCGCCTGCGTCGCCGGGTCGTCGAGCGCGAACAGGCGCGGGCGCGGCGCGGTGCCATCGGTTGCGTCGGCCGCGGCGCGCGGATCGATGGCGATCACTTCCAGGTAGACGCCGCCCCACAGGCCGAGCAGGCGATTGTGGGTCCGCATCAGCGGATGCGCGCCACCGCCGGCCGGCGCGACGCCGAGCGTATCGGCGACGTACTGGACGCCTTCGTCCAGCGTGCGCGCGGAAACGACGAGGTGATCGAGACTGAGCGATTGGGCTGTCAGGGTTGTCATGGCGGATCGATGGAAAACGCTGTTCTGCGCAAGGGCCAGTTGCGCGGCACGCTTGAGGGCAGCGCTGCCGGGGCCGTAAGCATAACCGTTTGCCGGATCGGCGGGCCATACGTATGGATTTACATGGTGTCACCAGCCTCGCTGGATTCAAATGTAACGGCCGTGACCTGCACAGTAACGGTACAATCGGCGCGATACTGTTCGGTACAGTTGGAGTCCGTCATGTCCGTCCCGCTTACCCAGATTCCTGCCCCGCACGACACAGCGTCGCTGACGCTGGTCGAACAGCTCGTCCAATGGGCGCAGCGCCGCATCGAGGAGCGCGTGTTCCGCCCCGGCATGCGCATGCCGTCGATCCGCAAGCTCGCGCTCGACAAGGGCGTGTCGCGCTTCACGGTGGTCGAAGCGTACGAGCGGCTCGTCGCGCAGGGTTTTCTGGAGTCGCGGCGGGGGTCCGGCTTCTATGTGCGCGAGCGCCAGGGCGGCGCGGCGACGGTCTCCGAGCTGCGCCCGCGCGCCGAGCCGCTGCCCGCGCCGGCCAATATCGACGTCGTCTGGCTGCTGCGCAACATGCTGCACACCGGCGCGCGGCCCGAGCGCAGTCCGGGCCTCGGCTATCTGCCGGCCCGCTGGCTCGACGGCGACCTGATCACCAACGCGCTGCGCACGCTCGGCCGGCAAAGCGGCATGCAGATGCTCGGCATCGGCACCGCGCAAGGTTTCCTGCCGCTGCGTCAGCAGTTGCAGACGCGGCTCGAGGAGCTGGAGATCGGCGCGTCGCCCGAGCAGATCGTGATGGTGTCGGGCATCACCCAGGCGATCGACCTCATTTCGCGCATCTACGTGAAGCCGGGCGATGCGGTGATCGTCGGCGATCCGGCGTGGTTCCAGATGTTCGGCTGCTTCGCGTCGCAGGGCGCGCGGCTCGTCGGCATGCCGTACAGGCCGGACGGCCCCGATCTCGACGCGCTCGAAGCGCTGGTCCAGGAATGGCGCCCCAAAATGCTGGTGATCAACTCGGTGCTGCAGAACCCGACCGGCACCTCGCTGAGCGCCGCGCAGGCGTTCCGAATCCTGCGGCTTGCCGAGGCGTACGACTTCATCGTCGTCGAGGACGACATCTACGGCGACCTGTGCCCGCCCAGCTACGCGGGTACGCGGCTCGCGAGCCTCGACCAGCTAAAGCGCGTGATCTACCTTGGCAGTTTCTCGAAGACGCTTGCGCCGAATCTGCGCGTCGGTTTCATCGCATGCGCGGCAGAGGTCGCGATGGTGGTCGCCAATCAGAAGATGCTGGTCGGCATGACGAGCCCGGAGTTGAACGAGCGCGTGATCTACAAGATCCTGACCGAGGGCCACTACCGGCGGCACGTCGAGCGCATTCGCGCACGGCTCGACGGCGTGCGCGAGAAGGCCGTGCGGATGATCGAGAAGACCGGCATGAAGCTGTTCCTGACGCCGACGGCCGGGATGTTCCTGTGGGCCGACACCGGCGTGGACGCAGGCGGGCTCGCCGCGGCCGGGCACGAAGCCGGCTATCTGCTGACGCCGGGCGGGCTGTTTTCGCCGCAGCAGTCGCCGAGCACGTGGATGCGCTTCAATATCGCCAATTGCGGCGATCCTGAATTACCGGCGTTCCTAAGCCGTTATCTCGACGGCGTCGCGCGTCGCGCCTCTTGAAACCGCGCCGGAGCGTCCCCATTTGCGCGGACGATCCGGCGGTCCGGCGCTCCGGCACGGCGGGCCCGAACCGCGGTTTGGAATCCGCTTCGGCCGCCGCTCATCCCCCATTCGCAACAGAGAGGAAGTCCGACCATGGCACAAGAAACCATGAGCTTTCAGGCAGAAGTGAAGCAACTTCTGCAACTGATGATCCATTCGCTGTACAGCAACAAGGAAATCTTTCTGCGCGAGCTGATTTCGAACGCGTCCGACGCGGCCGACAAGCTGCGCTTCGAGGCGATCGAAAACAGCGCGCTGTACGAGAACGATTCGAACCTGCGAATTCGCGTGTCGTACGACAAGGCCGCGCGCACCGTCACGATCGACGACAACGGCATCGGCATGAGCCGCGACGAGACGATCGCGCACCTCGGCACGATCGCGCGTTCGGGCACCAAGGAATTCTTCGGCAAGCTGTCGGGCGACCAGCAGAAGGACGCGGCGCTGATCGGCCAGTTTGGCGTGGGCTTCTATTCGGGCTTCATCGTCGCGGACAAGATCACCGTCGAGACGCGCCGCGCCGGTTTGCCGGCCTCCGAAGGCGTGCGGTGGGAAAGCGCGGGCGAAGGCGATTTCGCGGTCGAGACGATCGAGCGCGCCGCGCGCGGCACGACCATCACGCTGCATCTGCGTGCCGATGAGGACGAACTGCTGTCGTCGTATCGGCTGAAGTCGATCATCCAGAAGTACTCGGACCACGTCGCGCTGCCGATCCTGATGAAGAAGGAAGAGTGGGACGCGGAAAAGAGCGAGATGGTCACGAAGGACGAGGACGAGACCGTCAACCAGGCGAGCGCGCTGTGGACCCGTTCGAAGAACGACATCACCGACGATCAGTACAAGCAGTTCTACCAGCACATCTCGCACGATCATCAAGATCCGCTGACGTGGACGCACAACCGCGTCGAAGGCCGCAGCGAATACACGCAACTGCTGTACGTGCCGGCGCACGCGCCGTTCGACCTGTGGAACCGCGAGCAGCGCGGCGGCCTGAAGCTGTACGTGAAGCGCGTGTTCATCATGGACGACGCCGAGCAATTGCTGCCCACGTACCTGCGCTTCGTGAAGGGTGTGGTCGATTCGGCCGATCTGCCGCTCAACGTGTCGCGCGAAATCCTGCAGGAAAGCCGCGACGTGAAGGCGATCCGCGAAGGCGTGACCAAGCGCGCGCTGTCGATGCTGGAAGAACTGGCCAACGCGGACAACGACGCCGATAAGGAAAAGTACGCCGGCTTCTGGAAGGAATTCGGCCAGGTGCTGAAGGAGGGCATCGGCGAGGACTTCGCCAATCGCGAGCGCGTCGCGAAGCTCGTGCGCTTTGCGACGACGCATACGGGCACGGCCGAGCAGACCGTGTCGCTGGCCGACTACGTCGCTCGCATGAAGCCCGAGCAGACGAAGATCTATTACGTGACCGCCGACACGTGGCAGGCCGCGTCGAACAGCCCGCATCTCGAAGTGTTCCGCAAGAAGGGCGTCGAGGTGCTGTTGCTGACCGATCGCGTCGATGAATGGATGCTGTCGTTCCTCAACGAATTCGACGGCAAGCCGCTGCAAAGCGTTGCGCGCGGCGACCTCGATCTCGGCGCGCTGAACGACGAGGAAAAAGAGGCGCAGGAGAAGATCGGCGAAGCGTTCAAGCCGCTCGTCGAGAAGATGAAGGAAGCGTTGAAGGACAAGGCGAAGGACGTGCGTCTGACGTTCCGCCTGACCGACTCGCCGTCGTGCCTCGTTGCCGATGACGGCGAAATGAGCGGCTACCTGCAGCGCATGCTGAAGGCCGCGGGCCAGCAGGCGCCCGAGTTCCATCCGATTCTCGAAGTGAATCCGGAGCACGCCCTCGTGAAGGGCCTGCATGCCGATAGCGCGAATTTCGACGACTGGTGCCATCTGCTGTTCGATCAGGCACTGCTCGCCGAAGGCGGCGCGCTGGAAGATCCGGCGAGCTTCGTGAAGCGGACCAATGCGTTGTTGCTGTCGCGCGCGGGTTGAGCGTGAGCCGAAAGCGTTGATGTCGTTGCTGGATTGACGCCCGGTAGTTGAGAAATGCGCTGCTTCGGCAGCGCATTTTTTTTGCCTTCTGGTTTGCGTCGGCTCCCTGGCTGAAGGAGGGCGCATGATCGCCGCGGTCGTCGCCGCGAAAAATTGCCCTCGGAGCACGCCGCTATAATCCGACACCATGCCTATCCGTTTCGATCCCACCGGCGCCCACTGGCGCGTCGCGCCTTTGGCCACTTTCAGCGCCGCCCAGAAAGACTGGCTGACCCGCGGCGGTTCACTGACCGCGCACCTGCGCGCGCTCGGCGCGGTCGCGGTGCGCGTGACTCGCGAAGCCGTCGCGCTGCCGTGGCCCGACGAAGCCGCCGCGCTTGGACTCGCGCCGCGCGCGCCGGTGTGGGTGCGCGAAGTGGTGCTGTCGGTCGATGACGTGCCGTTCGTCGCCGCGCATAGCGTGACGCCGCGTGCCGCGAGCGTCGGCGTCTGGCAGGCGACGCGCCGGCTGCGCACCCGGCCGCTCGCGGAGTTGCTGTATAGCGATAGCAGCGTCGCGCGTTCGTCGCTGGTGAGCCGCAGGGTGGGGCAGCGGCATCCGTTGTATCGGTTGGCCGCGCATGAAATCGACGGCGGCGATCGGCATGCGCCGCATGCGCTGGTGGCGCGTCGCTCGGTATTCGAGCGGCATGGCGCGCCTTTGATGGTGACCGAATGCATGTTGCCGGCACTGTGGGAGCATTTGCGTGCGTTGGACGCGGCCGCTCGCGCGCACGCTGCCGCGTCAGGCACCGGTGCGGCGCATATCGCGCACGCGCGGGTGCGCGAGCACGGTCGTCCGCTCGATCACACCGCGTCGCGTGCGCACAGCGTGCCGCGCAGCGCCGACGAGCGGAGCCGCTGATGTCGTTCAAGCGTTGCTTTGCGCCTGTCGTCGATGCTGATACGCGGGTCTTGATCCTCGGTAGCTTGCCGGGCGAGGTGTCGTTGGCTCACGGCCAATACTACGCACACCCGCAGAACAAATTCTGGTTACTGGTCGGTGAAGCGATAGAACGGGATCTGGTCGGTATGGCCTATTCGACGCGTCTTGAGACGTTGCTCGAACACCATATCGGACTGTGGGATGTCGTTGCCGAGGCTCGTCGAGCAGGAAGCCTGGATAGCCGGATTCGCGACCATGCCAGCAACGATCTGATTGCTCTCATCGATACGCTGCCGAAACTGGCTACCATCGCGTTCAACGGGGGGACGGCGGCCAAAATCGGGATGAAAGCGTTGGGCGAGCTGGCAGAGCAATATCGGCTTGTCCGTTTGCCATCGAGCAGTCCCGCCCATGCCTCGGTTTCATACGCTCAAAAGCTCGACATATGGCGACGGCTAACCTGCGTCTGATCGACCGACAGGATGCCATTCGCGGTCATAGATCGAGTGCAAGAAACCGTGTGCCTTCGACTGGATTCTCGTAGTAGGGCGCGGTTTCGACGAACCCTAACCGCTCGTAGATGCGCTGTGCAAAACCGGTTTGCGGAACCGTGTCGAGAACCAGCGTCGAGAATCCCAATGTCTTCGCTTTCCCGATCACCGATGTGACCAGCGTTTCGCCAAGCGACAAGCCTCTGAATGCTTCACGAACATAGAGCCGTTTGATTTCCGCAGTGTCTGCCGTATGACGAAGCAGCCCCGCGCAACCGGCGAGCTCGCCGCCGGCGTCGGCGACGAAGAACATGCCGGATGGCAGCGTATAAACGTGTTCGAACGCGTCCATTTCTGCATCGAATCCACGGTACGACAGATCCATATCCAGCCAGCGGACATACTCGCGGATCACGGCGACGAGGTTGTGCGTGTCGGCGGGAAAAACGGCTTCGCGAACGATCGGCCGCGGCGTTTGCATGGCGGCTCTCAGATCCATACGTCGTTTTCGGCGGTTCTTTCGTTGGTCGTATCGCCGGTATTGACGACGCCGCGCGGTTCGATGAGCAGCAGCTTCACCTCTGACTCGGCATACGGCTTGTGCTCGACTCCCCTTGGTACCACCGCCATTTCTCCGGGAAACAGTTCGATCGAGCGGTCGCGGAAGTCGATGCGCAACCGGCCTGCGAGGACGATGAACGTCTCGTCGGTATCGGCATGCCGATGCCAGACGAAATCGCCGGCTATCTTTACGACCTTGAACTGATAGTCATTCATTTCAGCCACGACGCGCGGCTGCCAGTGGTCGTCGATCTGACTGATCTTGTCGAGCAGATTGATGGTCTTGTATTGGCCGCGTTGCTCGGGTGTCGGCTCGGAATCGCTGTGCATGGTGGCTCCATTCGGGTGATACCTGGAACAGAGCATAGTCCCGCCGCCGGCGAGTGTCTTGAACGATCGTGCAAGCTTGCGTTAGCCGGCGCGCCGATCGCTCGTCATCGCGAGCCAACGTGCGGGAGGGATTCCGTATGCGTGGCGAAAATGTCGGGTCATGTGGCTCTGGTCGGCGAAGCCGGCTGCTGCCGCCGCGTCCACGAGGGAAACGCCGCGCAGCATCATCGCGCGCGCGGCTTCGAGCCGGCGCATGACCAGGTAGTGATAGGGGCTGGTGCCGTAAAAAGTTCGGAAATCGCGCGAGAGGCTCCAGCGGTCCTGCCCGCTGACGACGGCAAGTTCATCGAGCGTGACGGTGTGCGTGCACGATGCGTGCAGATATTCCCGTGCTCGCTGCGCTGCCGCGAAATCCGCGGACCTGCGCGTCTGCCGCGCGCCCGAGGCGTTATCCAGCGCAAGCGCGAGACCGGCGAGCGCGTCGTCACGTTCGAGCGGCTCCGCGTCGCCACGCATCTGGCGCAGCGCTGTCTTCGTGGCTTCGAAGAGGCGCGGATCGGTCGTGACGCCGCCTTCGACGAACGGCAGGGGGCGGCCGCCAAGGACTTCCTGGATCGCGGCGGGCTGCACGTAAATCATCTGATAACGAAATCCCTCGTTCGTGCCGGCCTGACCGTCGTGCACTTCGTCGGGATGCAGGACCATGGTCTGTCCGGGCAGGCTGGTGCGCAAACCGCGCCTGTAATGGAAGCATTGGACGCCGGCGAGGGTCAGGCCGATCGCATAGGTGTCGTGCCGATGCATCGAGTACGCGTTGCCGTGGAAAAAGGCTTCGATGCGTTCGATTCCGCGGGTGGATTCCGAACGGGAAATCCAGTCGGATTGGGCTTTCCGGGTATCGCCGTCCATCACACGCTCCGGCTTGGTTTGGCAGATCTGCGGGAACATCGATATCGGAGGATTGTAGCGGTGCGAATGTTCGCACGCCTGGCATGCACGATGGCGCGACTGACGCCGGCTTCGCGTATCCAGTCAGCCGCGATCGTCATTTGCTCTGCCGTGTCCATGTGTGCTCCCGTTGTTCACATTCCAAATTCTCCTCGCAGCCCGAAAATGAGGCAGAATCCAAACGTGCGACCCGCTGCGCGACGCAGTCCGCCGTGTTCGCTTAATCGTTCCGCTTTGGCGTTCCAGGGCTCCGCATCGCCATCCGCCACGCACAGCGTTTGTGTCCTAGCGTTGTCGTTTTCCTGATCGACGTTTGCGCATCCTGCCCTTATCACGTGCGAGATGCCTCTCAACCGCCCGCCCAGAGCCTAGCAATGACGACCCAGCAACCGACCATCATCTACACCCTCACCGACGAGGCCCCGCTGCTTGCGACGGCCGCGTTCCTGCCGATCATCCGGACCTTCACCAGGCCGGCCGGCATCGAGGTCGAGACCAGCGACATCTCGGTCGCGGGCCGCATCCTCGGTGAGTTCCCCGAGTTTCTGACCGAAGCGCAGCGGGTGCCCGACAACCTCGCGGAACTCGGTCGCCTCACCTCGTTACCCGACACCAACATCATCAAGCTGCCCAACATCAGCGCATCGGTGCCGCAACTGACGAGCGCGATCAGGGAACTGCAGGCGAAGGGCTACAGGGTGCCCGACTATCCGGAAGATCCGAAGACCGACGAACAGGAGGCGATCCGTCAGCGCTACTCGAAGTGTCTCGGCAGCGCGGTGAACCCGGTGCTGCGCGAGGGCAACTCGGACCGTCGCGCGCCGGCCGCGGTGAAGAACTACGCCCGCAAGCATCCGCACAGCATGGCCGAATGGAGCATGGCGTCGCGCACGCACGTCGCGCACATGCGGCACGGCGACTTCTATCACGGCGAAAAATCGATGACGCTCGATCGCGCGCGCGACGTGAAGATGGAACTGGTCACGAAGAACGGCAAGACGATCGTGCTGAAGCCGAAGGTCGCGCTGCAGGACGGCGAGATCATCGACAGCATGTTCATGAGCAGGAAGGCGCTCCTAGAGTTCTATGAAGACCAGATGGAAGATGCGCGCAAGACCGGCATGATGCTCTCGCTGCACGTGAAGGCGACGATGATGAAGATCTCGCACCCGATCGTCTTCGGCCACGCGGTGAAGGTGTTCTACAAGGACGCGTTCGCGAAGCACGGCAAGCTGTTCGACGAGCTCGGCGTGAACGTCAACAACGGCCTCGTCAATCTGTACGAGAAGCTCCAGACGCTGCCGGAATCGCAGCGCGAGGAGGTGATCCGCGACCTGCACGCGTGCCACGAACATCGTCCGGAACTGGCGATGGTCGATTCGGCGAAGGGCATCTCGAACCTGCATGCGCCGAACGACGTGATCGTCGACGCGTCGATGCCGGCGATGATCCGGCTTGGCGGCAAGATGTATGGCGCCGACGGTCGGCCAAAAGACACCAAGGCGGTGATTCCGGAGAGCACGTTCGCGCGCATCTACCAGGAGATCATCAACTTCTGCAAGACCAACGGCGCGTTCGATCCGGTCACGATGGGCACCGTGCCGAACGTCGGCCTGATGGCGCAGAAGGCGGAAGAATACGGCTCGCACGACAAGACCTTCGAAGTGCCGGAGGACGGCGAGGCGCGCATCGTCGATCTAGCCAGCGGCGAGGTGCTGCTCACGCAGAACGTCGAGCAGGGCGACATCTGGCGCATGTGCGAGGTGAAGGACGCGGCGATCCGCGACTGGGTCAAGCTCGCGGTCACGCGCGTGCGCAATTCGCGCACGCCCGCGGTGTTCTGGCTCGACCCGTATCGCCCGCACGAAGCGGAGCTGATCAAGAAAGTCGAGGCCTACCTGAAGGATTACGACACCACCGGCCTCGACATCCAGATCATGTCGCAGGTGCGCGCGATGCGTTACACGCTCGAGCGCGTCGTGCGCGGGCTCGATACGATCTCGGTCACCGGCAACATCCTGCGCGATTATCTGACCGACCTGTTCCCGATCATGGAGCTGGGCACGAGCGCGAAGATGCTGTCGATCGTCCCGTTGATGGCGGGCGGCGGCATGTACGAGACCGGCGCGGGTGGTTCGGCGCCGAAGCACGTGAAGCAGCTCGTCGAAGAGAACCATCTGCGTTGGGACTCGCTCGGCGAGTTCCTCGCGCTCGCGGCGTCGCTCGAAGAACTGGGCATCAAGACCGGCAACAACCGGGCGAAGATCCTCGCGAAGACGCTCGACACCGCGACCGGCAAGTTGCTCGACAACAACCGCAGTCCGAGCCCGAGGACGGGCGAGCTCGACAATCGCGGCAGCCAGTTTTATCTGGCGATGTACTGGGCGCAGGAGCTGGCCGCGCAAACGGACGACGCCGCGCTCGCCGCGCAGTTCGCGCCGCTCGCGACGCAGCTGACCGCCAACGAGCAGGTGATCGTGGCGGAGCTCGCGTCGGTGCAGGGCGCGCCGGCGGACATCGGCGGCTATTACAAGCCGGACTTCAACAAGCTCGAAGAGGTGATGCGGCCGAGCCGCACGCTGAACGAGGCGCTTGGGGCGGTATGCGTCGAATGACGTGATGCGTGAAGTGAGGTGATGTGAAGACGAGCCGCCGGCGGGCGGCTCGTAGCAGGGAAGGGCGGCCAATGCTACCGGCGAACGCGTTCAATACTGCACGACGATCGCGACCCGCCGGTTGGCCGCTCTTGCCGCCGTGTCATTGCCGGCGACCAGCGGAAAATTGTCCGCCCGTCCGATCGCGGCCAACCGATGCGGCTCGATCCCGCGCTCGACCAGATACCTGACCACTGCGCCCGCGCGAGCCGACGACAGCTCCCAGTTGGACGCATACTTCGCGGTCGAGATCGGCACACTGTCGGTATGCCCCTCGACGAGCACATTCCCCGTCGCATCCTTTTGCAGTCCCTGCGCGATCTGATTGAGTACATCGAACGAATCGGGCAGCAGCCGCGCGTCGCCGGCGTTGAACAGGATCTTCGCGTTGACGCCGATTTCGACGCCGTGCGGCAGATCGGTCACAGTGATCAGCCCTTTCTCGCGCAGCGCATCGAGCCATGCGCTCAACTGCTTGCGCGCCTCCTGTTGCGTGCCGCCTGATGGCGCGGGCGCGCTCTGCTGCGACGTTTTCGTTTCCAGCGTCTGATACCTGAGTTCGAGTTGCTTCGATTTCGCCAACTGCAACACATACAGCGCGAGGAACAGCACCATCATCGTCGTGACGAGGTCCGCGTACGAGATCAGCCAGCGGCCGCCCTCGGTGCCTTCGCCGCCCTGTTCGGCGCGATGATCGTCCGCGCCGCCTGGCGCGCCCTTGCCACCAGCCGTCGTTTGCATAGGTGATTGATCCGTTTCCAATGAGAACGCGCTCGATGGCAGGCTCAGGCCAGCGACTCCGCCGCGCGCCCGCGCACCTCGCCCGTCAGGCGCGTTGCGATCGTATGCGGCGACTCCTTGCGTGAAATCGCGAGCAGCCCGTCGAGATAGAGGCGGCGAAACCGCACCTCGCTGTCGACCTGCGCCTGCAGCTTGCCGTACAGCGGCAGAAACACCAGATTCGCGAACGCGAGACCGTACAGCGTCGCGACGAACGCCGTCGCGATCCCTGAGCCGAGTTGCGCCGGGTCGAGAATGTGATTGGTGACCTGGATCAGCCCGAGCACCGAGCCGAGGATGCCGAACGTCGGCGCGTAGCCGCCCGCCTGCTGCCACACGCGCGCCGCCGCCATGTGGTTGCGCGCGTACGCATCGAGTTCGCGCTGCAGCGCATCTTCGAGCACGGCGGTCGACACGCCGTTCGCGAGCAGTTCGAGCCCGCGTCTGGCGAACGGATGAATGCCGCTGACGTCCATCGATTCGAACGCCAGCAGACCGTTGAGCTTCGCCTGGTCGCCCCATTCGAGGAGGTCGGAGAGGCTGTTCTGGTCGACCCGTCGCGCGCGCGTGAACGCGAGACCGAGCAGCTTCAGCGCATCGAAAAAGCGCGCCCACGTGTTCTGGATCATCACAGCGCCGAACGTGCCGCCGAGCACGATGACGAACGCCTCGTACTGGAACAGCGTCGGAAAATGCCCGCCTTCGAGCGCGAAGCCAAAAACGATTGCCGCTCCACCGAACAGCACACCAAACAACGTCAACAGATCCATGCTTTTCCTCGCTCGGCGCCGCGCTCACGCTGCGCGCGTGAGCGACAGCGCGCCGTCAAACCGGTTAGCGCGCGGCGTCCTGCAGCGCCGCGCGAGGCGCCGACGGTGCCTTCAGTGTCTTCACCGCGTCGAGCAACCGTTGCTCGATGCCGCCGACTTCGATCGCATCGATCTTGATATCGCGCCGCATCACCCACGACACTTCGTTGCGACGCACTTCGGTCATCACCGCCAGCAGGCGCTCGGCCACTGGCTGCCCGTCGACGCTGGCGAGCAGCTTCGCGAGATCGTACGTATCGAAGCCGCTGACGGCTTCGAACAGCGTGCGCTGGTCGACGAAGGCGAGATCGTCGAGCGAATTCAGCGCGCCGCTCTGGTGCGTATTGCGTCGCGAGAAATAGGCGACGCCTTGCTGCTCGACATAGGTCAGTACCTTCGACTTGCGGAACGCGAACACTTCGTCGGCGATTTCGCCGTGCGACAACTTGTTCAGAATCAGCGTCTTGTCGACACCGATCAACGCTTCCAGATCGGTCAGCTCAATCAGCTCGAGTTCGCTGTTCACCGCGATATCGAGGTCGCCGTCCGCGACCTGCTGCGCGCGATCGACGATGCGCGCGGCGTCGAACGTGACGACCTGGCGCGCGGCCGCGCCGTCATACGCCGAGTATTCGGTCGACGCGTTAGTCAGCTGTCCGGGCTGCGCGGCCTCGATCGTAACGAGGTTGAGCTTCTCCATCCGCTTGAGCATCGCCATCACGTGCGGACGCGAATGGCCGGCAATCGCGCGACACTTCTTGATCACTTCGACGAGCGGCACCGAGATCTCCTCGGCATGCGATTGCAGCGGCCGGCGTCCCCAGCTGTCGTTCCCATCGCGCCGTTCGCCGTTCGACATCAGCGTCAGCACGTGCGCGTACGACAGTACGCCCGGCAGAAAGTCGGCGTGGGTGTAGGTCGCAAGCAGATCGTCCTTGCGCTTTACGCGACGAATCAGCGTGCGCGTGATATGACGCAGTAACGGCGACACGCGCTCGATCTCGTCGTCGAGCATGCCGGCCGGCACGACGGTCAGTTGACAGAAGGTCAGCGCCTTCGCCGTGTTGCTGCGTGGCTCGGCAGCGAGCAACGCGGCCTCGCCGAAGAATTCGCCACGGCCCAGCGTCGCGACGACGACCTTCTTGTCGTCGCAGCGAGTGGAAAGTTCGACCTTGCCTTCCGTGATCAGAAAGACCACAGGCTCACCCGAGTAGCCCTCGGAATAGATGATCTCGCCGGGCGCTGCTGTGCGCGTCCAGGACTGTTGACGATTCAAAGTAATTCCCCTGCAGCGCTGATTTGTAGTGGCGGCCGTGCGACCCATGCGATGCGATGCATCGCATTGCGTCGACAGTCATTCCTCGTACGCCCGTTTACGACATTGGGCAGGGGACTCTTTAACCGGCGGGAGAGGGCCGCACCGGCAGGAAATGCGCTGCAAGCTGCGGCTGGTGACGGAAAACGGCGATAAAGCGCCACGTGAATCGTTTGCGCGTGGCGTAATGGCGCAGGTTGGTCGCGACCCGGCGGTCGCAAAAATTTTTGGTTCTTCGAGGATGCCGAACCAAATTCGGCTTCGTCGTGGGCGTGTTGTGAGTTCGTTGAAAGCAGTTTGTGAGCGGTTGATTTAATGAGCGAGTCGCAGCGAATGCTATGCTCTCGTTCGACCAAAAATATTGCGCCTGTTGCGCGACATCCCTACATGACGAATCTGATCAAGCGCGCTTCGGCCGAGGCGCGCGCTTTCCGTGACCGCGACGCCCAAGCCATCGGCGGTAAACAGAAAATGGCCCACAAAAAGGCGCCCAAGTCCACGCGCAACGCGAGCGGCACCGTCGAGCACGACGCACACGACGCGCCGCAAATCGAAGCGCCGCGCAAGCCGCGCTTCGCACCGGTGACGTTCTCCGAAGAGGGCGGCGTGCGCTACCTGCATTTCGGCACGGAATGGGTGCAAGGCGCGATGCGTCTGCGCAAGCCCGATCACATCGAACTCGAATACGCGCAGCAGATGATGGCCTGGCTGCTATTCCTCGAAACGCCGAAGCGCATCGTGCAGCTCGGGCTCGGCGCCGCGTCGCTGACCAAGTTCGCGCACCGCTTCCTGAAGAGCGCGAAGGTCGAGGCCGTCGAACTGAATCCGGCGGTCGTCGTGGCCGCGCGCACGATGTTCGAACTGCCGCCCGACGACGCGCGTCTGAGCGTGCATGAAACCGACGCGTGGGACTTCGTCAACGAGAGCGCGAACCACGGCACCATCGGCGCGCTGCAGATCGACGTCTACGACGCGACCGCGCGCGGCCCAGTGCTCGACAGCGTCGGCTTTTACCGTGCGGCACGTGCGTGTCTGACCGACGCGGGCATCGTCACGGTGAATCTGTTCGGCGATCATCCGAGCTTCGTGCGCAACATGAAGCGTCTGAACGAAGCCTTCGACGGTCGCGTCGTCGCGCTGCCCGAAGTGCACGACGGCAACCGTATCGCGATCGCGTTCTCGGGCCCCGCCCTCGACGTGCCGTTCACCGCGATAGAGGCGCGCGCGAAGCTGATCGAAGCCGAGCTCGGCTTGCCGGCGCGCAAATGGATCAAGGGCCTGCGCGAATCGACGGGGCAGACGGGCGCATCGTTTGCGATCTGAGCGACGCCATCCCACTTCGCTGAGCGCTGAGCGCTGAGCTCTGATCAGCGCACAGAGAATGAAGCGGCCGTGCGGGCGTATCGGTCGGCACGGCCGCTTTGCTTCCGGTATTTTTGTCACGTCTGCGCTGCAACGTCATCCAGCCTGCATCGTTGGCGCTTCGTCGCGTTGCTGGACGCCGACGCGACTCGGGTCGTCCCTGCTTGACCGGGCGTTCGCCACTCCTATACTCTTTCGAAGCTTTCGGGGAGCCCGTGGCTGACCGCGGGACGACCACCCGCTGAGTCCCACCTCCCGTCGACCGCGGGCAGATAAATTCTAAATAGGAAACAGGAGACGTCATGGCTCACGATGCCGACGTGAAGAAAGCCAGCAAGCACTGGCTGTGGCTATTGCTGCTACCGTGGATCGCGATGATCTGGGTGCCGTCCTACAACCGGATCGAGCCGCAGCTGTTCGATTTCCCGTTCTTCTACTGGTATCAGCTGCTGTGGGTGCTGATCAGCGCGGTGATCACCGCGTTCGTCTATTCGAAGACCAAGTCCCGCTATACGGGTCGCACGAACGGGGGCGCGCAACGATGAACCCCATTGCAACCTTCGTCTTCGTTCTGTTTTTCATCGGCGTCACGATTCTCGGCTTCGTCGCGGCCCACTGGCGGCGCGGCGATCTCGCGCATATCGAAGAGTGGGGTCTCGGCGGCCGGCGCTTCGGCACGATCGTCACGTGGTTCCTGCTCGGCGGCGACCTGTACACCGCCTACACGTTCATCGCGGTGCCGGCGCTCGTGTTCGGTGCGGGCGCAACGGGCTTCTTCGCGCTGCCGTACACGATCCTGATCTATCCGTTCGCGTTCGTCGTGTTCCCGAAGCTGTGGAGCGTCGCGAAGCGGCACGGCTACGTGACCTCGGCGGACTTCGTGTCGGCCCGCTACGGCAGCCGCATGCTCGCGCTCGCCGTCGCGGTGACCGGCATCGTCGCGACGATGCCGTACATCGCGCTGCAACTGGTCGGTATCGAAGTGGTGATCGGCGCGCTCGGTTTCGACACGACCGGCTTCGTCGGCGATCTGCCGCTGATCATCGCATTCGCGATCCTCGCGGCCTACACGTACACGTCGGGCCTGCGCGCGCCGGCCATGATCGCGGTCGTCAAGGACATCCTGATCTACGTGACGATCTTCGCCGCGATCATCGTGATTCCGCCGCAGCTGGGCGGCTTCGGCCATATCTTCGGCGCGGTCCCGCCGGCCAAGCTGCTGCTGAAGTCGCCGGACGTGTCGAGCCTGAACGGCTATAGCGCGTACGCGACGCTCGCGGTGGGTTCGGCGCTCGCGCTGTTCCTGTATCCGCACTCGATCACCGCGGTGCTGTCGTCGAAGTCGGGCAACACGATCCGCCGCAACATGGCGTTGCTGCCGGCGTATTCGCTGGTGCTCGGCCTGCTCGCGCTACTCGGCTTCATGGCGCTCGCGGCCGGCGTGAAGGACATGCCGGAGTTCGCGCCGTACTTCAAGGCCTTCGGCCCGAACTTCGCAGTGCCGGCGCTGTTCCTGCACTTCTTCCCGTCGTGGTTCGTCGGCGTCGCGTTCGCGGCGATCGGTATCGGCGCGCTGGTGCCGGCGGCGATCATGTCGATCGCGGCGGCGAATCTGTATACGCGCAACGTGCACAAGGAGTTCGTCAACCGCAACATGACGCACGAGCAGGAGACCAACGTCGCGAAGCTGGTGTCGCTGATCGTCAAGGTCGGCGCGGTGGCGTTCATTCTCGGTCTGCCGCTCACGTACGCGATCCAGTTGCAACTGCTCGGCGGGATCTGGATCATTCAGACGCTGCCGGCGATCGTGCTGGGTCTCTACACGCGCGTGCTCGACTACCGGGGTCTGTTGCTCGGCTGGGCGGCAGGTATCGCGACCGGCACGTGGATGGCGATTTCGTTGAATCTCGCGAGCTCGATCTTCACGATCCATCTGTTCGGCATGGCGATTCCGGGCTATGCGGCCGTGTGGTCGCTGGTCGTGAACCTCGTGGTGTCGGTCGTCGTGAGCCTGATCGTGCGCGCGGTGGGCATGCAGCGCGCCGAGGACCGTACGCATCCGGAGGACTACCTGGACATCGTCGAAGGCTGATTCCAGCCGCAAATCACGTTCTGAAACACGCAACGCCCGCCGACGGAAGTTGGCGGGCGTTTGTGTTTGCGGGGCACTCCAGGGCAGGATAGCGGAACCGTCCTTTCACGCGTTCGCCGCGCGCCGCCATGGCTGCTGCCGATACTCCCACTTTGGTTTCCCGCCGCGCGGCGCTCAGCCGGATGGTGCGCGCGGTCACGTCGCCGTACTACCGCTACCGGCACGCCAAGGTGCTACATAGCCTGCGCGTCGGCCTCGCGATGCTGGTGTCGATTCTCGCGACGACCGGCATCGATATTCCGCACGGCATCTGGTCGTCGGTGACGCTGCTGGTCGTGATCGGCGGCTTGCAGCATCACGGCAATATCCGCAAGAAAGCGGCCGAACGCGCGGCCGGCACGCTGCTCGGCGCATCGATCGGGCTCCTGCTGATCGTGCAACAGCACTTCATCGGTTCGCTGCCGCTCACCTATGTGCTGGAGGCGATCATCGCGTCGATCTGCGCATGGTTCGCGATTGGCTCGTCCGGCTATATCGGGCTCCTGACCGCCATCACGATGTGCATCGTTGCGGGCCACGGCGACAATCTGATCGACGTCGGCCTGTGGCGCACGCTGAACGTGCTGATCGGTATCGTCATCGCGCTGGCGTCTTCGTTCGCGTTTCCTCTGCACGCGACGTATTCGTGGCGCTACGGCCTCGCCGCCAATCTGCGCGAATGCGCGGGCATCTACGCGCGGCTGCTCGACGGCGAAACGATCACCGAGGAGGAGCAGGTCAAGCGCTTCCTGCGGATCAACAAGCGGCTCGTGCAACTGCGCTCGCTGATGCCGTCGGTCGCGAAGGAAATCGACGTGCCGCAGACGAGGCTCGAGGAGATCCAGCGGCTGCATCGCTCGGTGCTCAGCTCGCTGGAACTGCTTGCCACGGGGCCGCTGATGAACGCCGATGCCGCCGCACGCACCACCTATGCAGCGCGTTGCGGCGCCGAGGTGCGCGCCGTGCGGGCGATCCTGTTGTCCACCGCGCGCGGGCTGCGTTTTGGCCGTCCGTCGCGCTTTGGCATTCCGGCCGCGGCGCCGCTCGCGAAGGGGCACGGCGACGTGGCCACCGCGTTGCCGCCCGACTGGCAAGGGCCGTACTGGCTCGGTCAGCGGCTCGCGGAGCAGGTAGACCGGTTGCGCGCGCTATTGCTGGAGACCGAGCCGAACTGGAACATCGAGCGGCACGAGCGGGCGACGCGTGGTAGGTAGGTGCTAGCGCTGGCGGCCCTGCCCCGAAAGCCTCAAACCTGCGGCGGCAGCGTGACCATCCACATCATGCCGAAGCGGTCCACCACCATTCCGAAGCCCTTGCTCCAGAACGTTTGCTGGAACGGCATCGCGACCTGGCCGCCATCGGCGAGCGCGTTGAAGCACTTTTCCGCCGACGCGTCGTCATCGACGGTCAGCGACAGACTGAAGCCATTGAACGGGCCGGCCGCCGGATCGCAGTTGCCGTCGGAAGCCATCCACGTGCTCGAGCCCAGCTGCACGCTCGCGTGCATGATCTTGTCGGCGAGTTCGGGGCGTGGCGGATTGTGCGCGTCCGGCGGCGCTTCCTTGAACAGCATCTTGAAGGTCACCTCGGCGCCGAGCTTGTCGGTGTAGTAATCGAGCGCTTCCTGGCAACGGCCGTTGAAGAACACATAGGGCTGAACGTACATGATCGTCTCCATGGTCAGGCGTTGGGCGGGCGCCGTCGTTCCTCGCCAGCGGCGGCGGGGAGAGGCGTGAAGTCGATTGTAGTCGGTGGCGGCGCGTCGATTGTGACGCTACGTCGCCGGTGGCGACCCAGCGTGAACGAGAAGCGGCGCTGAACCGTGAGGTCCAGCGCCGCCTGTCATGGATGGCATTCGCGCGGAGCGGCGCAGCGAGCGTGAGCGTCACTCAGCCAGCCACGCCCGCCGCCTCCGGCGCCTCAGCGCAGCGTGTCGATCAGCTTTTCCAGCTTCACCGCGTCCGCGGCGAACGTGCGGATGCCTTCGGAGAGCTTCTCGGTCGCCATCGCTTCGTCGTTGAGGAGGAAGCGGAACGACTTCTCGTCGACCGGCACGCGCTCGATGTCCGCGTCGTGCGATGTCTCCGCCGACAGCTTGCGCTCGACCTTGTCGGTGCTCTCGTGCAGTTTCTGCAGCAGGTCGGGGCTGATCGTCAGCAGATCGCAGCCGGCCAGTTCCAGAATCTGCGAGGTCGTGCGAAAGCTCGCGCCCATCACCTCGGTCTTGTAGCCGAACTTCTTGTAGTACGCGTAGATGCGGCGCACCGACTTGACGCCCGGATCGTTGGCGCCGCCGTCTTTCGCTTCGTCCCACGCGCTGCCGGCGTTCTTCTTGTACCAGTCGTAGATGCGGCCGACAAACGGCGAGATCAGCTGCGCGCCAGCTTCCGCGGCGGCGGCGGCCTGCACGAGCGAGAACAGCAGCGTCATGTTGCAGTGGATGCCTTCCTTCTGCAGCACCTCGGCCGCGCGCACGCCTTCCCACGTCGACGCGAGCTTGATCAGCACGCGGTCGCGCTCGATGCCGTGTTCCTTGTACAGCGCGATCAGCTCGCGGCCTTTCGCGATCGAGCCTTCGACGTCGAACGACAGGCGCGCGTCGACTTCGGTCGACACCCGCCCCGGGATGATCTTCAGGATTTCGGTGCCGAAGGCGATCAGCAACTGGTCGATGATCGCGCCGGCCGGCTTCGACGCATGCGCCTTCACGGTCTTTTCGAGCAGCGGCCGGTAGTCGTCTTTCTGCACGGCCTTCAGAATCAGCGACGGATTGGTGGTCGCATCGCGCGGCTTGTACTGCGCGAGCTGCTGGAAGTCGCCGGTGTCGGCCACCACGGTGGTGTATTGCTTGAGTTGGTCGAGTGCGGTTGTCATGTTCGGGCCTTCAGGGCGCGTGTGCGCCATGGTTCAGGAGAAGTGAGGACGCCGCCGCGCCGGCAGGAGGAATCAGCCGGCGCCGGCGGCCGCGGGTCAAGCCGCAGCGCGTCCCACGATGGCTTGGGAAACGCTGCCGGATACATCTATTCTATGGCGGATCGCCGAGGACGGTATGAACACCGGGTATGGACAGCCGGGCGTGGCGATCCGTTCACACGCGCCGCGCGTTCAGCACGACTTGCGTCACCACGCCGGCGACGAGCCCCCAGAACGCAGAGCCGATCGACAGCAGCGTGAGTCCCGAGGCGGTCACCATGAACGTGACGAGCGCCGCCTCGCGCTGTCTCGTATCCTGCATCGCATTGGCGAGCCCGCTCATGATCGAGCCGAACAGCGCGAGCGCCGCGACGGAGACGACCAGTTCCTTCGGGAACGCCGCGAACAGCGCGGCGATCGTCGCGCCGAACACGCCCGCGAGCAGATAGAAAATGCCGCCCCATACGGCCGCTGTGTAGCGCCTGGCGGGGTTTTCGTGCGCTTCAGGGCCGGTGCAGATCGCCGCCGTGATCGCCGCAAGATTGATGCCGTGCGAGCCAAACGGCGCGAGCAGCAGCGATGCGACGCCGGTCGTCGCGATCAGCGGCGCGGACGGGGTCGTATAGCCGTCGGCGCGCAGCACCGCGATGCCCGGCACGTTCTGCGAGGCCATCGCGACCACGAACAGCGGAATGCCGATGCTCACGCAAGCCGCCGCCGAAAACGACGGCAGCGTCAGCACCGGATGCGCGAGCGCGACGTGAAAGTGGCTGAAGTCGAGCAGCCCGAGGCCGCCGGCGGCTGCGGTGCCTGCCACGAGCGTGGTCGGAATCGCATAGCGCGGCACGAACCGCTTGACGATCAGGTAGGTGAAGAACATCGTCAGCACGAGCGCGGTCTGGTACTGCGCGGCGCGGAAAATCTCGATGCCGATCTCGAACAGGATGCCCGCGAGCAGCGCTGCCGCGAGGCCGGACGGAATCCGCTTCATCAGCGCATCGAACCAGCCGGTGACGCCGACCAGCGTCAGCAGCGCCGCGCAGAAGATGAATGCGCCGATCGCCTGCGCATACTCGACATGCGGCAGCGACGACACCAGCAGCGCCGCGCCCGGCGTCGACCACGCGATCACGATCGGCGCGCGAAAGCGCAGCGACAGGCCGATCGTGCAGAGGCCCATGCCGATCGACAGCGCCCAGATCCACGACGAAATCTGCGCGTCGCTCAGATGCGCGGCCTGGCCCGCCTGGAACATCAGCACGAGCGAGCTCGTGTAGCCGGTCATCGCCGCGACGAAGCCCGCGACGATCGTCGACAGCGACGTATCGGCGAGCGGATTGAAGCGCCTCTGCGGCGTGGCGGCGGACAGCTGGGGCGACGGGGACGAACTCATGCGAAGGCTTTCTTGTTTTGGAAGTTAGAGCGACGGGACGTGGATTCTGGAACGGCGGGCGTTACTTGCTCAGCACCCGCATGGCCGTCTCGAGGCCCGCGAGCGTCAGCGGATACATGCGGTGGCCCAGCACTTCGCGGATCGCGCTGACCGACTGCCGGTACGGCCACAGCGCTTCCGGCTCCGGGTTCAGCCACGCGAAGTGCGGGAAGTGGTCGGCGAGACGGCGCAACCACACCGCGCCGGCCTCGGCGTTGTTGTACTCGACCGAGCCGCCGGGCTGCAACACTTCGTACGGGCTCATGGTCGCGTCGCCGACGAAGATCAGCTTGTAGTCGGGCGTGAACTTGTGCAGCACGTCCCACGTCGGTGTGCGCTCGGCATGGCGGCGGCGGTTGTGCTTCCACAGGAAGTCGTACACGCAGTTGTGGAAATAGTAGAACTCGAGGTGCTTGAACTCGGCCTTCGCGGCGGAGAACAGCTCCTCTGTGCGCTTCACGTGATCGTCCATCGAGCCGCCGACGTCGAGCAGCATCAGCACCTTCACGTTGTTGTGCCGCTCGGGCACCATCTTGAGATCGAGCCAGCCGGCGTTCGCGGCGGTGCTGCGGATCGTGTCGGGCAGGTCGAGTTCTTCCGCGGCGCCTTCGCGGGCGAAACGGCGCAACCGTCGCAGCGCGACCTTGATGTTGCGCGTGCCGATTTCGACCTGGTCGTCGTAGTCGCGATACGCGCGCGCTTCCCATACCTTGACGGCCGTGCGATTGCCGGCCGCGTCGCCGCCGATGCGCACGCCTTCGGGGTTATAGCCGCCGTGACCGAACGGCGACGTGCCGCCCGTCCCGATCCACTTGTTGCCGCCCTCGTGGCGCTCTTTCTGCTCGTCGAACAGTTCCTTCAGGCGCTCCATCAGCTTGTCGATGCCGCCCATCGCCTCGATCTGCGCCTTTTCCTCGGGCGACAGATCGCGTTGCAGCTTCTTCTTCAGCCAGTCGGGCGGAATCTCGAACGCGAGCTCCGAGGTCGCCGCGACACCGTTGAAAAAGGCGCCGAACGCCTGGTCGAACTTGTCGAAGTACTGCTCGTCCTTCACGAGCGTGATGCGCGAGAGGTAGTAGAACTCGTCGAGCGACGGCGCGATCACGTTGGCCTTCAGCGCTTCGAGCAGCGTCAGGTATTCTTTCACCGAGACTGGCAGTCTGGCGGCGCGCAGCGAGTAGAAAAAGTCGATCAGCATGCTGGATGTCCTGCGGCGCGGCGCCCGCTCAACGGTTGTTGCGGTTCATGAACAGCAGCCGCTCGAACAGGCTCACGTCCTGTTCGTTCTTCAGCAGCGCGCCGTGCAGCGGCGGCACGATCTGCTTCTGATCGGCCGAGCGCAGTGCTTCGGGGGGAATGTCTTCGGCGAGGAGCAGCTTGAGCCAGTCGAGCAGTTCGGAGGTGGACGGCTTCTTCTTCAGTCCCGCGACGTTGCGCAGCTCGAAAAAGCTCTGCAGCGCCGCGGCGAGCAGATCCTTCTTGATGCCGGGGTAGTGCACGTCGACGATCTGCTGCATCGTCGTCGCATCCGGAAACCGGATGTAGTGGAAGAAGCAGCGGCGCAGGAACGCGTCGGGCAACTCCTTCTCGTTGTTCGACGTGATGATCACGAGCGGGCGATGCTTCGCGCGCACCAGCTCGCGCGTCTCGTACACGTAGAACTCCATGCGGTCGAGTTCGCGCAGCAGGTCGTTCGGGAATTCGATGTCGGCTTTGTCGATCTCGTCGATCAGCAGCACGCTCTGCTCGTCCGATTCGAACGCCTGCCACAGCACGCCCTTGACGATGTAGTTGCGGATGTCCTTCACGCGCTCGTCGCCGAGCTGCGAATCGCGCAGACGCGACACCGCGTCGTATTCGTACAGCCCCTGCTGTGCCTTGGTGGTCGACTTGATGTGCCATTGCAAGAGCGGCATGCCGAGCGCGGCGGCGACTTCCTCGGCAAGCATGGTCTTGCCAGTGCCGGGTTCGCCCTTGATCAGCAGCGGACGTTTGAGCGTCATCGCGGCGTTGACCGCGAGCTTGAGGTCGTCGGTGGCGACGTACTGCGATGAGCCTTCGAAACGCATGGCGAGATGCTCTTGTGCGGGAAAAAACCCAGTATAAGTCAGAAGGCCTGTTGGCCTGAAACCGTCTCACGTATGGTGTCAGCCGCGCAGCGACGCGGCCGCGGTGCCGCTGTGGCGTCGTTGCGAAGCCGCCGCGGTCATGGCGTGGACCCGTCCCGGCGGGCGTTGCGCGGCCCCCGTGTCCGGTGGACGTTCGGCGCGGCGTCGCGGTACAATTAGCCCGATTTTTTTGGCCTGCGTGGCTACCCTACAAGAAGAACGGCGCGGACCGCTGCCTTTGTGGGCACCCGTTTCCCCTCAAGCCAGGTTACATCTATGAATAAATTCGTCGGCAAACACGTCGTGATCGCAGCGCTGTCGGTGCTCGCGGGGTATGCGGCCAATGCGCAGGCAGCGGATGTCGTAGGCAACGCCAAGGCGGGCCGGGACAAGGTCGCGATGTGTATCGGCTGCCACGGCATCCCTGAATACCGCACGGCTTATCCAGAGGTTTTCCGCGTGCCAATGCTCGGTGGCCAGAATCAGGCGTACCTCGAAAACGCGCTGCGCGCCTACAAGAAGGGCGACCGCCATTTCGCCACGATGCACGCGATCGCGGTGACGCTGTCGGATCAGGACATTGCCGATGTCGCCGCGTACTACGCAGCGCAAACTGCCGCTTCGAAAAACAATCCCGACAAGTGATCGGCGTCGGTCACCAGCACATCCAATTCGCGGGATAGGAGATTTCATGATCAAGCCCCAACAGGCACTCCACACGGTATTCAAGGCGGTCGGCGCGGCGACGGTAATCGGTCTGGCCGCGGCGAACGCAGCACACGCGGCCGACGCCGGCAACGGTAAGGTGCTCGCCGACAGCCACAACTGCGCGGCCTGTCACGGTCCCAACCTGAACAAGCCGGTGAGCCCGGAGTATCCGAAGCTGGCCGGTCAGCACGCCGACTATGTGTTCTGGGCGCTGCGTCAGTACCAGATGGGTACTGGCAATCCACACCTCGGCCGCAACAACGCGATCATGCAGGCACAGGTGCAGAGCCTGTCGCTAGGCGACATGAAGGACATCGCCGCCTACGTCGAATCGCTGAAAGGCGACCTCGTGCAGAAAAAGTAAGCGTCGGGCGCCGGTTTCGCGCCGAAGCTTCAAAAGCAAAACACCCCGCCTTGGCGGGGTGTTTTGCTTTGAGGGCGTCGTACCTCGGCGTGCTGGCGTGGTGCCACGCCAGAGTTTCCAGTCGCCTCAGTCGCGCGTCGCGCGCCGTTCGATGCGCTGCAGGTACGCGTCCGTGTCCGGCGGCGTGCCGGTGCGCTGCGCTTCCCAGATGGTTTCGCCGAGGCAGTCCATGATCGCGTGCTGCGCCTCGTGCGTCGAACCGAGGCGCGCGGCGAGCCGCTCATGCGCGGCTCGAATGCCGGGCGGCTGATCGATCGACAACTGCTCGGAGATCGCCAGGTGCATCGACAGGTGCAGGAACGGATTGGTCTGTCCGCGCTCCGGCGAATAGTCCTGCGCCTGGGCGGCGGGACCATCGGCGAGATCGGCGTGATATTCGGGATGCTCGACGATCCAGTCGGCGGCGATCGCCTCGAGCGGCGTCAAAATCTCGCCCTGGCGCTGTTTGCGCCAGGTGTCGGTGAAAAAGAGGCGAACTTCGTCGCGGCTGGGATTGAACATCGTGGAACCGGTGCGTGGGAGTGAGGGCGCGGAGCGCGACGGTGCATGTCCGCAGTGCGCGCTGCGCGTAAGGCGTTATTTTACGCGGCGGCCCCGTGGGCTGCAGGCGCGCTGCACGGCCTCGGGTTTCGAGCTGGGCCGGCCTTATAGATCGGGTGGCGGAGTCTTCGGCCGGAACTCGCAAAGCGGCTCGATCGCACAATGCCAGCATTCGGGGCGGCGCGCCTTGCACACGTAGCGTCCATGCAGGATCAGCCAGTGGTGCGCATCCTGCCTGAATTCGGCGGGCGTGAATTTTTCGAGTGCCGCTTCGACCGCGCGAACGTCCTTGCCGGGCGCGAGGCCGGTGCGGTTGGCAACGCGGAAAATGTGCGTGTCGACCGCGATGGTCGGATGGCCGAATGCAGTGTTCAGGATCACGTTGGCCGTTTTGCGGCCGACCCCGGGCAGCCCTTCGAGTGCCTCGCGATCCTCGGGCACCTCGCCGCCGTACTGGTCGAGCAGCATGCGGCAGGTCGCGATCACGTTCTTCGCCTTCGTGCGATACAGACCGATCGTCTTGATATAGCTCGCGACACCTTCCTCGCCGAGGTCGAACACCTTCTGCGGCGTGTTCGCGACCGGAAACAACCTGCGCATCGCCTTGTTGACCGACACGTCGGTCGCCTGCGCCGACAACAGCACCGCGATCAGCAGTTCGAACGGCGTCGTGTACTCGAGTTCGGTGGTCGGATGCGGATTGAGGCTCTGAAGCGTTTCGTAGATCGCGCGGCGTTTGTTCGCGTTCATGCGGAGCGGGTCCGTGTGAGTGGGCCGGGTTGCGTCGGCGTGGTCAGCGCGCGGTAGGCGGCGAGTTGGACGGCGGATTGGATTCGGTTGACTCATTTGACTCGTCGGACTGCTGCTCCGAGCCGGGCGTGTCGCCACCGCTGGCAACACCGAGACGGCGGCGGCGCGCTTCGGCGGCGTCGATCTGTGCCTGCACGTCGGCGCTGACGTTCTCGGTGTTCAGCGGTCCCTGGCCTTTCGCGGCCAAGTCTTCCTTCTTCTTGCGCGCGCGTTCGAGCGCGGCCCGGATGATCGCGCGTTTCTTCGCTTCCGCGTCGTCCGCAATCGGGGCGGCGGGGGCCTCGGACTGCACTGCCGCGCCGCTTGCCGCAACCGCGTGCGGCGCAGCCGCCGGCGCGCTTGCGGCTCGCCGCGCCGCAGCACGCGCTTCGGCGGCGTCGCGCTCGCGCGCGAGACGGGTCTCGTGGCGGTTATGACGCGCCCGCGCGGCGTCCGCGTGGCTCTGGCTCCATGCATCCCAGCCGGTGGCCTCGCCGGTCACGGGGCGCATCGTGATGCAGTCGACCGGGCAGGGCGGCACGCACAGGTCGCAGCCGGTGCATAGCTCGGCGACCACGGTGTGCATCTGTTTCGGTGCGCCAACTATCGCGTCGACCGGACACGCCTGCATGCACAGCGTGCAGCCGATGCACACCTGTTCGTCGATAACCGCCAACGGACGCGGACGTTCGACGCCATTGGCCGAATTGAGCGGAATCACCGGTTTGCCGAGCAGCGCGGCGAGGCGCGCGATGCCCTCGGCGCCGCCGGGCGGGCACTGGTTATAGTTCGCCTCGCCATTGGCGACGGCTTCGGCATACGGACGGCATGCGGGATAACCGCACTTCGTGCATTGCGTTTGGGGCAGCAGATCTTCGATGCGATCCGCGAGTGTTTTGACGTCTGTCACGGTTGCGGCGCGGGAGCTTGCCGTGCGATCGCACGACCTGAACTAAATAGCACATTATCGCCGATTTCCCGGATTGCCATTCGCAATCCATGTGCCATAATCGAAGCGCTTCATTCGAAAGACCGCAGAAAAGGGTGTGTTTCCCAACCACGACGCGCCCGCTAAACGCCGCCACAAAAAGGCTCGAGGAGAGGCCGGCGGCGCGATCCGGAGAACGCGGCTCACGAAGACGATGCCACCATGAATCAGCCGAAAATCAAAAGAGATCCTGAAGGCACGAGGCGCCGCATCTTGCTCGCGGCGGCGGAAGAGTTTGCAAATGGAGGGCTGTTCGGCGCGCGGGTCGATCAGATCGCTCGCCGCGCGGAAACCAATGAACGAATGCTCTATTACTACTTCGGTAGCAAGGAGCAGCTATTCACCGCGGTACTCGAGCACGCGTTCAGCGCGCTCAACGAAGCGGAACGCACCCTCGAACTCAACGGAATCGCGCCCGTCGAGGCGGTGACGCGTCTCGCGCATTTCGTGTGGGACTACTACCGCGATCATCCCGAGTTGTTGAGGCTCATCAACAACGAGAATCTGCATGAAGCACGCTATATGCAGAAGTCCACGCGCATACGCGAAATGATTTCGCCGATCGTCGCCACGCTCGGCGGCATTCTCGAACGTGGGCAGCGCGCGGGGCTGTTTCGCACGAACATCGACCCGCTGCGCTTTTACGTGACGCTCTCGGGCATGGGCTACTACATCGTATCGAACCGTTTCACGCTCGAGGCGACGCTCGGCCGCGATTTCAGCAGCGCCGCCGAACGCAGCGAGGTGATTCAGATGAATACAGAGCTGCTGCTCGCGTATTTGTTGAGAAAGTAACGGGCAGTGCGGCGGTGATCACGGGCCGCGGCAAAAAATCAGTATCACGAACAAAGCGCGATAAAAAAGCCAACGGCCTCGAACGGGACCGTTGGCTTTTTATATGCTAATGCAAGTTTAATGCTCAGGCTTCGACTTTTTCTTTCGCCGTCTTTGCTGCCTTGTTGTGCTCGAGAATGAAGTCGCGCAATTGCGGGTAAATGATCGTGCGCCAGCGGCGGCCCGAGAAAATGCCGTAGTGGCCGCATTTCTCCGCAGTGAAGTGACGCTTGCTCTTCGCCGGAATGCCGCTGCACAAGTCGTGCGCCGCGTAAGTCTGGCCGTCGCCGGAAATGTCGTCGAGTTCACCTTCGATCGTAAACAGCGCGGTCGTCGTGATGTCCTGCGGCCGCACCGGTTCGCCGTTGACGACCCACGTGCCCTCGGCAAGACGGAATTCCTGGAACACGACGCGGATCGTGTCGAGGTAATAGTCGGCATCCATGTCGAGCACCGCGTTGTACTCGTCGTAGAAGCGGCGGTGCGCTTCGGCGTCGTCCTCGTCGCCGCGCAGCAGGCTCTGGTAGAAATCCCAGTGCGACGCCGCGTGACGCTCCGGATTCATCGCGACGAAACCGGTGTGCTGCAGGAAGCCGGGATAGACCTTGCGGCCCGCGCCCGGATAGTTCGGCGGCACCGTGAAGATCACGTTGTTCTCGAACCACTCGTACGAGTGCTGCGTGGCCAGCGAATTGACCGAGGTCGGGCTCTTTCGTGCGTCGATCGGGCCGCCCATCATCGTCATCGTGCGCGGCGTGTCCTCGCCGCGGCTCGCCATCAGCGAAATGGCGGCGAGCACCGGCACGGTCGGCTGGCACACCGAGATCACGTGCAGATTCTTCGCGCCGATATGGCGAATGAATTCCTGGATATACGCGATGTAGTCGTTCAGACCGAACCAGCCGGCTTCTAGCGGCACCATGCGCGCGTCGAGCCAGTCGGTGATGTAGACCTTGTGGTCTTGCAGCAACGTGCGCACGGTATCGCGTAGCAGTGTGGCGTGGTGTCCTGACAACGGTGCGCAGACGAGCACGACCGGTTCGTCTTTCAATTGGCTGACAGCTTCGCTGTCGTCCGCGAAGCGCTTGAAGCGCATCAGACGGCAGAACGGCTTTTCGATGAATGTCTGCTCGACGATCGGAATGTTATGGCCGTCTTTGACAATCTGGTGAATATTGAACTCGGGCTTTTCGTAGTCCTTGCCGAGCCGGTAAAGCAGTTCGTAGCCGGCGGAAAGGCGCGTGGCGCCCGGCACATAGGCTAGCGGACTGGCCGGATTCGCAAATGATTTCGATGCAGCCTGAGCCCAGGCAGTGAGGGGGCTCAACATCGCCCGCTGGAATTCATGAAATTGATAGAGCATGTTCGCTCCGTTTTAAGCGGTTCGCATGGGGCTTCGCAAACACGCGTGAGGCGTTGCGGCGGGCCATTGTGGTTGTAGGCACATTATTGTCGGCCGACAGACAGATCGATGATATCGAACAAGGCAAATTTGTGCAATGCAACAATATTCGCATTCAGTGTACGCAAATTGTCACGGCATCATGCTAACGGCGATGCTGCTCCGCCGCTATCAGGGCTTGCCTGAACCTCAAGCTCCGTCGCGCGGATGCCGTTATGCGCCGGATGGCCGGTCGCCTGCGCCATCTCCTGCTCGTGCTTCATCAGGTTCAGTCCGGTGTGCACGAGCGCCACGTGGGAGAACGCCTGCGGAAAATTGCCGACGAGACGTTTATCGACCGGGTCGTACTCCTCGGACAGCAGGCCGACGTCGTTGCACAGCGCGAGCAGCCGCTCGTACATCTCGGTTGCTTCCTGCACGCGCCCCTGCAGCGCAAGGTTATCCACCATCCAGAACGAACAAGCAAGAAAGGTGCCTTCCCCCGGTGGCAAGCCGTCGTCGTATTCCGTGGTGCGGTAGCGCAGCACGAAGCCGCCGTGCATCAGGTCCCGCTCGATGGCCTCGACCGTGCCCTTGATGCGCGGATCCTGCGGCGGCAGGAACGCGACCAGCGGCATCAGCAGCACGCTCGCGTCGAGCTGATCGCTGCCATAGTACTGTGAGAACGCGTTGAGCTCCGGATTCCATGCCTTCTCGCAGACCTCGGCGTGAATCGTGTCGCGCGTCGCGCGCCATTCGTCGAGGGGGCCGTCGAGCTTGAACATTTCGGCCGAGCGGATCGCGCGGTCGAACGCGACCCACGCCATCACCTTCGAGAACGTGAAATGCTCGGGGCCGCCGCGCGTCTCCCAGATGCCTTCGTCGGGTTCGCGCCAGATCTTGGTCAGGTGCTCCAGCATCGCGCGCTGCACGCTCCACGCGGTGACGTCCGCCTGCAGGCCGCCGACGCGCGCGAGATGCAGCGCGTTCATCACCTCGCCGTAGACGTCAAGCTGACGCTGCCCGACCGCGTTGTTGCCGATGCGCACCGGTTTCGCGCCCTCGTAGCCGGGCAGCCAGTCGATTTCGGATTCGGGCAGGCGTCGCTCGCCGCCGATGCCGTACATGATCTGCAACTGGTCCGGCGCGCCCGCCATCACGCGGCCGAGCCAGCTGCGCCAGGCGCGCGCTTCGTCGTAGTAGCCGCCGCGCATCATCGCGAGCAGCGTGATGGTCGCGTCGCGCAGCCAGCAGTAGCGGTAGTCCCAGTTGCGCGTGCCGCCGAGCCGCTCGGGCAGCGACGTGGTGGGCGCCGCGACGATGCCGCCGGTCGGCTCGTAGGCGAGCGCGCGCAGCGTGATCAGCGAGCGGCGGATCGGCCCGGCCCAGCGTCCTTCGACGGTGCCGCGCGCCGCCCATTCGAGCCAGTGGTTCTCGGTGCGCGCGAGCGACGTGTGCGGATCGCGCGCGGGCGGAATGCGCAGATGCGACGCCGCGTACGCGAGCGAGAAAGGCACGCGCTCGCCCTCGGTTACCGTGAATTCCGCGACGGTCTTCATGTCTTCGCCGTGCAGCTCGACCGGCGTGCGCAGCACCGCGTTGTCGGGGCCGACGATCGCCTTGATGCCGCTGTCGTGCTTGAGCTTGTCGACCCACGGAATCGAGAAGCCGTAGTCGAAGCGCAGCACGAGTTCCATCTTCATGCGCACGGTGCCGCGCTTGCCGACGACGATGCGGATCAGCTCAGACCAGCCGTTGCCGGGCGGCATGAAATCGATCAGCGTGACGGCGCCGTCGGGCGTTTCGAAGTCGGTTTCGAGGATCAGCGTTTCGCCTCGATAGCGCCGCGTGATGGTCGGCGCGGCATGCTCGCCCTCGGTGGCGGGGGCGAGCAGCCAACGGCCGTTGTCGGGCGTGCCGAGCAGCGCGGCGAAGCAGGCGCCCGAGTCGAAGCGCGGCCAGCAGAGCCAGTCGACGGAACCCTCGCGGGAGATGAGCGCGGCGGTATGGCCATCGCCGATGAGTGCGTAGTCTTCGATGTATGCAGGCATGGAAAGCGTGTCGGAAAACGAGTCGTTATTACGGACGGCGACAGCAGCCGAGCTTCGAGGGGGTGTTATTACCGGACCATGATCGGCAGTGTTTGGTTCACCGCACAGTACGGCAAAACGCGGGTTGGAAAATTGTCAAATCCATGCATACAATCAAATTTCATGCCGATGTCCGGCGAGCTGCCGGACTGCGAATCGGCCTTGCTCATGGCGCATGCAGACGCCGTTTCCGAGGACGAAAGCCATGCTGAACCCTTCGAAATCCGATTGCATCACGATTCTCTCGGCCGCCAGCCAGCTTGCCGGCGACTCCATGCTGCCGCTCGATCATGGCCGGCTCGGCCTGAGCCGCAACGACTTGCTGGCTGCCGCCTCCTTCCTGGTCGAGCGGGCCTGCTTCCGGCGCTATCAGCAGGATGCCGATCATTATGCGGTCGGCGCGCTGTCGTTGCAGGGGCGCCTGCGGCTCGAACAGCTGGCGAACGGTTGAGCGCTAGGGCCGAGCGTTCGTAGCGCAGGTTCCTGGCGTATCCGCGCCGGCCATTCGCCGCATCCCTTCGCACCGCGCCTTTGCATCTCCTATCCGTCTCTTCACGCTGGGTCGCGTCAGGTCGATCCCGTGGCGCGGGCGGTCGCGCGCGTCCATCTTGCGCGCGATGCCCGCTTCCCGCATATGTCACGGCGTGACATTTGCCGCGCTCTCACACGGGCGAGTGGCACTGGCACCCAGCGAACCTTCCCTTCGTGCGAAACCACCTCGATACCGGACGCAAATCTCACGCCCGGCGTCGCGGCGCCTGCCGCTCACAGATGCGACGAGCCCACGCCGAAGATCCCGATGATGCCGATGATGATCAGGTAAAGCGCGACGATGTAGTTCAACAGGCGCGGCATGATCAGGATCAGGATGCCGGCGATCAGCGAAACGAGCGGGCCCAGGCTGAGAGTGACGTTCATGGAGACTCCGTGGTTGAGACGCGTGATGCGCGATTGAGAAAACGATTGAAAAACGTCCCGCCGCGCGGGACCAGAGCCGCCGGCGCAGACCGTGCCGCCGCGGTGGATTCACTGCATGATCCGACCCAACGCTTTTATACTGACTTCGACAACAACAACGTGGAACGACGCTCGATTCGCGGCGCGGCAGACCAGACACCGTTGCAACCGCTCGTACCCCGGCTCATACGCGAGCCCGTACCAGACAATCGATGTCGAGGAGGTCTCATGCTTCACAGTCGCCGTGCCGTCGGGCGTATTGCCGTACGCCCAGTTCCGACTTCCGTTTTTACTTCTGCTCTTGCGAGTGTTGCCTTTCAGGGTTCCCGTCCGCTTGGCGCTGACCGCGCCGCTCCATCTGCCGCGGATTGCACGGCGGAAAGCATCGCCCGGCGCGCAACGCGGCCAACGCGGTTGCGGGCCGCCCGTTCGATAATAAGAGGTTTCGCGCTCATGGTTTCGATTGTTGCTTCGCACGCGGATGCGCAAGATTCTGGCCCGGTCCCCGCGGACGGCGTCTATACGATGCTGGTCGGTACTTACACCAGCGGCAGGAGCGAGGGCATCTACGTCTTTCGCTTCGATACGAAGACCGGCGCGGCGACCCAGGTGTCGGTCGCGCAGACGGTCAATCCGTCGTTTCTGGTCGTGAGCCGCGACCGCCGCTTCGTCTATTCGGTCAACGAACTGCCCGGTGACAACGGCCCGGCCACGCAGCGCGGCGGCATCAGCGCGTTCGGCTTCGATGCCGCGCGCGGGCAGCTGACGTTTCTGAACAAGGTGTCGTCGGACGGCAATGATCCGTGCTATCTGAGCATCTCGGCGGACGGCAGGTATCTGCTGACCGCGAACTATTCGGTCGCGCCCGATCCGGGCGGCAGTTTCGCGGTGTTTCCGCTGCAGGCGAACGGCCAAGTCGGCACCTCGGTGCAGACCGTGCATCACGAGGGCGGCGGTCCGGTGAAAGGGCGGCAGGACAACTCGCACGTGCATTCGACCGTGTTCTCGCCTGACGGCCGCTATCTGTTCGCGCAGGACCTCGGCGCCGACAAGCTGTACTCGTACCGCTACGCGCCGCAGAGCAGCGCCGGCGCGGGCCCATTCGTCGCGACGGACTGGGGCTACACGCAGCAGAAGGCCGGCACGGGTCCGCGCCATCTGATCTTTGGCGCGGACGGCAAGCACGCATATCTGACGAGCGAACTCGCGGCGACCGTCAGCACGTTCGACTACCACGACGGCAGGCTGAAGCTCGTGCAGACGCTGCCATTGAGCGAGCCTGACTTCAAGGGGAAGGTGGGCGCGGCGGCGATCCATATGTCGCCGGACGGACGCTTCGTGTATGCATCCAATCGCGGCGACGCGAACGAGATCGTGATCTTCTCGGTCGATCCCGCCACTGGACACCTGAAGCAGATCGGCCGGCAGTCGAGCCTCGGCAAATCGCCGCGCGAGTTCACCATCGATCCGACCGGCAACTGGCTGATCGTCGGCAATCAGCTGAGCGACACGGTCTATGTGTTCAAGCGCGATCCGCAGACGGGGCTGCTCGATCCGAATCCGAAGCAGCATTTCGACCTCGGCTCGCCAGTCGACTTCAAGCTGGTATCACCGTCGTGATGCGCGGCATGCGCGGGTAAATGAAAAACGGACAGCTCACACCGTGAGGCTGTCCGTTTTTTCTTCCGGATCATCGCCGACCCGGTTAGCGATTCACCGTGCGCTCATTCCGCCGGTCCCGGCGCCAGCACTTCGCGGCTGCCGTTGATGCTCATCGCCGACACGAGGCCGGCCGTCTCCATCTGCTCGACGAGCCGCGCCGCGCGGTTATAGCCGATGCGCAACTGCCGCTGCACCGACGAGATCGACGCGCGCCGCGTGCGTACGACGAATGCGACCGCTTCGTCGTACAGCGGATCGGCTTCCGCATCCGGCGCTTCGCCGAACAGGTCCTGGGCCGCGCCGCCATCGGCAGCCGGGCCGTCGAGAATGCCTTCCTCGTATTGCGGCTCGCCGAACTGCTTCAGATATTCGACGATCGCATGCACTTCCTCGTCGGCGACGAACGCGCCGTGCACGCGCTGCGGGTAGCCGGTGCCCGGCGGCAGAAACAGCATGTCGCCCTGGCCGAGCAGCGACTCGGCGCCCATCTGGTCGAGAATCGTGCGCGAGTCGATCTTCGACGATACCTGGAACGCGACGCGCGTCGGAATGTTCGCCTTGATGAGACCGGTGATGACGTCGACGGACGGCCGCTGCGTCGCGAGGATCAGGTGGATGCCGGCCGCGCGCGCCTTCTGCGCGAGCCGCGCGATCAGCTCTTCGATTTTCTTGCCGGCGACCATCATCAGGTCGGCGAGCTCGTCGATCACGACGACGATCAGCGGCAGCGGCGCGAGCGGCTCGGGCGCATCGGGCGTCAGCGAGAACGGGTTGCCGAGCTTCTTGCCCTTCGCCTCGGTGTCGCGGATCTTCTGGTTGAAGCCGGCGAGATTGCGCACACCGACGGCCGACATCAGCCGGTAGCGCTTTTCCATTTCGCCGACGCACCAGTTCAGCGCGTTGGCCGCGAGCTTCATGTCGGTGACGACCGGCGCGAGCAGATGCGGAATGCCTTCGTAGACCGAAAGTTCGAGCATCTTCGGGTCGATCATGATCAGGCGCACTTCCTCTGGCGTCGCCTTGAACAGCAGCGAGCAGATCATCGCGTTGATCGCGACCGATTTGCCCGAGCCGGTCGTGCCGGCCACCAGCATGTGCGGCGCCTTCGCGAGATCGGCGATGACTGGATGGCCGGTGATGTCCTTGCCCATCGCAAGCGTGAGTTGCGAGTGCGAGTTCTGGTAGACGCTCGCCTCGAGAATTTCCGAGAGGCGGATCGTTTGGCGCTTCGCGTTCGGCAGTTCGAGGCCCATGCAGGTCTTGCCCGGAATCGTTTCGACCACGCGGATCGACGTGAGACCGAGACCGCGCGACAGGTCCTTCATCAGACCGACGATCTGGCTGCCGCGCACGCCGAGCGCCGGTTCGACTTCGAAGCGTGTGATGACCGGACCCGCCGATGCGCCGACCACCGTCACCGGCACCTTGAATTCCTGCAGGCGCTGCTCGATCAGCTGGCCGGTTTCGCGGAGCTTTTCGTCCGGGATCGGTTCGATGTCGGCATCGGCGGGGGCGAGCAGATCGAGCGTCGGCAGTTCGACCATCGATGCGGCCGGCGCATGGAACTCGAAGCCGTTGACCGGCGCGTGGCCGGGCAGCGGCGGGCGGGCGGCGGGCTCGGCAGTGGGTTGATCGGCGGATTGGACCTGCGGTTGCGGTGTTAGCGCGGGTGAAGACGACGAAGTGGGTGACGGCGTGGGCGACGATTCGACGGCCGGCGCGTTCGCGACAGGCGTTGCGCTTGCGCCGACCGAAGGCTCGATGCTGGTCGCCGGCGCGGCGAAGCCCGGGAAACGGACTACGTTCGAGACGACGGCCGGTGCGGTTGCCGGCATAGCGAGGTTCGCCGCACTCGAAGAAGTGGACGACGGCGAGTCGTTTGCGGGCTCGTTCACAGCGAGCAGGGCAGGGGCGTGCGACGTCGCGGGCACACTTGACTGCGCACTTTCGCTCGCGAGCTCCGAGACCGCCGCGCCGGACCACGGGGGCATGCTTGCGCTCGACGGCGCGGCGGCCTCCGTCTGCGGCGAGTCCGCCGATGCGGCCGCGCGTTGAGCCGCGGCGGGGCCGAGCTTGCTCTCCCAAGGCACGAGCGTCTTGTCGATGACGATTTCGGCTGCCGGAGCCAGCGCTTGCAAAGGCGTCGCGGTGTCGGCGGTGGCCGGTTCGACGGTTCGCGCGGATTCCTCCCTCTGCGACGCCGGGACGCTGGTGTTTGTTGCCGTCTGCGTCGAATCGTTTTGGACCGCCGGTGCGTCTTCTTGCGAAGCATCGTCCCGGAGGCCGGCTGCGAAGCGCTCGAATGGCGTCGCCGTCGGCGGCTCGTGTTGCGGCGCGCTTGCGGCGGGTTCCGTGGCGGCAGGCTCAGCCACAGCGGATGCCGATGGTTCGACAACCGCGGATTCGACAGCCGCAGCAGCCACCTCGGTCACCGACTCGATTGCAGTCGTCGTCTGCGGCGCAACCGTAAGCGGCGCATGAATGACGGGCGGTTCGGTCGGCCATTGCGCAACCGCTTCGTTGCCGCCCTCGACCGACCTCTCGGACTCGGCCACCGCACGCCCAGCCGGCAACTCGACTGGTGCGGCTTCTTGCTGCGACTGCGCCGGCGACACCATCCGCGCCGAACTCCCCACGCTCTGCGCCTGCGGCGCCGCAACCGTCTCGCCGTTTTCGACAGGCAGCACGTCCCGCTGCGCCGGTGGCACATCGAACGTCGTCGACGCACGCTCTGCATCGCCAATCTTCGCGCCATCGGCGCCGCGGCTGCGCGCCAGGCTCACACCGGCCATGTCGGTCCAGCGCGCGGCGTTTTCCGCGATGGTGCGCAGCGTTTCCTCGACGCTCGCGGGCGGCGCGACCGTCGACGCGTTCGTCGTCGTTCCAGTGAAGTTCGGTGTAGGCCGGCGCACGGTCGACGGCAAGGTCACGCCGTTGGCGCGCGAAGCGGCCGGGAACGGTTGACGCGGGGTCGCGCCGCGATTGAGCGGCGCGCTGCCGTCGTCCGGACGTGGCAGCGACGACGGGCGGCTTGCGCGACCCGCGGCATTCATCGATCCCGCCGCCATGCCTATACCGGCGCCCGACGCGGCCGCGCGGCCCGCCATTGCCTGTGCCGCTCGCGCCGACACGCCGGCCGCGTTGGCGGCCGTCGCCGCCAACGCGGCACTGGAGCCGAACGACGCGGCCGCACGCTGATCTCCGACCGGGCGCCGCCCGGCCTGCGCAGCGCCATCACGAGCCGGCATGCCCGATGCGGCCGATGAACCCGCCGCACCCAGCGATGCCGCCGCCGTCGCCGCGCGCGGCTCCGTCGTGCGCAGCCAGCCGGCCGGCGCGATCGGCTCGGTCGGCACGAATGGTGCGGCGGATCTGTCCGCAGCCTTGCCCGCATGCAGCGCCTGCGTTGCCGTCGACATTGCCGCGGGCGGCGACGCGCTCGACCCCGTGCGTAACACCGGCTCGGTCTGCTTGACCGGCCCGCGCGCCGCGTCAGCGGCCGCATCGGCTCGCCAGCTTGCGCCGGCGCCACGGGCGGAAGCGTCCTTGCTACCCGCGATGCCAGCGGCCGCGTTGCCGGCAGCAGCGGCGGAGCCCGCGCCGCGCCCGCTCGCGGGCGGACGCCACACAGTCGGCCGCGCGTAGCGACCCTTGCTATTGCGCGGCGCCATCATGTTGGTAGCGGGCGACACATGCGACGGCGCGCCGTCGTCGACGCTGCGGTGGCGGCGCGCATCCTCGTCGCGCTTCGCGAGTCCCCGCGACAGACCGAGGCCGAACGCGCCGTCGGCCCAAACGGCGACGTCGCTCCAGCGGAAGTCGACGAGCCACGGCAGGCTGATCACGAGCAGCGCGAGCGCCGCGAGCGGCGTGCCGACATGGCCGAGCAGATGTCCAAGCGCCGCGGCGAGCGCATGACCGAAACCATTGATGCCGGCGATGCCGATCAGCGAGCCCTCGAGCGTGCAACTCGCGATCAGCACGCAGACGAAGCCGAGCCACAGCCGGATCGTGCCGGGGCCGCGCAGACCCGCGCCGCCCGGCAGCATCGACTTCACGAGGCGCCACAAAAGAGGAATGAACCAGACGGCCGACCCGCCGAACCAGCCGAAAACTACCGTGTGCATACCAGACATCTACGAATGACGGAGCGCGCGCAAGCGCAATCCGTCGAGTTTAAACGGCGCAGCGCGCGGCTTCGAAGGCCGGCGCGAATCCCGAACGCGGCGCTGACTCGCATCACTTGTCGCTGCGATCGAACATCAGGGTGTCGCCGTTGTCGAGGATCAACTGCATCTGTTGCGGCGCTCGCATCTGCACGCCGGTGCGATCGATGCGCTCGAGCGCGTCGAGGAACGGCTTCTCGATGTCGCCGCCCGGCGAGACGCACGCCATGCGTGTGCCGGCGAGGGAACCGAAGCTCAGCTTGCCGTCCTTCAGGATGTACGAACCCATGAAGCGGTTGCAGCCGGAAAAGCCGCTCGCGTGACGCCGGCCGCCTTCGGTCGACAACGTCAGCGTGAGCGGCTTCTGATCCGCCGACGGCACCGCGCGCGCCGTGCCGTCGGCGTTCTTCCACGAGCTCAGCACCCAGCTGGTGTCGTCGAGCAGTTGCGCGGCGGCGGGATTGAACGGATCAGGCGGCGCCGCCGACGCGTCCGGATGCTTCGGCATCGCGCAGGCACCGAGCAGCGCGGCGATGCTCAACGCGGCGACGGCGGTGCGCAGGCACGGAGTAAAGCGCGCAAGACGTCGCGGGCGGGAGCGGATGAGCATGGCGTCGTTCCTGTTCAAACTGGCGAAGGCGTAAGGGTAACGTACTAAGCTTGTCGTGCGCGAGCGATGCTCGCGGTGACGTGATCGCGGCTGCGAACGTCGACGCGGCGGCACGGTTCCGCTCGACTGCCACGGCCTCGCGAGCGCACCCAAAGCGCACCCTGAGCGCCGCGCGGCAAGGGGCCCGCATGTTAACATCGCGGTCTATCCAATCCCACCCTCATCCCGACTTTTATCTGGAGTTCCCATGCAGATCGGCCAACGGATCGGCACCCCCCTTTCTGAATCCGCGACGCGCGTGATGTTGCTCGGCGCCGGCGAGCTCGGCAAGGAAGTGATCATCGCGCTGCAACGGCTGGGCGTCGAAGTGATCGCGGTCGACCGTTACCCGAACGCGCCGGGCCATCAGGTCGCGCATCGCGCGCACGTGATCGACATGACCGACCGCGCCGCGCTGCGCGCGCTGGTCGAGCAGGAGCGCCCGCATCTGATCGTCCCCGAAATCGAGGCGATCGCCACCGACGAGCTCGCCGCGATCGAAGCCGAGGCGCTCGCCGAGGTGATCCCGACCGCGCGTGCCACCCAATTGACGATGAACCGCGAAGGCATCCGCCGCCTCGCTGCGGAAGAGCTTGGTCTCCCGACCTCGCCGTACGCATTCGCCGATTCGCTCGAAGAGCTGCGCGCGGGCATCGCGAAGGTCGGCTATCCGTGCGTCGTGAAGCCGGTGATGTCGTCGTCGGGCAAGGGGCAGTCGGTGCTGCGCGGCGACGCCGACGTCGAACCCGCCTGGCAGTACGCGATGGCGGGCGGCCGCGTGCATTTCGGGCGCGTGATCGTCGAGGGTTTCATCGACTTCGAATATGAGATCACGCAGCTCACCGTGCGCGCGATCGACCCGGCGAGCGGCGCGGTCGGCACGTATTTCTGCGATCCGATCGGCCACGTGCAGGTCGCGGGCGACTATGTCGAATCGTGGCAGCCGCAGCCGATGAGCCCGCTCGCGCTCGAGCGTTCGCGCGAGATCGCGCACAAGGTGACGGCGGCGCTCGGCGGCAGAGGCCTCTTTGGCGTGGAACTTTTCGTGCGCGGCGACGACGTATGGTTTTCGGAAGTCAGCCCGCGTCCGCATGACACGGGGCTCGTCACGCTGTGCTCGCAGCGCTTCTCGGAGTTCGAACTGCATGCGCGCGCGATCCTCGGCCTGCCGGTCGATACGTCGCCGCGTGCTCCGGGCGCGTCGGCGGTGATCTACGGCGGTCGCGACGAGGCCGGCATCGCGTTCGAAGGCGTCGCGGCCGCACTTGCGGTGCCCAATGCGGATCTGCGCCTGTTCGGAAAGCCGGAAAGCTTCGTCAAACGTCGCATGGGCGTCGCGCTCGCGACCGGCGAGAACATCGGGCAAGCGCGCTCGCGTGCCAGCCAGGCGGCGGCCGCGGTGCGGCCGGTGTCGGCGAAGTAGCGGGCAGGCGGCGACGCGTGGCGCAAAAGTGTGCGGGACGCACACGAAAGAGCCCGCGGCATTTGTTTCCGGCTTATCGAAGCAAAGAGATCAGAGGATCGTATGGCGCTTGAATCGCGCAGCAATCCATGGCGCGGCGCGCTTCGCCGGGTCGGCACTCTCGCCGTGGCGTTCGCGCTGTGCGCCGGCATCAGCGGCTGCGGGCTCGCGGCCGCGCCGTGCCGGATCGCTTCGGCGGGACTGAAGATCGTGCCGGTGGTCGGCCACGTCGCCGCTGCGCCGACCGATGCGTGTGCCGACGTGATCGATCCTTGAAGCGTCGTTGAGCTGTCCGTGAATCGCCCATGAGCGGCCTGTGACTCGGCCGTGACTCGGCGTCGCGGCCGGTGTTGCCCTCCCTGCCTGACCCCCCGCAACAATCGAGGTGTTCGATGAAGACATGGCGTGTTGCAATCCTCACGGCGGCAGCATCGACGGTGGCCTGGCTGGCGGCATCTTCCGGCGGCGCATCGGCCGCGCCGTTGCAGTTCAAGCACTTCGAGGGCAAGAACCACCAGACGCGCAAATACACCTGCGCGACCGGCAAGATCCTGCAAGTCACATACTGGAACGCGCGGAACGGCCAGAGCTTCGCCGTGCTGCCGGTGAAAGGCACGTCGATGCTGTTCGTCAACACGATCTCGGCGTCCGGTGCGAAGTACCGGGCTGGCAGCTATACGTGGTGGACCAAGGGTCCGCGCGCCAACCTGTACGACCTGACGAGCGGCGAGAACGCGCCGCCGATTCTCTCCGACTGCGTGACCGTGATTCGCTGATTTGCTGATTTGCTGATCGGCGGACACATCCACCTCATGCGGCGGCTTCATCCCTACCGCCGCCTGCTTCTTCTCGCGCCTGGCTTCCTGTCCCCCCGCGCGGCCTCGTCCGCTCGCGCGCATCGTTTCCGTTCGAGTAGTAAGCTGTCCGGCATGGCGTTCGCCATGCCGTTTGCCATGCCGCGCGCGCGGTGCCGTGTTTCGCGCGCAGCCGTCGTTGTCGTCTTCGATTGTCCGTTTCCCGAGTCATCAAGCGAGACCCTCAATGAAAGCATCGGACCTGTTCGTCAAATCGCTGGAAGCCGAAGGTGTCGAGTATGTGTTTGGCATCCCCGGTGAAGAAAATCTCGATCTGCTCGAGTCGCTGCGCCGCTCGAAAATCCGTCTGATCCTCACGCGCCACGAGCAGGCGGCCGGCTTCATGGCCGCCACCTACGGGCGGCTCACCGGCCGCACGGGAGTATGTCTGGCGACGCTCGGCCCCGGCGCGACCAACTTCGTGACCGCGGCCGCCTACGCGCAGCTAGGCGGGATGCCGATGCTGATGGTCACGGGCCAGAAGCCGATCAAGTCGAGCAAGCAGGGGCACTTCCAGATCGTCGACGTCGTGCGGATGATGGAGCCGCTCACCAAGTACACACGGCAGATCGTGTCGATCGGCAATATTCCGGCGACGGTGCGCGAGGCGGTGCGCCGCGCCGAGGAGGAGCGCCCGGGCGCCACGCACCTCGAATTGCCCGAGGACGTTGCGCACGAGGAGGGCGATGGCAAGCCGATTCCGAAGAGCTACAGCCGCCGCCCGGTCGCCGAGGAGAAGGCAGTCGCGCGCGCGGTCGAGGCGATCACCGCCGCGAAGCATCCGCTGCTGATGATCGGCGCGGGCGGCAACCGCAAGACCACGACGAAGATGCTGCGCGAGTTCGTCGACCAGATCGGCATTCCGTTTTTCACCACGCAGATGGGCAAGGGCGTGATCGACGAATCGCATCCGATGTGGCTCGGCAACGCGACGCTCTCCGACGGCGACTTCGTGCACCGCGCGATCGAGCACGCGGACTGCATCATCAACGTCGGTCACGACGTGATCGAAAAGCCGCCGTTTTTCATGCGCAGCGGCGAGGCGGGCGAGAAGACCGTGATCCACGTGAACTTCCTCGGCGCCGAAGTCGATCCGGTGTATTTCCCGCAGATCGAAGTGGTCGGCGATATCGCCAACGCGGTGTGGCAACTGAAGGAGAGCCTGAAGACGCGTCAGGAGCATTGGGATTTCACGCGTTTCAAGGAGATCAAGGAGCACTTCGAGGCGCACCTGGTGAAGGGCCAGCACGACGACCGCTTTCCGATGTACCCGGTGCGGATCGTCAACGACGTGTACGAGACCACGCCGGTCGACGGCATCGTGTGTCTGGATAACGGCATGTACAAGATCTGGTTCGCGCGCTACTACCGCGCGCACGAGCCGAATTCGCTGCTGCTCGACAACGCGCTGGCGTCGATGGGCGCGGGGCTGCCGTCGGCGATCGCGAGCAAGATCGTGCATCCGGAGCGCAAGGTGATCGCCGTGTGCGGCGACGGCGGCTTCATGATGAATTCGCAGGAGCTCGAAACGGCGGTGCGGCTGAAGCTCGATCTGGTGATCCTGATTCTGCGCGACGACGCGTTCGGCATGATCCGCTGGAAGCAGGAGAACATGAACTTCCCGGACTACGGCATGACGCTTGCGAACCCGGATTTCGTCGCCTATGCACAAAGTTATGGCGCGCAGGGTCATCGGATCGAGGCGGCCGAGCAGTTCGCGCCGCTGTTGCGCGAGTGCTTCGCGACGCCGGGCGTGCACGTGATCGACCTGCCGATCGACTATTCGGACAACGAGCGCGTGCTCAATCGCGAGATCAAGCGGCTGTCCGCGCGGCTTTGAGCTTGCGTGCATCGAATCAAGGAGAGTGCGACATGTTGCAGACAACCTATCCGTACTACCTCGCCAACGAACCTGTGGCGGCCAACACCGATCTCGAAGTCACCGACAAATTCAGCGGCGAAGTCGCCACCCGCGTCGCCATGGCCGACGCGGCCGCGATCGACAAGGCGATCGGTCTCGCGGTCGATGCGATGCCGGCCATGCGAGCGTACCCGCCGTTCAAGCGCCAGGCGGTGCTCGAGCACTGCGTGAAGCGCTTTCGCGAGCGCTACGACGAACTCGCGCTCGCGCTGTGCATCGAGGCGGGCAAGCCGATCAACGATTCGAAGGGCGAAGTCACGCGTCTGATCGACACGTTCAAGGTCGCCGCGGAAGAGAGCGTGCGTATCGACGGCGAGATCGTCAATCTGCAGATTTCGCCGCGTGCGAACGGGTATCACGGCTATGTGAAGCGCGTGCCGATCGGGCCGTGCTCGTTCATCTCGCCGTTCAATTTTCCGTTGAACCTGACCGCGCACAAGGTCGCGCCGGCGATCGCGGCCGGCGTGCCGTTCGTGCTGAAGCCGGCGAGCCGCACGCCGGTCGGTGCGCTGATCATGGGCGAAATTCTCGCGGAAACCGATCTGCCGAAGGGCGCGTTTTCGATTTTGCCCGCGCATCGCGACGGCGCCGACCTGTTCACGACCGACGAGCGCTTCAAGCTGCTGTCGTTCACCGGGTCGCCCGCGGTCGGCTGGGAGTTGAAGCGCAAAGCCGGCAAGAAGAAGGTGATTCTGGAGCTGGGCGGCAACGCGGCGGCGATCGTCGACGCTGACCAGGGCGGCAAGCTCGACTACGTGGTCGACCGGCTCGCGTTCGGCGCGTTCTATCAGTCGGGGCAGAGCTGCATCGGCGTGCAGCGGATTCTCGCGCACACGAGCGTATACGACGCGCTGCGCGAGAAGCTGATCGCGAAGACGAAGTCGCTCGTGATGGGCGATCCGAAGAACGAAAAGACCTTCGTCGGGCCGATGATCTCCGAATCGGAATCGAAACGGCTCGCCGGCTGGATGGAAGGGGCGGTGCAGGCGGGCGCGCAGATCGTCGCGGGCGGCAAGGTCGACGGCGCGATGTTCGAGGCGACGCTGCTGGAAGGCGTGAAGCGCGACACCGATCTGTATCGCAAGGAGGCGTTCGGGCCGGTTGCGATACTCGAGCGCTTCGACGATTTCGAGGCGGCGCTCGCGCAGGTCAACGACAGCGACTTCGGCCTGCAGGCCGGCGTGTTCACCGATTCGCTCGCGCATGCGCATCGCGCGTGGGACGCGCTCGAAGTGGGCGGCGTCGTGATCAACGACGTGCCGTCGTTCCGCGTCGACAACATGCCGTATGGCGGCGTCAAGGATTCGGGGCTCGGGCGCGAGGGCGTGCGCTACGCGATCGAGGATATGACGGAGCTGCGGCTGATGGTGATGCGCGAGACGTGGTGAGAGGCGATCTGACGTGAGCGGGGGCGGGCGACCGTTCGCAATTGGGGCCAGTGCGGGCGCGGGGACGGCTGACAAACGCCGCCCGCCGCCCGCCGCCCGCCGCCCGCGCAAAGCGCCAGGCTGTCACGCCACTGTCGTCTGTGCGCACTACGCTGCGACCGAAGCAACGGCCGCGAGCCGCCGGTCAGCCAGCCGTCACGAGCGTTTTTGCTGAAGTGCTACAATGCTCGGCTTTCGGCGGCTGTTTCCGCCAGCCGGAGCCGGCCGCATTAACCGAACTCAGACGGGTCTCGCGCGGAACGACGTGGCTCCGCCTTCATCATGATGCCCTCCGCGGTCCCGACCGCTGCCGCGCGCATCGCGCCACGCGCATTTTTAGCGAAAGCCACCATGTCCGACACCGCCGTCACGCCCAGTACCGACACTTTTGATCAATTCGGCCTCGCGCCCGACATCCTGAAAGCCGTCAAGGAATCGGGCTATACGTCGCCCACGCCGATCCAGGCTCAGGCGATCCCGGTCGTGCTGGCGGGCCGTGACGTGATGGGCGCCGCGCAGACCGGCACCGGCAAGACCGCGAGCTTCTCGCTGCCGATCATCCAGCGTCTGCTGCCGCAGGCCAGTACGAGCGCGTCGCCGGCGCGCCATCCGGTCCGCGCGCTGATCCTCACGCCGACCCGCGAACTCGCCGATCAGGTCGCCGCGAACGTGCAGGCCTACGCGAAGCACACGGCGCTGCGCAGCGCGGTCGTGTTCGGTGGCGTCGACATGAATCCGCAGTCGGACCAGTTGCGCCGCGGCGTCGAAATCCTGATCGCGACGCCGGGCCGTCTGCTCGATCACGTGCAGCAGAAAACCGCGAACCTGGGCCAGGTGCAGATGCTCGTGCTTGACGAAGCCGACCGCATGCTCGATATGGGCTTCCTGCCCGACCTGCAGCGCATCCTGAACCTGCTGCCGAAAGAACGCCAGACGCTGCTCTTTTCCGCGACGTTCTCGGGCGAAATCAAGAAGCTCGCCGCGACGTATCTGCGCAACCCGCAGACCATCGAAGTGGCGCGCAGCAACTCGACCGCGACCAATGTCACGCAGATCGTCTATGAAGTCGCCGAGGGCGACAAGACCGGCGCGGTCGTGCAGCTGATCCGCGAGCGTGGCCTGAAGCAGGTGCTCGTGTTCTGCAACAGCAAGATCGGCGCGAGCCGGCTCGCGCGCAGTCTCGAACGCGACGGCGTGGTCGCGACCGCGATTCACGGCGACCGCTCGCAGAGCGAGCGCATGCAGGCGCTCGACGCGTTCAAGCGCGGCGAAGTCGAGGCGCTCGTCGCGACGGATGTCGCCGCGCGCGGTCTCGACATCGTCGAACTGCCGACCGTGATCAACTTCGACCTGCCGTTCAACGCCGAAGACTACGTGCACCGGATCGGCCGCACGGGCCGCGCGGGCGCATCGGGCGACGCGCTGTCGCTGTGCAGCCCGAACGAGCGCAAGCAACTGGCCGACATCGAGAAGCTGATCAAGCGTCCGCTCGACTTGCAGCGCCTGACCGTCGAGGCGCCGGTGCGCCATCATCACGAGGACCGTCCGCCGCGCCGCGAGCGCAGCGAATCGCGCGACGAGCGCAGCCGCCGTCGCACGGGCGGGGCGTCGGGTTCGTATGACCGTCCGCATCATCATCGCGCGCAACCGGTCGACGATTTCTTCCTGAAGCCGTACGAGCCGTCGCCGGCATCGGTGCGCAAGATCGAGGAGACGGCCGCGTCGAACTCCGGGCCGCAAAAGACGGCGCCGAAGCGGCAACTGGCAGCGTTGCTCGGTGGCTTCGGAATGCCGAGGAAGACGCCTTCCTCGTCGTAAGACGGGCTGTCGGGTTCAGAGCTCGGGGTGCAACGCCTCGAGCGTAAAAATGGTGGGGCCGCGCGGTTCGAAGTCTCGGAAAACGCAGCAGGCTTCACGCGTGCGCATCATCGGGATGCGCGAATGTTCATCCGTTTTGCCCAGGCCGCGGTCGCGGCGCTGTAGAACTGCTCCAGCGTCGTGGGCGGCTCGCTTCCCAACTTCAGTCCCAGATGCCGTGCCGCCGCGCCTAGTGCTTCGAGCGGCTTGTCGCTATCGAGCGCGGTCGCGCCGTTCTGCTTGCTCAGTTTCTCGCCGTGCTCGTTCGTGACGACCGGCACATGCAGATACTCGGGCGTTGCCACACCCAGACAACGCTGCAGATAAATCTGCCGCGCCGTCGAATCCATCAGATCCGCGCCGCGCACGATGTGCGTGATGCCCGCGTCCGCATCGTCCACCACCACCGCCAGCTGATATGCCCACTGATCGTCCGCGCGGCGCAGCACGAAATCGCCGACCTCGGTCGCGAGATTTTGCGTCTGCGGACCCTGCCAGCGGTCGTCGAACGTGATCACGGCGGGCTCGCCGTCGGGCACGCGCAGGCGCCACGCGCGCGCCGGCTTGCCATGCAGACCGGTGCGGCAGGTGCCGGGGTAGGCAAGTGTGGTGTTGCGCGCGTGCGCGTGCAGCAGCGAATCGGCGATTTCCTTGCGCGTGCAGCCGCACGGATAGACGAGACCGGTCGATTTCAACTGCTCCAGCGCGTGCTGATAGCGCGCCATGCGCTGGCTTTGCCAGACCGGCGTTTCGTCCGCGCGCATGCCGAAGCGTTCGAGGGTCGCGAGGATGTCTTCGGCGGCACCCGGCACCGTGCGCGGCCCGTCGATATCTTCGACCCGCACGAGCCACGCGCCGCGCTGCGCGCGCGCGTCGAGCCAGCTCGCGAGCGCGCTGACCAGCGAGCCGAAATGCAGCGGGCCGGTCGGCGACGGCGCGAAGCGTCCGCGATAGGTCATGGTTTGGGGACGACAGGCGAGGCGCCCGCGTCGCGGGGCACCCCGGCTGTCATTACGCGGCGCACGCGGCCTTGCTGTCCGGATGGCACGCCGGACAGGTCTTGCCCGCGACGTACATCGGCGATTGCTGTTGCTCGGGCGTGACCACCGCACGGCAGCCGAAGCATTGCGCGGTCGCGCTCGGTTCGAGTTGCGGATTCAGCGCGGTGCGGTAGTCGAACACGAAGCAGTCGCCGTGATAATGCGCGCCGCCCACTTCCTCGAAGTATTTGAGGATGCCGCCTTCGAGCTGGTACACGTTCTCGATGCCGACCTCCTTCATATGGATCGCGGCCTTCTCGCAGCGGATGCCGCCCGTGCAGAACGACACCACCGTCTTGCCTTCGAGATCGGCACGGTTGCTCTCGATTACCCCGGGGAATTCGCTGAACTTCGTGATCCGATAGTCGAGCGCGTTCTCGAACGTGCCGACGTCGACTTCGAACGCGTTGCGCGTGTCGAGCATCACGACCGGACGGCCTTCGTCGTCGTGACCGCGGTCGAGCCAGCTCTTCAGCGTCGGCGCGTCGACGAACGGTGCGCGGCCGAGCTCGGGGCGGATCGCCGGCTTTTTCATCGTGATGATTTCGCGCTTGAGCTTGACCAGCATGCGCGTGAAGGGCTGCTTGTCCGACAGGCTTTCCTTGAACTGCAGATTCGCGAACTTGCCTTCGAACAGCGCGTCGTGGCGGATGTAGTCGATGAATGCGTCGGTGTTCTCGCGCGCGCCGGCGATGAACAGGTTGATGCCTTCGGGCGCGAGCAGGATGGTGCCGCGCAGGCCGAGCGCATTGCAGCGTTCGGTGACGAACGAGCGCCAGGCGGCGGTGTCTTCGATGGTCGCGAATTGATACGCGGCGAGATTGACGATACTCATGTGTGTTCTGCGGTAAAGATGGCCGGCGTGGCGAGGGGCGGCGGGATGTGCCGCCGCTGTTGCGCCCCGTATGAGACCCGGGGTTTGACGCGCGGGTTCGCGCGCGTTTGCCGCGCGTTTGCCGGTTAAATGGCCACGTCGAGAGAGGCGAAACCTCTATTATCCCTCAACCCGACATTTTCCCCGACCTGGCCGAATGGCTAACGAGTTGCGCCAGCGCAAACAGCGCTCGCTCCGACCTCGTCCTGGCCGGATCGCCAACGCGCCGTTTTGACCTGAAAACCGCGGAAGGGTGGGGTTACAATGTCGCCCATGTCAGATCCCCGCTTCGTTCATCTCCGCGTTCACTCCGAATTCTCGATTGCCGACGGCATCGTGCGTCTCGACGACATCGTCGCGGCGGCGGCCAAAGACGGTCAGGGCGCGCTCGCGCTTACCGACCTCGGCAACGCGTTCGGCCTCGTCCGTTTCTACCAGGAAGCGCGTGGCAAAGGGATCAAACCCATTGCCGGCTGCGACGTCTGGATCACCAATCCCGACGACCGCGACAAGCCTTCCCGTCTGCTGCTGCTGGTCAAGGACCGCCGCGGTTACCTGAACCTCTGCGAATTGCTCAGCAAGGCCTCGCTGACGAACCAGTATCGCGGCCGCGCGGAAATCGAAGCCGGCTGGCTCGAATCCGGTCTGGGCGAAGGGCTGCTCGCGCTGTCGGGCGCGCAGCAGGGCGACATCGGCCTCGCGCTGGCGGCCGGCAACGAAGAGGCGGCCAAGCGCCACGCGCAGCATTGGGCGAAGGTGTTCCCAGGCGGCTTCTATATCGAGCTGCAGCGCTACGGCCAGCCTGGCGGCGAGCAGTACGTGCAGCAGGCGGTCGCGCTCGCGGCATCGCTGAAACTGCCGGTCGTCGCGACGCACCCGATGCAGTTCATGACGCCGGACGACTTCACAGCGCACGAAGCGCGCGTGTGTATTTCCGAAGGCGACATTCTCGCGAATCCGCGTCGTCAGAAGCGCTTCACGGCCGAGCAGTATTTCCGCACGCAACAGGAAATGGCCACGCTGTTCGCGGACATTCCTTCGGCGCTGGCGAACACGGTGCAGATCGCCAGGCGCTGCAATCTGACGCTCGAACTCGGCAAGCCGAAGCTGCCGCTCTTTCCGACGCCCGACGGCATGTCGCTCGACGACTACCTGGTGCAGCTGTCGAAAGAGGGCCTGGAAAAGCGGCTCGAACAGTTGTATCCGGACGAGGCCGAGCGCGACGCGCAACGCCCGACGTACTACCAGCGCCTCGAATTCGAGTGCGGCACGATCATCAAGATGGGTTTTCCGGGCTACTTCCTGATCGTCGCGGACTTCATCAACTGGGCCAAGAACAACGGCGTGCCGGTCGGGCCGGGCCGGGGTTCGGGCGCGGGTTCGCTGGTCGCCTATGCGCTCGGCGTGACCGATCTCGATCCGCTGCGCTACAACCTGCTGTTCGAGCGTTTCCTGAATCCGGAGCGGGTGTCGATGCCCGACTTCGATATCGACTTCTGCCAGCACGGCCGCGATCGCGTGATCCAGTACGTGAAGGAGAAATACGGGGCGAACGCGGTGTCGCAGATCGCGACGTTCGGCACGATGGCGGCGAAGGCGGCGGTGCGCGACATCGGCCGCGTGCTCGATCTCGGCTACATGTTCACGGACGGCATCGCGAAGTTGATTCCGTTCAAGCCGGGCAAGCACGTGACGATCGCCGACGCGATGAAGGAAGAGCCGCTGTTGCAGGAGCGCTTCGACAACGAAGACGAAGTGCATCAGCTGCTCGAACTCGCGCAGCGCGTCGAAGGCTTGACGCGTAACGTCGGCATGCACGCGGGCGGCGTGCTGATCGCGCCGGGCAAGCTGACCGATTTCTGCCCCTTGTACACGCAGGGCGACGAAAGCGGCGTCGTCAGCCAGTACGACAAGGACGACGTCGAAGCGGTCGGCCTCGTGAAGTTCGACTTTCTGGGCCTGACCACGCTGACCATTCTGGATTGGGCCGAGCGCTACATTCGCCGCCTCGATCCGTCGAAGCAGGACTGGTCGCTCGCCCAGGTGCCGCTCGACGACCCGGCGTCGTTCTCGATCCTGAAGAAAGCGAATACGGTCGCCGTGTTCCAGCTGGAAAGCCGCGGCATGCAGGGCATGCTGAAGGACGCGCAGCCCGACCGCTTCGAGGACATCATCGCGCTCGTCGCGCTGTACCGCCCGGGTCCGATGGACCTGATCCCGAGCTTCTGTGCGCGTAAGCATGGCCGCGAGGTGGTGGAATATCCGGACCCGCGCGTCGAACCTGTTCTGAAAGAGACCTACGGCATCATGGTCTACCAGGAGCAGGTGATGCAGATGGCGCAGATCATCGGCGGCTACTCGCTGGGCGGCGCCGACCTGCTGCGTCGCGCGATGGGTAAGAAAAAGCCCGAGGAAATGGCCAAGCACCGCGAAATTTTCGCGGAAGGCGCGGCCACCAACGGCCTCACGCGCGAGAAGTCCGACGAAATCTTCGACCTGATGGAGAAGTTCGCGGGCTACGGCTTCAACAAGTCGCACGCGGCCGCCTACGCGCTGCTTGCGTACTACACCGCGTGGCTGAAGGCGCACCATCCGGCCGAATTCATGGCGGCCAACATGTCGCTCGCGATGGACGACACGGACAAGGTCAAGATCCTGTTCGAAGACTGCCTCGCGAACAAGATGGCCGTGCTGCCGCCGGACGTGAACCTGTCCGCGTATCGCTTCGAGCCGGTCGCCGAAGCCGACGGCAAGCGCTCGCGCACGATCCGCTACGGTCTCGGCGCGATCAAGGGCAGCGGCCAGAACGCGATCGAAGAAATCCTGCGCGCGCGCGAGGAAGGCCGCTTCATCGACATCTTCGATTTCTGCAACCGCGTCGATCGGCGCATCGTCAATCGTCGCACGATCGAGGCGCTGATTCGCGCCGGCGCGTTCGACACGCTGCATCCGAACCGCGCGCAGCTGATCGCGTCGGTGTCGCTCGCGATGGAAGCGGCCGAGCAGGCGGCGGCGAATGCGCTGCAGGCCGGCCTGTTCGACATGGGCGACGCGCCGTCGCAAGGCCACGAACTCGTCGACGAACCGGAGTGGCCGGAAAAGCGCAAGCTGCAGGAAGAGAAGGCCGCGCTCGGTTTCTACCTGTCCGGCCATCTGTTCGATGCATACAAGGACGAAGTGCGTCGCTTCGTGCGCCAGAAGATCGGCGAACTGAAGGAAGGGCGCGACAAGCTGGTCGCGGGTGTGATCGTGTCGCTGCGCACGCAGATGACCCAGCGCGGCAAGATGCTGATCGCGCTGCTCGACGACGGCACCGGCCAGTGCGAAGTGACGGTGTTCAACGAGGTCTTCGAAGAGCACAAGCAGTTGTTCAAGGAAGACGAGCTGCTGGTCGTGCAGGGCCAGGCGCGCAACGACGCGTTCACGGGCGGCATCCGCTTCACGGTCGAAACGGTGATGGATCTCGGCCGCGCGCGCTGCCGTTACGCGGACTCGCTGAAGGTGCAGATGAACGGCAACGCGGACGCGCAGGCATTGCGCCGAGTGCTCGAAGCGCACACCGCCGGCAAGGACGAGCCGTCCGCCACAGCCACGCCGGCGGCCGCGCCGCGCGGCAATGGCGGTGGGCGTGGCGGCTTCGGCGGCGACGGCGGCCGTCAGCGTCAAGCTGTGCAGATTCCGAACGGGCTCGCGGTGCAGGTTGTTTATCGCAGCGAGCATGCGCAAGGCGAAATGCGTCTGGGCGACGCGTGGCGCGTGAAGCCGACCGATGAACTGCTCGCCGCGCTGCGCGGCGAGTTTGCGGGAAGCTCGATCGAAATCGTGTATTGAGCGAGGTCCGCGGTGTGGATGGGCCGGTGCCGCGTGTATCGGCTGGCCTTAGCGCCCGCTCGTTTTTTCCAGGCGCGCCAGCTTCAGAAACCGGTAGTACACCGTCTCCGCATTGAACAGCGCGATCATCAGCCCGGCGCGGCCATCCAGAAAACCGCGCCGCAGCAGATAAGTCCGCACGAACGCCCACAGGCCGCGCCCGAGCGCGAGGCGAATGCCGCCTTTCTGCCCGGCCTCGTAACGCTGCCGCGCGCCGGCCGTCGAATACGCGTCGAGCTTGCGCAGCACGCCCTCGTAGTCCTCGTACGAGTAGTGCATCAGCTTGCCGGTCAGGCGTTGCGCGGGCGTGTCGAACACGAGGCGCTCGTGCACGAGGTCGTCGGAGAAGCGCGCAGTGCCGCGTTTGAAGAGGCGCGGAATCCAGTCCGGATACCAGCCGCTGTGATGGACCCAGTGACCGCAGAAACTCGACAGACGATCCACCGCATAGACGTCGGCGGCGGGCGCGGCGAGCGTCGCGCGAATCGATGCGGCAAGTTCCGGCGTGACGATTTCGTCGGCGTCGAGCGACAGGATCCAGCTTGTCGTCAGGACATCGACCGCGCGGTTCTTTTGCGGGCCGAAGCCCGGCCAGTCCGTCTGTTCGATGACACGAGCGCCGTGCGCGCGAGCGATGTCGGCGGTGCCGTCGGTGCTACCACCGTCGATCACGACGATCTGGTCGGCAAAAGCCACGGCCTGCAGGCATTCGGCCAGCCGCGCCGCGGCGTTCCGGGTGATGATGGCAACGCCAAGAGTGGTTTCTTGCATACCTGAGTTGCGTGGAGGACGAAGTGACGGAGCGGGTCGCGACCCGGCAATCGAGCAGCGAGTATACACATCTCATCCGGCCCCACACCACGGCGCCGATCCGCCAGGTGTTGCGCGCATGCCGTCGCGCGTCGAGCGCCGGCCGTCATCTGCAACCGATTACAATGCTCTTTTTTGATATTTCACGCGGCCGCCCAATTATGCGCCGCGTGCTCGCTGTTCCGCATTTCCAGAGGATTCCTTGAGCGCAAAGCCAACGTTAAGCAAACCCATGGGTTCAGGCGATGCGTCGTCGCCGGCCGTCGTCCTGCGGCGCCTGTGGCCTTTCATCAAGCCGCTGCTGTGGGTCGTGGTCGGCGCGATCATCGCGATGGCGGTGAGCGCCGGCACCGACGCCGCCATTCCCGCGCTGCTCAAGCCGCTGCTCGACAAGGGCTTCGGCTCGCACGCAGTCGACAAGACCAAGTGGCTCGTGCCGGTCGCGGTGATCGGCCTCGCGCTGATTCGCGGCGTGTCGCAGTACGCGTCCGGCTATCTGCTCGCGTACGTGTCGAACAAGATCCTGCTCGAGCTGCGTTTGAAGATGTTCGACCGCATGATCCACACGAGCGTGGCGTTCTTCCAGCGCGAAACCGCAAGCACGGTGATCAACGCGATCGTCTTCGAGGTCAACCAGATCCTGAACGTGCTGCTGAGCGTGATGGTCACGCTCGTGCGCGACTCGCTGACGGTAGTCTTCCTGCTCGGCTATCTGTTCTATCTGAACTGGCGCCTGACGTTGATCGTCGCGGTGCTGCTGCCGGGCATCGGCTGGCTGGTCGGCAAGATCAACCGCCGGCTGCGGCGACTGAACCGCGAGCATCAGCTGCTCACCAACGAGCTGTCGTACATCGTCGAAGAAACGGTGGGCGGCTACAAGGTCGTCAAGGTGCACAACGGCGAGCAGTACGAGACGGACCGCTTCACCGAAATGAGCCGGCGCCTGCGCGGCTACGCGATGCGCATGACGGTCTCCGGTGGCCTCGCGCAGCCGTTGACTCAGTTCCTCGCGTCGATCGCGCTCGCGGTCGTGATCACGATCGCGGTGGTGCAGTCGTCGTCGGATCAGACGACGGTCGGCGGCTTCGTCGCGTTCGTCACGTCGATGCTCCTGATCATCTCGCCGCTCAAGCATCTGATGGACGTGAACCAGCCGTTGCAGCGCGGCATGACCGCGGCCGAGCTGATCTTCGGCCTGATCGACGAGCCCGCCGAGCCAAAAGGCGGCGGCAAGCCGCTCGCTCGCGCGCGCGGCGAGGTGGAGTTCCGCGACGCGTCGTTCACCTACGGCACGAACTCCACGCAAAACCGTCACACGCTCGACAAGGTGTCGTTCAAGGTGGCGCCTGGCGAGATGGTCGCGCTCGCGGGTCCGTCGGGCAGCGGCAAGACCACGCTCGTGAACCTCTTGCCGCGCTTCTTCGATCCGACCGGCGGCGCGATTCTGGTCGACGGCGTCGCGCTGCCCGAGTACGACCTGCACGCGCTGCGCAGCCAGATCGCGATGGTGAGCCAGGACGTCGTGCTGTTCAACGACACCATCGCGCACAACGTTGCGTACGGTCAGGAGGTCGATGCGGAGAAGGTCAAGGCGGCGTTGCGCGCGGCGAACCTGTGGGACACCGTGCAGGCAATGCCGCAGGGCATCGAGACGCTCGTCGGCGACAACGGCATGATGCTCTCGGGCGGGCAACGCCAGCGTCTCGCGATCGCGCGCGCGATCTACAAGGACGCGCCGATCCTGATTCTCGACGAAGCGACGTCGGCGCTCGATTCCGAGTCCGAGCGCCACGTGCAGGCGGCGCTCGAAACGCTGATGAAAGGCCGCACCACGCTCGTGATCGCGCACCGGCTGTCGACGATCGAGCGCGCCGACCGCATCCTGGTGATGGAAGCGGGGCGGATCGTCGAGCGCGGCAGCCATCGCGAGCTGCTCGAGCACGACGGCTTGTACGCGCATCTGCATCGCATCCAGTTCCAGCAAAGCCCGGTTTGATCCGGCACATTGCGAACGGCGGGCGCGCGCGCTGTGCCGCGGCCCCCGCCGCTGATTCGCCTATCCAGCCCATTTTCTGCGCCGGTGTTGTGTTTAAGTTTCAATTTATTGCGTTTTTTTGGCGCTAATCGCATGCTGGCGGGCAATCACGGCCCGCCTCGCGGAAATCGACTGCCCATGTCTCACGAAGATCCGAGCAAGCCGCTCGTCTCCATCGCGCTCGCAACATACAACGGCCGCACTTATCTGCCCGAGCTGCTGGCTTCGCTCGAAGCGCAGAGCTGGCCCTATCTCGAAGTCGTGGTATCCGACGACGCCTCCAGCGACGGCACCCGCGAACTGCTCGCGTCCTATACGGGACGCGTGCCGGTGCGGCTCGTCGGCGATGGTACGCGGGCCGGCATCGTCGGCAATTTCGAGCGCGCGCTCGCCGGCTGCCGCGGCGACTACCTCGCGCTCGCCGACCAGGACGACGTCTGGGCGCCCGAGAAAGTCACCGATCTGATGCGCGAGCTGCGCCGCGTGGAAAGCGCGGGGGGCGGCGCCGCGACGCCGGCGCTCGCGTTCTGCGACATCGAGCTCGTCGACTCGACGCTGTGCTGTTTGTCGCGCTCGCTGTTCGATATCACCGCGAAGTCGCGCTGCGCGACGCGACTGCGCGATTTTCTGCTGAGCAACCATGTGCCCGGCTGCGCGATGCTCGTCAATCGCGCGACGCTCGAACGCGCGCTGCCGTTCCCGCCCGGCATCGTGATGCACGATTGGTGGCTCGCGATGGTGGTCGCGTCGTTCGGCGAGATTCGCCACGTCGCGGCGCCGCATCTGAAGTATCGGCAGCATGACGGCAACGCGGTAGGCGCGAGCGCGACCAACGAGCGCGGCGCGGCGCGCGACGAATGCGGCGCCGGGGCGGCACGACGGCGCGGCGCGAGTCGGCGGCGGCAGATCGAAGCCATCGCGGATCAGGTGCGGGTGTTCGTGCGACGCTTCGGCGCCGAGCTGCCCGTCGATGCGCGTCACGACATGTATGCCTTTTCGCGCGGTGTCGCGAGCTGGCGGGGCGCATTCGAGTTCGTGATGATCAGCCACACCGGCGAGACCTTCGTGCGCTCGGTGAAGATGCTGCGGCGCTTGCGCGCGAGCGTGCTGAGCTTCGGCGTCGAGGTGCGAAGGCCGAGTCTCGCGCGGCGCTTGCGGCAGCGGCGGGGTGCGTCGCGCGGACTTTCGTGACCCATGTGGCGTCGCCAGGCACCGCGAGACCCTATCGTCGTCTTCAGGCCTTTCTGCCCCGCACGACCCGCTTGATCCACATGCCCGGCGCGTAGACCATCGGGCAACTCGCATACAGGAACATCCGAATCCGCAGCCCGAGCTTCACGCCGGCGCTGCGCGTCGCGAGCCCGAGGCGTTCGCCGAGGCTGCCCGCTTCGAACATCGCGTGGATGAACTGCTCGCGCGCGAGCTTCGGCGCCATCGCCGCGCGCATGCGTTCGCCCACACCGGCGATCTGAGCGTCGCGCTGCAGTTGCGCGAGCTCCGCGAGTCCGTAGCGATTGTTTTGCCGCATCCGCGCGATCAGTTCGTCGACCGACTGGAAGCGGCGCTTGCGCGAAAGTCCGCCGCGCCGATAGCGCACCAGCGGCTCGCGCAGACTGATCGCGCCGCCCGACAGGATCGCGCGCAGCACCATGATCTGATCCTCGGCCGCGGCGCCCGGCAGCATCGGCCCGAAGCGCTCGATCAGGCGTCGCGACCACGTATGCGCGGCGCCGATCAGCCACGGACGTTCGACGAGCCAGTCGTCGAAGCTGCGATAGCGATCGAGCTCGGTCGGGCTCACGCGCTCGTGCACGTGACCCGCTTCGTCCATGTCGGCGAGGTCGGTGGCGATCAGGTCGGGGCGGCGCCCGTGCGCGAGCCAGCAATCGACGACGCGCTCGCAGCGCTCGGGCGCCGACATGTCGTCGCCGGCGGCGACGAACAGCAGTTCGCCGTGCGCGAGCTGCGCGAGTTGCGACAGGTGCGCGCTGATGCCCTGGTTCACGGCATTGCGCCGTGCGATCACGCGATGCGGGCCCGCGTAGCCGGCGAGCGCCGCTTCGATCGCGGGGTAGGTGGCGTCGCTGGACGCGTCGTCGGAGACGATGATTTCGAGCGACTCGTAGGTTTGCGCGAGCGCGCTGCGCACGGCGTCGCCGATCTGCTCTGCCTGGTTGTAGGCGATCAGCAGCATCGAGACGAGCGGGCGGGCGGTGTCGGCGGTTGCGGCGGACGGCGGGCTATCGGTCATGGAGTCGGGACGAAGGCGATTGGCCTAGATTCTAACCGCTGACGGCCGCGCCGCGCGACGCACGCCGCAAACCCGGGCACCCCGAGCCGAAGCCGGCGAAAGCCATCCTTTACAATTGCCGCTGCCCCGAAACTCCGCACCCACGGCCTCGCCCGCGCGTGCGCCTCACCGAGACCGATCCTTGTCAGAGCCAACCCGCGACGCAGCCCTCGACCCGAACCGCCGTCCCCTCACCGACATCGCGCTGACCGCTCAGGCGCTGAAGAACAGCGGTGGCGCCGAGCGCTACACGCGCGACGTGATCGCCGGCCTGCATCGCATGGGTTTGCGCCCGACGCTGTTCGCGCGCGAGATCGACCGCGCGCTGCCCGAGGCCGCGTGGATCGATGCGCAGCCGCTCGACGTGCGCTGGGCGCCGCGCAAGCTGCGCAACCTCGCGTTCGACTGGCGTCTGAAGCAGCGCTTGAAGCGGCATCGTCCGGCGTGCGTGTTCTCGATCAATCACTCGACGCATGCCGACGTCGCGTTGTGCGGTGGCACGCATCCGGGTTCGCTCGAAGCCGCGGGCCGCGCGCCGCGCCGCAGCGACGAATGGCAGATCGAGCTCGAGCGGCGCGTCTACACGCGGGCGTGCTCGATCGTCGCGCATTCGCAATTGATGAGCCGCGAGTTGCAGCGTTTTTATGACGTGCCGGCCGCGCGCATCGACGTGCTCTATCCGCCCGTCGATACCGAACGCTTCCGGCCGCTCGACGCCGCCGCGCGCGCGGCGGTGCGCCGCCAGCTCGGCGTGCCCGACGATCGCGTGATGTTCGTGTTCTCGTCGACGAGTCACGAGCGCAAGGGCTATCCGCTGCTCGAAGCGTTTTTCTCGCGCACCACGCTGCCGGTCTGCCTCGTGGTCGCGGGACGCCCGGTGCCGAAAACCGGCGACACAATTCGTTACGCGGGTTACAGCAAGGAGATCGAGAAACTGTTCGCGGCCGCCGATTTCACGGTCGTCGCGTCGGCGTACGAGCCGTTCGGGCTCGTCGGCGTGGAGTCGGTGATGTGCGGCACGCCGCTCGTGATCGCCGATAACGTCGGCTCGGCGGAGACGGTGACCGGCGCAGCGAAGATCGAGTTCTCGCGGCAGACCGCGGGCAGTTTCGAGAGCGCGATCGAGCAGGCGGTCGGGCGCGTGAAGAGCGGCGCCGCGCGCATCGCGACGCCGCGCGACAGCTTCGTGTACGACCCGAGCGTCGACGCGCACGTCGCGGCGCTTTACGAGGTATTCACGCGAGGATGAGGGTGGCGCTCCGCGCTCGGGTCGCCGCTTGTCCTCAAGTCAAAATGAATCGCGCGGCTACGTCTCGCGCATGACCGCGGCTGGCGCCGGCGTGGTCCGCGCTTCGCTTCGCAACTCGCGCTTGCGTGCATCGATCACCGCCAGCAGCGTCGCCACCAGCAGCGCGAGCAGTACCGTCACCATGATCGGCACCAGCACGTCGATCGTGAGCCCGAAGATCACCGTGCTCGTCGCGACCGCGAGACCCGAATACGACGCGGCGCGAATCGTCGGATCGGTCGCGTGCCGGTGTCGCCAGAAGTACACCGTCATGCCGTAGTAGAACAGCAGCAGACAGATCACGCCGACCGCGCCCATCTCGGCGAGTGTCGAAAAGAAGTCGCTATGCGCGCGTTCGTTGACGATCTCGGCCTTCACTTCGCCGCGCTTCGCCATCACGCCGAGCTCGTCGACCAGATGGCCCTTGCCGATGCCCCACACCGGATGCCGCTCGAAGATCATCCGTGACGCGTTCCACAGTTGCAGGCGCAGACCGGTGGCCGTGAAGTCCTCGCCCTTATGCATCATCGAGACATCGTTCGGCACTTCGGCGAAGCGCTTCTGAACCCGTTCGGTCGACAGCAGCCCGCCCGCACCGATCACGATGACGAGCGTCGCGATCAGCAGGCGCTTCTTCTGGGTGAACCAGCGGTACTGCATGCCGAGCAGCACGACGAATACCGGCACCGCGACCCAGCCGCCGCGCGTGCCAGACAGAAACGACGCATAGCCGCCCGACACCAGCGCGAGCACGCGCGGCACGAGCACGCGCCAGTCGCGCGGATTGTCCCAGCCGAGCGTGAACACCGACAGGAACGCGAGCAGCAGCGCGGTATCGCCGAACGGAATCGCGTTCGTGTATGAGTTGTTCAGGCGGTTCGCGTCGGTCCAGCCGCCGGGCGGCTGATCGATGAACGCCCATGCGCCGACCGCGAGCGCGCCGGCCGCGCAGCCCCAGCCGATCATGCGCAGGTTGCGCGACGGCAATTGGCGCAGCAGCAGGAACACCAGCAGCGCGAGCATGAAGCGCGCGACCGAGTCGAATTCGCGTGGCAGCCAGTAGCCGAGCACCAACTGCTGCGCGCCGATCCCGACGACGAACGCAAGCATGCCGATCGTGAACCAGCGGTAGGTCCGCAACGCGGAGAAATATCCCGGCATGCGCCGGTTGACGATGGCCGCGCCGAGCGCGAGCGCGACGAGCGCGAAAAAGCAGTAGCCGGTGCCGCCGCGCCACACCAGATTGACCGCGGGCGCGAGAAACAGCAGAGCCGACGTGAGCCAGATCAGACTGGAAGCAAAAATCATAGATCTACGTGTTATCGATGAAACACTACCGTTCCGGTGGTGAAAAATGCAGGGGGCGCCGGACCATTTGAGTTTTTCAAGACGGTGGAGCGACCCGGATTATAACCATGCGCTTCCTTGCGAAATGCTTGCTGCCGCACGCGGTGAGGTTGCGCTGGCCCGCGGGACGCAGCGGGGCGGCGGCGGGCGGCGTCTGTCGTGCGAGCGGGAGGGGGCGGTACAATCGCGCGACATTCATGGCCGGCGCGCGGCGCATGCCGCGCCACGCGCCCAGCTCAACGGACCGACTCGATGTTCTCAATCATCATCCCGACCTGGAACAACCTGCCTTATCTGCGCCTCGTGATCAAAAGCCTGCGCCGTCATTCGACGCATCCGCACCAGCTCATCGTGCACGTGAACGACGGTTCGGACGGCACGCTCGCGTGGGTGCGCGACGAGGGCATCGAGCACACGGCGTCGCCCGGCAATATCGGCATCTGCCACGCGGTCAATCTCGCGGCGGCGCGCGCGACGCAGGACTACATCGTCTACATGAACGACGACATGTACTGCTGCCCCGGCTGGGACGACGCGCTCGTCAAGCGTCTCGCGCAGATGCCGGCCGACAACCTGTTCATGTTGTCGGGCACGATGATCGAGCCGGTCGAGTCGGGCAATCCGTGCGTGGTCGTGCGCGACTTCGGCCGCGATGCGCAGGCGTTTCACGCCGACGAGCTGGTCGCCGCCGCGCCCGGTCTCGTGCGCGCCGACTGGCGCGGTGCGACGTGGCCGCCGACGCTCGTGCATCGGGACTGGTGGTTCAAGGTGGGCGGCTACAGCAGCGAACTGAGCCCCGGCATGAGCAGCGACAACGATTTCTCGATGAAGCTGTGGGACGCGGGCTGCCGCGTGTTCGTCGGCGTCGGCGACAGTCTCGTCTACCACTTCCAGCAGAAGAGCACCGGCAAGATCGTGAAGAACGACGGGCGTCGCCAGTTCCTCAACAAGTGGGGGATGACTCAGGCGACCTTCGACCGCTATTACCTGCGCCGCGGCACCGCCATCGACGGCGCGCTCGCGGTCAGCGAGCCCGAGCGCACCGGCCGGCTGTGCCGTGCGCTGCTTAAGTCGCGCATCAAGCGCGCGCTGGGCTGACGGGCGGCGAGCCGAAAACGGGTGCTTGACGCGCTGCGTGTGTCAAACGCCGCCCGTCACGAGCGGCAGCACCGTCAGATCCGGATGCGTGCCGTCGATGATGCTACGTCCCACGTGCACCGCTTCGTAGAGCGCGTCGTCGAGGCTCGCGAAGCTCTCCTCGCCGTCCGCGTGAAACGGCACCGCATGGCCGGGAAGCTGGGGGTTGGCGCCCGGATGGCACACATAGCCTAGATACGTGTAGCGGCTGTTTTGCGCGGCCGCATTGGCAGCATGCGCCGGGTCGGGCGGGTCCTTCTCGACCGGTGAGACGTGTATCTCGAAGCCCTCGTATTGCACTGTCTGCCAGCTTGCGGTTTGGTCGGCCATGACCGCCTCCGTCTGGGTCTGTCCTGTCCAAAAGTCTAGGTGATTTGGAGCCAAAACGCGCGGCCGGCCGGCTACCGCCAAACCATGACGGCTTCGACTATGGAGGCGCTCTTGGGAAGTAAGTTGATGAAGCGCATTCGGCTGACATCGGCGAGATTTGATAATCGGCCTGCAGTTGGAAGGATTTACGGTTTATTTTTGAAAATAGGCGGTCTGCGGGATTGCGTCCGCCAGAACGCCCCGGCTGGTTCTCGTCGGATAAAATGCTGCGCTTTGGCTAAATCCGACTTCGCTCATGTGGTTCAAAAACCTTCAGCTGCACCGTCTGCCCGCGCCGTGGTCCGTTAACCCTGAACAGATGCAGAAGTGGCTCGCGCCGTACGCGTTCGCGCCCGGCCAGAGCATCGAGATGCAGGCCCAAGGCTGGGCGCCGCCGCGCGACGGCGACTCGCTCGTCTACGCAATGAACGGTCAGATGCTGCTGACGTTCCGTGCCGAGAAGAAGCTGCTGCCCGCGTCGGTGGTCACCCAGATCACGCGCGAGCGCGCGGCCGAACTCGAGGAGCAGCAGGGCTTCAAGCCGGGCCGCAAGCAGATGCGTGACCTGAAGGAGCAGGTCACCGACGAGCTGCGGCCGCGCGCGTTCAGCATCCGCCGCGATACGCGCGTGTGGATCGATTGCACGAATGGCTGGCTCGTGATCGACGCGGCGTCGCAGGCGATCGCCGACGATGTGCGCGGTCTGCTCGTCAAGTCGATCGACCGGTTGCCGCTGATGACGGTGCGCGTCGCGCAGTCGCCGGTCGCGGCGATGACCGGCTGGCTGCTCGACGGCGACGCGCCGGCGGGTTTCACGCTCGATCAGGACACCGAGCTGCGTTCGCCCACCGAGGGCAACGCGACGGTGCGCTATGTCGGGCATACGCTGGACGCCGAAGACATGCGCCGCCACATCGAGGCGGGCAAGCAATGCATGCGGCTTGCGATGACGTGGAACGATCGCGTGTCGTTCGTGCTGACGCCGTCGCTGACGATCAAGCGCGTCGCGGCGCTCGACGTGCTCAAGGAAGCGAGCGACCCGACCGCGCAGAACGACGACGAGCGCTTCGATTCCGACGTCGCGCTGATGACGGCCGAGCTCGACCGCATGCTGCGCGATCTGCTCGATGCGCTGGGCGGCGAGCAGGGCGAGCAAGGGTTCGCGTTGCCGCAGGCCGTCGCGGCCTGAGCGTCAGATTCTCGCGCTGTCGAGCGCTTCGACGAGGGTCCAGTAAGGCGTGATCGAGCGCAAGCGGATCGGGTGGGTCCGCTGCAGCAGCGCGAGCGTCGCGTCGGTATCGGTGAGCTGATAGATGCCCGACACACGCAGATCGGCGACGTCGTCGGCATAGCGCAATACGCCGGCGTGATAGCGCGCGAGTTCGTCGACGAGATCCGCGATACGCATGTCGTTCGCGTAGAGCAGGCCACGCGTCCACATCGCCTCGCGCGGGTCGAGCGCTTGCGGCGCCGCGACGCAGAAGCGTGTCAGCGTGCACCGTTGGCCTTGCGTCAGCAACAGCGCCGCGCCTGATGCTGGCCTCACCAACGCGTCGCCGCGAAACGCGGCCACGCGTGTGAAACCATCCCGTTGCCTCACGCTGAACTGCGCGCCGCGCGCTTCGACGACGCCTTCGGCCGTCTGCACGAGCAAAGGCGCATGAGTCGTTCGGGCGCCCGGTGCGCCGCCAACATCGCTCACGGGCCGCACCATGATTTCCCCTCCGAGCAGATCGACGCGCCGAACGTTCGTCTCGAACGCGGCGTTGATCGCGCTCGCGCTGCCCAGCGTGATCTGAGTGCCGTCTGCCAGAAGCACGTCGTCCAGTTGGCCAGTCGCGGTGCGGAATTCGGCGGTCCACATCTGCCACGGCAAGCGGCTCGCGAGCCAGCCCGCGGGCGCGGCGACCGCAAGCCCCAAGAGCGTTTTCAGCGCGCGCCGCCGTCCCTGCGACACGCCGGCAGCTTCCGCGTCTTCGCGTAGCGCGGGGCCGACGTCCGCGGGCACGGCGCCGATTTCGCGCCGCAATTGCTGCGCTCGCCGAAGCATTTGGTTAAAGATGCGGTACTCCGAACGCATTTGACAAGTGTGATTTAAATTGAATTTAACAAATCAAGATCTGACAATTTCTATCTGTTAATAATGATTTGCGGCGCATATTCGGATCGAGTTCACATCGAATTGACTCAAACCTTATTCTGAGCGGAAGCGTGGGCCCCGGCTGCGTCGGAGCATGCAGACCCATTGTCATCGATACAAAAAATTTAGGCTATGTGTGGATTGTTTCTTTTCGTGAATTCTTAACCAGAAATGCGACTAATTGCGCCGCAATAAACGCGGCCTTTTTGTCACGAATTACAGCATGCCGGGTTTAGCTGACGGGCGTGTAAATCTGATGAAACTCTTCGCATGCGCGCGGCACTGACGACGGTCTGCGCGCAGCCGGCCACTCATGAACCCCAGCAAAACTCCGTGCGCTGCCGCACCTTCGATGCAGACGAAAAAACGACAGCCGTATCAAAGGCTTGCGGATTTTTCCGGGAAGTTATGCACAGATTTGCCAACAAAAACTGTGGGTAACTTCGAGCGTGTCGTCGCGCGTCGAAGCGCCGTTAGTCTTCGAGCGCCCACGCGCGCTTGCGGCGCAGCAGCGCCGAGCCGATCGATACCGCCGCGCCGATGCCGCCCATCGTCAGCGACAGCGCGACGATCAGTGGGCCGGTTTGGGTGCGCGCCGAGAACACGCCGACGAGCAGGCCGGCGAGCGGCTGCGTCAGGTTGTTCAGCAGAATCGCGACGCCGATGGTCTTGCCGTAGTCCTCGGGCGGAATGATCTGCAAACGCGCGCTGCGGATGTAGACGTTGAACATCTTGTCGAAGCCGACGATCAGCAGGAAGCCGAGCGCATAGCCCCACGGCGACGCGCTCGCGCCTGCGATCACGCCGCCCGCGCAGATCGTCACGAACGCGACGAGACCGAGCACGCGCGCCGGCCATCCGGCGCGCGCAACCGTCAGCAGCACCAGCACCGTGGCGATCGCTCCGGCCGTTTGCAGACCGGCGTAGTAGCGGCTCGATTGCGCATGCGAACCCGTCACCATCGCCGCCGACGTCGCAAGCGTGACACCGATGACGAGGTTCTCCGCGGCCGCGAGCATGATGACCTTCTTCAGGCCCGGCAGCGTCCACACGTGATCGAGCGCGATGCGCAGCGGCGTGGTCCAGTGAGCGGTGGGCGCGAGCGATTGAGCGGACAGAGGCGAAGGCGCGCGAAAACCGCTCAGTCGCTGCCAGACGAACAGCGCGGCGTCGGCGCACAGAAACAGCACGCCGGTCGCTCCGACCACCCATTCCCAATGCCACACACCGAGCAGCAACGCGGCGAGCATCGGCCCAAGCACGAAGCCGAGCTGATCGGCCAGTTGCGAATACGCGAGGACCTTCTGGATCTGCTGCGTGCTGAAGATCTGCGGCAGCATCACCTCGCGCGCAACGAGCCCTTGGCTCGTCAGCACGCCGCACGCGGCCGACAGCGCGATCAGCCAGCCGATGCCGCCGAACAGCGCATACGCGGCGATACCGCCGAAGCATGCGAGCGCACGCACCGCCTGGCTCAGCCGCATCAGCCGCAGCGGTGGAAAGCGGTCGCAGAGCGCGCCGAAGAACGGGAACACGAGGTAGCGCGGCAGCGTTTCGATGAAAAACGCGAGCCCCGACCACGAGACCTGGCGCGTCGTTTGAAACACCACGAGCGGCACCAGGAAGAGCAGGATCTGATCGGCGAGACGCGCGATGAACAGCGAGCAGAAGAAGGCCTGATGGTTGACGCGCACCGTGGTTGTCTCGCCGTGTTGGGGTCGAGACCGATCCTATCAAAAGATCGCGCGGGCGAGGCGGGGCGCCCGCTGGCCGCCGTCCTATTCGCCGCGATACGCCTGCTCGAGCGGGGCGATATCGAGCTTGACCATCTTCATCATCTGCGCCATCACACGGCTTGCCTTTGCGCGATCCGGGTCGCGCAGCATCTGCAGCAGCACGTTGGGCGCGATCTGCCACGACACGCCGAAGCGGTCCCGCAGCCAGCCGCAGGCCCACGGCTCGCCGCCGTCGAGCAGCTTCGACCAGTAGCGATCGATTTCCTCCTGCGAGTCGCAGTGCACGAACAGCGAGATGGCCGGCGTGAATTTATATTGCGGGCCACCGTTCAGCGCCATGAACTCCTGGCCTTCGATTTCGAAGGTGACGGCGACGACCTTGCCCGCTGGTCCTGGGCCTGCGTCCGTGGCGTGCAGCGTGGTAGCGATGCGCGACGCCGAAAACACCGACGTGTAGAACTCCGCGGCTTCTTCCGCGTTGCCGTCGAACCACAGGCACGGCGCGATTTTCTGCATGACGTTGCTCCTTCGGGACTGGTGTCGGTGGGCGTGGGCGTGCGATTGCCCGACGCCCATCGGCCGCTCACTTCTTCTCTTGGGACGAACACTCCATCGTGGCCATCGCCTGCTGGATTTCCTCGGCGCTCAGGTCGCGCTTGTGCGTCGCGAGCGACCAGCTGTGGCCGAACGGGTCCTTGACCTGGCCGTAGCGGTCGCCCCAGAACATATCGGTGACGGGCATCGTGACGGTCGCGCCCGCCTCGACCGCCTGTTTGAAACTCGCGTCGACGTCTGGTACGTAGTGGTGAATCGTGACCGGCGTGCCCTTCAGCGTGTTCGGGCCGAAGGTTTGGTGCTCGGGCCATTCGTCGGTCAGCATCAGCATGGAGTCCCCGATTTTCAGGGTCGCGTGCATCACCTTGCCGTCGGGGCCCGGCAGACGGATCTGTTCGACGGCGTTGAAAGCTTTCGTGTAGAACGCGATCGCTTCGGCGGCGTTCTTGCAGATCAGGTACGGCGTGAGCGAGTGCATCCCGTCCGGGATCGGTTTGGCTGCGGCGCTGGACATGATGGTGACTCCTTGAAGTAACGGTTCCTCAGGGGAAAGACCGGCTGCGTGAGCTGGATCTTCAACGTTACGACGAGTTGGTCACCGTCGGATCGACACTCCGAAAAAAATATTTTCAGGCGCGGGGGAGAGCGGCCCGGCATTTATCCCGCCGGATTGTCCTCGTCCGCCGGCGGCGCGGACGACGGCGCCGTGCTGCCCGCCGGCGCGCCGAGGATGCTGATCTGGAACATGGGCGTCGCGGCGAGCGACTGCAGCGTCGCGTCCTCGGGGATGCGCTCGTCGAGCGGCAGGATCACCGAGCCGCCGATGACCGCGCGCCGGCTGTTGTCGGCAGGGCGCAGGCCCCAGACGTCCTGATAGACGACTGGGACCGTGGCGCCGTCGCGCGTCGTGTTGCCGAGGTACAGCATCACGTGGCCGCCGATGTAGATCAGCGTGCGCAGCGGCACGCCATGCCGCGCCAGATAGTCGAGTCGTTCGGCGGGTGTCGACTCCGACAGATCGACCATGCGACCGGCGCTCATCTGCGTCGACGAATGGCGCGGCAGCCACACGCCGAACGCGGCGAAGATGCTTTGCAGTTCCGACGAACAGTCGTTGTAGAGCCCGCTGTTGCCCCAGCCGTACGGCCGGCCGATCAGCGCCTTCAACAGCATCGCGAGATGGCGCGGCGTCGCGGCGAGCGGCATCGGCGTGATCTGCGTGGCGTCGAGCGACGCGGAGCGGATCAGCGCGTGGCCGTCGACGTCGCGCGCGGGAACGAGGAGCTGGAGTGTGCCTGCATTGGTGCTGGTCGCGGCTGGCGATGCCGAGGCACCCGCCGCCAGCGGCAGCATCGTCCCGGCCGGGGCAGCGAAGCGGAACACGCCGTGGCTGTCGTTGACCGCCGCCGACGCGACGATCACCGTCCCTAGCGACTTCCCGGCCGCCGCGCGCCATTGATCGATGAAACCATCGTCGGCGAACGCGACGCCGTCGCTGCGCACCCAGCCCTGCACGTCAGGCGTCTGCACGTAATGCCACGCGCCGTCGACGCTGCTGCCGAGCACATAGAGCGGCGTGCCGGGTCGCACCGCCGAGATCTGCAGGTTGTCGAACGGGTAGCCCTCGCCGGCCAGGCGATGGTCGTAGAACGATGGATCGGTGGTAGGCAACTCGCGCACCATCAGGTTGCCGGTCGCGATCGCGCGCCGCTCGGGCTGATAGACCGGTGTTTGCGTGAACTGCGCGACGTTGATGTTGCGCGCGATCGCGTCGATCCACGCCTTGTTGTGCGGCCGGAAGTTTTCGCCGTAACCGATCACGCCGCCACGCTTGCCGGTGTTGTCGAACCTGTCGATGCGGCGCTGTTGCAGTGCGGCAATGTCCTCGCCCTGCTCGCGAAACACGCGTGTCGTCACCCACGCGGGATTCCACGGCGACGGCGCGTTCTCGCCCGTGCCGAAGTAGCGCGCGAACAGCGCGTCGAAATGTGCGCGCTGCTCGGCGGCGCTGAGAAACGGCCGATCGTAGTCGGGGCTGTTCGGATCGAGCCAGTGATCGACGTTCTGGTCGTAATGGGCGAGCGAAAACAGCGTGACGTTGTCGACGAACGCGTGCGTGCTGCGCGGCGGCGTTGGCGCGCTGCACGCGGCGAGCGTCGTGACGGCGACGCACAGCACGACGGCGCGGCAGGCACGGCGGGAGAGAACGGCGACGGGCATAAAGATTCGGCGTATGAGGTGCACGGCCACGATGATACGGTGTCGGCGATGCGCACGGCACATCGGATGTTTGGCGGCGGCGCGCGCGGCTTCGACTACACTCGCTTTATCCGTCCACCGCGCGTCGCCACGCGCGACAATCGCCAGGGAGTCCGCCATGCAAACCAGCGCACGCAATCAGTTCAGCGGCGAAGTCACCGGCGTCAAGCACGGTGCCGTCAACGACGAAGTCACGCTGCGCACGCCGGACGGTCTCGAGGTCGTCGCGATCATCACGCACGGCAGCGCGAAGTCGCTCGGACTGGCAACCGGCAAGCAGGCGTTTGCGCTCGTGAAGGCATCGTCGGTGATCGTAATGGTCGATGTCGCGAGGCAGCAGGTGTCGGCGCGCAACTGCATCGAAGGGACCGTCGCGGCGGTGACGAAGGGCGCCGTCAATTCGGAAGTGACGATCAGTGCCGGCAGTACGCAGATCGCGGCGATCATCACGAACGACAGTGTCGAGCGCCTCGGCCTCGCGAGCGGCAAGGCGGCGACGGCGGTTTTCAAGGCGTCGAGCGTGATTATTGGGGTCGATCAGTAAAAGGCCCGGGCCTCTGGGACGGGTACTCAACGAGTTCTCACTTATCGCGTAGGGCGCGAACGATGCATTGCGGCGTAATTGTCATCGTCATGCCGAGAATCCGTTTTGCTTCGGGGATGCCACCGGAAATATCGGCGTAGTCAACTACATCGATCACGGCCCAATTGCCGATGAAATCATTAATCGTAGCGTGTGGTGTTTGTGCCGCGCACACGCTTGCCGAGACGGTCAGCGTGAGAGCCATATTCGAAAAAAGCTAGTGGCCTGTCATTGTGCTGACTGCCGGAAGGGAGAAAACCAAGGAGGGAGAGTCGAGAACCGACGGGGACGGCGAGCGTAGACGCGCGGCGCGTGTCACAGCGTTCGACACCCGCGCGCGGGGTTTGCGCTTGCTTTACACTTCACCCCTTATCGCTTTCCTTCCCGCTCTGATCACGGAAGCCGTCATGTTCGAAGTTTCCTCTACCTCGCATCTGCCCAAAGCCGCGCAATATGAAGAACTGGTCGCGCAGGCGCGCGCGCTGCTGGCCGGCGAAACGGACTGGATCGCCAATGCCGCGAATTTCTCGTCGTTCGTCTTTCATTCGTTGAGCGATCTGAACTGGGCCGGCTTTTACTTTCACGATGGCCGCGAACTGGTGGTCGGCCCGTTCCAGGGCAAGCCCGCGTGCGTGCGCATTGCGCTCGGCAAGGGCGTCTGCGGTACGGCCGCGCAAACTCGTCAGACCCAGGTCGTGCGCGACGTGCACGAGTTTCCCGGCCATATCGCATGCGATTCGGCGTCGCAATCGGAGATCGTCGTGCCGCTCGTCGCGCCCGACGGCACGCTGATCGGCGTGTGGGATGTCGATAGCCCGGTCGTCGCGCGCTTCGACGAGGAGGACGCGAAGGGCATGGAAGCGTTGTGCGCGGTGTTCATCGAGGCAGCGCTGCCACGCGGCGTGTAGCGTCGCCGAATCGCGCCGAGCGCGGCGCGCAGCACTGAGGTGCAGACCGTGCATCTCAATCTTTGAGACGCTCTAGCGCATCACCGCGATGCGTCGCGTGTTTGGCGCTTTTCTCGCTTGCCACTTCGTCGTGCGGGTCCGCTTTCGATGCGGCGACGGCAACATCGTGGTCGTGCCGAACAGCCAGATCTGGAACAATCCGGTGATCAACTACAGCTGTGGCGGCACACAGCGCATCGAGGTCGAGGTGGAACTCGCGCAGCGCAAGGACGTGGATGCGGCGATCGGGCAACTGCAGAAACTCGTGGCCGACGAGCCGCGCGTGCTGAGCGGCTCGACGCTTGCACCGGTGGCGTCGGTTGCGGATTATCCGGCGGATGGCGGCGCGACGTCGAGGATCGCCGTGTGGGTCAGGTCGCCGGATGCGTCGTTGGCTGGCGGCGATTTGCATGAGAGGGCGCAGTCCGTGTTGGAACTGGCGGGGTGTGAGGTAGCGGCTTAGGGTTAGGGATTAGTAGGGGCATGACATACGGCCTCGACGCGATTGCCGGCCGGGTCGATCAGAAATGCCGCGTAGTAGTCGCGGTGATAGTGAGGTCGCAAGCCGGGCTGGCCGTCGGATTTGCCACCAGTCGCGAGTCCCGCTTTGAAGAATGCATCGACGTGCTCGCGGGACGGCGCTTTGAAGCACCAGTGACGTTTGTTTTCTCCTATTTCATCTGGATCGAGATACACGGCCAGATAGGTCGATGAGGTGTCGTCGGTCGTGCAACGCTCGCCGTAGCCTAACGCGGTGGGGCGGTCGAAGACTTTGCTCGCGCCGAGAGCCGTCATGACGGCGTCGTAGAAACGTCGTGCTGCCTCGATGTCGGGAACGCCGATCGACACGTGATCAAGAAGCTGCATTGGATGTCTCCCTGTTGAAGTTGCACTGAGTTTATACGCGCAACTCGCTCCAACAGGCATTTCCGCACTCAATCGCCACGGTCTTCTTCCATAAGCGGCGAGCCGCTCAGTTCAAGGGTGATCAATCAGATAGCGTTCGGCAGATCATCGATAACATACACAAGGATTGAGTGCAGAACCGACATGAGTGTTCATCAACTTGCACACGCGACTTTTTTGAATCTCGGGCGTGGGCACGCAGCGGGTGATGGCGTTGCAATCAATTGCACAGATAATCGTCGGTCCTCAAGCCGCGGCACCGATCACGCACGCGCATGATGACTTGTCGTGCTACCTGATGTGCTCGGTGATCGTGCGCTTGGCCGTCACTTCGAAGCCCGCCGCCTTGATCTTCGCGATCTTCGGCCGAATTCGGGCCATCAAGGGACACTCGTTTGACTTGTGGTGGCGACATTCGACCGGCCGTTGCACTGGCTTGACCGGACATTCAACCGATTGCTACGTCAGCTGTCGCACAACGTGCGAGGCGTGCGACCAGTTCAGCGAGCAAGCCAACGCCACAGCAACCAGGCGCCGAGTGCCCAGATAGCCGAAATTGTCGCGAGACCGACTATGCTTCTTGGCTTACCGGGTTGTCAGTTAGCCAGCCTTCGGCCTTTCCGCGATTGTCTTCGATGACAGCCTTCGGGATGAGACGCAAGCAAAGCCAGACTCCAAGCGGCACGACGACCAGATCTGTCAGATGTCGAGGACGGGTATGAAGTCGGGAATAAGGTCGACAGGGCTGATGTGCCACCGTTGCCAATGCGAGAAATTTCGCAAGCAACGGCGTGGCCGGATCGCGACTGGCGAACATAAGCGTGACTAAATCTCGCTTTAGCCGCATTGCCCAAGCCGTGAATGATTGCAGCAAGCAGTTGATCACTTCAGCAGTGCGTTGGGCTAGCCTTGTGTTCCAGTGCCCACGGTTGCCTGTTCCTCCAGCCACCCACGCCACGCTGCCATCAGGACCGCCAGGATGACGGGACCTACAAACAGTCCTACCAGGCCAAAGGCCGCAAGCCCGCCCAGCACACCGAACACGACCAGAAGAAACGGTATCCGGGTAGCGCTGCTGATCACGAGCGGACGAATCAGGTTGTCCACCCAGCTAACGACCAGTGCGCCCCAGAGTAAAAGACCGACCCCGGCTATCGTTTTTCCTGTGACGAGGAGCCATACACCGATCGATCCCCATACGAACGGCGTGCCAAAGGGTATCAACGCGATCAGCACCGTAAACGCAGCCAGCAACACCGGCGCGTGCATCCCGGCAACCCAGTAACCCAAGCCGGCAAGCGCGCCCTGCGCCAGTGCCGTCAGCACGAGCCCGTAGACGACCGCCTTGGTCGTTCCGCCGATAGAAGCGAGATAGGCGTCCAGGCGATCGCCCAGAAAACGCCGTAGTATGCGGCACACTTGATCCAACGCGCTTTCGCCGTCCCGGTACATAAAAAACAGCGTCAGCAAGGCAAAGCCCAATTTCGTCGCATTGCGACCCACGCCGCCGACTAACTGGCCGACCTCCCCGGTCCACTGCCGGCCCCACTCAGCGATTTGCGCGCGCAAAGCCATCGGATCGGCCGATACCTGATTCAGTAGATCCTGCAGCCACAGCCCGAGCCACGGGACGCGCGCAATCAATTCCGGCAGTTTGTGCGGCCCATTGGCGAGGTAGCTGGCGACGGTCTGGTAGGCCGCGGTCAGTTCGTCACGCAGCAGCACGATCAGCCAGATTGACGGCAGAATGAACGCCACCGAGAGAATGATCGTCATCAGCATCGCGCTGCCGGTGGCGTTCCCGCGCATAAGCGAGCGCAAGCGGCGATAAGCGGGCCAGGTCACGTAGGCAAAGATGGTGGCCCAGGCCACTGGCACCAGGAACAGGTGCAGCACTATGTAGCTCAGCACTACGAGCCCGCCAAGAAGAAATGCAAGGATGATGCGCTTGACCAGGGACATCTGATAGCTCTCGTCCATGAACGCGTTCCCTTTAGATACGCTGAGAATTTGCGGGCGCGCCGGTGCTTCCGCGCGCCGTGGCACGTGGAGCACCCTTGTCTAAACGTCGACGTCGCATGTTGGAATGCCGCGCGCAGCCCTGCTTTACTGACTACCCGCTGCTTTGCAGCACGGCAATACGCCTGTCGATCGGTGGGTGCGTGGAGAAGAGCCCGAGCCACCCCGGCTTGTCGGTAATGCCGGATGCCTTGAAGGATTGCGGAAGTTCGCCGGGTGCAAGTCCACCCAGGCGGGCCAGCGCATTGATCATCGGTCGCGGAGAAGCCAGCAGTTGCGCAGAGCCCGCATCAGCGCGGAACTCGCGCCGGCGCGAGAAGTACGCGACGATCACCGAAGCGAGAATGCCGAAAATAATCTCGCAAACAATAACGGTAATGTAGAACCCGGGACCGACACCGCGTTCGGTACGAAACAAGGTCTTGTCCACGAAGTACCCGACCACACGGGCCAAGAAAATCACGAAGGTATTCACCACGCCCTGAATGAGCGTCAAGGTGACCATGTCGCCGTTGCTCACGTGCGAAATCTCATGGGCAAGGACAGCCTCCACTTCCTCCGTGTTCATCGATTGCAGCAATCCGGTGGAGACGGCCACCAGGGCTGAATTCTTGAAAGCCCCTGTGGCGAACGCGTTCGGCGCGCCTTCAAAAATTGCCACTTCTGGCATACGAATGCGAGCACGCTGCGCGAGCTCCCGTACAGTGTCGATCAGCCATTGCTCAGTCGAATCGCGCGGCGAATCGATGACACGCGCCCCGGTTGCCCATTTCGCCATCGGTTTGGAGATAAGCAGCGAAATGATGGAACCGGCGAAGCCAATCACCAGCGAGAACACGAACAGCGCATTGAAGTCGAGCCCGCTCCCGGTCAGGAAGCGGCCGACGCCCAACACATTCATTACTAACGAAAGCACCAACACCACCGCGAGGTTGGTGGCGAGGAACAGCAAAATTCTTTTCATTCACAAGTCTCCTGTGGAAACTGGCTGAATGACTGCGGTGACATAGAACCCTCAACTCTCCTTTGACACCGGATAATCGAAAGGTTTATGTAATGTTGCTATTTCAGCACAAGACGTTTGCTATCTGTCTTCATAGGATTCGCGCGTACCTTGTTCATCGCCCGTAAACGGCATCAAAATCACGGGGACCCCGAGTCGCAATGCGCGCCTGCTGCCTGCGGATGATCGAACGCGCCGCGCGGGCCAGCGCGAGATCGAGTGCGCCGCGCCAGTCTCTTGCGATCGACGTCACGACGACAGGCGTCGCATCGGGCGTCTGCACCTGCACCTGGCAGCGTTTGTCGAGTCCGCCGCGCGGGCCGTTGATGTCCGACATGCTGACGGTCGCCTTCGAAATCAGCCAGTCCATGCGGCGAAACACGAACCGGATGCGTTGGCGCGCGAAGCTGCGCAGACGGACGGCTTCACGGTCGCGGGACTTGAACAGGACTTGCATGAGACACCTCCTTCGTGGGTACGGCTCAAGAGTACGGTGAGGAGGCGTCGAGGAAAAAGCAGAAATAACGGAAATGCAGCTTCGGAAAAACCGAACCTTCTTTTTCGTGATCGCGAACGCGGTCACGCATGCGCCGCACTCAGCACCTTTTGCGTCAAAGGATGATGCCGCCCGCGCCGCGACACGATTGCGTGTATTTCCTCCTTCACTTCCGGCGAGCGGCCGAGCCAGCGCAAGCCGCGATGCGTGGGATCGTTGCGCTCGGCGCCGAACGCCGCGAGCGGAAACACGCCCATGCCGCGCGACGCGAACAGCGCCATCAACGCGCTGTCCTCGAACTCGCCCGCGACGCGTGGCCGGATGCCTTCCGCTTCGAACCAGCGGTCGAGGCGCGAACGCAGCGACGAGTGCCCCGTCGGCAGCAACACCGGCAGCGACGCGAGGCATTGCGGAAAATGATCGACATGCGTTTTTCGCACCGCGGCGGCCGGCCCGTACCAGTCGATCGGCGAAGCGATCAGGCGCTCGCTGGATAGACGCAGATTCGAGTTGTGCGGCGCGGGCTGGCTGGACAGCACGAGATCCAGATGGTGATGCGCCAGTTCCGCCAGCAGGTCTTCCGCTTCGCCTTCGTGGCAGAGCAGCCGTAGCGAAGGCGTGCCCAGCACGTCCGCAAGAATGGCGTGGACGGCCAGCTTCGAAATGCCATCCGTCAAGCCGACCGCGAAGCGCGCGACGGTCCCGCTGGCCGCTTCGCGCACTTCGTCGTGCAACGCGCGCCCGATCTGGAAGATTTCCTCCGCTCGCGCATACGCCGCCTGTCCCGCTTCCGTCATCGCGACGCCGCGTCCGGCGGGCTTCAGCAGTTGATGTCCGAGCGATTTTTCCAGTTCGCGCACCTGCGCGCTGATGGTTTGCACCGCCATGTCGAGCCGTTCGGCGGCGCGCGCAAACCCGCCTTCCTTCACGACGACCCAGAAATAGTGCAAGTGCCGGTAGTTGAGCATGTGTGGCCTCACCTCGAAAAAACCGAACCAACTGTCAGCTTATCACTGGTTTTTTCGAATACGGCGCCAGGCGATCATGCTTTCCACAGGCTGTGACCCAGTAGTCAGCCGTTTTCTTCTCAACCGGAGAACGACGCTCGCAAATGGAATCCTTACTGACCCTGGCCGCCGATCCCGCTGCATGGGCTGCACTCGTGACGCTCGTCGTGATGGAGATCGTGCTTGGCATCGACAACCTGATCTTCATTTCGATTCTGAGCAACAAGCTCCCCGAAGCGCAACGCGCGCGCACGCAGCGTATCGGCATCATGCTGGCGCTGCTGATGCGGCTCGGCCTGCTGGGCACCGTCGCGTGGATCGCGCGTCTCACCGAGCCTGTGTTTTCCGTGTTCGATCACGCGTTTTCGTGGCGCGACCTGATCCTGCTCGCGGGCGGTCTGTTCCTTGTGTGGAAGGCCACGCGTGAAATGCACCATCACGTGAGCCGTGACGCCGAGGCGCACACGAATCCTGCGATGGGCGTCGGCGGCCTGACGGTGACGGCTGCCATCGGCCAGATCCTGCTGCTCGACCTCGTGTTTTCCGTCGACAGCATCATCACCGCGGTCGGCATGACGGATCACCTGCCCATCATGTTCATTGCAGTGATCGCTGCTGTCACGGCGATGTTGTTCGCGGCTCGCCCGCTGTCGAAGTTCATCGAGCGCAATCCGACCATCGTCACGCTTGCGCTGAGCTTCCTGCTGGTGATCGCGATGACGCTGATTGCCGAAGGTTTTGGTTCGCACGTGCCGAAGGGCTACATCTACACGGCCATGGCGTTCGCAGGCTTCGTCGAAGGCATGAACATGATGGCGCGGCGCAGAAAGGACAAGCGCGAGCACAAGGCGGCAGTTTTGGAAGCGGAGCGTGAAGCCGGCTCCGAAGCAAGGTCTGAAAAGACGCAGACCAGCGGTTCGGCTTTCTCGAACTGAACGAAGCGGACTGACAGAAGTATCGGGGCGGTTGAACGCCGCCCCGACCGGCAGCACAAAGGTTGAACGTTACGAAAGGAGCAACGCAATGAAGTGCCCCGTTTGCAAGACCCCCGATCTGCTGATGACCGAGCGTCAGAACATCGAGATCGACTATTGCCCGACATGCCGTGGCGTATGGCTCGATCGCGGCGAGCTGGACAAGCTGCTGACCCAGATGCAGGACACGCCCGAACCGGACAACAGAAGCAATCAGGTCGAGCGCGACGCGCGCTACGGCGACCGCGACGGCCACCATGACCAGCAGGGGGGACGGCGCAACGATTCTTACCACGGCGATCAGCGCAAGCACTACGATCCGCGCCGCAAGAAGAAGTCACTGTTCGATATGTTCGACTTTGACTGACCTGCATGCATCCTGCGCTCGAACTGTTTTGGCGGGCATTCCACAACCGGTGTGAAGTCGGTGCGTGCTTGGGCCTCGTACCACGGCCATACGACAGTAGCGGGAGCCGCACAGATCAGGGCATCAGCAAGCAGGGCAATCGACGGGTGCGTGCCCTGCTCATCGAGATGGCCTGGTCCTGGCTGCGGTACCAGCCCGACAGTGTCCTGACACGGTGGTTCTTCCAGCGAACGCAGGGCGTCCCACTGAATCGCCGCGCCCGACGTATCGCCATCGTCGCGGTGGCGCGGCGTCTCGCAATTGCGTTGTGGCGCTATCTGAAGGACGGGGTGATAGCCGAGGGGGCGCAACTGAAGTCAGTGATCCGCAAAGGCGTTCCGACTACATCACCATGGAAAGCGCGGGACACGATGTATGGGCGGTTTGAAGTGAACATGCGCGTGGGGTGCCCGGTTACTCACGTAACCGATTCTTGAGATGGGGCGTGCTCCCGAAAAGAAATTCCGGCGCAACGCGCAACAGATGAGGCTGGCTAGCCGCCAGCGGATAGAAGGTGGTGACTGCGACACGAAGTTGCTTGCAGGAGCTGTTCCCGCTTCAACATGAGGGAACCGCCCGTGTCACCGGGCGCGTCTAGGAGCCTGAATAAAGAGCGACTCTGACAACGTAACGAAGCATTGCAAGATGCAGGGTATCAATCGCGAGAGGCGTACCCTTCGCATCGGAAACGGCCATAGCCTTCATCTGCCCGGCCGTTTGATCAGGCGAGCCGTCGGCCGCAAACTTTGGATAGATCGCGTATGGACGTCGACTCGATATAAAACGCATGCGTGCTTCTCGCGGACATTCGCAATCTGTTCATCGCTCTAATGGAATAGCGATAGTAGCTATTGTCATCATCGAATTGAACACGCGTGCGTTCGCATCGAGACCTTCGAGGTGATCGCCGCGTTCCTGCTACGTAAGGGGCCGCAACCGTGCTCAAACCAGGGTGTTGCCGGCATCGCGAGGTCATCCTACACAGAAACGGCCCCGCCTAAACGTTGAACAGTTCGCTACGCGCCGCGTCCATGATCATCGCGACAGCCGGGTGGCTGATGTGGCGCTCGATAGAGATTGCAAAAAATTCCTCGACGATCGAATTGATCTGCCCGACTATCGTCAGGTTGTGCTCTGTCTGCAACTGGCTTTCGAGCACGGTTGGCGCGAACAGCAGGCCGCGGCCTTCGCGGCCGAATGCCATGGTCATCGCTCCGTCGTCGAACTCGCCGACGATGCGCGGCGAAATGGCGTGCGAGGCGAGCCAGTGATCCAGCTTGCGCCGCACGGCGGATTCCGTGCCGGGCAGTAGCACCGGCAGCTTGTCGAGCGACATCGGGAAGCGTTTTTTGCTGCTTTGAATCAGCGCCTGGGTTCCGAAGCAGCTTAGCGTCGAACGTCCGAGGCGGTGATTGAACGCCTTGATGTTGACGTCGACGGGAATGGGGGCGTCCGCGATGATCAGATCGAGGCGGTGCACGGCCAGTTGCGCGAGCAGCGCGTGCAGTTTGCCTTCGTGACAGATCATGCGCAGCGACGCCGACGCGCTCAGCGCGGGTTCCAGCAGCCGGTACGCAATCGCCTTGGGGACCGAATCCGCGATCCCGACGCGAAACCGCGTTTGCGCACCGGATTCGCTTTCGCGCCGCACAGCGCTTTCGAGTTCCGAACCTAACGAAAATATCTCGTCGGCGTAGTCGAGCGCGAGGCGCCCCGCATCGGTCAGTTCGAGCGTGCGGCCGGTTTTCCTGAACAGCTTCTTATCCAGCGCCTCTTCGAGAAGCTTGATCTGGCCACTGAGCGTTTGCGGCGTGATGTGCAACTGTTCGCCCGCGCGCACGATGCCGCCCGCGCGAGCCGCGACCCAAAAGTAATAGAGATGCTTGAAATTCACGTACCCTCCGTCGATTACGGAAAGATACGATTTTCTCGAGGTATCGACAATAAAAATACGAATTTTATGTCGGTATGGGTTCAGTTAGATTTGAAACCTCGCCCCGAGGTGTCGGCGGCGTTTCATGACAGCTGACAGAGGTGACATATGGCATCGGTTGCAGAATTGCTGCGTGCGAAAGCTTCCCGGACAGTGTGGTCGATCGAGGCATCCGCTTCGGTTTGCAACGCGATATCGATCATGGCTCACAGGGAGGTTGGAGCGCTCATCGCCGTGCACGACGGGCGCATAGCCGGCATCGTGACGGAGCGGGATTACGCCCGGAAGATCGTTCTAATGGAACGCTCGTCAACGAATACGCCTGTGCGCGACATCATGTCGACGGCGGTGCGTTATGTCAGCCCGAAGCAGACGACGGACGAGTGCATGGCGATCATGACAGAACATCGGATTCGCCATCTGCCTGTGATCAGCGCAGGGCAGGTGACAGGAATGGTGTCGATCGGCGATCTGATCAAGAACCTGATTTCCGAGCAGGAACACACCATCCGGCAACTGGTGCACTACATCCACGGCAACGGTTTTCACGCCGCTTTTGATGGATCGAAGGCACAACCGGCGGCGAGCTTGCGTAGCTAAAAATATTACTGTTCGCAATGTATTTGCGCGCGCAAATGGAGCGCGTTGCGGGCAGTTTCCCGACTCATCGAAAGAGGTTTTTATGTACACGCAAATCATCAACAAATTACGAGGTGCTGCCGGTGCAGTCACGCGCGGGACGGCCGCGCTCGGTCTGGCGGGACTGCTGGCGCTGGGCGCCGTGGCGTCGAACGACGCCGAGGCGAAGCGCGTAGGCGGGAGTCAAAGCATCGGGCGGCAGTCGCAGACGGCGTCGCCGTCTGGACAAGCGCAGCGAAGCCAACAGGCACAGCCGGCACAACAGGCCGCGCAGGCGCCTGCTGCGCCAGCGGGTAACCGCTGGATGGGCCCGCTGGCTGGTCTCGCTGCGGGCCTTGGGATTGCAGCATTGCTGTCGTCGTTTGGCCTGGGCGAAGAACTGGCGCAGATGCTGTCGAATGCGTTGCTGATCGGGGCGGTGATTTTCGCCGGCGTGATGCTATTCCGCTTTATCGCCAACCGGCGTCGTCCGGATCTTGCCTATGGACACGGTCCCGTGAACCGCCAGCAAACGAACGGCTCACGGTTTCTGAATCAGATCCCGCAAGCGCGGCCTGAAGCGAACTTGCGGGGCTGGCCGAACGCGGCGATGGGTTCGACGGGAGCAGCGGACACGGAGAGGACAACGGGACTACCACTCGAGCAAGATCAGGCGGCGTTTCTTGTATCGGCAAAGACCTTGTTCATGCGCCTTCAAGGCGCATGGGACCGGAACGAGCAGGGTGACCTGTTCGAATTGACGACGCCGGAGATGTTCGCGCAAATCAAGCGGGATCTCGAAGCTCGGGGTCGCCAGGTGAGTCATACGGAAGTCACGCAACTTGACGCGGAACTGCTTGGCACAGAACGCAATGCGGATGAAACGCTGGTTAGCGTTCGCTTTTACGGTCAAATGCGGGAAGACGATGCGCCGACTGCCCAGCCGTTCCAGGAAGTCTGGAACATGGTCAGCGACGCACGTGGCAACCAGGCGTGGCGACTGGCCGGCATTCAGCAAATTGACGGATGAGAGCGTAGTTGAAACCGGCAGCGGCCTGCTGCCGGTTACTCGTGAGGGCGGGCGCGCGCCGCGGAACTCCCTGAGACCAACCTTTCGCCAACGACCGCGCGTGAGAAAGTCGAGCGCCACTTGCGGAGTGGCAAACGCTGGGCGCATCAGGCGATAGTCGGCCAATAGTTGCCGTTCGCGCAACACACAAAGCCGTCATTGCGATGGCCGGTTCACTCGGCGGATTCAACCGGTCGATGCAACAGATTGATGAGATCGCTCAGCCGGTGTATCGAAGTTTAGAGTTTTCCTCGCACGTTCGTTGAGTCGCCTTGCGACGGCATTGAGTTCTGCCTGCGAATACACTGAGAGATCGATTCCTTTAGGGAGATACTGTCTCAGGAGTCCATTGGTATTTTCGTTCGACCCGCGTTGCCGCGGATTGTGCGGATCGCAGAAGCCACTGATGCTGCGAGCGGGTGCGGCGTGTCGGAGTGGGTGCCCATGGCGCCCAAAACCGGCGCAAGCCTATCCTGCCATACCTCAATTTTCATGTTGTTTTCTGCGCCATGTGTGACCTCCGTGCATAGGATGTACAAGCCATGTGCAACAGAAATTCGCTTCAATGTAGTCGCAGTGTGTCGTGCGTTCAATGCAGTGATGCAGCGAAGTAAGTTGCGTGTGCATGGCCGGTTGATCTCCGAGTGCATCAGACGTGGCGACACCCGACACATCACTGGGTATAGAGCAGATTCCACTGATGTTGGAGGCGCCGTTGCGCGGTCGTGAATGCCTGTGCAAGTCGAATGGCCGTGAATGGAAGCACCGTAGCGATGGCGACGCAGGGTAGGTGAGTATCGCGTTTGCTGGCTAGCAACATCGAACGTGTTCCGGTTCTCCCTCAAGGTGAATCGACGAGCACATGCTGACCAGTTCTGTTGACGCTCGTGTGCGTGAGCAGTGAGCGTGTGAAAGTCCATGTGCATTGAAGGGAACTGGTATCAACACCAAAAAATATTTCCTGTTCCGCCAAATTCCTCTGTATTCCGATCTATTCCATCCGCGCCGACAACTGCACGCAACTGGTGTTGACGGCACGTGAACACCTGCGCAAGATGCAATGAAGGTCGTGTGTCGGAGCGAGTCATGCCGGCCATCAGAAGTTTCACGCGAGGGCAGTGGGAGGCGCTTCATTCGCGCATGACGGACCATCAACGAAAGTCACATCACAAATTGGACCGCTGACCCGTCTGCCCCGACAGGCAGCGGAGGAACGTGGCCGGTGATGCCACGTTTCATCCAGCTGCATTGATAACGTCCAAACATCAATGTTTCGAAAAAATGCACTTATCGCGTAACTCCATTTGCGTGAGTATCTGTACTCAAGATTTCAGCAAGATTGGAACGAAAGTAAAACGCATCGGAGACAAGGCTATGTACAACGCAAGGCGCACCTGGAGCGGCTAACGATCGCCCCTTGGGCCGGGCGGTCTCGAGCCCCAGCCGGTTCGAGCACCGGACAATTCAACACACATCAGCAACGCATTCCGAACGCCATCGGCGTCACGGCCGCTTGTCACGCCTGGCGCTTTCGTCAAACGACCAATCCGAACACCCGTTTCTTTCTATATCGCTATGCCCTTCAGGAGACAACTTCATGCAAATCACCGGTATGTTGCACGGCGCGCGCCTGCTGCAATTCGTCGGATTTCCGGCCAGCGAAATCCTCGGCCCGGGCGCCAGCGAAGAGGAAGTCAAGGCGCTGATCGACCGTCATCGCCAGATCTTCATCAAGCCCGTCTTCAAGGGCGGAGTCGGCAAGAAAGGCAAGGCGGGTTTGCTTGGCCGCGCGACCGACCTGAAGACCGCGCTCGCGGAAAAGGAGCGGCTCTACTTCGCCGGGCATACCGTCGGCCACATCAAGGCGAAGGCGAATGGCGTCACCTTCGAAGCCGGTGTGCCGGCCACGCACGAAGTCTACTTCTCGATCACGGATTCCACCCGCTTTCGCGCACCGACCATGACGCTCTCCCACATGGGCGGCATGGACATCGAGGAAGTCGACCCGAAACAGGTGGCGATGGTGCCGTTCGATGCGCTGACCGGGCTGAAGGCGTTCGTCGTAGCGAATGCACTGAGCGAGATCGGCGCGCCGAAGGAGATCATCTCGCCGCTCGTGCAGCAGTTGCCGAAACTCTGGGAACTCTTTCACGACTTCGGCATGACGACGCTCGAGTTGAACCCGATCCGCATGCGCGAGGACAGGCACGGTCGCCTCACGCCGGTTGCGTGCGACTTCAAGTGCGGCTTCGATCGCGACGATCCGCGCTGGGCGCGGCTTGGCCTGCCGCCTCATCTGTTCGCCGCCGATTACTCGGATTTTGAGCAGGAGATCAACCAGCTTCGCACCCATCAGGGCCAGAGCGATGTGTATGTGATCAACGAGAAGGGGACGATCCTCGCCCCGACCTTCGGCGGCGGCGCCAACTCGCTCGTCACCGAAATGCTGGGCGACGCCGCGATCATCTCGTCGGATTTCGGCGGCAATCCGCCTTACGCGAAGATGAAGGAAGTGGCGCGCATCTGTTTCAGGCACTGGCTCGAACAGGCGAACGTGCTCTTCATCATTGGCGGCAAGTCCAATAACACGGACATCTACGAGACGCTGCGCGCCATGGCCGACGCCCTGCGCGAGCACTTCAGCGAGTATGGGCCGACACCGCTTTATGTCGTGCTGGGCCGGGGAGGCCCGAACCTCGTGCGCGGCATGTCGGCGCTGAGGGACACATGCGACTCGCTGGGCCTGCCCTACCGGCTGTTCGGCTTCGACTCTGACATCAGCGAAGTGATCCAGTACGCACGCCAGGCGGACGCCTGGATGCGCGCCGGCGGCCGCACCGAGATCGCAGCAAGGATTGGCGCGTCACCGAGGCAAACCGGAACGGCTCATGCCTGAGGAGATCGACATGTACAAGCAAGGCAGCAATACGTTCAGGTACTTCGTTGGCGTCAACTCACTCGCACAGATCGCCACGCGCGAGGATCGCGTGTGCGTGCTCAACATCCTGGGCGGTGAATCGTCGGACGTGACGCCGGTGAGTCACGCATTCTCGGGCGGTAACGTCGTATTCGGCACCGCGCCGGGCAAGGGCGGGCAAGTGCTCGCGACGCCGGCCGGCGATATCCCCGTGTACAACAACGTCCGTGAGGGGCTGCAGGCGGGACACCGGTTCAACTGCGGCGTCGTTTACCTGCCGCCGTCCGCGGCCCGCGACGGCGTCGCTGAGCTGATTCGCGTGAATCCCGAGCTGCGGAAGATTTTCATCATCACCGAGAAGATCGCGGTCCACGACGCCCGCGAAATCCGCGCGATGGGCCAGCAGGCGGGCATCGACATCTTCGGCGCGAACGGCCTCGGCGTCGCCGATTCGTGGAATCGCGTGAGGATCGGCGGAGCGCTCGGCGGCGACAATCCTGACGATTCGTTGCGCAAGGGCTCGATCGCGATCTTCTCCAACTCCGGTGGCTTCAGCACGACGATTGCGCAATACCTGCGCATGGGTGGCTGGGGCACGTCGACGGTCATCTCGAGCGGCAAGGACGTCTACATCCACTATGCCGCGCCGGAATTCGCGTTCGCACTCGCCAACGATGCGCGCAGCAAGGCTGCGGTGCTTTACTGCGAACCGGGTGGCTACTACGAGGCCGATGCGGTCTTCACGAAGCCAGTCGTCGCGTGCGTCGTGGGTCGGTGGAAGAGCCGCCTCACGCGGGCAGTCGGCCACGCCGGCGCGATGGCCGGCGGCAACGACGATGCGCAAGCCAAGGAACGCTGGTTCATGCAGAAGTTCGGCGTCGAGCGCCTCTTCACGCCGGATGATCCATGCTGCTCGACGAAGGGTGCCGTGGTGACGAACATCGCGCACATCCCGGCCGCGCTGAGCGCCGTGATGCGCGCCAACGCGACGATGCCCGATTTCGAGTCGGAGGGCAGTCTCGCACTCAAGCCGTGGTTTGGCTCCGATCAGGGCATCGCGCTGCCGGAGGGCCTCGGGATTCCGGTCGTGGAAGCTGTTGCGCCGTATAACGAGCAGGTCCATCAGGTCAATCGGCAGATCGGCGTGATCGCTCCGCGCCAGGCGCTCAAGGACGCATCGGGCGCGTCGCAGATGGATGCGAAGACGCAGGTGAGCAGCCTGCACGGCGCGTCGATGCTGGAGGCCGCGACGCGTTCGCTCGAAGCGAACGTCGGCCTTGCCCTGCTGCACGAGTTCGGCGGAGAAAACGACGAAAAACTCATCGATGTCGCGATCGCCGCATTCGTCAATCTGCACGGCAGGCCGGAACTCGCGGCGGCGCAAGCAGCACGCGAGGCCGGCAATGCACCCAACGCCATTCTGGCCGCCGCGGCGTCGATCGTCGGGCCGAAACGTCAGCGCGCGGCGCGGGACGTCACCAGGTGGCTGATCGATCGTTTTGCGGCCGCTGGTCTTGCCGACGCGCTGAATGAAACCTTCGACGTCGCACGCATCGACGCAAGCGGCTGTGAACAGTTCTTCACCGACTCCCGCGATCCGCTCGCCGAAGCAATGCTCGCGGGACTCGCCGCGCGCGGCGCGAAATCGGCGTTCGTGCGCTGGCTCACGTCTCAGCCCGCTCACCCGACCGGCGACGCGGTGCTGGCCGCGATCACGACGACGCTGGCGTGGGGCCCGCTCATGCGCAAGCGCATCTCGCGCGTGACCGCCGAAAGCCTGCCCTGGTGGAGCATGCTGTTTGGGACGCTGATCGGTGCATCGGCTGACGCATCGCGGCATCGCCCGGACGGTTTCTGCGGCTTCTCCACCGACGAATTGCTGAACGAGCGCAGTCTCACCGAAATCGGCTTCGCCGCGCTGCTCAACCTGAAGCCGGGTCCGGACGACCTGTTCGCCTTCAAGACGCTCGTCGGTCTGCTGCTCACCAACGGTCCGGGAGCCATCTCGGCGCAGGGAGCAAAGGGCGCGGTATCCGCCGACGGCCCGGAAAGCCCCGAGCGCGTGCAGCTCAACAAGGCGCTGGTCGGCTTTCTCTCGCATACCGGCTACACGCACGGCGGGAACGGGTACGAGGGTATCGCGTTCCTGATGGATGCTTTCAGGGAAACCGCGCTGGACGATCCGTCGAAGCCCGGCCACGGCGTGGACCTGCGCTCGCTCGCCGAGCGCTCCGTCGAGCGCTATGCGCAGTACAAGGCGCGGCAGAAGCATGCGGGCAGCCTCGATATCGCGAAGCTGCCGGGCGTGAACCATCCCGTCTTCAAGGACAGACCGGTCAACCACGACCCGCGCGAAGTGTTCATCGCGGAACTGCGCGGGAAGCGCGGTGAATACAACGTGTTCCATGCGTACTACCGCGAGCTGGTGCAGGCGTTGTTCGAGGCAGGCGTCTCGCGCAACGTCTATTGCGTCAATGTCGATGCGGTGATCGCCGCATTGCTGCTGAAGATGCTGTGGCAGCCGCTGCAACGTGGTGAATTCAGCGAGTCCGATCTCGAAACCGCCGCGTTCACGATCTTCCTTTATCCGCGCATGCTCGGATGCGCGGCGGAAATCGACGATCACCTGAACCGCGGACGCAACATGGACACCCGAACGCCCGCGTCCCAGTGCCGCTTCGTAGCTTGAGCGCTTCGCCGACACTGATAACCAACGGACATCAATCGTTTCGAAAATAGCACTTATCGTTTCGTGTGGTCCGAGCGAACATTCGACAAACAACAAATCGCCCGAACACCGCAAGTTCAAAATTTCTGGAGACACCTCGATGCATCCCTCCTCACCCCCGCTGGCCCCCGGGCAATCGAAGGCATTCGCCGTGCTACGCGTGACGGCAGGCAACTTCCTGGAGCAGTTCGACTTCTTCCTGTTCGGCTTCTATGCCACGCAGATTGCCGCGGTCTTTTTCCCGGCGGGGAGCGAGTTCGCTTCACTGATGATGACGTTCGCAGTGTTCGGCGCGGGCTTCCTGATGCGGCCGCTCGGCGCGATCATCCTCGGCGCGTATATCGACGATGTCGGTCGCCGCAAGGGCCTGATTGTCACGCTGTCGATCATGGCGAGCGGCACCATCCTGATCGCGTTCGTGCCCGGCTATGCGACGATCGGACTATTCGCCCCGGCCTTGGTTCTCATTGGCCGTCTGCTGCAGGGCTTCTCCGCGGGTGCGGAACTGGGCGGCGTATCGGTTTATCTCGCCGAGATGGCGACGCCGGGCCGCAAGGGTTTCTTCACGAGCTGGCAGTCGGCGAGCCAGCAAGTGGCGATCGTCATCGCTGCCGCGCTCGGCTTCTCGCTCAATCAGTGGCTCGATACGGCGGCGATCGCTGCGTGGGGATGGCGCGTGCCGTTCTTCGTCGGCTGCATGATCGTGCCGTTCATCTTCATCTTGCGGCGCAATCTCGAGGAAACGCAGGAATTCAAACAGCGCCAGCATCGCCCGAGCATGAAAGAAGTCTTTACGACGCTCGTGCAGAACTGGAATGTCGTGATCGCGGGCGTGCTGCTGGTCGCAATGACCACCACGAGCTTCTATCTGATCACGGTGTATGCGCCGACGTTTGGCAAGACGGTCCTGCATCTGAGCACCGCCGATAGCCTGCTCGTCACGCTGTGCGTGGGGATCTCCAACTTCATCTGGCTGCCGATCGGTGGCGCCCTATCGGACCGGATCGGACGCCGTCCGCTCCTTCTCGGAATGACGATCCTGGCAATTGCGACCGCCTACCCCGCGCTTTCGCTGCTGGCTCACGCGCCGAGCTTCGTCAACATGCTGCTCGTGCTGCTCTGGCTCTCGTTCATGTACGGGATGTACAACGGCGCGATGATCGTCGCGCTCACCGAAGTGATGCCGGTCGAAGTGCGTGTCGCTGGATTCTCGCTGGCCTACAGCCTCGCGACGGCGGTCTTTGGCGGTTTCACACCCGTTATCTCGACCGCGCTCATTCACATGACGGGCGATAAGGCCGCGCCGGGCTACTGGATGAGCTTCGCCGCGGTGTGCGGGCTCGGCGCCACACTCGCACTGTATCGGCGCCATCGCATTCCGCTGCATGCGGCTTCCTGAAGCATCGCTTCGCTCCTCGAACTTCAGCCTGACGTTCTTTCAACCATGAAATCCATCCTTCTGAAACTCTGCGCCGCGGCGCTCCTCGGCAGCGGCGCCGCTGCGGCGAACGTGCAGGCCGCCGATCTGCACGTGATGAGCTCTGGCGGCTTCACCGCCGCCTACAAGCTGCTCGGCCCCAAGTTCGCGGCGTCCACAGGCAACACGCTCGATACCGCGCTCGGACCGTCGATGGGCAAGTCGCCGGAGGCCATTCCGAACCGGCTTCAGCGCGGCGAGCCCGCCGACGTGGTGATCATGGTCGGCTATGCACTCGACGACCTCATCAAGCAGGGCAAGGTGATCCCCGATTCGCGCGTCGAGCTCGCGGATTCGCGCATCGGGATGGTCGTGCGCGATGGCGCGCCGAAGCCCGACATCGGGTCTGAGGCGGCGCTCAAGGAAACCTTGCTGCATGCCCGGTCGATCGCTTACTCGGATAGCGCGAGCGGCGTCTATATCGAGCGCGAGTTGTTCAAGCGGCTCGGCATCGAGGAACAGGTGAAGAACAAGGCGAAAATGATCCCGAAGATCCCGGTGGCGTCGGTGGTTGCAACCGGCGACTACGAAGTGGGATTTCAGCAGGTGAGCGAGTTGCTCCCGGTGAAGGGCGCGGCTTACGTCGGCAAGATTCCGGAGTCGATACAGTCCGTCACGCGCTTTGCGGCCGGCATCCCGGTCGGCGCGCAGCATCCGAAGGAGGCGAAAGCGCTGCTCGACTATCTCGCGTCGCCCGCCGCGCAGCCGGAGGTGACATCGACCGGGCTCGATTCCATCGCCACGCATTGAGACGACGGCAACAATTCAGCCCGGCAGGTCGGCGGGCTGATCGAAAGCTTCTTCGGGCGCATGCGCCAGGCTCAATGCATCCTTCAGACGCGTTCGGTCGCAGGCGCGCTCCCACATCGATACGAAGATCACCGCGCAGGCGTTGCTGATCACACTCGTCAGGGCACGCGCCTCGGACATAAAGCGATCGATGCCGACCAGTAGCGCGACGCCTGCAACCGGCAGATCGGGAATGACGGTGAGCGTCGCGACGAGCGCAACCAGTCCGCTGCCCGACACGCCCGCCGCGCCCTTCGACGTGATCAGCATGACCACGAGCATCGTCGCGATCCGGCCGCCCGAGAGGTGTACATCGCACGCTTGCGCGATGAACATCGAGGCGAGCGTCAGGTAGATCGCCGTGCCGTCGAGATTGAAGGAATAGCCGGCGGGCAGCACGAGACCCACGATGCCCTTGTCGCAGCCAAGCGCTTCGAGCTTGACGATGAGACGCGGCAGCACCGGTTCGGTCGACGACGTCGCGAGCACGATGACGAGTTCCTCGCGAATGTAGCGCAGCAGACGCCAGAGGGAGAAGCGATGCAGGCGTGCGAGGGGACCGAGCACGCAGACGACGAACAGCAGGCACGCCGCATAGAACGACAACATCAGCATGCCGAGCGAGCCAATCGAACGGATGCCGAAACGGCCCACCGTAAACGCCATCGCGCCGAACGCCCCGACGGGGGCAAGCCGCATGATCAGCGCGAGGATGCGGAACAGCACGTGTGCGACGCTATCGATGAATTCCTGCACTCGCCGTCCGGCGCTTCCGCTGGCGTTCAGTGCGAAGCCGAACAGAAGGGCAAGCAGCAGGACCGGCAGAACCTCGCCTTTCTCGAAGGCGCCGACGAGCGTCTCCGGAATCAGATGCAGTGCGAACTCGACGAGCCCGTGCGACTGCGTGCGCGTCGAATACTGCGCCAGGATGGCCGTGTCCAGATGATGCGCGTCGATGTGCAGTCCCGCACCCGGATGCAGGGCGAACGCGGTCGCCAGGCCCAGAACGAGCGCAACGATGGTGAGCACGTAGAACAACGCGAGCGCCTTCAGGATGGTCCGGCCGATCTTCGAGCCGCTCGCAAGCGACGTGATGCCGATGACGATCGTGCAGAAGACGATTGGCGCGATCATCATGCGAACCAGCGCGACGAACGCATCGCTGAGCGGTTTCAGCGACGCGCCTACCTGTGGCCAGAAGTGCCCGACGGTCATGCCGAGTCCCATTCCAAGCAGGACCTGGACGTAAAGCAGCCGGAATGGCCTTGGCAGTGTCATTTCGGGGTCTTCTTCGCCGCGCGGGCCATGCCGCTGCGCTTCGTGTCGAGAATCGTCTGATAGAACTGCTGCGCGGCCGGCGCGAGAGGACGTCCCCGGCGTCTGACAATACCCACTCGCCTCGTCACGACCGGATCGACGAGCGCCACGCTGGTCAAAATCGGATGATCGCGCATGGGCATTGCCATTGAAGGCACCGCTGCCACACCGAGTCCCGCTTCGATCAGGCCGAGCATGGTGGTGACATGGCGAGTCTCGCAAACGCTCGGCGTTGCCGGCGCCACCTTGGTCAACGCCTGATCGAGCAGCAGGCGGTTGCCAGAAGTCTTGTCCACGGATACATATTCGTGTTCATAAAGCTCGTTCCAGGTCACCTGCTTTTTCCGGGCAAGGGGATGATCGCGACGGCACGCGGCGACGAACCGTTCCTGCAGCAGGACCTTGAACTCGACCTCGGTTTCCTGGCTGCCCATGAAGCTGACGCCGAAATCGGCTTCACCGCTGATGACCGAGCCGAGCACTTCGTTGGCGCTCGAGTCCAGCAGCTTGACCCGGATACGCGGATAGCGGCTGTGATAGGCAGCAACGACGCTCGGCAGGAAATAGTAGGCGACCGACGGCACGCATGCGATGGTCACATGACCGAGGCGGCTGCTGGAGACGTCGCGGATGCCGAGCAATGCGACATCGAGATCGTCGAGAAGTTGTTCCGCGCTTGGGGCGAACACGCGACCTATGGTGGTGAGCGTCACGCTGCGGGTGGTCCGCTCGAAGAGCCGCACGCCGAGCGCCGCTTCGAGCTTCTCGATGCGCCGGCTCAGCGCTGGCTGCGAAATATTGACCGCCTCCGCTGCTTTGCGGAAGCTACCCAATTCCACGACAGCTCGAAACGCCTGCAAATCGTTCAGGTCGAAGTTGACACCCACGGGTCATCCTCCGCATTTTCGATGCGGCTATTTTGCATGATGCGGGTGAAAGCGCCCATTGAGGACAACACCCGGCGATTAGCCCGCGAGGGGGTTACCGAAGGCGGGATCGGGAGCCGACCCGATACGATAAGCGATAGTCAGGCACAGCGTTGCAGCGACACGAAGCCCGGACCGAAGGATGGCAAGAACAGCCGTCGTGACCTCGACTTGCAATACGCTTTGCGGGAGTTCGATTCCCGATGTGGAGAATAAACCGGTCGGCTATTTTTGCTGCAGTACACCCCTAAAAGCCAAGCCTGGCAGCGGTTTTCGGAGGATTTCAGTTTCGGGGGATGGGCAAAAATAGCCTTCCAGCTCGCCCCCGACGGCCAAAGCCATAAGTAAAGCGGACCCATTATCGTCTTTTTTATTGCTTTACCCGCTCCTCGTTCTACCCGACAGTAACCTCAGCGCGCCGCCACGGCAGCTTGCAGCCGAAACGCGATTGATCAGTGCTGACGGCTACCTATGACAATGATGACCTGCATTGCAGAAAATCTGCGGGTCCGGGAGACGAGTCGATGAGTCATATGGACAGAAGCTTAATCAACTACCGGCTTACGAAGTCAGGGGCCATTCACTTCGGCCAACACACGGCCGGCCCGGCCATGGGCATATCACCTTGCTGCTACCTCTATTAATGACGCGGGATTTATTGCGTCATCGCGATGCACGCCTGCAGGGACCTCTCGAACAGGTGATGCCTAACTGGGAATTAAGGAACACCGAAAATCATACCGCTCCGGCAATTTTCACCATTCCCAATATCAAGGATATCGATGTTTTATTATCTAAATTATCAAAAAGACAAGGCATCGAGACGAAGACTTCAATTAATGATTAGATCCCGGATAGCTTTTTATATTTAACCGACATTAATACTGGATTCGATATGTCTAACCAAGTGATTTTGCCGCGCATCCTTCAGGTCGGCGCCAACGCCAGCGAGACAGTTCCCGCGGTTCTGGCGACTCTCGGCTGCAGTCGCCCTCTGATCATCACTGACAAGATGATGGTGCAGCTGGGCTATGCCGGGCGCATTCAGGAAAATCTCGCCGCCAATGGCATGACAGCCGAAATTTTCGCTGATACGGTCCCCGAGCCCACGGTTGACTCGATTCGAGCTGGCGTGGAGAAGGCTCGCGCAGGAGACTACGACAGCATCATTGCACTGGGCGGCGGCAGTCCGATCGACAGCGCCAAGGCGATTGGCGTTCTTGCCAGGCATGGTGGAGAAATGCGCGACTATAAATTTCCGCGCATTGTTACCGAGGTTGGGTTGCCCATTATCGCGGTGCCCACCACTGCGGGAACCGGCTCGGAAGTGACCCGCTTCACGATCATCACTGACGAGCAGAACGACGAAAAAATGCTCTGTGTGGGCATTGGCTTCATGCCCGTGGCAGCCTTGGTCGACTATAACCTGACCCTCAGCCTGCCGCCGCGCGTCACCGCCGATACGGGTATTGATGCGCTGACCCACGCGATCGAGGCCTACGTTAGCCAGAAAGCCAACCTGTACAGCGACAGTCAGGCCTTGGCGGCCATGCGCTTGATTGGCCCCAATCTGCGTAAAGCCTATCGATCGGGCCAGGATACAGCCGCCCGCGAAGCCCTGATGCTCGGTTCGACGCTCGCGGGTGTGGCGTTCTCCGCCGCATCCGTGGCGCTGGTACACGGCATGAGTCGACCGATCGGCGCTTTTTTCCACGTTCCCCATGGCCTGTCCAACGCCATGCTGCTGCCCAGTGTGACCGCGTTCTCGATCCCGGCGGCGGAAGAACGCTACGCTGATTGCGCTCGTGCCATGGGCGTGGCCGACAGGCAGGACAGTACGCAGACCGCCAATGCCAGGTTGCTCGCTGAATTGCGGTCGATCAACGCTGACCTTCAGGTGCCGATGCCCGAACAATTTGGTATCGACCGCGAGCGCTTCTTCAGCTTAATGCCGACCATGGCACAGCAGGCTCTGGCCTCTGGCTCGCCTGGCAATAACCCACGCGTGCCCTCGGTCGCGGAAATGGTCGAGCTCTACCGCGGTCTCTGGTAAGCGAATTCCCCCTCAAAAAAACCGCATCTGATCTGTCGAAGTGACGGTCATTCAGATGCAACAACAGCTCTTGCCATCGGAAGGCAAAAGCCTATTCCCATCGCCCGTTTTTGTGGCACTTAGAACCTGTTCCAATCCCAGCAAGGAGTATGAAATGCAGCCCTTCAACGACGACGCAGACGTGGTTCACTTCATCAACGGTCGCCACGTGCCTGGCTCAGGCACTCGAAAGCAGCCGATATTCAACCCCGCGACCGGTTCTCCTGCACGCATGGTGCACCTCGGCGACGCGTCCGACGTAAGTGCCGCAGTAGCGTCAGGGACACGGGCATTCCAGGGATGGAGCAATACGCCCCCCATCCGTCGCGCGCGCGTCATGCGCCGCTTTCTCGAACTGATGAACCAGCACAAGGACGAGCTGGCAGCGATCATGACGGCCGAGCATGGAAAAGTGTTCAGCGATGCGCAAGGCGAAGTAGCACGGGGCATTGATGTGATCGAGTTTGCCTGCGGCATTCCGCAATTGCTGAAGGGCGATCATACGGAACAGGTGTCGACCGACATCGACAACTGGACGACCCGGCAACCCCTCGGCGTTGTCGCGGGAATCACGCCTTTTAACTTTCCGTGCATGGTTCCTTGCTGGATGTTTCCGATCGCGATCGCCGCAGGCAATGCGTTCATTCTGAAGCCCAGCGAGCGTGATCCGTCAGCTTCGCTCTACATGGCCCGCCTGCTGCAGGAAGCCGGGTTGCCTGACGGCGTGTTCAACGTCGTGCAGGGGGACAAGGTAGTCGTGGACGCACTACTCGAGCATCCTGACGTAAAAGCGATCAGTTTCGTCGGTTCGACGCCGATTGCCAACTACATCTACGAGACGGGGGCAAAGCACGGAAAACGGATCCAGGCGCTTGGCGGAGCGAAGAATCACATGGTTGTGATGCCCGACGCTGACATTGATCAAGCCGTCGACGCTTTGGTCGGCGCAGGCTACGGCTCCGCGGGTGAACGGTGCATGGCGATCTCGGTAGCAGTCCTCGTAGGCGACGTTGGGGACAAGCTGATTCCGCGGCTCGCTGATCGAGCACGCTCCGTAATAGTAAAGAACGGCATGGAGGCCGACGCCGAGATGGGGCCGATCGTCACACGTCAGGCGCTGGAACGCATTGAAAACTACATCGCGATTGGCGTCGAAGAAGGCGCGTCGCTGGTTGTCGATGGACGTGGCCTCAAAGTTCCGGGGCACGAGGAAGGCTTTTTTACCGGTGCCACGTTGTTCGACCACGTCACGCCCGAGATGCGAATCTATCAAGAGGAAATCTTCGGACCGGTGCTGTCCTGCGTCCGCGCGAAGGACTTTACAGAGGCCGTCGACCTGGTCAACGCGCACGAATTCGGCAATGGCGTCGCCTGTTACACTCGCGACGGACACATCGCGCGCGAGTTCGGCCGGAGAATAGAGGTTGGAATGGTTGGCATCAACGTGCCGATCCCGGTACCGATGGCGTGGCACGGATTTGGCGGCTGGAAGCGTAGCTTGTTCGGTGACACGCACGCGTATGGCGAGGAAGGCGTCCGGTTCTATACGCGTCAGAAGTCAATCATGCAACGCTGGCCGGACAGTATCGAGCAAGGTGCCGAATTCGCGATGCCGACGGCGAGATAGTCTTTCCACTGCAAAACCCGCTACAGCTCCCGTGCTGCCACATCCCGGCACGGGAGAGCACACCACCGGTCCTGAAGTAGCAGACCTTCAAATCCGAACGGAAGCGCCCGACATCATGCGCTGCGGCAAATGTCGACAACCGTGCGACCGCTCAGCTTTCCATCCATCATTTGCGCGGCTGCCTCCGGCACGTCGTGCAACGCTATTCGGTGCGTGAGTTCGGCGAGCTTTGCTCGATCCAGATTCGCAGCGAGCCGGTTCCACGCAATCTGACGATGAGCGATCGGACACATAACCGAGTCGATGCCCAGCAGTTTTATACCGCGCAGAATGAACGGTGCAACGTTCGCCGGGAACTCCATGCCTTGCGCGAGACCACACGCCGTCACGACGCCGCCATATTTCGTCTGTGCGCATGCGTTGGCAAGCGTATGCGAGCCGACAGAATCCACAACCGCCGCCCAGCGCTCTTTCTGCAACGGCTTGCCGGCTGCCGACAGCGAGTCCCGATCGACCACATCGGCGGCGCCGATACGCCTCAGAAAATGCGCCTGCTCGGGCTTGCCCGTCGACGCCACGACCGTAAATCCCCAACTGCTCAATAGCGAGATTGCCACGCTGCCCACACCGCCGCTCGCGCCGGTCACGAGGACTTCACCGTCGGCCGGCTTGACACCGGCCTGTTCCAGCGCAAGGCAGGATAGCATCGCCGTGTAGCCGGCCGTCCCGATTGCCATGCTTTCGGCCGTTGATAGTCCCTGCGGTACCGCAATCAGCCAGTCGGCCTTCAGGCGGGCTTTCTCTGCGAGGCACCCCCAGTGTGTTTCGCCGAGGCCCCATCCGTTGACGAGGACAATATCTCCCGCTTTCCAGCGAGAATCTGTCGATGTCACCACCTCACCGGCGCCATCGATACCCGCGACCATTGGCCAGGCGCGTACGACCGGACCGCGGTTCGTGACCGCTAGCGCGTCCTTGTAGTTAAGCGTCGAGTGCGCGATACGAATGAGCACTTCGCCGGCTGCGAGGGGATGCTCGTCGAGGGTTCGGTCATCGAGGCTGGTAACCCCGGCCGAAAAACCGCTGTCATTCTGCTGCAGATAAAGGGCTGAAAAAGCCATGCTTGTCCTCTCTGACGGTAAACGCAGGCGGTCAGGCATGGCGAAGTGATACATCCAGACAACATAAACCATTCAAGGATGTACCACTACGCCATGCCCGACGGCCTCCACGGGCATAAGACGATGTTTCAAAAAGAGCTACGGCTACTGTTAACTCAAACGCAAAGCTGTTAACCTCGACCGTTGTGACGAGCGGAGCGAGGAGATGGCCAGGCAAATCATCGACGACGAATTGTGGGCACTGATCGAACCACTTCTACCGCCAGCAAGACCGAGACGCTTCCGGTATCCAGGGCGCAAGCCCGTGGCCAATCGGGCCGCACTGACCGGGATACTGTTCGTGCTCAAAAGCGGCATTCGCTGGAGCGATCTGCCCGCCGAAATGGGTTGCGGATCGGGTATCAGTTGCTGGCGGCGCTTGCGCGACTGGCAACAGGCCGGCGTCTGGGATCGGCTCCACGAGATCCTGCTCGCAAAGTTGCGTGCCGCCGACCGGATCGATTTTTCTCGCGTCGTCATCGATTCCACTTCTGTTCGAGCGGTTGGGGCGGGCGAAAAACTGGACCGAACCCCACCGATCGTGCGCGACCCGGTTCCAAACATCACGTCGCCACCGACGCCAACGGTACGCCGCTCGCGGTCATCCTGACTGGCGCGAACCGCAACGACATCACGCAACTGCTTCCACTGGTCGATGCGATCCCGCCGGTTCGTGGCTTGCGCGGTCGACCACTTCGCAAACCGGCCCGAATCTATGCGGATCGCGCTTACGACCACGACAAGTATCGCCGGCCCTTGCACGCTGTCGGCATCCCCACATCGATCGCCCGGCGTGGCGAACCCCATGGCAGCGGTCTGGGTAAGGTCCGTTGGGTCGTCGAGCGAACCAATGCGTGGCTGCATGGATTTCGCCGCCTTCGTACTCGATATGAGCGTCGTGCCGACATCCATGAAGGGCTCCTTAAACTCGCCTGTTGCCTGATCTGCTGGCGAACACTTCGGCGCTCGGACGACTCTTTTTGAAACACTCTCTAAGGCGACAGGTGCCGCGGCAAGCAATGTCACGTCGCTATCTGTCGCGCCGCGCTTCTGGACCTCAGCCACTCCATCGTCACCAGAAGCAGGCTGGAAAATACAATCAGAATTGTCGCAAGGGCAGCAATCGTCGGAGTAATGTTTTCCCGGAGGCCGATGAACATCTGCAACGGCAATGTACCTTGTGTCGGACCCGCGATGAACATCGTGATGACGACATCATCGAGCGACGTTGCGAATGCAAACAGGGCTCCAGAAATAACGCCCGGCGCAATGATGGGCAGGGTGACGGAGAAGAACGTCTTGACGGGCGACGCACCGAGGCTCAGGCTCGCGCGCACGTAATTCTGGTTGAACCCGGCAAGGGTGGCGTTGACAGTGACCACCACGAATGGAGCAGCGATAGCGGTATGACCCAAAATCAGACCAAGGTACGACCCGGCTAACCCCCACTTCGCAAAGAACAGATACATCCCGACGGCAGTGACGATCACCGGCACGATCATCGGCGAGATCAAAATGCCGATCAGCGCGCCCTTGCCTTTGAACGTCGCCTTGTTGAGGCCTAACGCGGCCAACGTCCCGAGGACAGTGGCCAAGATCGTGGCAAGCGGGGTTACGATGAAGCTGTTTTTTCCGGCACGAAGCCAGTCAATGGACGTGAACAGATTGTGGTACCACTTGAACGAGAACTTGTGTATCGGATAGACCAGGAATGTATTGTCCGTGAAAGAAAGCGGGATGATCACCAGTATCGGCAAGACCAGAAAAAGCAGGATCATGACATTGGTCGATCGCAAAAAGTAGTGCCACGCGATCTCGGGAGCCGACGTATAAGGTGCAAAACGCGATACGGTCGTTTTCATGGTCCTAACCTACCTTCAGTTCGTTGCCGACGATCTTTCGATAAACACCGAAGAGTATCAACGTCACAAGAAGCAGAACCGCTCCCAGTGCGCACGCCATCCCCCAGTTCAAGGCCACGTTCGTGAAATAGGCGATGTAGTAGCTCACCATCTGGTCGCCGGCTCCGCCCAGCAATGCCGGAGTAATGTAGTAGCCCAACGCCGTGATGAATACCAGCAGTCCGCCGGCGCCGACTCCTGGCAGCGTTTGCGGAAAGTAGACCTTCCAGAACGCGCCGAACGGGTGACTACCCAGCGAGATCGCTGCCTTCGTATAGCTGGCTGGCACCGATTTCATGACGCTGTACAGCGGCAGGATCATGAACGGCAGGAGGATATGAGTCATCGAGATCAGCACCCCCGTCCGGTTGAACAGCAGTGTCAATGGAGACGATATCAGGTCCAGCGACAGCAACGCCTTGTTGACGAGGCCAGATCCTTGAAGGATGACAATCCAGGCGGAGATCCGCACGAGGATCGAAGTCCAGAAGGGAAGGAGCACCAGGATCATCAGCAGATTTGCCTTACCCGCCGGCAGACTGGAGATCCAGTATGCCAGGGGGTAGCCGAGGAGCAGCGCGGCGAACGTTACCAGGCCGCTAATCACGAACGTTCGCTGGAATACCTCCCGATATGCCGAGGCGCCTGGATCAACCGGAACGATGTCACCGGCAGAATTGCGACGGTAGTCCATCGTCGCGAGGAGATACTGGCTTGTGTATCGGGATGAATCTTTAGCTATTGCCTGCCAGTAACCGGGATCTTCCCAACGCCTGTCGATTTCGATCAGTTTTTGTCGAACCTCGTGCGCAGGCAGCGCTGAATCATTGTCGCCGAACGGAAGTGCGCTCGAAGTCTTGTAAAACAACGAACGGAAACCCTCCTTCTGCCCGTTCAGTCGACCGGCAGCGGTACCCGAACTGTTGTTCCCGCCGTTGCGCTCGATATCGAGCATCAGCCCGCGAAAAGCGTCATCCGGAACTGCCGATTTCCGATCCCAGTTTCGCAGCGCCGCCGTCGTGTCTGGCAACGCGTCAACGACTTCCGGACTCTGAATCGACCGCGAAATCATGGATGCAACGGGCATCACGAATACCAGAAAAATGAAAATAGCAAGAGGAGCGACCAGCGCCAGCGCCGCCATCTGCTTACGTAAATTCACGTTCCTGAGCGATCGCTTGAGCTCACGCAAATGCCAATCCTGCTGCTGAGTAGTTACCGCGCTCATGTCTCTCTCCTTCGCGTACCCCTGCGTTCGAGCGATGGGTACGCGATTCGCGTTATTTCGCTGCCCACGCGGTGAAACGCTGTTCTAGCGCGTCGCCGTGGTCGGTCCAGAACTCTACGTCGTTGGGGATAGCGGTTTTGCCGTTCTTCGGCGAGTTAGGCAGGTTTGCAAGAGTGGTTGCATCAAGCAACTTTAAGGCGCCCTTGTTGGTTGGTCCGTACGGGATGTGCTGGGCGAACGTAGCTTGAGCCTGAGGTTCGAGCACGTAGGCAAGGTACTTCTCGGCTGCATCCTTATTTTTTGAGCCCTTCGGAATCACGAAAAAGTCCAGCTCATAGACGCTTTGGTCCCACGAGATACCCAGGTTCTTGTTCCCTGCCCGCATTGCGGCGTCGATGCGGCCGTTATACGCGGTGGACATCGAAACGTCACCGGCGACCAGGAACTGCGGCGGCTGTGCGCCAGCCTCCCACCACTGAATGTGTGGCTTGAGTTCGTCCATCTTCTTGAACGCCCGATTGACGCCAGCCTCCGTGCCCAGCACGGTGTACACGTCTTTCGCCGGAACGCCATCTGCCATCAGTGCGAATTCGAGGTTATAACGCGCCTCCTTCTTCATGCCACGCTTGCCAGGAAATTTCTTGACGTCCCAGAAATCCTTCCAGCCCTGTGGCGCGCCCTTCGTCAGCGTCGGGTTGTATGCCAGCACGGTCGACCACACGAATGTGCCGGCAGCGCAGGGAGTCACCGATCCAGGCACCAGATCACCCTTTTTCGCGATCTTCGACCAGTCGAGCTTCTCGAAGAGTCCGTCCTGACAGCCGCGTCCGATGTCTGCCGACTCGACTTCAACGACATCCCACGTGACATCTTTGGCGTCGACCATCGCTTTGACTTTGGCCATTTCGCCCGTGTACTCAATCGCATTCGTCGGAATACCGCTCGCTTTCGAGAACGGTTCAACCCAGGCAGCCTTCTCGGCGTTCCCCACGGCGCCACCGTAATTGACCGTCGTAAGGCCGTCGGCCAATGCGAAAGCGGAACAACACATCATGGCAGCCACGCCGACCGTATTTCTAAAGAACCTCATTTCGTTCTCCTTGGCACAAGGTGATTTCGCTACGCGTGGTCAATTGAAAACTCTTAGATGATCTTCATGAAACGACAACGCGATTCGATTTCCCGGTTGGACATGGGCCGCCCCGTCCTGCCCGAGCGGAACCTTCACGAAACACTCTGTTTCTCCGGGGCAGCGGCAACGCAGCCGGACGTGATCGCCGAAGTAGATCATCCCAAGCGTTTCGCTGTTGATGACATTGCGCTGCTGTTCGGATTGCCGTCCAATCGAGAGCCGCTCGGGACGGATCACCCCTGTGGCGTGGCTACCGACATTGAGCCCGGCAACATTCAGCGCACGTACGGTCGTACCGTCTGCAATTCGCAACTCGCAATAATTACCATCCCGGCTTACGACGGTGCCTTCCACCCGGTTACTGTCACCAATGAAGTTGGCTACAAACAGATTCCTCGGCGATTCGTAGAGCGAGTCGACCTGGTCGAGCTGTTGGATCACCCCCTGATCAAAGACCGCTACTCGATCAGACATCGTGAGCGCCTCACCTTGATCGTGTGTGACGTACACAAAGGTCAGGCCAAGAGATTCGTGCAATGCCTTGAGCTCTATCTGCATGTGCTCGCGCAGCTGTTTGTCCAGCGCGCCAAGCGGTTCGTCCATCAGCACAAGCTTGGGGTTGAACACCAGCGCACGCGCAAGCGCCACTCGCTGTTGCTGACCGCCTGAGAGCTGACCTGGCATTCGCTTGCCCAGCTTTTCCATGTGGACCATCTCGAGCGCCCGCTTGACGCGCGCGGCCCGCTCGTCTGGCGGCATCTTGCGAACCTTGAGGGGATACTCGAGGTTCTGTCCGACGGTCAGGTGTGGAAAGAGTGCATAGTTCTGAAATACCATTCCAATGTCGCGTTTATGCGGCGGAATGCGATTAAGTAACTGACCATCCAGCCAGATTTCTCCATCGGTTGGGTATTCAAACCCGGCGAGCATCATGAGACAGGTGGTCTTTCCCGAGCCGGACGGACCGAGCAAAGTGAGAAACTCCCCCTTCTGGATGTCGAGATTCAGGTCTTTGACGACGAGTGTTTCCCCGTCGTATGTCTTCCGAACATTGCGGAAGCTCACAAATGTGTTGCCCTGGTCTTGCATGATCGTTACCCTCAATGTCTTTCGGTGCGGAAGGCACCTGGCAGCGCAGGCGGTAGCGCTGTGTCTGCGGATCGGCTGCGGCGACAGGGAGGCGCGCAGGGTACCTCCTTCCCCGTGCCTCGCCATGGGCGTTTTCGCGCCATGTGCTGCGTAGCTCGATTGAGGTTCTCGATAACGATTTCTGCGCCTCGCCGGGTGTTTTCGGTACCCGGGAGCTTGCGGTGTCGTACGTGCATCTTCGTCTCCAATCTTATAAATATTCGAACACCCCTTCGCTACAGCCTTTTTTCTTCTAGGTGCTTGCTGCTGTCGGTCGCGTCCACGCATCAGCGGAACGGTCGCGATTTGTTCCGGCTTGCCCGCAACGGTGACGTGTTCAGCTGGGCAAGTACTCTTCGCACCAGCTTTCGCCGACCGCCCTTCGCGCAATCAACGTCGCAATCTGGGTATCGCTGTAGCCCATCTTGCGCAGAACCCCTCGGGTCGAGGCACCAAACTTTTCTGCTGGCGCCAGTGCGCGGATCGGAGCAACGTGAGGGCGAATCGCAAAAGGATCGAGTTGGATGACGCGTCGTCCACTCGGATGCTCGGCATACACACTGAATGAATAGCTGCCGTTATCGATGCCCGGACGATTGTCTGCAGGGCGGCTGTAGCGTTGGCGCAAGTTGTCGATATTGTCCGGAATGGCTGCCGCCACATTGGCCGCTTGCAACAGCGTCTGCCAGGTTTCGGCGGAGGCCGTGGCGAACGCGGAGCTGAGAAACGCTGCGGGATCTGCCGCGTCGCGGATGCCCGTCAGCCCCTCTACGGCGTTTAGCTTGTCCAGTTCCTTTTCGCTGGCGTCCACATACAACCAGTCATCCGCGGCCCGAAAGAAGCGTGACAGGTTGCCAAAGCCCTGGGCGCTACGGCCGGAAGGCTCATCGAACGGGGCCCGCCGTGAGTAGTCGTAGCAGAAGGGAATCTGCACCAGGTTGCCGAGCGATGCCAGGGAGGTCCGGGCACGGCTGATCTGGCCGGTTCTGGCTTTGCGATATAAAGCGGCGGCAACGCCGAGCGCTGCAGCGAACCCGCAATTCACGTCAATGGTTCCGACGTGAGCGTGTTCCTCTGGCGTTGCCATGCCGCCGCCGAAGCGCAGCATGATGCCGGTGCCGGCCTGGATCAAGTCGTCGTAGCCGAGATAATCGGTCCGCGGGCCGCGACGCGGTCCGCCAAAGCAATCCAGTTGACAGAAGATCACGCCAGGGTTGACAGCCTGGAGACTCGCTTCGTCAAGACCCAAAGGTGCCAGTTGACGATCCGGTGCATTCATCACGATCACATCAACCGAACGAACCAATTGGTTAAACACCTCGCGTCCGTCGGGGTGGTTCAGGTCGACCAGGACGCTTTGCTTGCCGCGGCCCGAAGACATGCCAAAGACCACTGTGTTCCAGGGATCATAGTTGGGCGTTACGGGGTCGAGCTTGATAACCTCGGCGCCGAACCGGCCGAGGTAGGAGGTCGAATGCGGACCCGCGATGACGTTGGTCAGATCGAGGACACGCACACCGTCAAGCCAGCCGCCAACATGCTGTTCAGATGGGGGCGGCAGTGCCGTGGGCGCGCACTCATCCAGGATGGCCAGGGCTTCTTCGAGACTCACCGTGCGGCGTGCGTCGGGCGAGAGCATCAGTTCGGCACTGTCTTCCAGCCAGGCGATCGCGCCAGGCTGTTTCATGTTGCCATACTGGTGGTCGTCGACATCGACCACCAGACCAGCGGCGTTGGCGTGCTCGTCGTGCAACCACTCCTGAGTCGAGCGGTGGGGTGCCCCGGGAAAACGGCCTTCGCCGAAAATTTTTTCCCACTCGGTCGCTGTCTTGGTCAGGAACACCTCCTTCATGCGTGCCGAAATGCGCCGGGCCCAATGGTCAGGCAACGGGTAGACACCGAGTGAGGCATCCCCCTCCCATTGAGAGATAGGAAGGTATGGGTCGCTCACTGTCGACAGCCCGGCAGATAGCATTTCCTCGTACAACCCCATCGCCTGAAGGCAACGCCTGGCGTGCGAGCGGTGTGACGGGCATACCGCATAGAACTTGCGACCGTCCGCGCACTCGTATGTGCGGTAAAAGGGGTCGAGATATTCTTGCAGTTCTTCGTAGCTGAGGTTCATCGGAAGATTTTCCGACCGCCGCCGCTCAATTTCCTTTTCGCGCAAGGTCTTGTAGCGTTCGGGATAACCGTCGATCTTGATCGAGTTGTAAGACAGCCCCTCCATCACCGCCGCGGCCAGAGGCACCTCGATTTGATCACCCACTCCCGTGCGCTCCCGCGCTTGCAGAGTGAGTGCCACCGCGGAGACAGCCAGCATGGTGCCGTAGGACGAGGCTAGCGGCAGCGGCGAAAAGCTCGGGTTTATCCCCATCAGTACGCGGTTCTGACCCATATCGGTGAATACCCCGGAGGCCGACGCAATGATCGGCTCGAGGGCGCGCCAGTGACGACGCAACTGGTCGTTGCTGGCGAAGCCAGGGATGGACAGCGTGATGAGCTCGGGCCTTTGACGACGCAGCTCGGCGAAGTCCAGGCCCAACCGGGTCATGACGCCCGGCCGGAAGTTCTCGATCACGATATCGGCACGCGCGATGAATGCCATGGCCGCCTCGCGCCCCTGCGCGGACTTCAGGTCAAGCTGCAAGCAATACTTGTTGCGGTTCAGTACGGCATTGGCCGGGCTGTCCCAAAGCGGCCCAGCAGGGGGATCGATGTGAATGACGGTGGCGCCGAGATCCGCCAGGATCATCGCCACGGCCGGGCCGGCGATGTACTGGCCAAAGTCGATGACTTTCACGCCGCTAAAAGGCAGTTGATTGTGCTTTCCCATGGCTCACCGACTCATCTCCAGGACCTGCAGATCTTCCGAAACGCAGGTCATCATTGTGGTGGGTCGCCGCCCGCACCAATCAACCGCATTTCGAATGCGAGGCGAGTGGCCGTGGCGACGAACTGGGATCACTGTCGGATACAACGGGGAGCCGGTAAAGCAATAAAAAAAACGAGGATGGGGCTATTTTATTTATGGCTGAGGCCGGCGGAGTGAACGCGCAGGAAAATGGCCAGTCGATCACTGGCAGCCCGGCGAAATGGACGTGCGATGTCAACCTGGTTGATCAGTTCCGCGCACGCCCCTCCTGGGCCTTCGCACTCAACCAGGCCACGAATGCCGCGGCATCAGGGTTGACGATGCTGTGAGGAGAATAGACCAGGTAGAAAGCTTCACTGGTCGTAAGCTGGGATTTGAAAGGCGCTATCAGTTGCCCAGTGTCCAGCATCGACTGGACCAGCGACGAGCGCGCCAAGGCCACCCCTTGACCAAGCTCGGCCATTCTCAAAGCAGAGATCAAGGTATCGAACTGCATTCCCTTCGAAGAGTCGACCTGTCCCGCGCCTGCTTTCTTCAACCAGTATCCCCAGCCCTCCTCGTAGCCCAGGACGTGGAGTAGTTCGTGGTGACGGAGATCCTTCGGGGTAGCCAGTGGCGTCTGTTCGGAGGGCAAGAATGGGGCGCAGACCGGCAGCAACGTATCCCAGGTCAGCCGCTCGGCCTTGAGTCCCGTCCATTCTCCATGTCCATAGCGGATTTCCATATCGGCTTCGACGTCGGTCACGCTCGAATCGCCCCCCCATATGTTGCTGGTGATACGCAGATTGACCTCGGGGTGGCGTTCACGAAAGTCGGGTAAGCGCATTGCCAGCCAATGGGTAAAAAACACCAGGCTGACCCGAACGGTAAGGACTCTGCCGTGACCTTGCCCGAAGATTTCTTCAGTTGCGGCCGCCAGTCGCTCTACGGCCTCGTGGACAACCGGCAAATAGGCTAGCCCGGCCTCAGTGAGCTCGAGTCCTCTTGGCAAGCGCTTAAAGAGGACTGCCCCCAACTGCGACTCGAGTCCCTTCACCTGTTGGCTTACCGCCGCCTGGGTCAGGCTCAACTCTGTCGCCGCATGGGTGAAACTGAGATGCCGGGCAGAGGATTCGAATGCGCGCAACCAGTTAAGGGGAGGTAATCGTTTTCTCATTCTGCAGACCGTTTGACTAAAGCTGTCCGACTTCGTGGATTAGTTGCGTGTTGCGGCCATTCAAGATCCACTAGACCCGCGGACGCTGCGGTGTTCCCAGGCGTCGACGAGTGCGCGCTCACTCCATCCAATTGGGCAATCGAACGTATGTTAGCGCGGAATTTCGAACACTCTGAAATGACAAGCCTGGTGGGGCGGTTTCCAAGAGCGAAGTGCAACACGGCCACGGGAGTGTTGCCCTTCCCGATGCGAGACGCTCGCATGGGCATTATCGATTCCAGCGACATTGCAACGCTCAATCTGGGTCTCCTGCGATCAAACCATATCCGATGAAACGGCCACACTTTGGTTATCAGCGTGATAGGGGACTTTAGTCCAAGGGCGGGGGCGTGTTTTGGGGCGGGAGTCGATCTCCCCGACCGCAGGTGCGTCAACTACTGGGAAGCCGAACGTTCCTCCTCAGGCCGATAGCGTGACGCGCTTTTTGTCGTGCATCACGGAAAGCCGCTGGGTTACGTGAATCGGGCTCTTCGCGCCCGCGTAGCAAAGTGGGCATCAACAGGACACCTCTCAGCGAAAATAGAACGACTCAACGGCAAGCCCGATCGCCCGCTTGTCTATGTCCGGCTTGAGTATCGATAATCCCCAAAGCCCTCCCTCGACGCGTTCTGCACCACTAACGGACAGCCGGGAAAGACGAGGATGAGAAAGCCGACCCGCGATGGTCGGCTTTTTTGTTGACGGGGCGTATCCCGAAAACATAGCCTCCCGGCGATCTGCTAGGTTATTCCCTCACGATTGAAGCAACCTTGCAAGGTGCTGAATGCGATCACTTAGAGTAGACCTAGGTCCAAGCGGACGCTGTGACCTATATCACCGGACGGACTGAGTTTCATCCAGTTTCACCGGCTTGGTACGGCCGCCGATGACTTGGCGAGCGTGCTTAAAGATGTAGTGCGTTCCGGCGAGGTGATCGCCGTCATCGAGCCGCCCCGCGCAGAGCTGGCACCGGAGGTAGCTGACGCGAAGAAGCGGGGAACGGTTGATCAGCTATGGGCCGAGCTCGATAGTCGGATAAAGGACCAGCCTGAGGCGCTGCAGGACAAGCTGCGGGCAGTATTCTCCGACCGAGTGCTGGCCCTTTACCAGCGCGAGGTGGTGCGCGAACAGGCGGCTTACATCGCCGAGGCAGTGGCCGGACGCGAACAGGCCGCCAAAGACGCGCGGCACTCGCTGGCCGAGCACGACGAGGCCCGCCCGTCAGCGTTGCGGCGTCTCATCAGTGACAAGTGGGAGCAGGAGCGCAGAGCGCTCGCGATCGAGGCAGATCGGGCGGACGCTGCGCTCAGGGCGATTCGCAAGCGGGCCGAGGCGTACGGCACGGGCGACACCGCCTGGGTAACGGGTCTGCCGTTCCCGAACACGGTCGCCCAGGAGCGCGTGCAGGTCCGACAACCCGAACTGGCGAAGGCAGCAGTCAAGGCTCAACGACAGGTCAACGAACAGGCCAGTGCCGCGCGGTCTCGTCAGTTCGAACAGCAGCGTCAGCGGGACCGGGGCCGGAATCACGACGAGCCCGAACGCTAGGGCTGAATGGGCTTCTGCGTAGCACTCATGTACTGCTTGATTTCTGACGTTCCAAAGGCGATCAGGTTAAGCATCGCAACGCCGAGGCGCCTCGCAAACTCACTCGTCCAGCTCGAGTTTCAGCACATATCCCGAAAACATAGCCTTCCGATGATCTGCTACGTTTACGCCGTCACACGGATAGAGACCATCGTATGCCCTGGGACACGCTAGAAATTCCGCTGGAGTGCAGCTGGCAGTGCACGCTACATGCCGCCAGCCAGTATCACAGCATGGAGCTAGAACGGCGCAGTAGCCTGTTTTGGGATCGAGATAGCAGCCGCTCGCGAGGCTGGTCGTTCATGAGGGACGACAGGCGGGACGAAGAAGAAGACGCGCGCAGGCAGCTTGAACAGGACCGGAAAGACTTCGACCGGTATTTCCGTCCCCGCTGGGATCTGCGAACGATCACGGGCGGTCAGGCTCTACGCGAAATCCAGACCTATGTCAGGGATGCGCTGGGTCTCGCGCACTGGAACCTGCCGACCGACAACGCGAGTATCGAGCGCGTTCTCAGGCAGGCGGTGAAAGATGGGCGGCTCGTCCCGGTGGTCCACCGTGACCGGCGTTCCGCGCTGGGGCATGTGTACAGCCCCACCCCTGCACCGCTGCGCTGGCCGTCATCAGGGGGTGGAGGTGGAACCTACTGGAGCCGCTCACCCAATCTGTTCCCGCCCGGCATCACCTCATTCAACGGCGAGCCGGTCCTGTCAGGCCCGTACGATCCGGCCACGTGGGAATCGCGACTGGTCGCCGCGCGCGCTGCGATGGGCGGCAGTAGCAGTGGCGGCGCCCTGCTTGGGGTAGTCGAGGCCGTGGCCGGTGCACTTGTCGGCGGCAACGCGGACATGGGCGAAGGTGATGGTGTGGCCGAGGGGTTCGCTGAATCGGCCGAGGGTACATCGACGCCGCTCGGTGACGCGCAGCCGTTCGAATACACACCGGACGCGGTAAGCCGTGACGTTGAAGAGCTGGCGGCCTCTACGAATAGTCCGAAGTTTGCCGCGAAGATGCTTGGTTACGACCAGAACACTTTCAGCAAAATGCTGCACCTCCTCAAGCCAGAGAACGGACTGCGCCCATCGGATAACGTGATCTTCCACGACGACGGAAGCGTCGAATCCAACGGACAACTGCTCGATGACAACATCCACAACTATGCGCCCTGATTCATCAAGTACCTGGCCGCTTGCTCATGCGACGTTCTACATCAATGGGGACGCCGTATCGCCGGACTTTTGGACCGACTATTTCGGCGTGACGCCGAGTCGGAGCAGAACGAAGGGAGAGCCGTACCTTTATCCATCTGGCAAGCTCAGCGACCATCCGGCGAAACGTGGCTCCTGGGCAGTTGAAAGCGAGCGCGCTGTGCAAAGCAATCTGTTGGAACCGCATCTCCGGTACCTGATAAAGACGCTCGCCTTGCCTCGTCACGGTCTTCGCGATCTCGTTTGCCGGGACGGGGTAGCTATGTCGATCTGGTGCTACTGGATGAACGAGACTGGGGACCGAATGCCCGATGTGCCGGACGACATCCGCGCGATGATGGAAGCGATGGGCGGCACCATCGAGATTGACGAGTACCGATAAACAGGAGAAGGCCCCCACGATGTTTGATTTTAAGTATGCCAGCAAGCAGGATCTCAAAGCGGAGTACAACCGCATCGCCCGCGAAATCGGTGACGACCGGTTCTTCACGAAAAAGGAGCTGAATCACCTCCCTGAAATTCTCATGGATGGTGAGCAGGTTTTAGCTTTTGCTTCAGGGCTTATGGACGGCAACACCTGGCTGATTGCGTTGACTGACCATCGCGTGATCTTCCTTGATAAGGGACTTCTGTTCGGACTAAAGCAGATCTCTATCAACCTGGACAAGATAAACGCGGTATCTGGCAGCACGGGGCTTGTGTTCGGGACGATCCGCATCGAGGACGCGGCCAGTGAGCGCGTAATCAAGAATGTCCCGAAGAAGTCGGTAGCCGGCTTCACCAACAAAGTACGCGACGCCTTGAACGCATACCGAAGTCCCGCCCCTGTCGCTGCGCCGACAGAGACCAATGCAGTGCAGACAGATGATATTGTTTCGAAGCTGGAACGGCTGGCCGGCCTACGGGAGCGCGGTATTCTGACCGAGGCAGAGTTTGTTGAGCAGAAGACTCGGATGCTTGCCCGGTGAGCTTGTACGAATGGCGACGAACCTGGCTATCGGCCTCGCGCTGCTCACCGGTCGTCCTGCATACCGCCACAATGAAGGCCGCGCAATTGATAACGTGCAAACATGTCTCGTCGTGCGACCTATGATGTAAGGGACACCCTTACGTCAGAGGCAAGCCACGACGAGGCGGGATGTGCTAGGGGCTGGGCGGCGCGAGGCCATGCGGCGAGCTGCGTACAGCCTTGCCGACAGCGGCAACTATGCAGACTGTCAGGCGGTTGAAAAAACGCTTCGCGCCCGTTATGGCGTGCTTGATTCCCGCCAGCTGCTCGCCAATCCGATCGTGCGCGCCACAATTGATCAACGCTGCGACGCCGCGCGGCCGAAACATCACGCAGCATGACGAGCAACGAACGCAGACCTAACCGGCAGCCCATGGCCGCATGCCGCGCCTATGTCCTTGCCGCCACCCTTTTATCGTTGATCGCTATTGGCTCGATTCTGGCCGAGGGGTGGGCATTGCTGGGCGAGTGTCGATAGGGCGTCATCTATACGGAAGGGCTCGCCGGAGTGATCCGCGCGGGCCTTTCTTTTCTGATTTCGAATTCTGATGGTCACGGGAACGGCCCGTTGATCCTCGTTCATCGCCAGCGCACCCAAAAATGGGTAGCTAGATGGGTAGCTAGCGCGAAAAATAGGCCATTTTTTTAGCCGCTATCCTTGCTGGATAAGGATTTTGGCAATTACATCAAAACAATGTCGTACTGTTCTGATGGGCCGTAAAAAGTTCTTATTGATCAGTAAGTTGTGTGGTGTCGATTGACTGATTAGCGGCGCTGGCTACCCACCTGGCTACCCATTTGAGGCGCACTGGACTGATAGCGGATGATACACGCTGATACTGCGGCGGCAGAGACGCAAGCATTGGCTGGGAGTAAGGCTGGACGCTTCGCCCCCAAAACGTGCCCCCAAATTATTTTGATACCCCTGGCAGTGAGATGCGCTAGTTATCAGTTATCCCTTGGGCGGCTCGATCAGCGCCGCCAGCCTCTTTATCTCCAACGCCATCGCAAGGAAGCGCGCCGCCCACCCGGGAACCGGCGTGGTGCCCTTGATCCAGCGGCTCGGGGTGTTCTTGTCGACATCGGCCATACGGCAGAAATCGGATTGCTTCCAGTCAAGCCGCGTCAGTGCGGCCTGGAACTCTTCAGGGGTCATCGTGTTCTCGCGTACGCGTGAGAGTGGGTGTGCGGCGAGAATAGCACGTCTACCGTAAAGCGGAGATAACCAGCGATAACGTCCGCAATTTTACATAACGTTCGTTATCACATTGTCGACCTGTGGATAGATTTTGTCCGCTTTACGGGAATTGCCCGTCAATAAAGGGTGTGCGTGATGCCCCTGTTTTGCTTATTTTTTGGGCAATGACGTGCATGGGAGTTATCCACAGGGCGCAACGAGACGGGCCGCATCCCTGATGCACGAAGGGCTGCCATCAGCGTGTCGAGGTTCGCATCGGCCGCGGCGATGCGCTTTCCCAGCAGAGGCGCACCCGTCGGCAATCGTCATAAATTGTCGTGTGCAGTTTTCCGCCCCTGTTTCGTGCTACGTATACCCGCCTCAGATTGAAGCGGAGGAGACATGGCATTTCCGGAATGGGGGCAGTCGTACAATGCGCTGCACGTGCCACTGACGAGCGACTGGCAATGCTCGCTCGTGCCGGCTCGTGACGTGCAGGAGGTGGATCGCGGCTGGAAGCTCTCTTACGAGGAGCGCCAGAAAGCACGCAAGGAGCGCGAGGAACAGATCGAGCAGGACGAGCGGGACTTTGACCGGCTGTTCCGCGTTTCAACCAGCCGCCGCGATGCACGCGGCTGTAGTGACTTCAGCACCTATGCCGCCTTTATCAGCGAGCACCTGAGCATCTCGTGCCTGGGCGCGCCAGTCGACGGCGAAGGCGTGACGCGTATCCTTCGCGACGCGGTACGCGATGGCCGGCTCGTTCCTGCGATCGACCGTGCATGGCGGGGTAGCCGGCGCGTTGCCCGGCCCTACGGGCCGCAGAGCTGGCCGAAGCGCGTGCCGGACCCGAAGCCGACCGTCTACGGGTTTCTCGACGGCCAGCTCGTACCGTTCGGTGCGGACGGATGTCTTATCGAGCGCACGCTCTCCGCATCGTCCAGCTCGAGCAGCAGGTTTGATTTGCTTGGCGCGGTCGGAGCAATGGCGGGGGCCGCAATCGGCGGAGCTGGGTTCGCCGTTAATGGCGGCAACGGCGCAGGCGCGATCGCGAACTCGACGCTTCTCGGCGATGCGAAGCCGTTCGAGTATGTGCCTGAGGCGTTAAGCGGCGATGCCGTTGAACTCGCCGCGAGCACGAACAACCCAAACTACGCGGCGAAGATGCTGGGGTATGACCGCAAGACGTTTGGCGATATGGTCCACGCGATGAAATTCGACCTCAAGCTACGAGGCGATGACAATGTGATTTGGCACGATACCGGTGCGGTCGAATTCAGGAAAAACATCATCGGCAATATGCACGACTATACGAACTGATATTTCTACGATGAACGCACATCAACTTGCACATGTATCATTTTCGATAACCTCGGATGATTTGGACCCCGAGATTTGGACCAGATATTTTGGCGTTGCACCGGACACGGCGATAGTCAAGGGCAAGCAGTTTATGACGCCGTCGGGGCGATTGAGCAGCGTGCCGGGCCGCGTTGGCCTTTGGGGCGTGCGCAGTGAGGGCGCAGTTCGCAGCGATTCACTTGAGCCGCATTTGCGTTACCTGATTGACCGCCTGAATTTGCCGCGCGATGACTTGCGCCAGTTACTCGAAGACAAGGGCGCAGAGATGCGTTTCTTCTGTTACTGGTACAACGAGAGCGGCGACCGCGTGCCCGATGTGCCCGACGATATCCGCGTGATGATGGAAGGAATGGGCGGCACGGTCGAGATTGACGAATACCGATAGCGCAGCAAGCGCCCAAATGCAAAAGCCGACCCTCGCGAGTCGGCTTTTTTGTGCCGGTCTTTCTGGGCTGCCAGTTCGACGTCTGACCGGAAAGCTGGCGGGGCGTCTGCGAGCTCGCCGTGCGCGCGCCGAGCGCCGGTTTTTCCCCTCGAATCCCCCTTTTTATAGACGGAAAAAACCTGCCTCGCCCGCGCGTAATGGACTCAAGAAAGTCGGCCCGCATTAACTACCCGGTACAAACGGGTGGTGTTTCGTGCGAACTTTCGAAGCAGCGGCTAACCGCGCGCGGCCTTGCGCGACAGGGCTTTGCGGGCTTTTCCCGCTTGCACCTATTCGTGCCTTCGTGCGGCGTTGTGCAGACATTGCCGGGTGGTCCGCACCTTGGACTTTGACGCTTTGAGGCCGGTGCGCGTGTGGTGGAGTCCGGATTTTTTCCGTCGGCGCCCCCGGTTTTCGTAGCTGGGAATGCGTCCGGGGAGCCCGTCCTGTTGACACTCCCGGCGTTTCTTTCCCGTTCCACGCTTTTTAATAGGGGAAAAAAACTCCCGGTCTCCGTGGTAACCGGCGTGGTAACCGAAAATAACAGCCGAATGCCCCAGTGATTTTGCAGAAGCCAATTTTGGATTTTGTACGGAAGCTAACGCGAGGCAGCGGGGTAAGCCTCAGCCGTTCTATGTGCTGACAAAAGACGGGTTCATGTTTCTCGTGATGGGATTTACCGGCAAGGCAGCCGCCTCAATGAAGGAGGCGTTCATTGAGGCGTTCAACGCGATGGCCGAGCACAATGGTGCGAGTGGCAACCAGCCGCTCTGCTTGGCTGGCGGGCCTTCGCGGGGCGCTTCCGGTGGCAACCGGTCCCCGCTTGGTTCGCAGTCGGCAAGGCCGTTTTCCGTGCGAACCTGAGCGCGAACCAACGGCCGCGAACCAGCCGCAAAGCCGTGACGGGCGGCGCGCTCGCCGTGGTTCGCACTGACCGATGGCTACCAGCGTGCGAACCGCCCAAACCGTGGTAACCAGAGTGGTAACCGCCAGCGTGGTAACTGCGTTTTCCGTGGATACCGCAGTGGATACCGCGCGTTGGATACCTATGCGTCGAGGCCGAGACCGCGGGCACTCTGGCGCTCCGTAACAGCGCGCCCAGCTGTTACATCGACTGTTACAGCCGCCGTGTTACAGGATCGGCGGCGCGAACCTTAACAAACCTGAACATTTCGCCCGCACACGCAAAGTGCGGTTTCCGTGGAAACCTGTGTGGCAACCTCGCGAGCGGCAACCAGCGGCTCAGCCTTTGCCGGCGGCCCTTCGCGGGTCGTTTCCAGTGGAAACCTGCCGCCGATGGTTCGCAGCCGGAAACCGCGTTTTCTGTGCGTACCAGCGCGAGAGCCATATCCGCAAACGGTTTCCGCTCAGGCTGAGGCGCAGGCATTCGCGCCAACCTCAACTTTTCTCAACCTCTCATTGGGTCCGCTTCCGTTTGGGTGCGTGGCCGTTGCGTGCGGCCCCTGCTGCCGAGCCTTGCGCCGCGTTGATGGCTAGTTTCCAGTGGCAACCGGAGTGGTAACCGGCGCGAAAACTGTGACCCTCAAGGCTTTCAGTCCATCGGGCACGGTGGGTGGCGCCGGGGGCCTGCTCTTCGGTGCGTCGACATCGGCGCGCACTCTACGCCGAACTCACTCGGTCTCGGTCAGGGCATCGTAGGCCGCCGACGTGGCGCCTCTAACAATCGATGCGCGATTCAGAATCGCATAGCACTGGTTCTTGTCCTTCGTAGCGAACTCTCGATAGGGATTTTGGACACCATCGAACAGTAGCCAGGCGTCCTTAAGGCAACGACGAATCTCAACGAGTTCACCGAGCTGTCCGTCGCTAATACTAGGACGCTGGCTCAACGCAGATATGCGCTCGAGCAGATCGTCCATCGTCCGACGGAACATTGTGGCGCGCGGGTGATTGGGCCACTCCATATGGTGAAAAGTTGCTAGGAAGTCCTCTGGCAAAAAGACCTCAGGCGAATGGTCAAATGTGCGTGTCAGGTCGCGGAGCGCCTCGTCGGCTTCGTCAGCTATTGCGCGAACGGCGGCGGCCAGAGCGAGGTTGGAAGTTCGGCGCTCGCTTTCGCGTAACCGCCGGTCTTTGCGAGACTGAAGCCACGGAAACATGAAGGCTGAGACCACGGCCAGAATGCTCCCGATTGCCTGAACCCAACCCGACAGCCCGGCGTTGTTGTTGGTCCAATTGAGCACAGCTTGAATTATGTCCACGGCCACAAAGTCTTCGGATGCAAAGCGGCCAATACTACGTGGCGGCCGCCGGTGCGGCCAGCAATATTCCATGCAACGCGAGTCGTTGCGTTGTCATCCGGCCAGCCACGCGGCCAGCCGGCGCTCATCGTCGGGCGGACCATCGAGGAGCGGCACGCGCTCGAGCGCCAGTGGCGATCCGCCGAAGGGAGCGCGACGATATCCACCGCGTCATCGCGGTCCGCACGCGCGATCAGGCCCACATACATCCGAGGCCCGCCGGGGTGTTCGTAGCGGCGCACGACTATGGGCAGGCCGAGCAGGGGCGTGGGTGCGTACCGTGGTCCGCGGCAGTCGCATAGGCGCACGCCACGAATCAGGCCGGGGTCGAGCGACCCCTCGGCCAGCGGTGCGGCGAGCCGCCCGGCCTTGATCGCCTTGCGCACGGCGCCTTCAGAGCCGCCTTCACGGCGAGCGAATTTGCGAATCGAGACTTCGGCCAATGCGTTACCCCTGTCCTGCTGACACAGAAGCGGACGGTTGACCGGAGGGGGAATCGAGATCGTTTCGCTGAAGAAAGCGGGTCAATTTATCGAGCGAATTCGCGCCATGCGCTGCGGCCTCGCTTGCGATGCGCTTCACGACTTCTTCGTCAATCGAGAGATCGAGTTCTCGACGCATTGCAAGGATTGCCCCTGACTGCAATTCGGTCAATTTCGACAAATTTTTGGCTAAGTACTCGATAGATCGAGCAATTGACTGTCGATATCGCAGGGTTGCTTTGTCGCGGTCCTCTATCATTGTGGCAAGCAGCTTTTGTTGCCCTTCCCATTGCTGCATCACCCGTGCAAATTGGACTGCATTTCCTCCCTGGAGATTGCAGGCCTTCATCATTTCAGTCAGTGCGTTTCCGTTGGCAAGCTCCTTGTCGATTAGCAGCGCCAATTGGGTCACTAACGTGAACTTCGCTACTGACTCGGCTCGCCTAATTGCGAGCTCCGCGAAGATCTCCCCCACAAACTGAGCAAGATGGAATGTAGCCGTGACTGTCTCTGCCGATCCGACTGCATGGATTCCCGCAAGTGCGGCAGTCACGGCCTTCATTTGTTCGTTGGCTTTCGCGGAATCGGTTTCCGCTCCTGTCATCTCTCCGAGAACGTGTGACGCTTTGGCTGCCTCCTGAAGGGCCGGCAAGAATACGTCCCGTCTCAGGTCCATTCTGCGCTTGGCCTCAGATTGTTTCGCGGCGTCTTCGAGGTGCATTCCAAGCATCCGCCGCGCGTTTGCATTCGCGCGCCACGTAGTGAAGCCGCTGATAGCTGCGGCGATAACGGCCCCGAGTATCGCAGCCCAGACCTCCTTCGGAACCTGGGCGATCGTTGACCCTGCCGATGCGAGAAGTGCGCTCCATCCGGACGCCGTAGTCGCAAGTGCTGTGCTTGCAGTTGACATTGGCATAGCGGCCCCCAAAGGTTGACGTTCTAAATGTTCAAAGCTTGGCGGCCCATTGTGGCAGTGTTCGCGAATCAGCACAGCGAGGCACTCGCGCACTCGGTCTGGAGCGGCGAGCTAGTTGTGCGATCCATCCAGGAAAGCGGTTTGTGCGAGGTCATACCTCACGTCGAGCATACGTTCAGCAAAAGCCACGTCGTCTGGCTCAAAGATCGTCGTCGAATTCGCCGGTCGGCGTGGCTGGCGGCGTTGCCACGCCCTGCGCTGCACGGCGCTTGCGCCGCACGTGATAGGCGGTCAGCACCGCGTGCGCCACCATGTCGAGCGCCGGGCGGGCTTCGCCGTGCTTGTCCGTCCAGACCTTCGGCGAAAGCGTGCCGGCCAGCGCCACAGCGTCGCCGTCCTCGAGCCCGAGCAGCGCGGCGCCGGCCGTATCCGAAAACGTGATGACGTTCACGAACAGCGTTTCTCCGTCGCCGCCGGCGGCGCGCACCTTCGCCGTGACGAACGTCTTGCCACTCTGTCCCGTGCGTGTTTGCGCGGTGCCGTACAGCTTCCCCGCGATCAGCCCATCGATCATGCAACTCCCCCTTGGTTATTGAGTGGCCGCCGCGGCTCGCCGTCCGCCATCAGGAAGCGGATGCGACCGGACCCCGCCTTCGGTTCGCACATCATTGTGCGCCCCCCTCGATATCCGAGCGATAGGGCGGCAACTCGAGCGACGAGGCCATCACGTCTATCTGACGATGCAATGACGTTCAGCGCGACCATGACACCGCGCAGGATCGTCTGCGTTTCGTCGTCCAGGCTGTCGCCGCGGTCGCAGAGGTGCTGCGCGATAGTCGCCTGCATGGTGACCAGATCCATGCCGCAGTTCTCGCTCAACACGAGCGTCGCGGTTGCTTCAGCCAGTACGTACTCGTTCTGAATCGTCATTGCATTTCCTTCGCGGTGAAAAACAGGTCATTGATCACGACGGCCTCCCGTACTGGTTTCCGATGCTGTGCCGCCGTGCCGCATCGGTTCGCGGATGCACTCCGTCATCGGCGCACCCTCCCTGGCTGACGGGTCGCGGCCGTGCCTCGCGCCTCCGAATAACCGCGCTTCGTCAGATCCTCATTCGCCCGCCACGTGCGCCGGGCAGCCTCGTCGCGGGTGGCTACCTTCGCGCGCATCGCCTTCACGCGTTCGCGGAAGTAGTGCAGGTTCGGCAGCAGGTCGGCGAGTGGCCCGCGCATGGCTCGCGTCATCACGTCGTCCAGCAGCTCACGCGCCCAGCCTTCGAGCGCCGCCAGTTCCTCCAGCATCCCGGCCAGATCGGCGCGCCGCCGACGCACGTCATCCGGTGACAGATACGGCCCCCACGGCAGATGCGCGCCGCCGTCCGGATCGACGGGCGCTCGCACTCGGGCGGTGAGGGTTTTCGGGGTGCGCTCACTCATCGCAGCCTCTCATCGGGCGAGCGCGACGGTTTCTTATCAAGCGCGATGCGCGCGTCGATCTCAGCCTCCGCCACATCGAGCCGCTCCCGGTAATGGTGCAGGTTGGGCAGCAGATCGCTTACCGGCGCGTGTAGCGCCAGATACATGACGCTGCACAGGAACTCCTCCGCCCAGTATTCGTAAGCGGCCACCTGCTCAACGAGCTCTACCAGATCGCCGCGCAGGCTGAGTATTTCATCACCCGACAGACGCAGCCCCCAGGGAAGCCTGACGCCCGCCAATGGAATGACTTTCTCGCTCCAGGGCGATCCATTTGGATTTTCATAAAACATGTGTGCCTCCCTTGTCCGGTTCCGCGAGTTGACGGATTCGCCCCACCCACTCTTTCTTGAGGCGTAACTCACGTAACTGGCGTAACAGCCCTATGCGGTAAGGGTTTGCGCGGTTACGCCGGCTTTGGACTGGGCGTAACCCACGTAACGGATGGTGTGGTTGATGACATTGGGTTACGTCAGTTACGTCATCACTGAACCCGGCGTAACCGCTGAAAGCCTTTGCTGGTAGGCTTGTTACGTTGGTTACGTGAGTTACGGCACAAAATGCAATGTCCGCTGTGAATTTCATTCCCCGCCTCCCTCGATCGCGCTGGGGTCGATGTGATAGAGGCGTTTCTTCCTTTCCGGCGTGTGCGTCACTTTCGCAATCTCCACTTTGCCTCTATCAGCAATCGCGCCCGCTTCGTCGAGCGCGCGCAAGGCCCGATTGAAGTCGTTGCCCTTTGTCGCTTCGCGCAAGCCTCCAGACGTGAACAGGTACAGTCGCCGCTCGCCGTCCTGTTTCCAGTACCCAGCGCGATCGCGGATCAGGTCGGCGCTTCCCTCGATGTTCGAAAACCGGCTGTCGCCATAGCGGTCAATGAAGTCGGCCACCGCGCGCAGGATGGCGGCGTGCTCCGCGCTTTGACCACCGTGGGGACGTTCTCCGCGCCAGAGGTTGAACGCATGAAGGGCGGCGCGGGTCGGTTCATCCGATTGCCACGGCACGATGTCCCATGCGATCGCCATTTCCCCGGCCAGCGCACACACCGCGAACAGACGCGCCGCCCGCCGCTCCTGTCCCTCCGCCGCGTCGAATCTCTCCAGAAGACCATGCAACGCATCGGCGAGCCGAAAATCAGCGCGCAGCTCGCGCACCAGCGCCTCAATGAAGCGCGGCCCGGCGTGGCCGTAGTGCGTCGCCGCCATTGCGCGCATTTCGTCCGACAGCGCGCTACCCGATGCGCGTCCGTGCAGTGTTTCGAACACGCCGTATGTGCCGGTGACTGGCACGTCCAGCAGGCGCACGGCCTGGCCCGCCTTCGCCTCGATGCCGCCGGCCGCCATGCGTGCCGCAACGGTCGGTTCGCCCGTAGAGAGCACGAAAACGCGCCAGCGCGTCGCCTGCCGGGCCTCACCGTGCCGGTTCGCGCGTGTTTTTCCCATGCCGTTGGCAAGCGCATAGGCTGTCTCGTACAGGTCGTGCGGCTTGATCTCGCCGATCTCGTCCAGCATCAGCAGTGTGTCTGAGTGGAGCGCAGCGGTCCCCTCCAGACCATTTGAAGTAGCCCGCCATTTCCTCTCAAAGCGCGGACTGCCCCAAATGCTGATTGCGGCCCGCGCCGCTGTCGTCTTGCCGTGTGACGAGTCGCCGTACAGATGCGCACCGCCTCCGTCAATGTTCAACGGACCAAGTAAGGGTCCAGCGAATCCGGCGCACATGGCGAACACCAGCAGCGGGTTATCGACGGCGAGCGCGGCGAGCTCGCGCCATTGCTCGAACCTGCCGGCGGTCGAATACGGCGCGGTGCGCCCGGTTGACTGGAACCAGATATCGTCTGCGCCGATCACTACTTCGGGCAGAACGAATGCGCCGGCGTGCCAGCCTGTCACGCTCGCCGCACGCATCGTCAGCTTTGGATGCTGACCCGCGATATAGCGCGGCACGGCCTGCCGGTCATTCAGATCAAACACCAGCCCTTCGGATAGCAGCACGGCGCGCACCTCGTTTCCGTCGCCAGCGAGCATGGACATGGGCATCGCCCATTTCTTGCGCCTGCCGGCCGGCGACAGCAGCTCGAGCAACCGGCCATACTCGGCATCTTCCTGATTGCGTGTGATGGCCGCGACCCACAAAGGCGAACTGATCCACTTGTCGACCATCTCTGGCGGCGCGTCGCCCTTGCCGAGCTTGACGCCATGCCAGTACACACCCGGCTTCATCCGCCTGCCGTCAATCTCCTGCCACGCGTCATAAACGCGCCAGCACGGACGCTCCTCGATTCGGGGGAGGCCGGTTGAACCATAATCCGTTTCGCCTGCCAGTTCGACGCCTTGCGCACTATCAACGCACGCGCGCGCCACTTCAGCACCGCGTATCAGGAACAGGTCGTTAAAGTCCGTGGCACCGTCCGGACGATCCGCGCCGAAGTCCGGAACGGCGAGGCGCGCGCCGGTCGCCAGCGCGGCCTTGATGGCGGTTCCGTGCGGCTTGCCGGTTGCCTTGTCGAGATCCGCCAGCAGCACAATCGCCGCGTCCGGATAGCGCTCGCGCATTGCGCGCGCAACCGCTTCCATCTGCCCCACTGACAGCGAGGCAATCGACGGATGGCCCGTGGATCCGCTGGCGGACAGCGCCGTGGCGACACCTTCAGCGATGAGCAGCACCTCGACCTGTTCAGGCATCTTTTGCGCTTCCCAATAGCCGCCAGCTTTCGCGCCTCCCGACAGCGCCGATTTACGCCCGTCGCCGTCGATCATTTCGAGCGTGGAGAGCTTGCCGCCGACGCCTACGGGTGCAATGAGAATTCGCCCCGAGAGGGGTTCGCCGTCGCTCTGTGGCGAATATCCAATCACGGCGGCCAGCTTGCCCGCGCCAATCTCGCGCAGTGTCTCCACGGGCTTGACACCCTTACGCATCAGGTAGGGATGGTCGCCGGCGGCGGGCGTTGCCTTGTGCCACACGGCGACGGCCTTGGTCGCCGCGTTCTTCGCGTCCATCTCGCGCTTACGTTTCGCATCGGCATCACGTTCTTCACGCTCCACGCGCCGCCGCTCCTGTTCGGCTGGGTCGGGCGATGCGGCCGTATGCGTCCGGGTGTCGAAACCGTGTTCCCTCGCCATCTGGAATAGCGTGCCGATGGTGATTCCGCCGCTCGCGTTGAGGGATCGCCACGTGTCGCGCGTGTCGGCCGCCACATAGCTCTGTGCGCCGCGGCTCCATGCCTCGAACACGTCGAACCCGGCGTCACCGAGTTCGTGTTTCAGGGCAGCGCCGATGCGCCACCACTGTTCCCGCTCGATGTCGGGTGGGATGGCGGCGAGCGCCGCCTCGATGCGTTGCTGTTCGTCCACGATGATTTCACTCATGCGGTACCTCCTGCGCGCGCTCGATCTCGCGCCTGAGTGTGAAAAGAATTGATGCCGCTTCGTTGCGAATGCGGAACGAGTCGAATGCGCGGGCATCGAACGCAATCGCTACGGTGTAGTGCGGGATTGCGGCCACCGTGAATGGCTCGCGCGGCTCGCTGTAGTCGGAGCCCTGCAGGCGCGCTCGCTGACGTTCTGCGGCCTGTGCCAGCGCGTCGACAATCTCCACGCCGTCGACGTCGATCATGTGCGGGGCCACGCGCTCGACGGCCACGTAGAACGTCAACCGGTACGGCCATTCGGTCGATAGCTTCAGGCGGTAGGCAGACTCAGGCATGGGCCGCCTCCTGTGAGGAGTCCTTATTGCCACGCTTACGCGAAGAAGCGGCGACCGGCTTTGTGCGAGCGTTCCACGCTTTTGCCTCGGGACTCGTACGCGCCGCTTCCAGTTCGCCCGACAGACGCTCACGCAATACGAAGTCCGCCTCGCTCGCGACGAGCGACAGCGACCCAATGATCGTGAGCGTGTCCGCCGCGCCCCACAAAACCTGTTCGATGCAGCCTTCGCCGAGATGGGGGGCGCCCCCCTTGCTGTCGCAAATCAGATTTGCAAGGCCTGCGAGCGTGTCACTCAACGTGCCGGCCATTGTCTGCGCCGCGTCGGCTGCACCGCCGAGCCATTCAAGGTCAGCGGCCGCAAGGGCGGACATATCGGTGCGATCCCGGAGGAAGTCGATGAGGGTGGCGGCCGTCACACGTTGGCGCACGGGATTCTTTGTGTTCTCAGACATGGGAGGCCTCCAGCGATTGGAGAAGGCTTGTGCGCGTATCGCGGGCGAGGCGTTCAACAAGGGAAAAAAGCGTCGTCCGCTCGATCGGGTTGAGGTTGCCAACGGCGATGATCGTATCGTCGTCAGCGAGTAGCGCGGTCAGCGCAACCAGCTCGCCCAGTCGCATGGTCGCGGTGTCGAAGGCAGCTCGTGCCGCGTCGGTCGCCTCAATACCCGCCTCGAGCGCGGCGTCGAGCGTCGTGATGGTCTCAGCCATGTGCGGCCTCGGCGGCGTTCTTCACAATCTCGGCCAAGTGGTCAGACTCGGCTTCCACGCTCGCCATTGCGCATTCGGTCAGATAGCTGCCGATGTCCGCAAGCCCCTTTGCGACGGCGCGATTCTCAAGCGAAACCATCGAGATAGCTGCAAACAGGCTATCGGCGAATTCCATGTAACTGAGCGCCACGGCGCTCACGTCGCGGACGCCAGCATTGAGACGTGCGGTGAGTTCCGGCGTGAGCGGTTGCGTCGCGACCGGCGCGGCCTTCTTCGTCGTGTTAGCCATGTGCCGCCTCCATCCCGCGAACCAGCGTTGCACGAACGTCGCCCAGGCCATCCTCGAACAGACCGAACAGCGCGACCTGCGCCGTGGTCGACAGGCCGGCGAACTGCTCGGCCACTTCCTCGAGACTCAGCAGGCTGGCCAGCGCTTGCAACTGGTCGACGCGGATAACGGCGGCGTCCAACTCGGTCATGCTGCTTTCTTGCTGTGTGCGTGCGAGGTTAGACATGGCTCACCTCCGCGCGCTTGAGTTGCTTTTGCAGGAGGTTGCGGGCGAGCGCGACAAAGCGCGGGGCATCCTCGGCGTCGATCCGCAGTTCGCCGTAGCTCGTCTGAATCGTGAAGCCTCGTTCCATGTCTGGAACCTGCTTTGCCAGTGCGTAGCCGATGCGGTCGATTTCCGCGTTCAGGGACTCGACTGTTGCTGTCGTGTTCTTACGCATGGCCGCCTCCGCTTACCGTGTAGGAGTACTCAGCGCTGTGCGCACGCCGAATTGCGCCGGGATTGTTTGCGGACATCTCCGCCAGCAAGCGCAGCGCGTCGCCGGTAATGTCAAGCGCATCCTGATACGTGTCAGCCAGCGCGGCGGCGCGCAAGGCGTCGGCGACGATGGATTGAATGGGAGATTGCGCCCGGCGATCGTGGGCGCGGTGGGGCTCAGGTGGCGCGGTTATTCGGATGCGTCCAGATCGATCGTCGCGCCCGCCGCTCGCATCCGGTCGAGGATGCGTTCCAGCGTCGGCGGGTCGAGTTCCAGGCGGGCCATTGCGAAGAACAGAATGTGCGGACTCAATTCGCGAGGTTCCGCTCCGCCCGTGTACTTGCGCCACTGGCGGCCGCCGGCCACTCCGAATAAGTCGGCCATCTGTGCGCTGCTTAGCTCGAGTTCCTGCTTCAAGCGCTCCAAGTCGTGCGGCGACGGTGGGGTGTATTGCATGGGGGGAAAAGCGGCGCAGGGCCGCCCGCAATGCGTGCATCATTTGTGAGCTCCTCTCGGCTGCGATGAGTCGCGCGAATGCGCAACCGCTGAGGACAAATGTAGGGCTTTTGGTCCTATTCGTCAAGCGATAGGCATTCATAGACCCACCTCCGCATTCGCAGCGTCCAACAGCGCCAACAGCACCTTGTCCAGCTCGTCGCGGCGCACGCGCATAGGCGGCTTGCGCTCGGGGTTCGGAATCGAGCTCGTGCGCACCAGCACGAAAGCGGGATCGTCGGTGGGTTCGATGCGGGCGTAGATTGCGGCGATCATTGACGGCCCTCCAACACGTACAAGCCCACGCGATGCCGCTCGCCGGCCTCGGTCGTTCTCCAAACCCACGCTGTCGTGATGTCGTGCCCGAGCTTGCGCAGCTCGAACACGCGGCGCGGCGGGTGAATGATGTCGAGGTGGCGGCTCGCGTGCTGCGTGTCGACCGGGCCGCGCTTGAGTGCGCGCAGCAAACGGGTGCGCTGAGATGCGGCAGTGTTGCGACCGGTCATTACGCGGCCTCGTCGTCGTCATTGGCAGCGAGGTCGGCGCGCAATTCGCCCACGTTCCAGCGCGAGGACGCACCAAACTTGCGGGGGGAGGGGATGCGCTTTTCGCGCGCACGGCGCCACACGGTCGGAACTGCACAGCCGTACAGGCCGGCCACCACACGCACACCAACGTGCGCAGAATCGGGGAGAGAGTCAAACGCCTCAAGGGCGGAAGGGATGGTTACTGCGGGCATGGGGTATCGCTCCAACAATGCGACGGCGATACGAAGTGCCCCTGCCGTATCGCCGTCGCAATCAAATGATGCGGGGCGATAGGGATTTAATAGCTCTGAAGCGTTGAGGAACAGTCCGCCAGCCCGGCTTGCGCAGCACGTCTGGCATGTTGGCGCATACGTGGCGCATTCGCTTTCCGGGTTGGCGTAACCTATCAGCGGTTCTGCTTTTCGGCCGCCAGCAGCCATTCGTAGATCGTTTGCTGGGCGCGGTAGGGGCTGAGATTTGTCCCGAGGATCTTCGCTTGCTCGATCGCTGCGCTTTCAAGTTCGTGCGATGCCTGGTGCGGAGAATTCCAAGTGCCCGCCTTATAACGCTCTACGATCCATTCGCGGAGTTGTCTGAAAAGAGCGTTTCGCGCTAGCCCTCCTTTTGCTGCGTTCTTCCGTCGCTGTTCGCCGGCCCAGTCACGGCCCTCATGCCATCCGAGCCAGAAACTGGCGGTCTCGACACATTCATGAGCGAATGCCAAAGCGTCGTAAGCGTCAGCAACACGGCCTGCTTGTGAATATCCGATGAACAGATTGAGCTGCAGAAGGGCGTACGCCGATAGAACGAACTCTGCCCGGTCTTTCGGTATGTCATCCGGTAGCCCACTCCAGTCCGCCTCATAGCCCTCCTGGTCCTTTGTACTCAGCATCTGGCCCATCAGTAACGCAACGGGCCCGTACTTTTGGAGGTAGCCCGTAGCTGTCGATATCTGCGCGTTGATCTCAGGAACCTGACGGCTCTCGGATTGTGCTTCCGCTGATTTTTGGCGCACGTATGCGGCTTCACGCTCCGAAGCGCTTGCGATCTCGTTTTGAGCAAACGTAGCTATGGCCTCAATTTCGGCGAGCGTTAGCGGCGGCATTCGGCCAGCGTTCCACGAACACCCGTCGCCGGCGCGACGTATCAGGCGGTCGATGCTGGCGGAAACAGGTACGCGAGATTGCATCCGGCCTTGATGCTCGCGAAGCCATTGAAATTGAGTCATGAGTCAATCCGATTGTTTCGTGATTTCTGTCGATGGATACCATGCAGCCGCCAGCGTCACGCGTGCTTGCGCAGCGGCGTTACATTCCACTTCTCGCCCGCTTGGCAGCACGATAAGAACCGCGCCCACAGCTCGAGCGCGGCCCGTCGTTCGTCGTAATAGGTGTACTGGTCGTAGATCCCTTCGACGCCCTTGAGCTTGTGATTCAGGCACATCTCCGTCACGTCGCGGGATACGCCAAGGCGGCGCATCTGACTTTTCATCGTGCTGCGCAAATCGTGAGGGGTGAAGCGTCGAATCTTCGGCGCGTGGTTCTCGATCCAGAAGTCGATCGCTTCGCGGATAGCATCTTTGGAAACGTGCGCGTCGCCTCCGAGGCGATCGATGCGTGGACGCAGGCGGGCGGGCAACACGTATTCCGATGTGCCGGCCAGCTTGAAGAGGTGTTCAAACCACTGAACCACGACAGGGGCCAATGGGATATCCATTTCGGGGCCGGTCTTGCTCGCGGGGATGTGCCAACGGGCCTCGGCGATGTGGATGTGCTGTCGAAGCGCCGTGTAGAGCTCAGAGATGCGAACGCCAGTAGCCAAGGCGATGCGGACCGCGTACAGGTTTTCGTCTCGCATCTTGGCGGTCGTCAGTACGTGCAACTCGTCATCGGTCAGCATGAGGCGCTTCTTGACCTCGGGGCGCTTGCCGATGATGGCCTCCAGTTGAATTCCCGCGCATGGATTGGCGATGATGATTTTTTTGCCAGTAGCGTGCTTGAAGATTCCGCGCAGCGCGCACCATAGGGTGAACAATTCGACCCATCCGAGCTTGTGACGCTCGATCTCCGCCACGATGTCGCCTGGCGCTACCGATTGAACCGACATGCCGCCCATGCCGTTCTCTATACGCTTCAGGTTGCGGCCGTAGCTGGCTTGGGTGCTCTCGGCGAGCGTGGACAGCAGCTTGTCCCGGTAGTCGGCAATGAGCTGGCGCACGGTCCAGTCCCGACGCGATTTCGCTTTGCGTACTTCGTCGGCCGGGTTGCTTCCGTCACTCACGGCTACTCGGCGCTTTGCCGCGGCGGCGCGCGCCGCCGATAGCGACAGATCAGGATATCGACCCAACGTGAGCTCTTGCCGGCGCCCGCCGTGCCTGAACCGGAACACCCAAGCGGCGGTACCGGCGGCCGAAAGCGTGAATGTCAGGCTGCCGCCGTCAGACTTGGCAACGGGCACGCCCGCACGCACCCACGCCCGCAGTTGCGCATCTGACAGCAGATTGGATTCACGTTTCGCCATAAGGCCATCTCCCGGTCAATAGAGCGCGCCTAGCTACCCATCTGGCTACCCATTTGAAGCGCGCTTTCATGAGACTGGATGATACTGAATGATTCGTCTTTTTCCCTAAAGCGCGGCCACACGGGGACTTCTTGGCGGTTGGTGATCTGGATTGATCCGGCGTGATTCTTACATCAACACAATGTCGTACTGCTCCTGACTCAAATTCGACTCCACCTGCAACGACACCGGCTTGCCGATGAAATCGATCAGCATCGCCAGATGCTGCGACTCTTCCTCGAGAAACAGATCGATCACCTGCTGCGAAGCGACCACGCGAAACTCGCGCGGATTGAACTGCCGCGACTCGCGCAAAATCTCCCGCAACACGTCATAGCACACCGTGCGCGCAGTCTTCACTTGCCCCTTGCCCTGGCAAATCGGGCAAGGCTCGCACAGCACATGCGCGAGCGACTCACGCGTACGCTTGCGCGTCATCTCGACAAGCCCGAGTTGCGAGAAACCATTGACGGTCACCCGCGTGCGATCGCGCGACAACGCCTTCTTCAATTCGCCTAGCACCTGGTCGCGATGCTCGACGTTTTCCATATCGATGAAATCGATGATGATCACGCCGCCAAGATTTCTTAGCCGCAATTGCCGCGCGATGGTATGTGCGGCTTCGAGGTTGGTCTTGAAGATCGTGTCGTCGAAGTTGCGCGCGCCGACGTAACCGCCGGTGTTCACATCGATCGTCGTCATCGCCTCGGTCTGGTCGATCACGAGGTAGCCGCCCGACTTCAGATCCACGCGACGCGATAGCGCGCGCTGAATCTCGGCCTCGATGTTGTACAGATCGAACAGCGGCCGCTCGCCGGTGTAGTGGTGCAGCTTCGACGATACCGCCGGTGTGAACTCGGCCGCGAAATCGGCGAGCATCTGATGCGTCTCGCGCGAATCGACCTGGATGCGCGACGTCTCATCATTGACGAAATCGCGCAGCACGCGCTGCGCGAGATTCAGATCCTGGTAGAGCAGGCTGGTGGGCGGCATGCGCTGGGCCTGCGACAGGATCGTCGCCCACGTCTTGCGCAGATACGCGACGTCGGCTGCGAGCTCTTCGCTGGTCGCATCCTCGGCGATCGTGCGCACGATGTAGCCGCCTTTCTCGTCGGCGGGCAGCACGGCGGTCAGACGCGCACGCACGGCCTCGCGCTCCGCTTCGCTTTCGATTTTCTGCGAGATGCCGATGTGCGGCTCCTGCGGCAGATACACGAGCGTGCGCCCGGCGATGCTCACTTGCGTGGACAGCCGCGCGCCCTTGGTGCCGATCGGGTCCTTGACGACCTGCACCATCAGCGTCTGACCTTCGAAGACGATCTTTTCGATCGGCTGATGCGGTGTTTGATGTTGCGCTTCGCCGGCGATGCGCGGATGCCAGATGTCGGCGACATGAAGAAACGCGGCGCGTTCGAGGCCGATGTCGATGAACGCCGATTGCATGCCGGGCAGCACGCGCACGACCTTGCCGAGATAGACATTGCCGACGCGGCCGCGCGACAGCGTTCGTTCGACATGAAGTTCCTGGACGGCGCCCTGTTGAACGAGCGCGACGCGCGTTTCCTGCGGCGTGACATTGATCAGGATTTCTTCATTCATGGTGTTGTTCTAGAAGTCGATGCGCGCTGCACGCAGGAGGGCAGCGGTTTCAAAAAGCGGCAAACCCATGATACCCGAATAGGACCCGTCTATATGCTCGATAAACTCCGCCGCGCGTCCCTGCACGCCATACGCCCCCGCCTTGCCGAGCGGCTCACCGCTCGCCGCGTAGCGATGCAACGCGTCTGCGTGCACTGCAGCAAAACGCACCTTCGAGACCGACAACGCCGCGGGCAGCAGCGCGCCGTTGGCATCGATCACGGCGAGCGCGGTCAGCACTTCGTGCGTGCGGCCCGCGAGACGTGTGAGCATCGCGACCGCATCGTCGGCATCGATGGGCTTGCCGAGAATCGCGTCGTCGATCGTGACGGTGGTGTCCGCGACGAGGATCGGCCGCACCTCGTGACCGCCGTCGAGGAGCCGCGCGCGGGCCGCATGCGCCTTCGCGATGCACACGCGCTGCACGTAGTCGCGCGCGTGTTCGCCGGGCCGTTCCGCTTCGAGCGCTTCGGCGTCTTCATCGGGGCGCGGCAGCAGCAATTCGAAACGCACGCCGAGCTGTTGCAGCAGCTCCTGGCGGCGCGGACTTTGCGAGGCGAGATAGACGAACGGATGCAGCGAAGCGGAAGGCGTGGGCATGAACGGGTCTCGTTGGAGCGGGAAACGGATGGCGTGGGGTGGTGAACGCGGGTGGGCGTGGAAGAACGAGCGGGGCGAGGTTGAGCCGGTGATCCGATCGATGCGTTGCATCCAATAGCGGCATCGATGCACAGCGCGTCGGGCGCATCATCGCATGAAGCGGCCGCAATACGCTTAAGCGTATGGAGCAGAGCGCGCGCGACGCGTCAGTAGCAACGAATCGTTGCCAGGTGTCGCCGCGCGAGGCTTCAGCACCTACGCGCGATGATACGGATGATTTTGCGTGATGGTCCACGCCCGATAAAGCTGTTCGGCCAGCAGCACGCGCACCATCGCGTGCGGCAGCGTGAGGCTCGACACGCGCAGCATCATATCGGCGCGTGCCTTCAGATCGGGATCGAGCCCGTCCGCGCCGCCGATCAGAAAGGCCACGTCGCGGCCGTCTTGCTGCCAGCCCGGCAACGCGCCCGCGAGCTGCATCGTGGTCCAGTCCTTGCCGCGTTCGTCGAGCGCGACGATGCGTGCGTTCTTCGGCAACGCGGCTTCGATCTTCTGCCGTTCGGCGGCCATCACGCTTTCGGCCGAACGGCCCGACGAGCGCTGCTCCGGTTTGATCTCGCGCAGCTCGATGCGCAACTCGGGCGGCATGCGTTTCGCGTATTCGTCGAAGCCGGTCGCGATCCAGTCCGGCATCTTGTGGCCGACGGCGAGGATGTGCAGTTTCATCGCGAGGACAGTAGCGCTGTGCCCGACACGGCCCGCTTACTTGCGGCGCGCCGTGGTTTTGCGCGCGGGCTTCGCGGCCGGCGCTTCCTCGTCTTCCTCGTCGTCGGGCTCGCTTGCGCGCGCGCCGCCGAACGGATTCGGCGTCGACAGCTTGATGCGCACCGGCTTGTCGCCCCAGATTTCCTCGAGGTTGTAGTACTGGCGCAGGGCCGGCTGCAGGATGTGCACGATGGCGTCGCCGCAATCGACCAGCACCCATTCGCCGATATCCTCGCCCTCGGTGCTGATGATCTCGCCGCCGGCTTCCTTCACGCCTTCGCGCACGCTCGACGCGAGCGCCTTGGTTTGCCGGTTCGACGTGCCGCTCGCGACGATCACGCGATCGAACAGCGAGGTCAGGTGGCTGGTGTTGAACACTTTGATGTCTTGCGCCTTGACGTCTTCGAGAGCGTCGACGATTACGCGTTGCAGTTTGCGAATATCCATGGAGTTACCGGTGGTACAGATGATGTTGAAGAATATAGTCCCACACCGCGGCGGGGACATGACTTGCGGCCTGATCCTGTGCGCTGCCCGCACCCGCGTGGGCGAGCCGCTGGTTGACCTGCTCGCGCAGATGCGCGCGAATGTCGGTGGCCGAAACGTTGAACGCGAGCGTCGTGTCGATCAGCAGATGGCCGCAGGGTGTGGCCTGCAGCACGTCGGCGCGCGCACGGCGCGTGGCGATTTCCTTGGCGACCGCGGGGGCGACCGACGCGAGGTCGAAGCCGGGCCGCGTGGCCGCGCCGATATGCGCGAGCTCGAACAGGCGCCGCCAGTCGCGCCACGTGTCGAGATGCACCAGTTGATCCGCGCCGATCAGCAGCGTGATCGATGCGTCGTCGCCTTCGCGCTCGCGCCAGCGTTGCAGCGTCTCGACCGTGTAGGTCGCGCCATCGTGCTCGATTTCGTCGGTCGCGACGCGTACCGTCACGCCGGGGATCGCGAGCGACGCGGCCGCCGCGCGCGTCATCGCCAGGCGATGTTCGGCGGGCGACACGTCGGCTTTCTGCCACGGCTGGCCGGCCGGCAGCAGCACCAGTTCGGTCAGCCGCAGCACGTCGGCGAACCGCCGCGCAAGCGCGAGGTGGCCGTCGTGGATCGGGTCGAAAGTGCCGCCCAGCAGACCGATCCGGCGAGGCAGGGCGACAGGGTGAGCGTTAGGCTTCAGGTGAGGATCCTTTGTCGTGACCGTAAGCGAGACAGGTGGCGCGTCACACCCACTCGCGCGGCACGAGGAAATCGCTGTACAAACGCGCTTCCGGCGTGCCCGGCTCGGGGTGCCAGTCGTAGCGCCAGTTCACCACGGGCGGCATCGACATCAGGATCGATTCGGTGCGTCCGCCGCTCTGCAGCCCAAACAGTGTGCCACGGTCGAAGACCAGATTGAACTCGACGTAGCGGCCGCGCCGGTAGGCCTGGAACGCGCGCTCGGCTTCGCCGTACGGCGTATTGCGGCGCCGCTCGATGATCGGCAGGTACGCGTTGAGAAAGCCTTCGCCGACGCTCTTGAGCATCGCGAACGATTGCTCGAAGCCCGGCGCCGAGAAATCGTCGAAGAAAATCCCGCCAATGCCGCGCGGTTCGTTGCGGTGCTTCAGGAAGAAGTACTCGTCGCACCAGCGCTTGAAGCGCGGGTACAGGTCCGCGCCGTACGGCGCGAGCGCGTCGCGGCACACCTGATGGAAATGCCGCGCGTCCTCTTCGTAGCCGTAGTAGGGCGTCAGGTCCATGCCGCCGCCGAACCAGAACACCGGTTCTTCGCCTTCCCTCGTCGCGACGAGCAGGCGCACGTTCATGTGCACGGTCGGGCAGTGCGGATTGTGCGGATGCAGCACGAGCGACACGCCCATCGCCTCGAAGGCGCGCCCGGCCAGTTGCGGCCGCGCGGCGCTTGCCGAGCCCGGCAGCGCGTCGCCCGCGACGTCCGAGAAGCCGATGCCCGCGCGCTCGAAGAACTGGCCGCCTTCGAGAATCCGCGTGACGCCGCCGCCGCGCAGCTTCTCGCCGGGCGCGCGCTGCCACGCGTCGGTAGCGAACGCGGTGCCGTCGAAGGCGCCGAGCGTGTCCGCGATATGCGATTGCAGGCCTTGCAGCCAGCTGCGCACGGCTTGTGCGTCGTAGCTCGAATTGCTCATGAATGCAGGTGCTGGGGCGGCACGCTCGTCGTGCCGCGGGTTCTTCGAAAGAAAGCGATGGCCGCGTTCGCGCTGGATGTCTGCGCACTCGGACCGCTGGTTCGGATTGCCTGGTTGCCGGAGGCAAACTGGGAGGCGGCTTGCCGCTTCAGTCGATTCGCGGGCTCCGTGCCCGTCTGCCGCGACGAGCGGGAAAGATTGAGTGTAGCGCGCGTCGTGTAACGTGCCCGCACTGCGGCGCCTGTGGCACCGGCAGTGCGCCGCCCGCACGGCGTCCAGCGCTAGCGAAGCTTACTTGCCGTCGTGCTTGCGGTTGAGCGCGCGATAGCCGATGTCGCGGCGGTACTGCATGCCGTCGAACGCGATCTGGTTGATCGTGTGGTACGCGGCCGCCTGCGCGGTGCGCACCGAATCCGCGAGACCGACGACGCACAGCACGCGCCCGCCCGAGGTGGTCAGCTTGCCGTCCGTCAGCGTGGTGCCGGCGTGGAACGTGACCGAATCCGCGGTTTCGGCGGGAATGCCGTTGATGCGGTCGCCCTTCCTCGGCGTGTCCGGGTAGTTGTGCGCGGCGAGCACGACACCGAGCGCGGTGCGGCGGTCCCATTCGAGCTCGACGGTGTCGAGCGTGCCGGCGATCGCGTGTTCCACCACCTTCGAATAGTCGCCTTTCAGACGCGCCATGATCGGCTGCGTTTCGGGGTCGCCCATCCGGCAGTTGAATTCGAGCGTCTTCGGGTTGCCTTGCGCGTCGATCATCAGGCCCGCGTACAGGAAGCCGGTGTAGCGGATACCTTCCTTCTCCATGCCGCGCACGGTCGGCAGGATGATTTCGCGCATCACGCGCGCATGCAGTTGCGGTGTGACGATCGGCGCGGGCGAGTAGGCGCCCATGCCGCCCGTGTTCGGGCCCTGGTCGCCGTCGAGCAGACGCTTGTGATCCTGGCTCGACGCGAGCGCGAGCACGTGCTTGCCGTCCACCATCACGATGAAGCTCGCTTCCTCGCCGGCGAGGAACTCCTCGATCACGACGCGCGCGCCGGCGTCGCCGAGCTTGTTGTCTGACAGCATCATGTCGACCGCGGCGTGCGCTTCCTCCAGCGTTTGCGCGACCACCACGCCCTTGCCGGCGGCGAGGCCGTCGGCCTTGATCACGATCGGCGCGCCCTTGGCGTCCAGATACGCGTGCGCGGCGGCGACGTCGGCGAAGGTTTCGTACTCGGCCGTCGGGATGCCGTGGCGCTTCATGAACGCTTTGGCGAAATCTTTCGAGCTTTCGAGCTGGGCGGCCTCCCTGGTCGGCCCGAAGATCTTCAGACCGCGCGAGCGGAACAGGTTGACGATGCCTGCCGCGAGCGGCGCTTCCGGCCCGACCAGCGTGAACGCGATCTGTTCTTTCTCGACGAAATCCGCGAGCGCGGCCGGCTCGGTGATGTCGATGTTGAGCAGACGCTCATCCTGAGCGGTGCCGCCGTTGCCCGGCGCGACGTAGACGAGCTGGACCCGCGGCGATTGCGCGAGCTTCCATGCCAGCGCATGTTCGCGACCGCCGGAACCGACGACGAGTAACTTCATGTGAATCCCCGAGACTTGAAAACCATAAACGGCCGAGCGGTGTGCTCAGCCGTGCAATAAACCATCAACAGCAAGGGCAAACGATGTCAGAGCCCGGCGGGCCATCACTCGCCGGCGATCGACGCGTTTGTATAGACTTCCTGCACGTCGTCCAGATTTTCCAGCGCGTCGAGCAGCTTCTGCATTTTCACGGCATCGTCGCCGGTGAATTCGACTTCGGTCTGCGGCTTCATCGTGACTTCGGCCAGTTCGGCCTTGAAGCCCGCCGTTTCGAGTGCAGCCTTCACTTTCGAAAAATCGTTCGGCGGGCACAGCACCTCGATACTGCCGTCCTCGTTCGTCACGACATCGTCGGCGCCCGCTTCGAGCGCGGCTTCCATCAGCGCGTCTTCGGCGGTGCCGGGAGCGAACAGAAACTGGCCGACGTGATCGAACATGAACGACACCGAGCCGTCGGTGCCCATGTTGCCGCCGTTCTTCGAGAACGCGTGACGCACTTCCGCGACCGTGCGGGTGCGGTTGTCGGTCATCGTGTCGACGATCACGGCCGCGCCGCCGATGCCGTAGCCTTCGTAGCGGATTTCCTCGTAGTTCGCGCCGTCCGCGCCGCCGACACCGCGCTGGATCGCGCGATTGATGTTGTCTTTCGGCATGTTGGCGTCGTACGCCTTGTCGACCGCGAGCCGCAGACGCGGGTTCGAGTCAATTTCGCCGCCGCCCAGACGGGCCGCAACCTGGATTTCCTTGATGAGCCGCGTCCAGACCTTGCCGCGCTTGGCATCGGCCGCTGCTTTCTTATGCTTGATGTTGGCCCATTTCGAATGACCCGCCATACTTTTCTCCGTCGCGCGCGCCAGCGGGGCGCACGCATAGTGCAATTGTCGTTGCGATGTCGGGCGCCTCGCGTGTTGCGCCTCGATGTCAATCCGTCAGGCGAAAGGCTGCCGGCCGCTCGTGCTTGTTGCTCCTGTTGGCCGATCGAGGCGGCCACCTGTGCCGCCGATCTCAGCCTGGCCGTTCCCGCGCGTCGTTCCGCGCTTGCCCGCCGGTAGGCGTTCGTGCCGGTTCGTGCAGGATCGGCCGGCCAGACGGGGCCGCAGGGCGGCGGCGCGATGGAGCGGGGCAGCTTGCGCGGCCAGGCGCCGCATGACCCGGTGCGAAGGCGCGGGGCGCCAGTCGAAATTGCAGGCGGCGGTGCGAGTGATCGTGCGGGTCGAGCCGCTCCGTCGAGCGGATGCGAATTTTATCATGCCGCGAGGGTGCGGCAGAGGGGGCCGCGCCGCGAAACCGGCCGCAAATGCAATGAAGTCGACGCGAAAATGAATGGAGGCGGCGCGGATGTGTCGCCGGGAGGGCCGGATGCGGGCGAAAGCGGGGCCGGTTCGGGAGCGGCGGCATCGCCAGGCCACCCCCGCTGGCCCTCGGCGGGTCAGTTCTTCGTACCGAACAACCGGTCGCCCGCGTCGCCCAGGCCCGGCACGATGTACGCATGCTCATTCAGATGCGAATCGAGCGACGCGATGAACAGCTTGACGTCCGGGTGCGCGTCCTGGAACACCTGCACGCCCTCGGGCGCGGCGACGAGCGCGAGGAACATGATGTTCTCGGCGGCCACGTTGCGGCGCTTGAGCACATCGACCGCGTGCACGGCCGAGTAGCCGGTCGCGACCATCGGATCGCAGAGGATGAACACGCGGTCTTCGAGGTCCGGCAGCCGCACCAGGTATTCGACCGGCCGATGATCCTCCGCGCGATACACGCCGATATGGCCGACGCGCGCCGACGGCACCAGCTCGAGCAGGCCGTCCGACATGCCGACACCCGCGCGCAGCACCGGCACGATCGCGAGCTTCTTGCCGGCGATCACCGGCGCATCGATCTCGACGAGCGGCGTGGTGATGCGGCGCGTCGTCATCGGCAGGTTGCGGGTGATTTCGTAGCCCATCAGCAGCGTGATTTCGCGCAGCAGTTCGCGGAACGTGCGCGTCGACGTGTCCCGGTCGCGCATGTGCGACAGCTTGTGCTGGATCAGCGGGTGATCGAGGATGAAGAGATTGGGGAAACGGCTGTCCTGGGTCATGGCGGGCTCGCGCGCGGCGGCAAGGTGGATCGGTTCGGCGCGCTCATCCGTTGGCTCCGTGCGCGCCGGAAGGTCGGACGAACGGTGGAAAAGCGCGCTACCGCGCAAGTTTACCGAAAGAGTACCGCCCGGCGATACCTGAGATTGCAGCGACGCGGCACAGTCCGGCACCGATTCTTCTAGAATCTGGGGAAACTTCCAGGAGGGCATCCACATGGACATGGGAATCGCAGGACGTAGCGCGCTGGTTTGCGCGGCGAGCAAAGGTCTGGGACGCGGCTGCGCGGAAGCGCTCGCCGCCGAGGGCGTCAACCTGACGATCGTCGCGCGCACCGCCGAAACGCTCGAAGCGACCGCCGAGGCGATCCGCAAGCAGAGCGGCGTCGAGGTGAAGACCGTCGCATGCGACATCACCACGCCTGAAGGGCGCGCGGCCGCGCTCGCGGCCTGCCCGCAGCCGGACATTCTCGTCAATAACGCGGGCGGCCCGCCGCCGGGCGATTTCCGCAACTTCACGCACGAGGACTGGATCCGCGCGCTCGAAGCCAACATGCTGACGCCGATCGAGCTGATCCGTCAGACCATCGACACGATGAGCGCGCGCGGCTTCGGGCGCATCGTCAACATCACGAGCTCGGCGGTGAAGGCGCCGATCGACGTGCTCGGTCTGTCGAACGGCGCGCGCTCCGGCCTGACCGGTTTCGTCGCGGGGCTCGCGCGCAAGGTCGCGCCGACCGGCGTGACGATCAACAACCTGCTGCCGGGCCTGTTCGACACCGACCGTATCGCGGTCACGTTCGAGGCGCAGGCGAAGACGCACAACATTTCGATCGACGAAGCGCGCAAGCAGCGCATGAAGACGATCCCCGCCGGCCGTTTCGGTAATCGCGAAGAATTCGGCCGCGCCTGCGCGTTCCTGTGCAGCACGCACGCGGGTTACATCACCGGGCAGAACTGGTTGATCGACGGCGGCGCCTATCCTGGTACGTACTGAGCAGGCACGTACCGAGCCGCCGCGCGCGAACGACACCCGTCACATCACAACAACGATAGTCACAACGGTTCGAGGAGTCTTACGTCATGAGCACCCGCATTGCGCTGATCGCGCACGATCACAAGAAGGACGACATCGTCAAACTGGCCGGCGAATACGTCGACACGCTCGCGCGCTGCGAGATCGTCGCAACCGGCACGACCGGCGGACGCATCAGCGACGCGCACGGCCTCACGGTCGAGCGCATGCTGTCGGGCCCGCACGGCGGCGACCTGCAGATCGGCGCGCAGCTCGCCGAAGGGCGCGTCGACATGGTGATTTTCCTGCGCGACCCGATGACGCCGCAGCCGCACGAGCCGGACATCAACGCGCTAGTGCGCGCGTGCGACGTGCACAACATTCCGTGCGCGACGAACATTTCGACCGCCCGCATGGTGCTCGACGTGCTGACTCTGCGCCTGTCCGGCGAGGCGTGAGCGCGCGCGTCGCCGCACCCACATCCATACAGATGAAGGAGACATGATGACCAAGGCGATCCGATTCGACAAAACCGGCGGCCCCGAAGTCATGAAATGGGTCGACGTCGAGGTGGGCGAGCCCGGCGCGGGCGAGATCCGCATTCGCCAGACGGCGGTCGGCCTCAATTACATCGACGTGTATTTCCGCACCGGTCTGTATCCGCTGCCGCTGCCGGGCGGGCTCGGCATGGAAGCGGCCGGCGAGATCAGTGCGGTGGGCTCGGGCGTGACCGGTCTGAAGGTCGGCGATCGCGTGGCGTATGTCGCGCGGCCGCCCGGCGCGTATGCGCAGGAGCGCGTGCTGCAGGCCGCGCAGGTCGTCAAGCTGCCCGACGCGATCAGCGACGAGCAGGCCGCGTCGGTGATGCTGCAAGGCTTGACTGCGCAATATCTGCTGCGCCGCACGTATCGCGTGAAGGCCGGTGACACGATCCTCATTCAGGCCGCAGCGGGCGGCGTCGGCCTGCTCGTGTGCCAGTGGGCGAAGGCGCTCGGCGCGACGGTGATCGGCACGGTCGGTTCCGACGAGAAAGCCGAGATCGCGAAAGCGCACGGCTGCGATCACGCGATCGTCTATACGCGTGAGAACTTCACGAAGCGCGTACGCGAGATCACCAACGGCGCTGGCGTGCCGGTTGTCTACGATTCGATCGGCAAGGACACCTTCGAAAAATCGCTCGACTGTCTCGCGCCGCTCGGCCTGTTCGTGAGCTTCGGCAACGCGTCGGGTCCGCTGCCGCCGATCGACTCGTCGGAATTCGCGGGACGCGGCTCGCTGTTCTTTACACGACCGACGCTCTTCACCTATATGGCGAAACGCAGCGACTACGAGGCGATGTCGGCCGAGCTGTTCGACGTGCTGAGCTCGGGCAAGGTCAAGACGAGCATCAATCAGCGCTATGCGCTGCCGGACGTCGGGCAGGCACATGCGGACCTCGAAGGGCGCCGCACGACGGGGTCGACGATCCTGCTGCCGTAAAAAGTGGCAGCGCGGCCTCGGGCTGCGCTACACGTCATCCATCAGGGCCGTTTCATCGCGAGATGAAACGGCCTTGTCCGTTTACGCGATTTTTACGCGTACGCCGCGATCTTTGACCAGCCCTTTAGGCCGATCGGCATACCGTTCTATCCATCCAAAGTCCGTGAATGGAGAACGAGATGGATGTGCTGTATGTCGGGGGCCTGGCGCTGTTTGCCGTGCTGACCTTTGGGCTGATTGGCGGCTGCGAGAAGCTGATGCAGTTGCGCCGCGGACAAGGAGCGCGCTGATGACCTGGATGCTGTGGCTGGCCGGCGCGTCCACCGCGCTGCTGTTCGTTTATCTCGTGTATGCGCTGCTGCGCGCGGAGGACATTGAATGAACACGAACGATGTCCTGCAGGCGAGTCTTTTTATCGTCGTGCTACTGGCCGCGGCGGTGCCGGTGGCGAGCTATCTCGGCGCCGTGATGGACGGCAGTTCGCGCGTGGTGCGCTTCGGCGCGCCGCTCGAACGGCTGCTTTACCGTATTGCGGGCGTCGATCCAGCGGCGGAAATGGGCTGGAGGCACTACGCGGTCGCCACGCTCGCGTTCAACGTGCTCGGTGCGGCGTTCCTGTACGTGCTGCTGCGCGTGCAAGGGTGGCTGCCCGGCAATCCGCAGCAGTTCGGCGCGATGTCGGTCGACAGCGCGTTCAACACCGCGGTCAGCTTCGTGACCAACACCAACTGGCAGGACTACACGCCCGAGCAGACCGTCGGCTATCTGACGCAGATGCTCGGCATGACCGTGCAGAACTTCCTGTCGGCGGCGACCGGCATCGTCGTCGTGTTCGCGTTGATGCGCGGCTTCGCGCGTCATACCGCGCAGACGATCGGCAACTTCTGGGTCGACATCACGCGCGTGACGATGTACGTCCTGCTGCCGATGGCGGCGATCATCGCCGCACTGCTGATGAGTCAGGGCGTGATCCAGAACTTCAAGGCATATCAGGAGGTGCCGACGCTGCAGACCACCACCTACGCCGCGCCGAAGCTCGACGCGCAAGGCAATCCGGTGAAGGACGCGAAGGGCGATCCGGTGACGCTCGACACGCCCGTGAAGACGCAGACCATCGCGATGGGCCCGGTCGCGTCGCAGGAAGCGATCAAGATGCTCGGCACCAACGGCGGCGGCTTCTTCAACGGCAACTCGGCTCATCCGTATGAAAACCCGACACCGTTCTCGAACTTCGTGCAGATCCTCTCGATCCTGATCATCCCGGCCGCGCTCGCGCTCGTGTTCGGCCGCGTGATCGGCGACCGGCGGCAGGGTGTCGCGGTGCTCGCGGCGATGACGATCGCGTTCGGCGTTTGCGTGTTCGGCGAGATCAGCGCCGAGCAGAGCGGCAATCCCGCGTTCACGGCGCTCAACGTCGATCAGTCGGCGAACGCGCTGCAGGCGGGCGGCAATGCGGAGGGCAAGGAAACGCGCTTCGGCATCGCGCAGTCGGGCATCTTCACGGTCGCGACGACGGCGGCTTCGTGCGGCGCGGTCGCAAACACTCACGATTCGTTGACGCCGCTCGGCGGCCTGTATCCGATGCTGCTGATACAGCTCGGCGAAGTGATCTTCGGCGGTGTCGGTTCCGGCATGTACGGGATGCTCGTGTTCGCGCTGCTCGCGGTGTTCGTCGCGGGACTGATGATCGGGCGTACTCCTGAATATGTCGGCAAGAAGATCGAGGCCTACGAGATGAAGATGGTGTCGATCGTCGTGCTGCTCACGCCGCTGCTCGTGCTGGTGGGCACCTCGATCGCGGTGCTCAGCGAGGCGGGCAAGGCCGGCATCGCAAACCCCGGCGCACACGGCTTCTCCGAGATCCTCTATGCGTTCAGCTCGGCGGCGAACAACAACGGTAGCGCGTTCGCGGGTCTCACGGTGAATACGCCGTTCTACAACTGGCTCACCGCGATCGCGATGTGGTTCGGCCGCTTCGGCACGATCGTGCCGGTGCTCGCGATCGCCGGTTCGCTCGCCGCGAAGAAGCGCATCGCCGTCACCGCCGGCACGCTGCCGACGCACGGACCGCTGTTCGTCGTGTTGCTGCTCGGCACGGTGCTGCTGGTCGGCGCGCTGACCTACGTCCCGGCGCTCGCGCTCGGTCCCGGCGTCGAGCATCTGATGATGATCGGCGCGCAGTGACCCACGGCCGCGAGCCAACGACCGAACAGGCGCTTGCACGCCGCAAGCCTGCAAGCGCCCACGGACATTCGAGGATTCAATGACTGAACATAACGCTACCCGGTCCATGTTCGACCCGGCGCTGCTGCGCCCGGCGATCGTGGACTCCTTTAAAAAGCTGACGCCGCGCACGCAGTTTCGCAACCCGGTGATGTTCTGCGTGTACGTCGGCAGCATCCTGACGACCATCCTGTGGATCGCCGCGCTCGGCGGTCAGGCCGAGGCGCCCGTGGGCTTCATCCTTGCGGTCACGCTGTGGCTGTGGTTCACGGTGCTGTTCGCGAATTTCGCGGAGGCGCTCGCCGAAGGCCGCTCGAAAGCGCAGGCCGCGTCGCTGCGCAGCGCGAAGAAAGACGTGATGGCGAAGAAGCTCAACGAGCCGCATCCGAAGTCGCCGATCCGCATCACGACCGCGACCGATCTGCGCCGTGGCGACGTCGTGCTGGTCGAGACCGGCGACGTGATCCCGGCCGACGGCGAAGTGATCGAGGGCGTCGCTTCGGTCGACGAATCGGCGATCACCGGTGAATCGGCGCCGGTGATCCGCGAGTCGGGCGGCGACTTTTCGTCTGTGACGGGCGGCACGCGGGTGCTGTCGGACTGGATCGTCGTGCGCGTCACAGCGAACCCGGGCGAGGCGTTCCTCGACCGCATGATCGCGATGGTCGAGGGCGCGAAGCGTCAGAAGACGCCGAACGAAATCGCGCTCACCATCCTGCTCGTCGCACTGACCATCGTGATGCTGCTCGCCACCGCGACGCTGCTGCCGTTCTCGATGTTCTCCGTCGAAGCTGCGAAAGCGGGCCACGTGGTGACGATCACCGCGCTAGCCGCGCTGCTCGTGTGTCTGATCCCGACGACGATCGGCGGCCTGTTGTCGGCGATCGGCGTGGCCGGGATGAGCCGCATGATGCAGGCGAACGTGATCGCGACCTCGGGCCGTGCCGTCGAAGCGGCCGGCGACGTCGACGTGCTGCTGCTCGACAAGACCGGCACGATCACGCTCGGCAACCGCCAGGCGTCGCAGTTTCTGCCGGCGCCAGGTCTGACCGAAGAAGCGCTTGCCGATGCGGCGCAGTTGTCGTCGCTTGCCGACGAAACGCCGGAAGGCCGCAGCATCGTCGTGCTCGCGAAGCAGCGCTTCAATATCCGTCAGCGCGATATGGCCTCGCTGAATGCGGTGTTTCTCGCTTTCACGGCGCAGACCCGGATGAGCGGCGTCGATCTCTCCCCCCAGGGGACTTCCTCCGGGGCGCCGAACCGTGAAATCCGCAAGGGCGCGGCCGATGCGGTCAAGCACTATGTCGAAGCGAACGGCGGCCGTTTCCCGAACGAAGTCAGCAATGCGGTCGCCGATGTCGCGCGACGCGGCAGCACGCCGCTGGTGGTCGCCGAGAAAGTCGAGCAGGGCGCGCGCGTGCTCGGCGTGATCGAGTTGAAGGACGTCGTGAAGGGCGGTATCAAGGAGCGCTTCGCCGAGCTGCGCAAGATGGGCATCAAGACCGTGATGGTGACGGGCGACAACCGTCTGACCGCCGCCGCGATCGCGGCCGAAGCGGGCGTCGACGACTTCCTCGCCGAAGCGACACCCGAAGCGAAGCTCGCGACGATCCGCGCGCACCAGGCCGAAGGGCGTCTGGTCGCGATGACCGGCGACGGCACCAACGACGCGCCCGCGCTTGCGCAGGCCGACGTCGCGGTCGCGATGAACACCGGCACGCAGGCGGCGAAAGAGGCCGGCAATATGGTCGACCTCGATTCGAATCCGACCAAGCTGATCGAGATCGTCGAAATCGGCAAGCAGATGTTGATGACGCGCGGGTCGTTGACCACGTTCTCGATCGCCAACGACGTCGCCAAGTACTTCGCGATCATTCCGGCCGCGTTCGCGTCGACGTATCCGGCGTTGAATGCGCTGAACGTGATGCATCTGGCGACGCCGACCTCGGCAATCATGTCGGCGGTGATCTTCAACGCGCTGATCATCGTGCTGCTGATTCCGCTGGCGCTGAAGGGCGTGCGCTATCGCGCGCTAGGCGCTGCGATCCTGCTGCGCCGCAATCTGCTGATCTATGGCCTTGGCGGGATCATCGTGCCGTTCATCGGCATCAAGCTGATCGATATGGTGCTCGCCGCGTTCGGCTGGGTTTGAGCGCGCAGCGCGTCATTACGCAGCAACACAGGTGATGAAAAGGGAAAGAGACCCATCATGAAAAATCTGTTCCGTCCGCTGATCGTGATCTTCGCGGTGCTGACCGCGATCACAGGACTCGCATATCCCGCCGTGATGACCGCGTTCGGCCAGGCGGCGTTCCACGAACAGGCCAACGGCAGCCTGATCGAGCAGAACGGCAAGGTGGTCGGCTCACAGCTGATCGGCCAGCAGTTCGACGCGCCCCAGTACTTCTGGGGCCGGCTGTCGGCGACGAGCCCGATGCCGTACAACCCGCAAAGCTCGGGCGGCTCGAACCTCGGGCCGAACAACCCCGCGCTTCTCGACGAGATCAAGGGCCGTCTCGCGGCGCTGAAGGCGGCGGGCACCGACATGTCGAAGCCGGTGCCGGTCGATCTGGTCACGTCGTCGGGCAGCGGGCTCGATCCGGAGATCAGTCCGGCCGCGGCCGCGTATCAGCTCGAGCGGGTCGCGCAGGCCCGTCACCTCGCGCCGAACGACGTGCAGGCGCTCGTCGAGCGCTACACGACGGGGCGCCAGTTCGGCGTGCTCGGCGAGCCGCGCGTGAATGTGCTGAAGCTCAATCTCGCGCTCGATGAAATGAAGCGCGGCTGAGACTGAACGCATCGACGACGCACCAGTGGCGATTTCGGTTCATCGATGAAACAGCGGCGTTTCGCGTGGCGCCGCGCCGCCATTTGCGGGCCGGCGCGGGCCGTGCCACCATGCAGACACCGCCGCCCGGACGACTACGACAACCACTGAGCATGAACCGCCCCGATCCTGACGAACTGCTCGACAAGCTGCAGCGCGACGAAGAAAAACGCCAGCGCGGCCGGCTGAAGATTTTCTTCGGCGCGTCGGCCGGCGTCGGCAAGACCTATGCAATGCTGCAGGCCGCGAGCCGCCGCCAGGAAGAGGGTGTCGACGTGCTGGTCGGCATCGCCGAAACGCACGGGCGCAGCGAAACCGCCGCGTTGCTCGCGGGGCTCGACGTGCTGCCGCTCGCGCCTATCGAGTATCGCGGCCGCAAGCTCGGCGAGTTCGATCTCGACGCTGCGCTCGCGCGCAAGCCGCAACTGATCCTCGTCGACGAACTCGCGCATTCGAACCTGCAGGGCGCGCGTCATCTGAAGCGCTGGCAGGACGTCTACGAACTGCTCGATGCGGGCATCGACGTCTATACGACCGTCAACGTGCAGCACCTGGAGAGCCTGAACGACGTGGTCGGCCAGATCACCGGCATCCGGGTGTGGGAGACCGTGCCCGATCGCGTGTTCGATCATGCCGACGAAGTCACGCTCGTCGATCTGCCGGCCGAGGAACTGCTCGACCGCATGCGCGACGGCAAGGTGTACCTGGCGCAGCAGGCCGAGCGCGCGGTGCGCAACTTCTTTCGCAAGGGCAACCTGATCGCGCTGCGCGAGCTCGCGCTGCGTCGCACCGCCGATCGCGTCGACGCGCAGATGCGCGAGTACCGCGCCGATCGTTCGATCCAGCGTATCTGGCAGGCGCGCGAGCGGCTGCTGGTGTGCGTCGGTCCCGGTCCGGAGGCGCCGGCGCTGGTGCGCTCGGCGGCGCGCCTCGCCGCGAGCCTGAGGGCCGACTGGCTCGCGGTCTATGTCGAAACGCCCGCGTTGCAGCGCCTGCCCGACGCGCGCCGCGAACGCACGTTGAACGCGCTGAAGCTCGCCGCCGAGCTCGGCGCGGAAACCGCGACGCTCGCCGCCACCGATGCGCTCGACGCGCTGATCGGTTACGCGCAGGCGCGCAACGTGTCGAAGCTGGTGGCGGGCGCGTCGTCGCGCACCGGCATCAGCCGCTGGCTGCACCGGCCGGTTGGCGAGCGCATCGCCGAGAAGAGCGGCGATCTCGATCTCACGCTGATTCGCGTGTCGTCGGAGCGCGATGGCGGCGAGCAGCGGCGTCTGTTGAACACGACCGCGAACGCGTGGCGCGAGGCGTTGAGCGCGGCCCGCGAGCGCCGTTCGCCGCCACGCGCATACGCGCTCGCGCTCGCGATCGGCACGGCGATCACGCTGCTGTCGAGCCAACTGATCGACCGCATCGATCTGACCAACCTCGTGATGCTGTATCTGCTCGGCGTGATCTTCACCGCGGTGAAGCTCGGACGCGGGCCGGGTGTCGTACTGTCGTTCGCGAGCGTCGCCGCGTTCGATTTCTTCTTCGTGCCGCCGCGCATGTCGTTGTCGGTTTCCGATACGCAGTACCTGCTGACGTTCTTCGGCATGCTGCTGACGTCGCTCGTGATCAGCCATCTGACTTCGAGCCTGCGCCGCGAGGCGAGTGTCGCGCGACGCCGCGAGCAGCGCACCGGCGCGATGTACGAGATGGCGCGCGAGATGGCCGCGGCGCTGACCACCGAGCAGATCGTCGGGATCGGCAGCCGGCACGTGAGCGAGGTGTTCGGCGCGCGCGTCGCGATTCTGCTGCCCGACAGCGTCGATAAGGTCAAACAGAAGATCGAGGACCCCGACGCGGCGATCACGCTCGAAGGCGACGCGCTCGATCTCGACGTCGGCCAGTGGGTCTACGATCAGCAGAAGCCGGCCGGCCACGGCACCGATACGCTACCGGCCGCCGCGGCGCTGTATCTGCCGCTGAAGGCGCCGATGCGCACGCGCGGCGTGCTCGCGGCGGTCGTGCGTGACGAGCGCGAGCTGACCGTGCCCGAACAGCGCCGCATGCTCGACGCGTTCGCCGCGCAGATCGCGCTCGCGCTCGAACGCGTGCACTACGTCGATATCGCGCGCGATGCGCTCGTCCACATGGAGTCGGAGCGGTTGCGCAATTCGCTGCTGTCGGCGATTTCGCACGATCTGCGCACGCCGCTGACGACGATCGTCGGGTTTTCGTCGATGCTCGCACAGGGGCGGCAGGCGGGACAGGGGCGGACAGAAGGCGAGGCGAATGCCTCTTTGCGGACCGACGCGCAATCCGCCGCGCGGCGTGACGACGAACTCGTCGACGCAATCCACGAAGAAGCGCTGCGCATGACCGGCATCGTCACGAATCTGCTCGACATGGCGCGCTTGCAGGCCGGCAGCCTGCAACTGAACCAGCAATGGACGCTGCTCGAGGAGACCGTCGGCGCCGCGCTGCGAGCGTGCAAGCGTGTGCTCGCGGATCATCCGGTGCAGGTTGCGCTGCCCGCCGATCTGCCGCTGCTGCATCTCGACGCGGTGTTGATGGAGCGCCTGTTCTCGAACCTGTTCGAGAACGCGGCCAAATACACGGCGTCCGGCACGCCGCTCGCGATCGGCGCGCAGCAGATCGACGCGGACGGCACGCCGTTCGTGCGCATCACGATCGACGACAACGGCCCCGGCCTGCCCGCCGGCATGGAAGCGCGCGTGTTCGAGAAGTTCACGCGCGGCGAGAAGGAGTCGGCGAAACCAGGCATCGGCCTTGGGCTCGCGATCTGCCGCGCGATCGTCGAGGCGCACGGCGGTACAATCGGCGCGCTCAACCGGATGGCCACGGATGGCCACGTCGAGGGCGCGCGCTTCTGGTTCACGCTGCCGGTCAAGACGCCGCCCGACGCACCCGAGACGTTTGATACGCTCGAAGACGAAGGCGCAGCCACCGACACCGCCGCCGACCTCAACCCGCTCACCCGACCCACCCATGAGTGACCTGAGCATCACCGTCGTTCTGATCGAAGACGAGAAGCAGATTCGCCGCTTCGTGCGCACGGCGCTCGAAGGCGAGGGCATCGCCGTGCACGACGCCGAGACCGGCAAGCAGGGGCTCGTCGAAGCAGCGACGCGCAAGCCCGATCTCGTGATCGTCGATCTGGGCCTGCCCGACACCGACGGCCTCGACGTGATCCGCGAGCTGCGCGGCTGGAGCGAGCTGCCGGTGATCGTGCTGTCGGCGCGTACCCAGGAAAGCGAAAAGGTCGCCGCGCTCGACGCCGGCGCCGACGATTACCTGACCAAGCCGTTCGGCGTGTCCGAGTTGCTTGCGCGGATCCGCGCGCATCTGCGGCGGCGCAATCACGGCGGCGCGAACGAATCGCCGCAGGTGCGCTTCGGTGCGGTCACCGTCGACCTCGCGCTGCGCCAGGTTACGCGCGACGGCGCCGCGGTCCATCTGACGCCGATCGAATACCGGCTGCTCGCGACGCTCGTGCGCCATGCGGGCCGCGTGCTCACGCACCGGCAGTTGCTGCGCGACGTGTGGGGGCCGTCGCACGTCGAGAGTCACCACTATCTGCGCATCTACATGGCGCATCTGCGCGGCAAGCTGGAGCGCGATCCGGCGCAACCGGAGCATATCGTCACGGAGACGGGCGTCGGGTACCGGCTGGTGGGCGCGGTGTGAGTTCGTCCGCGATGCCGCTTCGTTATAATTTCCCGACGTAAGGACGACCTTGCGCGTGCATCAATCATCGGGGACGGCCCCATTTTTCATGGAGCTGTGTCGATGTCCTGGTTTCTTCTCCTGATTGCCGGTCTGCTCGAAGTCGCGTGGGCGGCCGGTCTCAAAACTTCCGAAGGTTTCACCCGCTTGTGGCCGTCTGTCTTCACGATCGTGACCGCGCTCGGCAGCTTCGTGCTGCTCGCGCTCGCGATGCGCCAGTTGCCGCTCGGCACAGCCTATGCCGTCTGGACAGGGATCGGCGCGGTCGGCGCGTTCATCTTCGGCGTCGTGATGATGGGCGAGGCGTTGACGGTCGCGCGCGTCGCCAGTGCGTCGCTGATCGTGATCGGCCTCGTCGGCCTGAAGCTGTCGTCGGGACACTGACCGGGCGGCCACCTGCGCTCGGGGCGCGGCCGCCATTGCCTGCAAGCCACAGCGAAGGCTTCGCCGCTCTGCGTTCTGCGAATTATCGTAGCTATAATGAGACAGAAACGACCTTGAAATTGCCCGCGGCCTGGCTGGCGCGGCCGGCCTGGCGAGCCTGACGGCTTCGGCGCGGAACGTCCGCTCGTTCCCGCCGCGGCGCCCGGCACGCACTGAGCGCGTGGAGGCGGCCATGCTTGAATCACTTTCACTTGCAGCGGGCCTTTCATGGGGCAGCGGTCTGCGCCTCTATCTGACGGTCCTCCTGGCCGGCGTGTTCGAACGTCTTGGCCTGATTCACTTGCCGAACACGTTGTCCGCACTGTCGTCGCCATGGGTGATCGGCGCGGCGGCCGTGCTGACGCTGGCCGAATTCCTCGCCGACAAGATCCCCGCGTTCGATTCGCTGTGGGATGCGATCCACACCTTCATCCGCATTCCGGCCGGCGCCGTGCTGGCCGCCGGCGCGCTCGGCCACGCCGATCCGACGCTGCTGAGCGTTGCCGCGCTCGCGGGCGGCACGCTCGCCGGCACCGCGCATCTCGCGAAGGCGGGCACGCGCGCGCTGATCAACCTGTCGCCGGAGCCGGTGTCGAACGTCGTCACGTCGACCGCCGAGGACGGCCTCGTGGTCGGCGGCGTACTGCTTGCGCTGTTCGTGCCGCTCGTGTTTCTGGTCTTGATGGTAGGCTTCCTGCTGCTCGCGGCGTGGGCATTGCCGCGATTGTGGCGTGGCGTGCAGGGCGGTTTTCGCGGCATGGCCACGCACATGGTGTCGCGATTTGCGAGGAGTAGGCACGATTGAGCGAAGCACTACCAGGATCCAAGGCGGGTTCAAGGACGCGCGCCGACACGAGACCGGCGCGGCGGCTTGGCGGCATCGATCTGTTGCGCCAGGCCATGCGGATGACGGCGCGCGACTGGCGCGCGGGCGAACTGACGATGTTGCTGCTCGCGCTCGTGCTGGCGGTCGCGGCGTTGTCGAGCGTCGGTTTTCTGGGCGATCGGCTGCATCAGGGGCTCGAGCGCGATGCGCGGCGCATGATCGCCGCCGACTTCATCGTGCGCGCCGATCATCCGGTCGATCCGCAATTCGCCGCCGAGGCGCACGCCTTGGGCCTGCGCACCGCCACCACGGCGATCTTTCCCAGCATGATCAATTCGACCGGCGCGCAGCCTGCCTCGCGGCTCGCCGCCGTCAAGGCGGTGTCGCCCGGCTATCCGTTGCGCGGCGCGCTGCGCATCGCGGCGGCGCCGGGTGCGGCCGATCATCCGGCGACGTCGATTCCGGCGCCGGGCACCGTGTGGGTCGACCAGCAGTTGCTCGACGCGCTGAAGCTGAAGATCGGCGATGCGGTGAAGGTCGGCAATCGCAACTTCACGGTCGGCGCGCTGATCACGCGCGAGCTCGATCGCGGCTTTTCGTTCGTCAACTTTTCGCCGCGCCTGATGCTGAACGCCGCTGACGTACCGTCGACGGGCCTGATCACCTATGGCAGCCGCGTCACGTACCGGCTGCTGGTCGCCGGTTCAGACGACGCGGTCGCGCGCTTCGCGCAGTTTGCGCATGAGCGCGTCGACGGCGGCAAGATGCGCGGCGTCGCGCTCGAGTCGCTGCAGGACGGCCAGCCGCAGGTGCGTCAGACGCTCGATCGCGCGGGCCATTTCCTGACGCTCGTGGCGCTGTTGACCGCGCTGCTCGCGGCCGTCGCGATCGCGATGGCCGCGCACCGCTATATGCGCCGGCATCTCGACGGCTGCGCGGCGATGCGCTGTCTCGGCGTGAGCCAGGCCGCGCTGCGCGCGCTGTTCACGCTCGAATTCGTCGGGCTGGGCGTGCTCGGCGGCGTGCTCGGCGTGGCGCTCGGTTATCTCGGGCATCTCGCGCTGCTGACGTGGCTCGGCGGCCTGATCGACGTGGTGCTGCCGCAGCCGACGCTGTGGCCCGCGCTCGAAGGCATCGCGGCCGGCCTCGTGCTGCTGCTCGGCTTCGCGCTGCCGCCGCTATTGCCGCTCACGCGCGTGCCGCCGGTGCGCGTGCTGCGGCGTGAATGGGGCGAGGAGGGACGCACTGCGTGGGCCGCCTACGCGTTCGGCATCGTGCTGTTCGCGGGACTGCTGATACTGGCCGCGGGGGAATTGAAGCTCGGGGGCATCGTCGCGGGTGGATTCGCGGGCGGGCTGCTGGCGTTCGCCGGCATCGCGCGGCTCGCGTTGTGGGGCGCGGCGCGCGTGGTGCGCAGCGAGCGCGTCAATGCGGGCATCGGCTGGCGCTATGCGCTGGCGTCGCTCGAGCGGCGCAGCAGTACCAGCGCGCTGCAGATCACCGCGCTCGGCATCGGCCTGATGTGCCTGCTGCTGATCGCGATGACGCGCAACGACCTCGTGCAGGGCTGGCGCAAATCGACCCCGCCCGATGCGCCCAACGAGTTCATCATCGACATCCAGCCCGATCAGCGCGACGCGGTCACGCAGTATCTGGACGCGCACGGCATCGCCGGCGCGGCGCTGTCGCCAATGGTGCGCGGGCGGCTCGTCGCGATCAACGGTAAGGCGGTCGATCCGGATTCGTTCAAGGGCGCGGATGCGCGGCGACTGGTCGACCGCGAGTTCAACCTGTCCTACACGACGCAACTGCCCGACGACAACCGGATCGCCGCGGGAACCTGGTTCGGCGATACGACGAAGCCGCAGATCTCGATCGAGCAGGGTCTCGCGAAGCTGATCAACGTGAAGCCCGGCGACGTGCTGCGCTTCGACGTGACGGGGCTGACTGTCGAGGCGCCGGTGACGAGCGTGCGCAAGCTCGACTGGGGTTCTTTCAAGGTCAACTTCTTCGTGCTGATGCCGCCGGTTTCGTTGCAGGATTTTCCGGCGACGTTCATCACAAGCTTCCATCTGCCGGTGGACAAACAGTCGACGATCGACGGCCTGATCGCCACGTATCCCAATCTGACCGCGATCGATACCGGCCCGATCCTCGCGCAGGTGCAGCGCGTGTTGCAGCAGGTGATCGGCGCGGTGCAATTCCTGTTCGCCTTCACGCTCGCGGCCGGCGTGCTGGTGCTATACGCGGCGCTCGCCGGCACGCGCGACGAGCGTATGCGAGAATCCGCGCTGCTGCGTGCGCTGGGCGCATCGCATCGTCAGGTGCGGGCGGTGCAGGTGGCCGAATTCGTCGCGGTCGGCGCGCTTGCCGGCCTGATGGCGGCGCTCGGCGCGCAGATCGTCGGCTCGATGCTGGCCACGCACGTGTTCGAGTTTTATCTGGACTTCGATCCGTGGCTGCTGCCGGTGGGCGTTGCGGCCGGCATCGCGTGTGCCGGTGTCGGCGGCTGGCTGAGTTTGCGGCATGTGTTGGCGCGGCCAGCGCTGCAGTCGCTGCGCGACGCGTGAGTTTCCCTGGTGATGTCTTTTTGCTGTTGAGCAGGTATGAGCGATTTGAACGACGAAGTGTCTTCGGATAAGCCGACGGCCTTCGAACAGGTGGGCGGCGAGACGCGGGTGCGCGAACTGGTCGACCGGTTTTACGACCTGATGGATCTCGAGGCGGATTTCGCCGGGATTCGCGCGCTGCATCCGGCGTCGCTCGAGGGTTCGCGCGACAAGCTATTCTGGTTTTTGTGCGGCTGGCTCGGCGGTCCCGATCATTACATCGGCCGCTTTGGCCATCCCCGTCTGCGCGCGCGGCATCTGCCGTTCGCGATCGCGTCGAGCGAGCGTGACCAGTGGTTGAGGTGCATGGCATGGGCGATGGAGGATGTCGGCCTGCCGGAGCCGCTGCGCGAGCGCCTGCTCGGCTCGTTCTTCGAAACCGCCGACTGGATGGTCAACCGTCATTAGTTAGTAAAAAACTTGTTTTAAAACAATGAGATGCTATTCTTCCCTACAGTCTCTATGAGACGAGTAGCAGATGGGGGTGCGGGGGAAGAATGGCGCCTGTGGATAACTTTGAATTGCAGCGGTACAGAGACCTCCCGGCGCTGGAGGTACTTCTGCTATTGGCGACCTACGTCAAGGTGGACCGCGACTTCAAACCCCTGAAAGCAAAGTCGACACTGCGCGTGCACGTGTACGCCGGGGACGCTGACTGGGAGCTTCTGGTCGACGGGCCCCGATTCTTTGACACAAGGGCTGGGAAGGGCGGCGGTGGCGCTATTGACCTTGTCATGCACTTGTGGCGGGTTCCGTTCAGGAAAGCAGTTGCGATGCTGCGGGAGGCTCAGACATGAGGCTTCTCTTTTCCACGTCGGACTTTGTCTATGCCGGTCGCCCCCGGCCCGGGTTTCCGCTAATCCTCAGCGACGAAATGACGCCAGCCGAGCCGTTTCATAGCTATCTTCGTTGGATACTGCTGGAGCGGGGGAAAGCGCTCGACCTGAAGACCTGGGAAACTTACGGGAGGATTGTGTGGGATTTCGCTCGCTATCTCCACGCAAATGACTTCACTTGGAATCAGTCATACGAATCCAAGGGTCAGAGCGTAATAACTGTGTACCGCGACTGGCAAAGCTTCGACCTTAGACTCCAGTCAAGCACCATCAATCGTCGAATCAGACTTATCGCAAATTTGTATCGATGGGCGGTAAGACGTGGGATGCTTGTGGAGGTGCCCTTTAGCTCCTCTGAGGTGACCTCCCACGGCATCGCCCACGACTTAGTCCACGTCACGGATGGCGAGCAAGTCAGCAACAAACCGGTTCTCATTCTCGACGAATGGGATAAGGAGCCTGTCTTTCTCACCGCGACGCAGGTGAGCCTAGCACGGGCCGCTATCCGTTCGACGGCGCACCGACTGCTCTTCGACCTCATGGCTCGGGTAGGCTTGCGGTCAGTTGAAGCACGCACCTTCCCTTTGGCCTCAGTATTCGACCCCGCCACGAAGCCGCACTTAAGGCCCGGCACCATGATACGGGTGCACCTCGACCCGCATCAAATGGACATCAAGCTGGACAAGTCTCGATGGGTGGACGTTCCGTACAGCTTGATGGAAGAGATGCATGCGTACGCGCAGTTTGAACGAAATCGGCACGTAGTGTCGACGCGCGAGCAAAAAACGCTTCTGTTGACCGTGTGCGGCAATCCGTTCGGCAAAGAGTCGGTGCACAAGGTCATGAGTGACCTTGGTCGCAAGGTCGGCTTTCCTATTGGCGCGTTAATGCTCCGTCACAGCTACGCCGTTCATACATTGTTGCTCCTTCGAGAACAACCAAAGATTCGTATGGAGCCGCTCATCTACGTGCGCGACCAGCTCGGACATAAGAGCGTGTTGATGACGATGGTGTACCTCGACCAGATTGAGCGGATAACCGGTCGGGAAGCGTTAGCGGTGGTTGAAGAGTTCGACCATCTCTACGATGCGACGTCCGCTTTGCTTGCTACATACACGTCAATGGTCACTTAGCGTGCAGGAAGTTCGCGAGGCTCCTGATGGCACGGAAAAAAATCTACCAGGTTAGTCCCACTCGCAGGGAACAGGCCCGCACCGCGACTCCGGTGCCCGACGCTCCCGCTCGTCCAAGCGCTGTTGCGCAGCTTGCGAGCACCGGAGATGCACGCATCGACATGGTGGCCCTCTTGGGTCCAAAAGAGCGATTCGCGCATAATCGAAGAGTCATCGACTTCAACGTTTGGTTGGGGCGCGGCATTGATGCATGGGTTTGGTCGGTGCTCGTTTGCCTCCGTGCTTGGCTCCTTTCGGGAGCGCGAGAGACCTCTACCGTCAGCCAAGATTCACAAAACATTTCCTACTTCTTTGAGTACCTTACTCAGGGTCGTCGTGCTCTCAGCATTGCATCCCCGACACAGCTGCTTCCATCACACGTAAAAGAGTTTACCGGCTGGTTGGCAGCACGCGGGCGGCGGCGCGGCTTGACCAAAGAGACAGTTCGAAGTTATTACAAAAACGTGAAAGCTGTTCTGAAGCAGATGTTCGAACTCGACCTGATTCCTGGCGACCCTTCGCAATTCTTCGAGAGGAAAGCTCTTCCTTGGGGTTCCGGTGAAAGCAAACAAACCAGTTTGAGCGAAGCCGAGCAGGAGCGCATGGCTAGCGCAATCAAAACTGACCTCGCTTCTGTGTACCACCGAAGGCTCATACTTAATCCAGGAGAGATACAGGGACTCAGGCTTTTGCTCGTGGGTCATCGCCAGGGCGGTAATCCGACACCCCTCTTGGAGTTAAGGAGGGATGCAGTGGCTCCCGGGCTTATTCCCGGCACAATACGCGTCGCGACGGTTAAGTTCCGGAACCGAAAGATGAGGGCGAGTGTCGGTCGGGCCGGGTCAGGCGAATCAAAGAAAAAGTCTGACACCGGTAAGAAAGGCATTGGCGACGCTGTCTTTGGGTTAGCTGAAGGCGCTGTGCTACAGCAGGCTATCAAAGACACGGAAGCTCTCGTGGAAGAAGCCCCGCCTCGCATTAAGAATCGCGTCTGGCTTTATCGCACAGGCGAGAACCAGAAGTCGGTAGTCACTTGTCTTTCGATTGTGACATTGGCATTGGCAATTAAAGCATTGATTGAGCGGCACAAATTGCTTGGCGACGATGGCAAGCCTCTGCGAATCAATTTCAGCCGTACGCGTAAATCTTTTTTTGACCGTGCTTTGCGCGTGTCTGACGGTGACTTGGGTAAGACCAGTAATTTAATGGGCAATTCGAGGCAAGTGGCGGCCTCGAATTATCCTTCGATAAACGAAGAAAGGAAAGCCGAAGCCGCTGAATTCCTCAACGAGGATTACATCGACGTGATGCGGGGGGGAGCCACAGCTACGTCAAAGCCTTCCATAAGCCCAAAAGTTATCAGGGTCGTGCCGGTGGCAACTGATGTCGAAGGCCGCCCGTTGGTGCCGCTCGAATCGACGCCTGTGTCTGGCTGCAAAGACAGTCTTAATGGGGAATTCGCACCGCGCGACGGACGTACTCATTGCGACCGTTACATCATGTGCCTTTTTTGCTCCAGCTTTGCGATTGTCGGTACTGTCGACGAGATTTGGCGGCTCTTCAGCTTTCAAGTATTTGCGATGGAAGAACTAAAATACCTTGACTCAGTCTTAGGTCCAGAACGGACGAAAAATGATGATTTAGAAGACCTGCGGGACCGGTACAGAATCGCAATCCCTTACATTGACCAATTTACGAAGCGGCAGTTTCCCGCCAGCGTCGTCAAAGCGGCACGCAAAAAGACCGAGGAGCGGTTGCATCCATTTTGGGTGCACCAAATGAAATTGAGTCGGCGGGCGCGCGCTCGCATGCCGGGGAGAGAGTGACATGTCTCACCATCGATTGTCAGTAAGATAGGAGTCGGCTATGTCTCCCATTCAGGTCGAAGGCGGTAAGGCGTCACCGCCTAGCTTAGGAAAGAGTTCAAGGAGTGACGGAATAACTTCTGCTTCCACTTCGGCGAAGAAGTCGAGACGAGCAAAACGTCAGCCGTCTGGGAATCCTTTGGTCTATGTTAGTCCTGAGGCTTCTCAAATGCTGGGGGCTCAGCCCGTCAGCTTAGTTGGTATGTCCCAGGTGGAGCGAGATGACGTCATCGTTTCAGCGGTTGCCGACGAGCACGGAAGCGAATATGCGGTAAGTAGGATTGGTGACCGCACATGGAAACTAGCTTCGCTGCACGCGCGAGGGCCAAAGAATAGGAAACTTTCCCAGCTCATAATCAACTGGCCGGCGGATGTTCCTAAGGCACTTGTGGATGACGCAAAGGCGGCGCTGTATTGCGCGTTACGTCGCGGTCCGCATGGTCATCCTTGGTCTGTAAGCTATGCGTTTCAAACGGCGGCGGGTGCGAGTCAGCTGCTCTGCCAATTGGCCGCGAAACGGGTGGAAACATTTAGCGACGTCCGTGCGATTCATTTAAGCGATTTCATTGGCGACTTGAGTACAAAACTCAAGGCAAGTTCCATACGAAATATAACCGCTATCGTTGAACTAATATGGAGATTTCAGTTTGAAGTGTTGCATCCCTTGGCCGAGAATCCATGGGGAGAACAGACACATCGTCAGGCGTGCGGTTGCAACGACGACGACATTGGCGGTCCATCTGGACGTACCGGTAAGACTCCCGTTATTCCGCGTTCGCTACAGCGCGACCTCTTTGCGTACTGCGAATCTCGAGTATTGGACAGCGAGGCAGTATTTCAAGCTCGAGACGCAGGGAGAATCGGTGCCGTTGCATCAGAATTGATTGAGATACGTGATTCATCCCTTTACCTCACAGAGATTACATCTGGAATGCGCAATAGCGAATGCATAGGAATTACCAATGATTGCTGGCGTGTAGAGGTCAAGATTGGAGTAACGTACCACTGGGTACGCACCATTGAATTCAAAACCGGCAAAGGTATCGTTGATTTTTTAGTCCCTCCAGAGACGTTGAAAGCCTTGGCAGTCCTGCAGCGTTACGCGGAGCCGCTGCAGGCAAGATTGGCCGACGAAGCGAAATGGCTTGAGACACTGTTGAATCAAGGTGCGGATGAGAACGGCTTGCTTCAGAATGGACTGTCTATTACAGACGCGATTAGCCGACTCAACCATGTTCGCGAAATCTCCAAGCACATGTTCCTTGGCTTGGATAAACGTCATTCAGACCATCTTGGCACGGGCTCTTGCGTCGACACGCTGAAGGACCAGTCATGCAACGTTCAGCTTCAGGGGCTGGCTCGCAGAGTTGGGTCGGACTGGAAGTTGGCCAATCACCAGTGCCGCCGTACCTTCGGCTATAACGTCGCAAACTCGCGCCTAGGACGCATGGGGCTGGTGTTTCTCAAGTGGCAGCTCAAGCACGCGTCGATGTCGTGGACCGAGCTTTATGCTTCCAATCCCTACCAAGACAGTTCGCTGTATCGGGAATTGGAGGATGAGCAAACAGCCGCACGTGCGGAGCTGATGGAAGGGTGGATGCAGTCCGATGCTCCTTTGAGCGGCGGTGCAGGCAGAAAGGTAATGGAAACGCGGAAGCTGATGCTAACGCGCGCAATTCCCGTGCGTGACTTTGAAGAGCTGCTGCTGCTGACGGCCGAGCACGTCGAAATCCGCTGCACCGGCCATTCGTGGTGCCTAAGCGGCGCCCGCAAATGTCATGGACAAGGCATCTACCAGCCCACGGACTGCGCCGACTGTTCTCAGTCCGTTATTGACCACGAGCAGGCTCCCACTTGGCAGATGATTCACCTTGATAATCTTCGTTTGGCGGCAATCATTGATTGTGGACCAGCTGTCGTACAGAAAGCCCAGCGCTCGATTGCACGTTCGACGGAGGTGCTGTCTGACCTTCAGGTTCCACTGCCTTCAGCGGAACAGGCTGCGGCGTATATCTAACGGAGGAAGGTATGAAAACAACCGAAAAAAGCGCGGCGTCAAAGCCGAGAGTCCGCGACCGGTCCAAGACTAGGTTGGCGCTGAGACTCGCCATTCGACGGTTCGAAAAGAACGGTTTGACTTTGAGCATTTCAGCGATAGCAAGTGAAATAGGCGTTACTCCCGCGTTGATTCACAACACCTATCCTATAATTGCCGAAGAAATCCGCGTAAAGACTGGCCGTACCGCGCGGCAGCAACGCGATGCTAAGGCAGAGGAGTTAGATAAGGCCCAAGATAGAATACGGGACCTGACAAAGAAACTGGAAGATAGTGAGGCAGACAATGCGAAAGTGGCCTCGATAAACGAGACGCTTCGCGATGAGATTGCCACCCTACGAGGTCGCCTATCTGGCAAAGTGACTGTCATGCCCGACCGAAAAGAGGGTTAGACAAATCCGCATCGAGTACCTCTGCTCTAGCAGGAGGCACGTGAGCGCATTGACCTCCACGCCTTTTCTTACCGTGCTCGCTGCCAAGGCCGCCCGTTTCGGTGAATATTGGCGCAACGAACTTTTCTCTTCAAATCCTTCCCAGCTGCCGATAAAGCCTGCTTGAGCAGGGAGGTCGCGGAACTGTGCCGACCAGCGCTGTACGCTCTCAGCCGGCCGTGCAAGTAAACGGGTTTAGGCCGAGGGCGGGATGCGTTTAAAGCTATTGCTCTAGACGCCGGATGACCACGTCACAATTAACCCACAGCCACTCCTATCTTGATGCTCAAGAGCTGGGTGAACTGCTGAACGTCTCAACGCGCACAATCATCTTGCGAGTACGCCACCGTCCCTGGCTGCTACCACCCCGCGCTGAACTGTTTGACCGCGAACTGCTCCGTTGGCGACAGGACGTCGTCGAAGCGTGGCTCACGGCTGGCAAATAAGGAGGCCAAGGCTTTCCCAAGTCCGTCGACTGCTTAGGCCTCTGCTTACATTGCTGCGGACCGTCCCATCGCCGCCTTCTGCACAGCGCTCCTGGCCCTCGACGAGCCTCTTGATTGCATACCCGGCTCGATTCGGAAGCCGGATATACGAGTTTTCACCGCGAGCCACGGAGACCGGTTTGTCTAAAGGCCGGGGTTGGATTGTTGCAACTCCTCCGCTCGCCTAAAAAGTGTCGACAACGGAACGCCCAGAGCTAAAGAAATAGTTTCCATGGTGTCGAAGGAGGCAGGGCGGGCACCGCGCTCAAGGTTACTTAGCGCGGATAGATGGACGTTGGAAAGCTCTGCGAGCTGCGCTTGCGTCAGATTTCGCAACTTGCGTTCCGAGCTCACCGCAATACCAAAAGCCTTCCGTAACAGCATGCACGTCTTCAGAAAATTTGCGGAGCGCACAGTTTTCCGCTAAAAAGCACTTGCGTACAGAGCGCATACAGCTAAAATAAGGCGTATACGACTTATTTGAGTTCTCGGGACGATTTTTTAGCAGATGTCAGGGCGCTCCCTGTGGCCGGAGGACGTCTAGGCGCAGCGTGCGGCGCATACAACTTCAGCCAAACACAGGCCCGGCACGGCAGTTGAAATCCCAAATGTGATTGCCGGTTCCAAGCACAGGCAGGGCCAAGTGCACCGAAGACTCCATTAACTTGCAACGGAGAACTGGATGGAAGCCGTTTGTCTGAGTTACGCCCCTGCAACCACGCGAACCATGATGGCGCGCGTTGGTGCCTTCATCACGGTCGATGTTGACGGCGAAAGGTATCGACTGTCCCCGCATGAAATGCCAGGCGAGATTGAATGGCGCATTGATTTCATCCGCTGGCTTATCGCCAGAACGTTTCACCATCTCGCGACACTGCCTCCAGATGAGCGAATTAAGTCTCTCCTCTGCGTCGAAGACGAGCTCATTCGAAAGACCAATCTGCATCCAATCGAAGCACGGGCTGTCGCCGAAGGTGCACTGATTTCAATTGACGATGTCGACGACAGCGAGATATCGGCGTTGGAATCAGGAAAACCGTTGTTCGAAGCGCATGTAAAAAGTGAAGGCGACGCACTTATGGGCCGATACAGGTCGCTGGTTAAGGAATACGGCCGGAAAAGAGGTCCCGAATCTGAGGAAAAAAATCCAGACGCTCTGCCGACAGACTGGAACTGGGCACAGTTCCTCGACTGGTAGTCATTGGGCGGCAGCACCATGTTGTCTTGTCTGCAGCTTTGATTTCTAACGGCGAACATGGCAAATGTGAATCGGCAAGCGCCACGAGCTGCTGCAATCACAGCGGCAGAACGTCGCATTGACGCCATTGCCACAGCGTCGACGGTGCCACCGCTGATGGTGTGATTCGAACCAATCTGATTTATGGCCGTTGCGCACTACGCGCGGTAGGAGATAAAGGTGCTGAGAGTGACGGTTGAACTGTGGCCAGGCGGTCGAGAGTCGGGCAAGCGACTGCTTGCAACTGCGGACATTGCCCGGGTAAGAAGTGGTGCGCATGCAGACTACGCCATCCGGCTGCACGACGACGTTCTTGGCGACATCGGCACTGCAACTTTGACGGGATACCGTCGCTGTGCTGGCACTGTGCTCGACCTCGCCACCCGTGCCATCGCTACTGCGCTTGCGGGTAGCGAGCAGCTACCGCCCCGCCCCGTAATGCCCGAGGTGACTGTGCACAAAAGTGGCACGACGCCATATGTGCGCATGCGTGAAATTCCTGAGCCTGCGCGAACGCTTTTTGCGAGGAACATGCGTAGCTCAACGTGCCCGCTAATCGAGGAAGACGATGAGCCGCGAGGCTGCGTCTACGCCTGGGATTGGGAAGACTTTTTGCGTGGGGCGAGATAGTGCTGAAAATCACCATCGAGCTGTGCCGGCCGCATGGCCCTAGCCACGTCCTGGGGGACGCGGAAATCGAGAACGTTAGCGGTGACGAAGAGCACGCTGACTACGTAACCTCTTTCGCCAACTACGGGGACTATGCCGTCACGCTCCGTGAGGGCGCCGATGAGCACGAAGTGGGCCCAGCAACGCTGACCTCTTCCCCCCGTTTTGGCGGCACTGTTTGGGATTTCGTCGCACGCGGAGTCGCGACCGCTTCTGCCGGCAAAGAAGGGCTGCCTCCCCGCCCAGTATTCCCATGGCGGTGACCAATGAACAGCACCATGACTGTCGCAGAGGTCGCGGCACTACTGAACGTAACGCCCGCGTATGTGGTGAAGTTAATCACTGGCGGCAAATTGGGCGCAACCGCAGACACGGACGGTACACGCGCTATCACACGCACTGATGCAGAGGCGTACCGGTTGCGAGCAAGGAGACGTGGCCGCGAGGCGCTCGAAGAACTCGCGCGCGTCTCGCAGGAAGTCGGCCTGTACAACGACAAACGAAAATGAGCACTATCCCGACTCCGCTTCCGGCAGTGCCACCACCCGCCACGACTGGCGGCCTCGTTTTATACCTTGATTTTGACGGCGTTTTACACCCCGAGAATGTCTACATGCGAACGGGTCGGGGCCCTTACATAGCGTCCCCTGAGGGGCACGAGCTGTTTGAGCATGCGGAACTGCTGGAGCGCGTGCTGCTGCCATACCCCGACGTCAAGATTGTGTTGAGTACGAGTTGGGTACGCGTGTACCAAAGTGTCGCGCGAGTCGCGCGCAAATTGCCGCCTGAACTGCGAGCTCGAATAGTGGGCGCGACGTATCACGCAAGCATGGACCCGGAGACTTTTCGACGGGCGCCCCGAGGAATGCAAATATGGGCCGATGTACTGCGGCGACAGCCGACGGATTGGCTTGCCGTCGACGACGACTATCTGCACTGGCCGTCATGGGCCAAGGACAAACTTGTGAAAACTCACGAGATACTGGGTATAAGTGCGCCCGTAGTGCTCGCTGAGCTGTCCACAAAACTCGCTCTCATGCATGCGGAGCCACCATGAGCACTACAAGCTATGAGGTACCGGAGCCGCTCGTAGATACACGTGTGCGCTCGTATGTGGAGAGCATGAGTGCACTTTGCGGGCTATCGCGCTCGCATCCAGTGTGCGAAGGACAGTCAATTCAGTTTGAGGGGGCGCCGTGGGAGCCGAGCATCGCAGCACTACGCTCGCGGTTCGTTCAAGGACCGTTCCCTGTGCGATGAAACTCGAGGACCGCGTTACGCGTTCAATTGGCAGGCGCAAGGGCGCCGTGATTCTTCGTCGCGAGCTGGAACGCTTTGGAAGTCCCGCACAGCTGAGCCGCGTGTTGGCAAGACTTGTCGGCACTGGAGCGCTGGTGCGAGTCAGTCGGGGCGTCTATGCGAAGACGAGACGCAACAAATTCACCGGCGATTTAACGCCGGCCGGCACTTTGGAGTCAATTGCTGCGGAGACATTCAGGAAGCTCGGCATTGCTATCAAGCACGGGAAGCTTGGTCTGGAGTACAACTCAGGCCGCTCGACGCAGGTGCCGATGCTTGCAGTCGTCAACACGGGGAATCGTCGCATAACCCGAAAGATTCAGGTTGGACGCAGAACCTTGACGTATGAGCGCGACAGAGCATTGCGACGAAAGGAGGCAAAGCAATGAAAGTACGCGAGCTTCTCAAGTGCTTGCATGATGCAGACCCGGAGGCAGTTGTGTTGTGGCTTCAATCGTATGCTGACGCCACCGACGCAGAGGAGATTTGTTATATAGCCTGTCCGCAGGAGCCGTGGACCTGCGAGCGGCATTTGTCGACAGACGGACATTTGAGCGACGTGCACTATCCATCCGGACACGGGCCATCGCTCGGGTGGGACGAACGGACTGACCAGCAATGGTCCGAACGGGTAGTCATACTGTCCTCCAGTCCGGGAGGCCCCTATGTCTAGTGGCTGGGAAATAGCCATGCGTCGAATCGACGCGGAGTACGACCTTCCTCAATTTTTGGCGTCAGCTCTTGTGCGGAAAATCGCGGCGAACCAATTCCGGCTACCGCCGACGGAGCGCGTTAAGTTTCAGCGGCTATCCGATGAGGTGATTGCTCGCATCGAAGAAATCGTACGCGACGCATACCTCGAAGCTGGGGAGGATGTTGGCGGCGACACTGTGCGCGCGCACCTTTGGCAGCAAGCCCTAACTGCTCGACGCGATATGGTTGCAAATGGCGAATTGATTTCAGAAGCCGATTTCCGCCAACGTCTTGGCCTGCCTCGGCCGCGTCTAAGCAAATTGCTCGCAGACGGCAGCGTCTTCGCGCTGGAGGTCGAAGGTGCAGAGTACTTCCCTGTCTTGCTCGCAGACCCAGCACTTAACCAACAGCGCCTGCAGGAAATCTGCCGAGTGATTGTTCCTGCTCCATCGTGGTCTCGACTAGATTTCTTGTCGTCAAAGCGAGGAAGCTTGGGTGACCGCAGTCCTGTTGAGATGCTTGATGCTGACCATGATTTCAAACGTGCGCGCAAAGCGGCTACAGCGTGGGCAAGTAAGTGGTCGCGCACTGTCGTCAAAATGTATCAAGGCGAGCACGAGTTTGAGCCCATAGGCATTAACCCCTTATACACAGCTGCTGCAGAGATTGACCCGAGGAGGCCGATATGGACGCGCGCATCGGAAGCGCTGCATATTCACGGATACGAATGGCCACCGGGTCCATATCCTGACGTCCGAAAATTTACCCTCTTTGTTGAGCGACAAACAGTTGGACACGCTACGCCGACGCCGGAGGCTTGCGTGCAAATCTTGGTCGACGGCGAATGCATTCGCGTCCGCATCATCGCTGCCGCTGGCACTCACTTGGATTCAGAAGCTGTGCTCAGCGGCAACGCCAAGAGCTTTGTCGAAGTTGCAGAGCGAGTCATCGCTCACTCCGTCGCGAAAAGCGGAGGCCGCTAAAGGAGCGGCGTCATGATAAGTCACATACGACCGATAGCCATTGAAGTAATCGTCGACGAAAGTAATCTGACCGTCCTCCTAAAGCATGGGGGCCGGGTGCGACTTCCGTTGCGATTGTTTCCAAAATTGTGGGTGGCGGCCCCTGAGCAACGTAGCGACGTTCGCATCTCTGCCTCTGGAGCTGGTTTGAGATGGGACCAGCTCGATGAAGACATCCGCGTGAGCGCACTGCTGCATGATGCTGAACGTCGTCATCGCGACGAACGATTAACCTCGTGCGTGCCAATAGACTTTCCCTCGAACCCAACGCCTGCATTGCTGTCAGGAACGCAGCCGAAACTCGCGGGGCGGATAATTGACGGCAGGTTTGTCGTCGGCTTGACAGCGGAAGAGCGATGGGTACGTTGGGACATGTGTGAAGACTTGGCGCAGCAGTTGGTGCCAAAAACCCTACAAGATGCAGCCAAATTTCCGCAAAATTCGCACGATGTGACGCTGCGACGAATGAGGCGAGCGATTGTAGGAAAAAATTGGACGGGGGGCGCTGAAACGGACTGGCTTATGCAACGGCTGCGGGTCTTGCTCGGCTGGTGACAGCCAACTGAGCGAGGGCTCACATGGGCGTCGACATCGCGAACAAGTCGCAGTTCATCTTTGCAGGCGCTAACCGCAGGCCACACGCCTGCGCTGCAGGTGGCTTCCAACATGTGGCGAGTTCCGGTGTTCGCCGCCCGGACGCAGCGCTAAATCAGTCAAGCTCGCCTTGTTCGGCTAGTGATAACAGGGTGTCGACAACATGTCGTACTTTCGGTCGCAAGTGAGCTACCTTCGGCCAAACCGCGTGCACATCGATAAGGTCACTGGAGAAATCGTCAAGCACCGACAGCAATGCTCGAGATTCCAGATGTCGCCGTAGCAGCGACATCGGCATCTGGCAAAGCCCCATACCAGCGAGAGCAGCCTCAACAATCGAGTCACCGTCGCTGATTTGATGCGTTGCAGGTGGCGATATGCGACGAGATTCGCCATTGATATTGACTCGCCACGAGAGCGGTTGACCGCGCCGATGGCCGAGGATGCAAGCGTGAAGTTCCAGGTCCTCAAGCCTACCCGGAGTTCCACGCTGTTCGAGATATTCCGGAGATGCTGCAATCACCATGCGCTGGCGGGTTAGGCGACGAGCTATCAAGCCACTTGAGCTTTGAAGTTCGCCAAAACGGATGACGAGGTCGACTCCTTCTTCTATCGGGTCTATCAAGTGGTCCGAGAAAGTCATCGTCAACTGCAAATCAGGATTCTTCTGAGCGATTTGCAGCAGGATAGGCACGAGTATCCGTCGGCCAAAGGCAGCGGGCATATCAACTCGCAAGCGGCCTGCCGGTCGCTGATGACCAGGACCGAGCGCAGTCTCTGCTGTGGAGATTTCATCGAGTGCTGAGGCACATGCCGCGAGGTAGGCTTCGCCGTCCGCAGTGAGGGAGATGCTTCGCGTTGTGCGATGGAACAGCTGTGCACCAAGACGGTCTTCCAACTTGGCAATTGCCTTCCCCACAGCAGACTTCGTCAGCCCCAGTTGCTCGGCCGCGTCGGTAAAGCTGCGCGATTTGGCGGCGGTGACGAAAATCACGACGCCGCTGAATGAATCGACCTGTGCCATGGGGCTGTCCTATTGAAGAGTATCGTTCTCCATATAGGGCTCAAAACCGGATATTGTCAACTTGAGGCGAAAGCCCCAGGCTGGTGGCTGTAGCCGTCCACCGCTAGATTTTGACGGCGGACCCCGTGCTAGCCGCCTGGATGGCGCAGTTCGCGATTCGCAAAGCACAAATTCCGTCTCGGGGCGTCGCGGGCATCGGCGCGTCCGTTTCAAGTGCCGTCAGGAAGCTGTCCAGTTCGACTTTGTATGAGTCCGCATGTCGCTCCAGAAAGAAATTGAGAAGCGGCTCACGTGCCTCAGTCCTTTCGCTCGTCCAGCGCCGTAGACTAGACGGACGATGGTTCTCATTCAGCACCATGCCCTTTGAGCCGAAGACTTCTACACGCTGGTCGAACCCATACACCGCCTGGCGCGAACCATTGATATGACATTGCTTACCGGAAGCAGTGCGCAGCAACACCATCACGCTGTCGTAGTCCGGAAGCTCTTCCAAGCCAGGGTCGACAAGACAGTTTCCCATAGCCATCACTTCGACAGGCTCCTCGCCGAGCAACCAGCGAGCTGTGTCGAAATCGTGGATGGTCATGTCGCGGAATATTCCGCCCGAGTGCCGAAGATATTCGCGCGGAGCCAAGCCGGGGTCGCGGCTCGTAATGACAACCTGCCTCACTTCGCCCACCTCGCCGTCTTCGATGGCCCGCTTGAGTCGCATTGCGTCGGGGTCGAAGCGTCGATTGAAAGCGAGCATGACGCGACCATTGAGACGCTCGATTTCCTCCACCGCCGCGAGGGCGCGCGCGATATCAAGGTCGATGGGCTTCTCGCAGAGAACCGGCTTGCCGAGCCGAACGGCCTGTAGCGTCAAGTCAATATGTGTATCAGTCGGCGTGCCGACGATAATGGCATCAACGTCTTCACGGTCGACGACTGCCTTGCAGTCTATGGATGCGTCGCATCCAAGGTCCGTTGCAAGCACCTCGACCGCCTCCTTGTTGGGGTCGGCCACGGCGACGAGTTTCACTCGACGGTCTGCGGCGACATTGGCCGCGTGAATTTTTCCGATGCGCCCGGCACCGAGAACTGCGATACGCAACATGTGAGTCTCCTATATTTCCGTCGGCTTATCAGGCACGCCGACTACTCATTCATTTGATACGTGTCAGGACGGTTTTCGTCCGCCAACACGCGCTGTTTGCTTGCTCGACGGCGGCGCCTCGGACTGGTTCTCAGTCGACTCAACAGAGGGAACCTCAGCAATCTGTCGGCTGAGCCGAAGAATGTCATCCAGCCCAAAGTCCCGCACCTCCGGTACTCGCTCTCCGCGTGCTTTTGCTACTGCAGTCGCGATGCGAAGCGCATTTGAGCGTTCACGCATCAGTAATTCGAGAGCTTCGACCAGAAAAGTACGCTCTCTCGGCGACACTTTCGCCCCAATCACATGGTCGTAGGAAGACATACTCTGGTCCTCAGAACAATGTAGCCGTGAAAGCGGTCGCGAAACTTCGGGATGAAACAATGCCGACAACGGGTCCTTCCGCCGTCAAATGAGACTGCGGATACTGCCGCCGTCGACACCCCAGACCGCGGACGTAACGAACGATGCGAGGTCGGAGGCCATGAAAACAATCACGTTGGCCACTTCGTCGGGTTGGCCCAAGCGCTTCAGCGGCAGCTGGCGCCGAGACAACTCGTGCTCGACCGCGTCTTTTGGAGCCATGCCATGAAACTTGCCCATCGTGTCGGCAAATCCGCCGTCTTTCGTCCAGAACGGCGTCCAGACTGGACCCGGCGCAACTGCGTTCACACGAATCTTGGGAGCTTCGGCGCGCGCGAGACCCTTTGTCAAAGCGAGCACCGCTGCCTTGGATGCAGAATAGTCAATAGGAACAGGTTCAGGCTGGCGAGCCAGGTCCGACGCGTTGTTGATAATCACGGCCTTCTCACGAGTACGCAGCACCGGCAGCAGGTATCGGCATGTGCGGACGTAGCTCATGAAATTGAGATTCATCGTGAAGTCCCATTCCTCGTCCGAAAGTTCTTCGAACGTGCGGACCTTCCCAGCGCCAACGTTGTTGACGAGGATGTCCACCTGGCCGTTATGTGACTTCAGGGCCGCGTCAACACCGCCTTTGACACCATCGGCCGTGGACAAATCTGCCTGTGCAATCGTGACGTTAGCGCCAAACGAGCGCAACTCCGACTCGGTTTCTTTGAGCGCATTCGCATCGATGTCAATAAGGCAAAGACGTGCGCCTTCGCGTGCGAAGCCCAGCGCTGTGGCGCGTCCGATGCCTTGCGCCCCGCCTGTGATGAGCACAATCTTTCCTTCGAGGCCTGTCTCCATGATGTCTCCGTCGTGATGTTCCGTACTGTTGCCAGCGCTCGGAGAATCGATGATGTTTCCTTCATCGAAGTCCTCTGTTTTTCGAGGACGAGCGCGACCCAAGGCTCGCAATTGCGAGGCCGCAATGTAAAAATGTAGCGATGCGACGGGTTAGCGGTTATCGACCCGCTTGATGAATGGCCTGATGTCGACCGTGTCCCAAATTCCTACCTTGTTGAACGGGTCTGCTTCTACGAAATTCTTGATGTCTTCGATGCTATCGGCTTCGTAGAGAAAGAAGCTGCCAATCATCGTCTGGCCATCTGCCTTCGTCAGCGGTCCGGAGATGAGTGTCTTTACAGGTGCCGTTTGCAGATAGGCCTTGTGTGCGTCATAGTTTTCAAGGCGGCGCTCGACCATGTTCGGGTGGTCAAGACAGTAGACGGTGAAGTTCATTTTCGTCTCCTTACTTCGATTCAGGCATTCGAATCCCGTTTCATTTATTCCGGGCTTCAGGTCGTCACTGCGCGCGGTGCGACACCGTCGAAGGCATCCTGTAAAAGCTCAAGTAGAGCTTCGCGTTCAATTTGCCGCGGATTCCAGTAGGGATTCGAGCTGGCTATATCGGCGGCCTTCGTGACGTCCTCGGCCGACATGCCGATGTCCTTGAGAGCCAAAGGTGCGCCGCAGCGCTTGGCAAGTTCATAGACACCCAGCGCAGCGTCGCCCGAGCCAAGCGCGCGAGCAATGCGATGCATCGCTTCCGGTGCGGCCTGCCGGTTGTAAGCGAGCGCATGCGGCAGGACGATGGTGTGCGTCTGCGCGTGGGGAAGGTTGAAGCTTCCGCCGAGCGTGTGACACAACTTGTGGTGAAGCGCCATTCCGACGCTGCCAAGGACCATTCCGCAGAGCCACGCGCCGTATTGGGCGTCCGAACGGGCTTCGATGTTCTGCGAGTTGGCGACGATTGCTGGCAATGCACGAGCGAGAGCAGCGATGCCTTCTTCGGCCATCAAACTCGTGACAGGGTTTGCATCGCGCGAATACAAAGCTTCGGCAGCGTGTGCGATTGCGTTGATGCCGCTCGTGACCGACAGCGCGACCGGAAGCGACATCGTCAGGTCCGCATCGTAAATGACTGTCTTTGGCAACACGCGCAGGTCCGTACCTGTCTTCTTCAGCCCGGCATCAGTGATGCCATAGATAGGCGTCATTTCGCTGCCCGCATAAGTCGTCGGTACCGCGAGAATCGGCAGGTCTGACTCGAGCGCAATAGCCTTCCCCAGACCTATCGTCGAGCCGCCTCCAACAGCTATCGCGCAGTCGGCCTTCAGTTCCCTCGCGAGGGCGCGAGCTTCCTTGGCCAACTCGAGTGGCACGTGCATGACCGCGCGGTCGAAAACGGCAGCGGCGCGCGACCCGAGGCGCGCAGCGACGGCTTCGCCCGTCTCCTTCTGCTCCGGGCTACACAGAATGAGTGCTCGCTCGGAATTCAGCTGAAGCACTTCGCGCTCAAGGTGCTGCAAACTGCCCGGGCCAAACACAACCCGGCCGGCACGTGCCTGATAAACAAACTCACGCTTTTGCATTAAGTAACTCCGCTGTACGCTCGAAACTTAGACCGACATCGGCGTGGTAGTCGACCTGGAACCGTTCGGTGCGCAGGTCACCGAGTTCATTACGCACGCGCAGATGTTCGGGATGAGACGCATATGCTTCCAACGCTTCCCAAGAGTCGAATTCGGTGACGAGAACTGCATCACAAGCGTAAGCGACCTGGCTGTCATCAAGTCCGACCTCGAGGTGCCGCATCCCGGGGATGCGGCCACGCAGACCCTCGAAACTGGTCTTGACGAGGTTAGATGCAGCTAGGCGCTCCGCGGGCGTGTCACCACGGACTCGCCACATCACGATATGCCGAATCATGCGTGAACCTCCGAAGGGTTAAGCACGAAGTCGTATTCAAGCGAATACCACGGGACCGTCATTTCCCGGCCATTCGGCGCCACACCCGGCTCGTGGCGCTTCCATTCGGAAATCAGCGATGAGCGAACCCCGAACACGACGTCCGAATCGAGATACTGGTCCCCATCACGAAACACATGCGTGATGAGCGTTTGGTAACCCGGCGCTTCAATCATGAAGTGCAGGTGAGCAGGCCGCCACGGATGCCGACCGGTAGCCGCCAACATGCGACCAACAGGCCCATCGTGCGGGATGGGATACGCTTCGGCGAGAATCGAGCGGAAGCTGAAAAAACCTTCGGCGTCGGCCTTCAATCGACCGCGGGCACGGTGGATGGCGTTGCCTGCCTCGTCGAGGTTCTGGACGTCATAGAACCCGTCCTCGTCCGATTGCCAGACGTCAATTTGCGCATTCGCGATGCTTTCGCCATCTGCGCCGCGAACCTGCCCCTTCACATAGCAGGGCGCACCCTTCGCACCGTTCGAGATGTCGTCGCCGTTGCTATAGAGGGGCGCTCCCTCCACATAGAATGGCCCGAAGACGGTTGCTTCCGTGCAATTCGACGGCTTCCGGTTGTTCTGCGACATGACCAGCATGGAAAGGCCGAGCGTGTCGGACAGCAGGATGAACTCCTGCCGTTTGTCATCGGTGATGTGACCTACTTCCGTCAGAAACCTGATTGCCTTGAACCACTCGTCCTCGGTGAGATGAACGTCGCGGGCAAAGGCATGGAGGTGTTGAACCAGGCTCGTCATTACGGTCCTCAATCTCGCGTCCGTGCAGTCTGCGAATGAGGCGATGGCGGCTTGAGTAATGGTGTCTTCGTTGATGTTGCGCATCGTGCGTGTCTCCGTTGTGCGCTCAGGCGTCTGAGAACGAAAGGTAAAGGGTCAACCGGGTAAATAAAATGCCTCGAAGTGAAATGACATTTCCACCCTCCGGAAGAATCGGCCCGCCTGCCGCAATTCAGGCCTTCACGGCACTTTTGCCCGTTCGTGCTCGCTTCTCGATTGTAGAAAGTGATTCTACAAATCGACTACCTGAAGTCGGTTTATCAGTTCTCCCTTCTACGGCATATTTGGTCCCGAAGGCGTGGAAGAATCCCTTCCGATTTTTCCAGCAGGACTCGATGAGGTAGATGATGGACCGCTGGACGCAACTGCAGTTGTTCGTGCTCACTGCCGATTTGGGCAGCCTGTCGAAGGCTGCGGAGCAGCTCGACATGTCAAACGCCGCCGCCAGCCGCACCCTAAGTTCGCTGGAAGAGCGCCTCGGCGCGAGATTGATAGAACGGACGACGCGGCGCATGTGGCTCACTGACGCCGGTCGTGAATATCATCGTCGCTGCACCGCGGTTATCTCTGAACTGTCCGAGGCTGACTCGATTGCTTCCGAAGAAGCGGTCAGTCCGAAGGGCGTTCTTCGCGTGACGAGTTCCGTGTCATTCGCAATGATGCACATCGCTCCATCGCTTCCCGAGTTCCTCAAGCGCTATCCCAACCTGTCGGTGCAAATCGTCGCGGCGAATCAGTACCAGAACTTCATCGAAGCCGGGATAGACATCGCCATTCGCACCAAGGAGCACGAGGGAGACTCGGGCATCACCATTCGTCGTCTTGCTGAGACCCGGCGAGTGCTGGCGGCGTCACCGGCTTACCTCGCGGCTCACGGTCGTCCTCAGAACCCGGAGGACCTGGAGCAGCACAACATGCTCGTCTACAACCTCGCCGTTGACCCGTGTCTGCTTCACCTGCGTCGCGGAAAGGAAGAACGCAATATCGCCATCACCAGTGCCCTGGACTCAAACGAAGGCCAGGTCATCGTGGCGGCCGGACGGGCGGGACTCGGAATTGTCGTGCAGCCCCTTTACATCATTCACGATGACATCGTGTCGGGGCGCCTCGTTCCAGTACTCGAAGACTGGCAGCTGCCGCGTCTGACCATCAACCTGGCTTATCAAAGCAGGCGTTACCAGCCGGCGAAAATCAGAGTTTTCACCGAGTTCCTCATCGAGCGCGTGAAGAATCTCAATCTCGAGGAACGATGGATGACCTTTGCGACTTGAAGCAGGCCGGGACCTCGGGGCTTCGCCGACCCGAAGCCCATTAACGTGTACCGATATTTCCGCCTGGTGGAAATATGATTTCGGCATCAGGCATGTTTCCCGATGGAAGGCGGCCATACCCTATAAAAACAAAATCCCGCTCAGGGAACCGAAGCCCATGATGCCCAGGAGACACCTATGAACTATCCAATCCTTCTCGCCTCGCCACCGAGCGCTCCCTCTGCACCCCTTCGCTCATAGTCGGCCGGGTAGCAAATCTACAGCGCACGCTTTTTGTTGCGGAAGACCATTTCGGTCTTGTCCGACTGGTGACCTGTTGTCTTCATTTTGAGGATAGAGATGAAAGCCGTCCGATTCCATGGCAAGCACGACCTTCGCATTGACGACGTCAAAGAACCCGGCGACCTCAAGTCCGACCAGGTCCTTGTACGTGCCACTTTCTGCGGCATCTGTGGCACGGACCTTCACGAGTACGACCACGGACCTACCTGGACCTCCGCAGAATCGAACCCATACAGCGGCGCGGCGCTTCCACAAATTCTTGGACACGAGTTCTCCGGCGAGGTACTCGCGGTCGGCAACGCCGTGACGAACGTCTCACCGGGTGACCGCGTTTCCATTCAACCGCAGATTGGGCCTCGCGAAGACTATTTCGGCCGTCGCAATCTACCATTCCTCGGCCCAAAAGCTTCGGTCGTAGGTCTGAGTTGGCCATGGGGTGGCATGGCAGAAAAAGCCATCATCCAGGAATCAAACGCAATCGTGCTGCCACCGGACATCACGGACCAGCAAGGCGCACTTGTCGAACCTGCTGCCGTGGGTGTACACGCGGTCGACCGTTCAGGCATCAAGCCTGGGGACAGCATCCTCATCACCGGAGCGGGGACCATCGGCGCGATGGTGGCCCTGGCTGCGCGGGCGTCCGGGGTCACGAACATCTTCGTAAGCGAGCCGAATGCAAACCGTCGCGAACGGTTTCAGCGCATGGACATCGGGGTAACCGTTTTCGACCCTCTGTCCACTGACATCACATCCCGGGTTCGCGGCATGACTTTCGAAGGCATCGGCGTGGATGCCGCCATCGAATGTTCAGGCAACGGCAGAGCATTCAACACCTGCACCGACGCGGTCCGCGCACAAGGCGTGGTCGTTCAGGTCGGACTGATGCCGGGAAAGATTGAGGCGGACCCGTTCCGTTGGACCGTCAAGGACCTCACCATCAGGGGCTCGCTGAACTACCCCCTAACCATCTGGCCGCGCATTTTCTCGATGATGCGTGGCGGACTCTTTCCGGTCGAGAAAGTCGTCGATGCAGAAGTCGATATGCACGATGTCAAAGAGCGAGGGTTTGACGCATTGCTCGCGCCCGGAAGCGCAAAGCTGAAGATTCTCGTCAGCATTAACCGATGAGCTAAACGTCAGTTGCTCAAAGCAATCACATAAGCGTATTACTGAAGGAGACAAACATGAAAGCATTCATTGCAAGCGTTGCTGCTATGGCCACGGTATTGGTGTCACCGAACCTGGTGGCGGCGCCGACCATGACAATCCCCGTCATCGTGAAGAACACGAGCGTGCCGTTCTGGCAAGCCGTCTTCGCCGGTGCATGCACGGCCGGAAAGAAATATGGCGTCACGGTGCCCAGACTTGGCGCAAGCAGCGAGGCAGACATGTCCGGACAAATCGGCATTTTCGAGAACGCTGTCTCGGGAAAACCGGCGGCCGTCGTGATTACCCCGGTCTCCGCTGAGGCGCTCGGACCGGCCATCGACGAAGCCGCGACAAAGGTTCCGGTCGTCGTAGCTGACACGCCTTCGAACTCCAAGAAAGTTGCCGCGACTGTGATGACGGACAACGTCGCTGCCGGTCGCCTGGGCGCGGACACCCTTGCGCAGGAGATTCAGAAGAAGTACGGCAAAGCCGAAGGCCAGGTTGCGATTCTCCAGTTCCTACCAGGCGTGAAGTCCGTTCAGGACCGTGTCGACGGTTTCAAGGATGAAATGGCCAAAAAGTACCCGGGCATCAAGGTGGTCACGACCCGTATCGGCGACGGGTCGGTAACCGGTTCTCTCAACACCACGCTTGACGTGCTTTCGACGTTTCCGCAGCTCCGTGGGATTTTTGGCGACACCTTTTACAGTGGGCTCGGGGTCGGCCAAGGTATCGCAGAGACGCACGCGAAAGACCGTGTGATGGGGGTCACCGTCGACTCGACCGATGAACTCGTCAAGCTGGTTCGCAGCGGCGACATGAAGGCGATGATTGTGCAAGACCCATTCCAGATGGGCTACCTGTCCATTGAGGCCGCGGTCAAGAAGGTCAAGGGCGAAAAAGTCAACACCTTCATTGACACCGGAGCCCACGTCATACGCACCGCCGACCTCGACACACCCGAAGGAAAGCGCCTGCTCAATCCGGACCTCAGCTGCCGGTGAAGACCCGGCAACGATAACAGGGAGAAGCGCCATGAACGAACCTCTGTTCACGCTACGCGGATTGAGCAAGGTCTATCCAGGTACGACCGCACTGAAGTCGATAGACCTCGAGCTCCGCAAGGGCGAAATCCATGCAATCGTAGGTGAGAACGGGGCTGGAAAGTCGACGCTCATCAAGATACTCACCGGCGCCGTGCAGAAGACCACGGGGTCGCTCGTGTGGGAAGGCACACCAGTCGAGTTCGACGGTCCGTTGGATGCGTTGAAGCTTGGCATCGCTGCGATTCATCAAGAGGTAGTTCTTTGCCCGCATCTAAGCGTTGCCGCAAATCTCTACCTCGGCCATGAAGAGACAAAACTCGGCATGATGCGCCGGCGCAAGATGCTCGTCGACGGTCGTGCCTTGCTCAAACGCGTCGGCTTCGACATCGACGCGTCGCGACGGCTCGGTGATTTGACGATAGGACAGCAGCAGCTTGTGGCGACTGCTCGAGCTGCTGCGGGCGATACGCGACTCATCATCTTCGATGAGCCGACTGCCTACCTGACGCGAAGCGAGACCGACCAGTTGTTCAAGCTTGTTCGAGAACTGAATGGGCGCGGCGTGACGGTGGTGTATATCAGCCATCGCATGGAGGAGATTCTCGAGCTTGCGGACCGCGCCAGCGTGATGCGCGACGGCAGCCTCATCTCGACGCATCAGGTGAAAGGTGTTGATGCGGCGCCACTCTCGGCCCGGCTAGTCAAAGACATGGTCGCGCGCGAGTTGGCAGACGTCCACTTCAAGGCGAAGGTTCCTACCGGCGAAGAACTCATCAAGGTCGAAGGGCTATCGGGGAAAGGATTCGAAGACATATCCCTGACAGTGCGCCGCGGAGAAATCGTCGGGCTCTATGGGCTGATTGGCTCCGGTCGGAGCGAGTTTGTCGAGACTGTCTTCGGCCGTCGAAAGCAAATAGCCGGCGCGGTCAAGTGGCGCGGAGAGTCGTTGCGTATCAGGTCTGAGCGAGATGCGGTCAAGGCAGGCATCGCGCTGCTGCCCGAGAGCCGCCGGGACCAAGGGCTATGTCTCAATCTGTCGGTTCGATTGAATCTCAATCTGGCCAGTTATCCGTCGATTTCACTCGGAGGTCTGCTGCGTCGAGGTGACGAACGCAAGAACGCCAGCGACCAGGTCAAGGCGCTTTCTATCCGCACACCTGGCATCGAAGTCAACGCGTCGTCGCTTTCCGGAGGCAACCAACAGAAGCTCGTGCTTGGCAAGTGGCTGATTCCGGGTGCCGACCTCTTCATCGTGGACGAGCCGACCGTCGGAGTCGACGTCGGGGCCAAGAGCGAAATCTACAAGCTCTTTGCAAAGCTGCTAGCGGACGGGGCCGGAATCATCCTGATTTCGTCCTATCTGCCCGAGGTCTACGACCTCGCGGACATGCTGCACGTTTTCCGCAAGGGAAAGCTGGCGGCCAGCGCTCATCCTGGCTCAACTTCCCACGAAGCGATTCTCGCCGCCGCAATCGGCGCTTGATGGCTTCACAACCAAATCTTTGGATTTACTCGAGGATGAAAATGTCGACCATTCAATCTCCCGCGACGATGTCTCGGCTCGGTCGGATGACCTGGCTGCTGGACCTCACACTCTTTCTCGTCCTCGTGCTCTTATGGATAGGACTGTCGTTAGCGACCCCGAACTTCCTCACGGAAGAAAACATCACGAACCTCCTCCGGCAAGTCTCCTTCTGGGCCATCATCGCCATCGGACAGACATTCGTGATGATTACCGCTGGCATCGACCTCTCTGTCGGTGCTGTCGTGGGTCTTTCTTCTGTTGTGGTCTCGATGCTGATTAAGAGTGGCATGCCCATCAGCGCCGCGATTGTCCTGACTTTGCTGATTGGAGTCGTGATTGGCGGGTTCCATGGATTTTGCACCACCAAACTCGGCCTCCCGCCTTTTATCACCACGCTGGCAACTCTCACGTCGTTGCGCGGGTTCACGCTCCTGATAACCCGGGGCGAGCCCGTAGCGGGACTACCCATGGCGTTCACGTCATTCGCACGCGGTTCGTTCCTGGGTGTTCCGACGCTTTTCTGGACGGTTCTGGTCGTAGCGGTCCCTGGATATTTCCTCCTGCATCGTTCCCGGTGGGGCCGCTACCTCTTTGCCGTCGGTTCGAACAAAGAGGCCGTTCGTCTGTCTGGTGTGAACGTGCCCCTCGTTATTTACGTGGCCTACATAGTCTCGGCCGTATGTGCGGCGCTCGTCGGCATTCTCGTTGCAAGTCGCCTCAGCATTGGCATGGCAACCACCGGCGAGGGCTGGGAACTGCAGTCGATTGCTTCGGCCGTCATCGGTGGAGCAAGTCTTTTTGGCGCAGTCGGAAACATCCAGGGTCCGATTATCGGAGCAGCCCTTCTCACTACGCTTGCTCAGGGCGCGAACCTTCTGAACATCGACCCGTTCTGGCAACGAATCGTGACTGGCATCCTCATTATCGTCATCGTGTTCCTCGACCAGATGCGCCGCAGGGGCCGCTAGAACCGTAACCGAGGCGCTTGACGCCTCCACCCTGGACAAAAGAAACCGTAGACGCTGAACCGGAGATGAATATGGACAGACTTAAAGGCAAAGTAGCTCTCGTCACGGGAGCAGCGCAGGGAATTGGCCTGGCTGTGGCACAGGCATTTGCACGAGAGGGAGCGACAGTAATCGCCGGAGACATTAAACCCGGAGCCGCGACGGACGGGGTTGAGCATGTGAAGCTCGACGTTTCGTTGAACGATGACTGGATTCGCGTCGTTGATGGAATTCTTACGAAACACGGACGCATTGATGTCCTTGTCAACAACGCTGGCATTGTGGAGTGCTACGAGCCGGTACACGGAACTGACAGGGAAAGCTGGGACCGCGTTCTCGCCGTGAATCTCACGGGAAGCTTCCTTGGTATGCAGGCCGTCCTGCCGTCAATGCGAGCCGTCAAGCATGGCTCGATTATCAACTTCTCTTCGATTTGGGGAAACGTGGGTGTGCCTGGGGCCGCAGCGTACAACGCAGCTAAGGGCGGTGTCCGGAACATGACCAAGAATGCCGCCGTAACGTACGCGCCTGAGAATATTCGCGTGAACTCAGTGCATCCCGGCCTTATTCGTACACCGCTTGTTGACGCTCAGTCCGACGACATGAATGCGGGAATCATCAAGAGCACGCCGATGGGTCGGATGGGAACTCCGGAGGAAGTGGCTGCCGGATGCGTGTTCCTTGCCAGCGACGAGGCTTCCTTCATAACGGGAAGCGAATTGGTCATCGACGGCGGATACCTCGCCCAGTAGTCATCGAACGGCCTGAATCAAGTAGGCGGTGAGTGGATAGAGAGTCCCACCGTATCAGCAGTTCGCTGGCGTCGTCGGAGGGCCGCGGGCTACCAAATCTTTTCTAAGAGCCCCAACACCAGTTGTCGGGGCCTCCCTATCTGCTCCGCGCGGTCACATAATCACCGCGCCTTTGTCACCATAGCCAATCGGAGCGACCGCCATCTGCGCGAGGAACGGCGTAATGGTCCGCGAGCCTTTGAAGGATGACTCGCCACTTTGCAGCCACGCGCCACGCCGGCGCTCGACGAATGCGCGCCCGCATGCATCAGCGCTGTTCGGCCGTATTCCGTTTCCCTCGACCAGCGGTTGTCGCCGGGCCGCAAGGAGAAGTGCGTCGCAAACCTTCGTTCACTGCGGCGAGCGGCAGGTTTCTCCACGCACGGGTGCGTGTCGATTCGTAGTGGTGGGGTACCTGATTGAAAGCAGCCCAAAAGCTGTGAATCCTCTCCTCCGCCAAAGACTCGCCGTACCGTGCTCCGGGTTAGCCGCTCCAATGCCCACGCAGCGACTGTCGAGGAACCTGGTAGAACACGATTCTTCCGCGTGTGCGTGTATAACTGCTGATTTGCACTGAATCCTGACTGACGGGCTCAGGTTGGTCCTCACAAGATTGTCGATGTAGGCACTAGCGCCATTTTCCTTGCCACGAGTCCAGCCTTTGGTATCCGACACTATTTTGATAGCGCTCTCGAGCGCTTTTCCGGCGAAAAATGCCGGGTCCTTGTCGTTGGAATCGCGACGGTCAAGTGCTTCAGCCATGTCAATGCTCACGTTTTCCCACACAGGAGACGCGACGAGACGCCAGAAGGGAGAAGCAATCTCGCGCTCGATGACCTCGTCGGTAGCTACTTGGACGAATCCGTTGTGAAACGTCAACGGAGCACCCGCTCGACGGAACCGCTCGTTGAGCTCTTCGACCTGCCTTTGGAAGGTCTGATTCAGCGACGCATTTTGCGCCCGAACTCCGTCCTCCGCGAGCCCCGGCACGCGAAGGCCTTGCCGCGCAGTCGGGCGGAGCTTCGCTGCGAGCAGAGCTTGTGGGAGGTCCGCGTTTGCTTTGGCTACCTCATCGTGGCGCAGGCGCATGACCAGTTCAATGAAGCTCACCCGCTCCTTAATGTAGGGGTCAGCGTTGGAAAGACCAACCTGCGGCATGGCGTTTACGAATTGCTCGCACACGTAGTCGTAGGTCCAATAGCCAGACTGATGCCAATCCTGACCCATCGGTCCTTTTGTCGTAAACGAATAGTGGCGCTGCGCCAATTCGTTCACACCTAACTCTCGAGCGAGGCGATTGTGAGCTTCTTGCCACTTGGCTTCGTTCGCCTCGACCTTTTTACCCGAGCCGCCGAATACTGTGTATATCTCTTTCGCGAGGGCGATTGTTTGATTGAGGAGGCGACGCTCGGCCTCGGTATATTGGGACCAAACCCGATACTTCGTATATCGATAGGCAAAGATGTCGGTCAGCATGTCGGCAGGTTTTCCTTCTGGATTTGAAATTGCTCTGGCGCGGAGTCAACGTCAAAATCAAGCTATGGCATGAATGCTAAGCTATCCGCGAAACGAACGGTTGCCATTCCTTTGAATCCATATAAGCACACACCCGTCGCCGAAGTTGTTTTCCAGGCGCTAAACCATCTGCAGTGCCACTGCGGTCGCTTCATCCCCGCCATGCAGAGCGCGGCAATGCCGCGCTTCGCACCGGATTTCCCCAGAGGGCCCATGCCCGTTCGCACGGAACGGTTGTGGGATTGTTCCGCTGCTCGGAAGCCGCCGTGCTCACAATACAGGCGGGCACCACGATGCTGACTACGACGTACGTCCGACAGCACACTCGTGTTCCAGGGAGCGAAGATTTATTTTCATACTCGGTGTGGTTGTCCTGATGAGGTGTAGGGAGGCGCGCAGCGCTAGAATGCCGCCACAATCATGTGCATGGGCCGCGGAAGCCAGATGGGAACAAACACAAGAGACGACTTCAGTCAGCCGGTGAAGCAGATGCTCGCCGAACGCGTCAACTTCCATTGCTCGGTCTGCGACGCGCCGACTCTGGGGTCAAAAACCGGGACAACGGACAAGAGGTTTTCGGTCGGCAAGGCGGCGCACATCAAGGCCGCCGCGAAGAACGGTCCGCGTTACGACAAGAATCAGACGCCGGCCGAGCGCAAATCCATTGAAAATGGTGTGTGGGCGTGCGCCACCTGCGCGGACATCATCGACCGCGACGCCGAAGCGTATTCGGTGGCAGACTTACTCCGCATCAAGACGGACGCTGAGTGGGTCGCAAACATAAGAGCAGGCAAACCACCTGGCAGCGAGGTGTCAGCATTGACGAACCCCACCGCAATCAAGCGAGCGGTGGACGTGTTTTGCAGTCGGGAGTCGGCGCGCCAAGAGCGCATCGACCCGCGCTTCAAGGTCGGTGTGCGCATGGGCGAGTCGGGCCCCATGTACGAGGTCACGGCAAAGGAGACAGTTGAAGCCCGGCTCGTGGTCACCGCCGAGGACAACGAGCGCAAAGTCCAGGCACTACGCGAATTTTTCAACTATGGCGGCAACTTGATGCTGGACGGCGCGGACCTTCGGATGGAAGGCTCCCCCCTATTTCGGACGGACGAGGTAGCCGCCACTCGCTGGCAGCTATCGTCAACCCTACGCCCGGTCACGATGACAGTTGTGGTGGCGGAGAGGTCAAGCTCGCCGCTGTATATCGAGTTCGCCGGTAACGGCTCCCGAGGCAATAAAGGTGCGAAGTTCCAAGGTACGGCGTTCGGCGGAATGCTCACGGCAACCCTGACCGCCGACTACTCGGGCGCTTTAACCGACTTCACATTTAACATCAATACCCAGCAGTGGGCGAGCAAGCCGGTTCGCCGGCTACCCCATTTCTCTCGTCTGCAGCAGATTGTCCAGCTTCTCACGGCGCCGACTCGAGTTCAAATCCTATGCACGCACGAAGGCCTCGAATCTGAATTCGGGACGGGTCTATTCGATGGACGTGAAACATTTCGGCCATTGCGCGCGCTTTTGGATGAAATCTCGGTTATTCGGCGACTTGATGCTTTCTTCGAGCTGAACCTCGCGTTGCCTGCCGACATCAGCGACGTACTGCTCCTCCAATGCGACATGGCCTGGCTGCTCGGTTTGATTAGCCTCGAAACCTCCGCAGAGACCGAAGTCAACTTTCTCGCGGCGTCGTCCGACCAAGCCATGCCGTTGAAGGCTATCCTCGCAAATCAGACGCCGGAGGCAATGACGCTCAAACACCGCATCGACCTGGAAATCTATGGCCGTAGCTATGGTCCTTTTGACCTGGAGGTGTCATGCCCGGCAGTCGGTATCCACGTGGTTGGACCGGCGAACATCGAGCCGGGGATGTCGGTCGAACTAGCGATGCGTGCCGTCGAAGGTAACCACTGGACACCTCGCCTTGTCCATAGGCCTGCTGGGCTTACGATTTTCGAGCAGGCCCCTCCAGCTACGGGTAGCGTCGCGTGGAGTCTCGGGGCACAGGACGGCACGTCTGTTCTAGATTGGCTCCCCAAAAAAATGACCGACGCGTGAAAAGCGCGTCGGCCTTGCAACAGCATCGTTTCGCTAAACCGCGGTGGCCGCCTTTCGCCGAACGAATCGTTCGAGCGGCGCCGCCAATACCGCGCCCAGGCGCCCATCGAGCAGAACCACAATCAGAAGCAACAGTCCGTTGACGAGAAGAATCTGGGTAGACGTGGCATTCAACAGGCCGAGCCCATTGTTCAGCACCGTAAGAATCAGAACGCCCATTGCTACACCGAGCGGCGAGCCGATACCTCCGCCCAACGCAACACCGCCGACAATCGCGGCCGAAGCCGCCTGAAGCAGGATATTGCTTCCCATCGTTGCTGACGCAGTCGCCAGGCTCAGCGAGAGAAGGCCTCCGCCAAGTGCCGACAGTCCGCCGGAGATGACGAAACCGACTGTTAGCGCCTTACCCACACGCGCGCCACTCTGAATTGCTGCCTTCCGATGACCGCCTGACGCGTAGATGTCACGGCCGAGGGTGGTGTAGCGCAGGAAAAGCGACACGACGATGAAACAGACGATTGTGATGAGGCTACGGGGCGAGAAGATTCCCGCGACGTTCTGGTCGAGGAAGTCGCTGACATCAAGGTTGGCGTAACTCAACACGCGACCACCTGCAATCCAGTAACCGACACCGGTAAGGAACATCATGGAGCCGACGGTCGTCACCAGCGAAGAGACACCGAGCCACGGCAGCAGGGCAGCGTTGGCGACGCCGACCACCACGCCGAAGATGATTGCGTACAGTATGCCGAGCATCGCACTATCGCCACCGAACTTCACCGTGATGAGGCCGGCAACTGTCGAGATTGCAGCGACGCTCAGGTCGAACTCGCCCGCAATCATCGTGACCGAGAGACCCAGCGCGATGATGCCGAGGAAGGCAAACGCCTGGAAGATTGCGTAGAGGTTCGCTTGCGAAAAATAGTGGTCGACGCAGAGGCCGAAGATAACAGGCATTCCCACGAGCAATACGAGGCGAATGGCCAGATTGAGAAGTCGTTGAGACTCTTCCATTTTCAAATCTCCTGTTATTTCCGTCCCGGGCCGAGTCGGGCGAGCAACGCTCCGAACACGACGGCCGCCAGCACCACGATGCCCTTTGCTACCAACTGGTACTCGTAACTCACACCGCTGACCAGCAGGATGTTGCTGATAACGGCGAGAAAAATTGCTCCCGTGACCGCGTCGGAGATTTGTCCGCGTCCGCCACGAATCGAGATTCCGCCGACGAGCACGGCAGCGATTGCGTTGAAGTCGAGGTCGATGCCGTAGGTCAGGTTGCCTTGAGCCGACGACGATGCAATCAACGACCCGGCAAGCGCGGCTGCGGCCCCTGCGAATCCGTAGCAAACGAGCGGTGCTGCCATCAACCGGAGTCCAGCGATGCGTGCAACTTCAGCTCGCATACCAATCAGTCTAATTTCCCGCCCGATACGAGATTTCTGCAGGATGAAGCTTGCGATGGCCGCAAAGATAGCCAGCACCAGGATTTGATTCGGCAGCCAGCCACACAACCTTCCTTGACCGAGCCACGTAGCGTCACCCTTTCCGATGACTGTCAGCCCTCCGGTGTAGATAACACCAGCACCAACGATGATTGAAGAGGTGGCAATCGTGGTGATGATGGGATTCGCTTTACCCAATGCGATGATTCCACCCTGGACAGCCCCCATCAGAAGGCCGCTCAGCACGACGAGCAGCAGCGTTGCGCCAAGGCCCAGATGAATGAGCGCGGCAAACATCACAGTGGAGACGGCCGCTGTCGCACCCATTGAAAGCATGAACAGATTTCCGCTGAGGGTCACGAGCGCCATCCCGATAGCGCCAATGCCGACCGCGGCCACCGAGTACATTAGTGACTGCACGTTTCCGAATTCGGTGAAGTGCGGAACGATAGCCGCAGCGACCACGATAAGAGCAAGGGTTGCGATGCGAATCGACGCAGCGTGAATACTCGTCGTGCCAAACAATGCTGCGGCCCAACGTCGTAGCGCAGTTGTTGATACCTGCGCGGTAGGCTCAAGAGCTGTCTTATGCATTACCCACCTCCACAGGCTGGTTTCGGAAAGAGACATGGGCATGAGATGCATCGCCGTCGCCTGCCACGATGTCATGCAGAAGCGTGTCGCCGCTTATTTCGAACCGCGGCTTATGACGGACCATCCGGCCTTTGAATACTGTCAGAACCGTATCCGCGAGCTCCAGGATTTCTTCGAGGTCCGTCGAGTAGAAGACAATCGCCAACCCTTCATCCGCCATCTTGCGCAGCGTCGCGTAAATTTCGCTGCGGGCGCCAATATCAACGCCCCGGGTAGGTTCGTTCAGAAGCAACAGACGAGGCGCCAGTGCCACTGCCTTGGCGAGAGAGACTTTCTGCTGGTTGCCGCCGCTGAGTGTGGATACCTCGTGCGGAAGGCGCTTGGGGTCGATGGTGAACATTGAGGCCAGGCGTCGTGCCTCTTCCTGTTCACCGGCTCGCCGCATGATTCCCGCTCGGGTGAACTTCGCCATGACGGACGCGGTGATATTGATGGCAATCGGCGCATCCAGGAAAACGCCTTTGTCAGCGCGGTCTTCCGCCACGTAAGCGATACCAGCTCGCAGCGAGTTCCGGATGCTGTCGAGCTTGACGGTTTGACCGTCCATTTTCACAGCACTGGAAATATCACCGCGAAGGCCAGCGAGGGCCTCAACAACAACTTCCGCTCCCGAACCCAACTGGCCGACCACGGCGAGGATTTCCCCCGGCGCGACGTTCAGTGAGAGTTCCTTGACCTTGTCCGCGACCGTCAGGTTGAAAATCGAGAGACGCGGCGTGATGTTGCCGCGGTTCTCCGCCGGCATGACCTTGCTATGCACCAGCTCGCGACCAATCATTGCCTTGACCACCTCTGCGGTCGTCATATCCGCGGTGCGCTGCGTGAGCACATGCTGTCCATTGCGGAAGACCGTTACCCGGTCCGTGAGCGCAAACACTTCGTCGAGTCGATGGCTGACGAAAATCATCGCGGTCCCCTGGTCACGCAGCCTGCGCGCGACGTCAAAGACCCGGACAATCTCTGCATCCGACAAGGTCGCGGTAGGTTCGTCCAGGAGCAGGACCTTCGCTTGACGCGACATGCCCCGAGCGATTTCGACGAGCTGGCATTCGGCGAGGCTGAGCCGCGAGGCAGGCACATCGAGCTTGATATGCGACAGTCCGACCGAATCCAGATGTTCGCGAACAGAATCCCGGTATTGGCTGCGACGGTAGATTTCGCTCTGGTCCGCGCCACCGAGAAGAATGTTGTCGAGCACCGACAGCGTCGGGACGATAGCAAGCTCCTGGTGAACGATGGAGATAAGTCTGGGGTCCGTGCGATGCCCGAGTTTCAGTTGATGTCCGTCGACGGTAATTTCGCCGTCGTCCGGGTGCACGAGGCCACCGAGAATTTTGATAAACGTGCTTTTGCCCGCACCGTTCTCGCCACATAGTGCGTGAATCTCACCAGGTGCCAGTTCGAGGCTGACACCGGTAAGCGCCTTCACGCCACCATAGTGTTTGGTCAGATTGCGAGCGCAGAGCAGACTCTGAGCGGCGAGTGTCTCGCCGCCTGTTTTAGCGTCTTGCAGCATTGTCTTCCTCCATACGCGGACACTCTTCGGTCGTCCGCTGCCACGGGTTGATGCCCCGTCACCGTCACCTGGCTCATCCGCGTGATTGCTCACACTGGGTGACACATACATTTCGAATAGCGAAGGCTTGCATCGAAGCTGAAGCGGATGCTTGCCAAGGCTCGCGACGAACCATGGGGCGCTTCCGCATCAGTGATGCTGCTGTTGGTCGAGGAGGGAGAGGAGTTCGCAAGGAATCGCTGCGTGCGCAGGAATGCATGTCGTCTCCAGCAGAAACTCGCTTCAGCGGCTTCGTTATCGTTGAGACACAGGTTATTCGTTCGCCAGGAAAAGAAAAATGCGTGACCGCGAAATGATATTTCCAGTCACCGGAAATATCGGCGTCCGGCGGGAGTCGTAAAAAAACGCGCGGAAGTCAGGACGTGACGCCTGCCAAACCGCGCGTTAACCTTGGAGCCTGCTGGTCTTTTACGGAGAGACTCGCTGTGCCTCGGCCGAAGACCGGATGGCGGCGTCAACAATCCGTTGAATTTCCCACGCTTCCCGGAAGTCCGGGAAAGTAGGCGTCCCATGTTCGATTGCCGCGATGAACTCCGCCATCTCAATAGTTTTCAAATCGTTGAAACCCAGTTGGTGCCCGCCAGCTACCGTGAAGTTTTCGTAGGGAGGATGAACCGGGCCGGCTTCAATTCGGGTGAATCCCGATGTGCGAGGGTCGCCGCCGGCCTTGAAATATCGAAGCTCATTGAAGCGCTCCTGGGAAAAGCACAGCGCACCCTTTGTTCCATAAATCTCGAACTCAAGCTGCATCTTGCGGCCGGTTGCGGTCCAGTTCGCTTCGATTGAGCCTGAACACCCACGGTCGAAGGTCATCATCAATCTTGCAATGTCATCGACCTTGACCTCCCGGCGCTCGGGCGAACCAACTGACGCCGGGCGCGTCTTGTTGACGGTCTCGAGTTGTGCGTTCACGTGGGTAATCGGACCAAGAAGGAATCGCGACATTCCGACAATGTGGTTGCCGATTTCAGCCAGCGCGCCAGCCCCGTTTTGAGGGTCGACTCGCCAGCTGTAGGGAATCTCGGGGTCGGCCATGTAGTCTTCCGCATGGATGCCGCGAAAGCTTGTGATTTCGCCCAGTTCGCCAGACGCAATCATCTCTTGCGCCAGTTTGAGAATGGGATTCTTGATGTAGTTGTAACCCACTTGCGTGACGACGTTCGCGGACTCGGCCGCCCTCATCATCTCGTGAGCGTCGGATGCGGACGGCGCAATCGGCTTCTCGCAATGCACATGCTTCCCAGCAGCGATTGCGGCCAATGCCATCTCCCGATGCAAACTGCATGGCGTCGTGATTGAGACGACTTGAACGTTACGGTCGTCAAGGAGCGTACGCCAGTCGCACGTCGCACGCTCGAAGCCAAATTGCTCTGCCGCTTGCCTCGCACCTGCCTCGCTTACATCGGCGACCGCCACCAGTCGCGGCTTCAACGAGTTAGAGAAAGCATTCGGCACCGCCCGGTACGCGAGGGCATGTGCTTTTCCCATAAAACCAGTTCCAATCACCGCCACGCCAATCTCTCGTCTCATTCTTGTCTCCGTTTCAAAGCGAAAGCGACCCCGCAGGGTCGCAGTTACATCCTGCCGGCTACGCAGTAACTGGGTAGCCGACGCGCGACCTACTTCTTCTGGGAATAGCAGACGTTGATGGTGGCCTTGGTAGCCGCCGGGTTCGGCAGGTACTGCACGGCTTGCGGCGCCTTGCCGGACGCCAGTTCCTTCGCGGCTTTCGCGGCATAGGCACCATCGTCAAAAGGAGATTGCTCGACGGTGGCGTACGCCTTTCCAGCCAAGATAGCCTCAACCGCGCCGGAGTCGCACCCATGTCCGACGATGACGAGCTTCGAAGGGTCGAGTCCGAGTCGCTGCGCGGCAGTCACAGCGCCGCGAAGTTGAGAGTCGTTCTCGGTGTAGACGCCTTTCACGTCTTTGAACTGCGTGAAGAGTGCCGAAGCTGCGGCTTCCGCCTTCACGGCATCCCAGTCGGCCGGCTGCGAGCCAACGACTTCGATGCCGGGTGCGTTCTTCTTGAGGCCATCGACGAAGCCCTGATAGCGCTGGACTTGGGGCGGCGTGCCCATCGGCCCGTTGATGACGATAACCTTGCCCTTATCGCCGTATCCCTTTTCCTTGAAGCCCTGAATCATCGTCTTCGCCGCGACCTCGCCGTTGCTGATGTCGTTCGGGCCCGTGAAAACCTTCCAGTACCGCGAGTACTTTTGGTCTGGCATCGAGTTGGAGATGACGAGCGGGATTTTCGCCTGGTCAATCTTGCGAATCGACGGGACCATTGCGCTCGAATCCACCGGTACAAGGACGATGACATCGGGCTTCTGCGCGAGCGTCTGGTCGACCTGGGTTGCCTGCTCATTCGGGTCGTAGTTGGTGACCTTCACATCGAGCTTGATGCCTTGTGCCGCAGCTTCCTTTTCGAAGCCTTTGACGTAGAGCGCCCAGTATTCAACGCTCTGCGTCGGCATGAGCAAAGCGACGCGCGGCTGGTCCGCGGCTTGGGCGCCATTGCCGAAAGCGCTGGCGATAGCGCTGAGAATGAGGCAAGAAATAACGGATTTGCGGATGTTCATGCTGTGTCTCCTGAAGGGCCCTGAGATGGATGAGCCGGGTTTTAGTGTTCTCGAGGAGGCACAGTAAGGCTTGCTATGCGAAAGAAAAATGCGACAGAACGAAAAGTTATTTCCACTCACCGGAAAAATTAACGCGCCTGAACTGCGGTAGACCCACGGCCTTTGAACAATCAAGCGGCGCGCCACTTTTTCTGACCCCCGACAAGCCCGCCAAGTCGCCGGAGGCGGCACTGTAGATTTTTATTCTTCGGTGAGGCGATTTCAGGGCTGTTTATCCGTCGCCGTTTCTACGTAATAGTTCGGACATAGTCTTCATGCGATACCCGCGTCGGGCTTGTCGCTACTTCCTTCACGAGGGTTACATGTCCAAATCTAAGGTCGAACTTGTTGCTGCTTACTTCACTCTGTCTGGCGACGTTTTTCCGTTTGGTCCGACCGAAATCAGCCCCTTCAGCTTCAAGGACCGCGTTGAAGCGGCAGCGAAAGCGGGTTGGGATGGTATCGGTCTGATTCACTCGGACATCTACGCTACCGCCGACAAGATTGGCTTCCGCGAGATGCGCCAAATCCTCGAAGCTAATGGCATCAAGCACGTTGAGTTCGAGTTCCTGGTCGACTGGTATCAAACTGGCGAGCGCCGCCGCACGTCGGACAGCATGCGGTACTACTACCTCAAGGCTGCAGAAGAACTCCGCGCGCGTATCGTGAAAGTCGGCCCGGGCATCGGCGAAGAGACCGCAAACGTCCCGCTCATGGTCGACGAGTTCGGCAAGTTGGCCGATGACGCGGAGAAGCGAGGTACGCAAGTCATGCTGGAAATCATGCCCTTCAGTAACGTGCGTACGATTGAAACCGGTAAAGCCATTGTCGAAGGGGCGAACAAGGCGAACGCTGGCCTGCTGCTCGACATCTGGCACCTGAGTCGCGGCAATGTCGACTTCAAGGAAATTGCCACAATCAAGCCGGAATTCATCAAGGGCATCGAACTCGACGACGCGGACCGCTACGCAATCGAGCCGTTGTGGATGGACACCTGCCACAAACGCCGCTTGCCTGGCGAAGGCGTACTCGACGTGCGCGGCTTCATCAAGGCAGTCCAGGCGACCGGCTTCGATGGTCCGTGGGGCGTGGAAATCCTGTCCGAAGTTGAGCGCAAGCTGCCGCTAGAAGAGATGGCCGCGCGGGCGTATAACGCGACGATTCGCCAGTTCGAGAACTAAGCGTCAATAGGACCCAGCTGTGAACGGCCGCGAACGAGCAAACGCGGCCGTCACCTTAGGACTTCCACTCGTCGAATGCTCCACAAGTTGACCTTCCAGAGACATTCGCGCTCGCCAGTCATACCCTGCGTAGCAAACATTAAGGACACGCCAAATGCTGTCTCTCTACGTACGTTTCAAGCTTTACCCCTCGACCAGGTCACTGTTCGTGCCACATCTTGCGGAGCTCATGAAGACGATGGCCGAAGAACCAGCTTTCGTCAGTGCGGTGCTCAGCGAAGACCCGGAGGCACCGGACGAACTGGTTCTATTCGAAGTTTGGAACGGCACCCGAGACGAATGGCTCAGCGAGCAGCCCGAGAAGCCATATCGGGCCATCTATGACGACGCGACGAAGGACTTCATTGCCGACAAGGAAGTTCGCTTTCTTTTTCCCGTGCTCCTTCAAAACTAACGTAGGCCACAGTCCGACCGCCGCAGAAAGTGGGGCGCAGCATCGGCGGGCAGCTGTAGAACTCGGCGTACACAGCGTCGAGCAATTTCGCGAAACTCGCTCGCCACTACAGCGTGGACAATCGCTCAAAGTGGTCTAAGCGGGCAAACGCCGGCTGAACCCCGGTCACCTCAAGCTCGTCGACAAGCGCTACAGACATCCCGCCGCTCAACCAGGCGCACATTTTCGGCAAGCTGCACGGGATGAGCCCTGCAGCATCGTTTCTACCGAACCGTCCATCCGGTTGCGCACCCAGCCGGAGACGCCGAGCGCTTGAGCCCGGCGTACGCACGCTATCCCGATAGCCGATGCCCTGTACCTGACCGCGTACTCGAACGAGCCGAGTCTCAGGCATCCCATCTTCGTCGTCAGCGTCCATGCGAAGTCCTTGAAAGAATGGCGAGGTGTATCTCACTGTTTCTTCAGGGAGACCACGGCTGGCATAGCGGCCAACTTCGCAGCGTTGTGAGGCGAGCGGTGTTTCCTAAAATCTCTCCACCCATGGTCGGAGTTCCACCTCCCACGTCCACGCGCTGCGGTGCTGACGATGAACGTGAAGGTATTCCCGCGCTATCGCGTCAGGGTTCAACCATTTGTCGTCCGTCCCGCCATCGTCTGATTGTGCCCAGCTACTGGCAATGCCGCCGTCAATCACAAAATGCGCAACGTGGAGATTCCTTGGGGCAAGCTCTCGCGCCATACACTGGGCCATTCCCCGCAGGGCGAATTTTCCCATGGCAAACGGTGTCGAACCGGCTAGCCCTTTCACACTTGCCGTAGCACCGGTCAGCAGGATGGTGCCGTGGCCGCGGGCCAGCATGCGCACGGCTGCGGCTTGCGCGACGAGAAAGCCGCCGAATGCAGTGACCCTAAGGGCGGCTTCAAGTCTCTCTGCCTCGATGGCTTCAACTGCCGTGCGATAGCGGCCACTCGCGTTGTAGACAACGAGGTCGGGGACGTCAAAGGCGCGTTCTACCTGGTCAAAGAGTGCTGCAACCTCGTCCGCTCGACTAGCGTCGCAACTCAAGGCGAGAGCGCCCGTCTCGTCGACGAGGTTTGTCAACTTGCCGGTGTCGCGGGCAGCGAGTACAACCTGCATGCCCTCTGCCGCAAACAGGCGAGCAAGGGAGGCGCTTAATCCCTTGCCTGCGCCCACAATCACCGCTGTCTCAGTTCGATTCATGGTTCCTCCGGATTCAACAGGGACTAGAGTAGCTACGTATGCCGTGCCGTCAGTCCGTTTCCGCACATCCTAGCTATTTAGCGGAGGGGACTGCGGGATGGACGTTTCGTCATATTGTCCGCCGGCAACATGCCCGGCAGGGCCTCCACAAAGAAATCTGCTTGCAATGCAGCCCCAGCCTGCACGTCGTACTGTGCAAAGTCGCGCACACCCGCTGCCAGCAGAACCTCGTCGTCGAGGAAGAGGTTTCCCGAACACTCCCTGGCTTGGCGCGTCAGGATATAGTGGGCCGCGTCGGCAACTATCTCAGGCTTGCGACACGCTGCAATCATGTCCTTTCCACCAATCTCATTTCGCACAGCCGCGGTCGCGATAGCTGTTCGCGGCCACAGCGAATTGACTGCGACACCTCGGTCTTTGAACTCCCCGGCAAGCGCTAAGGTGAACAGGCTCATCGTGTATTTTGCAATGGTGTATGCCGGAAAGTCGCTAAACCATTTTGCGTCGTGGACCAACGGAGGTGACAGCGTGAGGATGTGCGGGTTCGGCGAATTGAGGAGATGCGGCAGGCACGCTTGCGCGCACACGAACGTGCCTCTGCCATTGACCCCATGCATCAGGTCGTACCGTTTGACGGGTGTGTCTAGCGTGCCAGTCAGTCGAATGGCGCTGGCATTGTTCACGAGGATATCGATGCCACCGAACAACCCAACGGTCTCGGCAACCGCGGCTTTCACGCGTTCTTCGTCGCGAATATCCACAACAAGCGGGAGCGCCGTGCCGCCAGCGGCTTCAACAGCCGCCGCTGCCGTATAAATCGTGCCCTCGAGACGCGGGTCCCGGTCGCCGGTCTTCGCCGCAATCACGATATTGGCTCCGTCACGTGCGGCTCTGAGTGCAATGGCGAGTCCGATGCCGCGACTGCCACCAGACATGAATATGGTCTTGCCGGCAAGGGTCATGGTCGTCTCCTGAACACTCCCTGTAGCATACGCTGCTGCCGTCATCACGCCGTTGCCGATGTAGACGTTACGCGTGAAGGGGATGGCGTACGTTACTCCTCTCGTCGTGAGTCGCAGACGCTGAACCCGTCTTTCGCGCGTGGCTTCCTTCGCTTGTGTTTTGTGTGGTGCAACTGCCGCCCTTGCCAAGCGCAAGATGCTGCCAGCACGCTATGAGGCACATCGCGCAGACTCGTTGCCCGCGGCAGGAATAAGTATTGGCGTGGTACGCGGACGACTTGACGCCAGTGCTAACCGTGACTCGCAGCGACCCTGCAGATTGGTGAGCGAGTCCACGTCGCCGACGACTTTCTGACGGCGTCGGATTCATCGTGAAAGCCGACATGACCGGCGGGGGGCTGCCGGCCAGAATGCGCGTTTCGGCTTTACCTGGTCCGGCGAGCCACCCGTACAGCCCCAGCCGCTCCCTCCTGTCATGTACCCGCCAGCAGTGAGCGGGACAGGAGAACTGTATGAAACGCGCCAGCCTTTTACTGGCAGCGGGCACTACTGCCCTGTTTTTGCCGGCATAACATCGTCGTCCGGCGACATACTATGCATGCCTGTATCGGTCGAGCCAGTGTTCTTTGTCATTTTGCCCGGTCTCGCGTTCCACGGGCTCGAGACAGGCTCGCTGTGGTATGTCATCCCTGCTGTTGCGGCACCGTGAGCACCGCCGCCCCCACTTCCACCGTTCCCATTCCCTCCACCCTGCGCAAACGTCGCGCTCGAGGCGCAGAGTGAGACGACAGCGACGCACGCCAGCACGACTTTCCGCGTTACCTTTTCCATCACATTGCTCCTGCGATTTCGGCGCGTGCTGTAGCCGCGTCGAAGTTTCATGCACCGCTAACGCCTGACCGTTGGATGACTGATTGCGCAGCGGCGAAGCGCAAGCAGCCGCTCGGGCCAGAACAGGGCAGACAGTTGCCTTATCCGGACGCCAGGCATGCAGATAAGTCGTGGTTCGGCGCCGAAAATGACAGAGCCGGGCTGGATTCGAACAGTTGACCGTGCGCGCCGGTCCTGCTGCTTCGGCGTCGGTATCTTGTCGACCATCACGACTTCGCCGTTACCCTGGATGACGTCGTAGGCCGAGATGTCTGCCGTGTGCCCCCGCAGCGTCCAATAGCACGATGTTGTGTGGTCCGTCCGGGGACGTGAGCGTCTCGCCGTTCACGGTTTTAAGTTCCACCTTGCCGTCACCTTCCCTGATGGGCTGGTCGAGCTTCTAAAAATCGTAACGCCCCGGGATAACGGGACAGGGAAGGATACAGGTCAGCATCGGCTTGTTTTCTGGTTTGATGAGGCTGTCGACCGTGGCCGGCGGCAATGCTGCAAATGCTTCATTGGCCGGTGCGAAAACGATAAGGCGCGCAACACGCTTGTGCGTACCCACGAGGCCTACTGCCTTAACTGCGACGACGGGCGTGGTGTGGTCCGTCGAATTTATCGCGATGTCCACAATGCCTTCAACGGGATACGTCGCCGCACCGTCCGCCGTGACGGTATCGCTAGCCGCGAAAACCCGGACCCTGCGGCTGACAACGCGGCAGCAACGAGAAAAGCGGTGTGTTTCATGAGCGGTTTCCTCATGACGCGACGGATTGCGCTGCGTTGACTGCATATACGGGGGCCTCGGGTAGCTGGATGCGGGGGGTGACAGGTGTGTCGCTGCTTCCGATGGCCGTGCGAGCGACCAGGCGCGACTGTCGCCCCCCTGATTTGCCGATTGTCGATTCCGCTGTCAATCATGACCTTGGCGTTCTATAACATAAACGCAGCAGCGGTCTTATTGGTCAATGGGCGTACAACGTCCTGTCACCGGCGCACTCATTGCGCATACTTCTGCCCCGCCCGGTACCAGCCTCGCGTCATTACCCAGGTAGTCATCGAATAAGTCCGGCTTTGGGCACAAACGGTGCCACAAGCCAACTTCGCATTTGCTCGGCTAAACGGCGTCGGAGACGACGCTGTATGGCATTTGGTGAAGCGAAAGCAGGAATCAGCAAGGAGCGAGAAAAGGTCTAGTGCAACCATCGCGCGCTCGTGGGGATGCCAGTCCCCTGTTATTCCGGGGTCGTGCTATTCGCAACCCGTTGACGAAAAAGAGGTGACGAGATGAAAGTGCAACTTTTAGCTGTAGTCAGTGCAGTATCCCTGCTCACTGCGACCGGCGCCGCCCACTCGCAGCAAATGCAACCGTCGGGCACAACTGACCCGTCGTCTGCCCAGCAGCCCATGACAACTGCCCAGCCGGCCACGACTATGGACCGCACCCCTGACCTGGGATACGGACCCCAGCCCGGCGGAAGCAGCGGCAGCGGCAAAGCCAGAAACGGTGCCTCGTGCACGGTGGGCCTGTCCTGCGATATCTATCAGGGCAGCTAGCACGCCTGAGGTCGCCGATGCCAGCTTGACCCGCATGCGGAAATTTGGATGACCACACCGTAATTGGACAGCGAGTCGTTATTGCTCGAGTCTCGTTTTAAGCGGTAGGTGGGTCAGCCGAGGCCTCAGTGCGACGTTTTTTTGGGCAATTAAGTCAGAGCGCAACCGGGGAGCGTCATGCCGCGGCTTATCGTCCGACCGCTTTGCCCGTGACGGGATAGTCCCAGGAGACCGTATTTGAAATAGCGGTTCTGGTGGTCGGTTCAAAGAAACCAAACCAATCGAACTTTGTGGAGTACATGGATATGAAACCGCTCAAAGTCGCGGCAGCTATCACCGCCGTTCTCGCATTCGGATATGCCCACGCGCAAAATATGGCACCTGCAACGCAGCCCACAAATCCCACCGTGTCTTCGTCAGATTCGCTGGGTGGTGTGCCCGCCACGAGGAGTGACGCTGGCGCTCCAACGGGAAAGACCCGGGCCCAGGTCAAGCAGGAGTTGCTGCAAGCGCGCAAATCGGGCGAACTCGACCGCATAAACGCGGAGTATGGCGGTCAATAAGCACGGTGCCTGCTCGCATTGGTCGGGTTTGAGGCGTCCCATCCCGGGTCGTCAACTTTCATATGCGGTCTGGAAAAGGTCAGGGATGCTGCGCGACAATGCGGACGATGGGCGCGAAAGCGAAAACCCGGATGCGAGGCGGTGCTGTTGGACGTGTACCCAGCAATCTGCACGGTCAGGCTCGCGGTTAGGGAGCGTTACGCGGCAGGTTGCCGGGAGCGCAGGATAGCGTCCGGAACGCTTTCATATGTTCGCCGACTTTGAGTTGGTCTGTTCTTTCGTTCGCTCTTGCTCGCCTTCTGCCATCGAAAGGGTCGCTGTGCAAATTGATGAGTAGCTGGTCGTGGGGAACCTACCAGGAGGCATGCAATGGATAACGATTCGCGGGAAGAGAAGATTCGTGCAAGGGCCTACGAGCTCTGGGAAAAAGACGGCAGCCCGGAGGGACGCGCCGACGAGTATTGGGAACAAGCGCGGTTTCAGATAGATGAGGAAGAATCAGAAGCCGACGACAACGGAGACGGCCCGAAGGGCCGGCTGCCAGGGTGACGAAAACCGGCTAGCGCTGAGGAGTAGCCACGCCGTTGAGTGCGTGGCCGAGCCATAACCCAGGCCACTACATTCCTCTTGCTGGCGAACTGCACGGCGGCGCGGTGCTCGCGTGGTGTTCCTTCGTTGCCGCTTCGTGCGACCGCGATGACAGTCCAAGCTGGCGCCGCCTGTACCCAAGCTTCGCGTGACGCGGAATCTCGGCGCTCGCTGAGGAATAGCCGACATAGAGTTCCTCACTAAGGGTCCTGGTGACCTACAGGTATAGCGAGGGCTGTCTCCGACAGACTCAAAAATGCTCGGCGTTGAGAATCAGTTTTCCGTGGACCCGTCGAGGTTGAAGGGGGCACCACCTGCGTGCTGCTCGAACCAAAGGAGGGCATCTTCCGAGCCGAGAAACCTGACGCGCTCTCGTGCAGCTTTCAGCGTCTTCACTTGGTCCTTGATGTCCGACGGCGGGTTGCCATAGGCGTTCAGAATTGCCTTGCCCGCAAATACGCGTTCATAAGGTACACCGTCCCTGGTCAAGGTGACCATGAACAAGCCACGCGAAAGGGGCTCGTTTGTCAGGCTGTCGTCCGCAGTAATCACCTCGACAGAGGCATCCGGGTCAGTCGCCTCCGACCATAGCGGCGAGCCGCTCGCCGTATCAGTGCCTATCAGTTCAGCGGCTCGCGCGTAGCCATCCGGGACACTTGTCACAGTCTCGCGCAGTGGGTCGATGAGAAAAGATACGTCCATTGGCTCCTCCTGTGCGGAAAACCTGTTTCGGGGCAACGTCGGTGTTCACCGATAATACACGACGCCCGCTGGCAGGAGGCTAAGCGGCTGAGCGGCGTACTTTGGCAAAACGACGCGGTAACCTCAGGGGGAGGGAACAAGCAGATTTGCTGTCGACGCCAAAATGATTTTGACCCACATGCCGACAGCGGATTGGCCTACCTGCATCAAACCAAGACTCCAGCATCGATGCGTCGCGGCCCAATCTAACTGGTCGTCCGCATTACGGCATGCGGGTCAAGCTGGCATTGGCGACAACAGTCCGGCCAGCGCGTGTCTCGCCTTGAGCTGCAAGACACATCGGATTTGAGCCAGTGTCATGGGTCACAGCGTGCTAACGGGCCGACCTGACCGTTGCCTTGAGAGGCTCGGCAAAAAGCGGTCGTGCAGCCATCGTGCTTTTCGTCCATCTAACTCAACATGTTGGCCGTTTGCCGCGCTACCAGACAACTGAACGTGACCAGCAAAATTCGTTCTCAAAAACACAGCCGCCCGGCAATGTCGCCTTTATTGCGCACGCTGACTTACAGCCACGCTTCGCTTGAGCCTGTGACGCAGGCGATGCTTCTGCAGTGCTACATCGCACTGGATGCTTTCCCACGGGGAATCGGCACAAGCCACACTTATGCATATCAACGCCGAAGCGCACGCAGGAGGCGGGTGGCGTGTCTGCGATGCAGATTACTTGCCTTTATCCACCGCTCTTGCTGTATTCGGTGAACAACTCAACGCTGCTTCCCTCAACGACATCACGAAAGCTCAGGCCCGGATGGTTGAGGGTCTTCCTAGTTCGGAGCGGGCGACGCGACAGGTTAAAGAGCTGGCCTGAAGGCTTTTCATCGCCAGGCTTGCCGCTGTCGAATGACGTCGCACCGTAGTGAGGCTTTCGGCCCGGACGAGAAGTGTCGTGCGTCATACTCACGCGCGAGCTGGTCCTTCAGAAGGAAATGGCGGGCGCTCAACCAGAACCGGTTCACTCACAAAACGACGCGCTATCCAATTGCTACGCCGACGTCGTGCGTCGCAAATCAAAACGCCCCCCGGATTTTGGTCGCGAGGGGCGCTATCACGTCGGAACACTTTCGCTTACAGTGCGGCGTCCTTCAGCTTCTTCAGCGGCCGCACTTTCAGACGCATTGAAGCAGGTTTCGCGGCGAACCACTTGTCTTCACCCGTGAACGGGTCCTTGCCGAAGCGCTTCTTCGTGGCGGGCACGCCCTGAGCCACAACCTTCAGCAGACCGGGCAGTGTGAACTCCTTCGCGCCCTTCTTGTGGACCGATGTCAATCAAGTCGAACGAGTGTGCAAGTCATCGAGCGTCTGATTGATGCCCGGTGATTTGCTGCAACGCACCTACCGCATCGCGACCATCATGCTAGGATTTCTGCGTACAACGCAGGCGTCAGGAGGGTGGCATGGACGGCTTCGTCAGGCATCAGATAGAAGGTGCGTCCGTCGACATCGACGTGATACCGGCTACGCCACGTGGCTACTGCGCGCGCTTTCGCATTTTCCGTGACGCGTCTGATAACCCGGAGTGGCACAGGGTGTATGTGTCGGGCAGTGTGTTCGATACGGCCGAGCAAGCGGAGGAAGCGGCCAGGTCGATGGCGCTCGAACGGGTGCTGGCGGGGGCGGCTAAGCCGCACCCATGAAAAATGCCGACCAACGGTCGGCAATTGAGTCTCTTGCGGTCCAGGACACGCTCTCGGCGGGGGACGCCGACGCCATACGCACGGCGCGCAGGTGCTACGAAATCGGAGGTGGTGACCAGTTTGTCAGCGCGGCGGGAACGCTCATTCCCCCGGTGTCCCCAAGAGGCACGCCTGCTGTTTTGTCAGTCACCTACGGACGACGCGTATCCGTCCGCGCCCGAAGCGTGCCCGGGACCAGGCTCGTGCCGGTCTGGGCCGTCACGGAAAGTGACGGCTGAGCTGCGACCAGTTGTCGAATGGAATTCAATTGAGATGCGAGCTCTTGTTTGTACCAGTCCGGAGCCGTATTGCTAATAAAGGGCTCCCGAGAAGACCTCCATCACCGCCATGAGTTATCAGCAAGCCAACGTCTTGCTTTAGAGTGCGCATACTTCCATGCAGCGTCCTGCCAACCCGAATGCATAGACTTGCGCGAACTTCGCGGCTACGGATTCGGAGCGGGCAAGAATGGCACCCGCCTATAATGACTATCACAAGGTGGGAAGCGCCGTCGCGGCGAACTGCCGGAACGTAAGCGGAGGTCGGTTGCGGTCGGATGCGATGCGACGGTTGCAGAAGTTGTAGTGAGCTGGAGCAGCAGTTTGCTCCGCAGTTACATGCTTTGAGGCTCAACAATGAGGCGGCGTCGTGACTACAGACTCCAATAAAAGTAGCATTGCTGCGCTGACGCTGGCTGCCATTGGAATTGTGTACGGCGACATTGGAACCAGTCCGCTTTACACAATGAAGGAGGTATTCGCGAAACATCACGGTCTTTCGCTTGTCCCTGTCAATGTGCTGGGGGTGGTCTCGCTGATTTTGTGGGGCCTCATAATCGTGATTTCGCTCAAGTACGTAACTCTTGTTTTGCGGGCGGACAACCGAGGGGAAGGCGGCATTATGGCGATGACCGCGTTAGCGCTATCGTCGGTCACTCAGAAATCCCGTTGGTACTATCCGGTGATGCTGCTTGGCATGGTCGGCGCAGGGCTGTTTTTCGGCGACGGTGTGATTACGCCAGCCATTTCAGTCTTGTCGGCCATTGAAGGGTTGGAAGTGGCCGCGCCGGCTCTTAAGCCGTATGTTATCTCTGTGACATTGGCCGTTCTGGTTGCACTGTACTTGTTGCAGCGCAGGGGCACAGCCGGTATCGGAAAATGGTTCGGCCCGATTGTGCTGGTCTGGTTCATTACGCTTGCTGCGATGGGCGTTGCTAATATCGCTAAGAACCCGGTCATTCTGATTGCCTTCAATCCGCTCCACGCCCTCGGCTTTCTCATCCACAACGGGTGGTTGGCCTTCGTCGCCCTCGGTGCGGTTGTCCTGGCGCTCACCGGTGCGGAAGCGCTGTATGCTGATATGGGCCATTTTGGCAAGAAGACAGTTCGCTTGGCCTGGTTCTCTATCGTCGCTCCCGCGCTGGCACTCAATTACCTCGGGCAAGGCGCCTTGTTGTTATCGAATCCGGCAGCGGTTTCGAATCCTTTCTTTCTGCAACTTGGCCCTTGGAGCGTTTATCCGCTCGTAGTGCTCTCGACGATGGCGACCGTTATCGCATCGCAGGCGACAATCTCTGGTGCATTTTCAGTGACTCAGCAAGCTATTGCGCTGGGCTTCCTGCCCCGTATGCGCATCCGCCAGACCTCTGAAAGTCAAAAGGGGCAAATCTACATCCCACTCGTCAATTGGCTCCAGCTCACGGCTGTCATATTGGCCGTTGTGGGATTCGGCTCGTCTTCCAATCTGGCTTCGGCCTATGGCATTGCTGCGACCGCTACGATGTTGACGACGACGCTGCTGACGTTCTTCGTTGTTCGTTTCGGCTGGAAATTTCCGCTGTTGCTGTCGGTCGCAGCGACCGGATTCTTTTTGATGATTGACGTCGCTTTGTTCTCTTCCACGAGTTTGAAAATCATTAGCGGCGGCTGGTTTACTCTAACAATCAGTGCGCTGATGGTCATGCTCATGCTGACGTGGCGAAGGGGGCGCGAACTGGTATTCCAAAGCCTCCAACGCCAACTCATCCCTCTCGACGACTTCCTCCAGTCGCTCTTCATCAATCCACCGCTACGCGTGCCTGGTACGGCCGTCTTCTTCCGTGCAGAAGGTGACGGCGTACCCCATGCGCTGTTGCATAACCTACTGCATAACCAAGTGCTGCATGAACGAACGATATTTTTGACTGTGTACGCCACCGACATCCCCAGAGTTCCGGATAGGGAACGCATCAAGGTGGTCCCGCTTGGACACAACTGCTATCAAGTCAACGTCTACTATGGGTTCTCGGATGAGCGCGACATACCGCGCGCTTTGCAAAAAGGTCGGCATGCTGGACTCTCGATTAACCCGATGCAAACCTCCTTCTTTATCGCCCGCCAGACAGTCCTCGCCACGCCGAAAGCCGGCATGGCGCTATGGCGGGAGGCCTTGTATTCCGCGATGTCTCGCAACGCTCGCGACGCGGCTGATTACTTCAAGATTCCGCCCAATCGGGTCATCGAACTGGGAGCGCAGGTAGAGATTTGAAGGGTAATGCCGACTCGAGCGAAGAGTTTCGGCTCCGTCCTTGGCAACATCACGTTGGGAAAAGTGGCGATAGTTGCCTGTACAGCGCTCGGAACGAGGCCAATCGCTCCACGAGCATTGAGCGCCGGCCTTCGTTAGGAACAAACGCCTGCGATATAGGTGACGGGCGCACAACATCCGAAAAATCTCCACCGGCTGCTAACCAGCCGAGACGCGCGGCTCCGAGGGCAGCGACGACGGTTCGCACGTCGGGGCCTATGATGAAATGACCGAGGTGGGGAATCGCGCCTCCTAACCGAGAGGAGTGGAAATCATGGCCACGCAGGACACTGAATGCAGCGTTTACAGCGTCACAGAGATTATCGGCACCAGCCCGAACTCCTGGGAAGATGCCGCGAAGAATGCTGTGGAACTCGCTGCGAATTCACTACGAGATTTGCGCGTTGCCGAAGTCTGCAAGCTCGACATGAGGGTCGATGGCGGCAAAGTCGTCGAGTATCGCGCACGCGTATCTTTGTCATTCAAGTACGAAGCCTGAGGGGCGGCTCGCAGCGGCGGCGCGCACTGCTTTGTGCGAAGAAAAACGCGCAGGAATAGGCGAGCGGAACGCGTGTGATTGGGTAATCGACAAGCGGAGATATGTTTGAGCAGAACAGGGCGCGGCCCGCACGCCATCGCTGCTGCTATCGTGGTCGGCGGGATTGCACTTCAAGCCGGCTAGGTCGCGTAGCATCTCCCGGACAATCCGCCCGCCGAATATTGCATCCGCACAAACTACGTCCTATTGTCACTTTCGGGCAGTTGCTCGCAGCCCTCCAAGGTGTGTTTCTGGCAGCCCGTTCGTTGAACGGGCTTTTTTTGCGTTGCCGCGAGCCGCCGCCCCTTCAACTGCGATTCGATTGGCTGTGAGGCGGTGTTGCACAACATGTGGGCGAATCCGCCGGCTTCCGTTGTTCGTCGTTGCTGTCTCTCATCTATGCCGGTCGCCGCCACGATACGGATTTCCGACCAACGCGGCTTGGATGGCAGTAGCGTAAAAAGCCTAGACATGCGCCAAGTCTCCAAACCCTCAAGCTCATGATTGAAAACGGGAAGCCGCGCGCGGCTAATCGACATTCGGTTTTGCAGGAGCGACGACTTCCGGCTCGTCCGGAAAGCACGCGACGACCCGGCATATGGCGGTGCCCTCGTCGTTACCGTGAGCGGTGCATGGCCGGATGCGACGCCTACGAGGCAAGACTTCCCGGATTCGACGGCCTGTGCCGCAGGCCATGTCAGGTATGGCGTTTGGCTGATGTTCTTGCGAGCAGGGATTCTCCCCAAGGCGATAGCCCGCGCGGCTGATGCACAGCCAATGACCATCGTTCCTGCGTGGGATTCGCACCGGTCGACACGGGCTGCCGGTGCACAGTTTCCGTATCCTTCTTTGAGGGCAGCACCGGTAACTTCGATGATAACGAATCGCCGGCTGGCAATGGGTGTAACTCGCGCACATGGGTCAATGCAGTTCTGCGAGATTTCAGTTTTTGCTCTGCCTGAAGACATTGTCAAGAAACGTCTTGACTGCTTCTTAAACCGAAGAATTAAATCGACATAAAAAGATGTAATGTCGTTAGGATACCTATTGACATAACTTTGCAAGCTCAACCTCCACGCAGCGCACGACTGGCTACTCCGCGCTGACTCACCTTACGCCAATATGGACCCAACAGCCGCCGTGCTGTCTGGTTCCGGGCCGGCGGATGCACTGGTTCGCGCGTTGGCCCACGGTTCGCTAATTGTGGCGACGTATGGCGCGGAGGATGTGTTGCGTGATGCGAGCGCCGCCTTCAAACGGGCGTTTCGGCTTGAGGCAGTCGAAGGGTGCCACGACGTTTGCCGACCTGATATTGCGGGGTGCGCGCAACCGTACTGGGCCGGGAATCGATTGTGAAGACCCTCACCGGTTTATCGCCGAAACGCAACTACGACAATGCAGCCAGCCTGGGCACGGTTTTTACGACGGACACTGTCTTCTTCGATATTGGCGCGAACGCGCCTGCAGATTTTTGCCGCACTGATGGAAAGTTCCTTGACGCCGGCAACTTTCGAATGACGGTCAGGAACTCGTGCAGTGCGACCCTCAACGGCGTAGCGGGAATCAACAGCCAGTCCACAGGTATGTGCTACTGCGACTCAACGGCGTCGGCTCGCGCTTGCGCAATTTCCACCCGGTGCTGCTCGTCATACGTGTCGAACAACTGTGAGCATAACCGGGACAGTAATGCGAGGTCCATGGCCTGGTCTGCGTGTTCGACCTCTCCTGCATTAAGCACGTCATCGAGAACCGGCGCAAGACGGCGCAATCGGAGCGCATCCTCATCTGGCCAGTCTCAAGAGGTTGCTTACGCTTGACCTGCCGGGCTTTTGAGTATCCTGAGCGAACTGCAACTATTTTATAATGTCTCTTCCATCGACCATCGTAGCATTTCGACGCTGACCTCGTACTGTCGCATCGGTCGTGGTCCTGTCGCTTAACTGACCTGAGGAGCGAGTTAGCCGCAGCGATAGTGCTGATATCCGCGCGCGCACCAATCGCGCCTATTCCAGTAACGATGTCCGTCCCAACACCCGTCACCATTCCAGCCGATGACTTATTCAGGGCCCGCGATGACTCGCGCTGGCGCGTACGGGCGGGCTGCTCATAGACGGCAGAGGTAGCGGTGGCGCATACACAGGCGGGCGCCACATGAACGGCTGCCGGAAACCCGATAGTTTGTCCCACATCGCCGTGAGCCACCGCTGCCCCTGAAAGTGCAAGCGCGGTGGCTCCAAGGCCTAATGAAAGCGTCAGGTGTCTCGCTTAAACCTTGCCGAGTGCTGCATTCGAGCTGCATTAGCGTGCGGTGAGTGTGCAGGAGAGGGGACTGCCGCGCCAGAGTGCGCATGAACGACCTCAAGGTATTCCAGCGGAACCCGCTCCAGCCGTTCAGGCCGCCGCTCACCATCCACCGGGAATTCGACGCTTACGTGCTTTCCCGTGGGCTCATGCGCTGTGACCTGCCCGACCCGACCTCGAAACCGGCTTGCCGAACGGTCGTCGAGTGCACTCAGGCGAGCAGCAGTGAATATCACGGAAATCTTTTTTCTTATCTGGGACACTAGAAGCTCCTTAATTCCATTGTTCAGAGGATAGGAAACAGGCGTAGGTAACGCAAGGAAAAAAGAGGTGAGGGTGACTTCTGCCTCCGCCGCCAAGGTACCGGGAGCACCAAGCGTTGCTGTAGGCACGGCAAAGCAAAAAAATGACACCGCTGCACGGCAGGCCGCCGCGGAGCGCCAGCTATGCGAAGGGGCGTTGTGAGGGCGGGCATTTTCGGATACGGAATGAGCGTCCGTTGTCTGTTCTATCGCCTACCTGCCGTTGCAAAGCGACGAATCAGCGGCCCTAGGCACGGGCCTTGCAGCACTTCGTTCGTCAGCGGCAGTCGCTTTCAGACATCCCTCTTCGGAGGTGAACCATGAAACTTAACAATAGGACGTTTTGCGCTTCGGCTCTCGTGATGGCGCTGGCGGCAATCACATACGCGCACGCGGGCGGCACTGCTGGCGGGACGTTAAGACCGGGGGTCGGTTCGATGACAGCCCCGAACGACAGTGGATACGGTTCGCCGGATGTCACGCGCGGTGGCGTCGGTGCGATGCAGAGCAGCCCTCCGACCGGACGTTCTAACCGCGGGAAGGCCAATGGTCTGAATATGGGCACCCGTAGCGGCGCGAACAGCGACGTGAACAGACCACGGTACGGCCCAAAAGAAAACAGCCAGTAGTGGTAACAGCGGACTGCACGCGGCGTTAACATCGCGACAGGCTCACTCGACAAGCAACTAGCGCATGCCTGCAGGCTCGGTGAACGCGTGGACCAGTCGACGGCTTCGTCCCGCGGAAGGGTCGTCAAATTTGTCGCCGGTTCGTTTCACGAGACAGACTTCGTCGTTGACGATGATGTCGCCAAGGCTGAGCCGGGGCGCGCTGGTTGACCTTGAGTCTGGCAGAAACGTCGCGACGGCATCGGTCAGGTCGTCGGCTTTGGTTCGGGACAAGGCCCGCCCTTCAGCTCGCCGGGCGCATCCCGCTCCGCGGGCGAAGCGACCCCGACTGGACGTCGTGCAACGGCTCGGCCCACGCGTCCCTTCTCAGCTGGGGAAGCCCGGTCCCAAACCACTTCACCTTCTTCTGCATGTGAGCGACGTACGCCTTCCAGCCGTCAGGGTTGCCGTCAAAGAGGTCATGCTGAACGGTTGACGCGAGCGCATTGCGGTTGAGTTCAGTATCGAGCAGCTCCTTTGGCCACAGGAAGAACGCACTAGCGACGCGTGCGCTGACCTCGCCCACTGTCATCTTCCGCGCAAGTGCGCGGAGGAACTCAAAGTCCTGTAACAAATCCTGTTCCTTCGCAAGCTCCACTACCAGCGCATCCGGCCGACCAGTCCCGGCTAAACAGCTCAAAACTTCGAGCATGTCCCCGAGGTGCAGCAGCGGTTCGCGTCGGTCAAATCGGTCGTCCACTGCAGCTATCTCCTCTCGTTGCGTGCCTGGCTGGAAACGGTCTGTTCCGGCGCAACACCGCGCCCCGGCGACTCCTGTCCCGGCGCGTCTTCGTCGACCAATGAGTCATCGTCCTCTGACTGCAGGACAGGGGGAGCGCTGTCAGGCACCGGTGAGCTAGAGGCGTTCGGGGCGTCGCCTGGCTGCTCATCGTTGGCATCGTCGCGGCGCACGTCGCGCGTCTGTCTCTTTCGTCGATTCGTCATGGTGTCCTCCGTGAGGGAGGCAACGACCCGATGTACCGGGTCTGCCTGTCCGACTGGCTGACAGGCGGCGGCAGCTTCGCATGCCGCCGACCGCGGACGGAACTCTTAAATGTCGGTTACGTCTCCTTCGCAAACAGCGCGGGGCGCAGACCAGTACGGGTCCCGGTTGCATTAACGATGAACCGTGGTGCTCCATTGCGCGTCCGCCGTGGATGGCCAGTGGTCCTTGTCGAAACCAGGCTCATGTTTGATTTGCTCGGCCGTTATGTCGACTAAGAAGCACTGCTCGTCAGTGTCCAGTGTCAGCGCACTCCACGGAATCGCGTGCAGGAAGCTGCCCATGTTGAGGAAGCCCCCTCACAGCATATGCGACATGGCCGCTGCGCACGTCCAGCATGATGTCGGATATTTTGCCAATCTCTGCTCCGTCCGACGAGACCACCTTGTTGCCATCCAGAGTCGACGCTGCATCACCTCCGGCCCCGGCCCTGCACCCGCTCCACCGCCGGCGATGTTCGCACCGGAACCGCCCGTCCGCGACGGTATTTTGGGGTCGGGGATTGTCCGCTCCTGAAAAGGGGATGCCCCGAAGCTCGCAACGCGCATGCCACGGCGAAAGCCCTTTTTGCGCACGACATGCCGTGACTGTGACGTCAGCCGGCTCGTGGGAGGCGGTCGGCGCCCAGATTCACAGGGCAAGCTTGCCGGCAGATTTGCAGCCGTCTGCAGTACCGGTGGTGAACAATGTCCGCCCGTGAAATGACGTGCGGCATGTAGCGGCGTAATTCCTCGTCAGCGCCCGCCGATTCTGCAGACGCTGTGTTGACCGCCTTGAAAACGCGAGCGCGCTGGGAACCTCCCCGGGTGCTGCGCGCGCGATAGCTGGGCTGTTACCCGTTCAACGATGAAATCAAGGACCTTATGCCAAGGCCAGAAGCGGCACGGGAAATGCGGCAACCAGGACGACGGGCTGCACCGACCTGGGTCGCAGCCGGTCGCTCTGCATACGGAGGAGTCCATCATGCGAGTCGCGACGAAAGGAATCCTGCTTGCTTCGGCGTTTATGTTGAGTTTGTCCGGCGCCGTCTGCGCGCAGGGTGCGGGAACAGGGGGTGGAGGGGGCGCCGGTGCAGGCCAGGGTGGCACCGGAATGGGAACGCCGAATGCAAGCGGCGCTACGGAGTCACCATCTGGCGCGTCTGGCGCAAACACCATGGGTAAGTCGGGGGAGATGTCGCAGAAACAGATGAAGCCGAAAATGGAGAAGAAGGGGGGAATGAGTGCGCCCGCCTCTGACGGCAGCGGAATGAAGAAGACTTACTGAGAAGGGTGTCGCTGCGGAGGCACGCTGTTTAACCTGCCAGGCCAGCCTCGCGGTCGGGAGCGTGGTACCGGCAGGACACCAGCGACGCTGGATAGCGTCCGGAACGTCGGGTGGTCTGCGCAAAGCGACAACGAAGAGGCTCGTTGCGAGCATTGCGCCGCTGTCGCTCGCCTTCAGGTGCAACTCGACCAAGCGGTCTATGGCGGGCTCGTCGTCAGCGCCAGGTCAGTTTTCGTCACAGCGGCAGCCGACCTTTCAGGTCGGCTCCGCTCCCGTCGGCGTCGGATTCTTCCTCTTCTATCTGTGCGCGGGCTTGCTCCCAATACTCGTCGGCGCGACCGTCGGGGCTGCCGTCTTTTTCCCAGAGCTCGTAGGCCCGTACATGAATCTTCCCTTCCCGCGAAACGTTGTCCATTGCTCAATCCTGCAGAGATTTTCGCGAGCAACTACTCGTGAAGTTGCTCCGCGTGCCAGTTTCACAGCGGAAGGTGAAAGCGTCGATGCGGGAGCAGACAGACCCACGCCGACGAACGGGTCGAAGCAATCGGCGTTCGAGTCATGCGTGATGACGCCACCGCGCGCTTCGCATTGACTGCCAATCTCCGCGCTGAGTAGCGGATTCTGCTCTTTCGACAGGCGCTCCTGCTCGACTCCGCCTTGAAAGTACGACGCCTGACGAACCGGCGCCGTAGGTGGCAAAGAGACAGACTATCTCCTGGACTGGTTTGATATTCGCGGTTTGCTTGCCCTTCGGCCCCATCTTCACGCCGAAGCTGACCTTCTGATTCTCTTGCGGCGACTTGGACCCTTCTGCGCTGATTTCCGAAAAATGAGCGAAAAGGTCTTCACCCCTGCCATCCGGCGTGATGAAACCCAAACCCTTCGCAGCATTGAACCACTTTACGGTACCGGTTGCCATCATTGTGTCCAAAATCGAAACGGCTGGCGGCTTCAGGTATCGCCGGTACAATCCAAGGACCTATCGCTGTGACTTCGAACATGACCGGACGCTCAAGCGTACAAGACGATTTTTTGCAGATGCTCCTGAACGACAAGACCACCGTAAACGTGTTCCTCGTGAACGGCATCAGACTGAGCGGTCAACTGGCCGCCTTTGACCAGTTTGTAGTTCTGCTCGAGTCTGGTCCGGGTGTGCAACTTGTTTTCAAACATGCCATTTCGACCGTCCTGCCGGCCAATGGCAGGAGCCAGGCACGTGACCCGACCGAGGTGCCGGTGAGTGGCGACAAGTCGGAGCGCGTGCGAGGCCGTGTCCGATGAGAACTGCCATGACATGCTGTCGCTTACGCTTGACCTGCGCATAGCCAGACGACGTCCACGTCGAGAAGTTCAGACAGGCGCGCGCAATCGGTACTCTTCGGAACGGTAACTCCGGCGCGCCAAAGGGTCACTTCGTGTTCTGGTACGCCGAGTGACCTGGCCACCCGACCGGAGGTCACCTTGGCGCGCTTGATGGTCATGTCCAGTCGTGCAGCGAAGGCCCGCCTGGAGCCGTTGTGTTGGAGAGTGCCTTGCAGATGTACATCAAGATTCAGACGACGATTCATGACGTGCAATGCTCCCTGTAACTCATCGTGACCAAACCTATGTACTCCAGGCTACGAAGGTGTGACACGACTTCGATGTTGATGCTTGGGGTCGAACGTCTTTACTCGGGCTGCATGTCTCGTTCGCGTGAACTTCACTGCACCTGAGCGCCCGTTGCGGCGCGTCTTCCCCGCTCTGCGTTAAGGCTTTAAATGCCCGCTGTAATCGACCCGGATACCGTTTTCCCTATGCCGTACACGGCCAGAAGTCACTCCGCCGCTTTCTTCGAGTGAAGTAGCAGCGCAATGACAACGCTCACAGAGGTAGGTCTGTCGGAAAACCTACCCGAAGGACGGCACCTGTTCGTGCGCCACCGGCGTTGGTCACCCGCGGGTGCCGCAAGTTCCACTGGCGAAATATCTGCTTGCGTGGAAAGGAGCGGCGTGCTGTTCCACGACCTCGTCACACAACGCGATGATGGTCTCCGGCGAAAGCGCCATCGCAATAAGGATGCAGACGCATCCAGCAGGTGGCGCCGGGAGAAAAAACACCCTTCTTTGGGCGGCGACAATGACTACGTCCGGTGTACCGACATTCATCTTGGCCGGTAGTGAGGAGTCGGAGGCGGCGTAGCCGCCGGAGACGACGAACTGCCGGCGGCGCCGGAGCGGCGAGGCTTAGGATGGCTGACTGAACCTAAAAAGAGGCGGTCAGCCCATGTCTGGAAGCCGCATTACCGACCTGCAGGTCCGCCTCTACATGAACCATCGCAAACACCATCCGCAGAAGCTTGCTGCGGCGAAGTCAGGCATGAGCGAGCGCACGGCGCGGCGTGTCGAACACGAAGCCGGGCTACCGTCGCAGCAGCCCCGGCGCTACTGGCGCTCGCGCCCAGATCCGTTCGCCGATGTCTGGGATAGCGAAGTGGTGCCATTGCTACGCGCTGCGCCAAAGCTGAAGGCGATCACCCTGCTGCGCAAATTGCAGGAGGACCATCCCGAACGCTTTCCGGACAGCATGCGGCGCACGTTCGAGCGGCATGTCAGCCAGTGGCGCGCGCTCGAAGGGCCGAACCAGGAAGTGTTCTTCCCTCAAACGTATCAACCAGGCGCGCGAGGCCTGTCGGACTTCACGCACATGGACAAGTTGTGCGTAACGATTGGTGGCATCCCGTTCAACCACCTGCTGTATCACTTCGTGCTGGCGTTCTCGCGCTGGGAATACGCCAGCGTGGTCGATGGTGGCGAGAGCTTCCAGGCGCTCGCGACGGGACTGCAGAACGCGCTTTGGCAGGCCGGCGGCTGCCCACGCGAACACCGTTCCGACAGTCTGTCGGCGGCGTTCAGAAACCTGCAGGAAGAGGAAGACTTCACGGTTCGCTATGCAGCGCTGCTCGAACACTACGGGATGCAAGGCACGCGCAACAACCGTGGCATGGGTCATGAGAATGGCAGCGTCGAATCCTCGCATCGCTATCTGAAGGATCAGGTCGATCAGGCTCTGGAGTTGCGCGGTCACCGCGACTTCGCAGACCGCGCCGCGTACGACGAGTTCGTGCGCGGGGTGGTAATGCACCGCAACCGGCGCAATGCTGCAGCGTTCCAGATCGAGCGCGAACACCTGCTGGATCTGCCTGAGCACCGTACCACCGACTTCGTTGAGGAAGAGGCGCGCGTGACCCGTTGCGGAACCTTCACCGTACGTTGCGTCCTGTACAGCGCGCCGTCGCGGCTGATCGGCCATCGCCTGAAGGTGCGCCTTTACAGTGACCGGCTCGATTGCTATCTGTCCGGCGCGCTCGTGCACAGCACGACGAGGGCCACGCACACCAGCAAGCGGCGCGGTCGCGGCATCGACTACCGGCACTTCATCGATTCGCTCAAACGCAAGCCGCAGGCCTTCAGGGGTCTCGCGTTCCGTGACGATCTGTTTCCGCGTGAAGCCTATCGTCGCACCTGGGAACGGCTGGATCAGGCACTGACGCCGCGTAGCGCCTGCAAGACCATGGTGGGCCTGCTTGAACTCGCCGGGCACCACGGCGTTGAGGCGCAACTGGCCGAGCGGCTCGATGCTTTGCTCGAACTCGGTGAACTGCCCGATCTGAAGGTGTTGTTCGATGAGTTCGCGCCGCGCCAGGCCGAGTGTCCGGTGGTTGTCGTCGAGATGCCGTCCGCCGCGCTTTACGATACGTTGCTCGATGAGGAGGTGCTCGCATGAACGCCGCCTACGATACTGGCCGTATCGCACTTATGCTCAACGAACTGCGCCTGCCAACGATCGGCCGGTTGTGGCCGGACTTCGCTGAACGCTCGGACAAGGAAAGCTGGCAGGCGTCGCGGTTACTCGGTGCATTGCTCGAACATGAACTTGCCGAGCGCGCCAAACGAAGAATCGAACGTCATCGTGCCGAGTCACATCTGGATCCGACCAAGACGCTCGCCACCTTCGACTTCGGTGTTGTGCCTATGGTCTCAAAGGCGCATGTGATGGCGCTGGCCACCGGCGATTCGTGGCTTGAGAAAGGCGCCACGATTCTCCTGTTCGGGCCGCCTGGAGGCGGGAAAAGTCATCTTGGCAGCGCAATCGGACATGCCCTGATCGATGCCGGCTATCGCGTGTTGTTCACCCGGACCGGCGAAATCGTGCAGAAGCTCCAGGTCGCACGTCAAAGTTTGCAACTGCCTTCGGCGCTCGCCAAACTCGACCGGTTCGACCTGATCATCCTGGACGATCTGTCGTATGTGAGGAAGGACCAGGCCGAAACCAGCGTGCTGTTCGAGCTGATCGCCGAAAGATACGAGCGGAAAAGTCTTCTGATAACCGCCAACCAGCCATTCTCCGGCTGGAATGACGTCTTCCCGGACCCCGGCATGACGGTGGCGGCCATCGACCGGCTCGTCCATCACTCGACGATCTTTGAGCTGAATGTCGAAAGCTATCGGCGCCGCACAGCCAGCGACAAACAGAAAGAGCGCCGCCGTCAATTACCCACTGACAACCCGAACGGAGCGACAACCATGCTCCCCTGACGCAGCGACAATCACCTCGGCCGACCGGCCAAGATGTTTGTCGGTAAACCGGACGTCCTGCTTGACGCTATCCACTTCTTCAAGGGTGTCCCGGATAGACAGATTCAATTGGCGCCCTGACCGCCACCGTCCTGTAATTTAACTTTGTCGTTTGCAGTTCCTGCATCTGTCGACGTCCGCAGAGCACCCCTTACGCAGCCCAGCGCTGGGGACGTTGTACGGGCTCGCGGCTGAGACCAATACGACTGCGGAGCCGGTGTCGAAAATGGAGCCGACCCGGGAGCTTCCAGACGACGCGCTTCATCAGTTGGTCACCGTTGCCGAACATGCTGGGCGTTGCGCATACATCTCCTGGAGGCGAACATGACTGATTTTCAGAGACAGGCTGCTACAGTCCAGCAAGCCAATCTTGACTTCTTTTTTGGCCTGGCCAGCAGAATGCTGGAGGGCGAGGAAAAGCTCGTCAGACTGAATCTGGATACGGCGAGAACGACGCTTGCCGATTGGCAGCAACGCGAGCAGGACGGGGTGGCGAAAATGGACCGACAGGAAGTTACCGGTCTGCAAGACGCGCTGGCGCTGCACTCGGCGGAGAAGGTCCTGAAGTACGAACGTCAGGTTGCGGAGATTGCCTCGACCACGCAAACGCAGCTGGCAGAGGTCGTCAATGCGCGGTACCAGGAGGTCAGCCGCCAGGTTCAATCGTTCGTCGAGAATCTCGCGCAAAACGCCCCGGTCGGCTCCGAAGCCACAATCGCATTTCTGAAACAAGCTATTACGCTGGCCGACACCACTCAGGAAAGCGTGCAAAAGGCCACGAAGCAGGCAGTCGAAGTCGCGCAAAGTAACCTGGACGCTGCAACAAAAGCCGCATCGGAGGTGACCGAAGCGGCTGACGAGGCAGTCGAGAAAGCAGCAAAAGCTGCGAAGCAATAATTTGAAGGAACGTTGAACCCGTGGTCGCGCGGCGCGGCGAGCTAACGCGCCTAGCCACACATGCGACCTGGCCTCGACCGGACAAGCCCAGCTCTCGTGTGCGGTGGTCGGTCGTTGGGACGCACGTCATGTCCGCCCACGTCTGTTACCAGTCTCGCGCCGGGACCAACACACCCGGGGAGACCGTGTCACGGCACATAGCTGAAGAAAGAATGGTCCGCCGAGGCGGGCCATTCTTTTGCGTGTCAGCGAGTTGCGCTCAGGTGTCAGCTCGGATAAATTTTTGCCGCCCGCTACCCTTCGGGCCTTGCTTCAGGTCAAAGCTTACCTTCTGGTTGTCCTGCAGCGATTTGAAGCCTTTTGTCTGAATCTCGGGAAGTACGCAACAGGTCCTCGCCACGGTTTTGGATTGGTCGGCTTTGACGAAACAATACTTGTTGCGCAATGTTCTCAGCGTTGAAGTCCAATAGGAGCATAGCTCACTCGAACGTCTGAGGCCCCTTTAGCGTTAAGGAAAGTTTCGCGACCGTTCCCGGCGGCCGCAACCAGATGCGCATGAACCCGCGACGCTAGGCATCCTGCTTGCTGAAGTAAGCTAACTGTATTAAAGGCGCGGCGCAGGTTACGTCGCATCAGACCCGGGAGCTGGTCATGAAGACGCTGGATGCAACGTCGCGCGCGGGCGGCGTCGTTGCGGTGGTGGTCCTGTCCGCAGCTTTGTCCGGTTGCTACTACTACATGCCCTACGGCTACGTTCCGTACGGCGAAGTGCCGGCGGCAGCGCCGCAGCAGCAATATCCTTTCTCGATGACCGACGCAGCTGCGACCAGTGCGGCCGCGTCAGATGTAACTGCATCGACGAACACCTATATCGCACCAGCCGCGCCCGTCTTCGTCGCGCCTGCGTATTACCCCGTCGCGTATCCGTACTACGGCTGGCCCGCCTGGTGGGGCGGACCATCCGTGTCACTGAGCTTCGGCTATTGGGGCGGATGCTGTTACGGGGGCCGGCACGGCTACTGGGGCCACCACGGCCATTGGGGCCATGGATATCGCGGCGGTTGGGGCGGTCATGGCGGCTGGGGCGCGCAGGGATACCCAAGGGGTGGTATGGGCGGCGGCGGCCATTACTGGGGCGGTGGCGGCGGTCACGGGCGTTCACATTGAACGCTACAGAGATGCGCTCGTCGTGTTCAACAGTTCCCCGACAGCTGAGGCCGTGCGTGACCTGGACGCAACCCGCCGACGCGCGGCAGCGTCGGGACCGTGCGGTGACCAGTTTCAGCCTCCATTGCATGTCGACGAGTCTTTCAACACCTCCACTGTCAATTCAACTGACGTATGACGATAAGCAGAACTATCCGACACCGGAAGAGCGCGGACGTCGAAATTTGACTCCGGCCTTTCTGGCGGAGCTGTCTATTGCCCGCGCGATAGAGAGTGACGCCAGGCGGCGGCACGTCCGGCGTGATTGAAGCGAAGACCCGGGCTCTTGGGGCTCCGCTGCTTCCATTAGTCCCTGGTTGCATTGTCGACCTTGTCCTCTGCGTCGTATGGGGGGTATTTAAACGCCTGCTGAAGGGGGCTGTGGATATATACTTACGAATTAATCTGTAAAACTAAACGTACAGGCAACGCCATTTAATAATATTTATTACAAAAGAAGCATTCTTGGCAGCGCCGCGAACTTCGCGTAATAAGGATATTGAATGAATGTGCTCGTCGTCGACGATAATGAGTTCGTCGCGGACAGTCTGGCCTTCCTGCTGGACTGCATTGGTCACCGCGCCGTTATGGCGCACGACGGGGAGACTGCGCTGGAACTGCTCCATGCCGGCACTTTCGAACTCGTTTTCCTGGACGAAAACCTCCCCGACATCAACGGCAGTGCCGTCGCGCTGTCGCTGCTGGACAGGCCAGTCTTCCCCCGACCCTTTGTTGCGTCCATGACGGGTGACAGCGATAGCAACGAAGAGTTTGCCCGGCTCTTCGATGTGTGTCTGCAAAAGCCCTTCTCCCTCGAAGCACTCATGCAAGTCATCGAAGATGCTCGCTGCAGCAGCGATGCGAGCGTTCTCCTGGCCGCCTAGGCATTGCTTTGCTGTCTGCTGCGGTGACGCCGGCGGTCGAGCGGGTATTCCACAGGGAAATTGATAATGACCCGGCGTCAGACGAGAATGCTTCTCGCGCTGCCAGTCCCATACCCCGTCGCATTAGCGTGGGGCGCTTTGACGTTTCTTCTTCGCTATCGAAAATTCCAAGGACACCGGACGCGACTATAAGCTTATTGTCCGGGGTAATCGTCACGCTTGCCGTACAGCGCGCTTGTCGTCGTCCTGCTCTTTGCCATTCGCATGACCCCCACAATTCGAAGCGTTCCGAGTGAACGGCGGTGTCGGCGCCGCCTCCCCGTCAATATCAGCTTTGGCGGACGCGGTGGCAAATTTGAGCACTGGCCTCATGCCGGGCATGCTGCCAACAGAACCGGAACCTTGGCCTGCACTACGCAGGAATCCTCTCAGACTGCAAACGCCGAGGCCGGACCACATCATTTTCCGCGCCCTCTCGACAGCGGTGTCCTGTCCGCTTGGGCGCAGGCGAGCCTTCATTCGGCTACTAGCGAATCCGAAGCTGATTCAGTTGGCGCTCTGTGGTTTCCGGCTTGTCGGATGCGGCGCGAGCAGGCGGTTCCCCCCCCCCCCGGCAGTACGGTGGCGATTGCGTGCTTCATGATGGATTGTGAGCCTCTGGGCGACGCCAGCTCGACGGTGTAGCGGTCAAACGATTCGATTTTCCCGGTCAGGCGGATGCCGGTCTTGAGAAAGACGCTCACAGTCGTCTTGTCTCTGGACGACATCTGAAAAGCCTTCTTCTACGGAGGGCGGAAGGACCATCAGGAGCTCCAGCATTATGGATGTGAGCCAGTCGACGGTAACGCGACTGCGACATGCCATCAGTGCGAGTATGGGAACTGCTGACGGCTCACGAGTGGCCCTCAAAGCCGACGTTTGAGATTGTCGCCCGAGGTCAGGTCTCATTTCTCGACCAGAACATCGAAGGCTTCGCGCGCGTCCTTCAGTTCCTGCATGGCCCCGCGAATCTGGCCAATCCCAAAGTCGATGGATGCTCATGTGAGTCTCCTGCGTAGTGCGCTTCGAGCCGTAGTGACGCGGCTTGTACTTCTCGCGCGGCGCTCACCACACGCACGAGGGCGCGTGCCTCCGCCGAGACCTTTTTTCTTTCATCGTCGTTGATTCCTTGGGGGCGGGCGCGACCACGGCCCGAACGCTTCGGTCGGCGTTTGGCGTTGCTTCCCTGAGACTGCCTGCGTTGGAAGCACGCAATGCGCCGACTCTAAAAGATGCGTCGGATTTAATCGGTGCGGAACGTCACAGACGGTCGTTGCTGGAGCCAGCCGCGTCATCGGTCCGGAAAATCTGCTGCCGACAAGACTATCGCGGTGCCGGTCTTCTTGAGCATTCTTCTTTCGACGGCTGCCGTTATGCGCTGGTGTCCGTCGGCAAATGCTTTCAATGTGCGCGCCTCATTAGCACCGGCCGGCAACCAGAAATGCCGTTCGAGCGCGTCGCGGCTGATTGAGCATTGCACCGACTGGTTGCGAAAAGATGCAACGAAAGCAACCACTTTTCCGTCTGAAGAAACGCAGGGTTCCGTGGTGATGGTGTCGTCCATAGTTGTATAGATTCCTTATTGACCGAACGCAGGATTACCGCCCGAAAGCACCCGCTGACATACCTGGTCAATAATAAATCAGACCGCCCCCCGGCGTTGACCGCTATCGAGCCCTTTCGTTAAGCGGAAGCGTCACCGCAGCCCATAGAGTAACCGGGCGCAGTGCAGTCGGGATGGTTCGCAGCGGCGCCACATTCTTCGAGGCCGCAGGTACATGAGAGGACGCCGAAATTAGTCATTGGGGAGGTGCTAAACTTGAGTCTGAAAGCGCATGAAGAAGGAAAAGGTCGTGCGCGACAGCTTCACCATGCCGAAGTCCGACTACGAAAAAATCGCGGTACTGAAACAGAAGTGTCTCGGCGCTGGCGTGTCGGTTAAAAAGAGTGAGATTCTTCGCGCTGGCCTGCTCTTGCTGGACTCAGCTTCCACTACCGAGGGTCTGCTGGCAGCTATTTCTGCAGTGGAAACCGTCAAGACCGGTCGGCCGGCAAAATTGTAGCGATACAGCGCCCTCGGTGCGCTGTCAGTGCGCCCCGGAGGGCGAGCACACGGCCTTCATGGATTGGGACGCGCTCGCTGGATTTGATACGACCGAACAGATTTTTCAACCTGCATTGCATGACCGTCGATTGCTTCACCGGCTGTATCGACTCGGGAGCGACCATGCCAGACAAGCACCTTTCCAGTAAGTTTGATGCGGACCTCAACTTTCTTTCATCAAGGCTTCTCGAGATGGGAGGACTTGTGGAGTCACAGATTGCATACGCGCTCGAGGCTGTAAAAGAATTCGATACGGTACTCGTTGACCAGGTCCTCGAGGGTGAACATCGGCTCAATGCCATGGAAATCAAAATCGACGAGGAGGTCACCAATATCATTGCTCGTCGACAGCCCGCCGCCCGTGACCTGCGATTCCTGATGGCCACTTCGAAGTGCATTACCAACCTGGAGCGTGCGGGCGACGAAGCGCGGAAAATAGTGAAACGTATGCGGCGCATCCACGCGAACGGCGGAGGGCTAAACGTCAACACCGCTGAAATCAAGGCTTCCGGCGAAATGGCCGTGCACATCCTGCGCAGAGCGCTGGACGCGTTCGCACGGATGGATACAGTTGCCGCTGCACAGATTGTCCGCGATGACGAAGCTATCGATAGCGAGTTCCGGGCGTTCGTGCGCAAGCTCGTCACATACATGGCGGAAGACCCTCAAACCATCTCGATTGGACTGGACTACCTGTTCATTGCGAAGGCTATTGAGCGTATCGGCGACCACGCGAAGAACATCGCCGAATTTGTGATTTATGTCGTCAAGGGTGCCGATGTTCGCCATGTATCCCAAGAACAACTTGAGCGGGATGCCTCGGGTAGCTGAGATTGAAGCAGGCGATGCACCGCCACAGTCCAAATCTCAAATTCTGGGGACGTAATAAGGAAAGGGGGTGATGCGCCTGCTCGTACATCGGGAATTCTTAGGCGAGAAGGCCCTTACATGAAATCAGTCAGGCATCGAAGGCAGATAGAACGCGAGCACCGGCGAGAGTCCTTGCCCCGAACGCTCCTTCGACTTTGGGCTCGGTCGAAAAGAATTACCTCATCTGGGGGATTCTGCGGCTGGTCCTCGGCCTGGTGCAAATGACGTTTGCCGTCGCGGCGATTGTCTGCATGATTTTTGTCGGATTGTCGTCGACTACGGTCACGTGCATTGCGATTGCGACCATCGCCACGCTGGTAAGTCGTACGCTGTTTCGCAGTCGGCGCGGAGCGCGCCGGTAAGGGCTCTTGTTTTTTTGCCTTTATCAGCGGATTTCACTACCTGGTCTCCATGGAGGCGAGCACACGCAGATGGCGGCCAACTTTGAAATCGAGGAGCCTGCGCCATAGCGAACAGCGGTACGCGAATTCCGGAAATCTAGGCGACGGGTTGCACTGGCCTGGGTTGCTCTCTCGTCAAACCGGTGTCTTTGGAAGCGCTCCTGCTGGCGCGTTGACATTAACAGCGCTCGCGGCTCGAAGCATGCGTGAGACAACTTGCCTCGAAAGCGATTTGAGGGACGTGCTTCTGGTTTCTGTCATTGCTTCGCGGGTCTTGGGGACCGAAATGAGGCGGATTTACCAGTACAAGCTTTTTATCGTCGAGGTAGAGGCCCTGCCCGTCACCGGCCAGGGGCATGGAAGCGGCTACGCCTCACCGCAGGGATATGTCGCGCTTGTAACCGTCAGGCGCGAGGGCGATACGGGAGTACTCTTCTCCCCTCTCCGGTTAGGTGCCGCGAGCGGACGCCTCTTCGCAACGGAAGAAGATGCGCTCGCAACCGGTGTCAGTGCTGCGCAACGTGTCATTGACGACACATTGAGCTCCGACTGAATTAGTGCTGCGGCCTCTCATCTCCGTTCTGCAATGACTTCCATGAAAGTCATCGTGGGTTTGCCTCGTCCACAGCCGGCAAATAAACAATCATCCCCAATCTGCCTGATGGCTAATCTGTGGTCAGAATTTCCGTTCCCAGCGGTTTCGACCAACCAGGGGTCGCTCCGAAGAACTGATGCCGGATTGCGGGAAACTGGTAAGGTCAATCTGTTAAGAGACGCAGCAGCAGGCTTCCTCGCGTCGAAAGGAGTGGCAGCTCGACGAAAGCGCATGAGGACAAGCGGAATTATCAAAACACTGACGATAATAAAAATCGACGCAATCACATACTTTGACGGAGCTGCAGGAATCGGAACCGGCCATAGCAGATACTCAAGTGCGATTCCTATCGCGAGCGCTGCCAGGTAAAATACCGGAGCCGGGACACGAATGCCAGGCCCTGCCGCCGTTGCTTCCGGGTTCATAATTCTCTCTTTCTCCTGCACAGCCGAAGCATTAGCTGGTGTCTGCTGGTGGCATTTGGCGAGGATTTTCGTTTTCAGCCGACCACGTTGAGACCATTGCTGGCATCGCCCAGGATGTCCATCCGTGTCTGGGCGTTTCGCTGTCCCTGGTCTTCGAAACAGTTGTTAACGTGAGTCCTCGCAACGTGCGCGGCGATACTCGCCGAGGGGGAGAAGGATGAAAACGTAGTTCTTCAGTTCAAGCGAAATCCAGCTCACAACATGCTTGTCGCATGTCTCTGGTCGCATTGGTCGGGTGCGGGTGAGCCGGATATGTTTTTGTTTGCTGCTATTACGGACGAGCCGCCGCGGGAGATTGCTGCTGCGGGGCACGACCGCTGCATCATCCCAATCAAGCCGGAGCGCATCGACGTATGGCTGAATCCCGATGCATCCGACCTTGGGGCGCAATACGCGATTCTTGATGACAGAGACCGGCCGTTCCATGAACATCGGCTAATCGAGCAGCGACTGCTCGCCCTCAGCGTGCTTCGCACGCGGCGTCCGTGGCGGCGGCGGGAATGCCTCTGCATGCATTTCCTCCGCTGGGTACAACTGTAGAAACGACCTCGCTTCGTCTGTGCTGCGGCAAGAAAGCCAGTCATCCCCGTCGCGGACGTAGACCCTATCGGGACACATTTCCTCAAGTCCGGCTCCAGACCGCCGTAATACCAAGGGCGGTCACGGCAGCATAGCCAACCGCAGGACGTTCGCAGGAACTGAACACCACGCTGGGTTGTTCCGCGAACGGATTTTACGCCGGTGCTTTCGGGGTGCGAAAGTTTCTCCTGTGAATCAGCTCGACACGACGGCGCGGCCATTACCCAGTTCGACGACACAGGCTTGGAAACCGTCTCAAACCCGGATAAGACGGCTCAAAAGAAACACAACAAATGGGGAATAGAAGGATGAAGCTACTTTTTGGTTTGCTTGCAGTCGCCACGCTGGCCGGCTGCTCAACTTATGCGGTTCCGAGGTACTCGATTTCTGCCGACAATGTGGTCGCCTTGAAGTCGACTGTGGTCAACGGTGTTGGTGTGGGCGCATTCACCCAATCGCCGATGTCGAACCAAAGCCCGAACGAGATAATGTGTCGAGGTGTCGGACCTATCAAGACGCCGGACGGTGAGCCATTCGCCGACTTCGTAAAGAGTGGGCTTGTGTCAGAGCTCAAAATCGCTGGGGTGTACGCGCCCGGTGCCCCGGTCCAGCTTACGGGGCGATTGGACAGTATCGACTTTTCGTCAGTCTCTGGCGCGTGGAATCTCGGATTGACCGTTTCGTCGTCGAATGGTCGCAGCTTGAGCGTTGCCGAAAACTATTCATACGCGTCCAGCTACTATGGCGAAACTGCCTGCAACCAGACTGCTCAGGCGTTGATGCCAGCGGTGCAGGACCTGATTGCAAAGGTTGTGCATTCCCCGGAGTTCACGACGCTGTTGAAGTAACGTAGTCCGGGCGACTAAGCTGGGACCGGCCTACCCGCGTCCCCGACCGAACTCAAAAAGGGAATGGCGACAGGGAAAGCTTCTCACTTGTGATGAGTTTGCGAGAAGATTAGGCGTAGTCCTGTGATTTTCTCGTAATCTTATCAGTCGTGCGATAAGATTATCGCCGGTCAAAAGCATGTCTCCAGACCACTGCTCGGTGGATAGCGTCAAGCAGGACGTCCGGTTTACCGACAAACATCTTGGCCGGTCGGCCGAGGTGATTGTCGCTGCGTCAGGGGAGCATGGTTGTCGCTCCGTTCGGGTTGTCAGTGGGTAATTGACGGCGGCGCTCTTTCTGTTTGTCGCTGGCTGTGCGGCGCCGATAGCTTTCGACATTCAGCTCAAAGATCGTCGAGTGATGGACGAGCCGGTCGATGGCCGCCACCGTCATGCCGGGGTCCGGGAAGACGTCATTCCAGCCGGAGAATGGCTGGTTGGCGGTTATCAGAAGACTTTTCCGCTCGTATCTTTCGGCGATCAGCTCGAACAGCACGCTGGTTTCGGCCTGGTCCTTCCTCACATACGACAGATCGTCCAGGATGATCAGGTCGAACCGGTCGAGTTTGGCGAGCGCCGAAGGCAGTTGCAAACTTTGACGTGCGACCTGGAGCTTCTGCACGATTTCGCCGGTCCGGGTGAACAACACGCGATAGCCGGCATCGATCAGGGCATGTCCGATTGCGCTGCCAAGATGACTTTTCCCGCCTCCAGGCGGCCCGAACAGGAGAATCGTGGCGCCTTTCTCAAGCCACGAATCGCCGGTGGCCAGCGCCATCACATGCGCCTTTGAGACCATAGGCACAACACCGAAGTCGAAGGTGGCGAGCGTCTTGGTCGGATCCAGATGTGACTCGGCACGATGACGTTCGATTCTTCGTTTGGCGCGCTCGGCAAGTTCATGTTCGAGCAATGCACCGAGTAACCGCGACGCCTGCCAGCTTTCCTTGTCCGAGCGTTCAGCGAAGTCCGGCCACAACCGGCCGATCGTTGGCAGGCGCAGTTCGTTGAGCATAAGTGCGATACGGCCAGTATCGTAGGCGGCGTTCATGCGAGCACCTCCTCATCGAGCAACGTATCGTAAAGCGCGGCGGACGGCATCTCGACGACAACCACCGGACACTCGGCCTGGCGCGGCGCGAACTCATCGAACAACACCTTCAGATCGGGCAGTTCACCGAGTTCGAGCAAGGCATCGAGCCGCTCGGCCAGTTGCGCCTCAACGCCGTGGTGCCCGGCGAGTTCAAGCAGGCCCACCATGGTCTTGCAGGCGCTACGCGGCGTCAGTGCCTGATCCAGCCGTTCCCAGGTGCGACGATAGGCTTCACGCGGAAACAGATCGTCACGGAACGCGAGACCCCTGAAGGCCTGCGGCTTGCGTTTGAGCGAATCGATGAAGTGCCGGTAGTCGATGCCGCGACCGCGCCGCTTGCTGGTGTGCGTGGCCCTCGTCGTGCTGTGCACGAGCGCGCCGGACAGATAGCAATCGAGCCGGTCACTGTAAAGGCGCACCTTCAGGCGATGGCCGATCAGCCGCGACGGCGCGCTGTACAGGACGCAACGTACGGTGAAGGTTCCGCAACGGGTCACGCGCGCCTCTTCCTCAACGAAGTCGGTGGTACGGTGCTCAGGCAGATCCAGCAGGTGTTCGCGCTCGATCTGGAACGCTGCAGCATTGCGCCGGTTGCGGTGCATTACCACCCCGCGCACGAACTCGTCGTACGCGGCGCGGTCTGCGAAGTCGCGGTGACCGCGCAACTCCAGAGCCTGATCGACCTGATCCTTCAGATAGCGATGCGAGGATTCGACGCTGCCATTCTCATGACCCATGCCACGGTTGTTGCGCGTGCCTTGCATCCCGTAGTGTTCGAGCAGCGCTGCATAGCGAACCGTGAAGTCTTCCTCTTCCTGCAGGTTTCTGAACGCCGCCGACAGACTGTCGGAACGGTGTTCGCGTGGGCAGCCGCCGGCCTGCCAAAGCGCGTTCTGCAGTCCCGTCGCGAGCGCCTGGAAGCTCTCGCCACCATCGACCACGCTGGCGTATTCCCAGCGCGAGAACGCCAGCACGAAGTGATACAGCAGGTGGTTGAACGGGATGCCACCAATCGTTACGCACAACTTGTCCATGTGCGTGAAGTCCGACAGGCCTCGCGCGCCTGGTTGATACGTTTGAGGGAAGAACACTTCCTGGTTCGGCCCTTCGAGCGCGCGCCACTGGCTGACATGCCGCTCGAACGTGCGCCGCATGCTGTCCGGAAAGCGTTCGGGATGGTCCTCCTGCAATTTGCGCAGCAGGGTGATCGCCTTCAGCTTTGGCGCAGCGCGTAGCAATGGCACCACTTCGCTATCCCAGACATCGGCGAACGGATCTGGGCGCGAGCGCCAGTAGCGCCGGGGCTGCTGCGACGGTAGCCCGGCTTCGTGTTCGACACGCCGCGCCGTGCGCTCGCTCATGCCTGACTTCGCCGCAGCAAGCTTCTGCGGATGGTGTTTGCGATGGTTCATGTAGAGGCGGACCTGCAGGTCGGTAATGCGGCTTCCAGACATGGGCTGACCGCCTCTTTTTAGGTTCAGTCAGCCATCCTAAGCCTCGCCGCTCCGGCGCCGCCGGCAGTTCGTCGTCTCCGGCGGCTACGCCGCCTCCGACTCCTCACTACCGGCCAAGATGAATGTCGGTACACCGGACGTAGTCATTGTCGCCGCCCAGCTCGGACCGGCGCCTCGAAACTTTTGCGTCAGTTCTCCGCGTCGGGCTGACTCCTTGGCTCCGCCTGAATAGATGCCTCCAGAGTCATGGCATTGTCAGCGAGCCGTGAAATTAACGGGTATTTGTCCATCGGAATCTCGAATCGACGAGCATTTCGGACCTGTGGCACAAGTCATACATCAGCCATCGTGGGCGCATCGCCGAAAACGAAATTGCCCACGCGACGTTCCGATTTGAGCTTATCCTCAAGCGACTGGAAGCCAGCATCAATCCAGTGTCGGTACGGTAACTGGAGCGCCGGTAGCGACGTCGCATGGGCGGCCGGATGTTGCCAAAGGGGCTAATCCTTTCCTGAGGCGTCGCCGCAGCAGCGGACAGCGCCTCCAGTTTTTGGCTTCCTGTGGACGCTCTGCCGGCTACTTCCCGTCAGCGGTACCAGGGAACTCTGCGGTCGCGTGTTTAGCCGTATGCCTGCTCAGGAAAAGCGAAAGTGCCGTGACACATGGGACCGTTCGCAGACGGCCCCATGCTCCTTTCGTCGTTTCACCTGACTGTCGTTTTAGACTACGCTTACTTCAATGCGGCGTGGTTTCGATTCCTCGCGGCGCGGGATGGTTAATTTCAGGACGCCGTCCTTCAGGTTCGCTTCAATCTTTGATGTGTCAAAATCGTCGCCGATGGTAAACCGCCGCCGAAAATACGGGCCGCCCACTTCTGCGTGGGACAACCGTAGATTGGGAGGAGTCTGAACTACCGACTCCGCCTCGATGGACAGGCTGCCGTCATGCACCTTGATATCAAGCTTGTCCCTGGGGACGCCGGGCAAATCTGCCCAGAGGGTGACGGCATGACTGTCCTCAAAGACGTCAACGGCCGGCGTCAGCGCCGTTCGGCGCGACGCTTCTTCTGCACCTTGACGCGTCACTTCTCCCTGCTCGCGTTGGGCAATCTGGGTCGTATCGCTCATGATGTCACCCCATTACTGAACGGTAATCGCACGAGGCCGGGAAGCTTCGCGCTTGCCAACTGAAACAAGCAGGCATCCGTCGATATAACGCGCCTGCACCTTGTCCGGGTCGGCCTGCTGCGGAAGCTCGATGACGCGACGGAAAGAGCCGCTGAACCTCTCCTGTGCATACTGTCTCGTCTCTTCGGCCAATGCCGTCTCCGAAGTCGTGCGCTCACCGGCTACCGTAAGGAGTCCCTTGTCGATGGAAATGTCGAGCTTCGATGCATCGACACCTGGAGCGAACGCTACGATTTCAATTGTGTCGTCGGTTGTACCTATGTTGATGGGCGGAAACGTTCCGAACCGGCTGGAACGAAGGCTTGAAGGAAAGCCGCCGAACAGGCTGGACATCTGACGTTGCAGTCGGTCCAGTTCGCTGAAGAGGTCGGTTCCAAAGTAAGGGTCACTCATGGTCGCTTTCTCCTCTGGCGGCAAGGAGACGAACCGGCATACGCTCACCGGTTCGTTTGCCTGGTCGCAGACAAACAGGTTGAAACACGCGGCGACCGCTAACTGCAGGACTGCCGCCTGAGCGATTCAAAAATAGTAGGCCGGAAGAGATTTTCAAGGGGCGACCAGCAGAAATTTTTCGGCTCTTGAAAACCACGCCGGTGCCCATAGAATTCACGCACCCGGTTCAACTTGGAGAGCATTGTGGAATTCGATACGGACTGGAGAACCTTTGGCAGGCATCGGGTGAGGCTGCGCTCAACACGAGGCTTTCCAACAGATGTCATGCGGCAGGCGGAGGTGCATCAAACGGGTCTTCGGTCGGCCGGCAGACCCGGTTCAGCGCAACTGGTCTGCAGACGGACGAGGTTCCTCCGCGAAGGCACTCTGCGGAGCGGTTTTTTTGTGTCGCTATGCAACGTATTGCACGGGTAAGAGGCGACCGTGTCATACAGCTGTACGCTGCTGACCCCGTGGCGCTGGCGTTTCAGGCGGCGAAGCGCGGCGGTAACCGTGCGCAACGAGCGGAGTCATCGTGCCTGAACGAGGTGGTCCGGACCAAGCTGGTAGATGTTGCTACCTCCTCCGTGCACCTGCAAGGGAACAGAGCCGAGACTGGCCGCCTGGCAGCCTGTCCGCTTTCTCTGCCCGTTCGTCCCGCCGCCGCATCCAGGCCATCCGCAAACCTGCTACGGCCAACACTTCGAGCAGATTGGCTGCCATCGGGACATTGCGCGGTCCGAAGGGAACGAGCGTCTCGATAAGTCCCTTAGCCGTTTAGCCAGGAACGAACTCACAGTTGCGTCAAAACTATCTAGGTCGATGGGTTTGCGCAGAAAGGCGTTCCAGATTTTCACCTCTCCTTCCGGAGGAGCCCGGGCGGAAACCATCACCACTGGAATCTGGGCAAGCGCCGGATAGAGCTTGAGACGTTCGCACAGTTCGACCCCGTTCATCCCGGGCATCTCCCAGTCCGTAACAATCAGTTCCGGAACGTGGCGGGCAGCCTTTCGCAGCGCCACGTCCCCATCTTCTGCAAAGAGTACGTGATGGCCATGCTCTTCCAGAAGAAGCTGAAGCAACGACCGTGCCGGAGTCTTCCTGCCGCCGGTCCGGCAAAGGCTATGCAGGTAGTGTTACTGGCGCAGTGCACACATACATAATTGTTACATTACAACAAAGGGCATACGCTTAAAGTAAGTTCCCGGGGAGACGCTTATGGACGCGCCCACTTTCCTGGACCGCAACGGATTGGTCGCCGCGTGGCGTCGTCTGACCAGAGCGTTTCGACCGCGATAACCCGTGCCGTTCGTGCCCGACCTCTATGTTGACGTGCTTCTCGACAGGGACGGGCCGCAGGACATCGACCGGAGGGTCGGAGCTTATCTGGAAGGGGCGCCAGCGAAGTCATTGTCGGGGGTCGGCGCGGACAGGTTGGATTTTGGGGGCCGTTGGGCCAGCGGCAGGCCTCGATGTTTGGCATATCGCTACCGCCTGGTTGTGTGTATTTCGAAGCGCGCGGTGACCCCGCAGCTGAAAGGCACCGAGGTCCATCCCGTTGACATCAGCGATGGCGCTGCCCGACAGGCCTGCAGATGGAAAACCCGACATCTTCCGCTGTGTCGAAATGCTCGCCTTTACAGCGTGGGCAATCGCTCAAAGTAGTCAAAGCGGGCAAACGGCGGCGGCACCTCGGTCACTTCAAGCTCGCCGACCAGCGCTGCGGACATGCCCTCGCTTAGCCACGTGCACATGTTGGCAAGCTGCTCCGGCGAACCCTGCAGCATCACCTCCACCGAACCGTCCATGCGGTTACGTACCCAGCCGGTGACGCCTACCGCCCGAGCCTGACGTACGCACGCTTCCCGGTAGCCAATGCCCTGCACCTGACCACGCCCCTGACCACGCACCTGCACCAGCCGGGTCTCAAGCATCCCATCCTGGTTGTCAGTTTCCATGCGTGTAGTCCTTGAAAAGTATTGGCGCAGCTTCGCCCCTCACTGAAGTGGCCCGGCTGCAATCGCATGCCTGACTATCGTCTCCCGCAGGCTTTTCCTGGAAATACCTGAAGAACGCTCTGTCCCGGAAATGCGGCTCAGGTACCGCAGCCGCGCTGCGCGAATGGATGCGTATTCGCATACCGCCACGTAACCGTCCAGCGGGATAGCGGCGTCCAGTGTCGCGGCGCCATGAGACTCGCCTTCAACGTTTGCCATCGGGCTGTTTGCCATCGAGCCATCAGGCTCTACGAGCGACGCATGACATCCGCCAGGTCATCGAGCGATAGTGGCTTGGTGAGATGGCAGTCAAATACCCGTTCGTCGGTCTGGAATCTGTTGGTGGCATCGGTGTAGCCCGTTAAAGCAACCAGCTTCGTCTGGGAGCACTGGGCCCGAAGGCGAAGCAGTTGCGCAAGCTCAAGGCCATCCATGCCGGGCATCGTGATATCAATCAGGGCAACGTCCGGAGTAAATGACTCCACTATCGAGAGCGCGTCGGGTCCGCTCTGTGCCCGTTTCACTTCATGCCCCTCGAGCTCCAGCAACGTAGCCAGCGCCTCCATGGTGTCCGCGTTGTCGTCGACAAGAAGGATACGACTTGACGCCGTCGGGCGTGTCGCGGTAACGACAGACTCGCTCGTGCTCTCGCAGACAATCGGGAGCTGCACGGTGACTTCCGTCCCTTTACCTTCGCCCGCGCTCGCAATGGTAACCGTGCCGTTGTGTGCGGCAACCAGATGCTTCACGACCGCCAGTCCGATTCCGAGTCCGCCTTGTGCCTTTCCGCGTGCTGACGCCGACTGGGCAAACATGTCAAAGACGTGCGGCAGCATTGAAGATGAAATGCCCGCACCGTTGTCCGTCACCGTGATGACCGCAGTTCGGGGCGATGAGCCGCGTATCGATGCGATGCTCAGGTCCGGTGCCTTTACCGATAACGTGATGTCGCCGCCGGGAGGCGTGTATTTCACCGCGTTCGTCAGCAGATTCGATATAACCTGGGTGAGTCGGGCCGCGTCCGCATGAACGGTCACCGGATACGGGGGAACAGTGACATGCAGCTGGTGCGGACCATTAGCGGCGTCGGCCTTCATCGCCGTCACCGCGTCGGCCACGATATCCTGGAGCAACCCGTACGACGGGCGCACGGACAGTTTGCCATGCCTTATCCGGGACGCGTCGAGCAGGTCGCCGACGAGCCGTTTCAGTATCCGCATCTGTCTGTCAGCGATGCCCAATGCAGCCAACACGGCGGGATTGTCTGTCGCGAGCTTTCGCGCCGCCGTCAGGGCACCGTCGATTGGCGCGAGGGGATTGCGTAATTCATGAGTCAGGGTCGCAATGAAGTCGTCCTTGCGTGCTTCAGCCAGGGCCAGCGCATTCCTGGCGGCCTCCGCTTCTGCCGCCCGGGCTTCCGCGTCAGCCTTCGCCCGGGTCATGGTGAGCGCCGCGCAGGTGAAGTTTGCAAGGCTGGTCAGGATTCTGCGGTCCTCCGCATCGAAAAGGTGTACCCCGTCGTGGGACATGACCCACAGGGTGCCCCACGGCTCATGTTCGCCCGGAATGGGTACAACCAGCTCTTCGATAATCTCCGGAGAGACGTGTTCCAGGCAGGCGAAGTGGCGCCGGGGAAACGAAAACAGTTGTCCCGAAGCCAGTTCGAGCGTCACGGCGCTCGGGCTGTCCGCAGTCGGGATGGTGGTGCCCACAGCGGCCACGCATGCACCCGAAACCGCGACCCAGCGGAACACGAGGGCGCCGGCAGTGCCGGTTTCCAGCAGGCCGATGCCCGCGCTCCCGGCTTCGCACAGACTCAGTGCCATATCCGAGAGCGTCTGCAGCATGGCACCGTCCGACGACGTCAGTGCCTGCGCCAGACGGTGCATCGCGCTGCTTTCTGCCGCATAGTCGGGTGGGCGATGCGCACGCGTGTCGAGCGTTGGTGTGACGAGACTACCCTCACGCCGCGCGCGGTCCGCTGCCGATGATGCAGACAGCCCGGCCATAGGGTCTCCAGGTTGTAATGGGTATGTGGCTACACGGAAGAAATTACCATGCTGGATTAATTGTAGGCGCTGCATCACAAAAACCGGCCGGCAAGCCGTGACCGACTGGAGATGCCGCGCGTTGACGGAGTCGAACTCTGTCAACGGTTGAAGGGCGACACCGCGACGGCCGACATTCCGGTGGTCATGCTGTCGGCCGCGCTGCCGCCTGAACCGGAAGAGCCGCTATGAGACGTATTGTCGCTGAAGCCCGCCCCTATAGGCCAGTTGATAAAGGCGATTCATAATCTGCTCGACTGAGCGGAACCGGAAGTACCGGGACGGACGTCCGAACAGTGAACATGCGATATCCCGCTACGGAGCGGTTGCTTCTGTCTGAGCGTCAAGGGCGAACTGCGGAGACGGTGCAGTACCTGTGATGACTGCATCCTGGGCGTCGGCAAAGACACCCTTCACGACGTTCAGAGGACCTTCGAAGTTTCGGGCTCGCTCCGCTTCACGGTAGCTGCATCATCACGGGTGGCACCGCGAGCAGAATCATTCGTGGGCGATTGCGCGAGCATGTGGCGGCGTTTCGGTGTGCAATCGAACATGGCTTCCCCCTTGGAAGTTGGCCCGCCTCCTGGCGGGACTCTGGCAGCGCGTTGCCACTTCAAGCGACGCGTGGTACGCGGGACGGCCTATGATGAAATCATTGAGGTGCGGAAAACGTGCCTCCTAACCCAGAGGAGCGAGAATCATGGCCAAGCAAGATACCGAATCCAGCGTCTACAGCGTCACGGAAATTATCGGCACCAGCCCAACCTCCTGGGAGGATGCGGCGAAAAATGCTGTGGAAATTGCAGCGAACTCGCTGCGTGATTTGCGAGTCGCCGAAGTCTGCAAGCTCGACATGAGGGTCGATAGCGGCAAGGTCGTTGAATACCGGGCGCGAGTCTCTTTGTCGTTCAAGTACGAAGCATGAAACGACGACCCCGTACCTCGGCAGAGAAGAGGCTTCCGATACTGCAAGTTTGCGGCATCGAGCTTGTACGCCAGTTGCGGAGGGTGCGACTCCCAGAGTGCTCACGCTAGCGCTTACGCTCCGGTGGCCGCGATGCACGACGCCTCGGCATGTTGCGCTAGCGCGCCTGCGGGGCCATGCAGTTCAGTCTGGCGGCGTGCCTGCGTGGCAGCGGGCTTCAGTCAGTCCTGCGCCTCCTTGCCGCTGCGAACTGGCAGGACGCGCTCGCCTTCAACGCACATAAATTCGACCACGTTCGTCGCATCGCAGATGGCGTAGTCCTTCCGGGGCCGGCTACTATTGCGCCACGGTCAAACCGCCACTGGCCGATGCGGCAGAAGTATTTACATTAGCGCCTGCAGCGCTACAGCCACTCGCACGTGGCGTTGCAGGGGCGCATGTCCAGCTCACCGAGGTCCATCGATTGCCGTGTCGGGACGAACCGGGAGACGAGCGTCTGCGACTGCTTATGCGGCGCCAATCGCGCAACTCAAGGACCCGGTTGTTACGGCTTCGCGCTGACGGTCTTGCCCGCTTTGTCGATGACTTCGACAGCCTGCCTGGCTGCCGACTGTGCATTCTCGTAGGTCGCATTTCCGGCGTCACGCGCAGCGCCGAAGCCCGTCTTCCACAGCGATACAAATGCTTCACTGCCCGCCGGCGCGTTCCTGAAGAGGTTCTCGAAGAACGCCTGGGATTGCCGAACGTATTCATCAATCTGCTTCCCGCTGGTTGCGAGGATTTCGCTGCCCGCCTCGGACAGGATTTCGTTCACATGCCGCCAGTAGGCCTGAAGCTTCTCGTTCGATGCCTGTGCCTGACGCGATTGCAAGGTGAAGAACGCCTCGGGTGACTTAACCGAAACGGCCTCCGTCGCAACCGCCTGGTTCTCGGCCAAACTGGCCCTGGTGGCTTCGACATTCAGTTGGACCAGCTTTTCAAAGCCTTTGAAACCGCTTTCGAAAAGGCTGTAAAGCGCTGTTGCGCGTGCTTTCTGTGCTGCAACAAACTGCTCCGGGGCCACGGTACTCATGCTAGTCACTCCATTCAGGAAAAGGGCAAAAGGGTGTCGACCGATTGTTAGCAGTCCGAACAAGAACTTGGCTGGGCCATCTGCGCTGACCTTGCAGGGCCCCGACACTCCCACCGTGCCATGGAAGCGGCTACCCGGGCTCTCCGCTGCCTTGTACTGCAACGCACTATTCATTCATGCAGTGCCACAAATTAGCCCTGGCGGCGGACGTCTGTCAACCCGGAAGCCCCACGCACTGGCAGCCCAGGGTGGTTCTAACGGCCTGTCGTCAGTTCAGGCCACGCTTTGCGCTCAGTAGGTACTTTCCCGCAAGACAGCCAATGACGGCGCCAATGGGCCGGCCAGCGGTGCGCGTCGACGAAAATGAAGCCGCCCATCCGGCAACAGCGGGCTGCAACTTCGGAACCGGTGTTCCATGTACCGCAATGCGCAAAAAAAGCCGCAGACATCGCTGCGGCCGAAACACACACGCAACGCATTGGGGCGCTGGCGTGTCAACAATCGTATAGGCCCGGGCCCAAGAAGCAATCGGGTATATCGTCTGGATATTGGCCGCCAGCGCTTTGAGCCTTGTCGTCATGACTTGGCGCATGCTACGCGTAAACCATTGTTGCAAAGGCGCCAGGGAGTCATGGCGGTGACATCTTGCGGTATCTGCTATCGATGCCGGAAGCGGCGATGCTCGTGAAAAGCAGATGGCCCGCATGAGCGGGCCATCCGGTTCAAACCATTCGATGACCCGCGCCTACAGCGGCTGAATGTTCGATGCCTGCTTGCCCTTCGGGCCTTGTTTCACTTCGAAACTCACCTTCTGGTTCTCTTGCAGCGATTTGAAGCCGCTTCCCTGGACTTCAGAGAAATGTGCGAACAGGTCTTCTCCGCCATCATCTGGCGTAATGAATCCGAACCCCTTCGCGTCGTTGAACCACTTGACTGTACCTGTTGCCATTTTGCTGAATCTTCCAAAGAGACGTGTTGTGTTAGACGCCGGTCAGCTGGACGGCTGACTCGAGCCATTCCGGTTTTACCACAGCGGATTGACGGCCGACAACCAGGGGCATCGGCACATGGAGACTTCTGTCGCATTTCGTTGGTCCGCAACATGTCATGCTGACCGCGAACTGAAGGAGCGAAGGTGGCCGCGAGGAGGCCGCTGACTGGCCTGTTGCCGGCCCCGAAGGGAACTCGGCGAAATCTGTTCGGCGGCTGACCCAACCGAGGGACCGTTTCAGTATCAAATAGGCCAGGTGAAGACGTCGCAAAAGCAACATGAGGTCGGCTCTCAACGAAGAGCGTTCGGGCAACCACGGTCCGTGCCAGACTGAGACGGTGAGTCGCCGACGACCAGCGACATCAAGCAGGCGCCTTGCTACCATCGACTAGCCGTAATTAGCCTGCCCGCCCGGGCCACTTTCTTTAAGGAGATTGAGATGGACGTGCCAGTCACTGAAGAACAAATCCGAACACTTGCTTTCTATCTGTGGGAGAAGGACGGCTCTCCCGAAGGACGCGCGGACGAATACTGGGAGAAGGCTCGACAGCAGTTGGGTGCGGACGAGTCACCGGCAGCATCTGAGGGCGACACAGTAGCCTGAGCGGCGCGCGCCAAAGGCAATGCGGGCGCCTGAGCAAGGGCCCTCACGCGCCTGTCTTGGCGATTGACCGGACTGGTCTCAGGTACTCCGACCGTCCGGGTGTCGCTTTGCTCTTCGCCAGTTCGGGTGCTTTCCAGTGAGCCAAAATCGGCGGCGCTAGCAGGTAGCACACCTGGATACCCTGCGAAAACAACTGGCGGTTCGCGCATGACCGAGCGTAAGGCGCGCAACGTCTCGGAGTTGGACTGACTCTGCGAAAGCTTTGGATGAATAGAAAGTTCGGTTCCCGTGCAAACGGCGGCGCTGTGCGACTGAAGGCGGCATCAGCATCGACGGGCATTTCGCTTGCTCCGGCCTCCGGGAACTAGTCTCCCGGTGCTAAGCTTGCGAAAGCCGGGAGGGTATCGGCTAGCCTCCAACAGCTGGCTGGTCCAGCCGTAATCAGAAGCCGCGCGAGTTTCCTGCCGCCGGCTACGAGGAGAAGTCCATGGCAGCGCGCTCAATCGCATCGTTGACCCTTTCATTCGGGCTGGTTTCCATCCCGGTCAAACTGTATTCGGCCACCGAGAGTGCCTCAGGGGTAGGCTTCAATTTCCTGTCGCCAGAAGGCGGGCGGGTGAAGCAGCAGTACGTTTCTGAAGCCACCGGCAAGGTCGTGACACGTGCTGACATGAAGAAAGGGTACGAGTTCGAGAAGGGACAGTTCGTCGTTTTCACGCCTGATGAGCTGAAAGCGCTCGAGGAAGGCGCGACGCATGTCGTGGAAATTGTCTCTTTCGTGCCGGAAAAATCGGTCGACCCGCTGTACTACGACAAGGCGTATTTCATTGCGCCGGACAAACGGGGTGGCAAACCCTACAGTCTGCTGCAGCAGGCGATGCGCCAAAGCGAACGGTGCGCACTCGCCAAATGGTCCTATAAAGGCAAAACCCGCATCGTCCAGATACGGCCCGCTGAAGACGGTATGGTTTTCCAGCAGCTGCTGTTCGCAGATGAGGTGCGCGCATTGAGCGATTTGCATATCGAGCAGGAGCCCGTAACCGCCACGGAACTCAAGCTTGCGCTGCAAATCATCGACCAGGTCTCCGAAGACGCGTACGACCCGTCGGCTTATGAGGACGAGGAGAAAAAGCGGATTCTCGAGGCCATCGACCGGAAAATCGCGGGCAAGCAGATTGTGTCTCCAGAGGAGTCCACGAGTGAGTCGGGCGGCCAGGTAATTGACCTGATGGAAGCGCTTCGGGCGAGTCTCAGCGCCAACAAGGCGAAACGGGACGTACCGGCGAAGACGGCGCCGGCCAGGACAATGGCAACGAAGAAGACCACCGCCGCTGACGTCGAAGTGTTGGCAGCCAAACCAAGGCGCCCTGTCAAACGAGCCACACCGAAAGCCGACATCAAAGAGGCGCAACCGGCAAAGGTTCGAGCACGCAAGTGACCAGACGGAATCAGTCAAACGACTACTCGTTGCGCAGCCTTCAATCGCTGCTGGGGGTCTCGCGTCGGGTGCTTTCCGGGCTGATTGAAGCAGGATTTGTTCACCCTGCACGCGGCCGAAGAAACGAACTTCGGTTCTCTTTCCAGGATGTAGTGGTCCTGCGCACAGCATTTCAGTTGCAATCAGCCAAAGTCTCATCACGGAAGATTCTGAAGGCGCTTGCCAAGCTAAAGGCCGAACTCCCTGACGAGCTTCCACTGTCTGGAATCCGAATCACATCGGTAGGCGAGACCGTGGCTGTCAGGTCAGGACAGGCCCAATGGGACGCGGCCTCGGGCCAGCACCTGCTCGACTTCGAGGTCGCGCCTATTCGAGGCGAGGTCGCGTTCCTCGACTCGACACCGCGAAACCTGGCGAGTCGGGAACAGCAAGCGGAGGAATGGTTTGCACTCGCCGAACAACTGACCGGAACCGATGCTATTGGCGCAGAGCAGGCCTACCGGAAAGTGCTGGAGCTCGCGCCATCGCCGCACTACCACGCATATACCAATCTGGGCGTATTGCTGTGTGAGGCAGAAACGCGTTGCGATGAGGCATTGTCCGTTTTTGAAGGGGCGTTAGAGCACTTCCCGGATGACGCGTTACTGCACTTCAACCGCGCGGTCGTTCTCGAAGAGCTGAAACGCTATGACGCTGCGGCGACAGCCTATGAGCGATGCATAGAACTCGACCCGACGCATGCAGACGCTCACTTTAACCTTGCCCGGCTGAGCGAGATTCGTGGCGACAAACAAGGTCTCGTCCGGCATCTCAGCGCTTATCGTCGGCTCGTCGGCTGAACTGGACTTCGCCGCCAATTCGTGTGTTTCAGAGCACGACGTTCGACCAATCAACCCGTTCATGAGGATGCTGAAACTCGCGGCATGTGCAGGCGACGGCCTGATGCGAGCACGTACAAAGCTGCGTTGCGCATCGTTCTCGTAGAGTCGGTAAAGAAGAACCAAGTGACGTCTCCTAACCGCGTCGTCCGGAAAAACAAAGCGGGCAAGAGGGTCAAGCTCGAATGCGCGTGCGAGCATGCCCGCAAGCTCTAACTCGCAGGACGGGAGATTCGAGCGTTCGATGCTCCGTGTCATTATCGGTGGTGCGAGGCGTCGGGGCTTTTACTCCGAGTATTCAAGCATCCGGCTTGGCAAATTCTAGCCACGGGCCCGTTCAGATAAATCCGCGTCCCCCAAAGTCTTCAGAGCGGAAGCGAGAACGCAGCTCATGGGAAGCCGCAGTTCCCCACCATCGCTGCGATACGCCTCTGCGTCGTGTACGACGGCCCGTTCAATCGACTTCAGGGCGGCCGACGTCTGGGCGTTCAGCAACGCGGCAAACCGTACGCCACCGCGTATGAGGGCATGAGAGGGTGTATCGGGAGCATGAAGCACGAGGGTAAGGTCCAGCTCCCGCACGCCCGGTTGGACGAACCCGGCATCGAGCAACACGCGTGCTGATTCCTGCCAATCGCTGAACCGGAAGAAGGGTGGTCCCGGAGGGACGGGAACATCGGTCGTCCCATGCTTCTCGATGGCCTTCAACACCATGGCGAAGCCCACTGCCTTCTCCGGTGTCGCCCATACCGTGAAGGCGATTCTGCCGTTAGGTTGCAGTACACGAAACGCCTCCGCGAGCGCGCGCTCGGGGTGCGGAAAATGCAACAACAATGCGAAGCTGATGCCCACTGCCGCGAAGCTTTCGTCGGGAAATGGCAAATCCTCCGCGTCGCCGACGCGGAACTCAAGTCCCGGAAAGACACGTCTCGCCTTTTCAACCATCGCAACCGAGAAATCCACGCCGGCGACATCCGCGCCGCACCGCGCGGCGGCAGCGGCGAGGTAGCCAGGGCCGCATGCAACGTCGAGAAAACGCGCGCCTCGCTGAAGGCAGAGCGTCTCGAGCATTGCGTGGTTCGACTGGGTGGTCAAATCACCGAAATACGTATGATAGGCCTGCGCGACCCGCTCCCAACCTTCGTGCTCGAAGGCGCTGAAGTCGAGTTGCCCCATGCTTACCTCGACCGGTCCGACACGTTGGCAAGTTGCTGCGCAGGCTTATGTTCCTCGTAAAGGGTATGTCTGCCTATCGGGAAAACAATCCAGGGTCGGCGACGCAAAGAGCAAACGAATGTGTGGTGCGCCGCACCAACAAGCGTCACCCGAGGCCGCCGAACAGCCGCTTTTGGGCTACGCTTGTTCGTGTTGCGGTCCCGCTGAAACAAATGCCAATGTCAACTTTTGGCACTATAGTTCAAGTAGTTTCCTGCCTCTGGATGCGGTGCGGAAAAATGCGTCATCCCTCGAAGGCGGCCGGTGCGTCACGGCGTTTTCGCCTATCGGGCGACTGGGCCGTAAAAGCGCCGATGCAAGGGTGCAGCGGATGAAAGACACGAAAACGGCGTCACTGCGGTACCAGGTTGAAAAATGGCTTGCTCCCACCGCGCCAGTGCATGTAACCGCGTTTGGGCACAGCCGCTTTGGCAGAGGGCGTTACGTACGTGTGGAAACCTTACAAGTGACGGGTCTTCACGCACTGTTCTTCTTTGAACACGACGACGGCTACTGGAACGTGTTTCCACCCGCTGCTGGCATGGCGAGACGGCCGTAGGGCGCCCAGCTTCGCGCGGCGGGTAGCTTTTCGGCAACAAGTTAGTCCGACGCCCGCACCGTCCCTTTTCCTGGCACTTTGCATCTCAGCGGCAAGTTGCGCAACGCCTCACTTGCGCTTGACTGGCTTGAGCAACTGGAAGAAGACTCGGATGATACGCAAGACGCTCAATGCCTCGCGGCTACAGCAGGAGGTCAATCGGGGAATCCATCGACGCAGAAAATCATGGAGGATGGCGTAAAGATTCGTGTGCCGGGGCCGCAGCTGCATGAAGCTGACAAGACAAGCTGCAACTGGAACATGACTCACTTCGGCAACGCGGTCAGTTTCGAGCGCGACATCGAGCGCGTGCTCAAGGCCACGCGTGTGGAACGCGACCTCAATACCACAGTGAAAGAAATCGGCAACCCATTTGGGGACCGGCCGCGAAAGACATCGATTCCTTGTTGGTATTTGAAGGCGTGGGCGCTGATGGTGCGCTTACCACAGATGGTCTACCTTGCGACGCCGCGTCGCAGATATTCCTCGCTTCGAAACCCGTGCGTTCTACCAGCATCGACATAGTCCGTGTCGCTCAGAAATTTTGGACAACTGGCGAATGGACCTCTGGATTCAACCCTGCGCACGGTGCGCTGACCTATACGGCAAAACGTCGGCCGAGCCTCCTCATCACGACCTCGCGCTCGAGGGCATTGTGCCGCTGCGGGCTAAAAAACGAGAGGAACACTACATCTGTTCGCAGTGTGGGGCGGTGTTCGTTCGCATTCTCGGTGGCACACCTTCGCAGCAGATTTGGATGCTATTGAACGCAGGGCAGCATTGACGCAACTCTTCAACGCGCTGAATCATTCATGGTCGCGCGCGTCATCGGGCCTCTATGCGGGACGTTCAAGCATCAGAGTTGGCAAACTCAAGGCGAGGAAGTACCGACCCGCTTGTATAGACCGGCTGGCCCTAGGCCTTGAGTGCGGAAGCCAAGACGCAGGTCATGGGAATCCGCAGCTCTCCGGCGTCGTTCCGATATGCCTCTGCGTCGTGCGCGACGGCCTGTTCAATCAACGCCAGCGCGGCCGGCGTCTGGGCGTTTAGCATCGCGGCGACTCGAACGCCACCGCGCATGAGTGCGTGAAACGGTGTATCCGGCAAACGAAGCACAAGGGTCAAGTCCACCTCGCGCATATGCGGTTGAACGAACCCCGCATCAAGCAATATGCGCTTCGATTCCTCCAAATCGCTGAGCCGAAAGAAGGGCGGTCCCGGCGGCACGGGCACATCGGTTGTCCCGTGCTTCTCGATTGCATTCAATACCATCGCGAAGCCGACTGCCTTGTCCGGTGTGGCCCAGACCGTAAAGGCGATTCTGCCGCCAGGTTGCAGCACACGAAACGCCTCCGAGAGTGCGCGCTCGGGGTGCGGAAAATGCAGCATGCCGAAACTGATGCCCACTGCGTTGAAGCTTTCATCGGGGAAGGGCAAATCCTCCGCGTCGCCGATGCGAAACTCAAGCCCCGGAAAAACGCGCTTCGCCTTTTCGACCATCGCGAAGGAGAAATCCACGCCAGCGACGTCCGCGCCGCGAAGCTTGGCTGCAGCAGCGAGGTAGCCTGGGCCCGATGCTACATCCAGAAAACGCGAACCTCGCTGAATGCCGAGCGCCTCGAGCATCGCGTGGTTCGACTGAGCAGTCAAATCACCGAAATACTCGTCATAGGCCTGCGCGACCCGCTCCCAGCCTTCGTGCTCAAATGCGCTGAAGTCGACTTGTCCCATGTTTGCCTCCACTCGTTCGGCACCCTGGCGCGTTAGAGGGCCTTCATGTTCCTCGTAAAGGTACTGTCTGTCTATTGAGGGAACAATCCAGACTGACGACTGAAGCGCGAGCAACTATGTGGTGCGGCGCACCAACAACGTCGCCTGTTGGCAGGGCCAATTGATATCAAATTGGGGTTCGCTGTACGACGCATAGCGTCGCTGCGCAAAAGACAGCCCCGGGTGTATTCGACCCTGTTCCGGCGGACTTCCTAGCGCGGGCTAGCTTTGTCATCAGACTGGAACAGCCCTACTACCTCGGCATCCTCAGACGGTGTGCCATCTCCCACCTCGAACATGCCCCGCGCAACGCCAATGCGCTGTATCCAGGTAACGGGCAACCCGCATGGGAGCGCATCGCCGGCCCGAGGAAACGCCTTCTGGAGCTTTGACGGCTCACAGGCGCATTAGCCCCGCGTCAGCCAGACAAGAATCCGCTGGCCGTACCGACCGCTCACCGAAAGAAAGAGCGCAGCCACCCCGAGATTCCACAACAGTATCATCGCCGTCGCATCGAGCGGATGAAGCATTGAAAGCGCGACCGCAGTCATTGCGGCGACCGCGAGACTACCTGCCATCGTCACCGGGCCTGGGGAGAGGCGAGCTATGTAGCGCAGCATGATGAGCATCACCAGGGAGAGCGGTACGCTGACCAGCACCAGTGTTGCGAAGCATCGGGCCGTTTCTCCCAACGACATACCGTCCGGCCCAATGGAGACCCAGCTGGTCAGGCAGCCATAGCCAATCGTCGCCACCCAGACGAACGAGGCCGGTACTGGCAACAGAAGCCAGCGACGTGACAGACCCGGCACGCTGGCGATAAATGCCCCCAATGCGGCAAGAACTCCCGTCGTCAGCGCTGCGGCTACTCCTATTGCAAAGAGAGGCTGATGGAGTTTGAACGCCAGGTCCGCACGCACCCCATGCGCGATACCGACGAGAACAATCACCATTCCCGCAAACAGCAGCCAGCATGCGGCTCTCGCCGCGGGCGGGCGCAGACGCCGGACCGGCGTTGCGTCCGCAACCAGCACGTCAATCAGTTCGGGGGTCCGCGTCATGATTTGCTACCTCGCGGCAGGAACAGTCCACGCAGCCGTTTCATTGCCCGGTGAGTGGCAACCTTCAACGCTGCAACCGAAGTTCCGCTCGCAGCCGCAGCCTCCTGAAGAGACATTTCCTCGAGCTTCAGCATTCGCATGGCATCACGCTGTCCGACCGGCAACTGTTCAATCGCTTCCCTGACGAGGCGGTCGTTCATTGCCTCTTCCTGTAAGTTCGCTGCAGCACCAGAAAAAAAGGTTTCTAGGTCAGTTTCCACCTGGGTTTCATGTGACCCGATGCGACCGCGCCGCCGCAGTCCATCGACAATGCGCCGGTTGGCGATGGCGACCAGCCATGGCCCGAACGGGCGGGCCGGGTCGTATGTGTTGCGCGCGGCGTGCACGGTGAGCAGCACGTCCTGAACCGTGTCCTCTATGTCCGCGCCATTGCGGATGTGGCGTGCTGCGAGCGCACGAAGATAGGGAGTGATGTCCTGGAGCAGCTGACGATAGGCCTCCCTGTCACCCGCCTGTGCTCTCGCCATCGCAGTGGACCAGTCCAGCGTGCCGTCAGAACGGTTGGCCAGCGGCCCGGTCTGTCGGCACGGCGCAGCTGACTTCCGGTCCTCTCTCTCGGAACCTGGAACGGGACTGGGCGAGTGTGAATGCCGGCGCATCCCGAAATTTTGCGGTTCAGGGGACAGTTTGTCATCCAAAAAAAGTTTTCCTGAGACGTAACCTTTCGCGGTGGCCGGCCGAACTTCTCTACACGGCCGATGCCGGGCCGCAACCCTCAGGAGGATGCGTGATGAACAGACATGTGATGGCCGCTTCGACCCTGTCGTCGGCAATCGGCCTAGCGCTTGCCCTACAGGCACTGCCGGCCCAGGCCCAGGAAATGAAGGACATGAGCAAGATGCCCCAGGTCGTCAAGGACAACATGGCCCGGATGGAGCAGAACAAACTCGAGAAGTGTTACGGCGTCAACGCCGTGTCGAAGAACGACTGCGCGGAGGGCGCCCACTCCTGCGCCGGCCAGGCCACCCAGGCACGCGACGCTAGGTCATTCGTTCTGCTCCCCGCGGGAGATTGCGGCAAAATCCAGGGCGGCAAGCTGAAGCCGGCCTAAGCAAAGGAGCAGTCGATGTCTGCCTCTTCTGCTGCGTCGCAACATGCGCTCAGCCCGATTCCGGCGCGTGCCGGGATTGGGCTGCGCTTCCGGCACCATCAAGAGGTTGTCGAAGTGCGTCCGCCAGTCGCGTGGTTTGAGGTGCATACCGAGAACTACACGGGGGGAGGCAGCGCGCCGGGCTATCTGGATGCCATACGCTGCGATTACCCTGTCTCTCTCCACGGGGTCGGCCTCTCGCTGGGTAGCGCCGAAGGCCTGGACGCGGCGCATCTGGAACGCGTGCGCGCCGTCGTTGGGCGCGTGGAGCCGGGACTGGTTTCTGAACACCTGTCCTGGAGCATGAGCGGTGGCACCTACTTCGCCGACCTGTTGCCATTGCCGCTGACGGAAGAGGCGCTTGCCGTTGTCTGTACTCACGTCGACCAGGTCCAGGCTCATCTGCAGCGGCGAATCTCGATAGAGAACCCGTCGACCTATTTGCGGTTCCGGCACTCGACCATCCCGGAATGGGAGTTCATGGCAGAGGTCGCGCGTCGCACCGGGTGCGGCATCCTCTGCGACGTCAACAATATCTATGTCAGCGCCAGCAATCATGGCTGGAACGCACTGACTTACCTGGATGCGCTGCCACCAGCGGCGATTACCGAGATTCACCTCGCCGGGCACAGCGTGCGGCAGCTTGACCATGGTCAGGTTATTCGCATCGACGACCACGGCTCGCGCGTCGCGCCTCCCGTGTGGGACCTGTTTGAGCAGGCTCTCAGGCGCTTCGGACCGGTTCCCACCCTCATCGAGTGGGACACGGACGTGCCAGCGCTCGACGTCCTGATGGAGGAGGCTGCGATTGCGCAAGCCAATATAGAGGGGCAGCAGAATGACGATGTATGCGCCAACGCTGCTTGAGTTGCAACGCGCGGTCCGCGGCGACCTGCTCGGTCTTGCTGACGGCGGTGCTGCTGAATACGTGATGCCCGAAGGGCTGGCCCCGCAAGCACGGTTCGCCATCTATCGGAATACGGTGAACAGTACGCTGCTGAAAGCGCTGCAGCTTTCCTATCCGGCCGTACAGGCTCTGGTTGGAGAAGAATTCTTTGAAGGGGCCGCCCGGCTGTTCATCGAGCAATGCCCACCGTCGCACGCGCAGCTCGATAACTACGGTGCGACGTTCCCGGATTTCCTCGCACAGATGCCAGAAGCGGCGTCACTCGACTATCTGCCCGATACCGCGCGCCTCGAATGGGCCGTGAACGGAGTGCTGCATGCACCAGACGCAAGACCGCTTGACCTGCAGCGCCTTGGGCGATTGAACGACAGCGGGCTGAAGTCCGTTCGGTTCGTGCCGAACACGACTGTACGACTACTTCAGTCCGACTATCCAGTCGATGCCATCTGGCGCGCAGTATTGACCCGCGACGATGGCGCACTGGCGGACATCAATCTGGCCTCCGGCCCGGTCTGGCTCCATGTTTACCGGAGCACCACTGGCGCAGAGGTCAGGCAGATAGCTGAGTGGCAGTGGCGGTTTGCGACGGCGTTGTTTGCGGGCCGCCCGTTACACGGCGCGCTTGCCGGGGCGCCGAATAGAGAAGTGCACGTTTGGCTCGCATCGCTCTTGGCATCAGGCTGCTTTACCGAAGTACGCATGTCAAATCAGGCATGCGGTCCGACAATCGGGAGCCAGGCCACATGACACGCGAAACCCAATCCGCCTCTAACACCTCTCGCGGGTCGACGCTGAACGACCGCATACGGAACGTCATTGGATGGCTGGAGCGAGTGCCATATACGGTCCTTGCGCTCCCACTGCGATTCGCGGTGGCAACGGTCTTCTGGAATTCGGCGATGACCAAACTGGCTGACTGGAATGCAGCGCTCGAACTGTTCAGGGAAGACTATCGATTGCCGTTGCTGGCACCGGAGTTCGCTGCGTACGTCGCGGTGTCAATCGAACTGACCACGCCGGTTCTACTGGTGTTGGGCCTGGCCACGCGACCCGTCGCGTTTGTGTTACTCGGCATGACGACCGTCATCGAGGTGTTTGTGTATCCGCTTGCGTGGCCCACGCACATCCAGTGGGCCGCCATGCTGCTGGTTCTGCTGTGCCGGGGCGCGGGCAACTGGTCAGTGGACCATCTGTTATATAGACGCCTCAGTACCGTCTCCGACAATGGGTCACGTCGTCCGGCAGACTGAGCCCGGGTCTTTTTTGTCATTGGGTGATGCTTCCGTTCGACGGTTATAACGGGAAGAATCAGGTAATCCGTCCAGGTTAAGAGAGACGAAGTGATGAAGACAGTCATACATGAATCGACCATCACCTGTCCGGTGTGCGGGTACGCCAAACAAGAAATGATGCCCGTCGATGCCTGCGTGTGGTTTTACGAGTGCGAGCGCTGCAAGACGGTTCTCAAGCCGAAGGCAGGGGATTGCTGTGTTTACTGCTCGTATGGCACTACGGCGTGTCCTCCGGTACAACAGGCAGGTGCGTGCTGGGTCTGCTGATTTGCCAACGTCAACTGCGCGGCCTCGGCTCTTCCGCCCGGGTCCCACCGGGGGGCGTATGAATCCGGCAGGTCTATGGGCACAGAAAGCCGGAGATACGCAGATTGTTGGGGACCGAGCGCAGGCGGCATTTGCGCGTCGTGTTCGCCTGCGAAATGCGCCATAGGCCTTCTCTGTCAAATGAATAATACGTCTGTATCGCCCGTAACCGGAGATTGAACATGTGGAAAGCGATAGCGCGGATTTTTCTAGTTGTCATGCTCGGCTTTGCCGCTGGCGGCGCGGTCGGCGGCGAACAGCCGTTTAATCAGGCGCAGTTTGACCAACTGAACGCCGCCGGGAAGCCGCTCATTGTCTATTTCCACGCGACGTGGTGCCCCACCTGCAAGATGCAGCAACCGATTGTGGACCACCTCTCGGCGCAACCGGACATGAAACAGGTGACTATCTTCGTGGCCGACTACGATAAGGAAGTCGCGTTGAAGCGGGCCATGAAGGTGACGCAACAGTCGACCTTCGTTGTGTTCAAAGGTGGCCACGAAGCCGCCCGGTCGACTGGACAAACGCGCGAGCGGGATATCAGGGATACCTTCGCAAAGGCTTTGTGATGAACTTCGGAGTGGGTGCATACGGACTGAGCTTCGCTGCAGGCGCGCTGTCGACGTTATCCCCCTGTGTGCTGCCGTTGGTTCCGGTTCTCATCGCGTCGGCGTTGTCGGCGCACCGGATGGCTGTCATTGCACTCGCGCTCGGATTGGGTGCTTCCTTTTCAGCCATCGGCATTTTTCTGGCGACGCTGGGCATATCGCTCGGTTTCGATGGCAGTGTCTTTCGCAACGTTGCGGCTCTGTTGATGATTTTGTTTGGGCTGGTGATGCTTTCTGGCCGCCTGCAGGTCATCTTCACTCGTGCGACTGCGCGCTTCGGCGGCGCAGGGCAGAGGTGGTTGAGCAAGGTAAGGGGAGATACCCTGCCCGGTCAGTTCGCTATTGGACTGCTCGTAGGGGTCGTTTGGACACCGTGCGTTGGCCCGACATTGGGGGCGGCCTCCACGCTCGCGTCCCAAGGACGAAATCTTGGCGATGTCGCTCTCCTGATGATGGTGTTCGGGTTTGGTGCCGGCCTTCCACTGGTCATACTGGGTGCGCTTTCGCGAGCGTCGATGACAAGGTGGCGCGGTGGACTTGATTCTGCGGCGCGGGTCGGAAAGGCTGTCTTTGGAGCCGTTTTCGTCGCATTCGGCGTACTGGCGCTCACCGGACTGGACAAGGTGCTCGAGACGGCCATTCTCTCAGCAAGTCCACAATGGCTGACTGCTTTCACGACGGCTTTGTGACTGGCAACGCACCCGCGGCAATGACCCAGGAATCGGCGTCCCCGACGTCAAGTTGACGAGCAAGTCGCTACGCCCCCGTAAGCAACCGTTAAGGTTAAGCGGAGCAGCATCGAATCTAAGCCAAAGCCACCATGGAGGATGAGATGCAGAAATTTTTCGGAATCGGATTGACATGCGGATTGTTCGTTGCAAGTGTCGGAGCACATGCGTTCAATGGCGAACAACTCGCCAAGAATGCCAAGATTGGCATTGCGGAAGCGCGCTCTATCGCTCTCAAGGCGCATCCGGGAAAAATCGTCGATGAAGAACTGGAAAGAGAGGCTGGGGGCACTGGATTGCGGTATTCCTTCGATATTCGCACGGGACACGCAACTCAGGAGGTCGGAGTTGACGCTCATGACGGGACCGTTCTGGAAAACAAGCTGGAAGGACCCAACCCTGACTGATGCGTTGGCGTCCTGTCGTGCCGGAATTTTGCATGTCTATTGGCTGATAGGCGTTAACCCCTCACACTCGAAGCCCGCGAAGCTCCTTTCTCGACGATTTCTGCGCTCCGGAGTGTATCCGCGGGCAGCATCGGTGCGTTCTCCTCCCATGTCCGGATAAGAAAACCCTAAGCTTGACTGGCGCACACTCTGCAGTTGAAGAGACGACGTATGCGCCTACTAATCGTCCAAGACGACAACCGCTTCCGCGCCTACAGGATGAACTCGGGCATGTGCCGCGCGTGACGCTGTCGCCCGAGACGGAAATGCATGAGCGCGACATGGGCCGCGAGGGCGCCGCACAACGGGAGGTGGGTGTCGTTCTGAAGCGCTTCTCGCCCGAAGTCGCGTTGTTCGATGATGCGACGGTCGTCGTCGAGGTCGGCGCAAGTCTGCGGCTCTTCGGCGGTCTGCTCGCGCTTTGTCGCGAAGCGAAGGCTGTCCTCAATGCACTTGGCTTTACCGCACGAATTAGCGCCGCGCCGACTGGCCAGGGCGCCTGGCTGCTCGCGAAATATGGTAACCGGCGCGTATTGAAACTGGCATCGCTTGAGCATCGCCTCGCTGCGTGACTTCTGCTTCAACTGCCTGCTCGGTATCACTTTCCATCGCGACGAATGATGGAAAGCCATTGGCGCTTTAACTTCGGAGGTGACTGCCCCAAGTTGCCTGCCTCATGACGTCGACCTCGGCTCTGGCCAGGGCCAGCCCTTTTTCTCGTTACGTAGGTCTCGCTCTGCGGGTGACACAACTGGGTCCTTTGGCTCGACAGGTGTCGTCTTACCTGCGACACTGCCCACCCGTCCCGGCAACACGTTCCCTTTCACTTCGGGAAGTCCGATTCCAAACCAACGCACTTTCTTTTTAATGTGAGCGACGTATGCGTTCCAGCCGTCAGGGTTGCCATCAAAGAGGTCGTGCTGAACGGTTGACGCAAGCGCATTGCGGTTGAGCTCCGTCTCAAGCAGTTCCTTTGGCCACAGGAAGAACGCGCTCGCGACATGTGCGCTGAACTCCGGCCACCGTCATCTTCGGGGCAAGCTCCCGGAGATACCCGAAGTCCTGCACGAATCCTGTTCCTACGCAAGTTGAGCCACCAGCGCATCCGCGCCGACCTGTCTTGCCCAGACAGCTCAAAGCTTCGAGCATGTCCCCGAGGTGAAGCAGCAGCTCGCGTCTGTCAAACGGGTCGTCCATTGCAGTATCTCGGTCCGTTGCGTGCTTGTTCCGATGATACTCGCCTGGCTGCGGTGATTCAGCCGGCGCGCTGCACAGCACCTGCAATGGTTGGTTACACGACGAAGAAGCACACCGCATGACTGGCCCGTCACGTTCGATTGATTCGGCTACCGGCGCTGCCGTTGCTGCGACGGCAGCGCGTTGAACGGCGGCGGCGCTGCTTTCACGATTTTTTGACTGTGATGACCTGTCCCGTGATGTCCTCGACCAGGCTTCGCTTGTACGCTTGGGCCACCACCGCGGCGGGAGTACCTGCCGAATAGGCCTGCCCCATCGCGGCAAGTGTTTCTGAAACCCAGCCTGGGCTGATGACGTTAACGCGTGCGTTGCCGTGCATTTCGAGAGCTGCGGACCGGACGAACGCCTCGACCCCTGCATTCACGATGCCCACTACGGCACTCCCTGTGACCGGATGCAGGGAGAGAATGCCGCTGGTTACCGTCAGGGACCCGCCTTGTGCGATGTGACCAACCGAGCACCGGACGAGATTGACCTGTCCCATCAGCTTGTTCGTCAGACTAAACGCAAAGTCTTCGTCGGTCAGCGAATCAAGCGGTGCAAATTTCGCTGCACCTGCGGCGCAAATCACGGCATCAACGGTTCCGAGTTGCCGGTACATTGCCACGATGGACGCCTTGTCTGCGAGGTCCACTGACAGGTCCGGGCCATTGCGGCTCGCGCCAATAACCTGGGTGGTCGGACGAGAGCAGGCGAACGATTTCCTTGCCGAGCAGTCCGGTTGCGCCAACTATCAGCACGCGCATAGGTCCTCCTTATCCGGAAGGGTCACGCCACCGCGGAGCGACGCATCACGCGCAGCGTGCAGACGAGCGAATATCGTACTACCGTTCGAGCGGGGGGAGGTCGACTGGATGACGCTGACCGGGCTACGAGCGATGCCTTGAGTTCAACCCCTCCTACGCTGATACGCATCGTAACCTTGCCTGCTTCACGACAAACTTGGTGACAAGCAGGGCTTCGTGTGTCATTTTTTGGGCGCCTATCGGCGGCTGAGCAGCTGACCATCCCATGCTCGTCGTGGGACTGTACGGTCTTGCATGAGCGCGCTCGGCCAGCCGGCATGCTCATCCGCCGTCGCGAAGTGTAGCGGTGTTCGCCGATGGTCTGACGCTGGCGACCGTGGGCTCAGCGAGGTACCCCCTGCATCCGATGAGCGCCACGCTCATATGGGGCCGGCGCCCGTTGGCCGTTGGAGTGGACGGTGCACTCCTGGTCGTCCGGGTATCCGCAACGTTGAGGCAGTCGACCTGGACCCAATGCTTCCGCGAGGGTATACACTCGGCTTGTCTCTTTGGCGGAGAGCACCATGAAAACGCAAAATCTCTCGGGCCCAGACAGGCTGTTGGCAGTATGGCGAAACCTGAATGCTCACGCGGCCAGCGACGGACGGGTCGGATACGAAGTCGACCAGCTGGGACGAGTCGTCGACCATCGACGGGTGTGTCCATGGCATCAACTCCTGGTCACCGACATGTTCTGCCAGCTTGCCTCGCAGTTGGGGCCTCGCGTGGCGATGCGTCAGCCGGTATCAACCCGGTCGTTCGGTATCCGCATTGCCGACGTCGTGTGGATGCCCGAGGAGAGGTGGCCGGAAATCGATTCGGACGCCCCGTTACCTTCCGTTCCCGACCTGTGCATCGAGGTGGTCGCGGACGACAACGACGCCGACCAGGTTGAGCGCAAGGCTGACGCCTACCTCAACAGCGGTGCGCAGGAAGTCATCATCGTCGGCCCCCTCGGGAAGGTTGAATTTCGAGGGCTAGACGGTCCGCGTGCGTCATCCTTGTTTCGCGTGACCCTCGAACCGGACCCGATGTTTTTCGCGTGGGCGTGACGTGCATCGGCATCGCTCGAAGCATCTCTCCTGAAAGCAGTGGCGAAAATCGGACTTGGTTTCAGGGTCGGTACCGGTCAAAGTTGTCGAAATTTCGATAAGCGAGGAGTTTCTGACCTCGCGGCGCTTCATGTGCTGGCGCCAACACAATATTGACCCGCTCGCCAACATTAGACTGACCAGCCGGGTTGGGCCGCGAGTTGTCGATGGCGGAGTTGTTTTCCCAATTGTCAAGCTGGTCAGTTCGATGTCGGCAAATGGGTGAAACTGGTACCGGCGAGAAGAGAGCACGAGGGCAAACTATGGAAGCAGCGTTGGACAATGTGCACGCGGCGTTGATGGGCTTTGCAGTCCAGCACGACGCGCTATTTTCGCTGTTGCTGGTCGCTCCTGCGGCCGTCGCCTGTTTTTTCGCATATTTCATCGTCCGCTACCATGTGCGGGTTGCCCCTGCCTTCATGCACGGGCGCAGGGCTGTGTCTACTGGACTCTTCGCGTTGTTCCTCACGGCCAGTGACCAGTATGCATTGCCGCGTGTACTGCGCGCACTCTCGTTCGACACGATGTGCGCCGCCATTCCGTTCATGATGCTTGCCCTTGGCGCGTGCTGGGGGGTATTCCTGGCAAGCGTCATGGCGTGGTGGCATACCCGCCTGGTTGCCCACTGAATCAGGTTCTAACAAAGTCCAACTGACAACTTGAACCTGCTCCTGCAATGCTGAAGAAGCTACTCCGGTCGCCTTCGTTCATGGCGCGTGGGCGATTGGCGTAGACCGAATCCGCTACGCGAAGCAACTGCGAGAATCGTTACGCTCCGGGCCGGGCTTATCGTCGACGTCTGAACAGGCCGGTCGGCTGTCGCGACTGATACCCGACATTTTCTCGGTTTGGCTGGCGTGAGCGTGGTTCGAGCGCCAACCTGCGAGCTTCGTCTGCCTGCGGCGAACTTTCCGACAACTCGTCGTTGTTCCACATCCAGAGGGGCAGAACTGTAATGACAGCCCAGTTAGCCATGTCCTGCACGACGACATAACTGCGGTCGTCGACTTTACTGTAGATGAGGTAGCAGCGCCGGTTGGGCGGAACCTCCCCAAGTGACACGCATCGACCTGCGTCCACCATTTCTCGAACAGAGGTTGCCGACAAGGTAGACCGTTGACTCACTCGTTCCTTCGCGTGAGGTGCGACCCACGACCGTCGATTGCTGGACCGTCTCTTCGAGAAATGCATCTTCGCCTCCCACGCATTGCTGCGGCAGTCAGGCAATCCTATTCCGTGTCGGGGCGCATCGCAACGCGGGCAATGGATGTTCTGAGGAGCTGGTCCGCGGATGCGCTGCGCCACTCGGTAGCGGCGACCGGCCATGCTGCTTGACGCTATCTATGAAGGCTGCAACGAAATCCAGGAACGTCTTGACGACCAGGGCTACAAGGTCACAGCACTTGGCAACATGGTGTAGAGCGAAGCGCGCACCGCCGTGCTCGAAAACATCACGCTCGCCGCGCTTGACTGTTACTTCGAGATGCATGAGAAGGAACCTGAGACCGTCTCACAGGTAAACGCATCAAGCCTGGTTTGACACAACGAGCACGTACGAGACTTCAGCCAAATCCGATTCGAAGCCTCACCGCGCTTATGCCTAGGGCAGCCTTCTTGTTGGCGGGCTCACGCACCTGCGCGCGGTTCGAGGGCGGGAAGAATCCTAAAACAAGGCTTGTCGGCAAGATTCGAGAGACCCGAAAACATGCTTCTGGTTCTCCTTAGTCGTCTTCGTTCTTAGGTAACGGAGGATTTTTCGGCGGTATCTGATTGGATTCGCGAAGGAGTCCGGTGTCCATAGTCGGCGCGCTTGCAGGCGGCCCGAGGTCACGGAGCCGCAAGTCAGCCTCTTACTCTGGTGTAAGTGGACCGCCGACGATGTCGTCAAACGGCCCGCCGTGACTATTGCGCAAGATGAGAATCGCGGCCTGAATCTCTTTTAACGCTCTCTCAAAATCTCCGCGTGCCTCCAGCCGCTGGGCGTTCGTGCCAGCCATAGCCAGCAACATTCGGTCGCGGTCTCGAAGCAAATCGTAACCCCATGAGCGAAGGCGCTTCTTTGTATCGTCGAGCGCCCAGCCGCACTTGAATGCCTGGGTTTTGAATGGCTCCGGCGCATTCTTCCAGATGCTTTCCGTCGCGCGTTCAAGTTGCTCCATCGCCTGCAGATATTGAGAAACGTCCATCTGCCGCTCCTTGGTCTGTCCCGCAACCACGAGCCTCAAGGGCCGCCAGTTTGCTGACGCGCTCACGCGTAGGCGACAGCCCCCATCGGCGCAATCAGCGAACGGTGCCAACCCTCAAATTGGTCCCTGCGCACGCATGTCCATTGGCGCGTACACCTCTGAGAATCCGAGCAGAGAAGGAAGAAGAAACTCCACATCGCGCGTCGTCCGCGAATTTGAGATGTCCGGAAATTGGCTTCTGGTTCTCTTCAGGCGTCCTCTTTCTTCGGCATAGGAGGTGTTTTCGTCGGTATTTGATTGGACTCGCCAGGCCGTCCGGTGTTCATCGTCGGCGCGTTTTTCACTGACGTCGGTGACGCAACCTCGGAAGCAACCGCTCGGACAAAACGACGGCGCACGAATCGCGCCGCCATGCCACCTCTACGAGCAAACATGGGTGCCACGCAGGGTCCAGAAAAACCGTTCTTGCGAGCAGTAACGAACGAACGTCCGCATTTCCTCCTGCCACAGTGGGGGCGCGGCGATTATGCTCTGGCTGCTTCTGTCCCTGTTCGACGCGCCGACCCATTAGTCTTGCAAGCGCGTGAGTGTCTTGCTTCGACCGTCCTGCGGAGCCGGCTTACCGGCAACGCAGAGGGGATGGTGGGTACACGCCTCCACGCTCGCTGAAGGGAGATGTTTCGTGGCTCGGTGTGAGTCTGCCGTTGGTGACGGCTGTCGAGGAGGTGCGTGCTGATTTGACTGATGGCGACCCCGAAAGCGTGCAGGCGAACGAGGTTGCGGCCGCTGGCGATGTCGAGCGCAATGGCGGACAAGCTGCGGACCATCCGGAGAGTGTTGAAACCATCGAACTTATTGACCCCCCTAGCGTGTAAGTCGCGAGGCCGGTGAAGTCAGCAAGTACAGCGCACATCTGCTCGCAAGACTCAATGGTTCGATGCCGAAGCTGGACAACCGTGGCGGGTATCTATTCCGCCTTCGAGCCAGAAGTAGCGCACCTCATCATTGGCGTGGCATAGTGCCGGCATCTCAACTACGGAGGCGGGAATGCCCACTCTGGAATCCTTGCAAGCAAAAATCCAAAAACTGCAGACTCAAGCAGACGCATTCATCGCGAAAAAGTCGAGTGCCGTTATCGAAAAGATTCGCGAGTTGATGTCAACGCATGGTCTAACGACTGCCGACATCGATGCGCACGTTGGTGGCAAGAAACGTGGACCGAAGCCTGGTGCCAAATCTGCGGTCATCGCCAAGCCGTCCGCAGCGAAATATCAGGACCCGAAGACAGGGGCTACATGGTCCGGACACGGACGCGCTCCGGGTTGGATTGCGAACGCGAAAGACCGCAGCAAATTCCTGATTGAGGGTAGTGCCGATGCAGTCGTCGCTGCAGGCGTGGCAAGTGCGAAGAAGGCCAAGACTGCGGGCAAGAAGGTCTCGTCGTCAGTCAGCGCCGCTGGTGGCACGGGTCAGCCGAAAGGTCCGCAGCCGGCTAAGTATCGCGCCGCGAAGTCCGGTGCGACTTGGAGCGGGCGCGGTCCGGCTCCGGCGTGGCTAGCCGGTGCGAAAGACCAGGCAAAGTTTCTGATTGCTAGCGTTAGCGGAGTTGCAGATTCTGGCGCTGCGAGCAAGCCGAAAGTCGTCGCGAAGAAACCCGCGACAAAGGCGGCGGTAGCGAAGAAGGCACCGGCGAAGAAAGCGGTTGTGGCGAAAAAGGTGGGCGCGACGACGAATGTCGCGGCCGCGTCGGAAGTCGCGGCTGCTTAACCAATCGTGTAAGCGAGCACACTCAGAGCTCGCTTTTTGTTGCGTCGGCACTCGCGATTGGCGTGGCTTACCTCGAGCGGGTTCGCAATGCGTCCAGACGGGCGGCGCATTTTGCGTTCGAACCACCACGCTTGTAGGCCTGTGCCGCCTTTGCGCTGTCGGGGACGACGTCGCCGGGAGCACTCGTATCCCAGTGTCCCTCCCAGTACAAGCCTAAGTTGTACGCGGCCGGCCGGTGTCCAAGTTCCAGTGCCGTGGCATACATGCCCTTGGCCATCTCGAGGTCGGTGTCCATGCCACGACCAAGCCGCGCGCTGTCCGCGAGAGCCGCTGCCGCCATGCCGCGCAGCGGGTCGCTCGCCGCATCATCCTTCAGCACGTCGCCCAGAATGACGTGCCCGCCCTCGTAGTCCGCAGGCCCACCAGTCTCCGTGACAAGAGACAATGCAAGCGCGACCCGGAGGGATGGGTGCCGGTCAGGGCCAACCCGTTCAATCAGTCGTCGGCCGAGGTAAGGTGCGCCCGAAAGCGGGCTTGTGAGCAGGCCATTCGCAATGGCCGCGATAGATTCAAGTGAGAGAAATCCGACCTTGTTTGCCGACACAACGTGCCGGAAGAACCTTTCCACGTCGAGTGACGGGTCGCACTGGCGAAGTTGTGCCCACTCACGTTCAATTTGGCCCAACCAGCTGGAATCTACAGCCATCAGATTTCGCGTCCTGTGGTGACTTATGCGCACAATGATACCTCACCGCTGCTGCTGTCCGATGCCCCAAGCCGGGCGGGGCTGTGTTCGCTATAGCTCGAGTCAGCGACTGCCGCTCTGCCCGAGCAAGGTTCTCAATGATTTCTCCGTCGCGGCTCTGCTGGCTTCCACTACGCCGAAGCGCCTAGCGTTTTCGGCAGGGACCTTTTTCGCTCGCCGGCATCAACTCGATGCGCAATACTCGCACATGGTGGGTCCCACCACTGGCGAAACCGTTTCACGCTACTGGGCAGAACGTCCAAGTAATTCTCGTCGACAGTCGTCGTAATCTATTTGGAGTGAGAGGTGACCGATTCGCAAGACGAGAAGCTGGAGAAAGCTGCCGCCTGGCTGCGAGAGGCCGACGGGCTTCTAATTACCGCGGGCGCGGGTATGGGTGTCGATTCGGGCCTACCTGACTTTCGCGGCAGCGAAGGCTTTTGGCGTGCCTATCCCGCACTTCAGCACCAAGGGTTGTCGTTCGAGGACATGGCAAACCCTGCAAGTTTCGCGAAACATCCTGAGTTGGCCTGGGGCTTCTACGGACACCGCCTGAAGCTTTACCGCGAGACCGTACCGCATGAAGGTTTCGCGATTTTGCGCAGGTGGGCGGACCGCATGGTCCATGGCGCCTTCGTGTTCACTAGCAACGTTGATGGGCAGTTCCAAAGAGCTTGCTTCTCCGGAAGCCGGGTCCACGAATGCCATGGGAAGTACCAATCCGTTGCACGGTGTCGGAATTGAGGGTGGTGCCGCGGCGATGCTTCGACTGCTTGACGCCCGGCTCTAGGTAAGGCGGGTGCAAGTTCACCTTCGCGATGACCGCTCCTTCAAGACTTCGCCGATGATTGATGTATCAGAACACGCCGTTCGACCAATCAACTCGTACATGAGGATGCTGAAACTCTGCGACATGTCCGGACGACGGTCTGATGCGAACAGGTACATAGCTGCAGTTGCTGCGTTCCGTATCGTTCTCGTGACGCACTCGTTCTGTCGAAGTTCATCGACACGACTTGTCCTCCACCCACGTTTTGCGTGGCCTTCACACACGGAAAATGGGTATTCACTTCTGAAAACCGTGGTGCAGGCAAGGCGTTTTCTCGGTCGAGCACTCCGGTAATCTTATAATCTTTAATCTGTGTAAATCCCTTTGCGTGAGCGAGGAGCCCCCAAAATTGACTCAAGACAGCGATTCCCATGAAACTTCTCGGTGTTGTTGTACGGCCCTGAATATCCCAGAGGGTAGCGCTTATGGCAACCAGGTCGAAGGGCTGTGCGCACGAGCGGCGTTTCTGCTATCAAGCCGGCGCTGCCTTAAGGAAGCGTCAAGCTTTTCGGAAGTCACCGTCGTCTAGCGCACTCCCTGGCTGCCCTCTGCGCAGTCTCGCGAAGGTGACCCGCCTAGCCAGTGACCGGCGCGACCGCTCCGTGCTGAGACGACCTGTCGTCGTACGTTCATAGGGTCCTCATTGGTTCGCAAGCGGCTCACGCCGGCGCAACTCGTCTATTCTCGTTGAGGCGGCTTAGCCGGTCTTCCGACGACTCCATTTCGAACAGTCATTGTCTACTAGCTGGTAACACGACGGCGGCTTCTTTTTCTGAACGGAACGGGCGAAGCGCTGATTGAGGAGGCATGGCTACCGCTGGCCGCTTCAATTTCCTCGCAACCGACGTCTATCGGCGAAATCGCGCGCATGGGCTGCAGCAAATGGATTGAAGCCCGTCATTTCTCGCGCGTTTCATGGGACGACACTTCTTCTGGACTTTCGTAGATATATGTGGCGACGCTGCGCTGTTGTAGCGCGTCGCCCAATTTCATCCGCAGAAAGCTGCTTGTCGTATACCGAGCCACATCTGAGTAAAATCGTCCGACAAGGCCGGCCACCATTTTGGAGTATGCATCGATGACCTCGGGCGCTATCGAGAAATTGTCGTAATTGACTATTGCATGGAGTCGGACATTGAGTCCTGAGAGCGAATGTTCAACCTCGCCGCGGATTGCTTCAACATCGTCCCTCGTCGATACCTTGTGTCCTTCCAAATTGATGAAAAACATGTTCTTTTCTGAGTCGTAACTGAACCGCTCGCTGAGGTTCAGCCGCAGCAACATTGTCCGCAGGCCCATCAGCCGCTCTTCAAAGATGCGCGCGTCCATGAGGCGGGGAGTACCTTTCATGATGGGAGCGAAACCCATCTGAGAGACGATGTCACGGTGGAGGTCAACCCCTGGTGCAATCTCGACGAGTTCGAGACCATCACGGGTAAGAGAAAAGACGCAACGTTCTGTGACGTACAGGACCGGTTGTTGGCGTTCAATGGCGTAACGGCCACCGAAGGTTCGATGTTCCACTGCGTCCACAAACTTCTGGCAGACCCCTTCCTTGAGAATCTGCAGACGTCCATCTTTGATACTCACGTTGAGCTGGCCCGCATTGAACGTTCCGACGAAGACGACCTTCTTCGCCGCCTGCGAGATATTTATAAACCCGCCGGCACCAGCGAGCTTTGGCCCAAACTTGCTGACGTTGAGGTTGCCCTCGCGGTCAACCTGCGCAAGACCAAGAAATGCGATGTCGAGACCGCCGCCATCGTAGAAGTCGAACTGGTACGGCGGGTCGATGATGGCATCGGTGTTGGTTGCTGCGCCGAAATTCAGCCCGCCTGCCGGTATCCCGCCAATGACACCGGGCTCGGTCGTCATCGTGAAAAGGTCGCATACCTTCTCTTCGTTAGCAACGCTCGCAATTCCTTCGGGCATTCCAATGCCGAGGTTGACGACGCTATTGGCCATCAGCTCGAAAGAAGCACGTCTGGCGATGATTTTTCGCTCACTCATCGTCATCGACGGAATCGAACTTGTCGCGATGCGAAGCTCACTCGCGAAGCCTGGGCTGTAGGGCTCAGTGAACGTTTGCCAATGGTTTTCCTGTTTTGCGACCACAATGCAGTCGACGAGAATCCCAGGTATTTTTACCTGTCGTGGATTCAGAGTGCCTGACTCGGCGATACGCTCGACCTGGACTATCACAATACCGCCAGAGTTACGCGCGGCCATCGCGATGGCCAGTGATTCGAGCGTGAGCGCCTCCTTCTCCATTGTCACATTCCCATTCGCGTCGGCGGTGGTGCCACGCACGATGGCGACGTCGACCGGGAAAGTTTTATACAGAAGGCAATCAGCGCCGTTGACGGATATGAGGCTGACCAGGTCCTCCGTCGTTCGGGCGTTAAGCTTGCCGCCACCGTTGCGTGGGTCGACGAACGTGCCGAGTCCGACTGTCGATAAGTGACCTGGCCGATGAGCGGCAATATCGCGGAACAGCTGGGAAATGACGCCTTGCGGAAGATTGTAGGCTTCGATGAGACCTTCAACGGCCAGGCGTTGGAGGCCAGGAACAAGTCCCCAGTGGCCACCGACAACCCGCCGAACGAGTCCTTCGTGGGCGAGGTGATTTAAGCCTTTACTGGCTCCGTCGCCCTGGCCACCCGCGTAGACCAGTGTTAAGTCTCGAGCCGTGTCGCTTCCGCTGCGGCCTGAGTCAAGGAACAGCTGCTCCAGCGCGATGGCGACTTCTTCCGCGAACCCAATACCAACGAAGCCACCGGTTGCCACGGTGCTTCCTGGTCGAATCAGTCTGACGGCTTGTTGTGCGCTAACGATTTTTCCTCGCGCGACACTATTGGCGGTTGCAGGGAATGGGTGTTGAAAGCCTGCACTCATGATGTCTCCAAACTGCACCATGGAGCCAGGCTCCGGCGCTATATAGTTGTTGCGACCATTCGTAACTCGACCACAGCCTTCATTCTTGGTTGATGATGAATTATCTATCAGCTACGGACGGCCAGTGGAAAACCGTAGGCTCATTCGTAACGAGTGCCCGCGTTGCCGTCACTGTCTCCCATGCCTTATGGCCACGACCGCGGCGGGTAAGCACCCATCGACAAAACAGAGACGGTTGACCCCGCACCATCAAGCGTGGGATGAACGGTCAGTTCAACCCTCCGCGTCCGGTTGGGCGGAGGGTTCGGCTTGCCTGAAGGCTTCCAAATCAAACGCATTGTCGGCAATGCGTTTGATTGTCGGATAGCTGTCCAGCGGTATGTCAAATCGGCGGGCGTTCCAGACTTGCGGTACCAGGCAAATGTCAGCAAGAGTTGGTGCGTCGCCGAACGCGAACTTTCCAACGCGTCTTTCCGCTCTAAGCCGCACCTCCAATGAACCGAAACCGACATCAATCCAATGTCGGTACCATTGCGACTTCTGCTCATCAGATATGCCGAAGTTTTTCTTCAGATACTGGAGTACCCGCAAATTATTGACCGGATGTATTTCGCAGGCGACCTGAAGCGCAACGGAGCGGACGTAGGCCCGGTCGGTGGAGTCTCCCGGAAGAAGCGGCGGGCCGGGATACATCTCGTCGAGGTATTCGATTATCGCCAGAGACTGCGTCAGAACCTCCGGTCCGTCCTCAAGCGCTGGGACGATACCGTCTGGATTTACCCGACGGTATGCCGGTGAGAGCTGTTGGCCGCCATCTTTGAGAAGATGAACAGCCTCGTACTGAAACGGCAGCTCTTTCAAGGCGAGTGCGATACGAACCCGATAAGACGCTGAGCTGCGAAAGTAGCTATACAGCTTCATTCACCGTCCTCCTGTACGGGGACCTCAAGCGCGGGCAGTATGACACCGACGCATGAACCGAACCCGACGCGATAGCCATCGCCTTGACACCAGCCAGTCAGAGTAAGTTCGTCGCCATCGTCGATAAAGCCCCGTGTCTCGCCATCGTCGAGCTTAAGGGGTGATTGCCCATTCCATGTGAGCTCGAGCAGGCTGCCGAACGTCCCAATCTTGTCATCGCTCGATTCGGATTTCGGTCCGCTGATGGTCCCCGACCCCAGAAGGTCTCCGACCCGTGTGTTGCAGCCAGCGGAGGTGTGGTGCACCAACTGCTGCGCCATCGACCAGTACATGTACTTGAAGTTGGTCCTGGCAATAGTCGTCGGCGACGCAGCAGTTTTTGGCTTCAACTGCACCTCAAGGTGTAAGTCGACGCCAGCGCGCGTCGCACCCCGCAGATATGACAGGGGCTTCGGCATCTGCGGTGGTTGTTCGACGCGAAACGGCTCGAGTGCTTCCATCGTCACGACCCAGGGAGAGATGGTCGTAGCGAACCCTTTCGAGTTGAACGGGCCGAGGGGCTGGTATTCCCACTGCTGGATGTCGCGCGCGCTCCAGTCGTTGAGGAGGACCATTCCAAAGATATGACCATCCGCGTCCGCGGCGGGAATCGTTGTGCCTAGGGTGTTACCCACGCCGACAAAAAACCCGGTTTCCAGCTCGATGTCGAGCTTGCGGCACGGTCCATAAGTGGGGCGCTCATCCTCGGGGCCCTTGCGCTGCCCATTCGGGCGGCGAATCGGTGTGCCGCTCACTACTACCGAAGACGCTCGCCCGTTATATCCGATTGGAATCTCGAGCCAATTTGGCATCAGCGCGTTCTTCGGGTCACGAAACATCGCCCCGACGTTGGTCGCATGTTCTCTCGATGAATAGAAATCGGTGTAACCGGGTATGTCGAAGGGGAGACGCATGACCGCGTCGCTTTGGCGCACGAACGCTTGCTCTCGCAGTTCGGCGTCGTCCCGAAGCGTCGCGTTGTCCGAGGACAGTAGCGTCGACAGCTGAATCCGGATGCTGCTCCAGGTCGCTTTCCCCAAGGCTACGAAATCATTGAGCCGCGATTGGCGGAAGACGCTTTTAGGTAGGCCGTCATCGTCCGTGACCACATAAGGTACGGCAAGCAGTCCAGCGGACTCAAGCTCGCAAAGGTCGACAATCAAGTCTCCGATTGCAACACCGACCCGCCCTCTGTCGGACTTGTCGTCGGAGAACACGCCGAAAGGAAGGTTCTGGATGGGAAAGTCGGTATCGGCAGAATTCGCTGACTCGACCCAGCATCGGAGGCTCGGGTCAGTCGTCCGACTAAGCATCAGGGTATCGTCTGTATTGACTGGCATCACTTGACGTCCGGATTGAAGTTGTTTTCGAGGCCTTGCCAGCACTCAAAATACTGCGCCTGCAACTGTGAGGTCTCCAGGGCGAACTGAGTTGGCTTGATGAGGTTGCGAGTCTCGAACATGAAAGCCATGGTTGAATCGACCTTCATGGGCTTTGTTGTGTCAGACACCGATGCCTTCTCAAACGTGCCGGCGTCGGGCCCGTGGCCTGACATGCAGTTGTGCAAGCTGGCACCGCCGGGCACGAAACCCTCAGCTTTAGCGTCATACTCGCCATGGATTAGCCCCATGAATTCGCTGGCGAAGTTTCGATGGAACCAGGGCGGCCGGAACGTATCTTCGGCCGCGAGCCACCGCGGCGGGAAGATGACAAAGTCGATGGTGTCAACGCCGGGCGTGTCACTCGGCGAGTGCAGCACCAGAAAAATCGACGGGTCCGGATGGTCGAAGCTGAATGAGCCAATCGTATTGAAGAGTCGGAGGTCGTATTTGTACGGCGCATAGTTGCCGTGCCACGCTACGACATCGAGCGGTGAGTGGCCAATATCTGCGCGCCACAGATGCCCGTTAAGCTTTGCCACCAGTTCAAAATTGCCCTCGCGGACTTCATATGCTGCAAGTGGCGTCAGGAAGTCGCGTGGATTGGCAAGACCGTTCGAACCAATAGGACCGAGGTCCGGCAGGCGTAACAGGGCGCCGAAGTTCTCGCAGATATAGCCGCGGGCTTCGCCATCGGGCAACTCGACGCGAAAGCGTACGCCTCGCGGAATGACAGCGATTTCTTGTGGCTCCACGTCGAGGAGACCCAGCTCGGTCGCAATGCTCAGGCGACCGGCTTGGGGAACAATCAGCAGTTCTCCGTCGGCGCTGTAGAAGAACCGGTCTGTCATCGACCGGTTCGTTGCGTACATATGGATAGCACAACCCGACATCGCCTCCGCCGAACCATTGCCTGCCATGGTTACCAGACCGTCAATAAAATCTGTCGGCGTTTCCGGCATCGGAAGCGGGTCCCAGCGCAACTGATTTGGAGGCGTTGGGGGCACACTCGAGAAGTCGCTAACGAGTTTGTCGCTCTGTAACAGCGTGAACGGCATATGGACCGCAGCTGGTCGCACTCGATACAGCCACGAACGACGGTTGTGGGAGCGAGGAGCAGTGAAGGCCGTACCCGAGAGCTGTTCGGCGTACAGCCCATAGGGCGCACGTTGAGGTGAATTTCGACCAACCGGCAGAGCACCGGGAAGTGCTTCGGTGGCGAACTCGCTGGCGAATCCCGATTGGTAGCCAACTGGATGGGCAGAGAACGTAGATGCGGACGATGCGCGTTCCAGTAATGGATTGCAGGGCGCGCCCGCCTGAGCAGGCTCACGGCGACTTGGTTTGTCTCGCGTCGGTTGTTGCACTTTGGAAACTCCAGATTGAGCTTGTCTTTGAAGCGACCTGTGCGTTCCTGATGCACACAGGCCGGCGCGCGATGCAGGTCAGCCCTCGAGGGTTTCCCACATCTCCTTGTCGCGCTGCGCGGTCCAGATGCGAGGGTCCGGGTACCGCGTTGCTTCGTCGTGTGCTCGCGTGACGTCGAACGGCATGCAATGGTCGAAGATGACCCAGTCGCCAAACTTCGGCTTCAGCGTAGCGTAGGTCTCTTTGTAAATGGCGTTCAAGTCCTTGCCTTCGCTGGAACCGGACTTGACCTTGCTGTAGAGCTCGCTGACGAAAGCACGGGTTCCCGCCAGACCGTCGGCCACTTCCTGCGGCGTCTTGAGAGCAGCGCCTCGGCCGGGAACCAGCTTTTCGGGCTTCAGTGCGGCGATTGCATCGAGCGTGGCAGGCCAGTCCTGGAAATACGCATCACCTGCATACGGAGTTGCTCCGTACTCGACCAGGTCGCCGGAGAGCAGAGTCTTTTCCTGAGGAAGCCAGACAACCGTATCGCCCTTGGTGTGTCCACGACCAAGCTGCAGAATTTGCACTTCGAGCTTGCCCATCCAGAGCGTCATCTTTTTCTGGAAGGTAAGCGTGGGCCACGTCAGGCCGGGCACCGATTCAACCGCATTGAAGAGGCGCGGGAAGCGCTCAATTTCGCTCTTCATGTCCTGCTCGCCGCGCTCGACAATCAGGTCGTAGGTGTCCTGACTGGCGATGATTTGCTCAGCGTTATACGCCGATGCTCCAAGTACGCGGACCGCGTGATAGTGAGTCAGCAGGACGTATTTGATAGGTTTGTCCGTGACTTCGCGAATGCGGCGAATCACGTCCTGAGCCATCACCGGCGTCGCCTGAGTGTCCGCTACGAGTACCGCGTCGTCCCCGATGATGATGCCGGTATTGGGGTCGCCTTCAGCGGTGTATGCGTACGCATGTTCAGAAAGCTGTTCGAACGTGACTTTCTTTTCTTCGACGTCCGCGTGGGAAGCAAACTTCTTTTCTGTCGCCATGGCAGAAGACCTCTACAAAATTGATTGAAGGGGACAGGGTGGGTTTTGGCCAGCAACCCCGGCATTGATGGAATTATACATAAGCGAATGAAATCGCATATAGATAATTTCCCGTACGCCTTAAACTGTCCCCAAAACCTGAGCTGCCAGTCCTGCTTGCCCTCGGCGATTACAGGCATCCGAAGCATGCTGGTATATAGGGGTGCTGGCTGCCGACGAGCGGCGCAAAGCGGGGATGAACTGGCGCGACGCCAAGACGCAAGCGTGGATTCATTTCGTGTGATTGTCGGACGGCACACTTGCGTCCGTGGATGTCTTCGGCACGGGGAGGGCGCTTTGCGACGAACTACCGTGAGGCCGACACGCGTGTTGATTGTTCCTGGCGGCCGAGTGGGCCGACGTGCCGCACTGATAGGTGCTCGACGTCAGGGCTTCTGTGTTTCGAAGGGTTTCAGAGAGGTGGCCGCGCAAGTGAGCCCAGGTTTTTCAGGGTCGGCTGCGCCATCGCATCAAAGCGATGCAGGGATTTGAAGGGGGGCTTGCGGGAGCGCCGCCGGCGTGCGTTGGAAAGGTCTCAAGTCGCTGACAGGCGACGCCCGAGGCAGCCGCGAATTGTCTTCACATTTCTCGGGCGTTGCTGTCGCATCACGATGAACTAGGTCTCGTCGCCCGGGATGGCCGAGTAGCCTAGTCGGTAGGACAGGTCCAGTGTGGTCTGGCGCAGGGTCAACGCAAGTTCCCCATCCCAACTTGTATCGAACGTACCTGCGGGCCCAACCAGAGTGATGGCGAGCGCAATCGACCCAGTGAACAGAAATACAGGTGCCGCGATAGCATTCACACCCGGCAAAGGATGGCCCGAAGTTCGCGTCATGCCTTCCTCGCGAATCTTCCGATACTCCTTGAACAGGTCCTGCTTTTCCGTTGCCTTCAGTGCGGTTGCACCGCTGAGCCGTATGCTCTCGTCTGCGAGAGCCTTCTGCACCAAGGACTCTGGCATATAGGCGCCAAAAAGTCGTCCCGTTGCCGTGTTGACGAGCGACATGACCGTGCCGACTCGCAAAGTGAGATGCAGCGGATATGAAGGGTCTTCCTGTCTGACGACGACCGGTCCGTTTGGCCCCCAAGTCGTCAAAAAAACGCTTTGTCCCGTTTTCGATGCTAGCGCCAATACGTCCGCCTCGGCTTCGCGCAGAGGATTCAATCGTTGCAGCCCATACAGGCCAAGCCGCAGCGCGAGGGGACCTGGGGCATAATCGCCTGACGGCTCCATTCGCTGTACCAGCTGAAGCTTGATGAGGCTCACCAGATACGGGAAAAGTTTGGCGGGAGACATGCCGGTGACCCGCGAAATCTCTTTGAGCGGCATGGGCGAGTCAGATTGCGTGAGTGCCAGCAGAATTTCGCTGCCCACTTCAACTGACTGGATTCCCCGCTGGGCTTTTTCGGTGCTTTCGGTGTCCATTTGCGTATCTTGTCGGATTCAGAATCCAAGTGCCTTACGGTGACCAGGAAGCCGGTAAAATCGGCGAAACATAATGTGTTCGTGCACAGAGGATTGCATGGTAACGAAGCAGCGGGCAAAAGAAAATCCGGAAAGCCTCGATTCAAGTGCCCGGAAGGAGCAACGCGGCATCCAGAGCATGGAAGTTGGTGGCCGCTTCCTTCAGTATCTCGCGGACGCTGGCGAACCAGTGACACTTGCGGAGCTCAGCGCGCGCAGCGGCATCCCCACGAATCAGGTGTTCACCTATATGGTGAGCCTGCTTCGTACCGGCCTCGTCAAACGGGACCCCGTCACCTCGCGCTTCGAGCCAGGGCCTTTGTCTCTCCGCATGGGGTTGCATGCGCTTCGCATGGTGCCCGCAGTCCGTAACGCAATGCAGCCTTCCACCGACCTTGCGACGCGCGTCGAGCAAAGTGTGCTTCTCGCCGCATGGGGAGACCGTGGTCCAACCGTTCTGCAAAGCATTGAGCCCGCCGCCTCGCTGCATGCTGGTGTTCACGTCGGCACAGTGATGTCGCTCACGCATTCGACGACTGGCCGGGTGTTTGCTGCATACAAGCAGAGTTCCACGCTCGGCGAGCTCGTTGGTGCGGACTTCGGGTCGCAAACGCCTGATGGCGAGCGTCTGACTATCACGCAGTTCGACGCCATTCTGGCGGATATTCGAAAGCGAGGCGTCGCGCGAGGAGAGGGCATGCCGATTCCAGGTATCAACAGCATCAGCGCACCGGTTTTTGACAACAACGGAGAGATTGTTCTTGTTTTGACGCTCTTCGGCGTTGCCGGGAATTTCGACGTTTCCTGGAAAGGCCCGCTGGTTACCAGTCTTCTTGCGACCACCAAGCTGTTGACCGAACAGAATTCCGCGCCGACTGTACCGGCCGTCTAGGCACGCTCTTTCCATCTGATTCGCCGTGCGCTTCGTTTGCCAGCTGGCTGCCACCCCGGGTATCTGCTCCGCCGGCATTCCTTTAGGTCCTCGCCAGCTGTGCGGTTTGGCGAGAAACCAGCGACGAAAACACGACTGCGACTAGAAATAGGCCGAAAGCACAGCCTATAAAAACAGGCGGCGCTGAAAATCTGTCGATGAACCACGCGGCGCAAGCAACGCCTAGTGATTGCCCAAAGAAAAGAAAGCACGAAAAGAGTGACACGGCGGTTCCGCGCACGCTCGGTGCCATCTGCGTGGCATGGGTCTGCAGGGTGTTGTGCAGCGCGTAGAAGCCAAATCCAGCCATGAAGCAGGCGGGCAACGCAAGCCACCAAGTATTGAGAAGCGCGAGTGCGCCATATGACACTGCGAGACAGGCACCGCAAAGCCTCGCCAGAGTGGCTTCTCCCAAGCGACGGACCAAGAGGCTTGCGCAACGGCTGTACGTTAAACCGCCTACCCCATAAAGAGCCACAATCGCGCCCGCCCTCGACATCGGAAGTTCGAATGTCCCGTGTAGATAGGTCGGGATGAACGACAGCGCGCTGAACGCGAGCGAGCCCTCGATGAAGGTGACGAGGAGGACTGTTCGAGCCCAAGGAATCGCCAACACCTCAAAAGCACGGTACGCGAAACGGCCGGGTATCGACTTGCCCGTCATGTCCGACGAATTGACTTCTCGCAAGACGAAGAGCCCCGCAACCAGATAAATCAGGGCCAGTGAGGCAAACGAGATTCGCCAGGCGGCCGCGTCGGCGAGCAATGCCCCTAGCCACTGACCGGCAATCATCCCGAAAACCGTCGCGCCGAGCAGCCGTGCAAGAATTTCCTGACGCCGTTCATAAGGCACTGTGTCGCCAATCCACGCCATAGTTAAAGGCACTATTCCCGCGGCCGCAGCCCCGGACAATACTCGGGCCGCGACCAATTGGCCCATATGAGCGGACAATGCTGCACCAAGGTTTCCTACCGTGCAGGCTAGCGTGGTCAGAGCGATTACGCGGATTTTTCCGAACTTGTCTCCCAAGGGCCCGAAGACGAGTTGCGTAAGGCCGTATGCGAGGGCGAATCCTGAAATTGCGAGGGCGGCGTGCCCCATGTTCACACCAAACTCCGCCTGCAGCGACGGTAACAGCGAATCGCAGACCCGCATTGACGCCATGCTGGCAAAGCAGCACGCGCTCAGAAGCCACAACATTCTCGCGGACAAACCGGTCTCCTTAACGATGCAATCGCTGTACGTAGCAGCTCACTCGCGCTTGATTATATATACGCAATCACATACGTGTAAAACAAAACTTGCTTGGTGGCGTTGCGGGCCGCCAGGCAAAGCGAATTCGAGGCAAGGCCGGCCAATTCGAACTTGCTGGTCTTGGCCTGTGCGCCGCATAGCCCGAGCTCGTTCTTGGACTCATCTAACGAACCAGTCGCCGGCACGTTAGGTGTTTACCAGCACTTCGAAGCCGTTTGCGGTCCAGAAGGACCCAGATAGGTACAAACGAGAATTATATATGTGCGAAGTGCAGCGTTAATATGTAATCAAGAAGCGTGGACCTGCCATGGTGCGGTTGCCTTCTGAGTGGGTTGGCGGTCAGTGAGGTGGCGTAGATACTTCGACTGACAGCGGACCACAACTGAAAATAACTGCACTGGAGTTTCTGATGACAACGCGAAGTTCAGTCGGCACGGTCCCTGCACCGACGAATCCCCCATCTGTCGGCACATCGGATGACACCCTGTTTCGCAAGGTGACGCTGCGAATCATTCCGTTTCTTTTCTTCTGTTACGTCATTGCAATCCTGGACCGGAACAACATCGGGTTCGCCCAGTTGCAGATGAAGCACGACCTTTCCTTTACTGACGCCGCGTACAGTTTGGGCGCAGTGTTCTTCTTTGTCGGGTACGTCCTCTTCGAAGTGCCCAGCAACATACTCTTGCATAAGTACGGAGCCAGGAAGACCTTCGCACGAATCATGGTGTTGTGGGGCGCGTGTTCGGTGGTGATGGTCGCGGTATCCAACAGCACGCAGTTTTACGTCTTACGCTTTCTTCTCGGTGTATTTGAGGCCGGCTTCTTTCCAGGCATCGTTTTATATCTGACGTACTGGTTCCCGGCACGCCGTCGCGCAGGAGCGCTATCTGTCTTTTATGCTGGTGTCGCCGTCGCCGGTGTGCTTGGCGGTCTGGTCTCTGGCTGGATTATGCGCGGCATGGATGGGGTCCATGGTGTCCACGGGTGGCAGTGGATGCTGGCCATCGAGGGTGCTCCCGCAATCCTGCTGGGTGTTATCGCATTCTTCTTCTTGAAGGACAGGCCGTCCGCTGCACCGTGGCTTAGCGCAGGTGAGAAGCGGCGGCTGGAAGACGTGCTGGCACACGACGGAAAGCCTGCTGAGCATAGCCATTCCCTGCTTGCGGCAGTGGGTAACCCGTACGTCTATGTGTTCGCGTTTGTGTACTTCTGCCTGACCTCGGGCATCCTCCTGTTGCTATTCTGGATGCCGACGATGATTCGCGAATTCGGAATTACCGACATCGTTCAGATTAGTCTGTACTCGGCAATCCCGAATGCAATCGGCGCTGTGGGCGTTATTTTGATTGCTCGTCGTTCCGACCGACGCAACGAACGCAAATGGCATTTCATCGTCTGTGGCTCTGGCGCCGCTGCAGCGCTGGCGCTACTGACTTCGCATGGCCTGGGCTTCGCACTATCCATGGCGTTGTTGACTGCGGCGGCCGTATTTATTTACGCGGCTCATCCCATCTTTTGGTCTGTGCCCGCTAGCTTCTTTCGCGGTTCCAGCGCTCCTGCGAGCATCGCGCTGGTCAGCACTATCGGGGTAACCAGCGGAACCATCACCCCGTATCTAATCGGTCTTATCAAGACCTACACCGGAAGCATGAACAACGCGTTCTATTTCATTGCATTCATGCTGCTTCTTGCCTGCACAGCGATGTTTTTTGCGTTACGGTCCGAACGAGCGAGGAATTTGCATAAAGCGTGAGCTGAGAGCCGAAAATGAGATGCACCGGGCGCTCGGAGCTCCAGCGCCCGTTTTGTTTTTTGGTACGGGCTAACGGCGCGGTTTCGTAGCAATTTCCGAATCGCAGTGCGCTATGGTTTCGCTAGAGAGAGAGGAGGCGACGCGCCCACCAAACTGGCTACCGGTCTGAAATGGTCACCAGCATGAGATGCTGACGACCATTCGGATTACCTGACCACGAGCGGGTTGATAAGGTACGCAGCTGCACGGTCGGCTAAGCCGTCAATGCTTTGCACGAGGCTGCTCTCAACTCGAAACGCGTCATGCGCTTCCGCAAGATTCTTGAACCACAGCGCGGCAAGCACGGTGGGCACTACCGGCTCTGCCCATAGGCGTTCACGCTTCGCGCTTTTGGTCGTCCAATTGAGCGATGTTGTCGCAGGCGTCGGTTGTTCCTTGTCGGATTCGACCATTACCTTCTCGAACTCGATTCGTGAGACACCTGCCTTTAGAGCAGCGACGACGATGACCTTCACGCCTGTGTGCTCTTTGGCTCCATCCTCGTGGTCGACCACGCAAAGCGTCCATCCGCGCAGGAAGTTTGGCTCATCTTCGGGAATGTATCGACTCCCGACCGCGGAACGTTGCGCTTCGGACATGAGCTCATCGCTTTCGAAGCAGAGCTCGACGATGCCATCGACATCAAAACATCCCGAACCACCTGCGGACCTCCAGAGAGTTTTCTCGACCCTGTTTTGCGTGTATTTCGAAATGCCATCCATGCACAAAGCGAGTTGAGCATGGCAGCCAGACCAGTACGCACGGAAGTCGCTTACCGAAGTGCCTTCCTTGCGCGCCAGCAAAGTCATACGTTTAATCATGTCGTCTCCAGAGTAGGTGAAGTAAGCGGTACCGGCGACAGACCGCCGCGTCGCCAGAAATTCGATGACAAAGGTGGCGAGCGCAGCGCCTGCACACAAGGCCACCTACCGCATCCAAACAGAAGGGCACAAGCGTTTCCCATCGAGTCCTCAATCTACATCCGCGACAACGAAATCCGATATAGGGATTGTACGTACGCAAATATGTACGCGTATATGTAATTACGGAGTATGATTTGACCATGGCCCAGAAGACGGGGATGGATTATGAGGACGCACCTGAGGTGACGCGTCCTCGCTATCGGAGATGCGAGATGAAGCAGGAAAGCGAATACAGCTGTGACGTGCTTGTTATTGGTTCGGGATGCTCGGGAATGTCCGCGGCAATCACGGCGGCGTCTGAGGGGCTCAATGTCCTCGTTATCGAGAAAGAGCCAAAGTTCGGCGGCTCAACAGCTCGCTCGGGCGGTTGGCTCTGGATTCCGAATACAGCGCTTGCAAAGGTGCAAGGAATCTACGAGGCAGAAGATGCCGCGCGTACGTATCTGCAGCACGAGGCGGGGTCGAGCTTTGATGGTGAGCGCGTCGACGCCTTCATCAAGAATGGGCCGGAAGCTGTGGACTTCTTCACAGCGAAGACAGCTGTGCGCTTCGACATGCCTCTCGTGTTTCCCGACTATCACGCCGAGGCCCCCGGCGGCACGCAAGGTGGCCGTTCCATGGTCACTCGTCCGTTTGACGGCCGTGAACTCGGCACGGCAATCAAGGACCTCGCTCCTGCTCTGCCCGAACTCACCGTATTCGGAATGATGCTTGGTTCGGGCAAGGAAATTGTGCACTTCATGCGGGTGACGAAGTCAATCAAGTCTGCCTGGTACGTCACCAAGCGTCTCTCTCGCCACTTTGCAGACGTTTTGAAGCATGGTCGCGGCATGACGCTGACGAACGGCAACGCGCTTGCCGGTCGTCTCGCAAAGTCGCTCTTCGACCTGAACGTTCCTCTTTGGCTCAACACCAAGGCGCTCAGCCTCACCAACGACAACGGCCGAATCACCGGAGCGGTCCTTGACCGGGCCGGTTCGAAAGTACGGGTGACCGCGAATCGTGCTGTTATCTTGGCGAGCGGCGGTTTTCCGTACGACATCGAACGTCGCAAGCAACTCTTCCCCCACGCTCCGACAGGCTCCGAACATTTCTCGCCTTCTCCGACCGGTAACACGGGCGACGGACTGCGCATGGCTGAAGCAGTCGGCGGTCAAGTGACGACAACGCTGCCGAACGCGGCTGCCTGGGTGCCGGTTTCGACGCTGACCAGAAAGGACGGAACAACAGGCATCATGCCGCACTTTATCGACCGCGCGAAGCCGGGCGTTATCTCCGTGCTACGTGACGGCCGTCGGTTCACGAACGAAGGCCACTCGTACCATGACTTTGTGCAAGCGCTGGTGAAGTCGACGCCGGCGGGAGAGGAAATTTCCGCTCATCTCATCTGCGACCACAAGACTCTCCGAACGTACGGCCTGGGTAGTGTTGCTCCGTTCCCGATGCCCATTGGCCGCTATCTGCGTGTCGGCTACCTGACGAAAGCATCAACCGTAGAGGAGCTGGCCGAGAAGATTGGCGTCAATGCGCTCAACTTCAAAGAGACGGTGCGGGGCTATAACGCTGAGGCGCGACTAGGTCGCGACTCACTCTTCGGAAAGGGAAGCACAGCGTATAACCGTTATCAGGGTGACGCTCTTCATTCGCCGAATCCGTGTGTCGCGCCTATCGAGAAAGGCCCCTTTTATGCTCTCAAAATTCGCATCGGTGACATTGGCACATTCGCTGGCCTGAAGACTGATTCTTCATGCCGCGTGCTCAACTCCGACGGCTCGCCAATCCACGGGCTGTTCGCGGTTGGCAACGACGCATGCAGCATCATGGGCGGGAACTACCCCGGCGCCGGCATTACGCTGGGACCGGCGTTGACTTTCGGCTACATCGCAGGCAAAGCAATCGCATCTACCACGGAGGTTCGGAAGGAAGACACTGTGATGGACGCTCCGGCTACCAAATTTGCAGTGGTGTCCCATTAACGAAGCGTAGGAATTCCGATGGGTGTGCATTGCCGCGGTTGCTGTTGCCCAGCGGCCGCGGCTTTTTTTCGCATGTCGGACCTTGTCGAGAAAACGCGACGTGCCGACCGGTTGGCATCACCAGGTCCGGGACGATGCTCGCAAAGGAGGGGAGATATGGAGGCTGCCGGATGCGTCGAGCAACTTGCTCCGAGAAGAACCAGGAAGCAGCGTGGAATCCATGCGATGGAGGTTGGAGGAACGCTTTTGCAGCATCTGGCTGACGCCGGAAAACCTGTTTCGATGCTGGGGCTGAGCGCTGCAACCGCCTTACCTTTGAATCAGGTCTTCACATACATGGTCAGCTTGGTTCGCACAGGACTGGTTAGACGTGATTCAACGACCCACAGCTTTGAGCCCGGACCACTTGCGTTGAAGCTTGGCCTGCGGGCTTTAGCGCAGCTCCATCCATTGCATAAGACGGTGGAGTTGGCCATTCGACTGCTTAAAGACGATAATCACGGCGCGTTTGTGGCGATATGGACAGACCATGGCCCCACCGTCATTCGATACCACGGCCCCGAAATGTACCTGCATGTCGGCTTGCATGTGGGGTCGGTAATGTCCATCGCCCACAGCAGCACAGGACGACTGTTCGCCGCGTTCCTTCCGAGGCAGACGATAGAACCGATGCTTGCTCGTGAAGTTGCGAAGGCCGATGCGGTCTCAGCGCGATGCTTTGTCGATGTAATTGAGAACTTCGCAGGAGATGTGCGGCGCACACATCTGTCACGAACGCTGGGTGTGCCAATCCCTGGCGTCGACAGCCTGAGCGCGCCTGTTTTCGACCGCGGGCAGATGGTGCTTTCAGTTACCATTTTCGGCCCGTCAAGCACGCTGGATACCTCTGATACCGGAACCGTTGCGAGGGGACTGCTTCAGCTCTCTGAAAAGCTGTCTTCGTAACGCCTTGGGAATCGAAGACTCGGGTGGTCCATGCCTGCCCAGCAAGCTGGTGGAAAGGATGATTGGAGGGAGGTTCTCGAAAATGTGCAGCTTCTGGTGCTGGCGTCGGCACGTGCTATCTGCAAACGGATTTCGCCGCGAGAACAGCGAAGGACTCGCTTCTGACTGCTCCGGCGTAGACGCTGTTGTGCCAAAAAAAAGCCCGCTGGGCGGGCTTTTGCAAGATAGGCCTTAGATAGCTAGAAATCCACCATCTACCGCGAGGGTTACCCCCGTCACGTAGCGCGACATTCCAGACGCCAGGAATATTGTCGGGCCGACGAGGTCCTCCGTTTGGCCAACCCGACCCATAGGGATGCGTGACATAAACGCCTCGAGACGCGCCGGATTCTCGCGTGTTGCAGCCGTCATAGGGGTTTCGATGACGCCGGGCGCCAATGCATTTACGCGTACCCCGTGAGGCGCGAGTTCGGCCGCTAGAGACTGCGTGAACATCTTGATTGCACCTTTGGACGGGGAATAGCCGAGGCTAGCGCCTTGTCCAGCATAAGCGGCGATAGATGCAACGTTGATAATCACGCCGTTGGTCGTCTTGATAGCCTCAAGAAACGCGTGCGTGACATTGAACGTCCCTTGAACGTTCACGTCCATCACTTTCTTCCAGTTCTTGGCTGCATTCGGGCTTGTCGAGTTCTCACGAATAATGATGCCCGCATTATTCACAAGCAGGTCGACACAGCCGATGTCGTTGGAGACCTTTTCGGCAAGGGTGTAGCAAGCGTCTGCGTTGGTGACATCCAGCTCGAACGGCCACGCTTTCCCACCTTCCTTCTCAATGAGCGCGGCGGTTTCCCTGACGTGTTCGAAAGCAATGTCGCTAACCACAACCTTGGCGCCGGCCTGGGCAAGGCCGAGCGCGAGTGCACGGCCATTGCCTTGTCCTGCGCCGGTTACGAAAGCCACGCGGTCTTCGAGCAAACGTGGCGCGACGTATTGAGGGAACGACATGATTTCTCCTTGATGTCTGATGGATATACGGTTAGCAACGCCGTTGCGTTAGTGTTTCACATCAACATATCTACTTGCATAGGTGTAATTACCCACATCCAGACACCACATTGCCATCGATATTGCAATGGCGCTGATGCGTTACTTGCGACTTAGCGTATGGCTCCGGCTGGAACCCGCACGGTGTGTGGGTTCTCGCCGTCCGATGGTCTTTGAGATGAATGTGAAGCTGCCCGATAGGGATTTGCACCTATGCAAAAGGAGTGGCGCATGTTTAATTTTGTGGCGTAGTATCTGGGCTATCGGGGGAGGCAGCCCTCCCTCAAGACAACGAGCGCCGCAAATAGGTCAATCTGCGCGCCGCGCGTAACACGGTGCGTTCCTCTCGAATCCAGTGAGAGTAAATCGCTACACCGATTCGTTATCCTACATATGGAAAGCCGAATTGGCCGTGTTGCCCACGACAGGCCGCGACAAGTGATGGCAATCAGACGCCGCCGCTGACGACTCGGACTAGAAAATTATTAAGGAGACTTTTAATGGCGAAGAAGAGATTTGTTCGATGTGCAGTAGGTGCGAGTCTTGGTTTGGCTGTTCTTCCTGCATTTGCTCAGTCGAGCGTGATTCTGTACGGCATTGTCGACACGTCTATCACCTATCAAAACAGTCAAACAACTCTCGGCTCGACGACGCCAGGAAGGTCCAACGTTCGCATGCAGTCGGGTGTGTGGAACGGAGACCGTTGGGGGCTTCGTGGCACAGAGGACCTCGGTAACGGTTATCAGACGTTGTTTGTCCTGGAGTCGGGTTTCAATCTCGCGAACGGCGGGCAGCAGTTCACGAATGCCATGTTCGGTAGGCAGGCACGCATCGAGTTGTCGAACCCTGCCTATGGTGCCCTGTCAGTGGGCCGTCAATATAGCGCTTACTACGTGATGCTTTCGCCGTGGGTTCCCGCGTTCTATCAGACCGGGTACGGTTCGCATCCTGGCGACCTTGACGGCTTGGATACCTACTATCGCTCCAACAACGCGATTTCCTATACGACGCCGACGTTCTATGGCATTACAGCAAGTGGCCAATTCGCACCTGCCGGCGTGCCCGGGAGCTTGAATCAGGGGTCGACTTGGAGCGGTGGACTTCAGTACAAGGGTGGGAACTTCGGTCTTGCTGCAGGCTTCTGGCGCATCAATAACTCAACTCCTGGCGGTGGCCCATACGGCGCGGAATCTTCAGTGAACTCGTCCGGTCAGCAGGGGGTATCAGCCATCACAAATGGCTACAGCCAAGCCCAGGCTCAGCAGCGTTTTGCTGTCAATGGCGGCTATGTCTTCAACCAGAACTGGGACATCTCGTTTGCATATTCGAACGTGCAGTACGTCCCGGGCGTGAATTCCAAGTTCACCGACACGGCCGTCTGGAACACGGTAGGCAGTGTGCTTCATTGGAAGCCGGCCGTTGCGTTCGATTTGGCACTTGGCTACAGCTACACGTGGGCTTCCAAGGCGAACAACATCTCGGACGCAGCCAAGTATCACCAGGTCGTTCTCTCCCAGTATTACGCGCTTTCGAAGCGTACAGGTTTATACGCGCTCGAAGGATACCAGCGTGCGTCGGGCCAGACGCTGGGTAACCCGGGAACTGGCGCAATTATTAATGCCACACCGGCCATCGGTGACAGCTTCCAGACTACCCCGGGGGCGAGCCGCTCCTTGGTGGCGGTCAGTCTGGGTGTCGTGAGCAAGTTCTGATTGATTGAAACGACGATGGGATGAAACGCCCATCGAATGCTGAAGCAACAGGTTGGAGACATCATGAAAGCAATTCGTGTCATCGCAGGAATCGTAGCCTCGCTCAGTTTTGCTGCGGCGGTCCCCGCCGCGTCGGCGCAGGAAATAAAGATTGGCTTTAACGGCGACCTTTCTGCGTCGCCCTCGGCACAGAGCGGACAAGCCGCTGTCCTTGGCATGCAAGCTGCAATAGCTGATGTAAATGCGGCGGGTGGACTGCTCGGCAAAAAACTGACGCTCGTCGTGCGCGACGACATATCACAGCCGCCCAAGTCCATCCAGAACATGACGGACCTCATCGACAACGAAAAGGTCGTAGCCGTCTTCGGTCCGACGAACTCTGGAAACGCAATGGCATGGAAGCACATCGTCAATCAGAAGAAGATGCCGGTGATTGACAATGTCTCGTCGGGAACGGACATCACCAAGCCGATGAGCCCCGGTGCGGACAACTACATGTTCCGCGTCTCGATGGTCGACCGTGAGCAAGTCGCGGCGCTGATGGCGTATGTGAAGAAGACGGGTAATGCAAAGAAGGTTGGCTTCATGACCGAGACGACAGGCTATGGTCAAGGTGCTCTCAAAGACATGAAGTCCATCGCCGAGATGCAGGGAATCACTCCCGCTGCCATCGAACAATTCGGCGTCAGCGACACAGACATGACTTCCCAGTTGAACAAGCTCAAGGAAGCAGGTGTCGACACAGTCATCATCTGGGCGCAGGGTACTCCTATCGCTCAAGTCATGCGGAGCATGGAGAAAATCACCTACTACCCGCGTACGCTCAGTTCCTGGGCGGCGGACAACATCACTTTCTATGATGCAGCCGGAAAGACGTTGGCAGAGAAGCCACTTTTTCTGCGTACCGTCAGTGAAAATCGGACCCCAACCCAAGACAAGCTGTTCACCCGCGTTGGGTCTCAGCTGAAGGCACCGAGTTCGTTCTCGTTTGCGCTGCACGGCTACGACTCCGTGATGATTCTAGTTCAGGCAATCAAGCAGGCGAACAGTACAGATGGCTCGGCAATCCGTGTGGCGCTCGAGAACCTCAATGCACCGGTGCAAGGTCTGCTTAAAACCTACAACAAGCCTTTCAGCAAGACAAATCACGAAGCACTGGTAGCAAAGGACTTTGTTTGGGTGCACTGGAAAGATGGCCGACTCGTGCCGTACAGCGATGCGCTCGTTGCGTCCCTGACCCCGGCCGACTACAAGCAGTAACGGTCCCATTGATGATGGCGGCACCGCAGGTGCTGCCACAGCGGAGAACACTCATCATGGAAGCTATCTTTCAGGCGTTAATTAGTGGATTGGCGGTCGGCGGCGCATATGCGCTTGTGGCGCTCGGCTTCAGCATTACGTTCACTACGACGAAAACGCTCAACTTCTCGCACGGCGAGTTCGTATCGAGCGGCGCTTTCATTGGAATGAGCGCGATGCTGCTCCTCTTGGGCAAGCCAATCACCTCGACAACTTTCGGCGGGGTAGTTCCTGGCGTGAGTGCGCAATTGTTGGCGCTGGTTGCCGCACTCGTCGTGATGGGCGCGCTCGGTTGGTTGTTGTATGCCATCGGCGTGCGTCCTTTCGCAAAACAGCCCGGAATGGCATGGGTCATGAGCACTCTCGGGTTCGGTGTGGTCCTGGACAGCATCGGGCTGGCCATCTGGGGCCCCAAACCGGTTGTGGTGCCGTCGCCTGTGGGTGACTCCGTCATTCAACTTTTCGGAATCGGCGTGCGTCCGCAAGAGCTGCTTCTCCTGGCGGTGGCCATCCTCGTGATGCTTGCCTTTGACATCGTCATGCGAAAGACAATGGTTGGAAAGATGATGCGCGCTGTCGCTGCCAACGGTAACGTCGCGAGCCTGATGGGCATCAACACTAATGCAGTGATGATTGGTTCCTTCGTGGTCAGCTCGGCGTTGGCTGGGCTGTCTGGCTTTCTCATTGCACCCATCACGCAGGCGTCTCTCTTCATGGGCCTGGCCATTGGGCTGAAGGGCTTTTCTGGCGCGATGGTAGGTGGTCTCAACAATCCCCGCGGTTGCGTTATCGGGGGCTTTGCTCTCGGAGTGTTCGAGTCAACGGTCAATTTGTGGCAGGCGCAGTGGCGTGAGATTGCGGTGTTCGCTGTGGTGATTCTCGTCCTTGCTTTCAAGCCGACGGGCCTCTTTGGCAGCCGCCTCGTGGAGAAAGTATGAAAAAGTACAGCCATTTGGCAGGCGTATGCGCCATCGCGGTCGTGCTTGGCGCTGCCGCGCTGTCCATCGGGAATGACTATTACCTGCACATCGCGTTCATGATGTGCGTCTACTACCTGTGCGCCGCCGGCATGAACGTCCTTGTCGGCTTCGCAGGGCAGAAATCGCTCGGTCAAGCTGGGCTCTTCGGAGCGGGAGCTTACGCAGTCGCACTTCTCACATCGCAGACGGAAATCAATCCGTGGGCAGCCATGGCCATCGCAACGGCCATCTCGGGCGTCTGCGGGGTGCTCATCGCGCTGCCGTCGCTTCGCGTCAAAGGGCCGTATCTGGCCATGGTCACACTCGCGTTCGGTATCGTTGTGGAACGGCTGGTCAGCGACTGGACAGATGTGTTTGGCGGAGCCCAAGGCATCTACGGGATTCGTAGCCCGGAAATGGATGGGCAGCCGATGTCGCTCGGTCAATGGGTGTGCGTCGGGCTCGTTTTCTGTGCGGTTACTCACCTGTTGCTTCGCAACCTGCTGAATGGAAGGTTTGGTCGTGCATTCCTTTCGCTTCAGGCTGACGAGATTGCATCGTCGTCGGTGGGCGTTCGTGTCTATCGAGGCAAAGTGATTGCCTTCGTGATTGCGGCGGTCACGTGTGGACTTGCTGGCGCAATGGTCGCTCAGCAAAACCAGTACATCAATTCCGATTTTATTTCGTTTCAGCTCTCCATCTTCATCCTGTTGCTCGTCCTTTTTGGCGGAGCGGGAACGAAGCTTGGACCCGTGGTTGGCGCAATCGTCCTGACCCTGCTAGACGCACTTCTTGCACGTTGGCCTTCAGTTCAACACACGCTGTATGGGCTGCTTCTCCTGTTTGCGCTCTATGTGATGCCCGGGGGAGTTGTCGGCGCGCTGTCGAAGCTGGTCGGACGCAAGAGTCGAGACTCGAAGGAAGAATACGCTGCCCCGGGCGGGCAGGTTACGACGCTCTTGCGCGGCGGCCGGGCGAACAGCGCAGAACTGCTGACAGTCACGAAGCTCTCGAAAGCATACGGTGGCGTGAAACCGGCTCAAGACATTTCGTTCGCCCTGAAGCGGGGTCATATCCACGCGCTCATCGGCCCGAATGGTGCCGGGAAGAGCACGATGATTAACATGGTAACGGGGGTCGTCCGTCCGGACAGCGGGTCGATTCGCTTCAACGGGAAGGAGATTGGCGGAAGCGCGGTTCATTCCATCTGTTGCATGGGGATGGGTCGTACCTTCCAAAACCTGAGACTCTTCGCCGATTTGTCGGTTCTCGACAACGTAATGCTTGGTCGGCACAGCCGGATGAAGAACGGCTTGTTTGCTTCCTTGTTCGCGACCTCGAAGGCGCGTCATGAGGAGGAAATCACGAGGCAACGTGCGCGCGAGCTCCTTGAGTTGGTTGACCTCGGTCACCTGGCGAGCCGTCCCGCAGGGAGTCTGCCGTATGGCCTGCAACGCCGGGCCGAGCTCGCCCGTGCACTCGCCACCGAACCGCAGCTGTTACTGCTGGATGAGCCGGCTGCGGGTTTGAACCCACAGGAAACGGCGGAGCTGGGACAGCTGCTCCTTCGTATCAGCAAATATGGCGTGAGCATCCTGATGGTCGAGCACCACATGGACCTCGTCATGTCGATTTCCGACCACGTCATCGTGCTTGACTACGGCATCAAGATTGCCGAAGGCAAGCCTGCAGACGTCCAGGCCAACCCCCGCGTCGTCGAAGCATATCTCGGCGTCGACGAAGCTGAAGCCGCGTGAGAGAGGAGCAACGATGCTCAAAATCGATTCAGTAAAGGTCTCTTACGGCGCTATTCAGGCCGTGAAGGGTGTGAGCCTCGAGGTGAGGGAAGGCGAAGTCGTCACCATCATCGGCGCGAACGGTGCCGGGAAAAGTAGCCTTCTAAAGAGCATCGCGGGGCTGCAGGCGGTCTCCTCTGGCCGCATCACGGTTGGCGGTCGCGACTGCACCCAGTTGCCTGCACACATGCGCCTTGGCCTCGGGATTGCCCTGTCGCCTGAAGGTCGCGGCGTGTTTCCCGACCAGACCGTGCGTGAGAATCTTCTTCTCGGAGCCTATTCCCGCAAGCAGCCGATGTCCGCGACCGAAGCGGCGATGGAGCGTGAGTTCGACCGGTTTCCACGTCTTCGCGAACGCCAGAACCAGCTCTCGGGAACGCTTTCCGGGGGCGAGCAGCAAATGCTCGCCATTTCGCGCGCATTGATGAGTCAGCCGCGCATGCTTCTTCTCGATGAGCCTTCGTTGGGCCTGGCTCCGCTGGTCATCCGCGACATTTTCGATGCCATCCGTAGTCTGCGCGAGGAGGGCCTCACCATTCTGCTGGTCGAGCAGATGGCGAAGCAGGCCTTGGGCGTCGCTGACAGGGCATATGTACTTGAGGTTGGCAACATTACGCTGGAGGGGTCTGGGCGCGACTTGCTGAACGACCCAAAAGTCAAGGCGGCATATTTGGGCGCGCATTGACCGCGCCGAGCTTTCGACCTAAGTCACGACATTGGAGCATTGATGAGCACGGTACGCATGGGGCTTATTTCAAAGAAGCCCGAATGGTCGAACGATGAGTTTTACAAGCATTGGCTCGGCCATCACGGCCCGTTGGTGAAAAACGCACCTGGACTTAGTCAGTATTGGCAGAACCACATTGTCGACCGTGTTCAGCGCGGAATCGACTTCGAGCGGGAGCCGTGGGAGTTCGACGGTTTCTCGCAACTGTGGATTTCGGACCCGAACAAGCCGTTCGGAGAGGGGGAGCTGCCGCAAAGAATCATCGAAGACGAGAACCATTTCCTCGGCCGCCTTCATATCCTGACCGTCAGGCAGACGACGGTAGTAGAAGTGCCGGAAGACGCGTCTCGTGCAAAGCTCAAGAAGCGGATTTCTCTCATCCGCCGTCGCCCCGAGCTTTCGGAGCAGGACTTTCTGAACGAGTGGAAAGTACATGCGGATTTCGTTCGCACGATGCCTGGCGTCAAAGGCTATCGGCAGAACGCGGTAGTGCAGCGAGAGCTTCAGAAAGGCACGCCTTGCAGTTACGACGACCTACCCATTGATGGGGTCGTTGAGTTCTGGTTCGAAAGCACTGAGTCGCTGCAAAAGGCGTTCGAATCAGAGGTCGGCTTGAAGACGATGGAACATGCGAAGACATTCCTCGCCGGCATCACTGCGTTCCTGGTCGCGGAGCACCGAATCATCTGACGTCGCTGGAATTGAGTGGGTACCCGCGTCCCGGCGATGGCGCGGGCTGCGGTTGTGGTGCTGGCGTAAGTGGATTACGTTTTGTAAAATAAGTTAGGAATGCAGAATCAAGTTCATCAAGCAATTGGCGAAACACCGATGGAGGTCGTCATGAAGCGTTCAAGTCGTGCAGGGCTGCTTGCAGCCGTGGCAATTCTGTTATCCGGTGCGGCAGCTCCCGCGCTTGCGTCCACGCCCTTTCCGGGTGGAGTATGGAGCCCGGGCAATCCGACTTACGGGACTGCATTAGACAAAAGCGTCCCGGTCACGATGAGCGATGGAACAGTGCTCATGGTCGATGTGTCCTACCCCACCGACTTGCATACCGGTGCTCGGGCGAAGGGTCCGTTCCCTGTCATTCTCACTCAAACGCCATACCTCACGAATCCGTCCACGGCTGGTGATTACTTCGTTCAGCGAGGCTACATCTATGTGACAGCGTCGGTCAGAGGGACACGGAATTCAGGCGGCGAATTTTCCTTCTTCGGGAGCGACGGGAAGGATGGTGCCGAGATAGTCCAATGGGCTGCCACGAAGCTGCAGAACTCTAACGGCACGATTGCTCTGCAAGGCGGTTCTTGGTCAGGACTGAACCAATATACGACGGCGCTGGCAGCCGGAAAAAATTCACCAATCAAAGCTCTGGCGCCGTTTTGTGCAGGGGCGGAGTTTTACCGTGAGACGTATTTCGCGGGCGGCATCCCGACTCAAACGGGCCAATTCCCATTGGGTTTCGGTGCGGCGGTTGGTAACAATCATGGCGCGACCGCCTATGGCCAGTCTATGGTCGACGAAATCAACGCGGGTGGTCCCAGGGCTTATGACAGAGACTTTTGGAAGGTGCGCTCTCCCGGTACGTTCGCCCGGCAACTCGCAGACCTCGACATTCCGACTCTGATTTGGAGCACGCACCAGGACATTTACGCGGAGAGTTCTATGTCCATGTACGCATATCTGCAGAACGCAAGAAGCAGCCAATACGTCTACGGCCCTATGCGTCCGAATCAGGATGTCACCGGCCGCTATCAGGTGATTATCAGCCAGGGCGGTCACTGTCAATTTGACGAGCAGACGACCGGGCAGAACATTGCAAACAACATCACGCTGGAATGGTTCGACACCTGGCTTAAAGGTAAAAAGACGAAGATGGCCGACACGAAGCAGCCGGTCCACGTCCACGAATTGATTTCCAACAACTGGATTAGCACCTCGGCTTACCCTGTTGCGCCTGTGTACAAGCAATACTTCCTGACGCCACGGGGAGTTCTATCGAAGAAGCCTTCGAATCAATCCGCGGAAGTTAATCTACTTTGGGCGCAGCCAGGCGCCGGTAGCACGGCCCAATTTGATGGGCCGGTTCTGAAAAAGGGAGCGACGCTTGCCGGCCCGATGAGCGCGTCATTCTACGCCTCGTCAACAACGCCGAATCTGGAACTCATCGCGACGGTGCAACTGGTGGGTCCGGATGGGACTGTTGCTCCGCTTTCCAGTGGTACTGTTCTCGGCAGTCTCTCGAGGAACGACCCGAATCGCTCGTGGCTCGATAAGAACGGCGTGCCTGTGAAGCCTTACGGCGAATACTTCGCAGACCACTACGTACCCGCCGGTAATATTCGTCGTTACGACTTCGTCACTTCGCCGAAGTTTGCCTCAATTCCGGCGGGAAGCAAGGTCCGACTCATTGTCAGCACTCAGACTCCGACGCAGCAGTCGAACGGCATCGGGACGCCGCCTCCGGCAAACTCGCAATGCTCGCCCGTACTCGGCACGGATGCGTGCTTTCCGACGCATCCTCAGGTGGTCTCTCTGACGGGAAGTACCGTCTCACTGTATGTTGGCGCAAGCCTCCCGTCGTCCTTGAATTTGCCTTTGCTCAAAGCAGGCTGCTTCAAGTCTGAAGGCAACACGAGCCTCCCATACTGGGACTCTGATTTGGCGAAGAAGGAAGGTCCCGTGTGTCAGGAGGCAGACGACGACTGAGCGGGGTTCGATGCGGTAAGTAGTTCGCCCCGTCCTAAGGGACGGGGCGTTTCGCGGGGGTCGGAAATCTTCGATTTAACCGGTCGTCGCAAAGCGGTCAACTCCCTTGGTGCGTTCGGTCCATATGGCATGGCGAGCGAATCGACTACACGGCGCCTATTCAGATGTCTGGGTGTCGGCTGCTCGCCCCAACACCGCGGCGGCAGTCGTTACCGGGTGCGAACCTCAGGGCGGATTCGATTCACAATCACTATGCCGATGGTGGTCCAATATTCTGACGCTGCTTGCTCAATCTTCATGGACTCGTGGTCGACGATACTTGCGTTCATCGGGCTCGCCAGAAAATCTTCAAGGTCTGCGAGGCTTGAAAAGCTCATAAGGCTTATTCCATCAAGCGTCGCGGCGTCAGGGTGAAAAAACGGCTGGCCGGGTTCCTGACCACCGATGTTGTGAAGCTGGGCATAACGTTTCACCATCTGACCGCCTTGGCAGTGACTGCCGACATAGGTGCCATGGTCCTCGAGCCACCACTGCTGGAATGATTCGCGCGCCTCGCTTTTTCTACGCACATGAAGCTTGACCAATGTGACTGCTTCATTTCCCGATTCGCTGGGAATGATGATGTGCTGCCGAGCAAGTACCGGCGCGATGTCACGAAACATCGTCAGGTCCTCGGGAAGAATTTTGGTGCGCACTCGCTCGTTAGCGAACACAGCAGCGATGTCGTCGATGCTCTCAAAGTTGAGATACGCGACGCCGTCCCAGCGCGGCCGTTGATATGGTTCAATGTGTCCGAGAATTGTCGGCCAGAGCATTCCGCTTTCGTCGGCTGGAGCACGGTATGGGGGCGCGTTAAAGCTTGTTGGCCCTGGAGCGAATCGATGCAGTTGGTCATAACGCAACAGTCGCTCTAAGCTGCGGTCGTCGTCCTCTTCGATGTGTGTGAAACGTACGCCATGCACCTTTCGCCAATACTCGCCCCAGTGCTCGAAGCTGACGTTGGGATTACTCTCGAAACCAATGGCCGAGGAATCTTTCGCCGGGTCTCGTAGTGGTTGGCCAGACTTGTCGAGCGTGTAACCATCACCCAATCGACGTACGTCGAGTGGCGTCGTATCCGCACGGGAAAGCAACGAAAAGAGAACTGTCAGCGGCCCGCTTCCACCTGGTCGCGTTTGGACGTGGGGCGGTCGAAACAGCTTTTCGGCAACGAAATTAGACATGGGTTGACCTTCGAACGATTTGAAAGAGAGAAATGGGAATCGAGACGTCTCCCGCAACCACGCTGACATCTCATCGCCCAGCGCGCTTCCTTCGATACGCGTAAACGGCATGAAGGCTAACCCGGTGGACACTCGAGACCGACACACTGACGAAGGTCTATTTTGAGTTCATTGTGACTCGCTGTCCGCGACGTGGGTCTCGGTCTGGAAGATAGAGTCTCGAAATCTGCCAAGGTCGATAACCCTAGCATCTGGCACCACGATTGCCCTCAAGACGGAGCGTAGGGAGCGTAATCCACGTAACCCTCTGCGCTGCCACCATAGAAGGTCGCCGGATTCGCCGGGCTCAATGGCCAATCATTCTGAAGGCGGGCAACGAGGTCAGGGTTGCTGATGAATGCTGCGCCGAATGCGACGAGGTCGATGACGTCAGCGTCAATCATTTCCTCCGCAAGTTCTCGCGACATACCACCTGCAAGAATGAGCGCAGTATGTGGCAGAAAGCCCTTCAGGAGACGCAGGAGGGCCATGAATCCCGACTCGGCTTCAGGTTCGAGAGCGTTGTCCAGGCGCGAGTATCCCGACTGATTCATGACGTGAACATACGCGAGCTTTCGCTTCCCGATTTCGCGGCAGAGCTCAGTGTATGTCGCATCAATGGTCGGATAGAAGGGCATGTCGAATAGCTTGCCGTAAGGCGAAATTCGAATGCCGACCCGCGCAACACCGATACGCCCAGCAACGGCATCGATGACTTCGAGAGTGAAGCGCAACCGATTCGCAATGTTGTCGGCTGAGTAGCAATCGCTCCGGTCATTGACGAGCGGGTTCATGAACTGCTCGAACAGATAGCCGTTCGCGCCATGAATTTCGACCCCGTCAAAACCTGCCCTCATAGCATTCTCGGCAGCCTGAGCAAAATCCTGGACGATACGCCGAACTTCCTGCGTTTCGAGCTGGCGAGGCGTGGGCGTGTCTACGGGGTTGGGCTTCCCGCTATCGTCGTAAGCAAAGGCCTTCGCGTTCACTGCCTGTTTGGAACTGGCGCTGACGGGGGCCTTCCCGCCTTCCTGGATTGAATGATGGGAAACGCGGCCGACGTGCCAAAGTTGCGCGAAAATCTTTCCGCCGACGGCGTGAACGGAATCAGTTGTCAGACGCCAACCGTCGATTTGCTCCGGCGTGTAGATGCCTGCGTTGAAGAGATACCCTGTTCCTTCTCGCGAAATCGAAGTGCCTTCGCTGACAATCAGGCCAGCAGTAGCGCGCTGCGTGTAATAGAGGGCGATGCGTTCATCAGCGACTTCGCGCGACGCGCGTGCTCGCGTGAGCGGAGCCATGACGATGCGATTCTTTAGTGCGGTGCCAGAGAGATTGAATGGTTCGAAAATAATTTTCATAGATGGATTTGCATGACCACGTCAGGGAGCCAGCGTGCATTCGGACTCGGGTGCACATCGTCAGTGTGAAGGAAAGTGCGGGAGGACTTCGGAAGCGAGCTCTTCCATCAGGTCAGCGTACGGGCGTCGACTAACCTTGGGATTCAGCGCGATGTGATTCACGCCCGCCGTTTGAGCGTCGTGCAGAAAGTTCGCAAGGCCTTTGCTCCCGGCTCGAAATCCGCCGCGCGTGCGGATAAGCGGCTCATTCTGGTCCTCTACCAAGTCGAGAAATCCACCAATACCAAGAGGCTTGAATTCTTCAGGACCGCAGTTCTGTTCAACCTGAGCGTGCCATTGTTTCGCGAACGATGGCAGCTGTTCGGGCACCGGGGAGGAGCCAATGAACCCGTCCATGTTCTCAGCAATCCAGGAGAAGCTTTGTTGTGCTCGCCCGATTGCAACGGTCGGCGTCCCACCGAATGGCGGCTTCGGTACAAGGTCGTGCGTTCCACTCGAGCTTCCGAATCTGGGCGAAGAGAACCGGGGAAAATCGTCGTGCAGCACTCTGGTGAAGACACCGAAAGCATCACGGAAGCGCTCGCCTCTTGTCTCAAAGTCGATGCCGAAGAGAGGGTACTCGGCCGGGCGGTCGCCAGATGAGAGGCCCAAGACCATGCGCCCGCCCGATAGTTGGTCAAGCGAAGCTATCTGCTTGGCAAGAATCAACGGCTCACGCATCGGCAAGACGATTCCTGCCGTTCCGAGCGCTATTTTCCGTGTAAAGGCAGCGAGATAGGCGATATACGGAATGGGGTCGAAAACCTGACCGACATCGCCGTAGTCTGGGTCATAGAACGGGACGTCGCGCATCCAGAGGGCAGCAAAGCCGAGACTATCGGCTTTCTGAGCCATCGTAACGTGGTCTCGCATCGTCGGCGCCGGCCTGTTCGGGTGGGTTTCAAGCGGCAGAATTAGGCCGACGGTCAGCTTCTCTCGCAAAAAGAGCCGCGCATAAGCACGCTGTTCAGAAAGCTGGGCGCGGCTGAAGCCCTGTTCAACGTTGGCGTTCATACGGGTTCTCCATGTTGGCTCCATTTTAATTTCGTCCGAGAAGGCCATTAACCGCCTAGAATTCCATTTACTTAATCCCTCGATTCTCAAATCATGTCGAAAGATAGATTCGATGGACTCAACGAGTTCGTCCTGTCAGCCCAGGAGGGAAGCTTCACGGCGGCCGGCGCTCGGCTTGGTTTGACCAGCAGTGCGGTCGGCAAAGCCGTCACGCGGTTAGAGGGACGTATCGGGGCCAAGCTGGTTCATCGAACCACGCGGCGGCTCACCCTAACGAACGAAGGAGAGGCTTACTTGGCCAGCTGTCTGCGCGTGCTTGAGGATTTGGACGAGACGGAGAGCTTTTTGGCCACAGGACACCAGGAACCGGTGGGCCGGGTCAGAATTGAGTTGCCGGCCACCTTTGGCCGGCGACACGTGCTTCCGTCGCTGCTCGAACTTTCGCGCCGCTATCCTCGGCTGGACATCTCGGCGAATTTCAGCGAACGGCTGGTCGACCTTATCGCCGAAGGCGTCGATGTTGCCGTTCGAATCGGCCAATTGAAGGATGACGCTGACATTGCCGCGCGACGACTTGGGGAACAGCGTCTGGTGATTTGCGCCTCGCCTCAATACTTTAAAGAACACGGGAAGCCTAAAGACAAGGCAGACCTGATTCTGAATCACGACTGCATTGCGGGGTTACAGCGAAGTCGCCGGCCCGCGTGGCTGCTTCGGAATGACGCTGGCGAATTTGAACTCACGCCGGTGAGAGCGCGGCATGAGTGGGGAGACGGTGAGGCGATGCTAAATGCTGCGGTAGCCGGTTGCGGCATGGCTCAGCTTCCAACTTGGCTTGTGGGTGCGCATCTTCGCAACGGGGACCTGATTGAAATCCTCAAGGAATGGTCTGGTGGGGAGATGCCGGTTCATGTCATCTGGCCGAGAACAAAATATGTCCAGCCACGAGTCCGCGTGGTGATTGACGAGCTCATCCGGTTGTCGAACGACGTTAGCTCCGGGTTCAAGCCTTGAATATCAGGCGTCAGATGGTCTCGCGGTACTCGGTACCAGACCCGTGCTGTCGCAAGATACGGCGAAGGCTGGGTGCGTCTCGACCCGAAGGACCCAGCGTCGCTCTTCGCCATCCGGCACGACCGCCGCCGGCCGAGCCGCAAGCGTCGTCTCGCGGCGTAACCCAGTAACGCTCTCGTTCCACCTTCCTACGTTTGAGCATGTTCTCTGGCGTACATCTCTTGTTTCTGTGAATGCCCCTTGGTGAAGTTGAGCCCCGCCTTATCCTGAGCGAGACCTTCAGACACGTTCCAAAGCATCATGAGATGCCCCTCGGAGCCAGCGTCGCCCGTCAGCCGTTCGCCTCAGGGCGCTAACTTCGCCACCCTGTCCGGTGTCTCAAGGCTATCCCACAGTACCGGTTGTCCCGCGACCGCTGCCGTTGATGTCCGACCAGTCGCGCGGCTGCACCGCGGAACGGACAGCAGTATGTATACCGCGCAACAGGGGTGATGATTTTGCATGGGACACGCTGCGAGCAGAAATCTGGCCGCGTGCGTGGGAGATTTGCCTGCAAAAAAATTTTGAGTCTGCAGCTGACACCCAACGATACGCCTACTCTTGACGAGCGCCAGACGGGCCGCATGCACCGAGTTGGTAAAATCACCATGTATCTATCTATCAACCAACCGAACAATCAAGCGTCGTTGAATGGACATCTTCTACTACTGGCAAAAGCTCGAAACCAACCTCAAGAACCGTGAGGTCGGGTACTTTGGTTCCAACAACCCAAAGCTCTCGGAACTCGCGGGACGATTACCCGAGCGAATCTGGGTATTCAAGACGCCGAAGGGCATGAAAGGTTCAATTCAGCTAGTTGGGTCGCTGATGGTCTGCGATGAGCCGCGCGTTGCAGTCAACACTGACTACCCGAACGTGATTTACTACGACCCGTTCTCGCCCGAGTCCGTCATCTACACGGACTCAAAAACGCCTGAGCGAATAGCCGAAGTCTCAGGATACTTTCAGTATCGGTTTCACTCAGCGTTCAGTGCCAACTTCAACGGTGACGCTGGAATACAGCCGCTGGAAACCAATGTGGTGCGGGGCCTGGAGGCAAAGGTGGCGGACTGGTCTAAGGTCCAGATGCTCGAACGGGTCAAGGAACCCGAGAAGGTGTACCCCATCAACCCATTCGCTCAGCAAACCCGGTGACAAATGCGACACGGCAATGCGGCGTCGGGCCCGCTCTATGTGTCGCCCTACGTTAGCTGACGCAATCGACGGCGAAGCGCCTTCCCCTCACTACCCGTGGCTATCGACCCACGCGCGACACCACGCAAGACCTGCTGATTCTGCCTCTTCATCAGTATCGAATGCGTCGAGCACCCCAGACGCCGCCACGACCTTCGAGTCGCGCATAATTGTGCCGCTGCTGGCGAAGCGCTCCGGTCGCAAGATGTCGTCCTGCTGAAGGATGGCATGGCCCCACAGGGTGTATCCACGGTATTTGTCAGTCTGCATCTGTCGACCCTTGTCGGTCCTCCGTCCGCTTCTCATCAATGATTGCCTAAACTCGAGCGGCTCGACAAGTATCTACTGCTTGAGCCGTGCAGTGTCGATTCCTGCCATCTTCAACGTAGCGTCAATCACCTTCAGCTCTTGGCCGAAATCAAGCGGCCATTCCTCACCGTCGCATCGTACGGTCATGCCGTTATGCATCGAAATCAGATGACGCGCTTTGAACAGGGCGTCCACAAGCTTTGATTCCCGTTCGGCTTCCCGAACCCATTCGTCCGCTCTCATGTTGAAGTCTCCCTCTGGATAAAGCACGCGGCCAACATCCGCCTCCGAGCGAACGCATCTGCTGCATTGACGGACTGTTTCTGGGCACGTCCATCGTTCAACCCGCAAAAAAAGTGTCAGTTCACTCGCATGGATTTGCGTGTACGATACTGTATAAATATACAGGTTTTTGTGCTGCCAATGTCTACCGCTACCGTGCTTGCTGAGGAAATACACCCATCGCTATGGCGGGCGTCGCAGCTCGCCCGTAGTCGCGGCAGGGTCGTCGAGACTGGGTATCCGGCGCTGTCAGCGGAACTGCCGGGTGGTGGATGGCCAGTTGGCGCGCTAGTCGACCTGCTCGTCCAGCAGGCCGGCGTAGGCGAACTCCGGCTGCTGCGTCCGGCGCTCAGCGCGGCTGGACATCGACCGGTCGCGTTCGTGCAGCCGCCTCATACCCCTGACGGACTGGGGTTGAGTTACATCGGGCTTTCTCTGGACCAGGTGCTTCGCGTAAAGACGCCGAAAACCGCGGATGCATTGTGGTCGGCGGAGCAGATTCTTCGTGCCGGCAGCTGCGGCGCGCTGATTTTCTGGACGCAGTACGCGCAGGCTTCATCGCTTCGACGTCTGCACCTTGCTGCCCAGTCATCGGAGACGCTTTTCATCATGGTGCGGCCGCTGGCCTCTGCACAGGATGCGTCGCCAGCGCTGTTGCGTCTCGCACTCAGACCATCAGCCGACGGCCTGACTGTGGACATTGTGAAACGACGAGGACCCTCTCGCGCAGAGCCCTTGTCGATTCCCCTTCAACCAACCCCCGTTCTGCTTTCCCGACATGCGCGTCTTTCTCGCCGTTCATCTGCCGAAGTTGCCGCTCGAGGTCTTCAGACCGAAGTGGTCACCTGAGCCTACTCACGGCAGCGCCGTGCTCGAGAAAGACAAGGTTGTCATTGCGGATGCCACTGCCCGCACAGCAGGAGTTCGTCTTGGGATGAAGCGCGGCGGTGTGCTGACACTGTCGCCCGAGACGGAAATGCATGAGCGCGACATGGGTCGCGAAGGCGCGGCGCAGCGCGAGGTTGGCATTGCGCTGATGCGGTTCTCGCCCGAAGTCGCACTGCTCGATGAAGCGACGGTCGTCGTCGAGGTCGGCGCGAGTTTGCGCCTATTCGGCGGCCTGCTTGCACTGTGTCGCGAGGCGAAAGCCGTCCTCGGTGCGCTCGGCTTCACCGCACGCATCAGCGCAGCGCCGACCGGGCAGGGCGCCTGGTTGCTCGCAAAGCATGGCAACCGGCGAGTATTGAAACTGGCGTCGCTTGAGCATCGCCTCTCCGCGCTGCCGATGGTCGCTGTCCCCGAGGTCCGTCGGTTTTTCGACTGGTTCAATGGCTTGGGCTGCGAGTCCATCGCGGACATACGGCGCCTACCTCGCGCAGGACTTCAACGCCGATGCGGCGAACACTTGCTGGACTCCCTTGACCGCGCCTTCGGCACGGCACCCGAACTGTTTGACTGGCTCGAGCTGCCGCCGACCTTCTCTGCGCGCATCGAGATGCCAGACCGACTTGAGCACGCAGAGGGAGCGGTGTTTGCTGCACATCGGCTGATTGTGCAGCTATGTGGATGGCTTTGCGCCAAACAACTCGCAGTCACAGGCGTTCGTCTCTCACTCGAACATGAGCGCGGACGCGATGCCACGGAGCCAACCATTGTCGACATAGCACTGGGAGAACCGACATGGCGCGAAGAACATCTGGTCAGACTGCTGAAGGAGCGGTTGCATCGTATTGAACTGGCCGCGCCGATGATTGCTTTGCGGCTTGATGCGACGAACGTGGAGACCGCAGCGCCAGCGTCCGACACGCTTTTCCCCGAACCCGGTGGCTCGAAAGAGGACCATCAGAAGCTGCTTGAGCTACTTGTCGCACGGCTCGGCGAGGAAAACGTCCTGCGGCCGGCGCCGACAGCTGACCATCGCCCGGAAATTGCGAACCGTTGGGTTCCGGTATCGCAAAAGAAAAAACCAGACACGCTCCCGGACGGTCTGCCGAGACCTACCTGGATGCTCGATACGCCGGTGCGATTACTGATGCGTCAGCACCGCCCTTTTTATGGTTCGCCGTTGCGCATGGTATCGCCCGGTGAACGCATTGAAGCTGGTTGGTTCGACGGCGAACTCGTCACGCGCGATTACTTCGTCGCGCAGGGAGAAGACACGAGCTGTTATTGGATTTACCGGGAACGCGTCAGCAGCCGCGACGCCGAAGAAGAGCAGCGCTGGTTCCTCCATGGCCTATTTGGGTGAGGTGCTGTGGACACGACCTTCAATATCCTTCCGGCATACGCCGAGCTTTTTTGCCGGTCAAATTTCTCGTTCCTGCGCGGCGCCTCGCACGCAGAGGAGCTTGCCGAACGCGCGGCCCAGTTGGGTTACTCAGCGCTCGCCGTAACGGATGAGTGCTCACTTGCTGGCGTAGTCCGCGCTCACGTGGCCGCGAAGGCAGCGAAGCTTCCTTTTATCGTCGGCGCCTACTTCAAGCTGGTCAACGCCGACGGGTCGCCGGCGTTCGGAATTATCCTGCTGGCGAAGAATCGAGAGGGATACGGCAACCTGTCCGAACTCATCACTCTCGCCCGGACACGTGCACCGAAGGGCGAATATCGACTCACGCCTCAGGACCTGTCGCGACCAGATAAGGAATATCGTCATCTGCTGGGAGTGCCAGACTGCCTAGCGATTCTCATCCCGGATTTCCCCGCGAAAGAGGACGTTCTGGAAGCGCAGGTCGAGTGGCTCGATGATACGTTCATTGGCCGCGCCTGGGTTGGACTTGTCCTCCATCAGCGGGCGATGGACGACATCCACCGAGGCGCAATTGAATTTGTTGCTCGCAACTTTGATGTGCCCGTAGTTGCGCTCGGCGACGTTGTCATGCATGTGCGCTCCAGGAAGCCCCTGCAGGACACAATGACTGCCATCCGCGTCGGCAAGCCTGTTCATGAATGCGGCTATGACCTCGCGCCCAATGCAGAACAGCATCTGCGCTCGCGGTTGCGGCTGGCCAATTTGTATCCGGACGATGCGCTCGCTGCGACCGTGGACATTGCGAGTCGCTGCACGTTTTCTCTCGATGAGTTGCGCTACGAATATCCCGACGAACTGGTGCCCGCAGGCATCACCCCAGCCGCGTATCTTCGGCAGGAAACGTACATCGGCGCACAGCGACGCTTTCCGTCGGGCATTCCGCACAAAGTGCAGGAGCAGATTGAACATGAGCTGGACCTGATTGGAGACCTCCAATACGAGCCGTATTTTCTGACCGTGTACGACATCGTCCGTTTCGCGCGGAGCCAGCACATCCTCTGTCAGGGGCGCGGGTCGGCTGCCAACTCGGCTGTCTGTTACTGCCTGGGTGTGACAGAGGTCGACCCCGCACGCGGCAATATGTTGTTCGAGAGATTCATCAGCAAGGAGCGTGGCGAGCCGCCAGACATTGATGTGGACTTCGAGCATCAGCGGCGAGAAGAAGTCATTCAATACATTTACCGAAAATACGGTCGCGACCGGGCCGCTATTGCGGCCGCGGTGTCGACGTATCGACCACGCGGTGCACTCCGCGAGACTGGAAAGGCACTCGGCGTTGACCCGCAGATTGTAGACCTGGTGGCGAAGTCGCATCATTGGTTCGATAGCAGTCAAGACCTCCTGAAGCGATTCGCGGAGTCCGGCCTTGACCCGGAGAAGCCTCTCATACAGGCGTGGGCGAAGCTTGCATCTCAACTGCTTGGCTTTCCGCGTCACCTTTCCCAGCACTCCGGTGGATTTGTTATCAGCCGGGGCAAGCTGACGCGCCTTGTCCCGGTTGAGAACGCTGCCATGAAAGACCGCTCTGTCATCGAGTGGGATAAAGACGACCTCGAGTCATTGGGGTTGCTCAAGATAGATGTCCTTGCACTCGGCATATTGTCAGCTATAAGGCGAGCGCTCGACCTCGTTTCAGAACAGCGCGGCGAACGCTTTGAAATGCAGGACATCCCCGCCGAGGACCCGAAGACGTACGAGATGATTTCGGCTGCGGACACCGTCGGTGTGTTTCAGATTGAATCGCGCGCCCAAATGTCGATGCTTCCACGCATGCAGCCTCGCACGTTTTATGACCTGGTCATCGAGGTTGCCATTGTGCGCCCGGGTCCAATTCAGGGCGGCGCCGTCCATCCCTACCTTCAGCGCCGCCAGGGATTCGAGCCGGTCACCTATCCAAGCGATGCGCTCAAGACAGCGCTTGGTCGCACGCTCGGCGTGCCGATTTTTCAAGAACAGGTCATGCAAGTGGCTATCCTGGCGGCTGGTTTTACGCCAGGCGAAGCCGATGCGCTCCGGAGAGCCATGGCCGCATGGAAGCGCAAAGGCGGTCTTGAAAAATACTATGACCGAATCGTCAACGGGATGCTGGAGCGCGGCTACGACCTCGCCTTCGCCGAGTCCATTTTTGAGCAAATCAAGGGCTTCGGCGAGTACGGGTTCCCGGAGAGTCATGCCGCCAGCTTTGCCCTGCTCGTATATGCCAGCAGTTGGCTGAAATGCCACGAACCGGAAGCGTTCCTGGCTGCGATGCTGAATTCGCAGCCCATGGGTTTTTACTCGCCTTCGCAGCTTGTACAGGATGCGCAGCGTCATGGCGTCAAGGTGTTGCCGGTCGATGTGGCCATAAGCGGATGGGACTCAGTGCTTGAGCACAGCGCCGGCTCGACGCGACCAGCTGTCCGTCTCGGTCTGTCGCTGCTTCGCGGCATGAAGGACGGCGCGGCAGAAAGGATTGAGAACGCTCGAGCGGTTCGGCCGTTCGAGAGCGTTAGCGACCTTGCTCGCAGAGCACAGCTTGACCGCAAAGACCTGCATGTCCTTGCCGATGCCAATGCCTTGGCCTCCCTTGCCGGCAATCGTCGCGAAGCGCTTTGGCAATCTGTCGCCGCTGTGCCGGACAAAGACATGCTTGCGATAGCGGCCATTGAGGACGAGACTCCTGAACTGGGCGCGCCGACGGAGGCGCACGACATCGTCGCGGACTATCGGTCGGTCGGTCTCACACTAGGTCGACATCCGCTTGAGCTGCTGCGGCCGCAACTGCTCGCAAATCGCCTGATGCCAGCGTCGACGCTGCGCACCTATCGCGACGGACGGCTTGCACGAGGCTGTGGTCTTGTTACCGTACGGCAACGGCCTGGCACTGCGAAGGGGGTCATGTTTGTGACGCTTGAAGACGAGACCGGCAACGTGAATGTCATCGTGTGGCCCGGCTTGCTTGAGAAGCAGAGAAAGGAAGCGCTCGGCGCATCGCTACTTGCCGTGTACGGAACGTGGCAATGCCAGGGCGAGGTTCGACATCTGGTCGCACAGCGCCTTTTCGATATGTCTCATCTGCTCGGCGGCCTGATTACTGCGAGCAGAAATTTTTGCTGACTTGCCATTTGCCTCTGGAAGCTGCATTTCCTTTCAACAGCCATATTTCGATTTGCCTCGTCAGCACAAGAGGCGGCTTTTCGACTAGGTTGGCTTGCCGCGCTGTTGCTCCCGATGGGTTACGTGGTCCGCCAGCAAGCGACGCATTGCGGTCAGTAAAATTTGCCCATCTACAGGCTTGCGGAGAAAGCCGTCGTAGCTTACGAAGGCTGGTGGGCTGGGCTCCCCCCGAAACCAGAATGAATGTGACGTCAGCTAGTCCAGGCAGCGTGCGCAAACGATGACAGAGTTCGCTGCCCGACATCACCGGCATGCGCCAGTCGGCGACCACTATGTCGACTGGGGATTCGATGAACATCTTCAATGCCGTCTGGCCGTCGCCCGCGGTTCTTACTTCAAATCCGTCAGCGGCGCAACAGGCGCCCCACGCGGCCAAAGCCTCCGCATCATCGTCTACCAGCAGTACGCTTGCCATACGCAAATGTCCGAGTGGCCCCATGTTCTTTGGCAGCTTGATGCCGGCCAAAGTTCACGGGGCCATTCATCGACGCCGCATATTCGTCGCGCTCGCGCGTTCGAGAGAATGCGTATCATGGGAGCATGAAACGGAGGCATCGATGTGCTACTCGGCTCAGATTCTGGCTGACTACCGAAAATTCGTGCGCACCTTCGGCGCCATCATGGACATAAGCGAATTTGCGCGGCTGTTTTTCGAGCGCGCCGAAGGCATCAGCAGGGCGAAGATACCCAAGGCGATGGAGGACGCGTTCGCTGAGCCGCAAACTGACGCCGAAGGCGCCATCAAGGCCTTTATCGACAGGTTCGAAGTGGAACAGACATCAAAACTCCAACAAGACCTCTTTGCACAGCGCAAGCGACTGGCTGACGCAGAGCGTTCACTCGAGACCAAGGTCACAAAAGCAGCGACCGAGAGCAAGCGCATCGCAACGAACAAGATTGAACAGGCTCTCGGTTGGCTCGACGACATTCGGCGCACCGAACCTAAGCCACGTGACTCGCGCATATTCCCGGGCCACTACGCTCCGGTGCTCGTCATCGAGGACGGCCAGCGCGTTATCAAGCCGATGCGATATCAGTGCCGTATTGCTGGCAAGCCTGCGAACTATGATGTGAAATTCCCGGGCACGTATAACGCTCGTCGCGACAATCTCGAGGGTTTCTGGAAGCCGCTATTTGGCTACTCGCACGGCATTCTTGTGGTCAGCGAATTTTACGAGAACGTTAGCCGTGCCAAGATGGAAGGGCGCGAGCTTGGGCCAGGTGAGAAGGATGAGAATGTAGTCCTCCAGTTTGACCCGAATCCGCCCCACGATATGTTGGTCGCCTGCTTATGGTCCCGATGGACTAGCAAGGGCGAGCCGGACTTGCTGTCATTTGCTGCGATAATTGACGAGCCTCCGCCTGAGGTCGCTGCCGCCGGTCATGACCGGTGCATTATTCCAATCAAGGCAGAATACATTGACGCATGGTTGAGTCCGAACGCGTCTGACCTCGCAAAACAATATGCGATTCTTGACGACCGCGACCGGCCATACTATGAACATCGGCTGGCAGCATAATGCAGCCTTCGTCGTGTCCCGCGAAACGAAAACGCGATTTTGACTCGGCCCTGCGGAGCGGATATGAAGCCACGTCAAGCCAATGGAATCCCCGCTCACCCCCACAGCGGGAAGCAAAGCTGGTTGTGCACGATGCGAATCCGATGAAGACATGCAGCAGACGGTTGCGCTACTGAAGATTCGGACAATGGGGCAAGAGGACTTCTGCGCAGGCAATTATCGTGATGTCGATGAGTTTATTTCGAAGCCGGACTCGGAAAAGTCCCACATCTAGCGACGATACCGGTCCATGTAAGTCCTGTAGTCAGGCAGATTTTTCATATGCCCGTGCATCGGCTCTTCCGCATGACATCCTATGCAGAGCACGTCAAGGTTTGAGTCCCGGTTGTCGTGTTTCTGTCCGTTGCGATGATGGACATGTAGGAATTTTGAATCGGTTTGTCGGAGCATTGTGCTGCACTTGCCGCATCGGTACCCGCGTTGTCGCTTGGTACGCTCTGATACCTCACTCCAATCCTGCGAATAGTCATTTAGCGGCGCGGTGTCGGAAGTGTGCTTCGGCCTGACAGCCATCAGGTCGCGCGAGTACTTCTTGAAGAAATCCGGAAGGGCAAATCTCGATACAAGCGCGAGACGTCCCTCACGCGGCATCTTCATCGCGAAGCCGTCCCAATGGATTTGGTCCAGACAGTTTTGGCAGACGTTCAGTCTGACGTGCTGGGTCCTGATGCCGTTCTCGATAACGTTGACCTGGAATTTTCCGCTTTCTCCGTTCGCCACAACGTAGCGGTCAAATCGGGAATTCCGGCGCATCTTATCGAGTGTCCGGCAATAGGCAAGATGGTATCGTGGCATGTCTTCCTGGTGCCCGATTGACGAGATGTCCCTGATATATAGCAAGACCCGATAGCCCTTGTAGGCCAGCGTACCGTCGCTGAGCACCTCGACCTCGTCAAACTTGACATCGACCCCCGTCTTTTGGAGACGCTCGAGTACAGGGAGGTCGATTTCTTTGAATCTGAGGTCGGGAACAAAGCTCACCGAAAGCGGCGCGCCCATCTTCTGCCGCAACGCGTTCAAGGAGCTCCAGTCCAGGAAATTAGGCAGCTCGAAGCTCATTTCTTCGCCAGCTTATCTGCGATGAGGTCCATCTTTTCGCTCGCGTTAGTAACGATGCGAAACTCGACGCGTTGATTCGCAACCTGCGACGTTTCAGACTGCGCGTCTTGGGACACGGGACGTGATGACGATAGCCCGTTTGCCGTCACATGCTGCACAAGCCATTTTTCGTTACCCTGCGCCGACGGCAGCGACAGTAGATACTCGAGAGCGCTCCGTGTACGCGCTTGAGATAGCTCCATGTTCCTAAAGTACGCGGTTTTCTCATCAGTGGTGCCGGTCCACAATGCGCTCGTGTGTCCTTCGATGCGGATTTCCTTAACGGCGCCCTTGTACTGGCCGGATGTCAGCAATGCCACATAGCGTGGGAAGAATTGACCAAGCACTTGCTTGAAGCGCGGCCTCAGCTCTGAGGAGCCGGTGGCGAAAAGGACAGTCGGGTCATTGAAACGAATGGTCATATCGCCGAGAATCTCCGCGTTCCATTGCTTCAGGTCCTTCGCAAACTCCTTCTGTAGCGCGAGCTGCATGTCGCGTTTGGTCGTTTCATACTCTTTGACGACAAGCGTTGTTGTCTGTTCGACCCGCAGCATGAAAGCGGCGGTAAGCAACATGAAAACCATCATCAGACCCGTCATAAGGTCCGCCATTGGTATCCAGTAGGATTGGTTGCTGTGTTCAAAATCCATTTCGACCTCAGGCGGTGCCGGCGATTCGAACGACTTCTCTCAGGCGGTCCGTGAGCGGTGTGTAGTCTGAGACAAACTTTTCTGAAAGCGACGCGAGCTGACGGCCGAGCGTTTGGAGGCTTTTTGTGAGCTCTTCTTGCAATCCCTTGTCCAACGTGACAACGCTTTGGCGGATTGCGTCCATTGAACGGACAAGGCCATCATTAACTTCGGACTGTGACTTGCGAAGTGTGTCGGTTAGGAGCTGCTTCATCTCTGACGATGAAGTTTGCACCTGAACTCCAAAGTTTTTAACCACATCGCCGACGTCCGCTTGCACCTTAGCCACGCCTTGTTTCATCGATTCGGTCATTTCGTCGACCTTGCGCGAGAACTGCGGCGTGACATCCTTCATCTGGGAGAGAACATCGGCCATCGAACGTTGCGATTTGTCGATAAGCTGGTGTTGTTGCGCAAGGCCCTTGAGCGTTTCCTCGAGCGCCGCTGCCATTTGAGCAAAAGCAGAAGCCCGGTCAATAAATGACGCCAGGCCAGCGGAAGCGCCCCGGAGGTCGTCAGCAGAAGCTTTTTGAAGCGCTTGCAGCTTGTCGAGTTCTTCCTTGTACTGCTGCTGCCAAATGACGAGTTTTTCTACGGCCGAGTTCAAATGCTTGAAGTTCTCGCCGAACTGCTCATTGATTTGAGCGTTGAAGTCCCGGATGACCTCCTTCAAGGCCTCGATGAGAGCCTTAGAACCGTCTTCCGTCATCTTCTGTGCGAACGTGTCGAAGGACGTTCGGAGTAGACGAAGCTCGTCACCCTGTTCCTGGCGCATCAATTTCAGTTGGGAGAGAAGGCTGCCTTGTTCGTTTCCGGACAAGCTGAGTTGGAGGGCCTGCGTCGCAGCTACCACGTCGTCGAGAGTGGCAGACTTTGGTGCGCCGACGGTCTGAGGGATAGGAGTTTTCCGAAAATAGTGCCGCGCTCGGATAACTAAGGAGCCGAACACTCCGCTGACCGACGCCAGAAAAGCCGTTTTCACCCCCTCGAGCAGGTGGGGCACGCTTTCTGACACATTCGTGGCATCAAAATGCAGCAACGCCATGGCAATTCCGGAAAAGCAGCCAAGAATGCCAACCGTCGTCAAAACCTCCGGGCCATGGACAACCGAGAATCTGTCGAATCTGACGAAGGCGAAGAATATCGTCAGTCCCACATTCACCAGTATGAACAGCACGGTCTGCTTGTCGGCTAGAACGGTGCCGATGGAACCTTCCGCGAAGGCGAACGGTGCCCAGGCTATTCCCGCTAAGAGAAAAAAAATTCTGGTTTTCATGTATTGACTGGTCTCTGTGTCAAGCACGAGGTCGTGCTGTTTGAATAAAATCAAACGCCAATCGCTTTTGTTTCGTGGTTCGGCACGCCCCCGGGCGATTATGCTCCCCGCCGCGATAAACAGGCTATTCGGCTCTTCGTTATATAACGGCCGGCTTCCGCAGAACTTGAGTCTGCGCCTCAGGACTGGAGAGTGTGCGCCTGCCATGGACATCGAACCGTTAGTCTCCGCACACGGGCCGTGCATCAACGATGCCACCGGAACGATGCTCTGAACTGGGCTTCCGGCAGCCCTCACTGCCCGGCCGCTTGAACCAATAAGGGTCGCCGCGTCTCCGATTTGCCGCGACTGGCCGAGCCCTACCCGCATCTGCCAGTCTGATTTCTGCCTCCGATTTGCGGGGCCGGGATGTAAAATCCCCGAAATTGCGCGCCGTTAACTACGACAACGCCAAATCACCGTCCGCCTCGTGCGGCCGACATACGAACAAGCAGTAACGGGTATATAGGTATCGCAAATGAACCATCAGGCCCTGTCTTCCTTTATCTGGTCCGTTGCCGACTTGTTACGCGGCGACTATAAGCAATCTGAGTACGGCCGAGTCATCCTCCCTTTCACCGTCCTGCGCCGTCTCGATTGCGTACTAGAGCCGACCAAGGCGGCCGTGCTTGCTGAATTTGAAGCCAAGACCAAGGCGGGGCTGAATCCGGACCCGTTCGTCACCCGCAAGGCGGGACAGTCGTTCTACAACACCTCACCGCTCGACCTCGTGAAACTGTTGGGAGACCAAGACCATATCCGGCAGAACCTCTACGCGTACATCCAGGCGTTCTCCCCTGCCGCCCGAGATATCTTCGAGCGCTTCGATTTTTACACGCAGGTGGAACGTCTGGCGAAGGCGAACCTTCTTTACCTGGTCACCGAGAAATTCGCAAACATCGACTTGCATCCGTCCGCCGTCGATAACGCGCAGATGGGACTGGTGTTCGAGGAGCTCATCCGGAAGTTCGCGGAAATCTCGAACGAGACGGCCGGGGAGCACTTCACGCCCCGCGAGGTCATCCGCCTGATGGTGAACCTGCTGTTCATCGAGGACGACGATGTTCTGACTCCTGGCAATGCGGTGGTTCGTACTATCTACGACCCGACCGCAGGGACTGGTGGCATGCTTTCTGTGGCAGGCGAATACCTGCTGGAGCACAACCCGGATGCACGCCTGACCATGTTCGGGCAGGAGCTGAACGACGAGTCCTACGCCATCTGCAAGGCCGACATGCTCATCAAGGGCCAGGATGTGGGCAATGTCGTGGTCGGCAATACGCTTTCCGACGATGGCCACGGTGGCCGCAAGTTTGATTACATGCTCTCCAATCCGCCGTTCGGCGTGGAGTGGAAGAAGGTCGAGAAGGCGGTTCGCCAGGAGCATGAGCAGAAGGGTTTCGATGGCCGCTTTGGACCGGGTCTGCCACGGGTCTCTGACGGCTCCATGCTGTTCCTGTTGCACCTGCTTTCCAAAATGCGCCCGGCGCAAGAAGGCGGCAGCCGCTTTGGTATTGTGCTCAACGGCTCGCCGCTTTTCACCGGCGGTGCCGGCTCGGGCGAATCGGAAATCCGCCGCTGCGTGCTGGAGAATGACCTCGTGGAGGCCATCATCGGCCTGCCGACGGACATGTTCTATAACACCGGCATCACGACGTACGTGTGGATTCTCTCAAACAAAAAACCGCAGCACCGCAGAGGTCACGTGCAGCTTATCGACGCGTCCAGTTTCTGGCTGAAGATGCGCAAGAGCCTTGGAAGCAAGCGCAAGGAGATGTCGGACGAGCAAATCGCGACTGTGACTCGGCTCTTCGGAGATTTCATCGAAGCTGAGCTGGCTACGGTGTTGGACGGTGACGGCAAAGAGCTTTCCCGCTGGGTTTTACCTGCTGGCGTGCGTGCGCCGGAAGTGCCCACTGGCGGCAACGTGAAGTCGGTACCGATTTCGCGCATATTCAGGAACGAAGATTTCGGCTACACCACCATTACTGTCGAACGGCCGCTTCTCGACGAGAACGATGAGTTAGTGCTCGGCCTGAAGGGCAAGCAGAAAGGCAAGCCGCAAGTGGATAGTGCGCTACGCGATACCGAGAACGTGCCGCTTTCCGACGACATCCATGCTTACTTCAAGCGGGAAGTGTTGCCACACGCGCCTGACGCCTGGATTGACGAAGAGAAAAGCAAAGTCGGCTACGAGATTCCGTTCAATCGCCACTTCTACGTATTCGAGCCGCCACGCGACCTGCACACGATTGACGAGGAGCTGAAAGCGGTGTCGGCGAATATCATGAAGATGCTCGAGGAGCTGGCTGAATGAGCTTGCCGAAATATCCGAAATATAAGGACAGTGGGGTGGAATGGTTGGGGAAGATGCCGACGCATTGGCAGGTGTCGCGCCTCAAGCAGGTGATTGCGTGCATCGAGTCGGGAGTGAGCGTCAACGCAATTGACGCGCCTGCCGGAGAAGATGAGTCCGGAGTTCTCAAAACGAGCTGCGTTTATGGCGGAGAATTCGTCCCCTCAGAAAACAAATCGGTTGTACCGGAAGAACTGGACCGATTGGCCTGCCCGGTCAGGGAGGGGACGCTGATTGTCAGCAGAATGAATACCCCTGACCTTGTGGGCGCGGCTGGCGTTGTCCGTCAGAGCCGCGCAAACCTCTATCTACCTGACCGGTTGTGGCAAGTGCATTTCAAGGATGCATGCCCGAGATTTGTTCATTTCTGGAGTCACACGCCGTCATACCGGGCGCAGGTTGAGAGAGCATGCGCCGGTACCAGTTCAAGTATGCAAAACCTGTCACAGGATGAGTTTCGCAGTTTTACTCTGCCCTTGCCGCCACTCGCAGAACAGTCCGCCATCGCCGCCTTTCTTGACCAAGAGACTGGGAAGATTGATGAGCTGATTGCCGAGCAGGAAAAGCTCGTCACCCTGCTGGCAGAAAAGCGCCGGGCCACCATCTCGCACGCGGTCACCCGTGGCCTCAATCCCGGCGCGCCGATGAAGGACTCGAGTGTGGAGTGGCTTGGTGAGGTGCCGATGCATTGGAAAGTCTGTCAGCTTAAAAGGGTATTTGCGTCGGTCGATTACGGAATTTCGGATTCGCTGAGTGCTGAAGGCGATGTTGCAGTGCTGCGCATGGGCAACATATCGGATGGCAAGGTACATCTTGACGATTTGAAGTACGTCGATAATGTCGATACAAGTCTCTTGCTAAGAGCTGGCGACATTCTATTTAATCGAACAAATAGCATTGCTTTAGTCGGAAAAGTCGGTCTGTTTACCGGAAAGGGCGATGCTGCCGTTTCCTTCGCGTCCTATCTTGTTCGCATCCGCCTTATCGCTGGACATTTTTCTAGATTTTTTGCGTATCTTCTCAACACGCCCGGGCTATTGGGTGATGTGCGCTCTCGAGCATTTGAAGCCATCGGGCAATGCAATCTCAACCCGACGCGATACGGGCAATTGATGGTGGCGATTGCTCCTCCGGTAGAACAGGAAGCGATTGTTGCGTATCTCGATAGTGAAACCTCTAAGCTGGACGACCTCAGGGCTGAAGCTCAGCGTGCAATCGAACTTCTTACGGAACGCCGCATGGCACTAATTGCTGCCGCCGTCACCGGGAAAATCGATGTGCCCGAGACAGCCCCAGAGTAGATGGCCGCATGAGCGGCAGCGCCAGCCTGCTCCCATCGAAAAACAACAGCGAATGCATACGGGCCAACAATGAGCAACCTGCACCAGGAACACCACTTCGAAGCGGAAATTTGCCAGCACCTGGGCGCCAACGGCTGGCTGTATGCCGAAGGCGATGCTGCCCACTATGACCGCGCGAATGCCCTCTATCTTCCCGACCTGCTGGCTTGGATTGAAGAGACGCAGCCTGACAGCTGGCAGCGCCTGACCAAGACGCACGGTCCAGCCTTGAGCGAGCGGCTGGCTGAACGTGTACGCAAGGGTATGAATGAACGCGGGACACTCGACATGCTGAGGCGCGGTGTCGAGATGCTTGGCCTGAAAGAGCCGTTGTCACTGGTGCAATTCAAGCCGGCGCTCGCCATCAACCCGGCCATCCTGCAACGTTACGCCGCGAACCGGCTGCGCGTGGTGCGTCAGGTGCGACATTCGCTGAATAACCCGCTCGAAGAACTGGACCTCGTTCTGTTCGTCAATGGTATTCCGGTTGCTACGGTCGAACTGAAGTCGAATTTTACCCAGAGCGTGCAGGACGCCGTGGACCAGTATCGCTACGACCGGCATCCGCATCCGAAAGGCGGCGTGTCTGAGCCGCTGCTGAGATTTCCTGGGGGCGCGATGGTGCATTTCGCGGTGAGCCAGAGCGAAGTCATGATGTGTGCGCGGCTCGAGGGCAAGTCGTCAGTCTTTCTACCTTTCAATCGAGGCAACGACGGTGGGGCCGGAAATGTCCCGAACCCGAACGGCTTCACTACGGCGTACCTTTGGGAAGACGTGTGGGCCCGCGAGAGCTGGCTCGAAATCCTCGGCCGCTATCTGATTGGCAAGCGCGACGACAAGAAGCAGCCCAAGAGCGTCATCTTCCCGCGCTATCACCAGCTGGATGCGACCCGCAAGCTTGTTGCCGATACGCTGGCCAAGGGTCCGGGCGAGCGTTACCTCATCCAGCATTCCGCTGGCTCCGGCAAAACCAACTCGATTGCGTGGACGGCGCATTTCCTCGCCGACCAGCACGACGCAGAGCATAAGAAGATGTTCGACAGCGTGCTGGTCGTGTCCGACCGTACGGTGCTCGATGCGCAGTTGCAGGAAGCCATTTTCGATTTCGAGCGCACCACTGGCGTGGTCGCCACCATCACGAACGAGCACGGCAGCAAGAGCGCCCAGCTCAGCGAGGCGTTGAAAGACGGCAAGAAAATCATTGTCTGCACCATCCAGACCTTCCCGTTCGCGCTGCAGGCCGTGCAGGAGCTGGCCGCGACGGAAGGCAAGCGTTTTGCCGTCATCGCCGACGAGGCGCACAGCTCGCAGACGGGCGAAGCGGCCTCGAAGCTCAAGCAACTGCTGTCCGCCGAGGAGTGGAATGCGCTGCAGGACGGCGGCGAAATAGACACGGAAGCGCTGCTGGCCGCGCAGATGGAAGCGCGCACCGGCGCAAAAGGCCTGACCTACGTCGCTTTCACCGCCACACCGAAACAGAAGACCCTCGAACTTTTCGGTCGCCCCGGCCCGGACGGCCTGCCGCAGCCGTTCCACGTGTATTCGATGCGCCAGGCAATCGAGGAAGGGTTCATCCTCGATATCCTCAAAAACTACACGAGCTACAAGCTCGCATTCAAACTCGCGCACAACGGTCACGAGCTTGACGAGAAACAAGTCGAGCGCAGCACGGCGATGAAGGGCATCATGCAGTGGGTCCGGCTGCACCCGTACAACATCACTCAAAAAGTGCAGGTTGTCGTCGAGCACTACCGCGAGAACGTGCTGCCGCTGCTCGACGGCCGCGCGAAAGCGATGGTCGTCGTTGCCAGTCGAAAAGAAGCGGTGCGCTGGCAGAAGGCGATTCGCGCCTATATCGAGAAACAGAATTATCCGTTGGGCGTGCTGGTCGCATTCTCTGGTGAAATCGACGACCCAGAGAGCTTTCCATCGCCGGTGAGCGAGACTAGCAAGAAGTTGAATCCGGGCCTCAAAGGCCGTGACATCCGTGATGCGTTTGGCGAGCCGGAATATCACCTGTTGCTGGTGGCCAACAAGTTCCAGACGGGCTTCGACCAGCCGTTGCTGTGCGGCATGTATGTCGACAAGATGCTGGGCGGCATTCAAGCAGTACAAACGCTCTCTCGGCTGAACCGGGCGCATTTCGGCAAGGACACGACGTACATTCTTGATTTCGTGAACGATGCCGGCGAGATTCTCAAGGCTTTTAAGACCTATTACGAGACGGCTGAACTGGCGGCGACGACGGACCCCCACAAGGTCTATGACCTGCGCGCCAAGCTCGATGCGAGCGGCCACTATGATGACTTCGAGGTCGAGCGGGTGGCGAAGGTGGACCTGGACCCGAAGGGCACGCAGGCCCAGTTGGACGCGGCAATTGCCCCTGTCGCTGACCGGCTTCTCAAACGCTACAATGCCTTGCGGCAGGGGCGAACACACGCGGAGGAGCAGCACGACGACAAGGCCGCTCAGGCCGCAAAAGATGCGCTTGACGCGCTCGTGCTTTTCAAAAATGATATGGGCGCTTTCATCCGCCTGTACGCGTTCCTGTCACAGATTTTCGATTACGGCAACACGGACATCGAAAAGCGCTTCCTGTTCTTCAAGCGGCTGGTACCGCTGCTTGAGTTCGGCCGCGAGCGCGACACGGTAGACCTCTCCAAGGTCGTGCTGACACACCATAATCTGAAAAACACCGGGCGGCAGCCGTTGATTCTGGCGCACGGTGAGGCGCCCAAGCTGCCCCCGATGGATGCCGTCGGAAGTGGCTCGGTGCAGGAGAAGCAGCAGGCCTTCCTCGATGAAATCATCGCGAAGGTAAATGGTCTATTCGAGGGCGAACTCACCGACGATGACCAACTGGTTTATGTGAACGGTGTAATCAAGGGCAAGCTGCTCGAAAACGACACGCTGATGCAGCAGGCGATGAGCAACAGCAAAGAACAGTTCGCTAATTCGCCTGACCTCAAGGATGCGCTTCTTCATGCAATCATGGATGCGTTTGAGGCGCACAGCACGATGAGCACCCAGGCGCTCGGCTCCGAACGTGTGCGTGACGGCCTTAAGGACATCCTATTGGGGCCTGCGCAGTTGTATGAAGCTTTGCGAGCACGCTCGGGTGGGGCACCGTCGGTCGCTCGGTGATGCGGGCAGTCGTCAGCATGTCGGCACCGCGGCATCCCGTGTCAGATGCTGCGGCCCATCACGATGACCAAGCGAATTTGAAAACCATCCCCCGTGCCTCACACTTGGCGTGGACCAATAAACAGGAAACTAACGGATGCTCCCTTACAAGACTTCGGCTGCGGGACTCTTCAGCCAACCCGTTCAGTACATGATTCCCGTGTTCCAGCGCGGATACGTCTGGACGCTTAAGACGCAGGTAGCGCCGCTTTGGACAGACATAACGGACCGGGTCGATGCCCTGATTGCGCATAAAAAAGCTCAAGCGAGCGGGCTCCGGCTCGAAAAAATGCAGAGCCATTTTCTGGGCTCTGTTGTTTTGGAGCGTCGCGACGACGACATGAACTTCGGGCGCGTCAATACGTGGGAAGTGATTGATGGTCAGCAGCGTACGACGACGCTCTACCTCTTGATGTTGGCGTTGCGCGACGTTGCGGCTCGTCTGCCGGAGAAGGGCTTCGCATCCATGCTCGCAATGGCGACCCGAAACGAGGGTGCCTACAGCGACCCGAACGATTGCTTCAAGGTATGGCCGACCGAAGCCGGGCGCGAGGACATCCGTGCACTGACCGAGGCAGGCAGCGCCGAAGAAGTTTGCAGAAGGTACCCATTGAGGGAAAAAGATGCGCCGAAGCGTTCGCCGAAGCGCGAACGACCGCTGATGGTCCAAAGTTATCTGTATCTCTACCACGCGACCCTTGCATATATGCGAGGCCTTGACCTGACAGACTCACTCGTGGAAGACCCCGACGCGACGCTGTCGGATAAGTTGATTGAGCGAATCGAGGAAGATGAGTGCATCGAGGAGTTGAGCTCGTCCCTGGAACTTGACGCCACAAGGTTGTATGCAATTCATAAGGCGCTTGACGGTTACCTGCAACTGATGACATTGAAGCTCGATGACGATGACGACCCCCAAGTCATCTTCGAGACTCTCAACGCTCGAGGAGCGCCGCTGCTCGCTTCCGACCTCGTTCGCAATTTCATCTTTTTGCAGGCCCATCGGGAGGAGACGAAAGAGAAACCATTAGTGCAGCCTCTTTACGCCAAGTACTGGAAGGGGTTTGATGCTGAGCTCGACCTGAAAGGTCAACCAACGTCGAACAACTGGTGGCGGGTTGAGTTCACACAAGGTCGTTTGACGTACCCACGTATTGACCTCTTCTTCTTCCACTATGTGGTGCTACGACGAGCGGCTGAAATCAAGGTCGCGAATGTCTTTCAAGGCTACAAGGAATGGTGGAGCCGCAACAAGCCGCAATTGGAAACCGAGTTGTCCAGCATAACGCGGTCGGCACAACATTTCCGTGAGTTCATTTCGCCCGCAGGTGACTCCGCCATCGCGGACTTCTCCCGGATGGCGCACGCTCTCGATGTGAGCACAGTGACTCCCGTCTATCTTTTCCTGCGTGAAAGGTACGAAACCGATGACCCGCTACTCGGCCACGCATTGAAAGACCTCGAGTCATACATCGTTCGACGTGCCATTTGCGGTGCAACGACCAAGGGGTACAACAGGGTGTTCTTGAAACTGCTCGAACACCTTGCTGTCGCTGAAGACCCGGCACTTGCCATCGGACCGTATCTTGGCGCGCTCAGTGGCACGAGCCAGGCTGCGCCGACCGATGAAACGTTCAAGGAGCGTTGGCTCAATCGGCCGGTGTACAAGGAACTGAAGCAGGCGAAGGTGAGTGCCGTTTTCCGGCGGCTTGAACTGGCCATGCGCACTGCCAAGCATGAAGCGGTACCGGTTCCCGCAGCCGAAGCACTGACATTGGAGCACGTACTCCCGCAGAGCTGGGAACAGCACGGTTACTACCCACTGCCCGAAGCCACGCCCGAAGCTATGGCTTTGCGCCAGATGTATCTGCACTCATTCGGCAACCTTACCTTGCTGACAGGTCCTCTTAATTCGGCAGCCAGCAACGACCCGTTTGAAGTGAAGCGTTTGGAAATCTGCAAAAGCTTGTACGTCCTGAACCACTATTTCCAGGTCTTCAATGGAACCGCTTGGGGAGACGTAGAAATCCGCGCACGAGGGACCACGCTTTTTGAAATTGCCCTGACGCTTTGGCCCGCGGCTTCCGTTCGCGCGGACGAACCCGCTGAAGTCACCCCCTGACGAGAAGGGGCCGACGCGCTTGCGCGTCGGCTCAGTCATCGGGGCTGAGCGAGTCTTCGGCGTTCTCACGAACGCTCTGCCAAAGGTCCTCGCCTGCTGCCGGGGAGCGTGAAGCTTCCCGAAGTTTGGTCGCTGCTTGGCATGATAGTGTCTACATAAAACGCACAGCACGCTGTGAAAGCCTCGCACGCTTGCGTTGGCGATTTGATATGCACAGTGTAGTCGTACGCTAAGTCTTACAGGTCAGGCGCGTTCGGAGCCAAACGCGGGGCACTGATGGATGGCGGCGTTTGACACGTCCGCCCCGTGCACCACAATTAGCACGATACGTACAAGAACTACGACGGTCCGCTTGGGGCGGATTCAGCATAGAAGGGGCCATGACGTCTTATCTATTTCTTCGGTTCGCCCAATACCGGGCATTCTGGAACGCTCGTCGGACTATTGGAAAGGTCGGATTTCTGCTTACGTCCCGGCTCTACCGAGCGAACCAATCGCTCAAAGACGCTGGAAAATTCGGCCTCTTTCTCGTCGGCATCGTCCGAGTGACTGCCAAGCCGTGGTTTTTGGCCATCGTCGTTGCGGCAGTTCTCCAGCTGAGCAATCCGTGCCTCTGCCGGTTCTTCGGGAAGCATGGGTTGTCGGTGCCCGACGATTCCGACTATGTGACGTTCCTCGCTGCAATCAGCAGTATTGGCGGCGTGTTCATCGGTCTTTACTATGCGGCGATTGCGACAGTCGGAAGCGCCATGTATGCGAAGGTGCCGAGCAACCTACGTGACCTGCTAGCCCAAGACAGATTCGGCATCGTCTACATGCGCTTCCTGTCTTTCTTGACCTACCTGTGCCTCGTTCTCATCTGTTTGAGGCTGTCGCATCTTGACCGCATTTACATTGCGCCTCCTCTCATTACCCTCGCTGCCGGGGTCGGCGTCTTCGCATTCGTGAAACTTGGTCAACGTGTCTTCCATCTCTTTGACCCGACGGAGTTCTCCTCGCACATCTTCGAGCAGCTGGAGCGTCGGATGGCTGCAGTGACTGTGGCGAAGCTCAGGTGGCGAGACGAGTCATTTCAGCATCACGCGTACAAGCAAGCTGAAAAGGCGGTAACGGTTTTGGAGACCCTGCGAGACCTGTTGCTCCAGGAACAGCACCTCACAGGAACACCACTGCTCGAAGTATCGAAGCGCACCACGCGGTTTCTCATTCTTTATAGGACAAAAAAGGCACTCGTCCCGACCGGAAGCCGGTGGTATCCACAAATCTATCGCCACGCGGAATGGTATCGAACCGATGATATGAGGCTCTCCATCGCCACCGAGACTGGCACGACCATTGAGCCGCAGACCGAGGTCAATCGTGACTGGATTGAAGAGCGCTTAGTGTCCGTTCTGCTCGACTGCCTTGCCGTCAACGTTCGTAACGCGCAATGGGAAAACGCCCTCGCTGCGCTCCAATACATCGAAAGCTACGCTACGACCTTAGCGGCGCACGGACGAGCTGACTCCGCATTCGCTCTCTTCGACCAAGCCTGCTCTCGGACTACCGCTGCAATCAAGCAATCTTCAGAGCTGGCGCAAGCCGAAACGGTTCAAAAGGTCGCGGTCGCCGAAAGCTTGGCCGCGATACCCATCGCCTTAAGTATTGCATTGCGGCAGCGATATGCGTCGTTCCGACGCGCAGACATCGTTGCTCGCATAGGCACCATCGACTGGTCAAATCCGAGCACCTACTATCGAGCGGGCTTCGAAGACTATGTGTTGAGCCAAATTGAATATCTGGCACCAAGGCTAGCGTTCGAGCGGGCCGTAGAGGGGAAAGAAGTTTCGCCCACTTGGTATCTGGCCGAACTCGCAACGCAACCCGAGGCCAAACAGTTTGTCGAAAACATTGCTGTCCTGACCGACAAACTTCCTCACGCATACGCGAAGCTGAGAGAGACGTTCTCGGCGGCAGAGCTACGCTGGATGACAGCGGCAACGCTCAGTCGGCAGTGGGAGTACTGGCACAAGCTCAGCGAGCAGGTCACTGTTTGGGAAAGCGCATGGTCAGAGATGAGCGATGACCGCAAGATGAAGGAACTCCCTTGGGCGAAGTTCGATGCTGAGTCGACGCGGACTGCGCTGGGCCCAATGAAGATTACGCTCCTCAAGGCTATGTCGGGTCTACAGACGCGGCTCAGTGCACTGGAGCGGCCGCCGACCTATCCAGATTATGCCGGGCAATTTTTGCATTTCTCTGGCGAGGCTGTGCTCGAAGCATTGATTGGTGAAGACGCCGACCTGCTGCAGGACATCTTTACGCGCTATTTTGTGGGGTGCCTCACGCAGTTCGCCAAAATGCAATCAAACGATGGGCCAGGCTGGCTGGTAACACAGAATCTAAGAATCGCGTCCGCAGCAGTATTGGACCTGATGGACGTTAGCGGTTATGCACTGCTGCTGTCAGAACTTTACGAGAACAAGACCTTATGGACCATCGTGCGCTCAGCATGGGACAGATATCTCGCCGACAGCGGGAAGACTGCGGCTATCGTAGCGCTGGTGAACTTCGTTGAATCCAGTCTTGGCGCCAAACCTCGTGACATCTTGAGGACGGGGTGGCAGCGACGCGTCGAAAAGAAACTCGCGCAACTCCCCCACAAGCCGGTGGCCGGTGATGCGTGGTACCTGGCAAACGAGACGGAGGTGGTACATCCGAGCCGCTTGGTCCAAGCCATGGCATCACGTATTAATTCGCTCGACTATGACGGAATCGACATCTTTGTCGCACTTTATTTGGGCGGCAAAGCGGGTTCGGAGAACTTGCGGGAGCATTGGAAACGAAGTGGACTCTCAGATAAGCTTGACGACGAACAGTACAATTCTGATATTCCTTCACACGAGGGCGAAGAGAAATGACATCAGGAAAACCACAACCCAAATGGACTCCGCGCCTCGCCAGATTCCTTCCAAGTTTGCGTCAGTCTGAAGAAGCCATCATTCAGAACGTCTTCATGTTCGTGGAGGATATTTCACACCCGATGCCGTTCCGACTTGGTCGAAGAAAGGGCTTTTCGGTCCAACTAAATGGAACGGAGACAGAACAGCGAAAAGCGCTGCAGGTGCTGGATGACCTCTCCGACCATGCAGGCTACTCTCCTGAAGAAAAGCTGGGTAATGCCGTAGATACCCTCGCCAAGAAAATCGCATGGGAGGGGCGCGCACAGTTCGAACTCATCCCGCGAGATGACGAGACAACATTCTTTCACGCGGTTACGACAAAGAGGCTCTTCCGGCTAGTTGGTTTCGCAGTCCAATATCTCGCTACAGAGGACCGGAAATTTTGGCAAAGCGCCGCGTTGCGCTGGGTTCCGCTTTCGGCGTTGTGGCACATCGATGTCCCCCCCGACTTGGGCGGCAGACGCGGCTACCGACGCTTGCTATCAAATCTGAGAAAATTTGGCAACTTGGGACCGCCTTTCTTGTCGTTCGATGTCCGGAACGGAAAAAATCCGCGCAACTTTGATATCAAGGAATATGCGCGGTCCAACAATATCTTCCGCTACAAAGCCGCGCACGCATGGGGATGGAATTGCCGTGACTGGTCAACCGAGCGAACGACGGAGTTCTACGATTTGTATCGGAGCGCAGCTGCAGAAAAAGCTAAACGCGTCTTTCGAAGTCACATCATCTTGCAGATAAATACGCTGCTCGCGCGCTTGGAGATAGATTGCACCATCTCGGTAGAGGGCCTTCCTTCTGCGGAGGACGCGCAGCAGATGAAGGACGAGCTAATTACCGGCGAACTAAGCTTCAAAGATTTTCTGGACACCAGATACGATAGCTAAGTCACGCGGCCCGACGATGCAACTACGAACATCATCCTCTGCGACGCCTATATCCCTCAGAATCGGTGATTCTGAAGATGGTGCTTCTCCGGCTTGGCAGGGGCTGCCCCAATGAAGGTGTACGCATGAAGGGCGCAAATGGCAAATGAGATAGTCCTGCCTTCGGGCACAGGGTACGTCGCAACCGCGGACGTCCCAGAACTCCTCGCGCGGGCGCTTCATCCCGAAACGACTGGGCAGCCACTTACCGTCTCGTATTTCGACAAGACCGCGCGTCCCGGGGCAACCGGCGAAACAGCGAAATGGAATGGCTGGCCGATTGATGACGATGACCGAAAGGAGGTTGCGGCACGAGACGCGGGGATTTCTGATGCCAGCTTCGTGCGCCTGCGCCGGGCGATGGACTGGGTTGCTTGCGCGCAATCGGTGCTGGAATCAATGAGGGTGGAGACCGAGGAGGCGTACGACGGCGAGACGGTGATGCCGAGGCAATTGCAGATTCGGGAAGCGGTCATGCGGGATGCGATGGAGTTGCTGGCAAGAGAGTTGTCAACGCCGATTTAAATTTGACCCACTTTTCGACGAATCGCCGAAGTAAAACTGACCCACCCGGGCCCCTATCACGCGGCTGCCTTCGCGCTCGCCCGCGTGCTCGTTTGTCCCGCTTTCCGCTTGTCCTTCAAGCGGTAGCTCTCGCCGCTGATTTGCACGATGTGCGCGTGATGCAGCAGCCTGTCGAGCATTGCGGCCGTCAGCGTCTGGTCGTCGGCGAACGCCGAGGCCCATTGCGTGAACGGCAAATTGCTCGTCAACACGATGGCGCCGCGCTCGTAGCGCTTGGCGACAACGTTGAAGAACAGGTCCGCTTCCTCGCGCCCGAAGGGCAAATAGCCAATTTCATCAATCACGAGCAGTCTGGGCCCGACAACCGCTCGATTGAAGAACTCCTTCAGCCGGTTCTGCTGCCGCGCCGTTGCCAGTTGCATCATCAAGTCAGCGGCCGTGATGAACCGCGTCTTGATGCCCGCCTGGGTCGCACGATAGGCCAGCGCACTCGCGATGTGCGTCTTGCCGACGCCGGACGGCCCCAGCAGTACGACGTTCTCGGCGCGCTCGATGAACGCCAAGCTCGCCAACTCCTGAATTTGCGCGCGCGGTGCGCCGCTGGCGAAGCCGAAGTCGTATTGCTCCAACGTCTTAACGCTCGGCAGCGACGCGAGCTTCGTGAGCGTCTGCCGCTTACGTTCTTCGCGCGCGTCGAACTCCGCCGTCAGCAGTTGCTCGAGGAAGTCGGCCAGGCTCGCATCGCGCGTTGCAGCGTGCTGCGCGAGCGAGCCCCAGTCGCGGCCAACACAGTCGAGCTTGAGCTGCGTGCATAGGCCGGCAATGCGTTCGTATTGCAGATTCATGCGGCGACCTCCAGCAACGCGTCGTAGACCGCCAGCGGATGTTGCAAGCTCTCGCGCGGTAATACGCGACGCGGCCGAGGCGTCGCCGGGAAGGGGGCCGTCTTTGTGGCCGGTAGCGGCAGCAACGCCGCTTGTTCAACCATCAGCCTCGCTGCCGGACGCTCGCGTGTCGTCGCATGAACGCGCACGTTGGCGACTTCCGTAAGCCAACGTCCGATGTGCGCATTCGCGGCGTCGACATCCAACGTAAGGCCCGATTGCTTGAGGGTAGCGGCCAGCGGTACCACGAAACTCTCCTTCAAATAGCGGTTAAAACGTTCGACCTTGCCCTTGGTCTTGGCTCGATAGGGGCGACATACCTTCGGCGTAAAGCCGTACGTGTCCGCCAGCGCGAGCAACTGCGTATTCCATCGATGCTGGCCTTCGCCGAAAGCATCGCGCTCGATAATCACCGACTTTGCGTTATCGAACAGCACTTGCTCAGGCGTGCCACCGAAGTGGAAGAACGCTTCGCGCAGGCACTCGCACAGCGTCGTCGCATCCTCGCCAGCAGTGAAGCGCACGAAGCTCGCACGGCTGTAGCCGAGCGTGGCCACCAACGCCAACAGCGGTGCGCGGCCCCGGCGAATGACCGTGAAGTCCGCTTGCATCTGCTTGCCAGGCGCCGTCTCGAAGCGAACCACCGGCTCGGCTTCGGCTCGCTTGTGCGGCGCGAGAAATGCCTTCAGCTGACTGATGCCACCTTCATAGCCGGCCTCGCGCAACTCGCGAAGCAACACCGTCGCTGGAATCCAGTGCGGCCGCGCTGCCGCCACGCGTTCGAGCACATAGCTCTTAAACGGCTCGAGCTTCGTCGCACGTGGCTCGCGCGGCTTATAGTGCCCGGCCTGTTCGTCGCGCAGATAGCGACGCGCCGTATTGCGCGAGATGCCCATCTGCCTGGCTATCTCTCGCACGCCCATTCCCCGTCTTGCCAACACCTTGATTTCCACTGTTTGCTCCTGACTTAGCATCGACGGCAAAAAGCCGCCATCTTGCTCCCCCGAGGTGGGTCAGGTTTACTTCGGCGAGGTGGGTCATTTTTACATCGGCGCTAACAGAGAGTGGCCGGAGGATTATCCGGACGGGGGCGGTGGAGTGGCTTTTTTTGCGATAAACCCAATTGGAGGACGCACGGTCGAGAACCGTTCCATGACGACGTTGATGCCAAATTTTCGCGCTTTCCCCGGGCCGCGAACTCATCTGTGAAGCGGACAGACGGCCAGCGGAGCCCCGGCTAACAACGCCGAGACACACGTGATTGCCAGCATCTGGTTCGAAGTGGCGGAGCCCGCCCCGCGGGAGCGGGAGCGTTGCAAGTGCTTAGTGTTGCGGCCGAAATGTCTTCGACGTAATTTGTGAGGCGGCGACCCATGACGACTACCATCCTGACGCTTCGTGTCGACCCGGAACTTCGGATGGCAGCCGAAGGTGTGCTCCGCAAAAACGAATCGCTCCCTGAATTCATGGAATCGGCGCTGCGCGAGGGCATTGCGCGCCGCTGTGTCCAAAATGGATTTATCTCGAGAGGCCTCGCTTCAGAGAAGCAGGCAGGTCGCGACAACGAATATTTCAGTGCGAGCGACGTTCTTTCGGAGCTCGAACGCCGGCTGACTGCTGCAAGAGATTCTTCGTTATAGCGGCCTGACGAAAGGAGCTTCTTCGCTCGCGCCTCCTCGCTTTCGCTACGACGCGAGAAGACCTTACATGCCGACCAATCGGCGCACTAGCGTCTGAACTCAGGCAGCCGTGCGAGCAGATGCGCCGGTCGTGCGGCACCTACACCGACAGTTGGTACTGGGACATCGTCATGTACCTGCGCGCAATGGACATTTGCTTCTATAAGGCGTCAAGCGGCGGTCTCATTGCATCCGGGCACTGGAAGAATTCCGTGTTACATCAGTTTCCGAATGCCGACGGTGTGGTTCGGACGAGATGTTCAAGCAGACCGGGGGGCCAAGTGCGGTCAGGACGAAAGCAGCTTCGAACTAGTCACCGCGCGGCACGAGCAGGCAGCCCGTCGCCTGCCAACTGTTGCAGCCTAGCCACCACGAAGACTTAACCAGTCGTCTCGTGGACTATTTGATTCCTTCACAGGGGAGAACCATGAAAGTTATCGAGATGGCCGAGTGGACCGCAGGTCACGGACCAGAAATAGTGTCTACGATGTGAGACATTCGGAATCGGCGTTTGACAAGGCAGGCCATACGAATTGGCTCAAATCTCAGTTAACGATGTGAACGAGAATGGGCAGCCGCCGGTGCGTTATGGCAGCGCGAGCGGGGCATGCACGCGCAGCGTTGCGGCTGACTTCCTTTTGGAGGTACGGCGCCGGTTTACTGCGGCGAAGAATTCGTCGCAGTGGAGGCCTGACAAAAGCAACACTTGTCACCGCGAGTTCACTTAACGGACAGTTGGGCCATTCACCACAGCGTTCTAATTTCCAAGCCGATTGCTTAACACCGTGGCTGCGCGCTTCACGGTTCGCGGTCGAAGGCTTTAGACTTGTTTCAAGGTTGGTCCAGGCACAACCCCGCAGACTCATTGTTCACTGCTGCGGCCCGTTTGGCAGATTTGCCGATTTAATTGCAACCCGGTGTTGATAGGGCGCTGCTAATTCGGACAATTCGCTTTCGTTGGTTCGTGTCCGGAGCGCGTACAGCGGAATAACACGCAAGGACTTATGCCATTCTTGGTGTAAATGTGAAAAATATCTGTGGAAATCAATGGACTACACCTTGCTAACAGTTAGTAGTATTCAGACCGAGTGGATGCGCAACCGCAATGGCTGACACGCCGCCGCACGCCACCTCGGCACCGTACTTGGTCGAAGCCGACTATGCGGCGCTCGCGCCGCGGGCGCGCGAGGTTCTCGACTGCTGGTTCGGTGCGCCGGGCACGCCGGAGCGCGGCACGGAGCGCAAGTTCTGGTTCAAGCGCGATGACGCCGTCGATACGATGCTGCGCGAACGTTTCGATAACCTGATCGATGCGGCGAACGCGGGTGAACTCGACGCATGGCAGAGCACGCCATTGGGTGCGTTGGCGCTCGTCATCGTGCTGGATCAGTTTTCCCGCAACTGCCATCGCAATACGCCGCGCGCCTTCGCGACCGACGCCAAGGCGCTGCAAACCGCGCAACGGATCATCGCGAGCGGCGCCGATCGGCTGTTGCCGGACGTGCAGCATCGCGCGTTCGCGTATCTGCCGTTCGAGCACGATGAAACGCTCGCGAGCCAGCAGGAGTCGCTGCGTCTCTTCAAACAGCTTGCCGCGGAGCCGGGCGGTGACGGCTATTATCAGTACGCGCTGCGCCACGCGAAAGTGATCGAACGATTCGGCCGCTTTCCGCATCGCAACGGGTTGCTCGGACGTGAATCGAGCGACGAGGAGATCGCGTTCCTGCGCGCGCCCGGTTCGTCGTTCTGAATCGACGCGGACGCGCGCGCGAGACACTCGGCCGGCGCGACGCGTTGCGCGGCTCTACTCGTCGCCGTGCGGCTTGCCCGCCATCGGCGTGCGCACGAAGACGCGCAACAGCTCATCCGAATCGCCCGGTCGCGCACCGGACCAGAACAGCCGCCATTCGCCGGCCGGCGGCCGCGCGTTGTCGCGGTGGGTTTCCTCGATCAGCCAGGTGCAGGCGGTCGTGCGCGGATCTTCGCTCGGCTGATGCACGATGCCCGTGTAGTAGAAGAGCATCGGCGCTTCGGATTCGCCGAGTCCGGCGCTTGCCATGCAGTCGCCGTCGTTCCATTCGATATCCATCTTCGCGCCGAGGTCCCGGAACACCGAACGGTAGCTTTTCGCATAGTCGAGCCACGGCAGCAACAGCGTGCTGACGAGCCCCCAGACGAGCATCGCGCCCGCGCACCAGCTGAGCGCGCCGCGCCACTTGCCCGCGTACTTGAACGACGGCAGCAGCCACAGCCAGCCGATCGTCAGCAGCAGCGCGCCGACGATCAGCGCGGGCGAAATCGGCAGCACCCAGTCGAGCGGCAGCCAGCGGCCGAGCAGATGCAGCGACGCATGCGTGCTCGCGGGGGTCGTCATGGTCGACCAGACGATCCACACGAGCGTGGCCGCGCTGCCGAACAGCACTCGGCTAGTCATATCCCAGCCGGTATGCAGGCGCGCCGGCAAACGTTCGACGCCCTGCATCGCGACCAGCGCGAGCGGCGCGATGAACGGCAGGATGTACAGCTCGCGAACCGTCGCCGAGCTTTGCAGCACCGCGAAACCGATACCCGCGAACAGCACCGGCAACGCGACGCGCGGATCGCGCCAGCGCCGCCATGCGCCACCGGCGAGCGCGGCCAGCGCGAGCGGTACGACCGGAAAGCCGACGCTCAGCACGGTGCGCAGCACGAACAGGTGGCTCTCGTTTTCGGAGCCGAGCCCGGCGACCGAAAAACCGAAGAAACGCCCGACGTTGTTATCCCACAGCCATACCTTGAAGAGCGCCTCTGACCGCAGGTAGAAGCAGATCGGCCAGATCAGCGCGAACGGCGCGCAGACGAGCGCGGCGAGGCCGAGCGCGCCGGCGAAGCCGCGGCTGCGGCATGCGGGATAGAACAGCAGCGCCGCGCAGGTGGTGGCGCCGAACACGAGCGGTACGAACAGCCCCTTGGCGAGCAGCGACACGCCGACGCCCGCGCCGAACATCGTCGCGCCGCTGATGATCGCGTGACGCCGCTCGCGGGCATCGGGCGGTTTGGTCTGCCGGGCGGCTTGCGCGTGCATCGGCAAATACGACGCGGCGCGCGGGTCGTCACGCAGATGCACGAGTACGAGTTCGAACAGTCCGCAAAAACCGAGCGCGGCGCCGGCCATCAGCGCGACGTCGGTCATCATGTCGTGCACGTGCTTGACGACGACGAGCGTGCCGCCGAACAGCGCGAGCGTGCCGATCACGCGCAGGTCGAACCAGCTCGACGCAGCGACCGCGCGACGCGCGACCCGTGCGGTGTAATACACCGTCAGGCCCGCGAAAAGCGCACTCGCGAGCCGTGCCGCATCGTGCAGCGGCAGATAGCGGCCGAACATCCACGCGAGGCCCGTGGCGACCCAATCGTAGATCGGCGGCTTTTCGACGAAGGGCTGGCCGGCATTGGTCGGCACGACGAGGTCGCCGGTATCGAGCATGTGCTGGACGATGCCGAACGTGTAGGTTTCGTCCTGCTTCCACGGTTCGTGGCCGAGAATGCCGGGGGCGAGCCACGCGCACAGGATCGCCAGCGCGACGATCCACAGCAGCGGGCGGATCGCCGCGAGCGCGCGCCAACGCTGCAGGCCGCGCGTTGCGCGGTCGGCAGAAACGGCGGAGCCCGATGCATGGGCGGTGTCGGCGCTGTATACCGCTGCGGCCGAAGCCGCGGGGTCCCCGGCCGCCGGGTGGGTCTGTGCGCCGGCAAACGGGTGCGCGGTGCTGGCGGAAAGCGGGGCCTCGTGCGCGCCACCTGCTGGAGCGGCCGAGGTCGGGGTCGTCGCGTTGGCACTGTGCGCGCGCCAGCGCGTGGACTGCTTGTCTTGCATGGAAGTCTCTGGTCAGCGTACGCGGCGGCGTTGGCTTCGTACTTATGTTTTCCTTACGTCGCCTGCGAATGCATACGATCTGTCGATTGTAGCGCCGCATTATTACTGAAGATTACAGACGAACGGACGCGCGCATTCGATGCGCGGCTGTGCCGGTTTCACGAGAAATCGACGGGGGTTCGCGGAGAAAGAGGAGAGGGGAGCGGGCTGGAACGGCGCGGCCGTAGTGGGCCGCGCCAAGTGTTTAAGGCTTGCGCCCCGTTGCGTGAGGCGTTCGCTCAGCGGCCGCCGGCGACGTCAAACAGTGCGCCCGTCACGTACGACGACGCGTCGCTGAGCAGCCACACGATGGCCTCGGCGACTTCGTCGGCGCGGCCGGGGCGGCCGAGCGGCGTGGTCGCGCCCAGTTGCGCGGCGCGCTCGGGCTTGCCGCCGCTCGCATGGATCTCGGTGTCGATCAGGCCCGGACGCACCGCGTTCACGAGCACGCCCTGCGGGCCGAGTTCTTTCGCGAGGCCGAGCGTCATCGTGTCGATTGCGCCTTTCGACCCCGCATAGTCGACGTATTCGTTCGGCGAACCGAGCCGCGCCGCCGCCGACGAAACATTGACAATCGCGCCGCCCGCGCCGCCGCGCTGGGTCGACATGCGCCGTGCCGCTTCCCGTGCGCACAGATAGGCGCCGAGCACGTTGACGTCGAACATGCGTTTCAGACGCGCGAAGTCCATATCGGCGAGCTGGCTCGACGGCGCGACGATGCCGGCGTTGTTGACGAGCGCATCGATGCGGCCGAAGGATTGCTGCAGCGTATCGAACATGCCGCTCACGTCGGCTTCGTTCGCGACATCGCCGGCAATCGGCACCGCGCGGCCGCCCGCGTGTTCGACCTCTGCGACTGTCTGCTGCGCGGCGGCGAGGTCACGCACGTAGTTCACGCCGATGCACCAGCCGCGCGCGCCAAGCAGACGCGCGGTGGCGCGGCCAATGCCGCGACTGCCGCCGGTGATCAGAACAGCTTTCGTCATCGCAACCTCGTCGTTGGGGTGGAGTGTGCGCGGCGAGCTTCGCTCGGGTTCGGTGGACCCGGGATTCAGATCGCGTCGCTTTGGACTGCCGCCCATTTGTCGCGCGCGGGCGGCGCGTAGCGTTGCAGCTTGCCGATCAACGCGAGCGGATCGGCGTCGATCTGCAGCATGTCGAGATAGGTCTTGCGCATGAAGCCTTCGTCGACCGTGTGCTGAAGCAGGTCGATCAGCGGCGCGTAGAAGCCGTCGGTGTTCAGGAGTGCAACCGGTTTGCCGTGGTAGCCGAGCTGCGCCCACGTGAATACCTCGAACAGCTCCTCGAGCGTGCCCGCGCCGCCGGGCATCGCGACGAACGCATCGGACAGCTCGGCCATCATCTTCTTGCGATGATGCATGTCGGGCACCACGTGCAGTTCGGTCAGGCCGTTATGCCCCACTTCCTTGCTGACGAGCAGCTCGGGAATCACGCCGATCGCGCGGCCGCCTTCGGCCATCACGGTATCGGCGATTACGCCCATCAGCCCCACCTTGCCGCCGCCATAGACGAGTGCGAGATCGGCCTCGACCAGCGCACGGCCGAAGGCGCGCGCCGCCTGCGCATACAACGGTTTGGCTCCCATCGAGGAGCCGCAATAGACACACACCGACTTCATGCTCAACTGTCCTTCGATTCGTTGCGAGGCGCGGCGCCTTCACGCGGCGGCAGGTAGTCGTAGAACTCGCGCTTGGGCAGCGTGCCCGAAACGAGGTCGTCGAATAGCTGCCGCGAACGGCCGCGCAGGTAGGGCGCCATCAGCGAGACGATCTGCACGCTGACCTGATGCAGCTCTTCGCGGATCGCTTCCTGCTCGTTGTATTTGCGCGGATTCATCACGAACTGATATGACAGCCAGTACGTGCCGATCACGCCGACGTTGGTGGCGATCACCTGCATTTCCTGCGGCGTCGCGACCATTTCGCCGTCGGCGACGAGCTGTTCGCAGAACTGGCTCGCGAAGCGCACCTTATGGCTGATGATCTGCTTGAAGTGCGTCTCGAGCGTGCGGTTGCGCGCGAGCAGGTCGTTCAGGTCGCGGTACAGGAAGCGGTAGCGCCACGTGAAATCGACCATGTACTGCAGATACGACCACATCTCGTCGATGGTCGCGCGATGGTCGTCGGGGAAACGCAGACGCTTCTCGATCTCCTGCTCGAACTGGCTGAAGATGCTGTTGATGATGTCGTCTTTGTTGCGGAAGTGGTAGTACAGGTTGCCTGGGCTGATTTCCATTTCCTCGGCGATCGTCGTCGTCGTGACGTTCGGCTCGCCGATTTCGTTGAACAGCTTCAACGACAGTTCGAGAATCCGTTCGCGCGTGCGGCGGGGAGGTTTGGCTTCCATGTCGTCCGGCCCTGGTTATGCCGGGCTGGGCGCGTGGCGGCGTGCCGCTGCTGCGTATTCCACCCGGATGCGGTTGGTATATTGAGCTCTCCCGAACCCGCCGACACGCGGCGGGCCCCCCGAAAGGGCAGGATGAGGCGAGGCGCGAATACGTTTGCGCGAGCGCTTTCCTGTGAGACCGTCAAACGATTATAAACCGAGCGTTCTAATACCCAACCGCCTGCGCGGATTTTCATCCTGGGGGGCGTGGCGAAGCGTGCGCTTCAACCCGCATCGAACCTCAAAGCCACGCGCGAACCCAGCCGACGACCAGCGGCCCGACGATGACTCCCCACGTCATCACACACATGCCGAGCGCCACCATCACGGCCGCACTGCCGAGATCCTTCGCGCGGCGCGACAATTCGTGACGTTCGAGCGAGATCCGGTCGATTGCCGCTTCGACGCTCGAATTGAGCAGCTCGACGATCAGCACCAGCAGCACCGAGCCGAGCAGCAACACGCGCGACACGGGATCGACGGGCACCACGAGGCCGCACGGAATCAGGATCGCGGCCAACGTGAGTTCCTGACGAAACGCGCTTTCCTCGCGAATTGCAACGCGAAAACCGGCCAGCGAGTTTTTCATCGCGTGCCATGCGCGCGTGAGGCCGCGGTTGCCTTTGTAGGGGTTGAAAGGCAGCGGGGCGAGCGGGTCGTCGGGGCTGAGCGGTTCGTTGGGGGCGTCGTGGCTCGAGTCGCGAGTCGTGCCGTGGGTGGCGTCAGGTTGCACGCCACCCGCGACGCTGGCGCCGCCGGTCGTGGTCCTCCCGCCGTTCACCCGTTGCACGGTATCCGCATGCCCGGTCACACCCGGCTCGCGTACGTCGTCGAACGGTTCGATGCTGGTGGTGTCGCGGGTGGACTCGACGGCGCGCAGTGCGCCGTTCGACGCGCCTTCGGCGCTGGATCGACTGCTTCGCATGAATGGCTCCGCGCGCCGCATCACGCAGCGGCGCTTTCCTCACGATACGCCGTGCCGCGCAGCGGCTTCAGATGCGCGGCGAATTGTGCGGACGCCGCTGCCCACGAGAAGCGCTCGGCCCATGCGCGCGCATGCGACCGATCGATCTTCAGTGCCTGCAGACAGGCTTCGCGCAGATCCTCGTGCATTGCACCGGCGCCGCCGTCGCCGAGCACGTCGATCGGCCCGGTGACCGGATATGCGGCCACCGGCGTGCCGCATGCGAGCGCTTCGAGCAGCACGAGTCCGAACGTGTCGGTGCGGCTCGGAAACACGAAGACGTCGGCGGCCGCGTAGACCTTCGCGAGTTCAGCCTGCGACAGCACGCCCAGATAGTTGACCTGCGGATAGCGCGACTTCAGCTCTGCGAGCGCCGGACCTTCGCCCGCGACCCACTTCGAGCCGGGCAGATCGAGCTGCAGGAATGCCTCGACGTTCTTCTCGACCGCCACGCGTCCCACGTACAGGAAGATCGGCCGTGCGGTGTTGAGCACCTTCGAGTCCATCGGATGGAAGATTTCGAGATCGACGCCGCGCGTCCACAGCACGACGTTCGTGAAGCCGAACTTCTCGAGGTCCTGCTTGACGACGGGGGTCGGCGCCATTACCGCGAGCGACGGCTTGTGGAACCAGTGCAGAAACCTGTAGGTCGCCGCGAGCGGAATGCGAAAGCGCGCCTGCACGTACTCGGGAAAGCGCGTGTGATACGCGGTCGTGAACGGCAGCTTGTGTTCGAGCGCATACGCGCGCGCGGCCATTCCCAGCGGACCTTCGGTCGCGATGTGCAACGCGTCGGGCGCGAAACGGTCGATGCGCTCGCGCAGCCGGCGGCGCGGCAGCAACGACAGGCGTATCTCCGGGTAAGTCGGGCACGGGATGGTGCGGAATTCGAGCGGCGTCAGCAGGTCGACCTGATGGCCGAGCGCGGTGAGTTCGCGCTGGGTGTTCTTCAGCGTGCGTACGACACCGTTGACCTGCGGCTCCCATGCGTCGGTGACGATCATGATCTTCATCGCGTTGTTCATCGCTGCGGGCCCTGTGGAAGTGGAGAGTGGAAGTGCTCAGGCAGTGGCGCGGGCTTTTTGCGTGCCCGCCTGGGGCGCGCGCAGCGCAGTCCAGAAGATCACCTTGAGCTCGCCTTCATAAGTCTCGACGAGCGCCGACAGACTCTCGACCCAATCGCCATCGTTGCAATAGAGCACGCCATCGATCTCGCGCATCTCGGCCTTGTGGATGTGCCCGCAGACGACGCCGTCGCAGCCGCGGCGACGCGCTTCGTCTGTCATTACGCGTTCGAACGACGAGATGAAGTTGACCGCGTTCTTGACCTGATGCTTCAGGTATTGCGACAGCGACCAGTACGGAAATCCGAGCTTGCTGCGAATCCGGTTGAACCAGCGGTTGAGTACGAGGATCATCGTGTACAGCGTGTCGCCGAGATAGGCGAGCCATTTCGCGTGCTGGATCACGCCGTCGAACAGATCGCCGTGCACGATCCAAAGCCGCTTGCCGGCGAGCGTCGTGTGGAACGCTTCGCCGCGTACGTGGATGTCGCCGAACGCGAGGTCGCAGAACTGGCGCGCGGCTTCGTCGTGATTGCCGGGCACGTAGATGACCTGAGTGCCTTTGCGCGCTTTGCGCAGCACTTTCTGCACGACGTCGTTGTGCGCCTGTGGCCAGTACCAGCCTTTCTTCAACTGCCAGCCGTCGATGATGTCGCCGACGAGGTACAGGTACTCCGATTCGTTGTGGCGCAGGAAGTCGAGCAGATATCCCGCCTGGCAGCCGCTCGAGCCGAGATGGATATCCGAGAGCCAGATCGTGCGATAGCGATGCGGATCGTCGTGGCCGTCATCGGGATGATCGGCGCGGGCATCGAGTGATGGCGTCGGGGGCAGCGGCAGGCCGTGTTGAGTAGAACCCGGATCGGGCCGGAACGCGACGGGGTCGACGCTCGGTCCGGTTTGACGAAACAGGGAAGTCGCGGACGGATTTGGGTCCATGGCTCACGCGTCGAGTGGCGGTGCCCGTATTGGGCCGGGTTCGCGTGACTTTGGCGTGACAGTCATGAGAAGTTCTTATTACGGAGGGGCCTTGTCGGGGCCTGTTTTTTCGTTGTTCTGGCTTTGTTGGCCTTTCCTTGTTGTCTTGTCGGTCTATTAGCGTTGCCCCTGTGCGGGGCGGCACCTACTTTCTTTGCTGCTGCAAAGAAAGTAGGCAAAGAAGACAGCTCAAACCGCCAACTCATAAGCGGGTCCCCTAGCTTGGAAGCGGTAGTGGTGCATCTGGAATCCGGGCCCCCGCACATTCCCCGCTCGTGACAAAGCCGTCATCCCTCCCACTCCGCACTACGTGCGTCGCGGACGGGTCTGCCTGGGAAACCAATGATTTTGCCCCGCGCAGCGGGGACCATCGGCTGCGCCTCGGCGATGCGCCGAAACAACCGGTGGATTTTGAACGGGGTTTCGGCGCGCGTAGCGCCGCCGGAAGAATGACTGCCTTGTCACTGGCGCGGAATGTGCGAGGGCACGGATTCCAGATGCACCACTACTTTCTGCTGACCGAGGGACCCGCTTAAGAGTTGGCGGTTTGAGCTGTCTTCTTTGCCTACTTTCTTTGCAGCAGCAAAGAAAGTAGGTGCCGCCCCGCACAGGGGCAACGCCAATAGACCGACAACAAAGCAAGGAAAGGCCAACACCGCAAAGAAAAAAGACAAAAAAAGGCCTCACCCCGCCCAAGGGGAACAACGCATTCTGCTAATCGCCCAAGCGCGCTAGCGCCCAACCGCTACGACCCGCGTCCCCGCGAGCCGATCATGCAAAAACTGCCGCTGCGGATCAAAACGCCCACTCGCGGCCCACACCACGAACCAGACGCCCGCAATAACAAGCGTCTGCGGCACCCGCAACCCAAGAAGTGGATGCAACGCCAGCGGCGGCAAAAACCACAACCAGGCGAGCACATACCGCGCAATCGCCCGCCCAACCGAAACCGGCGCGCCATCAGCGCCAACAACCCGTAATCGCCAGGTTTTCATCGGCAGCGTCTGGCCGCCGTGCGTCCAGAACCAGACGAAGTACACGCCAACCACGAGGCCGATCCAGCCGGCGAGCAGGTTGTGATGCGCGAGCCCGTTACGCTGCTGCGTCAGCGTGCTGAACAGATAGCCGGCGAGAAACACGACGCCGAACAGAATGACCGTTTCGTAGAGCAGTGCCGCGAGCCGTCGCCGGACGGTGGGCGCCGTGCCGGCGGGTGCGGCGGCAGGCAGGGTGGGGGTGGCGAGCGGCTGGGACACGTAATGGGTGGGGGATCGGAATCAGGAGCCGTGGAAGATTGCCGGCGCTTCGGCAGGCGACACGGGCACCGGCGTCGCCGGTACGAAGCTGCCCGCTGCCGGAATCGCAGGCTGCGCCGGCAGCCAGGCCGCAGCCGGCGCGGAGGCAGCCGGCGCGGCGCTCGCCGCCGCGGCAGCGCTGGCGCCGTGCTCGCGCGCATTCACGAACCGGTCGATGCCCTTGATCTCGTTGCGAGCCGATGGCGGCGCGCTGACGACGCTGGGGCGACGCTTGCGTTCGCTCGCGGCGAGCCGCTCCTTCGTTTCTTCGGGCAGTTGTTGGTACGCTTTCCACGCGTTCTGGCGCGCTTCACGCGGCAACTCCTTCGAAACCTGGTAGTTTTCGCGCGCGACGCGGCGCTGATCGGGCGTCATGCGCACCCATTCACTCATGCGCTCATGCAGACGCTTTTGGGCATCCGGCGACATCTTTGCGTATCGCGACGCAATCTTGATCCACTTTCGCTTGCGTTCGTCGCTAAACGAATCCCACTGCGATGCGAATGGGGCCAGCGCGGCGTGGTCGGCGGCGCTCAGGCGTGACCACGCGAGGGGGCTGTTGCTGCCCGGCAGGCCGGGCAATTCGACGGAAAGTGCGGGGGCGGGCGCGGGCGCGGCGACGTTGACGCCGGGCGACGGATTGCCCGCCGACGATGGGCTCGGGTGAAAGCGCGGATAGGTCGCGACAAACGACACCAGGGCGGCGATCGTGCATCCGAAAACAACGGCCAGGCCGCGCTTGTAACTCACCCGAGGAATCTCCCGCTCAGTGGGCGCGTGAAAGATACGCGTTGAAGCCGTGGTCGAGATAGGCATTGAGCGGCAGGTCGTCGCTTAGCATGGCGGCATCGATATCGGCAAGTTCGGCGGTGCGCTGCTGATCTTCCCAGTACGCGATGCCGATCAGGCTCACGACCAGCGCGGCCAGCGGCCACGCGAGCGCGAAGCGGCGCAGCGGCCAGCGGCGGCGCGGCTCGAAGCCTCCCTGCGGTAGCTCCGCCATCCCGGCCGGCATGCCGGCGAACGCAGGCACGAACACCGGCGCGCTGACGGCTTCGGGCTTTTTGCGCGCCAACGCGGCACGACGCGCGGCAGCGAGCCGGTCGACGGTGGCGGGAGGGAGGCTGGCGGTGTTTTCGTCGAGAGCGCGGCGCAGTTGACGCGCAAACTCGAGTTCTGTGTTTTCAAGGGAGCTCATAGCGTGATTCCTTTCGCCTTGAGCGCTTGCGCCAGCGTGTGAGTGGCCCGGGAGCAGTGCGTTTTCACGCTGCCTTCGGAGCAGCCCATTGCGGCGGCAGTCTCGGCGACATCCATATCCTCCCAATAACGCATGAGAAACGCCTCCCGTTGACGTGCCGGTAATTTCTGGATCTCGTCGTCGATCGACTGAAGGACCTGCTCTCGTTCGAGCTTCTGTTCGTTGCTCTCGGCGCCAGCCGAACCCGCCTCGGCCTCCAGGGTTTCCAGCGGATCGAACTCGTCGTCGTCGGCATTGCCGAGCGACGAGAATAGACTAACCCAGGTGTTGCGTACTTTGGCACGGCGGAAATAGTCGTGAGTCGCATTCTGCAGAATACGCTGAAACAGCAGTGGTAGCTCGGCCGCCGGGCGGTCGCCGTATTTCTCGGCGAGCTTGATCATCGCGTCTTGCACGATGTCGAGGGACGCATCGTCGTCCCGCACGGCGTAGACCGTCTGCTTGAATGCGCGCCTTTCGACGCCCGCCAGAAAATCGGCGAGTTCCTTGTCTGATGCCATCCGGTTGGGGTCGGCGCAGCAAGCGTGCGCGTAATCGTCGAAAAATGTCGTAAAACTCGCGGATGCTAACAAACTTTCGCTCCGATAGGGGTGAAACCTGCTCAAGCTTGCATTTGCATGACAGCTGACATTCCGTCCGATCGCGCGCTCCTATGCGCGAGCCAATGGCAATATTTTCTTGACCGCGAACGCGTCTGAAGCTATCGTCGCTGGTTCGCAACATAAGTGAGTTGTCTCAATTGAGGTGTGGCCCAAGAAGCCTGCCTGTCAACTGGACGCGCCGCTTGAACCCGAGCCACAAGCCCGGCAGAGAGCACCCGATCAATTTTTTGCCGAAAATTCGAAAGGTGAATCAATGAATATGCCCAGCGCGGAATTCTCCACGTCGGATACGACCCCCCATCACGAAGCAGACTCTATCGGCGCCACCGTGCTCATGAAGGCACTGGCCGACGAAGACGTCGAGTTCATCTGGGGCTATCCCGGCGGCTCGGTACTCTACATTTACGACGAGCTGTACAAACAGGACAAGTTCCAGCATGTGCTCGTGCGCCACGAGCAGGCCGCCGTGCATGCCGCGGACGCCTACGCGCGCTCCACCGGCAAGGTCGGCGTGTGTCTCGTGACCTCCGGCCCCGGCGTCACCAACGCGGTGACCGGCATCGCGACCGCCTATATGGATTCGATCCCGTTGGTCGTGATCAGCGGCCAGGTGCCGACTGCCGCGATCGGTCAGGATGCATTCCAGGAATGCGACACGGTCGGCAATCACCCGTCCCTGCGTGAAACACAACTTCCTCGTGAAGGACGTGCGCGATCTCGCCGCCACGGTCAAGAAAGCTTTCTACATCGCCCGTACCGGCCGTCCCGGCCCGGTGCTGATCGACATTCCGAAGGACGTGTCGAAGACCCCGTGCCAATACGAGCCGATCAAGAGCGTTTCGCTGCGCTCATACAACCCGGTAACGAAGGGCCACTCCGGTCAGATCCGCAAGGCGGTGTCGCTGCTGCTGTCGGCGAAGCGTCCGTATATCTACACCGGCGGCGGCATCGTGCTCGCGGATGCGTCGCGTGAATTGAACCAGTTCGCCGATCTGCTCGGCTATCCGGTCACCAATACGCTAATGGGTCTGGGCGGCTACCGCTCGAGCGACAAGAAATTCCTCGGCATGCTCGGCATGCACGGCACGTACGAAGCCAATATGGCGATGCAGCACTGCGACGTGCTGATCGCGATCGGCGCGCGCTTCGACGACCGCGTGATCGGCGATCCGAATCACTTCGCGTCGCGGCCGCGCAAGATCATCCACATCGACATCGATCCCTCTTCCATTTCCAAGCGCGTCAAGGTCGACATTCCGATCGTCGGCGACGTGAAGGAAGTGCTGAAGGAACTGATCGAGCAGTTGCAGACGGCCGAGCATGGCCCCGACGCCGCGGCGCTCGCCGACTGGTGGAAGGACATCGAAGGCTGGCGCGCGAAAGATTGCCTGAAGTTCGACCGCAAGAGCGACATCATCAAGCCGCAGTACGTGGTCGAAAAGGCGTGGGAGCTGACCGACGGCAACGCGTTCGTGTGCTCCGACGTTGGCCAGCACCAGATGTGGGCCGCGCAGTTCTACAAGTTCAACAAGCCGCGTCGCTGGATCAACTCCGGTGGCCTCGGCACGATGGGCTTCGGCTTACCGGCGGCGATGGGCGTGAAGATGGCACATCCGGACGACGACGTGCTGTGCATCACGGGCGAAGGCTCAATCCAGATGTGCATCCAGGAGCTGTCGACCTGCAAGCAGTACGAGCTGCCGATCAAGATTATTTCGCTGAATAACCGCTATCTGGGCATGGTGCGCCAGTGGCAGCAGATCGAATACAGCAAACGCTATTCGCATTCGTACATGGATGCGCTGCCGGACTTCGTGAAGCTCGCCGAAGCGTACGGACACGTGGGCATGCGCATCGAGCGCACGGCCGATGTGGAACCGGCGCTGAAGGAAGCGCTGCGCCTGAAGGATCGCACGGTGTTTCTCGACTTCCAGACCGATCCGACCGAAAACGTCTGGCCGATGGTTCAGGCCGGCAAGGGCATCACCGAGATGCTCATGGGTTCGGAAGATCTTTAACGACGGGGCGTCTGGATAAATCCAGCGCCGGCTTCGTATGCGCGCCTTCACAAAAGGCGAGGGCAGACGAAGCGGCGCCGCTCCGCTCGCAGACATCGACACAACATCTGGAAGAAGCGAAACATGAGACACATCATTTCCGTCCTGCTGGAAAACGAACCGGGCGCGCTGTCGCGCGTGGTGGGGCTGTTCTCAGCACGCGGCTACAACATTGAAACCTTGACGGTGGCTCCGACCGAAGACCGTTCGTTGTCGCGCATGACCATCGTCTCCGTTGGCTCGGACGACGTGATCGAACAGATCACGAAGCATCTGAACCGCCTGATCGAGGTGGTGAAAGTGGTCGACCTTACCGAGGGCGCCCACATCGAACGCGAGCTGATGCTGATCAAGGTGAGGGCGGTCGGCAAGGAACGTGAGGAGATGAAGCGGATGGCGGACATTTTCCGCGGCCGCATCATCGACGTCACTGAAAAGACCTACACGATCGAACTGACGGGGGCGAGCGACAAGCTCGACGCCTTCATCGAGGGGCTCGACTCCACGGCGATTCTCGAAACAGTCCGCACGGGCAGTTCGGGCATCGGTCGCGGCGAGCGCATTCTGAAGGTCTGACGTCGCGATCGCAAGGCCGGGCAACGCAGTATCGCCCAGCTGCCAACACCAACATTCGCAGTACCTGAATTTCTCTGAATCATCGAATCTAGCCAAGGAACCGACATGAAAGTTTTCTACGACAAGGACGCCGATCTTTCCCTCATCAAGGGCAAGCAGGTCACCATCATCGGCTATGGCTCGCAAGGCCATGCGCACGCGCTGAACCTGAAGGAAAGCGGCGTGAACATCACGGTCGGTCTGCGCAAGGGCGGCGCATCGTGGAGCAAGGCTGAAAACGCCGGCCTGCAAGTCAAGGAAGTCGCGGAAGCGGTGAAGGGCGCGGACGTCGTCATGATGCTGCTGCCGGACGAGCAGATCGCCGACGTGTACGCGAAGGAAGTCCACGCAAACATCAAGCAGGGCGCAGCGCTCGCGTTCGCGCACGGCTTCAACGTTCACTACGGCCAGGTGATCCCGCGTGCCGACCTCGACGTCATCATGATCGCGCCGAAGGCGCCGGGCCACACGGTTCGCGGCACCTACTCGCAAGGTGGCGGCGTGCCGCATCTGATCGCGGTTGCGCAGGACAAGTCGGGTGCGGCGCGCGACATCGCGCTGTCGTACGCAGCGGCTAACGGCGGCGGCCGTGCCGGCATCATCGAAACGAACTTCCGTGAAGAAACCGAAACCGACCTGTTCGGCGAGCAGGCTGTGCTGTGCGGCGGTACCGTCGACCTGATCAAGGCCGGCTTCGAAACGCTGGTCGAGGCGGGTTACGCGCCGGAAATGGCGTACTTCGAGTGCCTGCATGAACTGAAGCTGATCGTCGACCTGATCTACGAAGGCGGCATCGCGAACATGAACTACTCGATCTCGAACAACGCCGAGTACGGCGAGTACGTGACGGGTCCGCGCATCGTAACCGCTGAAACGAAGAAGGCGATGAAGGCCGTGCTGACCGACATCCAGACCGGCGAATACGCGAAGAGCTTCATCATTGAGAACAAGGCTGGCGCACCGACGCTGCAATCGCGTCGCCGTCTGACGGCCGAGCACCAGATCGAGCAGGTTGGCTCGAAGCTGCGCGCGATGATGCCTTGGATCGCGAAGAACAAGCTCGTCGACCAGTCGAAGAACTAGGCGTTTCGACGTAACGAGGCCCGGCGCGGCGCTTCGGCGCGGTGGCCCGGACCAGTCAAAAAGCCGTCCAAGGGTGCTGAACCCTGGGCGGCTTTTGCTATCCTACGGTTTTACAAAAACACAGAAGCCATCCATGAATTATCCTCATCCGATCATCGCGCGAGAAGGCTGGCCGTTCATCGCCATCGCGGCCGTCGTTGCATTACTGGTTCACGCCTTCGCGGGGTTCGGCTTTGCGTGGCTCTTCTGGCTGATCCTGATCTTCATCGTGCAGTTTTTCCGCGACCCGGCGCGTCCGATTCCGACGCAGGCCAACGCGGTGCTGTGTCCTGCCGACGGCCGTATCGTCGCGGTAGAAACCGCGCATGATCCTTATGCGAATCGCGAAGCGCTGAAGATCAGCGTGTTCATGAACGTATTCAACGTGCACTCGCAGCGCTCGCCGGTCGACGGCGCAATCTCGAAGGTCGAATACTTTCCAGGCGCGTATCTGAACGCGGCGGTCGATAAAGCCTCGCTCGAAAACGAGCGCAACGCGGTCGTGATCGAAATGGCCGGCGGCCAGACGGTCACGTCGGTGCAGATTGCCGGGCTGATCGCGCGGCGGATTCTTTGCTACGTCCGTGCAGGCGAGCCGCTGACCCGCGGCCAGCGTTACGGATTCATCCGCTTCGGTTCGCGCGTCGACGTGTATTTGCCGGTGGGCAGCCGTCCGCGCGTGTCGATCGGCGAGAAGGTGTCGGCGTCGTCCACGATCCTCGCCGAGCTGTAAAGCGGCATACAGGAGGTTGTCCGAATGGCCGCATTCAAACCGCGTCGACCCCGCAGCAGTGGACCGCTGCCGCGGCCGTTTCGTCGCAACAAGCCGCCGGTGGTCACGGAGTCGCCGGTCGCCGACAGCCGGCGCGCGCAGCGTCAGCAGTTCCTCAGAAAACGCGGCATCTACCTGCTGCCGAACGCGTTCACCACGGCCGCGCTGTTCTGCGGCTTCTTCGCCGTCGTGCAGGCGATGAACGTGCGCTTCGAGATCGCAGCGATCGCGATCTTCGTCGCGATGGTGCTCGATGGCATGGACGGCCGCGTCGCGCGCATGACGCATACGCAAAGCGCGTTCGGCGAGCAGTTCGATAGCCTGTCGGACATGGTGTCGTTCGGTGTTGCGCCCGCGCTCGTGATGTACGAGTGGATCCTGAAGGATCTCGGCCGTTGGGGCTGGCTCGCGGCGTTCGTCTATTGTTCCGGCGCGGCGCTACGGCTCGCGCGTTTCAACACGAATATCGGCGTGGTCGACAAGCGTTTCTTCCAGGGCATGCCGAGCCCGGCCGCGGCGGCACTGATCGCCGGTTTCGTGTGGCTCGCCACCGACAACCGCGTGCCGCTGAAGCTCGTCTGGCTGCCGTGGGTCGCCTTCGTGCTGACCATCTACGCGGGCGTAACGATGGTGTCGAACGCGCCGTTCTATAGCGGCAAGGCGCTCGACGTACGGCATCGCGTGCCGTTCGGCGTGATCCTGCTGGTGGTGGTCGCCTTCGTGCTCGTGTCGTCCGATCCGCCGCTGATGCTGTTCGGTCTGTTCGTGCTGTACGGTCTGTCCGGCTACGTGTTCTGGGCATATCAGGCGGTGCGCGGCCGGGCCAATCCGGCGCGTTCGATGTCGCACGACCGCTGAGGATTTGAAGCGCGCTGCATCGCAGCGATGTACGAAAAACGGCAGCCTACAGGCTGCCGTTTTTCGTTGGTTAGTCCCGTTACGAGGTCGCTTCGGACAGCGCCGCAGGCCGCTCCGGCGTGCATTGCGCGGTGGCTGGAATGCCGCTATAGTCGTCGGATCAGTGCGTGGGCGTGGCCGATTTTGCCGGGTCGGCGAGGCCGTTCGCTGCGCCGCGCCATCATGCTTCGTTCACGCCCTTATGCGATTTTGCGTTCCGTCCGCACTGGCCGCGATCATCGTGATCGCCCTACCTTGCCAGCGGCGGCGCCCATCGTCCCATTCCAAAACCAAGTCCCACATCTGAACGACTCCCGAGGAGGCCCGACATGTCCGACAAACTGATCATTTTCGACACCACGCTGCGTGACGGCGAGCAATCGCCCGGCGCGTCGATGACGAAGGAAGAGAAGATCCGCATCGCCAGGCAACTCGAACGGATGAAAGTCGACGTGATCGAAGCGGGCTTCGCGGCCAGCTCGAACGGCGACTTCGACGCGATCCATACGATCGCCGGCCTCGTGAAGGACAGCACGATCTGCTCGCTTGCGCGTGCGAACGACAAGGACATACAGAAGGCCGCCGACGCACTGAAGCCGGCCGATCATTTCCGCATCCACACGTTCATCGCGACGTCGCCACTGCACATGGAGAAGAAGCTGCGGATGACGCCCGAACAGGTATTCGAGCAAGCCAGGCTTGCGGTGCGTTTTGCGCGCAAGTTCACCGACGACGTCGAATTCTCGCCGGAAGACGGCAGCCGCTCGGATTTGGACTTCCTGTGCCGCGTGCTGGAAGCGGTGATCGCCGAGGGCGCTACCACGATCAACATCGCGGACACCGTCGGCTACGGCGTGCCGGAACTCTATGGCCAACTCGTGAAGACGCTGCGCGAGCGCATTCCCAACTCGCACAAGGCGGTGTTCTCCGTGCATTGCCACAATGACCTCGGCATGGCGGTCGCGAATTCGCTCGCCGGCGTGCAGATTGGCGGCGCGCGCCAGGTCGAATGCACGATCAACGGTCTCGGCGAGCGCGCGGGCAATACGTCGCTCGAAGAAATCGTGATGGCAGTGAAGACCCGCAAGGATTACTTCGGACTCGACGTCGGCCTCGACACGACTCAGATCGTGCCGGCCTCGAAGCTCGTGTCGCAGATCACTGGCTTCGTCGTGCAGCCGAACAAGGCCGTGGTCGGCGCGAACGCTTTCGCGCACGCGTCGGGCATCCATCAGGATGGCGTCCTGAAGGCGCGCGATACCTACGAAATCATGCGCGCGGAAGACGTGGGTTGGGCCGCGAACAAGATCGTGCTCGGCAAGCTGTCGGGCCGCAATGCGTTCAAACAGCGTCTGCAGGAGCTTGGCATCGCGCTCGACAGCGAAGCCGAACTGAACACCGCGTTCGCGCGCTTCAAGGAACTCGCCGATCGCAAGGCGGAGATCTTCGACGAAGACATCATCGCCATCGTCAACGAGGAATCGGCGGAAGCGCACGAGAAGGAGCACTACAAGTTTCTGTCGATGTCGCAGCATTCCGAAACCGGCGAGCAGCCGCACGCGAAGGTCGTGTTCTCGGTAGAGGGTAAAGAGATCACCGGCGAAGCGCGCGGCAACGGACCGGTCGACGCCACCCTCAACGCGATCGAAACGGAAGTGGGCAGCGGCTCCGAACTGCTGCTGTACTCGGTCAACGCGATCACGACAGGCACGCAGGCGCAGGGCGAAGTGACCGTGCGGTTGTCGAAGAGCGGGCGCATCGTCAACGGCACGGGCACTGATCCGGATATCGTCGCGGCATCCGCGAAGGCATATTTTTCGGCGCTCAACAAGCTGTATTCGAATGCGGACAAGGTGAATCCGCAGCGCTCGGAGTAACGCGAGCATGGCGCGCCGGTAGCGCGCGATCGCTTGTGTGGATCGGAGGAGAAGCCCCGTGGTGCGCGGCACACGGGTCTTTTTTCTGCCGTCATCGCGCAGTTGCGGCGGCGCGATATGACGAAACTACTCCGCCGTCGTGCGCCGCAGCGACCAGCCGCGCGTTGCGCGGGCCTGCTCGCGGACCTGAAATCTGACGTCGACGGTAATCCCACGGCGAGGCGCATCGGCGACGAACGCGTCCAGCAGTTCGCGCACGTCGTGATCGACGAAATCGGCGCGTGTCGCATCGACGATGACGGTGGCGCCATCCGGAATCTGCTGCAGATAGTGCTTGAGCGGCACCTTGCCGAGAAACGACACGTCCTTGCGAAACGACAGCAGGTAGTGATCGCCATGCTGCGCGAGCACGATCGGGCCGCGCAGGTTTGCGTACAGCGCGAACAGCATGCTGCACAGGATGCCGAGCACGATACCGATCAGCAGATCGGTGACGAGCACACCGACGACTGTGACGATAAATGGTGCGAACGGCGCGAATCCCTGCCGCGCGAGCCCGGCGAACAACGACGGCTTGGCGAGTTTGAACCCGGTGAAGATCAGGATCGCGGCAAGGCAGGCGAGCGGGATCAGGTTGATCACGCTCGTGAGCGCGAACACGCTAACGAGAAGCAACACGCCGTGAACGATCGCCGAGAGTCGGCTTTTTGCGCCGGCATGGACGTTCGCGGAGCTACGCACGATCACCGCGGTGATCGGCAGGCCGCCGATCGCACCCGCGATCAGATTGCCCACGCCCTGCGCCTTCAGCTCGCGATCGGGAGGCGCGCGGCGGCGCTCCGGATCGATTTGTTCGACCGCTTCGAGGCTCAGTAGCGTTTCGAGACTTGCGAGGATGGCGATCGTGATCGCAACGCGCCATATGTCGGGATTGATGAGCTGAGCGAACCGTGGGCCGAAGTCGGCCGACCCGAGCACGGCCTGCAGTGCCGCGAACGATTCCAGCGACGGCAACGCGACCCGCCCTTCGGCGGGCGGTGCCAACGATGGCGCGACGAGATTGAGGGTGAGCGTCGCGCCGATGCCGAGCAGCACCACCGCGAGCGGCGCGGGCATGATGCGCACGACAGCGAAGCGGCGCAGCGCGCGTGTTTCCCAGCCGGCGAGGATCGCGAGCGACAGCAGTGTGATCAGCGCGGCGGTCAGTGAGATTGGGCCGAGCGGCGTTGCGACCGCCGCCGCCGACTGGACGGAGTCGGCGGCGCCGGATAGCCCCAGCGCAACGGGAAACTGCTTGAGGATCAACAGCACGCCGATGGCGGCGAGCATCCCCTTGATTACCGGCGACGGCACGTAGGCGGCGAACCGGCCGGCCTTGAGCATGCCGAAGGCGAACTGGATGACGCCCGACAGCAGTACGGCCAGCAGGAAAGCGGAAAAGCCGCCAAGCCGTGCGATGCCGTCGACGACGATCACGACGAGGCCCGCGGCCGGCCCGCTCACGCTCAGACGCGAGCCGCTCAGCGCGGCAACCACGAGCCCGCCAATGATGCCGGACACCAGTCCGGCAAACGGGTCGACGCCCGATGCGTGAGCAATGCCGAGGCATAGCGGCAAGGCCACCAGAAAAACGGCCGTTCCGGCGAGCACGTCGCTCTGGAGCGCGGAAAAAGAGGTTTGATTATCCATGGTGTCGAAGAGCGAGAGGTGGGACGATGGGCGACGCGCTTCGCTAGGCCGCGCTGTGCGCGGCGGTCGTGCAGGTCATCGCGTCGTCGGCGGTATAGCCGGAGGTGAGAACCTTGATGCGCCCGTCGTCGAGCGCAAAGATCCAGCCGTGCACGAGCGGCGCCGGCTCAGCCTCGTGCACGATCGGGCTCGCCCGTAGCTGCCGCACCTGTTCGAGCACGTTCAGCTCGGCGAGGCGATTGACGCGATCCGGCTCGGTCGCCGCGCCGTCCAGCTCCGAGTGATGCGTTTTGGCGAGTGCGCAGAGCGGCGCGATACGGCGGTTCACATGGGGAAGCGCGGGGTCCGGCGGCAGCAGCGCGGCGCGCACGCCGCCGCAGCCATAGTGGCCGCAGACGATCACATGGCCGACCTTGAGCACCCGCACTGCGTATTCAAGGACGCTCGCGACGTTGTCGTCGCCGGGATGAAACAGGTTGGCGATGTTGCGATGGACGAACAGATCGCCGGGCTCGCAATGCGTGATCGTTTCGGCGGGCACGCGGCTGTCCGCGCAGCCGATCCACAGAATGTGCGGATTCTGTCCGCGCATCAGGTCGCGAAAAAATGCCGGATTACGCGTCGCGGTTTCATGGGCCCACGCGACGTTGGCGACCAGCAGGTGTTTGGGTCGGTTCATCGTAGCAACTCCGTATGAGAGGCAATTGAGCTGGCACCGGACCGAAAGCGTGTCTGCACGTGATTGCGAGCCGGTGCCCGAACGGTGTTTACAATAACCTTTCTTTCGCAAAATTATTGACGTAAGCAGGATAAAATTCTGTTTTATGCTTAAGCAATAAAAAAGCCGCCTATGGAAGGCGGCTTTTTTGAGATTTGGTGCTTCTTCCGAAGAGGGCGCTCAGTGCTCAGAACAGATTGCGGCGGTCAGGGTCGTGCAGCGGGTCGGGGGTCTTCTGCGTGAGGCGCAAGATGCCCTGGTCATCGAAGTAGAAGTTGTACAACATGTACCAGACGTTGTCTTCGAGATAGCGATAGGTCCAGACCTCGCGCCTCATCAACGGGAAGTACGACGTTTCGACCGGGCGGCCGAAGTTCACCAGCACGTCGCCGCGCGTCCATTTGCCGATCTCGGCGCGGTAGAACTCGTTGGGCTGCAGCACCTGGCGCATGTTGATGATCTTGCCGGCCGCGTCGATGTCGGCGGCGGTGGTGGTTTCGCCCATTGGTTGGGTCGGCCACATCAGACGCTTGCCGCCGTCGGGCAGATCATAGGTTTCGCGCGGCGGGCCGAGGCGCGTGATAACCGTCGATGCGTCCGCTCCCGGTTGATACTGCTGCCACGGCTGGGCGCAGCCGGCGAGCGCGAGCACGCTCAGGCAAACGAGCGCGGCGCGGCGCAGACTGGCGCCGGCCGGGGCTGTGATAGCAGCCGCCGTGGGGTTGTGGCGGTTCGGCATGTATTCCTCCGATGGCGTTTGAATAGCGGTTCTTATCATCGAAAACGCACTATTTTGACACGCGCTGTGGCGAAAGAACGGCGTTGCCTGAACATGCGTCGCCACCAAACGGTAACGGATGCGCCGGCTTGCCTATTCCGTGCGCGTCATCCTATGATCCGCGCTTCGAAGATTCAGGCGGGACGACCATGACGGCGATGTGGCGAGGGGCGGCGGCGGTTGCGCTGACGGCGATTTCGATGGCGGCGGCGGGAGTTGGCGTGGCTGAGGCGGCGAATCCGGCGTCGACGGGCGCGAGTCAGGCGTCCGCGCAGGGGACCGTTCCGGCCACCGGCAAGCCGGGGAGCCGCGCGGCCACGCTGGCGACAAGCCCGGCCGGTAATCACGCAAGCAAGTCCGCGAGCCTGCCGGCCGGCAAACTCACCGGCAAGCCAATCCAGCTCGCGCTGATCGAAGGCATGTCCGGCCCGTTCGCGAACGCGGGCGCGGCGGTCGAGCGCAATCTGCGTTTTGGTATCGAGCAGGTCAACGCTCACGGCGGCGTGGAGCTCGCGGACGGCGCGCATCCGTTCGAACTCGTCGTGCTCGACAGCAAGGGCAGCACGGAGGAAGCGCTGACGCAATTGCGCGCGGCCGCGGATCGCCATATCGGCTACATCCTGCAGGGCAATAGCTCGGCGGTCGCCGCGGCGCTGATCGGCGCGATCGAGAAGCAGAACAGTCGCGAGCCGGACAACCGCGAACTGTTCCTCAACTACTCCGCCGACGACCCCGCGCTCACCAACGCGGACTGCAGCTTCTGGCACTTCCGCTTCGACGCGCACGCCGGCATGCGGATGGCCGCGCTCGCCGAGGTGATCGAGCGCGACAAGGCGGTGAAAAAGGTGTACCTGCTGAACCAGGATTACAGCTTCGGACACGACGTGAGCAGCCACGCGCGTTCGACGCTCGCGGCGAAGCGTCCCGACATCGCGGTGGTCGGCGACGAATTTCACCCGATCGGCCGCGTGAAGGATTTCGCGCCGTACATCGCGAAGATCCGCGCGAGCGGCGCGGACGCCGTGATCACCGGCAACTGGGGCAACGACCTGACGCTGCTCGTGAAGGCGGCGCGCGAGCAGGGCCTCGACACGAAGTTCTACACGTTCTACGGCAACAGCCTCGGCGCGCCGGCCGCGCTTGGCGAAGCAGGCGTGGGTCGCGTGATCGCGGTGGCCGAGTGGCATCCGAATGTCGGTGGCGCGGCCTCCGACGCGTGGTATGCGGCATTCCGCGCGCGCTTTCCGGCCGCCCAGGACGACTATCCGGTGCTGCGCATGCCACTGATGATCGAAACGCTCGCCGTCGCGATGAGCCGCGCCGGCAGCGCCGATCCGACGGCGGTCGCGAAAGCGCTCGAGGGCATCCGCTTCGACAACGCTCTTCACGCATCGTGGATGCGCGCCGATGACCATCAGCTGATCCAACCCCTCTACGTGATGCAGATGGACAAAGCCGGCACACCCGGCGTGCATTTCGATAACGAAGGGTCGGGCTATGGCTTTCGCACGGTGCTGGCGCTACCAGCCGAGCGCACACTATTGCCGACGGTCTGCCGGATGCGGCGCCCCTGAGCGCCCGCGAGCGACACTCGATCCGCCTTGCTGGCACGGGGTTCGCGGCCGGAATCGGCTGTGCTACAATACGCGTCCCGTTGTTGGGCTGGGTTCTGATTCAGTTAATTCAGCCACGAACGGGACTCAGTAAATTGTGAAACGGGTATCCCACGGCACGGCCTTTCTTCCGTGACCGCCTGTCCAGTTATCAAGGAAATTGACATGTCCGCAGTTGAAGCAAGCAAGAAGTCCGAAGTCGTCGCGCAATTCGCACGCGCAGCCAACGACACCGGCTCCCCCGAAGTTCAGGTCGCGCTGCTCACGACCCGTATCAACGAACTGACCTCCCACTTCAAGGAGCACACGAAGGATCACCACAGCCGCCGTGGTCTGCTGCGCATGGTGAGCCGCCGTCGCAAGTTGCTCGACTACCTGAAGGGTAAGGACGCGGATCGTTACCGCAGCCTGATCGAGAAGCTGGGTCTGCGTAAGTAATCGGCCATTCGTTCAGCAAGATGCCTGTGTCAGTTTCGCTGATACAGGCATTTTGTTTTTGCGCGGCGCGCTTCGTGTAACGCGCACCGCCGGTGATCCTCGGCGTATGCCGGTTCGCGCGGCGTCTACGGGGAAGCGCAGTAGGAGTAGCAGAACAGCAGTAGAAGAAGCAGTAACAGGAAACAAGGCCGGGCTTCAGGGCGGAGTTTTGTGTCATTCCAGCGGTTCGCGCGCAGTCGCAGCACGTGACTCTCTGGAATGGCATAGCACGACTCTTCCCATGCGGCGCCGGCTTGGCGTTGCCGCGCCGCTCCGGTCCGCGCGGCATTACGATGAGGAAAAGCAATGACTATGTTCAATAAGATCGTCAAAGAGTTTAAGTGGGGGCAGCACAACGTTCGCCTCGAAACCGGTGAAGTCGCTCGCCAGGCGGGCGGCGCGGTGATCGTCGACGTCGAAGATACCGTGGTGCTCGCCACCGTGGTCGGCGCGAAGACCGCGAAGCCGGGCCAGGACTTCTTCCCGCTCACCGTCGATTACATCGAAAAGACCTACGCCGCCGGCAAGATCCCGGGCGGCTTCTTCCGCCGCGAAGGCCGTCCGTCGGAAGGCGAGACGCTGATCTCGCGCCTGATCGACCGTCCGCTGCGTCCGCTCTTCCCGGAAGGCTTCTACAACGAAGTGCAGGTCGTGATTCACGTGCTGTCGCTGAATCCGGAAATCCCCGCCGACATCCCTGCGCTGATCGGCGCCTCGGCGGCGCTCGCGGTGTCCGGTCTGCCGTTCAACGGCCCGGTCGGCGCGGCGCGCGTGGCCTACATCAACAACGAATACGTGCTGAACCCGACGCGTCCGCAGATGAAGGAATCGGCGCTCGACCTCGTCGTCGCCGGCACGGAACGCGCGGTGCTGATGGTCGAATCGGAAGCGCAGCAATTGAGCGAAGAAGTGATGCTCGGTGCCGTCGTGTTCGGTCATGAACAGATGCAGACCGCGATCGACGCGATCCACGAACTGGTCCGCGAAGGCGGCAAGCCCGAGTGGGACTGGCAGCCGGCCGCGAAGAACGAAGCGCTGATCGCGCGCGTGACCGAATTTGCGCAAGCCGAACTGCTCGCCGCGTACCAGATCCGCGACAAGCAGGCTCGCTCGACCAAGCTGAAGGAAGTCTACGCGGCGACCTCGGCAAGGCTCGAGGAAGAAGCGGCGGCAGCGGGCACCGTGGCGGCCGACAAGGCATCGGTCGGCAACGTGCTGTTCGACATCGAAGCGAAGATCGTCCGTACGCAGATCCTGAACGGCGAGCCGCGTATCGACGGGCGCGACACGCGCACCGTGCGTCCGATCGAAATCCGCACCGGCGTGCTGCCGCGTACCCACGGCTCGGCGCTGTTCACGCGCGGCGAGACGCAGGCGATGGTGGTCGCGACGCTCGGCACGAAGGGCGACGAGCAAAACATCGACGCGCTCGAAGGCGAGTATCGCGAACGCTTCATGCTCCACTACAACATGCCTCCGTTCGCGACCGGCGAAACAGGTCGCGTCGGTTCGCCGAAGCGCCGTGAAATCGGTCACGGCCGTCTCGCCAAGCGCGCGCTCGTCGCGTGCCTGCCGAGCGCCGACGAATTCGGCTACTCGATCCGCGTCGTGTCGGAAATCACCGAGTCGAACGGTTCGTCGTCGATGGCTTCGGTGTGCGGCGGCTGCCTCGCGCTGATGGACGCCGGCGTGCCGATGAAGGCGCACGTCGCCGGTATCGCGATGGGCCTGATCCTCGAAGGTAATCGCTTCGCGGTCTTGACCGACATTCTCGGCGACGAAGATCATCTCGGCGACATGGACTTCAAGGTCGCGGGTACGGAACAAGGCGTGACCGCGCTGCAGATGGACATCAAGATTCAGGGCATCACGAAGGAAATCATGCAGGTCGCGCTCGCGCAGGCGAAGGAAGGCCGCATGCACATCCTCGGCAAGATGACCTCGGCCGTGGCTGGCGCGAACACCCAACTGTCGGAGTTCGCACCGCGCATGATCACGATCAAGATCAACCCGGAAAAAATTCGCGACGTGATCGGCAAGGGCGGCTCGGTGATCCGCGCGCTCACCGAAGAAACCGGCACGACGATCGACATTTCCGACGACGGCGTCGTCACGATCGCGAGCACGAACAGCGAAGGCATGGCCGAAGCGAAGCGTCGTATCGAAGCGATCACGATGGAAGTCGAAGTGGGCCAGGTGTACGAAGGCACCGTGCTCAAGCTGCTCGACTTCGGCGCGATCGTGAACATCCTGCCGGGTAAGGATGGTCTGCTGCATATCTCCGAGATCGCGAACGAGCGCATCAAGGACATCAACGACTATCTGAAGGATGGCCAGCAGGTGAAGGTCAAGGTCATCCAGACGGACGAGAAGGGTCGTGTGCGTCTGTCGGCGAAGGCATTGCTGAACGACGCGGAGCAAGGCGAGCCGACGCCGCAGTAAGGCGGTAGCGGACAAACGGCCGGCCGTGTCATGCGCGCCGGCCGTTTTTCATGCAGGATGGATTGCGTTGCGCATTCGAATCGCAGCGCGGCGCTACGGCAGACGGCAGCAACGGGTAGGTAACGCAATCCAATCTTGGAGTTGACGCAGATGAAAGCGATCGAAATCACTGAATTCGGTGCGCCGGAAGTCCTCAAGCTGGCGGAGCGTCCGACGCCGCAGCTCAAGACTGGCGAGGTGCTGATCAAGGTGGCGGCATCCGGCATCAATCGTCCGGACGTGTTTCAGCGCAAGGGCGGCTATGCGCCGCCGCCGGGAGCGTCGGATCTGCCGGGGCTGGAGGTGGCGGGCGAGATCGTCGGTGGCACGATCGACGCGAAGAACAACCCGTTCGGTCTGAAGATCGGCGATCGCGTGTGTGCGCTGCTCGCGGGCGGCGGCTACGCGGAATTTGCGACTGCGCCACTGCTGCAATGCCTGCCCGTGCCGGCGGGGTTGTCGGATATCGAAGCGGCTTCGCTGCCTGAGACTTTTTTCACGGTGTGGAGCAACGTCTTCAATCGCGCGCAGCTCGGCCAGGGCGAGGGCGGTGCGAATGAAACGCTGCTCGTGCAGGGTGGTTCGAGCGGCATCGGCGTGACGGCGATCCAGATTGCGCATGCGCTCGGCTTCCGTGTGTTCGCGACCGCGGGCTCGGACGAAAAGTGCCGCGCGTGCGAAGCGCTCGGCGCCGAACGCGCGATCAACTACAGGACTGAAGATTTCGTCGAAGTCATCAAGTCGCTGACCAACGATCGCGGCGTGGACGTGATCCTCGACATGGTGGCAGGCAGCTACGTGCCGCGCGAATTGTCGGCTCTCGCCGACGGTGGCCGTATCGTACTAATTGCGCTGCTCGGCGGCGCGAAGGCGGAGCTGAACCTGAACGAAGTGTTGCGCCGCCGTCTGACGGTTACCGGTTCGACGCTGCGACCACGGCCGATCGAGTTCAAGGCGCAGATCGCCGCGCAACTGAAGGAGCGCGTGTGGCCGCATCTCGAAGCTGGGCGCATCAAGCCGGTCGTGCATCGCGTGTTTCCGGCCGCCCAGGCTGCCGACGCGCATGCGCTGATGGAAAGCGGCACGCACGTCGGCAAGATCGTGTTGACGTGGGGTCAGGAGGCTTGACATCATCGGTTTGACCCGATCCACCCCACGCAGTAAAATTGCGCGTTTTGCGCGCGCCGGATCAATCCGACGGGCGGGCCGCGAGCGCAGGAACAAACTGCAGCGAGGCGCGAGCGAAGTCCGCCGGCAGAGTAGGCCGGACTGGCAAGACAGGACAATACGAGACGATGTCGAATCAACAACGAGCCAAACTGGTAGTCGGTAACTGGAAGATGCATGGGCGGCTCGCCGCGAACGCCGCGTTGTTGCAGGCAGTGGCACAGGGCGCCAGTGAACTGCCGCCCGACGTGCGCGTCGGTGTGTGCGTGCCGAGCCTCTATCTCGGGCAGACTCAGTCGCTGCTCGAAGGCAGCCCGGTCGTGTGGGGCGTGCAGGACGTGTCCGCGTTCACGCATGGCGCCTATACCGGCGAAGTGGCTGCGCCGATGGTGACGGACTTCGGCGCCACGTTTGCGATCGTCGGGCACTCGGAGCGCCGCGCGTATCACCGCGAAAGCGCCGAACTGGTCGCGGTGAAAGCGCAGCGTGTGCTCGAGGCGGGTTTGACGCCGATCGTGTGCGTCGGCGAAACGCTCGAAGAACGCGAAGCTGGTTGGACCGAGCAGGTCGTCGGCGGTCAGCTCGACGAGGTGCTCGCGAAGCTGTCGGCTCAGGAAGCGGCTCGCCTCGTCGTCGCGTATGAGCCGGTGTGGGCAATTGGCACCGGCAAGAGCGCATCGGCGGCACAGGCGCAGGCCGTGCATGGATTCCTGCGCGCACGTCTCACGGCCAAGGGTGCGGCGGATGTGCCGTTGCTATACGGTGGCAGCGTTAAGCCGGACAACGCGGAAGAACTGTTCCGTCAGCTCGATATCGACGGCGGCCTGATCGGCGGCGCGTCGTTGAAAGATCAGGATTTCCTTGCGATCTGCAAGGCGGCCGCCGCGACCAGCGTGGCTGGTTAGGCTGGGCGTCGCGGCGAGGATGGCTCCATTTCGCGCAACACACAGTGTGCGGCGCGGTTAAATAAAGACTCAGGTGGGTGTGATGCTGTATTTGAAAACATTGATTATCGTCGTTCAGTTGTTGTCGGCGTTCGGGGTCATCGGACTTGTGTTGCTGCAGCACGGCAAAGGTGCCGATATGGGCGCGGCTTTCGGCAGCGGCGCGTCGGGTAGCTTGTTCGGTGCGACAGGTTCGGCGAACTTTCTGTCGCGTACCACGGCAGTGCTCGCAGCGCTGTTCTTTGCCACGACACTGGCACTCACTTACCTTGGTGCGTATCACGTGAAGCCGTCGGCAGGCGTGCTGGGCGCGGCAGCTACTGCGCCGGTCGCGGCTTCTGCGCCGGCTGCGGGCTCGGCCCCGGCGGCGGCAGCGCCTGCGTCGGTTCCGGCGACGGGTGTGCCGAAATAAATTTTCGGCGGACGTGGTCTTGTGCGTTGAACAATCCGCTTAAACAAGTTACAATTCAAAGCTTGAAGCGATTCGCGGGTTTTACAAGTTGTTTTCCCGGATTGCATATAGTGCCGACGTGGTGAAATTGGTAGACACGCTATCTTGAGGGGGTAGTGGCGAAAGCTGTGCGAGTTCGAGTCTCGCCGTCGGCACCAAATGTTATCTAAATGCCAGCCGTTTGCTTCGCTTCGGCTGGCATTTTCGCTTCTGGCGTATGGCCGTACGGCTTGCGTCATGCGCGTTGAGGAAGTGATTTCGCGTCAGGGGTGCTATGCTCCTGACGGCACTCAGAACCAACCGATTGAGGATTGTCTTGAACCTCGCAGCCTATTTCCCCGTATTGCTGTTCCTTATTGTGGGCACCGGTTTAGGCGTAGCACTGGTCAGTATTGGCAAGCTCCTCGGTCCCAACAAGCCCGACACCGAGAAAAACGCACCGTACGAGTGCGGCTTCGAAGCATTCGAAGATGCGCGCATGAAATTCGACGTGCGCTACTACCTCGTCGCCATTCTCTTCATCATTTTCGACCTTGAGACCGCGTTCCTGTTCCCGTGGGGCGTTGCGTTGCGTGACATCGGCTGGGCTGGGTTCACGGCGATGATGATTTTCCTGCTCGAATTCCTGCTTGGCTTTGCCTACATCTGGAAGAAGGGCGGCCTCGACTGGGAATGATGGATTAATCGCCGGTTTGCGTGGGTGGCCAGGCTTGCCGCCCCGTCTGGAGTGGAAAGCAAATGAGTATCGAAGGGGTCTTGAAAGAAGGGTTTGTCACCACTACGGCGGACAAACTGATCAACTGGACGCGCACCGGCTCGCTGTGGCCGATGACGTTCGGTCTTGCGTGCTGCGCGGTCGAGATGATGCATGCGGGCGCTGCCCGTTATGATCTCGACCGTTTCGGAGTGGTGTTTCGTCCGAGTCCGCGTCAGTCGGACGTGATGATCGTCGCCGGCACGCTGTGCAACAAGATGGCGCCCGCTCTGCGCAAGGTTTACGACCAGATGGCGGAGCCGCGGTGGGTGATCTCGATGGGCTCATGCGCGAACGGCGGTGGCTATTATCACTACTCGTACTCGGTGGTGCGCGGCTGCGACCGGATCGTCCCGGTCGACGTGTACGTGCCGGGTTGTCCGCCCACCGCGGAAGCGCTGGTATATGGCGTGATCCAGCTGCAAGCCAAGATTCGCCGCACCAACACCATCGCCCGTCAATAAGGCCAACGCCTCCCACAATATGGCAAGCAAACTCGAGACCCTGAAAGCGAACCTCGAGGCGGCCTTTGGCGGCCTCCTGTTGAGCCTGACCGAGTCGGTCGGTGAATTGACGATCGTCGTCAAGGCCGGCGACTACCTCAACGTGGCAAAGCGTCTGCGCGACGATCGCTCGCTCGGTTTCGAGCAGTGTGTCGACCTGTGCGGCGTCGATTATCAGACCTATGCCGAAGGGGCTTACGACGGCCCGCGTTTTGCGGCAGTGCTGCATCTGCTGTCGGTACAAAACAACTGGCGTCTGCGTCTGCGCGTGTTCGCGCCGGACGACGACATGCCGATCCTGCCGTCCGTCGTCGATATCTGGAATTCGGTCAACTGGTACGAGCGCGAAGCGTTCGACCTGTACGGCATCGTCTTCGAAGGTCACCCGGACCTGCGCCGCATTCTGACCGACTACGGTTTCATCGGTCATCCGTTCCGCAAGGATTTCCCGGTCTCCGGCTACGTCGAGATGCGTTACGACCCGGAAGAAAAGCGCGTCGTTTATCAGCCGGTGACGATCGAGCCGCGGGAAATCACGCCGCGCGTGATCCGCGAGGATCACTATGGCGGTCTGAAACACTAAGAGAACGTCATGGCAGAGATCAAAAACTACACGCTCAACTTTGGTCCGCAGCACCCGGCAGCGCACGGTGTGTTGCGTCTCGTGCTCGAACTCGACGGCGAAGTGATCCAACGCGCCGATCCGCACATCGGTCTGCTGCATCGCGCGACTGAAAAGCTCGCCGAAAGCAAGACGTTCATCCAGTCGGTGCCGTACATGGACCGTCTCGACTACGTGTCGATGATGGCCAACGAGCACGGCTACGTGCTCGCCATTGAAAAGCTGCTCGGCATCGACGTGCCGCTGCGCGCGCAATACATTCGTGTGCTGTTCGACGAAGTCACGCGCGTGTTGAATCACCTGATGTGGATTGGCTCGCACGCGCTCGACGTCGGTGCGATGGCGGTGTTCCTGTATGCGTTCCGCGAGCGCGAAGACCTGATGGACGTGTACGAGGCGGTGTCGGGCGCGCGCATGCACGCGGCCTACTATCGTCCGGGCGGCGTCTATCGCGATCTGCCTGACGCAATGCCGCAATACAAGGCGTCGAAGATTCGCAATGCGAAGGCGTTGTCGAAGATGAACGAAAACCGTCAGGGTTCGCTGCTCGACTTCATCGACGACTTCTTTACGCGCTTCCCGAAGTGCGTCGACGAATACGAAACGCTGCTCACCGACAACCGGATCTGGAAGCAGCGTCTGGTTGGTATCGGCGTGGTCAGCCCGGAGCGCGCGCTGCAGCTCGGCATGACCGGCGCGATGCTGCGTGGCTCGGGCATCGAGTGGGATCTGCGCAAGAAGCAGCCATATGAGGTTTATGACAAGCTCGACTTCGACATTCCGGTCGGCGTGAATGGCGACTGCTATGACCGCTATCTGGTGCGCGTCGAAGAAATGCGCCAGTCCACGCGTATCGCGAAACAGTGCATTGAGTGGCTGCGCAAAAATCGGGGCCCGGTGATGACGGACAATCACAAGGTTGCGCCGCCGTCGCGCGTCGGCATGAAGTCGAACATGGAAGATCTGATCCACCACTTCAAGCTGTTCACCGAAGGCTTCCATGTGCCCGAAGGCGAGGCGTACGCCGCAGTCGAACATCCGAAGGGCGAGTTCGGCATCTATCTGATCTCGGACGGCGCCAACAAGCCGTATCGTTTGAAGATCCGCGCCCCGGGCTATGCGCACCTGTCCGCGCTCGACGAAATGGCGCGCGGCCACATGATCGCCGACGCCGTGACGATCATCGGCACGCAGGACATCGTGTTCGGCGAAGTGGATCGCTAGGATGTATTCATCGACGCGCGTCTGCGGTCGTCGCACCGCCACGCGGGTCAAGCAAAGGAACGCCGGGTCTGTCGCAGTATGACTTGAGCGACAGGTTTTCGTTCGGTAGGAATTGAAAGAGTCGTGTCTGAAAATGATCTCAGCTGAAGGCCTGAAAGAAATCGATCGTGCGGTCGCAAAGTACCCCGCGGATCAGAAACAGTCCGCCGTGATGTCGGCGTTGGCCACTGCTCAAACGGAGCATGGCTGGCTGTCGCCCGAACTCATGCAGTTCGTCGCGGATTATCTCGGCATGCCGGCAATCGCCGTGCAGGAGGTAGCGACCTTCTACACGATGTATGAGACCTCGCGAGTCGGCAAGTTCAAGATCACGCTCTGTACGAACCTGCCGTGCCAGCTCGGCCCGGACGGCGGTTCCGAAAGCGCCGCTGAATACCTGAAGCAGAAGCTCGGCATCGACTTCGGCGAAACCACGCCCGATGGCAAATTCACGCTGAAAGAGGGTGAGTGCATGGGTTCGTGCGGCGACGCGCCGGTGATGCTGGTGAACAACCAACGCATGTGCAGCTTCATGAGCCGCGAGAAGATCGACCAGCTGCTCGAGGAACTTTCGAAATGACGTCTTTACACGATCGTCACATCAAACCGCTGATTCTCGCCGGATTGAACGGCGACAACTGGCATCTCGAAGACTATGTGGCTCGCGGCGGTTACGCCCAGTTGCGCCGCATCCTGGAAGAAAAGATCGCGCCCGAGCAGGTGATCGCCGACGTCAAGGCGTCGGGTCTGCGCGGCCGCGGCGGCGCGGGCTTCCCGACTGGTCTGAAGTGGAGCTTCATGCCGCGTCAGTTCCCGGGCCAGAAGTACCTCGTCTGTAATTCGGACGAGGGCGAGCCGGGTACGTTCAAGGACCGCGACATTCTGCGCTTCAATCCGCATTCGCTGATCGAAGGTATGGTGATCGGCGCGTACGCGATGGGCATCACGGTCGGCTACAACTATATTCACGGCGAAATCTGGGAAGTCTATAAGCGCTTCGAAGAAGCGTTGGAAGAAGCTCGCCGCGCCGACTTCCTCGGCGACAACATCATGGGCTCTGGCTTCTCGTTTCAGCTACATGCGCATCACGGTTACGGCGCGTACATCTGTGGCGAAGAAACCGCGCTGCTCGAATCGATCGAGGGCAAGAAGGGTCAGCCGCGCTTCAAGCCGCCATTCCCAGCGAGCTTTGGCGTGTACGGCAAGCCGACCACGATCAACAACACCGAAACGTTCGCGGCGGTGCCGTTCCTGCTCGCCATCGGCCCGCAGAATTACCTTGAAATCGGCAAGCCGAACAACGGCGGCACGAAGATTTTCTCGGTGTCGGGTGACGTCGAGCGTCCGGGAAATTACGAAATTCCGCTCGGCACGCCGTTCGCGACGCTGATGGAACTCGCCGGCGGCATGCGCGGCGGCAAGAAGATCAAGGCTGTGATTCCTGGCGGTTCGTCGGCGCCGGTGATTCCGGGCGAGATGATGATGCAGACCGACATGGACTACGACTCGATCGCGAAGGCCGGCTCGATGCTCGGCTCGGGCGCGGTGATCGTGATGGACGAGACGCGCTGCATGGTGCGCTCGCTGCTGCGCCTGTCCTACTTCTATTACGAAGAGTCGTGCGGTCAATGCACGCCTTGCCGTGAAGGCACGGGCTGGCTGTATCGCGTCGTGCATCGTATCGAGCATGGTCTCGGTCGCCAGGAAGATCTGGATCTGCTGAACTCCGTCGCGGAAAACATCATGGGCCGCACGATCTGCGCGCTAGGCGATGCGGCCGCTATGCCGGTTCGGGGCATGCTCAAGCACTACTGGGACGAATTCGAATATCACGTCGCCCACAAGCATTGCCTTGTCGGCGGTCATGCCAGCACGGCGGCGCCCGAAACAGTGGCTGCGTGACGGTGGCTGCCTGAGCCGGCCCGACAGGTTCGGCTGACGGATAACTACCAGACGAACACCTCAACCGCAGGATTCATCGCCCGAAGCGGGCGATGAACACGCGAACGATTGAGCGGTAACAGGTTAAGGAAGATTGACCATCATGGTTGAACTGGAAATAGACGGCAAGAAAGTCGAGGTGCCTGAAGGCAGCATGGTGATTCAGGCTGCGCATAAGGTCGACACCTACATTCCTCACTTCTGCTATCACAAGAAGCTGTCGATTGCGGCCAACTGCCGGATGTGTCTGGTCGATGTCGAGAAGATGCCGAAGGCCGTGCCCGCGTGCGCGACCCCAGTGTCGGCCGGCATGATCGTGCGCACCAAGTCGGACAAGGCGGTGAAGGGCCAGCAAGCCGTGATGGAATTCCTGCTGATCAACCATCCGCTCGACTGCCCGATCTGCGACCAGGGCGGCGAATGCCAGTTGCAAGATCTGGCCGTTGGTTACGGCAAGTCGTCGTCGCGCTATAGCGAAGAAAAGCGCGTGGTGTTCCACAAGAACGTGGGTCCGCTGATCTCGATGGAAGAGATGTCGCGCTGCATTCACTGCACGCGTTGCGTTCGCTTCGGCCAGGAAATCGCCGGCGTGATGGAACTCGGCATGCTGGGCCGCGGCGAGCATGCGGAAATCACGTCGTTCGTCGGCAAGACGGTCGACTCGGAGCTGTCGGGCAATATGATCGATCTGTGCCCGGTCGGCGCGCTTACGAGCAAGCCGTTCCGCTACAGCGCCCGTACATGGGAGCTGTCGCGTCGCAAGTCGGTGAGCCCGCACGATTCCGTCGGCGCGAACCTCATCGTGCAGGTGAAAAACAATCGCGTGATGCGCGTTTTGCCGTTCGAAAACGAAGCGATCAACGAGTGCTGGATCTCGGACAAGGACCGCTTCTCGTACGAAGGCGTGAACAGCCCCGAGCGTCTTACCAAACCGATGCTCAAGCAAGGCGGCCAGTGGGTCGAAACCGACTGGCAGACCGCGCTCGAATACGTGGTCAAGGGTCTGAAGGGCATCAAGAGTGACCACGGTGCGAACGCCCTTGCCGCGCTGTCGAGCGCGCACAGCACCGTGGAAGAACTGTTCCTGTTGAAGCAGATCGGGCAAGCGGTCGGCACGCCGAACGTCGACTTCCGTCTGCGTCAGTCGGATTTCTCGGCGCCCGTTAGTGGCGCGCCGTGGCTCGGCGGCACGATCGCCGATCTGTCGAACGTCGATGCGGCGCTCGTGATCGGCTCGGATCTGCGCCGTGACCATCCGCTGTTCGCCGCGCGTTTGCGCCAGGTCGCACGAGGCGGTTCGGCACTTACGCTGCTCCAGGCCACCAACGACGACGCGATGATCCCTCAGGCGCAACGCGTGGTCGCGGCGCCGTCGGCATGGCTCGAGGTGTTGGCAGGCATCGCCGGCGCGGTGGGCGAAGCGAAGGGCGTTGCGCTGCCGGAAGCATTCGCGGGCACGCAGCCGACGGACGCGCACAAGCAGATAGCGAAATCGCTGACTACCGGCGAGCGCCGCGTCGTGCTGCTTGGTAACGAAGCGGTTCGTCATCCGGACTTCGCGGCGATCCACGCCGCGGCGCAATGGATTGCCGAGGCAACCGGTGCAACGCTCGGTTTCCTGACCGAAGCGGCCAATACGGTCGGCGCGCACCTTGTGAACGCGCTGCCGGGCGAAGGCGGTCTGAACGCGCGCGAAGTGTTCGAGCAGCCGCGCAAGGGCTATCTGCTGTTGAATCTCGAGCCGGAATTCGACACGGCCAATCCGGCGCAGGCGCTCGCCGCGCTGAAGCAGGCCGAGATGGTCGTCGTGATGTCGCCGTTCCAGGCCGGCGCCGACTATGCCGACGTGCTGCTGCCGATCGCGCCGTTCACGGAAACGGGCGGCGCGTTCGTCAACGCTGAAGGTACGGTGCAGGCGTTTAACGGCGTCGTGCGTCCGCTCGGCGACACGCGTCCCGCGTGGAAGGTGTTGCGCGTGCTGGGCAGCCTGCTCGGCGCGTCGGGCTTCGAATACGACACGGTCGAAGAAGTGCGCGCGGCCGCGCTCGGCGACGGCGAACTGAGTTCGCGTCTGTCGAACCGGACCGGCGTCGCGGTGACGCGCGGCCAGGCCGCGAAGGCGGCGGAAGGCAAGTTCGAGCGTCTCGCGAACGTGCCGATCTATCATGCCGATGCGCTCGTGCGTCGCGCGGAGTCGCTGCATCTGACCGTGGCGGCCCGTACGGCGAATTCGGTCGGCCTGCCGGCTGCGTTGTTCGACAAACTGGGTTTGAAAGAGGGCGACGCGGTGCGCGTTCGTCAGGGCGAGCAAGCGGTGCAGTTGCCGGCCGTGCGCGACGCGAATCTTGCGGAGACGGTCGTCCGCGTATCGGCGGCTACGCCTGCCGGTGCAGCGCTGGGCAGCCTGTTCGGTGAACTGGTGGTGGAGAAGGCGTAAATGAGCTTGTTCGATACGATCAACTCGGGCGGCGCCCAGCTTCTCGGTGTGGCATGGCCTACGGTGTGGGCGCTCGTGCGCATCCTGGTGGTGGCCGTCGCGATCCTGCTGTGCGTCGCTTACCTGATCCTGTGGGAGCGCAAGCTGATCGGCTGGATGCATGTGCGTCTCGGTCCGAACCGCGTCGGTCCCGCCGGGCTCTTGCAGCCGATCGCCGACGTGCTGAAACTGTTGCTGAAGGAAGTGATCCAGCCGGCCCAGGCAAGCCGCTGGATCTACGTGATCGCGCCGATCATGGTGGTGGTGCCGGCCTTCGCGGTCTGGGCGGTGATTCCTTTCCAGGCGGGCGCGGTGCTCGGTGATATCAACGCGGGTCTGCTATACGCGATGGCGATCTCGTCGATCGGCGTGTATGGCGTGATTCTGGCCGGCTGGGCGTCGAACTCGAAGTACGCGTTCCTCGGCGCGATGCGCGCCGCCGCGCAGATGGTCTCGTACGAAATCTCGATGGGCTTCGCGCTGGTGGTCGTGCTGATGACGGCCGGCACGCTGAACCTGTCTGGCATCGTCGGCTCGCAGGAGCAGGGCTTCTTCGCCTCGCACGGCCTGAACTTCCTCTCCTGGAACTGGCTGCCACTGCTGCCGATGTTCGTCGTGTACTTCATCTCGGGCATCGCCGAAACGAACCGCCACCCGTTCGACGTGGTGGAGGGCGAATCGGAAATCGTCGCGGGCCACATGATCGATTACTCGGGTATGGCGTTCGCGCTGTTCTTCCTCGCCGAGTACATCAACATGATCGTGATCTCGGCATTGGCTGCAACACTGTTCCTCGGCGGCTGGAGCGCCCCGTTCGGGTTCCTGTCGTTCATCCCGGGCATCGTCTGGCTCGTCGCCAAGGTTTTCTTCCTGTTGTCGGTGTTCATCTGGGCGCGTGCTACGTTCCCGCGCTATCGCTATGACCAGATCATGCGTCTCGGCTGGAAGGTTTTCATTCCGGTCTGCGTGGTGTGGCTCGTGGTGGTCGGCTTCTGGATCATGTCGCCGTTGAACATCTGGAAATAAAGGGCGGACGAACCTATGACCGCAATCCAAAACTTCTTCAAGACTTTCTTCCTCACGGAACTGCTGAAAGGCCTCGCGCTGACCGGACGCTACACGTTCCAGCGCAAGGTCACCGTGCAGTTCCCTGAAGAGAAGACCCCGATCTCGCCGCGTTTCCGCGGTCTGCATGCGCTGCGCCGCTATGAAAACGGCGAAGAGCGCTGCATCGCGTGCAAGCTGTGCGAAGCAGTGTGTCCGGCGCTCGCGATCACAATCGAATCGGAAACGCGCGCGGACAACACGCGCCGCACGACGCGCTACGACATCGACCTGACCAAGTGCATCTTCTGCGGTTTCTGCGAAGAAAGCTGCCCGGTCGATTCGATCGTCGAGACGCACATTCTCGAGTATCACGGCGAGAAGCGCGGCGACCTTTACTTCACGAAGGACATGCTGCTGGCCGTTGGCGACCGCTTCGAAGCAGAAATCGCCGCCAACAAGGCAGCCGACGCACCGTATCGTTGAAGCGCTTTCCCGCTTGCAACAATTGCGGCAGTAAAAGCAGTAACACGGCCTGCTGTCGGGCCGACCGCCGCGGCCTGAACGCCGCGGCACGGCGCACCGGTGTGGCGGTTCTGGCGGTTTCGTCCGCTTTTGCCAGCCACGGGTGCCAAAGAACAATGCCTGACGATGGCCTAACGATGAACCGGTAATCATGGAATTCACGACCGTACTGTTCTACATCTTCGCGCTGCTCCTGGTGGTTTCAGGGCTGAAGGTGATCACCTCGCGCAACCCGGTATCGTCCGCACTGTTTCTGGTGCTGGCGTTCTTCAACGCAGCCGCGATCTGGATGTTGCTGGAGGCCGAGTTCCTCGCGATCCTGCTGGTGCTGGTCTACGTCGGCGCGGTGATGGTGCTGTTCCTGTTCGTCGTGATGATGCTGGACGTCAATCTCGACGTACTGCGCAAGGACTTCAAACGCTTTGTGCCGATGGCCTCGGCGGTGGGCGCGATCATCGTGGTCGAAACCGCGCTGATCCTGTGGCACGGCTACGGCGCGACCACCACGGCGCTGCACGACACGGCCGCGGCCGCCGCTGGCATGGGCGACTGGTCGAACACGCGCCTGATCGGCAAGGTCATCTATACCGACTACATCTTCGCGTTCGAAATTGCCGGCCTGATCCTGCTGGTTGCCATCATCGCGGCGATCGCGCTGACCACGAGCCACAAGAAGGACAGCAAGCGTCAGAACGTCAGCGCACAGGTCAAGGTGCGCGCACAGGACCGCGTGCGCGTTGTGAAGATGCCGTCAGAGAAGACCGCGGCGACTCTCGCGGCGGAACAAGCGGCTGCCGCGGCGGCTGCAGCAGCGGCCGACTCGGCGCCGGCCAAGAACAGCTGAGCGGACAGGAGATTGAAATCATGTTGACCCTTGCCCATTACCTTGTCCTCGGCGCGATCCTGTTTGCGATCAGCATCGTCGGCATTTTCCTGAACCGCCGCAACGTCATCATCATCCTGATGGCGATCGAACTGATGCTGCTCGCGGTGAACACCAATTTCGTCGCGTTCTCGCACTACCTGGGCGACGTGCATGGCCAGATTTTCGTCTTCTTCGTGCTGACGGTTGCGGCAGCCGAAGCGGCGATCGGTCTCGCAATTCTGGTGACCCTGTTCCGTAGTCTCGACACGATCAATGTCGAGGATCTCGATCAGCTCAAAGGTTAATTTCAGGAAAAGCGGTTATGTCCACGATACTCAATGAAAACCTGCTGTTGGCAATTCCGCTGGCACCGCTTGCCGGTTCCCTGATTGCGGGGCTGTTCGGCAAGGCGATAGGGCGGGCGGGTGCGCATTCGGTCACGATCCTCGGCGTCGCGGTTTCGTTCATCCTGTCGGTCATCGTCTTTTTGCAGGTGATGGATGGCGCGAGCTTCAACGCGACCGTTTATCAATGGATGTCGATCGGCAAGACGCAGCTCGAAGTCGGTTTCCTGGTCGACTCGCTGACCGCGATGATGATCTGTGTGGTGAACTTCGTCTCGCTGATGGTGCACATCTACACGATCGGCTACATGGCCGACGACGACGGCTATCAGCGCTTCTTTTCGTACATCTCGCTGTTCACGTTCTCGATGCTGATGCTCGTGATGAGCAACAACTTCCTGCAGCTGTTCTTCGGCTGGGAAGCGGTGGGTCTCGTTTCGTACTTGCTGATCGGTTTCTACTTCAAGCGTGAGAGCGCGATCTACGCGAACATGAAGGCGTTCATCGTGAACCGCGTCGGCGACTTCGGTTTCCTGCTCGGCATCGGTTTGCTGTTCGCGTTCGCCGGCTCGATGAACTACGGCGAAGTCTTCGCGAAGCGTACCGAACTCGCGGCGCTGAACTTCCCCGGTACCGACTGGGGCCTGCTGACGGTGGCTTGCATCTGCCTGTTCATCGGCGCGATGGGTAAGTCGGCTCAGTTCCCGCTGCATGTGTGGCTGCCGGACTCGATGGAGGGCCCGACGCCGATCTCCGCACTGATTCACGCGGCGACCATGGTGACGGCCGGTATCTTCATGGTCACACGCATGTCGCCGCTCTTCGAACTGTCGGATACGGCGCTGTCGTTCGTCATGGTCATCGGTGCGATTACCGCGCTGTTCATGGGTTTCCTCGGGATCGTCCAGAACGACATCAAGCGTGTGGTCGCTTATTCCACGCTGTCGCAGCTCGGTTACATGACGGTCGCGCTCGGCGCGTCGGCATATTCGGTCGCCGTGTTTCACCTGATGACGCATGCGTTCTTCAAGGCGCTGCTGTTCCTCGGCGCGGGTTCGGTGATCATCGGCATGCATCACGATCAGGACATGCGCAACATGGGCGGCCTGCGCAAGTACATGCCGATTACGTGGATCACATCGCTGATCGGTTCGCTCGCGCTGATCGGCACGCCGTTCTTCTCGGGCTTCTACTCGAAAGACTCGATCATCGACGCGGTGAAGCTGTCGCATCTGCCGGGCTCGGGTTTCGCGTACTTCGCGGTGGTCGCAAGCGTGTTCGTGACCGCCTTGTATTCGTTCCGTATGTATTTCATGGTGTTCCACGGTGAGGAGCGCTTCCGCAATCCGAAGCACCCGGAATCGCCAATGGGCGCAGAAGCACAGTCGCATGGGCATGACGCGCACGGCCACGACGACCACGCTCACGAGCCGCATGAAACGCCGTGGGTCGTGTGGGTGCCGCTCGTGCTGCTGGCGATTCCGTCGATCGTGATCGGAGCGATCGGCGTCGGTCCGATGCTGTTCGGCGACTTCTTCCAGCACGGCGTCGCGTTCGACAAGGTGATCTACATCAGCGAGAACCATCCGGCGCTGCATGAGATGACCGAAGAATTCCAGGGCTGGGCATCGATGGGTCTGCACTCGGTGTCGGGCCTGCCTGTGTGGCTCGCGCTCGCAGGCGTGGTGGTCGCATGGTTCCTGTATCTGGTCCGTCCGGATCTGCCTGCTGTCATCAAGCGCGCATTCGGCCCGATCTACACGTTGCTCGATAACAAGTACTACATGGACAAGATCAACGAAGTCGTGTTTGCGCGGGGCGCGGTGGCCATTGGCCGGGGTCTGTGGAAGGAAGGCGACGTGGTCGTGATCGACGGCATCGTCAACGGCAGCGCACGCTTTATCGGCTGGTTCGCGAGCGTGATCCGCTTCCTCCAATCCGGCTACATCTACCATTACGCGTTCGCCATGATCATCGGCATGCTGGGGCTCCTGACCCTGTTCGTAACGCTCGGCGGCAAATAAGGCGAGGGACACTCATGCACGCTTATCCGATTCTGAGCATCGCGATCTGGTTGCCGATCTTCTTCGGTCTGCTGGTCCTCGCGATCGGCAACGACGAGAACCCCGCCCCCGCGCGCTGGATTTCGCTGATCGGCTCGGTTCTGAGCTTCCTCGTCACGCTGCCACTGATCACCAGCTTCGATTCGAGCACCGCCGAGCTGCAGTTCGTCGAGCAGGCGAACTGGATCGAGCGCTTCCACATCACGTATCACCTCGGCGTGGACGGCATTTCGATGTGGTTCGTTGCGTTGACCGCGTTGATCACGGTGATCGTCGTGATCGCAGCGTGGGAAGTGATCACGAAGAACGTCGGCCAGTACCTCGCGGCCTTCCTGATCCTGTCGGGCATCATGGTCGGCGTGTTCAGCGCGGCCGACGGCCTGTTGTTTTACGTATTCTTCGAAGCGACGCTGATCCCGATGTACATCATCATCGGCGTGTGGGGCGGGGCGAACCGCGTGTACGCGGCATTCAAGTTCTTCCTGTACACGCTGGCGGGCTCGCTGCTGATGCTGGTTGCGCTGATCTATCTGTACAACGAGACCGGCACGTTCGACATCGCCACGTGGCAGCACGCGCAGATCGCGATGACGCCGCAGGTGCTACTGTTTATCGCGTTTTTCCTGGCCTTCGCGGTGAAGGTGCCGATGTGGCCGGTGCACACGTGGTTGCCGGACGCGCACGTGGAAGCGCCGACCGGCGGCTCGGTCGTGCTGGCCGCGATCATGCTGAAGCTCGGTGCGTACGGTTTCCTGCGCTTCTCGCTGCCGATCACGCCTGATGCGAGCCATTTCCTCGCACCGGTCGTCATCACGCTGTCGCTGATCGCGGTGATCTACATCGGTCTCGTCGCGATGGTGCAGGCCGACATGAAGAAACTGGTCGCGTATTCGTCGATCGCGCACATGGGTTTTGTCACGCTCGGCTTCTTTATCTTCAATCAGCTCGGCGCGGAAGGCGCGATCGTGCAGATGATCTCGCACGGTTTCGTGTCGGGTGCGATGTTCCTGTGCATCGGCGTACTGTACGACCGCATGCACTCGCGTCAGATCGCCGATTACGGCGGCGTCGTCAACGTGATGCCGAAGTTCGCGGCGTTCGTCATGCTGTTCGCGATGGCGAATTGCGGCTTGCCGGGCACTTCCGGTTTCGTCGGCGAATTCATGGTGATTCTGGCCTCCGTCCAGTACAACTTCTGGATCGCGAGTGGCGCGGCAGTCACGCTGATTCTCGGCGCGGCCTACACGCTGTGGATGTACAAGCGCGTGTACTTCGGCGCGGTCGCGAACGACCACGTGAAGAACCTGCTCGACATCGACCGTCGCGAATTTTTCATGCTGGCAGTGCTCGCCGCACTAACGCTGTTCATGGGCCTGTACCCGAAGCCCTTTACCGATGTGATGCACGTATCCGTGGAAAACCTCCTCTCCCACGTTGCCCAATCGAAGCTGCCGTTGCCTCAGTAACGACGAGCGGAGGAATTTAAGACCATGCAAAACGCCCCTATGACTGCTCTGTTGCCCGACGCACTGGTGATGTTCGCCATTGTCATCGCGTGGCTCAACGACACGTTCGTCGGCCAGGAGGGTCGCCGTACCACGTATTTCATCGCGTTCTTCTCGACGCTCGTCGCCGGGATCTGGTTCGCGATCAATGCGTTCGACCCGCAAGTGCATTACTTCTTCGATCACATGTACGTGGTCGATCCGTTCGCCAACGTGATGAAGGCAGTGGTGTCGCTCGGCTATGCGGTGACGATCGTTTATTCTCGTCGCTACCTCGAAGACCGTAGCCTGTTCCGCGGCGACTTCTTCCTGCTCGGCATGTTCTCGCTGCTCGGCCAGATCGTGATGATCTCGGGCAATAACTTCCTGACGCTGTATCTCGGTCTGGAACTGATGTCGCTGTCGCTGTACGCGGTGATCGCGCTGCGTCGCGAAGTGGCGTCGTCGAACGAAGCGGCGATGAAGTACTACGTGCTCGGCGCGCTGGCTTCCGGCTTCCTGCTGTACGGTGTTTCAATGCTGTATGGCGCGACCGGCTCGCTCGACCTGAACGAAGTGTTCAAGGCAATCAGCACGAGCCACTACGATCCGACCGTGCTGCTGTTCGGCGTCATCTTCATCGTGGCGGGCGTGGCGTTCAAGATGGGTGCGGTGCCGTTCCATATGTGGGTGCCTGACGTGTACCAGGGCGCACCGACGGCGATGACGCTCATCGTCGGCGGCGGCCCGAAGGTCGCGGCGTTCGCGTGGGGTCTGCGTTTCCTCGTGATGGGCCTGCTGCCGCTGGCGGTCGAATGGCAGCAGATGCTGGTGATTCTGGCGGCGCTGTCGCTGATCGTCGGCAACATCACCGGGATCGTGCAGCGCAACGTCAAGCGGATGCTCGCGTATTCGGCGATCTCGAACATGGGCTTCGTGCTGCTCGGCCTGCTCGCCGGCGTGGTCGACCAGAAGACCACGGGCGCCGCGAACGCGTACGGCTCGGCGATGTTCTACAGCATCGTCTACCTGATCACGACGCTCGGCACCTTCGGCGTCATCATGCTGCTCGCGCGCCGCGACTTCGAAGCGGATACGCTGGAGGACTTCAAGGGCCTCAATCAGCGCAGCGCGGTATTCGCGTTCGTGATGATGATCATGATGTTCTCGCTCGCGGGTATTCCGCCGGCAGTCGGCTTCTATGCGAAGCTCGCCGTGCTGCAAGCGACGATGAACGCCGGCCTGACCTGGCTCACCGTGCTCGCCGTGATCACGTCGCTGTTCGGCGCGTTCTACTACCTGCGTATCGTCAAGCTGATGTACTTCGACGAGCCGCAAGACAAGTCGCCGATCGTGGCGGACACGAGCACGCGCGCGTTGCTCGCGTTGAACGGCGTCGCCGTGCTGGTGCTCGGTATCGTGCCGGATCCGCTGTTGCGCGCCTGCCTGCAGGCGATCCAGCACACGCTGCTGCTCTGATGTCCGCTGCGGGCTGGTTTATCGTGCTGTTGGCGCTGGTCGGCGCCAACCTGCCGTTCCTGAATCAGCGCCTCTTCGCCGCGGTGCCGTTGAAAGCGGCGAAGAAAAGCGCCTGGCTCCGGATTGCCGAATTGATCGTGCTGTATTTCGTGGTCGGCGCGCTGGGTTTTTTGCTCGAAGCGCGGGCGGGAAATCGCTTCGAGCAGGGCTGGCAGTTCTACGCGATCACGTTCGCGCTGTTCGTCGTGTTCGCTTTCCCCGGCTTTACCTTCCAATATCTCGTCAAACGCCGCTGACGGCGTCCCGCCGTCGCGCGCGCCTGGCTATTCCGAGGTCCGCACATGGCTGAACTTCCCAATCACGACGCCGCGCTAACCGAGACTTGTATCGACAGCAAGACGGTCCATCAAGGACCGTTCATGACGGTCAAGTACGATACGGTCCGACTGCCCGACGGCAAACGGGCGACGCGCGAATACGTTCAGCATCCGGGCGCCGTCATGGTGATCCCCTTGTTCGACGACGGTCGCGTGCTGCTCGAAAGTCAGTATCGCTATCCGATGGGCAAGGTGATGGTCGAATATCCGGCCGGCAAGCTCGACCCGAACGAGGGCGCGCTGGCCTGCGCGGTTCGGGAACTGCGCGAGGAAACCGGCTATACCGCGCGCGAGTACGTGTACCTTACCCGGATTCACCCGATCATTTCTTACTCGACCGAGTTCATTGATATCTATCTCGCGCGGGGCTTGACCGCGGGTGAGCGCAAGCTCGACGAAGGCGAGTTTCTTGAACTTTTCACCGCGACCGTGGAGCAGGTATCCGAGTGGGTGCGCACGGGCGAGATCACCGATGTGAAGACGATCATCGGTACCTTCTGGCTCGAGAAAGTGCTGTCGGGCACGTGGCCGACCGAGGCGCCCGAAACGGTATAAGTTCGCGTCTGCCCGATAGCTGATCCGCGTTGCAGGTGAACGGAGCCCCTGTTGGTCGATGACCGGCAGGGGCTTTTTCATTGGCTTCGCGGTTTCTTTCCGGCTCAAAAAATCAGCCGTTTCCTATGCCATCTGGCTGGCTCGTCGTGGCGCGGCGGCCGGCTAATATGAACCTCTCGATCACCGAATTCGTCGTCGATTTTGTTTTGGATGACTGACGTTAAACGTCGGAGTGATCTCATTTCAGCTCCAGCACAGGTTGTCAATTGACAACCTGTGCTGGAGCGATTAAATTGGAGGTCTCGATGGTTCGAGCAAGGCACATGAAAAAAGAGATCGAGGCCGCATTGGCATACGCGGAGCAGCACGGCTGGCGCGTTCAGGACGGCGGAAGAGGTCATGCGTGGGGAAAAATCCATTGCCCGTACAAAGACGCCGAATGTCGTTGCGGGGAGTTCTGTATATCGAGCGTCTGGAGTACGCCGAAGAATGCCGGCAATCACGCCAGGCACTTGCGGCGCATCGTCGGCAACTGTGCGGCACGGCGCTAGTGGGTTCGTAGGTATCACACAGGTATCAAGCAGGAGTCGCAACAACCTGGGCTTAACGAAGACAGGAGTAACGTATGGAATATGTGTTCACGTTGAAATACCGCCTCGCCGCGGAAGATTGCGATGCAGACGCAATCGGCGAGCGGTTGGGCGAAGCGGGGTGCGACGACGCCACGATTGGCGTCGGGCAACCCGGCCGCCTCGGGCTGCTTTTCACCCGTGAAGGCACGAGCGCACTCGCGGCTGTCACCAGCGCGCTCAAGGACGTGAAAGGTGCGGTGCCGTCCGCCCAGCTGGTCGAGGCGGGACCTGACTTCGTAGGGCTGACCGACGTGGCCGAGGTGGCCGGCGTGTCGCGGCAAAACATGCGCAAGCTGATGCTGAACAACGCAATCGACTTCCCGTTGCCGGTCCACGAAGGCAGTGCGTCGGTGTGGCATCTGGCGGACGTGCTCGAATGGCTGACCGCGCGCGGCGGGTACGAGATTGACATCGGTGCGGCGGATGTCGCAAGACTGGCGAAGCAGATCAATCTGACGAAGGAGGCCCGTCAGATTGAACCGCGTGTGAGCCGTCAACTGAGCAATCTCGTGGCGTAGCAGTGCGCCGCAAGCGGGCCGTAGAACGGAGCAAATGTGGCACCGCTTATTAGCCGGGCCGCCTTCGGCAGCACGTGCCGTAAAGCGGTAAAATCGCCCACCCGCGCCATATTCCCTTGCGGCTGCTGGCGGTCGCGCGTCGGCCCTAAATCTTTGCGAACGACCGTTCACAAATTTCCATTTTGCGCTAAACTGGCATGCAAGCCCTGATTCCACATGAAGGTCCTCGATTTACAGTGTCCGCATGGCCATCGGTTTGAAGGCTGGTTCGCTTCGGCTGATGACTTCGAGTCGCAGCAGTCCCGCAAGCTCGTCGAATGTCCGATCTGCGGTGCGAATGAGGTGAGCCGTTTGCCTTCGGCACCGCGTCTGAACCTGTCGGGCGCGACCGACTCCAAGGCGCCGGCGGGCGTGGACCAAATGCAGGCGCACATGATGCGCGCGCTGCGCGAGGTACTGGAGAAGACGGAGAACGTGGGCGACCGCTTCGCCGAGGAAGCACGGCGCATTCACTACAACGAAGCGCCTGTGCGCAGTATTCGCGGTGTCACGACACCGGAGGATGCGCGTGCCTTGGTCGAGGAAGGCATCGAAGTGATGCCGCTACCGGTCCCAGCTGCGCTGAAGGAACCACTGCAATAGCGCGGTGGCTCCAGGCGGCCGGGTGGTGGCGGCCAGGAGACACTACGCATGAATCTGGACTATTCCCCCGCTGAAGACGCGTTCCGCGCCGACATCCGCGCCTGGCTCGAAGCGAATCTGCCTCGCGAGCTGAGCGACAAGGTTCTCAATCACAAACGGCTTTCCCGCGAAGACTTCGCAAGCTGGCACAGGCTGCTCGGCACGCGAGGCTGGTCGGCGGTCGCGTGGCCGCGCGAATACGGCGGCCCCGGCTGGGACGCGACGCAACGACATATCTGGGAAGAAGAGTGCGCGCGTATCGGCGCACCTTCCGTGCTGCCTTTCGGTGTGTCGATGGTTGCGCCGGTGCTGATGAAGTACGGTAACGAGGCGCAGAAGCGCCACTATCTGCCGCGTATTCTCGACGGCACGGACTGGTGGTGTCAGGGCTACTCGGAACCGGGATCGGGTTCCGACCTTGCGTCGCTGCGCACCCGCGCGGAGCGCGTCGGTGATCATTACGTGGTCAACGGCCAGAAGACCTGGACCACGCTCGGCCAGCACGCCGACATGATGTTCTGCCTCGTGCGCACCGACAGCGGCGCCAAAAAGCAGGAGGGCATCTCGTTCTTGCTGATCGATATGAAAACCCCGGGCATCACGGTGCGGCCCATCATCACGCTCGACGAAGATCACGAAGTCAACGAGGTGTTCTTCGAGGACGTCAAAGTGCCGGTCGACAATCTCGTCGGCGAAGAAAATCGCGGCTGGACGTATGCGAAATATCTGCTCGGCCACGAGCGTACCGGCATTGCGCGAGTCGGAGCGTCGAAGCGTGAGCTGGCGTTTCTGAAGCGTGTCGCGCTGAATCAGAAAAAGAACGGCAAGCCGTTGCTGCACGATCCGGTGTTCGCGGCGAAGGTAGCGAGTCTCGAAATCGAGTTGATGGCGCTCGAAGTCACCGTGCAACGGGTGGTAGCCAACGAGGCGGGCGGTCGCGGCCCGGGCCCGGAAGCGTCGATGCTGAAGATCAAGGGCACGGAAGTGCAACAGGGGCTCACCGAGCTGATGTTCGAAGCAATCGGCCCGCTGGCCGCGCCGTTCGACGTGCCGTTCCTCGAAGGCGAACGCGAGCACAGTCTTGCCGGCGACGACGATGCCGCGCCGCTTGCCGCGTACTACTTCAACTTCCGCAAGACGTCGATTTACGGCGGCTCGAACGAAATTCAAAAGAACATCATCGCGCAGATGATTCTCGGACTTTGAGGAGCGGCGCATGGACTTCACTTTCAACGACGAACAACAGCAATTTGCCGATGCGCTGCGCCGCTATCTCGACAAGAGCTACGGCTTCGAAGCGCGCCAGCAGATCGTGCGCTCGGAGGCGGGCGTATCGGCTGTGCACTGGGCCGCGTTCACCGAACTGGGGCTGACCGCGTTGCCGGTGCCCGAAACTCAGGGCGGCTTCAACGGTGGTCCGATCGACATGCTTCTAGTCATGGCGGAGCTCGGCCGCGCGCTCGTCGTCGAGCCGTTTTGGGCGACCGCGGTCGGCATCGAAGCGTTGCGCCTTGCCGGCACCGGCGACGGCGAAGATGCCGCGTTGCTCGAACGGGCGGCCCGGGGCGAAGCCAGGCTGGCCGTGGCGTTTCACGAGCCGCATGCGCGCTACGACCTGTTCGAAGTCGCGACGACCGCGAGCGGGCAGGGTGCGCAGCACACGCTGAGCGGCACCAAATCGGTCGTGCTGCACGGCGCGCAGGCGGACCACTGGATCGTGCCGGCGCGCCTCGATGGCGAAATCGCACTCTTTGTCGTCGCGCGTGACGCGGCCGGCGTCACGCTCACCGAGTACCGCACGATCGACGGTCAACGCGCCGCGACGCTCGAATTCAATGGCACGCCCGCGCGCCGGCTCGCCGGCAAACACGCGGGGGCGGCAACCCTCGAGCAGGTCGCCGACTACGGCACGCTGCTGCTGTGCGCAGAAGCGATCGGCGCGCTCGACGCGCTCAATCACGCCACCGTCGAGTACACCAAAACACGCCAGCAGTTCGGCCAGCCGATCGCGCGTTTCCAGGCGTTGCAGCATCGCATGGTCGAGATGCTGATCCACGCGGAGCAGGCGCGTTCGATCACGTATCTGGCCGCGATGCGCTACGCGAGTGAAGACGCGAACGAGCGCCGTCAAGCGATCTCCGCGGCAAAAGTTCGGATCGGCCAGGCCGCGCGTTTCGTCGGTCAACAGGCGGTGCAGTTGCACGGCGGCATGGGTGTCACGAACGAAGTGGCGGCCGCACATCTGTTCAAGCGCCTCGCGATCATCGAGACCACGCTCGGCGACGTCGATCATCATCTCGCGCGGTTTGCCACGCTGCCCGGATTTGCCGTCGCCGAAGACTGATCGGGCCGTTCCACCGGACAAAGGAGGTGCACGATGAAAATCAGTTTCGAAGACATGGAAGTGGGCTCGAGCCGCGAAATCGGCAAGCACGTGTTCACGCGCGAGGAAATTGTCGAGTTCGCGCAGAAGTTCGATCCGCAGCCGTTTCATCTCGACGAAGCCGCCGCGGCCGAATCGCCGTTCCGCGGCCTCGTCGCGAGTGGTTGGCACACCTGCTCGGTAATGATGGGCATGCTCGTGCGCAAGGTACTGGCGGATTCGACATCGATGGGTTCGCCCGGGATCGACGAGATCCGCTGGCTCAAGCCGGTACGAGTCGGCGATACGATCACGATGATGAACGTCATCGTCGACAAGCGCGTGTCGCAGAGCAAGCCGGATCGCGGCATCGTGTCGACACGCTGGGAGGGCATCAATCAGCACGGCGAAACGGTGATCACGGTGCGCTCGAACGGCATGTTCGGCCTGCGCAATCCGGGAGCGGCGGCATGACGGCGAGCGCGGCGACGCTAGTCGCTTTCGACAACGCGGGTGCTTTGCGCGCGCTCATCGGCGCCGAGCCGCTCGTCAGCGAATGGCTGAGCGTCGATCAGGAGAGGGTGAACCGTTTCGCCGAGGCAACCGGCGATCATCAGTGGATTCACATCGATCCCGAGCGGGCCAAACGCGAATCGCCGTTTGGCGGCCCGGTCGCGCATGGGTTTTTGACGCTGTCGCTGATTCCGGCTTTGCTCGGCAAAACGGTGAAGATCGAGCAGCGCATGGGTGTCAACTATGGCTTGAACCGCGTGCGTTTCATGTCGCCGGTACTCGTGGGGTCGTCGCTGCGTGGGAAGTTCGCCGTCGAGGCGGTGACCGACCTCGACAACAGCGGCGTGCAACTCGCGTGGAACGTGACGCTGGAGCGTCAGGGCAGCGAACGACCGGTGTGCGTCGCGGAGTTCATCACGCGGCATTACTTCTAGCGTTTTCCCTTCGCAGACGAAATGAAAAAGCGCGAGCCGGCAGGCATGCCGCGCGCGCTTTCTGTTTGTGTCGAGCCGCGTCAGCGAGACGACCGAAACTAGTGTTTCGCGTACTGCGTCGCGCCAAACAGGATCTCTTTCGCCTTGTCGTCCATCAGCGGCGCGCGCGCCGACGCCAGCACGTCGACGCCGCGCACCACCGCCGGCCGCGCAGCGATCTCTTCATGCCAGCGCTTCACGTTCGGCAACGTATCGAGCTCGATCCCCTGATTTTTCCACGAACGTGTCCACGGAAACGCGGCGATGTCCGCGATCGTATAGTCGTTGCCGGCCAGGTAACGCGTCTTGCCGAGTTGCGTGTCCATCACGCCGTACAGACGTCGCGCCTCATTGGTGTAGCGATTGACCGCGTATTCGATCTGCTCGGGTGCATACACGCGGAAGTGATGCGTTTGCCCCAGCATCGGACCGAGGCCGCCCATCTGGAACATCAGCCATTGCAGTGCCGCGTAGCGCGCGGCCGGATCGCTCGGTAGAAACTTGCCGGTTTTCTCGGTCAGATAAATCAGGATCGCGCCCGATTCGAATAGCGCGAAGGGCCGGCCGTCGGCGCCTTTCGGACCTTCGGAATCGACGATCGCGGGAATCTTGTTGTTGGGACTGATGGCGAGAAATTCCGGCTTGAACTGATCGCCGGCACCGATGTTCACGGCATGCACGTTGTAGGGTAGGCCCGTTTCCTCGAGCATGATATGAATCTTATGGCCGTTCGGGGTCGCCCAGCTATAGACGTCGATCATCCTGGCTCCTTTGTTCGTCGAAGCGGCGCCGCAAAGAGGGCGCCGCCGTTGCCGAAAATTAGAGCATAGATCGCGCGACGCTGCTTGCCGCGGGCTCAGGCTCCACGCTCACACCGAGCCGAAGCACTCAAACGCGTGTGACCGGCGTCTCAACGCGAGCCGCCGCGCCCGCATCCATATGACGCGCAAGTTCGAGCTTGGCGATCGCGTTGCGATGCACTTCGTCGGGGCCGTCGGCGAAACGCAGCGTGCGCGCCGAGGCATAGGCATACGCGAGCGGAAAATCGTCGCTGACGCCGCCGCCGCCATGCGCCTGAATCGCCCAATCGATCACCTGACACGCCATGTTCGGCGCGACCACCTTGATCATCGCGATCTCGCCGCGCGCGCCCTTGTTGCCGACGGTGTCCATCATGTACGCGGTCTTCAGCGTGAGCAGACGCGCCTGCTCGATCATGCAGCGCGCCTCGGCAAGACGCTCCTGCGTGACCCCGTGCGACGCAACTGGCTTGCCGAACGCGACACGTTGCAGCGAGCGCTTGGCCATCAATTCGAGCGCGCGTTCGGCGAGACCGATCAGGCGCATGCAGTGGTGGATGCGTCCCGGGCCGAGACGGCCTTGCGCGATCTCGAACCCGCGGCCTTCGCCGAGCAGCATGTTGGTGGCGGGCACGCGCACGTTGTCGAGTGTGATCTCCATGTGACCGTGCGGCGCGTCGTCGTAACCGAACACCGTGAGCGGGCGATGCACGGTGATGCCGGTGGCGTCGGCGGGCACGAGGATCATCGACTGCTGCTGATGGCGCGGTGCGTCGGGATCGGTCTTGCCCATCACGATATAGACCTTGCAGCGCGGATCGCCCGCGCCCGACGACCACCACTTGTGGCCGTTGATCACGTAATGGTCGCCATCGCGCACGATGCTAGTCTGGATGTTCGTCGCATCCGACGACGCGACCTCCGGCTCCGTCATCAGAAACGCCGAACGGATCTGCCCTTGCAGCAGCGGTTCGAGCCACTCGCGCTTGTTCTCTTCGCTGCCGTAGCGCTCGATCGTCTCCATGTTGCCGGTGTCCGGCGCGTTGCAGTTGAACACTTCCGGCGCCCACGGCACGCGGCCCATGATCTCGCACAGCGGCGCGTATTCGAGATTCGTCAGGCCCGCGCCGCGCTCCGATTGCGGCAGGAACAGATTCCACAGACCTGCGTCGCGCGCCTTCTGCTTGAGTTGCTCGACCAGTTCGGTCGGCACCCATGCGTTGCCGTTCTGGCGGTTGCGCGCGATCTCCGCATAGAACGCCTGTTCGTTCGGGTAAATGTGCTCGTCGAAAAAGGCGAGCAGTTTTTCGCGCAACGCCTGGACCTTCGGGGTGTAATCGAAATTCATCTTGGACCTCGCGGGTAACGGACTGCGAATGATGGGGAGCAGGGCGCGCCCTTGTGTCTAGAGAACCTTCTGCGCATAGTGCCAGGCGAGTTCGGCCATCGGCTTCGCGCGCCGGCCGGCGTCGAGCGCCTGCGCGCTCGATGCGGTACCGTCGACGACGCGCTTCATGATCCCTTGCAGGATCGCTGCGATGCGGAACATGTTGTAGGCCAGATAGAAATTCCAGTCGCCACGAATCTCGAAACCGGTGCGTTGGCAATAGCGCTCGACGTACCGCGCTTCATCGGGAATGCCGAGCGCGGCCCAATCGAGTCCCGCGATGCCGCGGAACTGCGCGGGGTCGACATGCCACGCCATGCAGTGGTAAGCAAAGTCGGCGAGCGGATCGCCGAGCGTCGACAGTTCCCAGTCGAGCACCGCAAGCACGCGCGGCTCGTTGCGATCGAAAATCAGGTTGTCGAGCCGGTAGTCGCCGTGCACGACCGACACGCGCTCGTTCGTTTTGGCGGGCATATGCTGTGGCAGCCATTCGATCAGCCGGTGCATCGCGTCGATCGGCTCGGTCTCGGACGCCAGATACTGCTTGCTCCAGCGGCCGATCTGGCGCGCGAAGTAATTGCCCGGCTTACCGTAGTCGGCGAGGCCGGCGGCGGCGACGTCGACACTGTGCAACGCCGCGATCACGCGATTCATTTCGTCGTAGATCGCCGCACGCTCGGTGGACGTCATGCCGGGCAGCGATTGATCCCACAGCACGCGACCTTCCACGAACTCCATCACGTAGAACGCGCGACCGATCACGCTTTCGTCCTCGCACAGCGCGAGCATGTGTGCGACCGGCACGTCGGTGTCGGCGAGCGCGTGCATCACGCGATATTCGCGTTCGATCGCATGCGCGGACGGCAGCAGCTTCGCCGCGGGCCCGGGCTTCGCGCGCATCACGTACGCGCGCGACGGCGTGATCAGCTTGAACGTGGGATTGGATTGTCCGCCCGCGAATTGCTCGAGCGTGAGCGGCCCCTCGAATCCGTCGACATGTCCGGCCAGCCACGCGGCGAGCGCGTCGTTGTCGAAGCGTTGCCGCTCGTTGACCGGGCGGGTGCCCTCGAAAGCCGAGTAGTCCTGTCTGCGTGCGGGTTCGCCGGTCTGCGTGGCTTGCGCCATGTGTCTCCTCCAGTTCGGTGTCAGCTACGCTGGTATCGGATGAATTGTGCGTAGAGCATTTCCATGGTGGTGTTGCGAACGTCGCGATGCAACGGCGACGGCGGTGAATAGTTGAGCATGCGCAGCACCCAGTCGCGCGGCGCGGCGCCGACATCGAGCGCGTTGATGCAGCCGGTCGCCTGCGACAGATGACCGAAGAATGTGCGTCCGCCGGCCGTCAGCGCGTGCGACAGGATCGCGCGATTGACGCCGCCGTGCAGCACCAGCAACGCGGTGTCCCACGACGTGTCTTCGCGCAGCGCCGTGACGGCCGGCAGCACGCGATCGAACAGCTCGCCGATCGTTTCGCCGTCGAGAAAGCGCATGCTCTCCGGCACGATGCCGTCGAACACGCCGAGAAACGCCGCCTCGATATCGCTCGGCGGAATGCCGCCGAGCCGTCCGCCGCGAATTTCTTGCCACGCGGGCTCGATTTCGGGCTCGATCTGCTGACCCGTTTCGGCAAGCACGCACCGCGCGGTTTCTATCGTGCGCGGCAAGCCGCTGACGATCACGCGGTCAAAGCGTACCTGCTGCCCGGCGAACACGCGGCCCGCCGCGCTCGCCTGCTCGCGGCCGTTCGCGTTCAGCGGCACGGTATCAGGATCGATCGCGCGGCCGGAGTCGTCGAAGTAGGTGACGTCGCCGTGACGCATCAGGAAGATGCGGCGACGTTTCGGCAGTTGGTAGTCGGGCATGTCGGGCGGCTCTCTCGTCGTTTATTTGTAGATGGGTGCGCGTTTTTCGAGGAACGCGGTGATGCCTTCGAGACCGTCGCGATGATGCAGCGACGCGACGAAGTTATCGCGCTCGGCGACCAGATGATCCGCGAGCGGCTGCGTGCCGGCCGCGGCGATCAGCCCTTTGATGCGCGCGACCGAATTGGGCGAAATCGCGCCGAGCTCGTCGGCCCACGCGAGCGCGCTATCGAGCGCGGTGCCGGCCTTGGCGAGCCGGTTGACGACGCCGAGTTCGTGCAGGCGCGCGGCGCCGATCGGCTTGGCTTCGATCAGTACCTCGGTGGCCAGCTGGCGCGGCAGCGCCTCGGCGAGAAACCACGAGCCGCCGCCGTCGGGCGTCAGGCCGACGCGTGCGTACGACATCGCGAATTTGGCGCTGTCCGCGGCGACGATCAGATCGCAGGCGAGCGCGAGCGAAAATCCGGCGCCGGCCGCCGCGCCTTCCACCGCGGCAATGACCGGCTTCGACGATAGCCGCAGTGCCGAAATCCATTGAGCGAGCATGTCGATGCTATCGGCTTGCACGGAGGGATCTTTCGCGCGATTTTCGAGCAGGCGGTTCAGATTGCCGCCCGCGCAAAAGAAGTTGTCGGCACCGGTGATCACGACGGCGCGAATCGACGGATCGCGCTCGACGGTATCGAATGCTTCGATGCCCGCGGCGTACATGTCCGGATGCAGCGCGTTGCGCGCACCGGGGTTCGACAGCGTGAGGACAAACGTGGATTCGCTGCTGGCCGGGCGTGAAGCGAGCAGGGCGGCGCTCATGATTGGGTCTCCGTTGGGATGTCGGCGGCGTCGCGTTGCGTGAGCGACAGGCCGAGTTGCGCGCGTCTTGCGAGCCACGGCGACGGACGGTAGCGCGGCTCGCCGAGCACGCTGTGCATGTTGCGCAGGATCGTGAGAATGGTGTTTGCGCCGAGCGCGTCGCCGAGCGCGAGCGCGTCCGCGCGGATAGCCGAGGCCGAGCATGACGGCGAGGTCGATGTCCTCGGGCGTCGCGATCTGCTTCTGCGCGATGTCGCAGCCGATGTTGACGATCGTCGCGACCACCCGCTGCGCGACGAAGCCGGTCGAATCGCGGATCACGGTGACGGGGATGCCGTCGGCAGCGAACAGCGCATGCGCGCTATCGCGCGCGGCGCGTGTCGTGGCCGGCGTGGTCATCAGCGTGCGGCGTTGCGCGCCGACGAGCGGGAACAGGGCATCGACCGCGACGACGCGACTCGCGTCGAGCGCTTCGTCTACCGCGGCCGTACTCGCGTCGTGGCCGAACGGTGTGACGACGATCAGCGAACCAGTGGCGGGCGTCGCGCCTTCGTCGAGCTTCGCGCCGGCTTTGCCGACCAGTTGCACGACGGCCTCATACGCGTCGCGGTAGCGTTGGCTGACCCACACGCTTTGCGGCAGCGTGGTCGGCGCGGGCGCTTCGGCGGGCACCTGCTGTTTGCCATCCACGTAGCGATAGAAACCTTCACCGCTCTTGCGGCCGAGCAGTCCGCCCGATAGCCGCGTGGCCGTGATCGGCGACGGCGTGTAACGCGGTTCTTCGTAGAACTGGTGATAGATCGACTCCATCACCGGATGCGACACGTCGAGCGCGGTCAGGTCCAGCAGCTCGAACGGCCCGAGGCGAAAGCCGGCCTGCTCGCGCATGATGCGGTCGATGTCCGCAAAGCTCGCGACGCCTTCGCCCGCCACGCGCAAGCCCTCGGTATTCATGCCGCGGCCCGCGTGATTGACGATGAAGCCCGGCATGTCCTTCGCGCGCACCGGCGTGTGGCCCATGCGGCGCGCGAGATCCATCAGCGCGTCGCCGGCTTCGGGGTCGCTTCGCAGGCCGTCGATCACTTCGACGACCTTCATCAGTGGCACTGGATTGAAGAAGTGATAGCCGACCACGCGCGACGGATCGGTGCAGCCCGCGGCAATCGCGGTGATCGACAGCGACGACGTATTCGACGCGAGGATGCAGCGGCCGCTGACCACGGTTTCGAGCTCGCGAAACAGCGCCTGCTTCACCTCGAGCTTTTCGACGATCGCCTCGATGACGAGATCGCAGCCGACCAGTTCGCTGATCGCCTGCACGCCGCTCACGTTGGCGAGCGCGGCGAGCGAGCGCGACTGCTCCAGCTTGCCTTTGGCCGTCAATTTGGCGAAAGTCTCCGCGAGATAGTCGCGCGCGGCGCCGACGGCGGCCGCGTTGGTGTCGTAGAGCCGCACGCGCAGGCCAGCGAGCGCCGCGATCTGCGCGATACCGCGGCCCATCGCACCGGTGCCGACGATGCCGATGGTCTCTATGCTGAAATTGCGAGAGTTCATTGTGATGCCCGACTCCATGGTTATTTTAGAATAGCACGATCGTGCAATTCCTTGGATGATTCGATGGAAAGCCGCTGCTTCAACCTCGACGCGCGGTGTCACGCACCATGACACAAGGAGACACCCGATGATCAAGCTGAGCGGTTTTGCGCTGTCCAACTACTACAACAAGGTCAAGTTCGTGCTGCTCGAACATGGTATCGAGTTCGAGGAGCAGTTCGTGAAGCCGAGTCAGGAAGAAGCGCTGCTCGAGCATTCGCCGCTCGGCAAGGTGCCATATCTGCAAACCGAGCACGGCGACCTCTGCGAGTCGCAGTGCATCGTCGAATATCTGGCTGCGCGTTTTCCCGACAAGCGGATCTTCTCCGCCGATCCGTGGCAGGCCGCCAAGGAACGCGAAATGATCTTCCTTGTCGATGTACATCTCGAACTGACGGTGCGCAATCTGTACAAGGAAGCGTTTTTCGGCGGCACCGTCAGCGACGCGACGAAAGGGCGCGTCGAGAAGCTGCTCACGCATCACGTCGCCGGTTTCAAACGGATCGCGAAGTTCTCGCCGTATCTGTGCGGCGAGCAATTCAGCGTGGCGGATACCGCCGGCTACGTGAACCTGCCGCTCGTCGGTATGGCGACACAGACCATTTACGGCCGCGATTTTCTGCTCGAAGCGGGGATCGACTGGAAGCGCTACGTGAAGACGATCGACCCGCGGCCGGCTGCGCGGCGCGTGACGGAGGATCGCAAGGCCTGTGTCGCGGCGTCGCGTGCGTCCTGAGGGAATGAGCGCAGTGCCATGAAGCGCGCATGGGTGCGAAGCGCACACCCGTGCCGCGCAGCGCGATGGCAAGTAACGTGGGTTCGTTCGTGGCATCGCGCAAGGCATCCTAGAGCCGCGCGAGCCGTTCGAGCGCGGTAGCGAGCGTGCCTTCCTGCTTGGCGAAGCAGAAGCGCACCACGCCCGACTCGTGCGCCTCGTGGTAGAACGCCGAGACCGGAATCGCCGCGACGCCGATTTCGCCGGTCAGCCATTGCGCGAATTCGGCTTCGGGCAGGTCGCTGATCGCCGAATAGTCGACGCACTGAAAATACGTGCCCGTGCACGGCAGGAGCCTGAAGCGCGAATTCGCGAGGCCCGCGTGGAAGAAATCGCGCTTGCGCTGATAGAACGCCGGTAGCTCCACGTACGGCGCCGGGTCCTTCATGTAATCGGCGAGGCCGATCTGCATCGGTGTGTTGACGGTGAACACGTTGAACTGGTGCACCTTGCGGAACTCGGCGGTCAGCGCGGCGGGCGCGGCCACATAGCCGACTTTCCAGCCCGTCACGTGGTAGGTCTTGCCGAAGCTCGACACGACGAAGCTGCGCTGCGCGAGTTCCGGATAACGCGCGACGCTCTCATGCGGCGCGCCGTCGTAGACCATGTGCTCGTACACCTCGTCGGACAGGATCAGCACGTTGGTGCCGCGCACGATCTCCTCGAGCTTGCGCATGTCCTGTTCGCGCCACACGGTGCCGGTCGGATTGTGCGGCGTGTTGATCATGATGAGCCGCGTCTTCGGCGTGATCGCGGCGGCGAGCTTGTCGAACCGGATCGCGTAGTCGGGTGCGTCGAGCGTGACGAAGACCGGCTTGCCGCCCGCGAGTTCGATCGACGGCAGATAGCTGTCGTAGGTCGGTTCGATCACGATGACTTCGTCGCCGGGATGGACGGTGCAAAGAATCGCGGTCAGCAACGCCTGAGTGGCCCCCGCGGTCACGGTGATTTCGCTATTGGCGTCGTAGTGGCGGCCGTACAGATTCGCGATCTTGTCCGAAATCGCCTGACGCAGCGGCAGCACACCGGCCATCGGCGGATACTGGTTGTGGCCATCGCGCATCGCGTTCGCGACCGCGTCGACGATGCGCGGATCGCAGGCGAAGTCGGGAAAGCCCTGACCCAGATTCACCGCGCCTTTTTCCGCGGCGAGCGCGCTCATCACGGTGAAAATCGTCGTGCCGACGTTCGGCAGGCGAGACGGAAACGTGGGGCTCGTGGGCGTGTCGTGCGGTGCGTTCATGGCGTCGTGGGTAGCAGGGCGATAAGGTGGGCCGATTCTCGAACTGTCGTTGCGAAGGGCGAAGCCTGATTGTAGGGAATCGCGACACGCTGTGCGCGCCGCGGGTTTCACGTTGATCGTCAGAAGCCGCCTGACGATCAACCGTCAACGTGCGCTCGGCTCAACGCGCCGCACGGACGGTCGGATTCACGCGTTGACGGGCTCGCCCCCAGCATTCTGCGCGATGCCGATTTCCGCGACGAACGGTGCCGGTTGCGCGATCCTGAAGCCGAAGTCGCGCGCGATCCGTTTCGCGAGCTTCAGCACCGCACGGTCTTTCGATACGAGCCAGTCGGCCCGCGCCGCATGCGCAAGCTCGAGAAACTTCTGATCGTCGCGATCCTTGCATTGGGGCAGCGGCCGCGCGTCGGCGGCGGACTCGGTCGGCTCACACGGCTCGACCAGTTGCGCCAGCCGCGCGACGACCGCGAGCGCAGCGGCTTTGTCGACATTGCGGTGCGCGAACTGCGGATAGTCGAGCACGTAGGTGAGTTCGGCGAGGCAGCGCGCGTCGATCAGCGCGGCGAGCGCGCCGCTTTCGAGCGCGGCGGCGATCGGCCGCGTGTGCGGGTCGTCGAATACGAGTATGTCGATCCAGACATTGGAATCGAGTACGACGCGCAACGCGCCGCTTGAGGCGAGGGAACCGGGCATTCGTTACAATCGGGCTTTCGTCTTTGACCGCCAGGCACGGCGTGCCTGCAAGCCTCTATGATAATCGTTCTGTCGCCGGCGAAATCGCTCGACTACGACACCCCGCCGCACGTCAAAAAGCACACGATCCCCGATTTCGTCGATGACGCCGCCGAACTGATCAGCGGCCTGCGCCGTTTGTCGCCGCAACAGATCGCTTCGCTGATGAGCATTTCCGATCAGCTCGCGCACCTCAATTTTCAGCGTTACGCGGATTGGTCGCCGCAATTCGGCACGCACAACGCCAAGCAGGCGGTGCTCGCTTTCAACGGCGACGTGTACGAAGGTTTCGATGCGAAGACGTTGTCGTCGGCCGATCTGGACTATGCGCAGAATCACGTGCGGGTGCTGTCGGGCCTCTACGGCCTGCTGCGTCCGCTCGATCTGCTGCAGCCGTACCGGCTCGAAATGGGCACGCGTTTCGCCAACCCGCGCGGCAAGGACCTGTACGCGTTCTGGGGCGAGCGGATCACGCACGCGTTGAACGCGCAGTTGAAGAAGAATGCGGCCACCTCGCGCGTGCTGGTCAATTGCGCATCGGGCGAATACTTCAAGTCGGTCAAGCCGAAGCTGCTCGACGCGCCGGTCGTCACGCCGGTGTTCGAGGACTGGAAGGGCGGCCGCTACAAGATCATCAGCTTCCATGCAAAACGCGCGCGCGGCTTGATGGCGCGCTTCGCGGTGGAAAATCGCCTCGATCGTCCCGAGCAGTTGAAGGACTTCGAGACCGAAGGCTACGCGTTCAGTGCCGAAGCCTCGAACGACTCCACTTTCGTATTTCGCCGCCGCGTTGCGGAATAAGCGTGCCGCTGCGCTAAAAAGGCAGCGTGAATTCAGGCAGGGAAGACTCCGATGACGTTATCTATTACGAGCAATTTCGACGCAGGCGCAGTTGATGTGTTGTCCTGCGAGGACGCCGGCAATATTCGCCTGCGCGTACGGCCCGACAGCCACGCCGAGTTCGCGCAGTGGTTCTATTTCCGCCTGTCGGGCGCGGCGGGCGAGCGCTGCGTGATGACCTTCGAGAACGCCGCCGCGTGCGCGTTCGCGGAGGGCTGGCGCGACTATCGGGCGGTCGCGAGCTATGACCGCGTGAACTGGTTTCGCGTGCCGACGTCGTACGACGGCCGCGTGCTGACGATCGACCATACGCCCGATTTCGACAGCATCTACTACGCGTACTTCGAACCGTACAGCGAGGAGCGTCATGCCGAGTTTCTCGGCGCCGTGCAGCAGATGCCGCACGCGTCGCTGACCGAGCTCGGCAAGACAGTCGAAGGGCGACCGATTTCGCTGCTCACGCTCGGCACCCCGCCAGCCAACGATGCCGCCAACGCCGCGCCCAAAAAGAACATCTGGCTGATTGCCCGGCAGCATCCGGGCGAGACGATGGCCGAATGGTTCATCGAGGGGTTCGTGAAGCGCCTCGTCGGTTGGGGCGATTGGGCGGGCGACCCGGTCGCGCGCAAGCTGTACGATCATGCGGTGTTTCACATCGTGCCGAACATGAATCCGGACGGCAGCGTGCGCGGCAATCTGCGCACCAACGCGGCCGGCGCGAACCTGAATCGCGAATGGATGGAGCCGGACGCCGCGCGCAGTCCCGAGGTGCTGGTGGTGCGCGACGCGATTCATGCGATAGGCTGCGACCTGTTCTTCGATATTCATGGCGACGAGGCATTGCCGTATGTGTTCGTCGCGGGCTCCGAAATGTTGCCGGGCTTCACCGAGCGGCAGGGGCGCGAGCAGAAGGCGTTCATCGAGGCGTTCACGCACGCGAGTCCGGATTTTCAGGACAAGTATGGCTATGCGGCGAGCAAGTATCGCGAGGATGCGTTGAAGCTCGCGTCGAAGTACATCGGCAATGAATTCGGCTGTCTGTCGTTGACGTTGGAAATGCCATTCAAGGACAACGCAAATCTGCCCGACGAGCGGGTCGGCTGGAACGGCGAGCGCAGCGCATCGCTTGGCGCCGCGATGTTGCAAGCGATCCTGCGACACCTGGAGACATTCGCCTGAAGAAGCGGGCGGATGGACACAAAAAACGAGGCACGCACGGCAAAAGTGCGCGCCTCGTTTTTTATTGGGGCGACTGACCGGACGGTGGCGCGGCCCGATCGGCGCCAGATGTCATTGGCTCTTCTTCTTCGAGCTCTTGTTTGCCGATTTGCTCGACGTCGTGCGCGACGATTGGCCGGAGCCTGTCTTCGACGACTTCTTCGACGTCTTGCCGCCGACCGCGTGCTTGCCTTTGCCGCCTTTGTGCTTGCCCGATCCCGCGCTATGCGCGCGGTTTGGCGGTACTGGATCGTTCCAGCTGAACGCGAGCATCTGCGAGCCGACGTAGCCACAGCGAAATTTCAGATCGGCCGGCTCGCCCGAGTTGTCCTGGCGCACGCCGACGCCCTCGACGGTGACGATGCTGTCCACCTTGACGCGCTGCTTGCCTTCGTCGAACGAGTCGTTCCATGGCGTGACCGACGAGTGCGCACTGTCGAACGAACTGGACGGGAATTCGACGTGGTCGAAAGCGGTCGACGTGCTCGCGACGAAGTCGCCATGCGCGGCGCAGTCCGCGACGAGCGGATCCGCGTGCATTTCGGTGATAAATCTTTTGACGAGGTCATTGTGCTGTTCGAGCTGATCAGCGAATGCGGGAGCCGCGCAGATGAGGGAGAGACTCGCTGCGCAGGCTGCCAACCGGCCGATCACCCGCAGCAACCGGCTCGGTACATTGGTGCGATCCATCTAGTTCTTTAGACGCAAATGGGAGATGAGGCAAATAAGATGCCCCGCGCAAGGGTTGAGTTCAATGTTGCTGCAAATATTCTGCCCTGTCCTGATGGAGGCGCCCGGAAAGTCTCCGGTGACGAGGCGCTGATTATCACAGATGCGCCGCACGCGACGTCAAAGCGCGCATCCTCAGATGCGCGGGCCGCCCAGACGATAGCGCCGCACGTCGTAGGTGGTCACCCATGCGGGACGGTAGACCGCGATCAGCGCGGTCGCCATGCCAGTGAACCATGCTTCGCCGGTGGCGAGCAGCAGCACGCTGAGCGGGTAGCCGATCGGCACCACGGCCATCGAACCGCCAGACACCATGACATGGATGCCGAGCGCTGCCGCGGCCGTCAACGACACGGCAATGGCGGGCGAAACGAAGCCCTGGCCGAAGATGAACATGAAAAGATTGCGCGGTAGCCACGCGGTGCAGATGCGCTGGAGCAAGGTCGAGATGGCGACGGGCAGGGCTCCGTATACGAGGAACGTCAGCGCGATGCCCTGCCACGGCGCATCGAAGACGACGGCGGCCAGCCCCGCGACCACGGCCATCGCGATCAGGGCGAGCCCCCAGTCGAACAGCGTGACAACGAGCGTGGCGCCGAGCAGGTGCATCACGGTGCCGTCGTCGAGCCAAGCGTTGCTCGCCCACAGCACCGACACCGCGACGATTATCGCGAGCCAGACATGCTGGAGCGTGCCGTCCTGAAGTCTTTTGAAAGGTTTTTTCCACAGCGCGAGCGCGATCACCATCGCAGTGGCAATCCAGCCACCGACAGCGACCCAAAACGGAAGCGGTGTGTAGAGGAAACCCATGTGTCTCATATTACTCGTTGGACGACAAAAGGTGTGAGCGGATTCCATGCCAGCCCACCCTCGACGCTGCGCGGATGCGGACGTTCCAACCCATGCGCGCGGCGTGCCCCGCGCCTCGCGTCATGTGGAACCCGGCCCGACCGACTTCGGCGCGGGCCGGCCGTCTGGGGCCTCACCGTACGACGTGGCGGGCTCCGCGGCCATCGGTAGCGCGCTGCTGGTGTCGCTGCCCGGCAACGAATACTGGAAGTGCGCACGTGTGCGGCGCCGGAGCGGAACCGGGCCAGGCTGCCCGCGTATGACCGGCCGAGCGCTGTGCTCGCCGTTGTTGCGCAGCACTTGCAAATGATTCGTGAGCCATCCGTTGTAAAGCGCGACCGCGGCGGCGCGATTGGGCGCACCAAGTTGCTGGAATATGCTCGTCAGGTGGATCTTGACCGTACCTTCGCTAATGCCGAGCGTGCGCGCGATCATCTTGTTGGTGCTGCCCATGTGCACGCAGCGCATGATCTGCTCCTGCCGCGGTGACAGCCCGCCCGAGAGTTTGTTGCGGCGGGGCGGCGGACTTTCTTCGTCGAACGTACGGATCGCGGTGTCGGTCGGCAGCGGCGGATCGATCGCCAGCGCGCCGGGCGGCACGTAGTGACCTCCGAGCAGCACCATTTCCAATGCGCGCACGATCAGGCAGGGATCGGTGTCGCGTGGAACAACGCCGAGCACACCTTCGTCCATCAGCGCGCGCACGAGCGCGGGCAAAGTCCCGTCGGTGAGCACGCTGATGCGCAGGTCCGGAAAGTGGCTGAGCAACGCGCGCACCTGCGCAACCGACATCCAGTCCTCCCAGTCGATCACGACGAGATCAGGCCGATAACGCTTGAACGGACGTTCGAGCAGACGCCATTCATCGGCTTCTGTGAAGCGCGCCAGCCGGTCGATCTGCCGCAGCAAGGCTTTGAGTCCATCACGTCGTTCTGCGTTTGAATTGAGAATCGCGAAGCGCATGCATGTCTCCAGATGTATCGGGCGAAATGGCGCGACGCATCTGTGGGACTCGTGGAGCTGACTCGATCACGGCGATGCGTCACCGTGCCTATGATGACAAATTCCGTCCGTTTTGACGGCTGTCCAAAAGGCATAAGAAATGCGGACAATCAACAAAAAAGCCCCGTACATACGGGGCTTTTTTTGCGATAAGGCCGTGATTTCGACTTCGGTGTCAATGGAAATGGGGTTGCGCGGGCTCGGCGTCTTCGGGCATTTCCGCGTGGACGATTTCGCCGAGCGGGTCCGCATACAGCGGCACGCCGCAGTCGTCGCAATATTCCGGCTCGAAGCGGCCCGCGTGGCGGCGCACATCCGTGATGCCAGTTTCCTTGAGCAGCGCGACGATTTCCTCGAGCGGTTCGTCCGAGCCGGTGATTTCCTCCGGCTCCTCGTCGATGCCCGCCTCGCCGTTTTCGCGGCCGTAGAGTGGCCACACGACACCGTAGATCACATCGTTGCTCCCCTTGCGCGTGAAGCCGACGCGGTACTCGTCGATGCGCCGTTCGCCGAAGCCGGCGACCACCGCGCGCAGATCCTGCGGCGCCGCGCCAATAGTGTCGAAAAGATAACGCACGGCGGTACGCACGGTGTGCGGACGCACACTTTCATCGGCGTCGCGGCACGCCGAGTAGTACGCATCCGGCAGCAGACATTCGAATTCGCAGCCCGGCAGCACGACCGACAGATTCGCGCCGCCTTGCTTGGCCCATTGCTCGAGACATTGGCCGCGCTCGATGCGAGTGCCGTGCTCTTCTTCCTGCCAGCGGAACGTCGCGTCGCCGACGGGCGCGGCGACTACGGCGAGCAGAAAGCGCGGGTCCGCCAGAATCGGCGAGGTCTCCGGCAATTCGCCGAAATTGAGCTTCGCGTTGCCGCCGCTGACCGCGGCTTGCGCAAGTTGCTGGGCGATGCGCCACGTTTCGACGTGATGGCGCGGCAACTGGTCGATGCTGTACAGGAACGGAGCCATTGCCACGCGCGTGTTGGCGGCGAGCACGTGCGCTTGCAAGTGTGCGCGCAGGGCGTCGGCGGCGTCGGACTTGAGCGGACCGGACGGAATCACGTAGCGGGTCCAGGCGAGCACGGGCGCGGCGATCAGCAGCGCTTCATAAGACACGCCTTCATGTTCGATCACGAACGATTCGCTGTGCGTTTCCGCCATGTCGGCCAGCGCGCCGTAGGCATCCGGATGGTTTTGCTGCAGATGGTCGAGCGCGGCGTCCAGCGTAGTCTGGTTGGCGTTGCGCACGACCTTGGTCAGCAGCGCGTCGAGCTTCGCTTCCCAGAAGCGATCTTCGGTACGGCTGCCCGACGCGAAAAGCGCGAGCGAGAGACCGACGAGCTTGTCGGCGTCGGGAGGGAGACGTTTGGCGATTCGCGAGCGCATAAATCCAGAAAAAATGGGGGCACGGAACCTTATATTGTAGTCTTTTCCAGGCAGCTATATGTATTGGTCAGCAATCTCCGGGCAATTTGAGCCCTTTCATCTCAAAAATGCGGTCGCCACCGGCACAGTCGCAAGCGACTCGCAACAGCCTGGCCGGATGGTATAAGACACCCCGGACGCCCGACTCGCTTCTATACTGACGGCGTCCAGCGGGCGCCTGACGGGCGTGCGTCATGTCATTGCCACGGTCTGGCGCAACAGGAGATCCATCGTGAAATCTGACCAACTGATCGAGCGACTTGCTGCGGTATTCGCATTGATTGTGCTCGTGGGTGGGTCGTTGCTGGTACTGGCGCCCTTTACGACCGCGCTGCTGTGGGGCGCCATCCTCAGCTACAGTTCCTGGGGACTCTACCGGCGACTCACTGGCGTGGTCGGCGGGCGGCGCAAGCTGGCCGCGACCTTGATCGTGCTGATTATTCTGGTCGTGGTGCTCGGGCCGTTCGTCTATGCAGGTTTCGCGTTCGGCGCGCATGTTCACGACATCGTTGCGCTGGTGCAAAGACTTTTCGAGTCGGGGTTGCCCGATCTGCCGCCGTGGGTGCAGCGGATCCCGCTGGTTGGTTCGAGCATCGAGGCCTTTTGGGAGCGCTTGACCAGCAGCAATTCCGAGTTGATCGCGCAATTGCGCACGCTCGCCGCGCCGGCTGGGAAGTGGATTCTGGCGGCGGCGCTTGCGGTGACGCATGGGCTGGGGCTGCTGGCGTTGAGCATCGTGCTCGCGTTCTTCTTTTATACCGGTGGCGAGGGGGCGGCCGCCTGGCTGAACGCCGGCATGCGTCGGGTAGCCGGTGAGCGCGCCGAGTATCTGCTGGCGCTGGCGGGCAGCACGGTGAAGGGGGTGGTCTACGGGATTCTTGGTACGGCCCTCGTACAGGCGGTTCTCGCGGGATTCGGTTTCTGGATGGCGGGCGTACCGGCGCCGGCGCTGCTCGGGCTCGTGACGTTTTTTCTGTCGGTGGTGCCGGGCGGTCCGGTCATTGTCTGGTTGCCGGCAGCGATCTGGCTGTATCAGGGCGGGTCGACTGGATGGGCGATTTTTGTGGTCATATGGGGCCTGCTGGTAGTCGGCATGGCCGACAACGTCATCAAGCCGATCCTGATTGGCAAGAACAGTGACATGCCGTTGATTCTGGTGATGCTCGGCATCCTCGGGGGCGCGTTTGCGTTTGGTTTTCTTGGTGTTTTCATCGGCCCAACGTTGCTGGCGGTCGCTTATACCGTGCTGCATGATTGGACGATCGGCGCATCCGCCGCCCAGACGCTGGCGCCCGAAGTGAAAACACCAGCGATAGACGATCCGGGCCGTATGGAAAAGACCCCCTAAGGAAAACCCTAGGATTGCGCTTGCAAGTTCTGGCTGCGGCGACTAGAATTCTGCTCTTTCGTGCTCCGGACGCCGGGGTGCGGAGAAGCGGGAAGCCTTTGATGGCGAGGGTTTCAGCGGGGTGGGCAGGTTAAGCGGGTGATAAAACCTGTTGACGATCCGGCGGAAGTTCTCCATAATCCCGTTTCTCTGCTGCAGACGCAGCGACGCAAACGAAGCAGTGCCGGGCAGGAGTGGTTCAGGCGCGGCGGGTTTTGGCGGACCGATCTTTAAAAACTAACAGCCGATAAGTGTGGGCGCTTGATGCGGAATGCGGCGGCGGATTCTCCGGAGTCTGCTGCCAGGCAGAAGTATCAGCAGCCTCACACAGTATTAGAGGAAGGTTTGTCTGTCGGAAGGCGGACTGATCATCGTCAGTACGTTGAGTGAGCGACCGGGTTCGAGAGAGCCCGAAAACAGTAACAGGTTTGAACTGAAGAGTTTGATCCTGGCTCAGATTGAACGCTGGCGGCATGCCTTACACATGCAAGTCGAACGGCAGCACGGACTCCGGTCTGGTGGCGAGTGGCGAACGGGTGAGTAATACATCGGAACGTGTCCTGGAGTGGGGGATAGCCCGGCGAAAGCCGGATTAATACCGCATACGCTCGGGAGAGGAAAGCGGGGGATCTTTCGGGACCTCGCGCTCAAGGGGCGGCCGATGGCAGATTAGGTAGTTGGTGGGGTAAAGGCCTACCAAGCCGACGATCTGTAGCTGGTCTGAGAGGACGACCAGCCACACTGGGACTGAGACACGGCCCAGACTCCTACGGGAGGCAGCAGTGGGGAATTTTGGACAATGGGCGCAAGCCTGATCCAGCAATGCCGCGTGTGTGAAGAAGGCCTTCGGGTTGTAAAGCACTTTTGTCCGGAAAGAAAACCTCGTGGCTAATATCCGTGAGGGATGACGGTACCGGAAGAATAAGCACCGGCTAACTACGTGCCAGCAGCCGCGGTAATACGTAGGGTGCGAGCGTTAATCGGAATTACTGGGCGTAAAGCGTGCGCAGGCGGTGCTGTAAGACCGATGTGAAATCCCCGGGCTTAACCTGGGAACTGCATTGGTGACTGCAGCGCTGGAGTATGGCAGAGGGGGGTGGAATTCCACGTGTAGCAGTGAAATGCGTAGAGATGTGGAGGAACACCGATGGCGAAGGCAGCCCCCTGGGCCAATACTGACGCTCATGCACGAAAGCGTGGGGAGCAAACAGGATTAGATACCCTGGTAGTCCACGCCCTAAACGATGTCAACTGGTTGTCGGGCCTTCATTGGCTTGGTAACGTAGCTAACGCGTGAAGTTGACCGCCTGGGGAGTACGGTCGCAAGATTAAAACTCAAAGGAATTGACGGGGACCCGCACAAGCGGTGGATGATGTGGATTAATTCGATGCAACGCGAAAAACCTTACCTACCCTTGACATGTATGGAATCCTGCCGAGAGGCGGGAGTGCCCGAAAGGGAGCCATAACACAGGTGCTGCATGGCTGTCGTCAGCTCGTGTCGTGAGATGTTGGGTTAAGTCCCGCAACGAGCGCAACCCTTGTCCCTAGTTGCTACGCAAGAGCACTCCAGGGAGACTGCCGGTGACAAACCGGAGGAAGGTGGGGATGACGTCAAGTCCTCATGGCCCTTATGGGTAGGGCTTCACACGTCATACAATGGTCGGAACAGAGGGTTGCCAAGCCGCGAGGTGGAGCCAATCCCAGAAAACCGATCGTAGTCCGGATCGCACTCTGCAACTCGGGTGCGTGAAGCTGGAATCGCTAGTAATCGCGGATCAGCATGCCGCGGTGAATACGTTCCCGGGTCTTGTACACACCGCCCGTCACACCATGGGAGTGGGTTTTACCAGAAGTGGCTAGTCTAACCGCAAGGAGGACGGTCACCACGGTAGGATTCATGACTGGGGTGAAGTCGTAACAAGGTAGCCGTATCGGAAGGTGCGGCTGGATCACCTCCTTTCCAGAGCTATGCATTCATTGCACTCAAGTGCTCACGCTTATCGGCTGTGGTTAATGGCAGCAACGCAGACAGACAGCAGGGGTCTGTAGCTCAGCCGGTTAGAGCACCGTCTTGATAAGGCGGGGGTCGATGGTTCGAATCCATCCAGACCCACCAGTGTCGTGTCGGGTGAGCTGAAGGGCTGGGGCCGCTGGAATGGCTGTGGGACTGGGGGATTAGCTCAGCTGGGAGAGCACCTGCTTTGCAAGCAGGGGGTCGTCGGTTCGATCCCGTCATCCTCCACCAATCCTCAATGCGCAGTGTTCTGCCTGCAGGCAGAGCGTTGCGCATTGGCGATTGAGCCAGTCAGGGCGGTATGAGGCAGAGGCTTCATACCGGCTGTCGTTCTTTAACAATCAGGAAGAAGTAGTAAAGAGATTCACGAAAGCATGCCTGGAGATGGGTGTGTGAGTAGGTGAATCAGGGTTGTGATTGTATCGATGTATTTTAAAGGTGATCGAGAGATCGCTTTGGAATACGGCGCAACACGAATACTCAACCTGTAGCGAGTGCGTCTGTCCCCTCCGGGGATGGGACCCACGTAAGCGCTAAAGCGCTCACGTGGGTCGACCCAGAGACACACCCGTTATAGGGTCAAGCGAACAAGTGCATGTGGTGGATGCCTTGGCGATCACAGGCGATGAAGGACGCGGTAGCCTGCGAAAAGCTCCGGGGAGCTGGCAAACGAGCATTGATCCGGAGATGTCCGAATGGGGAAACCCACTCCTAATGGAGTATCCGCAGCTGAATCCATAGGCTGCGTGAGGCGAACGCGGTGAACTGAAACATCTAAGTAACCGCAGGAAAAGAAATCAACCGAGATTCCCAGAGTAGTGGCGAGCGAAATGGGATCAGCCGGTACACGTTATCTGTATTGTTAGTCGAACGCTCTGGAAAGTGCGGCCATAGCAGGTGATAGCCCTGTAGACGAAAACAGCATGGAAGAACTGGGTGTACGAGAAGTAGGGCGGGACACGTGAAATCCTGTCTGAAGATGGGGGGACCATCCTCCAAGGCTAAATACTCGTGATCGACCGATAGTGAACCAGTACCGTGAGGGAAAGGCGAAAAGAACCCCGGGAGGGGAGTGAAACAGATCCTGAAACCGCATGCATACAAACAGTCGGAGCCTCTGCGAAGGGGTGACGGCGTACCTTTTGTATAATGGGTCAGCGACTTACATTCAGTGGCGAGCTTAACCGATTAGGGCAGGCGTAGCGAAAGCGAGTCCGAACAGGGCGTCCAGTCGCTGGGTGTAGACCCGAAACCAGGTGATCTATCCATGGCCAGGTTGAAGGCACGGTAACACGTGCTGGAGGACCGAACCCACTAACGTTGAAAAGTTAGGGGATGAGCTGTGGATAGGGGTGAAAGGCTAAACAAACCTGGAAATAGCTGGTTCTCTCCGAAAACTATTTAGGTAGTGCCTCGTGTATCACCTTCGGGGGTAGAGCACTGTCATGGTTGTGGGGTCCATTGCGGATTACTACGCCATAGCAAACTCCGAATACCGAAGAGTGCAATCACGGGAGACAGACATCGGGTGCTAACGTCCGGTGTCAAGAGGGAAACAACCCAGACCGCCAGCTAAGGTCCCCAAATATGGCTAAGTGGGAAACGAAGTGGGAAGGCTAAAACAGTCAGGAGGTTGGCTTAGAAGCAGCCATCCTTTAAAGAAAGCGTAATAGCTCACTGATCGAGTCGTCCTGCGCGGAAGATGTAACGGGGCTAAGCCATATACCGAAGCTGCGGATGCACAGTAATGTGCATGGTAGGAGAGCGTTCCGTAAGCCTGCGAAGGTGCACTGGAAAGTGTGCTGGAGGTATCGGAAGTGCGAATGCTGACATGAGTAGCGATAAAGGGGGTGAAAGGCCCCCTCGCCGTAAGCCCAAGGTTTCCTACGCAACGTTCATCGGCGTAGGGTGAGTCGGCCCCTAAGGCGAGGCAGAAATGCGTAGCTGATGGGAAGCAGATTAATATTTCTGCACCATTGTGAAATGCGATGGGGGGACGGATCGCGGAAGGTTGTCCGGGTGTTGGAAGTCCCGGTCCTTGCATTGGAGAAGGCGCTTTGGCAAATCCGGGCGCGTAATTCAAGGGTGCGAGGCGAGCCACTTCGGTGGCGAAGCAACTGGAAGGGGTTCCAGGAAAAGCCTCTAAGCTTCAGTTTCACAGTGACCGTACCGCAAACCGACACAGGTGGGCGAGATGAGTATTCTAAGGCGCTTGAGAGAACTCGGGAGAAGGAACTCGGCAAATTGGTACCGTAACTTCGGGATAAGGTACGCCCTGGTAGCCTGACTGGCCTGCGCCAGAAGGGTGAAGGGGTTGCAATAAACTGGTGGCTGCGACTGTTTAATAAAAACACAGCACTCTGCAAACACGAAAGTGGACGTATAGGGTGTGACGCCTGCCCGGTGCCGGAAGATTAAATGATGGGGTGCAAGCTCCTGATTGAAGTCCCGGTAAACGGCGGCCGTAACTATAACGGTCCTAAGGTAGCGAAATTCCTTGTCGGGTAAGTTCCGACCTGCACGAATGGCGTAACGATGGCCACACTGTCTCCTCCCGAGACTCAGCGAAGTTGAAGTGTTTGTGATGATGCAATCTCCCCGCGGCTAGACGGAAAGACCCCATGAACCTTTACTGTAGCTTTGCATTGGACTTTGAACCGGTCTGTGTAGGATAGGTGGGAGGCTATGAAGCGTGGACGCCAGTCTGCGTGGAGCCGTCCTTGAAATACCACCCTGATCTGTTTGAGGTTCTAACCTTGGCCCGTGATCCGGGTCGGGGACCGTGCATGGTAGGCAGTTTGACTGGGGCGGTCTCCTCCCAAAGTGTAACGGAGGAGTACGAAGGTACGCTAGGTACGGTCGGAAATCGTGCTGATAGTGCAATGGCATAAGCGTGCTTGACTGTGAGACTGACAAGTCGAACAGGTGCGAAAGCAGGTCATAGTGATCCGGTGGTTCTGTATGGAAGGGCCATCGCTCAACGGATAAAAGGTACTCTGGGGATAACAGGCTGATACCGCCCAAGAGTTCATATCGACGGCGGTGTTTGGCACCTCGATGTCGGCTCATCTCATCCTGGGGCTGTAGCCGGTCCCAAGGGTATGGCTGTTCGCCATTTAAAGAGGTACGTGAGCTGGGTTTAAAACGTCGTGAGACAGTTTGGTCCCTATCTGCCGTGGGCGCTGGATATTTGAAGGGGGCTGCTCCTAGTACGAGAGGACCGGAGTGGACGAACCTCTGGTGTACCGGTTGTCACGCCAGTGGCATCGCCGGGTAGCTATGTTCGGAAGAGATAACCGCTGAAAGCATCTAAGCGGGAAACTCGCCTTAAGATGAGATATCCCCGGGGCTTCGAGCCCCTTGAAGGGTCGTTCAAGACCAGGACGTTGATAGGTCAGGTGTGCACGTACAGTAATGTACTGAGCTAACTGATACTAATTGCCCGTAAGGCTTGATCCTATAACAGGTGTGTCTCGACCCGCGTTAGTGCTTCAGCACTTGCGCGGGTCCGATCCCCGAAGGGGATTGGTGTGAACTCCCGCGGGAGCTAACAGAAACGCACGGTTGGGATTCAGTGTTGTGCCAGAAACAACACAACCCCCACACGAATCCTTTACGCTTCTTCCCGATTGGCTGTGGCGCAACCGGTTGACTCCAACCCCTGCGACGCAGCAACCCGTCATGCCTGATGACCATAGCGAGTCGGTCCCACCCCTTCCCATCCCGAACAGGACCGTGAAACGACTCCACGCCGATGATAGTGCGGATTGCCCGTGTGAAAGTAGGTAATCGTCAGGCTCCCCCCAGGTCAGAAACCCCACCCGCCGCGGTGGGGTTTTTGCGTTTACGCGGCCCAAATCAACAGCAACATCGACAGAGATGATTGTAAGGTAAGCGCCCGGTGAGCAAGCACCTCACGACGACCGTCGTAGACGGCGGCGAGAACCGACATCAAAGTGGTGCCCATCATTTTCGATTTGATGGACATCACTGTGACAGAGTCGGAAGCCAGGCCGGGTAGCCGCAAGGGACGCCCGAATTATGATCGCGAGTTTCGACGCCGGCTTGCGGCCGCGGCATGTGAGCCTGGTGCGTCGGTCGCGAAGCTGGCGCGGGACAATGGCATCAATGCAAACATGCTGTTTGCCTGGCGGCGTCGCTATCGCGAGCAATTGCAGGCGGAAACGACGTGCCTGATTCCAGTGGCGGTGGTTCATGAGACGCCGCCGCAGCGCCTGGCGATGCCCCCGGATGCAAGGGACGTCTGCAACCGGACTGGACGAGCCGGGACGATCGAGATTCGGTTCGGTGACGTGGTAGTCAAGGTCGACGGCGTCGTCGACGCCGACACGCTACGGATCGTACTGGGGAGCGTGCGATCGTGATCTCTCTACCCACGGGTACACGCGTCTGGCTGGTGGCAGGCGTCACCGACATGCGCTGCGGGTTCCAGGGGCTGGCGGCGAAGGTGCAGACGGCGCTCGAGGACAATCCGCTGGGTGGCAACGTGTTCATCTTCCGGGGCCGGCGCGGCGATCTCGTGAAGGTCATGTGGGCGACCGAAGACGGGCTCTGGCTTCTTGCGAAGCGGCTTGAGCGTGGTCGCTTCGTCTGGCCACACGCCGATGGCGGCAAGGTCCATCTGACGGCGGCGCAACTGTCGATGTTGCTCGAAGGCATCGATTGGCGGCAGCCGCGTCGTACGGCTGCGCTGTCGATGTTGTAAACCGCGAGGAAGGCTCGTAAACTGCGCCACATGTCGAACGGCGCTGAACTTCCTGACGATGTTGCAACCCTGCGGGCCTTGCTGGTCGAGGCGCGTGCCCAGCTTGCCGAGCGCGATCTGGAGATCGGGCGGCTCAAGGCGCAGATCGACAGGCTCAAGCGCATGCAGTTCGGCCGCAAGTCCGAGCAGTTGGACCGGGAGGTCGCGCGGCTCGAAACCGCGCTCGAGGACTTGACCGGTGAGCGTGGTGTCGCTGACGTGCGACGCGCCCACGAATCAGGCGCGAGCACGCCTGTGGGCGACGCATCGCCGAAAGAAGCGCTGCCGCCGCATCTGCCACGCGAAGAACGCGTACTCGACGCCGACGCGACCTGCCCGAAGTGCGGCAGCGCCATGCAGCCGCTCGGAGAAGACGTGTCCGAGCAGCTCGCCCGCGTCGCGGCAATGTTCAAGGTGATCCGCACGATCCGGCGCAAGACGGTCTGTCCGTGCGGCCACCACTTCTCGCAGCCGTCCATGCCCGGCCTGCCGATCACGCGCAGCATTGCCCATCCGAGCCTGCTGGCCGACATCCTCGTCTCGAAGTACGCTGACCACGCGCCGTTGTACCGGCAGTCGCAGATTGCCGCGCGCGACGGCGTGAAGCTGGATCCGGCCAGCATGGGACGCTGGGTCGGCCAGTGCGAGGCCCTTTGCGTGCCGCTGACCGAGGCGCTGCGCCGCCACACGATGGCACCGTCGAAGCTGCACGCGGATGACACGCCGATCCCGGTGCTCGAACCGGGCAGGAAGAAGACAAGGACCGGGCGACTGTGGGTATATGTGCGCGATGACACCCGTTCGGGCTCGACCGAACCGGCCGCGGTGTGGTTTGCTTACTCGCCCGACCGCAAAGGCATCCACCCCCAGACCCATCTCGCTGGATTCGAGGGCATCCTGCAGGCCGACGCCTACAGTGGCTTCAACGAACTGTACGAGAGCGGCAAGATCCGTGAAGCTGCATGCTGGGATCACGCGAGACGGTACCTCTACGACGTACACGCTCGCACGCCTACCGAGGCGACCCGAGAGGTGCTCGAACTGATCGGCGAACTTTACGGCATCGAGGCCGACATCCGCGGCAAACCAGCCGCTGAACGGCTGTGCGTGCGGCAGGAGAAAAGCGTGCCGCTGCTCGCGACCATCAGGACGTGGATGACGGACAAGCTCGCAACGCTGTCGAAGAAATCCGAACTGGCCAAAGCGATCCGTTACTCGCTCAACCAGTGGGACGCGCTCGCGCTGTACTGCGAAGAGGGTCGTGCTGAGATCAGCAACGCCCTGGCCGAAAACGCGCTGCGCTGTGTGAGTCTGGGCCGCAAGAACTTCCTGTTCGCCGGCTCCGACAGCGGAGGCGAGCGGGCAGCCGCGATGTACGGTCTGATCGGCACATGCAAGCTCAACGGGATCAACCCGCGCGCCTACCTCGAATACGTCCTGACCCATATCGCTGACCATCCCATTAACCGCATCGACGAACTGTTGCCCTGGAACGTGGTCACGAAGCTGCCTCGGCAGTCTGGCCCATCGGCGTCTGCTGACACGTAACCCGATTCCCGATCATGCCTCACGCGGGCGCCGCGTTGCGGACGGCCGTCGCGAGGTGCTTACTTATTTGCGCCGATCGACGCCATCTCAACGACTGAGTCACGTTCGGGGTTAAGCGTCACGGCACCAACCGGTGTCCAGTTGCGCGTGTGACACGACCAGCGGGCCGGATTGCATGCGCGCGCCTTCACGTACAGTGCGTGACGTGCCGCGAGAAGCGCACGATCGTCGCCGGCATGACGCTGCGCAGGCGTCACGTAGCGGATGCCGCTATGACGATGCTCGAAGTTGTACCACTGCACGAAGCCGGCAGCCCAGTTGCGAGCAGCGTTCAGGTCCTCGAAGCCTGTGACCGGAAACTCCGGCCGGTACTTCGCGGTTCGGAACAGCGCCTCGGCGTAGGCGTTGTCGTCGCTGACACGGGGGCGTGAGTACGACGGCTTGACACCCAGCCAGTGGAGCATCGCCAGCACGGTCGTGGCCTTGAGCGTCGCACCGTTATCGCCGTGCAGCACCGGCCGGGTCTCAAGGACGGCAATGCCTTCGGAGAGCGCCGTACGACGCACGAGATGAGCAGCGTGTTCGGCCGCGTCGCTGTCGTGCACCTCCCAGCCGACAATCTTGCGGCTATACAGGTCCAGGATCAGGTACAGGTGGAACCATCGACCTGTTACCGTTGCCGGCAGAAACGTCATGTCCCAGCACCACACCTGGAGCGGCGCCGTTGCGACGTGCGTGGTCGGCGGCCGGGCGCTCGAAGGCGTTCTGGCACGACCACGGCGCGTCATCTGCCCATGCTCGCGCAGCACGCGCGCAAAGGTCGATTCGCTGGCGATGTACACGCCTTCGTCAGCCAGCATCGGCACGATACGCGCCGGTGGCATGTCGGCAAAGCGTGGCTCGTTGGCTATGCGCAGCACGTTTGCCCGCTCCTGCGGGCTCAGGGTGTGCGCGGGCAGTGGGCGCATCGCGCCGGGCCTGGCGTCGCCCTTGACGAGCCCCTGATGGGCCTTCCAGCGTTCGCACATCGATTCCGGCGACCTCGCAGGCCAGACGCAACCGTGCGCCAGCCCGATTGGCCGATTCGATTTCCCGGGCCAGCCGCTGGCGATCCTCGAGGCCGATCATTCGTCCTCGCCCTTGTCCGTGTTGAATCCGCCCAGTATTGCAGCGGCCTGTTTCAGGATACGTTGAAGGCCTACGGCATGCGTTCGTCGATGAGCCGACGCGGTGATTGTTGGGATAATGCGCCGACGGAAAGTCTCTGGGGTTCGCTGAAGGTGGCGCGCATGCACGGACGACACTTCGCCACCCGGCGTGCCGCAATGGATGAGGTGATTGACTGGCTGGGCTTTTACAACGCACGCCGGTTACACTCAACGCTCGACTACGTCAGCCCCATGACATTCGACAAGAACTGGTTCGCGACTCAGCAAGGCGAAGCCGCATAATTCCCCCAGCTATGGGATTCGCCAAACGGGGGCAAGGTCAAAGGAAGGGCGTCGTTTATGGACCGGATACACTCAACAACGAACAGATGAGTCTGCTTGAGGAAGCGATCGACGCCGACCTGGCCGCCATCGAGATAGAACTCGAACAGCTCGAGCCCACACGGAAGCGGCAACACGGGCAGCCGAAGCGCGCCCCCTTGCCGCAGCAATCGCCGCGTATCGATATCCATCACGAACCGGACAGCACGGTCTGCCAGCGCGGCTGCGAGCGCGTGCGTATCGGCGAAGACATCAGCGAGAAGCTGGACTACGCACAGGGCGTCTTCACGGTGGAGCGGCACATTCGGGGTAATTGGGTGTGTCGCAATTGCGAGACGCTCGTTCAGGCACCGGTGCCCGCGCACGTCATCGACAAGGGCATTCGACCACCGGACTTCTCGCCTCGGTACCGGTCGGCAAATTTGCAGATCACTTGCCGCTGTATCGTCAGGAGCAGATCTATGCGCGCGCGGGACTGGCAATACCAAGGTCCACGTTAGGCGCCTGGTGGGCACATGTGGCGCGCAGTTGCAGCCATTGGTCGACGCCCTTCATCGAGAGATCCTGCAGCAAGGTGTCTTGCACGCGGACGAAACCCCGGTGCAAACGCTCAGTCCCGGCAAGGGCAAGACACATAGGGCTTATCTGTGGGCGTATACGCCTACGCAATTCAGCAACCTGCGCGCGGTGGTCTACGATTTCGCCAACAGCCGGGCCGGGGAGCATGCGCGCACGTTCCTGAACGGTTGGCACGGCAAGCTGGTGTGTGACGACTACGGCGGCTATAAGGCCTCATTCCTCTAGGGCATCACCGAAATCGGCTGCGCAGCTCACGCAAGGCGCAAGTTCTTCGAGCTGCATGCCAATCACAGCAGTCAGGTGGCTGAGCAGGCGTTGCCGTTCTTCACCGAGCTCTACAACATCGAATGCGATGCCGCGGCGCTTGATATCGACGCACGACACCGGCATCGGCAGAGCCGCGCCAAACCGGTGTGCGACGCCCTTCACGAATGGATGGTGGTGCAACGCAAGCTGGTATCGGCACGTTCGGCGATTGCGAAAGCGCTGGACTACAGCCTCAAACGCTGGGAGGCGCTTACGCGCTATCTCGATGACGGGCACGTGCCCATAGACAACAATTAGCTCGGAAACCAGATCCGTCCATGGGGCCATCGGCAGGGCCAACTGATTGATCGCCGGGTCGCTGCGCGCTGGCCAAAGTGCGGCCGCAATCATGAGCCTCATCCGCTCAGCGCAACTCAACGGTCACGAACCCCACGCATATCTGAAAGACATCGGGACACGGCTGCCCGCCCACAGGGCAAGCGACATCGCCGCATTGCTGCCACATAACTGGCAGCCTCTTACCGCTGTCGCCTGATTCACCGTTCGTCAACGTGGGTTCGCCAGCCGCTTACCGTACGCACGCAAGCCGCCGGATCATACGGAAGTCGCCTGTCCCTGCCACGGAAACGCGGTCAGCACCTGCCGGATCGCCATATCGAAGGGCGAGCGTCGGCCGATTCCGAGTACCTCTAAACGGCTCGATGCCAGATGACAGTTGTGCGGGCGCGGCGTCGCGTCGGTGGGTGTGCGCTGAGGCGTCAGACGCGCGTCGAGTTGCAACGCTTCTGCCAGGCGCACGGCGATCTCATACTTGTTCATCGGTTCGTCGCCCGACCATTGCACGATGCCAGAGATCGTTTCGCCGCGCGCGTGCCGCTCGAGCATCTGTCGGATCACGAAAGCGACATCGGGCGTGAACGTAGGATAGCGGATCGCCCAAGCGTCCATCCTGGCAGCCTGGGCCCCCGGAGCCGCCGCCGCTGCAATCGCCGGCACGAGGCTAGTCACGGCCGATTCCGACCAACTGACGGTCGGACCATATAGCAGCGGCAGACGCAGCACGCATCCGCCCTCGGCCGTGTCGGTCAGCGCTCGCTCGCCTTCGAGCTTGCTCTGTCCGTACGCGTTCAGTGGCGCTGGTGTGCTGTCGTGACGATAGGGCGGGTGCGTGCCGTCGAACACGTAGTCGGTTGAGATCGACAGTGTCCACGCGCCGTGTCGGTTCGCCGCCCCGGCGATCATTCGCACAGCATCGACGTTCAGCGCGCGAGCAAGCGCCGGATCGCGCTCGCATACATCGGGACGGCGCTCCGCCGCGGCAATGACGACGGCATCCGGCGCTACGCGGTCGATGAAACTCTCGACCGCAAAGCTATCGCGAACATCCAACGCGACCATTCGCGGAGACGTTCGGCTACATGCGGTGGAGACGATCTGCCAGCCGGTCTGGCGCGCGAGTTCGTCGTTGAGCGCGCGGCCGAGCAATCCGGAACCGCCTATTACGGCAACCTTGAACATGCGCGGCACCTCAGCGCACAGACGTGACCGTGTATCCGGCTTCGTCAATCGCGGCCTTCAGCGCATCGACGGGTTGCGCCGACTCCACGAGCACGCGGCCGGTCGCGAGATCCACCTGAACCTGCGCGGCGGCGTCGTGCTCGCGAATCGCGCTCGTGACAGCGGCAACACAGTGCTGGCAGCTCATGCCTTCTACCTGGAGTTCGATTGTCATTGCAAAGACCTCGGCGGAATCAGATTGCGGATAGTCGAATTATGCCTCCCGTACCTTGTTTGAGTAGCTGACCTTCCCACCATGGGAAGGTGTAGGATCGATTGGAGTTCAGCCGCAACCTTGGGGAAACAGTCATGAACATAGGCGAAGCGGCCCGCGTGTCGGGCGTTACGGCAAAAATGATCCGCTATTACGAAAGTGTCGGCCTATTGACTGCGAAGGCGCGCACGAGTGCCGGTTATCGCGTGTATGGCCCGCAGGAAGTGCATTCCTTGCGCTTTATTCGCCAGGCTCGCCGCCTCGGATTTCTGGTCGAGGATATCCGGCGGCTGCTTGCTCTATGGCACGACCGCTCGCGTGCAAGTGCCGAAGTAAAGCGGATCGCGCTCGAACATGTCGCCGAACTCGATCGCCGCATCGCCGAACTGACGGACATGCGCGACACTCTCGCGCATCTGGCCGATCATTGCCATGGTGATGACCGGCCAGATTGTCCGATTATCGAGCGACTGGCGGACACCGATCTTGTATCGGGACAAGGTTGCCGTCCGCTTTAGCAGCTGATCGAAGTGCAACCCAGCCTGACGATTCTTAAGGTTCGAGCGATTTATGCACCGAAAGTGCGCATAAAATTGCGAAAATAACGTCCGCTTAAAGGTCGCCTCGATGAATCTTAATAAAATCAGGCGCTGGATTGCACCTTTCCAGTGCGTTATTCCAAAACGGAATGCCCGCCATGCGTGCATTTCACTCTTCCAGGTTGCACCTTAGGGCTATAATCCGGGTTAACCCTTTTACGGGAAATCCCTGATGTCAAATCACCGGGGATTCGATCTGATCCTTGGAGAACATGATGTTTGCATTCATTCTTGAGAAGCTCAGCACCTGGTTCGAGACTGCGGAACGTAGCCGTCGTGAGGCATATCTCGCATCGTCGTCGGATATCGTTCAGCTCGAACAGCGCATCCGTTCGCTCGAAACCAACGGCTATTCGCTGTAAGTTTCCGCCTTGAGTTTGACCTGACGTGGCCTGCTTTTGCGCGGCCATTGCAGTACCAATGTCGAGCCCCGTCAAAGCGGGGCTTTGTCGTATCTGGACATCGAAATCCGCGTATGCCTTCAACGTTTTTCGAGTGAACGGCGCAAGAAAGCTGCTGATGGCGAATATCGACTAGCTTCGTAACGCGGCCCGCGGTAATGTAAGGCGTTTTTCGCGCAAGACGGCATTCATAACCAATCGGGCTGTCCATGTCCTCCGTCCGTTCGCTGCAAACTTTCCGATCCGCGATGGCCGCAGCCGCCGTGGCGACGCTCGCCACCCTCTGCGCCGCGTCGGACGCATTCGCGGTGTCCGATAACGGGCGTCCTCCCGTGATCCTCGATACGCTTGGCGGCGTCAATAATGGCCAGAGCGGTACCGTACTGCTGAGTTCGCCGCCTGCGCCGGAGCCGATCGTCGCCGCGCCGCCAATCGCGGCACCGGTCGAGCTGCCTCCGGAATCGTCGCCGCCGTTCGTGGTTGCGCCGTATATCCAATTGCCGGCGGGTGGTGGCGTGCCGCCGCGGCCGATGCCTCGAGCGGTGCCCCTGCCGCAATAGGTACCGGCGGCGCGAAAGATCGTCGGCGGTGCTTCTGCACGGTCCCGTTTCTCTCCCATACGCCAGCCTGCCTCGCACCCGACAATCGCATTCGGGTTTGGGCGCATGGCGTCCGTGAAACCGTCCGACGACAATCGTTGCGCGCTTTGGCGCCGTGAGCTTCGATCTCGGCATGTGCGCCTGCGTCACTGCTTCGAACGGAAAACACGACAAGGAGACGTCACCATGCTCAATCAATGGACGCAGCGTGCGACGCGCACCTGCGTGATGCTGCTCGCACTGGCGGCGTTGCCGGGCGCTGGGTTCGCGAAGGACACGCCGGAAATGCCGACACTGACGATGGCCGTCGGCGGCTTACCTGGCCTCTACTATCTGCCGGTCCTCGCCGCACAGCAGCTCGGCTACTTCAAGGACGAAGGCCTGAACGTCACGCTCGAAGATTTCGCAGGCGGCTCGAAAGCGCTCGAAGCGGTGGTGGGCGGCAGCGCCGAAGTCGGCGCGGGCGCGTTCGAGCACACGTTGTTCATGCAGGCGAAGGGTCAGCACTATCGCGCGTTCGTGTTGATGGGCCGCGCACCGCAGATCGTGATCGGCGTGGTGAAGTCGAAGGCCGATCAGCTCAAGTCGCTCGCGGACTTCAAAGGCGCGAAGGTCGGCGTGAGCGCACCGGGTTCGTCGACGGATCTCGTGCTCACCGTTGCGTTGCGCAAGGCCGGCGTGCAGCGCAGCGACATTTCGGCGATCGGTGTCGGCAGCGGCGCGACGGTGCTGGCCGCGGTGGGCAGTGGGCAGATCGACGCGCTGTCCAATGTCGATCCAATGATGACCAAGCTCACGCGTAGCGGCGCCATCAAGGTGCTTGTGGATACGCGCACGGTGAAAGGCACGCAGGAGGTGTTCGGCGGCATGATGCCCGCGGCGACGCTTTACGCGGCCGAAAGCTTCATCCAGAAAAATCCGAAGACAACGCAGGCGCTGACCAACGCGATCGTGCGTGCGAATCATTGGCTGCAGACTGCGAGCGACGCGGATCTGCTGAAGATGGTGCCGCAAGCCTATCTATTGGGCGACCCGACGCTCTATCTCGACGCCTTTCACAACGTGCGCGACGCGTATTCGCCGGACGGACTTATGCCCGCTGATGGCCCGGCGACGTCGCTGCGCGCGTTGTCGTCGTTCGATAGCCGGCTCGATCCGAAAAAGATCGATCTGAGTGCTACTTATACGAACCAGTTCGCGAGCAAGGCGGCCGCGCAGTTCAAGTGAGCGTATGCGGAGATCGGGTTGCGCAAGACAGGTGACGGGGAACCGCGCGCGGCACGCTCACGCGCCGGTCATCACGCTCAATTGCCGCGATATTCGACGTTGAACGTCGCAGCCTTGTCCTCGCCGAGCGTTTTGACGAGCCATGGCATCTGATCCTTCAGCGTCTTGGCGAGCGTATACGGCGGATTCAGGATGAACATGCCGCTACCGAACAGCCCATGGCCGTCTTCCGGCGGATTGCTGACGGTCAGGCTGACGTGCAGCCAGTTGTCCTTCTGCAACTGCTTCAGTTGATCGGGAAAGCGCTGCGACTCGGGGCGCTTGACCTGCGGATACCAGATCGCATACGTGCCGGTCGGAAACCGCTTCAGACTTTCCTCGACACAGCGCAGCGTGCGCCCGTAATCGCGCTTGTCTTCATACGACGGGTCGAGCAGGATCAGCGCGCGACGCGGCGCCGGCGGCAACAGCGCGAGAATGCCGTCGAAGCCGTCGCCCGCATACAGCATTGCGCGTCGGCCCGCGTCGCGAAAATTGTGGCGCAGCACGTCGATTTCGGTGCTGTGCAATTCGAAGAGCCGCATACGATCCTGCGCGCGCAGCTGTCGCCACGCGAGATACGGCGAGCCCGGATAAAAATGCAACTGGCCATCGGCATTGAGCGCGCTGACTTCATCGACGTATTCGGCGAACAGCGGCGGCAGATCGTTGCGGCCCCACAGTTTCGCAATACCCGTCTCGAACTCGCCGGTCTTCGTCGCGTAGCCTTCCTTCAGCGAGTAAACGCCGGCGCCCGCGTGCGTGTCGATATACCAGTAGGCCTTGTCCTTCTGGCCAAGGTAGCGCAGGAGCTGCAACACGACGGCGTGTTTCAGAACGTCGGCGTGATTGCCGGCATGAAAGGCGTGGCGGTAGCTGAGCATGATGAGAGGACGCTGAGAGAGCGCAGGCTGGCCCGAAGGAGCCGGCGATGCGCGGTCGCGTATTGTACGCGACCGCGCGTGCCCGGTTAGGGCGCTGCGCGCGCGATTACTCGTGCGCGTCGCCGATGATCTCCTCGATCCGCTGCTTTATCTCTGGTGTGATGCGCTTGGCCACCTCGGCGGACTGCATGTTTTCGCCGATCTGTTCGACCCGCGAGGCGCCCGTGATCACCGTGCTGACATTCGGATTCTTCAAAATCCACGCGATCGCGAGCTGACCGACCGTGCAGCCGAGCTCGTCGGCGACCGCGCCGAGCTGGCCGACCACATTGTTCCGGGTCGGGTCCGTGAGCTGCTGACGCAGCCAGTCATAGCCCTGCAACTGCGCGCGACTGTCGGCTGGCACGCCGTCACGATATTTGCCAGTGAGCAGCCCCGATGCGAGTGGGCTCCACGTGGTCAGGCCGAGGCCGATGTCCTCGTAGAGCCGTTTGTATTCCTGCTCGACGCGTTTGCGGTGAAACAGGTTGTATTGCGGCTGCTCCATGACCGGCTTGTGCAGATGATGCCGCTCGGCGATTCCATAGGCGGCGCGAATCTCGTCGGCGCTCCATTCCGAGGTGCCCCAGTACAGCGCCTTGCCGCGCGCGATCATGTCGCTCATTGCCCACACCGTTTCCTCGACCGGCGTGTTCGGGTCCGCACGATGACAGAACACGAGATCCACATAGTCGAGCTGCAGGCGCTTCAGCGACGCATCGATCGCGTTCATCAGGTACTTGCGGTTCAGCGTGCGGTACCGGTTCGGCGCTTCGTTGAGTCCCCAGAAGAATTTCGTCGACACGACGTAGCTCACGCGCGGCCACGCGAGCTCCTTCAACGCATGGCCCATGATTTCCTCGGATTTGCCGCCCGCGTAGACTTCGGCGTTGTCGAAGAAATTGACGCCCGCGTCGCGCGCCGCGGCAAGCGATTCGCGCGCGGCGCGGTGATCCACCTGGTTGCCGTACGTGACCCATGAGCCGATGGACAACTCGCTCACTTGCAGGCCCGAGCGGCCCAGACGTCGATAATTCATACATGTCTCCTGGTTGGCGATGCCACGGGAATGGAGCCCGGATTCAGCCCGAAAGCGTCCAGTTTAAAGAGATACGGTTCGATGTGCGTTTTACCTATGTCGTTCACAGGGTTCATGCACAATAGCAAAGTCGGCCGCCGCGCTGGATCCGCCGAACGGTCTATACCGTTTGGCCGACTTCTCGCCGCGCGCGGTCTCGTGGTCTCATTGCTCATCAACTGCATGGAGGTTCTGGATGTCGTCTGTGAACTCGAATCTGAACGGCAAGGTTGCCGTCGTCACTGGCGCCGCGAGCGGCATCGGCAAACAGATCGCGTTGACTCTGTCGGCCGCGGGTGCTGCGGTCGCGATCGCCGACCTGAACCAGGACGGCGCGAACGCCGTGGCTGAAGAAATCAGAAAGGGCGGCGGTAAGGCAATCGGCGTGGCAATGGACGTGACGAACGAAGATGCCGTCAACCAGGGGATCGACAAGGTCGCCGAGGAATTCGGTTCGATCGACATTCTCGTTTCCAACGCCGGCATCCAGATCGTCAATCCGATCGAAAACTATTCGTTCTCGGACTGGAAGAAGATGCAGGCCATTCACGTGGACGGCGCGTTCCTGACCACCAAGGCCGCGCTCAAGCACATGTACAAGGACAATCGCGGCGGCGTCGTGATTTACATGGGCTCGGTCCACTCGCATCTCGCCTCGCCGCTGAAGTCGGCGTACGTGACCGCGAAGCACGCTCTGCTGGGCCTGTCGCGCGTGCTTGCCAAGGAGGGCGCTGCGCATAATGTGCGTTCGCACGTCGTGTGTCCGGGCTTCGTGCGCACGCCGCTCGTCGACAAGCAGATTCCCGAGCAGGCGAAAGAACTCGGCATCAGCGAAGAGGACGTGATCAAGCGCGTGATGCTGGGCGGCACCGTCGACGGTATCTTCACGACGGTTGAAGACGTCGCGCAGACCGTGCTGTTCCTGTCAACGTTCCCGAGCGCGGCTCTGACCGGCCAGTCGTTCGTCGTGAGCCACGGCTGGTACATGCACTAAGGGGCCGTCCATGGCGCAACGCAATCTGAAGCGGGCGCGCGTGGGCGTGTCGGGCGACGGGGAGGGCGCGGGTCCGTCGGTCGCCGCCCGCCCGCGCCGGCATCCCCGGTTGCCCAACTACGAAACCGTCGCGCTGATGCTGCAAGGCGGCGGCGCGCTCGGCGCCTATCAGGCCGGCGTCTTTCAGGGACTTTACGAAGCCGGCATCGAACCGAACTGGATCGCGGGCATCTCGATCGGTGCACTGAATACGGCGATCATTGCGGGCAATCCACCGGGAAGACGCGTCGAGCGTCTGCTGCAATTCTGGGAGACGATCTGCCAGCCGGCGTTCGGGGCGCCCTTGCCAGCTCCGATCGAACACCTGCTGTTCAATTCGAGCGAAGCGGTGCGCAAGGCATTTACGGCAGCGCAGGCAATGAGCGCGATCGTCGAAGGGCAAAAGGGCTTTTTCGTGCCGCGTTTCCCACCGCCGTTGCCCACTGTGTCCGGTCCGCCTCAATTGGCGAGCTACTACGACACCACGCCGCTGAAGGCCACGCTCGAGTCGCTGTGTGATTTCGACCGGATTAATTCCGGCGAAACACGCGTGTCGGTGGGCGCGGTGAATTGCGGCACGGGCAATTTCGCGTACTTCGACAATACCCACACCACGCTCAGGCCCGAGCATTTCATAGCGTCTGGCGCGTTGCCGCCGGGCTTCGCGGCCGTCGAGATCGACGGTCAGTTCTACTGGGACGGCGGGCTGATGTCGAATACGCCGCTCTACGAGGTACTCCAGTCCACGCCGCGTCGCGACACGCTCGCGTTTCAGGTCGACCTATGGAGTGCGATCGGGCCGGTGCCGGACAACATCACCGACGTGCAGGGCCGCATGAAAGACATCCAGTATTCGAGCCGTACGCGTCTCGTGACCGACATGCTGCAGCGCTCGCAGCGTTTCCGTCACGTACTGCGCGAGGTGCTGGACCGTGTGCCAGAAGACCAACGCGACGATCCGTGGTGCAAGCTGGCCGAAGATCTGTCGTGTTCAAGGCGCTACAACGTGATTCACCTGATCTATCGGCACAAGGAATACGAAGGACACTACAAGGACTTTCAATTCGGTCTGTCGACGATGCGCGAGCATTGGCGAAGCGGTCTTGAAGATATTCTCCGTTCTCTCGAGCAGCCCGACTGGCTCGATATGCCGGAAAACGATGCCGGGTTCGTCACGCACGATATTCATCGGGATTCGCGCTGATTCCTCGCGGAGAGCCCCGACGCTGCGCCAACCAAGGCCGAACCGTCAGAAAATAAAAAAACGGCGCCCTTTCAGAAAAGGGCGCCGTTTTTATAGGGGTGGCAGCGGCGAACCTGCTGCACTTGCACGGCAGACCTGCTCGCCGTGAATCGCCTTACTTCAGCACGTGAGCAATCGCGGTGGCGACGACGTCGAGGTTGCGCGTATTGAGCGCAGCCACGCAGATGCGGCCCGTGCTGACTGCATAGATACCGAACTCTTCGCGCAGACGGTCCACTTGCGGTGCCGTCAGACCCGAGTACGAGAACATGCCGCGCTGTGCATTCACGAAGCCGAAGTCACGATCAACGCCGCTTGCCTTCAGACGCTCGACGAGACCATTGCGCATCGCGCGGATGCGGTCGCGCATTTCGCCCAGTTCGCTTTCCCACGTCGCGCGCAGTTCCGGCGATGCGAGCACGGCCGCGACCACCGAGCCGCCGTGCGTCGGCGGGTTCGAGTAGTTGGTGCGGATCACGCGTTTCAGTTGCGACAGCACGCGCGCCGCTTCTTCCTTGCTCGCGGTGATGATCGACAGTGCGCCGACGCGCTCGCCGTACAGCGAGAACGACTTCGAGAACGACGAAGACACGAACACGTTCAGTTCCTGCGCCGCGAACAGACGCACGGCTGCCGCGTCCGCTTCGATGTTGTCGCCGAAGCCCTGATAGGCGATATCGAGGAACGGCACGAGGTTGCGCGCCTTGACGACCTCGACGACCTGCTTCCACTGCTCGACGCTCAGGTCGACGCCGGTCGGGTTATGGCAGCACGCGTGCAGCACGACGATCGTGCCCGCCTCATAGCTGTTCAGCGCGCTCAACATGCCGTCGAAGTTCACGCCGTGCGTCTGCGCGTCATAGTACGGATACGATTCGACGACGAAGCCCGCGCCTTCGAACAGCGCGCGGTGATTTTCCCAGCTCGGATCGCTGATCGCGACCTTGCTATTCGAATTCACGCGCTTCAGGAGGTCCGCGCCGATCTTCAGCGCGCCCGTGCCGCCCAGCGCCTGCGCCGTGGCGACGCGGCCGGCCGCGATCAGCGGCGAGTCGTTGCCGAGCAGCAGCTTTTGCACGGCGGCATCGTAAGCGGCGATACCTTCGATCGGCAGATAGCCACGCGGCAGCGCGGCTTCGACGCGAGCCTTTTCCGCCTCGCGCACGGCGCGCAGCAGCGGAATCTTGCCTTCTTCATTGAAGTACACGCCAACGCCGAGGTTGACCTTGGTGGCGCGCGTATCGGCGTTGAAAGCTTCGTTCAGGCCCAGAATCGGGTCGCGGGGAGCAAGTTCGACGGCGGAGAACAGAGACATGATGGGTGGGCAGCAGTAGTGAAAAGAGGGCGGCTTCGCGCGCGAGCGGTCTCATCTGGGGCGTCGGCGGCGTTTCGCGGGTGGGCGTGAGTTCGACGAAACGCGAAAATCGGGGACGGCCTATGGACAGCGGCGAGCGAGCGCAACTTCGCATTGTAGCGAATCCGGCCGCTTTTTTCGGACGACCGGACGGGCAAAAGGCAATTATTTGCTTGAAAAACAGGCACTGGGAGCATGTGGCAGCAAGGAATTCGAGCGGGCGTGGCGATGTCGACGACGCGAACGGGCCGAGGTGCGCTGTCCATTGGCGCTGATTGCGCGACGATGACGCGTGGCGTATAGGACACAGCCGGCGTGCGAGTTCGCGCTAACCCTTCAGGGCGCCCAAGTCCGCAAAGGGCCATGACACACCGGCGCCCAGGGCCGCCCTACGTAAGCCCGCTCGATCTTCGCTTTCCGCAACCCGTTAGAATGATCTTTTGCCCAAGGCCCGGTGCCGCCCTCATGTCCGAACACCATCTGACTGAAGCCGACGATACGCTCGACGAATCAAAATTCATCACGTTCGAAGGTTCACCGTTCAAGCTCTACCAGCCGTATCTGCCCGCCGGCGACCAGCCCACGGCCATCGACACGCTCGTCGAAGGCGTCGGCGACGGTCTCGCGTTCCAGACGCTGCTCGGCGTGACTGGCTCCGGCAAGACTTTCACGATGGCCAACACGATCGCGCGGCTCGGCCGCCCGGCGATCGTGTTCGCGCCGAACAAGACGCTCGCCGCGCAGCTGTATTCGGAGTTCCGCGAGTTCTTTCCGCGCAACGCGGTCGAGTACTTCGTCTCGTACTACGACTACTACCAGCCGGAAGCGTATGTGCCGCAGCGCGATCTGTTCATCGAGAAAGACTCGTCGATCAACGAGCATATCGAGCAGATGCGGCTATCGGCGACCAAGAGCCTGATGGAGCGACGCGACGTGGTGATCGTCGCGACAGTGTCTGCGATTTACGGTATCGGCAATCCGTCCGAATACCACCGGATGATCCTGACGTTGCGCACCGGCGACCGGCTCGGCCAGCGCGACGTCATCGCGCGGCTGATCGCGATGCAGTACAGCCGCAACGAAGCCGATTTCCAGCGCGGCTCGTTCCGCGTGCGCGGCGACACCATCGATATCTTCCCGGCCGAGCACGCTGAGATGGCGGTGCGCGTCGAGTTGTTCGACGACGAAATCGAAACACTGCAGCTATTCGATCCGCTCACCGGCCGCGTGCGACAGAAGATTCCGCGCTTTACCGTGTATCCGTCGTCGCACTACGTGACCCCGCGCGACACCGTGCTGCGCGCCGTCGAAACGATCAAGGCCGAGCTGCGCGAGCGCCTCGAATTCTTCTATAGCCAAGGCAAGCTCGTCGAGGCGCAGCGCCTCGAGCAGCGCACCCGCTTCGACCTCGAAATGCTGCAGGAGCTTGGTTTCTGCAAGGGCATCGAGAACTATTCGCGGCACTTCTCGGGCTCGGCGCCGGGCGAGCCGCCGCCGACGCTCGTCGATTACCTGCCGCCCGACGCGATCATGATGCTCGACGAATCGCACGTGCTGATTGGCCAGCTGAACGGCATGTACAACGGCGACCGCGCGCGCAAGGAAAACCTCGTCGACTACGGCTTCCGGCTGCCGTCGGCGCTCGACAACCGGCCGCTCAAGTTCAACGAGTTCGAGCGCAAGATGCGCCAGGTCGTGTTCGTGTCGGCGACGCCCGCCGATTACGAGAAGAGGACCGCGGGGCAGGTCGCCGAACAGCTGGTGCGGCCGACCGGCCTCGTCGATCCTGAAATCGAGGTGCGGCCGGCGCGCAGCCAGGTCGACGACGTGCTTGGCGAGATCAACGAGCGCATCAAGGCCGGCGACCGCGTGCTGGTCACGACGCTGACCAAGCGGATGGCCGAGCAGCTCACCGAGTTCCTGGCCGACCACGGCATCAAGGTGCGCTATCTGCATAGCGACATCGACACGGTCGAGCGCGTCGAAATCATCCGCGATCTGCGTCTCGGCGCGTTCGACGTGCTGGTCGGCATCAACCTGCTGCGCGAGGGGCTCGATATTCCCGAGGTATCTCTCGTCGCGATTCTCGACGCGGACAAGGAAGGCTTCCTGCGCGCCGAGCGTTCGCTGATCCAGACCATCGGCCGGGCGGCGCGTAACGTGAACGGCAAGGCGATTCTGTACGGGGACAACATCACGGACTCGATGCGTCGCGCGATCGACGAAACCGAGCGGCGCCGTGCGAAGCAGATCGCGTTCAACGCCGCGCACGGCATTACGCCGCGCGGCGTCGTGAAACGGATTCGCGACATCATCGATGGCGTGTACAACGTCGACGAAGCGCGCGCCGAGTTGAAGGAACAGCAAGCCCGCGCGAAGTTCGAGGACATGTCCGAGAAGCAGCTCGCCAAGGAGCTCAAGCGTCTCGAAAAGCAGATGATGGAGCACGCGAAGAATCTCGAATTCGAGAAGGCCGCGCAGACCCGCGACCAGCTAGCGCTGCTGCGTCAGCGCGTGTTCGGCGCGAACGTCGGCGACCACGTGTCGGGCGTCGAATAACTAACGCGTCCCTCCACCGCTTTTGTCCACCACGAAAGGGCGCGGCCATTCGCCGCGCCTGTTCACATCAGCCGGCGCTCAAGCTGCCGGTGAAGCCGTTGGCGCGGGACGCCTTGGCTGTGACTAATTCTGTTCTGTTTCCTCCCCCCGCACGAAGGTTTTCTTAAGCGGACCTTAAGACCCTGCTGTCATTAGGCAGAGCGTGCTGACAGGTTTGTTCTCGTCAACGATCGATGATAAACTCGCCCAATATTGAGAATGGTTCGCATTTAAATTTACATCTGACTTGCGACCGCAGTGTTTCAATGAAATCGATCCAGTCTGATAGAAACAAGGAGCTTCAATGCGGATTTCTTCCTTTGTGCGCGGTGGCGCGGCAGCGGTAGCTGCTGTCGCGGCGCTGTCGGCCTCGGCCGCCGAATATCCGATCGGCAAACAGCAGATCCAGGGCGGCATGGAAATCGGCGCGGTTTATCTGCAGCCGATCACGATGGAACCCGAAGGCATGATGCGCAAGGCGTCGGATTCGGACATTCACCTCGAGTCCGACATCCACGCGGTCAAGAACAATCCGACCGGTTTCGCCGAAGGGGACTGGATGCCGTATCTGCAGGTGCACTACGAACTGACGAAGGCCGGCTCGAACCAGCCGGTGAAGGGCGACCTGATGCCGATGGTCGCGAACGATGGTCCGCACTACGGCGACAACGTCAAGCTGCAAGGCCCGGGCAAGTATCACCTGAAGCTGATCGTCGAACCGCCGATGCAGATGGGCCACATGGCGTTCGGCCGCCACGTCGACAAGGAAACCGGCGTGGGTCCGTGGTTCAAGCCAATCACGCTCGAATACGACTTCACCTTCGCTGGCATCGGCAAGAAGGGCGGTTACTGATCGGCGCGCGGTGCCAATGCGTCGCTCAACGTATCAGTGAATGCAGCAGACGGCGCGCGGACAGTCGGAGTCATATCTGGCGTTGGCGCGTCGCGTTTTCCGGAAAGGGCAATGAGAATCAACCGAAAGATCGCGATGCTTGCCGCCACGTTTTGCCTGGCGGCCACGGCTCATGCAGCCGACCTGCCGACCTTCAAGCTCGAAATGAACGACGGCAAACTGAACCCGGCCCGCATCGAAGTGCCGGCAGGCCAGCGTATCAAGATCGAAGTACGCAACACCGGCAAGGGCGCGGCCGAATTCGAAAGCGTGCAGTTGCGTAAAGAGAAGGTTCTGGCGCCCGGCGCCGATTCGTTCGTCGTGATCGCTCCGCTGGAGCCGGGCGAATACAAGTTTTTCGACGACTTTCACCAGCAGGCGCAGGGCGTGATCGTCGCGAAGTAAGCAGTGGTCTCGATCGAATGCGAACGCGAACGCGAACTCGCCACGGCAAGCGGGCGCAGTCGGTCGCGCGAGGCAACGGAAGCGGGCAGTAGAAGGATCGAAGGGAGAGCTTGAATGGGTCAGATTCTGTTCATCGTGTGGCGGGAAAGCGTCGAGGCGCTGCTGGTCGTCGGCATCCTGTACGCGTGGTTGAAAAACGGCGACGACGACGCCCGCCGCGGCTTGCCGTACCTGTGGGGCGGCGTGGCGGCCGGCGTAATCGCGGCGGTGGCGCTCGGCGCGGCGCTGGTGGGCTTCACCGAGGTGCTCTCTGGTGACGCGCAGGATTACTTCCAGACCGCGATGGTGCTCATCGCCTGCGCGCTGATCGTGCAGATGGTGCTGTGGATGAAGCAGCACGGCCGCACGCTGAAGCGCGACATGGAACAGTCGCTGCAAAAGAGCCAGCGCGATGCGAACTGGTGGGGCGTGGCGCTGCTGGTCGCACTGGCGATCGCGCGCGAAGGCAGCGAAACCGTGATCTTCCTGTACGGTCTCGGCTTCGGCCAGTCGGGTCATGTCGACGGCAGTCAGATGCTCGCTGTCGTGATCGGTCTCGCGCTTGCGTTCCTGACCTTCTACGTGTTGCAGCTCGGCGGCAAGATCATTTCGTGGCGGCTCTTTTTTCGCGTCACCGAAATCATGCTGCTGTTCCTCGGCGCGGGGCTGTTCCAGACCGGCGTCGACAAGCTGATCGACAAGGAAATCCTGCCGACGCTCGTCGGCCAGCTGTGGAATTCGTCGGCGATTCTCGATGACTCGAGCACCTTCGGTTCGCTCGTCGCGACACTGACCGGCTACCGCGCGCATCCGGCGCTGATGAATCTGCTCGCCTACGCCGTGTATTGGGCGGTCGTTTATCTGCTCGTGCGCCGCGCCAGTCGCAAGCCCGCGCAGCAGACGGCAGGGCGCGCGGCATGAGCGCCGTGATGGCTTCCCGGCCGGGCCGCCTCGCGGCGGCCGGCCAGTGGATGCAGCGCCACGGCGCGGTGATTCGCGGCATCCAGTGGGTCGTGGTCGCGGTGTATGCGTTCCTGATCGTCGTGCCCGCGCTGATGCCGCTGCCTGACGACACCGCGCATCTGTGGAACAACCTGACGCTCGCCGCGCAGTTCGTGTTCTGGGGCATCTGGTGGCCGTTCGTGTTGCTGTCGATGGTGATGCTCGGCCGCGTCTGGTGCGGCGTGCTGTGTCCGGAGGGCGCGCTCGCCGAATTCGCGAGCAAATTCGGCCGCGGCCGCGCGATTCCGCATTGGATGCGCTGGGGCGGCTGGCCGTTCGTCGCGTTCGGCATCACGACGATCTACGGGCAGATGGTGAGCGTTTACCAGTATCCGAAAGCGGTGTTGCTGGTACTCGGCGGCTCGACCTTCGCGGCAATCGTGATCGGTCTGCTATACGGACGCGAGAAGCGCGTCTGGTGCAAATACCTGTGCCCGGTCAACGGGGTTTTTTCGCTTCTGTCACGGCTCGCGCCGTTTCACTACAAGGTCGACGAAGACGCGTGGCGCCGCTCGTACACGAACGGCGAGCATGGGCATCGCGTGATTCCGATCAACTGCGCGCCGCTCGTGCCGTTGCGCAACATGAAGGGCGCGGCGGACTGCCATATGTGCGGCCGCTGCAGCGGACACCGCGATGCGATTGCGCTGACATGGCGCAAGCCGTCGACCGAGGTCGTGCAGTTGGGCGACAAAAACGCGAACCCGTGGGACACCGCGCTGATCCTGTATGGCCTGCTCGGCATCGCGATCGGCGCGTTCCACTGGACCGCGTCGCGCTGGTTCATCGACCTGAAGATGTTCGCCGCGACGTGGCTCGTCGATCGCGACATCACATGGCCGCTCGACACCAACGCGCCGTGGTTCCTGTTCACGCATTACCCCGACCAGAACGACGTGTTCTCATGGCTCGACGGCTCGCTGCTGATCGGCTACATCCTGTCGACGGCGCTTGTCTACGGCACCGCGCTGCTGCTGTTGCTGACGGGCGCGACGCGCATGCTCGGGCGCTTCGACGCAACGCGGCTGCATCACTTGACGCAGGGGCTGATTCCGATCGCCGGCGCGGGCGTATTCCTTGGTTTGTCGGCGACGACGCTGTCGCTGCTGCGCGCCGAGCACGTGTCGCTGTGGTGGGCGTCGGATCTGCGCATCGCAATTCTCGTGATTGCGAGCGCGTGGAGCGCATGGCTCGCGTGGCTCGTCACGCGCCGCTACAGCGAGCGCTTCGTGCAACGCGCGCTGGCGATGCTGTGGTTCGTCGCGGCGCTGGCGGTCGTCAATAGCGCGTGGTGGCTGATGTTCTGGGGCTGGGCCTCGAAGTAAGTCTTTAGCCTGTGTCCGGTGCGAACGCAGGCGCAAGCGCAAACAAAAAAGCCGTGGGATGGTGGCATCCCACGGCTTTTTCATTTTCATTTTCAGCGATGTACGCCGTTGCGCGCATCGGCTTTCGAGCGAGAACCAAAAAAGCGGCCTGGCTTGCTGCGACGGCTGGCTTGTGTCTGCACGAAGGGGTCTAGTTCTCGCGTGCAAGCCGTCATGGCTGGCTAATGCCTAACACCTCTCTGGGAGGTGGTCCCCACAATACCCGGTACTTACCTCGTGTCTTGCTACTTCGTCAGGATCAGCTTGCCGAGGCGCGTTGCACGCAGTTGATACGTGTCGCCGTTGTGCACGATGCTGATATGACTATGGCCTTGCAGCAGCGCGTCGCTGCGCACGACCCGTTCCGACGTCTCGCCTTGGCCGGCGGTGCGTTCCGCGCCGGGTTTCGCTGCGGGCGCGGCCGTCGTCGACGATTTCGGGCGGCTGGTTAGCGCGGCGGACGAGCGGCGCAGGCTGAGCGTGGAGGAGCGAGTCATATCGGTCATTCGTTTTAGCTTGTTCGTCGATTCGATGTGATCATTCTAAATGATAACTATTCGTATTTACAAGATTGAGAAATTGATCGAATCCGACTTCTGATAGCTGAATGAAAGTTCGTCTGGACGGCGACTCTGGAGGCCATCCTGGACATGGTCCCGCGACAGCGTGGGCAGGGCGCCCGCGCGGTATCTCAGTGTAACGGTCCCGGTTCCTGCCTGGCCCCGACGTACTGACGGATCAGCCGCACCGTATCGATATCGTTCTCGCGATATGCGGACTTGACGATCTCCTGCGTCTGCACGGCGTCCTGGTCGGTCGAGACGGGCAGCGTCGTCGCGTACTCGAAGCGCAGGAACAGCTGCAACTCATCGGGCTGCTCGATCGTCATCGTCAGGGAGCCGCCGACGTGCTCGGCGGTCGGCAGGATGTCGTAGCGCACGCTTTCAGTTTCCTGCAGGGTGACGCGATCGCGCACAGTGGCGTGGCCGTAGTGCAACTCACGCTCGAGAACATTGCCGTCGCGCGACAGGATCGTGCAACTGTCGAGACCGATCACGAACAGTTGCGGCTGCTCGGCGCGCAGCACGAGCCCTTGCCACAGCTGCTCGCGGGTCATCGATTCGACGAAGGGATTCAACGGATCGTTGATCTGAATAAGGTGTTCGAAATTCAAGACGACTGCGTCCTATGAAAATATTGCAATACTCGTGACCCGAACGGACGGCGTCCGACCGTCCTATGCTCGTTTGCTGCGGCTTTTAAGCGACCGCGAGCGCGGAGCGGATCGAGATCGTGTGCGTGAGGATCTTGTGCACCGGGCACGCATTGGCAATTTGCAAAAGCCGTTCCCGCTGCTCGCCGGAGAGTTCGCCATCGAGCATGATCTGACGGTCGATCGTCGAACCTGCGTCGCCGGTTTCCATCGACAGTTTGACCCGTACGCCCGCGAGCGGCCAGCCCTTGCGCTGCGCGTACATCTTTAGCGTGATCGACGTACAAGCGCCGAGGCTCGACAGCAGCAGCGAGACCGGCGTCGGGCCGCGGTCGCCGCCGCCTAGCGATTCGGGTTCGTCGGCAAGCCAGGTATGCTTGCCGTCATCGAACACGACCTGGAAATTCGTCGAACCGATGTGGGCGGTGACGGTGGACTCTGCCATGCGCGCTCCTCTGATAGGGATCAAATAACGTCGCGCGCCGCGGACTGTTGAAATCGACGCGGGCCGCGCGACATGAGCCGATATTGTGAACGAATTTACCGGCGTTCGCGCCCCGAGGCGGGTGATTTGGCGGCGCGCGCATGGCTGGTGGCAAGCTTCGCCTCGCGCCGACAGGCGAGACAAACGCGCGGTACGCGCTCGCCTGTCAGTGCGTGATCGCGCCCATCCGCCCGGCCTGATAGTCGATCACCGCCTGACGGATTTCGTCTTCGGTATTCATCACGAAGGGGCCATAGCGCACCACCGGTTCCTTCAGCGGCACGCCGCCGAGCAGCAGCACTTCGAGCGGTTCGTCGCCGGCCGTGATGGTCACCGCGTCGCCGTCGTTGGCGAACACCACCATCGTGCGCGCGTCGATGTCCGCGCGCGCGTCGCCTTCGCCATACACGCCCTTGCCGGACAGCCCGTACGCGAACACGCGATAGTCGGCCGGTACCGGCTGGCGGATCGTCGCGCCCGGCTGCAACGAGAAATGCTGATACAGGATCGGCGTACGCGTTTCGATCGCGGCCTTGACGCCGAGCGCTTCGCCCGCGATGACCTTCACGCGCACCTGACCGTCTTCGGACGTCGCGACCGGAATGCGTGCCGACGGGATTTCCTGATAACGCGGAGCGATCATCTTGTCGCGACGCGGCAGGTTCACCCATAGCTGCAGGCCGTGCACGCGACCGCCGGTGCGCGTGAATTCCGGGTCCGGCATTTCGCTATGCACGACGCCCGCGCCCGCGGTCATCCATTGCACGTCACCCGCGTGCAGCGTGCCGGAATGGCCCGCCGAATCCTTGTGGCCGAACTGGCCCTCGAGCACATAGGTGACCGTCTCGAAGCCGCGATGCGGATGATCGGGCGCGCCGATGGCCTCGCCTGGCGCATAGTCGACCGGCCCCATTTCGTCGAGCAGCAGGAACGGATCGAAGTCCATCAGCAGACGAGTCGGAAACGGTCGATAAACGATAAATCCGCCGCCCTCCACCGTGCGAACCGACGGGAACGTGCGTTCGATCGTGCGTGACGTAGTCATCAATATCACCTCGAAAAATGGGGAATAGCGTCATTTCTGAAACATGGGGCTATTATAGGGACCGTTTTTGGCGGTGCCAGCCGTCCCTCAGCAATGGATTGTTCTGTTCATGGAACGATGAGATGAAGATCGATTCACACAATCTGAACGACCTCATGTACTTTTCGCAGGTCGTCGAACATGGCGGATTTTCGGCCGCCGAGCGGGTGCTGGGCATCTCGAAGTCGCGCCTGTCGCGTCGCCTCACGGAGCTGGAGGCCTCGCTCGGCGTGCGTCTGTTGCAGCGTTCCACGCGCAAGCTGGCGCTGACCGAAGCGGGGCAGCTGTTCTACCAGCACTGTCAGGCGATGCTCAGCGAAGCGCAGGCGGCGGTCAATGTCGTGCAGCAGCTGCGCTCGTCGCCGCGCGGCACGGTGCGCGTCAGCGTGCCGGTCACGATCTCGCAGACGATTATGTCGACGATCCTGCCGGAATTCATGCACCGCTTTCCGGAGGTGCGCGTCGTGATGCGCGTGACGAATCGCGTGGTCGATCTGTTCGAGGATTCGATCGACGTCGCACTGCGCGTGCGTTCGGATCCGCCGGAAAGCGCTAACATCGTCGTGCGGCCGCTGTGGCGCACCGAGCAGATGCTGGTCGGCGCGCCGAGCCTGCTGCAGCAGAATGCGCCGCCGCTGACGCCGGCCGACCTGAACCGCTTCGAAACACTCGACGTGCCGACGAGCGACGGCCGCCACGTGTACAACCTGATCTCGCCCGACGGCACGCGCCATGCTCACGAACACGAGCCGCGCCTCGTGACCGCCGATCTGATGACGATTCGCGAGGCGGTGCTCGCCGGCGTTGGCATCGCCGCATTGCCGGAGATGATGTATGGAGCCGCGTTGAGAGCGGGGCAGTTGTCGCCCGTGATGCCGGGCTGGAGTTTTCCGACGCCGCAGTTGTACGCGGTGTTCGTGTCGCGTCAGGGGATGGTGCCGGCCGTGCGCGCGTTCGTCGATTATCTTGTCGAGATGCTCGATCCGGATGAGGGCAAGCACATCATCGGCGAGTGTCCTGAGCGCGCCGAAAAAGCGGCGGCGCAGGGATCGGTGGCGAGGGCTTCCTCCGCTGTGTCGGCGGCGGTTTCATAAGGCTCTGTGGCAAGTCAAGGGGGCACGATGCGCCGCGGGCCGCTAGCGCGCTTCGCAAATCGTTTTTAGCATTTAAGCGCGGCCTGTCATGATTACTTTCAATGGCCGCGTGCTTGAATGCGCGCACACACAGGCATATAGTGAAATCCCTTTCGCTAAGGAGTGTCCTATGCGAAAACTCATGGCCGCTATCATAGCGGGCCTGATAGGGCTGACCGCGTTGTCCGTGTCGACCACGGCCCTCGCATGCGGTGATAAAAGCTATCAGTCTTCGGCCGATGGCAAATGATCCCGCCGCCCGAAGGCGCCGAGTGCGCAAAAAAAAGGCCTTCATCCGACGATGAAGGCCTTTTACTTTTTGGCCCTGTTTAAAGGGGTTTTCCCGTGGACGAGCGCGCTGCTCCGCGTGCCACGTTACCGTTTACTTCGCTTTGGGCTGCGTGACGAAACCAATCTTCGTCAGTCCGCCAGCCTGCGCGGCCGACATCACCTGCGCGACCTTCTCGTACGGCACCTTGCGGTCCGCATCGAGATGCAACTCCGGTTGCGGGCTCGCCTGAGCGGCCGCGGCGATCTTCGCGGCGAGCGCCGCATCGTCGACCTTGGTGCTGTCCCACAGCACGTTGCCGTCCGCGTCGATCGATACCGTCACCTGCGCGGGCTTCGTGTCTTCCTTCTGACTGCTCGCGTGCGGCAGATCGATCTTGACCGCGTGACGGATCACCGGAATCGTCACCATGAAGACGATCAGCAGAACCAGCATCACGTCGACGAGCGGCGTCATGTTGATTTCGTTCATCAGGCCGTCGTCATCGTCTCCGGCGAAAGGGCTCATTGCCATTGGAATGCCTCGTCGATCAGTTGGCGCGGGTTGCGAGACGCAGGCCGTCGCCGCGCCTGGTCGACGACAGACGGGCACCCGTTACGAAGAACGCATGCAGCCCGTGCGCGAAGCGGCTCAGCTTCGCGACGATCGCCTTGTTGGCGCGCGTCAGCGCGTTGTAGCCGAGCACGGCCGGAATCGCGACGAACAGACCAAACGCGGTCATGATCAGCGCCTCGCCGACCGGGCCGGCGACCTGGTCGATCGACGACTGGCCGCTCGCGCCGATCGCGAGCAGCGCGTGATAGATGCCCCACACGGTGCCGAACAGGCCGACGAACGGCGCGGTGCTGCCGATCGACGCGAGAATCGCGAGACCGCTCTGCATCCGCGCGACGCTTTCGTCCATCGTGTCCTTCAGGCAGCGCGTGATCCAGTCCGACACGTCCATGCGGTCGTGCAGATGCGGCTGCGTCTGGTGATGATGGTCGGCCGCTTCCTGGCCCGACAGCGCGAGCGCGAGGAACGGGTTGTCATGCGGCGTCGAGGCGCCGCCGCCGAGCTTCTTCACGCCGTCGGCGAGATCGTCCGAATGCCAGAACGCCTGCTCGGCGTTCTTCGTCAGGCGCTTCAGGCGCATCACGTTCCAGCCTTTGACGACGATCACGCTCCACGACATCACCGACATGATCAATAGCGCGAGCGCGATACCGCGCGTCACGAAATCCCCTTGCGCCCACACGTGTGCCAATCCGTAGTTTTGCATTGCAATTCCTTGTTTTTGAAATCTTGCTTCAGTCGGTCAGATTGAAGTTGAAAGGCTGGGTGTACGCGGCCCTGACGGGCTCGCCGTTCTCGAGATACGGTTTGCAGGCGCTCGCGCGTACGGCGGCGACGGCCGCGTCGTCGAGACGGCTAAAGCCGCTGCTTTTCTTCAACTCGATGTTCTCGAGCTTGCCGCTCAGACCGACGACGAAGTGCACGTACGCGGTGCCGGATTCGCCGCGGCGCCGCGATAGAGCCGGGTATTCGGGCTGGGTGATATTGCAATCGAGGTGCGACACGTTTTTCGGCGCGCTGATTTCCATTGTCGGTTTGCCGATCGCGGGCGCTGCCGCGGCGGGCGGTGTCCCCGGCGCGGCGGGCGCGGGCGGCGTCGGATCGGGCGCCGCGACCGGCGTCGGCGATGGCGCAGCGGCCTGTGGCAACGGAGTTGGCGTCGGCTTGGGCGTGGGAGTCGGCTTTGGCTGGGCTTTCGGCCTCGTATGGACCGGCGGTGTTGGCCGGGGCGGCGGCGGAGCGATCGATTGCAGCGCGACCGGCGCGGCGAGCGGCGCGGGCGGCAGCAGTTCGGCGGTCATCACGTGCGATTCGAGCGCGACCGGCACAGGCTCGTGACGCAGCGTCATGATCACGGCGAGCAGAGCGACGTGAACCGCGGCGACTACGGAAGTGGCCGTCAGCGCGCGGGAATTCGGTCGGGTGGACGACGCCAGCGGGGCGCCGGCGGAAACGGGATGCGGAGCCTGCATGGTCAGTGGGGCAGCGCACCGTGCGGGCGGCGCGTCAGACAGGACATCGTCATGTTCGGAAAATCAGCAGCGAAATGAACAAGGTAATCACGAAACCAATCAGCAATTCCATCTCGAACTCCTTTCGAAGGGGCGCGGGGTAGCTGGCTGGTACGAGTACTGGCTTGCTGACGGCAGTGGGATAACGCAGTACGGCGGACAGTACTGCGGTTGTGTTGCAAACATCCGGCACATTCAACGTCGCATCGAGCGTTACATTAAACGTGCGTGAAGCAGAGGGCTTTTAGACGCACCGACACGGCTTGCACGGGCCGTGCTAGCTGAGCTCAGGCGGCCTTGCGCTCGTAGAATGCGACTTGCACGACCTCGGCGACGCTCTGCACCTGCCGATGCTCGACCACGCCGCAACGGCTCGCGCACACGCCGCTTTGCAGCATCACTTCACGCACGGATTCCTCGCATTTGCCGCAGCACGAGGCGACGCCGAGTTCAAACTGCAACTCGTCGAACGAGTCGATGCCGTCCGCAATCGAGGAGCGGATTGTGCGGTCGGATACGGATTTGCAGACACAGACGATCATGGCAGGCGTCATAGCTAACGTTAATGCGAATTATTATCATTTTGTTTGGTTCGTTTGGCAAGCGTCCTATGCGATTTTTTGTAACAAAACCAGTCTCTTAGAATGGATTTCGTTGGAAGGAAGGGCGGGAAGCGCGCCGGTTGCCGGCTCTAGGCGGCGCGAGAATCCGATGCGGCCGTGCGGCGCGACGGTATCGATACCTGCTCGACCGCGGCCTCGATCCGCAGCAGCGTGGCGGCGAGTTGCTGCTGATGGATGCCGTCGTCGGTGGAGTAGAAGCGCGGCAGCGGCGTGACCTCGGCCGACGCGGCGGCGCGCAGGCCGTGCTGCTCGAGCACGCGTTCGAGCTGACGCGCGATCGCCACGCTCGTGTCGATCAGCGCGAGCCGCTCGCCGACGATGTCGCGGATCGCCGCGTCGAGAAAGGGGTAATGGGTGCAGCCTAGCACCAGCGTGTCGGCGCCCGCGTCGAGCATCGGTTCCAGGTAGCTGCGCAGCAGTGCGTGCAGATCGGCCGAGCCGACGTCGCAGCGCTCGACCGCCTGCACGAGCCCGTGGCCGGGCTGGCACAGAAAGCGGCAATCGACGGCGTAGCGTTCGAGCAGCCCCTGGAAGCGGGCGCTGCGCAGTGTCGCCTGGGTCGCCAACACGCCGGCGACGCGGCTTTTCGATTGCAGCGCGGCGGGCTTGACACCCGGCTCGACGCCGACGAGCGGAATCGGCAGCTTTTCGCGCACCAGCGCGATCGACTGCGCGGTTGCCGTATTGCACGCGACCACCAGCGCCTTCGCGCCTTGTGCGGCTAGCCATTCGCCGATGGCCAGCGTGCGGTCGGTGATGAAGTCGTCGTCGCGCTCGCCGTAGGGCGCGTACAGCGAATCGGCGACATACAGCAACGCCTCGTCAGGCAGTTGCGCGCGCACCGCGCGCAGCACGGACAGGCCGCCGAGCCCCGAGTCGAAAATGCCGATCGGCGCCTGCGACGCGGCGCCAGCGGCAACACTGCGGACAGTCGGGGACGGGAAAGGGGCGGGCATAGGCGAAGAAAACGAGCGTGAAGTGGCGGTCGGGGAAAAGGGTGAAACCACGGTGAGGCGCGAACAAGCGCGCAAGTATATCGCCCGTGCGGTACGGTCCGGCGCGAATGCCTGCTGGGCAGGCGTCGTGCCGCTACCGCGCGGGATGCTTCAGCGTGCTTCGATCAGGACTCGACCGAGCCCATCGCGCTTTGCTGGTAGTTCTGGATACCGACCTTGTCGATCAGATCGAGCTGGGTTTCGAGCCAGTCGATGTGCTCTTCGGTGTCGTCGAGAATCTTCGTGAAGATTTCGCGCGAGATGAAATCGCGCACCGATTCGCAGTAGGCAATCGCCTCCTTGCAGGTGCCTTGCGAAATCTGTTCGAGCTTCAGATCGCATTCGAGGATCTCTTTGGTTTCCTCACCGATCAGCAGCTTGTGCAGGTCCTGCAGATTCGGCAGACCGTCGAGCATGAAGATCCGTTCGATCAGCATGTCGGCATGCTTCATTTCGCCGATCGACTCGTCGTACTCGTGCTTGCCGAGCTTGTCGAGGCCCCAGTGACCGTACATTCGGGCATGCAGGAAGTATTGATTGATCGCGGTCAGTTCGTTCTTCAACTGCGCGTTCAGATATTCGATGACCTTCTTGTCGCCTTGCATGTTATTTCCTTTTCCGGGGACCTTGAATTTCCAACAACAATAAACGTCATGTCCAAAAAAGCCAAGAAATCCGATACAACTTTTGGCGGCGTTGGCGGCCTCGTGCGTGCGGCGCCTTGCGCGAGCATGACGCACGGAAAGAAAAAGCCGGGATCGCGGCCCCGGCTTTTCGACTGACCTGAGTAGCGTTAATCGCGACTCATCAAGCCGTGGCGACCGGAATCTTGCCGATCCTGGCTTGCCATTCCTTCGGGCCGGTCTGGTGCACGGAGGTGCCGTTCGAATCGACGGCGACCGTGACCGGCATGTCCTGTACGTCGAACTCGTAGATCGCTTCCATGCCGAGGTCTTCGAACGCGAGCACCTTCGCGCTGCGGATCGCCTTCGACACGAGGTACGCGGCACCGCCGACGGCCATCAGATACGCGGCCTTGTGCTTCTTGATCGCCTCGATCGCGACCGGGCCGCGCTCGGCCTTGCCGATCATCGAAATGAGGCCCGTTTGCGCGAGCATCGTCTCGGTGAACTTGTCCATCCGCGTCGCAGTGGTCGGGCCCGCCGGGCCGACCGCTTCGTCGCGCACCGGATCGACCGGGCCGACGTAGTAGATCACGCGGTTCGTGAAATCGACCGGCAGCTTCTCGCCCTTCGCGAGCATGTCGGCGATGCGCTTGTGCGCGGCGTCGCGGCCCGTCAACATCTTGCCCGACAGCAGCAGCGTCTGGCCCGGCTTCCAGCCCGCCACTTCTTCCGGCGTCAGCGTGTTGAGGTCGACGCGCTTGCTGGTTTCCGTGTTCGGTTCCCAGTGCACCTTCGGCCATGCGTCGAGCGACGGAGCTTCGAGCTTGGCGACGCCCGAACCGTCGAGCGTGAAGTGCGCGTGGCGCGTCGCCGCGCAGTTCGGGATGATCGCGATCGGCTTGGATGCGGCGTGCGTCGGCGCGGCCATGATCTTCACGTCGAGAACAGTGGACAGACCGCCGAGGCCTTGCGCGCCGATACCGAGCGCGTTGACCTTCTCGTGCAACTCGACGCGCAGCTCTTCGATCCAGTCCTTCGGGCCTCGCGCGATCACGTCCTGAATGTCGATCGGGTCCATCAGCGATTCCTTCGCCATCACCATCGCTTTCTCAGCGGTGCCGCCGATGCCGATGCCGAGCATGCCCGGCGGGCACCAGCCCGCGCCCATCGTCGGCACGGTCTTCAGGATCCAGTCGACGATCGAGTCCGACGGGTTCAGCATCGCGAACTTCGACTTGTTCTCCGAGCCGCCGCCCTTGGCCGCGACCTGCACGTCGACGGTGTTACCCGGCACGATCTCGTAGTGGATCACGGCCGGCGTGTTGTCCCTGGTGTTCTTGCGCGCGCCTTCGGGCGGGCTCACGATCGATGCGCGCAGCACGTTGTCCGGATTCAGATAGCCGCGGCGCACGCCTTCGTTGATCATGTCGGTGACGCTCATCGTGGCGCCGTCCCAACGCACGTCCATACCGACCTTCACGAACACCGTGACGATGCCAGTGTCCTGGCAGATCGGGCGCTTGCCTTCGGCGCACATGCGGCTGTTGGTCAGGATCTGCGCGATCGCGTCCTTCGCTGCGGGGCTCTGTTCGAGCTCGTACGCGCGGCCGAGCGCTTCGATGTAGTCGAGCGGATGGTAGTAGCTGATGTACTGCAGCGAATCAGCGATGCTCTGAATCAGGTCTTCCTGTTTGATGACGGTCATGGCTAGCTCAGTGGGGATTGACGCTTGTTGTCGGATCGCAGCGCGGTGCGGTCAGTCTTGCGCCTTCATGGGAGTGGAAATTCTGGTGCCACCCACGGCGTGCAAGGCCGCGGGCTCTTCGAGATGCTTGGGGTGCGTGTGCGTGGTGAGGCGGTCGACAAACGCCATCACGAGCGCGGATACGAGGAAAGCGACATGGATGATCACCTGCCACATGATCGTGTGCGTGGTGTTCTGGTCGGGGCTGATGAAGGTCTTCAGCAGATGGATCGACGAGATGCTGATCAGCGCCATCGACAGCTTCACTTTCAGCACGCCGGCGTTCACGTGATCGAGCCATTCCGGTTCGTCCGGATGACCGTCGAGGCCGAGTCGCGATACAAACGTTTCATACCCGCCGATGATCACCATGATCAGCAGGTTCGAGATCATCACCACGTCGATCAGGCCCAGCACGACGAGCATGATGCTGGTTTCGTCGAGCTTCATCGAGTCGGTGACCAGATGCCAGACTTCCTTCAGGAATAACACGACGTAGACCGCCTGCGCGACGATCAGCCCGAGGTACAGCGGCACCTGCAGCCAGCGGCTCATGAAAACGAGGTGGGGCAGCGCGCGCATGGGGCGGCGCGGACGGGCGGAGGCGGGTCGCGAAGCGGACATAGGCAACGGTCAGATGAAGCGCGGGTGACGGAACACGGGGGCCAGGCGCCGACGGCGGTGCGGGGCGCGGCCGTCGAAGGGGCGCGAGACTCGCGTCAGGCGCGCCATTGTACAGCGTCGGTCGAATCTGCTGCTTTGCGGCGGGCAGCGCGCCCGCCACACCAGAATTACGATGCGATCGGCGGCACGCTGCGCGCCTTCAGGCTCGCGAGGCCGATACCGGCGACCACGCAGGCAAGCGCGATGCCGTGCGCAAGCGTGGGCCGCTCGCCGAGGAACACGATGCCGTAGAGTGCCGCGGCGACCGGCAGCACCGCGCTGAACACGCCGGCAAGACTGCCTGGCACGTGACGGATGCCTTTCATCCACAGCCAGAACGAGAAGATGCTGGCCGACAGCCCATACCACAGCACCAGCATCCAGACGCTCGACGGCACCGCGCGATAGTCGAAATGCGCGAGCGCGCCGGCGCCGAGCGGCAGCATCAGCAGCAGGCCGAACAGATGCGTGTACGCGCAGATGTCGATCGGCGCGAGCGTTTGCGTGAGACGACGCGACAGGATGATGTACAGCGATTCGCAGCACACGGCGCCAAGTACCATGAAGTTGCCCGCGAGCGAGCCGGCGCCGGCCGTCGCATTCGCGCCCGTTTCGACGTGCGCGACATTGATGACGACGACGCCGACGATCGCCAGCACGATCGACGCGAGCGCGCGGCCATCCGGCCGCTCCTTCAGGATCAGCCACGACAGCAGCGCGACGACCGCCGGAATCGTGCTCGTGATCACGCCGGCCGCGACCGCGCTCGTGCGCGCGACGCCGTTGAGCATCAGCAGGGTGAAGCCGAAGGTGCCGAATAGCGCCTGCAAAAACAGGTTGATCCATTCGTCGCGTTTGACGCGCCGCAGTTTGGTCACACGCAGTAGTGGCCAGAGCACGACCATCGCGATCACGAAACGCAGCAGCGCGAACAGCGGGACGGGGACGAAGGCGACGATCGATTTACCGATTCCGACATTGCTGCCGACCAGCAGCATCGAGGTAATGAGAAGCAGGGCGTAGCGATTCAAGCTGGAATCCGGACGGCTAGTTCAGTTAGCATTGTAAGAGGCCGTGCAAGAGAGCGTAAAGGCGGGCGCCTCTCGTCTGATCAACGCGTGGCCGCGTCGACGGCGTTCGCGATCTAAGGGTTTTCGCTTGCAGATCAACATGATGCGCGTAAGTGGCCGGTAAGTTGCAGCGCTTATGGTTAAGCCTCAACGCTGGATACGATTGAGCAGAGCGCCCGCCTGCAGGAATGTTGCGATGCCGCACGCACACGCGTCGGACGGCATCGCGGCGGGAGACAGCGCCGCTCGTGGCGGCTCGAACAGGATAAGGCCCGCGCGCGCCGCGCGCCGGTACAGGTTTACGTTTCATCTTCACCAAGGGGTTGTCGATGTCTGCGATTGAATCGGTTCTTCAGGAACGCCGCGTTTTTCCGCCCTCCGCTGACACTGCGAAGGGTGCCACGATCTGCGGCATGGACGCGTACCGGGCGCTCGCCGCCGAAGCGGAGCGCGACTACGAAGGCTTCTGGGGGCGTCTCGCGAAGGAGACGCTGAGTTGGCACAAGCCGTTTACGAAGGTGCTCGACGAATCGAAGGCGCCGTTCTACACGTGGTTCGAAGACGGCCAGCTGAACGCGTCGTATAACAGCATCGACCGTCACGTCGAGGCCGGCAACGGCGAGCGCGTCGCGATCGTGTTCGAAGCCGACGACGGTACCATCACCAACGTCACCTATCAGGATCTGCTGCAACGCGTATCGCGCTTCGCGAATGCGCTGAAAAAACGCGGCGTGAAGAAAGGCGACCCGGTCGTCATCTATATGCCGATGTCGATCGAGGGCATCGTCGCGATGCAGGCGTGCGCGCGGATCGGCGCGACGCACTCGGTCGTGTTCGGCGGCTTCTCGTCGAAGTCGCTCAACGAGCGGCTCGTCGACGTCGGCGCGGTCGCGCTGATCACGTCCGACGAACAGATGCGCGGCGGCAAGGCCTTGCCGCTGAAGAACATCGCCGACGAAGCGCTCGCGCTCGGCGGCTGCGAGAAGGTCAGGAGCGTGATCGTGTACCAGCGCACCGGCGGCAAGGTCGCGTGGGACGCAGGGCGCGACCTGTGGATGCACGAACTCACGCATGGCGAGTCGGACCAGTGCGCGCCCGAATGGGTCGACGCCGAGCATCCGCTCTTCATCCTCTATACGTCGGGCTCGACCGGCAAGCCGAAGGGCGTGCAGCACAGCACCGGCGGCTATCTGCTGTGGGCCGCGCAAACGCTGAAGTGGACCTTCGACTGGCGCCCCTCCGACGTGTTCTGGTGTACCGCCGACATCGGCTGGATCACCGGCCATAGCTACATTACGTACGGGCCGCTCACGCTTGGCGGCACCCAGGTCGTGTTCGAGGGCGTGCCGACCTATCCGGACGCCGGGCGCTTCTGGCAGATGATCGCGAAGCACAGGGTCACGCTGTTCTATACGGCTCCAACTGCGATCCGCTCGCTGATCAAGGCCTCCGAGGCCGACGCTAAAGTGCATCCGAAGAGCTACGACCTGTCGACGTTGCGCATCATCGGCACGGTCGGCGAACCGATCAATCCGGAAGCGTGGGTGTGGTACTACGAGAACGTCGGCGGCCGCCGCTGTCCGATCGTCGATACGTGGTGGCAGACCGAGACCGGCGGCCACATGATCGCGCCGATGCCGGGCGCGACGCCGCTCGTGCCGGGTTCGTGCACGCTGCCGCTGCCGGGCATCATGGCCGCGGTCGTCGACGAAACCGGGCAGGACGTGCCGAACGGGCAGGGCGGCATTCTGGTGATCAAGCGCCCGTGGCCGGCGATGCTGCGCAACGTGTGGGGCGATCCGGACCGCTACAAGAAGAGCTACTTCCCCGACGAGCTCGGCGGCAAGCTCTACCTCGCCGGCGACGGCGCGGTGCGCGACAAGGAGACCGGCTACTTCACGATCATGGGCCGCATCGACGACGTGCTGAACGTGTCGGGCCATCGGCTCGGCACGATGGAGATCGAGTCGGCACTGGTGGCCAATCCGCTCGTCGCGGAAGCCGCCGTGGTGGGCCGCCCCGATGCGACGACCGGCGAGGCGGTGTGCGCGTTCGTGGTGCTCAAGCGTGCGCGTCCGCAAGGCGAAGAGGCCGTGAAGCTCGCGAACGACCTGCGCAACTGGGTCGGCAAGGAGATCGGTCCGATCGCGAAGCCGAAGGACATCCGCTTCGGCGAGAACCTGCCGAAGACGCGTTCGGGCAAGATCATGCGTCGTCTGTTGCGTTCGCTCGCGAAGGGTGAGGAAATCACCCAGGACGTGTCGACGCTGGAAAACCCGGCGATTCTCGATCAGCTCGGTGAGTCGATTTAAAGCGTTGTAAGCGGGTCTGCGCGGACGGCGGCGGTGTGTCGATCGACATGCTTGCGGGCACGCCGCGCAAACCCGTCATTCGAGCGGACGGGTTGCATCGCGGCGTTGCGCGGACAATCCCAATTGCCTCGCCGATGCCTTTTTGATACATAGGCGCATGACCGCGCCGCACCTATCCTCCCACGCCACGTTGAACCCCCCGCCCGAACCGCCACCGGTCTCGGCGGCGATGGCGCTCGCGCATCGCAAGTACTGGCGTTTCAACCTCGCGCTGATCGCGGTGCTGATGACGCTTGGCTTCTTCGTCTCCTTCGTCGTGCCATTGCTGGCGCCCGCGCTCGCGCAGGTGCACGCAGGCGGCTTCAGGCTGCCGTTCTACTTTGGCGCACAAGGCGCGATCCTGATCTACCTCGCGTTGATCGTCGTCTATATCGTGCTGATGCAGCGCGCCGATCGTCAGTTGCAGCACGCGTTCGAAGCGGATTCGCAGCGCGATGCGGCAAGTGGTCCCGCCGCGGATTCCACCAGCGGCGCGAACGATGACGTCAAGATCGACACAGACGCGCCGGCCGCGCGAGGGCGCTGAGCCGATGAAGCTCACGCATCGGCTGATCCGCTCGTACGCGCTCTATACGCTCGGCTTTCTGCTGTTCGTCTACGTGATGTGGCGCATCGAGCGCAGCACCGGTCCCGGGGTGTGGATCGGCTATGTGTTCCTGTTCGTGCCGATCGCGGTGTATGCGGTGATCGGCGTGCTGTCGCGCACGTCCGACCTGGTCGAATACTACGTGGCGGGGCGGCGCGTGCCGTCGGCGTTCAACGGCATGGCGACCGCGGCCGACTGGTTGTCGGCCGCATCGTTCATCGGTCTCGCCGGCTCGATCTACGCGACCGGCTACGACGGCCTCGCGTACCTGATGGGTTGGACCGGCGGCTATTGCCTCGTCGCGTTCCTGCTCGCGCCGTATGTGCGCAAGCTCGCGCGCTACACGATTCCCGATTTTCTCGGCACGCGCTATTCGAGCAACGCGGTGCGCGGCCTCGCGGCGCTCGCCGCGATCCTGTGCTCGTTCGTTTATCTGGTCGCGCAGATCCAGGGCGTCGGGCTGATCGCGACGCGCTTTATCGGCGTCGATTTCGCGGTCGGCATTTTCTGCGGGCTCGCGGGCATTCTGGTCTGCTCGTTTCTGGGCGGCATGCGTGCCGTTACCTGGACCCAGGTCGCACAGTACATCATCCTGATCCTCGCAATGCTGATACCGGTATCGATGATCGCGCACAAGGACGGCCTCGGCTGGGTGCCGCAATTCAGCTATGGGCGCCTGATGGAGCGCATGGAAGGGCTCGAGAAACAGGTGCGCGACGCGCCGCTCGAGGAGCGCGTGCGCGACGACTATCGACGCCGCGCCGCGTTGATGCAACTGCGGCTCGATACGCTGCCGCAATCGTTCATCGACGAAAAGCGGCGGCTCACGCAGGAGGTCGGCGATCTGCGCCGCCATAACGGTCCGTTGCGCGAGATCAAGGAGCGCGAGCGCGCGCTCGAACAGTTTCCGCGCGATGCCGCCGCCGCGCAGATCGTCTGGAGTCAGAAGCGCGACGACATGCTGATGCGGGCGACCGCGCCAGTGCCGATGCAGGAACCGTTTCCTGCTGTCGGTGATGAAGACCGGAGCACGCACGCGCGTAACTTTCTATCGCTGCTGCTGTGTCTGTCGCTTGGCACGGCGAGCTTGCCGCATATCCTGACGCGCTATAACACGACGACTTCGGTGGCGTCGGCGCGCCGCTCGGTCGGCTGGACGCTCTTTTTCGTCGCGCTGTTCTATCTGACCGTGCCGGTGCTGGCGGTGCTGATCAAGTACGAGATCCTGTCGAATCTGGTCGGCCATCATTTCGCCGATCTGCCGCAGTGGCTAATGCAATGGCGCAAGGTCGAACCGAGCCTGATCAGCCTCGCCGATATGAACGGCGACGGTATCGTGCGCTGGAGCGAGATCCAGATGCAGCCCGATATGGTCGTGCTCGCGGCGCCCGAGATCGCGGGGCTGCCGTATGTGATGTCGGGCTTGATCGCGGCGGGGGCGCTCGCGGCGGCGCTATCGACCGCGGATGGTCTGCTGCTGACGATCGCGAACGCGCTATCGCACGACGTGTACTACCACATGATCGATCCGAACGCGTCGAGCCAGCGGCGCGTGACGATCTCGAAGATTCTGCTGCTGGGTGTCGCATTGTTCGCGTCGTACGTGGCGTCGCTGAATACGGGGAATATTCTGTTTCTGGTCGGGGCGGCGTTTTCTCTGGCGGCGTCGAGTCTGTTTCCGGCGCTCGTGCTCGGCGTGTTCTGGAAACGCACGACGCGGCTCGGCGCGGTGGGGGGGATGGTCGCCGGGCTCGTCGTGTGCATCTACTACATCGTGTCGACGTATCCGTTCTTCACGCAGATGACGGGATTCACAGGTGCGCGCTGGTTTGGCATCGAGCCGATCAGTTCAGGCGTGTTCGGCGTGCCGGCGGGTTTTCTCGTGGCGATCGGGGTGAGTTTGATCGATCGAAAGGCGGACGCTTATACGATCGCGCTGGTCGACTATATCCGGCATCCGTAGGCGGTTTGCGCGAGGCTTTGGCCTGGGTGTGGCGCAGGGCGCGAAGTTTGCTATAATTCGGCTCCTCGCCGGAGAGATGGATGAGCGGTTTAAGTCGCACGCCTGGAAAGCGTGTATAGGTTAATAGCCTATCCGGGGTTCGAATCCCCGTCTCTCCGCCAGGATATCAATGAATACGGGCCTCTCGGCCCGTTTTTCGTTTCTACCCACCAAACAACCCACCATACGCCAAACTGTGGTTGCGGGTCGTGGCCCGTCGGTACAGGGGTCGGCGCACGCCACGTTGCCACCATGGGTTGAAACCATCCCGTTTGCATTGAGCATTGGCGGCGACACGCGCGCGCGTGATACCTGTTGCCGTTGCCGACTTCGCGGAACGCCGCCTGGGTCCCGGCCGGCAATGCCAACTCCCGGCGGCCATGCAACCGGTCAGGTTCGGAGGCAATCGTCTGCCTGAATCGCCATTCGGCTGCGGAGTCTGGAACCGCTCATCTGATGAAGCCGCGCTTCCTTCTCTCTCCTTCGATCCGCTTCATTTCGCCCATCCAGTACGCTTGTTGCACGGCGTCGTCAGCTCTCATCGCGAGTAGCGCCTGGAGTCGCGCTTCTTTCTCGGGTCGCACAAGATCTGCCTTCGCGCGAAGCATTTCAAGATCGCCATAGTCCACGGGTTTATAGACTCCACCCAGTCCGGAGTGAGCATAGATTGCTATATCTCGTGGGCGATGATGGCTGCCTGGTCGGGATCCATACCTTCGACCTCCAGCGCAAGTACGAACTTGTGCGTGTCCATGCAACCTCCTTATCGGGTTAGGGCCTGCCACTGGTGCGTGGGTGGCCGGATGACCGCGTTGCATCGCCGGCGCGACCGTGTAAAGCAGCACGAGAAACGACAGGCCAGCCAAAGCGCACATCGGCCATGCGAACCAGCGGATGAATCGGTCCACTCGTTTATCGGCTCTTTAAGTCTGCGATCTTGTTCCTCGCGCTGGTGCTCCCATCGCTCGCGGTCCTCGCGCACTTGTCGCGCAAAATCTGACGCGCCCATGTTTCTCCCGATGCCTTAAGCGACGGTCAACTCGAACGCGGACGCGCCCGGGAGTGCGGGCTCGGTCCTCTGTCGCAGATCATGCGCAGCGGCAGGCGTCACCGGCGTAGAGGACGCCGCTGCCGCGCAAGCTGAAGCGGTCATCCTCAGCCTGGCGCCGTTGACCATGGCCGTAAAAAAGATCTCCGCTCTCGTTACGGGAACTCCGGGAGATTGCGCGACTGCTTGATCGCTTCGGAACCGTACTCCGCAATCTATGGCCGGTTCACCGTTTCCGGCGGACATTTCATAGATAGAACAAACGGTGCCTCGTCGCCGGTGAAACTGTCCAGGTGGCTCAGTTCTCATCGAGACTGGGCAACTGCCCTGTCGCTACCGCACGTACCAGCATCGCCAATCTGAGCTGACGCCGCGCGGCCTGATTTTCGAGCAGCTCATCGTTTTCTGCGCTCGACGAAGTGCTGCATGAGGAAAATCACAAATTGAAAAATTTCCGGGGGAACACATCATCGTTACCCGTATGCCACACAGCCGGTCCTGCTTGGAATCTGTTCCCGCCAATTGCGACGATAAGTGTGTGCTGCCGCATTGATCAGCCAAGACGGTGGGTGCACATTGCGTGGCAAGGCAGACCGCATCGCAATGCCTGGACATCGACAGCACAATATCGCGGTCCCGCCAGATCGTTCGACCGTAAGGAAGGTACCGACCCAAATGCGTCAAACACATTCATGCGCAAGATTTTCCTTGAACTGCCCGGCAAGGCGCTGCTGAATCAGCCCAGCCTCGGCGACGAATACACGATCACGGTAACCCGGCCGGATGGCTTCGCGTGTACTGACGACGAGGCGCGCTTGATCCTCGTCGAGTGCTTGCGCCAGGGACCCCGCAGGAGACGCAAGGCCAAAGGATCAGAGCAACAGCAACTGGAAGCGCGAGGCCAGATGCGCCTTGTGGACTGAAGCCGCTTGTCGACAAGCGACGCGGTAACGGCTTGCGAGAGCAAAGACCCATCCACTTAACGAGTGCCTGTTGCAGTCGATGGCTGAGCGCTGAAAGGCAGCATCGAAACGTCGAAGGACCGACCGATGGCAACGAGGTCTGAAGTCTCACTTCCCGCATGCGAAAGCTGCCATCCGCCAACGCCGGCACTAAAGTCTGCGAAGCTGTAGTTGGCCGACACTTGGATACCGCCCGTCGGCTGTCGAAACAGTCAAGATCGTTGTATGTGCAGCTAATATAGGACGGTTGCTCGGCCCATGTTGACGTTCAGGTCGCGCCGTTCATGGGGCAGCTTAAAGCCGTCTTCCGGACGTTCGGATCTGCGTACCACGAATTTCGCGTTATTGTCACGATGAGTACTATCGGACCCGTTGCCGCCGGTCGCCAGCTTGAGACCATGTGGCGCGTTGTGGAGCGCAAAAGGCATTGACGGGGGATTCGCTGCCGAGTTCTCGGCCCTTGTCGTCATTCGAGAGCCGGCTCTGGCCAGGAGGCGGCACGTCATCTACCTGACGTTCGCGTCTCCGCGGGTAGCGTGTGATCGGTCCCAGTGAAATCGGACACTCGCTGAGCGGGTAGGGCGGCGCACAGCGGATGCATGACCGCGCAGCACTACCCCACTTGTCGGGCTGCGACGGGTAAACTCCTACTCGACAGTCGTTTTCTCTTCTCTCTTCAGCGCAACTGCCGCGGCGGGTTTTGTGCGCGTGCTCTTCGTCGTCTTGCCTTCGGAGGACCGCTGCTTGGCCAACCGCTTCAACAGTTCTGCGGCTGGCTCATCGTTCGGATCCTGCGGAACGAGTTCGCCACGGAAGGCTTTGGCGACAATAGCCGGCGAAAGTCGCTCAACAGAAAGGCGCGCCTGCTCTATCCGTGCCTCAACGCGATCGGCAAATGCGAACAGTTTTTCGACACGACCGGCGATTTCCATCTGTTCGTCAAGGGGCGGCAACAACAGCGGAAGCGCCCGAACTTCGTGCGAATTTATATTGTTTAAAACTTCGCCGACGCTTCCTTTTCGACCAATGATGATTGTTGGCCCTGCACTCAACGCAACTGATCGTTACAGCCGGTTGCGGTTGGACCCAGTGCGAGGGCGAGCCGCGCGTGGAAATTCGCGCGGGTGACGTGGTCTGGTGCCCGCCTGGCCACAAGCACTGGCATGGCGCAACTTCGACCACCGCGATGACACACATCCCATTCAGGAAGCGCTCGACGGCAAGAATGTCGAATGGCTGGAGAAAGTTACGGACGAGCAGTACCTCGGCAGCGGCGGCCAGGTGTAAGTGCCGTTCACGCGGCCGCAGACCTGCACTTTTGTGCACCGCAACTCAGGATGCGGCCGGCGCCTCAATCAAAGGACTCGAAAGATGCAAGTTCCATCAATGAACGTTCACCTCACGCTCGCCTCTCCCGCTTTCGCGCGCTATACCAACGAAACCGTGTTCGGCGGCCGTTGGAAGAGGCCGCAACTGTCGCCGCGAGACCGGAGCATCGTGACGCTGTCGGTACTCATCGCCCGCAAGCAGGTCATCGAGATGCCGTTTCAATTACGGTTCGCGCTCGATAACGGGGTAAATGCGGCAGAAGTGTCGGAGATGATCGCGCATTTGGCCTTCTATGCCGGCTGGGGAAACGCAATCGCGGCTGCGGCGGTCGTCGGGCCCATCTTCGCTGAACGCGGCGTCGGTCCAGATCACGCGTATGCCACCGACGTCGCGCTTCTGCCGTTGAACGAAGCGGACGAGCAACAACGCGCGCAGACGGTGAAGGAAAACTTCGGCGAGGTAGCCCCCGGCGTAGTCCAGTACACGACGGACGTTCTGTTTCGCGATCTCTGGTTGCGGCCCAGACTCGCCCCTCGTGATCGCAGTCTCGTGACAGTCAGCGCGCTCGTTGCAAACGGCCAGGTGGGGCAAATACCGTATCACCTCAATCGCGCGATGGACAATGGACTGACTCGCGACGACGCGTCGGAAGTGCTGACTCAACTTGCCTTCTATGCGGGCTGGCCAAACGTCTTTTCGGCAATGCCCGCGTTCAAAGACGTATTTGCAAAGCGGTCTTGACCCCAAGGCCGTTCGAGCGGCTGGTGCAAATGCTCATTTTCTCGAACGATCCGCATCCGACTGGCAGAGGCACCGCCAATCGCGACAACTCATCAACGATTTGGGCCGGTTATCTTTCATTCCTGCAGCGGATATATAAGATATAAGCACGCTGCATGCGTCGGGCGGTGCGGTGGGACCCCTATAAAAATCACTGGAACCCCGCGCAATCCTGGTCACGCCGTCGGGCATAGATATCTACAACGTTGAGGTCAGAGACAGTTATCCGCTACCGCCGAGTTTTTCTTCGCACTCGCCGACGCTCAGTCCGGAAACTCACCGGACCGCGCCTCTCGATCCGGCACCCGGAAAGTGCTGCGATGCAACGTAGCCGTCTTGCCTCGGCAATGTGCTCGTCCTACGAAGGAGTAGCATGACTGCATCCGGCTCAAACGCGGGATTGAGGCGAGTCGCCATTCTGGTCCTGCTCTGTCGCGACTACGCAGCGCTTGAACTGACCCTCGCCAGTCACATGGCGGACCGGCCGACAGGCGTAGAGTTCATCCTGCTTCAGAACTGCAGGGGCGGCTATGACGCGGAACGCACGCTTGCCGTCGCGCGGCGCTACGCAAGGCTTTTTCCGGGCGTCGTTCGGGTCGTCGACGATATTCCGCCTGGTCCACCCTATCGCACGATCAAAAAACTACTCTCGCAGCCGGCGTTCGCCGAAATCGACCTGATCTGCAAGGTGGACGACGACGCGTTCCCGATCGCCGGCGGGTGGTTCGACAAGATGCTCGCCACGTACGACGCGGTGGAAAAGGAAAGCGGGAACGGGCGTGCCTACGTCACCCCGCTCATCAACAACAACTGGGGCTTCTCTGAGGTGATGCGTGCGATGAGTCTGGAACGCGAGTACTTCACGAACCAGGCGCATCCGCATTTCGTCGGTGCCGCCGGGGACGGTCGCTGTCCGATGCGAATCATCCCTGCTGACCAGATCGAGAAAGGCACCAATGGCACGATATGGGGCTATCCGCATATCGCGCGCTGGCTACATGAACGGACGACGCTGCAGCCTGATGCTTTCATCGCCGCCACTCGGGCGCTCGAACCTTGCGAAGTGCCCTCAGGATCGCGCTATTCGATCGGCTGCATTCTTTTTCGCAAGCAGTTATGGGACATGATCGACGACGGTGGGCAAGACGACGAGCACATGATGCATATGTACTGCGCGCGACACCAGCTGCGAATCGTTTGTACGCGCAGCGTGCCGTTCGTTCACATCGCGTACTTTACCCAGCGTGAGGAGAACCGCGACATCGTCGATGCCGCTCGCGCGCTGTACGACGCGAGGCTCGGCCATCCCTTTCCGATTTCACTCTACGCGGACCGCGAACGCGATATCGAAGCACGGTTGCGGTGGCTCGAAGATCACCCACCGCAGACCACCAACGTGACACTCGCCGTGTCGAGGCGTGTCAGCCGCGCAATCTATCGGCGAGTGCGCACGCTGTGGAAATGGGAAGGGCGCGCGTCGCCGAGCGGAGTGTGTCGTTTCATGATTTCGCGCGGTTGGTGTCGGTCAAATGCAATTCTTCGCCAGTGACTGTCTTTACGTGCCGCGCAATCTGCATCTACGCATAGGGAAATTGAAAGATGAAAAAGTACCTGGTCGTTCTGAGGTGTGGAGACAGTTCCTTGCATCCGCAATGGTTCAGCGGCGGACAGGCCCCCAACTTTGATTTGATGCTGAGTTACTACGGGAAGAACGAAGATTATGCAGACATCTTTGCCAAAGCCATACATCGATTCAAAGGATCAAAATGGGAAGGTCTTAACGACTTCATGTTGCAAAATGCCCAATTGATTCTGCAATATCGTTACATCTGGCTCCCGGACGACGACATCCTGACGGATGTTCAAACCCTGAACGACTTCTTCGAGTATGTAGAACGAGAGAATTTCGCACTCGCGCAACCGTCTCTCGACGAGAGAAGCTATTTCGGTCACCAAACGACGTTGCAAAACAGCGCGTTTGAATTTCGCGAAACAAATTTCGTGGAGGTGATGATGCCATGTTTCTCGTCGAATGCTTTGCATGCGATAAAACACAGCTTTGGGATGAGCCAATCAGGCTGGGGCGTCGATTTCTTGTGGCCCAAGTGGGTCGCTTCTTTTGGAAAGGTTGGCATTATTGATCGTTTTTCCGTGTTCCATACACGCCCGGTCGGTTCGGCTGGGAGCGGCATGGGAGACGATTCAACTACGAGTCCATTGTTTGAATTGAATCAGACGCTCGCGCAATACGGGATGCTGGGCGCTCCGATAAAGGTCATTCGTGGCAAAACAAGCGATGTAGGCAAATCATATGCGAGCGGTCGACTGGGCAATCCAATGTTGTTCATTCATGCGGTAAAGGGCAGCAATCCGGTGCGACGGAAAGATATCGTCAGTTTTATGAGGCTACTAAAAGAGTATCTCCCATGGCTTCATCATATCAAGCGCACAACGTGGCCAATACATCCGGCTCCGGAAAGGCGCTCAAGCCGTTGAGAATGATAATGCGTGTGATTGATGCGAATACGGTATCGCTACTGCCGGAATAGACCGTTTTCGAAGCAGCACACCTGTCGCGATTATTGATGGTGTCAGGAAAATGTATGAGCTTCTAAAAATGCCGCTACGGTACGTAAGCGGGCTGCTGAAGCACCAACACTGGTCGACACAGTAGACGTGAGGGTTAGCGCGGCTTGCGTGCCGCGCCATGAGCTTCAGCGAAGCCAAGGCGCGCGTGCATCAATCGAGGCGCTTCACCGCGAACAGGAGCGCGTACTGCTCGTGGACGATGTACCATCGATAGCGCTCGGGAAGCAACGCGCTGGCGGCTTGCCACACGGGCAGCGCGTCATTGATGACGAGCACATGATGCATATCTACTGCGGCGGCACAAGAGTGGGCAATCCAATGATCTTCATTCATGCAGTAAAGGGCAGCAATCCTGTGCGACGGAAAAACATCGTCACTTATATGGGGCTGCTGAAAGAGTATCGCGTCGAAAAATACACCGCCTCCCTTGGGATTCCCGACTACAAGCGGCTGTTCTTCCGGCTCAAATACGTCTTTGCATACCGTGCAATTGCGTTTCAAACCGCCAGCACCGCGCCGAGCTATCAACTAGCAAGGCCGATTCTGAAAAGCGTTTCGGAAAAGTTGCGCATCGAGCACTTGATAGGCATTTATGCCGACGGCCGGCCGAAACTTTCCGTCGTCATCTCGCTGCTGAAGATCCATCCATGGCTCTTCTATCGCTTCGTGAGACGCTTGAATTACGACCCAGCCAGCGGGAATAGTAATCGCCCCAATCAACGACGGGCGCCCTGGAAGGCAGCGGACCAGGTAGCCGACTGAACGTGCGCGACGAGAACAATGGAAACATCAGGTCGGGACCGGCACGACCACGCAGGCCGAACTCGATGCTTTCCGATATCCGGCTGCTGGCCGGAGATGCGACATTGCCGGTCGAGACGGAACTGAGGCCAGACCTGATCGGCAGCTCAGCCCCGACTGGGTTTCGGCCACCGCGCCAGGCACTTGCATGATCGTGTTCTAGAGCAAGCCGCACTACAAGCCGAATTCAGCCTTGATCATGCTCAAGTGATCGGCCACGCGTCGCGCATAGTCTTTGGCGCCCCCGCTATAGCGATCTAATGCGTTCTCGAGGTTCCCATCCGACGCTCTGATGTAATCGTGCAGAATGGCGGACCCGATACGGACGTTCGTGCGCGGGTCGAGATGGAATGGACACCGCCCTCCCTCCGGGGAAGTGGGCACGCTTGAGGGCCCGAGCGGGCGGCAGTCAGGATGGCAAGCTCCAGGCAGCGCGCGGCCATCGTCAGCGTGCCGCGCAGCGACACCATGAAGGCACCCATTTCGTCGATGGCCATCGCCGGATGATTGCGAACCCGCTTCGTCCTGCTGGGTGCGGCGAGCAGCTTGTCCAGGTTACCGCGCCACGTCGCGGGATTCTCGCCTTCGCGATAGCCCTTGACGCGTGCCCAGTCGAGCACGTTCTCGATCCGGCCGCGCAGCCGCGACGCGGTTTCCGTCTTCGTTGTCCAGATGGTTTCGAGCACGGCGAGCACATGCTCGCGGCCGACATGCGCGACCTGAAGCCTGCCGATCAGCGGATAGGCGTATTCTGCAAGCGTGTTGCGCCACTGGCTCGCATGCTTCGGGTTGCTCCATTCGGCCGACTTCGCCTCGATGAAGCGCTTCGCCGCGTCCTCAAAGGTGATTTCGCGCGCCTGACGGGCCCGCAGCTGGCTGAACTTCTCCTTGCGCGCCAGCACCGGGTCGACCCCGGCGGCGATCTCGTCGCGTTTGGCACTCGCGTGTTCGCGCGCAGTCTTGAGCGGGACGGCCGGATATGCGCCGAGTCCGATCTCGCGCCGCCTGCTGCCGACCATCACGCGCAGGATCCATGAGCGCGCGCCACCCGGCGTGACCTGTAACGCCAGGCCCGCCACCCCGCCGACCATGTGTAAGCCGGGTTCGGTCAGGCGTGACACCGCCAGCGCGCCCAGCTCCCGTGCAATCTTCGGCATTCGTCTACCCCCCAATCTACCCACCATAAAATTTACGGTTAAAGGCGACAAATTGCAATGGGGTCGGATACATTACCGACGCACCTGAACGGTAATGCATTGATTTTACGGGGAAATTACCGGCTGATTGCGATAAAGGACGACGGTGGGAGACGGGGCTCGGGCGGACCCTCTCTCCGCCAGGACATCAAATGAATACGGGCCCTCGGCCCGTTTTTCGTTTGTGTACCTACACCGCTACCCACATGACGCGAGCTGTAGCTATCCGGTGTCCGTTAGCGGCGGTTTCGATGCATAGTCCGCGAGCAACACATCGGCCCAGCGGCATCTGCCTCTATGCAACTGCAACTGCAACTGCGAAGTCCGGTCAACGAGAATTTTGTGCACGTGGGATCGTCCCGAGAGGCACGAAGATTCGACGAGCCTCACCCCTCATCCCCCTCCCGCAACTCCCCCGTATTCCCCCGTTCCGCGCAAGCGCCCGTAACAGGCGGCCGCCCCCGCGTCCCCTCTGACAACGTCACTCCCTGCTGAATCCCCGCCTTCGCCAGCATATGTGCACTGATCGGCGCGGTGAGAAACAGAAACGCCGGAATCAGCAACTCATGCAGGCTCGCGAAGTTGTTATGCGCACTGAAATACACCACCGACGCGAACACGATGCCGCCCACACCGAGCGTGGTCGACTTGGTCGGACCGTGCAGCCGCATGAAGAAGTCGGGCAGCCGAGCGAGCCCGACCGCCCCGACCAGCGTGAACAGACTGCCGGCCAGCAGCAGCAAACAAACGATCGCTTCGACAAAAGTTTCCATCGGCATACCCCACGCTAGTTGAGTTCGATGATGTCGCCGCGCTGCAGGTACTTGGTGAGCGCGACGGTACCCACGAAACCCATCACGGCAATCAGAAGCGCAACCTCGAAGAGCACCGTCGAGCGCAAGCTGATGCCGTACACGACGATCAACGCGATCGCATTGATGTTGAGCGTGTCGAGCGCGACGATGCGATCGGGCAGCGACGGCCCGCGCACGAGGCGCCACAGCGCGAGCAGGAACGCGATGCCGAGGATCGCGAGCGAGATCGGAATCACGATGGCTAGCATGCGAAGATCTCCATCAAAGGGGCTTCATAACGGGACTTGATGAGCGCGATGAGTGCCGCTTCGTCGTCGAGATCGAGCACGTGCACGGAGAGGCGCGTGCGGTCGTCGCTGAGTTCGGCGCACAGCGTGCCAGGGCTCAGCGAGACCACGCTGATGAGCACCGTGAGCGCGATCTCGTGGGTGCTGTCGAGCGGCACTTCGATGAACGCCGGGCGCATCCGCTGCGTCGGGCCGAGCAAGAGCAGCGCGACCTCGACGTTGGCCACGATGATGTCGACCAACACATGCCAGGCGAGTTGCACGAGCAGCCACGGTCGGCCGAAGCGCACCGGTCGCAGCCACAAGCCTTTGGCGACGCGAAAAGAGATCACGTAGCCGAGCACGGCGCCGAGCAACAGATTGCCCGGCGAGACGTCGTTCATCAGCAGCACCCAGCAGATGATCAGCAAGACCGCGAGCCACGGGTGGGGGAAGAGCCGTTTCAACATCGTCAGTTCCCCTGTGCGTCGGCCGTGGTCGCGGCGGCCGCTGGTGGCGAGGAGCGCGCCGCGGGGAGGACCGCGTGCACGTAGGCGGCGCGATCGAATAGCTGTGTCGCCGTATCGGTGAGATAGTGCCGCACCGCGCCCGCGCCGAGCGTGATGGCCACGACACAGCCGAGCAGGACCGCGCAGGCGGCGAGCTTCGCATTACTGCCACGCGGTGCGCGCTCCTCTTTGCCGGCGACGGCGCGCGCGGCCGGCGCGGCCCACATCAGGCGCGTGCCCGTGCGGCTCAGCGCGACGATCGAGAGCAGGCTCGACAGCAGTACGGCCGGCCACAGCACGACTGCCGCGCCGAGCGGCGTGGCGGCCAGCACCATCGCCTTGCCGAGGAACCCGGACAGCGGCGGCAGGCCCGCGGCGCCCACCGCGGCGATCAGATAGAGCAGCGCGGCGAGGTTCGACGGCCACGGTGCATGCGTGCGCGGGACCGCTTCGACCGTAGCTTCGGCTTCGGTGCGAGCCGGTTCCCCGACCAGCACGGCGAGCGCGCCGGCCGTCTCGACCTGCAGCGGCTGCACCCGCGCCAGCGTCGCCACCGCTTCGCGGTCCGGGTCGGGCGAGATGGCCGCCGCGGCCGCGTCGTCGAGCGCTTCGAGCGAGCCGGGCTCGATCGAATTGGCATCGGCGGAAACGGCGGCATGCGCGGCGTGCGGTGTCGGGGCTTGCTCGGGTTCGAGCGTGTCGGCGAGCAGGAACAGCGCGCCTGTGCAGAGCGTCGTGCTGATCAGGTAGTAGAGCAGCGCGCTCCATGCAAGCGGCGTCTGTAGTGCGATCGCCGCGATCAGCAGGCCCACCGAAACCAGCACGAGATAGCCCGTCGTGGTCTTGAGACTCGACACCGCCAACGCGCCCAGTGCGCCGAACACGATCGTCGCGATCGCGAGCCACCATGCCCACTGATGCATGAACGCATCGAGCACGCCGCCCGCCGCGCCGAACACGAGCGCGTCGCAGCGCAGCATCGCATAGATGCCGACCTTGGTCATGATCGCGAACAGCGCCGCCACCGGGCCGATGGCGCTGCGGTAGGCCTGCGGCAACCAGAACGACATCGGAAACACGGCGGCCTTGAGGCCGAACACGAGCATCAGCGTCGCGCCCGCGAACTGCGCGAGGGGCAGCGACTCCGGCCCGAGATGCGCCAGACGTTCGCCCATGTCGGCCATGTTGAGCGTGCCCGTGACGCCGTAGAGCACGCCGATCGCGACCAGAAAGAACGACGAACCGACGAGGTTCATCAACAGATAGTGCAAGCCGTTGCGCACCCGTCGCGCGCCGCCACCATGCAGCAGCAGCGCATACGACGCGATCAGCAGCAGCTCGAAGAACACGAACAGGTTGAAGAGATCGCCCGCGAGGAAGGCGCCGTTCAGGCCCATCAGTTCGAACTGGAACAGCGCACGGAAATAGCGGCCGCGCCTCGCGTCCTCGCTCGAGGTGCCGAGCAGGCAGCAGACCGCCAGCACGGCGGTGAGCACCAGCATCAGCGCGCCGAGCCGGTCGAGTTCCAGCACGATGCCGAACGGCGCGGGCCATGCGCCGAGCGCGTAGCTGGCGATCTCGCCTTGCGCGGCGCGCGCCATCAGCAGGCACGCGACGGGCAGCAGCGCGATGATGGCGAGCGCGTTCAGCGCGCGTTGCAGGCGTTTCGCGCGCAGCGGCAGCGCGACGATGACGCCCGCGGAAAAGAGCGGAATCAGGATCGGGAGCAGGAGAAGGTGGTTCATTCGACGGGCGTCTCCTCGCCATTGACGTGATCGTTGCCCGTGATCGAAAACGAGCGCAGCGCGAGCACCACGGTGAAGGCCGTCATTGCGAAGCCGATCACGATGGCCGTCAGCACGAGCGCTTGCGGCACCGGATCGGCGTATTGCGCCCCCGCCGCGATGACCGCTGGCTTGCCGATCGAAAGCCGGCCCATGCCGAGCAGGAACAGGTTGATCGCATACGAGAACAGCGTGATACCGAGAATCACCGGCAACACGCGTGCGCACAGCAGCAGGTAGATGCCGCATGCGCAAAGCACGCCGATCGCGATGGCAAAGGCAGCTTCCATCAGCTTTTCTCCACGGACTGCATGTCCTTGTCGCGCACGCCGAGGTGCGAGACGATCGTGAGCGTCGTGCCGACCACCGCGCCCGTTACGCCGAGATCGAACAGCATCGCCGTGGACAGTTCGATCTCGCCGATCAGCGGCACGTGCAGGTGCCCGAACGCGCTGGTCAAAAACGGCTGGCCGAACGCGAGACTGCCGAGCCCCGTGGCCGCGGCGATCAGAATGCCGAAGCCCGCGAGCGCGCGGTAGTTGAGGTGGATGCGCGACTCGGTCCACAGCACCCCGCTCGCGACGTACTGCAGCAACAACGCGATCGAGAGGATCAGCGACGCGATGAAGCCGCCACCGGGCAGGTTGTGGCCGCGCAGGAACACGAACACGGCGACGAGCACGGTGAGCGGCAGCATCAGCCGCGCGAGGATCGCGAGCATCAGCGGATGCGATTGCGACGACCATGGCCGGCCATCCGGCCCCGCATCGGGCGACTTCAGGCGCAGCCCGCGCAGCAGCGCCTTGACGGCGAGCCCCGCGACCACGAGCACGCTGATTTCGACCATCGTATCGAAGCCGCGGAAATCCACGAGGATTACGTTGACGACGTTATGCCCGCCGCTGCCGGGCAGCGCATTGGCGAGGAAGTACGGAGCGATGCCTGGCAGCGGCGCGCTCGTCATGATCCTGTACGACACGGCGCCGAGCAGCGCGCCGCCCGCGAGCGCGAGCACGCCGTTGCGCAGCCGGACGGGGAGCGGCTCGACGGCGCGTTGCAGCGCGGGCAGGAAATAGACGGCCAGCACGAGCAGCAGGATCGTGACCAGTTCGACGGAGATCTGCGTGAGCGCGAGATCGGGCGCGGAGAAGCGCACGAAGGCGAGCGACACGAGCAGGCCGCAGGTGCTCAGCATCACGAGCGCGTAAAGGGTGCGCGCACGCACGAGCACCACGCCGACGGCGAGCAACGCCATCAGCACGAGGCCGCCCAGCGTGAACGGATCGGGCGGCAGGCGCGTGTGGCTGCCGCTCCAGGTGTCGAGCGCGACGAGCGGCACGCCCGGCACGATCAGCATCGCCGCGATCATCCATGCGAGGTAGGCCGGCAGCGAGCGCGTCTCGAACAAGCGCACGATCACGCCGGCGCTCTGTTCGAGACGCTGCACGAAGCGGTCGAAGATTTCGCTCGCGTTCAACTCGGTGAGCGCCGTGCGACGGTGGCGGAACGCATTGCGGCGCAGAAAAAAGAGCGCCGCGCCCGCCGCGAACGACACCGCGCTCATCACGAGCGGCGTATTGACGCCGTGCCACAGGCTCAGGCTGTAGTCGGGCAGCTTGCCGCCGAGCGTGACCCACGCGGCCGACTCGAGCAGCCTGCCGATGCATTGCTGCGGGAACAGGCCGATCAGCAGGCACAGCCCCACGAGAATCTCGATCGGCAGCCTCATGAAGCGCGGCGCCTCGTGCGGCGGATAGTGCGGCAGATCGCGCGGCGTCTCGCCGTCGAAAAACACGCCCCAGACGAAACGTAGCGAGTACGCCACGGAGAGCGCCGCCGCCACGATCGCGATGACCGGCACGGCAAGGTTCAGCGGCCCGAACATGCTTTGCGCGAGTGTTTCGCCGAAGAACATTTCCTTCGAGAGAAAGCCGTTGAGCAGCGGCACGCCGGCCATCGACAGCGACGCGACGCTCGCGAGCACGGCCGTATGCGGCATGTACCTGCGCAGGCCGCGCAGACGGCCCAGATCGCGCGTGCCGGTTTCGTGATCGACGATGCCCGCCGCCATGAAGAGCGACGCCTTGAACACCGCGTGGTTGACCGTGTGAAAGAGCGCGGCGACAGTCGAGAGCTGCGTGTCGAGGCCGAACAGCAGCACGATCAGGCCGAGATGGCTGATGGTCGAATAGGCGAGCAGGCCCTTCAGATCGCGCTGCAACAACGCCATCCCCGCGCCGCCCACCAGCGTGACGAGCCCGGCCACTGTCGCCGTGTACGCCCATAGGTGGGTACCTTCGAAGACCGGATAGAGACGCGCGAGCAGGAACACGCCGGCCTTCACCATCGTCGCCGAATGCAGATAGGCCGACACGGGTGTGGGCGCCGACATCGCGTGCGGTAGCCAGAAGTGAAAAGGAAACTGCGCCGACTTCGTGAACGCCGCGAACAGCGTGAGCAGCAGAATGGCCGGGTAGACAGGATCGTGCTGCACCTTGTCAAGCTGGGCGAGCACGTCGTTCAGCTCGTAGCTGCCGCATACGTGGCCGAGCAACAGCACGGCCGCAAGCAGCGCGAGACCGCCCGCGCCGGTGATGGTGAGCGCCATGCGTGCGCCGCGCCTTGCGTCGGGCCGCGATGGCCAGAAGCCGATCAGCAGGAACGAGACGAGGCTCGTCAGTTCCCAGAAGATGACGAGCAGCAGCAGGTTGTTCGACAGCACGATGCCGAGCATCGCGCCCATGAAGAGCAGTAGCAGCAGGTACAGACGCGGCAATGAATCGCTGCCGGCGAGGTAGTAGCGTGCGTAGATGAAGACGAGCAGGCCGATCGCGAGTACGAGCAACGCGAACATGAACGAGAGGCCATCGAGGCGCAGCGACAGCGCGAGGCCGATGTCGGGCATCCACTCATAGCGCCATTGCAGCACGTCGTGGTCGCCCATGCCCATGCGCTCGCTCAGCAGCAGCCCGCAGCCGAACAGCGCCGTCGCGAACGCGATCCAGGTGCAGAGCGCGGCGGCGCGCGGCCTCGTGAGCGCGATGAGCGCCGCGGCCATGAACGGAAGTAGGACGAGCCACCCCAGTACCATTCGATGCCCTCCGGTAGTTCGAGTGTCAGACGGTGTGGCTGGCCGGTGGGGAGTGGGCCGGAGTACCGCCAGCCGGGCGGCTCCCCACGGGGCACAATCATAGCCGCAAACAGGCCGGCAGTTCACATCGATACATCAAGCATAAATATACGCACTGCGAAGCGCGCGGCGAGCCCGACTGATGCCCAATCATGCCCATTGATGCGGACGCGCGTTCGATTTAACGCCCGTCGCGTGACATACGGCGCGCTGATGCACCGTAATCGGCAGACTTGACGATCAATCGAGGCGCCAAATTGAAAGGAACTGAACTGGATCTGTATGCAACTGAAGAGCCAGGCCACAATCTGGCTTTCAATCTTTTCGATGGCACATGGGGTGTCCGATGTGCCGGGCTACGGTTTAGGTATGGCGCCCCATTTCGACGATGGGCGTCTCCACTGATTCGAGATCGGCCTCCTTTGTGCATCTCCTCCGGTCTTGCTCTAAACTGGCGCCCGCCCAACCCACGCCCCGATGCGCCCCGTCACGAGCAACAATCCCGATGCCCCCAGCCTCCATCGATCCCGCCGATTCCCCGCATTTCAGCCTGCCGAAACACCCGCCGTTCCAGCGTTTCTGGTGCACCCGCATCCTGTCGTCGCTGTCGTTCCAGATGCTCGCGGTCGCGATGGGCTGGCATGTCTACGCGCTCACGCATAGCGCGTTCGCACTTGGCCTCGTCGGTCTCGCGCAGTTTCTGCCGATGTTCCTGCTGACGCTCGTCGTCGGCCATGTCGCCGATCGTTACGATCGCCGCCGCATCGCCGCCGTCTGCCAGAGCCTCGAAAGTGTCGCTGCATTGCTGTTCGCGATCGGCACCTTCGGCGGCTGGATCAGCGCGCCGGTCATCTACGTGCTGGCCGCCTGCGTCGGCGCGTCGCGCGCGTTCGAATCGCCGGCCGTGGCGTCGCTGCTGCCGGCCGTGGTGCCGCGCGGCTATCTGCCGAAGGCGACCGCGTGGGCGACGTCCGCCAATCAGACCGCGCAGATCGCCGGGCCTGCGCTCGGTGGTCTGCTGTACGGCATCGGTCCCGGTGCCGCGTATCTCGCGTGCACGCTGACGTTCGCGGCGGCGGCCGCGTCGGTGTGGAGCATTCCGTTGCAGATGAAGCCGGCGAGCCGCGCGCCCGTCACGCTCGAATCGATCTTTTCGGGCATCGCGTTCATTCGTCGCGAGCCGGTGATTCTCGGCGCGCTGTCGCTCGATCTGTTCGCGGTACTGTTCGGCGGCGCGACCGCGTTGCTGCCGATCTTCGCGCGCGACGTGCTGCACGCGGGCCCGCTCGGTCTCGGCCTGTTGCGCTCGGGCACGGCGATCGGCGCGCTCGCGGGCACGATCTGGCTCGCGCATTTTCCATTGCGCAACCGGCCCGGCGCGGCGATGTTCGGCGGCGTGATCGCGTTCGGCATCGCGACGATCGTGTTCGGGCTGTCGCATCAGTTCCTCGTGTCGTTGTTCGCGCTGATGGTGCTCGGCGCGTCGGACACGATCAGCGTGGTGGTGCGGCTGTCGCTCGTGCAATTGCGCACGCCCGATGAAATGCTCGGCCGCGTCAGCGCGGTCAATTCGTTGTTCATCGGGACGTCGAATCAATTGGGCGAGTTCGAATCGGGCCTGACCGCGGGATGGTGGGGCGCGCAGCCCGCGGTGCTGGTCGGCGGTGTCGCGACGATCGCGATCGCGCTGTTGTGGATGCGGCTCTTTCCCGAACTGCGGCACACGCGCACGCTCGAGCGCGAAGAGGCGCTCGCGGCGAGCGCCTGATTGCCAGGGCCTGTGCGCCAATGCCTGATCAATGACACTACGAGGAGACGAACCGCATGAGCCAGTCCGAACTGCACCCCGCCGCGCCGGTCGCGGCGACGATCTATCGTGGTGAATCCGTCGAGAACACGCATCTCGCGCACGTCGCGGTCGTCGATGCGGACGGTCGTCTGCTGTATTCGTTCGGCGACGCCGCGCGCATGACGCTCGCGCGTTCCGCGGCGAAGCCGGCCCAGGCGCTCGCGGTGCTCGAAACCGGCGCGCTCGAGCGTTGCGGTTTCGTCGAAGCCGATCTCGCGCTGATGTGCGCATCGCACAGCAGCGAGCCGCGTCATATCGAACGCACGCGCGGCATGCTCGCGAAAGCGCAGGCGAGCGAGGCCGATCTGCGTTGCGGCGGTCATCCGCCGCTATCGGATGCGGTGTACGTCGACTGGATCCGGCGCGGCTTTACGCCCACCGGCGTGTGCAGCAACTGTTCGGGCAAGCACGCGGGCATGCTGGCCGGCGCGCGTTCGATCGGCGCGGCGCTCGCCGGCTATGAACTGCCCGGGCATCCGTTGCAGGTGCGTGTGAAGCAGACGGTCGCGAGCGTCTGCGATCTGCCCGACGAGGGCGTGCAATGGGCGATCGACGGCTGCAATCTGCCGACGCCGGCGTTTGCGCTCGACCGGCTCGCACGTCTGTTCGCGAAACTCGCGGCGGCGCAGGATCAACAGGAAACCGAAGCCGCCGCGACGACGCCGCGCGCGGCCGCGCTCGCTCGCATCTATCGCGCGATGACGTCGTACCCGAAACTGGTCGGCGGGGAGGGGCGCTTCTGTACGCTGCTGATGCAGGCTTTCGATGGCGCGCTGGTCGGCAAGGTCGGCGCGGACGGCAGCTATGCGATCGGCGTACGCGCATCGCGGCAGACCGCGCGGCTCGGCGCGAAGGGCGCGCTAGGCATCGCGCTGAAGATCGAGGACGGCAATCCCGGCGTGCTCTACGCGATCACCGCCGAGTTGCTCGCCGTGCTCGATATCGGTACGCCTGAACAACGCGCGGCGCTCGACGGCTTTCATGCGCCGCAGCGGCTCAACACGATGGGCGTCGAGATCGGCAGGATGGACTTCTCGATCGAGCTTACCGCGCATCGTTGAGCGCGGCGACCCGATTCACTGCTCGACACCCCAGACCTCAAGCCGCCGTCTTCGCCGGCGCGGCACCCAGCGCACCACGGATCGCGTCGGCGAGCTCGCTCGCCGCGAACTTCGCGACATAGCCGTTGGCGCCCGCGTTCTTCACATGCGCCTCATTGGCCGCGCCCGTCAGCGACGAGTGAATGATCACCGGAATATCGCGCGTGCGTTCATCGGCCTTGATCTGGCGCGTCAGCATGAAGCCGTCCATCTCCGGCATCTCGAGATCGGTTAGTACCAGCGCGATGGTGTCTTTCGCGCGCGCGCCGTTTTTCTGCGCTTCGCGCGCGACCTGCTGCAGCGTCTGCCACGCTTCCTCGCCGGTCTTCGTCATGATGTAGTCAGCGCCGATCGCGGCGAGCGCCTGTTCGATCAGCTTGCGCGCGAAGCCGGAGTCGTCGGCGGCGAGGATCTTCGCGCCGCGGCGGATGCCGAGCGCCTGGCCGACCGAGGCCGGATCGACGCTCGGATGCTGCGACGGGAACACGTCGCGCAACACCTGCTCGACGTCGATCACCTGGGCGAGCCGCGAGTCGCCGGTATTGCCGTCGATGCGCGCGATGCTCGTGACGAGTTTGCCGCCCGCCGAGCCATCGGCCGACAGCACCTGGTTCCATTCGAGTCGCACGATGTCGTCGACTTCCTCGACCGCGAAGGCCTGCGTCGAACGCGCGAACTCGGTGACCAGCAGGATGTTCAGGCCGCGCGTCGGCTCGCAGCCCATCAACCGCGGCAGATCGATCACGGGGATGATCTGCCCGCGAATGTCGACCGCGCCCATCACGTAAGGCGACGATCCGGCGATCGGCGTGACGGTCGGCATCGTCGAGATTTCGCGCACCTTGAACACGTTGATCCCATACAACTCGTGCGCGTCGCTGCCCGGCACGTGGCCGAGGCGGTATAGCAGCAGCTCGAACTTGTTGGAGCTCGTCAGGTTGCTGCGTTCGGTGTGGCGCTCGTGATTGGCACGGTGGTCGTCTGCCATCGGAATCGTTCTCCAGAATTGCGGTGCTGAGCGGTGCTGAGCGTGCCTGTATCTGGTTATCGGCGCCGATGGCGAAAAATTCAGCACCGCGTGGCAGCGTCGAGCGGCGCGCGCGATTCACGCGAATACGGCAAACGTGTGCGCATTCATATGAGGGTTACCTAAGGTTACAGAAGCGACAGCAGCGTTTCACCTGCCCGACGGCGTGGCTTCTAGAATCGGCAGCGATAAAAGCGTGGCGCCGCGCTGGGCTCGCAAGCAGTCCGCAGCGTTTTGGATCGCACGCTTCGTTCGCGGCGCACACGTGTCCGTCGTTTTGCTTTCAGATGCTTTCACCTCAAGGAGAACGTATGATCCGCCTGCCTTCCGTCCCTTCCGTCGCTTTGGCCCGCATCGCCGCCGCTGCCTGCTTCGGTGGTCTTCTGACGGCTGCCTCGGTGGCCAGCGCGCAGAGCGCCGCGTCCACGGACACGGGCCGCCTGCATGCCGCCGACCAGACCTTCATCGCGGACGGCACGCAAGCCGTCGCGACGCAGCGCGATGCCGCGCGTATCGCCACCGCGCGTTCGGCCGACCGCGACGTGAAGGCCTTCGCCGAGCGCGTGTCGAGCGACGACGCGAAGATCACCGACGCATTGCGCGCGGCGAGTCCGCGCGGTGTCGACGTGCCGAAGAACGATCCCGATGCGGCCGTGCTCGCAAGCATCAATCACCTGCGCGGCGCGGACTTCGACAAGGTGTACATCGAGCAGGTCGCGCTCGCGGGTGAACAGAAGGCGCTGTCCGCTTTCCAGGCGGAAATCGCCGCGGGCCGCGACGAGCAGTTGAAGGCCGCCGCGAAACAGGCGCTGCCGACGATCCAGCAGCACTATGCGATGGCGCAGGATCTCGCGAAGCGCAAGCATCTGTCCGTGGCCGCGCAATAGGCGGCGTCACGTCGCTACGCGGCAGCGGCGGTACTTGGAATCCGGGCTTTTCGGCGATAATCGTGCGCTTCATCCGACGATTCTTCGCGCCTTCGATTTCAGGTACCGCATGAGCAAGCCAGCTAGTCTGCCGCAACAGTTGGACCATCTGCTTCGACAAGCCGTCGCGCTCCAGCAGAACGGCGCGCTCGTCGAAGCCGAGGAGTTGTATCGCGAGATTCTCGAACTGAAGCCGAAGCATGGCGACGCGTTGCGCGGGCTCGGCGAACTCGCGCTGCAAACGGGCCGCTTGCAGGAAGGCATCGATCTGCTGAAGAAGGCGCTCGTGGTCAACGCGAGACAGCCGGCCGTGCATTCGAATCTCGCCTATGCGCTGAACGCGTTGCAGCGCCATGACGAAGCGCTCGCGTGTGCCGAGCGGGCGCTCGCGATGCAGCCGAAATTCGCCGATGCGTTGAACAATCGCGGCAACGCATTGGCGGAGCTGAACCGTCCGCTCGACGCGCTCGCGAGCTACGAACGCGCGCTTTCGCTCGTGCCGGAGTTTGCGCCGGCGTGGAACAATCGCGCCTGCGTGCTGCGCGATCTCGGCCGCTATGCCGATGCGCTCGATAGCTGCGACCAGGCGCTCGCGTTGCAGCCGAACTATCCGGATGCATGGAGCAATCGCGGCAACGTGCTCGGCGATCTGAACCAGCCGCACGAAGCGCAGCGCTGCTACCAACGCGCGCTGGAACTTGCGCCTGCTTTCGTCGATGCATGGAACAACCTCGGTCTCGCGCAGATCGATCTGAATCAGCGCGAACAGGCGTTGTCGAGCTATCAGCGCGCGCTTGAGTTGAATCCGGCGTCGGTCGAAACGCACTGGAACCAGGCGCTGTGCCTGCTGCAAATGGGCCGCTTCGATACCGGCTGGCGCGAATACGAATGGCGTTGGGAGCGCAGCCGCATCAAGGCCGGCAGGCGCGCGTTCGCGCAGCCGCTGTGGCTCGGCGATGTTCCGCTCGACGGCAAAACGATCCTGCTGCATGCGGAGCAGGGCCTGGGCGACACGTTGCAGTTCTGCCGCTATGCGCCGCTCGTTGCGAAGCTCGGCGCGAAGGTCGTGCTCGAAGTGCCGGGCGCGTTGTTGCGATTGCTGTCGACGCTCGATGGTGTCGACCGGTTGATCGAAGCGGGGCAGCCGTTGCCGCCGTTCGATTGTCATTGCCCGCTGTTGAGCTTGCCGCTTGCGTTCGGCACGAACGAAGCGAGCATTCCGGCGGCGACGCCGTATCTTTTTGCGCAGCCGGCGGCCGTCAGCGAATGGCGTGAGCGGATCGAACACGACGGCAACATCAACGCGGATGCCACCGCAATCAGGCCGCTGAAAGTCGGCCTCGTCTGGGCCGGCGAGAACCGCGCGCATATCGCCGAGCTGCGCAAGATCGACGCGCGTCGGTCGCTCACGTTCGAGCAACTCGCGCCGCTCCTCGAGGTGCCGAACGTTCGCTTCTTCAGCGTGCAGAAGGGCGCGGCCGCACCGCAATTAGCCGAAAGCGCCTACGCTGAACGCGTCGCCGATTACACCGGGCTGCTGCACGATTTCGCCGATACCGCCGCGCTCGTCGCCAGTCTCGATCTGGTGATTTCGGTCGACACGTCCACTGCGCATCTGGCCGGCGCGCTCGACAAACCCGTCTGGATTCTGAACCGCTTCGACACCTGCTGGCGCTGGTTCCTCGAACGCAGCGACACGCCGTGGTATCCGTCCGCGCGACTGTTCCGTCAACCGGCGCTCGGCGATTGGGGCAGCGTTATCGATGCCGTGCGCGATGCATTGACGGATCTGAGCGCGTTGCCTTCGTGACGCCGTTTGGCGGACACGCGTAGACTGAACCTCCGTTCATCGACGGCAATGCCACGGAGAATTCTTCAATGGAATACCGACATCTGGGTGCATCGGGTTTCAAGGTGCCGGTGCTGAGTCTCGGCACCGGTACGTTCGGCGGCAAGGGTGAATTTTTCCAGGCGTGGGGCGCGACCGACGTCGCCGAAGCGCGGCGTCTGATCGACATCTGTTTCGACGCGGGCGTCACGATGTTCGACACCGCCGACATCTATTCGAAGGGCGCGTCCGAGTCGGTGCTCGGCGAGGCGCTGAAGGGCAAGCGCGACAAGGCGATCCTGTCGACCAAGGCGACGTTTCGTTTCGACGACGATCCGAACGGCGTCGGCTCGTCGCGCTTCCATCTGATCCAGGCGGTCGATTCAGCGCTCAAGCGTCTGCAAACCGATTACATCGACCTGTTCCAGCTGCACGGCTTCGACGCGAAAACGCCGATCCCCGAAGTGCTGTCCACGCTCGACGACCTCGTGCGCGCGGGCAAGATCCGCTATATCGGCGTGTCGAATTTCTCCGGCTGGCATCTGATGAAGTCGCTCGATATCGCCGACCGTTACGGCTATCCGCGCTATGTCGCGAATCAGACCTACTACTCGCTGGTCGGGCGCGACTACGAGTGGGAGCTGATGCCGCTCGGCGTCGACCAGGGCGTCGGTGCCGTGGTGTGGAGCCCGCTCGGCTGGGGCCGCTTGACCGGCAAGCTCAAGCGCGGCCAGCCGCTGCCGGAGACGAGCCGCCTGCACAAGACCGCCGACATGGGGCCGCCGGTGCCGGAAGACTATCTGTTCCGCGTGCTCGACGCGCTCGACGAAATTGCCGCCGAAACCGGCAAGACCGTGCCGCAGATCGCGCTGAACTGGCTGCTGCAACGGCCGACCGTCGCGACGCTGCTGATCGGCGCGCGCAACGAGGAGCAACTGCGGCAGAACCTCGGCGCGGTCGGCTGGAATCTGACGCCGGACCAGGTCGCGAAGCTCGATGCGGCCAGCACGGTGCGCCCCGCGTATCCGTACTGGCATCAGGAAGGCTTCGCGGAACGCAATCCCAAGGCGGTTTGAGCGGCGGGTCGACCACGTTCCAGGCGCCGCAGCCGGCGCAATGCCTTGGTCCAGCGCGGCCGCACGCTGGACTAGCCCATCCCATCAGGCCAAACCGCCATTGGCCCGCAATACCTGCCCATTGACCCAACCCGCATCCGGGCCGACCAGAAAGGCGACCAAGCCCGCCACGTCTTCCGGCTCGCCGAGGCGTTGCAGCGGCGGCATTTTCGCGAACGTCTCGATCTGCTCGTCGGTCTTGCCTTCGAGGAACAGCGCGGTCGCGATCGGTCCCGGCGCGACCGCATTCACTGTGATGTTGCGCCCGCGCAGTTCCTTCGCGAAGACACGCGTGAACGCTTCGACGGCTGCCTTGGTCGCCGTGTAGATGCCATAGCCAGGCAGGTTCAGCGCGAGCGCGCTGGTCGAGAAATTGACGATGCGCCCGCCGTCGTTCAGGCGCGCGGCCGCTTCGCGCAGCGTGTTGAAGGTGCCGCGCACGTTGATGTCGAAGGTTTGGTCGTAGAGTGCGTCGGGCGTGTCGGCGAGCGGCGTGGGCTTCATCACGCCCGCGTTGTTGACGAGCACATCCACCTTGCCGAGTTCGCGTTCGGTGATCTCGAACATGCGACGCACGTCGTCGGGCTTCGACACGTCGGCTCGCACCGCGACCGCCTTGCCGCCAGCTTCGCGGATCGCACCGACGAGCGCGTCGGCTTCGCCCGCGCTCGATGCGTAGTTGACGGCGACCGCGTAGCCGTCCTTCGCGAGCCGCTGTGCGATCGCCGTGCCGATGCCGCGCGATGCGCCCGTGACGATGGCGACTTTCGGTTGTGGGTTCGTGCTCATGATTGGTTTCCTCATGGAAGGTGGTGAATCGGTGAGGTGAATCATGAACGCTTTGCGCGCAGAGATAATCCGGTTAGACTCGCCATCATCATTCCATTTGCTTCAATAATCCGTCGTATGGACCGTTTCGAGGAAATGCGTGTATTCGTGCGGATCGCCGAGCGCCAGAGCTTCACGCGCGCCGCCGACGATCTGCAAATTCCGCGCGCGACCGTCACCAACCTGATGAAGCGCCTCGAGCAGCGGCTCGGCGCGCGGTTGCTCGAACGTACGACCCGCACGGTGCGGCTCACGCCCGACGGCGAAGCGCACTACCAGCGCTGCGTGCGCCTGATCGCCGATCTGGAGGAGGCCGAGGGGGCGTTTTCCAATCTCGCGCCGAAGGGGCTGTTGCGCGTGAACGTGCAGGGCACGCTCGCGCGGCACTTCGTGGTGCCGGCGCTGCCCGCGTTTCTCGCGCGCTTTCCCGACATCGAGCTGATGATCGGCGAGGACGACCGGCTCGTCGACCTCGTGCGCGAGGGCATCGATTGCGTGCTGCGCGCGGGCGTGCTGCAGGATTCGTCGATGGTCGGGCGGCGCGTCGCGCAACTGCAGCAGGTGACGGTCGCGAGTCCCGCGTATCTGGCCGCGTATGGCGAGCCCGCCGATCCTGACGCGCTGTCGACGCATCGCGCGGTCAACTACGTGTCGAGCGCGACCGGCAAGCCGTTGCCGCTCGAATTCCGCGTCGACGGGCGGGATACCGCGCTCGTGCTGCCGTCGGCGGTGTCGGTCAGCGGCGCCGAACTGTACACGGGCGCGGCGCTCGCCGGGCTCGGCATCGTGCAGGTGCCGCGTTACCGCGTGGATGGCGAGCTGGCGGCGGGGCGGCTGCGGGTCATTCTGGCGGACTATCCGCCGCCGCCGATGCCGGTGTCGGTGCTGTATCCGCAGAACCGGCAGTTGTCGTCGCGCGTGCGAGTGTTCGCGCAGTGGCTGCGGGAGATTTTCGCGCCGGTGAACTGAGGGAGCGAAAACCGCAAAGTAATGCTTTTTCGTGGTTAACCACTGGACACGTGCGCCTCGCATAATGTCATTCTCAAGCGCACAGAAAGCCGCCCGTGATCGAGGGTGGACGCACAGAACGACCGGGGGATCTGATCATGAATCGTTTTCGTTCGCTAGGTGTGGCGACGGGCGCGGCGCAGTTCGCCAGTGCCGACATCCTCAGCCGGATGAGCACGGCGTCGCGCCGGCCAGGCGCCGCGCGCCCCTTCGATCTGATTTTCGAACCGCGCGCGTGGCAGGGGCCCGCCGCGCCCGAGGCGACGGACCCGCAGTTCAAGATCCACGTGTTCGACACGATGCGCGCGTTCGAAAAACGCGGCGTCGACGCGATCGTGCTGCCATGCTTTCTGAGCCACACCTTCATCGACGAACTCGCGGCCAACGTCACCGTGCCGGTCGCCAACATCATGACCTCACTGTCCGCGCACGTGCGGCGCACCTATCCGTCGGCGCGCCGAATCGGCGTGCTGACGTCGGCGGCGATTCGCGCGAACGGCCTGTTCGAGCGCTACTTTGAAGCCGGGCAGTTCGACATATGCTATCCGCGCAACGACACCGGTTTCGACGGCGTGACGAGCGCCGTCTTTGGTGTCGGGGGCATCCGCGATGGGCGCCTGCACGGGCGGCCCGTCGAGCTGTTGGGCGCGGCGTGCGCGGATCTGGTCGCGCAGGACGTCGACATGATCGTGCCGGGGCTCGCGGAGATCGGCCTCGTGCTGCGGGCGCTCGGGCGCATCGAGGTGCCGCTCGTCGATACGAACCAGGTGTATGCGCGTTATGTCGCGGCGGCGCAGTACACGCAGCCGGAGCGGACGTTCCGCCTCGGCGTGGTCGGCGGCATCGGGCCGGCCGCGACCGTCGATTTCATGGCCAAGCTCGTGCGCCACACGCCGGCCGCGCGCGACCAGGACCATATCCGGATCATGGTCGAGCAGAATCCGCAGATCCCTGACCGCACCGCGGCGCTGCTCGAGCGCGGCGACGATCCCACCCTCGCGCTGTACGCGGCCTGCAAGACGCTCGAGGACGGCGGCGCGGATCTGATCGCGATTCCGTGCAATACCGCGCATGCGTTCGTCGAGCGGCTCCAGCCGGCGCTGCGCGTGCCGATCGTCAATATGCTGACCTGTACCGCCGATTATCTGCGCGAGACCTTTCCGGGTCTGCGCGAAGTGGGCGTGCTGGCCACCTCGGGCACGCTCGCGAGCCGCGTCTACGAGCAGGCGCTCGACGCGCGCGGCCTGGTGCAGATCGCGCCGTCCGCCACTGCGCAAGCGCGTCTGATGAACGCGATCTACGGCCCGCGCGGCGTGAAGGCGGGGCACGCGTCGGGCGAATGCTGCGAGGACCTCGCGGCGGCTGTCGACGATCTGCTCGCGCGGGGTGTGCAGGTCATCGTGCTCGCGTGCACCGAGTTGCCGTTGCTGTTGCGTGACCCGGTGCTCGCGTGTCCGGGCGGGCGGGTGGTGCGGCTCGTCGATCCGACCGAGGTGCTGGCGAGGCGTTGCGTCGCCTATGCGCTCGGCGACCGTGCCGCGCGCGGAACCCCGGCGGGTTGCGCAAAACCGGATGCGGCCGGGTGCTCGCGGGTTGAAAGCGCGCTGGGCTAATCAGGCGGTGTGACCGCGGCGCAGCCGTTTGCGCATCGCCGCCGATCCGGAGATCGTGGCGCGTCTGCGCCCGTCATGGAAAACTGTATAAACATACAGTATAGTATCCCCCCACAGCCAGGCTTCCGGGCGCTCCTTGCGCCGACCCGGCTGCACCGAACTTGCGCGGTCGCGAGAGCCGGCCGTGAGAGGTGACCCACTCCTTCAGACGGTCGGAAAAATTGTCCTCCAACGACGCAACCCCTGACACCCTCGCTGACACTCCCCAAGGCGGCAACCCGAGCGGCAACAAGATCCAGGGCACGATCCGCATTCGCGGCGCCCGCCAGCACAACCTGAAAAACGTCGACCTCGACGTGCGCACCGGCGAAATGACGGTCGTCACGGGGCCGTCGGGTTCGGGCAAGTCGAGCCTCGTGTTCGACACGCTGTATGCGGAAGGCCAGCGCCGCTACGTCGAAACCTTCAGTGCGTACGCGCGCCAGTTCCTCGACCGGATGGATCGGCCACAGGTCGACCGCGTCGACGGCGTGCCGCCCGCCATCGCGATCGACCAGACCAACCCGGTGCGCAGCTCGCGCTCCACGGTCGGCACGATGACCGAGCTCAACGACCACCTGAAGCTGCTGTACGCGCGCGCGGCCGAGCTGTTCGACCGCCAGACCGCGCACCTCGTGCGGCACGATACGCCGGAGACGATCTACGCGGAACTGCTCGCGCGCACCGCGCAGGAGGAGCCGCGGCTCGTCGTCACGTTCCCGGTCGAGCTGCCAGAGTCGGCGTCCGCGCAGGAGGTCGAGCAGTGGTTGTCGGCGAGCGGCTATACGCGCGTGCAGGCGCAGCGCGAAGTCGACTCGCCGACCGGCAAGCGCAAGTTGCTCGATGTCGTCGCCGACCGCTTCCGGCTGCGCTCGGTGGATAAAGCACGCACGATCGAGGCGATCGAGGCATCGCTGAAGCGCGGCGGCGGGCGCGTCAATATTTACGTGCTGCCGGCTACCTCGGACGAGCCGCAGGCCGAAGCCGCCGAGCCGCGCATCTGGCGTTTCTCCACCGGCTTGCACAGCCCCGAAAGCGATCTGCGCTATGCCGATCCGCAGCCCGCGCTGTTCTCGTTCAACTCGGCCTATGGCGCTTGTGATGCCTGCCGCGGTTTTGGCCGCGTGATCGGCGTCGACCTCGGTCTCGTGATCCCCGACGCGCGCAAGACGCTGCGCGAAGGTGCGGTCAAGCCGATGCAGACGCCCGCGTGGAAGGAGTGCCAGGACGACCTGATGCGCTACGCGGCGAAAGCCGACATCCGCCGCGACACGCCGTGGGGCGAGCTCAGCGAGCGCGAACGCAACTGGGTCATCAACGGCTCGCCGGACTGGAACGGCAAGTGGCAGACGCATTGGTACGGCGTCAAACGCTTCTTCGACTATCTCGAATCGAAGGCGTACAAGATGCATATCCGCGTGCTGCTGTCGAAGTACCGCAGCTACACGCCGTGCGAAACCTGCGGCGGCGCGCGTCTGAAAACCGAATCGCTGCTGTGGCGCCTCGGCAGCAAGGCCAACGCGAACCAGGTGCTCGCGCCCGCGCAGCGCTTCATGCCGCGCGGCGTGAAGTGGTCGCGCGCGCAGCTCGAAGCGTTGCCGGGCCTGACCGTGCACGATCTCATGCTGATGCCGATCGAGCGCATCCGCCGCTTCTTCGACGACATCACGCTGCCGAGCGCGTTGCTCGACGACGCGCTGAAGCTGCTGCTCGCCGAAGTGCGCACGCGCCTCAAGTATCTATGCGACGTCGGTCTCGGCTATCTGACGCTCGACAGGCAAAGCCGCACGCTGTCGGGCGGCGAGGTGCAGCGTATCAACCTGACCACCGCGCTCGGCACGTCGCTGACCAAGACGCTGTTCGTGCTCGACGAGCCGAGCATCGGCCTGCACCCGCGCGACCTGAACCGCATCGTCGAAGCGATGCACCGGCTGCGCGACGCGGGCAATACGCTGGTCGTGGTCGAGCATGATCCGTCGGTGATGCTCGCGGCGGACCGGCTCATCGACATGGGTCCGGGACCGGGCGAGCGCGGCGGCTCGATCATTTTCGACGGCGCGCCCGAGGCGATCCGCTCGACCGGTACGCTGACCGGCGAGTACCTCGGCGGCCGGCGCCATGTCGCGGATGCCGCGCACTGGTCGCGTCGCGCGGTCGACGCGAGCACGCCGCGCATCGTGCTCGAAGGCGCGAGCGAGCACAATCTGCGCGACGTCACGGTCGAAATTCCATTGCAGCGGCTCGTGTGCGTGACCGGCGTGTCGGGTTCCGGCAAATCGACGCTGCTGCAGGACGTGCTGTATCCGGCGATGGCGCGCCACTTCGGGCTCGCCACCGAGGCGCCCGGCGCGTTCAAGGCGCTGAACGGCGCGGACCAGGTCACCGACGTCGTGTTCGTCGACCAGTCGCCGATCGGCAAGACCGCACGCTCGAATCCGGCCAGCTACGTCGGCGCGTTCGACGAAATCCGCAAGCTGTTCGCGAAGGCACCGCTCGCGCAACAGCGCGGCTACGGCCCCGGCATGTTCAGTTTCAATTCGGGCGATGGCCGCTGCCCGACCTGTGGCGGCTCGGGCTTCGAGCACATAGAAATGCAGTTCCTCTCCGACGTGTACCTGCGCTGCCCCGATTGCGACGGGCGTCGTTATCGCGGGGAAATGCTGGAGGTGAAGATCGAGCGAGGCCAGCCGGCGCGCGCGTTGAGCATTGCCGACGTGCTCGAACTGACCGTCAGCGAGGCTGTCGCGTACTTCGCGAAGGACGCCGAAGTATTGCGCGTGCTGCAGCCGATCGTCGACGTCGGGCTCGAATACGTGAAGCTCGGCCAGCCCGTGCCGACGCTGTCGGGCGGCGAGGCGCAGCGGCTCAAGCTCGCGGGCTTTCTCGCGGAATCGGCACAGGCGCGCGGCGCACGCGGCGCGAAGCAGGTGATCGCGAAGCGTCTGTTCATGTTCGACGAACCGACCACGGGTCTGCATTTCGACGACATCGCGAAGCTGATGCAGGCGTTCGGCAAGCTGCTCGCGAGCGGTCATTCGCTGATCGTGATCGAGCACAATCTCGACGTGATCCGCGCGGCCGACTGGATCATCGACCTCGGTCCCGAAGGCGGCGACGGCGGTGGCCGCGTGTTGTGCGCGGGCACGCCGGACGAAGTGAAAGCGTGTGCCGAATCGCATACCGGCGAGGCCTTGCTGCAATACGACCGCGCGATGGACACCGCAGCCGCGGCGGAGCCCCAGGGCATCCCGCTGCAGAAGGCCCTGAGCGCGGCCCGCGCACGTCGCGCGATCGAAGGCGAGGACGTCGTGCGCATCGTCAACGCGCGCGAGCACAACCTGAAGGCGCTCGACGTCGACATTCCGCATGGCAAGTTCAACGTGATCACCGGCGTGTCGGGCTCGGGCAAATCGACGCTCGCGTTCGACATCCTGTTCCACGAAGGTCAGCGGCGCTACCTCGAATCGTTGAACGCGTACGCGCGCTCGATCGTGCAGCCAGCCGGCCGGCCCGAAGTCGATGCCGTGTACGGCATTCCGCCGACCGTTGCGATCGAGCAGCGACTCTCGCGCGGCGGTCGCAAGAGTACCGTCGCGACGACCTCGGAGGTGTGGCACTTCCTGCGTCTGCTGTACGTGAAGCTCGGCTTGCAGCACTGCATTCACGACGGCACGCCGGTCACGTCGCAAAGCGCCGAATCGATCGCGGCGCAGTTGCTGCGCGATCACAAGGGCCAGCACGTCGGCTTCCTCGCGCCGCTCGTCGTGAACCGCAAGGGCGTCTACACCGACCTCGCGAAATGGGCAAAGGCGCGCGGCAATACGCATCTGCGTGTGGACGGCGAGTTCGTGCCGGTCGATCCGTGGCCGAAGCTCGACCGCTTCCGCGAGCACACGATCGAGCTGCCGGTCGCTGACCTCGTCATCTCGGCCGATCACGAAGCGGAGCTGCGCGAAGCGCTCGATCAAACGCTCGACATCGGTAAAGGCATCATGCATCTGCTCGCGCCGCTCGACGGTCTGCACGACGCGCTCAACGGCGGCGAGTCCACCGCGAAGCTCGGCGACGTGAAGGTGCTGTCGACGAAGCGCGCGTGTCCGGTGTGCGGCACGAGCTACCCCGAGCTCGATCCGCGCATGTTCTCGTACAACAGCAAGCATGGCTGGTGCACGAGCTGCGTCGGCACGGGGCTGTCGCTGACGCGCGAGCAGCGGGCCGCGTACGACGACACCGTCGTCGACGACGACAATCGCGGTCGCGAGCAGAGCCTGCCGTCGGAGGAGCAGGAACCGGAAGGACTCGTCGACGAGCCGTGTCCGGATTGCGCGGGCACGCGTCTGAATCCGGTCGCGCGCGCGGTCACGTTCGACTCGCAGGCGATCGTCGATGTCGCGCAATGGACCGTGTCCGACACGCGCGCGTGGATCGATACGCTGCAGATGACGGGCCGCGCCGCCGAAATCGCGCGCGACGTGGTCAGTGAAATCGGCAGCCGGCTGCAGTTCCTCGAAGAAGTCGGGCTCGGCTATCTGAGCCTCGATCGCGCGGCGCCGAGTTTGTCGGGCGGCGAAGCGCAGCGCATCCGGCTCGCCGCGCAGCTCGGCAGCAATCTGCAGGGCGTGTGTTACGTGCTCGACGAGCCGACCATCGGTCTGCACCCGCGCGACAACCAGATTCTGCTGAACGCGCTGCGCAAGCTCGGCGAAAAGGGCAATACGCTCGTCGTCGTCGAGCATGACGAAGATACGATCCGGCGCGCGGATCACATCATCGATATCGGGCCGGGCGCGGGCAAGCGCGGCGGCACGCTGATCGCGCAGGGCAGCGTCGCGGACCTGTCCGCGCAGCCCGATTCGCTGACCGGGCGTTTCCTCGCGCAGCCGATCGTACATCCGCTGCAGCCGCGTCGTGAGGTCGTCGCGCCGGGCAAGCGTGCGGCCGCGGTGCCGGAGAACTGGCTGACCGTGCATGGCGGCAAGCTGCATAACCTGCGCGACGTGACGGTCGGCATTCCGCTCGCGCGGCTTGTCGCGGTGACGGGCGTCAGCGGCTCCGGAAAATCGACGCTCGCGCGCGACGTGCTGATGACCAATCTGCTCGATGCGGTCGGGCGCTCGGTGCTGTCGTCGCCGGCCACGCGCCGCGCGCGCGCGGCCGCCGAGGAGAAGCCGGCCGCGAACCGGCGTTCGAGCGTGCTCGCGCGCTCGGCGCCGCGCGCGCCGCTGAACGTCACGCACATGTGGCAGGGCTGCGATTCGGTCACCGGCTGGGAGAGCATCGACCGCGTGCTGGAAGTCGATCAGACGCCGATCGGCAAGACGCCGCGTTCGTGTCCCGCCACCTACATCGGCGTGTGGGATGCGATCCGCAAGCTGTTCGCGGGCACGCTGGAGGCGCGCGCGCGCGGCTATAGCGCGTCGCGTTTCTCGTTCAACACGGGCGAGGGCCGCTGCCCCGCATGCGAGGGCCAGGGTGTGCGCACGATCGGCATGAGCTTCCTGCCCGACGTGAAGGTGCCGTGCGACGTCTGCCACGGCCAGCGCTTCAATCCGGAGACGCTCGCGGTCACGTGGCGCGGCAAGAACATCGGCGATGTGCTGACCATGGAAATCGACGAAGCGGTCGAGTTCTTCGCGTCGATTACGAACATCGGACATCCGCTGCAACTGATGAAAGACGTAGGGCTCGGCTATCTGACGCTCGGTCAGCCATCGCCGACGCTGTCGGGTGGCGAGGCGCAGCGCATCAAGCTCGTCACCGAGCTGAGCAAGGTGCGCGACGACATCACGCGGCGTGGCCAGAAGCCGCCGCACACGCTGTACGTGCTCGACGAGCCAACGGTCGGCCTGCACATGGCGGACGTCGCGAAGCTGATTCGCGTGCTGCATCGGCTCGTGGATGGCGGGCATAGCGTCGTCGTCATCGAGCACGATCTCGACGTGATCGCCGAGGCGGACTGGATCATCGACCTCGGTCCGGAGGGCGGCGTGGGCGGCGGTACGATCGTTGCGGCAACAGATCCGGAAAGCCTGTCGCGCGTGGCCGCGAGTCACACGGGCGTGGCTTTGCGGCCGGTGCTCGCGCGCGCGGCCGCTGCGGTGACGCTGGCCGGCGAAGGGACGAATGGCTGAGGCACGGTGACGAGCGGTGGCGCGGCCGTTGCGCGCCGCGATTCGGTTCCCGAGCCGACTGTTTGCTCACATTCCCAGACGCGCGCATCAGGTATGCCGTTGCAACTTCGCAGGTTGCAACGGCCGGCGCCTCGTCGCGTGTCCGCCACACATGATTGCTGCGCTGCATCAATCATCCGAGGTTCGATCAACGCGGCGCGTGCGAGCGTTTAAATCATACGAAAGGGGCCGGCGATGTTTCAAAATAGAAACATTTTTAGAACCGCCGATAAATAAGCATTTGGATATTAATTTGTGGCCCGGAGCGAATGCCACGGAAATGCCTAATGCCGCGGGCAATAAATTTACGCTTTGCGAATAAACTACCGAATTGCCCGGACATAATCGCACGATAAGCAGTTCACAATTGAAACATTTTTGAACCGCGCAAGAAACGTACTCGGTAACGCGGAATGGCCAGGCTTCGCATTACCGGCAACTTTGTCCGAATGTGCGAGAGTGCCGTCCATCAAGGCTTTGCGGTAAGATCTCCCCCCAAGTTCTTCGCGCGGCTTGCATAGTTGTCCGGCCTGCCCCGCGCTCATATCAATCGCTGAATAACCGCTTTTCCTCAGACAGGGGCTGTCGTGATGAAATTCGTTTTTCAAATTTACTATAGCGATCCATTCCGCTAACATCACGCTTAATCTCTTATGCGGCGTTGGTCTGTTTTTCCGCCGTAATAACGCATTTTCTCGTTCCGTCTGATGGCGGGGCAAATCGGGGTCCGCAACGTATGACCGTTTGGGGAAGATCATGCCGCACATGCACCTTGATACAACGAGAATTACGTGGCTACACACGCCCACTTTGAACGTCCGTACTGCAGCGCGGCGAATCGGCATTCTGCTGTTCGATGGCTTCTGGCTGCTCGGCCCCGGTACCGTCGTGGAAATGTTCCAGACCGCCAATGAGTTCGCCGGCACACGAGCGGGCGAAGATCCGCCCTACGAAGTGCAGTTCCTGTCGATGGACGGCGGCAATGTCGCCAGCTCGTCGTCGGCGCGCATCTGGACTGACCGCATCGACACGCGCTTTGGCGGCGGTTTCGACGTGCTGTTCATCGCTGGCGGCTACGGCGCCCACGTGGCCGCGCGCGACGAACGCCTGCTGAACTGGCTGCGCGCCGTGCAATCGCGTACACGCGCGATCGAAACGATCGGCGAGGGGCGCCTCGTGCTCGAAGCGGCCGGCCCGACCGAGCATGACGGCCTGATGAGCCGCTATCCGGGCGCGAGCGCGAGCGAAGGCGCGTTCAGCGCGGCCAACGACCGTCACGACTGCGCCCGCAGCGCGCTGATGTTCATCAAGCGCGACCTGGGCGCCGAGCTCGCGCGCAGCGTCGCCGATCGCGTGATGCCCGGCATGGCTGCGACGTGGGTACCGCTGCCGGCCGAGGGCGGCACGCTGAGCGTCGCCGAAAAGATTCGCGCAGCCGCGCGCTGGATGGAGGCCAACTGCGACCGTCCGGTCTCGGTCGCCGATGCCGCGCAGGTCGCCGCAATGAGCGAGCGCAATTTCCTGCGCCGTTTCAAGCATGAGATGCAGGTCACGCCGTCGGACTACCTGCTGCAGGTGCGGTTGCGTATCGCGTGCAACTTCCTGACCGAGACTGAGTTGCCGGTCGACAAGATCGCGCGTCGCAGCGGCACCGGCAACGGCGATCGTCTCGCGAAAATTTTCCGCAAGCGTATGGCTTTATCGCCAACCGAGTATCGCGCCCGCAGCCGGGCGGCCAGTGAGGCGTAGCATGTATCTTTAGCATGCGACAGGGCGCCCGCGTTGCGGGCGCGCCTCGTCTGTCGGACGCGGTCGCGAGAGCGGCCGTATGTTCGCTGGCCAGCCTTTTTACGAGCACAGTGGCGATGGGCAACAGGGTCATTGCGACGGCATTGCCGGAGGTGAAACTCATCGAGCCGGAAGTGTTCATCGACGAGTTCGGCTTCTGCTTCGAGAGTTTCAGCGCGGACGAGTTTTCGGACGACGTCGCGCAAGGTTTCAACTTCGTGCAGGACCGCCATCTGCGCGCCGTGCACGGCGTGCTGCGCGGCTTGCACTACCAGGTGCAGCGTCCCCAGGGGAGGCTGCTGCGCGTCGTGCGCGGCGAGATCTTCGATGTCGCGGTCGACGTGCGCCTGAACTCACCGAACTTCGGCAAATGGAGCGGCGAGCATCTGAGCGAAGCCAACCAGCGGCAGATCTGGGTGCCGCCCGGTTTCGCGCACGGCTTCGTCGTGCTGTCCGATGTCGCCGAATGCATGTGGAAGACCACCGAGTACTGGTTCCCCGAGCTCGAGCGCTGCCTGCTGTGGTCCGATCCCGACATCGGCATCGAGTGGCCGATCGATTTTCAGCCCATCCTCGGCAGCAAGGATGCGGCGGGCCGTCGTCTGTACGAGGCCGAGAACATCTCGTGAACGACGGCTGATCGGCCTGAGTATTTACGACATTTTTGCTCGAGACGCTCACGGGCCAACCCTGCACTTCGGTGCGTGGATCAAACCATCGAGACGACCCGCGAGCGCGTGCTGCGCGGCGATTGCCATGTCGCGGTGTATGAAGGACACATCGTCGGCACGATGACACTCCATGCTTCGGAGGGCGAAGCATCGCGCGAGAAGGAAAGCAGAGTTGAAGCGCCCGATGCTTCTGCAACTATTGCAATATGCTGCGGCAAGTATTGCAACGGCGACAGCATCCGCGCAAACCTCAACGCGGCACCCACGCAGCGTGGCCGGTTCGCATCGGGCGAGGGTGAATTCACCGAACGCTGTATGCAGCCGTCAGCGTCGGATCACGCCCATCAGCAGGGTGACGAGGAAGATCACCAGGAAGATGAAGAACAACACCTTGGCGATTTCGGTTGCGCCCGCGGCAATGCCTCCAAAGCCGAACACTGCGGCGATGATGGCGATGATGAAGAAAATCACAGCGTATCGAAGCATGGTGCCTCCACCGGTGGATTGTTGAAATGACGTTTGAACGGCGCCCCGTTGCGTACGTCACGCGGCTTCACGGGTGAGATGCCGGCGAGCGGAATTCAGCAATAGATGTGCCATCGCTTGATTGACGCCAACGTTTGCGGAAGGGCTGCCTGGCGGCAAGCGAAATTGCCGTTGAACCCGCGCTAACGTTTGCTCCCCTCGTCACTGGGCGCGCAACCATGGTGCGGACACGTCGAACGCGTTGCGCCTCACCCACCCAACCAGCGATACGCAAGCGGCCCGCACAACACGCCCCACGTCAGCGCACACATCAGCAGCGCAATGGTCACGGCCGCGCTGCCACAGTCTTTCGCACGTTTTGACAATTCATGCCGCTCGAACGAGATCCGGTCGATGGCGGCCTCGATCGCCGAATTCAATAGCTCCACCAGCAGCACGAGCAGTACCGATCCGATCAGCAGCACGCGCGCGATGGCGTCGACCGGCATCAGGAACGCCGTCGGCACGAGGATAGCCGCGAGCGCGGCTTCCTGACGGAACGCGCTTTCCGCACGCAATGTCGCGACGATGCCGGCATACGAATGCCGCAGCGCGAAGAACCCGCGCAGCGGACCGCTGCACTTGGCGGGCGGCGCGATGGGTGAATGAGCGGGGGAATCGGCAGGATCGGCCATGTGTCGGGATGACTTCGAGTGCGGCAAATGACTGCGGATCTTACAAGATGTCAACAACGTTGCAAATTGTGATATCGTGGCGCCGCCCAACAGCGGCAGGCACCTGCACCTTCTTGCCTGACCGGCCGGCTTCGAAACATAAACAGAACGCATCACCGGTTAGGGCTGCTGCCGATTGCGCTCAGGTGTTGGCCAACCCGGTTGGCCAACCCGTCGCTCGTTGCGCTCAAGGTTTCGCCGGATTTTCCGTATACCAGGCATAGCGCGCCGCCGCCTGTTTCGCCTGCTGCGCGCGCCCGCCAGTCCGTTTTCAACTTCGCGCGCTCGCGCGGCAGACCGGATTCGCACCGTAGTTGGCGCACTCGAGCGCGCACGGTCGAGGTCCAACAAGCTGAGCTGTTCATGAAACCAGTTGTGTCGTTTTGCCTTTCGCTGACCGCCGTTGTCGGCGCGTTGTATGCCGTCGGCTCGGGCGCCGCGCCATCGGTGCCTGTCGTCGTCGCGGCGGCGAATGCGCCGAGCGCGCCCACTGTCGCCGGCGCGAGCGCCGTCACCGCCAACGTCAACCCGCACTTCCTCGACAACGACGCCAGCGTCCCAACGCCGGCATCCGGCTCCAGCACATCGCGCGTTTCATTCGCGACCCTGGGCGCGTATCAGCCGTTGACGCTGCGCGGCGTCGAAGACGCGCGCACCGTCAATCTCGGCGTGCGGCTCGATCGCGTGGTCACGGCCGCGCGCCTGCGCTTGCGCTACACGTATTCGCCGTCGCTGGTGTTTGCGATGTCGCATCTGAAGGTGTCGATCAACAACGAAGTGGTCGCGACCGTGCCGTTCGATCGCGAGCACGCCGGCAAGCTCGTCACACAGGACATCGCGCTCGATCCGCGTTTTCTGACCGACTACAACCAGATCGGTCTGCGCCTGATCGCGCATTACACGCTCGAGCATTGCGAAGACCCAGAGAACTCCGCGCTGTGGGCCGACGTGAGTCCGTCGAGCGAATTCATCGTCGATACCGCGCCGATCCGTTTGCCCGACGATCTCGCACTGCTGCCCGCGCCGTTCTTCGATCACCGCGACGCGAGCCGGCTGCGTCTGCCGTTCGTGCTGCCGGCCGGCGCCGACAACGCGACGCTGCGCAGCGCGGGCGTGCTCGCCTCGTGGTTCGGCGCGCAGGCCGATTACCGGCAGGCGCGCTTTCCGGCGCTGTCGACGTTGCCCACCGATTCGCACGCGGTCGTCGTCGCGCGCAGCGAGCAGTTGCCCGCCGGCCTCACGCTGCCGCCGATCAACGGTCCGATGCTGATCGTCGCCGACAATCCCGTCGCGCCGAACCGCAAGCTGCTGATCGTGACCGGCCGCAGCGCCGCCGAAGTCGATCAGGCGAGCACCGCGCTCGTGCTCGGCACGACCGCGCTCGCGGGTCCCGCGGTGCGCATCACGCAGCTCGCCGCCGGCGCGCCGCGCAAACCGTACGACGCGCCGCGCTGGCTGCCGGTCGACCGGCCGGTCGCGTTCAAGGAGCTGGTCGACGATCCGTCGCAACTGCAGGTGCGCGGCAGCTCGCCAGACGCGATCCGCCTCAACCTGCGCGTGCCCGCCGATCTGTACTCGTGGAACGGCGCGGGCGTGCCGCTGAATCTGAAGTACCGCTACACGGCGCCGACCGTGCAGAATAATTCGGCGCTCGCGGTGCAGATCAACGAGCAGCTGGTCAAGTCGTACCGGCTCGCGCTCGCGACCGCCGACGACGCGCAGGGCCGCCTGCAACTGCCGGTGCTGTCGAACAACGGCAACCGCTCGACGAGCGCGCTCGACATTCCCGCGTTTCGGATCGGCAGCTCGAACCAGTTGCAGCTGCGCTTCAATCTCGATTCGCAGAAGACCGGGTTATGCCAGGGCGTCGCCACGAATCCGGTTCAGGCCGCGGTCGATCCCGATTCGACGATCGACTTCTCGGACTTCGTCCACTTCGCGCAGATGCCGAACCTCGCGTTCTTCGCGAACAGCGGCTTTCCGTTCACGCGCTACGCGGACCTGTCGCAAACGGCTGTCGTGATTCCCGAGCATCCCGCGCCGCAGGAGCTCGAAAGCCTGCTGACGATGCTCGGCCACATGGGGCAGTGGACCGGCTATCCGGCGCTGCGCGTACAGGTCGCGCGGCCGCGCGAGCTCGCGCAGCTGAGCGGCAAGGATCTGCTCGTGATCGGCGGCGACGGCTCGGCGCCGTGGCTCGCGCGCTGGCCGCATGCGTTGCCGCTGACGATGGGCGCCCAGACCGGCGACACCGATGGATCGAGCCCGCTCGCGCGCACCTCGTTCGCGGTCGACGAGCAGTGGCGCAGCGGCGCCCGGCGCAGCGGCGCGCATCGGCCGGATGGCGGCGCGCGCATCGAACGCGACGGACCGCTTGCCGCGCTGATGGGCTTCGAATTGCCGGGCAGCCACGGACGCAGCGTCGTCGCGCTGACCGGCACCGATCAACAGCAGCTGTCGCAACTGCTCGACATGCTCGAAAAGCCGGACCGCATCGCGCAATTGCAGGGCGACCTCGCGTTGCTGCGCGATGGCAAGGTGGACAGCATGCGCGTCGGCGACACCTATCTGGTCGGCTACGTGCCCTGGTATGCGCGGTTGTGGAGCAAGGCGATGCAGCATCCGGTGCTGCTCGGCGTGCTCGGTGCGCTCGCCGGCTTGCTGCTCGCGGTCGGCGCGTTCACCGCGTTGCAGGAACTGGCCGCGCGGCGCCGGGGAGTCTGATCGATGAGTCAGGCGAAGGACGGGGTGCTGCGGCGGGCAGCGCGCGGCGGCTTGGGCGTGCGAGTCGATGCCCGTGCTGGGGTGAGCGTTGAAAGTGGCGCGGGGCCTGCGCGCGAGGTTCGCGAGCAGCCTCGTGCGAACAGCGGCGAGGATGCCAGCGGCGCTGTCAGCCGCGGTGCTTGCCACGATGCTGACGCTTGCGAGCAGTCACGACGCGTTCGCCACGCAAGCGTTAGAGCCGAGCCGCGCCGACGTCGCCGCGTGCACCGCCGCGCCCTGGCCGGGCTGGCAGCAATTCAAGCGCGATTTCCTTTCCGCCGATGGCCGCGTCATCGACGTCGGCTCGCCCGACGAGCGCACGGTGTCTGAGGGGCAATCGTACGCACTGTTTTTCGCGCTCGTCGCGAACGACCGCGCGGCCTTCGACACGATCCTGCGCTGGACCGAGCAGCATCTCGCGCAGGGCGACCTGACCGCGCGCCTGCCGGCGTGGCTGTGGGGCCGTTCATCCGACGGCAGCTGGGCAGTGCTCGACGCGAATGCGTCGTCGGATGCCGACCTGTGGATCGCCTATGCGCTGCTCGAAGCGGGCGACGCGTGGCGCGAGCGCAGTTACACGGCGCGCGGCGCGGTGCTCGCCCGGCGCGTGCTCGACGAGGAAACGGCCAACGTGCCGGGGCTCGGCCTGACCTTGCTGCCGGGCCCGGTCGGCTTTCATCCGGACGCGGACGTGTGGCGCGTCAATCCGAGCTACACGCCGCCGCAGGTGCTGCGCGGCCTTGCCACGCGGCTGCCCGGCGATCCGCGCTGGCCGCGTTTGCTCGCGAGCACGAGCCGAATCCTGATCGACACCGCGCCGCATGGCTTCGCGCCGGACTGGGCGTTGTACCGCGCGCGCCGCGGCTTCGCGCCCGACGCGCAGACCGACGCCGAGAGCGCCTACAACGCGATTCGCGTGTACCTGTGGGCCGGCATGCTCGACCGGCGCGATCCGCTCGCGCCGACGCTGCTCGCGCGCTTCGCGCCGTTCGCGAGCTTCATCGCCGCGCACGGCGCGCCGCCCGAGAAAGTCGACGCGACCACTGGCCGTGCCGGCATCAACATGGGCAACGCGGGTTTTTCGGCGGCGGCCGTGCCGTTTCTCGATGCGCGCGGCCAGCGCGCGCTCGCCGATGCGCAGATCGCCCGCGTCGCCGCGCTCGATCGCGAGACGGCCGCCGGCTATTACACGAGCGTGCTGAGCCTGTTCGCGCTCGGCTGGCGCGAAGGCCGCTATCGTTTCGCCGCCGACGGCACCCTCGATCCGCACTGGAGCACGTCGTGCCGCGCCGCGCCGCAGTAATGCGAGCGGCGCGCATTGGCGTGCTCGCGTGCGCGTGGCTCGCGGCGATGACGCGACACGTATACGGCAGTACCAGCGAAGCCGAAGCGATGCGCACGACGGCCGCGCGCACGGCTGCAGCGCGCACTGCTGCCATAAGGACACTGGCAGCGCCCGCTGCTTTGCCAGCCATAGCGCCGCCATACGACGCCGCCGCGCAACGCCTGCTCGCGACCGCGCGCATGTGGTCGACCAAGCATCGCGACGACCTCGCCTTGCAGGCGATCGACAAGGCGCTGCTCGCCGCGCCCGGCGATCCGGCCTTGCTTGCCGAGCAGGTGCGCATCGAATTGCGTCTCGGCCAAGCGCAAGCCGCGCAGGCGACGCTTGCGCGCTTGCGCGCCAAGGCGCCGGACAGCGCGGCGATCCAGCAGCTCGACGACGAATTCCGCGTCGCCACGAACGGCCGCGAGGAATTCGCGACCGTGCGTCTGCTCGCGCGTAGCGGCCAATCCGCCGAAGCGGCGCGGCGGTTGCAGCTGCTGTTTGCGCACGGCGCGCCGTCGGGCTCGCTCGGCGCCGAGTACTACCAGATTCTCGCGGGCACGCCCGAGGGCCGCGAGCAGGCCCTCGTCGCGCTGCATCGGCGGATCGCCGCCGATCCGTCCGACGTTGACGCGGCGCTGGTGCTCGCGAATCTGCTGAACACGCGCGGCGACACGCGCGCGGAGGCTAACCGCATCGCCTGGAATCTGGCGACGCGGCCCGACTCCGATCGCACGGCCTCGCTCGACACGTGGCGTCACGTGCTGCAATCGGCGGGTGTGGACCTCGCGTATCTGCCGGCGTTGCGCGCGTATCTGCAACTGGCGCCGGACGACACCGAATTCCGCGAGCGCGTCGCGACGCTCGAAGCGCGCCTCGACGCGCAACGGCAACTCGAACGCAATCCCGACTACATCGCGCAGCAGCGCGGTCTGCAGGCGCTCGCGCGCAACGATCTCGCGGCCGCTGAGCCGCTGCTCGCGCGCGCCGCGAGCGCGCGTCCCGACGATGCCGACGCAGTCGGCGGTCTCGGCATCGCGCGCATGCGGGCCGGGCGGCACGACGAAGCGCGCACGCTGTTTCTGCGCGCGGCCTCGCTCGCGCCCGACAATCGCGCGAAATGGCAGGGTCTCGCGCGCACCGCGCAATTCTGGGGAACGCTCGCGCAAGGCCGCGCGGCCGCCGCGGCAGGCCACCCGCAGGATGCGGAGCGGGCGGCACGCGCGGCGCTCGCGATGGAGCCGGACAACGCGGACGCGAAGCTGATGCTCGCCGACGCGCTGCTCGCGCAGCACGACTGGAGCGCGGCCGAGCCGCTGCTGCGCGAGATGCTGAGCGGGCATGCGGCGAGCGTGGCGGCGCTGCGCAGCACGCAGACGCTTTTCGAAAACACCGGCCGCGCGGCGCAGGTCGAGCCGCTGATCGATGCGTTGCAAAGCCGCTTCACCGCCGCCGACGATCGCCAGAGCCTCGCCCGTCTGCGCGCCGATCTGCTCGCCAGCCAGGCGGAGCAGTTGCTCGCCGACGGCGCGCGCGGGCCCGCCGCGCAGCGCTACGAAGCGGCTTTGCGCAGCGAGCCCGACGCACCGTGGACGCGTTTCGCGCTCGCGCGTCTGTACCGCGATCTCGGGCTGCCGCAACTCGGCCGCATCGTGATGGACGAGGGTCTTGCGCTCGCGCCATCGGCCGAGATGCGCTATGCGAGCGCGCTTTACCGCAATTCGCTCGATGACCTGAGCGGCGCGCAAGCGGCGCTCGCACTGATCCCGGAGCAAGACCGCACCGATGGTATGCGGGCGCTCGATCGCAATCTGCAAACGCAACGAAGGCTCGCCGACGTGCGCGCCGCATTCGCGCGCGACGATCGCGCAAACGCGGTCCGCCTGCTCGACGAGGCACGCGCTTTGGCCGGCGACGATCCGAATCTGCTCGCGTCGGTCGGCGCGCAGTGGATCGACGCGGGCGATGCCGGGCGCGGCCTCGCGTTGTTGCGCGACTGGATCGACGCGCATCCGCACGAGGCCGACGCGGACGTGCGGCTGCGCTACGGCGATCTGCTCGGCAGCGCGCGACGCGACGCGGAGCTGTCCGCATGGCTTCGGCAGTTGCGGGGCGATCCGCAACTGAAGCTGGACGCCGCGCAACGCGCGCGCCTCGAGGACCAGGCGCTGCGTGCGACGTTGCGGCAAACCGACGAAGCGATCGATCGTGGGGATTACGAAGCGGCCCGGCAGCGACTCGCGGCGGTCAGCCCGGCCGGTCGGCGGGACAAACGCTACGCGCTCGAACTCGCCGATCTGCAGCGCGTGCAGGGCCACTACGCGGCCGCGCGGGCGACGCTGGCGCCACTGCTAGCCGCGCAGCCGAACGATGCGGACGCGCAGCTCGCGCTGGCCCGCGTGCTGGAGCAGAGCGGCCAGCGCGGCGCCGCGCTGCGCGTCGTGCACGACGTGCTCGACGGCGCCGCGCCCGACGACGTCGACACGCGGCTCGCCGCCGCGCGCCGGCTCGCCGCGTTGAACGAAACGCGCGACGCGCAGCGGATCACGGCGGCGTTGCGCGTCGCGTATCCAACGCGGCCGGACGTGACGGTGCAAAGCGGCCGCATCGCCGAAGACCTCGGGCAGTACGAGGATGCCGCTTCGCTCTATCGTTTGTCGCTCGCGCAGGAACGCTCGGCGGGCGTGAGCGCGGGACCTGATGGCACGCCCGCGCGGGCCGCGCTCGACGATCTCGAACAGCGTCGCAATCCCTCGATCGAGACCGGCTGGCTGCCCGCCTATAAGTCCGGCGACGCGGGCATCTCGCAACTGCGCGCGTGGCAGGTGCCGGTGTACGTGCAGATGCCGTATCGCTACGACGGCCACTTCTTCGCGCACCTCGATACCGTGCGTCTCGATGCGGGCACGCTCGACGTCAGCGACGCCAACGCGTCCACACGCGATACCTTCGGCACCTTCGGCGCGGCCGACAAGCTCGGGACCTCGCTCGGCTTGTCGCCGCAGCAACTCGCCACGCTGGCCGCGCGCTTGCCGTATCTGCATCAGCCGGCCACCGGCGTCGCGCTCGGCGCGGGCTACACGTCCGACGCGTGGCGCTTCGACGTCGGCACGACGCCGCTCGGTTTCCCCGTGTCTTACCTCGTCGGCGGTGTGCGCTATCGGTTCGACGCGGGACCGGCGAGCTTTTCGCTGAGCGGCTCGCGCCGTCCGGAAACGGGCAGTCAGCTGTCTTATGCAGGCATGCACGATCCGGTGACCGGCGCGGTGTGGGGCGGCGTGCGCCGCGACGGTATCGACCTGCATTCGTCGCTCGATATCGGCGCGGCGAACCTGTTCGCCGATCTCGGCGCGGGCGAACTGAGCGGGCGCAACGTCGCGAGCAATCAGGAATTCACGCTGCGCACCGGCTTCACGATGCCGGTCTATCGGCGCGCGAATGCACTGGTGAGCACCGGCCTCGTCGGCAACGCGTGGCACTACACGAACAACCTGCGCTTCTATTCGTTCGGGCAGGGCGGCTACTACAGTCCGCAGCGCTATCTGTCGCTCGGGGTGCCGCTCGAATGGCTGGGGCGGCGCGGCGCGCTGAAGTGGGATCTGAGCGCGACCGTGGGCGTGTCGAACTCGTATGAGCGGAATTCGCCGTACTACCCGAACGGTCTGCCCGCAGGGCTCGGCGCGGCGCCGGGGCTCGAGAGCCTCGTCAATGCAGGCAGCTCGACACGCGGCGTCGTGTTTTCGTATGGGCTCGCGGGCGTCGTCGAGTATCGCGTCGATCCGCATCTGGTGTTGGGCGGGCAGTTGAGCATCGATCGTTCGCATGACTACGCACCGAGCGCCGCGCTCGTCTATCTGCGCTACACCTTCGATGCGCGCAAGCAGGACAACCGTATGTCGCCGCAGCCGGTACGGCTTTATTCGAGCTATTGAGCGGCGATGCAACGAGACCGGGGACAGCAGACGTGAACACCGATTCGAATCCAACCCAAACTCCCGTGCGCGCTTTTCTGCGACGCTGGCTGCGCGTGTTCGGCGGCGATGCGCCGCGGCGCGCACAGCAGATCGGCCGTCTGGCGATCGAGGCATTGCCAGACGAATGGGCCGCGCTCGAAGCGGGCAAGCTGTATGCGATCTACGCGGCGCCGCGCACGCCGGGGGCCGACAGGCCGGTCGTCGATACGCCGGGCGTCGACACGCCGGGCGTCGACACGCCGGGCGTCGACACGCTGATCTGGGAAAGCGCTCGCGCCGCGCTCACTCGCGACGTGACGGTCGTGCTCGCGCGTGAGCGCGCGGCCGTTGCCCAGCGTTTGCGCGAGTTGGGCTTCAGCGCCAGCGCACCGGCCGCGGGCTGGCCGCGCAATCTGAACGTGCTCGCGATGCCGCCAGTCGATGACTCGCAAGCGCAGGAGCAGCACGCCGACAGCGCCGCGACGCACGGCAAACTGTTCGGCGGTCTGCGCGCGCTGAAGCGCTTCGGTTTTCGTGCCCGCTCGCTGTATTTCATCGAAGGCGCCGAGCGCTGGTTCAACTGGCACGACGCTGCGGCGCTCGCGCACGCAGCCCGCATGCTCGCGAACTGGTGTGCGGCACGGCGTATCACGCTGGTGCTGCTGCTCGGCATCGATGGAAATGGCGACGACGATTCACTCGACCCGCGCGGCGCCCGGGACAGCGGCGTCGATGCGCCGCACCGCAACGCGTTCCATGCGGCATGCGCGGGCGTCGCACGGATGGAGCGCACGCACGGCGAGCTGCTGTGGCATGCCGACTTCTGGCGCGCGGATCGCACACTGGTGACGGGCGAAGTCCGCTCGCTGCGCTTTACCGATAGCGGTCGCCTCAGCGTCGCGCCCGACACGCCAGCGGACAGCGTCGCGCGCGGCCAACGCCTGCTTGCGCGCGACGAGCAGCGCGTCGTCGTGAGCCGCGCGGTGGTGCGCGGTCAGGAGGCATGGCTGCCGCCGCATTGGGAGGTGTGCGCCGATCAGGCTGCGGTGCTGAGCGCGTGCGCCCATGCGCAGGCCGCGACCGTGGTGCTCGATTACGCGGGCGGCGCGCAACTCGACGCGTTGTGCGCGACAGTTCATGCGCTGCGCCGCCAGGGCGGGCGCGCGCTCAAGATCGTCGTCGTCGAGCGGGGAGAAGTGCTGCGTCATCAATACGAGCTGCTCGTGCTGACGCTCGGCGCGAACCTCGTGCTCGGCCGCGACCTGCCGTTCTCGCGCATGCAGTCGCTGCTGCAGTCGTTGCAGGGGCAACTCCATACGCGTCCGGTCGCCACCGACTATCGCAGTGCCTTGAGCGCCGCGTTGAGCGACGACGTGCGCGGCTATCTGCCGGCCCGCGCGTTCTGCGAGCGCGTGCGCCTCGTGCTCGCACGCAGCGCCGTGCTGCAGTTGCCGCATGTGCTCGTTAAGCTGACGCTGCTGCCGCAATGCGCGCACGTCGATGCACTGAAGCACTGCGTGCCGCGTCGCGCGGGCGACGTGCTGACCGTCGACGCGTCGCATCTGTATGTGTTCCTGTTCGCCTGCCGGCTCGCCGATGCGGACGCCGCGCTGGCTCGGATCATCGATGTGCCGGTCGAACGGCTCGCCGACACGCTCGTGCATCTGGCGGAGCAGAGCATCGGCGCTGAACTCGACGCGCTGGAAGCGGCCAACCGGCGTAATCGGATCGCCGATTACAGCGATATGTTCGCAGCGTCCATGCGTGATGGCGCGCCTTGGCGCGCACCGCTCGCCGCAGCACCGGACGAAGCCGCGCGCGAAGGGGCGCACGTGGCCGCCGCGCAACTGGCGCGGGTGGAAGAGGTGTTGGTTCATGCGCGCGCCGAGCTCGAAGCTGGCGCCGCGGTGGCGGCAAGCGCGGCCGCGCCAACGACTGGGCCCGCCTGGCCTATCGAATCAACCGTGGCGAAGCCGCCCGCTTCTGAGCGCCTCCCATCCCATTCCACGCCGCGGCGCCGTCGCGCGGAACCCAGCGCGATGCCGCTGCGCGCGAGGAGCATCGAATGATCGAACTGGTTCTGATCTGTTTCGTGGCCGGCATGCTCGTCGCGCTGCCGGTATGGGTCGTCTGGCAGCGCGTCGGCGTACGGCGCGGTCTCGCGGACATGCGCGGCTTCGATCCGCGCGACGCGGTGCCGTGCGGCATCGAGCCGGTCGCGCTGCGCGCGCGTCTGCTGCCCGCACTCGATACGACGCAAGACGAGGTGGCGCGATGAAAACGATCGTCGTCGTCTCCACCGCGGGCGGCACGGGCCGCACGACGTTGACCGCCGCGCTCGCGGTACTGCTCGCGCGCCGCGGCCGCCAGGTTGTCGCGCTCGACTTCGATCCGCAGAACATGCTCGGCGCGCAGCTCGGCATCGACGGTCTCGCGGCGACCGGTCTGTCGCAGGCACTGCTCGACGCGGATACCGCGTGGCATGGCGACACATGGCGCAACGCGGACGGCGTGCTGTTCGTGCCGTACGGTGCGGTGACCGCCGCGCAAAGCACGCAGTGCGACGCACGCCTCGCCGCCGATCCGCGTTGGCTCGCCGACGCGCTCGCCGAACTCGATCTGCCACGCGATGGCGTCGTGTTGATCGACACCGCGCGCTATCCGTCGCAGCAGGCCGAGCACGCGCTGCGTTGCGCAGACCTCGCGCTGTGCGTGACGCCGCCCGAGCCGGCCGCCTGCGCGACGCTGGTCGCGCGGCTCGGCGCGCTGCGCGATGCGTGCGCGCAGTTGCGGATCATCGTGAACCGGCTCAATCCCGCGCGCGACATGCAGCGCGACGTGCTGGCGATGCTCGGCGCGGCGCTCGGCGACAAGCTGCCGCTCGCGCAGCGCGTGCATTTCGATGGCGCGTTGCCCGAGTCGTTCGCGCGCGGCACGTGGCTGTTCGACGACGCCCCGCATTCACAGGCGTCGCACGATCTGCAGGGGCTCGCGAATTGGCTCGACGCGTGGCTCACTGAAGCCACGGCGCCGCTCGATCGGCGGGGCGGCGCGTCATGAACGTGCGCGAAATGCGCTCGATGCGTAAGCGCGCGCTCGACTGGCTCGCGCGCGGCCTCGGCCTGCGCGCGACGCGCACGCCGCTCGACTGGTTCGTGCGGCTGTTCTTCCAGCCGGCCGCGCCGGGCAAGCCCGACTACGCGCGCCGCTGGATTCGCGCGGCCGTGCTGCATTTCGCGCTGCAATGGGGCGTGCTCCAGCCGCATCGGTTGCGCGCATGGCTGTGGCGCGCGTTCGTGCGCGCGCTGCGTCCGTCGTCGAGAAGCGCGGCGGCGACGGTACGGGTGCTAGCCGCGTGGATCGACCGTTGGCTCGTGCCGCTATGGTTGCTCGGGCGGCGCGGGCGCGAGCGCATCGACGCGCTGCTGGCGAGCTTGCCGTGGCAGCGCTGGGGCACGCGGCTCGAAGACGCGACCCAGCGCGTCGGCCACATTCGCTGGCTGCTGCCGCTCATGGTTGCCGCAGGTGCGGGTTTGTGGGCGGTGATCGGCACGGCGCCGCTGCAATCCGATGGTCAGTTCGCGTTTTTCGCGGTACTCGTGATCGTCGCGCTGATCGTGCGACGCTTTCCGGGCCGCATGCCCGTGCTGATCCTGACGACGCTCGCGCTGCTCGCGATGGTGCGCTACGTCTGGTGGCGCGTCACGCAGACGCTGTCGTTCCAGACGCCGGGCGAGGCGATCCTCGGCTATCTGCTGTTCGGCGCGGAAGCGTATACGTGGGTGATTCTGCTGCTCGGTTTCGTGCAGACGGCGTGGCCGCTGAATCGCGCGGTCGCCAGTCTGCCAGCCGATACGTCGAGCTGGCCGAGCGTCGACATCTATATCCCGACTTATAACGAGTCATTGGCCGTCGTGCGCTCGACCGTGTTCGCCGCGCAAGGCATCGACTGGCCCGCCGACAAGCTGCGCGTCTATCTGCTCGACGACGGCCGCCGCGAGGAATTCAAAGCGTTCGCGCAGGCGTGCGGGATCGGCTATCTGACGCGCGACGACAACCGTCACGCGAAAGCCGGCAACATCAATAGCGCGCTCGCCAGCACGCAAGGCGAGTACGTCGCGATCTTCGATTGCGATCACGTGCCGACGCGCTCATTCCTGCAAACGACGATGGGCACGTTCCTGCGCGACGCGCGCTGCGCGATGGTGCAGACGCCGCATCACTTTTTTTCGCCGGACCCGTTCGAACGCAACCTCGGCACGTTCCGCCGCGTGCCGAACGAGGGCAATCTGTTCTACGGACTCGTGCAGTCGGGCAACGATCTGTGGAACGCGTCGTTCTTCTGCGGCTCGTGCGCGATCCTCAAACGCGCGGCGCTCGAAGAAGTGGGCGGCATCGCGGTGGAGACCGTTACCGAAGACGCGCACACCGCGCTGAAGCTGCACCGGCGCGGCTACACGACCGCCTATCTGCCGACCGTGCAAGCCGCCGGTCTCGCGACCGAAAGCCTCGCGAGCCATATCCGGCAGCGCACGCGCTGGGCGCGCGGCATGACGCAGATTTTCCGCATCGACAATCCGTTCGTCGGCCGCGGGCTGAGCTTTTTCCAGCGGCTCTGCTACGGCAACGCGATGCTGCATTTCTTCTACGGCGTGCCGCGGCTCGTGTTCCTGACGATGCCGATGGCGTACCTGTTCTTCCAGATGTACTTCATCAACGCATCGGCGATGACGATCGCGGGCTTCGTGCTGCCGTACATCGTGCTCGCGAACGTGGCGAACTCGCGGATGCAGGGCAAGTACCGTCACTCGTTCTGGGCCGAAGTCTACGAGTCGGTGCTCGCGTGGTACATCGTGCTGCCGACGACCGTTGCGTTCTTCAGCCCGAGGCACGGCAAGTTCAACGTGACCGACAAGGGCGGGCGCATCGGCGAGGGCTATTTCGACTGGTCTACCTCGAAGCCGTATCTGGTGCTGCTCGCACTGAACACCGGCGCGCTCGCCGCCGGCGTGTACCGGCTCATGTTCGGGCAGGGCGGCGAAACGGCAACGATCCTGATGAACGTGTTCTGGACGCTCTACAACCTCGTGATGCTCGGCGCGGCCGCGAGCGTCGCGCGCGAGGCGAAGCAGGTGCGCGTCACGCATCGGATCGCGATGCGCGCGGCGGCGACGCTGCTGCTCACGGACGGCTCGACGCTCGCCTGCACGACCAGCGACTATTCGACCGGCGGCCTTGGTCTCGACGTCGAGCCGGGTTTGAATCTCGCGCCGGGCGACAGCCTCGGCGTGTGCCTGAGCCGCGGCGATCGCCAGTTCCATTTTCCGGTGTACGTGAGCCGCTGCGTCGGACGGCACCTCGGCGTGCGCTTCGACGGTCTCACGCTCGAACAGGAGCGGCAGCTCGTGCAATGCACGTTCGGCCGCGCCGACGCGTGGCTCGACTGGGATGAGCAAACGATCGAGGACGCGCCGCTGCGCGGTTTGAAGGAAGTGCTCGCGATGGGCGTCGAAGGCTATTCGCGACTGTGGGGCGGGCTCGCGCGTGCCTGCGAGACGCTGCTCGCGCTCGACCGCACCCGCTATTGATGCCGCCTGCGCGCATCGTCTCGTGCGCAGGCCAATGAGAGAACCCGTTCATGACTGTGTGGAACCTGTACTTCATCCTCAAGCTGTACCTGTTCGCGGGCGGCCATCTGCAGCCGCTATGGCTCGCGAACCTCGGCTTCGCGCTCGCGCTCGTCGTGAGCTCGACGCTGCGCCGGCGTGCGCTGCGCATCCTGCGCAATCTGGTCGGCCTCGCGCTCGGCGTGCCGCTGATGTACCACGAGGCGAACGTGCCGCCGTTCTCGCGTCTGACCGAGGAGTTCGGCAATCTGACGACGTTCAGCTTCGGCTACTGGCTCGAACTTGCGCAGCGCTTCGTGCCGCCGATGCTGCTGCTCGCGGCGCTGGGCGCGCTCGTCGGCTATCTGATCGTGAATCGCTGGGTGCGCGTCGCGACCTTCGTGCTGATCGCGCTGGTCGCGATTCCGCTGTGGCACGAGGGGGGGGTGGTGCTCGCGCAGCTGCGCGGTGCAGCGGCGAACGCAACGGCGAATGCCGGCGCGAGTGGCGCGAACAACGCGCTCGCCGCGCAGCCGCTCGACCATAACGCGACGCTTGCCGCGTTCCGCACGCAGGAGTCGCAGCGGCAGGTCAGCTTCGGTCATCTGGCCGCCGATCCGAACGCGCAGTTCGACGTGATCGTGCTGCACATCTGCTCGTTGTCGTGGGACGACCTCGATGTCGCGAAGGCGCGCAATCATCCGCTGCTCTCGCACTTCGACTATCTGTTCACGAACTTCAGCACCGCGGCAAGCTATAGCGGGCCGGCCGCGATTCGTGTGCTGCGCGCGAGCTGCGGCCAGCAGGCGCACGCGGACCTGTACAAGAATGCGCCGCCGCAGTGCTATCTGCTCGCCGATCTCGCGCAGGCCGGCTACACCCCGCAGACGATGCTGAACCACGACGGTCACTTCGACAACTTCCTGGAACTGGTCCACGACAACGCCGGCGCACCGAACGTACCGCTGATTCCGAACACGAGCGTGCCGGTCGCGATGCATGCGTTCGACGGCTCGCCGATCCGCGACGACTACGAGACGCTCGCGGCCTGGTATGCGCAGCGCGCGAGCATCGCGGGCCCGGTCGCGCTGTACTACAACACGATCAGCCTGCACGACGGCAACCGGTTGCCGAACAGCAGCCTGTCGAGTATCGATTCGTATCCGCTGCGGGTGAACAAGCTGATGAGCGACTTCGACCGCTTCGCCGATCTGATCGCGTCGTCGGGGCGGCGCGCGGTGATCGTGTTCGTGCCCGAGCACGGCGCGGCGCTGCGCGGCGACGCGAACCAGGTCGCGGGTCTGCGCGAGATTCCGACGCCGCGCATCGTGCATGGGCCGGTCGGCGTGCGCGTCGTCGGTTTCCAGGGCAGTCATGGGCCAACCACGGTGATCGACAATCCGTCGAGCTTCCTCGCGGTGGCGCAGCTGCTGTCGAACCTCGTGTCGAACAGCCCGTTCAAGCCGGGCGTGAGCTTGTCGCAGTACGCGACGAATCTGCCGCAAACGCAGATGGTCGGCGAAAACGAGGGGACGGTGACGATGAAGACCGCATCCGGCTATGTGGTGAAGACGCCGGACGGCGTGTGGGTGGACGGCAAATGACGAACGCCTCGACAAACGCCGCGCGCGGCGGCTGGCCCGTCGACGACATCAGCGGCCTCGCGCTGCGTCTGCCGGAGGTCGAGACGGCGCGCTATTTCGATGCCCAGGCGAAGGAGGCTTACCAGCAGTCGCTGCTGAAGTGGCCGGTGCTCGCGCGGCTGATGAACCTCGTGCCGCGCGACGAAGCCGATGCGCCCGCCGCGCGAGGCGAGCCGCAAGAATCGGCGCTGAAATAAGGCTCGCGTCGAACGCTCAACGCAATTGCGTGAACGCGAGCAGCAACACCATGCTGCCGATCGCGCCATCGAGCACGCGCCATGCAGTTGCGCGGCGAAACAGCGGCGCGAGCATGCGAGCGCCATAGCCGAGCGCGACGAACCACACCGCGCTGACCGTCATCGCGCCGAGCGCGAAGGCGACCCGTGCGCCTTCCGGTTCACGCGCGCCGGCCGTGCCGATCAACAGAAACGTGTCCAGATAGACGTGCGGATTGAGCCACGTGAACGCAAGCGTCATCAGGATGATCGGCAGCGCGCGTTGCGCAGGCGGCGCCTGATCGCGGGATGCGCCGGCCGAGCCATCGAGCACCGCGTGTCCGGGCCGCACCGCGCGGCGCAGCGCGCTGATGCCGAACCAGGCGAGATACGCGAGCCCAACATAGAGCATCGCGTGCACGAAGCGCGGGAAACGCTCCATCAGCACCGCGGCGCCGCCGACGCCCGCGCCGATCAGAATGAAATCGGACAACGTACACAACAGCACGATCTTGCCGACATGCGAGCGCATGATGCCCTGCCGCAGCACGAAAGCATTCTGCGCGCCGATCGTAACGATCAGCGACGCGCACAGCGCCGCGCCATGGGAAAAAGACAACCAGTTCATAAATGGTCCGGAAAAAGGAAAGCAGCGGGGATAGACGGGAAAATCCAGCAGCGCTAGTCTGCGGGTTGGCATCTCGTAAGAGAAGCTAATTTGTTTAATGCCGATTAAGGAACGCTAATGCTCGACTTCGCCTTGCTCGACGCGCTGGCCGCCGTGGTCCGCCACGGCTCGTTCGACCGTGCCGCAAGCGAGCTCAATATCACGCCGTCCGCGGTGTCGCAGCGGGTCAAGCTGCTCGAGGAGCGCGTCGGCAGCGTGCTCGTGAAGCGTGGGCAGCCGTGCGTCGCGACCACCTCGGGCGCGCTGCTATGCCGCCATACCGAACGCGTGCAACTGCTCGAAGCGGAGCTGAAAGGCCGCCTGCCGGCACTGCCCGGCGCGCTCGTCGAGCAGTGGCCGGCACTGCGCGTCGCGGTCAACGACGACAGCGTCGGCACCTGGTTCATCGACGCGGTCGCGCCGTTCTGCGTCGAACGCGAGATGCTGCTCGACCTCGTGATCGACGACCAGGACTACACCGCGCAGCGCATTCGCGACGGCAGCGTGCAGGGCGCGATCACGACGCAGGCCGAACCGGTGCAGGGCTGTCGCTCGACACGCCTCGGCCGCATGCGATACCTGGCGGTGTGCTCGCCGGCGTTTTTCGCGCGCTATTTCGCCGACGGCGTCACGCGCGACAGCCTGCGGCGCACGCCGTGCGTCGACTTCAATCCGAAGGATCAGCTGCAAAAGCGCTTCATGCGGCGCATTACGCGCGCGGAGCTCGATCCGCCGCTGCACTGGATTCCGCACGTCGCCGGTTTTTTGCGCGCGTGCGTGATGAGCCTCGGCTGGGGCATGTGTCCCGAGCGGATGATCGCCGGGCATCTGCAGCGCGGCGAACTGGTCGAGATCGCGCCGGGCAAGCATGTCGACGTCGATCTGTACTGGCAGAGCTGGCGTCTGTCGATCGGCTGGCTCGACGATTTCAGCGCGATGCTCAGAAAGCGGGCGGGCGAGTTTCTCGATTGACTACGCGGCGGTGCCGCATGCAGAAATGCGGCAGCTGCTATAGCAACAGCTCGATCGAATGAAACAGGCGGCGCTGTTCCGGGTCCTGCGAGCGCGCGCCTTCGTCGATCGTCTCGCGCAGGCAGTCGAGAAAGCAGGCGGCCGCCGGACTCGTGGGCGCGCCACGCCGCGACGTAATGCTGATGATGGTTTCGTCCAGCGTTTCACGCAGCGGCAGCGCCCACAGCTTTTCCTTCGCGCGTATCACCTCGACGAGCGGCCACGGAAAGATGCTGACCATATCCGTGTGCGCGAGCAGGCCCAGCACGATCGCGAGCGAATGCGCGAGCACGATCGTGTGCGGCACCGGCATGCCGCGCTTGACGAACAGATTGTTCGACATCGACTCGCGGCTCGCCGGGTCCCAGTTCAGTATCCATTCCGCGTCTTGAAGGTCGAGCAACGTGCGGCAACCGGCCTTCGGATGGTCGCGCCGCGCGACCACCGCCACGTGCGTCGAAAAGAGCGGCGCGTTCTGAAACTCCGACTGCGGCGACGCGGGCGGCGGCCGGCCGATCGAAAAATCGAGGCTGCCGTCGCGCAGACGCGGCTGCACGACCGCGAGCAGGCCTTCGAAAAATTCCAGTTGCACCTCCGGCATCCGCTCGCGAAAGCGCCGCACGGCGGGCGGCAGAAAAGTCAGCGCGACCCACGGCGTGACGCCGATCGACAGCTTGCCGGCGGCGGCTCCGCGCAACGCCTCGATCTCGGCTTGCGCGCGCTGCAACTGGCCGAGCACGAGCCGCGCATGCACGACGAGCGCGCGCCCGAACTCGGTGAACGCGACACCGCTCGCGCTGCGCACGACGAGCGGCACGTGCAGATCGGCTTCGAGCTCGCGCATCGCCTTGGTCACGGCGGCCGGGGAAAGCCCCAGCGAGCGGGCGGCCGCCCGGATACTTCCGGTATCGGCAATCGCCGCCAAGGTATTGAGCTGATGCAGTTTCATTCGAATGAGAGGCGTGACGGGGGCAACCAAGGGTTGGCACCGCAACGATTCTACGCCTGCCGCCCGGATATCGGCGCCGCTATGCTGGGTTCACGCTGACAGGGGCGCAACCAGTTGCATGGGATCGGACTAAGCGCTGAAGCGCCAGGTCCGATCGACAGGAGACGGCATGAACACGATGATCATTCCGGCGGGCATCGCCGAAGTCGAACAGGAAATGATCGCGCTGCGACGCAGCATCCACGCGCATCCGGAGCTGGCCTACGCGGAGTTCGCAACCGGCGATCTGGTCGCCGACCGCCTGCGGGAGTGGGGCTACAGCGTCCATCGCGGCTTGGGGCAGACCGGCGTGGTCGGGCAACTGAAGCTCGGCCACGGCACCCGCCGGCTCGGCCTGCGCGCTGACATGGACGCGCTGCCGATCCAGGAAACCACTGGCCTGCCGTACGCGAGCAAGCTGCCCGGCAAGATGCATGCATGCGGTCACGACGGCCATACTGCGATGCTGCTCGCCGCCGCCAGGCATCTGGCGCGCGAAAAAGGCTTCGACGGCACGCTGAATCTGATCTTCCAGCCGGCCGAGGAAGGGCTCGCCGGCGCCAAGAAAATGCTCGACGACGGCCTGTTCGAACAGTTTCCCTGCGACGCCGTGTTCGCGATGCGCAACATGCCGGGCTTTCCTACGGCCAAGCTGGGTTTCATGCCGGGGTCGTTCATGGCGTCGTCGGATACGGTGATCATCAAGGTGATCGGCCGCGGCGGCCATGGCGCGGTGCCGCACAAGGCGGTCGATCCGGTCGTCGTGTGCGCGCAGATCGTGCTCGCGCTGCAGTCGATCGTGTCGCGCAACATCGCGCCGCTCGATATGTCGATCATCACGGTCGGCGCGATTCACGCGGGCGAAGCGCCGAATGTGATCCCCGAAACCGCCGAGATGCGCCTGTCGGTGCGCGCGCTGCGGCCCGAGGTGCGTGACCATCTGCAGCAGCGCATCACCGAGGTCGCGACCGGGCAGGCGGCCGTGTTCGGCGCGCGTGCCGAGGTCGACTATCAGCGCCGCTACCCGGTGCTCGTCAACGATGCGGCCATGACCGCGCTCGCGCGCCAGGTCGCGCTCGACTGGCTGGGCGTCGACGGGCTGATTCACGACATGCAACCGCTGACCGGCAGCGAGGACTTCGCGTTCCTGCTCGAACGCTGCGCGGGCAGCTATCTGATCATCGGCAATGGCGACGGCGAGGGCGGCTGCATGGTCCACAACCCCGGCTACGACTTCAACGACGCTTGCCTCGCGACCGGCGCGGCCTACTGGGTCAAGCTCGCGCAGACGTTCCTCGTTTGACGCGGCGGCGGCGCGCGAGCGTCTTGCCGTAGCGGCCACAAGATAATGACGGAGACACAGATGGACTATTCCGCGACACCGCGGCCCGCGAGCGCCAATGGGCTCGATGCGCTCGATGCGCTCGATGCGCAGCGCCTCGCCGATGAACCTAAAAAGCGCGTCGGCCACGCGAAGGCGATCGCCGCGATCACGCTCGGCAACGGCCTCGAGTTTTTCGACTTCACGATTTACAGCTTCTTCGCGACGATCATCGGCAAGCTGTATTTCCCGGTCGAAGGTCAGCTCGTGCAGCTGATGCTCGCGGTCGGCACGTTCGGCGTCGGCTTCATCATGCGGCCGGTGGGCGGCATCGTGCTGGGGGGCTACGCGGACCGCGCCGGACGCAAGGCCGCGATGAGCCTGACGCTGTGGCTGATGACGCTCGGTTCCGCGATCATCGCGTTCGCGCCGACCTATGCGGCGATCGGCGTCGCGGCGCCGCTGCTCGTGATTCTCGCGCGGCTGATCCAGGGTTTCGCACTGGGCGGCGAGGTGGGCGCATCGACGGCGCTGCTGCTCGAATACGGCAGCGATCGCACGCGCGGCTTCTACGGCAGCTGGCAGTTCGTGAGCCAGGGGATGAACACGGTGGTGGGCTCGCTGCTCGGCGTTGCCCTGGCCGCGACGCTGTCGCCGGCCGCGCTCGAAAGCTGGGGCTGGCGCGTGCCGTTCGTGATCGGCATGGCGATGGGGCCGGTCGGCATCTATATCCGGCGGCATCTCGACGAGACGCTGCCGGGTGTTGAAGATGGCACGGCAGCGTCTGGCGGCGCTGTTGCGCAGGCTGCTTCGGATACCGTTGCGAAGCCCGCTGCGCAAGTTCCGTCGCTACCTGTGCGCGACCTGTTCCGCGACCACGCGCGCTCGATCACGACCGGCGTGCTGACGACGATCGGCGGCACCGCGGCGAACTACATCGTGCTGTTCTACCTGTCGACGTACGCGATCCGCATCCTGCATCTGCCGATGGCGACCGCGCTGTGGGCCGCGTGGACCGGCGCAGTGGTCACGGTGATCTGCTCGCCGTTCGCGGGCGCGCTGTCGGATCGGGTCGGCCGCAAGCGCGTGCTGTGGGTATCGCGCGTGCTGCTGATTCTCGCCGTCTACCCGGCCTTCATGACGATCAACGCGTCGCCGACGGTGCCGGTGCTGCTTGCGGTGGTCGCGGGCCTCGCGCTGCTCGTCACGTTCACCGCGGTGCCCAATATCGTGATGCTGCCCGAGCTGTTTCCGCGCGCGATCCGCGCGACCGGCATGTCGATCGTGTACTGCCTCGGCGTGTCGATCTTCGGCGGCTTCGCGCAGTTTTTCGCGACCTGGCTGATCCAGATTTCGGGCAGCAATCTCGCGCCGGCGTGGTATCTGATCGGTTGCAGCGTCCTGTCGTTGCTGCCGTTGCCGTTCATGCGAGAGACCGCGGGTAGGGCGATCGATTGACGTGATGGCGATCGGGGTCCGCTGAAAAAAGAGGCGCGATCTTGTCGATCGCGCCTCTTTTGCCATTTGCCCTGCTTCACGCTGACTATCGGATCTTGATGACAACCTTACCCTTTGTACGTCCGGTTTCGACATAAGCCAAAGCCTCCTGGGTCGACTCGAACGGAAAGACCCGATCGATGACGGGTCGTATCGCTCGCGCGTCGATCAGTGAGGCAATCCGGCTGAGCTGTTCTCCGCTGGCCCGCATAAAGAGAAATGTATAGCTGACGTCATGACGTTTCGCGGCCTTCCTGATGCGATAACTCAGAAAGCGCATCACCGTTTTCAGGAACCACGACGCACCGATCTCTTTCGCAAATTCGGCATCAGGCGGACCGGCGATCCCGATGAGCTTGCCGCCGGCCTTGAGCACACACAGCGACTTCTCGAGCGCATTGCCGCCTTGCGTATCCAGTACCAGGTCGTAGTCCTTCAGGATGGTCGCAAAGTCGTCTTTCCTGTAATCGATGACGATATCCGCACCGAGTTGCTTCACCAGTTCGATATTCCGCGCGCTCGCTGTTGTCGCGACGGTCGCGCCCACATGCTTCGCCAGTTGAATGGCGAAGCTGCCGACACCGCCCGAGCCGGCATGTATCAGCACTTTCTGCCCTTTCTTCAATTGCCCTTTTTCGATCAGCGCCTGCCAGGCGGTCAATCCAACCAGCGGGATTGAAGCCGCTTCCTCCATCGTGAGTGCTGTCGGCTTGAGGGCCACGCCATCCTCTTTGACCGCGATGAATTCCGCGAAAGTGCCGATGCGATCCTTGTGCGGGCGCGCGTAGACCTCGTCGCCGGGCTTGAATCGCCGCACGCGCGATCCGACGCGCACGACAACCCCTGCCAGATCGTTGCCCAAAATCAGCGGCAAACGATAGGGCAAAATGAGCTTGAACTCTCCGTCTCTGATTTTGGCATCGAGCGGGTTCACGCCCGCGGCGTGGATCTGGATCAATACGTCGCCCTCGCGCGGCTCTGGAACCGGCATATCGCCGGATCGTAAGCCATTCTTGCGTCCATAACGATCGACGACGAATGCTTGCATCATGGTTCCTTGTCAGTTGCTCGTTAAGTCTGGTTGTTTCGCTGGCAATAGCACGGATGCAGAGCCTTTGAACAGGGAGGAGACAGTCACGTCGTCTACGTTGCCAGCCGCAGATCTTTGCGGATACCGGCGTCCACCAGTCCAGCGGGCGCAAATCTGCGCAGCAATCGCAGACGGGCGGCGAGTCCGCCAGCGGTATAGCGGAGTTTCGGACGAGCCGCGATGGCGGCCTGCAGTACGGTTTCGGCCACGACCTCGGGACCGTCCGCGCCCTCGACCACTTCCTTCACTCGCTTGTCCACGGCCGAGCGCACCTCGCGGTATTCGTCGAGAGGGGCGTCGGGCGCGATGAAGTTCGCGTCGAAAGGCGTCTTGATGTAGGCAGGTTCAATGACCGATACGCGGATGCCCAGCGTACGCAACTCATGGTCGAGCGACTCCGAATAACCTTCCACCGCGTGCTTGGTGGCGGAATACAGCGCCATATAGGGCATTGGCAGAAAACCGAGCACGGAACCGATGTTGATGATGCGGCCGCTGCGTTGTCGCCGCATATGAGGTACGACTGCACGCGTCATGCGGATGATCCCGAAGAAGTTCGTATCGAAGATCGTGCGTGCCTGGTCGATCGAGCTCTCTTCCGCGGCGGCAGGGGCGACGCCGAAACCGGCATTGTTCACCAGCAGGTCGATGCGGCCCTGCAGGCGCAGCACTTCGCTGACGGCGGCTGCAACGGATGCATCGCTGGTCACATCGAGCGGCAGCATGTCGAACGACTGTTGGCCGGCTCGTTGGCCGCGCCGACTGGTGCCGTAGACCTTGTATCCGGCCTTCGCAAGCCGCTTTGCCGTGGCTTCGCCGATTCCTGACGAGGCGCCCGTCACGAGCGCTATTTTGGTTTGCATGATGTTCTTCCCAAGATGTCTTTGCGTGGTTGGTTGAGCATTCGTTTCACTCAAATATGATGATGGTCATATTTTTGGTCAAACGAAAACCGGCACAGGGCCGGCGTATTTACGCTTCAGTCGGTGCGAGTTTTTTCAATGCCGCTTCAAGAAAACTCTCCGATAGTTTGGGGTCGTCGACGGCACGCGCCATCACCATCGTGCCAACCATTGTGGCGACCATCAAAAGCGCCTGTTCGTGCGCGCCTGGCTGACCCCAATCGGGCAATTGGCGCGCAACGACATCGATCATCTCCTTGATGCGGCGGGTGGCCGCGCGCCGTACGGCCGGCGCCTGGCGCGGCATCTCCGAGCCGAGGGCAGAGATCGGGCAACCTGTCTCGATGCTCTCGCAATGCTCCTTCGACAGGTAGGCGCGCATCATCGCCGGCAACGCCTGTTCCGGCGGCACGGACGCGGCGATGCGCTCCGACAGCGCCACGGATTCAGCTCCGGCGCGGTCAGCGGCTTCGGCAAGCAGCACCTCACGCGACGGGAAATGGGCATAGAAGCCGCCATGCGTCAGACCTGCCTCCTTCATGATGTCAGCCACGCCCGTGCCGTCGTAGCCGCTGCGCCGAATCGCGCGTGCGGCGACCTCGACGATGCGCTCATGCGTGATTTCCTTGCGGCTGGCTGGCTTCCGGGTGATTGGTGGATTTTTCATGATGGCCATCATATATCATTCCGGCGGGATTTGCAGGGGGCCATCCAGAGACCGACGGTTCAGGCGGTAACCGCTAGAATTGCGGCTTTATCCCGGAATACGCCAATGTCTTTTGCCTCGCTTGGCCTGATCGATCCCTTGCTGCGCAATGTGCAGGACCTCAATTACCAGACGCCTACGCCGGTGCAGGCCAAGGCGATTCCTGCTGTGCTCAGTGGCAAGGACGTCATGGCTGCGGCACAGACCGGCACTGGCAAAACGGCGGGCTTCGCGCTGCCGCTGTTGCAACGGCTGGTGCAACACGGCCCGGCGGTGTCCAGCAATCGCGCGCGTGTTCTGGTGCTGGTGCCCACGCGTGAACTGGCTGAACAAGTGCTGCAAAGCTTTATCGCTTACGGCAAAGGCCTCGACTTACGATTTCTGGCCGCCTACGGCGGTGTGAGTATCAACCCGCAGATGATGAAGTTGCGCAAAGGCGTGGATGTGCTCGTCGCCACGCCGGGCCGTTTGCTAGATCTCCATCGCCAGAACGCAGTGCAGTTTGATCAGGTACAAACGCTGGTGCTGGATGAAGCCGACCGCATGCTGGATCTGGGCTTTGCGCGCGAACTCAACGCCGTCTTCGCTGCCTTGCCTGCTCAGCGCCAGACTCTGCTGTTTTCTGCCACGTTTACCGATGAGATCCGCGCCATGGCGGCGGGCATTCTGCGCGGCCCGGTCAATATCAGCGTCAGCCCGCCCAATGCCACGGCCAGTAAGATCAAGCAGTGGGTGGTGCCGGTGGATAAAAAGAACAAGCCCGACCTCTTCATGCACCTTGTGGCTGAGTACGACTGGAAGCACGCGCTGGTGTTCGTCAAAACCCGCAATGGCGTGGATTACCTGGCGGCCATGCTGGATGAAGCGGGCTATGCAGTCGACACCATCCACGGCGACAAACCGCAACCCGCGCGCCTGCGTGCGCTGGAGCGCTTCAAGACAGGCGAAGTACATATGCTGGTAGCCACCGATGTGGCTGCGCGCGGGCTGGATATCGACGATCTGCCGCTGGTGATCAACGTTGATCTGCCGATCGTGGCGCAAGACTACGTGCACCGTATTGGCCGTACCGGCCGAGCGGGCGCCAGCGGCGTGGCGGTGTCCCTTGTGTGCGCCGATGAAGCCCCGCAACTGGCCGCGATTGAAGCGCTGATCCGGCAAACGCTGCCCCGTGAAGAAGAGCCCGGTTTTGAAGCCGAACACCGCGTGCCGCAAACTAGCGCGACGGGCCAGATCATCAAGAAACCCAAAAAGCCTAAGAAGCCCAAAGTGCCGCAAGCTGCGCCGGGCGCCATGCAGGTGCTCAGCAAAAAACCGCGCCCGCAAAGTGGCGAAAACAAACGCAAGCCTGCAGCGCAACGCGCTGTGGCCGCGGGTAAAGGCACAAGCTTGTCCAGCGGTAGCCCATTCAGCGTGCAAAAGCCACGCAGCAAACCCGCCAGCAAGCCAGCTGCGGGTTCACGTAAGCCGGCTGGCAAACCCGCTGGTGGCCGCGGCAAACGCCAACCCTGATCCGTGCGGTTGAGTAACGCCAGCCCTCGAACCGGTCGCTAGATTATTTGCGGCGGGCGGATTCCGACCTTAGCGGATTCCGCGTTTGATCAACGGGATGAGCGAGTCGATCGTCGCAGGTGTTTGGACACCTGCGCCGGTGTTGATGGTCAGTCCCGCGAAATGATAAGCAGCGGAGAGCACGCATTGCGTGACCGGCAGGAAGCCTTGCAGATAAAGTTGCTGGTCGAGCGTCGCGGTGATGTATTTGCTCTGCAGCCCCGAAATCGTGGCCGGTGCCAGATCGATGCCGCCAATGATGATTTGCCCCGGCTTCTTGCCAGCCTGCTGGAGCGCCTGCGGAATGAACCCGGTTACACCGCCGTGCTGAGTCCCAATCGCCCTCAGATTCGGGTGCGCCTGGATAAAGGCGACCAGGATCGGCACGGCGAGCGATGAATCGGAATCCACCTGAGGTGAGATATTGAGCCTGGTCACCTTTACGCCGGCTTTCTCCAGCGTTTCGGCAAGACCACGGTCAGACTGACTGCGCACACTCTCGTTGAACACACCGTATTCCAGCGCCTCGTCGCCCTTCTTGATCCCAGCGTTGAGCATCGCCTGCGCGGTGATCTGCCCGCCGACGTAGAGTTCGACGCCGGCGTAGCCGAAGCCCTTCGCGTCGTAAAGTTTCTGGTTCTCGGGTAGCGGCGTGTTGCCGACGGTAACGATGATGCCCTGGTCTACCGCCTGCTTGATCAGTGGCGCGAAGGCTGGATCGCCCGGATGGCCCATGATGCCGATGCACGTCGGATGCGCCGCCATCGCCTGGCGAAACTGCGCAAGCATTGTCTCCGGGCTCCAGGCCGAGAACTGCTCGATCACCTTGATGCCTAAGGCATGCCCCGCGTCCGCAGCCCCGGTCTGACGTGGCAGCGTCGCGCCGTCGCCAGGGTTTCCGCCCATCTGCATATACATTGTCATACCGGCGCCGAGCGGCCCCGTCGTGGTCGGCTCAGTGGCACCGGCCGTCTGCGCGAGGCCAAACGCGAGAATACTCGCCCCCAGGAGGGATCCCGTCATGATCTTGATCATTTCTGCTCCTTGCTCCTGATTTAACGGCTTTATCGCCCCCCAAGCCTGAACCTTTCGCGCAACACGCGCAGCTTGGCGGGATTCTCTACCAACAGATGCAGCGTCACAGCGACGATGAACACCACCCCTTCGATCGCCTGTACCCAGAAGCCGGCGATACCTGTCGCAACGATTCCGGCCTCCAGCATGCCTATCACGAAAGTGCCGAAGAAGGTACCCACGATCGTCGCCGTGCCACCAAACACCGAGGTTCCGCCGATGAACACGCCGGCCAGCGCCGGCAGCAGATAGCCCTGCCCCTGGGTTGAAAAATAGTTCAGATTCTCGAGCGTGAGCAGCACCGTAGCGAAACCGGCCAGCACACCCATCAGCGTGAACAATTTCACCGTCTCACGCACGACATTGATGCCCACGACCTTCGCCACGTTTCGGTTGTCTCCGATGAACAGCAGGTGCTCGCCAAATCGGTGACGATTGAGGATGAACCACATGAACACTGCGAGCCCGAGCGCCCAGAGCGCCTGCATCGGGATCACACCGAACAACGTGCCCGCGAATACTGCATAGGCTGAACCGTTGGCGAGCTCCTGGAGCGCATTGGAGAGCCCGCCGGACAGGATCGAAGCAACACCAGCCCAGAGGAACTGCGTGCCGATTGTCACGATGATCGAAGGCACACCGACCACCGCGACCAGCACCCCGTTCACCACGCCGACCAGCGCGCCGCCCGCCAATGCCGCGATCACGGCTAGCCAGGCGGATCCCGTGGTGTTCACGCACCAGGCGAACAGAAAGCCCGAGAATGCCATCACGGAGGGGAAGGACAGATCAATTTCCCCCGCCGCAACCACCAGAGTGAGCCCGATCGCCAACACCGCCAGCGGTGGCACGGTGGTCAGGAAGGAGAAGTAGATTGGCCAGCCTAAAAAGACGCGCGGTGCGGTTGCCATGAACAGGCCGACCACCAACACGAACACGACCAGGCTCGGGATTCCCTCGATGCGTGCAAAACCCGGCAGGCGAAAACCCACTAGCCGGGCCGGCTGTTCGTCTTTTATCGGATCACTCACGTCCTTGCCCCGCAGCCAGCGCCGGCCCGTGCCCGCTCTGCTGTAGCGAAATCAAGAACCGGGTGAGTTCCTCGAGGCTCATCTCACCCGACTTCATATCCGCGACGACCCGGCCACGATCGAGCACGACGAGCCGATCGGCGAGCTCGTGCACATGGGCGAGGTTATGTTCGATGTAGATGCAGGCGCGGCCGGACGCCTTGATCGACCGGACGAAGTCGAGAACCTTACGTACCTCGCTAATGGCAAGCGCAACCGTTGGTTCATCGAGAATGATCAGATCGCTGTCGAAATACATCGCCCGTCCGATCGCGATGCCCTGGCGCTCGCCACCGGAGAGTTTCGCAATCAGCGAATCCGCGTCGATCCCCACGCCGCGGAAACCGAGCTGGCGCTTCAAAATATCGTTGGCAATGCGCCGCTGTTCGGCAACCTTGATGAAGCCGAACCGGTTGGTGATCTGCCGGCCGACAAAAAAATTACGCCACAGCGGCTGCTTCTCGCCCAGCGATTTTTCCTGATAGACCGTCTCGAAGCGCAGTCGGTGCGCCTCGCGCACCGAAAAGCGGCTCCAGTCGACCTCCTCGTCCCGGATGAACAGCTTGCCCGTGCTCGGCCGCACGACACCAGTCAGTACCTTGATGAGCGTCGACTTACCCGCGCCGTTATCACCGATCAGGCCGACGATCTCGTTCCGCCCAATGGCGAGATCGATGCCGGAAAGTGCCCGTATCTTGCCGTAGGACAGGCTGATACCTTGGGCGCGCACGATATGCTGATAGGCGCACGTACCGGGCGCTGCCTGGTTCGCCATCACGCCACGCTCCAGCTCGAATGACCCACAGCGAGGTTGTGAACGACGACAGCCATAGATCTTTCCCCTTTGCTTATCGATCGCCGCATCAACTTACATTGGAAATGTCCCTGAAATTTAGCAAGCCTTAGAGTCCAGTTCAAGAATCGCTTACGAGACCGCTTATATTTCATCGGGAAAATATTAGTCCTGGGCACTTGAACAACGCACAACCTGAGGGATAGAAGAAGCGCGTCAGAAGGGTCCCCACAGGACGAGCGGCCACAAACGCCCGGTCAGACCGCACCGACTGCCGCGGCGGAGTCAACCAGATGCGCGCCGCGGCATTCTCGTGCTCACTGACCTGATTGCCAGCGCAGGATAGGATGCGACGCGCCAGCCGGCATGACCCACACGCCCGTCGGGCTAAAGTCCCACGATGCGTCGAAGCTTGACGGATTGCCCATCTGCGCGGTGGTGAGTCCGTTCGACGCAGGCAGTTGAGAGCCATATCCGGAGCTCACCATACGTGTCGTCGTCTCTTTGTCCCAATAGACGTTACTTGCGAGCGTTCCGCCGACGCTGTAGGCGACGATACCGCCGTAAGTGCCGTAGTCCGGGCCCTGATACGACGGGCCCCGAACCGGGCCTGCTGCGAACGACTGCTCGATGACACCGCTATTCGCGTAAGCCAATCCGCCGGCCGCAAAAAGTCCGAGAACATTACCGGCAGCGTATGACTGCGAAATCGTGCCACCGTTTGTGCTGACAAGTCCGCCGGGGCTAATGAACACGTTCCCGCTGACATCAGAGGTGCTGAACGATTGAAGGATCAGCCCTGAGTTGCCGCCGGCGAGGCCGCCTGCTTCGCCGGCGTCACCCACGGAGGCGCTGCTCCACGAACGCTCGATGACGCCATCGTTGATGCCCACCAAACCGCCGATCGGCACGTTGCCATAGTGCGGAGCAGAGCGGCCGCCGGTCGTGTACGCGTATGTGATCAAGCCCAGGTTGCGACCCGCGAGGATGCCGTAGGCGATCGGAAAGGGCTGGTTGATGCCAACATTCTGGACGGCGATCAGCAGGCTGTTCGTCATGCCGACGTTACGCACGACGCCCGCGCTGCCAATCTCGCCGAACAGCCCGGCGGAGCGGGTCTCCGACGGCGAGAAATTCTCCAGCTCATTGAAGTGGTCGATCACATGTCCCATTCCATCGAACTGGCCGGAGAACGGGCTAGCCGCGTTGCCAAGCGGAATGAAGTCGACACCGCCGGAGGACACACTGCGGGAAGAAAGATCCGTCGCGCTGGCATCGATATCCTTGCCGAGCGCATAGTTGCCAGCCAGGTCGAGCGAGATGTTCTGCAGATCGGTCAGCGAATTGATCAGCCTGTAGCCGGTCACTTGCGTCACCAGCCCGCTAAAAGGCGCGGCTGTCCACGCCGTATTGGGGAGGATCGTCCCGGGGGTGTAGCTGCCGTTCATATCGTAAAGCGCGCTGACGGTGCCGGTACTGTTGGACCAGTCGATCGTGCCGTGGTTGGCCACGCTGCCGGCGTTATCGATGGCCGTCGAGTCCGCCCGCAAACTCAGATTGCCGCTGCCGGTGTTCCTTAGCGTCGTCCCCGGTGCGATCGTCACATCGTGAGCCGCCGCGAGCGATAGCGACGCCGGACCTGTCCAGCGGAGATTCGACGCAACCGTCAGATCACCGCTTGCGCCGTTCGTGCCAGTCGCGCTTGCGTCGACCGATGTGCCATTGTTCAGACTGCGCATGAAAGCATGCGCGGTGGCGCGATCGACGGTGAAGCTCGGCGTCGCGACGTTCCACAGCCCCGCCTGAACCGCTGCGTCGTGCGCGAACGTGAGCGTGGCGGCAAGTGTATCGACGGTTCCGCCGCTGCCATCGACGTTCTTCGCTGCGATGGTGCCTTGTTGCGTTACGTGACCGCTGTCGGCAACCAGCCAGATGTGGCCGTCGCGCGTAGCCGTTCCGGTCGCGCGGATTCGCGAGCCGCCACCGGCAAGCGCGTAGATGTTGCCGTCGGCCGCTTCGAGATTGATCTGCGCGGCCTGTGTCGTGCCCCGATCGACCACGGTACCTTTGCTGCCCGTCTGCACGAATAACTGTCTGCCGCTCGACGAATCGGACAACATCACCTGCTGCCCAACCACGTATTCAGCGGTGCCGTTCGGTGCGCTTACTACGCCGTCATTCAACACGACATCGCGTGCGATAAGAAAGATGTCGCCGCCGCTGGAACTGATCTTGCCGAGATTCACCACCTTGCCATTCGACGTGCCGGAGAACGTAAGCGGCCCGCCATTCATGAAGGTGGTATCCGGCAGATCGAGCGTCGAAGCCACGAACCGTCCGCCCGCGCTGATGACGCCACTGCGGCCCACCACGATGCCCTGCGGGTTGATCAGATACACACTCCCGGTTGCATTCAAACTGCCGAGAAGCACCGAAGGCGCGCTGGCCGTCACGCGATTGAGCGTTGCGCCCGAACCGTTGTTGAACGTGACGGTGTTGCTTCTGCCGATCGAGAAGCTGGTCCAGTTGATCACGCCACGAGTCGAGCCAGGTTGCGTGATGGTGAGCGCACCGCACTGACCAGCGATGGTTCCCGCGCCGGCGACATAGTGGCCGCCTTGCGGTAGAACACCCGCGGCGAATGCCGCGTGCGCCAATGACAATCCCAGGAGCGAGACAACGATACCAGGTGCGGTGCGCCTGGACGACTGCGGGCGAGAAGGCGCGCGTTGCATCGGACGACTTGATGACGAGGGTGACATGACTCCTCCTTCCACGGAGGGTGATTGCCAACGGCCCGCGATCCGACCGGATTCGCGCGAACCGTAGCGCTCACACATGAAGAATCGTAGTCAGGAGGTCTGCGTCATGCCAGCAGATCTCGTTGTCCCGCGAAAAGGAGCCGGCTTTGCTGCTTGAGGCCTACGATGCAGAAAAAGAGCCACTTGCGGACGAGCATCCGGCGCGCCAACGATGTGACCGGTCGCACGGCTGACGAGGAAGATAAGGTAGCAAGTCGAGGGAGTCGCAAACCGGGGGATTGTCCTTGTACAGCTACAAACCACCTCGGTGGGCAAAGCAGATCTTTACTTCTCCCGATCGACCGCTCAAACCGACTCCCGCAGCACCAGCTGATGCTGCAGGATGCGCGACGCCGGGCGTTGGCCGTCGAGCAGCGCCAGCAGCATTTCGGCCGCCGCGGCGCCCAGCTCGACCATGGGCTGGGCCACGGTCGTCAGCCCCGGCTCGAAGATGCCAGCGATGGGCACGTCGTCGAAGCCCATTACCGCCACGTCGTGCGGCACCCGCCGGCCGGCTTTGCTAAAGCCCTTGATCGCGCCGATGGCCAACGTGTCCGACACGGCGAACACGGCGCTCGGCGGGTCCACCACCGCCAGCAGCTTTGCCGCCGCCTGGCTTCCGGCGGCGTAACTATTGTCGCCAGTGACGCAGACAAGCTCGGGCGCAGGCGCGAGGCCGGCGCGCAGTAGTGCTGCGTCATAGCCCTCGCGGCGCTGACGCGCATACAGGAAGCGCTCATCGCTGGTGATGAAGCCGATGCGCCGGTGGCCCTTGTTGATGAGGTACTGCACGGCATCCGTACCGGCCTGGCGATGGTCGATGCTGACATAAGGCACGTCGCTACCGGGCAAGAATTCCGAGCAATTGACCCAAGGCTTGCCGTTCGCCGCCTCGCGCCGGGCTGCGGGGTCGGACATGGGCACGAGATTGATGACGCCGTCGCTCAGACTGCCAGCCAGCGTCGGCAGCGAGGCGTCCGCCGTGCCAGTCCAGGCTTCCAGGTCCGCCGGAAGCAGCGTGTAACCGGCCTGGCGACTGACCGCGCCGGCCCCGCGCACGATCTCGGCGTAGTAGGGGTTGGCGAAATCCGGCATGAGCATCAGCAGAATGCGACTCTGACCGGTACTCAGGCTGCGGCCGAACGGATTGGCCCGGTAGTTCAGTGCCCTTACGGCTGCCTCGACCCGCTCACGCGTGGCCGCCGTCACGGCCTTCGTCCCGTTGAGCACACGCGACACCGTGGCAATGGAAACGCCAGCCTCGCGGGCAACGGCTTCGATGGAGGGTTTGCTTCGCATGGGTTCGTTCAGGCAGCGGCGCATCGGTCACTAGCAGGAAGGTAACGATTTTAGCATCACGGGAAAAGTTTTTCCCATCATGCGTTATCGAACGTCGAAACCAAGCGGGGTTCGGACTCGCCTTCCGAGAATCCATGGTGTTCCTGCCAACCGCGGCATTATGCAATCCGCTTATACGAAGCTTCTCGCGTACTCCTGTTTGTGCCGGCTCCTGCTGCATAGGGTAAAGCCCGTGTTCCAAGTAAATGGGAAAGCGCTTACCTTTTGACTCGCGCCCGGTTCCGTAGGCCATCCGTGCCGGATCCATCTTGACTCTTTGGGTTGATGACCATGAATCAAGCCTTGCCCATTTCCATCCAGATTTACAGCCTGCGTAATGCGGGCGAACTCGACCGGCAGTTCGACATTGCCGCCCAAGCCGGATTTCGCCAGGTGGAGCTGATCGGGTCCTTGCTCGAAAATGCGGCCGACACCCGGAACAAGCTTCAGGCGCGCGGCCTAGGCGCCTCCTCCAGCCACCTCAGCATGGCCATGCTACGTGAGCGTTTGCACGAAGTGACCGTGGCCTGCGAGACCCTCGGTATCACCCAGTTGGTCATGCCCGCGGTGCCGCCCGCCGAGCGCGACAGTGACGCCGCATACTGGCGGGCGCTCGGCAATGAGTTGGGCAGCCTCGCCAATCGGCTAGCCGCTCAGGGCATCGCCCTCGCTTACCACAACCATGATTGGGAACTCAGCCCCAAGGAGAACGGCGCAACGGCGCTGGAACTGCTATTCGAGTCCGCCGGGGCAAGCCCGCTCGGCTGGCAAGTGGATGTAGCCTGGCTCGTGCGCGGCGGCGCCGATCCTCTGCCATGGCTTCGTCGTTATACGGGCCGCGTGGTCTCGGCCCATGCGAAAGACCTCGCGCCCGCGGGTGAAAAACTGGACGAGGACGGCTGGGCCGACGTCGGTCATGGCGTCATGGATTGGCCCACGCTGGCCGCCGCCTGCCGCGAAGCGGGGGCGCGTTTCCTCGCCGCCGAGCACGACAATCCCAGCGACGGCGAACGCTTCGCCCGCAATGCCTTTGCCTATCTGCACCAGCTCGGAGCCTGATCCATGAAACCTGTCTTCGTCGGCATCATCGGTTGCGGCAACATCAGCGATGCCTATTTCACCGGCGCGGCGAATTCGGAATTCGTCCGCGTCAAGGCTTGCGCCGACTTGCGTCAGGAGGCCGCCCGGGCCAAGGCCGCGCAGCACGGCGTTGCCGCGATGACGGTGGATGCGCTGCTGGCCGACCCCGACATCGAAATCGTCATCAACCTTACGGTGCCGCACGCGCATGTGCCGGTCAGCCTGCAGATTCTGGAGGCGGGCAAGCACGTCTACGTCGAAAAGCCCCTGAGTACCGACTTCGCGTCCGCACGCGCGATGCTGGCGCGAGCCGAGGCTTCGGGATTACGCGTGGGCTGCGCACCGGACACCTTCTTCGGCGCGGCCCATCAGGCGTGCCGCGCGGCGCTCGATGCGGGTCGCATTGGGCGTGCCATTGGCGGGGCCGTGGCCGTGTTGTCCCGCGGCATGGAGTCCTGGCATCCCAATCCTGAGTTTTTTTTCAAGCCAGGCGGCGGCCCGATTCACGACATGGGCCCGTATTACGTGACGCAGTTGGTCAATCTGCTTGGGCCGGTGGCACGCGTGTCTGCTTGCGCCACCATCGGTTTTCCCCAGCGCATCATCTCCAGTGAGCCGCTGAGGGGCCAGGTCATCGAGGTCGAGGTGCCCACCACGGTCAACGGTATCCTGCATTTTGCGGATGGGGCCAACGTGGTGATGAGCGCCTCCTGGGACGTGTGGGCCCATCAGCGTGCGCCCATCGAGATCTATGGCACGGAAGGTAGCCTGTTGGGCGTCGATCCCAATTTCTTCGGCGGGAGTCCGCGCGTGGCTGAACGTGATGGCGGCTTTAAGCCGCTCGACACACAGGTCCATGCTTTTGGCGTCGACAACTTCACGTTGAGGAGTGGTGCGCGGGTGGCCAATTACCGTGCTGTGGGCGTGCTGGACATGGCCATGGCGTTGCGTCGAGGTCGGCCGCATCGCGCGAGCGGCGAACTGGCGCTACACGTGCTGGAGGTGCTGGATGCCTTCGAACGCTCTTCGCGCGAGGGGCGGCACATCGATATCGAGACCGTCGTGCAGCGACCGGTCGTCGTACCATTGGGTCGAGGCGAAGAGGTGTTTCTCGCCGACTGACTGACCTGACTTCCGGAGTGATCAAGCCGGTTGCGACGTGATCCGACTGCGACCATCAGATCACGCCCCGGCTCATACAGCTCGCGCGACTCACCTCGCCGCCGACTTTCCACGACCGGGCACAGCCGCGCCATCGCCGTTGCTGGCCGTCGCCGCGTCGCGCGTCTCGGGCATCGCCGCCCACACCAGCAGCACCGCGAGCGCACCGGCCGCCGCGAGGCAGAAGAAGCTCACCGTGTTGCCGAAACGATCGGCGACGAAGCCCGCCGCCGTCGTGCTCAAAGTCGCGCCGATGCCAGCCGCGAGACCGAACAGGCCGATACACAGGTTGTAGCGGCCCTTGTCGCCGGCGACGTCGGCGGCGATCAGCGGCAGCATCACGCCGAACACCGCGGCGCTCAAGCCGTCGAGCATCTGCACGGGCACGAGCAGATAGGGGCTGCTGATGCCCGCGAACAGCAGCGCGCGGATCGGCAACGCGGAGAAGCCGAGCAGCAGAATCGGCCGGCGGCCCCAGCGTTCGGCCGAGCGCCCGACCCACGGCGACATCATCGCGACGATCGCCTGCGGCACGATGATGCATGCCGCGATCACGAGCTGCACGTTGTCTCCCATGCCGGCCGTCACTTCGCCGGCGGCCAGGTTCAGCATCGCCGCGTTCGACAGATGGAACAGCACGATGCACGCGGCGAACAGCAGCATGCGCTTGTCGCGCAGCAGCTCGCGCAGGCTTTCGCGCCGCTCGAGCTGCTCGGGGGTGGGCGTCGCTTGCGGCAGCTCGATCGTGTCGGTGCGCTGGATCATCGCGAGCGCGATCAGCGCCGGAACCGCGAGGCCCGCGGTCAGGACGAACACCGCGCGCGGCGAGTAGTACTCGCCGAACAGTCCCATCAAACCGGCCGCGACCGCGCTGCCGATCGACGCCCAGCGCGCATTGCGGCCGAGCCGGTCGCCGAGATTCGCGCGACCCACCAGCGCGAACGAGATCGCCGCGAGCGCCGGCGTCAGCATGCAGCTCGCGAAGCCGTGGAACACCTCGGCGGCGATCACCGGCAGCACGGTCGGGCTGATCGCGAGCAGCATCGCGCTGAGGATGATCGCGCCGATCGCCCACGCGGCCGCCGCTTTCTTGTTGCGCAACGCGTCGACCGCGGCGCCGCCGGGTACCTGGCTGACCATCGCGCTGATCGTGCCGACCGACAGCACCATGCCGATCTCGCCCTGGGTCCACTTGTGCGATGCGAGGTAGGACGCAATGAACGGCCCGAAGCCCGTCTGCACGTTGGCGACGAAGAAGTTGAGCCAATCGAGCGCGCGCAGACTTCGCGCCGTGACCATAGTACGGACCGTCATCGGACCGCCCGTGCGTTGGAAACCGCGACGGCCGACGATGCGGCCGGCGGCGCCGAGGCCGCCGGCGCGGCGCTGGCGGCAGGCTGCGCGGGCGGCGCCGGCGACACCGCGCGAATCGGCTTGTCGCTCGCGTAGAGCGGCGTCGCGTTGATCTGCGCGTCGCTCAGATCGATCTGCGGATGCAGTTCCTTGTCGCGCGTGACGAAGCGCAGCGCCGACCAGTTGGCGGCGATCGTGCGCCGGTCGGTGCTGACCATCCCGCCGACGTCGAGGACGATCGCCTGCGGCTGCGCGTTGCCGTCGATCAGCACGTCGACCACACGGCCCACCTTGGCGCCGTTCGCGCGCTCGACGGTCGCATCGAGCAGCGGCAGTTCCAACGGGCTCGATTTGTTCGCGGTGCTCGGCACGGCCGTTGGGTTCAGCGTGATCGGCGCCCCCTTGGCGGTCGGCGCGAAGTGGAACGCGCCCCACGGGAAGTTCACCTTGCGGTCGCCGACGCCGAGAAAGCCCTGCAGATTGACGACCATTTCGCGCGGCTTGCCGGCCGCGTCGGCGATCAAGTCGACCGCGCGGCCGACCACCTTGCCGTCGGGCTTCTGCACCTGGCTGTCGAGCAGCGCGTGCGCGTCGCTGCGCTCGATCGTGCGCAGCACGATCAGCGGGGGCGGCGGCGGCGGCGGCGGCGGAGCGGGCACGACGACGGGCGGCGGCGGTTCGACCTTGTGCGGCTTCACGACCGGCTTCTTCGGTTTCTTCGGCTCCTCGGGCCCCTCGTTCGCCTCGCTCTCGACCGGCTCGGACGCGGACGCGGCGACCGGCGCGCTTGCCGGCTCGACCGGCATCACCGTCGCCTCGACGATCGGCGCCTGGTGCGTACCCCAAAGCAGGCTGCTGCAGCCGGACAGCGCGGCGAGCGCGAACAGCGCGACCACGGCGCACAGCCAGCGGAACAGTCGAAGCACATCGAGCGAATCAGGCGAATCGAGCGGGCGAAGCGATCCAAGCGGTCCAAACGGGACAATCGGCAGGCGCCCGGCGGGGCGCGGAAAACCGCCAGTCATCAGGAAAAACTCCACGGGCAGGTGCGGACGGGCGCGATGAGCCGCCGCGGTTGGATGGGGTACGGCCCAGAGTTTAACCTGCGCTGCCGCGCGGGCAGCCTTTCGCCGGTTGCCTTGCGGGCGGTTTCGCCGATGCACTGGCGGTATAGCGTTGCACGCCGCGTGCCTGGAACGCGATCGCCGAGGTGGGATCGGCGCGTTTCGTGGCTGCTCGTGTGCCGTAGGTGTAAACGCGCGCAGCGCTCTCGCGAGCGACGGTCGCGCAAAAGATATAAGTCGCGCGACATGTCCGGCATGCCATTCATGCGATTGGACACATAGCTCGCTTCACCTACATTTCGACTCAGAAAAGCGTTACCCACACCAACAAATCCACGAGACGAACCTGATGACGGCCGCTCTAGCGGCCGTTTCAGCGCGCTGATAAAGGAGGCACTCATCATGATGGAACCCCAGGCCCTCGCGAATTCCGACGTCGCGAGCGAATCCTTCGACACCGAATCATTCCGCGGCAAGGGCTTTCTCGACCGCTACTTCGACATTTCCGCGCGCGGCAGCACGCAGCGCCAGGAGATCGTCGCCGGCATCACGACCTTCCTCGCGATGGTCTATTCCGTGTTCGTCGTGCCCGGCATGTTCGGCAAGGCGGGCTTCGATACCAGCGCGGTGTTCGTCGCCGTGTGTCTGACCACGGCGTTCGGCTCGCTGCTGATGGGCGTGTGGGCGCGTCTGCCGATCGCGATCGGCTGCGCGATCTCGCTGACCGCGTTTACCGCGTTCGGCCTCGTGCTCGGCAAGGGCCTGCATCCAACCGTTGCGCTCGGCGCGGTGTTCCTGATGGGCGTCGTGTTCACGACGATTTCGGTGACCGGCGTGCGCTCGTGGATTTTGCGCAACCTGCCTGTCGGCATCGCGCACGGCACCGGGATCGGCATCGGCCTGTTCCTGCTGCTGATCGCCGCGAACGACGTCGGGCTCGTGGTCAAGAATCCGGGCGCCGGGTTGCCGGTCTCGCTCGGCAATATTACGGCGTTGCCGGCGCTGATGTCGGTGGCGGGACTCGCCGCGATCGTCGGGCTCGTGCGACGCCGGGTGCCGGGCTCGATCCTGATCGTGATCGTCGCGATCTCGGCGATCGGGCTCGCGATCGATCCGGCCGTGGCGTTTCACGGCATCTTCGCGGTGCCGTCGTTGAGTGCGCCGGGTCACGCGTCGCTGATCGGCGCGATGGACGTGAAGGGCGCGCTGTCGATGGCGGTGCTGCCGAGCGTGCTCGCGCTCGTGATGACCGCCGTCTTCGACGCGACCGGCACGATCCGCGCGGTCGCGGGCCAGGCGGGGCAGCTCGACGAGAACGGCCGCATCATCAACGGCGGCCGCGCGCTGACCGCCGATTCCCTGAGCTCGATCTTCTCGGGCCTGCTCGGCGGCGCGCCGGCGGCCGCGTATATCGAGTCGACGGTCGGCGTCGCGGCGGGCGCGAAGACCGGGATGGCGGCGGCGGTCGTCGGTCTGCTGTTTCTCGTCGTGATGTTCTTCTCGCCGCTCGCCGCGCTGGTGCCTTCGTATGCGACCGCGCCCGCGCTGATGTACGTGGGGCTGCTGATGCTGTCGAACGTCAGCAAGCTGCATATGGACGACATGGTCGACGCGATGGCGGGGCTCGTGTGTGCGGTGTTCATCGTGCTGACCGCGAACATCGTGACCGGCATCATGCTCGGCTTCGCGACGCTCGTGATCGGACGCGTCGTCAGCGGCGAGTATCGCAAGCTCAATGTCGGGACCGTGGCGATCGCAGTCGTGCTGGTCGGGTTTTATGTCGGCGGCTGGGCGATCTGAGTTTCGTTGCGGCTCCTTGACTTTCACGTCAGCGTCTCTAAACCTTAACCTTGAGGTCAAGCCCTGCATCCGCAGGAAAGGAGACGCAGATGGAACCGCAACATCGCATCGGCAGCCGGGAAGAGTGGCTCGCCGCGAGCCGCGCGCTGCTCGCCGACGAAAAAGCGCATATGCGCGCCGGCGACGAACTCGCGCGCAAGCGCCGCGAATTGCCGTGGGTCAAGGTCGACAAGGTTTATACGTTCGATACGCCGGAAGGCCGCAAGACGCTCGCGGAGCTGTTCGACGGCCGCAGCCAGCTGATCGTTTATCACTTCATGCTGGGCCCGGACTGGGAGGAGGGGTGCGTCGGCTGCTCGTTTCTGTCGGACCATATGAGCGGCATTCTCACGCATCTGGTCCATCACGACGTCAGCTATGTGACGGTATCGCACGCGCCGCTCGAGAAGATCGACGCGTTCAAACGGCGCATGGGTTGGACCTTTCCGTGGGTGTCGTCGAGCGGCAGCGATTTCAATTTCGACTACCACGTGTCGTTCACGCCGGAGCAACTGGCGAGTAAAAAGGCGTTCTACAACTTCACCGAGCAGGACGTCGGCATCGACGAACAGCACGGCCACAGCGTGTTCTACAAGGACGCAAACGGCGACGTGTATCACACGTACTCATGCTACGCACGCGGCGACGAGCGCTTCGTGAACACCTACGCGCTTCTGGACATCGCGCCCAAAGGCCGCAACGAGAACAGTAATCTGACCGACTGGGTCAGGCATCACGACCGCTACGACGACCACGCGCGCGCGGCTTGCCCGGCGTGCGGATCGTACACGGTGTGAAGCGGTGAAGCGGGTCGACGAAGGGGGCGAGGGGCGCGCGCCGCGCTAGCTGGCGCGCCGCCTCCGTGCTGCTCGAGCGCTGCGTCAGCTCGCTACAGCGCCATCTCGAAGGCGGGTCTGAGGAACATTTCCATCGCCATCACGATGAGGCTCATCGCCGCGGCGGCGAGCGTCAGCACGCCGTATTCGTCGTAGCGCGTGTCGTACAGACACGCGACGACGAACAGAATCGCCATCAGGTTGGTCAGCCAGTCGAAGTTCAGCGCAAAGCTCATCGGTCGAATCGGGGCGTGTGTGCGACGGTGGAATCGCACCGTCAGGTGCCCGCGATTCTATCGAAATGAGCTTACGGATTCGCAACGACCGCGCTTACACAGCTTACGTCGCGCGGCGCGCAAAGCCGCGTCAAACGGTGCTTTGCGGCCCCATCATGTCGCGTACGATCCATTCGATCACCGACGTGCGACGCGGTTGCCAGCCGAGCAGTTTGCGCGCGCGTTCGCCGCGCACGCGGCTGTTCGAGCCAAGACCGTACGAGGCCATTTCGTAGCCCCATTCCTGTTTCGCGTCTTCGAGCGGCCAGTCCCGCGGCGCGCCGAGCTTCATCGCGCGTGCGATCGCGGCGCTCATGTCGCGGAACGACGCTTCGCCGCTTTCGACGAAATAGAACGTGCCGGCAGGGGTTTTATCGAGTGCGAGGCGATACAGTTCGGCGACGTCGTCGATATGCACGTTCGACCAGACGTTGCCGCCGCTGCCTACATGACGCACGACGCCGCTTTTCTGCGCCTGGCGCACGAGTCGCGGCAACTGCACGCTCGCGCTGCCGGCCACCGCGCCGTGACCGTAAATCAGCGTGTTGCACAGCACGGCCGAGCGCACGTTGCGTTGCGCGGCGTCGAGCACCAGTTGATCGATCGCGACGCGCGCGGCCTTGTCGGCGGTCGGTGTGGGCAGCGCGTCTTCGTAATAGATGCGTGCTTCACCCGCTTCGCCGCCCGACGCATCGCCGACGATGCTCGACCCGCTCGTGTGCAGGAACACCTTGCCCGAACCGGCGAGTCCGTCGATCAGCGCGCGTACCGCGCCTTCGTGATCGCTGCTCGCGGCGTTGATCACCGCGTCGGCCGCTTGCGCTTCGGCGATCAGCAACGCGCGGTCGTCGAGCGTGCCGGGCACGGGCTCGATGCCGAACCGCTGCAACTCGCCGCTGTGTTCGGGTTTGCGAATCAGCCCGCGCACCTGATGGCCGGCGCGCGCCAGATACGCCGCGATCGAGCCGCCGATAAAACCGCTTGCGCCAGTAACGAAAATCTTCAAGACGTTCTCCTGAGGGAAATGTCAGACCGGCACGCAGTATCGCTCGCGCGGATTCTCGCAAAAAGCGTGTTAGTCTCAAATCAATCTTGATCTGAAATCAACAATGAAAACCTCCACCGACGAATTGCTGGTGTTCGTCACCGTGATCGACAGCGGCTCGATTACCGCGGCGGCCGAGAAGCTGGGGCAGACCGTGTCCGGCGTGAGCCGCGCGCTCACGCGCCTCGAGCACAAGCTCGACACCGCGCTCGTGCGGCGCACGACGCGGCGGCTGCATCTGACCGAGGAAGGAGACGCGTTCCTGCGGCGCGCCCGCGCGATCCTCGACGCGCTCGAAGAGGCCGAGGAGTCGGTCGCGCGCGGCCGGCAACGGCCGTCGGGGCGCTTGCGCGTCGATGCGGCGTCGCCGTTCATGCTGCATTGCGTGGCGCCGCATATAACCGCCTTTTCAGCGCTGTATCCGGAGATCCGGCTCGAATTGACCAGCAACGAGCGGATCGTCGATCTGCTCGAACAGAAGGTCGACATCGCGATTCGCATCGGCGCGCTGCAGGATTCGACGCTGCATGCGCGCGCGCTCGGCGAGAGCAGGCTGCGCGTGCTCGCGAGCCCGGCGTATCTGGCAGAGCACGGCGAGCCGACCACGCTCGACGCGCTGAAAGCGCATCGGCTGATCGGCTTTACGGCGCCGGAGCATTTGAATCGCTGGCCGTTGCGGGAAGGGGGCAGGGGAACGAAGCGCGCCAAGGGGCAGCGGGACGAAGCCGCGCTGCTGAAGATCGAACCGTCGATCACCGCGTCGAGCGGCGAAACCTTGCGGCGACTGGCTCTCTCCGGCTGGGGCGTCGCCTGTCTGGCCGACTTCATGACCGCCGGCGACGTGCGCGAAAACCGCCTCGTGCCGATTCTCGGCAACCTGCTCGTCGATGAACGGCAGCCGGTGCATGCGGTGTACTACCAAAGCGCTTCGCTCGCTGGGCGCGTGCAGTGCTTTCTGGATTTCATCGCGGCGCGGGTCAAGCTCTGATCCGCGTCGCAGGGCGTTCTGTCCTATAACCCAGATATCGGCGGAGCCGGCGTGTCCGGCTTCCCGCCAGCGAGAGCGCGCCAATTTTGGCCAGATGGCGACCCGCGCCGCGAAGGTGCATATACAACTGCGGGCTAAATCACGGCGCCACGCCGACCCGTGCGTCCAGGACCCGCCGCCTACGACCTGCCGCCAATCCCGCCGCGCTCCCACCGGGCCACGTGCCAAATAATGGAAATTCCCAGGCACGAAATCTCGAAAAATAAGTTGTATATACAAGGCCTGCCGGCTAGACTAATTTGAACTTGTATAGACAGGACGACAACCATGATTCTGAAGCCCGGCTACCTGACCCTCCCGCAACTGCGCCAGATCGCGCGTGAGCAGCTCACCCTTGAACTCGATCCCGCGAGCCACGCCGCCATCGACGCGTGCGCGCAGGCCGTGGCCGACATCACCGCCAGGGGCGAGCCGGCTTATGGCATCAATACCGGCTTCGGCCGCCTCGCCAGCACGCACATTCCGCGCGATCAGCTCGAACTGCTGCAACGCAATCTGGTGCTGTCGCACGCGGTCGGCGTCGGCGAGCCGATGTCGCGTCCGGTCGTGCGTCTGTTGATCGCGCTGAAGCTGTCGAGCCTCGGCCGCGGCCACTCGGGCATCCGCCGCGAAGTGATGGAGGCGCTGATCGCGCTGTTCAACGCCGACGTGCTGCCGGTGATCCCGGTCAAGGGCTCGGTCGGCGCGTCGGGCGACCTCGCGCCGCTCGCGCATATGTCGGCGACCCTGCTCGGCGTCGGCGAAGTGTTCGCGAAGGGCGAGCGCATGCCGGCCACCGAAGGCCTCGCGCTCGTCGGTCTGAAGCCGCTGACGCTGCAGGCGAAGGAGGGTCTCGCGCTGCTGAACGGCACCCAGGCTTCGACTGCGCTCGCGCTGTACAACATGTTCGCGATCGAAGACCTGTACCGCACGGCGCTCGTCGCCGGCGCGCTGTCGGTCGACGCGGCGATGGGTTCGGTCAAGCCGTTCGATGCGCGCATCCACGAACTGCGCGGCCATCGAGGCCAGATCGACGCGGCCGCGGCTTATCGCTCGCTGCTGCAGGGCTCGGCGATCAACGTGTCGCACGCCGACTGTGACAAGGTGCAGGACCCGTACAGCTTGCGCTGCCAGCCGCAGGTGATGGGCGCGTGTCTCGACCAGATGCGCAATGCCGCCGAAACGCTGCTGATGGAAGCGAACGCGGTTTCCGACAATCCGCTGATTTTCCCGGACACCGGCGAAGTGCTGTCGGGCGGCAACTTCCACGCCGAGCCGGTCGCATTCGCGGCGGACAACCTGGCGCTCGCCGTGGCGGAAATCGGCGCGCTCGCGGAACGCCGCATCGCACTGCTGATCGACGCGACGCTGTCGGGCCTGCCGCCGTTCCTCGTCAAGGATGGCGGCGTGAACTCCGGCTTCATGATCGCGCACGTGACGGCCGCCGCGCTCGCGTCGGAAAACAAGACGCTCGCGCATCCGGCTTCGGTCGATTCGCTGCCTACGTCCGCGAACCAGGAAGACCATGTGTCGATGGCGACGTTCGCCGCGCGCAAGCTCGGCGATATCGCCGACAATACCGCGAACATCCTGTCGATCGAACTGCTCGCCGCCGCCCAGGGCGTCGATCTGCGCGCGCCGCACAAGACCAGCCCGAGCCTGCAGAAGGTGATGGACCTCGTGCGCAAGGACGTTGCGCACTACGAGATCGATCACTACTTCGCGCCGGACATCGCGGCGGTTACGAAGCTCGTGCAGGCCGGCGCGGTCGCGAAGCTGAGCCCGTTCTCGTTCGCGTCGGAACAATGAGCCGTCGAGAGCGCGGATCACACCCATGAACGCACCCGCTTATCAGGGCATCAAGGACTTCATCCTCGCGCGCATTCATGCGGGCGAGTGGGCCGAAGGCGACCAGGTGCCCTCCGAAAACGAGCTTGCACGCGAGTTCAGCGTCGCGCGCATGACGGTCAACCGCGCGTTGCGCGAGTTGACCTCGGAGCAGGTGCTGACACGTGTGCAAGGCTCGGGCACTTTCGTCGCCCGTCCCAAGTACGAGTCGACCCTGGTGGCGATCCGCAGCATCTCCGACGAAATCGTTGCGCGCGGTCATCGCTATCAGGCGAAGGTGCTGAACATCGGCGCCAGCATCGCCGATGCGGCGCTCGCCGAAGAGATGCAGGTGAGCGCGGGCGGCCCCGTGTTTCATTCGCGCCTGCTGCATTTCGAAAACGAGGAGCCGGTGCAGCTCGAGGAACGCTGGGTCAATCCGGCCGTCGCCCCCGAATACGCGCTGCAGGACTTCACGAACACCACGCCCAACCAGTACCTCGTGCGCGTCGCGCCGCTGCAGCGCGTCGAGTACCGCATCGAGGCGCTCGCCGCCGACGAGATCACGCGCGAGCTGTTGAACATGAGTGAACGCGAGCCGTGTCTCGTGCTGCACCGGCGCACGTGGTCGCAAGGCGAGGTCGCCTCGATCGCGAATCTGTGGCATCCGGGCACCCGTTACCGCTTCACGGGGCATTTCTGAATTCGCTTTTTCGTCTTCGCCGAATCTTTATCGAACATCTCCACGCATTATTAGGGACACCATGAACAATCCTAAACACATCGATCCGCGTCTTGATCCGACTCGCACGATCCGCGCACCGCACGGCGCGGAAAAGACCTGCAAGACCTGGATCGCGGAAGCCGCGTACCGGATGATCCAGAATAATCTGGACCCCGAAGTCGCCGAGCACCCGCACGCGCTCGTCGTGTACGGCGGCATTGGCCGCGCCGCGCGCAACTGGGATTGCTTCGATCAGATCCTCGCGTCGCTGAAGGACCTGAACGAAGACGAAACGCTGCTGATTCAGTCGGGCAAGCCGGTCGGCGTGTTCCGCACCCATGCGGACGCGCCGCGCGTGCTGCTCGCGAACTCGAACCTCGTGCCTCATTGGGCAACGTGGGAACACTTCCACGAACTCGACCGCAAGGGCCTGATGATGTACGGCCAGATGACCGCGGGCAGCTGGATCTACATCGGCAGCCAGGGCATCGTCCAGGGCACCTACGAGACCTTCTTCGCCGTCGCGAACCAGCACTTCAACGGTGACGCGAAGGGCCGCTGGATTCTGACCGGCGGTCTCGGCGGCATGGGCGGCGCGCAGCCGCTCGCGGCGACGATGGCGGGCTTCTCGATGATCGCGGTCGAATGCGACGAGACGCGCATCGACTTCCGTCTGAAGACGCGCTACGTCGACAAGAAAGCGAAGACGCTCGATGAAGCGCTCGCGATGCTCGACGAAGCGAAGCGCGCCGGCAAGCCGATCTCGGTCGGTCTGCTCGGCAATGCCGCCGACGTGTTCGCCGAGTGCGTCGCGCGCGGCATCACGCCGGACTGCGTGACCGACCAGACGAGCGCGCACGATCCGATTCACGGCTACCTGCCGCAGGGCTGGACGGTCGGAGACTGGCGCGAGCGCATGAAGACCGCGCCGGAAAGCATCGTTACGCCGGCCAAGCAGTCGATGGCCAGGCAGGTGCAGGCGATGCTCACGCTGCAGGAACGCGGCGCGGCAACGCTCGACTACGGCAACAACATTCGCCAGATGGCGCTCGAAATGGGCGTGGAAAACGCGTTCGATTTCCCGGGCTTCGTGCCGGCGTATATCCGGCCGCTCTTCTGCGAAGGCAAGGGCCCGTTCCGCTGGGTCGCGCTGTCGGGCGATCCCGAGGACATCTACAAGACCGATGCGAAGGTGAAGGAACTGATCCCCGACGATCCGCATCTGCACAACTGGCTCGACATGGCGCGCGAGCGCATCGCGTTCCAGGGTCTGCCGGCGCGGATCTGCTGGGTCGGCGTGAAGGATCGCTATCGTCTCGGCCAGGCGTTCAACGAAATGGTCAGGAACGGCGAGCTGAAGGCGCCGATCGTGATCGGCCGCGATCACCTCGATACCGGTTCGGTCGCGAGCCCGAACCGCGAAACCGAATCGATGAAGGACGGCTCGGACGCGGTCAGCGACTGGCCGTTGCTGAACGCGCTGCTGAACACGGCGGGCGGTGCGTCGTGGGTGTCGTTGCATCACGGCGGCGGCGTCGGCATGGGCTTCTCGCAGCACGCGGGCGTCGTGATCGTCGCGGACGGCACGCAAGCCGCGCACGAGCGCCTCGGCCGCGTGCTGTTGAACGATCCGGCCACCGGCGTGATGCGACACGCCGATGCGGGCTATGAACTCGCGCAGCAGACGGCGCGCGAGGCGGGCCTCAATCTGCCGATGCTGGGCCGCTGATCGTGACCATGGCCAACCTCGCGGGCGGCGTTCCAGGCGTCACGCTGATTCGCGGCGCCGATCTCGTGGCGGCGCCGTGGAAAAACGGCGGCGGCGTCACGCGTGAGGTCGCGGCGTTTCCGTCGCACGGCGGCGGGCAGCACGCGGCGAGCGCCGACTTCGTGTGGCGCGTGAGCGTCGCCGAGGTTGCGCAGGCGGGGCCGTTCTCGCGCTTTGACGGCGTCGATCGGACGCTGGTGTTGCTGTCTGGCGCGGGCATGCTGCTCGACGAGCTGGGCGACGCGGGCGTCGCCTCGACGCATGTGTTGCGGCAGCCGCTCGACATCGCGCGCTTCGATGGCGCGACGCGCATCGACGCGCGGCTCGTCGACGGCGCGACGCGCGACTTCAACCTGATGGTGCGGCGCGACGTGGCGCAGGGCGAGTTGGACGTGTGGCGCGCTGGCACGCAGCAGGATGCGCCGCGCGTGCTCGACGGCGACGTGGCGCTGCTGTTTTGCGCGGGCGGCGCGGTCACGGTCGGACTGGCGGCGGACCACGCGCAACCTGTGCGGCTCGACAACGGCGACACGCTACGCGTCGATGGGCCGAACGCGCTCGCTTGCACGCTGACGGGCGACGGCACGGTGCTCGCGATCACGATCCGCTACACGCGATGACGAATCAACCGTGATAGGGCCTCACATGCGCTCGATCGCGGACAACCCATCCACAGACACGCAACGAGCGGCAAAGAGCACGCGATGAAGCAAACCGTCTGGCATCACCTGAATTTGTGCCCGCAGGGCGATCCTCGCCACACGCTCGGCGATGCCGCGATTGCGGTAGACGACGGCCGTATCGCGTGGCTCGGCGCTTTCGCCGATTTACCCACGCCCTATGCCGCATGGCCGCGCGAAGATCTGCGCGGCGCATGGGTGACGCCGGGCCTGATCGATTGCCATACGCACCTCGTGTACGGCGGCCAGCGCGCCGACGAATTCGCGCAGCGGCTCGCGGGCGTCAGCTACGAAGAAATCGCGCGACAGGGCGGCGGCATCGTGTCGACGGTGCGCGCGACGCGCGCCGCGGACGAAACGTCGCTGTTCACGCAAGCGGCCGCGCGGCTCGAACCGCTGCTCGCCGAAGGCGTGACGGCGATCGAAATCAAATCGGGCTACGGCCTCGATCTCGCGAGCGAGCGCAAGATGCTGCGCGTCGCGCGCCAGCTCGGCGAGCGCTGTCCGGTCACGGTCTATACGACGTTTCTCGGCGCGCACGCGTTGCCGCCTGAATTCGCGGGCCGAGCGGACGCGTATATCGACGAAGTCTGCAACACGATGCTGCCCGCGCTCGCGGACGAAGGCCTCGTCGATGCGGTCGATGTGTTCTGCGAGCGCATCGGATTTTCGCTGGAACAGAGCGAGCGCGTGTTCAACGCGGCCGCGCGCTACGAGCTGCCGGTCAAGATGCACGCCGAGCAGTTGTCGAACGGCGGCGGCACCGCGCTCGCGGCACGGCATCGCGCGCTGTCGGCGGATCACCTGGAGTTTCTCGACGAAGCCGGCGTCGCCGCGATGAAGGAAGCGGGCACCGTCGCGGTGCTGCTGCCGGGCGCGTACTACTTCATCCGCGAGACCCAGTTGCCGCCGCTCGAACTGCTGCGGCGCTACGAGGTGCCGATCGCGATCTCGACCGACAGCAACCCGGGCACGTCACCGGCGACTTCGTTACTGATGATGATGAACATAGCGAGCACGCTGTTTCGCATGACCGTGCCCGAGGTGCTGCAAGGCGTCACCACGCACGCTGCGCGCGCGCTCGGCAAGAGCGATCGGCACGGTGCGCTGCAGGTCGGTCGCGCGGCCGACTTCGCGGTGTGGTCGGTCGATTCGCTGGCGGAGCTCGCTTACTGGATTGGCCGGCCGCTCTGCGCGCGCGTCGTGCGCGCGGGCGAAACCGTTTATACGCGGCGCGAGTCGCGTGTGACCTGAACTAGAACCTGAGAGATGACGCAATCCAATCAATCGCTGTTCGCCGCTGACGCGTATCTGCCTGAGGGCTGGCGCCGCAACGTGCTGCTCGAATGGGACGCCCACGGCACGCTGACCGCGGTCACGACGGATCGACCCGAGGCGCCGGCTGGTGTGCCGAAGGCGGCGGGCCCGCTGATGCCAGGCATGCCGAATCTTCACTCGCACGCGTTTCAGCGCGCGATGGCCGGGCTCACCGAATATCGCGCCAACGCGACGGATAATTTCTGGTCGTGGCGCGACCTGATGTATCGCTTTGCCGCGCGCATCACGCCGGAAGGCCTCGCGAGCGTCGCGCAGTGGCTCTACATCGAGATGCTGAAGGCGGGCTATACGTCGGTGTGCGAGTTTCACTACGTGCACCACGCGCAGGACGGCCAGCGCTACGCGAATCAGGCAGAGCTTGCGCAACGCGTGGTGGACGCGGCATCGGCGAGCGGTATCGGCATCACGATGCTGCCGGTGCTGTATCAGTACAGCGGCTTCGGCGCGCGCGCGCCGCGCGACGATCAGCGGCGCTTCATCAATACGCCTGAGAGCCTGCTCGATCTGCTCGGCACGCTACGCGCCGCGCGCCCCGAACATGCGGCGCTGCGTTACGGCGTGGCGCCGCATTCGCTGCGCGCGGTATCGGAGGCGTCGCTGCGCACGTTGCTCGGCGGCATCGACGCAACCGTGCCTGTCCACATCCATATCGCCGAACAGACCGCCGAGGTCGACGCGTGCCTCGAAACCGAAGGCACGCGGCCGGTGCAATGGCTGCTCGATCGTTTCGATGTGGACAGCCGCTGGTGTCTCGTGCACGCGACCCACGTCGATGCGAATGAAACGCTCGCGCTCGCGAAGAGCGGCGCGGTCGCGGGTTTGTGTCTGACCACCGAGGCCAATCTCGGCGACGGCATTTTTCCCGCGCAAGACTATCTCGACGCGCACGGCCGCATCGGCGTCGGCTCGGATAGCCATGTCGGCGTCGATTGGCGCGCCGAGTTGCGTCTGCTCGAATACGGCCAGCGTCTGACGCGCCGGCAGCGCAACGTGCTGGCGTCGGCGCAAGCTCCGCATGTCGCGGATCGTTTGTACGCGGCCGCGCTCGACGGCGGCGCGCGTGCGACCGGCCGCGCGGTCGGCGCGTTGCAGCCGGGCCATCGCGCGGACTGGCTCGTGCTCGACGCCGACCATACGAGCATCGCCGGGCATGAGCGCGAGGCGTGGCTGTCAGGTGTCGTATTCTGCGAGCACGGCGATACGCCGATCCGCGACGTCTACGCGGGCGGCGTCAAGCTCGTCGACGATCGCCGGCATCGCGATGAAGAGGGTGCCTATGCGCGCTATCGCGCGGCGCTCGCGGAACTGCTCAAATAACGGCCATGACCCGCCGAACTGATTCTCCGATCCCACTGATTCCGGACTGACATGACTGCTTCGAACCTCACGCCGGTTTTCTCGCTGCATCAGGGAAGCCTGCCGCTGCTGATCTCGATCCCGCATCTGGGCACGCAAATCCCCGCCGACATCGCCGTGACGATGACACCGGTCGCGCAACGCACCGACGATTGCGACTGGCATCTCGATCGCCTGTACTCATTCGCGAAGCGCCTCGGCGCGTCGATCCTGACGCCGACCTACGCGCGCTACGTGGTCGACCTGAATCGCCCGCCCGACGGCGCGAACCTGTACCCGGGGCAGGACACTACGGGTCTGCTGCCGGTCGATACGTTCGACAAGGAGCCGCTCTATCGCGACGGCCGTCTGCCCGACGATGCCGAAATCGCGCGCCGTCGCGACGCGTACTGGAAGCCGTATCACGACGCGCTGACCGGCGAGCTCGCGGCGCTGAAGGCGAACCACGGCAAGGTGCTGCTGTGGGAAGCGCATTCGATCCGCTCGCACGTGCCGCGCTTTTTCGACGGACGTCTGCCGGATTTCAACTTCGGCACGTCGAACGGTGCGAGCGCCGCGCCGGGCCTGGCTGACGAACTGGCCGCGCTGGTCGAGCGGCACGGCGGCTATACGGCGGTCGCGAATGGCCGTTTCAAGGGCGGCTATATCACGCGGCAATACGGGCAGCCCGAGCAGGGCGTGCACGCGGTGCAACTCGAACTGTCGCAGATCACGTACATGGAAGAGCGCCTGCCTTATGCATACGATGAACACCTAGCCGCGAAGGTCGAGCCGCTGCTCGAAGCGCTGGTAACGACGGCTCTCGCTCGCGTGAAATCCGCCTGAAGCAAAGATGTCCTGACGGGCGTCGCGATGACGGTTATGACGAAAACGCGCCGCTTCGCTTCGTGTATTCCTTTCTCACCACGCGGATCACGATTGCTGCAAGAACACACGGCATCGCGGTCCGCGTCGGCCTGCATCGGTCAGCGTATCGCGAAGGTGTAACAGCATGTGTCCGTGATTGCGTGCCGGCGCGTTCATATGGAATGGTTTGAGCGTCGAGCGCGCACAGCGTATCGCGCGCCGGCGGTTTCACGACGCGGCGCGCCATGAAAAAAAGCCCCGCGAAAGCAGGGCTTTTTGATGTGCACCGCGTCCATCGGACACGGTTTCACCGCCATTAGTGGCAGCGCTTTTCCCAATGATGATGCACGTGCACTTTATGGCACTCGAGGTGATGCTCATTGGCCTGAGCGGGAGCGATCGCGCTCAGGGTGGCAACGGCCGCGGCGATGGCGAGAACGATTTTCTTCATTACAAAACCCTTAAGTCAGTGTTGTGGAGCAACCGATGCAGCACGACGCGTGCCGCATCGGCATGCAAGCATGCCATATGAAGCGGCCGCAGGTAGGAACGGCGCGCGAATACGTGTATCAATGCAACACGCGATGTGTCATAAGCCCTGTTTCAACGCACTTTGCGCTGAATTGGCCGGTGTGTACCGCGTCAAATGTGTAGCTTCGGCATCTGGGCCCCAGCGCACGCAAAGCGGGATCGCGGCATTGCACGCGACACCGCACGACGACTACCCTTTCAAAACGATGACGTGCGCGACGCGGTCATCGATTCATCAGGCGAAAAGATGGAAGACCCAGCGATGGAAGATTCCGACGAATTGCTGCTGCCAGTCTGGCGCGCGAACCTGGTGTTGCTGACCAGCGAGGTCGGCGCCGCGAGCCGGCTCGCGCGCATGATGACGTTTTCCGCGAGCTACCTGAAGCTGATGCTGTCCGGGCAACGCGAATTCAGCGAGGAATTCGTGCGCGGCGTCGAGGCCGTCACCGGTTTGCCGGGCGGCTGGATGAACGTGCCGCACACCGGTCAGGAGATCCCGCCGAATGCGCGCGAGGCGATCGACAACGAGCTGCCGCTTGCGCGCTTTCGGGGCACCGCGCATCCGGTGCGCAAGAAGACGGTGTTGCGGCCCGAGCCGATTTTTGGGCAGCCGCCGCCCGCGCGACGCCTCGAGGAAGAAACGCTCGATGTCGAGGCGCACCGCCGTCACGCGCATTTTCGCAAGGTGCGCGATCTCGCGACGCAGGAAGTGCGGCGCTTCGAGCGGCATCTGCTGCACGCGCCGGTGGAGCTCGCATCGATGCGAGCGAAGGTCGAGGACGTCATGGCCGCGGCCGAACTCGACGACCGCATTCAAGCCGACCTGGAGGGCCGGCTCGAACAGATCGACAAGCACCGGCACATGCTGCTGCGGCACGTGGAAAAACTGCAGGCGCTGCTGAGCCAGCTCGACGACGGCGAGTGAAGACGATCGACGGCGGCCGCTGCATCGCGGGTGCGCCTGTGACTTCAATGCCGCTCGAGCTCGACGCGGCAACGCCGACTCCGGCCCGAAACGCACGGGTCGGCGATGTGCTACAACGACGACACGAACCTGGCCGAGGTGGATCTTGGGCAACATCGTCGTCACGTTGGCGCACACGTCGATCGCGATGATCGGGCTCGCGTGCCGCGTGCGCAGCGTGCGCGTCGCGGCGTTGCTTGCCACGCTATCCGCCGCGAACGGCATCGCCTTGCCGCTTTGCGCGGCAGCCGGCGAAATCGCCACCTCCGCCAACGAACGTGCCCCTGCGACGATCGAGCGCGACGTCCATTTGTTCGTGATCCAGAAAGACGGTTCCGTCGAGGAACACGACGACACGCTGATGCGCGCGGACACGGCCAGCGGCGTCGACGCGATCGCGCAACGCTACGTGTGGTTCAACAAGGACATCGAGCAGGTGCAACTGCTGGCCGCCGAAACGATCGACCCCGACGGCACCGCGCATGCGGTCGGTCCAGAGGCAATCCGCGACGTGCAGGAGCCGCGCTCGTCCGGCGCGCCGAGCTTCGAGGACGGTGTGTTGCGCACCGTGATCTTCCCCGGCGTCACGACCGGCTCGCGCGTGCACCTGGAATTTCGCAAGACCCGCGCGAAGGCGCTGCAAGCGGGCACCTTCGCCTATCTGGTCGAGCCGTCGCTCGAGCCCGTCGACGAGCAGCGTCTGATCTTCGATCTTCCCGCCGACGTGCCGCTCTATGCGGACGCGCGCGGCTACGTCGCGCTACCGCCCGTCACCGCGAACGGCCGCACGCGCTACGAGTTCGACTACCGGCACGGCCCCTATGCGCGGCTCGAAGCGGGCGCGGTCGGCTACGCGAACTGGGGCGACCGGCTGATGGTGTCGACGGTGCCGGACTTCGCGAGCTTCGCCGCGCGCTATCGAGGTCCCGCCGACAATGACGCGACCCGCGACGATCCCGCGATCATCGGTCTCGCACAGCAACTGACGGCAGGTCTCACCGATCCTCGCGACAAAGCCCGCGTGCTGTACGACTGGATGCGTCTGAACATCCGCTACGTCGCGCTTTTTCTCGGCGAGACGGCGACGATTCCGCACAAGGCGGCCGACATCCTGCGCAACCGCTATGGCGACTGCAAGGACCACGTCGCGCTATACGGCGCGCTGCTCGCGGCCGCCGGCATTCGCAGCGAGCCGGTGCTGCTCAATCTCGGTCCGTACTACACGTTGCCCGAGATCCCCGGCTACGGCGCGAGCGCGATCAATCACGCGATCATCTGGATTCCCGAGCTGGCGCAATTCGCGGACACGACGGCGGGCGGCACCGCGTTCGGCTATCTGCCTGGCGGCGTCATGGACCGGCCGGTGCTGCTCGTCGACGACGGCGTGCTCGCGCGCACGCCGGCCACTCAACGGCGCGAACGCAAGGCGCGCGTGCAGATCGACATCGACGAAAACGGCACCGCACATTATGCGTACCGCGTCGAGGATCGGGGCTATACCGCGGAGCTCGAACGCAACACGTTCCGCCGCGCGACGCGCCAGGGCGCGCAGCAGCTTGCCGCCAGGCGTCTGCTGCAAACGGGCTTGCACGGCTCCGCGCAATTGCAGACCGACGACGTCGCCGTGACCGGCGGACCGTTCGCGACGTCCATGCAGGGCAGCGTGCCGCATCTGATCTGGCCGGACGGCACGACCGCCGTGCGGGCGCTCACGAGCCTCGCCGGCGGCATTGGCTCGCAGGTCGAGGCGTGGCTCGCGGAGCCCGTCAGAACGCAGCCTTGGGCGTGCATCGGCGGGGAGTTCGAGGAAACGCTGGAAATGAGCTTGCCGCGCTTCGTGCGCGTGACGGACCTGCCGACCGACAGCACGGTCGAGGACCCGTTGCTCACGTTTGCGTCGCGCTACGTCTTCGATCCGGCGACGCGCACGTTGCAGGTCAACCGGCATCTGCGCGCCGCGTTCGGCCATCGGATGTGTACGCCAAACGAATTCGCGGCGATTCGCGACGCCCTCGTGCGCATCGAGCGCGATCTCGATGCCGAGGTGGTCGTCCGGGCGGCGAACGCGCGGCAGTAGCGCGCCCCGCGCCAGCCGCGCGCCGGGCAGGGCCGCCACGATTTACCGGACCGGACGTGGAGCTTAGGTGCCGCTCTTCGTCACGATCGGCACCCACGCGCCATTCTTCACCTGATACAGCGTCGACGCGCCGCTCTTCAACGCGCCGGTACTGTCGAACGAGATCTTGCCGGTCACGCCGTCGTAGTCGATTGACTTGAGCACCGGACGGTACACGTTCGGCGAGTCGGATTTGGCCTGCTGCATCGCCCTGATCGCGACCCACGCGCCGTCGTAGCCGAACGGCGCATACGACAGCACATCCGCGCCGAAGCGCTTCTTGAACTTCGCGTTGAAGTCCTTGCCGCCCGGCAGTTGCGCAAGCGGTCGGCCGTATTCCCAGGCCATTGCGCCGTCGGACGCATCGCCCGCGAGCTTGATGAAGTCCTCGTCCATCACGCCGCCGCCGCCGATCAGCTGTGCGTTCAGGCCGAGCTGCTTCATGCGCCGCGCGAAGCCCGCCGCCTGGCTGTCGAGGCCGGCGAAGAACACGAGGTCGGCGTTGGCGGCCTTGAACTTGGTGATCTGCGTGCTGAAGTCGACCGCGTGGTTGTCGGTGTATTCGCGCGCGACGATGTTGCCGCCGTGCGCCTTCACGGCTTTCTCGAACTCGTCGGCTTCGCCCTGGCCGAACGCGGTGCGATCGTCGATGATCGCGATGCGCTTGGCCTTCGTCACCTCGACGGCATAGGCGCCCGCATTGCCGGCGTTCTGCGCGTCGGTCGAAATCACCATGAAGGTGTTCGCGAAGCCGCGGCCCGTGATGATCGGATTCGTCGCGGCGGGATCGAGCACCGGAATGCCAGCCTGCTCGTAGACCTGCGAGGCCGGGATCGTCGTGCCCGAGTTGAAGTGGCCGACGACCACCGCGACGCCCGAGTCGACCAGCTTCTGCGCGGCCTGGACGCCGACGCGCGGGTCGGCCTGGTCGTCCTGCGAGACGATCTCGAAATGCGCGACCTTGTCGCCGATCTTGATCTTCTGCGCGTTGGCTTCGTCGATCGCGAGCCGCACACCGTTTTCCAGATCCTTGCCGTAGCCGGCATTGGCGCCCGTCAGCGGCGCGGCAAAGCCGATCTTGACCGGCAGGTCGTCGGCGAAACTGGCAACAGGCGCGACGGCAAACATCGCACCCACAAGCATGGCCAGCGGTTTCAGCGTGTTGCGAAGACTCATGGTCTCTCCTTGCATCGACGGTTGTTATGAAAGCGGTACGGCAGCAAAGCGGTACGACACGTGAGGCCGAGGCAAGCCCTCGCGCATCGCAAGACTACGAAGGATCGCTCGCCGCTCACAATGCTGGAATACGCGCAATGCGTTGGGCTTCGCAGCGTGTTCGCGCGGTCGATCTGGGGCGAATATAGAAAGCCAAATTGCCGTCGTCTTGGCAATTCGTGGCGTTTTGGATGAGCATTTCGGCATAAGCCGCAACAGGTGCATGTGGTGCACACGGAGCGTGCGTCAGGCATGCAAGCTGGCTTGACGTGCGAAAGTCCGCCTCGGCTGCGGATTACGGCATATGCTTAAGAAGCCGGCGCGAGCGCGCCGGCCAGTGTTGCGGCGTTGCGTTGTCGGAGGAGATTCGAGCCTTTTGCCTAGCGCTCGCCTTGCTGACGCAGCAGCTCTTCACGCAGACGCAAAAGCGGCGCCTTCGTGTCTTCGTCGGCCCACGTGTCGAGATCGTCGATCGCGCGCTGGCAGCCGTCGAGCACCACGTCGAGATCGACCGGCACGCCGTTGTTCAGCGCGAATTCGATCGTCTCGGCGAACTGCTGGCACTCGTCCTCGCCGTACGAGATGTCGAGATTGTCGGCGATGATTTCGGCGATGTTGCTGCGTGCCTTGTCGTCGGCCGTCACCATGTCGACGATGCCGCGCGCGACGGCGGCCGAGTAGTAGAGCGCGATATCGAGCCATTGCGCGGGATCGAAGTCGGGCTGGTCGAACTGGTTCTCGAAGAACTCGATCGCTTCCTGTTCGTGCGCTTCGTCCGCGTCGACGCTGATGCACAACTGCTCAAAAAATTCTTCCCGCTCGCTGCGGATATAACCGTCCATCGAATGCCTCGTCTGCTGAATGCCGGATGCTGAAAATGCCGTGGCGCGAGGGCGCAAGCCCTGGTCCACGCGGCAGGCATTATAGGACGGCCGCCAGCAGGGTGCTGGCGACGGCGCTCGGCAACGAGCGACGTGCCTAGGTTATCTAAGCCGTCTCCGCGACCCACGCATCGAACCACTCGCGCGGCTGGGCGATTTCATTTTGCATCGCCACCAGTTCGAGTTCATAGCGTCCGGCCTGCCAGGTCGCCTTGACGACCGCGTTGACCGCGGCGAGCGTGTGCTCGAAGGCCGAGCGGATCGAATCGCCGAGCAGCGTACGCGCGACGAAGACCGCGCTAGTCAGATCGCCGACGCCGACCGGCTGGCGCGCGAACGGATAGAGCGGACGCTGTCCCATCCACGCTTCGCGCTCAGTGACGACGAGCATGTTGAAACGGTCGGCCGGGCTGTTGCGATCGAGCAGATGCTTGACGAGCACGAGCTTCGGCCCACGCGCGAGCAGCTCGCGGCACGCGGTGACGGCTTCCTCGAGCGTCTCGATCTCGCGACCGACGAGGCGCTGCAATTCGATGTGATTCGGCGCGATCCCGTCGGCGACTTGCGGCATTTCTTTCACGAGGAATTCCTGGATGCCCGGCTCGACCTTGTAGCCGCCCGTGGCGCCCATCACCGGATCGCAAAAGTACCAGGCGCGGGGATTGGCCGCCTTCACGGCCTTGACGATGTCAATCACCGCCTGCGCCTGTTCCTTCGTGCCGAGATAGCCGGAGAGCACTGCGTCGCAGCGCGGCAGCATGCCGATCGCGCCGATGCTGTCGACGAGATCTTCCATCTGCGATGCGTCGATAGCGCTGCCGCTCCAGTGCCCGTATTGCGTGTGATTCGAGAGCTGCACGGTGTTGAGCGGCCACACGTTGACGCCGAGCCGGCACATCGGAAACACGGCCGCGCTATTGCCGGCGTGACCGAACACGACATGGGACTGGATGCTCAGAACGTTTTTCGTCATGGTAAGGCTCGCGCGACCGGTCATGCGCGATCAAAAAACACTGGAAGGGGAGGCTCGCGCGGGCTGGCCGATGGCCCGGGCGCCGCGCGGCAGACATGCCTGATACAGATGGTGCAGGAAAAACCCACGAACTGCATAGCCGGCAAGTTAGCAAACGATACAGGAGTTTGACAGCCGCGAGTTGATCCGTCCCCGTGCTGTTGCGCCGAACCATCAAACGCGCGTGAAGATTAACGAAGGCTGACAGTTCAGCGTGCGGCGGATGCTTCAGACGGGGTGAGCTCGCGATACAAGGCCAGATAGCGGTCGGCCGACGCGCCCCAGCCGAAGTCCTGGCGCATCGCGCGCCGCTGCGTGGCCTTCCATTCGGTGCGGCGTCCGTACAGCGCGAACGCGCGGCGGATCGCCGAGGCGAGTCCCTTCGGATCGAAGCGTTCGAACACGAAGCCGGTGGCGAAATCGTCGGCGAGGTTTTCGAGCGATGCGTCGGCGACCGTATCCGCGAGACCGCCGATGCAGTGCACGAGCGGCAGCGACCCGTAGGCGAGCGCATAGAGCTGGGTGAGCCCGCACGGCTCGAAGCGCGACGGCACCGCGACCACGTCGCTGCCGGCGATGATCGTATGCGCGAGGGTTTCGTCGAAGCCGAGCTCGACCGCGACCGATTCCGGATGCGCCTGCGCGACCATCTTGAGGCCATTCTCGAGCGCCGGATCGCCGGTGCCGAACACGACCAGTTGCCCGCCGCGCTTGACGATCTCGGGCACCGCGCCGAGCAGCAGATCGAGGCCCTTCTGCTCGGTCAGCCGGCTGACGACGCCGAACAGCAGCGCGTCGCTTCTCTGCGCGAGGCCGAAGCGCTTTTGCAGCGCTTCCTTGCAGGCGAGCTTGCCCGCCAGTCTCGACGAGCTGTAGTGCGTCGCGAGCAGCGTATCGGTGGCGGGATTCCACACCGTGTAGTCGACGCCGTTCAGGATGCCGCTCAGATCGTGCGCGCGATGGCGCAGCAGCGCATCGAGCCCGCCGCCGTGCGCGAGCGTCTGGATTTCGCGCGCGTAGGTCGGGCTGACGGTCGTGATGCGGTCGGCGTAGTAGAGCCCCGCCTTCAGGAACGACAGCTGACCGTAAAACTCGACGCCGTGCATGTTGAAGAAATCGTGCGGCAGGCCGAGCAGGCCGAACTGATGCGCGGGAAAAATCCCCTGGTAGGCGAGGTTGTGGATCGTGAACACGCTGCGCGCGGGCGCGCGGCCGTGCTCGCGTTCGGCGGCCTTCAGGTAGGCGGGCGCGAGCCCCGCGTGCCAGTCGTGCGCGTGGACGATCTGCGGCGACCACGTCGGGTCCATTTGCTGCGCGAGTTGCGCGGCGACCCAGCCGAGCAGCGCGAAACGCTGTGCGTTATCGCCGTACGGCACGTGTTCGTCGTTCAGATACGGGTTGCCGGGGCGATCGTACAGCGACGCCGCGCGGATCACGTAGACGGCGAGCCCGTTGGTGGGCAACGTGCCGCGTTCGAGCGTCACGTTCGGCGCGCCGAAGCGGCTGCCCAGTTGCGCGACCGGCTGCAGATCGCGCAGGCCGGCGAGCACGGCCGGAAAGCCCGGCAGCAGCACGCGCACGTCGGCGCCGCGCTCGATCAGCGCGGACGGCAGCGCGCCCGCGACGTCGGCGAGACCGCCCGTTTTGAGGAGGGGATACAGCTCGCTTGCGACGTGCAGGGCGCGAATCGTCATAGGCCGGGTCTCTGTCGGGGTGGCAGGGTTGCTCGGGGTCGGCAAATAGTCAGCGGTGGTTCGGGCGAAGCCTGGCCGGCGGCGCGTGGCCGCCGGCGCTGGCATGCGGCGGGCACGCTACTCCGGATGCTTGCGCAACGCCTCCTGCGTGACCAGCACGACGCCTTCGTCGGTGCGATAGAAGCGCTCGGCGTCGCGCGCCGGGTCTTCGCCGATCACCGTGCCTTCTGGAATCGTGCAGCCACGGTCGATCACGACCTTCTGCAGACGGCAACTCGCGCCGACCGTGACCTGCGGCAATAACACTGCCTCATTGATATTACAGAACGAACTCACCTTCACGTTCGAAGACAGTACCGAGCGCGAAATCTGCGAGCCCGAGATCACGCAGCCGCCGCAGACGATCAGATTGTTGCCCGAGCCCTGCAGCCCCTTCATGTCGCGCACGAACTTCGCGGGCGGCAACTGCTCCTGGTATGTCCAGATCGGCCATGACTCGTCGTACAGGTCGAGCGTCGGTATCGTCGACGCGAGGTCGAGGTTCGCGGCCCAGTACGCGTCGATCGTGCCGACGTCGCGCCAGTACGGCTCGACGCTCGGGTCCGACGACACGCACGACATGCTGAACGGATGCGCGATCGCCACGCCTTGCGTGACGACGCGCGGCAGGATGTCCTTGCCGAAGTCGTGATCGGTATCGATCGCGGCGATGTTCTCTTCGAGCTGCGTGTACAGGTAGTCGGCGCTGAACACGTAGATGCCCATGCTCGCGAGCGCCGTGTCGGGGCGACCGGGTATCGCAGGCGGGTCTGCCGGTTTTTCGACGAAGCCGGTCACGCGGCGATTTTCGTCGACCGCCATCACGCCGAACGCGACCGCTTCCATGCGCGGCACCTCGATGCAGCCGACCGTGCAGTCGGCGCCGCTGTCCGCGTGATCGGCGATCATGCGCGTGTAGTCCATCTTGTAGATGTGGTCGCCCGCGAGCACGACCACGTACTTCGGGCGGATCGAGCGGATGATGTCGAGGTTCTGGAACACCGCGTCGGCGGTGCCGCGATACCAGTGCGCGCCTTCGACGCGCTGCTGCGCGGGCCACAGGTCGATGAACTCGCCCATCTCGCCGCGCAGGAAGCTCCAGCCGCGCTGCAGATGCCGCAACAGCGAATGCGCCTTGTACTGCGTGACCACCGCGATGCGGCGGATGCCGGAGTTCAGGCAATTGGACAGCGCGAAGTCGATGATCCGATATTTGCCGCCGAAGTGCACCGCCGGCTTCACGCGCTTGTTCGTGAGCGGTCCGAGCCGGGTACCGCGTCCGCCAGCGAGGACGATCGCGAGGGTAGTGCGCTGTAAGTCGTTCAGCCGTGCCGGAGTATTCATATTTGTCTCCTGTCGATCGGAGTGGCCCTTCAGCACTCACTCCGACCGCATGCAAGATGGTTGCTTGATTGATATACCCCCGGGGATGATCTGGTCGCTTCCTCTCCGCTGATGATTCGGGCTGCCTGGCAGTCGTGCCGCATTGCCGTTCTTCGCTGCCTGTTTTCGCGGGTCCGCCAGTCAGTTCTAGCACCGATTGGACGCGAGCGAATAATGTTTATTGCGGGGGCCGCGTGGCGGACCATCCTCGAACGATCGCCTGTTACGGCGCGTTTTTCGGTGCGGCGCAACACATTGGCCACAAGGTCGTGTGCGGACGATGCTTGTGCCCAGAGGGCGCAATATGCATGCCATCTCGCCGCGGCCGGGTGCCGTGCCCGCAGTGCGCGACTGGCAGCGGAGTTCGGCGGCGCATCGTAGAATCGTGCGCTCCCTGCCTCGTGCATTCCGATTGCGTTTCTTGCAGAGCATCCCGATGAATCTTCACCGCCCATTCCTGCTTGCCCTGTCGAGTGTCTGCGCCTGTGCGATGCTGTGCGCGGCGTCCGTCGCGGTGGCCGCCACGCCGGCGGGCGCGCCGGTCAGCGAGGCGAGCCCGACCGCCGCGAGCGCCGCGGCCGCGTCTTCGCTCGACGATTCCGGCCCGGCCTACGGTCCAGAGCTGCAGGGCTTCAGCTACCCGGCGCCGGTCGAACGCTTCGAATTCACCTCGCAGGGCGTGCCTTTGCAGATGGCCTACATGGACGTGAAGCCCGCGCATGCGAACGGCCGCACCGTGGTGTTGCTGCACGGCAAGAATTTCTGTTCGGCGACGTGGGGCGCGACGATTCGCCGGCTGAGCGATGCCGGCTATCGCGTGATCGCACCGGACCAGATCGGCTTTTGCAAATCGAGCAAGCCCGAGCATTACCAGTACAGCTTCCAGCAACTCGCGCGCAATACGCGTGCGCTGCTCGATTCGCTCGGCGTCAGCGAAGTGACGGTGGTCGGCCATTCGACGGGCGGCATGCTCGCCGTCCGCTATGCGCTGATGTATCCGCGCGAAACACAGCAACTGGTGCTCGTGAACCCGATCGGACTCGAGGACTGGAAGGCGAAGGGCGTGCCGTCGCTGTCGGTCGACCAGTGGTATCAGCGGGAGCTGAAGACCACCGCCGACGGCATCCGCCGCTACGAACAGGCGACCTATTACGCGGGGCAATGGCGCGGGGACTACGAACCGTGGGTGCAGATGCTCGCGGGCATGTATCGTGGGCCGGGCAAGCAGATCGTCGCGTGGAATTCCGCGCTGCTCTACGACATGATTTACACGCAACCGGTCGTCTATGAGCTGGGGCAGCTCGGCATGCCGACGGTGCTGCTGATCGGCCAGAAGGACACGACGGCGATCGGCAAGGATGCCGCGCCGCCCGAGGTGCGCGCGAAGATTGGCCATTACCCCGAATTGGGCCGCGCGGCCGCGAAGGCGATTCCCCATGCGACGCTGGTCGAGTTCGCGGGGCTCGGTCACGCGCCGCAGATGCAGGACCCGCAGGCGTTTCATAAGGCGCTGTTGGAGGGGCTGACAGCGGCGGCGGAAAACCGTTGATCGATTACGTGGGTTTCTGTCCCGCAGTCATAGTCCTGCGTCGCTCTGCGTTAAGCGAAGCTGCCTTGGGCTATTTTTTGGTCCATCGCGGCGTTCTGGAGAGGGCCGCCTGCGGACGGGCGGTAGTCGTTAAGGCTTATTCGATGCCTGCCGTCGCCCGCAGGAATGTGAATGCCTCCGCGCGTGCCGGCAGGCGTCGAATAAGCCCGATGGAGGAAACCGCGGAGTGCTCCGCTGTGGTCGGAACTCGCCGCTATGGCGATTGATAGGTCGGGATGTTCAGCGGTGCCGGATGCGGTGCGGCCAGGCGGGATGCCGGACGGGCGCTGACGCCGTAGCGAAGCGGCGCTGTCGTGCAATGACGATGGTGATGCGCACGCGGGAGGCGCCTTTCGAAGCGCCAGGCGCGAACGTCCGCTCGTGGGCCGCGTTGCCGCAAAGCCGACGGTCGGTTCAGATATCGGGGAAACGTTGTGCTCATGTCTGAGCCCGGCACATCGGCGGTGCGCGGATCGGGGCGCTGCGCGCGAGGATGTCGACGACGATCATCGGTGCGCCGCAGTGCCGGCAGATGAAGACGGGGCGGGTTGCGACGATGGCCTCGTCCGGTGACGGGCTGATTCCGGGTGCGACGTGCAGCAGATCGCGCACCTTCGCGAGACTGGCGCGGCGTACCGGGTTGGCGAGCAGGCCGTAGTGACGGATCCGGTGGAAACCACCGGGCAGCACATGGAGCAGGAAGCGGCGCATGAATTCGCCAGCCTCCAGCGTCATGGTCTTGTAGCGGGTGCGTCCCTTCGCCCGGTAATCCTTCCAGCGGAACGTCACGCCACGCTCATCGAAGGCGACGAGGCGCTGGTTGGAGATGGCAACGCGGTGCGTGTAGCGTGAGAGGTACTCGAGCACTGCCTTTGGTCCGGCGAACGGGCGCTTGGCGTAGACCACCCATTCGCAGGTACGTAGCGGCGCAAGCCACCGGGCAAAGGTGGCGGGATCAGCGAGTTCGGTGTACTCGCCGAAGAACTGCAGTTGGCCATGCTGGTGGGTCACTTCGAGTGCGTCGAGGAAGCGCCGGCGGAACAGGCGTGAGAGCACGCGCACCGGCAGGAAGAAGCCGGGCCGGCAGGCGATCCAGCGCTCACCGTCAGGTGACAGGCCACCGCCGGGGACGATGCCGTGCACGTGTGGATGATGCGTGAGCGCTGAGCCCCAGGTGTGCAGCACGAGCGTGGCGCCGATCTGGGCGCCGAGGTGCCTGGGATCCGCGGCGATGGTACGCAGCGTGTCGGCGGCGATGTCCAACAGCAGGCCGTAGATGACCCGCTTGTTGTACCGGGCGATCGCGCTGATCGCGGCGGGCAGTGTGAAGACGACGTGGAAGTACTCGACGGGCAGCAGGTCAGCCTGGCGTGCTTCCAGCCAGCGGTGGGCGGCGCCGGCCTGGCACTTCGGGCAATGCCGGTCCCGGCACGAGTTGAAGGACACCTCTGTCCTTGCGCAGCCGGAACAGCGCAGCACATGTCCGCCCAGTGCCGCCGTGCGGCACCGTTCGATGGCCGACATGACCTTCAGCTGCCCCAGGCTCAGGTGTGCCGTGGCTCGCCACGCAGGCCCGTGGCTGCGGAAGATGTCCGCAATCTCCAGCATGAGGCGCTACAGCGCGCGGGCCTACTCGGAGGGCAAACGGTCCAGCGGACTGGTGACCTCGTGCAGCAGGTCGGTGGCCACCTGGACGTAGAGCGCGGTGTTCTCGAGCTTCGCATGGCCGAGCAGCACCTGGATCACGCGGATGTCCACCTTCTGTTCGAGGAGGTGTGTCGCGAAACTATGGCGCAGCGTGTGCATGGACACTCGCTTGTCGATGTTCGCAGCCTCGGCGGCGGCATGAATGGCACGGTTCAACTGTCGCGTGCTTAATGGATCGAGCGGATCGAGCCCGGGAAACAGCCACCCACCATCGAGCATCCTGCCCTGCGTACGGGCCACGCGCCACCACACACGCAGACGCTCGAGCAGCACCGGCGAGAGCATGGCGTAGCGGTCACGGCGGCCCTTGCCCTGCTCGATACGCAGTGTCATGCGTTCGCTGTCGACGTCGGTGACCTTCAGCGCCACCACTTCGCTGGCGCGTAGCCCCGCGCCGTACGCGACCGACAGCGCGGTCTGGTGCTTCAGGTTGCCGGCGGCCTCGATGAGCCGCCGCACTTCATCGGGGCTGAGCACGACGGGTAATACGCGGGGCACGCGCACGGGTTGCATCCTGACCATCAGCTCGGGCCGGTCGAGCGTGACTGTGAAGAAGAACTTCAGGCCGGTGATCGCATGGTTCAGCGACACGGCCGATGTGCCGTGGTCGACCAGATAGAGCTGGTAGCGCCGCAGGTCCTCGACGGTGGCCGTGTCAGGTGAGCGCCCGAGAAACCGGGCGAACTCACGCACGATGTGCAGATAGATGTCCTGCGTCTTGGGGGCAAGCTGGCGCATGCGCATGTCGTCGCTCATGCGCTGGCGCAGCGGACTGACGTTTGACTGTGAGGAGGTCATGATTCGGCTCCGGCTGGAGAACGAGGCGGATTGCCTCATTCGCCAACATACGGAACCGCGATGCCGGCCTCTCTCTGACCACCGGCGTCTGACCGTAGCCCCTACCGCGCGAGCGGTTTAGTCCTTCGGCCATGAACCGTCCCTGGCCTTTGGTGCGCGACTGTCCGCTCCCGGCTCTGATGTGGCCAATGGAGGGACCTCGACGTTTAAAATCCCAAGTTCATCGAACCATATGGCGGAGGTTGCGTGACACTCGAACGAGCGACTGGCTATCTGTTTTCAAGGCAACGCAATGCTTGTCGTGCCCGCACATCGGTGGATGGCGCGCGAGAAACGTCGAGTCGCTCCGGCAGCATGCGGTTTCATCCGATGTCTCGCATGATTGCGTCCGTTGTCGCGTGCCTAATGAGTTGCGGGTGCGCATCCGCGCCTGAGCCACGCGACTACGCTAGCAACAATATGCAAGCCGTTCTGTCAACTGAATGCCCTGACGTGAGTGGCCTTTACGAAGGCAGAGTACGACAGATCGTCGAAGGTTACGGGCCGAGCGTATTGCCTTTCACGGACGAAGTATTCCACGCAGAGAACATTGAAGCAGCCCAGACCATGCGCGCAAGCTACAGGAGGGATACGGACGGTCGTCGCGTTGCGCCGGATACCACTTCTTTCCGGAAGAATGCTGACGGCAATTACACGGTCACGACATACTACGGCACTTCCGAACTAGGGAGCATCAAAACCCGCTTTAACAGCCAAGTCAAAGTATCGTGCGAGGCGGGGACTATTAGTTGGATCGCCCCGGAGCAATCGTCACGATCTGAATTTGGCCCGAACTACTCCTTTTCTGGCCGTTCCGTTAGGCTGGAGAGCAATGGCAACATTCTGCTCACCACGTGGACCCATATGAGCTATCACATGGCGCTATTGTGGCTCCCCATGGGGGCCGGCACGGATAGAACGGTTTATCGCTACAAGCGACTGCGCTCGGCAAACGATCATTGATGGCGCCCGCACCCACAAGTGCGCGGCGCCACCGGTCCGTAAATACCCATAGATGTTCATGCTAAGGGGCGTCCGCTTTATGCCCCGAGTCGGACAGATTTGCTCACATGCCATTCGGCTGGTTTGGCTGGCGGATTCAACCGGTCGCGATCGTCAGGCAGCGCCATGGCACGGCGCGAAGCCTGATGGTTCAGCACGTTTAGCCACCGAATCTTCAATGCTCAAACCAGCCGCCATAAGAACGCATCTCGGCGGCGCAGTCCAGCGTGTTCCGTGCGTTCGGCTCTGGCTGAGCTTGCCCGAGCCCAGCTATTTCCGTTTCCCAACAGCACGGCAAATTGCGTCCGTCCCGAAGGGAGGAGCCTAAAAATTTATTTGCTTTTCGAAACGCACTACTAAGATGAAGTGTTGGGCGGTTTGGGGGGCTTTCGGGCTTGCTTTCCCTGGTCACAACATCCTGCGTTCCGCGACAACGACTTTTCCTTGAATAGTCGTGACAATTCGGTGGCACCGAACAGGAGGATGTATGTCGCACGGAACACAGCTCTGTCCGAGCATCGCTGTCACGTTGCGGGCCCTTTACGCACTGCTGCTAATTGCGACGGCAAACCCCGCCGCCGCGCAGATCATCAGCACCGTCGCGGGCCCCGGTCAGGGCGGCGTAGGTGCGGCCGGAATCGCCGCAGAAGCCATCGCGCTGGACCGATGGGGAAACATATACACTGCCGAACCGACATTTCGCGTCGTTCGCCGCATCGATCACGCGAGCGGAACCGTTACCATCATTGCCGGCACCGGGCAAGCTGGCTACAGCGGCGACGGCGGTCCCGCGACGCAGGCCATGCTCAGCTATCCGACAGGGGTTGCCCTTGACCGAGCAGGGAACGTGTTCATTGGCGATTTCGGCGTTGGCGTGCGAAGAGTGGATCGGGAAACCGGGGTCATCACCACAGTTGCCGGCCCGGGCAATCCCGGCGTACCTAACCGTGGTGACGGCGGCCCGGCCACGCAAGCCATAATGCTTGCAACCGACGTTCTTCTGAACGGGGAAGGCGATCTCTATATCGGCGATGACGACCGCATCCGGCGCGTGGACCACAAAACGGGAATCATCACGACCGTCGTCGGCGATGGGCACGATGCATTTCTCGGCGGCAGCGGCGAAGGCGGGCCGGCCACCCGCGCGGGCTTTAGCTACATCCCAGCGCTCGCCTTTGGCCCGCACGGCGAACTTTATATCGTCGATCCCGGTCTCGCAAATGTTCGCCGGGTGGATAGAAGGACTAACATCATTACCACTGTGGCCGGAGAGCACCTCGCCTTCTTTTCTGCGCCCCCGGCTCCCTCCGGCTATAACGGCGATGGCGTCCCGGCGACCGACGCGTTATTGAACTTCCCTACGCATATCACATTCGACTGCGCGGGTAACCTGACGATCAGCGATACCTTCAACTTCCGCGTGCGCCAAGTGAATAGGCAAACCGGCATCATCACAACCATTGCCGGCAACGGGCAGGACTCCTACGGCGGCGACGGCGGCCTTGCCACTCAAGCTAGCATAGGCGGTCCCAGGGGGCTCGCGTTTGGACCCGAGGGCGATCTGTTCTTCGCTGGCTCCGGGCACATTCGCAAGGTAAGCGGCCTGCCGAAAGCCGGGCGCCGCTGCGAAGAACGTGATGAGGACCGCGACGGCGGCGATGCGGGGCGCCCCGGTGATCACACCGATCGCAAAGATGGCGGTGCGTTGCTTCCATGGTGGTGGTGACACCGCTTGCGCTACGCCACTATTGCGCGCGCAGCAGATGATCGCGTGCGCGCCTGCGCCGGATGCGGAACAGACGAAGGCAGCCTGCTGGCCAGCAGGCTACTTCGGACCATCCCACCAGCTGCGACCGTCACAGTTCGGCCAACAAGCGCCGTTGACAAGCTGCAAGCCCAACCGCACAAATCAGTCCGGGAGCGGCCGCTCGACGACGGGCTAGGAGTGTATTGAGCGAAGCCGCTTTCGCATGCAGGTGGCCGTCGACGTCCATGGTAAGTCTTTGAAACGGCTGAGCGGTCGCACGCTCCGACCGCAGCCTAAATTGTTGAGGTACGCTCCCCTGCGGCACGCAGGGAACGTCCCAACGCCTATAGATGTCCCCAACCGCGGCAAGTGCCGGGCACCCTGCAAGCGAGGAATACGACATGTAGTTTTTGAGAGGATAGGTCGCAATGATCAATAAAGCGCGTGTCACAGCCACGTTTGACGGCGATTTTGTCGTGTTTCTAATTGGCATGAGAGTCAATGAGCCTCTTAGGGTACACAAATGGTTGCCCGTCGCCACCGCAATGCCACGGATGATAAAGGAGCTTTATCGTCAACCAGAGTTGGGCTTCCTCCACGCGGAGATGTGGTTCAGCCGTACGACGATCATGGTGCAGTATTGGCGTTCGATAGATCAATTGCTGGCCTATGCCAAAAATCGTGAATCAGAGCATTTGCCGGCCTGGCAGGCCTTCAACAAGGCCATTGGAACGGACGGATCAGTCGGTATCTGGCATGAGACGTATGCGGTGTCGCCGGGTTGTTATGAGAATATTTACGTCAACATGCCGCCGTTTGGTCTCGGAAAGATTGGTTCGCTACAACCCGCAACAGGTGGCAGGCAATCGGCAGCTACTCGACTACGTGGCCAATAAGGTTCATGTGGTTCGTCGCGTGCGTTTGCGTATTCCTGTCGTCGAATGCCGCCGGTTGCGACTCGGAGACTCGCTGACGTGGAAAGCCGCACGCGAATGTCTGCATCCAGCACTGCCGAATGTCCCTTCCGGGTCGGCACATGCCTTCTGCATGAAATCCGCTGCCGAGGCGATCGCCGCTCTTGGTCGTGGGGCGTCAGGCGGCCAGCAGCGGCCATTTGTGAGAAAAGCTCGAATGGCTGAAGACCAGCTGAGATCGGACAACCCGCCCCGCGTGGCGTTCGTTCCGCCGAAGATATGTCCGCATACCGGAAGCGGCACGGTACGGTACGATGGTGGCCCTGAGGCAACCGTCAGTCTCTTGACCTCGCATACATCGTTGATGGGCGCAGCCCTGTGAATACGCCCCAGAGGAGTAGCCCATGCCGTCCGAGCACGCCGATGTCTTGTCACAGGTACTCAGGCTGATTCGCCTTCGCGGAGATCATGTTTTCCACGGCGAGCTGGGCAGTTCCACCGAAGTGATTTTTCCGCCAGGGCCGGCAACGTTTTTGCATCTGCGTGCCGGCGAACTGTCGGTGTCTCGACGCAATGGCCCCTCCGTGACGCTGCGGTCAGGCGACTTCGTTCTTTTGCCACATGCGGACGGACATACGATTCGAAGCAAGCCGGGCCGGAAAGCACATCAACGCTTCGAGGCGGCGGTGGACTTTACCCCCAGCAGAGATGCTCAGACGTTCAAATGGGCGGCTGATGACGGCATGGCAGGATCCTTTCTCGCAGGATCATTCTATTTTGACGGGGCGCCGTTACGCTCTTTGCTCACCGGGCTTCCCGGTCTGATTCATCTGACATGCGACAAAGTCAGCGAGCCCCCTTGGCTGGCCTCTATCTCGCATTTCCTTGACGTGGAATCGCGTAGCGCCGGCCCAGGGTCATCGCTGATGATCTCGCGGCTTATTGATCTACTCGTTATCCGCACCTTGCGGATGTGGGTCAGCCAGCAAGGCGATCGGCTCGGCTGGCTGTCCGGACTTAGCGACGAACGCGTAGGCCGTGCGTTGAACGCAATGCATCTGGAACCTGACCGTGCATGGACGGTCTCGGCCCTCGCCGAGACGGCGATGATGTCGCGATCGACGTTCTCGGATCGCTTCACGGCGGTGGTGGGACTTCCACCGTTGCGTTACCTGACACGCTGGAGATTGACAATCGCAGCAGACTTGCTAAGCGGAGGGACCCTGAAGGTGACCGAAGTGGCCCACGGTGCCGGCTATGGTTCGGAGGCCGCCTTCAGTCGCGCCTTCAAGGAGGAGTTTGGCTATCCACCGCGTGACGCGCATCGAATCGCACAGACCGGGGCCTTTGTCGCGCGAAGTGCGGAACTCCCTTGAGAGTCCTCTTTACACTGTTGGCTTGATTCGTCAGTTGAAACTGTCATTGCGGCGGTTTCCTTTCAATGGCATCGCCTCGGTCCCCAGCCGGCGCCGATCTGCTCGCTTGTCCGAGTGCGTCGATCGTACGATGGATCATGCAAATCAGACGCCGAGATATGGTCAGTCTCGAATACATTCTTTAGAGTGGATAGCCAAGGTCCTCCGGTATCTGAATAGGAGGAAAGGCTCTCACGCACTATGGTTCGGATCTCTCATGCTCAGGCAGCTCAGACGGTTTGCGATAACACTTCTCGTTGCAGCACCCACGCTTCCGTCATGCGTCTGGATCGGAAGCTGGAGCGGAGCCGCTAGCTTCACCGTCGTATAGGCGGCATGAAGGCCGGGCATGCCGCGATGCATAAGTAACGTCGGCTGATCTCGGGCAATTCGTCGATCTGGTGCCGTTCAGTCCCGCCCCAACATAATAGATTTCTGGATTCCTAAACGGAATCGGGAGATCGAGGCATGCCCACGGATCTTTCAAATGCAGGTTTCAATTCACGACATCGGCATCGATGTCTCTTCAAGGAAGCAATGTAGATGAAACTCATCCTCGCTGTTCTCGCCATGTCAGCATTCGCCTTTGGTACCGGTGCGATAGCTGCGGAAAAGCCCCCCATCGTTCTGGTCCACGGCGCTTTCGAAGACGCCCAGGTCTGGGGTTATGTCACATCCAGGCTTCAAACCGACGGCTTTAAGGTGGTGGCTGTCGATCTGCCAGGGCGTCCGGGCGCGCCAGCCACACCGGACAAAGTCAGCCTTGACCTCTATCGCGACACCGTGGTCGCAGCGCTGAACAAATCCCATCGCCCGGCCGTCGTGGTCGGTCACAGCTTCGGCGGCATCGTCATCGCCGACGCCGCGGAAACGGCACCGAAGAAGATCAAGACTTTGGTCTTCGTTGCTGCCTACCTGCCGCAAGACGGCGACTCGCTCGTTTCAATGGCCAGTAAGGATGCCGACGCCAAGATCGGCCCGCACCTGCAGATCGATAAGGAAAAGGGCATTGCCTCCATCGAATATCCGGCACGTGCCGATCTGTTTGCCAATGGAGGTCCTGACAAACTACGCGAGGCGATCCCGGATCTGATCCTGGATGAACCCGTCGGCCCGCTGGCTACGCCTGTACACGTGACTTCCCCCAACTTTGGTCAGGTCGACAAGGTCTATATCCACACAGCCATGGACCAGGTCATCAGCCCCTCGTTCCAGGCCGAGATGGTTGCCGCCACCCCCGTGAGAGCCGAGTACTCCCTGCCGACCGGTCATACGCCGTTCCTCACCGATCCCGACGGTCTGGCAAAGGCGATCGAGGCCGCTGCGAAATAGGCGGCTTACGGTCGGTCCGGGGAAGCGAAGGCGGGAGGCTTCGTCATCCCGCGCTTTGCCTTCGAGTGTGTTGCTCTGGGCAGAGGGCTGCGATATCCGGGCTTCCGCGCACCGTCCTGCAGGCCGCTCTTCGATGGTCTGTGCCGGGATGCCCTTTCCAATAGAAGCATACGCGTCCGTTGTCTTCGACAATTTCTCGTGTTTTCAAAAGGCAGAACCGATATGTCCCGTCTTCAGATACCCGCCACGATCGCAGATGCACCAGCTGCTTCTCAGCCCTTCCTGGAGGCCGTCAACAAGAAACTGGGTGTTGTACCGAATCTGTTTCGTCTGATAGCCAACAGCCCCGCGGCGCTAGAGGGGTACCTCGGTCTGGCCGGAGCCTTGGCAAAAGGCGCACTTCCAGCACAGACCGGCGAACGTATTGCTCTCGCCGTCGCCGAAATCAACGGCTGCGACTATTGCATGTCGGCGCACAGCTATTTAGGAAAGAACGTGGCGAAGCTTGACGATGCGGAAATGTCCGCCAATCGAAATGGCGGCTCGAATGAACCAAAGGCTGCCCCTGCCGTGCAGTTCGCCGCGAAGGTCGCGCACGAACGTGGCCGCGTGTCCGACGAAGATCTGCGCGTTCTCAAGGAGGCCGGCTACACTGATGCGCAGATCGTCGAGATTGTCGTGCACATCGCACTGAGCGTCTTGACGAACTACGCCAACGTCGTTGTAAACACGGAGATTGACTTTCCCGTAGTGCGTACATATCAGGGGCTGAAGAACGGGACTCGCACGCTTCTTGATACGTGATGCGTTGACCGAACTGATCGATTGCGTCAATGCATCGTAGGCAGGACAAGCATCCGCGAGCGTATCGAGCCTCAACCGACGAACGTCGTTCGGTGTATCGGACGGTTGAACTCACTGCATCGCGCTAATTTCATCAGGCCAAGTCCATTCCTTTTCACGTTACGTTGAGCCCGAACATGAACGTATCCGAACGCCTCGCGCAAGCGGGCCTAAAATTGCCATCGCCCATCAACCCACTTGGGTCCTATCGAACGGTTTCCGTTTCGGGGAATCAACTGTATGTATCGGGGCTCGGCCCTTTCGAGGATGGCAAGCCAATCGTGGGAATGGTCGCTCGCGATATTTCTCTGGAAAAGGCTCAAGACGCGGCGCGCCTAACGATGCTCATGATCTTGGCCTGTGTCGAACAGGCCTGCGGACTCGACAACGTCCGGCGATGTAGCCGGCTAACAGTTTACGTGCGTACAGCACAGTCGTTCACCCAGCATCCGCAAGTGGCCAATGGCGCCAGTGATCTGTTGCTGACGCTGTTTGGGCAAGACAATCTGCCGGCTCGAAGCGCGCTGGGAGTGCATTCGTTGCCGATGGGCATCCCGGTTGAGATTGACAGCATCTTTGAGTTGAAGGGGGTGACGGGCATGGCTCGACGCCGCGCACATACGAGCGCAATGACGCGAAATCCGCATCCCCAGCGGGAGGAGTTAAGCGCACGCCAGAAAACGGACGTAGGGAATTTAAAGATTTCCGATCAGCCGATCGAATATGCTGGGCCTTGTGTCCCGAGGTGGTCGTCCAACTCTACGACGCGATGCTCGAACTCTACCCCCAATCACGCTAATCCGGGCTCGCTCTGGGGCGCGGCGAACTCCGCCGGGAAGGCCGCGTAGGATTGCTCCGCACCACAACGAAGCTATGGAATCCCCAAAGGAATGCTGACCATGCACAGGACGTTATTGGCCGCTGCCATCACCTTGACCGTCTCCGCCGGATCTCTCGCGGCTGCTCCTGCCGCTTACAAGGAGCCGCTGGACGCTCAGGCCTTGAACACGATCAAATCAGAGTTCGGCGAGCTCATGGAATTAGCCAACCGGCACGATTTCAAGGCTCTGCACGAGATGTTCTGGCAATCCCCCTCGGCCCTTCTCGTCGCCAAAAGCGCAATTCCCTCCGAGGGGAACTGGGCAGGCTTCTGGGGCAACGAGGCAATCGATCGGAAGCTGCACGACATCGGCACCTCCGGCCCGGTCGTCCTCCGACCGGATTACTCAAAGCTCAAGGTCGTCGGCTTGACGCCGGACGTAGCGCAATCCTACGCGCCGGTGAACATCACGGTCTCGTATGCAGGGCAGGACGGAACTCCCAAGCCGTTTCTGATGATCATCAACTGGATAAAGGTCGGGAAGGACTGGAAGGTTGCTTCTGAGATCATCCTGCCCGTACCTCCTGCACCCGTCGCAAAGAGTTAGGCCTTCGCGTGCCGGTGTGCGGAATCCAGACTGGGACCTGACTGCTGGCAGCAGGTTTCGCTCTATTTGACGTCCGTGAGCCGCAGTATCGAGCGACGGCTCAACTCCGATACCCGCCGTTGCACCTCTGACCGATCGACTGTCAGCAATGGGTCGAGTGCAGCCCGTCGCGGCCATCAGGCGGCGCGATGGCAAGAGTATGAAGTCTGATCGTTCAGCACTTTTAGCCACCGAAACTTCAATGCTCAAACCAGCTGGCCATAAGAACGTAACTCGGCGGCGAAGTCCAGCGTTTTCCGTGCGTTCGAGTCTAGCCAAGCTTGCCCAAGCCCAGCTATTTCCGTTTCCCAACAGCACGGCAAATTGTGTCCGTCCTAAGGAGGAGCCTAAACATTTATTTGCTTTTCGAAACGCAATACTAAGATGAAGTGTTGGGCGGTTTGGAGGCTTTCGGGCTTGCATTCCTGGTCACAACATCCTGCGTTCCGCGACAACGACTTTTTCTGAATAGTCGTGACAATTCGGTGACACCGAAGAGGAGGATGTATGTCACACGGAACGCAGACCTGTCCGAGCATCGCGGTCATGTTGCGCGGCCTTTACGCACTACTGCTGATTGCAATAGCGCACCCCGCCGCAGCGCAGATCATCAGCACCTTCGCCGGCCCCGGTCTCGGCGGCGTGGGCGCGCCCGGAATCCAGGCCGAAGCCATCACGGCGGACCGATGGGGAAACATATATACAGCCGAACCGACATATCGCGTTGTTCGACGCATCGATCACAAAAACGGAACGGTGACTATCATTGCCGGCAACGGGCAAGAAGGCTATAGCGGCGACGGCGGCCCTGCGACGCAGGCCATGCTCGACTATCCGACAGGGGTTGCGCTTGACAGGGCAGGGAACGTATTCATTGCCGAACCGTTCGCCCATGTAGTGCGAAAGGTCGATCGGGACACCGGCGTCATTACCACGGTTGCTGGCCCGGGTGCTCCCGACGTGCCCAATCGCGGCGACCGTGGGCCGGCCACGCAAGCAACCATGTATGCAAACGATGTCGCCGTGAATCGGGAAGGCGATCTGTACATTGCCGATTCGGCGGTCGGCCGCATCCGGCGCGTGGACCATCAAACAGGAATTATCTCGACCGTCGTCGACCTGGGCAACACCTACATCGTGACCATGGCCTTCGACCCGCACGGCGGCCTATACGTGGTCGATCCCGCTCCGCCAAATGTCGTCCGATTTGACGCAAGGACTGGAGTTGTCGCCAAGGTAGCCGGCGCGGGGGGCCCCTGCCAGCAGGTTGGGGGCCCGGCGTGCTACAACGGAGAAGGCATTCTGGCGACCGACGCGTTTTTGAACTTCCCGACACACATCGCGTTCGACTGTGCGGGCAACCTGACGATCAGCGATACCTTCAACTTCCGCGTGCGCCAGGTGGATAGGCAAACCGGCATCATCACGACGATTGCCGGCAACGGGCAGGACTCTTACGGCGGCGACGGCGGCCTTGCCACTGAAGCTAGCATAGGTGGTGGTCCCAGGGGGCTCGCGTTTGGACCCGAGGGCGATCTGTTCTTTGCTGAAGCTGAGGGGAGATCGGGGTACATTCGCAAGGTAAGTGGCCTGCCGAAAGCCGGGCGCCGCTGCGAAGAACGTGATGAGGACCGCGACGGCGGCGATGCGGGGCGCCGCAGTGATCGCACCGATCGGAAAGATGGCGGTGCGTTGCTTCCATGGTGGTGGTGACACCGCTTTCGTTACGCCAGTATCGCGCGCGCAGATGATCGCGCGCGCGCCTGCTCCGGATGCTGAAAAGACGAGGGCAGCCTGCTGGCCAGCAGGCTACTTTGGACCACCCGACCAGCTGCGACCATCACAGTTCGGCCATGAAGTGCCATTCGCAGTCGCATGGCGAACGTCTGCTGACGAACGACGAGTCGCCATTTGGCGAGGCGAATTCGGCTACGATAAACGTCCGGCAGACAGGGTCGTCAGGAGCCAGCAAATGTCGCTGTTCAATTTCATCAAACCGACGCGTGACGTGTCCCTCGCGTTCAGCCTCGACGGAATCGAGAGAATCAGCTATGGAGAGACCGACGAGGTATTCGATCGCTTGCATGCTGTAGGCGCCGCATTAGCGCTCTTTTCCATCAAAACCGACTCCCATCGCGAGCCGTCGATGAAATGGATGTACGAGATTACCGATGGGATGACCGAAGAACAAGTACAAGAAGCTGTTGATGGGGTCGTCAGTCTCATGGAGACACTCAAGAGCGGCAGCGAGGCGGCATACCATGCCGATGGGACATTGACGATTAACAAAGCTGGCGCACTCCTGACGTGGAGCGCCACCAAGATCGGCTTTCCCTTTCAAGGCGTAACTCAGGACATGTCCGGCGGTTACAGCCAGCAACGCGTTGCTGAAAGGCGAGGCGACGATCTGTACCTCCGCTTGGTCGTTGATGGCGGCGAGGAAGCAGCCTCTAATTGCACATGGATCATCGGCCAAGCGACCGGGAAGATCAGCTTTTCATTGAAAGAAGCGCGCTACTGGCAGGTCAAGGACTACGGCCGGGTGTTATTAAATCAGGTGATCGAAGCAAACGGAAAAGTCCGAGAAGGATGAAATGATGCAGAGCCCCGTTCTTACCGCGCGAGATTTCTTTGACGTTGTTATCGTTCCTGATGTTGAGGATGCTAAGGCGAATCCGCATAACGTCAGGCTAGTAATTCATGCGCTAATTTCGCTGCATCAAATGAATGACCGGTACTTTAATGAGCAGCCAGTCCAATATCCCACGAAGCGTGCGTACTATGATGCGCTCGCTGCCGACTGCGAAGCTCGGTACGCCGCATGCTCCGTTCTGGAGCGTGTGCGTGATTTAGCCACCAACGCCAAGCATTGCGCGCCAGTGAGCGCTCCGCAGGCGGATTTCGGCACTAGTGCAATGGACGCTAGTAGCCCTCTGACGCTAACCGCCATAGCTAAAAGTGAGGACGGAACGAGCCAGGAGTTGCTGCCGATCATTCTTGAATCGTTCACCTTTTGGAAAAGCGAAGTAGACGCGCTTGTCGAGAAAAAATAGGGAGCGAATCTGTGGGGGGCATGGCTCCGACGGTAGCACCAATAGTGTGGCGGTAATCGGGGCTACCTCGATTCCAGCGCGCGGCCACATCCGGATAACGTTGGAACGGCTCCTTCTGAACGTGGTGAAGACTTTCGCGGAAACCGGGCGACGGGCTGCAACGGGTCGATCAGCGACGCTCGGGACGCACGCCCTGAGCGCTTGGCGTACGAAAAAATCCCTTTATTGACGGCACCCCTGATAGCACATGGCGTGATCCTCCGAGATTCAGCCCGCTAGATCAGCACGAACGACTCCTGCGCAAATTTAGCGGTGCAACGAAGGCACGTGTGAATACCGCAAACGCAAGACTGGCAAGCCTTTCGGCGCTTTTCGTGGATTGTTTATAGTCGACACGCCTGCACGTAACCGGTCGTCTATGAGCTGGGGCAGCTCGGCATGCCGACGGTGCTGCTGATCGGCCAGAAGGACACGACGGCGATCGGCAAGGATGCAGCGCCGCCCGAGGTGCGCGCGAAGATTGGCCATTACCCCGAATTGGGCCGCGCGGCCGCGAAGGCGATTCCCCGTGCGACGCTGGTCGAATTCGCGGGGCTCGGTCACGCGCCGCAGATGCAGGACCCCGCAGGCGTTTCATAAGGCGCTGTTGGAGGGCTGACAGCGGCGCCGGAAAACCGTTGATCGATCACGTGGGTTTCTGTCCCGCAGTCATAGTCCTGCGTCGCTCTGCGTTAAGCGAAGCAGCCTGGGGCTATTTTTTGGTCCATCGCGGCGTTCCGGAGAGGGCCGCCTGCGGACAGGCGGTAGTCGGCCACAAGGCTAGTTCACTTGTGGCATAGAGCCGACATGCCGGTGTCGGCCTGACAGCAAGTTACCCGCCGTTCGGGCGGCGATGATGCATCGAACGCAATGAACCGTTGTGGTCGGCCGAAGAGCCTCTCGCCGTTACTGACAACTAAGCGTCACCAGTTATCTCGCGTTCAAACCTTAACCGTGAATAAGTTAAAAACGATATTTTACCTTTATACCAATCGCTTTACGTACATGCTCAGGTTGCACCACCGTCCCGACTGGAGAGCCGCCCTTGCTCAGTATCGCATCGTCACTGCGACCGATACGCATCCATTCGAAATCACTCTCGACACTGACGTTGGGAACTGCTTTTGGCCGTACTTCGAGTGCGAACCGTGCGCCGATCGCAGATCTAGTCGAGAAATTTACGTGGTCAAATAACTGATTATCGAAGTTCACTTCGAGATGCTCGGGGGATGACGCGACGAGCAAGCCGGTCAGATAGATATCTGACCATGATGCCTGCAAAACACGTGTTTGCACTCCCGCAAGAAATCGCCAGGAGTTGTATTCTTCCTTCAGTCCTAGTGTGGCGCCTTGTCCCAGAATATCTCGCTTCCAATAATCCCATTCGGTGCCCGCAAGGAGTAACACTGCGTCGGAGATGTATCGCCCCACTTCAGTCGTCATGCGAAACTGTCTGGTTCTCGTGTTTGTTGAAAACGCCATTCCGCTCTGCATCTGGCCGTCGTAGGTAAGATTGCCTCCATAAATTTCACCGCTCAAGCTGACAAGCCAGTCGCCTCTTTTGTAATTAGCCTTGAATTCAAGGCCGGGAAGGAAGCCGTGCTCTTTTACTAGCTGCTTTCGGTTGATGTCAACTTCATCCGTGGTTGCGTACCGAATTCCCCCGGCACCGTAAAATTCCCACTGTGCATAGGCCGATCTACCAGAAACTAATCCAGTGATCAAAACGATAAATAAGACAACTTGCCTCATGGAATGCAATGAATTTGTGTTTATCCGAGGGAAGAAATAAAAAATGGGCGCTTAAACGCGCCCATTAATCATGAATCGTTGCTTAAATTCGGTTCATCAAATCCGCCCAGGTGGTATTGATCGTTTGATCGATGACCCCATCGCCATTGCTATCGATATCGATCCTGACATTGGTGCTGTCAATTGCGGTAAGCGTGGCGCTGCTCTGATCTGCTGCAGTTACCGTCATTGATCCAGTCGACGGACTCGCTGCGCCAACGGCTTGGAACGGTGCGTTGGTCTTCACGCTGAAATTGACGGTACCAAGCTTGGGCGAACTGCCACTCAACGTAAAGTTTGCGCTTGACGTGTTACTGCTGCCATTGATTGAACCGTTAAAACTATAGGCCGTCAGCTTACGGCTAATGACGGTTCCGTCGCTCTCAGTCAGATTCATCTGGAGTGAGGATCCGCTGACAGCAGCAGTGGCAACTTGGGAACCAGATTGTTGGTAGCTTAGAGACATATCACCGTTGGCACCGATAGTGACGCCGCCGCTTTGCAGTGTCATATTGGCGTAATTAAGGGTGAGCGTAGCACCCCATGACGTGCCCGAACCAATCGTACCGGAAAGGTTGCTAAATCCATAAGTGATCTGGCCGTTCATTACCTCGCCATTTTCCGAACAATTATTGGCGGTAATCGACATACTATCGCCGTTGCTGACTGTCCCCGGATTCGCTTCGCTGACAGATACCGAAATTGTCCCTCCGCTTGCACATGCACCTGTGCTCGAGGCCGTTACACCGGTTACGAGGTTATTGACCGGCTGTACAGCAACGCCTTTATAAAGCTGCGCAAGCGACGCCGTAATGAGGCCAGCTGTTGGGGTCTCTACGGACACGCCTGTTGCCAGCGATGCTCCGGTATTACTTTGAGTGCCTAAGTCCTGTACCCCGGAATACGCATATGCCACAGTATCCTGAGCGTTAGTGGAGGTAATAACACCTACAGGAGCGGAACTTGAACTTGAATTTGAATTTGCCGCCGAAGTACCGCTGTCTCCGCCACCTCCGCCGCCACACGCCGCCAATAAGCAAGCACTGATCAAACCAGCAAAGACGCTTTTCGTAAAGCCGACTGACATAGTTTTATCCTTTTATTCATAAATTTATTATGGTGCTGCGGCCACCAACTGACCCCCAGGGTGACTTCTTGCGATTCTATCAGTCGGTTTGACAAATTGTAACGTTTTGTAAGTGCCTTCATCAATCCCAGAAGAATGCCGCGTACCGTCATCTCGCATCGCAAGCAGGCGGTGCGCGACAAATAGGATAGTGTTATGAAAACGCAAAAGTACTCGGTTTTCGGGTGTCGCTTTACCCTTTCCAAATTTCTGCCAAGCCGATACGGCGCGATCTGAACGGTCGGTTTTTCAGAACGCCGCGTTCAGCACGCGTTTTGGCCGCGTCCATACGCCCGCTTTCACGCGAACAGCAGGCGATCAGGTCGATATAACTTGAAGGAACCGTTACGCCGAGCATCCGCAATGTGTCGATGAATCGCCAACGCTTGCAGCAACATACCCTCACCCAATTTCGACGACTACGCGCAGCCGGGTCGACACGCAAGGACCTCATTCCGGAACTGCAGAGAACGGCTGCGGCTATCAACCCGCTTACTGCGGCTGCGTCAAATCCTGCCCAATTGCTGCGACGACCGCCTGTTCGCAATCCTTGAGGCCTGCCACCGACTGATCGAACTGGTCGGTCAGCGTGCCGAAGCTGCCATAACGATATTTGGCGTCCGCTTCGATATGAATCGAATTGGCCTTGATGTCCCAGCCGCAAGCGAATGTCTTAAAGTACATGTCCTGCCTGGACTTCGAATCGAGCAGGCGCGCACGGATGACGACCCACGGAATGAAGTCGCCTGTATCCGGTGGGGATGCATAGCCAAACGAAGTAATCCACACGCTCAAGATGGCATCCGCGTCGGTCTTGACATCTGAGAAGTCGTCTGACTTGCCATCGCTTGAGAGCTTCACGTTCTGGCCGTGCAACGCAACGATCTGATAGCCGGAACTGGAAAGTCGCGCTGTAAGGCCATCGTCAACAACGGGAGCGAAAACGATCTTTTCGCTCGCCACACGCTGCGTGTACGTACTCGTATGATTGGCGTTGACCCCGGCTTGCACCAATCCACCAATCAATCCAAATGCTCCGGCAGCGCCACCGAAGTTGACCACGCTCTCCCCGCGCGGTTCCTTGACGTCCATCATGGCGATCGTATGGAGCTTTTGTCGATTGCTGGCGGCAAGGTCGGTTTTCGGAAGCGAAGCACAGCCCGTGAGCAGTGTTGTGACAACAAAACCCGCGGCGAGCACGGACTTTGAAAGTGCTTTGGTCTTCATATTCTTTATCTGTGGATGGAGAGCGTCGACGCGCAACAGCCCAGCGCCTTTGAATAATGGCGATCCCTGGCAATCAGGGACCAGCAAGCCATTTATCGGCACCACTGGTATGAACTTTAGAATTGCAACCGAGCTAAGCCCGCCCTTTGATCCACGAAAACCTCGAGCACTATTGCGCGCGTCCGTAGTCGACAAGCAGCAGCTTTACGAGGCACGGCGTCGAATTCATCCGTACGATGCAACTTATACACGGCTGCATTTGCCGACTTCGGAGACACGTGCCGACGCATGCAGAGCGTCCGGATGGGGCGCATGCTGCCGGTCGACGTCAGGCTGAGACCGGCCAACATGCGTGGTTAGATGGGGCGTGCACTGCGTTGCTCGCGCGACCATTCTCGCCGCCGAAGCGGCCCACGATCCGGCGATAACAAAGGACGCCGGTGCACTGACCGGGCGCAACGCTCGCGCAGCGGATCTTGCCCGCGCGCGATGCGGCCAAGGAGCTATATGAAGCTTGCGCCTCCGTTGATGGGGATCGTTTGGCCCGTGATGAATGCGTTGCCGACGACCATCAGCACGACCTCCGCGACCTCGCTCGCTTCGCCCAGGCGCCCGACGGGCAGCCTTTCTGCGACATTGGACGCCTTAAGCGGTCCAGCCATTTCGGTGTCGATCGGTCCCGGTGCAACGGCGTTGACGGTGATCCCTTCGCGGGCGAGCCGTGCAGCATAGCCGCGCGTCAAGCCTTCGAGGCCGGCTTTCGATGCGTTGTAGTGAACGCCAACCAGGCCGGGGCCGCGGGCGGCGGCCGACGAGACGTTGACGATGCGGCCCCAGCGCCTCGCGCGCATGCCGGGTAGCACTGCCTGCGTGCAGAGAAACGCCGATTTCAGATTGACGGCGAGCGTTCGATCGAACTCCGCTTCCGCGAGATCGTCGACATCGACGATCGTCGCGGTGCCCGCGTTGTTCACGAGCACGTCGATCGGGCCGAGGCGGTTTTCCACCTCCGCGATCATCGCTTCGACGTCGTCTCCGACCGATACGTCGGCGCATACCGCGATCGCGCGGCCTCCGGCGCGTTCGATTTCCGCGACGACGTCGGCCGCGTCGTTCTCGCGTTGCCGATAGTTGACGGCGACTGCTGCGCCGGCTGAGGCAAGCGCGATCGAAATGGCGCGTCCGATTCCGCGCGAGCCGCCGGTCACCAAGGCGACGCGATCGTTTAAGTTGAGCGAATGTGCTGGCATCGTGGAACTCCTCAGTTGCGGGGGGCAGAACCGGTTGTGGCCTCGTCTGCGAGGCGTGGTGTCGCTGAGCGAGGCGTTGCCGGAAAGCATCCTAGTTTGCCCCCTTCAAAGCGTCGTCGCCGGAAAGCCGCCCTGCTGCTTTCATCGATCTTTCGGCCGTTCTGGCTTCAAAGCCGCCGTTGCAGCTAGACTCGGCCGAAGGGCAGCTCAGGGGCTTGGGGACAGGCTGTAGCCGGCCAGCAGCCGCTTGCGACCTAAAGACAGGCTAACCGTCGACCGAAGTGGCGGGATGCATTTCGAACGCCGCGTTGGCGTCCCTTTTAAACGGAACCGCCGCCAGCACCGATGCAAGTACCATCAGACCTCCGCCAAACCATGCCCAGCCAGAAAGATGCTCACCGAGCCATGCGTATGCGAATAGCGCACCGAACGCGGGCTCGCTTCCCATCAGCAAAGCGACGCGCGTTGGGTTGCTGCGCTTGACGGCAAAGTTCTGTGCGAAGAAAGCGAACAACGTACAGGCGAGCACGAGGTAAGCGATGCTCGCCCAGAAGTCACCGTGCCCACTGAGCGACGGCAGCGCATCCCAATGTTGTGACGGCAACACGAACGCCGCCAGGACACTGCCCAATGCAACGACGCCTGCCTGGACCGCCGTCAACGACAGCGGAGCAAGTTCCGATTCGCGCATCACACGCTTGGTCACGCACACCATCAGCGCACGCAGTAACGCCGCAAGAAGAATCAGCGCGTCGCCCGCGGTCGGAATGATCACGCCTCCGCTCACGAACGCGGCGCCCGTCAGCGACAGGCCCACGGCGATCCATTCGCCACTCGACGGCTTTCGTCGTAGCAACACCCATTCGACCAGCGGCGTAAGCGCGACACACAGACTGATAAGGAACGCCGCATTCGACGCGCGTGTGTGCGCTATCCCGAAAGTCTCGGCCAAAAAGATGCCGAGCAGGATTGCACTGGAGCCGAGCGCACCCAGCAAGGCGGACGCTTTGACGTGTCGGAGCGAGCGCAACGCCGGCGACAACACGAGGAACGTCAGCCCGAAGCGCAACGCCAGCAGACCGAGCACGGGATAGATCGTGAGCGCGCCTTTCACGACCCCATAACTCGTGCCCCACACCATCGCGACCGCAAGGAGCATCAGGTCGGATATCCATAACGGGCTCTTTTGCTTCGACATGACGGACCTTATGTTTTTCATTCGAACGGCCCAAATTGTCGGGTATTGCATTGAGAAATATAATCCGGGTCAGTGGAACATCTTTTATGTTTGAGATGCACAAATAGCTGGTGAGGGTGCGAGGGTCGCGATGAATCCCAATGAACTCTTTGCGTTGCTACCCGACATGGCGACGTTTGCGAGGGTTGTCGACGCCGGCAACTTCTCCATTGCCGCGCGGCAACTGGGCAGTACACCGTCGACTGTCAGTCGACAGATCAAGCGTCTTGAGGATTCGCTTGGCACGCGGTTGCTTGAGCGCTCGACCCGTAGCATCCGTTTGACGGATTCAGGCGCGCAGGTCTACCGGTATTGCCGGGATATGGTCGGCGCAGCGTCGGGCGCCGTCGACGTCGCTGGACAAGTGACGGGTGATCCGCGAGGCAAGGTCAGCATCAGTGCGCCGATTTCATTCGCGCGATCTGTCATCCATCCGCTTGTTCCCGAATTTCTGCGCATGTGGCCCGACGTGGATGTCCATCTGGTCTTCGCCGACCACGAAGTCGATCCGCTACGTGACGATGTCGATATGGTGATCCGACTCACGCGTTCGCCTCCGCCAGGCCTTGCTGCCCGGCGACTTGGAGCGGTCAAATGGGTTCTATGCGCGTCACCTGCTTATCTCGCGGAATGGGGGACACCGGCCGAGCCACGCGACCTTGACCGGCATGCATGCATGTATCTAGGGGAGACGGTCGACGACAATCGATGGCATTTCCGCCGCGACTCAGAGACACAGTCGGTCGAAGTGAAGGGCCGATACATCGCCAATGATGCGGGCGCGCGATTGGATGCTGCGCTGCATGGCCTGGGCATTGCGAGCTTGCCCGATTTTGCCGCTGCGCAGGCGATTTCCAGGGGCGACATTGTGCGGGTGCTGACCGACTGGGAATTCGAGGCGCGTCCCTATATGGGACCGGTCTGGCTGCTTTATCCGTCGAATCGTTTTTTACCGTCTCGAGCACGTGCGCTCATCGATTACCTGGTGAGCCAGCTCCACGACAGGTAGGCTGCCACACCGACGGCATCAGGCGCGCAGGGCTGCGCGCCTCCTTTGCTGTCAGCCGTGGTAGAAGCCGTCGGTGACCGAGTTTTGCAGCACGCCGTCGACATAGACGCCGACAGGGTCGCCATCAGCGGACGTGAGAATCGAGCCGATGTGCTGGCCGGGTAGTTTCATCCGGCCACCTTGAATTCTGGTCATCTCCTGGTGATCAAGTTCTGCAGAGTTCTGGATGTCGTCGATGGTCAGTGTGTTCATGATGTGTCTCCTTGAACAAGAGGGTTGTAGAAACATTTGAGCGGCCGGCTGCCTGCAGCACACAACGCACATGTCATGCCATCCGGGCGTGCTCTGCGCGGAGCGCATCCCCCCGGTGAATCGCGATGATGTGAGTCTGGGCGCCACCATCACTTAGCCAAACGAAGTTGGAAAATCGCTGACATGGCCTTGTTTTCCTTCACCTCATCTAGTCTTTTTCTGTTCGAAAGCGAGGCTCTATGCCCGATCCTGACTTAATCGGTGTTGCCGGGGCGCTGTGGACACGCAGATGTATCCCGGCATGAACGACAGCAACGAATCGCAGGCGTTCTTGACCGAACCGCCTCACTGGTCGATGGTGGCGCATCGATTACACGTACGTGAAGCTCCTGGCGGCTTCCGACGTTCAAGGCCCCGATGTCGCCGTTTTTAATTCATCCATTGAAAGGAAACCACTCATGGACCTGAATCTGACAGGCAAACTCGCGCTGGTGAGCGGCAGCACAGCCGGCATCGGTTTCGCTATCGCGAGCACGTTGGCGCAGGAGGGCGCTCGTGTGATCGTGAACGGCCGCTCCCAGTCATCTGTGGACGACGTGGTCGCGCAGCTGAAAGCGCAGACGGGCAGCGACGTGCAGGGATTTGCGGGCGATCTCAGTACCGCCGCTTCAGCAGAAGAGCTCGCGCGACGCTATCCGGACGTGGAAATTCTGGTCAACAACCTGGGCATCTTCGAGCCCAAGCCGTTTGAAGAGATCCCCGACGCGGACTGGCAGCGGTTCTTCGACGTCAATGTCTTGAGTGGGGTACGCCTCGCTCGCCTGTTTTTGCCTGCAATGAGGCAGGCCAACTGGGGGCGCATCATTTTCATTTCGAGCGAAAGTGCGGTGCAGATTCCTGCTGAAATGATCCACTACGGGATGACGAAAACCGCGCAGTTGGCAGTCTCGCGGGGGCTCGCCGAAGCCGTTGCCGGCACGGGCATTACAGTCAATAGCGTGCTGCCGGGGCCAACGAAATCGCGGGGAGTGGGCGAATTCGTGGAGACCCTTGCCAAGGCCGACGGCAAATCGTTTGAAGCGTTCGAAACAGAGTTCTTCGAGAAGGTCCGTCCCACCTCGCTCATCAAGCGATTTGGTTCGCCGCAGGAAATCGCGTCGCTCGTGGCCTATATCGCCAGTCCGCTTTCGTCGGCCACGACGGGAGCCGCGTTGCGGGCCGACGGGGGCGTTATAAAAAGCGCCTTCTAGACCCCGAAGGCATCGGGCCGGCTTCTCACACGACCGGCCCCAACTCAGTGCAAAGACAAGGGCGGCTTGGCATGAGCCGCCCTCTTTTCGTGCGTCGCCGTGTCCGCCGATCGATTCGCGAACCGCTTATCTGGCCGCCATCATTTCATCGCGCACCTCGGCGCCGATCTCGAACGAGCGCAGCCGCGCGGCGTGATCGTAAATCTGCGCGGTCAGCATCAACTCGTTCGCGCCGGTCTGCTCGATGATCGATTGCAGACCTTCGCGGATTGCGTCGCGATCGCCGAGCACCGTGCAAGCGAGCGCACGCGCGACGTTGTTCAACTCCATCTCCGACGCGTCGAGCCGCTCGACCGGCGGCTGCAATTGTCCCGGCGTGCCGCGCCGCAGATTGATGAACTGCTGCTGCAGCGACGTGAACAGCCGTGCGGCTTGGTCGTTCGTGTCGGCGGCGAACAGATTGACGCCGACCATCGCATAGGGCTTCGCCAGCGTCGCGGACGGCCGGAACTGCGTGCGATACACCTGCAGCGCGGTCATCATGTAATCGGGCGCGAAGTGCGACGCGAACGCGAACGGCAGCCCGAGCGCTGCGGCCAGTTGCGCGCTGTACAGCGACGAACCGAGCAGCCACAGCGGCACGTTCAGGCCCGCGCCCGGCACCGCGCGAATGCGCTGGCCCGCGACCGGCTCGGCGAAATACCGTTGCAATTCGACGACGTCGTCGGGGAAGGTTTCGGCGCTCGCCTGGAGATCGCGGCGCAGCGCGCGAGCGGTGGTCTGATCGGTGCCGGGCGCGCGGCCGAGGCCGAGATCGATCCGCCCCGGATACAGCGACGCGAGCGTGCCGAACTGCTCGGCGATCACGAGCGGCGCATGGTTCGGCAGCATGATGCCGCCGGAGCCGACGCGAATCGTCTTCGTGCCGCCGGCCACGTAGCCGATCACGACCGAGGTCGCCGCGCTCGCGATACCGGTCATGTTGTGATGCTCGGCGAGCCAGTAACGCTTGTAGTTCAGCTTTTCCGCGTGCTGCGCGAGTGACAGTGTGTTCCTGAACGCGTCAGCCGGCGTGGCACCCGCGGTGACCGGCGAAAGATCGAGAACCGAGAAGGGGATCATTGTCTGTTGATTGCGATGGGCGGCGCTTTCGCGCGATGGGGCATTGTGGCAAAGCGGCGCCTTTTCTGCTGGCGGCGCGGCGATGTCCCTGTCGGCTGAAGGGTCGGCGGGACCGACGCGGCGCGATGAGGCACGACGGGGATGCGGCGCGTGGCGCGGAAATTGCGCGTGCGTAGCGTGTTCGCGCGGCGGTGCTTCGCATTCGCAGTGCGCCCGAATAACTAATCCAGCGAGTGACCGTGCGCCGATCGGAATTCGAGTGTACGGTTAAGTATCGGTGCGGTGATGCGATCCGTTGCCGGAAATCTGGAATGTAGCAAAGGAGTTCCCGATCCCATGAGTGTCGTCAAAGAGTTTCGTACCCGGTCGTTCCAAGACGTGTGCCATGCATTGCTCGACCGCGAGGAGATCGCGCTCGTCGACGTGCGTGAGGAAGATCCGCACGCGCGCAGTCATCCGTTGTTCGCCGCCAATCTGCCGCTGTCGCGGCTCGAACTCGACGCGCCGCTGCGGCTGCCTCGCCCGGCCGTGCCGATCGTCGTGTTCGATGCCGGCGAAGGCCTCGCGAGGCGTGCGGCCGAGCGCTTCGCCGAACTCGGCTATACCAACGTCGCCTTGCTCGAAGGCGGCCTGCAAGGCTGGCGCGAAGCGGGCGGCGAGTTGTTCAAGGATGTCAACGTGCCGAGCAAGGCGTTCGGCGAACTGGTCGAAAGCGTGCGTCATACGCCGTCGCTGTCCGCGCAGCAGGTGCAGGCGCTGCTCGATCGCGAGGCCGATGTCGTGGTGCTCGACGCGCGCCGCTTCGACGAGTTTCAGACCATGAACATCCCCGGCAGCATCAGCGTGCCGGGCGCGGAGCTGGTGCTGCGCGCCCGGCAGCTCGCGCCGGATCCGGCCACGCGCATCATCGTCAATTGCGCTGGGCGCACGCGCAGCATCATCGGCGCGCAGTCGCTGATCAACGCGGGCGTGCCGAATCCGGTGGCCGCGCTGCGCAACGGCACGATGGGCTGGACGCTCGCCGGTCAACCGCTCGCGCATGGCAGCGCTCGGCGTGTCGAAGGCGCGGTCGACGACGTTTCCCGTCTCGCCGCGGCAGACGGCGCGCGCGCGGTTGCCGACCGGGCGCGCGTGCGCCGCACGTCGCGCGACGAAGCGCGCCGTTGGGCCGACGAAGCGGTGCGTACCGTCTATCGCTTCGACGTGCGCAACCCCGAGGAATACGAGGCGGGCCACGTGCCGGGTTTTCGCAGCGCACCGGGCGGCCAGCTCGTGCAGGAAACCGACCTGTTCGTGACGGTGCGCGGCGCGCGCGTGATCCTCGCGGACAGCGACGGTGTGCGCGCGAACATGACCGCATCGTGGCTCGCGCAGATGAACGTAGAGGTGTACGTGGTCGATGGCCTGACGGCGGCCGATTTCGCCGAGAAGGGCATGACGCCGTTGGCGCGCAACGCGGTCACGCCGCCCGACGTCGACGACATAGCGCCGGCCGAGCTCGCCGCGCTGCTGCAGTCGACGGGAACCGTCGTGCTCGACTTCACGAGCAGCACGCACTATCTGAGGCGGCATGTTCCGGGCGCGTGGTTCGTGATCCGCAGTCAGCTCGCCGACGCGCTGCGCACGCTGCCCGATGCGAAGCGCTATGTGCTCACGTGCGGCAGCGACGTGCTCGCGCGCTTCGTCGCGCCGGAGCTCGCCGCGGCGACCGGGCGGCCGGTGCAGGTGCTGCGCGGCGGCACGACCGCGTGGATCGACGCGGGCTTGCCCGTGGAGTCGGGCGGCACGCGGATGGCGTCGCCGCGGATCGATCGTTATCAGCGGCCGTATGAGGGCACCGAGAACGCGCGCGAAGCGATGAGCGCGTATCTGGAGTGGGAGCATGGGCTCGTCGCGCAACTCGCGCGCGACGGCACGCACGGCTTTCGTGTGATTTGATTGGCCGGCGATCCGGGGGGGGGGGCGGCCCCCCTTGCGCCGCGCGAATCTTCTGCCGATTCGGTGTAAACGCGCTCTCGTCGAAAGCCTCCGATGCGTTTAGATTAGCGGCATCTGGAAGGCTTTTCGAGGGACCAGGGCGGCCATAAAAGGCAGCGGTTTGTCATTCGGCGATGGCGCAAGGTGAGTAGCCAAGGTTGCTCATCGCTTCGTCTGGAGCAGACCGCTGCGCGTCGTCCGCGGTGCTTCGCGCGAGGCGGCTAATGAGCCGCCGTCACTTCCGGTTGATCCTATCGACCGACATGGCGACGCTGTACACAGCGTCGCCTTTTTGCTTCTGGCGTGCCCATCTCAACCGACCTCAGCCGATCCCTTAGCGCTGCGCGCAACACGTTGCGTGCGTAGCCGCACCCGTCGCGCCTGCGTTGCTCGCGGTTTTCTCCGTGCGCGGTTATCCTTGTAGTACACACTACAGACCGGCCAGGCGCCGCGACGACAAATCCCGCACATCCGGACAGGAACCGAAGTGAGCCTCAAACCGCTGGGCGTCACGCTACTGATAGCGTGCTGTGCGCTGACCGGCTGCGACCAACAGCAGAGCGATCAAGCCGTGCAAAAACTCAAGGACTTTTTCAACGCCGTCAAACCGGACGTGTTGCTGCTCAAGAACATGACGCCGGGCGTCACGACCGAAGCGCAAATCCTCGCGCAGATGGGCAGGCCCGAGACCGCGCGCAGCTTCACCGACGGCTCGAAGCGCTTCGAATATCCGCGCGGCCCGCAAGGCCTGAACACCTACATGGTCGACATCGATCGCGACGGCAAGCTGCAGGCGATCACGCAGGTGCTGACCGCGGACAACTTCGCGAAGGTTCGCTCGGGCATGTCCGAGGACGAGGTGCGGCGCTTGCTCGGCAAGCCTGGACAGGTTGCGGTGTTTCCGCTGAAGCCGGAAACCGTGTGGAGCTGGAAATGGCGCGAGGGCGGCGTGACCGAAGAAGGCATCTTTAACGTTCACTTCGACCGGAACCAGAGGGTGTACACCACGTCACGCTCGGACGTGATTCGCGGGCGATAGGCGAGGGGCAATGTCGATCAGAAGACGGCCGGATAAGCGGGCCGAAAAAGCGGGGTAGGCATGATACGTCGACGTCGATACAGCCGGATCGGGCTGGTGTTGGGGGGCGGCGCCGCGCGCGGCTGGGCGCATATCGGCGCGATTCGCGCGCTGCAAGACGCGGGCATCAGGCCCGACGTCGTGTGCGGCACGTCGATCGGCGCGCTGGTCGGCGCGGTCTATGCGAACGGCGATCTCGACTGGCTCGAGGAGTGGGTGTCGCGCCTCACGTGGCAGACCGTGGTGCGGCTGCTCGATCTGCGCATCTCGGGCGGCCTGCTTGGCGGGCGCAAGGTGATCCAGCTATTCGCCGACAAATTCGCCGGCTGCTCGATCGCGCAACTGCAGATGCCGTTCGCGGCGGTCGCGACCGAACTCGACACGGGCCGCGAAATCTGGCTGCAGGACGGCAGCACGATCGACTCGGTGCGCGCATCCATTGCGATTCCGGGCATCTTCACGCCGGTATGGCACAACGGCGTGTGGCTCGTCGACGGCGGGCTCAGCAATCCGGTGCCGGTGTCGGTCGCGCGGGGCATGCGCGCGGACTGCGTGATCGCGATCGATCTGAACAACGACATCCTGAACGGCCGCGATTTCGGCGGCCCGGTCATCCAAACGCCCGCGCTCGATCCCACCGCACCGCCGCCCGTCGCGCTGCGCCGCAACGGCAAGCCGTGGCCGCGCTGGCTCGCGCCGGCGGAGGCGAGCGCCACCGACGACGTGCGCGTACCGCCGAAGCCGAGCGCGAACGTGCCGTCGATGCTGAGTTCGATCGCGCAAAGCATCGACATCATGCAGGTGCGCATCACGCGCAGCCGGCTCGCTGGCGAACCGGCCGATATCCTGATCCAGCCGCGTCTCGGCGGCATGGGCATCTTCGATTTTCATCGCGCGGCGCCAGCCATCGAGGAAGGGCGCGAGGCGGTCGAGCAGATGCTGCCTGCGATTCGCGCGCGGCTCGGGCTCGACTGAGCGCGGGCTGTCAGGCGTCGGAGCCGGCGTGGACGCGCTGATGTAACGGCGCGACGCGTTCGGGCGGCGCCACCGCCGTCGGCGCGGCCTATCGAAAAAGCGACCCGAAACTTGCTAAATCGCCGCACGGCCAGGCGCGCGCGGCGCGCGCGACAACACGATAACCCCCGTGAAACCAAGCGCTACGAGCGTTCCGTCGTGCGGCGAAGTGCCATGTTGCGACGCAGCGAATCAACCGCCCCATATTTGAGAAATTGATTTCAGCTTGCGAGACTCCGCGCCATACCGGAGCAGCGAGCAGCCCATGAAGCCGCCGCCATCCGCGCCAATTCAACGAACCTGGATGGAGACACGCGTGTTCCTATACGGCTTTGGTCCCGTGCTGCTCGCCGGCACGCTCCAGACGATCGAGCTGTCCGTTCTGTCGCTGGCGGCCGCTGTGTTGCTCGGCCTCGCGGGCGCGGCGGCGAAACTCTCGTTCAACCGGCCCCTGCGGGTCATCGCGACCGGCTACACGACGCTGATCCGCTCGGTGCCCGACCTCGTGCTGATGCTGCTGCTGTTCTACAGCATCCAGATCTGGCTCAATGATCTGACCGACATGTTCAGCATCGAGCAGATCGACATCGATCCGTTCGTGGCCGGCGTGCTGACGCTCGGTTTCATCTACGGCGCGTATTTCACCGAGACTTTTCGCGGCGCCTTTCTCGCGGTGCCGCGCGGCCAGCTCGAAGCGGGCAGCGCGTACGGCATGAGCGGCGTGCGCGTGTTCACGCGCATCCTGTTCCCGCAGATGATGCGCTTCGCGCTGCCCGGCATCGGCAACAACTGGCAGGTGCTCGTGAAGGCCACCGCGCTCGTGTCGATCATCGGTCTCGCCGACGTCGTCAAGGCCGCGCAGGACGCGGGCAAGAGTACCTTCAACATGTTCTTCTTCATCCTCGTCGCCGCGCTGATCTATCTGGCGATCACCACCGTATCGAACGTCGCGCTGATCTGGCTGAACCGCCGCTATTCGATCGGCGTGCGACACGCGGAGCTCTGAGCGTCATGATCGACATCCTCAATCAATTCTGGAAGGCGTATCTGTTCTGGGACGGGCAGCGCCTGTCGGGTCTCGCGGTCACGCTGTGGCTGCTGGTCGCGTCGATCGCGATCGGCTTCGTGTGCGCGGTGCCGCTCGCGGTCGCGCGCGTGTCGAAGAAGCGCTGGCTGTCGACGCCGGTACGTCTGTACACCTACGTATTTCGCGGCACGCCGCTCTACGTCCAGCTGCTGTTGATCTACACCGGCGTGTACAGTCTCGCGTTCGTGCGTTCGCACACTCTGCTCGATGCGTTCTTTCGCAGCGGCTTTCACTGTGCGATCCTCGCGTTCGCCTTGAACACCTGCGCGTACACGACCGAGATTTTCGCGGGCGCGATCCGCTCGACCTCGCATGGCGAAGTCGAGGCGGCGCGTGCCTACGGCATGAGCGGGTTCACGATGTACCGGCGCATTGTGATACCGTCCGCGCTGCGCCGCGCGTTGCCGTTGTACAGTAACGAAGTGATCCTGATGCTGCACGCGACGACGGTCGCATTCACGGCCACGGTGCCCGACATCCTGAAGGTCGCGCGCGATGCGAACTCGGCGACTTACCAGTCGTTCAATGCGTTCGGGCTCGCGGCGCTGATTTATCTCGTGGTGTCGTTCGCGCTGGTTGCGCTGTTCCGGCGCGCCGAGCGTCGCTGGCTCGCGCATCTCGCGGTGCGCACGCACTGAGCCCGCGTTGACGACATAGCATCGGGCGCCTCGAGCTTCGGCACGGCGGCGTCCGCACCAGACCGATCCGTATTCTCACTGGGAGAGCGTCTTGCTCCATACCACTCAAACCGAAGCTTGCAAGCTCGCCGTACAGGACATCCACAAGCGCTACGGCGACAACGAAGTGCTCAAGGGCGTGTCGCTCAACGCGAACAAGGGCGACGTGATCAGCATCATCGGCGCGAGCGGCTCGGGCAAGAGCACTTTCCTGCGTTGCATCAATTTTCTCGAGCGGCCGAACGCCGGGCAGATCGTCGTCGACGGCGAAGCGGTCAAGACGAAGACCGATCGCGCCGGCAATCTCGAAGTCGCCGATCACAAGCAGCTTCAGCGCATCCGCACGAAGCTCGCGATGGTCTTCCAGCACTTCAACCTGTGGGCGCACATGAACGTGCTCGAAAACGTTATCGAAGCGCCGATTCATGTGCTCGGTCTGAAGCGCAAGGAAGCCGAGGACCGGGCGCGCGAGTATCTGGAGAAGGTCGGGCTCGCACCGCGTCTCGAGAAGCAGTATCCGTCGCATCTGTCGGGCGGCCAGCAGCAGCGTGTCGCGATCGCGCGCGCGCTCGCGATGGACCCGGACGTGATGCTGTTCGACGAACCGACCTCCGCGCTCGACCCCGAACTCGTCGGCGAAGTGCTGAAGGTGATGCAGAAGCTCGCCGAGGAAGGCCGCACGATGATCGTCGTCACGCACGAAATGGGCTTCGCGCGCAATGTGTCGAACCACGTGATGTTCCTGCACCAGGGCCGCACCGAGGAAGAGGGTAATCCCGCCGAGGTGCTGAGCGCGCCGCGCAGCGAGCGCCTGAAGCAGTTCCTGTCCGGCAGTCTGAAGTAACGCGCGGCTCGCTTTTCACGGACACCCGATGGCCCGCACGTCCAGCCCGGCTCGCACGACCCAGGTCGTGATCGTGGCACTGCCGCCCGTGTCGATGTCGGGCGTCGGGCCGATCGTCGACGCGCTCAATCTCGCCAATGAAATCGACGGCCGCGCGCTGTATCGCGTGCAGGTATGTTCGTGGGACGGCCGAGCGGTGCCACTGTCGGGCGGCGCGCAATGGCCGGCCGATGCCGCGTTCGGCGACGCGATCGCGTGTGACTGGCTGATCATCGTCAGCGAGCGGTTCCAGCAGTTCGCCGACTACCGGCTGTTTCTCGCAAGCCTCGCGCGCGTCGGTCAGCGCACGCCGCTCGTCACCGGTATCCACCACGGCGTGTGGTGGCTCGCGATGGCGGGGCAGCTGTCCGGCTATCGCGTCAGCGTGAACTGGGAAACCTATCAGCAGTTCTCTGAACAGTTCGAACGCTCGATCGTCACGCAGCAGATCTTCGAAATCGATCGCGATCGCGCGACCTGCGCGGGCGGCCAGGCGACCGTCGACTTCATGCTCGCGATGATCGGCCGCGAGCACGGGCCCGAACTCGCGGAGCGCATCGCCGATACGCTCGGCGTAGGCGTGCTGCGCGCGGGCGAGGAGCGTCAGCGCATTCCGTTCGTGACCGCGCCGGGCGAACGACACCCGCGCCTGAACGACGCGCTGCTGCTGATGGAAGCCAATATCGAGGACCCGCTGACCACCGATGAAATCGCCGGCTTCGTAGGCGTCTCGCGGCGGCAGCTCGAGCGCCTGTTTCGCCAGTATCTCGGCTCGATGCCGTCCAAATACTATCTGGGGCTGCGGCTGTCGAAGGCGCGCACGCAATTGCAGCGCACCAGCAAATCCGTCGTGCAGATCAGCCTCGCATGCGGGTTTTCGTCGGCGGCGCACTTTTCGAATGCGTATCGGGAGCGCTTCGGCGTCACGCCGCGCGAGGATCGCCGCAACTGGATCGACCGCCAGACCGGTGCGCACGGCGGCGCGAGCGAGCCGCGGCCGGCCGCGCTGATCGAGCGGCCCGAGCTCGATTGACGAGTCCGAACGAAACGCCTGCACGAAAAGTACCCGCTGTGGCCCGACGACGCGCGGAACCTCATAGAAAGCGTCGCGTATGCGCAAGACGTGCCGCGCGCGGTTTCCTACACTAGCTGTATTACCTGTCACCCGTAAAAGGAATTGCCATGAACGACCTGACTGTGACACGCCAGACCTTCGACGAAGTCATGGTGCCGGTGTTTGCCCCCGCCGCCTTCGTACCGGATCGCGGTCTCGGCTCGCGCGTGTGGGACACGCAAGGCCGCGACTATATCGACTTCGCCGGCGGCATCGCCGTCACCGCACTCGGTCATGCGCATCCGGAGCTGCTAAAGGTGCTGCATGAGCAGGGCAGCAAGCTGTGGCACATCGGCAATGGCTATACGAACGAGCCGGTGCTGCGCCTCGCGAAGCGCCTCGAAAGCCTCACGTTCGCCGACCGCGCGTTCTTCGCGAATTCGGGCGCCGAGGCGAACGAGGCCGCGCTGAAGCTCGCGCGCCGCGTCGCGTTCGACCGTCACGGCGCACAGAAGGATGAAATCATTTCGTTCGCGCAGTCGTTCCACGGCCGCACGCTGTTCACCGTCAGCGTCGGTGGCCAGCCGAAGTACTCGGAAGGCTTCGGCCCGGTGCCGGCCGGCATCACGCATCTGCCGTACAACGACATCGAAGCGGCGAAGAAGGCGATCGGCGCGCAGACCTGCGCGGTGATCGTCGAGCCGATCCAGGGCGAGGGCGGCGTGATCCCGGCCGATCCGGCGTTCCTGAAGGCGCTGCGCGAAGCGTGCGACCGGCACAACGCGCTGCTGATTTTCGATGAAGTGCAAACCGGCGTGGGCCGCAGCGGCTTCTTCTACGCGTACCAGGACACCGGCGTGACGCCGGACATCCTGACCACCGCGAAGGCGCTCGGCAACGGCTTCCCGATCGGCGCGATGCTGACCACCAAAGAGCTCGCCGCGCACTTCAAGGTCGGCGTGCACGGCACGACTTACGGCGGCAATCCGCTCGGCTCGGCGATCGCGGAAAAAGTGGTCGAACTCGTCAGCGACCCGAAGCTGCTCGAAGGCGTACGCTCGCGCAGCGAAGTGCTGAAGGGGCATCTCGCGAAACTGAACGAGCGCTTCGGACTATTTACCGAAGTGCGTGGCAAGGGTCTCCTGATCGGCGCCGAACTGAACGACACGTTCCGGGGCCGCGCGAAGGACTTCGTCACCGCGGCCGGCCAGCACGGCGTGATCATGCTGATGGCGGGCCCGGACGTGCTGCGCTTCGTGCCGTCGCTGATCATGCCGCTCGACGACATGGCCGCAGGCTTCGCGCGTCTCGAGACGGCGTTCGGCGAACTCGTCGGCGCGAACGCGCAGGCGGCGTCGCATTGATGTTCAGGCAGTCCCGCACGCCCACGCTGATGCAGCGGATCATGCGTCACATTCAACAGGAACGATGATGCTCTTCGTACGTCCAGGCCGCCTTGCCGATCTCGATGCGCTCGAGCATATGGCACGCACCGCGCAGCCGGTGCTGCATTCCCTGCCGCACGACCGGCGCGCGCTCGAAGCGCGGGTCGCGTTGTCGGAAGACTCGTTTCGCGCGGAGGTCGATTTTCCGGGCGAGGAGTTTTATCTGTTCGTGCTCGAAGATTCGGAGACCGGCAAGCTGATGGGCACCGCGAGCATCGTCGCGGCGGCCGGTTACGCGGACCCGTTCTACGTGTTTCGCAACGACGCGCTGATTCATGCGTCGCGCGAATTGCATGTGAATCGCAAGATTCACGCGCTGACGATGTCGCACGAGCTGACCGGCAAGAGCCGGCTCGCGGGCTACTACATCGACCCGTCGCTGCGCGGCGACGCGGCCGCGCAACTGATGTCGCGCGCGCGGATGATGTACATCGCCGCGAATCGCAAGCGCTTCACGCCCGAGGTGTTCTCGCTGCTGCTCGGCGTGACGGACGAAAACGGTGTATCGCCGTTCTGGGAAGCGGTGGGGCGCAAATTTTTCGGCCGCGATTTCGCCGACATCGAAGTCGAATCGGGCGGCCGCAGCCGCACCTTCATCGCCGAAGTGATGCCGACCTATCCCGTGTATGTGCCGCTGTTGCCCGAAGCGGCCCAGCGCGTGCTCGGCGAGCCGGACGCGAACGCGCTGCTCGCCTATGAGATTCATCTCGAGGAAGGCTTCGAGACGGATCGCTACGTCGATATCTTCGACGCGGGTCCGGTACTGACCGCGCAGGTGGATCGCAGTGTCAGCGTGCAGCACAACGAAACGCGCGTCGTGCGCGAGGCATCTGCGACGCACGGCGAAACGTACCTGATCGCGCACAACGGCGCCGCCGGCGAGTTCCGTTGCGTGCTCGGCGATCTCGCGCTCGGCAAGGCGTCGGGCGCCGGGTTGTCACAGGCGGCGCGCGCCGCGCTCGGCGTACGGGAAGGCGATGCGGTGCGCTGCGTGCCGCTGCATCAGCCGCAGGATGAACAATCGGGAGACGCGCAATGATCGTCGTTCGCGTAGTACAACGAGGCGATGTGGATGCGCTGATGCGGCTCGCGCAGGAAACCGGGCCGGGCCTGACCACCTTCAAACCGGATCGCGATGCGCTCGCGGCGCGTGTCGAGCGCGCGCGCCGCACGATGGAAGATCAGGCCGCGCCGCACGAGGCCGGTTATTTCTTCGTGATGGAAGACACCGCGACCGGCGACGTGGCCGGCGTCTGCGGTATCGAAACGGCGGTGGGTCTGCAGCAGCCGTTCTACAACTATCGCGTGAGCACGGTCGTGCACGCGAGCCAGGATCTCGGCATCTGGACGCGCATGCACGCGCTGAACATCTCGCACGACCTCACCGGTTATGCGGAAGTGTGCTCGCTGTTCCTGAGCCCGCGTTATCGCACGAGCGGCGTCGGCGGCTTGCTGTCGCGCTCGCGCTTCATGTTTCTCGCGCAGTTTCGCGAGCGTTTTCCGCAGCGTCTGTGCGCGGAGTTGCGCGGCCATTTCGACGAGCAGGGCACGTCGCCGTTCTGGCGCGCGGTCGGCTCGCATTTTTACCAGATCGATTTCAACGCGGCCGACTATCTGAGCTCGCACGGCCGCAAGGCGTTTCTCGCCGAGCTGATGCCGCGCTATCCGGTGTACGTCGAACTGTTGCCGGAAGAGGCGCAGCGCTGCGTCGGCCTCACGCATAACGACACGATCCCCGCGCGCCGCATGCTCGAAGCCGAAGGGCTGCGCTATGAGAATCACGTCGATATTTTCGACGCGGGTCCGGTGCTCGAATGCCATATCGCCGATTTGCGCACGGTGCGCGAAAGCGTGCTGGTGGCGGCTGAAATTGGCGAGGCAGCGGAGCAAGCCGCGCAGGACGGGCCGAAGTCGATGGTATCGAATACGTCGCTCGGCGATTTTCGCGTTGGCGTCGTGGCGGGCGTGCCGCGCAACGGTGTGTGCCGGCTGAGCGCGGCCGAGGCCGACGCGCTTCGCGTGCAGGCAGGCGATCCGCTGCGGGTGCTGCCGTTGAAACACAAACAAGGATGATCATGAGCGAGCTTTTCATCGACGGCGAATGGGCCGCCGGCACAGGACCCGTATTCGCATCGCGCAATCCCGGCACGGGCGCGGTGGTGTGGCAAGGCAACAGCGCGTCGGCGGACGACGTCGATCGCGCGGTACGTAGCGCGCGCCGCGCGTTCGCCGCATGGTCGGCGCTGACGCTCGACGAGCGCTGCGCGGTGGTGCGCCGCTTCGCCGCGCTCGTGACAGAGCGCAAGGAAGCGCTCGCCGAAGCGATCGGCCGCGAGACCGGCAAGCCGCTGTGGGAGGCGCGCACCGAAGCGGCCTCGATGGCCGCGAAGGTCGAGATCTCGATTCAGTCCTACAACGAACGCACCGGCGAAAAGCGCTCGGCGATGGCCGACGGCACCGCGGTGCTGCGGCATCGTCCGCATGGCGTGGTGGCGGTGTTTGGGCCGTACAACTTCCCGGGCCATCTGCCGAACGGGCATATCGTGCCCGCGCTGATCGCCGGTAACGCGGTCGTGTTCAAGCCGTCCGAACTCGCGCCCGGCGTCGCGGCGCTCACGGTGCAGATCTGGCGCGATGCGGGACTGCCCGCCGGCGTGCTCAATCTCGTGCAAGGCGAGAAGGACACCGGTATCGCACTCGCGAATCACCGGCAGATCGACGGTTTGTTTTTCACCGGTAGTTCGGATACCGGAACATTGTTGCACAAGCAATTCGGCGGACGGCCGGAGATCGTGCTCGCGCTCGAAATGGGCGGCAACAATCCGCTCGTGGTCGGCCCGGTCGCGGACCTCGACGCCGCCGTGCACCACACGATTCAATCGGCGTTTCTGTCGGCGGGGCAGCGCTGCACGTGCGCGCGCCGCATCTTCGTGCCCGACGATGCGTTCGGCGAGCGTTTCCTCGCGCGCCTGACGGAAGTGACTGCGCGCATCGGCGTCGGTGAATACAACGCGGAGCCGCAGCCGTTCATGGGCGCCGTGGTGTCGGCGCGCGCGGCCTCGCGTTTGATCAGCGCGCAGGAGCGTCTGCTCGCCAGCGGCGCGAAGGCTCTGCTGAAAATGGAGCAGCGCGATCCGCAACTCGGCTTCGTCACGCCCGCGATTCTCGACGTGACCGACGTAAAGGAGTTGCCCGACGAGGAGCACTTCGGTCCGCTCGCGCAGATCATCCGCTACCGCAATTTCGACGACGCGCTCGAACGGGCGAACGATACGGAGTTCGGTCTCTCGGCGGGCCTGCTCGCCGACGACGAAGCGCTGTGGACGCATTTCCAGCGCACGATTCGCGCGGGCATCGTCAACTGGAACCGGCCGACCAATGGCGCTTCTTCAGGAGCGCCGTTCGGCGGGCCGGGCCGCTCCGGCAATCATCGGCCGAGCGCGTACTATGCGGCCGACTACTGCGCATACCCAATGGCCTCGGTCGAGAGCGCGCAACTGAACATGCCCGCGAGCGTCTCGCCGGGCCTTCAATTCTAAGGATCGACGATGCTGCAAGCCACTGAAGCCAATTTCGACGGCCTGGTCGGCCCGACTCACAACTACGCGGGCTTGTCGTTCGGCAACGTCGCGTCGCAGAGCAACGAGAAGTCGGTCGCGAATCCGAAGGCCGCCGCGCGCCAGGGTCTGCGCAAGATGAAGCAGTTGGCGGACCTCGGCTTTCATCAGGCCGTGCTGCCGCCGCAGGAGCGTCCGTCGATGCGTCTGTTGCGCGAGCTCGGTTTTTCCGGCGACGATGCTTCGGTGATCGCGCGCGTCGCGAACAACGCGCCCGAACTGCTCGCGGCGGCGAGTTCGGCCTCGGCGATGTGGACCGCGAACGCGGCGACGGTGAGCCCGTCCGCGGATACGCACGACGGCCGCGTGCATTTCACGCCGGCCAATCTGTGCAGCAAGCTGCATCGCGCGATCGAACATGAGTCGACACGCCGCACGCTGCGCGCGATGTTCAGCGACACCGACCGCTTCGTCGTGCACGAGGCGCTGCCCGGCACGCCCGCGCTCGGCGACGAGGGCGCGGCGAATCACACGCGCTTTTGCGAGCAATACAAGGCGCGCGGTGTCGAATTCTTCGTGTATGGCCGCAGCGAGTATCGTCGCGGGCCGGAACCGAAGCGCTATCCGGCGCGCCAGACGTTCGAGGCGAGCCGCGCGGTCGCGCATCGTCATGGCTTGCAGGAAGCGGCGACCGTGTACGCGCAGCAGAACCCTGAAGTGATCGACGCGGGCGTGTTCCATAACGACGTGATCGCGGTCGGCAATCGCAACACGCTGTTCTGCCATCAGCTCGCGTTCGTCGAGCAGCAGGCGGTGTACGACGAGCTGCGCGCGAAGCTCGCGAGCATGCACGCAGGGTTCAACGTAATCGAAGTGCCCGACGCCCAGGTCAGCGTCGCCGATGCGGTGACGTCGTATCTGTTCAACAGCCAGCTACTGACTCGGCCCGATGGCAAGCAGGTGCTGGTCGTGCCGCAGGAGTGCCGCGAAAATCCGCGGGTGGCCGCGTATCTGGATGAGCTGACTTCGCACAGCGGTCCGATCGACGAAGTGCTCGTGTTCGATCTGCGCGAGAGCATGAAGAACGGTGGCGGCCCCGCATGTCTGCGGCTGCGCGTCGTACTCGACGACACCGAACGCGCGGCGGTCGCGCCGGGTGTGTGGATCGACGACACGCTGTTCGGCCGTCTCGATGCGTGGATCGACAAGCACTACCGCGATCGTCTCGCACCCGCCGATCTGACCGATCCGAAGCTGCTGGTCGAGTCGCGCACCGCGCTCGATGAGCTGACGCAAATCCTCGCTCTGGGCTCGCTGTATGACTTCCAGCGCTGAGCACGCAATGGCGGCCCCGAGCGCGATGCTCGATGATTTTCTCGCGTGGACGCTCGCGGGTTCCCGGCCTGCCGCGCATCAAGCGCAAGGCACGTGTGCAAACGGCGTGCGCTGGACGTGGCAGGGCGACGGTGTGCTCGTCATCGAGCCCGCGGAGCGGCACGCGGACATCCGTAGCGTGCTCGTGTCGGCCGGCGTGCATGGCGACGAAACCGCGCCGATCGAACTGCTGTCGCGCATCGTCGCCGATATCGCGCAGGGCCGCGCCGCGCTTGCGTGCCGGTTGCTCGTGATTCTCGGCAACATCGAGGCGATGCGCGACGGCGGCCGCTATCGCGACGACGATCTGAACCGGCTGTTCAGCGGCCGTCATCTGCAACTGCCGCACAGTCATGAGGCGCCGCGCGCGGCCGCGCTCGAACAGGCCGCGACGCGCTTTTTCGCCGACGCGTCCGCCGCGCCCGGCGCGCGCTGGCATATCGACATGCATACGGCGATCCGCGCGTCGGTGTTCGAGCGCTTCGCGCTGTTGCCGCATACCGGCAAGCCGTTTTCGCGCGCGATGTTCGAATGGCTCGGCGACGCGCGTATCAGCGCGGTGCTGCTGCACACGACGAAGGGCAACACCTATTCGCATTTCACCGCGCAAGCGTGTGGCGCTGATGCGTGCACGCTCGAACTCGGCAAGGTGCGGCCGTTCGGCGAGAACGACCTGACGCGCTTCGAGGGCGCGGATCTCGCGGTGCGCGCGCTGCTGGCCGGCACGCGCGTGGATTCGCGAGCCAACACGCAAGCCGACGCGCAAGCCGCTTTGCCGCGTGTGTTCACCGTCGTCGATCAACTGACCAAGCAAAGCGACGCATTCGAGCTGCTGCTCGCGTCGGACGTGCCGAACTTCACGCCGCTCGTGAAGGGCAGCTTGCTGGCGCGCGACGGCGACTATCAATACACGGTGCAGCGCGACCAGGAGCGCATCGTGTTTCCGAACCCGACGGTCAAGCCCGGCCTGCGCGCCGGACTGCTCGTCGTCGACACCACCGCCGACACGCTGTCCAGACTTGTCTAGACAGGTTCCATGTACAATCGCCGGCTTCGCGGCTGTCGCACCTACTGGTCACGCCGGCCGCGCGAGACCGAAGCGCGGCGGGCGTAATCCGCCTGTGCGCGCCGAATCGGCTCCGTTTCAGTCCGCACCGAAAAGGAACATCCGTAATGAAGAAAAATTGGCCCAACCTGGCCGCGCTCGCGCTGTTCGCGACGGCGGTGTTGACGGCAGGCACCGCGTCGGCGGCTGAGATCAAGGAAGTGCGCTTCGGCGTCGAGGCGTCGTATGCGCCGTTCGAATCGAAGTCGCCCGCTGGCGAGCTGCAGGGCTTCGACATCGACGTCGGCAATGCCGTGTGCGCGAAGCTGAAGGCCAAATGCGTGTGGGTCGAGAACTCGTTCGACGGCCTGATCCCGGCGCTCGAAGCGCGCAAGTTCAGCGCGATCAACTCGGACATGACGATCACCGACCAGCGTCGCCAGGCGATCGACTTCACCGATCCGATCTACACGATCCCGAATCAGATGATCGCGAAGAAGGGTAGTGCTCTGCAGCCGACGCCCGCATCGCTGAAGGGCAAGCACGTCGGCGTGCTGCAGGGCACGATCCAGGAAACCTATGCGAAGGCGCGCTGGGCGCCGGCCGGGGTCGACGTCGTGCCATATCAGACGCAGGACCAGATCTACGCGGACCTCGCGTCGGGCCGTCTCGATGCATCGTTCCAGGACGCCGAAGCGGCATCGAAGGGCTTTCTGAAGAAGCCGCAGGGCGCGGGCTTCGAGTTCGCCGGTCCGGCCGTCAGCGACGACAAGCTGCTCGGCGCGGGTGTCGGCTACGGCGTGCGCAAGAACGACAAGGCACTGAAGGATGCGCTGAACGGCGCGTTGAAGGAGCTGAAGGCGGATGGCACGATCGACCGCCTCGCCGCCAAATACTTCGACGTGAAAGTCGTGCTGAAGTAACAATGCATCGAAGTGTGCAAAACGGCCGCTCGTTGCGGCCGTTTTGCTTTCTGCACGCGTGTCGCAAACGTTCAACAAATATTTCGAGATATTGCCTCGTAAGCCTGTTCGTGCCCAATGACGCTGCGATAAAATTGCGACGCACACTGCGGCGCGCGACGGAGCTTTCAACGTCACAGAAGCGCGCCAACGTGCAGCGAAAAACAGAACATAGCGGCCAGGCGCCGAGCGGGGACTGGAATGACCACCATCGCAATCGAGACTCTGAGCCACAGCGGCACGACCGACGACGCGTCGCTCACCGCCAGCTACGCGCGGCAGCCCATTCTGAATCGGGACGGCATGCTGTGCGGCTATGAGATCAAGGTGCGTGCGCCCGAGCTGCCGCTCGCCGACGCGGACCGCATCGCCCCGCAAGCCAATACCGATCTCCCTCCCGAAACCGACGCGTTGCCGGGCCGCGCGCCCACGCCGGTGCAACGCGTCGCGCGCGCGATCGTGCGCGGGCTCGTGCAGGGCGACGTGCGCGGCGCGCTGACCGGCCATCCGGCCTACGTCGACGTGAGCCGCGAGCTGCTGCTCGACGACGCGATCCTGAGACTGCCCGCCGAGCGCTTCATGTTTGAGCTGCCTTCATCGCTCGAAGTCGACGACGCGTTGATCGCGCGTGTCGTGTATCTGCACGGCCGCCGCTACCGCTTCGCGCTCGACGACGTCACGCAGCCCAACGAGACTTTCGCGAAGCTGCTGCCGTACGCCGAAGTCGTCAAGATCGACGTCATGCGCACACCGCGCGCGCTGCTGCCGAAGCTCGCGAGCGTGCTGAAGTCGGCTGGCAAGCTGCTGCTCGCATCAGGTGTCGATGCGCAGGCCGACTTCGAAACGGTGCACGAGCTCGGCTTCGACCGCTTCCAGGGTTATTACTTCGCGCGCGCGCAAAGCTCGGCGACGCGCCGCGTCAGCGCGCCGCGCCACGCGCTGCTCAATCTGCTGCAACTGCTCGCGGGCGACCCGACGGTCGCGCAGCTCGAAGCCGAGCTGAAGCTGAACCCGGTGCTCGTCATGCATCTGATGAAGCTCGCGAATTCGAGCGGCCTCGCGGTCGGTCACAAGGTGACGACGCTGCGCGACGCGATCAACGCGACCGGCACCGACCGCATCGCGCGCTGGACGCAACTGCTGCTCTACGCCGACGGCCGCAAGGTCGCGCTGGAGGACGATCCGCTGCTGCAACTCGCGGCCACGCGCGCGCGCTTCATGGAACTCGCGATCGAGCGCATGCCCGAGGCGGGCCGCGACGAAGCCGATGCGGCCTTCCTGACCGGGGTGTTTTCGTTCGTCGATGCGGTGTTCGGCGGCTCGCTGGAAAAAACGCTGAACATCCTCACGCTGTCGCGGCCGATCCAGGCCGCGATCCTGCATCGCGAGGGCAGGCTGGGTCTGCTGTTGAGCGCGGTCGAAGCGCTCGAAGGCGGCGCATGGGAGCGCGTCGCCACGCTATGCGAGCGTCTTGCGCCGTTGACCGTGGAAGAGGTGGCGCAGATGGGTCTCGCGGCCGGCGCATGGGCCGGCGTCGCGGATCGCGGCGCGGAAGGGCTCGAGCGGATCGAGGATTGAGTGGGGTAAAAGCCCCACACGGTGCCCGGATGAAATCGTTTTCGGGCAAACACGGAAAGGATCGACGTGAAGCGGCGTGATCAACGATCACGCCAGGTCTTCACATCGTCTCCATTTCCCGCATTTGCCCCTGGCCGAAAAAACGTCCTAACTCCCGTGCCAGTTCGTTGAGCACGCTCATCTCCTTCTGCGAGATGCGGCGCGCCTCCTGCGTATGCGACCAGTCGCCGTAGAGCAGCGCGACCGTCTGATCGGTTTCGTCGATGATCGGCAGCAGCACGAACGCGCGCGCATCGTCGAACGAGCGCCGGAACCACTCGGGCAGCCGCGCGACCATCTTCGGATCGCGCGCATTCTCGATGAAGATGCCCACCGAGTTCGCGATCGCGAGATGAAATACGTCGGGTTCGAACGCGGTGTTGAACGCGAGCCGCGGCAGCGCCGCGTCGATCTTCGGCCCGAAGCCGAGACGCGCCCTGAACGATCCGTTGCTGTGCTTGACGTACACCACGGTGCGCGAGAAGCCGAGCGCCGCGAGCACGGTCTCGGCGGCCATCGCGAGCGCCGGCGCGAGCGGGCTGCCCTCGGGCAGGTCGCGCAGATCCTTCACCCCGATCTCGATGCGCGCCTCGGGTGTAAGCGCCTCGCGCGCGATCGCATCGGCATTCGCGCGTAACTCGACGATCTCGCGCATCACGCTGTCGCCGCCATCCTCGCGTGCTAGCGCGACGCTCATCTGCAGCAGCACCTCGGGGTCGGTGTTCAGCGCGCTGCTGTACTCGTGCGCAAGCTCGCCGATGCGTGCCTCGCGCTCCCCCTCGGGCATGTTCTGCTGGGTGAGCACGTCGGCGACCGCGGTCGAGTAATTGGTGATCGCGCGCAGCCACTGCACCTGGCGCGGTTGCGTCGCATCCTCCGCATCGAACTCACCCATGCCCGAGCGGATCGTGTCAGGCAGGCGCCAGCGCACCGCGGCTTCGGCGCCGATTTCATCGAACGTCACGCCGAGCACGAGCACGCACGCATCGGTTTCGAGTGCGCCGCCGTCGATATGGCGGCGAATCTGGTCCCATTCGGCGTCGAGATAGAACACGACCAGCAGCTTGCCGATCTGCCGCATCAACGTGCAGACCACCGCTTCCTCGCCGGCGCGCAGGTCGCCGCGCTCGGTCAGCTTGCGCGCGACGCAGCCCGACAGCAGGGTGCGGTTCAGTTCGAGTTTCGCGTCGATGCGGCGCGGCGCGCTTTGATGAAAGTGATCGACGATCTTCAGACCGACGACCAGATGGCCGACCGCATCCATGCCGAGCACCATCAGCGCGCGCGACACGGTCGTGATGTTGCCGCCGAACGCCATGTACATCGCCGAGTTCGCGAGCCGCAGAACCTTCTGCGTGAGCGCGAAGTCCGACAGCACCACTTGCACGAGGCCGGTGAAGTCGAGGTCGTCGTTGGTCACTGCCGCCATGGTGGTGCGCAGCGATTGCGACAGCATAGGGAAATCGCCGCGCTCGCTCATTCGCGTCCAGAGCCGGTCGAGCACTGCCGCCTTTACCATGTGAGTCCCGCAAAAGCCATACGTGTTCCAGTGAATGCCATGCCGGTCGTGAGCCGGCTTGTTGCGCTGCCTGGGCGTCGTGTCCGCATCGCCCGTTACGCGCCGTGCAACTGAAGCTCGCGCGATTCGAAGCGCTGCGCGAGTTCCTCGGACGGCAGCGCCTTGCAAACGAGCCAGCCCTGAATGTGATCGCAGCCCATCTCGGTGAGCAACGCGCGTTGCGCTTCCGTTTCGACGCCCTCGGCTACCAGTTCGAGGTCGAGCGTCTGAGCAAGGCCGACGACAGCGCTAACGATTGCCTGATCGTTTCGCGAGGTTAGCAGATTCTCGACGAAACTCCGGTCGATCTTCAGCTTCGCGAGCGGAAAACGCTGCAGGTACGCGAGGCTCGAATAGCCGGTGCCGAAGTCGTCGACGGCGAAGCGGATGCCCATCGCAGTCAGCTCTTCGAGCAAGCCCTTCGCGTGCGCCGGGTCGTGCATCAGCAGACTTTCGGTGATCTCGAAGACGAGGCGGCGCGGATCGATGCCGGTCAGCTCGATCGCCTCGCGCACCGAGTCCTTGAAGCGCGGATCGCGAAACTGCTGCGGCGACACGTTGACGGCCACGTACTGCAGCGAAATGCCCTTCGCGTCCCACTGGATCAGTTGCATGCACGCGACCTTCAGCACCCAGTTGCCGAGAAAGTTGATGAGCCCGATCGACTCCGCGAGCGGAATGAACATCGACGGCGGCACGAGGCCATGCACCGGATGCGTCCAGCGAATCAACGCCTCGACACCGACCACGCCCCGCGTGCGGCTGCTCGTGATCGGCTGGAAGTGTAGCGAAAACTCGCCGTTGCGTACGCCGTCGTAGAGGTCGGCCTCGAGTTTAAGGCGCTCGGCGTCGGCCGGGTTGTCGTCGGGTACGTAGAACGCCAGCGTGTTGCCGCCCGCGGCCTTCGCCTGCAACAGCGCGTGGTCGGCCCAGCGCAGCAGGTGCGTGTCGTGGCCGCCGGTGTCGTTGGCGTGGCGCACGTCCGGGTATAGCGCGATGCCGATGCTGGCCGACAGGTGCACCTGCTGACCCTTGAACACGTACGGCTGCTGGATCGCGGTCAACAGACGCCGCGCCAGCGCTTCGGCGGCCGCCGCCGCGTCGGTGCGGCTCGCGGCAGGCTTCACGAGGATCGCGAACTCGTCGCTGGCGACGCGCGCGATCGTTTCGTTCGGGCTCGTCATGTTCAACAGGCGCCGCGACGTGTCGCGCAGCATCTCGTCGCCGGCGTCGTAGCCGAGTGCGCGATTCACGCGCTGATAGTCGTCGAGATCGAGCAGCAACAGCGCGACCGGCGTGCCGTGCGCGTCGGCCTTCTGTTGCGCGTCGAGCAACGCGTGCAGCAAGCCCGACTGGTTCGGCAGGCTGGTCAGCCGGTCCAGATGCAGCGCCTGGGTCAGGCGCTCTTCGGTGGCGCGCCACGACGACACGTCGAAGCCGGCGATCGCGTAGCCGTCGACGCCGTCGTGGCTGCTGCGCACGACCCGCAGCTCGACCGTGATCGGATAGGTCAGCGACTTGACGAGCCCGAGCGTCGCTTTCTCGACGTTGCCCGAGGCCGCCGCGAGCTTGAGCAGCGCGTCGAGGCGCGGCACGTCGGCGGGCGCGACCAGATCGTGCAGCGTCGCGGTTTTCAGGTATTCGCGGTGATAGCCGATGAAGCGCAGGCTCGCGTCGGACACGTAGATGAAGCGCAGCGCATCGTCGACGTGCGCGAGCAGATCGACCGCGCCGACCACCTGTTCCAGTGGGGGCGGGCGGTTCGCGCTGCTCGGCTGGCCGTCGTCCTCGCGCCGGCCGAACGCCCGCAGCCGGTCGATGACCGTGCGCAAGGAGCCCCGGCGGGGCGCGGTGATCGTGTTCGCTTCCATGTTTGTCGCTGGCAACCTGGGTTCGTCCGCGGGCGGGGCTGCTTGTCCGCCGCTCCGGGCGGCCAGGAGATAGCAGGCCGCCCCATCAGAACGAGATAACGACGCATGCGGGGAAATCTTTAGCGGCCCGTGGAGAAAAACATCTGGTAAGGAGAAGCCCGGCGCCGTCGCCGGGACGATTCGGTTAAAGTGACGCCGCTTCGCGGCCGTTAACACGGCGAATCCCCTTTATTTGGCGACGCTGATGACGTCGCGCTGCATAGACTTTCCGAACCTTGCACTGATGATCCATGTCCGAACGCCCCGTCGTCAGGTCCGCCAGAGCCCCACGGCCCGTCCCGCGGGACGTCGAGGTGCGTGATGTCCTCGCCGGCGCATCGGCCGGCTATCGTGAGCACGGGGAGCTGGACGCTGCCCCGCAGTACGTCTATGTCGGCCGCCAGCCGATTCTCGATCGCGATGGCGCGCTTCACGCCTACGAGCTGCTGTTCCGTGCCGGAACGTACAACTACGCCGAAATCAGCGACGACACGCAGGCCACCGCGCAGGTGGTCGCGCGCACGATCGGCGGAATCGGCGTACCCGCCGTGCTCGGCCAGCATCGCGGCTTCGTCAATATCGATCGCGCGCTGCTCTTTAGCGACATCGTCCATCTGATGCCGCCCGAGCGCTTCGTGCTCGAAATCCTCGAAACCGTGCGCTACGACGCCTCGCTCGCCCGTCGTCTCGGCGAGTTGCGCAGCGCCGGCTTCCAGGTCGCGCTCGACGACGTGCACGATCTGTCCGACGAGCTGAGCGCGATGCTGCCGTACGCCGACATCGTCAAGATCGATTTCCTGCAGACACCGCGCCGCGCCGTCGCGGAGCTCGCGTCGACGCTGCGCGGCCACGGCAAGACGCTGCTCGCCGAGAAGGTCGAGACACGCGAGGACTTCGCGCTCGCCCACGAGCTCGGTTTCGATCTGTTCCAGGGCTACTTCTTCGCGCGGCCGCAGGTGCTGGCCGCGCCGCGCAACCGCTCGCTACGTCCGGGCCTGCTGCGACTGCTCGCGCTGCTGTCGCGCGACGCCGGCATCGTCGAGCTCGAGGCGGAGCTGAAGGTCAACCCGGGCGTGGTCGTGCAACTGCTGCGGCTCGTCAATTCGAGTGCATTCGGCCTCGGGCGCAACATCGCGTCGCTGCGCGAGGCGATCATCGCGACCGGCACGCGGCAGATCGCGCGCTGGGCGCAACTGCTCCTGTACTCGGATACCGGCGACCTGCCGTGGCGCGCCGATCCGCTCGTGCAACTGGCGGCGACGCGCTCGCGCTTCATGGAGCTCGCCGCGGCCTGGCTGCGTCCGGCCGACGGCGAATTCGCCGACGCCGCGTTCATGACCGGGATTTTTTCGCTCGTGCATATCGTGCTCGACAGCACGCCGGACGCGGTGCTCGAGAAACTCGGCCTCGCGCCGCAGATTCGCGACGCGATCGTCGCGCGCAAGGGCGAGCTGGGCGCGCTGCTGCTGATCGCCGAGGTCGCGGGCGAGGGCGGCGACGCGGCGCCGGTCGCGACGGCGGCGGGCTTACACGCGCTGACGCCCGACGTGCTGTCGGAGCTGAACCTGTCGGCGGCGACGTGGTTCGGCGCGCACGTGGCGGAATTGGGCGTTTGATGCGTCGAGCTCGCGCGCCGCACCCTTTCGATTCGCCTTGTGATCCGGGCGACGAGCCACGCCGCGTGCGCATCCGTGGTCCAATAGGGAGTTCAGCGACGGCCTGTGACGTCGGCCGAAGCTCTCTCCGATGGACCCGATCAATTGCGTGCGCTCACGCGTAGAGGAGCAGATGAAGACAAAACACATACCGGCGGTACTGGCCGCCATCATGGCGTTCGGATTCACAATGCATTCGCCGCTCGCCTCGGCAACCCTGAAGCCCGGCGATACGGCGCCGACGTTTACCGCCGAGGCCTCGCTCGGCGGCAAGACCTACACGTATTCGCTCGCCGACGAACTGAAGAAGGGCCCGGTCGTGCTGTACTTCTATCCGGCCGCGTTCACGAAGGGCTGCACGATCGAGGCGCACCAGTTCGCCGATGCGGTCGACGAATACAAGAAGTACGGCGCGACGGTGATCGGCGTGTCGCACGACAACATCGATACGCTGACGAAGTTTTCGGTCAGCGAATGCCGCAGCAAATTTCCGGTCGCGGCCGACGCCGACGCGAAGGTAATCAATGCGTACGACGCGGCCATGCCGTTGACGGCCGGCATGGCGAATCGCGTGTCGTACGTGATCTCGCCCGACGGCAAGATCATCTACGAGTACACGAGCCTGTCGCCCGACAAGCATGTCGAGAACACGCTGAACGCGCTCAAGGAGTGGGCGGCCGCGCATAAGGGGCAGTGAGGGGCCGTGCGCGGTGTCGCGTTTGCCCGCGCTAGCCGACTAAAAACGTTTTGCCAGATGAGTTTGCGATGCCGATTGTCGTTGCGTTGATTGCGCTGATCGCGCTGGGGTACGGCGCGGTGCGTGCCTTTTATGCGCTGCAGGCCGCTTTCGGGCTGGCGGTGGCGGAGGGTGTGGCTGTGCTGGTTGCGTTGCTGATCGCCGGTGCGCTCGCGTACTGGCGGCAGCGGCGCCGCGAAGTCGCGCCGAACGTGCGCGACGGCGACTGGACGCACGAATTGAAGGGCAGTTGGGGCTCGGTGCGGCTCGCGGCGGACAAGCGGCTCTGCGAGATTCGCGTCGGCGACCAGCAGGGCGCGTATATCTTCGCCGATCTGCTCGCCGCCGAAGCACAGGGCCGCGACGCACAGGCGCGGCTCGCGCTGAAGGTCAAGGACTCACGGCACGGCGAGTGGCTCGTGCCGATGTCGAACGAGCGGGCGGCGCGCCGATGGCAGCGGATTTTCTCGCTGGCCATCGAGCAGAAGCTGTGAGCGCCACCTTCACTACATCATGACGACGTCGGCGCCGCGCCACCCGCGCGCCGTGCCTTTCTCGCCTCCCAGCGCACGCGGATGCGATCCATGTACAGATAGACGACCGGCGTCGTATAGAGCGTCAGCATCTGGCTGACGATCAGCCCGCCGACGATCGAAATACCGAGCGGCGCGCGCATCTCCGCGCCTTCGCCGCTGCCGAACGCGAGCGGCAACGCGCCGAGCAGCGCGGCAAAGGTAGTCATCATGATCGGCCGGAAGCGCAGCAGACAGGCCTGGTAGATCGCGTCGCGCGACGACATTCCCTTGCGCGACGCGTCGATCGCGAAGTCCACCATCATGATCGCGTTCTTCTTCACGATGCCGATCAGCAGGATCACACCGATCAGCGCGATGATGCTGAACTCGGTCTTGAACAGCAGCAGCGCGAGCAGCGCGCCGACGCCCGCGGACGGCAGCGTCGACAGGATCGTCAGCGGGTGGATGTAGCTCTCATACAGGATGCCGAGCACGATATATACCGCCGCGAGCGCGGCGAGGATCAGGATCGGTTGGTCGGACATCGACTGCTGGAACGCCTGCGCGGTGCCCTGGAAGCTGCCGTGAATCGTGGCGGGCATGCCGATTTCGGCCATCGTGTCGTAGATCGCCTGGGTGGCGGTGGACAGCGACACGCCCGGCGGCAGGTTGAACGAGATCGTCGATGCGACGAACTGGCTCTGGTGATTGACCGATAGCGGCGTGGTGCCCGGCCCGAAGCTCGCGATCGCCGACAGCGGCACCATCGTCTCCTTCGCGGTCGACACCGCCGAGCCCGACGACGCGCTCGACTTGCCGCTCGCCGCGATGGAATTGATGGCCTGATTGCGCGCGGAGTCGGCTGCGATGCTGGCCGCGCTCGTCGCGGTGGTGGCGGCCGTGCCGCCGGTTGCCGCGCTCGTCGTGGTCGACGTGCTGGTCGCTCTGGACGTCACGGTGCCGGCCGGCGCGTTGGTGGTCTGCGCGCCGCTCGCGCTGCCGCCTGACGTGCTGACGAAAATCTGCTTCAGCATCTCCGGGCTCTGCCAGTAGCGCGGCGCGACTTCCATCACGACGTGATACTGGTTCAGCGGGTTGTAGATCGTCGACACCTGGCGCTGGCCGAACGCGTCGTACAGCGTGTTGTCGATCTGCGCGGGCTTGATGCCGAGGCGCGATGCCGTGGCGCGGTCGATCGTCACCATCGCTTCGAGACCGCCTTGCTGCTGGTCGGAGTTCACGTCCGCGAGCTCCTTGCGTGCCTGCAGCGCCTCGGTGAGCTTGGGCCCCCACTTGTACAGATCGGGCGTCGAGTCGGCGAGCAGCGTGAACTGATACTGCGCGTTCGACTGCCGGCCGCCGACGCGGATGTCCTGCACCGCCTGCAGGAACGTGCGCGCGCCGGCCACGTCGCCGAGCGGCGCGCGCAGTTGCTGGATCACCTGGTCGGCGGACAGCTTGCGTTCGCTCTTCGGCTTCAGCGACACGAACATGAAGCCCGAGTTGGTCTGCCGGCCGCCGGTGAAGCCGACCACGCTGTCGACCGCCGGATTCTTGCTGACGATTTCCATCATCTGCGAGAACTTGCCCTTCATTGCCTGGAACGACGTGCTCTGGTCGGCCTGGATGCCGCCGATTAGCCGCCCCGTGTCCTGCTGCGGGAAGAAGCCCTTTGGCACGATGATGTAGAGCGCGATGTTCAGCGCGATGGTCAGCAGCAGGACGAGGACGATCAGCAGCGGATGCCGTAGCGCCCAGCCGAGCGTGCGCTCGTAGCCGCGCTGCATCGATGAGAAACCGCGTTCGAGCCAGCGGCCGAAGCGGCTTTCCTGTTCTTTCTCGTGCGGCTCGTGCAGCAGGCGCGAGCACATCATCGGCGTGAGCGTCAGCGATACGACCAGCGACACCGCGATCGCCAGCGACAGCGTCAGCGCGAACTCACGGAACAGCCGCCCGACGATGCCGCCCATCAGCAGGATCGGCAGGAACACGGCGACCAGCGAGATGCTGATCGACATCACCGTGAAGCCGACCTCGCGCGCGCCGAGGAACGCCGCTTTCATGCGCGGCACGCCGTCTTCGATGTGGCGCGAGATGTTTTCGAGCACGACGATCGCGTCGTCGACGACGAAGCCGGTCGCGATGGTCAACGCCATCAGCGACAGATTGTCGATCGAGAAGCCCATCAGGTACATCGCGCCGAACGTGCCGACGATCGAGATCGGCACGGCCACGCTCGGAATCAGCGTGGCGCGCCAGTTGCGCAGGAACAGGAACACGACCATCACGACGAGCGTGACCGCGATCACGAGCGTGCGCTCGGTGTCCCTCAACGACGCGCGGATCGTCGTCGAGCGGTCCGAGGTCGGCGCGATGTCGACGTCGGCGGGCAGCGACGCGTGCAGTTGCGGCAGCATCGCCTTCACGCGGTCGACGGTCTCGATGATGTTCGCGCCCGGCTGCCGGTACAGGATCACGAGCACCGAGCGCTTGCCATTGAAGAGACCGAGATTGCGCAGATCTTCGACCGAATCGACGACTTCGCCCATGTCGGAGAGTTTGACCGGCGCGCCGTTGCGATAGGCAATGACGAGGTCCTTGTATTGCGACGCCTTGCTCGCCTGGTCGTTGGTGTATAGCTGTACGCGGTTCTCGCCGAACTCGATCGAGCCCTTCGGGCTGTTCGCGTTGGCCGCGGCGAGCGCCGCGCGCACGTCCTCGAGGCCGATGCCGTAATGCGACAGCGCATGCGGCAGCAACTCGACGCGCACGGCCGGATTCGCCGAACCGCTGACATCCACTTCGCCAACCCCTTGCACCTGCGACAACGACTGCTGTAGCACCGTCGCGGCCGAATCGTAGAGCTGGCCCGCCGTCAGCGTGCTCGACGTCAGCGCGAGAATCAGGATCGGCGCGTCGGCCGGGTTGACCTTGTGGTAGGTCGGGTTGCTGCGCAGGCTCGCGGGCAGGTCGGCGCGCGCCGCGTTGATCGCCGCCTGCACGTCTCGCGCGGCGCCGTCGATGTTGCGGTTCAGGCCGAACTGCAGCGTGATGCGCGTCGAGCCGACCGAGCTCTGCGACGTCATCTCGGTGACGTCGGCGATCGAACCGAGATGCCGCTCGAGCGGACTCGCGACGCTCGTCGCGACGGTCTCCGGGCTTGCGCCCGGCAGCGTCGCCTGCACCGAGATGGTCGGGAAGTCGACCTGCGGCAGCGGCGCGACCGGCAGCTTCGTGAACGCGAATACGCCCGACAGCGCGATGCCGATCGCCAGCAGCGTGGTGGCGACCGGGCGGGAGATAAACGGACGCGACAGGTTCATCGCTCAGTTCCCTGCATCGGTGGCCGGCGGCGTGGCGCTACCGGACGAATCGCCTCGGTTAAAGCGCTCGCGCAGCCGGCGGCCGAGCGAATCGAACGCAAGGTAGATCACCGGCGTCGTGAACAGGGTCAGCAGCTGGCTCACGATGAGGCCGCCGGCAATCGCGATACCGAGCGGCCGGCGCAGCTCCGAGCCCGCGCCGGTGCCGAGCATCAGCGGCAGCGCGCCGAGCAGCGCGGCGAGCGTGGTCATCAGGATCGGCCGGAAGCGCAGCAGACACGCCTGGTAGATCGCCTCGCGCGGCGGCTTGCCTTCCTCGCGCTCGGCGTAGAGCGCGAAGTCGATCATCATGATCGCGTTCTTCTTCACGATACCGATCAGCAGCACGATGCCGATGATGCCGATGATGTCGAGATCGTGGCCGGTGATCAGCAGCGCGAGCAGCGCGCCGACGCCGGCCGACGGCAGCGTCGACAGAATCGTGATCGGATGGATGAAGCTCTCGTACAGCACGCCGAGCACGATGTACATCGTGACGATCGCGGCGAGGATCAGGAACAGCTCGTTGGCGAGCGACGCCTGGAACGCGAGCGCCGCGCCCTGGAAGCGCGTCTGGAACGACGCGGGCAGACCGACGTCCTTCTCGGCCCGCTGGATCGCCTGCACGGCTGCGCCGAGCGACGAACCCGGCGCGAGGTTGAACGAAACCGTGGTGGCCGGGAACTGGCTCAGGTGCGTGACCAGCAGCGGCGCGGGCCGCTCGATGAACTTCGCGATCGACGATAGCGGCACCTGGCCGCCCGTCGACGTGGAAGAGGGCAGGTAGATCGAGTTCAGCGACGTGGTGTAGTGCTGCATCGTCGGCTGCGCTTCGAGAATCACGCGGTACTGGTTCGACTGCGTGAAGATCGTCGAAATGATGCGCTGCCCGAACGCGTCGTACAACGCGTTGTCGATGGTGGCCGGTGTGATGCCGAAGCGCGCGGCGGTCGCGCGGTCGATCTCGATGAATACCGAGCGGCCGTTGTCCTGCAGATCGGTTGCGACGTCCGCGAGCTCGGGCGACTGCTTGAGCCGGTCGACCAGCTTCGGCACCCACGTGGTGAATTCGCTGATGTTCGGATCGGTCAGCATGAACTGATACTGCGTCGGGCTGACAGTCGAGTCGATCGTCAGGTCCTGCACCGGCTGCATGTAGAGCGAGGCGCCTGGAATGTGCGCGACGTCCTTCTGCAACTGGCGGATCACCTCGCTCGCGGTATTGCTGCGGTCGTCGCGCGGCTTCAGGTTGATCAGCATGCGGCCGCTGTTCAGCGTGATGTTGGTGCCGTCCACGCCGATGAACGAGGTCAGGCTTTCGACGTCCGGGTTCTTCAGGATCTGGTCGGCGAGCGCCTGCTGACGCTCGGCCATCGACGCGAACGACACCGACTGCGGCATCTGCGTGATCGCCTGGATCACGCCGGTGTCCTGCACCGGGAAGAAGCCCTTCGGCACGTACACGTACAGCAGGCCGGTCAGCACCAGCGTGAGCACCGCGACGACCAGCGTGGAGCGCTGACGGTTCAGCACCCACGTGAGCGCGACCGCGTAGCGCGCGATCACCCAGTCGATGAAGCGGTGCGCCTTCGCCTCGAAACGGTGACTGTCGTGCGGCGGCGTGTGGCGCAACAGCTTCGCGCACATCATCGGCACGAGCGTCAGCGACACGACCGCCGAGATGACGATCGTCACCGCGAGCGTGATCGCGAATTCTTGGAACAGGCGCCCGACCACGTCGCCCATGAAGAGCAGCGGAATCAGCACCGCGATCAGCGAGACCGTCAGCGAAATGATCGTGAAGCCGATCTGCTTCGAGCCCTTCAGCGCGGCTTCGAGCGCCGTGTCGCCTTGCTCGACGTAGCGCGCGATGTTCTCGATCATCACGATCGCGTCGTCGACGACGAAGCCGGTGGCGATGGTCAGCGCCATCAGCGACAGGTTGTCGAGCGAGAAGCCGCACAGGTACATCACCGCGAGCGTGCCGATCAGCGACAGCGGCACCGACAGGCTCGGAATGATCGTCGCGTAGATGTTGGCGAGGAACAGGTACATGACCAGCACGACCAGCACGACCGACATCGCCAGTTCGAACTGCACGTCGCGCACCGACGCGCGGATCGTCGTGGTGCGGTCGGTGACGACCTGGACGTCGAGCGCGGCGGGCAGCGACTGCTGCAGCTGCGGCAGCAGCGCCTTGATGCTGTCGACCACCTGGATCACGTTCGCGCCCGGCTGGCGCTGCACGTTCAGGACGATCGCGGGCGTGTTGTCGACCCACGCGCCGAGCTTGGTGTTCTCCGGACCTGAGACGATGTTCGCGACGTCGGTCAGCATCACCGGACGGCCGCTCTTGTACGCGACCACCGCGCTCTTGTATTCGTCGGCGTCGGTCAGCTGGTCGTTCGAGTTGATCGTGTAGTTGCGCGTCGGGCCGTCGAAATTGCCCTTCGGCGTGTTGACGTTCAGGTTCGAGACCGTGGTGCGCAGGTCGTCGAGATTCAGGCCGTACGCGGCGAGCGCGCGCGGGTTCGCCTGAATGCGGATCGCCGGGCGCTGGCCACCCGACAGGCTGACGAGACCCACCCCCGCGACCTGCGAAATTTTCTGTGCGAGACGCGTGTCGGCGAGATCCTGCACCTGCGTGAGCGGCAGTGTCTTCGACGTGATCGCGAGCGTGATGATCGGCGCGTCGGCGGGGTTGACCTTCGCGTAGATCGGCGGCGCGGGCAGGTCGGACGGCAGCAGGTTGCCTGCCGCGTTGATCGCCGCCTGGACCTCCTGCTCGGCGATGTCGAGCGGCAGGTCGAGGCTGAACTGCAGCGTGATGATCGACGAGCCGGCCGAGCTTTGCGACGACATCTGGTTCAGCGACGGCATCTGCCCGAACTGCCTCTCGAGCGGCGCCGTCACCGAGGACGTCATCACGTCCGGGCTCGCGCCCGGATAGAAGGTCTGCACCTGGATCGTCGGATAGTCGACCTCGGGCAGCGCGGACAGCGGCAGAAAGCGCAGCGCGACGAGGCCGACCAGCATGATCGCCGCCATCAGCAGCGCGGTGCCGACAGGACGCAGAATAAACGCGCGGGATGGATTCATGCGGTAAGTGCCGTGCCTTTACTTTATTGCGATGCTTGCGCCGCGTGCCGGCCGCGATGCGCGTGCGCGCCCGAGGCGGCCGAGGCGCCCGCCGGAGCGCTCGCGCCGGACGCGCCACGCGGCCGCTCGGCCGGAATCGTGATCTTCGCGCCTTCGCGCAGCCGGTCCGAACCGTCGATCACGACGCGCTCGCCGACCGCGAGGCCCGACTGGATGCTGGTGCGCTCGCCGTCGACCGGGCCGACCTTGACCTGGCGCACGGTGACCGTGTTGTCGGCCTTCACGACGTACACGAAGGTACCCATCGAGCCGTTGAGCACCGCCGAGGTCGGCACGATCACCGCGTTCCTGATCGTATCGACGAGCAGGCGAGTGTTGACGAACTGGTTCGGGAACAGGCCGTTGTCCTTGTTCTCGAAGATCGCGCGCAGTTTGATCGTGCCGGTGGTCGTGTCGATCTGATTGTCCATCGTCTTTAGCGTGCCGACTTCGAGCGGATGCATGTTGCTGCGGTCGTACGCGGTGGCCGATAGCGACTCGCCGTTCTGCGTGTGCTGGATGATCTGCTGCAGATTGTCTTCGGAGGTCGTGAACACCACGCTGATCGGATCGAGCTGCGTAATCACGACGATGCCGTTGGTGAGGCCCGAGGTCACGTAGTTGCCCGGGTCGACCTGGCGCAGACCGACGCGTCCCGACACCGGCGCGGTGATGCGCGCGTACACGAGGTCGAGCTTGAAGCTGTCGACGTTCGCCTGGTCGGCCTTCACGGTGCCCTCGTATTGCCGTACCAGCGACGCCTGGGTGTCGACCTGCTGACTTGCTATCGAGTCCTGCGCGAGCAGCGTCTGATAGCGCTTCAGATCGAGCCGTGCAGTGGCGAGCAGCGCCTCGTCGCGCACTAGCGTGCCCTCGGCGTTGCGCAGCGAAATTTCGTACGGACGCGGGTCGATCTGGGCCAGTACGTCGCCTTTCTTGACCATCTGGCCTTCCTTGAAATAGACGTCCTGCAGCACACCGCTGAGCTGCGGCAGCACGGTGACGGTGGCGAGCGGCGTGACCGTGCCGAGCGCGGTCAGCACGACCGGCATCTCGCCCTGCGTCGCGGCGGCGACGTGCACCGGCTGCGCCATGTTGGCCATCGCGTTCGGACCGCCGCGGCCGAAGCGGCCGCTGCGCGCGCCGCTCGCCGCACCCGGCGCGCTCGCGCCGCTGCCGGGCCCGCCCCACGGATGCCAGCGCCACAGCACGACGCCGAGCACGACCAGCGCCGCGACGATCAGCGCGACGGTCCGGCCGCGGTGGCGTTTCACCGCGCCGGGCGCGCTAGATTGCGCGCCGTTCGCGGACGGCTGGGATGCGGCAGGGCGTTGGGTTTCCGGGTGCTTTTGTTGTTCGTCCATCGGTTCGGTCGGGTGGCTGGCTGATGATGTGAGCCGCCGATGCGGTCGCCGCCATTCGAAGGGCGGCGGCCCACATGGGCGGCATGTCAGGCGGTCGTGGCGGCGGGCGCCGCGCAATGTTCAGCGCGATGCTACCCGAGGCGCGGGACAGAGATGTTAACGCAATGCGGAATCATCACGGCTGGACGCGGCCGTTTCGACGGCGCTCACGGCTCGCGGCGCGCGGTCCCGCGACGGGATGCGTGATCGTACGTTGCGGCGTCTGTAACAGTCCAGCCGCGTATTTTTCGGTTGATTACGAAGGTTACAGGATGTCGGCGAATTGTCGGGCGAGGGCGGGCCGCCGTCGCCACTCTCGCGGATCGCGGGCGGCTGGCGCCGGGTTCGATCCGCGCGGGGCGCCGTTTGGCGCCCGTTGCCGCCGACGGCTTATTCGTCGAGCCGGCGCCCCGGCGTGCCGCCGATCTCCAGTACGATCTTGTCGATGCATTCGAGCAGCGCGGGCGCGGCGTGAGTGATCAGCCAGTCGCGCGGACATTGGTCCGCCGAGCCGCCGCAATTGACTGCGTAGCGCTCGCCCGACGGTCCGACGAAGCCGAGCGCGATCGCGTTCAGCCCGTTGTACCACTCGCCGGTGGCGATTGCGAAGCCCCGCTCGAGGGTGTCCTGGATCCCGCTTGCGAGACGGCTGCCGATATAGCCCCAATCGTCACCTTCGGCCGTCTGCAGGCCGACCAGCAGACGGTCGCGGTCGGGTGGCGCGAGCGCCGCGAGGTACGCCCGGCCGACCGCGGTGCGCGTCAAACTCATGCGCGAACCGATTTCGAGTCGCGACACGAGCACCGCCGAACGCGGCCGGATCGCGTCGATGACGACCATGTCGTAGCGGTCGCGCACCGCGAGATGCACTGACAACGCAGTGCGTTCCGCGAGTTCGATCAGAAACGGCCGCGCGCGCGAGCGGATGTCGAAGTTGCGCAGAAAGCCGTTGCTCAGTTCGAGCACCGACGAGGTCAGCACGAAGCGCTCGCTGTCGGGTAGTCGCAGCAGAAAACCGGTGCCCACGAGCGTCGCGGTGATGCGCGACATGGTGGGCTTCGGGATGCCTGTCAACTCGGCGAGTTCGCGATTGCTGAGCGGTGCGTGCGCGGCCGCGACGGCGCGCAGTACGGTCAGACCGCGCGCGAGCGCGGTGACTTCATCGCCTGGGCCGTCTCGGTCTTTGCTGGCGTGGACCTTGGCGGCGACGGGTTGGTTCGGAGTGGATCGGTTCATGCGTTTTTTTGGAACAGCATTTCAAATTGTTCGTGCGGCAACTGTTGACGGCCGCTCACAGAGGACAGGGGCATCTCGAAACCGGGGCACCCATTCATATATATTTAAGAAAAGTCATTGTATCGGAAGAAATTGCCGATCGATGGTCAACTAAAACTTTTTGCTTGACTTAGTCAGCATAACCATAAAAAATGGAACCTCATTTCGAAAGTCGCTTTGTCTCCGCAGCATTTTGGTGCGCGCGAGCGGAAAATCCCAGAATCCAGGATCGATTGCCCGTCCAATGCGCTTGCGCCTTTCGAATACCTTCTCTCAGGTTCTAGCACGGCCCTCGGAATGGCTAGAACTTTTTAAGGCGTCGCGGCAACGTGACGCCTTTTTTTTGGTCGTATTGGGACACAACAAAGTCTGCAGCAACGGGAATAACCGAGTTCAGAGACAACAAAGTCTGCAGCAACGGGAAAAGTCGTTGTGCGCCGCGCAATTTCATCGGCAATTTTGAGCGGTCTCGAGATACTTGGTTTGACAGCAGATTTGTCGGGTGCGCGAGCTTTTGATCACCCTAATGCCAAGGCTCCCTCGCGTCACGCCGCTTGTCGCAATCTGAATCCGCGCCTCCTTGCTGACGAGCGCGGCACCTATTCTTATTCCAGTCGTCGTGCCGGTACTGGACCGTGCCCGGGCTCGCGGGCGCCGGTTCGCTCTCGATGCAAACAAGAGTTCCGACAATCTCGGGTTGCTGGAAGCACGCGCTTACACCGGTCGTAACGAGCGCGCGACTAATGAGGAGCGGCAAAAGGGAGAGTTCCATGCGCTGCTCCCACCGGACATGTCCCGTGGCTTTCGTTACCCGAAGTGGGCCCAGCCTGATTGTCCGAAGGCGGCGCTGCGTCCATTCGTCGACGCAAATCCGAGCCGCTGGGTCATTCGCTCACTCATGGTGAGCAAACGCGACGTCCTTCATGGGAAGGCAGGTCGAAAGATCATTCTCGACGTTGTTGTTCCATTCATTCTGTTGGGTCGAGAGCAGCCTGCTATGCAGGCTTGCCTGCACGCGAACTGACCTTTGCCTGCAGTATGGCTCGCGCTGTCGGCCCGAATCTGGTCGGCTGGCAGTCGGAGCCTGAGCGGCATCCAGTTCAGTCAGGCGCGCTGCTGACAATGTCATTCAAGAAGTAAATTTCTCGTTGACATTGTCAGAATATGCCGTACTCTGCAGGTGTGCGAACTCCAGTGGGAGTGCAGATGCGTGATGACCTGCATACGACAGTTGCCTTGAGGCCGCATTGGCGGAAGGCCGTGCGTGCCGTTGAGAAGCCGGACAAGGCTGAAGCGGTGCTGGAAATCCATCGTGCTGCCTGTCGTGAATGGGAGGATGGCGTACGCCCAACGTGGTTCGCGGAGCTGGCTCTAAAAGTCGAAGTGGCTCGGAGGGACCTGTTCAGTATCGACAGTGTTCTCGCCGTCGTGGACGACTTCGAGCAAAGTGCAAAGACGCCAGTCGAGCGAAATGTCTGTGAAGTCGCTCGCCGGGTTGCGTATGGTGGCCCGATAGACAAGCTGGTGGGAGCCGTCCGCTCTGCTGTGATTGGCGACTGCGCGCGGCACGGTATCGAACACTGCGCGTTATCTGTTGCAGACGAATTCAACGAATCACAGAGCTTTCAATTGCGCCGGGCCATGACCAAACTTGCGGCGGATATCGACTTCACCGCGGAGCCGGCTCCCCGTCTGTGCAAGAAGCTCGATAAAGGTCCAATGCTCGATCTGCCTCTAGATATCAAACTAGGTTTATGAGCCTTCAGGCCTCGCGCGACCAAGCCCCTTCGGCCACCTTCCGGGTAACGGACGGGCCCGCACACAAAACAGCCAAGGCGCACCTGGTCCGCCTCGGGGTGGATATCACTGTGCGTCCTGACCGCCTCTCGGCGTATTGTTTCCGCCAGTCGGATGGTCTCGCTCACGACCTGATGACGTTGATCGGTGCGGTCAAATATGCCGACCGAAGCTTGATGCGCCATCACTCGAAGGGATGGGGGCGTCGCTTGCATATCGAACTGCCCGTTTTCAAACGGAACGTTTGGCTCCAGTCGTCGGTTCAGGATGCACTTGCCCATTGCCTGAACTATTTGACCGGAGACGTCTGGTCGTTCTCCTTTACTGAGCGAACGGGTGTTCCTCCGACGCTGGAGCAGTCGCCTTTAAACAATATCTCATTAAGCAATCGCGAGCTTCTGTTTGTTCCGTTCAGCCATGGATTGGACTCGTACGGACAAGTCCGGCTGTGGCAGCTTGCGCAACCGAATACCGAAGTTGTTTGCATCTATGCTGACGCACGTGCGTCAGGCGTAGTCAAAGGCAATGGATCGAGATGCAAGGTGTCCGAGGGCGTTCAGTACCTTCGGCTCCCGGTGGCTGTGAAGACGACGCGGCGAGCGGAGCCCAGCTTCAGGTCGCGGCCATTCCTGTTTTATCTTCTCGCCAGTTTCGGTGCGATTGAGTCGGGAGCGAACAGGGTCATGATTCCCGAGAACGGCCAGGGCAGCATAGGCGGGTCATTGGTCACCACAGGACATGAGCCGAAGCACCGGAGTTGCTACCCAGGCTTCACGAAGAAGCTTTCCCGTTTCATCGAAGCATTGACCGGGGCGCGGGTGGAGTTCTATCATCCGGCGCTTTTCGAAACGAAAGGCCGTGTTTTGCGCGCGCTATCGGATGCCGGTGAAGACGTACGCGCAGTGTTGAACGCGCACCGCTCTTGCTCATGTGATGCGCGACTCACCTCACGCGACGGTCAGCTATTTCATTGCGGTGTATGCGGAAATTGTCTTCTTAGGCGCTCCGCCGAACACTTTATGAATCTGGACGACGCAACGGAGTACCTCTTCTGTGACTTGACGGCACAGACGCTCGCGGCTGCGCTGCGGCCTGGTGAGGGGAAGGTCAAAATGGCATTCTTCTCGGATCTTGCGAGGAACGGGGCGAGGGACATGCAACGTCTCGCTGATTTCGCTGTCGAGTCCGGCGGTAAACCGGTCCAAACTGCCGCAATTGACCTAGCCCGATTTGTTCCTGGCAGTATTGAACACACGACGAATAGCCTGACGAGGCTAGTTGACTGCCACGCTGCGGAGTGGATGGATTTCCTTTCCGCGTGTGGTGAAAGCTCATGGATTTCACGAACCGCGAGGGGATAGCATGGCTATCGAACTGAAGGTCCGCCCCGAAGTCTTGGGGCCGAGACTGAAAAGCGCCCGCTCGCTAGCGAAGATGACGCAGGAAGCAGCGGCACAAAAACTTGGATTCGCGCGCACGACGGTTGTTGCCATCGAGAACGGCAAGCGGGCGATTTCGCCCGAGGAGATGCGGTCGTTTGCTGAGCTGTATTCTGTACCGGAAAGTGAGCTGCTTGCTGACGGCACTCCAAGCCTGGATATGGAGTTGAAGTTCCGTTCTCACGTAAATGATGACGCAGACAGCGCCGCAGCGCATTTGCTTCTGAATAAACTCGCCGCTGCGTCGGTCGAGCTGGAAACCATGCTTGAACGACCGCTGCTTCAGCCCGACCTACCGGTCATCTCCATTAGCAAGTCGATGTCGGTAGAACAGCAGGCAGAGGACGTCGCACTCGCGATTCGGCAGCGCCTGGGTATTGGATTGGGTCCCATACCTGACCTCATTTCCCTTGTCGAACTCGACATGGGCTTGCGCGTCTTCGAGCGTGGCCTTCCTCCTCGGATCAGTGGGGCTTTCGCATACGACGAGTCGGTTGGCGGATTCATCGTCGTGAATGCGGTTCATCCTGCGGCGCGCAGACGCCTCACAATTGCTCACGAGCTTTGTCACGCGTTACTCCGACGATCCGGTGTGGTTGTTCACACTACGGAAATTGAGTCGGGTGACCGGGAAGAGAGGTTCTGCGATGCTTTCGCGCGCTCTCTGTTGATGCCTGCAATGACGGTCAGAAGGAAGGCGGCCGAGCTACGCGATGCTGCGAAACAGTTTTCGGTCCGTCAACTTCTCGCGATGGCGGTGTACTTTCATACCTCTATCGAGGCGATGACGCGTCGCCTGGAAGGATTGGCCCTGTTGCCTAAAGGCACCTTCGAACTCCTGAAAGAGAAGGGCCTGGGAACGCAACACCTCGAAGAAGTGCGGCGTGAACTGGACGAACCGGAGGCGGTAAGCCGGTTTACCCCGCGAACTATGCTACTTGCGGCGGAAGCATTCGAAAAGGGCCTGTTATCCGAACAACAGATAGCCAGGAAGCTGCAGCTGGACTTGGGCTCGGTGCGAGATGTATTGGCGCACGTCGCTCCGGAAGGCGAAGGGGATGAGCTTGAGCTTGCCATCTAGTAAATTTCCAGACGGGCCTTTGGTTCTGGATGCGAGTGTTCTGTTCAATCTTCTCGGAACGGGCATCCCGAAAGAACTACTCGAGGCGCTTGATGTGCCATGCTGGGTTGAGGAGCGCACCGCGGCAGAAGTGCGACGCATGCCAGGGCAGCGCGCTGAAAGCGCCCCGTTGCAACCGCTGCTCGACGCGGGATGTCTAAAGCTCTGCCGCATGCCAGGGCAGGCGTATGAAACGTACCTATCCTTGCTGAGTGGCCCATCGACGGATACCCTAGACGATGGCGAGAGTGCTGCCATTGCAATGGCAGTGGACGGTTTGGGGAGTGTGGTTCTGGATGACAAGAAGGCTCGGCGGATCCTGGCCGCCCGCTTTCCGGGGCTCACATCTGGAACTTCACTTTCGCTAATGGTTGAGGCGGCACATCGCGCTGCCTGGACCGCACAGAAGCTGTGCGATGTCGTTACTATGGCCCGCAACGTCTCGCGCATGGCGGTGGTTCTGCATGAGCGCGCACTGTTCGCAGAACTGTTCCCAGCTATAGCGTAGGGGGAGGGCGCGCCGGCCGAAGCCTTCCAGCCCCCGTGTTTTTCTGTCACGGGAAGAAGTGCGGTCTCAGAAACCCGAGGCACGGGACGCGGGAAACATGTTCGGACCGGGTGGTCGGTACTCAAACAGCTACTGCGAAGTGGGACTGCGGCACCGGATGAGACAAACACAAGGATGAGCGGATGCTTCGGATTACCATTGAATTGCTGCCCGGTGGACGGGAAGACGGAAAGCGGGTCATCGCGACGGCGGACATCGCGCGCGTGAGTGGCGGCGCACTCGCGGACTACCGGGTCGCCCTGGATGATGCGGTGCTCCGGCAGGTTGGCGAGCGGGCCACGGTGCGCGCCTATCCGAGATGGGCGGGCAGCGCATGGGATCTCGTTGCGCGCTGTGTTGCGGCGGCCCTAAATCAGGGCCGCGAAGCCCTGCCACCGCGACCCGCCACACCTGAGGTGACGGTTCACGTAAATGACGCAGGCTACCGTTACGTGCGGTTGGATGAGATCCCTGAGCCAGCCAGGACTTACTTCGACAAGACGCTGGCCGGTTCGGGCATTCCTGATCACGGCTGCGCTTTTGCGCACGACTGGTTCGACTTTCTGAACGGCCAGCGCTGATGCCAGAGCCCCACGCGCAATCGACGTGGGGCTGACCGGCGACCCACGCGAACCTTCACAAGTATTGCGACAATGGCGCGCTGCCGTTAAATTCTCAGGTATTGGCACGTAGCGCTATGGCCAGCAAGAATCGGAAAATCGTGGGCATGCGCCTTCGGGCAAGGAAGATGGATGGACCCATACGAAAACATTGTTATTGGCAACTTTCTCTATAGCTTTGGGCTGTGCATCGGGCAACTGAGCGCGGGGGCTGTCCGGCCGATGTGCGTGAATTTGCTGCAGCAGTCCCCAATGGACCACGCGCTCGGTGACCTCATGGTCGCAAATGCCGGCGTCACGCTGCTAATTGAGTTCAAACGCGAGCGAAATGATTCGGAGAAGGAGGAAGCAAAGCGCCTGAAGCTATCGCGTGCCTTGGTTGAAGACCTCTACATGCAAACAATCTCACGTCAGATTCACTGGTATATCGAAACATCGGAGAAAGCCGCGAGCTTGGTTTCTCGCGTGGTTCCTTACCTAGATTTTGCGGACACAAAAGTTGTGGCTAGGACGATAGAGGGCTTCACGGAGTCGGCTGGACACGACGCCGTGTCGAAGGAAATTGATGCGCAGACGCATGCTGCGTACGAGACGTATTTGAAGCTGGTCGCATACTCACATGGTGGCCTCCAAGGTGTCTCGGGCGGGCTAATTGTCAGTTACAGCAAGGACAAAGGCATCCGCTACGTGCTTTTGACGGATGTCCGTGACTTGCTGCTCGACCATCGGTTGGTCCGAGAAGCTTACTTTGAGCGGGTCCGGCGACATGCAACGGAGCTGAACCGAGAGCGAACTATGAAGTATCGAGGTCAGTCGCTAACTAGAGAAAGAGAACTAGATGGACCAACACTCGGGTTCTGACAAACTTAAATATGCCCACGACGTCCTCGGCACACTTCTCGAAGCCGCAATCCGAGACCAGCGGCTGACGGGTTCAGCCATTCAGTCGATGGACCGCGTTTCGCGCAGTCTCGCCGAGCAGGGGCGCCAACTGCCAGGGAGCGTCGTTGCGGCCGTCAGCAGAGACCTGAAACCGACAATCGACGCTGCAGCAGAGACGCTGACGAAACGGGTTAAGGATGCAAATGTCCAAGCCGGCGAAGCAGCGGAGGCATTTCGGCGTGCGACGAAACAGGCAACTTTCTTCGTACTCGTCCCGGCATTGCTCATCACGGCGGCGACCATGGCTCTTTGGTACGGAGTTACCGAACATGCAGTTAGCCGCCTCGAAGACGAGAGAGCCAGTTTGCAAGCGACGGTCGATGAGCTCAGCAGTCGCGGTGGTCGTCTCGACGTTAGAACTTGTCGACTAGAAGATGGGACCGTCGACACTTGCATCCGAGTTGGGTCTCAGGGATACGGGAGCGGATATCACATTCCTGTATGGAAGAAGTAATGGCGGCTGGATGTTCAGGCTTGGGCACAGTCGGCGTGCTTCTGCGCGCGGCATATTCGTCGACCGCTGGTTTGTTGAGCGAGCTGGACGGCTTTACGATGGAGGAACTCGTCGGCGGACGAGCGCTTGACGGCCGCGCTGGGCTGTTGTCCGATGCGACCCGTTCAACGGCCTGACAATGTCCATTGCCATCCCCGACCAAGGGTTTATCTCGCTGACATCGACGACGATGGTTGATGCGTTCGACCCCCGAAGGCCTGTGTGGCCCGTAACGAAGCGACCCGGAGGAACGTGACCTCCCTTGATCGTGCCCTACGGCAAGATGAACGGGTCTGTTTTCTCAATGCTGAGAAGGAAGTGGTCGAACTGCTCCTTGTCGTTGTCCTTGATCTTTTTCAGGACAAACTTCGCGATTGTGGCTATCTCTGCGCTGTCAACTGGTTGGGTGCCGCGATCGATGAACTCTCCGAGATGTGAGAATTCGTTGGTCAGCCGTTGAACAAACGCTTCGGAGTTTGTTCCATCCGAAAAGAACATCCTGATGCGCTTGTCGTAATCGTTGCGTTCGCTGTTGAAAAACGGATACTTGAAAAAAAGAAACGCTTCAAGGAACTTCCGGAGGTTATTCCCGAAATTATAGAAGCTGTGATAGTGGCGTGCCGCGTTGCCCTGATCCGAGCAGCAATAAATCTCGCCGAACAGAAAGTTGAGCTCGGTTACATAATTTCGCAGGTAATCGGGCATCAGGCCGATCGTGCTCGACCGTTCCTTTCGGGTAAGCAGAAAATGCTCGTGATCTTTTCCGGGTTTGGTCAGCCTTTTCAGGTACTTCAGGAATTCGAGATTATGCGTAGAAATGAACATCTGCTGATACCGGTACTCGGGCTTGCCGTTCGCGTCCAGCATCGGCGCTCCGTTCGCTTGCTCGATGGGGCGTGCCAGGTAGCTCTCGATCAGGCTATAGACAAAGAAGATGTGGTTACTATCGAGACTTGAAATCGGATCGTCTATGTAGAGGATCAGTTTCTTTCCCTTCGTCTCGACGTCTTCCAGCCTCGCGAGGAAGTAGCAGAATGCAACGAGACTGCATTCACCTTCGCTCAGGTTGTACGCCGGAGTCTCTCCTCTGTGGATCTCGAAACGGTAGGTGGCTGTGTCGGCCTCCTCCACCGCGGACAGGTGCAGGCCGCCGTGACCCAGAAAATGCCCGAGATACTGGTTCACTTTTTCGGCACCCCGCCTTTCGTCGCGGAGTTGTGTCTTCAGTTCCTTGATCCGGTCGGTGCGTTTATTTCCATCGGCAAGAATTTCGTCGAGTGCCTCGTTTGCGTCGGTGACCAGCTTTTCAAGGCCTTTTATTTTCTGTTCTTCGCCGGCGAGGCCGACGTCAATGATGAATTGGGCCACTTCACTGAGGCGCAGGTCGTCGCGCGCGGATTTCTGTTTCTCGGCAAGCGAGGCTGTAGTTTCGTTGCTCTTCCGGATCACGTCATTGATCGAAGCGACAATTTCCCGGATCGCGTCGGTGTTGTCGGAGATCACAACGGGCTCGCGCTCCGAGAAAATGTCCCGCCTGCGAGCGCCAAGCTCAACTTCCAGCATAACAAGGCTCGACTCGTACGTTCGAAGTGCGTCTTCGAGGCAGATCTTTAGACCGTCGAACGCGGCCTGATGGAGTGAATACAGCCCGCTCCGTTCCACCGTGATGATGTTTCTAAGACTGCTTTTTTCGTTGGCAATTTTTTGCAGCAGGGCGTCGATGTCTTTCTCAAGGTCGAGCGATTCCTTGTTGAAGTGGTTGCCGAGCTTCTCCCACAAATCAGTAGGCAATGGGTTGCCGCAGAATCCGCATGTGGTACGCCGTCCCTCGTGTAGGCTGACCCCGGACCTGACCCAGCTTTGCAGGAGCGCGTCATTCAGGAGGTCCTGTATGGGCGCGCTGGGTTTGATCTTTTTCGCAAGAAGATCGCTCGCGGTGCTTGCAAGAACAGACAGCGCAGGAGTGAACGACAGGCGCTTCCTGATTTCGGGAAGAGCGGTTTCGCCAAGGAGGCTGATCCTGGCGCTACGCTCGCTTTCCTCAAGCGGCGAAATGCCACCGTCCTGAATCGCCTTGATATCCGCTTTCAGTTTGCGAACATCGTAGTTTACGTCCCTGTAGAGCGCATTGTGCTTGATGCCGGTTGGTTTTTTGTTCGCCTTGTCGAAGAGTTTGCCGTCGAGCTCTTCCTGGGCTTTTGTGACCTGCTTCTGCTTCCCGGTGTGGTCCTTTTTCTTTTCCTGATAGCTGTGCCGCAGGCCGGTCTGTTTCTCGGCGCTACCGAGTTCGGCTTCCAGCCGTTCGATTTCAGACTCGATCTCCTTGTTCTCCTGTCCGAGGACCGCGAACGGAGAAATATGCCCCTGCTCGTCGCGCAGGAAGGCCAGATGCTCGTCGACAAAATCCTTGTTGTAGACGCGTACGTCGTGCCCCTGCAGCGGAACGGCCGTATTGGTCACAGTGCCGGTGGACAGGGTGATCGTGAACGACGGTCGAGCGTATCGGGGCGAAATGGTCCCGGTTTCTAGTGCGCGCACGATCCTTGACAAGGTCGTTTTGCCTGAATAGTTGCGCCCGTAAATGATATTCATTCGTCTGAACTTGGCGACGTTATTACCAGAATCACGAACCTCGGTGTTCCAGGCGAAACCGGAAAAGCACCCGAAATTGTTGATGTCAATCTTCTCGATCATGGCGGCCCCTGCTTTTTATTTCTGTCTTCATCGTGTCGCCAGACTTCCCAGACGGGAGGGATGGCAGCGGACTATTATGCCTGTCAGGTCGGACGAATAGCGCCATACGGGGCGGCCCGGTGACAGTCGTAGGCGCAGTTGACGGTGAATCGGTTCTCGTGTCCGGGACGGCGTGCGATTGATGCGCCGACGCGCTGGGTGCGAGCACACGCGCGCAAGCTCGCTATGTACGCTTGCCAAACGCGGCGCGGACCTGACGTGCACGCCGCAGATTGTCGTGGTGCAGATAGGTCGACGTCGTTGCGATGGACGCGTGCCGCAGGTTGTCGCGTACGGCGACGAGTTCCACGCCGCGCGCCAGCGCATGCGACGCGTGCGTATGCCGCAGCCAGTGAGGGCTGGCCGCCTGCACTCGTGTGGCCTGTTCAGGGTTGTCCTCGACGAGCTGTCCCGCCGCGAGCGTGAAGAACGTCGTCATCACCTGGCGAAGCCGCGTCGAGCTGATGGCACTCTTTCCGTGACCTTCCGGCCCGAGCGATGCCACAAGCGGCGTCGACGGATCCCAGCGTCGGCGCGTGACGGGAAGTCCGCGCTGCAGCAGGTACCCGTCCAGCGCCTCGAGTGCGAGCGGCGGCAGCGCCACCACGCCTGGCTGTGCGCCTTTGCCGGTCACGTGCAGCCACCATTCACCGTGCGCATCGGCGCGGATGTCGCCGAGCATGGCGGCCACCAGCTCGTGCGCGCGCAGGCCCGTCGCGTAGCCGAAATCGAGCAACAAACGCAGGCGTTGCGCGGCGGGCGTCTGCCAGCCGTAGGACCACTCGAGTCTGTCGGCGAGGCTGCGCAGAGCCTTCCATTCGTTGTCGCTGAGAGCGCGGGCCGTGTCGAACGGTCCCGTGCGCTGGCCGCCGCGCACGGTCAGGCCCGCGAACGGATTGCCAAGCACATAACGCTGCTCCACCATCCAGCGAAACAGGGCGGTGAGTACCGACAGCGCGTATGCCGCCGAGCGGGCCGACAGGCCGCGCGCGAACGGCCGCCATTCGACGGAATCGCGCGGCCGCGGCGGGCCGGTCCAGCGAGTCTTCGGCACGGGATGACGCAGGAACGCGCGGTAGGCGATCGCGTCATCCGTCGTGAGAGACGAGAGCGCCTGCTGCCGCTCGACGATCGCCCACAGCATCAGCCGCTCGGCTTCCCGCCGGTACGCGCGCACCGTATGGGGCGCCTCGTGCAGCGCCAGCCACGCCTGCAGCGCCTCGTAATCGTTGCGGGCGTTCAGCAGGCAGGCGCGGCGTGGCGCCCGGAAGCGGCCGCGCGAGCCGTCCAGTTCTGGTACCGGGTGCTGGCGTTCCCACGGGACGATGCCGTCGATGTGCAACGGCTGCACGCGCTCGACGAGTGCCCACGCCTGGCTGGTCAGTGCCGGGTGCGTGGCGAAGAGTGCCTCCACCAGGTGGGCGCCGGCACGGCCGACGCTGGGAATGCCGCGCCACCACAGGCGCCGGCGCGGTACCCGCAGGGTCAGCTCGGCGAGTGTGCGCAGGCCGGCGGCGCACAGCACCTGGGCGATCCGCGGCGGCAGCCACGCATCGACGCCGTCGGTCAGCCGCGGCTGCGGGACGGGCGTGTGACGCAGCCGGTCGATCGCGTACGTAACGGCGGCCGCGTGCCGGGTGCGCCCCTCGGCCGGACACTGGAAGAGCGGGATGAGATCGTCGCGCTGGCGCGCGGTCGCACACGCGATCAGCTGCCGGCGCACTCGGGCGATCATCGCGCGCGAGGACTGCCCATCGTCGCGCGCGTGCTCAAGATAGCGCGTCACGGCCGCGCGGGCGGTGAGTCCCTCGTACCACGCGCGCAGCGCGGCGAGCGACGCGAGATCAGGCAAGGCAGTGGGCAGTGCGGCGGGCAGGGCAGCGGGCGTTACGTGGGACGGGCCGTTCCCCTGTCCGGAGGCCGGGACAGGCGCGGTTTTCATGGGAACAGTTTAGGTCGCGGACAGCGCTCTTGCGGTCGGGTAGCAGCGGTGCATTACTGCACCGCCGCCCCCTAAGAACCGTGCATGCGAGTTTCCCAGCACACGGCTCAAGCCTTTCAAAGCCCCATTGCCGAGGCCGGTTTCACTACTGAGAGTCCGAGGGCACGCGCGGCCCGATGGCAATCCGGGTGAAGCATCGTCAGGTTGCTGATCGTGTCCTTACCGCCATCGATCTTTCGCTCCAGGTGGTACAGCCGCCAGCCACTGGATTTCGTGATCATTTGACGACAGACCGGACAGGACCTCTGCTGATCGAGCCACAACCGGATCAGACGCATCCGGCCCTTGAGCGAGTCCATCATCGTGAAGCCCAACCGCTCTTCGAAATAACTTTCCCACTGCGGGTCGAACGGGTTTGCGGCACCCTTGATCTTGCGGTGCCGCCGGATTGGCGTGCCAACAATGTCGTACAGCTTCAGAAGTTCACGCTTTCCATCGCTGAGCACTTTGTCCGTCGCCGTACCAAAGACCCATTGGCGGGCGCCAACGGTTCGAAAGTACTTCCGACGTACCCAGTGCGAGTTCTTCTGCGGGTGTCGGCGCTTCGCCCAACGCCATAGACATTGCCAAATCGCATGAGCAACCTTGTTAAAGGTACGCTTCGCCACGACATGCCGATAATAATCCGCCCAACCGCGAATCTTTGGGTTGAGCAGGCGGATCAGACGATCGTGTCTTAGCGTTGCATTGCCTTTCACGATGTCCCGAAGCTTCCGCATGAAGCGCTGAACGCTCGTTTTGGCTGGCTTGATCAACAACTTGCCGTCGTACTTGCGAACGTTCATGCCCAGGAAATCGAACCCATCGTTGATATGCGTGATCCGGGTCTTCTCCCGTGACAGCGATAATCCCCGCTGTGCAAGAAACTGCACGACCAGCGGCATGACTTCATCCTCCAGCACTTCTCGCGTCGCGCCAGTGATAACAAAGTCATCTGCATATCGAACGACGTTAACCTTCGACGGATTCCGGCCGCCTCTGCAGAACTTCGCAAGAAGTGTTCGTTCTAACCCATCGAGAGTCATGTTCATCAACGTGGGCGAGATAATACCGCCCTGAGGCGTACCCGCTTCCGTCGAATGAAAGACACGGTTGTGAAGGTAGCCAGCCTTCAACCACTTTCGCAGTATCGCTTTATCCGTTGGGATGTGGGCGACCAACCAATCATGCGAAATTTCATCAAAGCAGCTGCGGATGTCGGCCTCCAGAATCCACTGCGCGCGATTGCTGCTGGCCAGTGAGATAAAGCACTGTTCTATCGCGTCGGCCGTGGAGCGGGCGGCTCTGAACCCATAAGAGTTCGGATCCGCCATGGTTTCTGCAACAGGTTCGAGTGCAAGCAGATGAAGCGCCTGTTGCGCTCTGTCGACCATGCAGGGAATTCCAAGAGGTCTCAGCCGTTTCCCGTCGGCTTTCAGGATATATATTCGTCTCAGCGGCAGAGGGCGGTAGCCCCGCCGCTTTAGAGACTTCACTGCCTGGAGGCGGGACCTCGGCGTAGACCATGTGAGGCCGTCTACGCCGGGAGTCCGTCTACCCTGATTCTCAGTCACCCGTCTGACGGCGAGTGCCTTGCCGCTGAACGAGTGGGTCAGCAACCACTGCAAAGCCTTCACCTTGCCGTATTTGCCGTCCTGTGTCGCCTTCACGATGCGAGCCTGCAGCCTTCGAATCCCACGATAGCATCGGGCCCAATCGACATCGTTCCAATGCATTGCGCGATCGGAGGACGCACCGGTGCCGGCTTGCTGCACTGTCATTTGCTTCTCCTCCTTTGAAGGTTCGTCAGACTCTTTCGTGACGAAAGACCATGCGGAAGTCTGCCCGCTTTCGCGTAGGATGAGGTTGCCTTGCGGCGCAATCCCTATCCGTCCGATTACAGGACGGCGTTCGCTTTCTCCGCACTCCTGTTCCCGCACCTCCAACAGCTTTCCTCACGGTCGGCTTGCCCGACTGGGCAGAGATACGGGGTTTCCGTGTTCCGCATCGTTCGCAGGAATGGTTTAGGCTCTGCTTCTCCACCGGTAGCACCATGTCCGCGCTGCCCCATCTTATAAAGGGCAGACCTGCTACGTTCCCGTTTTGGGTGGGGCCTATCAGTGTCTTTGGCCCGTCTAAGTTAACGATGTTTATCAGCAGTTCAAATACTTTAGCCATGCCATCCAGTCTAGCGCCCCCTCCGCATTGACACTCGCAGGGGCACCGTCGTCTCACGACCACGGCTTAGCTTGCGCCGGGCTACATTGTCTCGGTGGCTTCACACGGCGCCGTTACCAGCCCCGCATGCACCAATAGACTACGGGCGACGGAACGCCCGGTTTCCTCCCGCCAGGCATCGACGGTAAAACAACGAACGAAGCGACCTCACGTCGCACATAAGAGTATTTATCGCAAACGACGGCGGTGCGCATCGGGTGGCAGACTCCGGATTGCGACCCGATCCGGCTGGAAAGCGGGTCTGCGGCCATCGGAAAGCGGTACCTGGCACAGCGAGGCGGCGATGGCGGGTTGCCCGCCGGATGCCGGAGCCGGCTTGCGCCGCGCGGGGACGACGCACCAGGTCGTCATCGGGAAGAATGGCCGGCGGTGGCTTGTGCAGCAGACCTCAACGGGATTCCGGCGGCGTGACGCCGAGAACGAGGTTTGGTTCCATGACCGGATTACACACGCGGCTAACGCAGGAAGACCCCGTTTCGCGCGATAAAAAACTCTCTGGCCGCGATAAGCCCCCTTATCACCGGAAAACGGTGCAAGGTGCCAGCAGGACTTTCATGTGCGGCCCGGGCGTGACAGGTGCCGCCCAGCGGTACCCGCACGCTGAGAAGAATCGCAACCTCCCATGGCGGGCGGGCGCTGGGTTTCAACCGCCGCGTGGTTTGCTGCGACGCGCTTCCCGCGCCGGTGTCCGCGCGAGTCGCCTGCATAGCTCCTTGAGCCAGCGCCTGACCCAGACGCGATCGGTTGGGCTGAGCGACGCCAGCATTTCCACAATGTCGCCGGCCACCTGCCTGGACTTGCTGGACCGGGAGATGAAGAGGCTGTTCACTTCGACCCCGTAAAGCGAGGACAGTGCAACAAGTCGCGCTGGCGATGGCCAGGACTTGCCCGTTTCAATCCGGCTGATGGTCTGTTTGTCGAGATCGAGAAGTTCCGCGACTTCTTCCTGCGTCCTGCCAGCTTCAAGACGCGCATTGGCCAGCGCCTGTCCAACCTGAACCGCAAATTCTTCTTCTGCGCGCGAAGCCACCGGGTGAACACCTTTGGTTGTTGATCGACGTGGAATCGTCGCCGCGTTCGCCTAATCTGGTAACATCACAAGACGCCTACAATGTAGGCAAAATATGCCTACATAGGTGTGTCGAACCGCGGCTAGTGTGCGCGCGCTGAAGCCGCGTAACGATGCCGTGGCCAGCCCATGTATGGCAGCGCTGGCAGCCTGCGCATGCACGGTCAACGCGCTACACGTCGTGGCCGGACGGCATGCCATTTGATGTGTTCCAACGCATCGCATGTCGCGCTGGTTTTGCAGTCCCGTTGTTGAAAGAGTGATCGTATGTTCTTGATTTCTGAGCAGAACCTTGTGCCGGCATGGCCTGGAGTGACGCTGTCGGCCGTTGCCGAGATGGCGGGTTGTGAGGAGGTGCTCATCCTGCAATTTGTCGCTGGAAAACGCGACCTGCCCCGGGTTGCCATGGTGGAGTTCGCGTCGGGTGCTGCGAAGACGCTGCTGCAACTGACGGCAGACGGCCAGACCGTGCGGGGCGCGGCAGTGCTGAGCGCGAAACCGCACAAGGACTCGGCATGATGGAGTCTGGAGCCGCTGAGCGAAATTCACATCGGCGCAACCGCAGCCTATGACGAGGACCATCCGCTGGTCTCGTTTGCGCGGGTCACCACAGCAGGGGGGAGGAATTCTCGATGCCTGTCGGTATCGCGGAGAAACACTCGCGCGGAAAGCGCATCTACCCGTCCACGCCGGCGCGTTCGTCAAAGGGTGGCCGCCGGAAACCGACGGTTGATGTCGCAGGTACGAGCTGACGGCATGCGTATCCAGATCGCCTCGGACCTGCATCTGGAGATCGTGCACCAGAGTTTTCCGGGTCATAACCCCGTCAGGCTGACGAATGCGGACGTGCTGGTGCTCGCGGGTGACATTGCGAAGGGGGCCGATGCGGTCGAGCCGTTTGCGCGCTGGCCGGTGCCCGTCATCTACGTGCATGGCAACCATGAAGCGTATGGCACGGAGTACGACACGCTTGCCAACTCCATCCGTATGCGCGCGGCCGGTACTGCGATTCATTACCTTGAGCGCGACGCGTTTGTGATGGGTGATGTGCGGTTTCTCGGTTGTTGCCTCTGGACAGACTATGCGCTCAGTGGCGTGCGCGACCGGAGTATGGCGCTGGCCGGGCGGATGCTGCATGACCATCGTGTTATCCGCACTAGCGACGGCACACGTTTTCGGCCGGAGCACGCGCTGGCGGAGCACGAAAAGACGGTGAAGTGGCTGCGGACCGAGCTGGCAAAGCCCTTCGACGGGCGCACGGTCGTCGTGACCCATCACGGCGTTGCTCCGCCGTCGGTGCATCCGCGCTATGCGAACGACCCGGTCAACGCTGCATTCGTGAGCGACCTGCGACCTGTGCTCGAGCTGGCCGACGTGTGGATTCACGGTCACGTGCATGACTCGTTCGATTATCGCGTTGGCCAGTCGCGGGTGATTACCAACCCGCGCGGCTATGCGACGAACCGTCTGATGGCGGGTACGCCGGCCGACCTGAAACGGGAAAACCCGGCGTTTGATCCGGCGCTGATCGAGGTGTGAGCAGCTGTGCCGTGGCACGCTGAGGCGGCGCAAACGTTCTGGCGATGCGCATGGGCGCTGCCGCGAGAAAATCGCCTGCAAAAAAAATGGTTGACCCCCAAAGACTACGGGCTCGAGGGAGCATCTCGACATGGAGCGCGCCTGACCAGGGCGAACCGGCGAAAAAGACGGCGACAATCATCGCCGCCTGACGAGAGCAGCGCACAGTTACGGGCGCGCCTGAAGGCCCTTTGCGCTCGCCACGCGTAAAACAGGAACAGCGATGACTACAGCCCTCCACAGTCTTCAGGTCCAGCGAGAAGACACGATCCGGAAGATACTGGCCGAGGGAGAAGCGACTGCCCGTGACCCGTGGCGCGTCGGCTAAACGCTCGCAAAAGGAACAGCAATTTATGAGCAGCAAGGACCACATCCGGTATCAGGCGAAAGAGGGCGGTCAGCCCGGCTGGGATCTTTACGCCGAGATTTTTGAGCCAGAGGACGTCGTGTATCTGGAACTTGACGGTGTAGCCGCTGAAATCACGATGCTCGGGAACCTGGAGCGCGGGCCGGGCACCGTGCTGTTGCGCCTGCCGGTCGCCACCGCGAAGCAGCTCGGTCTCGTGCCTCCGGGATGGAAAAAGTCGGGCTGGGAAAGGGAGTAGGTCATGCGCGAATACCGTGACAGGATAGTGCAGGAGATCGCCGCTTGCACATGCGACCGCTGCAGCCAGCGCATGTCGCCCGATGATGACCAGGGGGAGTGGTATGAAAAAGTGTCGCTCGACTGGCGCGGCGGCTTTGGCTCGGTTTTTGGCGACGGTGCACATCTGAGCATTGATCTTTGTCAGCAGTGTCTCCGCGATACGCTCGGGTCATGGCTGCGGGTCGATCCGCCATCCGCAACGGATAATGTGATTGAAGCCTTGAAGGGCGTCGTTTCCCGACCCGATGTGCCGGTAACTGTGGACCAGATGAATCCACTGCTGTTCGGCGAGCAGGACGAGTCCCGTGGCACGTTACTCCTTGCGACACGTCTCGCGAAAATAGTCGCGCAGGCGATAGCCGTCTTCCGGGAGCAGGATAAGGCGATCCGGTGGCTGGTCATGCCGCACAAGCAGTTTTCCGGCCGAACTGCGCTCGAAATGGCGAAGACCGAGGATGACGCACGGCTGGTTGAGGAAGCGCTGGTGCGGATTGACGAAGGGTACGCATAGCAAAAGGCCGGACTTTTGGGCGCGACTGAAGAGCTTGTTGCCCGATTGCGCGTCCGCACATCGCCTGAAGCCGTCGATCATCGGATGCGATGACTTGTATGTTGTCGCTGGGCATCCGCTTGAGCAAGCCTTTTCGCCGCGCAGTCTCGGACGCAACCGGAAAAACGGTCTTTAGCCCCGACATCCGGCTGACCGGTGCACTCGGGTTGCGCTCACTGAGCTATCAAGCTACGAAGCGGCCGGTGGCATCGTGCGAGCCTGCGGATGGCTGATCAAGGTTCCGTTGCTGAACGCGTACAGTCGGCCACGAGCCGCCGGTCAAGGACGCCATCCAATTTGATTAATCAAGGGCTCGTTCGCCCTTGCTCAATGGCCGGTCTCCGGCGAGCGAATTACCAGCGGCACTGCCTCAACCCGGCCAGCTCCAGCCGTTCGCCCATTGTCTCAGACGGACATTCGAACGTCGGCTCGATTCACATAGCGGACCTTTGGCAGCCGGTCATGCTCGTCGGGTCATTGGCCCTTGGCACAATGTAGCTCGTCAGTATTTGCTTGCGCCGCTAACGTGCAGCATGCGCATGCTCGCGCAACTCACCGGGAATCAACGCGCGCTCGAGGCCACCATCACTGAGCCATACACGCGTTTTCTGCGCGGCCCGTTCGATCAATTGGGCGCACTGGGTATAGTCGTAGGGCGAAACATCGAGTGGACACAATGGCGGAACGACATAGATCTGCGCTCGCGTCGAATAGAATTCCAGGTCGCGAACGAGCTGGCGCGCGATGACGAGCGTCAGCGCATGCATGGCTTGCGCGATCGCGCTACGCGGCGGCGCATGCAGCGCACACGCGAAGCCGGCTGGCAGTACGATGATGCGCGTCGCACCACGCGCGACCGCTACCGAGATCGGCGTGTTGTTGGCGACGCCGCCATCGACGAGATCCACACTGTCGATACGCACCGGCGGAAACACGCCGGGTATCGCTGCGCTCGCCTGCACAGCGTTCACGACGGGACCGGTCGAAAGAACGACTTCGCCGCCTGTGAGCATATCGGTCGCGACGATGTGAAGCGCCACGGTCGCTTGCTCGATCCGATCATACGACAGATGCGTCGCCAGCAGTTGGCGCAATGCGTTCGCCTCAACGAGGTGAGGACGACTGCGCAGAATCATCGCGAGCAGGCCAAGCATAGAAAACGGCATGATGTCCTGCCGCCGGATCTTGCACCATAGCGCTTCGAGCATTGCGACGCCATCGCCGTCCGGCCGTCCGGCGAAATACGCTGCGTTGATCGCGCCCGCGGAGGCGCCTACCACGCAGCCTGGATACTCACCGCGTTCGAGCAATTCGCGCAGCATGCCAACCTCGATCGCGCCGAGACTGCCGCCGCCAGCGAACACAAATGCGGTTAAACCCGAAGGCTGAGGGTTCATGGCTCTTTTGAAACGTCTGCTCGTGGCTCAATACCCAGTGCTGCGACCACGCGCACCGGTGCCGGCATGCTGTCGGCATGCTGAGGCAACCGCGTACGAACTCGTGTATACGGCATCCGATGCGGCTTCAGCAATTCACCGCCCCGCTGACCGCGTCCTTTCAAATCGGCAGTTCAGTCTGCATGTATGTCCCTTCCAAGATGCTCGCCAAACGTCGGTAAGATCGGACGTGATCCTTTGGTCTCTTGGGAAAGCTGACATCGGCGCCACGTTTGCCGAGCAGCCTCTGTCGGCAATGCGCGACCGTTTATGGACTTGACCGTCGTCGCAAGGGAGCGAGCGACGGTTGGACCGCTGGAAGCGGCCGTGGAAGTGCATCGGCATCTAGTAGCCGCAGCGGGTCGCGTGCGGCCGATCGCCGTCAGGCAGAGGTCGGCCGAGCGCGGTCTGTCGGCATTTATGCTCCGAAGTAAACGAGTTCGGGCGTCCGGCGCTGAAGATCTGCGACCGAGAGCGTTATGCGCTCGCCTGTTGCAGATGCTGCTTCATACTGTTGCACGGTCCTTAGAATTCGGCGTTTGTTCAACTCGAACGCGAGTCGCACCTGTTGGACAGTCTCATTGCGAGCGCCAAGCTCTTCACAAACGACTTCAAACGGCAGCGCGAAAGCGCAGTATCCCCAGCCAAACCCATAGGCGGAAAACCACACCGCCGAGTCGGCGCAAAGAATGGGGGCAGTCATGGCAGTATGTAGCTGATCCATCGCATTCACCTGCGTCGACGATAGGTTGACATCAAAGTGTGGCACAGGGACCTTACAAACGCGGGGTTCTGTCGACACGACGTTACCACTCCGCCGAGATGATTGTCCTGTAGCGGAGGTGTGATTGCGCAGCGGGACTGATTCGAACGGGTCATGTCCTGCGGATCCCCAACAGGCAGGACCCGGCCATGAAGCGACATTCGCGTTTCGTCTCTCGGACATTCGGGCCGCATTTTCACTCGGGAATAAGTCATTCAATTTGCAGCGTGGATATGGAGGTGTCCGTTCGCGTTGAAGCGTTGCGGCTTAACCCGGCTCTTGGTGATGCGATGCAGCAGCTCAAACGGCTAATTGGCAAGCTCAACGGCAACACGCAGGCGGTTATGGACCATGTCCAGAAATCCCAACAGATTGATACTCATTTAATGGCGAGCCTAAAAGCCGTGGCGTCCCGCGCATCGCAGTAAATCGGATAGCGCTGCGCGAAATTTATACTATGCTTAATCGGCCCCCGAGACGGGACGCAGGCAATCGATTTGAATTCAAAGCATGCGGGACCGCTCGACTAGGCCGACGTCATTCCCACAAGAGGTGACACATAAAGTTCTTGAAGGTAACGGCGGAAAGGTCTTCACCGCATCCCGGATCGGCGGCGTCACCATCTCTCTGGCGTCGCATCGCCTAGGTTACGTTACGAAAATGCCGCTATTAATAGAAGAAAACTTATCTTAATAGCCGCATTTGCATTGCAGTTTGTTTTAGAAAGTCGCTTCATGAAGCCGTTCAGCTTTGAGTGTCGACACTCCCGGTTGTTACCGCTGCCGCGTCGCATAGGCTTGGACTAGGCCAACCGGTGCGAGACACGGAAATGAAGGGGGTCGATAGTTGTGGCTATGTACCCCTTCATTTCGCGACAAACCGGCCATGCAGCGCGGTCAATGACGTCCCGCCGAGGCGCGGTTCGCCGAGACGCGGCTTACTGGCTTGCCACGCTTCCTGTTGGATGCGGAGCAAGGACTGACGATTGCGTCGGAGCTCATTCGCCGGAACTCCGGCACGTGGCCGCCGTGACGATAGGTGAGTGTTTTCGGGAGATCGCTTGTTGGATCGGACACCCGCGGCGCAAAGGCCGGGTGGCATCAACTTGCGCTGCAATAAACGGCTTATGATCATTAAGCGCGGTGAGGGGGCGTGCCCGTGATCGCCGACACCGGGTTGAGCGGCGGGACGCAACGCTCAGCGTCGCGCGGCGACTTTACGGCGCTATGGGGAAAGGGAGAGGGAAGGGACTCCCTTCTCTCAGCGGCAGCTCAGGCGTGTTACCGGGTGACCGGCCCTAACGGGGACCTGGCGCAGGGGAGTTCCGAGACTAAATCATTAAATGCGGTCTTGGTAATAGCAGTTATCAAAACTGTCAGCGGGACAAAACTCGACCGAGTCGCTCATAGCTCTCGTCGGGGGCGCCGTGGGGAGCCGCCTAAAGCGCGTTCGGCACGCGAACTGCGGCGCGTGATGGCACGGCGAGCGTGACGGCGGGCCACGCCCGAAGTTGGGCGAGGACGCCGGTCGCCGACGCGCCGTCAGCAGGAAGGGAGGGAGTGGAAGGAGATCCCGTCGCTCCAATTGGCGATATTGCATCCCGGGCCAACGGATTCCGGCGCGCAAGCGTGTGACGGCTGCATTGCGGGGACGGGTGGTGGGCGTGCGCCGTTCGTGATCGTCGATGAGCGATCCCATCGCTGGCACCGCGGGATACCGGGCCACCCCACAAAGGGTGACCTTTCACGGCCATGCCACCGCTGGGCAAGGTTGGCTGAATGACGGCCAGCCCGTTGGCGCCTCTCCGGAGCCGGATGCGCACCGGTGCGAGAATCGGGTAGGGTGCGGCATTCCAACCGAACCTAAAGGACATCACCATGAGCAAGCAGGACCTCGTCGACGCCTTCGCCGCAAAAAGCCGGCACCAGCAAGGCGCTGGCCGCTGAAACGCTCGACGCGCTGCTCAGCACCATCACAACGGCTGTCACGAAGGGCGACACGGTGCAGCTGATCGGCTTCGGATCGTTTTCCACAGGTGAACGTGCCGCGCGGAAGGGGCGGAATCCCGCCACCGGTGCGGAAATCCAGATTGCCGCCGCCAAGACCGTCAAGTTCACGGCCGGCAAGGCGTTCAAGGATGCAGTGAACGGCGCCTGACCGGGCGAATCAATTCCCCCGGGGTCATCGGTCGTCCGCGCTCATAGCGTCCACGTTGCAGGCGCCGCTTCTTACAACACTACTGAGACGTAGATGATCGTGCGACAGAGGGCGTGTTGCGACCTGCGGAAAGTTATCAATCGTCGCAAGTGCTGTCGTTAGATGCGGCGACTCCTCAAGCGGGCCTCTCCCGTTTGGATTTCGCGCTCACCGACCCGGGCATGGCTGCGTCTCCGCGACACACGCATGACGCGGATTGCCAGTGGCGCGGACGATGCGGTAGGGTGCCAGTGTGATCCCGCATTTCAGGCACTCTATATGAACAAGCAGAAACTCGGCGACGTGGTGGCCGCCGGCAGCGGCGACAGCTTCACCGCCATAGCCGCCGTTGTCACCGCCGCTAAGGCCTTCGGGAATGCGGTGAAGGCTCATGACGCAAGACGGGGTCGAGCCGGTCGCGTACGCGGATCTCCAGCAGGATATCGCGGACGTCATTGCGGCGACGCGTATAGCAGCGGCGCGTAGTGTCAATGCGATCATGACCGCAAGCTACTGGGCGGTCGGGCGGCGCATTGTCGAGTTCGAGCAGGGCGGGGTCGAGCGCGCCAGCTACGGCGAGGCGTTGATCCGACGGCTGGGGGCGGATCTGTCGGTGAGGCTCGGTCGTGGCTTCGGCGGCCGGAACCTCGCCCAGATGCGGGCGTTCTACCTGGCGTGGCCCGCTGACCGGATTGTGCAGACGCTGTCTGCGCTTTCTGCGGGCAATCGGTTTCCAGTCTCGCCGCGGCGAACGGACTCAACTTCGGCGCCATCGCACGGGCATTTCCGCTACCGTGGTCCGCGTACGTTCGTCTGCCCTCCGTGAGAACGGCCGACGCACGCAAGTTCTATGAAACCGAGGGGCTGCGCGAAGGCTGGTCCGTGCGGCAGCTCGACCGGCAGATCGGCAGCCAGCTCTATGAACGGCTCGCACTGTCGCGAAACAAGGCAGCCCTGCTCAGGAAAGCAGCTGATGCCGAGCCGCGTGAGGTGCTGACGGCGGAGGAGGCGATTCGCGATCCGTTTGTCCCCGAGTTTCTTGATCTCAAGGATGAGTATTCGGACTCGGACCTCGAAGCGGCGCTGATCCAACGCCTCACGGACTTCCTGCTCGAGCTTGGCGACGACTTCACGTTGGTCGGCCGGCAGCGGCGTCTGAGGATCAACGACACCTGGTTCCGTGTCGATCTGGTGTTCTTCCATCGGCGCCTGCGATGTCTGGTGATCATCGACCTGAAGGTGGGCAAATTCAGCTAGGCGGATGCCGGCCAGATGCATCTCTATTTGAACTACGCGCGCGAACACTGGGTCAAGCCTGGGGAAAATCCGCCGGTCGGGGCTGATCTTGTGTGCCCAGAAAGGTGCGGCCGAGGCGCGATACGCGCTCGACAACCTGCCGAACAAGATACTTGCCGCCGAATACCAGACGGTGCTTCCCGATGAAACCCTGATCGTCGCCGAGCTCGAACGGACCCGCGCGGAACTCGAGCAGCGTTGGTCGGCCGACGGTCCCCAGACCTCGGTAACAGGAGACTGATGAAAGGGCAGGTACGGCGACGAGGCAAGATTGCCAGTTCGTCACCCCGTTGCGTACTGGCAACGGGTGAGCATCAGGATGTTCGTTGCTTCTGCTAGCGCGTTCGGCGTGTCCTCATAATGTGGCTGCCGATCGATGCGACAGAAACGCGAGTTACAGGCGATAGCAAGCGAAACTACGGTAATGTATTTGATGCTCGGGAGTACAGATCCATTGATGAAAACAAAAATGCCATCCGGTGTGGGATTTTCTGATTTACGTCGGATACCTAATGAAGTGAGTATGTGGATGTCGACAGCAGAAGTGTCATCCTGCGCCTAGTTAGTCGTTCAGGGCGGGGTGTTCGCGTTCCGATAAAAGAGCCACGCTAGCACAATTAACGGACGGCACTAGCGCGCTTATGGGCACCGTTAGCAGAATTAGCGATCTGCAACAGCTGTGGATGTTCGGAGGCGGCAACCACGGCGTCAGCAACTTCGCGGCTGTACCCTCGGCCCTAGCGCCGACTGGCTCCTTGTCCACGTGTAGCCGCGAGGATCTTTCTACCTATATGTTCACATGTGCGCCTCCGGTGCTGACTCCGCCTTTCCGGTCAGGAGAGAGGTCATGGACAAAAGTGTCAGCTTCCCGCAGGTCTCGAATAACTACAGTCTGCGGGGTCGCCAACGTAATGGCCGCCGCACGCAACCGCTTGAGAATGTCGAACAGCAGGTCGCTCCTCGTATCGCCTACTATTCTTGGGCTGCGAACATAGCCGGTGACGTTCAATGTGATGCCGTCGGCAGAGAGCTCACTGAACACGACCGTTGGGGCCGGATGGTCCAGCATCGACGGGTGCGCCCGGTAGGCGGCGAGCAGAAGATCGCGCACCTGTTCAGGATCGGTGTTCAACGGGAAGGTAAGCGTGAGAGTCGCGACACCCTGGGTCCGGTTTCCCATCGTCACGTTGCGCACGTTTTGCGAGATGAGGTGGGAATTCGGGACGATAACCGTGGACCGGTCGGCGAGCTGAATTTCGGTTGCGCGAACGTTGATGCGGCGGATGTCGCCCTCGACGCCCGCAATGCTGATGATATCCCCGACCTTGACCGGGCGCTCGGTCAGCAGGATCAGCCCGGAGATGAAATTCTTGACGATTTCCTGAAGCCCGAAGCCGATGCCAACCGACAGCGCGCTGACGATCCATGCGAGGCTCGTCCACCGCACACCCAGTATGGACAGCGTCAGCAGCGTGATAAGCACCCGGCCCGTGTTGACGAATAGCGCGAGGAGGGTGGCTCGCATGCCGGCGCTCATACCGGTTTTCGGGAGCAACTCCTGATCTAGCCATTTGCGCACGGACCGGAGCAGGTACAGGCCAACACCCAGCGTGAGAACTGCGTTGACAATGTGTCCGGGGACGATGTGCAGCCCGCGCAGCCAGTTGCCGCCGACGATCTCAAGGATGCTGCTAGCCAGGCCGGCGGGCGTGGTGCCGAAGCCGCCGGTCAGCAGCGCGATGACCGCGATCGCCAGCAGCAGGCTGCGGCCCACCGCGGACATCACCGTCGAAGCCTGTTCGAGGTGAATGTCGTCCAGCCCGAATAGCTGCTTGATGGTTTTGCCGCTGGTGTGGTGTGCCGAAAACAGGTTTTCGCAGACGTCCTGGGTGAGCCTGCTCAGCAGGTAGAAGCTGCACAGGACGAGGTCAAACCAGACGAGCTCATAGGTCAGGAATCGTGCAACCGTAACGTAGCCGGTCAGCAGCGAAAGCAGCGAGCCCACGACGGCAATGGCGACACCGGCATGGATCAACCCCGCGACGGTCGAGCGGGCCTCCGGCGTTTCTCCTGCGGCGGCCAGCGCATTACGTACGCGGTTCGCCCGTAGCAGGGCAGCGCCGATGGTCAGTGCTACCACCAGTGACACCATCCCGCGTCCGAGCAGCGTCATCTGCACACTGGTATCGACTGTTCTGTTGAACTGCTCTACCGTGCCGGAGAGCATGAGCAGCGCGGCAAGTATCCTGGGGAATGGCTGAATGGCGCGCGCCACCGGATCGGCCATGACCGTCAGGCGCCACAAGGGTCGGTCACGGCACAGCAGCGCCCTGCCCAGTCCCGCGATCATGGCGCAGGTCAGAGCGAGCGTAATCAGTTCGCTGGCGAAATCCTGCAGGTTGGCGTTTAGTGGCTGCTGATGAGTCAGGGCAAGATAGATGAGCCGGACTGCGCATGCAGCGGCCGCCACGCTGGTGAGCGTGGTCGACAGCGCGATCGCGCTGCGTCGCAAACGGCCTTCAGGAAGGCGGTGCAGGCAGAACCATAGCAGTGCCCGTTCGAGCAGGTGGGCGCCTGCCGTCGCTGCTCCGAGCGCGAGCAGCAGCATCAGTACGATCGTGAGTCGCTCGCCCGGTTGCCACGCCGACTGCAGTTGACCGGTAAGCAGCGAATTGAATGCCTTCAGCCGGTCACGGTCGGTCGGTTCGGTCTGTAAGAGCGGGGCCCAGAACGCACGGCCCAGAATGCTGCCGGAGCGAAAGGCGAGCTGGTTTTTCAAATAGTCATGCTGCAACCGGCCAATCTGGGTAGTCAGGTTTGGCAGGTTCTCCCTGATGGTTTCCACCTGCCCGAATTCGGCGTCGAGCCGCGCCCGCTGTGCCGCAATAGCGACCCGCTGCTCCGCGACCGCGGGCGTCTCGACACTGGTGCCCGGAGCCGGCGCAGGACCGAGCACGTCAAGCTGGGCCTGCAATTTCGCGCGCCCGGGAACCAATGACGTGGCCAGAAAGTTGTCCACCCGAGCTGAAAGTTGCTGGATCGCTGTCTGCAACTCGACGAATTGCGCGTCGCTTGTCGCCGTCGATGCCCGCTGCTTGATCTGGTCCTGCTGAGTCTGCAGGTGCCCCAGAATGGTCAGGCTCCTGGTGTCATCGCCAGGCGGTGCGAGAGGCGCAATTGCGATGAGATCCGATGGAGTGGCTGCCCATACTGTCGGGGGAATCAGGCTGAATAACGCCAGCAGGACGAGACGAAAGACGAAGTCCGGCAGTTTGCGCATGATGGTCGAACCGGCAAGGGCACGTAATTGTGTATGGGTCTGATGACTCAGGCGTGTTGCGTGCAGCCATGCTGGCGCGACTGCGCCCAGCCTCGCGCATCGTCCGCGATGCGGCCGGCCAGGCTCGCAATGGCGAGTTGCTGCGCGCGCACCAGCTCCGCGTAACCACCCGGCGCCGCCTCCTGCAGCTGCGTATGGCAGGTCAGGCGGGCACCGTTGGGGTCCTGCGCGAAACCGAGACTCCAGTCAGCGTCGAGTTGTACCGCGTGCCCCGGCCAGGCGTCGAGGCGCCGGATCTGCAGCCTGATGGCCAGCACCGGTTGATTGATCGGCCCGGTGAGCCCGGTCATGTCCTGCGTGCCCAGGCGGCGCACCAGTTCGGTAGATAGTGCGGCGCGCAGTTCATCGCCCAGCGGTGCGGCCCAGCGCTCTTCGTCGAGTACGGCAACGCCGCTGTCGCCCTGCCGTACGACGAGTGCCTGCTGGTCGAGCTGGGCGGGAACGCCCACTCGCAGCACGTCGATCGCGAACGGAGCGGCTGGCTGGTCCGAAGTGGGCCGTGCTGCCGGTGATACCAGCGTGTAGTACGACATCGAGCTGGCTTGCGCGATACAGGACGGCCGAACATTGCCCGCAGCGCGCCACCCCGCGCGTGGCCAGCGCGCGGCGGCGGTACACGCTGTCACAATGCTCGCAGACGACGAGACCAGGGAAGGTTTGCATGAGCATCTGGCGATCAGGACGGCCTGCCGCTGCCGCCGGCCACCGTTCGCTGCTGTTGCGCGTGGCCCAACCGAGCAGCGCGCGCGTCGAAGTGCGACGTCGCATAGTCGATGAACGCCCGGACCTTCGCCGTCATCAGGCTCCGGTCCCGGTATGCGAGCCGGAGTTCGGCGTCCCCGCTCATGAGCTCGAAGGCGGGCAGCAGCTGTACCAGCCGGCCATCGTCCAGCTCCTTGCCGAGCATCGTCAGCGGCAACACGCCGAGACCAGCACCGCTCATCACCAGTTCCTTGTTCAACGCGGCGTTGTTGGTCGACACGTCGTGTTCCAGTGGCACGGCAATCTGTTCGCCATCGCGCCGGAACCGCAGTCGTGGTTCGCCGATCGAGGCGAGAATTGTGACGAAGCGGAATGCGGCGAGATCGCTGGGCCTTTGCGGCAGCTGGCGCCCCTGCAGGTAGCTGGGCGAGCCCACCACGGCGAGGGGCAGGCGGCACAACGCACGGGTGATCGTAAGTTCGCTGGTCAGCATGTACGGCAGCACGATGCCGAGATCGAAGGCTTCCCTGATCAGATCAACTGGCCGTTCCGCCAGCGTCAATTCGAGCTGCACGGCTGGATACCGGGCACGGAACCCGGCGATCAGCGGTGGCAGCTCGATCAGCGCCGCGGTGGTGTGGGCGACGAGCCGCAGTACCCCCGCAGGCTCCCGTGCGCGCTGCCCGGTACCGGCTTCGAGCTGGTCCAGTTCAGCAACCACGCGCGAGCAGCCGGCGTGAAACTCGTCCCCGGCTTCAGTGAGTGCGAGGTGTCGGGTCGTGCGCTGAAAAAGACGTACACCGAGCCTGGTTTCGAGCCCCGTGATCGCGCGCGAGACGATTGACGTCGAGACGCCGAGCTTATTTGCGGCGTGCGTGAAGCTCTGCATTTCGGCGACGGTGCAAAAAGTCCGCAGCGTTTCGAGATGGTCCATAACTATTCGGTGTCCATGATCAATCTGCATTATCAAACCATACAGTACAGTATAGAGAAGCATGCTGTTGCCGTCAACGAAAATAGACCAAACAGTTCAGTTATGATAGAGTCCAAACTGGAAATGGAAGATCAGTCAGGTGCGTTGCCGCCGGCGGCGTCGTCGCTCGATCTCATAAACAAAAGGAGAGCCCGAAGAAGAGGGGGAAAACGGAGGCAAAGCGGCAGGCGATTGTTGACGCCGCGTTTGAGGTGTTCAGCGAGGTGGGGTCCGAGCAGGCGTCGATGTCGGAGATTGCGGCGCGGGCAGGCGGGTCGAAAGCCACGCTCTACAGCTACTTCGAATCCAAGGAAGAGATGTTCATTGAGCTCATGACCGCCGCCGCGCAGGAGGCAGTCGGAGCGACGTTCGTACTGCTTAAGGCCTCCATGCCGGTTCGCGATGCGCTGGCGCGTTTCGGCACGCACTATCTGGTTGCGGTGCTAAAACCGCAACTGCTCGCGGTGCGCCGTCTCGCGCATCGTGAAGGCGGCCGGTCGAATGTCGGTGCCCTGTTTTATGAGCGCAGGCCGAAGCTCGGCTGGCAATCGGTGGCTGTCTTCCTGCAGCAATTGATTGACGCCGGGCAGTTGCGCAGTTGTCACGCAGCCATCGCGACAGCGCATCTGCGCACGCTCTATGAAGCTGAGTTGATGGAACTCTGCCTGTTTGGCGTGCCGGTCGATACCAGCCCCCGCAACATCGCGAAGGTCGTCCAGAGAGCGGTCGACGTGTTCATGGCCGCATACGGGCCGACCCACGCCGCACAAACCACGCACTGATCATCCGGCTGCCGCCCGCATTGTCCGGGCGGCAGATCGACATCCGGGGCAAACGGCGGTCAATCCTTTTACAGCGCACTGGCCACGTAGCGGCGCCGCAGGTCGCCCAGCACCGCTGCAAGGATCGCACTCACTGGCAGCGCGAGCAGCACGCCAAAGAAGCCAAAAAGCTGGCCAAACGCAAGCAGAGCGAAGATGACCGCGAGCGGGTGTAGACCGATGCGGTTACCCACGAGTCTGGGAACAAGAAAAGAACTTTCGAGAACCTGCCCAACTCCGTACACGCTGCGACTGCGCCGATGCCGTACCAGCCGCCAAACTGCCGAAGTGCGGCAAGAAGGGCAAGGGCGAGTCCCACGGCGAAACCCACGTAGGGGATGAACACCGCCAAGCCGGTGAAGAGCCCGATGGGCAGCGCGATGTCGAGGCCGGCCAGCGTCAACGCGATCGGGTAGAACACGGCCAGCACGCCCATCACGAGCAACTGGCCGCGTAAGTATTGCGACAGCATGTGGTCGCTCCTGGTCACGAGTCCACGGACCTTGCCGACCCAGCGCCGCGGCACAAAGCTTTCCATCCGCGCGAATGTCTGGTGCCGGTCGTAAAGCTGATAGAAAAGGACAAGCGGCACGAGTACGACGTTACTCACCACGGGCGGCACGACGTTGCTGCCTGTACGCACGTACCGCCAGGCGGCGAGTATGACGGTCTGGCCGTCGCCGACTGTGTCGCCCGTCAGCAGGTGGCGGACTCCAGGCAGGTCGAGTGAGTAGCTGACGCCCAGCAGTGCCAGCTTTGGTTGCAGCCACGCGTTCAGGCCTGCGATGAAGACGGGAATGTTTTTCGCGAGTTCGGGCCCTTCCTTGTGGATCACGGCGAACGCAAGTAGCGGCAGTAGCGTCAGGAGCGATGCAAACAGGAGCATCATCAGGAGCACGGCCACCGTACGCGGCACACGCTGGCGCACCAGCCACTCGACGCCCGCCTGCAATATGTCCGCGACGAGCGCACCGAGCAGGAATGGCGTGAGAACCGGTCGCAAGATCCATAGAAGGATACCGAGGGCAGCGGCAATGGCGCTCCAGACGAGGGCTTGGCGCTGATAGGGAGTTGGGGGCATGGTTGAGAGTGGTGTTCGGGTGGCCCACAAGTGGCAGCGCAAAAAAGATTGCGGCGTATCGGGCAGGGATCATCAGTGTCGCCATTCAATCAGCGGGGGGGCGCACGCGCGCGCCCCCTCGCCGTGCTCAATGCGCCTGCGACGTATCCGCGACACGCGTCGGTTTGGGCGCAATCCAGATCGCAAGTGCTCCGATGACGAAGCAGCACGCGATGCTGAAGAACAGCTGGTTGGTGGCGAGCATCACCGCTTGCGACTCGACCACGGTGCTGATCTGCGCCTGTGCCTGATGTCCACTCCAGCCTGAGCCCATTAGCGAGGCCGCATAGTGGCCAGCCTGATCGACGAGGCCGGACAACTCCGCGCGGTTGTACTTGGTCTTGTTCTCCCACAACGTGTTGACGACCGACGTGGCAATCGCTCCGCCGAAGGTCCGGCAGAAGCTCATCAGTCCCGCCGCCGAAGCTGTTTCGGGCTCGTCGACACTGCTCAGGCCGAGGCTCGTCGTCGGCACGAAGAAGAACGGCAGGCCGACGCCTTGCAGCAACAGCGGCAAAGCCACCTGCCAGAAGTCCATATCCGAATTCGCATGGGTGCGGAACAGTGTCACCGAGCCGAGCCACATTACGCCGGCAAACACGAGCCAGCGTCCATCGAACTTCGTTGACAATTTGGCAGCAAGCGGCGCGGACACGACCGCGAAGATGCCCGTCGTGGCCGTGGCATACCCGGCCCACGTGGCCGTGTACCCCATGTTGTTCTGCAGCCACAGTGGCGTGAGGACGGTGGCGCCGAAGTACGCACCGAACGCCAGCGTCATCGTGACCACGCTCGCACCAAAGCCACGATGGCGGAACACCCGTAGATCGACGATGGGGTTACGCTCGGTCAGCTCCCAGATGAGGAAGGCCACGAAGCCGATCACCGCAGTCACCGCGAGGACGCGAATTTCGAGCGAGCTGAACCAGTCCTGGTCCTTGCCCTCATCGATCATGATCTGCAGCGCCGAGACCCAGATGACCAGTAGCACGAGTCCACCCGTGTCGATCCGCATCCGTATCTTCTCGGATTCATAGCGCTTGAGCAGCATCCATCCGGCGTATGCGCAGATTAACGACACCGGCACGTTGATGAAGAAGATGTAGGACCAGTGGTAGTCGTCGCAGATGACACCGCCCAGCACGGGCCCCATCACCGGCGCCAGCAGGGTCGTCATGCTCCACAGGCCGAGCGCCGCGGCGGTCTTCTCCTTCGGAAAAATGCGCAGCAGCAGGGTTTGCGAGAGCGGCATGAGCGGGCCGCCCGCGAGCCCCTGGAACACACGGAACAGCACCAGCGTGCCGAGCGACGTCGCCATCCCGCACAGTGCCGAACCCAGTCCGAACATGACTAACGCCGCGATGAACACGCGTACCGTTCCGAAGCGACTCGCGAGCCAGCCGGTCAGCGGAACCGTGATCGCTTCGGCCACCGCATAGGACGTGATGACGTATGTGCCCTGGCTGGTCGAGGAGCCAAGTGCACCAGAAATGGTCGCTACGGACACATTCGCAATGGTGCTGTCCAGCACCGCGACAAAGTTGGCGGCGGCGATCATCACCGCCGCGAGAATCAGCATGGAGCCGGACAGCGGCGGCAATGCGATGTCATTGACCTGACTGGAAGACATGGCGGCGGATCCTTAGTGAGCGGGCGCGTCGTTGCCGCCGCGCGTGTCGACCGTCGCTTCCATCGACAGGTTGATGCCGAGCGGGTGCGTGCGAAGCTCGGCCGGATCGATCCTGACGCGCACAGGCAGGCGCTGCACGACCTTGATCCAGTTGCCGGTCGCGTTCTGCGCGGGAATCATCGCGAACGCCGAGCCTGAACCGCCGGCCAGGCCCGTGACCTTGCCGTGATAGACGACCTTGCTGCCGTACAGGTCCGACTCCAGTTCCACCGGTTGACCGATGCGCACCTTGCCGAGCTGCGTCTCCTTGAAATTGGCGTCGACGTAGACGGATTCGATCGGCACGACCGACATCAACGCCGTGCCGGTCTGAACGCGCTGCCCCACCTGAACCTGGCGGCTCGCGACGACACCGTCGACCGGCGCGCGCAGCACGGTGCGCTCGAGATCGACGCGTGCCTGATCGCGCTTGGCACGTGCGAGCAGGACCTCCGGATTGGTTTCGACCGTCGTGTCCGCAATCAGTACCTTGTTCGCTTCGAGCGAGCCGACTGCGGCGTCGCGGCTTGCCTTCGCCTGCAAGGCCGCAGCGCGGGCTGCGTCGAGCGCCGCCCTCGCGGTGGCAAACGCAGCGCGCGCGTTGCTCAGCTCTTCACCGGATACGCTCCCGGTGTGGCTCAGCACTTCACGGCGCTGCAGGTCGATCGCCGCGCGGTCAAAGTCGGCCTGGGCCGACGCGATCTGCGCGGCCATCCGGGTCTGGTCGGCTGCGCGCGCACTGACCTGCGCGCTCAGCTGGGTATCTGTGGCGACATAGCCGCGAACTTTGCGTTCGGCGCGACCCACATCGGCCTCAGCCTGCGCGAGCGCAATCTTTGCGTCGGTGTCATCGATGACCACCAATACGTCGCCCTTATGTACCTGCTGCGTATTCACGACCGGAACGCTCCTGACGATCCCGCTCACCGCCGGCGTGATCGACGCGACTTCGGCTGCGGTATAGGCGTTATCGGTCGACACGTGGTGCGACGCGATGAAGTGCCAGTAGCTTGCGTAGGCGAGACCGGCGACGAGAATGGCGCCGCCGAGCAGCGCGAACAGCTTCTTGCGGTTCGAAGGGGGAGTGGCGGCCGCGGCACCGGTACCGGCGGGAGCAGCGTGAGCAGCGGAAGCGGGGGAGTCCGGCATCAGCGACTCGCTGGTTTTGATGAATTGGGTTTCAGACATGATCAGAGTCCTTGAAATCAGCTTTGCTTGTTGGGATGGGTTGCGTCGGTCGCGGCCGGCGTGCTGGCCTGATATCCGCCGCCGAGTGCGCGCACGAGCGCGACATCGAGCGAGAAGGTGCGCGACCGGATATCGGCGAGCTGGCGCTGCGCCGAAGTCATCGTGTCGGCGGCGTTCAGCACTTCGAGATAACCGGCAAGGCCGGCGCGATAGCGATCGAGCGCGACCTGGTGCGCCTGGGCAGCGTCGTCGTAGGCGGCCTGCGTCGCTTGCAGCCGGTCCGCCAGCGCGCGTTCGCTTGCGGCAACGTCGGCCACGTCGTGCAGCGCCTTTGTCAGCGTTTCGTCGTAGTTCGCGACCGCCTCGTCGTAAGTCGCCCGCGCGCCGCGCAGTTCGCCGCGCAAACGTCCGCCATTGAAGATGGGCAGCGTGATCGCCGGACCGAAGTTGCCGGCCAGCGAAGCCGCGTTCGTCAGCATGTTCAGGCCAAGCGACTGGAAGCCGACCGACGCGCCGAGCGTGATGTCCGGATAGAACCCGGCTCGCGCGACGTCGATCCGCTTCGCCGCCGCCTCTACACGCAGGCGTGCAATCACCACGTCCGGACGGCGGCCAAGCAGGCCGAGTCCAAGGTTGGCGGGCATCCCGGCAGGCTGCGTCAGATCGACGGCCGGCGGTGCGATGCGCAGGCCGCGGTCGGGCCCGGCGCCCATCAGCGCGGCGATCTGGTTGCGCTCGAGTGCAATCGATTCATCAAGCGCGAGAAGGTCGGCCTGCGCGCTTTGTTGCTTCGACTCGGCCTGCTTTACACCGGCCTGCGTTTCCAGACCGTTCGCGAAACGCTCCCAGAACAGCTGCGCGGATTGCGTGCGGACCTGCAATGCCGCCTGCGCACTGTCGCGCTCGGCGAACAGACGCGCCAGGTCGGCATAGGCTGCGGCGATCGACGCGGAGAGAACCATGCGGGCCTGTGCCGCATCGGCGCGCGCGGCGTCGAGCTCAGACGTAGCGGCGGCCAGCGCCGCGCGATTCTTGCCCCAGAAGTCGATCTCGTAGCTGAAGTTGAGCTCGGCGCTGCCGTAGGGGCGCCACCCGTGGGGAACGAAATCTGAGGGAATACCGTTGTTGTAGCTCTGCTTTTTCTTCTGGACCGAGCCGTCCGCGCTGACTTCGGGAAGCAGCGCCGCGCCAGCCGCCTGCGCCGACGCCTCGGCGTTATGCAGCCGCGCCTGAGCGGCCGCCAGCGTCGGCTCATCCTGGAGCGCTTCCCCAATCAGCGCGTTCAGTTGCGGATCGTTGTAGCTGAGCCACCACTGATCAGTGGGCCATGCAGACGCCGTGCTGCCCTGCTTGCCGCCGTCCGCGCTGAGACTGTGCGCCGTCTCATATCTGCTGATGTCTTTCGCTACCGGCTTCTGCGGCATGTCGGGCAGTTGCGCGCAGGCGCTCACCGCGAACGCGAACGCGAACGCGACGGCCAGCCTCACTCGTTTGTGCTGCATCGCAACGTCGGTGCTCTCTTGCATCATCCCTCCTCCCTTGCTCCCTTTTACAATACTGAACAGTCTAGTTATCCAAGTCGGCGATGTCAACAATAACAAACTGTACGGTTCAGGTATGGTAGGATGACAACATTGAAATAAGGCCGGCCAAGGGCGTCGCCGCCGGCCATGTCGCTGATCGGGCTTGCAGACAGAAAAAGGAGGGCATTGAAAATGAGAGTGAAGACAGAAGAAAAACGGCAGGCGATCGTTGACGCCGCGTTCCAGGTGTTCTGCGAAGTGGGGTTCGAACGGGCATCAATGTCGGAAATCGCCGCGCGGGCAGGCGGATCAAAAGCTACGCTCTACAGCTATTTCGAGTCGAAGGAAGTGATGTTCGCGGACGTCATGTTGGCCGCCGCGGTGGAAGCCAAGGTGGCGACGGAGGTACTCAAGGCCTCGCTGCCGATTCGCGAGACACTGCTGAAATTCGGCAAACACTATCTCGCCGCGACGCTAAAGCCACAGGTACTGGCGGTGCGCCGTCTCGCGCATCAGGAAGGCGGCCGGTCGAACGTCGGCGCCCTGTTTCACGACCGTGGGCCGAAGCTCGCCTGGCAAGTGGTGACTGACTTCCTGCAGCAAGCGATTGACGGCGGGGAGCTCCGCATCTGTAACGCAGAGGTCGCGACCGCGCATCTGCACGGGCTATATGATGCGGAATTGCTGGAGCTGTGCCTGGTTGGCGCGCCGGCGGATACCAGTTCCCGCAACATCGCCAAAGTTGTTCAAAGAGCGGTCGATGTTTTCCTCGCCGCATATGGACCGACGGACAGGACTGACACAGCATAGACAGGCGCCTGGGCGGTCGTGAACCGTGTGAGACAGCAGGCGAACCGTCACCGTGTCGCCAGGTGGGCGGGCCAGCCCACACCCCGTCGGCGAAATCCGCCGCTTGCAAGGCCTGACATGGGTATGTGAGCCTGTTCCGCAGCCAATCGTCACGATGAACGGGCCAGTGGACGACTACTCCGGATCATGCCCGGATGGCGGGGCACGCCTACCGCGACGAACAGAATCGGAGTAGCGCGACAATCGCGGGTCTCTCGGGTATGGCTGCGTCGGTTGCGCAGCCATACGGGTTGTTTCGGAAGCCGGGTCGGGACTTGCGCGGGAGCTGGTTTGAAGCCGCGGAAGCTGTGGAGGTTGCGGAAGCTGCGGCCCACCCTGTGAAAACTGGTTCGTGGAGGGTTGTCTGGCGGACGCTGGCTTCTGCGAGGCAATCGCTGAGGCAGATCGCTTTGCGCAAGCACCGATGTGCTGGAAAGGAGCGCGAACAGTACCAGGAACGTTCTTCTCATTTCAATTTTGTGCAGCTGGTTGTCTTCGTATCGATGCGATTGGCAGCCGCAGGTCGTATCAGCGCCCGGCCAGAATTGCCTTGTAACGCCAGGGCGCCGTGGCGGTACTGAAGTCGATGCCGCACTTGAGGTGTGCAGCGAATTGGGGTTCGGGCAGGCATCGATGTCGGAGATTGCGGCACGGGCTAGCGTATCCAAGGCCACGCTGTGCAACTACTTCGAGTCGAAGGAAGAGATGTTCACGCCGCGCAGAACGGCAAACCGCCTTTGTCCGTCTCAAAAGTCCGCCGATCGTCACGTCCGGGCGGCCGGGGCATCAGTACGCGGTGTCATGCCCCAGCTCTGGCGGACTAAAATGATACAGGAATCGACGTGCTAATCAGCGGGATGGAAATGGAACAACACCGCCACCGCAACTATGCCGGCACATACAAGCTTGTCGGGGCAGACGTTCGCAGCAGCAGCGGGAACGACGATTCCTGCTTGCGAAAGGAGGCCGATGACCTCTGCATCGCGCTCTTTGATCGCTGGTGCGAACGCCGCGCGATCACGCCACTCAGCTATCTGCTCCATTCGTGGCCGATTTTACCGTCGGCACCGCACTCGATCAAAGCCGTGTCGCGAGCGCTTCACGATCTTTCGATGTTCCACAGCGAAGCTCTGGACGACAAGGAGCGCGAGTTGATTGCTAGCCTCAAGGCTTTGGCCGGGGATTGAGTTTTAACCGCCACGAACCGAAGCCGACGTCGGCGTCCCCGGTGATTTCGTTGCTCGCAACGCCTTCCATTCCTTCCATATTTTTTTCAGCCGTGAGCCGCAGCGCGGCGTCGAGCAGTCGGGCGCGAGCCGCGTTGCTCGCGCGCTTCTGCGACGGAAGCCGGCGACGGCGCGGGGGGGGGTGGCGGTGACTGTTTCATTTTTTTGGGATACCTCGATCGGGACGCAATTGCCGTATGGATGAGCTAGAAGCTGTTGGTCGCGCATCGTCATCGTTATCTATCTCCCGCCTCTTGTCCTCGTTGCGATACGGTACAGTACCGTTATTGGAGACGTCCACGTTAATATAAATACACTGAACAGTTCAGTTACGCTGAGATCGCAACGTTGAAAGCCGTGCTGGGAAGGGCGTCCAGGCTGGCGTGTGCGTATTCGGTAACGTCATCGTGACTGAGCCGAAAGACTGCTAGCTGGCCCGCGTCGCCGCACTCGTTGGTGGAGTCGCCGATGCCATGAAGCGCGAACGCCGGACACACTCAGAGCGCAGATGGAAGCTGGTGCCCCCGTCGTCGTCCAGTTTTCGATGCAGCGTACGGGGGAAAGGGCGGAGTTGCATCTGCGGTTTCGCCAGCGCGATCCCGCCTCAACCTGCTCGATCCTGACGTATCAAATCTTTCTGCTGTCGACTTATGCGCTGCGGTCGTGGCTAACCGGGCAGCGAGTGCCGGTGACGTCAATCGACTTCCCGTGTTCGCCGCCGCATCATCAATACGAGCTTCGGATGCTGCCGCAGAGTCTCATTCGCTTCGATCAGCCTCATGCGGACATCCGCTTTCCGACACAGGCGAATGCGTACGCGTCGTCGCCCGACGCGGCCGGTGGTAGCACGATCAGGTGGTATCTCAGAATCCGACGCATGCGCCGACGCGAATACCGCGTGCAACGCGCAGCTCGATCGACTGCACTCCCACACGAGACGCTAACTTGGTTCATCCCACGTCCAAAGGCAACATCTCGGTGAGGTCGAGGTCATGGTCGAAAAGGCGTACGCAGGGCACGACTGAGGTACTCGCCGTTTTGGGGCGCGACTTGATCCCCAAATTTTTACCCAGCTTAACGCTGCCAAACCGCGTTGAACCTATGGCGCGTCTACGATGGCTGAAATCTCCGCGACACCATGGATTCCTTTTCGTCGCCCCCGTCCGGTTTCCGCCTTAATGTCGACCGTCGCCGGTCGGGTGCCTGCGGGTTGCGGCCGGCGCAGAGGAGTATATCGTGCACCTTCCGGCGCATTGTTTCGCTCCGAGGGCAGCAGACTGCGAGCAGGCTCTGCCAGCTGCCGTGTCATTCAGGAGGCGCACAGGACCGTTGGCCACGACTGCATAAAGAATCAATGAAAGACGTTGAATTTATAGATAACGTGCGTCCCTATCACCTCTTCGTCGTGGAGGACGAGGTTGTGCAAAGGGACATGCTTTGTAGCTACCTGGAGAAACATGGACTCGTTGTCACGCCGATGGCCACCGCAGACGAAATGCTTCGTCGCATTCACCGAGTGCGCCCCGACCTGATCGTGCTCGACGTGGGGTCACCGAAGATGTCGGGACTTCGTGCTTGTCGTAACTTACGCGCAGCGGGCGATCGAATTCCCATCATCTTGGTGATGGCGCGTTGCGAGGAGATTGAACGCGTGGTCGGGCTGGAGATGGGCGCGGACGACTGCTTGAGCACACCGTACCCGGCGCGAGAGCTTCTCGCACGAGTGAAAGCCGTTTTGCGGCGCGCCGCCTTCAGTCCCGGAGCGCCACGCGATTCAACTGCTTTCATACCGATTGGCGAGTACGTTTTCGACGTTGCGGCGCGAAGTCTGCGCCAAGGCAACAACGTTCGTATTCTCAATACAGTTGAATACGCGATGCTTGCTGAGCTAGCCACAAATGCCGGTATCTCGGTGTCACGGGAGCGTCTGATTGCTGTGTCCCACTCGCGCGAAGACACGGTCTCCTTGCGGGCCGTGGATGCCGCAGTGGTTCGCTTGCGCAAGCTGTTAGAACCCGATCCAGCCGTGCCGCGGTATATCCAGACCGTGCGCGGACATGGCTATGTTTTCGTGCCTATGGAGACTAGACGGTGTTAGGAACTTTTCGCTGGTAGGCAGTATGACTTCCTGCGGGACAGAGGCTGGCCTGCCGCAACGGAATCAAACGCGGGTTAGCATTGCTGTCAGAGCCGCACGGTGCGGACGTGCCGCACCCGGCGATTTCCGACGCGGAGGCCAGCATGGAGCACGATAGCACTCTTTACGTGGGTCTTGATGTTCATAAGGATTCGATCACGGTCGCCTATGCCATTGGTTCGGGCGAGGTTGAACTGCTCGGCAAGATCGGTACTACGCAGGCCGACGTGGAACGGTTGTGCAAGAGACTGCAATCTAAAGCGCGATGCGTCAGCATCGTCTACGAAGCCGGTCCGTGCGGATATGGGCTTTACCGGCAGCTTGTCCAGAAAGAATTCCAGTGCATGGTCTGCGCGCCCTCGCTGATTCCCCGCAAGCCAGGTGAGCACATCAAGACTGACAGACGTGATGCCGTCAAGCTCGTCCGATCGCTGCGTGCCGGCGACCTGTCGGCCGTATACGTCCCCAGCATCGACGATGAAGCATTCCGGGATCTGGCCCGCGCATGGGTGATTGCCAAGGACGACCTCAAGCGTGCACGGCAACGGGTAAAAGCCTTTCTGCTGTCGCACGGCGTGCGCTACACCGGCTCTGCCGGCTGGGGGCCGGCGCACCGACGCTGGCTGAGCGCATACAGCTTCGACAGTGCGTGGCAGCAGTTTGCGTTTGAAGAGCTACGTCGCGCGATCGAAGACCGGCTCGCCCAATGTGACCGGCTGGAGTCCGCGCTGCGTGAGGCAGTCGTCAACTGGCGCTTCTATCCCGCCGTCCTGGGCCTGCAGGCAATGCGCGGTGTCCAGTTCACCACGGCAGTGGGCATGCTCGCCGAGCTGGGCGATCTCTCACGCTTCGTGCACCCACGCCAGTTGATGGCGTGGCTCGGGGTGACGCCGTCCGAGCACTCATCGGGCGGCAAGCGTCGTCAGGGCAGCATCACTAAAAGCGGCAACAGTTATGCAAGAAAGCTGCTAGTTGAAGCCGCATGGAGCTATCGCCACCCTGCGCGTGTGAGCCCCGATATTCAGCGTCGTCACGAAGGTCTGCCTAAACCGATTGTAGATCGAGCCTGGGACGCACAGGTGCGCTTGTGCCGACGCTATCGCAAACTCGTCGCGCGCGGCAAGCAGAAGAATATCGCCGTAGTCGCAGTTGCCCGTGAACTCAGCGGATTCATCTGGGACATCTGCCGGCTCTCCTTGTCGCTGGCCATACCGCGCGAGACACAGATGCCGTGATGTACAGCAATGCCCTGCGTCTGCATCCACCGTAACGACACGTGCAGGAGTTTCCTGAAGGCGGCGTAGCCCGGCACACGAGTAACCCGCGACCAGGGTAGGCAACGGATCTCATCCGAATTGCGGTGGTAGGTAGCGGAAGGCTCATTGGGCGGACATCTGTAATGCGGTAGCCAATCCGCGGATATCAGCTTGATCCACCGTCGAGATTTACTGCTACGTCGCCCTCAGGAAATTCAAACATCGAAAACACAGAACCGATCATATTGACACGAGAAGTCATATCACCTTGGCGGAATATCTCGCGCCCGCGAGCAGGAATCGCCCGATGGTCTTCATCAGTCAAACGAATGGGGTGCCCTCAATCGAGAGCTATACGGCGATCCTGTCTGGTGACCAGTCGGAGCTACGACGCGCACATCACGGTCTAGAAGCAAGATAGACTTCAAGACCGTACCCGCGGCGTTTGAGGACGCAGCCAAGGCCATTGTCTATCGGTACCTTCGCCGCGGTTGCGCGGGGCGGAAGCGACCCAAGGCAGCTACCCTGGTGAAGTTCTTCAATGGCGCAAACGATTTTCTCCAATACGTTGCTGGCCTGGGACTCAGAAGATTGAACGAGGTCACGCCGCTAGTTTGCTCGACCTATCTTCAACATCGTCGTGTGCCGAAGCAGCGAGGGAAGATGAAAGGAGATGTATCCGGTTCACAGGCACGACCTACGTCGAAGCTGCAGCATCTCAAAAAGCGCCGAATTGTCGAGCGAATCTATGAGCTAAGTCAGTTCACGAGCACGCCGATGAACAGCTATCCTTGGCCCGACAAACCGGCAGTTGGCCTGAAAGGCGGACGTGATCAAGCGGGAACGACGCCGCTCATCCCTAAGGTGTTCGAGGTGCTCTTAGCGTGGAACGTAGTCGAACAGGTGACCGCGCTCTTGGATCATCGCGACGCCCTTGATGAGGTTGAGCGCCGCAATCCGGGAATTGTTCCGAAATACGTGACGATGAAGAAGAACGACGTCTTGGCGCAGCGTGGATTCAAAGGTACCTACGCATGCTGCTGGTACATGGCGCGAGAGCTGTTGTTCAGCAGGCCGGCAGACACAGCGATGTCCTCTCAAAATGGAACATTGAGATGCAAGGCCGACGCGGAACGAACATCACAGCAGTCGCACTGGCAAACAAGATAGCCCGGACGATCTGGTCATTACTAGCTCGAGGGCAGGAATACAAGCCATGTGAGACAACTGGTTGCGGGTTTCCGTCCATTGCGAACGGTAGAACTACGATGGCCGTTGCTGATCGTGCGAAGCCAGGCACATCGTTGTGAAAAGCGACAGGCATCTCGATATCGAATGTACATTATGATCAGGAATGCGAACGCAACAGGCGTGAGCGATCATGGCGCATGGCGCCGTCAGTGAAGTGCGAGCCACGCGCTGGTTCAGCAGTAGTGGCGCAGGTTGATCATCGTATAGGCAAGCGTCTTGAACGCATAGTGAACGTCACTGATGCGCTCAAAGCGCAGCAGCAGACGGCGGAACTTGAAAATCATCTAGCGGGCCTCCCACCGCCGCCCTCTCGGGCGGCGGGGTTAAAGTGAGTTTGCGAACCGCTTTAACCGGAAGGAGGCTCATCATGAACTATAGCGGCATTGATCTGCACTCGAACAACAGCGTGGTCACGGTGATCGATGAAACGGACCGGATCGTGGCAGAAAAGCGCCTTCCCAACGAGCTCCCGAAGATTCTCGCGTTTCTTGCCCCGTGGCAAGAAACGCTCGCGGGCGTGGTCGTCGAGTCAACGTTCAACTGGTACTGGCTGGTTGACGGGCTGCAGGCATCAGGCTTCACGGTCCATCTGGCCCACACAACGGCCATCAGGCAGTATGACGGGCTCAAGCACAGTGGCGACGAGACGGATGCCCGTTACCTGGCCCGGCTGCTGAGACTGGGCATCCTCCCCACCGGGACGATCCTGCCGCTCGAAGCGCGCAGCGTGCGTGATCTCGCCCGCAAGCGCATGCAGCTGGTCCGCAGCCGCACCAGCCACATGCTTGCGATCGAGAACCTCACGGCTCGGCATCACGGCATGCGCATATCCAGTAGTCAGGTCCTGCGGCTGACGGCCGAATCCATCGAGCAGATGGGACTGCCGGCCGAGGTCGCGCTCGCCATACAGGCCAACCTGGCCGTCGTCTCGACGCTTTCCACCCAGATCGAAGTGCTGGAAAAGCGGCTGGCCGACAAAGTTCGGCCGCGCGCCGAGTATGCACTGCTTACCAGCGTGCCCGGCATCGGCCAGATCCTGGCAACGGTCATCCCGCTGGAAACCGGCTCCATTGAGCGTTTCGCAAACGTCGGTAACTTCGCCTCCTATGCCCGCTGCGTGGGCAGCTGCCACACCAGCAACGGCAAGAAGAAAAGCGAAGGCAACATCCGTAACGGCAACCGGTACCTGTGCTGGGCGTTCGTGGAAGCAGCCAATTTCGCCCAGCGCTATTGCGCTGAGGCCAGGCGTTTTTATGAACGCAAGAAAGCCCGTACCAACCCGATCGTCGCACGCAAGGCGTTGGCGCACAAGCTGGCGCGTGCATGCTTCCATATTCTGAAGGAGAACAAACCGTTTGATGTGACGCGCTGCTTCACGTGATCCTTTCGACGGCGACCGGCAAGCCCCGTGGGAGGATTGGGTTCCAGCCCAGGAATTTGAATGGGATGCCGTGCCGCCGTCCCCGAATGCAGTCAAGGCGGATCGCCTGCGACGCGAGCATCGACGGATTGGCGCCCTGATGGGGCAGCCCTCGAATTTGTACGGATTCCCTGGACGCGTTGCGGTACCAATGTTCTTCCGGGGCGGCATGGCCGCCAGGGCGAAAGGCACCGGTTGTACCGCCGATTGCTTGATCCAGATGGGTGTCTGGCGCGATTCGTCGCAGCCAGCATTGAAGTCACGGGCGCGTTCGGCCACCTGTATTCGGGTATTGAATCCGAAAAACGGCTACCCAGGCAGCCGGGGATATCGATTACTCACTTGACACGGGCCCGCTAATGGGTGTCCTCCCAGGCGAATACCCGCTCAATGGTCCTGAAACGCTCCTCGAAGATGGCCGGATCATAGCGCTGCTTGGCCTCGCTTCGGTGTTTTGCGTCCGCGCGGATTCTCGGGGATGTTCGGGGTCATGCCGCGATTGAAGATCGCCTTGCGGTTGGCCCTGCAGTCGTAGACGCCATCCAGGCTGACGATTGAACCGTGCAGGCCCGCGCCAATGGCGCGGGCCATGGCGGTGAGGCTTGGCAGCGCGTCGCGCAACAGCGGTGATTCGTTGCGGTTGCCGGGAGCGCTGATGAATGGAGCAATGAGGTTGCAGTTGCGATCGCACAAGGCCACCACCTTGTCGCCCTTCAGATGCTTGTGCCGCTATACCCGAGATTGTCGCCGCCTTTCTTCGCCGCCGTCGTGGTACCGTCGCCGTGGATGACCGAAAGGTCAAGCAGCTGGTCCTGATGAAGCTGCTGCACCGAGCCCGAAAAGATGGCATCGATACAACCATCGGCCTGCGAGCGACGAAACGTGCGGTAGATGCGCGTATAGTGGATTTCAGGGCGACCTTCTGCATTCCTGTCGATCGGCAGCATCTTCCATTGACAACCCATGTACAGCGCCTGCAGGATGTAGTTGAAGATCTTGTGCAAGGCCAGCGTGGGGCGAGGTCCGCGACGGCCCAGGCTCAGATGCGGCCAGACAAATTGCTCGAACTGCTCCAGGCGCAATCTTGTTGGAATCTCTTGCCAGCATGGGCTTCGGGTCATTCGCTGAGTCCAGAAATCTGGACTTTAGCCGATCTGGCTACTCGGACCTGAAATCCAGTCCGGGCGCGGCGTGCAGACAAACTCCATAGCCGTCGAAAACCCGCAACCAGTTGATTGTCTCCAGTCTCTCGCTATGTTGGTCAATAAGGTGATTCGGCGTTCACGCGATGGCCTCGTCGACAATCTCGATCCAGTGACGTACCGCGGTCCGGCCCGCACCGCCGAGATGGGTCTGACACCCGATGTTCGCGGTCGCGATGACATCGGGCTTGCCGCTTTCGAGCGCATCGAGCTTGTTGTCGCGAAGCTTGCGGGAAAGCTCGGGCTGCGTGAATGCATACGTTCCCGCTGATCCGCAGCACAGATGCGCGTCGGGCACGCCCGTGAGGGTAAATCCGAGTCGGGTAAGCAGGCCTTCGATGGACCCGCCGAGTTTCTGCGCATGCTGAAGCGTGCAAGGGCAGTGGAAGGCGACCCGCTGGTCCGGTTTGACCGGCAGACGTTCGATGGGCAGGCGCGCGAGCGCTTCGCCAATGTCACACGCCAGTTCGCTCACGTGCCGGGCCTTCTCGGCATAGGCGGGGTTGTCGCGCAGAAGATGACCATACTCCTTGACGAACGCGCCGCAGCCGCTCGCCGTTTGAATGATGGCTTCCGCGCCAGCTTCGACCTTCGGCCACCACGCGTCGATGTTGCGCCGGGCGCGGTCGAGGCCCGCGTTCTGCGCATCGAGGTGATAGTCGACGGCGCCGCAGCAACCCACCTCCGACACTGCGTCGATGCTGACGCCCAGACGATCGAGCACGCGCGCGGTCGCGGCATTGGTATTCGGCGAGAGCGAGCGTTGTGCGCAGCCTTCGAGCATCAGCATGCGGCGCTTGTGCCGTACCGGCGGGCGCGTCCCCGCGCTGATGACCTTGTGCGGAATCTTGTCGGCGATGTTCGACGGCAATGCGCCGCGCAGGAGTTGACCCGCTTTGAGCATGGCGCCGAACGTGCGCGGGCGCGGAATGACCTTACGCAGCCCGGTACGCATCACGCGTTGCGCGAAGGGACGCTCGACGCTCCGGTCTAGCATATCGCGGCCGATATCGAGCAACGAGTGATACTTCACCCCCGACGGACACGTCGTCTCGCAGTTGCGGCAGGTGAGGCAGCGATCGAGGTGCAGTTGCGTTTTGTCGCTGACAAGCTCGCCTTCGAGCATCTGCTTGATCAGATAGATGCGTCCGCGCGGGCCATCCAGTTCATTGCCCAGTAGTTGATACGTCGGACAAGTCGCGTTGCAGAAGCCGCAGTGCACACACGTGCGAAGAATGTCCTCCGCTTCTTTCGCGCGCGGAAGTGAGAGAGCCTGATTGCTGAGTTTCGTTTGCATGGTGTGGAAGTCTCCGGCGCTCGATGTTCAATAGTCTGCGTACATCCGGCCCGGATTGAAGATGCCGTGTGGATCGAGGCGCACTTTCAGTTGTTGATGCAGGCGCATCAATGGCGAAGGAATCGGATGAAACGGCTCGACATCGCTGCGCGGAGTGAAGCAGGTGGCATGACCGCCGGCCGCGGTTGCGATCGCGCGGATGTCGGCTGCGCTCGCATCGCTCTTGAGCCAGCGTTGAGCGCCGGCCCAGTCGAGCAGCACGGCACCCGGCAGTTCGACCAGCGGCGCCGCGTTAGGCAACGACAGACGCCATAGCGGGCGAGGATCGTCGAAGAACGCAAGCCGCTGATCGCGCAGGTCGTCCCAGAAGCGCGGATCGAGTTCCTTGCCGCCAATGCGATCCACGGCGGATCGAACCAGTCCCGTGCCGCCTTCGAGCCGCACATGCAGCGCACCGTCGATGAAGCACGCCCCGCTCAAGGGCAGCGCGGCGCGGCGCCACGCCGACAGTTCGCGCATCGCGTCGCTTGCTTCCATCGCGATCGCAAGACTCGCGGATGCGCGCGCCTTCGGCAGCACCTTCAATGAAATCTCCGTGATGAGTCCAAGACAGCCGAAGCTGCTGCTCATCAGCCGCGAAACATCGAAGCCCGCGACATTCTTCATGACTTGACCGCCGAAACGCAGATGCTTGCCTTCGCCCGTAATGACCCGGCAGCCCAGGACGAAGTCGCGCACGGAACCGCACCACGGACGACGCGGTCCCGCGAGGCCGGCGGCAACCGCGCCGCCTGCCGTCGCCTGGCCGCCATAACTCGCCGGCTCACAGGGCAACATCTGATTGGCGTCGTCCAGTACGGCGTTGAGTTCGGCGAGCGGCGTTCCCGCACGCGCGGTGATCACGAGCTCGCTCGGGTCATAGCTGACGATGCCGCGGTGCGAACGCGTGTCGATCTCTCGCGAGCCTGGCGCGGCCGGCCGGCCCAGAAACGCCTTGCTCGACGCGCCACGAATGAGAAGCGGTTGTCTGGACGCGATTGCGGCCTGCACTTCTTCGACGAGACGCACGCTATCGTCGTGGGTGATTGAATCGCGCCGCATCAGAAACGCTCCAGTTCGGGAAAGGGCAGTGCGCCGTGATGGACGTGCATCGAACCGAATTCGGCGCAGCGATGTAGTGTTGGCACGTTCTTGCCGGGATTGAGCAGGCCGGCGGGATCGAATGCCGCCTTGACCGCGTGGAAGAAGCTCAGTTCGTCGGCGTTGAACTGCGCGCACATTTGATTGATCTTTTCGCGTCCGACGCCATGCTCGCCCGTGATGCTGCCGCCCACTTCAACACAGAGCTCAAGGATGCGCGCGCCGACGGCTTCCGCGCGTTCCGTTTCGCCGGGCGCGTTAGCATCGAACAGAATCAGCGGATGCATGTTGCCGTCGCCCGCGTGGAATACATTCGCCACGCGCAGACCGTACTCTTGCGAGAGCGCCGCGATGCCGCGCAGTACACGCGACAATTCCCGGCGCGGAATCGTGCCGTCCATGCAGTAATAGTCCGGAGAAATGCGGCCCACAGCCGGAAACGCGTTCTTGCGGCCCGCCCACAACCGCTGCCGTTCCGCTTCGTTCGCGGCGAGGCGAATATCGGTCGCACCCGCGGCTCGCAGGAGCGTTTCAACGCGCTCGCAGTCTTCCTGCACGTCCGACTCCGCACCATCTAATTCGCAAAGCAAGAGCGCTTCGGCATCGACCGGATAGCCAGCGTGGATGAAGTCCTCGGCCGCCCGGATGGCGAGGTTGTCCATCATCTCGAGGCCGCCTGGAATCACACCCGCTCCGATGATCTGCGCAACTGCGTCGCCGGCGCGCTCGACGTCGTCGAAACTGCCGAGCAGCACCTTGGCGCTCTGAGGCTTCGCAAGCAGCTTGACCGTGACTTCGACGACCACACCGAGCATGCCTTCTGATCCGGTAATGAGCGCGAGCAGGTCGAATCCCGGCGAATCGAGCGCTTCGGACCCGAGCGTCACGCGTTCACCATCGATCGTCAGGATATCCACTTTCAGGATGTTGTGGACCGTGAGCCCGTATTTGAGGCAGTGGATGCCGCCTGCGTTCTCCGCGACGTTGCCGCCAATCGAGCAGGCGATCTGCGACGATGGATCGGGTGCGTAGTAAAGGCCGTGCGGTGCCGCCGCCTGCGATATCGCGAGGTTGCGCACGCCGGGCTCCACCCGCGCGATGGACGCTTCCGGCTCGAGTTCGAGAATGCGGTTGAAGCGCGCCATCACGAGCAGAATGCCTTTCTCGAGCGGCAGGGCGCCACCTGAGAGGCCGGTGCCCGCGCCGCGCGCCACGACCGGGATGCGATTCGCCGACGCATAGGCGAGCAGCGTCTGCACTTCGTCGACCGTGCCGGGCAAGGCAACGAGCATCGGCGTAATGCGATACGCAGACAGTCCGTCGCATTCGAACGGACGGAGGTCTTCTTTCTCGTGCAAAAGCTGAAGACCGGGCGACAGCGATCGCAGCTCGCGGACGATCTTGGCTTTATCTTGATCGACGAGTGGGCCGTCGATTCGTTCATCGTAAGCATAGGTCATGCGGTGTCTCCTTGCGGACAGCTTGGCAATCCCTGTCCAAAGCGCATATTGGCGAAGATTTTTGCGGGTCCCTGCCCGTTTGTCGATGCTTTTCAAGCTGGTAATACCAGTTTATTGGCGATGCGCTCGCGGTGGATTCACTGCCTTCGCGTTCTTTCGAGGCTTACATGACCGTCTCGTGCAATAAAGCGTGGTACGATTGTGACTGGTAATACCAATCAGAAAGTCGAGGCGATATGGAAGACACGAAGCGTAATCTTGCCGATGTCGTGGTCGAACGCATTGAGCGATTGATTGTTGACGGTGTGCTTAAAGAGGGGCAGGCGCTTCCGTCCGAACGTCGTCTCACGGAAAAGCTCGGTGTCTCGCGTACGGCGTTGCGTGAAGGCCTGAAAGTCCTGCGTGCGCGCGGACTGATAGAAACATCGCAAGGAAAGGGGTCGGTCGTGGCTAATCTGACTGTCGAGCCCGCACAGACGCCGATGATGCATCTACTGAGTTCGCAGCCGCGCACGCTGTATGACCTGCTCGAGGTGCGCGAGATGATCGAAGCGGAGTCCGCCCGGCTGGCTGCATTGCGCGGCACGGCAGCCGATCATGTCCTGATCAACCGCCGCTACGAAGCAATGTTGGCAGCGGAATCCGAAGACACCGATGCCCCAACCCATGCGCGGCTCGATCACGCCTTTCATCTGGCGATTTGCGAGGCATCGCATAACCCGGTGCTCGTTCATACGCTGTCCTTTCTCAACGACCTGATGTTGAGTTCTGTGTTCGCGTCCGTGAACAACCTCTATCACCGCGAGCCACACAAACGTATGATTGACCGGCAGCACGCCCGGCTCTACAACGCGGTCACGGGCCAGTTGCCGGAGCAGGCGCGGCGCGCGGCGAGCCAGCATATCCGTAGCGTGCGCGACAGCTTTTCGGAGATCGAGCAGGAAGAACAGCGACTGGTGCGCTCGACACTGCGGCTCGAGGGATGGTCCTAGTCGACGGCGCCATCGGCAATGCGCCTCGAAGGCTGGCTTGCATCCAGCCTTCGAGGTCAGACTTCCCCGAAGCGATTCGCTTAGTGCTTTCGCTGCGTTCTAAACGCATGCAGCAGGGGCTCGGTATAGCCGCTCGGTTGAGCTCGCCCATCAAGCACCAGTGCCAACGCAGCCTTGAACGCTAGAGACTTGTCGTAGGCGGGCACCATCGGCTGATAGCTGGGATCGCCCGCGTTCTGCTTGTCCACGACATCGGCCATGCGCTCGAAAGTTTCCCGAACCATTTCCGTCGTCACGACCCCATGATGCAGCCAGTTCGCAATGTGCTGGCTGGAAATGCGCAGGGTGGCACGGTCTTCCATGAGACCGACGTTGTGGATATCGGGCACCTTCGAGCAGCCCACGCCCTGGTCGATCCAGCGAACCACGTAACCGAGAATGCCTTGAGCGTTGTTCTCGACTTCGCTGCGAATCTCACCGTGAGTCCACTCTGCGCGCTCGACGACGGGAATCGTCAGCAGGCCATCGAGCAGTTCGTCGCGCACGCTGGAGAGATCAGTGGTCTCTAGCGCCTTCTGCACTTCCTGCACATCGATCTGATGATAGTGAAGGGCGTGCAGCGTCGCGGCGGTTGGCGACGGGACCCACGCGGTATTGGCGCCCGCTTTCGGGTGAGCGATCTTCTGCTCGAGCATCGCGTGCATGAGGTCGGGCATCGCCCACATACCCTTGCCAATCTGCGCGCGTCCGCGCAGGCCGGCCGCAAGACCGGTCAGCACATTGCTGCGCTCATACGCGGCGATCCACTTGCTCGACTTCATGTCGCCCTTGCGCATCATCGGGCCCGCTTCCATCGACGTATGCATCTCGTCGCCGGTCCGGTCGAGGAAACCCGTGTTGATGAACGCGACGCGTGCGGCGGCGGCGTTAATGCAAGCGGCGAGGTTCACGCTCGTGCGGCGCTCCTCATCCATGATGCCCATCTTGATGGTGTTGCGGGGAAGACCAAGCAAGTCCTCGATCCGCCCGAACAGCTCGCTCGCGAATGCGACTTCCGCGGGGCCGTGCATCTTCGGCTTCACGATATAGATGGAGCCGGTGCGCGAGTTCAGCTTGTGCGTGCGGTCGTGCAAGGCGCAGAGGGTCGTGACGACGCCATCGAGAATGCCTTCAGGGATCTCGCGGCCTTCGACGTCGAGCACCGAAGGGTTCGTCATCAAGTGACCGACGTTACGGATGAACAGCAGCGAGCGGCCATGCAACGTGACCGGCTTGCCGTCAGCGCCGGTGTATTCACGGTCGGCGTTCAGACGACGCGTGAAGGTCTTGCCGCCCTTCGTCACTTCTTCGGTGAGCTCGCCGGTCATCAGGCCGAGCCAGTTGCGATACAACTGCACCTTGTCGTCGGCATCGACGGCGGCGACCGAATCTTCGCAGTCGATGATCGTGCTCACGGCTGCCTCCATGAGCACATCCTTCACATGCGCGGCGTCCGTCTTTCCGATGACATCGTTCGCGTCGAACTGAATCTCGAAATGCAGGCCGTTGTGTTCGAGAAGCACTGCGGACGGCGCGTTCGCTTCGCCCACGAAGCCAATGAACGCAGCCGGATCCTTCAGACCCTTCGTACGTCCATTCACCGACACGACCAGCTCTCCGTTCTCGACCTTATAGCCCGTCGCTTCTGCATGCGAGCCGTCAGCGAGCGGTGCCGCCTGATCCAGAAAGCGGCGCGCGAACGCAATGACGCGTGCGCCACGCTTCGGGTTGTACTCCGCCGACCGGGCAGCGCCGTCGGTCTCATCGATCGCGTCGGTGCCATACAGTGCGTCGTAGAGGCTGCCCCAGCGAGCGTTCGCGGCGTTGAGCGCGTAGCGCTGGTTGGACAGCGGCACGACCAGCTGCGGGCCGGCTTGTTCGGCAATTTCCCGATCCACGCCGGTCGTGGTCGCATGAACACTCGCCGGCGTCGGCACGATGTAGCCGATGCTCTCCAGGAAACTGCGATAGGCGTTCAGATCGCGCACGGGGCCCGAGTGCTCGCGGTGCCATGTGTCGAGTTCGGCTTGCAGCCGGTCGCGCTCGGCAAGCAGCGCGCGATTCTTCGGCGCCAGGTCGTGAACGATGGCGGCGAATCCGCGCCAGAATTGCCCCAGGTCGACACCGGTGCCGGGCAATGCCTCGGTTTCGATGAAATGGGCGAGCTTCTCAGCGACACGGAGACGGTCGCGCCGAGTCATTTCCGTCATGTACTGCTCCAAGGTGACTTGCGATTCAGGGCTGGTCGCTGCGAGCGCGTACGCTCGGCAGGGACTTGATGCTCGGGGAGGATATACGCGCTCAGGCGAGTGATGCCGCGCCGGCTTTTGCGATCTGTGAATCTTCAGCGGGCTTCATTCCGGAGACGCCGATGGCGCCAACGACGTGACCGTCTGCAATCAAAGGAACGCCGCCTTCGAGTGCGGTGACGATCGGTGCGGTGGTAAAGGCGGTACGTCCGCCGTTGACCATGTCTTCGTAAGCCTTCGATTCACGGCGCCCCACGGCTGCCGTACGGGCCTTGCCGATCGAGATATCGGCGCCGATCGGTGCGCAGCCGTCCAGACGCAACATGCCGAGCAAATGGCCTCCGTCGTCGACCACTGCGATCGCGACAGGCCAGTTCTGCTTGTTTGCCTCGGCCTGCGCAGCGGAAAGCACACGGGTCACGTCGTCGATGGAAATCACAGGTTTCGTTTGCATAAGGAATCTCTTTTTCGATAACTACGATAGCCGCGCGTCGAAGGCTCTCTGAATACAGAGAGCCCTCGACGCGCGAAACTGCACTCGGAACATGCAAGGAAAGGCTTACAACTTGATACACACCGACGGCCACGCGGTCAATGTGGCAGCGTGGGAATCATCCAGCTCAGGACGTGCTGCTGAAGGAAGACCAGCACGCCGAGCAGAAGAGTGAGAAACACGCTATGCCAGAACGTGCGGGCGAATACGAGGCCTTCCTTGCCCTTGAGCTCGGTCGTCGACACACCGGTCGCGATGTTCTGCGGCGAGATCATCTTTCCCATCACGCCGCCTGACGAGTTGGTTGCTGCCATCAGCACCGGATCGAGACCGACTTGGCGAGCCGCAACGACCTGCAGGTTGCCGAAGAGCGCATTTCCCGAGGTGTCGCTGCCCGACAGAAACACAGCGATCCATCCCAGCGATGCCGAGACCAGCGGGAACAGTGCTCCCGTCGACGCCACGCCCATGCCAAGGGTGTAGCTCATGCCCGAATAGTTCAACAGGTAGGCGAGTCCCACGATCATCATGACTGTCAGAATGGCGATTCGCGTCTGACGCCAGGTCTTGACGACGCAGTCGAAGAAGGCGGCGACACCGGTACGCGTCCACACAGCCGTGATCAGCGCGGCAACGAGAATGGCCGTGCCCGTTCCCAGCGGCTGGAAGTCCCAGACTGCAGCGTAAGGCTTGTTGTACAGCGTCACGAAAACCGCGTTATGCAAGCCGGGCCACTGCACTTTGACGTCGCCGATGGCCGCAATGTCGGCATGGACCCAAAAGATCACGACGACCGAGACCACGATCCAGGGCAACCAGCCGCCATAACCGACGGGCGCGCCCGGCTTTTCCACGCCCGCGCTGCGCACGACTGCGAACTCGGGGTCAGGTTCAGGCCGCCACAGTTTCAAGAACCCGATTGTGACCACGAGCGACGTAAGGGACGAAAGTACGTCCGTTAGCTGATAACCGAGGAAATTGGACGTGACGAACTGAGCGGCCGCGAAGCTCCCACCCGACGCAAGGAGGGCTGGCCAGAGTTTGCGGATGGAGCGAAATCCGCCGTAGACACCGACGACGTAGAAAGGCAGCAGCAACGCGAAGAAGGGTAGCTGCCTGCCGACCATTGCGGCGAGCGTCGGCGCCGGGAGCGACGTGACGGCACCCAGCACGGTGATTGGCACACCGAGCGCCCCGAATGCGACAGGAGCGGTGTTAAAGATCAGCGTGTAGGTGAGGGCCTCCAATGCCGGAAAGCCCAGTGCGACGAGAAGCGCGCTGGTGATCGCGATAGGCGTGCCGAAGCCCGAAATCCCTTCCAGCAGGCAGCCGAACGAAAAGGCGACGACGAGCAGCACGAGACGTCGGTCGTTAGGCAAATGATCGAGCATCCACTGCCGAAACTGGTCGAAGCGCCCGGATTTCACCGCGATGTTATAGAGCAGGAGGGCATTGACCACGATCCACATCACGGGCACCAGCGCGAGCGCCATGCCTGCGGCGACAGAATCGAACGCGATGCCGACGGGCATCTTCCATACGCCTATAGCAATTGCAAGCCCGGCAATCAAGCCGGCCAACGAAGCCTGCCATGCTGGACGGCGCAACAGACCAAGCATGACAAGGGCCACGGCGATCGGCACGGCCGCGACGAGGAACGAAAGCAGCAGGGAGTGCCCAACTGGCGTGAGCGGCTGCGAAAAGACTGGAGCTGGAATTGCGGGTACTGCGGATGTCATCGTGTCTCCTATTTTTGGACCGTGATTTCGCGAACCGGGTCTCGATTTGTGTTCGTTAGGGCGGTCGCCGTTTCCAACGCTCACCGCTTAGCGGATGCAAAGCGCGGCATCCAACGTCTGAACGTCGCGAATTCTTGCAGCAACCCGCTGCAACTGTCCATCTCGCATCGACTGGTAATACCAGTTTTTTTCGTGACTGGAGATGCGTTCGACGAGAAAAGACCGGGTATCAAGACCCGAAGCTCTGTGCTGCAGAATGACGCACGCATGCTACGTCGTGGTCATACCAGCGGCGCTTGCGCGCTGCGCGGACTGATCTTGATTGCCGTTTGTTAGATAAGGTGCTGCTACCAAGACTGCAGCAAAAAGAAGGGCCGAACCTCAGCGGCGTTTCGCACGGCACATGGTATCGATGCCCACGGTTCGTGTTCGTGGTTTCTTCCGCCTGCCATTGCTAGCGGGCGACGGGCAGTAGAATCAAATGCTTATACATGTACAGCCACACTAGCGCGAGACGAGATTCTCGTGAACTTGCGCAACCGATGTGATCGAACTGCCCGCGTGAGGGTCCGTTAAGGCCACAACAGCGGCCGTTCCCCTTCTTACCGACTGAGCGACAGAGAAGGGGCGCTATTGCTATCGCTTCGATCGAAAAAAAAGATTGGCCAGATGAATGGCTGGCCCATAGCATGCCCGTCGCACCTCTCTCGAATCAGGATCACGACATGAATGTACGGAAGACAAAGATAGCAGCTGGCATTTTCTCGATCGTCTCGGCAATCGCCGTGGCTCCGCTCGTACATGCGGCGGACCTGACCCGAGACAGCGGACCGCCTGTCGGCGACAACCAGAATTCGCAGACCGCGGGTGCCGAAGGCCCGGTTCTGTTGCAGGACTCCTATCTCATCGAGAAGCTGCAGCGTTTCGATCGGGAGCGCATCCCCGAGCGCGTCGTGCATGCGCGCGGCACAGGCGCCTTCGGCGAATTCGTACCGAGCGCCGACATCGGTTCGCTGACCAACGCCAAGGTATTCACGCCCGGCACGAAAACCCCTGTCTTCGTGCGATTCTCGACGGTGATGGGGTATCGCGGCTCGCCCGAGCAGGCACGGGATCCGCGCGGTTTCGCCATCAAGTTCTACACGCAGCAAGGCAACTGGGACATGGTCGGCATCAACTGGCCGATCTTCTTCATTCGCGACGCCATCAAGTTCCCTGACTTCGTGCACGCGAACAAGCCGTCGGCCGTGACCGGCGTGCAGGACGCCAACCTGGCATTCGACTTCTTTGCGCATACGCCTGAAGCAACGAACATGCTGACGCACCTCTACACGGACGCGGGCATGCCGGATTCGTACCGCAATATGGACGGTTTCGCGGTGCACGCATTCAAGTTCGTCAATGCGCAAGGCGAAGTTAACTACGTGAAGTTCCACTGGAAGAGCCAACAGGGCATCCACGGACTGCGCCCGCAAGAGATCGCGGCTTCGATCGGCAAGGACTGGAACCTGACGACCAATGACCTGTACAACTCGATCAAGGCGCATCAGTATCCCCGGTGGGACCTCTATGTCCAGGTAATGTCGCCGAAGGATCTGGACAAGTTCGATTTCGATCCGCTCGACGACACGAAGGTGTGGCCGTCTTCGATTGCGGAGCAGAAAGTGGGCACGATGACGCTCAACCGCATTCCCGACAACTATTTCGAGTCGACGGAAGAATCGGCGTTTGCGCCGTCCAGACTTGTGCCGGGTATCGAGCCGTCCGAGGACCGGATGCTGCAAGGCCGGTTGTTCTCGTATGCCGACACTCAGATGTATCGCCTCGGTGCGAACTACAACCAGTTGCCGATCAACCACCCGCTCGTCTCGGTTAGCAATAACAATCAGGATGGCTTGATGAACGGCGGCGATCGGAAGGGCGAAGTGAACTACGAACCGTCCACCATCGCGGAGATTGCCCAGCAGAACAAGTACAAGTCCGTGCAGACGCCGCTCAGCGGGACGACCCAGCAAAGGGCGATCCACAAGACACTCGATTTCCGTCAGGCCGGTGAGTACTACCGGACGCTGCCGGAAGACCAAAAGGCGGACCTGATCACGGCGCTTGCGGGCGACCTGTCGCACGTGACCAACGACGCGAACAAGTACACGATGCTTTCGTACTTCTACAAGGCCGATGCCGACTACGGTACGCGCCTGACGCAAGCGACAAAGGCAGATGTCGCGCGTGTGCGGGATGCGGCGGCACACCTCAGCGACAACTAAAGTGCCAAGGGGCCTGCGCAAGTAGGCTCCAGATTGGTTGAATAGGGTTGCTCACGGAGAACGTAATGCGAGGATTATCGACTGTGCGGCGCATTGTCCGGACCGCCACGGTCACGGCAATTGCCGCACTGTTGGCGGCGGGTTGTGCGGAGCACGTTTATCGGTCAGGAGGGTATTCGGCCGCGGCCGTTACCCCGAACTTTGCGGATGACTGGTTCGCGGCGGCGCGTGCCGGGCGCACCGATATCATACAGGCGCTGGTCGACGCCCGTTTCCCGCTCGAGACAAAGACGCCCGAAGGCTATACCGCGTTGATTCTCAGCGCGTATGACGATCACCCCAAGACACTGAAGGCCCTTCTTTCTGCAGGCGCCAACGCTTGCGCTGCCGACCGGCACGGCAATACGGCTTTGATGGGGGCGCTTTTCAAAGGCGAGAAGGACATTGCGACGATACTGCTCGATACGCATTGCGACATCGATCAGACCAACAACGCGGGGGAAACGGCATTGTCGTTTGCTGCGCTATTCGGCCGTCTCGATATGCTCCCGGTGCTCATCGCACATGGCGCCAACGTCAATCATGTCGATGCGCGAGGCGGGACCGCATTGCAAATCGCGATCACACAAGGTAATACGTCTGCGGCCGATGCATTGCGCCGCGTCGGCGCTACGCAATAAACCCCGGGAGAAAGCCCGTTTAATTGAACCTTTAGAGCGGCAGAACATCGGGGGTTTGTGCGACGGGTCTGTCCATTTGACGGCATTGAGGCGAAACGGCGACAAAGGTGGGCACTGTGGTCTCATCGTTCTCTGGCATGGAGCGTGCATAGTTCGCTCCGGCGCCAGCCGCGACTCAGCCTGTTCAAGCAGGCGATAGAGATGCAGTCGGCGCTAGCGCGCCGTGCGGCAATTGAAACGGAAAACGAACTCGTCAACATAGCAGTCGCGCTGGATCGGCTTGACCAGCGCACGCACGTCAGAATCACGTCGAGCTGATAATGCTGGACACGAACGCCTCAACGGCGAGAATCGGCCTCGGCGGCCTTCGTATCGGGGCTCGCGAGCACCATTTTGTGAAACGACGTGGTCGCGATACCACATTCAGCAGATATAGACCAACGAGTTGCAGGAGCCAAAAGCGTGCCATAAGCAGGAGCCGCTGTGCGCGCATTCTGCTCGTCAGTATCGAGTGCATGCACATGATCGGCAGCACGTGCTTCGGCGCGAGTCCTTCCCCGCTGATCAATTCTACTGATTAGCGGGGGACATATGTAGTCCTCAATATTGGAAGTCCGCGGGTGTATGTCCCGCCTTCGTGGCAGCTACCTGTCAATGCGACTAGTGTCACCGAAGGCGGGACAGACCATCTATGCGGGCAAGCGTCGAAGAACCCCCAAGATCACGAGCCGTCCGGTGTTCCCAGGGGACCGGCCGCTATATGCGCTTTTGCGGTCCCGGTATGCAAAGTATCGGAGATGTCTTCCATCGATGTGGCATGCACCGCGGTTCCGGTGGCGTCTGTTGCCGATCGTGAGCCCGCGTCGCCTCGCTTCCCGGAGCACCCGATTGACCGTATTTACATGTAGCCCGAGGAAGTCAGCCAGCATTCGCTGTGAAGGAAGTCTGTCGCGGGCTTGAACCGACCCCGCCTGGATGGCAAGTTCGATTGCATCGGCCAGCGCCAGGTACGCGGGGCCGGCCCAAGGGGCGAGCTGAAAAATGGATGTGTCCATGCCGGCCTCGCAGAAATGGCTTACGATTCCGTACGCGCTGGCCATAGTTGATTTGTCGGGGATCGCAGTACTGGTGAACGGCCCAAGTCGCGCGATCGCCACACGGTATTTGCCGTCGAGGCAAACCCGTTCGCAGCGTGTCCACTGGAACGGGCTCCTCGGTTCGGCACTGCCGTGCGCGACGTTGCGTGGCCTAACCCGCCGCGCACGGCTCAAACCGATCAGAATGGCATCGCGCCTTTCGCGCCGCTCTGCTCCTCGGCATCCGCGTTGCTGCCATGCTGGTTGTTGCCGCCGTGACCATGATCCGAATCGAAATTGAACATGTCGAACAGGTCGCCAAAAACGGCTACCCAGGCAGCCGGGGATATCGATTACTCACTTGACACGGGCCCGCTAATGGGTGTCCTCCCAGGCGAATACCCGCTCAATGGTCCTGAAACGCTCCTCGAAGATGGCCGGATCATAGCGCTGCTTGGCCTCGCTTCGGTGTTTTGCGTCCGCGCGGATTCTCGGGGATGTTCGGGGTCATGCCGCGATTGAAGATCGCCTTGCGGTTGGCCCTGCAGTCGTAGACGCCATCCAGGCTGACGATTGAACCGTGCAGGCCCGCGCCAATGGCGCGGGCCATGGCGGTGAGGCTTGGCAGCGCGTCGCGCAACAGCGGTGATTCGTTGCGGTTGCCGGAGCGCTGATGAATGGTGCAATGAGGTTGCAGTTGCGATCGCACAAGGCTACCACCTTGTCGCCCTTCAGATGCTTGTGCCCGCTATACCCGAGATTGTCGCCGCCTTTCTTCGCCGCCGTCGTGGTACCGTCGCCGTGGATGACCGAAAGGTCAAGCAGCTGGTCCTGATGAAGCTGCTGCACCGAGCCCGAAAAGATGGCATCGATACAACCATCGGCCTGCGAGCGACGAAACGTGCGGTAGATGCGCGTATAGTGGATTTCAGGGCGACCTTCTGCATTCCTGTCGATCGGCAGCATCTTCCATTGACAACCCATGTACAGCGCCTGCAGGATGTAGTTGAAGATCTTGTGCAACGCCAGCGTGGGGCGAGGTCCGCGACGGCCCAGGCTCAGATGCGGCCAGACAAATTGCTCGAACTGCTCCAGGCGCAATCTTGTTGGAATCTCTTGCCAGCATGGGCTTCGGGTCATTCGCTGAGTCCAGAAATCTGGACTTTAGCCGATCTGGCTACTCGGACCTGAAATCCAGTCCGGGCGCGGCGTGCAGACAAACTCCATAGCCGTCGAAAACCGCAACCAGTTGCATTCCCATCTGATGAGCCTTGAGAATGTGATATTCGACGAACTTGTTAGCCTCGACGAAATGTTCTACGTCTCCTCCCCCCCGGGCCAGCGTAGACGTAGAGTGAACATATGCACATCCGAACTGTGTGTCGACGGCAACGAATCGACGACACACCCCGATCTGAGGTCAAGCACATCTTGGTGCTGCCTGGAAGCCGCAAACTGTGGAAGCGTTCCTAAGAACGCGACGATCAGATTAAGTTGTTGCATCTATTGGCCCGTCTCGTTTTTATCATTTCGGCACCGTGGAATCCAAGGACGCGCCAAGCGCATTGCCGGTGCCTGAATTTTCCGCGATCATTGCACAACTAAAGAAACGGCGAAATCCGCTCTACTTCATTGCATTGTTGTGGCCTAGCCTTAAGCGCAAAAGGGGCAGCAAAATTTATATGGCTGTCGAGACGTTAGGTCTGCTACTGGCGGTGCACATCACGCCGGCCAACGACCAGGAGCGTGCACAGGTAGCCGAGCTTGGGCGTCAGGTTCAGCAAGCAACCGGCCAGACGGTAAAGCTTGCATTCGCTGCCCAGGGCTATACCGCTGACACGGCTAGACAGGTTGCGCATGACGAAGGTATCGAACTGCAGATCATCAAGTTGCGAGAGGCAAAGAAGGGCTTCGTGCTGTTGCCGCGACGATGGGTCGTTTCGGTTGGTTCAACCGATTCCGGCGACTGGCGAGATTACGAGCGCCTGCCCGAAACATTGGCAGGCCTACACTTCGTTGTCTTCGCCATGCTCATGCTTGTACATGTCGCACCGACTATTCAAGTTCCTAACACCCTCTGGGATGACCAGATAGCGAGCGGCACGGTGCGTTCGCCAGCGGCCAGTCTTCGGATCTATCTGCGACGCGATCCAGAACAGGCCGAAAATGGCGACCGGCACAAAGACAAAGAAAGCGATCAACACGAGACTACCTATATTCGGTGGTTGAGGCGAACGGCCTCCAATTCGTACTTACTCGATCGCGGCCCGCTTACTGCGTGCTCACCGTCGAAGGCAGACGCAATCCCGTGACTTCCAGCACGGCTTCCTGAGCGTCGGACGGGACTTTCTGCTCGGTCAGATTCGCCTTGAGGGAGATGATCTGCGTTTGCTGACGCCGCTGGATATCGGCATTGAGCTCGCCAATGCGGTGGACGTACCAATTGTTCACGCATGCCTTGTCCGTGCAGTTGTGCTGTCGCCACGTCCGTTGGCTGGAACGTGTGGATCCGGTAGCGCGTCTGCATTGCGCGTTCGAGGTCGAAGCCGAGCCGGTTCGGCGCGGGCAGCGATTCGACACGGTTCGGCGAGCCGTCCGTGCTCGATCTCGTCAAATCGGGCGCGGCCTGACGCTGGCCCGCGACGCAACCGCCATCGTCGTCTTCCCGCGACAGTTCGTCCATAGCCACAATCGCGAGGAGCGCGGCTACAGGGCAAGATCTCCCCAGATGCATCCGGTCGGCCTCGAGCGCGTCGCTGTCCGGTGCGAGATCTTTGGCGCGGCTGTGGAGCGTCGCGAGCTTGTCCGTCCAGCGAAGACAGTTCCGGGTCTTCGCAGACCAACCTTTCCGAGCTGGACAGGCTATGGCGACACGGCAAACTGGCGGCTTGTGCGTGTCCAGCGGCGGCGAACAGGGTGAACGCGGCGGCAGTCACGCCTGCCTCTCGCACGACACGGCAAGCTACGTCGGTGCCTTGGTGGACGATTCCGAACGAGAACATGACAGATACCCAATCACGTGAAATGAAGTGACGTTCCTGCATCGGAACACATCAAAAGCATGAGGGGAAGCTAGTGGCGGATCGACATGCAGACGACCCCACCAGCACCAATCGCTGTGCCCACAACCACGCCTGAAAGAAAAGTCTGACTGGCGCAAGCCGACCCGCTAAACATGATGATTACCGAGAGCAATGAAATAATCGTCGCGTCCTCAAGAACAGTCTCCCAGACGTCGTGCTCGCACGGTGTGCTGAATGGAGCGGGAACCCAAAGGCATTTTCAGTTCGAACGACTCCGACAGAGTCAACTGCTCAGGCGTAGCCGTCGCCTTGCCGGATCCGGACATCGTCGGACCTTCGCAGGCCAGTATCCATGAAGACTGCGCACCATCACGACGAACGTTGGAGTACTCGCACTTGGGGCGCGGCTTCGACACATCGTCAGTCGGCTGGGGCGCAGCATCCATCAGCGCTTTCTCCGGGATCGAGTCAAGTGCTGACTCCGAAATGCAGGCCGTTCGAACGCGCTCGTCCGAGCCGCCGAAGGGCAGGCCTTGGAAGGCGCCCGTCAGTTCCCACTTCCCGGGTTTCACTGCTACCTGGGCGAATGCGCTCGCCTGTACCGCTATTGCCAGCCAGACGAGTGATCGCGCTCTGGGCAACGCCATGACGTTCCTCCGTGGTTGCAGAAGTAGCGAGTTTAGGCTTCAACGCGCTGCTGACCATGCACGAAACGTGACGGCATGTGATAAATGCACGGTTGATGTCACATGGCGTCTCTCACGCAAGTGGCATAGCGACGGCGGCGAGATCACAGTGTGGGCTCGTGGCACACCTTCGTCGGCGCATCCATGCCGAGCAACCTCCTATACCAACGGTACCTTCATGAATTACCTCATTCGACTTTCGGCACTGGGTTCGATTTCAATCGCGTCGCTCCTGGCTGCGTGCACGACCGCAGGGCCAACGGCCTCAAAGGCTCTACCGAAGAGCGTGCCCGATATTTCCGTTCTGGTCGACTGCGGGAGCTGTCAGGTGCGCTCCACCGTTCCGGAGCTGATCCGTAGGGGCTATGTGGAGGCAGCGGCCAAGGCCGGTGTACAGGTCGTGGGGGACTCGCAAACGACGCTGACGATCAAGGACTACACGGAACGTGGTGTTGCGGTTCGATCCGCTTCCTTCGTCGTTTCCCTCCTCTTCCCACCGCTCGCGTATGCGCTGACGGATGTGAAGGATGAGATAAGGGCCGACGCATTGGTCGATGGAAAACAGGTGTCGCTGGAATACGACTACCGCATTCCGTTCTTTGGTATCGAGACCGTTGCACAGAAGCTCGGCGAGCGGACCTTCCAGGCAGCTGTCAAATAGCTTGACTACACGCTGCTCTCCAGGGCGCAACCCGGGCTCCGCGAACGCTCCCAACGTCGTGCGTCGGTATCGATCCGGGCAGCCAGCGCTGCGATCAAGCGCTGTTGCGCTGTAACCATCCTGGAGTAGCTGACGTCAGCGGGCTCGTCGAAATGACCCGAGCACACTAAGCGGCTGTTTGCGGCGTCGCCTGCCAAACCCAGACTCCAGTTGGCGTCCAGCTGTACTCGCTGTCCGGGCCACGCATCGAACCGGCGAATCTGGACCTTGATGCTCATAACGGGCTTGCCGGAAGATTGGGGGAGGCCCGCTATGTTCTGTGTTCCGAGCCGCTGAGTGAGTTCGGCAGATAGCGCACCATGCACCTCGTCACCGAGTGGACTTGCCCAGCGTTCGCCGTCAAGCACCGTCACACCGTTCGTGCCTTGCCGCACGACCAGTTGCACCTGATCGAGGTTAGACGGAATGCCCACTGACAGGACATCGATCAGAAAGTCGACAGGCTGCTGCGGTGACGTACCAGCCGACGGCGCAAGTAGCGTGTGGTAGTGGACCGGTTCGGAAGCGCAGGCAGCGAGACCGAGCAGCAGTGCAACCGAGCCCAGGCGGAAGAGAGCATTCATGTCAGTTTCCCGTTGATGCCGGATTGGCGTTCGAGGTGGGTCGCGAATCGCCCGGCATTCCGCGCAGTAGCGCTTCGGGATGACGGCCGAGCATGTCGGCGAGAGTGCGCAGTGAACCGGCGGTACGCTGCAGATCCTGCAATGACTGTAGAAGGCTCTGCTGCAATGGCGCGTCGGCAGCGAACGTGCTTTGCACCGATCCAAGCGCCTGATTCGTTTGCTGCAAGGTCTGCGCTGCGGCTGGCAGAATCTGTCCATTGACGTGTTGTAGCGTCTCCTGCAACCCTGCCAGTGAAGCGTCGAGGCGGCGGCCGATGGAATCCAGCGGAATCTTGTCGATCTTGGTGACGATGCCGGCGATTTGTTCCTGCATGTGGTCGAAGCTTCCACTTACGGTGGGAAGCGTCAGTGGGCGAGCGTGAATGTCAAAGGCGGCCGCTGACGCGTTGGGCACAAATTCAAGCGAGATATAGAGCTGGCCGGTGAGCAGGTTTCCGGAGCGGGCCTGGGCGCGCAAGCCGTGTTGGACCATGCCGGCGAGAAACTGGGCCGCCTGCTGCTCGGAATCGCCGCCGTAAGTCGGCAGTTGCTCGAGCACGCTCCCTAGGCGGCTCGGATACACGACGATGCCGACGACCGAAGGGAAACGATGTTTGGCGGCGTCGTAATCGAGCCGCATCGACACCACCTGACCGATGTTCAGTCCCGAGAATTCCACGGGCGCGCCCACTGCGAGACCACGCAGGGACTGTTCGAAGCGCAACTGTATGGTCTGGCCCGGACCGTCTGGCGGCGCCATCGCGGTCTGTTCGTCCTTGGCCAGCTCGAAGGGGGGCGTGGCCGGAGCGGGATCCTGCCTGCCGTCGGGCGGTGTGGCAAAGGCGATGCCGCCCGCCATGACGGTAGCCATCGACTGGGTGTTGAGCTTCAGGCCGTCGGCGCCTAGCGAAACGTCGACACCGCTCGCGTTCCAGAAGCGCGTGCCTGTCGTGACGAAGCGGTCGTAGGGCGAATTGACGAAAACGTGGAGGTCGACACCGCGACCATCGGCTCCCAGCCGGTAGGACGCGACGCGGCCTACCTGGATACGGCGAAAATAGACCGGGGAGCCAATATCGAGGGAGCCGAGGTCGTCGGCATGGATCATGAAGCTTTTGCCGGGCATGCTGTTAATGACGGTCGGTGGGGTCTCGAGTCCCGTGAAAATCCGGCCGGACTGCTGTGAGGTACCCTTGTCCATGCCAATGTAGGCGCCAGACAGCAGCGTATCGATGCCTGATACGCCGCCGAGTCCGATGCGAGGGCGTACCACCCAGAAGCGCGTATCGGCGCGTACCAAGCTTTCAGCGCTCTTATTCAGCGAGACGGCTGCGATCACGTGCGAGCCGTCCTCGCTCAAGGAGATGGAGGTCACTGTCCCGACCGTCACGTCTTTGTATTTCACCGGCGTCTTGCCGGCGTCCAGCCCGGTCGCGGTCTGGAAGGAGATGGAGATCGTCGGTCCCGTCGACAACCACGTATGGAGCAGTAGCGAAAAACCGATCATCGTGGCGATGATCGGCACCAGCCAGACGAGGGAAACGCGTCGGCGACGCCGGATTACCACGGGCAGGCTCGGCTCGGGCTTTTGCTCACGGATGTCGTTCATGGCTTCTTACCGTCCCAGATCAAGCGGGGATCGAATTGCATGGCTGAAAGCATGGTCAGGATCACCATGCCGCCAAAAAAGAGAATGCCTGCGCGCGGCTCGACGTCGGCCAGCGCATGAAACTTGACCAGTGCGGCGACGATCGCCACCACGAGCACGTCGAGCATCGACCAGTAGCCGATCAGCTCGATCATGCGATAAAGCCTGGCGCGCTCGTGGCGTGCCCAGTGGCTGCCTTGCCGGGCAGTGAGAAGCAGCAGGCCGAGGCTCAGGAACTTCGCGCAGGGCACGGCCACGCTGGCGATGAAGATCACCAGTGCGATCCCGTAGGAGCCGGACGTCCAGAACGCGAAGACGCCTTGCAGTATGGTGCTGTCGCTACCACGGCCCAGCCTGGTTGTGTACATCACCGGCATGGCGTTGGCGGGGAGGTAGAAAATGATTCCCGCCAGCAGGAACGCGAAGGAGCGCGCGATGCTGTCGGGTCGCCGGCGATGCAGCCAGGCGCAGCAGCGCGAACACCGTGCCGGTTCGTTGCCATCGGCCGGTGCTTCGCAGACCAGGCCACATGCATGGCAACCGAGCACGCCTAGTTCTTGTGCGCGAGGGTGTGGACTCATGCTCGCGCACCGCCTTCTGTCAGATCCCACAGCTGCTCGATGTCACGATGAGTGACCAGCGTGATCAACGTCATCAATGCCGCCATGGCCCATGCGCCGGCACCTGGCGTGACCTCCATAAAGCCCGAGAGCTTGACGAGGGCTACGAGAATGCCAACCAACGCAACCTCGACCATGCTCCACGGCCGTAACGCGACAAGCAGCCTCATCGCCGCGGCGAACCCCGGGGCGCGGCGGCCGGACCGCGCGTAGGCCAGCACCCATGCGAGCAGCGCGATCTGCAAAAACGGCACCCCGATCACCGACATCGCGGCCGGTACTGCGATGGGCGCAGCCGCACCGTGCTCCAGCGCCGCCACGGACTGCCAGATCGTCGCTTCGTTATGCTGGCTGCGCAGCCCGATTCGAATCACCGGACAAGCATTGGCGATCACGTACACGATGGCCGCGGCTACCGTCAGGGCCAGCCAGTGATCGACGTTCAGATGGCTTGCGCGATCTAACGTCGCGTGACATTCGTTGCAGCGCGCCGTCTCGCCCCGTGTCAGCGAGGGACGGCGGTAGACTGTATCGCATTCGCTGCAAACGACCAGGTGAGGATAAGTTTTCATCAGGATGCTGTATCTTCGGCGAAGCTGGCATCTTCCGTTCTTGCGATGCGCCTGAACCGGCAGCGCAGCCACTGTTCGAAATCGTCCACAAACGTATATCCGACCGGAATCACGATCAGGCTCAGAAAGGTGGAAGCGAGCAAGCCTCCGATCACAACGATTGCCATCGGCTGGCGGAAGCTGGGCTCCGCCCCTAGTCCAAGCGCGTTGGGCAGCATGCCGGCGCCCATCGCGATGGTCGTCATCACAATGGGTCGGGCGCGCTTGTGGCAGGCGTCCGTCAACGCCTGCAGCCGGCTCATGCCGCGCTCGCGCCGTGCAATCACGGCGTACTCGACCAGCAGGATCGAGTTCTTGGTCACGATGCCCATCAGCATCAGCAGTCCGATCAGCGCCGGCATGGAAAAACTCATGCGGGTAGTCAGCAGCGAGAGCATCGCTCCGCCGATCGATAGCGGCAACGCGCACAGGATGGTGACCGGCTGCAGGAAATCGTGAAACAGGAGCACGAGTACCGCGTAGACGCAGAAGATGCCGATTGCCATGGCAAGGCCAAAGCTGCCGAACAGCTCGCCCATGTGCTCGGTTTCACCTCCTTGCACCTGGTGGACGTTGGGTGGCATATGTTGAAGCGCCGGCAAATGCTGTGCTTCGTCGCTGACTTCGCCGAGCGTGCGCCCATTGAGTTCGACGGACAATGTGATGTTGCGATCCCGGTCTATCCGGTCGATCTGCGACGGACCGCTGCCGATAGACAGCGAGCCGACCGAGGCCAACGTCACGCTCCCATGGCTGCCTGCCACTCGCAACTGACCAATGGCGTCCAGATTCTGCCGCAACGCTGGATCGAGACGGGCACGTATGGCAATCTGCCGTGCGGGGAGATTCAGCTTGGGCAGCGTCGTGGAGTAGTCGCCGTAGGTACCGATGCGTAGGGCGTTCGCCGCGGACTCGGCAGTCACGCCCAGGGCGGCGGCACGTGCCGCGTCTATCCGAAATTGCACTTCAGGTCGTTGTAGTGCTGCACTGGACGTGACGTTGCCAATGCCATGCAGCGTTCGCAGTTGCTTTTCCAGTTCGGCCGCCGCTGCCTCCAGCGAAGCCGGATCGCTGCCAGCCAGCGTGATTTGCAGCATTTCACCGTTGCCGCCGTTGTTCACCGATACCCGCACACCCGGTAACTCGCGCAACTGCGCGCGAATCGCGTCCTCCACCGCTGGCTGCTTTCGGCTCCGTTCGCTGCGCGGGACCAGGTCGACGATCAGTGTCGAGCTGCGCGCGTCGGGCGTGCTGCTGGCGCCCTCGATCGGATCACCGCTGCCGCTGGCGCGACCCACGGAGGCAAAGACGCCTTGTACCTCGGGCAGTTTGCGGGTGAGCGCTTCGGCCCGAAGGACGGTGGCACGACTCGATTCCAGCGTGCTGCCAGGCGCCAGTTCGAGCTTCACCTGTGTCTGCGACTTATCCTGCAGCGGAAAGAAGCCCGTCTTCAACGCGGCAACCATCGCAAAGGAGAGCAGCAGGAAAGCGCCGACGGCCGTCATCGTGCGGCTTCGCTTGTCGAGACACGTGCGAACCCAGCGCAGATAGCGTGTCATCAGCGGGCCGTCGTGCCCGGTATGACTGGCTGCCTTCATCAGATAGGCGGCCATCATGGGGGTGAGCAGGCGCGCGACTAGCAGCGAGATCACCACGGCCACCGATGCCGTCACGCCGAACTGCCGAAAGATCAGCCCAGGGATTCCGGTCATGAACGCGGTCGGCAGGAACACGGCCACGAGGCTCAGCGTCGTCGCGACGACGGCGAGGCCAATCTCGTCGGCGGCTTCCATCGCGGCTCTGAACGGGGATTTCCCCATGCGGAGATGGCGCTCGATGTTCTCGATTTCGACGATCGCGTCGTCGACAAGAACGCCGACCACGAGCGAGAGCGCGAGCAGCGTCACCGTATTCAGCGAATAGCCGGCCAGGTACATGAAGCCGAACGTCGGGACGATCGAGAGGGGCAGTGCCGCCGCAGAAACCACCGTGGCCCGGCCATTGCGCAGGAACCACCAGACGACCGCGATGGCAAGCAGCGCTCCCTCGATCAGCATGCTCATGGAGCCTTCATAGTTCTCTTCGACTGGCGTCACCGTATTGCTCGCCTCGGCGAGGCGTACTTGCGGGTGCGCGGCGGCGAACGCCGCTGCGGCGCGCCGCACGTCGTGCAGAACGGTTACGTCGGAGTTGCCCTTCGAGCGGGTGATCTGCACGCCGATGACCGGCACGCCGTTCAGGTACGCGTATGTCGTGCGGTCCGCGGCGCCATCGCTGACACGAGCGATCTGATCGAGGCGCACGCGCCGACCGTCGCCAGCGGCGATGGTCAGCGCGGCCAGGTCCTGGACAGTGCCGACGCCCGTCAGCGTGCGCGCCGCTTGCCGCTGGCCGCCGATGTCGCCTTGGCCGCCCGAGCGTTCGCGCTGCATCGACTTGAGCTGGTCCGAGACCGTTTCCGCCGTCAGGCCAAGACCTGACATCAGCGCAGGATTGAGGTCTATACGCACCTCTCGGTCGACGCCGCCGATGCGCTCAACCTTGGAAACCCCTTTAACGGAGAGCAGTGCCTTGGCCAGATCGTCGTCGACGAGCCAGGACAGGTCCTGGTCATCGAGCACCCCGGAACGGGCCGTGTAAGTGAGCAGAGCGGCGCCCGCGGTGTCGACTTTCGACACCGTAGGGGCGGCCATCTCGCCTGGCAGTTCGGCACGCGCGCTGTCCACAGCATTGCGCACCTCGCTGAGCGCGGCCTGCGGATCTTTTTCCAGCTTGAACGTGACGCTGATGCTCACGGCCCCGTCGGTAATCTTCGTCGTGATGTGGTCGAGTTGCGACAGCGAGGTTAGTTTGTCCTCAATCTTGCGGGCCACCTCGTTTTCCAGTTGCGACGGGGCCGCGCCTTCCAGCAATGCGGAGACGTTGATGGTCGGCAGATCCATCTCAGGAAAATCCTGCACCTGCAGCTTGTGAAAGCCGACCAGGCCGAAGACAGTCAGCAGAATAAAGCACAGCACCGCTGGCACGGGATTGCGGATCGACCAGGAAGAGATGTTCATAGAACTCCTCCTTGTGCCATGCCAGCTGCTGCAGCGATGCCGGCGAGCCCCTTGTGCTGCACCACCTTCACCAGCGCGCCTTCAGACAGGAAGCCGCCGCCGCTGGCTACCACGCGCGTACCGAATTCGAGCCCCGAGATAATTTCGCAGCGGCCGTCGCGATGGCGTCCCGCTACCACGGTGCGCCGAGCGACAGTCGCGCCGTCGGGATTCAGCACGTACACATCGGTGCGGCCGTCGCGCGGCACCAGCGCCGATTCCGGCAGCGTCCATACCTGTGCCGTATCCAGTTCGATGGTGCCGCTGGCGAACATGCCGGGTTGGGCGCCGTGTCCGTTCAGTGCAACGTAGACGATGGCCCGGCCGGTGTTGGTCGACAGCGTGGGTGAGACTAGCCGGACCTTGCCGTCGACCACTTTTCCGTCCGGCAACGTCACGCGCGCTGACTGCCCTGCGCGAATACGCGCCAACTGCTGTGCATCGACCTCAGCCTGCCATTCGATTCGCCCTTCGCGAATGAGTCGGAACAGCTCGGTGCCTGCCCCTACCACGTTGCCAAGCAGCGCCGCGCGCGACGAAATGATGCCATCGTCTACCGCGACGATGCGCGTTTGCGACAGGGCGATACGCCTGTTTTGCAAGTCGGCTTCGGCCGAAGCCAACGTGGCGCGGTCGACGGTTTCTGTGATGCGGTATTCATCCAGCTTCTGCGTCGATAGGGCACCGCTGTCGGCGGCCAGCCTGGAACGCTTCACGTCGGCCTCGGCCTGCTCCAGATTGGCGCGTGCCTGCGTAACTGCGGCCTCCTGCTTGCGCACGTCCGCTGTTGCCGTTGCATCGGCGAGCCGCGCGAGCATCTGGCCGCGCTTGACCTCACTACCTACATCGACGAGCAATTCGGTAATGCGCAAGCTGCCTGTCTCGGCACCGATCACCGCTTCCTGCCAGGCCGCCGTGCTGCCATTGGCCTCAATGGTGTCAGGCCATGGCAGGTACTGCGGTTCGACCAGGCTGACGGTGAGTGCGGCGGGTGGCGTTTGCGTCTCGGCGTGGGCTCGCAATCCAGGTGTCAGCCGCCAGGCGGCTGCTCCGGCAACGATGATCAAGGCTGCCAATGCGGCCTTAGGGGGACTCAGCTTCACTGTGTGATTCCTTGCAAGGTGGCAGGTGTAGTGGGCGCGGGATGGCCAGCCGAGATCACCGCATCATTGCCCTGCCAGCCACCGCCCAGGGCCTTGTAGAGCGCGATCCAGCTGCGGATGCGGTCGCGCTGCAGTTCGATGTTCGTGATGTCTGCGCCGGTCAGGGAGCGGCGCGCCTGTTCCAGCGTCAGCAGCGTGTCGAAGCCGGCGCGCCAGCTGGTTTCCACGGCGCTCTCATAGCGGCGGTATTGTTCGGCAGCGCGGCGCGCATCGTCGCTACGGCGTGCGGCTCCATCCAGGTCGGCGAGTGCCACCTCGACCTCCTTGATCGCCGTACGTACCGCACGGCGATAGGCCGCGAGTTGCGTGTCATAGCTGGCCTGCGCCGAATCCACGGCAGCCTTGCGCTTGCCCGCATCGAACAACGGAACCGACAGGCTTGGCCCGAACGACCAGGTGGACATGGGGGCAGTCAGACTGGTGGCCGAGAGCCCAACCGAGCCGGACAACGAGAGACTTGGGAAACGATCGGCGCGGGCTTGCCCGATGGCGGCATAGGCGGCGGCCAGCGCGCGCTCGGACGATGCCAGATCGGGCCGTTGGCGGATGAGGTCGGCGGGGGCGGTCTGCACACGGAATGCGGCCGGCCGGGGCAGATCCGGCGCTTCCGGCCGGTCGACGATGTCGCGCAGTGCCTGCTCGCCGTCACCTGTGAGCTCCACCAGCGACTTGATCAGTTCTTCGCACGCGACGTGCTGCTGCGTGGCTGTTGCGTTTGCGCTGGCCGTGCTGGCTTGCGCGAGATAGCCGTCCGAGGAGGGCGTCATGCCGGCGTGGACCGCCGCAAGCGTTGATTTCTCGGTCTGCGCGTACGACGCCGCGGACTGGTCATACGCGCGCGCAAGCTGGCGGCATGCCCGGTACTGCACGTAATCGTCGGCAACCTCGGCAGCCAGCGAAACGCGCGCGTCATGCCAGTCGTCGACGCGCGCTTCCAGTTGCGCTTGCGACGATTCACGGCCTGAGCGCACCTTGCCGAACAGGTCGATTTCCCAGGAGGCGTCGAGCGTGCCGCTGCGCGTGGTCGTCAGGCTCGTGAGGCTGGTATTGCCCAAAGCCATGACGGACTTATCCCGCATGACCGACCCGCTGCCGGTCAATGCGGGCCACGCATCAGCGCTGCTGGAAGCCAGCGTGGCGCGCGCTTCGTTGATCTGGGCCACGGCCTTCGCGAGCGTCGGGCTGTCGGCCTCGGCCGTGCGGATCAGTTCTGCAACCGCCGGGTCATCGAAGCGGCGCCACCAATCAACCAGGTTCTCGACGCTTGCGCCATGCGGCAGTTCGGCCTGCCAGCCAATGGCTGCGGCCACCCGTGGCGCCTGGTAAGGCGGCTGCAATGCGCAGGCGCACAACACAAGGCTGCCCGTGACGGCGGCCAGCCATGCGCGGTGGCGCCGGTTTTGCTCCACTTCATTCAATGCACGCTCCCTTGCCCGCTTCGGGCCGACGAGCGCTATTGTCCGGAGCGCATGATCTAGCGCGGTATGGCCAGGTTAAGTTGCGTAAAATTCGGCGGGAAAGGCTTTCTCGTGCCATACCGGCTGCGCCATACTGGCTTCATGATGAACCTCGATCGAACCTCCATGACGTCGGTGCTGCTGATCGACGACGACGCCGAACTGACCGGCATGCTGGTGCAGTATCTTGCCCACGAAGGCTTTGCCGCCGAAGTCGCGCACGACGGGGAGGCCGGTGTGGCACGCGCACTGTCCGGGGGCTTCGCCATCGTGGTGCTCGACGTCATGATGCCGCGCCTATCGGGCATCGAGGCGCTGCGCCGCATTCGCTCGGCCAGCCGCGTGCCGGTGCTGATGCTGACGGCCCGCGGCGACGAGATAGACCGCATCTCCGGCCTCAATCTTGGCGCCGACGACTATGTCCCGAAGCCTTGTACGCCCGGCGAACTCGTCGCGCGGCTGCGGGCCATCCTGCGCCGTGCGTCCGGCACGAGTACGGCGGGCTCCAGCAACCCGGTCCACGCCGGACCGCTCATGCTGTGGCCTTCCAGCCGGCGCGCCACCTGGCAAGGAAATCCGCTCGAATTGACCGGCACGGAGTTCAGCCTGCTCGAAATTCTGGTCCGTCACGCCGGGAAGCTGGTCAGCAAGGAGGATATCTCGCTGCAAGCTTTCGACCGGCCGCTGGCACGCTTCGACCGGCGCATCGACGTACACCTCAGCAGCATCCGCCAGAAGCTGGGCCAACGCCCCGACGGGCAGCCGTGGATCGTCAGCGTGCGCGGCATGGGCTACCAGCTTCTGACGGACTGAACCATGCAACTGCCGCTCGGACGCCTGTTCTGGAGATGTTTCGTTCTGCTTTGGCTCGCCATGGTGGCGGCATTCGCGTGCGCCGGTTTCTATCTGTACTTGACTGGACATAACCCGCCCCCGCCCAGTGCGATGCCCTCGGATCTGCGCATCCCCGTGCTGTCGGGGGCCGCGGTGGCGCTGCCAGTGGCCTTCGCGCTCGCCTGGTATCTGTCCAAACCGTTGCGTCATCTGAGCCAGGCGCTGCGCGACGCGGCGGGGGCGCGCTTCGAAGTCCGTGTCTCGCCCGCACTCGGCTCCCGCCGCGATGAGTTCGCCGATCTGGCACGCGAGTTTGACGACATGGCCGCGCGTCTCCAGCAGGCCGCGATGCAGCAGCGTCAGCTCTTTCATGACGTGTCGCACGAGCTACGGTCACCGTTAGCGCGCATCCAGGCTGCGATCGGGCTCATGCAACAAGAGCCCGAATCAGCAACGGCGATGGGCGAGCGCATTGCGCGGGAAGCGGAGCTGCTGGACCAGTTCATTGAAGAGCTTCTGACTCTGCATAAACTGGAGGCGGGCGCCATGAACCCGGCGCGCGAACGCTTGGATATCATCGAACTGCTGGCCGACATCGTGCAGGACGCAGCGTTCGAGGCGCAGGCGCGCAGCTGCGCGGTGAAATTGGACGCGCCAGACACTTTTGTGGCGGAGGTCGTCGGAGAACCGCTTTACCGCGCTTTCGAGAACGTCGTGCGCAATGCCATCAAGTACACCGCCCCTCATACAACCGTGGAGGTTCGCGCGCGCACATTTAAATCGTCTCAAGGGGCAGGCGACGGAGCCGGGTGGCTCGAAATCAGCGTGGGCGACAGAGGCCCGGGCGTACCTGTGGAATCGTGCGAAGAGATCTTTGAACCGTTCCGGCGCCTCGAGTCGTACCAGCGCGATGCTGCGATGCGGTCAGTGCCCGGCACCGGTCTGGGGCTGGCCATCGCCCGGCGAGCACTAGCGCTGCACGGTGGCGATATCCGAGCCACGCCGCGACCGGGTGGTGGTCTCCTTGTGATAGCACGTTTGCCGAGCATGGCGGCGCCAAGCAAGCCTGCGTCGCGATAAAAGAGCGAGGCCACAACCGCTGGAATTTCATCGTCGACTTTCTCTCGTGCATCGGCTCCCGGGCGGTCGTGCGGACCGTCGCAGCACCACCCTTGGGTCAGCATTCCGTGCAAATCAACACTCCGCAGTCCGGCGCCTGCCTGTGGACGTAGCCGATGCACATGAAAGAGTTTGATCGCTGATGCCGCACGACTGCCCCGGAACAGGGCGAATTCTCTACCGGCGGGCGAAGGCCGACCGACGTAGCGCGTGCGAAAGATGTACGTCGTCAGTACCTTCCATCCATTCCCTCTGCTGTCCTCGTCCGGCCGAAGGCAATGTGCCGGTGACAAACGCTCACGTCGCAGGTCTGCGTCAACGACACGGGCAGGTTATGCACACGCCACCTCAATATGCGGCGCAGACCACGTAGCGTCGACGCTCGCTGGCCATTGACTCAGAAGTGCGCAGGACCGGGCCCCGGCGCCAAGGGGACCAGGAGAGGCACGACCGGTGGTGGCGGGGGCGGAGGCGGCGGGAAAGGTGCAAGCGGCACGCAGGCGGACAGGAGCAACGACGATATCGCCAGCACGGCGGACATCTTCCCGACAATCTGAAGCCTTGTGGACAAGGCAAGCCTCTTCCGTCGCTCCAACTCGTTGGCGATGGCGACAGGGTCTGTCTGTTCAGGCGAGAGAGGCATCTAGAAGTTCCTGGTTGGTCGATGGGGCAGACCGGTGCGGGCGATCAATCTGCAACTGATCGATAGTGAAGAACTGATTTCGGTCGTTGTCCGTTGCGACTAACAGGAATCTTAGCCGCGCCTTGGGTTCAACGCCGTTCGACAGCGTTAAGGTAAGTAAAAGTCCAGAACCGGTGACGCCGTTGGTCTTGGTAAGAGGATTGATTCGTGGCTGTCGCGCAGATATGCGACACGATCCTTCGGCATCACGGGCGCGGCGCACGGTCTCCCGCACGGAAACATTTACGAAAATCCGCCTCGGCCGGACGGGTGTATCCCGTTTCAATCACGCTGAGCGAACCGTCCTCCGTTCGCAAGTTCAGCGTTGCGGTATCTTCGACCAAAAGACTTAGTGCCGCATTCGACACGGCCGCCTCGACTTCGACAACAGCGGACCCGTTAATGCTGAGGACAAAATCAATCGCATGATGTGCTAGGTTCATCATGCAGCCTCCGCCAGCTGCGACAGGGTCGATCAGCCAAGGTGACGAATCGAGGAATCGGAGCGGGCTTCCCGCGATGATGCGAAACTGAACACTTTCAAAATCCGACAGTGGCAGCGCAGTTAGCGCTTCGAGTGATACGCGCATGCAATTGAGCCTAAAGTGAAAAGCCCTATACGAATGCACTTGCGCTGCGCGCTGCTGCCGCGACGCGCCGTACGTCGTCGCTAGAAGTTCCGCACGGCTTCTCGATGGAAAACGGAATGCCTCTTTCCAGATGCCAGATGCGAGAGCGCTGTTGGCACATCAGGCTTGTGCAGAACAATGTAATCGTGCTTGATGGTCTTCACGAACGACTCGGCCATGCCGTTACTCTGCAGCGATCGAACGGGTGTAGTCAACGCTCCAGACCCAGCTCACGAGCAAAGCTGCGCGTGCGTGGTCGATGTAAGCGGAGCCGTTGTCCGAGAGCAATTCGATGCGCGCACCTGTCCCGGTCGTGCCGAAGCGTTGCTCCACCGCTGCGAGCATCACATCACGCACGACATCGCCGCTATGGCCGCCAGTAGTCGCTGCCCAGCTGATGGCTTCCCGGTCGTGGCAGTCCAGCGCAAACGTCACGCACAACGGCGAGCCGTCATCTACGACAGAATTCAAAGCGGTCCGAGCACCAGCGAAGATCACCGTTTTTTCTGGTGTATCAAAAGGAAACCGGGGTGAAGATGAGACGACTGGCCGGGGGACGACCAATGAAAACGGTCTGTGATGTTCTCGGCGTGGCGCGCTCTGCTCTCGCAGTCAAAAAAACGCGCTCTCGGGACTGGCAGGATGGGTGCCGCGCCCGGCATACCGACGATTCGGAACGGTCGCTGCAATCCACGAGCATGTGGCAGTGTTGCTGACGTATGGGTATCGGAAAGTCTGGACACTGCTGCGACGTAGTCACGAAATGACTGGTGATCCGTGCGTGAACGCCAAGCGCGTCTATCGCGTCGTGCGCGACCATCAGTTGCTGCTTCGGCGCCTTGGCCAACGTCGCGATACCAGCCGGCAAGATGGACGCATAGCCGTTGACCAGAGTGTCCTCTAATTCGGCTAATGTGACTGCCGAAGGAGGCGACAGATACGCGAGTTACAGGCGACAGCAACGAGACTACGGAAGGTAATGTATTTCGATGCTAGGGAATGCCGATCTACCGAGGCGAACGAAAACGCCGTCATGTGTGGGACTTTCTGATTTACATCGGCTACCTAACCAAGGTGGTATGTGGACCTCGACAACCGAAGTGTCATGCTGCGCCCAGTTAGTCGTTCCGGGCGGAGTGTCCGCCTTCGATCAGAGAGCCACGCTAGCATAATTAACGGACAGCATTAGCGCCCTGACGGGCACCGCTAGCAGAATTAGCGATCTCCAACATATGTTGTGCACGCGGCGGGGATCCTTTCGCTGTGCTGGACTAGTCAACTTTAGCCCTGTTTTCAGGACAAAACGCAGTTTTCGACGTTGGGGACAAGCATCCACCTATGCCACGTCGCAACCCTATACCTCCGAACTCCGCCTGCTTTGCTGAGATGCGCCCGATGGTCTGCCGCCGCTCGGTTCTCACGGCTTTTCCATCGACGCGCCTGCGTTAGCAGAGTTAATGGGGACGCTAGCGATTCTATGAACAGCATGTGCGTCAACTACGAACTGCAACAAATGCGCTTGCGTCACCGGCATGCGCGGCGCCCTCGCTTCAGCATTTCCTGGGCGTTTGCGACGGCAACTCGCCGAAGAGTTCTCGGTATTCGCGTGCGAAACAGCTCAGGTGCGTAAATCCCCAGCGGGCGGCCGCGTCACCGATCAGCAGTTCAGCTGAAGCGGTCGAGCGCAGAAGTTGTCGTACCGCGTTGAGGCGGATCGACCGTAAGTACTCGACGGGGGTGACGTTTGCGACCCGATGGAAGCTCGTCTGGAGCGTGCGGCGGCAGCAGCGCAGGCGACGGCACAGGTCTAGCACCGTGAGCGGCCGGTCGGCCTGGTCGTGCACGAGCCGCTCGCAGCGCCGCACGATGTCGCTGTAAGTGCTATGCGTGAAATCGCGCGTCGCGTCCGCCGCAGAGTCGAGAAGGCCCAGCATCAGGCTCACGACTTCGTCCTGAAAGAACTGCGTCACCGATGGTTCGACGAGGCCGGCCGGGTTGCTCTCGCCGGCTTCGAAATAGCGCGCGAGGCCCGCGCGCAGAACGGCCACGCTTTCACCCGACACCGGCAGCACATGCTTCCTGAGCTGGCGCACGGCCGCGTCGCCAGCCGTGATGCCGACGAGTTCCTCCATGATCCCGGCCGGCAGGCTGACGACGACGTAATGCATCGACTCCGGAGTATAGAGCTGAAACTCCTCCCTCTCGCCGAGCGCCATGATCGCATAGCCGTCGACTGCCTGTCCCTGAAACGTGCCGTGCATCGGCGCATAGAGCGGAACACCTATCGACCAGAGGCCCGTCGGCGAGACGCCCGTCTGCGCGACGCGCCGGTTGGTGGCCTCGCAGTAGAACTGGAAGCCGGGACCATTCGCCTGAAATAGCGTGCCCTCGAAGCGACCGGGGGTGATCTGGCGGTAAGCCTGCTCCCAACCGGGGACCGCGTGCGACAAGTCGTGGGCATCGGCAAGGGTGGTGCTGCGAAATTCCATTGTCCTCTCCTGCGAAACCCGACGCGTTCTGACTGACCTGGCGAACTCGGACTGTCGTCTCAATGATGGCGGTTCGAAATTACATTCAGCTTTCTCATTAAAAGAACAGCGCGCCAACGAGCTCCGTCCGGCTCGACACGTCGAGCTTGCGGAACATGCGTAACAGATGCGTTTTAACAGTCGGCTGGCCCAGCGCGAGGGTGCGTGCTATCGCCTTGTTCGACAGGCCATCCCGGACGAGTCGGGCGATCTGCTGTTCCCGATGTGTGAGTCCAGCGCCATCGGCGGCACGCGCGCGCAACGGTCGTCGGTCTTTCACCGACGGCAACAATCCAACTTCGAGCAGGGGCTGGACGGCCTGCACGCGGGTGAATTCCTCATTGGAGAAAGGACCGGCGGGCATCATGCGCAGCAACGAAAACGCGGCCACGGGCTGGCTGCCGTCGCGCACCAGCACCTCGATCACGTCGACCACCCTGTGCGGATTCAGGAAGCGCTGCCAATAGACCGAGCGCTCGCGCAATGGCAGCGGCAGCTCGCTGGCGAGCGACACTACGTTGCATGGCTCAGCCGCGATACGCGAAGGATGCAGCGGATCGAGCCGGCTGTAGCGCTGCAGGTAGGTCCGGTGCATCGACTCTGCCACGCCAAACAGTTCGAACCCTGACGGCTCCTGGTCCGCGCCGATCCAGTAGAAAGCCGTCGCGGTTGGCCGACTCAGGCGCGCGAGCGCCGTGACGCTCGCCTCCAGCGCATGCACGAAGGCGGCAGGCGCGGTTCCTACGTCTGCGCCCGCGGGATTTCCAGCGCTACCTGTGACATCGCGAAGTATGGTCGACATGCCGGCCCCCCCAGTTCGTGCTCCGCCGACAATCCTAGCGGCGCGAGCAGAAACGCGTTAGCACGGATCGGCAATGCGGCGGCTGGTCGAACGTATGGCGAGCGGGAAAGATGTCGGGACGCGACGCTTTGCGATCGCGCGGCCCCGCTTATTCAGGATGCGTCGTTACGTTGAGCACCTGGGCGAATGCACCGACGGGAAAATTCGACAGGGAATCGAAATGACCGCTCTCGTAACCAAAGACCTTGCCGTCGGTCTTCATCTGTTCCAGATCGATCAGCAGAACGCCGAGTGTTGGAATGATTTTTTCGCACCAGACGAACAGATATAGCTTGTCGGCTATGCCGACCGTATGGCAGCGATCGACATCCGCCAGACCGGACTTCGCTCCGGACAGGCAGTGCCATGCATAGAAATCCGCGTTCAGATAGATATGCTCGTAGCGCTCGGTCTTGCTGTACGTGTACAGGTTACGCATGCCGACGAGTTCAACGGTCGGCCGATGCAGCGGTGCGTCCCGGTTCGCGCCTTTGACCTCGATTCGGCCGTGTCGAATCCGCACATCCACGCCGGTGAGCGGCAAGCCTCGTTCGACGCGCGTGAATGCAGCGACGCGCGTTTGGTCTTCGTCGGGCAGACGCCCGGTGACGACGGTGCAAAGCCCCAGTCGCAGATCGGCGACGACGCTAGTCGTCGAAGGGCACCCGCCGTCCCCGCCCCCAACGTAGTCAATCAGAAAGATGCCGTCGCGCAGCGAAGTCACGCGGCAAGCGTGCGCACCGGATCTCGAGCGGACACGGCCGTCCGCATCGAAAATCAGCGTTTCGTGGGTGCCGTCGTCGAACCCCAGAGCCAGCGTACGGCCTTCGAGGTCCGCCCGTGGGGCAAGGCTGTGACTGTTGGGCGCGAAACTCTCGGCAAGCGCGCCCACCTGAATGAACGGAGGTTGGGAAGACATCAAATGAACTCCTCTTATCGTCTAACGAATGCATCCTTGCGTTGCGCGCTCCGATGCGGCCATTCGAAGACAATATCGAGCGTCGCCTCACGGCGGTATCAACCGGAAGGATGACAACGCTGGACATATCCGGAGCGCGTTTCCTTTAGCCGCGCGAACTGCGCGTCGACCGCCTGTTACCTGCTTCACCGGTCGCGGGCGAGGGCCGTCGCTGTTCGTTGCGCGCCTTGGTCTAAGTACGAGTTCAGCTGGAATTGCGAAGCGCTGACGTACCAATCTGAACACTTGACGAGTCGGTGCAGTACGGCGACCGATGGTCAGAAGCGTGCCGCCTCACGCAGCACGACCGGCGCCGCGCCGTATCGTTCGCGGATCGCGCGGCTGAAATGCGCCTGGCTCGAAAACCCCCAGCGGAACGCGATTTCGCCGACGGTTGCCTTGCGCAGGCGTGGGTCCACGAGCTCCCGGTACGCCCGCGAAACGCGCTCCTCCCAGATATGCTGCATGATCGATTCCCCGTCGGCAGCGAAGAGCCGGCCCAGATGCCGCAGCGACAATCCGACCGCATCGGCCACGGCCTGCGGTGTGAGCCCGGGTTCAGCCAGACGGGTCGCGATGTACTGCTTTGCCGTCAGCAGGTACGACAGCGAGGCGCGCGACGTACTCGCGCCATGCAGTTCCACTTCGATGATTGATGCGAGCAGTGTGCGCGCGTACTGGCAGAACCGCGCGACTTCGGAGTCCACCGGATTACCCATAAAACGCTCGACGGTTGCATGCAGTGTCTTGCCGAGCATCGCGCCGCTGCCAGCACGCGGTGCGATCTTCAGCGGCAGTTGGTCCAGGCCCGACTCCAACCGGTTGTCGAGCGTCGCGATTGGCACGTCGATCAGCAACTGCCGCATTGGCGTTAGGAATCCGAACAGGTACGGAATACGCGTGTCGTAGACGACGATGTCGCCAGCCTCCGCGAGCAGGCACCGGTCGCGCTGGATGAAATACGCGCGACCCTGAAGAAGCTGGCAAGCAAACACCGATTCCTTCGGCATCTGGCGCACCAGCGCCGGGTTGCGCTCGATCACGTGGTCCTGTCCCCTGATATCGGCGATGCCGAGGCCCGGCATTGCGATGCCGGTCTTTTCGACCTCTAAACCGCCAGGCGACAAAGAGGAGCAGCGCAGGCCGACCAGTGTGGTTGAGCATAGTGCCTCCCAGTACGCCATCCGCTCGCACGCCGGTACGTCGGCCGTCGAACCTTGCGTACACAAAAAAACGGTGGAACTGACCATGTTGCCTCCTGCTGGCGCCTGTCGCACCGAGCGGCATGATTTAGGAATGGTTCACGCAGCGATTTGTGCGCCGCAATGTCTCGCTCGAGCAAGCAATTCGTCCATCGCGGTCAAGAGCGGCGAGCACGATCTGGATAAAGTCGACCCCACGACACCAATCTATAAGGAGACATACCGTGGTCGACAAAGCCATATCCGAATTCTGGCAAAACATCCCGGCGATTGCCAATCCGTTCAAGCCCGATGCACTGCCGGAAGCCTACATCCAGAACGCAGCCACCGAAGACGAGCGCTATTACGTTCCGTTTACCGAAACGGTTTCGTCGCGTCCGCTGTGGATCTCGCCGTCCCAGAACAAGTGGTGCGACATTCTGGTGGCGAAGGAGGCCGGGCTCGTGAACCGGCACTATCACCCGCACGAGGTGTTCGCATACACGCTGTCCGGCAAATGGGGCTACCTGGAGCACGAATGGACGGCGACGCGCGGCGATTTCGTGTACGAGACGCCGGGCGAAGGCCACACGCTCGTTGCGTTCGACCACCCGGAACCGATGCGCGCGTTCTTCATCGTCACGGGGCCGCTGATCTGGCTCGACGACGAAGGCAACCCCGACGGCTACTTCGACGTGCATTCGTACATCGCGATGTGCAAGGCGCATTACGAGAAGGTCGGCCTCGGCGCGCAAGCGATCGAGAAGCTGTTCCGCTGACGCGCGAGGAGGCCGGCCATGACATCCCACTCTTCCCCCAAACACGCATGGTCGTACGAGAACAGGCTGCTGCTGATCCTGTTCATGACGTTCGGCTTTGTCTTCTTCGACCGCCTCGCGCTGTCGTTCCTGTTCCCGTTCATGTCGGCCGAACTGCACCTGACGAACACGCAGCTCGGCATGGTGTCGTCCGCGCTCGCGCTCACGTGGGCGCTGTCGGGCGCCGCGGCAGGCGCGTGGTCCGACGCGCGCGGCACGCGCAAACCGCTGCTGATCGCGGCCGTGCTCGGTTTTTCCGTATGCTCGGCGCTGTCGGGGCTCGTCGGCGGCTTCGCGAGCCTGATCGCGTTTCGCGCGCTGATGGGCATCGCCGAAGGCCCGGTGCTGCCGCTGTCGCAATCGCTGATGGTCGAGAGTTCGACGCCGAGCCGCCGCGGGCTGAACATGGGCCTGCTGCAAGGCTCGGCCGCCGGCCTGCTCGGCGCGATGATCGGCCCGCCGGTCGTGATCGGCATCGCGACCGCGTACGGCTGGCGCGAGGCGTTCTACGTATCGTGCATCCCGGGCTTCCTGATCGCGTTCTGCCTCTGGCGCTGGGTGCGCGAAGTACCGACCGGCGGCGTGCGGCACGCGCAGGCCGACGGCGCTGCAGAGCATCCGGCAGGCGGCGCGGCCGTCAGCCGCTGGGCGCTGCTGAAGGAACGCAACATCCTGCTCTGCATGCTGATCAGCTGCTGCTTCCTAACGTGGTTCGTCGTGGTCATCTCTTTCGCGCCGACCTTCCTGGTCAGCAACCGCCACCTGTCCGCGTCCGACATGGGCTTTGTGATGACCTGCCTCGGTGCCGCGTGGGTGTTCTGGGGCTTTGCAGTGCCGGCGATCTCCGACCGCATTGGCCGCAAGCCGACGATGATCGTGTTCGCGCTGATCGCCGCCGTCTGTCCGATCGTGATGATCCAAGTCGATTCGGTGTGGGCGCTCGGCGCGCTGGTGTTCGCCACGTACACGGGCCTCGGCTGCTTCACGCTGTTCATGGCCACGATCCCGGCCGAGACCGTCCCGCCTCGCGCGATCGCCAGCGCGCTCGGGCTGATCATGGGCGCAGGCGAACTGATCGGCGGCTTCGTCGCGCCGACCGTCGCGGGCTTCGCGGCCGACCAGTACGGCCTGCAGTTCGCGATGTGGACATCGGCGGCCGGCGCGATCCTCGCGTGCGTACTGTCGTTCGGTGTCGTCGAAACCGCGCCCGCTGTGCTGCGCAAGCGCGCGCTCGTCGGCGCCGCCGCGAGCCATCTCAATACGCAGAAAGTCGGAGGACGATGACATGCGTGCACTTCAATGGCACGGCCCGCGCGATGTCCGTCTCGTGCAAATCGACACGCCGCTCGTCGGCCCGGGTGACGTTCGCATCGCGGTCGCCTATTGCGGGATCTGCGGCAGCGACCTGCACGAATATGAGGACGGCCCGCATGCGATTCCCGTAGACACGCCGCATCCCCTGTCCGGCCGCAACGCGCCGCTGACGCTCGGTCACGAGTTCTGCGGCACCGTCGTTGAGGTTGGCGCGGGCGTCACGACGCTGACCACGGGCGACCGCGTCGCGGTCGAGCCGGAGTATCGCTGTCACCAGTGCGCGTACTGCCGCTCCGGATCGTACAACCTGTGCGTGTCGATGGGGTTCGCCGGGCTGATGGGCGACGGCGGGATGGCCGACTTCGCGGTCGTGCCAGCGTACATGTTGCACCGCCTGCCCGACGGCGTGAGTCTCGAACAGGCAGCAGTGACCGAGCCGGCCGCTGTAGCGCTGCATGCGCTGCGGCGCGGTGAACTCCGGCTCGGCGAGACCTGCGCGGTGTTCGGGCTCGGGCCGATCGGCTTGTTGCTGATCATGCTCGCGAAGCTGCAGGGCGCGACGACGATCGTGGCGATCGACGTGTCGCCTGAGCGGCTCGCCGCGGCCGCGCGCTTCGGCGCGACGCACACCTTCGATACACGCACGCTCGACGGGCCAGCACTGCGCGCCGCGATTCGCGCCGCTACAGGGGGGCTCGGCGTCGATGCGAGTTTCGAAGCGGCTGGCCTGCCGGCCACGTTCGAAGCGGCCATGCAGGCGCTGCGCAAGGGCGGTCGCCTCGTGATGGTCGGTCTCATGCCGCACGCCGGCTTCGACGCATTCCGCGCGGTCAACGATGAGCTGACCTTGACGGCAAGCGTCGGTTATCGGCACGCGTACGAAGACCTGCTGCGCATCGTCGCGTCGGGCGCGCTCGATCTCACGTCGATCGTCACACGCATCGTGTCGCTCGAGGCTGCGGTGGCCGACGGTTTCGACGCACTGCTCGCGGATCGCACGCAGATCAAGATTCTGATTTCCCCCGCGCACCTGACTGTCCATCGCGCACAGATCAGCGCGAGTATCAAGCATGAGTCGTCGGTGGACGTCTGAAGGAAGAACGGTCGTCGTGACGCGGCGCGTCTGGCATCTGCGCGCGCCCGACCCGCGCTTGGCGGAAAGCGGGTGCATCGGTCGTCGCGCTGAGGCTCGACGTTTGCCGGCAGCGACACACTGAAGCGCGCGATGGCCCCGCCGACGAAGCTCGACATCCTGGTCAACGAAATCGGCGTCGGCCCACAAGGCAGCCGTATCGTCAATGTGGCGTCGACGTGCATCGGCAGCAGGGACCGGCCCGCGTGCGGCGCGAGTAACGGCAAGATCGCGCAGTTCGCGCGCTAGCTCGCGCATACGTGGGCCGACCCCGGCATCTGCGTGAGCACCGTCGCGGCCTGCTCGATCGACACGCCGTTCAGCAGCGGCCTGATGGCCGACGCGCAGGCGTCGCGGCAGATCCTCGATTGCACGCAGCTCCGGTGCAGCGCACGGGCGGCTGCTGAACGGCGCTTCGGTCATGGCCGGGCAGGGCAGTCGTGCCGGTGGACGGCACACATTCGACGGTCTGGCACCCAGGCGGGAGAGGGTCGAGGGGTCTCAGTGTCGGCGGACATGCGGTACGCGGATGCCCCGGCGCGCCCGCGACTTTCATCGGTTTGGGCTGGATCGAAACAGGCTCATCCGGATTTTAATAAAGAAAATCAGTAGTCCAATCAAAATATCCGATCCGATCGGAAACATGTGAGGAGCACATTAGAGATGACGAAAAAGACCTTTCTGGCAATTGCGGTGTACGCGATCCCGGTCGCATCGTTCGCCCAGAGCAGCGTGACGATGTTCGGGCTAATGGACGTCGGGCTGAGTTATGTGAGCAATCAAGGCGGCCACGGCAACGCCAAGTTCGACGACAACGTCTTTTTTCCGAATCTTCTCGGCTTTGAAGGCAAGGAAGATCTTGGCGGTGGCACGCGGGCGATCTTCAGGCTCGTGAACCAGTATTCGCTCGCTAACGGCTCCATTATGGGCGGCGGCCTGTTCGCGCGCACGGCTTACGTCGGGCTGCAGAACGACCGGTACGGCACGCTGACGCTCGGCAACCAGTACGAGTTCATGGTCGACGCGCTGGCCGCGAGCGGCAACGAAATCGCACAGGACGTCGCCGGCCTGTACGGTTTCCGCAACGGCCCGTTTGGCAAGCTCGCGCTGCCGAACAACCCGACCGGCGCATTCGACTGGGATCGCGTCGCGGGCAGCAACCGCGTCGCCAATTCCATCAAGTACGCGAGCTCGTTGCTGTCGGGCCTGACCGTCGGCGCGCTTTACGGTTTCGGGAATGTCGCAGGCTCGGTCGGCGCGAACAACACGGTCAGCGTCGGCGCGAGCTACGAGAATGGGCCATTCGGTGCGGGCGCAGCGTATACCAACCAGAAATATGGCTCCGCGAACGGCAGCCCCGCCACCAGCATCAGCAACTGGGGCGCGGGCCTACACTACAAGGTCGGCGCGGTCACGGGGAGAGCGATAGTGACGACCGTGCGCAATGCGCAGAACGGGGCGGGCGTCTGGTCGGCGGAAGCCGGCGCGTCGTGGCAACCGTCGCCCGCTTGGGTAATCGGCGCGGTCTACATGTACATGAAGGGTAACGACGCGCTGGACAATGCGCACGCGCACCAGCTCGTGGCCGCCGTCCAGTACTCGCTGTCCAAGCGCACGATGGTGTACGTCGAGGGCGTCCACCAGCGCGCGAGCCGGGGCAGCTATGCGCAGATCAACGGCGTGACGGACCCGAATGGCGCATCGAGCGGCGCGCTGCAGTCGATCGCGCGGATCGGGTTCAGTACGCGGTTCTGACACACAGGCCGGCCATTTTCTGCAGACTTGGCCGATCGACGGCAGACCTGCCGGGTCTACGCGTTGCGAGTCCGGCAGGGGGCGGCGACCGTCGCGCAAACGCCTGCGGCAACACCCGGTCGCGCCGTCACAAGCGAATCATGGCGGCTTTGGTTCCGTGCATGCGTTGATAAACGACGGCCGAGCGATGCGGCGCCCGAGGAAGCGGAAGTGGCATTGCATGCGTCGCGCCGATTTCGCGTTCTGTCAGACGGTGAACCGCAGTGTCGGCTCCGATCTGAAGTGGCGGGCGTTGGTTCCATCGGAACTCTCTGCCGCGCCGGCTTTTTTTTCATTGGAGTAAGCGGCGTCCTCCGGTTGCTGGCTGAGTATCCGCAGCTCATGCTGCTCACGGGTGAGTCGGCGGCGCTCGCCGCGCGTCTGCACATCTCGGACACGCTGCAGATCGCGAATGAACTGGAAATGCTGCGTTACGCGCTGACTGAGGGATATGGCCGGGCGTTTCTTCCGACGCGTTCGCGTGCACATGACGGACGAATGTCGAGTTGGTCGAGACCGAAATCGGCAATCGCGGCTTGACGCATCCGGTCGTAATCCTATGGAACCGGGCGGTACGAAGCGCAGATTGGTCGAGACGCTGCTCGGCTGAGTGTTAGTGGAATCCGCGGAAACCCTGCTTTACGCCGGTGACTCATCGCATTGCCAATTTGTGCTCACCGTCAAAAATGTGCGCCAGGAGAATCAGTTTTCCGCAAACAGGGCGACGGCGCACCCGCTACTGGCCGTGGCGATGCTTTGCAAAGCACGGGATGCGACGTCAAAGGGACTTCACGATGCACGTAGACGAAACGGCCACCTACTACACGGCCACGAAGAAGTATCAGCTGAGCTTTCCGTCTCTCGAAGACGACGTTCAGGCCGAGGTCGTCATTATCGGCGGCGGCTTTTCAGGGATTCATACTGCGCTCGAACTCGCGGAGCAGGGCGTGACGGATGTCGTCGTACTCGAAGCGCGATATCTCGGCTATGGCGGCACAGGCCGCAATGGCGGACAGGTGATGGCCGGCATCGGTCACGACCTCGATGCGATCCGTCACGACGTAGGCGATGACGGCGTAAAAGCGATTCTCGCGCTCAGCGATCTCGGCCCGCAGATCATGCGCGAGCGCATCCTGAAGTACAACATCGACGCGGATTTTCGGAGTGGCTATGGCTATATGGCCTACAACGCGCGTCAGGCCAAAACCCTGCGCGGTTGGGAGAAGGACTTCAGGTCGCTGGGTTCGCACTACGAGATCCAATACGTCGAAGGCACCGACGTGCGGAAAATTATAGGCTCCGACGTGTATCAGGCCGGATTGCTTCACATGGACGGCGGTCACGTGCATTCGCTGAACCTGCTGCTCGGCGAGGCGAAGGCGGTGTCCGAAATCTACGGCACGCGCATTTTCGAATACAGCCCTGCGCTTGAAATCACGTATGGCGATCGCGTTCGCGTGCGCACCGCCAAGGGCACCGTGACAGCCAGAAAGCTGGTCTGGGCCTGCGACGGCTTCAACAACGGCATCGAGCCGGAACTGCATCGAAGTACGATCAACGTCTATGCTTACAACTCGATGACAGAGCCGCTGAGCGCGGACATGATCCGGCAGATCAGCCCGATCCACGGCGCCTATAGCGACATTCGTCCCGTCATCAACTACTACCGTGTGACCAACGAGAACCGCTTGCTGTTCGGCTCGTCGACGGCGCTCGTCGAGCATATTCCCTCGGACCTGAAGGAATGGAACCGCAAGCTGATGCTCGAAGTGTTTCCATATCTGAAGGACGTGCAGATCGATCTGGCATGGGGCGGCCCGATGGCGTCCACGCGCAATCTTTTCCCGCAGATCGGCACGTTGCAGGATCGGCCCAACGTCTTCTTCGTCCAACGCTATTCGGGCTTCGGCGTCGCGCCTAGCCAGATCATCTGCAAGATTCTCGCGGAAGGCATTCTGGGCGGCTCCGAGCGGTACCGGCTCGTGAGTTCGATCCCGCGCGCGAGCATCGCGGGCAAGGACAAATACCGCGCGCTGCTTGTCACGCTAGGCAAGGTCATGCATCAGACGTCGGGTTACTGGCACGGTCGCCGCTGAGATCAACACATCCACCGCAGTCACATCAATTTCAATGGAGTTCAGACTTATGAGTCTCACAGCAATCGAGCGTGGCATCGCACTTTTGGAACTGGACGCATGGGGTAGTCTCACCGGCCTCGGCGGCGAAATTCTGGAGGGAGGCGATGTTCGGGCTTTCGGGAGGTTCACGCACGGCGCGCCTACCGACGCGATTTCAGCGGGCTATTTTGGTACGTCGAAAGGCTCTGTCGCGATAACGAGCCAGATGCATCGCGCGGCCGCACCAGGGCCGTTTCGATTACGATCTGCACCTACGATTTCGCGCCGAGCCGGAACCTGTGCAACAACGGCTCGGTATATCCGCCAGGTGGGGCCCGCCCTTCGAACGTAAGCGGTCCATTATCGACGTCTATCCAACGGCACTCTGAACGAGCAGGATAGGTGATCGTGCTGCATTCCTCGGCGGACGCCGGAGGCCGGTCGCGTATTTCCTCAACGAGAACGATCAGGTAACGCGCGGCCGGTTGTTGCCCGGCGAGACACAGCGATTCTATACGCCCATGTTCCCTGGGCGAGACCGGTGGATCGAGGTCGGCATGCCTTTCGCGAGTCGTGACGGTGTGGATATCAGGCCGCCTTATAGCCGCGTCGACGTGTATATCGACGCGTCGAGCAGGATCGAGCGAACGGATGCAAAGTACCATTTCTTTGATCGCTTCTAGCTCATCGCGAACCGTGTGCGGTAGTGGTGAAATTGCGGGCTCGCGCTTTCAGCGACTCAGGCAGCAGCCGGCTGAACTATATTCGTTGCGGAATTGGTCGTCAGCGTTTCCCAGAATGCTTCGGCGCTGCTGGGCAAGCGAGCGCGCGTACGGAACAGCGTGATGTCAACGTCGATATCCCATTTCGACCGAGCCCGCGCGCACCAATTCGCCGGACTCGAGTTCCCGACCGACCTGACTCTGCGGCAGCCACGCAAGCCCGCGCCCATCGCGCACCATCGAGTTCAACACGCCCGCAAGCGGCGAAACGAATACGCGCTCGAGCCGATCGGCTACCGGCGAGGTACGCAGCACGTTTTCGACCGCGCGACCAATGGCGGACGTTTCGGCGTACGCCAGATACCGGCAGCGATGCGGCGCCGCGCCGTCCAGCGAATCGAGCGGCCCACTGTCGGCCCCGGGGCGCGACAACGGCAGCAAGCAATCAAAGCCAACGCGATAGATCCGAAACTGTTTCGGTCGAGGCCAATATCGACTGAAGGATGCGTGTGGCACAGCATGAAGTGGCTGGTGCCCTGCAGCATCATCTGCACGCACGCGTTCGCATGGCCGGTATCGAGCCGAAACTTAAGCACTTCCCCGCCTTTTCTGAAGCACTTATCCAGCGAGGGAAAATGTCAACGAGAGGCTGTGTGTCGCAACAAACTTGACCGTACTGGCGAGCCCCTCCGCTGCCGCCCGCAACTCGTCGAGCCCCTGGTAGAGCTGCCGGCCCACCGCCTCGGCTATATCACGGAACCGCTCACCCGCAGGCGTCAGCGCAATCGGTTGCGCATTGCGATCGAGCAACGTGACACCGACCCACTCTTCCAGCATCTTGACGCACCGACGGAACGCCGGCTGCGTCATAAAACGTAGCTCAGCAGTGCGCGAGAAATTGCGCGTGGCCGCCAGCGTCAGGAAATCTTCAAACCACTTCAGTTCCATGGAGAGAAATCAATCGCTCCAGTCGAAGAAAGGCCCACGCCGATGAAGATCAGCGACATACGCAGATGAATCAACCCGGATGCGCCGTTAGAGTACGAGCACGGCGCCAAAGGTTCGCTTACCGACGAGTGGCTAATTCCTGGCCCGGTGCGGTGCCCGGTTTCTGGCGCCACCGACGCGCCCGAATTGGCGCGCGACAACACGCAGCCGCCGCTCGCGGCACGCATGCTGCGCCCTGCGCCGAGCCCTTTACTTCGGAACCTGGTCCCTCCATCGATATTGCTGCTGCCAGCCGAGCAGACGCTTCAGCTTCTCATTGCTCAGCAAGGTCTCGAACTCACCCAACTGTTTTCTGACGGGCACTTCCGGATAAAAGCGTTGCAGCAGCTCCGCCGTCGGCAGATTCGATGAAACGTCGTCGGCCGCCACGTTCATCACTTCAAAGCCCAAGCCGTCCTTTTCGATGCCCAGTCGGCACGCAACGGCGAGATCGCGTCCATCGATGTAGCTCCACGCAATCCGTTTGCGCAGCCCCGGATCCTTGAAGTAGGCCGGGAATTTCTCGTAGTCAACGGGATCCAGCACATTGCCGATGCGGAAACAGTAGATGTCCGCATTCGTGCGCGCGTGGAACGCCTTTGCCGTCACCTCGTTGATGACCTTCGACATCGCGTAGCTATCCATCGGATCGACCGGATATACCTCGTCGAGCGGGAAATACTCAGGGTTTCGGTGACGATGCGCGAACACCACACCATACGTCGTCTCGCTCGACGCCACGATCACCTTCTTGATACCTAGCTTCGACGCAGCATCGAGCACGTTGTACGTCGCCATCACGTTGATGCGGAACACTTCGTTGTCGGTCGTGACGAGAATGCGCGGGATGGCTGCAAAGTGCACGATTGCATCGATGGGCTTCGGCTCCAGATCGGCGTCGAATTCCTTGGGCGTAGTGGTCGACGCCAACGCATTGAATACCTGGCCGGCGTCGGTCAGATCCGTAATCAGCGTGCGGGCAACGGGCTTCGCCATCGGCACCCGGTCGAGGTTGAGCACTTCATAGCCATGCTGCACCAATTCCTCGACGACCCACTTGCCGGCCAGCCCGCTGCCGCCCGTCACTATCACTCGCTTCGTCATGCGTGTTACTCCAGATGAGGGATTAGGTTTCCAGTTGCGGATACATCCTACTGCCCTTCGCCTAACGGTTTCTGTGACGCGCGTCATAGTCGGCTTCACACTCGTCCCCGTGATATCCCCTATACGTTTCTATGACTTCCGTCACAGATTTTACGCTCTCGCTAAATCTATGATTGGCTCTGAGCGAAAACGACACCGGGAGACATCCGTGACCGCCTTTCTGTCCAAACGAGAACCACAGCAAGGTAAAGTACGGCCTCTGCGCACGGTCCGTGCGTGGCTGAAAATTCGTGAACTTAACATCCTGTCCGTACTGCTTCTGGTCGGGATCCTGATCAGCATTTTTTCGCCGTATTTCCTGACCACCAACAATCTGATGGGCGTGTTCCGGTCGTTCTCGTTGATCGCCATCATGTCGATCGGGATGATGCTCGTGATCATCACGGGCGGCATCGACCTGTCGGTGGGTTCGGTGATGGGCCTTTCGTCCCTGGTTACCGCCCTGGCTTTCCAGCATGGCTTCGGCGCGTGGGCTGCGATTCTCGCCGGCCTGGGCGTGGGACTCGTCGTCGGAAGCTTCAACGGCTTTCTGATCACGCGGATTCAGTTGCCGCCGTTCATCGCCACGCTCGGGACACTGAGCATCGGACGCGGCCTGATGTACATCATCACGAAAGGCGTCCCTGTCACGCCGGAAGTGCCGGACAGCTTCACGTTCATTGGCCAGGGCTATATTGGCTTCGCTCCGTCCCCCGTGATCATCATGCTGCTTCTGACGAGCTGCTTTTCCGTGCTCATGCGCGGCACGCGTTTCGGACGGCACGTCTACGCAACGGGCGGCAACGAAATGGCGGCACGGCTGAGCGGTGTGCGAACCAATCGTGTGAAGTTTTCTGTGTATGCCCTGTCAGGGCTGATCGCCTCGATAGCAGGCGTCATTAGCTTCTCCCGCTTTGTGTCGGCCGAGCCCGCATCCGGCTTCGGTGCTGAGCTCGACGTAATCGCCGCGGCAGCGATCGGCGGAGCTAGCCTGTCGGGAGGCGCGGGCAGTGTCGAAGGCGCGATCATCGGGGCCGCGCTCGCCGGCATCATCACCAATGGCGTGGTGCTCCTCAACATCGACACCTACGCGCAACAGACCATCACTGGCTGCGTGATCCTGATCGCGGTCAGCATCGACATCTGGCGCGTTCGCGGCAAAGGCCGCTAGGCCGCTCCATTTCACCAACTACAAATCATTCATTCAAGGAGACAACATGTTGAAAAAATCGAACCTCGCACTGGCGGGCGGCATTGTGGCAATGTCGATGACGCTCGCATACGCCAAGGACGCGAGGGACATTTCCGTCGCAGTGGTTCCCAAAGTAGCTGTGCCTTTCTTCGACGACTGCAACAACGGCGCAAAGGGAGCAGCCGACAAACTGGGCGTCAAATATCAATGGGTTGTGCCGCAAAACACCCAGGGCGCGACGCAGGTGCAGATTATCGAGAATCTGATTTCAAAGCACGTCGACGGCATTGCAATTTCGGTCAACGAGCCCAAGTCGGTCGAAAGCGTGATGAAGCGCGCAGCGCAAAGCGGCATCAAGGTGCTCACGTACGACTCGGATTCGCCTAAGAGCGGGCGCACGATGTATATCGGCACCAACAATGAATCCGCCGGTGCGACGATGGCCGAAACCATGGCAAAGGCGCTTGGCGGTAACGGTGAAGTGGCGATCGTGACGGGGCAACTGGGCGCAGTGAACCTGAATGAACGAATCAGCGGCATCAAGAAAGGGCTCGCACGCTATCCGGGAATCAAGATCGTCGAGACGCAAGGCACGGATGACGACCTCGCGAAGGGCGTCTTAGTGGTCGAGACGACGTTGCGGGCGCATCCCCAGTTGAACGGCATCTTCGGCGTGAGTCAGGTGGGCGGCCCCGCCACAGCCAAAGTGCTCAACACGAAGGAGTTCGGCGCGATGAAGGGCAAGCTCGAGGTGCTCGCATTCGACGATCTTCCCGACACCCTGAAGGGTCTTCGCGATGGTGCCATTCAGGGCATCATGGTTCAGCGCCCGGTCACGATGGGTAAGCTCGCCGTCGAACACCTCGTCGCACAGATCGATGGCAAGGATGCGCAGCCGAAAGACATCGATACCGGCGTGACGGTTGTGACGAAAGACAACATCGGCAGTTACACGAAGTAGCCTTCGCATGCTGCCAGGGAGGAGGTCCATGACGCCATTTCTAGAGGTGTGCAACATTTCCAAGACGTTTCCCGGCGTCAAGGCGCTGGATCGCGTGAACCTCGAAGTCCGGCGAGGCGAGGTACTCGCGCTCGCCGGAGAAAACGGCGCGGGCAAGAGCACTCTGATGAAGATCCTGACGGGCGTGTATGCGCCCGATCCGGGCGGCAGCATCCTGATCCACGGCAAGGAGACCGCGCTGCGCGATAACAACCACGCGCGCGCGCTCGGCATCGGGATCATCTATCAGGAACTGTCCGTCGTAGAAAATCTGAGCGTCGCAGAGAATATCTTTCTTGCGAAAGAGCCGCTCGGACGGCTGGGTTTGATCGATCGCGCCCGCATGCACAACGGTGCGCGCGAGATCCTGAAGACCATCGACCTAGACCTCGACCCCGCGACCCGCGTGAGCGAATTGAGCGTCGGGCAACAGCAGATGATCGAGATTGCAAAGGCGATTTCCGACCAGTCACAGGTCATCATCATGGATGAACCGACAGCTTCGCTTAGCCATCACGAAACGCGCACGCTGATGGAACTCATCAAGAAGCTGCGCCAGAAAGGCATTTCGATCATCTATATTTCACACCGTCTGGAAGAGGTGCTCGAACTCGCCGATCGCATCACCGTGTTGCGCGACGGGAGCACCGTGGATACGTCACCGGCTGCAAGCGTCACCCGCGAATCGCTGGTCCGCAAGATGGTCGACCGAGAACTGAGCGAGCTCTACGCTCCGCCGATATCGCATGCAACCACCGAACCTGTGCTGCAAGTCCGCAACCTCACGCTGCGCGCTACCAGGTCGGCCGACGCCCGGATCCGCGACGTCAGCTTCACCTTGCATCGCGGCGAGGTGCTGGGAATCGCCGGCCTGGTGGGCTCGGGGCGCACCGAGATCATGGAGATGATCTTCGGAATGCGCCCGTGTACTGGCCAGATCGCCGTCGACGGCAAGCCTGTCTCCATCCGCAATCCGCACGATGCAATCGAGCACGGCATCGGCTTCGTGACCGAGGACCGTAAAGCGCAAGGCCTGGTGCTCGGCATGAGCGTGCGCGAGAACTTTAGCCTCACGCACCTCGCCCGCTATTCGCCGTTCCAGTTTTTGCAGCGGGCAAAGGAAGACGAAAGTTGTCGGCAATTCGTTCGCACACTTGGCGTCAAGACGACGACCATCGAACAGAAAGTCGTGAATCTCAGCGGCGGCAATCAGCAGAAGATCGTCATTGCGAAATGGGTGGCGCTCAATCCGAAAGTCCTGATCGTCGACGAACCCACACGCGGGATCGATATCGGCGCGAAGGCGGAAGTGCATGCGCTGCTGACACGGCTGGCCGCAAGGGGCATCGGCATCATTGTGATCTCGTCGGATCTGCTCGAAGTCCTGGCGGTCAGCGACCGGATCCTCGTGGTGCGCGAGGGACGCCTAAACGGCGAACTGAGTCGCGAAGAAGCAACCGCGGAGCGCGTGATCGCGGCCGCTACTGCTTGAACAACACCTTACCCGCAACGGAGTCTCAACCCCATGACCACCATAGTCGTAGTTCACACCGGGCCGGTGACGGTTCAACCCATCAAGGAGCAGTTTCAGCAGTTATTGCCCGATGCACGTGTGATCAACATCGTCGATGACAGTCTGCTCAACGACGTCAGAACCGCGGGTCATCTGACGCCTGAGGTGACGAGCCGGATTTACAGCTATATGCAGAACGCGCAGTCGATGGGTGCCGACATTATTCTCAATGCCTGTTCTTCTGTCGGCGAAGCGACCGATGTGCTGCGCGGCATGATCCGCACGCCGATCGTCAAGGTCGACGAATCAATGGCCGAACAGGCAAGTGCCATAGGTCCGCGCATCGGCGTGGTGGCCACTGTATTGACCACACTTGAACCCACGGTGCGGCTCATCAGGAAGAAAGCACTCGAGCACGGCAGGCAGGCCGACGTCGTGGAGCGCATTGCAGAGGGCGCTTTCGATGCGCTGCTGGCCGGTAACGCCGCGCGGCACGACGACATCCTCCGACGCACCATCGTCGTACTGGCTGCCGAAGTCGATGTCGTGGTGCTCGCGCAGGTCTCGATGGCCCGTCTCGTACCTGCGCTTGGCGAACTGCGCGTGCCCGTGCTATCGAGTCCGCGCAGCGGCGTGGAGGCGGTCAGGCGTGCTTTGGCTCAGCATTGAGCGCATCGATGCTTCTCATCCGCAAGGGGGCCAGCGCAGACGGCTTCCCTGTGGACGTTGCATCCCACGCCGGCAAAAACTGCGCAACAAAGGCAGGCGTCAGCACGATCTTCCTCTCGTGCATGTCGGCAAGGCCCTCGGCCTTGAGGTCACTGAAGTGGCGGTTGACCGACTCTCGCGACGTGCCGATGAATTCTGCGAGCTTGTCCTGAGGAATCGACAGGTCGATCAGCACGGCGTCTTCCTTTTCGCCGTATGTGAACTGGCAACCGATCTGGCCCGCGAACATGACCAGAATGTTCGTGAGCCGCTTGCGCACGTCATGCAGCGAAAGGTTCTCGATGAGTTGCTGCGCTTCCTTCCAGCGCCGATAGTGGCTTGTCAGGACGAACTGATTGATCACGTCATATCGCAGCAGCAGCTGCTTGAAATCCGCTTTGCGGATGTAGCAGATCATGCAGGGCGCCATCGTTTGCGCGTGATGTGAGTATTTCGCTTCGTTGAGCACGTCGCCGTCGCCGAAGATCATGCCGGCTTTGATGAACGATAGCGTGATTTCCTGACCATCCTCGGTCAGCTTGTAGAGACGCACGCTCCCGGTTTTCAGCAAGTAGACGTGTTCGCTCAAATCTTGGGGCTTATAGATGACGGTGTTCTTGCGCAGATTCCGGTGATCGCTGAAGGCGGGCATGACCTCATCGAGGCAATGGCCTTCGACTAGCGACAGCAACTCGCTTTTTCCGACAAACCACATAGTTGTCTCCTGAATACTTGCATCGAAGATTCGGTAGCGGCCCTCTTTTTTCTTATGTCGTCGGGAAGCCGCGTTGGCGCCGAGTATTCTACACAAGAACCTGCGTGTTTCGCCGATATCGATGCGGACGGCGGAGCGCCTCGCCAGTTGCTAAAGGGTCGAGGCTATCAACTGATTGCGGGTTTCTCAAGGCTGCTGAATTTGTCTGAAGTCCTTTGTGGGTATGACTTTCGCCGAGCTCTGCAGGATCCGCTAGAATTCCCGATCTTTGGCGGTCGATAATGGCGCAAAGCCAGCAATGGCAACGGATTCCAACGGAATTGAGCCTCGGGCAGTTCGAACAATTTGTCTTGCCGCACCTCACGGCAGGAAGCCGGGGACCGGCATCCAAACTGACCGCGCACGCGATCTTCAACTACATCCTGAAACTGCTTTACCTGGGTTGCCAATGGAAGGGCGCTGCCGATTGCAATGGATCGGCACGGCAGGCCGGAGATCCACTACACGAGCATCTATCGGGCCTTTCGCCGCTGGCAGGCATGCGAATGTTTTGACGCTGTCTTCCTCGCGTCGGTCGTGCGGCTTAGCCACGACCAGTTGCTGGACACCAGCATCATCCATGGCGACGGTACCACGACGGCGGCGAAAAAAGGCGGCGACAACATTGGCTTCAGCGGCCACAAGCACATGAAGGGTGACAAGGTCGTTGCCTTCTGCGACCGGAATTGCAATGTGATTGCCCCGTTCGTGTCGGCACCAGGCAATCGCAACGAATCGCCACTGCTACGTGACGCGCTGCCGCGGGTGATACAGATTGCCCGTGAAGCAAACCTGGACCTGCGTGACAGCGTGGTCAGCCTGGCCGGCGTCTACGATTGTCGCGCCAACCGCAAGGCGATATTCAACCGCACGATGGTGCCCAAGATCAGTCCGAACCCGCGCGGCAGGAAACGCGCGAAGCGAGGTCGCAAGCCGCTGTTCGATCCGGCCATCTTTAAAGAACGGTTCAGGACAATCGAGCGGGTGTTCGCGTGGGAAGACACCCATTAGCGGGCCCGCGTCAAGTGAACAATCCACATCCCCGGCTGCACGAGCAGCCGTTATCCAGTTCCAGCACCCGCATGCAGCAGCCAACCGCGTCCGTTTCTTCATTTCTGGCTGCGACGGATCGCGCCAGACACCCATCTATAAGGGTTGTGTCGCAGCAAGACGGGAGGGACGAGAAAATGCGATATCCAAAGGATGCCTTATGAAACGAGCGAGTAGAACTGCTGCGCAGCGGACAGCGGGATTTTACCCCGGCATTTCATCTGCCCTTTCTTGATCATGTGCATGGTCTCAATGCCACTGAGAATAACGCGAGCGCAGTCAAAGTCCTTGAACCCCTGCATCGGCCGAGTGATGCGTTTGATGGCCCGATGGGCCTGTTCGACCACGTTGTTCCAATACTTGACTTGACGAATCTTGATGGGCGTCTCGCGCTCGGCATTCACCGCATGAAGCGCTGCCAGATTGGAACCGCTCTTGTCGATGGTCACTGTCTCGGGCGAGCCGTTCTGACCGATTGGCTTTTCAAAAAACCGCCGGGCAGCAGCCTTGTCCCACTTGGCTCTAAACAGAAAGTCGATGGTGTTGCCCGCCTTGTCCACGGCGCGATAAAGATATTTCCACGAGCCTTTGACCTAGCGGCCTCAAATCTGAAGTGCAACACCTATCTCGTATAAGGTGTTGCGATGCACGAAAGAACTCAGTACCAGCAACTTCAACCTGAAGAGCGTCTGACCATTGCAAGCCTGCATCTGCAGGGTTCGAGTATCCGGGCCATGGCCCGGATACTCGGGCGCTCGCCGGCCACCGTTAGCCGGGAACTGACGCGAAACAGCTCTCCCGCTGGCTACGCGTCCGTGTCGGCTGAAGCACTCAGTGCCGCACGCCGCAGCGCGGGTCGCCATCCCACAAAGCTTTGCCTGCAAAGCGTCTGCTGGCGTATCGTTCTCACCCTGCTCGAGTGGAAATGGTCACCCCAGCAGATATCGGGCACACTCAAGCGTATGTATCCGACCGACCCGACCCAGCAGGTTTCGCACGAAACCATCTACACGGCCATCTATGCCCAGCCGCGCGGCGAACTGCGCCGCCAGCTCATTGCGTGCTTGCGCCATGGCCACAGCACGCGCATGCCGCGTACACGGGGCACAGACCGGCGCGGACAGATTCCTGACATGGTCAGTATTCATGTGCGGCCGCCCGAAATCGAAGACCGACTGCTGCCTGGGCACTGGGAAGGCGACTTCATCAAGGGTGCCGGCAACCAGTCCTCGGTAGGCGTGCTGGTCGAACGGACCAGCCGGCTGGTGCTGCTTGCCAAGATGGAAGACGCCACCGCCGCTTCAGCGCTGGCGGGCTTCTCCGCCAAACTCAATTCGATTGTCGCGCCATTACGGCAGAGCTTCACCTACGACCAGGGCAAAGAAATGTCGCGCCATAAAGAGCTCACCGCCGCAACCGGCGTGAAGGTGTACTTCTGCGACCCCCACAGTCCCTGGCAACGCGGCACTTGCGAAAACACCAACGGGCTACTGCGCCAGTATCTGCCCAAAAGCACAGATCTTTCGGTCTACAGTCAGGACGAACTTGACGCTATCGCCGACAGTCTGAACAGCCGACCTCGCGCGACTCATGCCTTCCATTCGCCATTCGAGGTCTTCGCCGCGACCCTTGCCTCAGCAAGTCAACCTCAAGGCTCTAAACATTAAACCCGCTGTTGCGCTTCACTCTTGAAACCGCCCCTTGATATAACTTTCATCCATGCGCCAAGTCCTGCCCACCGGGCGCTTGTGCTTGCGAAATGTCTTTTCGAACAAAGGCACCAACTTGATGACCCAACAATGCACTGTTGAATGATCCACGCCAATTGCGCGCTCAGCCATCATCTCCTCAAGATTCCGAAGACTTAGCGAATAGGCCACATACCACCGCACGCACAACAACATCACGTCCAGCGGATAGTACAACCGCAGCAGCACCTTGGCAACGCCAGCAGCAAGGGCCATTCGTGGTGTTGCGGTCTTCTTCATCGTGGGCACAAGCAAAGTTTTGGCAACCTGCACTTTACCGCAGCATCGCTATTGCGACAAAACCGACGATGCTTATCAGAATGTCACGTGGCGAGAAGGAAGCAACGCAGCGCTGCAGTCTCGTTTCGCGGCCGTGCGGGTTCGCCCGGCGCACCGCGACTATTGGAGCAGTGAACAACGTCCGGAAGAATGGCTGCTCATCGAATGGCCCAAAAAGGAGGCCGAGCCGCTCAAATATTTCCTGAGCACGGCCCCCGCGGACGCCACCATCGAACAACTGGTCTTCGTGACCAAGATGCGCTGGCGCATCGAGCGCGACTACCAGGACCTCAAGCAGGAATTTGGCCTCGGTCATTATGAAGGCCGGGGGTGGCGCGGCTTTCACCACCACGCCACACTGAGTATCGCAGCGTACGGATTTCTGATGGCCCAGCGACTCAGCATGGGTTCAGTCGATGAAGTTAAAAAAAACCTCATTCAACGCGCGATGCCTGCCATTCCCGCGGATTACATCCCTCGCGGCAGTCCAACGCGCGCAGCGCCACGTCACTGATTCCATTACCACATTGCGTATTCTTCTCGGACTTCATCTTTCTGCAGGGCGGTGTTCCACGCTACGCGACATAACTTTCAGCGAGAACGATTTATGTGACACAGTAAGATTATCCGACTGTCCGAATTTGCGCGGCCACCTCTGAACGTTTCATTATGTTCACAAGGCAGCTTGTGATCCAAGTAGGAAAAGTCATCTGCGCTGACAGAAGTTGTCGTGCCTGAAAGGGTGTCGCAGATGGAGACACGATCGTTCATACTGACACTCCAGCCGGTGTCCCAGACTGCCGGGATGCCGTGAACTGCCCGAGCGCTGCGTCGATTCGTGTCAGCAGCAATGCAAACCAGTGGCTCGTTTGGAAGCGTGCAGCCGGCGGGAGTCCTTCGACATAGCCGTGACCGCCGCAGAGCTGGACCAGTTCGCGGCTGAGCTCAACTGATTCGGCGGCGACATGCCGAACCAGTTGACGCACGAGCGATGCGGGTGCTGGCGGGTGGGCGCTTGCGGCTCAGAGAACGAAGGAAACGGCCGCATAACCCCGGGCCTCTGGAAGGCGAAAAACCGAGGGAACCTCACTTTCCTACCGTCTTGCCGCTCAACTTCGACAAGTTGAAAAAGCCGGCTCGACGCCGGGCGTCTAGGCCTGACCGTACCGCCACGCTGTGTCGGATTGGGGGCGAATATTTGGCTCTAGACGCGGAAGAGACGATTGGATTCCGCATGATCAAAGTCAATGGGTGCTTGTTCGCATTGCCGCATTAATTTCTTTCGACGAAGAATGGTAGTTCAGTTCAACCTTCGTTGTTCCGTCGCGATACCCATCCGTTGCCAATGATGCGACTCTCGGGTTCGTCACCCGAGTCGATCGCGGTTCTGAGGTCGGTAAGCGGATGCGCCGCCAAGAGCGCACTGAGAAATATTTCGTCAATTGCCCATGGAGGAGACCACCATGTCCAACCAATTGAGCGTTCGACGTCTTGTATATGACCGCACCGGTTTTCGCTCGTGTGCCAGCCGCGATTTCTTCCGAACGCTGTCCGCAGAGACGCTCAGCAGCGCCGGCTATGGTGGGGCGAGGGCAGCCGAGCGGAGCCGATGATCATGGGACTGGCAGGGAGCACCGATATTTCGATTTCGACGAAGATGGTCGGCGGTAGCGAACGAGTGGACTTTTGGCTTGAGCAAGTCAGCCAGTTGCTGATTCGCGTCGAATGCAGCAGCAAGCCGATCGAAGGAATTGACGCGACACTCGTGCACAAGGACTTCGCGCTGTTCCGAGCCTCGGAGATAGCGGCGAATCAGCACGCGGTCGTCCGTACGGCACAAAGCATCCGCGACGACGGCCGCGATTCCGTGTTCGTCTGCCTGATGAAAAAGGGCCGCGGGTTCACGTTCCAGGGCGTCGACTGCGTGATGCACGTTCCCGGAGACTTGGTCCTCTACGATACAGCAAGGCCGTACGGTCATGGATTCCCCGGCGACATGGAAATGACGGTGCTCGATGTGCCTCGCGCCGTCTTTGAACAGCATGTCGGTCCGTGGCATTACCGCGACTTGATCAAGCTCGATAACGGTGCAGGCACTGCCGGCTGGGGTGCGCAGTCGATCCATCGGCTCCTGGCCGGAATGCCGGGGGCGGACGCCCGCCCCCGTCAGCAGGTTGCAAGCCAGGTCCTAGAGTTGCTTCGTGCGCTGCTGAGAATCAATGACGGCGACCTGTCGACCACCAGGTCGACCCTGAGCAGCCTGTGGCGCGCTAAGCTGCATATCGAGCGCAATCTCACAGACGACGCGCTCGATTGCGAGTCGATCAGCCGCGCGGTTGGCCTGTCCGCGCGGCAACTGGCCCGTGCATTTGAAATCGACGGGATTTCGATCACTCGTTATATCTGGGCGCAACGTCTGGAACGCTGCAGAGCTGACCTGTTGGATCGTAACCTGCGGCATACGGCCATCAGTGAAATCGCGTTCCGTTGGGGCTTCAACGATAGCGCGCATTTCAGCCGCAGCTACAGGAGCCGCTTCGGCGAGACGCCCACCGCAACGCGCGGCATGCTCGACTGAAGTCCCGCCTACCAGATCGCGGCACCTCGAACCAACGTCCTGGTTGGTCAATAGCGAAGACTTGCACAGTCAAAAGCAAGCATCATCCGTCGCTATCCTCGTTATCCGCTGCAGCGAAATCCTTTCGCTGCAAAAAAACAGCGAGGAGATGCGGTATGGACACTTACGACTACATTGTCGTGGGAGGAGGTTCCGGCGGGTGCGCGATCACCCACCGCCTGGTTACGGCGGGCAAGAACGTGCTTCTGCTTGAAGAAGGTCCGAAGGATGACAGCCCTTATATTCACATGCCAGCCACGTTTATCCGGGTAATTGGTACCGAGCGCACTTTCATCTTCAAGAGTGAGCCTCAGCCCGGCGCGGCCGGCCGCGTGACCTACGTGCCGCAGGGACGGACGCTGGGCGGCGGCAGTTCCGTCAATGCTATGGTCTATATCCGCGGCAGTGGGCAGGACTATGAAGACTGGTCGGCGCGCGGCTGCACCGGTTGGGATTGGCAGAATGTGCTGCGCGCGTTCAAGAAGGCCGAATCCCACATGCGCCTGTCCGAGCCGTGGCACGGCACAGACGGACCGTTGAAAGTCAGCGATACGCGTTTTCGCCATCCGTTGAGCCTCGCTTTCGTGAAGGCAGCGCAGGAAGCCGGCCTGCGCTACAACGACGATTTCAATGGTGAGCAGCAGCACGGAGTCGGCTTCTATCACACGACGACGTTCGACGGTCAGCGCGGCAGCACCGCAGCGACCTATCTCGCGGGAGTACTCGGCAAGCGCAGCCTCGAGGTGCGTACCGGCAGCGCAGTCACGCGCCTGCTGTTCGACGGGAGGCGCACGATTGGGGTTGAATGGCGTACCCAGGACGGACACGTCAGGACGGCTCATGCCAGAGCCGAAGTCATCCTCGCGGCCGGTGCGCTAACCACGCCGAAGCTCCTGATGCTGTCCGGCATCGGGCCCGGCGCGGAACTGCGATCGCACGGGATCGACGTGGTGCACGATGCGCCCGAAGTCGGCCTGAACTATCAGGACCATCTGGAAGTATCGATCTATGGACGTACGCGGGAACCGATCAGCCTGCTCGGTAACGATAAAGGGCTGACTGCACTCAGGCACGGCCTGCAATGGAAGTTATTCCGTACCGGCCTTCTTACATCGAACGTGGTCGAGTCAGGCGGCTTCGTCGACACGGTCGGTGGCGGGCGGCCCGACATCCAGTTCCACGTGTTGCCAGTGCTGGTCGGCGACGTCGGCCGCGAGCCGTTGCGGGGGCATGGCATTTCGATCAATCCGTGTGTGTTGCGTCCCGCTTCGCGCGGGTCCGTACGCCTGCGTGGTGCCGATCCGGCTGAGCCGATTCTTTTCGACAGCGGCGCGTTGGCTGAACAAGCTGATGTCGACGTGCTGGTGCGCGGCGTAAAGCTTGCGCGCACTATCTTGCGCGCGCCTTCGTTGCGCAAGCTCATCAGCGAGGAGCTCGAGCCGTCGGGCGCCAGCGAAATCGGCGACGCGCAATTGCAGGACTATGTGCGCCGGCAGGCCAAGACGGTTTATCACCCGGTCGGCACGTGCCGCATGGGCGGCGATACGCGCGCCGTGGTCAATCCGCGACTGCAGGTGAACGGCGTGGACGGGTTGCGCATCTGCGACGCGTCGATCATGCCGACTATCGTCTCCGGTAACACCAATGCGCCAACGGTGATGATCGCCGAGCGTTGCGCCGAATTCATTCTCGAAGCATGACTACTCTATTGGACAGCTAGTATGACTGACAACCTGATCGAAGTGCTGCCCGAAGTTCAGACGTTCCTGAATCGCGAACATGGACTCCTCATTGACGGCAAGACGGTGCCAGCGCGTGGTGGTGCACGCCTCGACGTCCACAACCCGGCGAACCGGGAAGTCATCGCCAGCGTCGCCGATGGCGATGCTGAAGACGTGGACACCGCAGTCCGCAGCGCGCACAGCGCGTTCGAATCGCGTATCTGGTCGGGTCTTCGTCCGGCTGAACGTGAACGTATCTTGCTCAGACTTGCCGATACGTTGGAAGCACACGGGGAGGAGTTGGCCCAGCTCGAAACTTTGAATCAAGGCAAGTCGATCCATCTGTCGCGCGCGATCGAGGTCGGTGCTTCTGTCGAGTACGCGCGCTACATGGCCGGTTGGGCGACGAAGATCACGGGCGAAACACTCGATGTGTCGATTCCAGTGCCGTCGGGCACGCGTTACACCGCCTATACGCGGCGTGAGCCGATCGGCGTGGTGGCCGGCATCGTGCCATGGAATTTCCCGCTGATGATCGCGGTCTGGAAGTTGATTCCCGCGCTCGCGGCAGGTTGCACGATCGTGCTCAAGCCGGCCACCGAGACGTCGTTGACGGCGTTGCGCCTTGGCGAGCTGGCATTGGCGGCGGGTGTTCCGCCGGGCGTCGTCAACGTGGTGACGGGACGCGGCTCAAGCGCCGGACAGGCGCTTGCCAGTCATCCGCTGGTCAGCAAGGTAACGTTTACCGGTTCGACCGCAGTCGGCAAGATGGTGGGGCACGCGGCCGTCGACAACATGACGCGTTTCACGCTGGAACTGGGCGGCAAGAATCCAATGATCGTGCTGGCGGACACCGACGTTGACAAGGCGATCCAGGGCGTACTGATGGGTGGCTTGCTGAACCAGGGGCAGGTATGCGCAGCCGCGTCGCGGCTCTATATTCACCGCGACCGCTTCAAGCAGATCGTCGAAGGTGTCGCTGCAGTGGCGAACAGCATGAGTATCGGGCCGGGAATGGACCCGGCCGCGCAGATTAACCCGCTCGTATCGGCACGCCAGCAGCAATCGGTGTGCCGGTTCATTGACATCGGACGGGCCGAAGGCGCGACGGTACTCGCAGGCGGCGGCGCGCCCGATTTGCCCGGCTACTTTGTGAAGCCGACTGTGCTAATCGGCGTCGATCAAGCGAGCACGGTGGTGCGCGAGGAAATATTCGGCCCAGTGCTTGTGGCGATTCCGTTCGATGATACCGACGACGCGATCCGTCTCGCGAACGACAGCCCTTATGGTCTTGCCGCGAGTCTATGGAGCAACAATCTGGGTGCAGTGATGAACCTCGTCCCGCAGATTCAGGCGGGCACTGTCTGGGTCAACAGCCATGTGCCGCTCGACCCGAACCTGCCGTTCGGCGGGCACAAGCAGTCCGGCGTCGGTCGCGAGTTTGGGCGCCACGCGGTCGAGAGTTGCACGGAAGTGAAGTCAGTCTGCATCGCGCATTGAGCAGACCAGAGACACGGTGCACAACGGCAAGTCCATTCTGACGAAGACGTTGCGCGTAATACCGCAACGTCGACACTCGTAGAGCGAAGTAATGTCGTCACTGGCCAATGCCCGCCAGGACAGGGCGTGCGCCCTTGAATTGACGACTTTGCTTCGTTACGCTGCGAAGCAAAGTTGTCAATTCGCATTAGTGCGCAGTAATTCTGTCAATTCCCCTTCGCCCGAGATCATCGCATCGGCTCCCGCGAGGTGGGCTTCTTGGTCGGTTCTCCTTGATCCTCGAGCCGCTCACTTTGCCGCGCCCACGCGACGCCGGTCGCTACGATGGGTTCAGTCGGAGGCTCAGGTGAGAGTCGACGCTTTACAGGCGCGGGCCATTCACCGCACGAGCAGCAATCGATTCGGATACTACGGGAAAGGCGTCAGAGGCGGGCGTGGCTTCATGGCGGTCTAGGAACGCGATGCGTCGTCGATTTCCATCTAGAATTTGACAAGCCGCGTGTCGTCGACATCGATTTCATCCGCGAGCATACGAACGGTTATGAGACGTTCGCGCAGTTCGCGCGCGACGCGAACTGGGACGACATCGAGCGGGTCAGCGGCTTGCCGCGAGACGCGCTGGAAGCGGCCGCCAACGAATACATGGCGGCCAAAGCGGTCATCGCGCACTACGGGATGGGGCTTACGCAGCATCGGATGGGCGTGCAGAACGTGCGCATGCTGGTCAATATGCTGCTGCTGCGAGGCAACGTCGGCAAGCCCGGCGCGGGCCCGTCGCCGATCCGTGGACATTCGAACGTGCAGGGGCAGCGCACCGTGGGCATCACCGAAAAGCCCGAACTCGCGCCGCTCGATCAGCTCGCCAAACAGTTCTCGTTCGAGCCGCCGCGCGAAAAGGGGATGAACACGATCGAAGCCTTCGAGGCGCTGCTCGAAGGCAAGGTCAAGGCGATGATCAACCTTGGCGGCAACCTCGTGCGCTCGGTGCCTGACCGCTTCCGCATCGAGCCGGCATGGTCGGCGTTGCCGCTGACCGTCAACGTCGCGACCAAGCTCAACCGTAGCCATCTGCTGCCCGGCAAACGCTCTTATGTGCTGCCGTGCCTGAGCCCCATCGAGATCGACCGGCAGGCGAGCGGCGAGCAGGCGGTGTCGATGGAAGACAGCACCGCATGCTTTCATGGCTCGCACGGGGTGGTCGAGCCGGCCGCGCCGACCATCCGCTCGGAGCCTTTCATCGTCGCGGGGATTGCCAAAGCGACGCTCGGCGAACGCTCGACCGTCGATTGGGACGCATGGCGCGACGACTATGCGCGCGTGCGCGTCGAAATGGCGAAGACCTGGCCGAAGATGTTCGACGACTTCGAGAAGCGTATGTGGACGCCGGGCGGTGTGGTGTGGCCGCTGCCTGCGCGAGAACGCACGTGGAAAACCAAAAGCGGCAAGGCCGAGTTCATGGTGCCCGAGGCGATCGGCGAAGACCCTGACATGCCCCAGCGCGAGCCGGATTCGCTCCGGCTGATGACGCTGCGCAGGGACAGCCAGTTCAACACGACCATCTATGGCCTCGACGACCGCTTCCGAGGCGTGAAAGGCTCGCGAATGGTCGTGCTGATGAATCCCGCCGACATGGTAAAGCGCGGGCTCGCGCAAGGTGACCGGATCGGCCTCGAGACCATTGCGGACGATGGCGTGGAGCGTCGTCTCGACGGATTCAGCGTGCTGGCCTTCAACGTGCCCGAAGGCTGCATAGGCAGCTATTACCCGGAATGCAATCCGTTACTGCCGCAGTGGCACTACGCGAAGGAGAGCAAGGTGCCGGGCGCGAAGTCGATTCCGGTGCGCGTCACGACCATGATCGCGACCGCTCCATGAACGGCAGCGTCGCCGCCATGGCCGAAGTCGCACAGCAGCGCTCGACCGTGGAACAGATAGCGGCGTTCGTTCAACGGATCCGCTTCGCCGATCTGCCAAAAGGACCTTGGTCCGTCTAAAGCACAGCGTGCTCGATGCGCTCGGCTGTACGCCGCTCGCGCGGGTGCGCAGGCGATGGACGATGTGGTTTGGGACCACTCCACTTTCAGTAAGAACCGCGACCGACTGATGGTCCATGATGTCATGGTCAGTGTGTTCAATGAAACGGTCGAGACGGCACGCGTGCGTGGCCACCTGTCGGGTGAGATTTCAGCGTCGACGGCACGCTCATTCAGGCGTGGGCCGGGCACAAGAGCTTTGTGCCAAGGACGAAGTCGGATGACGACTCGTCCCCTGACGGCGATGCCGGCTCTCAGGAGAATTGGCATGCCGAGAAGCGCAGCAACGACACGCATGAATCCAGCACGGACAGTCAGGCCTGGCTGTTTCGCAAGAGTTGGGGCACGGGCACGCATCACTTCGTTTCGAAGTCAGAATGGTCAGATGCAGCCTTGCTCGAGCGGGTAAGGCGCTGGGTGCTGCCGCATATGAATCCTGCCAACGGACTGTTCTGGATCGTCGACGACAAGGGCTTTCCGAAGCAGGGGAAACATTCGGTGGGTGTGGCGCGGCAATACTGCGGGCAGTTAGGCAAGCAGGACAACTGTCAGGTCGCCGTGAGCTTGTCGGTTGCCACCGAGGACGCCAGTTTGCCCGTCGCATATCAACTCTATTTGCCCCGCGAATGGAGCGAAGACACGGCACGATGTCAGCGCGCTGGCGTACCCGATGAGGTAGCGTTCTCGACCAAACCGCAAATGGCGGCAGCACAGCTGCGTCAGGCGCGCGAAAGCGGCGCGCCTGACGGTATTGTGCTGGCGGACGCCGGTTACGGGAACGACAGCGTCTTTCGTGACGCCGTCAGCGAATTGATGCGCAAAAGTGGCCCCGAACTTGTCCGTCCACCGCCGGATCGATTCATGGCTGACCACCATGCCGCGCTCGAACAATAGCTCCTCAATGTCGAAGGCTGAGTTGAAAGCGGAAATACCACCGAACCGCGCGGCTGATGACTGACGCCGGAAATCGATGGCCATGGTACAGCGATTTCGTCTTCCATATCACGTCATCTTAGCTGACCAGCGCGCGAACGTGACAACGCCGATCCAAAGGCTAAGGCAAGCGGTGGACCGATCTCGGTCCGAATAGGGCTACAATCAAAATGATCGGTCAAAGTCCCGCGTTCAGCCATCATTTCTCAACACAATGCAGGCACGGCGAGTATTAGAAACTGAGGGTCTCGTATGCCTTCACGATGTCGCCAGCCACCGTCTCGATCTGTTCGCGTTTGAGCATGGCCTGTGAGCGCAGCAGCTGATACGCATCCTCCTCGGACATGCCGCGCGAGTCCATGACGATCCGCGTTGCCTGTCGGATCACCAGAACCTTTGCCTGCTTCTGCTCGAGCCGTTCGATGTATCGCTCACGTGCGCGGGATGCCTTAAATTGCGTGAGCGCAACGGCAATGGCGGTCAACAACCCGAACGAGCGGACCGGCGAGGGAATCGTTGCGAACGCATTCAAGCGCAGCACCGCTTCGATGGTGATCGGATTTTCGTAGGTCACGACCGGAATCACCGGCGGGGACGTGCTGGTTCCGAGCCACGGATAGTCGACCGAGAGCGCCTCAGGACGAATCGCCATGAGGACGAGGCCGGTGTTGCACGGCAGGCTGTCGAGGCGCGGCCAGCATACTTCCACGTCGCAGCCGATGCGCTGAAGCTGGGCGAGCAATTCTTCGCAATCCTGATCCCGCGGATGAATCACCACGACTTTTAGCGAACGCAGGTCGCGCAGGATCGCCGGCGTCTGCGCGGTCCGCTTCATCGATCCGCTCCCGTGCGTGCGAGTTCAGGATGCGCGTGCGTGGTCCACGCTGGCGTGCTGTGAGACACGACGTAAGGATCCGCCTTCACGCGTTCAGGGGCGCGCCCGATGATATCGAAGCGGCCACGCGCGTCGACCCGGCCGATCAGCGGATGCAGGTAGGTGTGGTTATTATGCTCGTCAATACGCACGCGGCCTTGCGGTGCGTCGAATTCGAGTCCGGGCAACACGCGCAGCAACAACGTCGGGTCGTCGGAGCCGACGCGGCGGATCGCATCCGCGAGCAGATGCATCTGGAAATAGGAGGCTTCCCAGCACATGTTGGTCGGCTGATCGTCGCCGAAGCGGGCCTGATAGCGGGCAACGGCGCCGAGGTTCGCGGCTGTATCCACACTCTGGAAGTACGCGGCGGAGGTGATGTGTCCTTGTGCGAGGTCGTTTCCCATTATCGCAATGTCGGCTTCACTGGTCATGTGGCTGGCGATAGGCGTGCGGTACGGGTCGAGCCCAACCTGCGCAAACGCACGGTACAGATGCGAAATGCCTTCGCCCACAACCGTGGAGAAAATAAAGTCGGGTGCGAGTTGCTTGATCCGCTTGGCGGCATCCAGATAACTCTCCCACGGCGCGTCGAGCGACAGATAGGTTTCATCCACCTTTTCGCCGCCGCGTTCGAGGATCAGATCGCTCATCACGCGATTCGACTCGTAGGGGCACACGTAGTCCGAACCGATCATGCTCACGCGTGAGCCGAACTGCGTGAGCATGAAACCGGCAAGCGGCAGGGTGTTCTGATTGGGCGCCGCGCCAGTGTAAATCACATTGCGGCTGTATTCGAAGCCTTCATAAGGCGTCGCATAGAGGAGCAGCGCATTGTGCCGCTCGACAATCGGAATGACCGCCTTGCGCGTGCTGGACATATAGCAGCCGACGATCACCCGGACCCGATGTTCGAGAATGAGTTGTTCGGCGAGCTCGGCATAACGGCGAGGTTGGCATTGCGGATCCAGACAGACGAGTTCGATCTCGCGTCCTGACACGCCGCCTGCGAGATTGATCTCCTCCACCGCAAGCGTGGTGGCTTGCAGTTGCGTGAGCTCCGCGGCTGAGGTTACACCTGAGCGTGAATACAGGACGCCAATTCTGATTGGCTCCGAGGTAAGGCCGGCATCAAGATGGGTCATTCGTCAAAACCGATGGTCGCTACGTTCGGGAAGTACGCTGTTTGTGCGTGTAGCACGCGGCTGGTGCCCACAGCACTGTCGTAGTGCGGCGCTGAGCGGGTCAGCCGCGCAAACCGCCTTATTTATGATGCCTTCCGGTTTGTCCACAATGCAACTGATCAATTCGAGTCCGCTGCACAAAAGGGATTTGCGGTAAACCTCCCCACAGGCAGTAAATCCTGGCATAGTCGTTGCTTATAGAAGCATGCTGACCCGACGTGCATAACGGGGACTTACAGCATTCATTTCGCTGTTCGAGACAAAGGCGTCTTGAACGGCACCGGCCAAAAAAGCCCGAAACCAGCTTGTCTGGTCTCGGGCTTTTTGCGTTTGCGATTTTTAATCCATGTCGGAGTGAAGCAAATGAAAAGACGTACTTTCCTGTCGGCAGTCGGCTCCGGATTGGTGAGCGCTGCAGGCACTGCGCTACCTAAGGCTGCGTTTGCCGCGGGTGCCAGCGATCCGATCAAGCTCGGCTTGCTGTTCTCGCAGTCGGGCACGATGGCCAACGGCGAGTCGCTATTAAAAGATACGGCACTGATGACGATCGATCAGGTCAACGCTAAGGGTGGCGTGCTCGGGCGCAAGCTGCAGGGCGTCGTTGTCGATCCGGCGTCGGATTGGCCCATGTATGCACAGCTCTCCAAGCAACTGATCCTGCGCGACCAATGCGCGGCGCTGTTCGGCTGCTGGACGTCGGTGTCGCGCAAGTCGGTATTGCCGGTGGTCGAGTCGCAGGACAGTCTGCTGTTTTATCCGCTTCACTTCGAAGGCGAAGAGCAGTCGAAGAACGTTGTCTATCTGAACTCGCCGCCGAGCAGCTCGGTGCTCCCGGCGGTCGATTACCTGATGAGCGAGCAGGGCGGCGGTGCCAAGCGCTTCTACATGATCGGCAGCGACTACGTGTGGCCGCGCACGATCAACAAGATGCTCAAGGGCTATCTGAAGACGAAGAACATTCCGGATTCGGCATGGCGCGAACATTACGTTCCATTCGGGCAGTCCAATTTCCAGACCATCGTGCGCGATATCAAGGACTTCGCCGCGCAACCGGGCGGCCAGGCCATCGTTGTGATGACCGTGGTGGGCGATTCGATTCCGGCGATGTTCAAGGAAGCGATCAATCAGGGCGTGCGCGCGACCGATATTCCGATCCTCGGCCTGGACGTGGTGGACAGCGATCTGGAAGGTCTCGATACGAAGCCGCTGGTTGGCCACCTCAGTTGCTGGTGCTACTTCCAGAACGTCGATACGCCGCAGAACCGCCAGTTCAAGAGCGACTGGAAGAACTATGTCGGCGCGCACGACCTGAAGCATCGACCGGACATGGTGATCGACCCGATGGTGTCGACCTACCTCGGCATCAATCTGTGGGCGCAGGCCGTCACGAAAGCGCACTCCACCAGCACGGATGCGGTGCGCAAAGCGCTCGCGGGCCAGTCGATGGTCGATCCGGCGGGTTACACGGTGAAGATGGATGCATCCACGCAGTATCTGTGGCGTGGCGACATGATCGGCTCGATCAACGCCAAACAGGGCTTCGACATTTTGTGGAAGTCGAAAGACATCGAGAAGCCGGTGCCGTTCAGCCCGTTCATCGGCAAGGCTTGACAGTCCCTGTCGCACAGTTTGGCAGTTGCGGGATCGGCATACGCAAGCATGCCGGTCCTCCTAGCAGGATCGAATGGAAACACCCATGATCAATTTCAGGCAGATCTTTTACGCGATCGCTTGTCTGGCGCTTGTTTGGACCGCTACCGCGAGCGCCGCGCCGGGCCGCGCGGCGATGCTCGCGTCGTTCTGCGCGACGAACGGCGATAAGGCCGCTGCACTGGAGCAACTTGTCGAGACCGGCGTGTCGGATGATACGCACGAGCGTGCGTGGGCACGTCAGATCGTTGATGCGATTCGTAACGGTGCGCTGGTGTGCGGTGCAGACGGTCAGGTGACGCTGCAGGGACACCCTTTACTCGACGCCGCGACCCTCCAGCCGCGCGCTAACGCGTCAGCGGATTCGCCCTATGTGCCGAGCATCGTGATGATGCGCAAGCTCGCGGTGGCATCGGCGGAAATGGACCTGTTCTCGTCGCAGCAGGACACCCGCGCGACGGCTGCGCGGCAAGTCGACAAGTTCTTTGCCTTGCTCGATCCCGCTGTCGTTGCCCGCGCGGTCAAGGCGCAGCATGATCCGGATATCGCGGCCACTCTCACGCTGGCGTTGGCTAAACGCGGTCTGAACAGCAATGTGAAGGCCGACCGCCTGGCGGCGATCAAGGCTGTGGCCGAGGTGCCGAGCGAAACCGCGCGGACCGCGCTGGCGAACTTCGCAGCGGAGGATTCCGTGCGCTCGGATCCGGACGTGCTTGCCGCGGTGGAGGGCGCGATTCGCCACATGGACACGTGGCTGTCGCTCGGCAAGGGCTTGTCGATTCTGTTTAGCGGCTTGAGCTATGCCGGCGTGTTGTTGCTGACGGCGCTCGGCCTGTCGATCGTGTTCGGCCTGATGGGCGTGATCAATCTCGCGCATGGTGAATTCATCATGATCGGCGCTTACGCAACGTATCTGGTCGAGCGTTTCATGCAGGCGCATCTGCCCGGCTGGTTCGATGCGTACATCTTCATTGCGATTCCCGCGGCATTCGTGATCTGCGCCGCGTGCGGCATGTTGCTCGAATTCTTCGTCATCCGCTTTCTGTATCGCCGGCCGCTCGAGACGCTGCTCGCTACCTGGGCGGTCAGTATCGCGTTGATCAAGCTGATTCAGGTGCTGTTCGGCTCGCAGAACGTCGAGTTCATCACACCCGGCTTTCTCAACGGCGGCATGCAGGTTGCGCCGGGCTTTTTCGTGACCTACAACCGCGTGTTTGCCATCGTGCTCGCCGTGTTGATCTTCGGCGCGACCTTCGCCGTGGTTCGCTTCACGAAACTTGGTTTGCTGATGCGCGCCACTACGCAGCTGCGGGACATGGCGCGCTGCCTGGGCGTGCCCGCCGAGCGCGTCGACCGTATTGCGTTCGGGCTGGGCGCCGGTCTCGCGGGGCTGGCCGGAGTGGTGTTGACGCAGATTGCGAGCGTCAATCCGTCAATGGGTACGGGTTTCGTCGTCGACTCGTTCATGGTGGTGGTGCTCGGCGGCGCGGGCAGTCTCGCGGGGACAGTCGTGTCGTCGCTCGCGCTCGGCGAAATTAACCAGTTCATCGAACCATTTTACGGAGCGGTTGCCGCCAAGGTGGCCGTGCTTCTGCTCATCGTGCTGATTATCCAGAAGCGCCCGCAAGGACTCTTTGCATTGAAGACCCGCGTATGAATACGTTTCCCGATCCGCGTACCAGCAGGAGATTGACCTTGTCGGCGTTCGCAACGAAATGGATGGGCCAGTCAGTGGAGGTCGGCATCGTGCCGGTGCTGGTCCTGCTGGCGCTCTATCTGCCCTTTGCCTATTTTGTGATTCCGGAGTCAAACGCGCTGCATCTGTCGCTGTTCGGCATCAACCTGATCGGACAGGTCATGTGCTTCGCGCTGCTCGCGCTGGCGCTCGATCTGGTATGGGGTTATGCGGGCATCCTGAGCCTCGGGCACGGCATCTTCTTCGGAATAGGCGGCTATATGATGGCCATCTATCTGCTGAACGGCGCCTATGCCGATACGAACGTATTGCCGGACTTCCTGCAATACATGGGGGCGAGCGACTTTCCTCCGGTATGGAAGATCCTCTCGCGGCTCGATGTGACGATCATCGTCACGATCATCGTCACCGTGCTGGTCGGGGGCGCGTTCGGCTTCGTCACGTTTCGCTCGCGCATCAATGGCGTGTATTTGTCGATCATCACTCAGGCGCTCACTTATGCGCTGATGCTGCTGTTGTTCATCAACGACGTGGGCCTCGGCGGTAACAACGGCATGACCGGTTTCACGAGCCTCGCGGGCCATAAGCTTGCCGATACCTCCACGCAGATCGGCCTCGCTGTGTGTTCATGCCTGCTGCTGGTGGCGGCCTATGTCGGCGTGCGCTTTCTCGCCCGCTCCAGTTTCGGCAGGGCGCTAATCGCGGTGCGCGACGACGAAGCGAGGATGCGCTTTCTCGGTTACCGCACGCATACGCTGAAGCTCTTCGCGTGGTGTCTCTCGGCGGTGCTCGCGGCGTTTGCCGGGATGCTGTATGTGCCGCAGGTCGGCATCGTCAACCCGACTATCGTGTCGCCGCAACTGTCCGTCGAAATCGCCGTGTGGGTGGCCATCGGTGGGCGCGGCACGCTGATCGGCGCGATCGTCGGCGCTATCGTGGTCAACGGACTCAAGTTCTGGCTGACGGCGCAACTGCCGGCGCTGTGGCCGTTCATTCTTGCCGGCGTGACGCTGGTGATTGTCGTGTACCTCAGCAATGGTCTGTGGGGGGCGCTGAAGGCTGCCGGCCCCGAAAGTAAGGGGGGCCGGCAATGAACCTGCCACAACGGGCCACCGCCGTCTACATCAGCGGCCTGTCTGTCACGTTCTCCGGATTCGCGGCCATCACGAATCTGTCGATGGAATTTCGATACGGCGAGATTCGTGCCATCATCGGCCCGAACGGTGCGGGCAAGACGACCTTGATGGACGTCATCACGGGAAAGACCCGGCCGGCATCCGGTGAAGTTTTTCTCAACAAGGTCACGAATCTCGCGACGCTCGACGAAGCGTCCATCGCGCGCCTGGGCATTGGCCGCAAGTTCCAGAAGCCAAGCGTGTTTGAAGCGCTGCGAGTTCGCGAAAACCTCGAACTGGCGATTCGCAACGGTCGCGGCTATGCGGCGATGGTTCGCTCGCGCCTCGGCGCCCAGCAGAACCGGCGCATCGACGAAGTGCTCGAGACGATCGGTCTCGAGCATGAAGGGCCCCGGTTGGCCGGCACGCTGTCGCACGGCCAGAAGCAGTGGCTCGAAATCGGCATGCTGCTTGTCGCCGATCCGCAGGTGATCCTGCTCGACGAACCGGTTGCCGGCATGACCGACCACGAAACCGCACGCACCGCCGAACTGATCGCGCGGCTCAGGTCGCCCGATCGGGCGGTGGTGGTGATCGAACACGACATGGATTTTGTCGGCGAGATCGCGGACCTCGTCAGCGTGTTGCATGAAGGAAAGCTGCTGGGCGAGGGATCGATGGAGAGCGTGCGCAATGATCCACGCGTGATTCAGGTTTATCTGGGACGGTAGACATGCTCAAGATTTCCGCACTCAACCAGTTTTACGGCAGCAGCCACACGTTGCGCGATGTGTCGCTGAATGTGGCCGACGGTGCCTGCACCGTCGTACTCGGCCGGAATGGCGTGGGCAAGACGACCCTGCTGAAGTGTCTCGTCGGGTTGCTGCCGGTCAAAGGCGGCGAAATCGAACTGGCGGGTCAGCCGCTCGCGCGCACGCCGTCGCACCGGCGCGCGCTGGCGGGTCTCGGCTACGTACCGCAAGGACGCGAGATTTTTCCGCAGCTCAGCGTCGAAGAAAACCTGCGTATCGGTGCCTACGCGGGCGAACGCAATCAGACCGCCAAGGGCAAGCAATTTTCTTTCGACGATGTCTTTCACACCTTTCCTGTGCTGAGGACGATGCGCCGGCGCATCGCAGGAAATCTGTCCGGCGGACAGCAGCAACAGCTTGCGATTGGCCGGGCGCTTCTGACGAATCCGAAGCTGCTGATTCTCGACGAGCCGACCGAGGGCATCCAGCCGTCGATCGTGATGGAGATCGAGGCGGTGATCCGTTCGCTGAAAGGATCGCTGTCGATCCTGCTGGTAGAGCAATTTTTCGATTTCGCGCAGGCGGTAGCCGACGACTATGTCGTGCTGGTGCGAGGCCAGGTCGTGTCGGCAGGGCCTGGAGACCAGATGGAAGCCAATAACGTCAGAGCGCTAGTTTCAGTGTGATGCGGCGCCCAGTCAGGCGCCGGTTCACGTCGACAACCCACATTTGAGCAGGAACCCCCATGATGAAATGGCTAGAACAATCGATCATGCATACGCGCGGCGTCGCACGCGGCCAGGTTCGCGAAACGCACGAACTCAGTGAATCCCGTCAAGGCACATTTCACTACACCATCGGACCGTACTCTGCGCCAGTGATGAGCATTGCGCCGGGCGACCGGGTGGTGGTTCAGACGCGCGATGCCTTTGACGGCAAGATCCTCACGGAACAGGATCTGCCCAGCCAGAAGCTGCGGGTGCCATTCCTGAATCCGCAAAGCGGCCCGATCATGATCGAAGGCGCGGAGAAGGGCGACGTGGTTGCGGTGTATATCGAGTCGATGCTGCCGCGCGGCGACAATCCCCGCGGCACCTGCTGCCTGATTCCGCGCTTCGGCGCGCTGACCGGTACGGAATACACCGCAACGCTTAATGAGCCGCTGCCCGAGATTACCCGCAAGATCGATGTGGACGAAGAAGGCGTCTACTGGAGCAAGCGCGTTACGCTGCCGTACAAGCCGCATATTGGCACGCTGAGCCTGTCGCCAGAAATCGACTCGATCAATTCGCTCACGCCGGACAACCACGGCGGCAATATGGACGTGCCCGACATGGGGCCGGGCAGCATCACCTATCTGCCGGTGCGCTCCACCGGTGCGCGGCTCTTTATCGGCGACGCGCACGCCTGCCAGGGCGACGGCGAAGTGTGCGGCACCGCCGTCGAATTCTCCAGCACGACCACGATTCACGTCGATCTGATCAAGGGCTGGCATATCGAATGGCCGCGCCTCGAAACCGATGAGCTGCTGATGGCGATCGGCAGTGCGCGCCCGCTTGAGGACGCAACGCGTATCGCATACCACGAACTGGTGCTGTGGATGGAAAAAGAATACGGCTTCGACCGCTGGGATGCCTACATGATGCTCAGCCAGTGCGGCAAGGTGCGGCTCGGCAATTTCGTCGATCCCAAGTATTCGGTCGGCGCGGCGATCAGCAAGAAATATCTCGCACCGGCTGCCTGAGGAGACGCCATCATGGATTTGAAACTCAAGGGTTTGAAGGCACTTGTAACCGGCGGCACCAAGGGTATCGGCCGCGCCATCGCGCACACGCTGGCAGCCGAAGGCGCGGACGTCGCACTGTGCGCGCGTGATCGTGTCACCGTCGAGCAAACGGTGGCCGACATCGTGCAGGCCACGGGTGGCGCGGTCAAGGTATGGGGCGCGCCCGTCGACGTTTCGAATGGTCCAGCGTTACAAGCCTGGACACGCGACGCCGCCGCGCAACTGGGCGGCATCGACATCGTGGTCGCCAATGTGAGCGCGCTGTCGATCGGCAACGATCCTGAATCGTGGCGCAAGGAGTTCGAAACCGACTTGATGGGTACGGTCAACCTGGTCGACGCCGCGCTGCCGTTTCTCGAAACCAGCAAGTCCGCCTCGATCATCGCGATATCGAGCGTGTCCGGTCGTGAGATCGACTTTGCCGCCGGCCCTTACGGGACCTTCAAGGCGGCGCTGATCCACTACATGCAGGGCCTCGCTTACCAGCTCGCGCCGAAGGGCATCCGGGCAAACGCCGTGTCGCCTGGCAACGTCTATTTCGAAGGCGGTGTGTGGGATCACATCGAACACAACGATCCGAAGCTGTTCGCGGAAGCACTCGCGTTGAATCCGAGCGGACGCATGGCCCGCCCACAGGAGATCGCGAATGCGGTCGCGTTCGTCGCGAGTCCCGCAGCGAGCTTCGTGAGCGGGGCGAATCTCGTAGTGGATGGCGCGCTCACGCGCGGGGTGCAGCTCTAACTGCCGAGACGCTGCGTCACGTAAGTCGATTCGATAAAACACCAAGGAGCCTTGCCGATAATGAAAAGAATCTCTTCCCTTCTGACTGCCGGCCGCTCACGCTGCCTGGCATCCGTTCTGCTGGTTTCTCTCGCGATGGCAAGCCATGCCGCCATCGCTGCCGATCCGATCAGGATCGGCGTGCCCGTGGGTCTGAGCGGCGCGAATAGCGTGGTTGCCCCGTCGGTGGTTCAGGCGGCGCAACTGGCTGTTGACGAGATCAATGCGAAAGGCGGCATTCTGGGGCGTCAGGTCGCCCTCGAAGTGGCCGATGACGGTAGCGGCGCAGCGGGTGCGCAAAAGGCGTTCGATTCGCTGATCTTCGAAAAGAAGGTCAACGCGCTCATCTCGATGGAAACGAGTGCCGCGCGCAACGCAGGCTTGCCGATCGTCACGCGCGGCAAAGTCCCGTTCATTTACACGTCGTTTTATGAAGGGCGCTCCTGCAACCGTTATATGTACGTCGATGCGTGGGTGCCTGACCAGCAGGTTGCGCCGATCGTCGATTACTTCATGAAGCAGCAAAAGGCGAAAACGTTCTTCCTGATTGGCAGCGACTACGCGTTCGGCCGCGGCATGCTCGACTTCACGAAGACCTACATCGAGAAGCACGGCGGCAAGGTGGTCGGCAATGAGTATCTGCCGATGGACGGTTCTGACTGGACTTCCATCATCAGCAAGCTGCAGGCGGCCAAGCCTGACGCGATCATCACGTCGACAGCCGGCGGCGCGCCGAACGTCACTCTGACCAAGCAACTGCGCGCGGCGGGCGTGAGGGTTCCCTACGGCAACCTCGCCGTCGACGAGGGCACCGCTAAGAGCATGGGCGCGGATGCACAGGGCATCTACATCTCCGGTTCGTATGTGACCAACATCGATACCCCGGCGAACCACGCGTTTCTCGCCGCGATGCAAAAACGCTTCGGTGCGGATCTGAAGACGCCGAACGATCTATCGGTGCCGGAGTACGAGGCGATCTACCTGTACAAGGCCGCCGTGGAGAAAGCCGGTTCGGTCGACACGGCGAAGGTGATTCCGGCGCTCGCTCAGGTTTCGTTCGACGGCCCGCGTGGCCATATCCAGATGGACAAACAACGTCATACGCCGCTCACGATGTATCTGGGCCAGGTGCAGGCGGACGGCTCGGTGAAGGTGATCGAATCGTTCCGCAACGTCGATCCGGGCGCGCAGTGTCCTGCCTTGAAGTAAAACGCACTATGGAGTGCTGGTCATGCTGAACCTCGGGCTTGATGTCGTCACTACGGCGGCCATCCTGTTCATCGTTTCGGCGGGGTTGCTGATGGTCTTCGGTGTGATGAAGATCATCAACTTCTCGCATGGAGCGTTTCTGACGGCGGGCGGCTATGCGAGCGTGCTCGTCGGGCACGCCGGTCTGAACTGGTGGTGGAGTGTGCCGTGCGCGCTCGCGGTCGGCTTCGTGGCGGGGATGGCGGTCGAGCGGTTCATCGTTCGTCCCTTGTACGCGCGCCCGCTCGACGCGATTCTGGCGACCTGGGGTCTGGGCATCATCGTCGGGCAACTGATCACGCTGGCGTTCGGCCGCGGCGTGCAGATGGTCGCCAGTCCGGTGAACGGTGCGATCTCGTTCGCCGGTATTCAGTACTCGGCCTACCGGCTGATTCTGGTCGGGGTGGCCATGCTGGTTGCGCTCGCGCTCGGCTGGCTGCTCAACGGCACGCGGCTCGGCTTGCAGACGCGGGCGGTGATAATGAACGAAGCGCTCGCACGCGGGCTCGGCATCAGCAGTTCGCGAGTGCGTTTCATGACCTTCTGCACCGGCGCGGCGCTCGCGTCGGCTGCGGGCTGTCTGATTACGCCGCTTGCGAGCGTCGATCCGAACATGGGCGTTCCCTGGATCGTCGGCGCGTTCATGCTGGTGCTGGTGTCCGGTTCGTCGCTGGTCAGTCTTGCGGTGGCCAGCGTGGTGCTCGGCGGCGCGCAGGTGCTGGTTAGCACCTTCGTCAATCCCGTGCTCGGCGGTCTGACAATCGCGGTACTGGCGGCCTTGTTACTGCGCGTTCGACCGGAGGGCTTCGCACGTGGCTGACCCCGCTTCCACCTTGTCGTTTCGCACCGCGATCGCTTCGCCGTGGAAGAGACCGGCCGCGATCGGTGTTGCTGCGCTCGTCGTTCTCGCCGTGTGCAGCGTCACGCTGCCGACCTTCCTCGTCAACAACCTGATTCGCGCTTTCCTGTATGCGGCGGTCGCGTTGACCGTCGATCTGCTGTGGGGCTATACCGGCATCCTCACATTCGGACAGTCGGCATTTTTTGGCATCGGCGCTTACGCGGCTGGTCTGGTTTTTACCCATGCCGGTTTTTCGGTCCCGCTTGCCGCGGCAGCGCTCGCTGCCGGCATCGCCGCCGCCTGGATCGTGTCGCGCGCGATTGGCTGGCTGGCGTTTTATCACGGGGCATCACCGCTTTACGCTTCGGTCGTCACCCTTGTCTTGCCGATCGTGCTGGTTCAGTGCATCTATTCGGGCGGTGAGTTCACCGGATCGAGCAGCGGTCTGTCCGGCTTCGACAGTTTCGATATTCCACTCGAAGCCTGGTTCGTCATCGCGGGCGCATTGCTGATTGTCCTGGCCGTGGTGGCGTGGATGTTCGTGCGCAGCGACGCGGGCCAACTGCTGGTGGCCATCCGTGAAAACGAGGCACGTTGCGAGTATCTCGGCATCGACGTGTCGCGCTACAAGTCGCGGCTGATGGACGTATGCGCGGTCATCGCCGCGTTCGCTGGTTTTCTGTTTGCCTGCGTGCAGATGGTGGTGGCGCCGGAATACGCCGGTTTTGTGTTCGGCACCGAACTGGTCATTTGGGTCGCGCTCGGCGGCCGGGGATCGCTTATCGGGCCCATTGTCGGCGCGATGCTGATCGACGTCGGCAGCGCCTATCTCAGCGGCAATCTGCCTTATGTCTGGACGCTGCTGGTGGGCGTGGCGTTCGTCGTCGTAATTGTGGCGATGCCGCGCGGGCTTGCACCGCTCGTGTCCGGCGCGGCGCGCCAGGCATTGCCGCGCCGCCGCCGTGCGGCACCCGCGCCGGTGACGCTCGTCGCCGTGCCACCGCGCGGCGGCGACATGGTGGACGACGCGCGAGCGGCGCTTTCGATCAAGCACGTGCGAAAGCATTTCGGCAGCCTCAAGGTGCTCGACGACATCAGCTTCGACGCGCACGCCGGAGAACTGCTCAGTCTGATCGGCCCGAACGGCGCGGGCAAGAGCACGCTGATGCGCTGCATTGCGGACGGCGCGGAACGCTCGGGCGGCACAGTCGAGATCGGCGGCGCGGACATCCGCTCGCTTGCGCCATACGACTGCGTGGCGCTTGGCGTCGGCCGGAAATTCCAGACCGCGACGGTATTCGAATCGCTCAGCGTCGGCGAGGCGTTGCGCGTTGCGCGCTATCGGGTGGCGCCGCCGTCGAAATGGCAGCGCGACCCGGTTCTCACGCTGCCGCAGCCGACCCTCGACGTGCTGCGGCTCACAGGACTCGACCGGATTCTCGATCGCGAGTGCCGCTTTCTTTCGCACGGCCAGAAGCAGGCACTTGAACTGGCGATGGTGCTTGCGCTCGAACCGCGCACGGTGCTGCTGGACGAACCCACGGCGGGCCTGACGAAACAGGAGCGTACGCAGATCGGCGAGATTTTCGTCGAACTGTCCTCGCGCTATCGGATGTGTCTGCTGCTGGTCGAGCATGACCTCGATTTCGTGCAGCAGATCAGCTCACGCATCGTCGTTCTGCACCAGGGGCGCATTGCGATGGACGGCGGTGTAGAAGAAGTCGTGCACTCGGAAATCGTGGCCGCGGTATATGCGGGCGGTGCGCATCCAGCCGCCAGCCAGCCGGAGGCGGACGCATGAATGCAACATCGATTGTTCAGGTCGACGCACTGCATAGCGGCTACGGCGAGGCGATGGTGCTCAAGGGCCTGAACCTCACGCTCGCGCGCGGTGAAGTGGTGGCGATTCTCGGCAAGAACGGCATGGGTAAGTCGACCTTGCTGAAAACGCTGATGGGTTTCATCCGCCCGAAGAGCGGCGACATCGCGCTGTTCGGCGCACGGACCACGGGCGTGCCGCCGAACCGCATCGCGCGACGCGACGTCGCTTACATCCCACAGGAAAAGGCCTTGTTTCAGGACCTGTCCGTCGAAGAGAACCTGAAGCTCGCCCTCATGCGCGATCGCGATTTCAAACCGCTTTTCGAGCGTATCGAGGACCTTTTCCCGTTTCTCAAGGACCGCCTCAGACAGAAAGCCGGTACGCTGTCCGGCGGCGAGCAGAAGATGCTGTTGGTCGCGCGGGCGTTGATTCGCCAGCCAAAGCTGATCCTCGTCGACGAAATCACCGAGGGCATGCAGCCGTCGGTGATCGAACGGCTGGTCGGCGTTCTCAGCCGCGAGCGTGACAGTGCCGGCACGACGATGCTGCTGGTCGAGCAGCACGTGCAGTTCGCTTTTGCTGTCGCGAATCGCTACGCGGTGCTCGAACTCGGTGAAATTCCGGCGGCCGGTGATACGGCGGATACGTCGGCGCAAGCTACGGTTTCGCGTTTCCTGTCGCTGTAACGCTAGGGAGAAAGTTTGCCATGACGTTTTCCATCGTCGCGCGCTGTGCACGGACCGGTGCGTTGGGCGTGGCGGTCAGCACGGCGGTGCCGGCCGTCGGCGCGATGTGCGTGTATCTGCGCACCGGCGTGGGGGCGGTGTCGACGCAATCGTGGGTCAATCCGTATCTCGCGCTCGATGCGCTCGACCTGCTCGATCAGGGCCTGAGCGCCGAACAGGCGCTCGCGAGGGTACTGCATGACGATGCCGCCGCGGATCTGCGGCAGCTCGGCATTGTCGATCGCAACGGTCAAAGCGCGTGCTGGACCGGCCCGCAATGTACGGGTTGGGCGGGGCAGCGCTGCGGCACGTCCTGCACGATTCAGGGCAACATGCTGACCGGCGCCGGGACGCTCGATGCGATGCTCGCCGCGTATGAGGCGAGCGCTGAACTCGCGCTGGAGGAGCGCCTGATGCGCGCGCTCGAAGCGGGACAAGCCGCCGGCGGCGACAAGCGCGGCCGCCAATCGGCGGCGCTGAAGGTGGTGCGCAACGAGGCATATGCCCACCTCGATTTGCGGGTCGACGAACACCATGAACCGGTTGCCGAATTGCGGCGTGTGTTCGAAGTGGCACAGCGGCAGTTCGTCCCGTTCGTCGAAGGGATGCCCACCCGCAGCTATCCCGGCCGTGCGCCGCCGGCCGCCGTGACTGAGTTGCTGTTGACGCCGCCGCAATCGAGGCCGGGCGCAACCGACCCGTTGAACGCCGATATGCGGGTGCTAGGCAGGTGGCTCGGCGTCGAGTTCGACGCCGAGCGCGTGGCGCACAACCTGGCCGCCTACGTATCGATCCTCGCGGAGATCAGCAAGTTACGCGAACTCGATCTGTCAGACGTGCACCCGGTGGTCGTGTTCGATCTGGCGCGTGCTTATACCGGACCTTCCACCAAGGGTGGAGCATGAACGACGATCTCACCGCCATCGCCGCGGACATTGCATCGGGCGAGGTAACGCCCACCGATCTCATGGACGCGCTGCTCACGCGCATCGCCGCGCTCGACCCGCAAGTGCTGGCGTATGAATGTCTTAATCCGGCCGCGCGCGCCGAAGCCGGGCAATGCACGGAGGAACTGAAGCGCGGCATGCGGCGCGGGCCGCTGCATGGCGTGCCGATTGCGATCAAGGACAACTATCTGACGGCCGGTATGCCGACCACGGCAGGCAGCCGCGCGCCGGGTTATACGTTCGCAAACGAAGACGCAGCTGCGGTGGCGCGCCTGCGGGCGGCCGGCGCGATCGTGATCGGCAAGACCCGCACGCACGAGTTTGCTTGGGGCACGGAGACGCCGCCCACTCGCAATCCCTGGGATCTCTCGCGCATTCCCGGCGGATCGAGCGGCGGCTCGGGCGCGGCGCTGGCCGCGCGCATGGCCTACGGCGCGCTCGGATCGGACACGGGCGGCTCGATTCGCATTCCGGCGAGTCTGTGTGGCGTAGTGGGCTTGAAGCCGACGTTCGGTCGCGTCAGCCGGGCGGGGATCGTGCCGCATAGCTGGTCGCTCGATCATGCGGGCCCGTTGACGCTGTCGGTGCGCGACGCGGCGCTGCTGCTCAACGTGCTCGCCGGCCACGATACGCGGGACCCCGGCAGCGCCGACGTACCGGTGCCGGATTACATCGCGTCGCTGGACGGCGGCATCGCGGGCATGCGCATCGGCGTGTGCCGCAATCACTTCTTTGGCGCCAACGAGGCGCAAGTCGAGGCGCAAGTCGAGCGCGCCATTGCGACGCTCGCCGCGCTCGGCGCGCAGGTGATCGACTTCGAAGTACCCAACCTGAAATACGGCCTGGGCGCGATCTTCGCAATCGAACTCGCGTCGTCGAGCGCATATCACGATCGCGGCCTGCAACGCGGTGCGACCGCCGCGATGGCTGACGACGTCCGCACGCTCGTCGAGATCGGCCGCATGGTGTCGGCGTCGGACTACCTGAAGGCAGAGCAGTTGCGCGCGTGTCTGATCGCTGATTTCAACGCGGTATTCGAGCGCGTCGATGTCGTGGTGACGCCTGCGTCCCCAGTTACCGCATGGCAGCGCGGACAGGCAACGGTGGTGACTGGGGGCTTGGAAGAGAGCCCGCTCGCGGCGTCATGGCGTCTCACCTACCCATTCAACCTGACTGGATTGCCGGCCCTGTCCGTGCCATGCGGCTTCGATTCGGGCGGCTTGCCAATCGGTCTGCAGATCGCCGGCAAACCGTTCGACGAAGCTACGATTCTGCGCGTAGCCGCGTCCTATGAGAGCGTGTACCACTGGAACGCGATGCGCTCGCCAATTGCGAGGAGTGTGCAGCCATGATGCCAGGCAACGAGAGCAAGGTGACCGTCGCGTGCGTGCAGATGTGCCCGGAAGTGGGCGCCAAGGCGCGCAACGTGGCGCACTCGATCGAGCTGATCAAGCAGGCGTATGCGCGCGGCGCGAATCTGATCGTGCTGCCGGAGTTATGCAATTCGGGTTATGTATTCGAGTCGCGTGAAGAAGCGTTCGCGCTGTCCGAAGCCTTGGTGGATGGCGAGACGATTGGGCAGTGGAGTGCGCTCGCAGCGCGTCTGCGCGTCACGCTGGTGGTCGGGTACGCCGAACGCAACGGCGATGCGCTTTACAACTCGGCGGCCGTGATCGGTCCGGGAGGTGTGCTGGGCGGTTATCGAAAGATGCATTTGTGGGGTGACGAGCAGCTCTTTTTCGAACCGGGCAACGTCGGCATGCCGGTGTTTCATACGCCATTTGGCCGGGTGGCTTGCGCGATCTGCTACGACATCTGGTTTCCTGAAGTTTTCCGGATGGCGGCTGCCCGGGGTGCCGACATCCTGTGCGTGCCGACCAACTGGGTGCCTATGCCTGCGCAGCCGGCCGAACTGCCCGCGATGGCGAATCTGCTGGCGATGGGCGGCGCGCATTCGAACGGACTGTTCGTGGCGGCGGCGGACCGGGTCGGCGTCGAACGCAACCAGCCGTTTCTTGGACGCAGCCTGATTGTCGACTCGCAAGGATGGCCGGTGGCCGGTCCGGCCAGTGCAACCGACGAAGAGATTCTGCTGGCGACGGTGAATCTGACTGACGCGCGCCGGCACCGGCAATTGAACGCGTTCAATCACGTATTGCGGGACCGGCGCCCGGATATGTATTGAGCCTTTACTCGGCTTTCAACTTGTTGCTAGTGTTTGTCGAGGCCAGATTGAAATGTCGCAGGGCTGGCTAAATACAGATGTCGTAGTCTTGATGTCGGGTTTGAGTCTGTCTTTAACGGTTTGAATCCACGTAGTGTCGAAGGACAGCCTTGAACGGGCAGGGCGTGTCAGTCCGTTCAGCGAGTGCGTGCAGAGCGGCATTTCTCGAATACTTTGCCAATCGCAAACCCTGCCTTGTCGGCATGGAGTCGTGCAGCGGATCACAGCATTGGGTCCGACGGTTGATCGAAATGGGGCATCGGGTAAAGCTGATGCCGGCGAAGTTCGTCAAGGCGTTCAACATCCGCAATAAGAATGATGCGGCCGACGCGCGGGCAATCTGGATGGCCACCCAGATGGATTGCAAGGAAGTTGCCGTAAAAAGCGAAGCGCAGCAGGCCATCCTTGCACTGCATCGTATGCGTCAACAACTGGTGAAGTTTCGCACGATGCAAACCAATAGTCTTCGCGGATTGCTCAGCGAATACGGCGAGGTAATGGGAGTAGGGAGGGCGGCGCTGGACAAGGCAACGGTCGGAGTTCTGGAAAGATTGTCAGGACGCTTGCCTGCCATACTGATCGATACGCTGCGAGAGCAATGGAAAGGGCTGGATGAGGTGGACCGCCAGATCCGCCAGATCGAGCGACGGATGCAGGAGTGGATGAAAAATGATCAGGCGGCCAAGGCAATCGCGGCGATCCCCGGCGTGGGACTGATTACCGCAACAGCTGCCGTGGCAACGATGGGACATGCCAAAGCCTTCAAGTCTGGGCGTGAGTTTGCGGCCTGGCTAGGACTTGTGCCGGGACAGACGGGTTCCGGCGGTACCATCAAGTTACAGGGAATTAGTAAGCGAGGTGAGCGGCTCGCGGCGGCGGGTTATTCGTGGAGAGGTGCATCTGTTCATATCGACAGGCTTTCCCAGGACCTGGTCGACTTCTATGGAGCGAGTTACCTCAGAGAGCAACTTTGATTCTTCCTCGAGGCCTTCAATATTTTTCTGAGCAGACCTCAGCATACCTAGGCATGAGCGGAGAGGAAATTGCTCGTCGACATACTCCGTATAACTACGGGATATTCGAGGCGAACGTCGAAAGCGTTACCGGCATGATCGCGGGTTGCCGGTGGATCATATTCGCTGCTCTAGGGGCACTTTTCATCGGCGCGACTTTTCTGTTTACGGCGGGAATGCGTTCGTGGGAAGTACTTCTTCACAACGGCGCGCTCTTGCCCGCGCAAGTCGCGGTGATTTTTGTTTGCGCGAGCGCACTGCAAAACGCGTCGCCGCGCGTGGCCGCCTAGACGAGACGGCTCGGCAACGCTTCGTTGTCGATCTTCGCGCTGCAATACCCGCTATTTATCGGCTTTCTTAAAGTGCAGAAGCTGCTTGGCATTCCGTATTCGCTGTTGTCATGCGTGCATCGACCGCATGTTTGCCGGGAGGCGGCAAGCCAGGTGCCCGTGCATTTTTCCGCCTATCCGGTCTATCTGATCCTGGTGCTGGTGGCGTCGGTGCTGTTTCAGGAGCGGGTCGTGTTGCCGCTCAGGACCAGGCTGCGCCGCGTGCTGAAGGGTCGCTGGGACGCAGCGCGGTCCGCGCCGCTGCCTGCGACGCCGATGCCGAGGACACGGTGAGACGCGCTGCCGGCCAGCTGCATGCGTTTGCGCATCCCGGTCCCGCACTCGTCGATGTGGTCACATCGAAGCATGAGCTTGCGATGCCTCCGAAGGTCGAACTAGCCCATGCAAAGGGATTCGGCCTTTATATGCTGCGTGCGATATTGAACGGATGCGGCGACGAGATCGTCGAGCTGGCTCGCACCGAGCTCAGATGCAAACGGTCGCGAGCCCGATTGCCGACGGCTCGAGCCCGCGCCCATCATCCTCGTCTACGTGTGCGCCTCAGCGCGCCAGCAACGAAACCGTCGCGATGCCGAGAATCGTCATGATCAGCGAAGTGCTCACGTGAATCGCCACTTCTCCCGCCGCCCAGCCGAACCGGCCGTCCTGCAGACGCTGCACGACCTCCACGGAGAACGTCGAGAACGTCGACAGCCCGCCCATCAGACCGGTGATGACGAATAGCCGCCATTCCGGTGTGAGATGGGGCACACGCGCGAAGCCCGCGACCGCCACGCCGATGATGTAGCCGGCGATCACGTTGGCGGCGAGCGTGCCGAGCGGCAGGTCGCTAAAGACCGGGTTAAGTCGAAAGCCGAGGAACCAGCGAAACAGCGAGCCGAGTGCGCCGCGCCAATCGCGACAGCGAGAAGAGACCAATACATGGAAGAGGATCGAAACCGGAATGTCGACAGACCGGTTGATGCGGGCGAGTTGATGCCGCGTCCGCATAACCGGGCGTAGCAGGCATCATCAGCCCCAAGGGCGGTTAATGGAGAATGCCATCTCCAGCCGCGAAGTCTAGCATCGGCGCGCGCATTTGGGGACAGGCGCGTGATTCGCGCCTCTCCCGTTTCCTGCGAGCGCCGCCTTCGCTCACTCCGGCGTTGCCGAAATCTTGTGAATCGACAGATCGGCGCCGTTGTATTCCTCTTCCTGGTCGAGGCGCAGACCGACCGTCTTGCGGATCACGCCGTACACGACCGTGCCGCCGAGCCCCGACACGACGATTCCGCCGAGCGTGCCGATGACCTGCGAGGCGAACGACACGCCGCCCAGCCCGCCGAGCGAATGGATGCCGAAGATCCCGGCCGCGATGCCGCCCCATGCGCCGCACAGACCGTGCAGCGGCCACACGCCGAGCACGTCGTCGATGCGCCAGCGGTTCTGCACGCAAGTGAACATATAGACGAACAGCCCGCCGGCGATACCGCCCGTGACCAGCGCGCCGAGCGGATGCATGATGTCCGAGCCCGCGCACACCGCGACGAGCCCGGCGAGCGGGCCGTTGTACGTGAAGCCCGGGTCGTTGCGGCCCGCAAACCACGCGCTCAGCGTGCCGCCGACCATCGCCATCAGCGAATTGACCGCGACGAGGCCGCTGATCTTGTCGAGCGTCTGCGAGCTCATCACGTTGAAGCCGAACCAGCCGACTGTCAGCACCCATGCGCCGAGCGCGAGAAACGGAATGTTCGACGGCGGATGCGCGGCGATACCGCCGTCGCGGTGATAGCGACCGTGGCGCGCGCCGAGCAGCAGCACGGCCGGCAGCGCGACCCAGCCGCCGAACGCGTGAACCACCACCGAGCCCGCGAAGTCATGGAACGGCGCGCCGAAAGTCTGCGTGAGCCAGTCCTGTATGCCGAAGCGGTCATTCCACGCGATGCCTTCGAAGAACGGATAGATGAACCCGACCAGCACGAACGTCGCGAACAGCTGCGGATTGAACTTGGAGCGTTCGGCGATGCCACCTGACACGATCGCAGGAATCGCGGCGGCAAACGTCAGCAGGAAGAAAAAGCGCACGAGCGCATAGCCGTTGTGCTGGGCGAGCGTCGCCGCGCTGTCGAAAAACTGCACGCCGTACGCGATCGTGTAGCCGATGAAGAAGTACGCGATCGTCGAGACCGCGAAGTCCACCAGAATCTTGACCAGCGCATTCACCTGATTCTTCTTGCGCACGGTGCCAAGTTCGAGGAAGGCGAATCCCGCGTGCATTGCCAGTACCATCGCGGCGCCGATCAAAAGAAACTCGGTATCGGCGCCGTATTTCAGACTTTCCATTGATATGTCCCGCTTATGCCAAAAAAGTGCGCTATGTGAGCAAGAAGCGGGCCAAAGTTGTGCTCATCGCGTCGACACGGTGCGAGCTGGCACCGGGATGGGCATCTGATGGATTTTGAGCCATGGGCCGATTGAGCGCGCCATGCACCTGCATAGAGAATAAAAGCACAATGAAAGTGCATAAATCGACGCCATTGCGCAGGTTGACCCAGAGGAGGGCGGAATATTCGATTTAAATTACATTTTCATTCGGAATCCCGACGGAGCGGGATGCCGGCCGGGCGCATCGATGCCCATTTCTGGCGCACCGTGCGCGAACAGCAGAGGCTGCCGTCGACGCATACCTGCCCCTGTTTCTTTTCCCGCGCAAACCCCGACATAATGTGCCGACTACGTGCACGATCCGACGGCCAACCCCCTCCCATGGGCACGCATGAGACTGACCACTAAAGGCCTGCTTCTGATCGCGATCCCGGCCGTTTTCGAACTCGCGCTGCTCACCGGTGTCGTGAAGGCGCAGGCCGATGCGGCGATGACGGAGCGCTCGGCGATGCATAGCGAGGAGGTGTTGCGCCAGACCACGGAGATTCTCGATCCGGTGCTGTCCGAATCGGTCGCGCTGCGGGGCGCGGTGCTCGCCAACGACGCGCATTTCACCGCCCCGATCGCCGTATGGATGGATGTCGACCGGCGCATCGACGAGCTCGCCGAACTCGTCGCGGACAATCCGGCGCAGGTCGCGCGCGTGGTCGAGGTGCGCCAGGCGGTGCAGGCGTACCGCCAGTGGTCCGACCGGATCCAGGACATGCTGCACGCTGGGCGGACCGGCGAGATTCTCGCGCGCTTCCACGATCTCGCCCAGGCCGACGTGCTCGATCATTTCCGTTTGGAGGTGACCGCGTTCCAGGCCGAGGAGCGCCGTCTCGATAGCTCGCGCTCGAATGCCGTCGCCGCCGTGCGCGAACGGGAACAGACGCTGATCGTCGCGGCCGCGTTGGGCTCGCTGCTGTTCGTCGCGCTCGCCGTCTGGATGTTCACGCGCGGTGTGCGCGGCCGGCTCGCGCTGCTGTCCGACAACGCAGGCCGGCTCGCCGGCAACGAGCCGCTCGCGCCGCTCGGCGCTGGTAGCGATGAAATCGCGCGGCTCGATCTGACCTTGCACGAGACGAGCCGCCGACTGCTCGAAGCCGAGCGCATCGAAGCTCGTTTTCGCGCGGACCTCGAGCGGCGCGCCGCCGAGCTCGCGCGCAGCAACGAGACGCTGCGCCAGCAGACCCAGGAAAACGAAACGTTCATCCACAGCGTGTCGCACGACCTGCGCGCGCCGCTCGTGAACCTGCAGGGATTTTCCCGGGAGCTGATTCGCGCAAGCGACGAGTTGCGCGACGCGGTGCGCGGTTCGTCGCTCGCGATCGGCACGCGCGAACGGATCGAGCGCCTCGTCGGCGAGGACATCGGCGAGGCGCTGCATTATCTGCAGACCGCGGTGCTGCGCGCGTCGCACATCATCGACGCGCTGCTGCGGCTGTCGCGCGTCGGGCGTGTCGAGTACCGGCGCCAGAATGTCGATGTGCGCGACATCGTGCAACGTGTCGTCGATGCGATGCAGGGCTCGATCCGTGCGCAGCGCGCGCGCGTGACGGTCGGCGAACTGCCAGCGGTATGGGGCGATCCGACCGCGCTCGAACAGATCTTTGCAAACCTGATTGGCAACGCGGTCAACTATCTGGACCCGGCGCGCGAGGGCCGCGTCGAAATCGGCACGACACCTGCGCCGCCGGGCGTGCATTCGCTGCGGATCTTCTACGTTCGCGACAACGGCCTCGGTATCCCGGCGATCGCACTGCCGCGCCTGTTCGCCGCGTTCCAGCGCCTGCACGGCAATGCCACGGCAGGCGAGGGCATCGGCCTCGCGTTCGTGCGGCGGATGGTCGAGCGACATGGCGGCCGCGTGTGGGCGGAATCGAAGGAGGGGGTGGGCACGACGTTCTATCTGTCGCTGCCAGAGGCGGGTGCCGCAGGCGCGAAACCGGCCGCCGCTGGCGCGGCTGTGCTCGCCGCGGCGGAGCCGGCTCCGGCGGCGCGCGGTGCGCGTGAGAGCGTGCCGGGCGCTGCGGGGCCAGGCTTGGGCGCAGGCAGCGGGTCGTCCGCGCGTTCGATCGACGCGGTGCGAGGAATCAGCGCGCGGTAGGGGGCGCTCGATCGTGCGGTGCGGATGGCGCTCGCCCGTGCATTAACCGGCGAAAATCCGCCGCGGCTTCAGCAGTCTTCTGCCGCGCACCGACCAGTGGCAACCGCATGCCAGCAGCACCGCGATGACGGCGAACGTTTCGGCCCGTGTTGGCCGAATGCCGGCAAGACCCTCGACGGCAAACAGGCCGTGCGTGACACCGAGCAGCGCCGCCCACAGTGCACACGCGGCCTGCAGCAGCAAACGGGTCCCTTTCATATGCCGAGCGCGGGTGTCGTGCGACCAGGTGGGCAGCCGGCGCGCGCAGAAAAAAACGATCGCCATCAGCACGATGACGAGGGTGACGATCCAGTCGATCAGTTTCATCGAAACAGCACTCCCCAAAAGCAGCCGCGACTATAGGGAGGTGTTTCGCCTGCAACTGTCGGAAGTTTCTGAATTGTGGGACCAAGGAGACCGAACCCGGCGTTGTTGACCAACACGTCGACGCGGCCGAATTTTTCAATCGCGGCCTGCACCGCCACCTTTGTCTGGGCCTCGTTGGTCACGTCCAGCTCCACCGACAGCAACGCAGCCGACTCCAGTTCCATCAGGTTCGACAGAACCGCGACGAACTCGCCGGGGCGATCCGAAGCGGCCGCGCGGCGCAACGGCGGTATCATGGGCACGTCTTCGCATGTGCGAGCCGCCCGACGCGGCTCCTTCCAGATCATGATTTCATCTCTTTCCTCATCGTTATTGCGCCGCGCGGCGGTCGTGGTCCTCGTGTTCGGCGCGCTGGCCGCGTGCCAGAAGAACGACGCGTCGGCCGGCCAGGTCGCGGGCAAGCTGAACGACGCCGCGCAGCTTGCCGGTCAGAAGCTCGATCAGGCCGCGAGCTACGTCGGTCAACAGGTCAACGCGACCAAGGATGCCGCGCAACAGAACCTCGACTCGGCCTCCGCGCCGTCGCTCAAGATCGACCCGGCCGCGCTCGCGTCGAGCGCGCAGGCCAACGTGCAGAACGCGGCGAGCGCGGCCAACGCGCAGCTCGGCAAGGCCGCGTCGATCACGGGCCAGGGCCTCGAAACGGCGGGGCGCAAGCTGCAGGCGTGGTCGGCGCAGAATGCGGGCGCGTCGGCTTCGTCGACTGCATCGACCGATTCCGCCGACGCGCAGAAGCAGATGGATAAATGACCCGCGCCGTTCGATCCGGTTCCCCCGGTTGACTTTAGCGTTATATGTAATTACGATGGTTACACATTGTCGTTTCGGGACGGATCTGCCGTGAACACGAGTAGCCGGTTTGCCTTTGCCGTGCATGTGCTCGCGCTGTTGTCGTTACAGGGCGGCGTGCCGTTGTCGTCGGAGATGATCGCGGGAAGCGTGAATACCAATCCCGCGCTCATTCGCCGGCTTCTGATCATGCTCTCCGACGCCGGCCTCACCACCTCGCAGATGGGCGCCGGTGGCGGCGCGTTGCTTGCGCGGCGGCCGGAACGGATCACGTTGCTCGACGTCTATCGCGCGGTGGAAGACGCGCAGTTGTTCGCGTTGCATCGCGAGGAGCCGAATCCAGCGTGCATGGTGGGACGCAATATCCAGAGCGTGTTGAGCGGGATCATCGACGAAGCGCAGCAGGCAATGGAAGCGACGCTGGCCGCGCGCACGCTCGCCGACGCGACCGCCGACGTGGTCCGCTCGGAGAAGCAGCGCGAGCGCAAGCGCCGTGCTTGAGCGTGCCTTCGCGCGCAAGACGCGTCGGCGGTGAACGATAGAAGCGCAGTGTCGTAGGGCGCGGGTCGAATTATTCCGGCATGCATGCCAAACCAGGGAACGGGGTGAGCGCCCCGCTTTTTTTCACGTTATATGTAACTATAAAAGTTACATATAAGACAACCTGAGGAGTACGCTGATATGAGCAAGCAACTGAAGATCGCCCTGTTTGGCGCGACTGGCATGATCGGTTCGCGGATTGCCGCGGAAGCCGCGCGTCGCGGGCATCAGGTGACGGCGCTGGTGCGCGATCCGGCGCGGGTGCCGACCGGCGTCGCGAATCTGCATGCGGCGCAAGCCGATCTGCTCGACGCCGCGAGCGTCGGCGCGGCGGTGCGCGGTCAGGACGTGGTCGCAAGCGCGTATGCGCCGCCGCAGGGCGATCTCGCCACGCTGACGCAAGCGACACGCGCGCTGGTCGAGGGTGCGCGCGCGGCGGGGCTGAAGCGCGTCGTCGTGGTAGGCGGCGCGGGCTCGCTCGAAGTCGCACCGGGCAAACAACTGGTCGATACCGACGGCTTTCCGGATGCGTACAAGGACATTGCACTTGCGCACCGCGACGCCTTCGAGTACTACCGCGGCGTGACCGATCTCGACTGGACGTTCTTCGCGCCCGCCGCGCTGATCGCGCCGGGCGAGCGCACCGGCAAGTTCCGCACGGGCGCAAACACGCTGATTGCGGACGCGGACGGCAACAGCCGCATTTCGGCCGAAGACTACGCGATCGCGTTCGTCGACGAAGTGGAGCAGGGTCGCTTCATCCGCCAGATCGCGACGGTCGCGTACTGACGACCGGCGGTTCGAATTCGCCGGCCGCGCAAGCGTACTAACATTCGGTTACGCATGTTCGGCCGCGCCGGGCGAAACTGCGGCTACACTGGCGTCTGCCGTTTTCTCACGGATTGCCATGCAGCCATGCCCCTCGCGGCGTGAGTCCGAGGCTGCGCCGTCTGGCGGCGGGCAGCAGCCGGCGATTCTCAGCGCCCCCCATCTCTCCTCCGCTCACACCGCTCGCGGCACTGCCAGCGGCGACGCCCGCCCGCGCGCGAGCACAGATGCCGGCGGTTGGTTTGCCGCGCTGCTGTGCGCCGCGCTGATTCTGTGCCTCGGCGCGCTGCCTCGCCATGGCGCAAGCCGCGGGCCCCGCGGTCGGCGGCGGCACGCCGGTGATCCCGGCATTGCAGAGCCTGATCAACAGCGCGACGGTGAACGCGATGCCTGCGTCCGCGGCATCGGGGGCGTCGGTGCCCGAGGCGGCGTCGGCGCCGTCGCCCGCGAGCCAGGCGGAACTGGCCCGCTCGCTCGACAGCGTGATCGCCACGCTCGACAACGACCGCCAGCGCAGCGCGCTCGTTGCCCAGCTGAAAAAGCTGCGCGACGTATCGCAAAGCGCCGCGCAAACCGTCGGGCCACCTGCGCCCGCGTCCGCGCAACCTAGCCCGGGCCTGCTCGGCGCGATCGCCTCGGGCATCGCGTCGTTCGAATCCGACGTGCATCAGGGCCGCACGCCGGTGCGCTACTGGAGCGGGCGCGTAACCGCGGCCGGCAACGAGCTGTACACGATCGTCTCGGGCCAGGGACGCGAGGGTGTCGGCACGATCCTGTTGGCGATGCTGGGGATGCTGGCCGGCTGGGGCGCCTGTGCCGGCGCGCTGATCTACCTGCAGCAACGGCTGCACCGGCGCTTCGGTGTGGAGCTGGTGCTGCGGCCCAATCCCACCACACGCGAGCTGCTGATCTTCGCGTTGCGCCGCGTCGGTCCGTGGATCATCGCGTTCATCGCGGCGCTGCTGTTCATGCGCGCGATGCCCGATGCGCTCGGCCGCACGCTCGGCATGGTGGTCGCGTATGCGATCGTCGCGGGTGCGGTGTTTTCCGCGATCTGTCTGATCATGTTTTCGCTGTTCGGCTCGGGCCACCGGCGCGTCGCGGTGCGCCTGCTGATCGATCACGCGCGCCGCGTGCTGTTCGTGATCGGCGTGTGCGGCGCGCTCGGCGACGCAGCCGTCAATTACGACGTCGAGCATCAGCTCGGCACCAACCTCGCCGCGCTGATTTCGACCGCGGCCAACATGACGGCCGCCGTGCTGACCGGCTATTTCGCGCTCGCGTTTCGCCGGCCGGTCGCGCATCTGATCCGCAACCGGCCGTACGAACAGCGCAACGACCACAAGGCCGCGACCGATGCGTTCGAGGTGCTGGCCGCGCTGTGGCACGTGCCGGTGCTGCTGCTCTCGGCCGCGTCGGTGGTCGCGACGCTCGGCGGCTCCGGCTCCAGCGAAAACGTACTGCAGATCTCGATCGTCACTGCGCTGCTGCTGGTGCTGGCGTTCTTCCTGTCGGCGATCGTGCTGCGCATGACGCGGCCGCGCAGCGCCCGCGCGCGGCGCCGCTCGCCGTATCTGACGCGGCTGCTGCGCTTTTGCGGCACGTTGCTGACATTGTTCATCTGGCTGTTTTTCTTCGAATTCGCGGCGCGTCTGTGGGGGGTGTCGCTGGCCGCGGTGATCGAGAGGAACGTGGCGGCGCGCGGCGTCGCGCATGCGATGACGGCGATCGTCGCCACCGTGTTCATCGCGTGGCTGCTGTGGATTCTGGTCGACACCGCGATCACCGAGACGCTCAATCCGGGCAGCCCGCGCAACAAGGCGCGCAGCCCGAGCATGCGCGCCCGCACGATGTTGCCGCTGGTGCGCAACGTGTTGCTCGTCACGATCATGACGATCGGTGGGATCGTCACCGCCGCGAACCTCGGCATCAACGTGACGCCGCTACTCGCGGGCGCGGGCGTGATCGGTCTGGCGATCGGTTTCGGCGCGCAGTCGCTGGTGACCGACCTGATCACCGGGCTCTTCATCATCATCGAGGACACGATCTCGGTCGGCGACTGGATCGACGTCGATGGCGGGCATGCGGGCACGGTCGAGCATCTGTCGATCCGCACCGTGCGGCTGCGCGACGGGCAGGGCGCGATCCACGCGATTCCGTTCTCGCAGATCAAGATCGTGAAGAACCTGTCGCGCGATTTCGCGTACGCGGTGTTCGAGGTGCGCATGTCGTTCTCGACCGATGTCGACGAGATCACGCAGCTGATTCGCGAAGTCGGCGCGGAGCTGATGGCCGACTTCCGCTACCGGCGCGAGATGCTCGGGCCGATCGAGGTGTGGGGCCTCGACCGCTTCGATCCGAACTGGATGGTCGTCAAAGGGCAGATCAAGACGCGGCCGCTGCAGCAATGGAGCGTCGCGCGCGCGTTCAATTTGCGGCTCAAGCGCAAGATGGACGAGGCGGGCATCGAGATTCCGGTCGCGCAGATGCGGGTGTACACGTCGTCGAAGGATAGCGAGGGCGAGCCGCTGCGCGATGATGAGATGACCGGGTTCGTCGCGCCTGTGAATGCCGGTGCCGATGACAGTTGGCATGCGCATGGCGAGGCGCAGCAGCGGGCGCGGGACGGCGAGCGCGGCAAAACCCATCAAAGGGCGCATGAACCCACTCGCGAAAGAGACCGCGAGGCGGCCCACGAGTATCCGCGCGAAGCGGAGTATGAAGTGGGCGTCGTTGGCCCGTCGGCGCGCGCGTCGACACAGGTGCCGCTTGCGCCCGCGCGTGACGTGTCGCACGAACCGCGTCCGGCGCCGCCGACGACCGGACAGACCGCGCCGATTCCGCCGCAGATTCCGACGGCGGGTGATGTGGGCGGGAAGAATTGAGGCGGGGGTGTGTTTGGGGGCCGTGCAACCGTCAAACCAGTTCCGCCGTGTCGGCGATGCGGACGATGTCGTTCACGTGCGTGCCGATCCGCGCGCCTTCGACGCCATAGATATGCAGTGACACCGCCGGCGCATCACTGCTGTTGCCAAGCCGATGAATCGCAGCACGGCCGCCGCGCACGAACGACACCGCGCCGCGTTTGCGCGTCTGAGCGCGCAGCGCGCTCGCGCATTGATGCGCGTCGTCCCATTCGAAGACCGTTTCGCTCAGCTTGCCCTCGACCACCGCGTAACCGCACCAGGTGTGATGCGCGTGCACGGGGCTCGCCTGGCCGGGCTGCCAGACCAGCGCGGCAATCGCATAGCGGCCTTGCGGATCGGCGATGAGCAGATGGCGCCGATAGGTGTGGGCGGAACCTTCGCGTTGCATCGGTGCGAGCAGCGCCGGGTCGGCGGCCGCCTCGGCGAGCGCGAGCCGCATGGTGCGCGCGAAGAACGTCGAATGCGACGGTTCCGGAAATTTCGCGCAGGCTTCGAACATCGCGTCGAGCGTGTCGCACAGGCGCTCGAGCGGTGTGCGCCCGATCTCGCCCAGCGTTTGTGTCGCTAACGCGGCCGCGTCGAGTCGGGCCGGGTCCGGCAGCGACTTCAGGTAGTCGGGAAGGTGCTCGAAAGCGGTGGCGCGAAGGTCGTCGCTCATGGTTTTATTGCAGCGCGGACGCTGCTGTTCGGCAATTTTCGGTATCGATATTTATACCGGTTTGCCCGGAGAAAGAGTTTCCATATAATTCCCTCGACCGTCAGAAAAGTAGAATAATTTCCTATTAGAGGTGGGTGGTATGAGTATGGATATCATCGATCGGAAGCTGCTCGAATTGCTGCAGGCAGACGCGACAATGCCGATCGCCGAACTCGCGCAGCGCGTGAACCTGTCACAGACGCCTTGCTGGAAGCGGCTGCAGCGCCTGAAGGAGGCGGGCGTGATTCGCGCGCAGGTGGCGCTGTGCGACGCGCGCAAGCTCGGGGTCGGGACCACCGTGTTCGTGGCGGTGCGGACGAATCAGCACACGGAGACATGGGCCGCCGCATTTACGCAAGCGGTGCGCGATATTCCAGAAGTGGTCGAGGTCTACCGGATGAGCGGCGAGACCGACTATCTGCTGCGCGTGGTGGTCTCCGATATCGACGACTACGACCGGATCTACAAGCAGTTGATCACGGCTGTGCCGCTGTACGACGTGAGTTCCAGCTTTGCGATGGAGCAGATCAAGTATTCGACGGCGTTGCCGGTGCGGCCAGTTGTGACTGTCACAAATAACGGCTAACGCGCGGCATGTGACGGGGCGGTGACGAACGAACGGAACACGGTTCGCTACGATGGCGGCGTGGTCGATGCATTTAAGGCGACGGGAGAGCACAGACCAAAATCACCAGCAGCAACCCGAGGCAGACCGGGTGCCGCCAGGAGCGCCGCTTGCTGCCTCGACAGTAAACGCGCCACAACGCATCCATACCGCTCCCCTCGGCTGCAAGCCGCGTGCAAGCCCACTGGGCGTAGAATGCCGCCTTCTCCGACCCATCCGCGACTGCTTCGCGAACCGAGCCCGCTTCATGACCCGACCGCCGCGCAAGAAGAATCCGACCTTTGGCATCTCCGTCTTTATCGTGGCGGCGATCCTGCTGGTGATCGCCACGCTGTTCTATAACGCGATCCGCGAAAAGCACGAGTTCGACAGCCAGCCCACGCAGGTGCCGCCGGTGGCTTCGGAGGCTGCCGCGGCGGCCGCCGCGATGAAACCGGCGAGCGGCGCCGCGCAATAACGCCCGCGCGCTTCCTGCTTCACTCCTCCGGCAGCCGGATCATGCTCGCGTCCTTGCGGATCTGCGCGGACGCGGCGAGCATCTGCTTGCATTGATGCGCGAGCAGCTTCGCATCATGCACGGCATCGGCCGTATAGCCCGGCGATTTCTCCGTTTCGACGACCATCGCATCGAGCTCGCGAGTCATCAGTTTGATCTGCTCGCCCTGCTCGGCGGGCAACGCGGTGCCGGCTTCGGCGGCGCTCAGGTTGTCGCGCACGAGGCTCAAAGCGCGCTGCAGCGGCTGTAGCGAGATATCCTCGACCCGTTGCTGCTGTTGCGCGGAAGTGCGCAACAGCGGCGCGGCGGCCGTGATCTGCGACGCGAGCACATGGCTGCGCACCAGCAGACCGTTCAACTCCGGCACGAACTTCTGCGCGGACTTCGGTTCGAGCATCATCCGCTGGAACGCCTGACCGAGATTCGCGAACGCAACGTGAACGTTCTTGCGCGCGAGCCGATAGCGGTAATCGCGGTCGAGCGCGGTCGCCGCGGCGGCAGCGGCGGCCGATGCACCGCTTGCCGGGCGCGCGGTCGCGTTGCGGATCGTGGTGGTGTCATGACCGGCCTCGCCCGCGTTCGCCTCGGCATCGGCGTCGGCGACCGGCCGTGCCACGCTGGCGCGCCCAGTGCCGCGCGCACGGACGCCACTCGCCACTTCGGCTCGGGCTCCGGCTCCGACGACGGCGAGCGCCGGGCCGCCAAAGCCAGTCGCCGGATCCGCCATCGCCGCCGCCGGCGCGCGCGCGCCCGCTTCGGTCACGACCGCGACCACCGCCGCGGCCGGTTTGCCGCTCCACCACCAGCTCGCTTCGAGATACTGCCGCGTCGCGCTGATCATGTTGTTGACGAGCTTGCCCATCAAGCGGTACTCCCAGTACGGGAACAGGTGGCTCGCCGCGATCGCGATCGCGCAGCCGACTACGGTGTCGATCGCGCGCTCGCCGATGATGCGCATGCTGCCCGGCGCGAGCAGATGGAACAGCAGCAGCACATACGATGACGTGAACACGACGCTCGCCGCGTAGTTGAACAGCAGCAGGCTGTAGCTCATCACCATCGACGCGAACATCACGACCATCAGGATGTGCGGCTCCTTCACGAAGATGATCAGCGCGATGCTCGCCGCGCAGCCGATCAGCGTGCCGATGATCCGCTGCCCGTTGCGCTGCTTGGTCAGCGAGTAGCCGGGCTTCAGAATGATCACGGTGGTCATCACGATCCAGTACGCGTTCGTGAGCGGCAGCAGGCGGCCGAGCCAGAAGCCCACGGCGACCGCGATCGTCACGCGCAACGCGTGGCGAAAGCTCGGCGAGGCCATCGTCAGATTCGACAGGATCTGCCCGAATGGCACGCGCCGGCTCGACACGAAGCGGCCCAGCGCCTGGTCGATGCGCAGTTCGGTTTCGGTCGGGCTCGGCTCGGTGGCGAGGCTTCGGCGCATCTTGTCGATCAGCCGCGTGGCGCTCCAGATGCGGCGGAAATTCGACGACACGGCCGAATACGCCTCCGGGTTCTGCGTCGGCAGCTCCTGCTTGCGCATCAGTTCGATTTCATACTCGATCGCGCGCAATTCCGCCTTCACGTTCACGCGCTTTCGCGGCGCCTGATTCTGCAGCACCGCGAGGCCGATCTCCTCGAGATCTTCGGCCGCCTTGCGGATCAGATCGCGATAGAACATCAGCAGATCGGAGCCGCCGAACGTGCTGCGCACGAGCGTGTAATCGGTTTGCGCGCCGACGAACAGCTCGTGCAGATCGACGGTATTGATGAACAGGTTGTACAGCATGGCGCGGCGTGGTTCGAGCTTGCCGCGCTTCAACTTGGGCAGATTGCGCAGCACGATGTCGCGCGCGGCGTCCTGGCGATCGACCGCGGAGATCTGCTTGTCGACGAGGTTGCGATAGCACTCGTCGAGATCGTTGTCGAGATCATAAAAGGCGGCGCGCGCGAGCAGATAGTCCGCGCACGCGAACACGCTTTCGGCGAGCGCCTGCTGCTCGATCCGATGCATCATCCAGCGGCTCACGAAGGTCGACCAGTATGTGTACCAGAGGCCGCCGAGCAGGATCCACGACGCGTTGACGAGCGCCTGCAAGGGCGTGAAGTGCTCTTCCAGCGTCATGATCATCATGAACAGCGTCGCGAAGCTGATCTGCGGCCAGCGATTGCCGTAGACGACGATTAGCGACAGCACGAACGTGAGCGGCACGACCGTGCACCACAGCGCGATTGGATTGACGGTGGCGAGGCCGGTGGCGAGCGCGGACAGAAAGCCGATCACCGAGCAGGCCAGCATCTCGTTGTGCTTGTACTTGAGCGGGCCCGGCATGTCGACGACGCAGGCGCCGAGCGCGCCGGTCGCGATCGTGAAGCCGAGCTCGCGATCGTGGAACACGATCAGGCACAGGATGGCCGGTAACGACACGCCGACCGCGATGCGCAGGCCGCCATAAAAATACTGGCTATAAAGGAATTTTCTTATTTCGACCGAATAGCGCATCGACTACCTGAATCCATTCACCGAGAAAACCGCAGTTGGAAAGACAGCGCGAAACTGCCGTCGAGTCTAACTGATTTTGCGCGCGTTCTGACCTCGTCCATTCGGCCAGGTTATGCCCTGGGGATGGGTTTGTTATGCTGTCGCTTCAATGTCCGCCGTGGCTCGCGCGCATCGTTCGCGGGCCATCAGCGTGCCAAATGTGATCTGGAATCCATGCTTCAGCTCTTCTACTCGAACCGCTACGAAACGCTGGTGGGCGCGCTGCTCGGCGACCTCGCGCAAGCGCCGTCCGACCCGTGGACCGCGCGGCCCGTGATCGTGCCGAGCGCGGCCGTGCGCCGGCGGCTCGAGCTCGATATCGCCGCGCGCCAGGGCATCTGCGCGAACGTTAATTTTGGTTATCTCGCGCAATGGCTGTGGGCGCAGATCGGCGGCGTGATCGAGGTACCGAAGCATTCGCCGTTCGCGCCGGACCGGCTCGTGTGGCGCTGCTACCGGCTGCTCGACGACTCAGACGAAGCGCTGCCGTGGAACGCGTCGCCGCGTCTGCGCACCTATCTCGATGCGGCCGACGCGTCGATGCGCTACGAACTCGCGCGGCGCGTCGCGACCGTGCTCGATCACTATCTGACCTATCGCCCCGAATGGCTGCTGCAATGGCACAAGGGCGGCTCGATCTTCGCGAGCGGCGCGGCTGACGACACCGGTCCGCGTCTGACCTGCGCGAGCGACGCGGCGCGCGAGGACGAGCGCTGGCAGGCGGCGCTGTGGCGCGCGGTGCTCGCCGAGCTCGCGCAAGCCGGCGGTCATGCACAAACATCCGCGGCGGCGCTGCCGCCCGCGTATCGGTTCCTCGATGAAATCGCCGCGCTCGATCTCGAGGCGATCTCGAACGCGCAATGGCCCGAGGCGGTCAGCGTGTTCGCGCTGCCGACCATGCCGCCGCTGCATATCGCGTTGCTGCGCGCGCTGTCGCGCTGGATCGACGTGCGTCTGTACGTGATGAACCCGTGCCGCGAGTTCTGGTTCGACGTGGTCAGCGAAGGGCGCGTGCAGGCACTCGACGCGGCGGGGCAACTCGACTATCAGGAAGTCGGTCATCCGCTGCTCGCCGAATGGGGCCGCCAGACTCAGGCGCAGCTGCATATGCTGCACGAGCTGACCGAAAGCGCCGCATCGGCCGAGACCGGCGACTTCACCGAAAACCCGCAGCCGAGCTGGCTCGCCGCCGTGCAGAACGGCATCCTCGCTTTGCGCAATGAAGCCGATGCCGACGAGTTGCCTATCGAGCGCGGTATCGAGGTGCACGTCTGTCATAGCCTGTCCCGGCAGCTCGAAGTGCTGCACGATCGCCTGCTCGGCTGGTTCGACGAATTCGACGATCTGCAGCCGTCCGACGTGCTGGTCGCAGTGTCCGATCTCGCGGCGGCCGGTCCGCTGATCGATGCGGTGTTCGGCACCACGCCCGCCGGCGACACGCGTCGCATTCCGTACCGCATTACCGGCCTGCCGCCGTCGCAGGCCAATCCGGTCGCGCGTCTGTTGCTCGACTGGCTCGCGCTGCCCGAGCGCAGCGTCGGCGCGCCGGATCTGATCGAATGGCTGCGCGTCGATGCGGTCGCGGTGCGCTACGGCATCGATGCGAATTCGCTCGAAGCCGCGCAGGAATGGCTCGCGGCCGCCGGCGCGCGGCGCGGGCTCGCGCCGCTCGAACCGGTCGGCGAGCACGTGCCGGTCGCGCGTCATACGTTCGCCGATGCGCTGACGCGCCTGTACCTCGGCTACGCGATGCCGGCAGGCGGCGAGCCGGTCGATGCGTGGCTGCCGGTCGAAGGCGCGGGCGGTTCGGATGCTGAACTGCTGGGCCGTCTGTCGCGTTTCGTCGACGACATCGACAGCTTCGCGGCGAGCTGCGCGATCGAGCGCACGCCGTCCGACTGGTCGCAACTGCTGCTCGAAACGCTCGGGCAGTGCTTCGACGGCGGCGTCGAGTTCGCCGATTCGCTCGCGGCCGTGCGCGACGCGCGCGATGCGATGAGCGCCGCGATGCAGGCCGGCGCGCATGATGTGTTGCTGCCGGCGTCGGTGGTGCGCACCGCGCTCACCGAAGCGCTCGACGACCCCGCACGCGGCGGCGTGCCGTGGGGCAGCGTGACGTTTTCTTCGCTGACGAGCTTGCGCGGTTTGCCGTTCCGCGTGGTCTGCCTGCTCGGCATGGACGACGGTGTGTTGCCGTCGCTCGCACGCGCCGACGAATTCGATCTGATGGCCGCGTTTGGCAAGGCCGGCGACCGTCAGCGCCGCGACGACGAGCGCAATCTGTTCCTCGATCTGCTGCTCGCCGCGCGCGAGCGGCTCTTCATCGCCTACACCGGCCGCAGCATTCGCGATAACGCGCCGCTGCCGCCGGCCGCGCTCGTCGACGAACTGCTCGATCATCTCGCGCAGGTGTCGGCGGGCGAGGACGCGAGTCCGGCCGAGATCGACAGCGCGCGGCGCGAGTTCATCGTCGAGCATCCGTTGCAGGCGTTCGCGTCGGACTACTTCGCGGCGAAGCCCGACCTGTTCACCTACGACGCCAGTCGCGCCGAACTGGCCACGCTGCTTGCCGAACCGCAGCATGCCGCCGCCACGCCGTTCTTCGATCAACCGCTGCCGCCGGAAGATATGCACGAGGTGGAGTTCGACGACTTCGTGCGCTTCTGGCGTCATCCGGCACGCGCACTGCTGCGCGACCGGCTCGGAATCGCGTTGTCGGATGCGCAGGGCGAGTTGCTCGACACCGAGCCGTTCGATCTCGACTATGCGGGCCGCGACGCACTCGCCGAGCGCGTGCTGCCGGTGCTGCTAGACGCCGGCACCGACGACGAGGTGATGTATAGCCGCGTGCAGCGCATCGCCGAGGCGAGCCCCGAGTTGCCCGGCGGCGCGACCGGCGCGGTGTGGCGCGTGCGCGAATTGTCCGCGCTGCGGCAGTTGGCGCAAAGCGTGCGGCGCGAAGTGGCCGCGGGCGTCGAGCGTTTGCCGTTCGTGCTCGACGTCTCGCCGCGCTGGCCGCAAGGCGGCGATGGCACCGAGAGAGCCGTCTCCCTGTTTGGCGGCTACGACGCGCTGTTGCTCGAGTCCGCCGAAACGCCGCTGCGTTTGCGCGGCACGTTGAACCTGCTGACCGGAACGGGACAAGTGATCTTTCGTTATGCCAAAGCCAGCGCGCGCGACTATCTGTCCGCGTGGCTCGCGCATCTGGTCTATTGCGCGGCGCAGCCGGACGGCCCGCGCCGCACCGTATGGCACGGCAGCGGCGAGAGCTTCGAGCTCGCGCCCGTCGCGGCTCCGCTCGACGAACTCGCGCCGTTGGCTGCGCTCTTCCATGCCGGCCGCCGGCTGCCGCTGCGCTTCTTCCCGAAAAGCGCATGGGCGCGGCTCAGCGAAAGCGAATCGGCGGCGCAAAGCGTATGGGTCAACGACCGCGTGCGTGGCGAATCCGACGACCCCGCGTTGCGCATCGCGCTGCGCGGCACACCGCTCACGCTCGACGAACCGTTCGGCAGCCTCGCCGCGATCGTCTTCAAGCCACTGATCCAGCATTTGCGGAGCGCCTCATGAGCGACGCGCTGCGCCATCAAAGCCTCGCCGCCGACGAACTCGACGTGTTCGCATGTCCGCTCGACGGCGTGAACCAGATCGAAGCGTCGGCGGGCACCGGCAAGACGTGGAACATCTGCGCGCTGTACGTGCGGCTGCTGCTGGAAAAGTACCTGAACGCGGATCAGATTCTCGTCGTCACATTCACGAAGGCGGCGACCGCGGAGCTGCACGAGCGTATACGCGGCCGTCTCGCAGAACTGCACCGCGCGATCGAGATGGACGACGACGGCGACGATCCGTTCATCCGCCGGCTGTTCGAAACGACGCTCGCGCCGGAGCGCGGTATCGAGCGCGAGGCCGCGTTGAAGGTCGTGCGCCGCGCGCTGCGCACGTTCGATCAGGCCGCGATCCACACGATCCACGCGTTCTGTCAGCGCGCCTTGCAGGAAGCGCCGTTCGCCGCCGCGATGCCATTCGCGTTCGAGATGGAAGCCGACGACGCGGCGCTGCGTTTCGAACTCGCCGCCGATTTCTGGCGCGAGCAGGTCGAGCCGGTCGCGCATGCGCATCCGGCGTTCGCCGCGTGGCTGGTGGCCAGGCGCGCCGGTCCAGCGTCGCTCGACGAGCAGCTGGCACGGCGCCTGAAAAAGCCGCTCGCGCAATTGCGCTGGGGCAGCGTCGACGCGGCCGGCGCAAGCGCCGATCCGCAGGCCGGCTTCGATGTCGCGTGCGCGATCTGGCGGGCCGAACGCGACGCGATCGTCGCGCTACTGGCCGAGGCACAGGAGCGCCTGAGCAAGACCACGCACAAGCCCGATCACGTGAGCGCCGCGATCGCCGGGTGGACCGACTACTTCGCGCAGGGCGACTGCCATGCGCCGCCGCCGCGCGCCGCGCTGAAGCTGACGGCGTCGGCGTTGAAGAAGGCAACCAAGGTCAAGTTCGAGCCGCCCGCACATCCGTTCTTCGAGCATGCCGACGCGCTGGCCGCGGCCGTGGTCGCCGCCGAGGCCGCGCAGCGCGCGCGCTGGCTCGCGCTGGTGCAGACATGGCTCGACTACGCGCCGGCCGAGTTGGTGGCGCGCAAGCGCACGCGCCGCGTTGTATCGTTCGACGATCTGCTCGCGAATCTGTATCGCGCACTGGCCGCGCATGCCTGGCTCGCCGATGCATTGCGTAGCCGCTATCCGGCCGCGCTGATCGACGAGTTCCAGGACACCGATCCGCTGCAATTCGCGATCTTCAGCCGCATCTTCGCGCCGGCGGGGCCGCTGTTCCTCGTCGGCGATCCGAAGCAGGCGATCTACAGTTTTCGCGCGGCGGATCTGCATACGTATCTCGCGGCGCGCGAGTCGGCGTCCGCGTGCTACACGCTCGCGGTCAACCAGCGTTCGACCGCACCGATCGTCGAGGCGTGCAACCGGATCTTCGAAGCGAACCGCCAGGCGTTCGTGCTCGACGGGCTCGACTATCAGCCAGTGCGCGCGGGCGAGCGGCGTCGCGCGCCGTTTACCGATCCCGCCGCGAGCGGCGGCGATTTCCGCATCTGGACGTTGCCGCGCGGCGAAACCCCGCTGGACAAACGCAGCGCGCAGCGCGCCGCGAGCGAAGCGTGCGCGGCCGAGATCGTGCGGCTTTTGCGAGGGGCGCGCGAAGGTGTCGTGACGATCGGCGACAAGCCGCTCGCACCGGGCGATATCGCCGTGCTCGTGCAGACGCACAAGCAGGGCAGCCTCGTCAAACGCGTGCTCGCGGCGTGGGGCGTCGGCAGCGTGGAGCTTGCGCAGGCGTCGGTGTTCGCGACGCTCGACGCCGAGCAGATCGAGCGCGTGCTGGCCGCCATCGACACGCCCGGCGATCTGCGTCGCCTGCGCGCCGCGCTCGCCACCGACTGGCTCGGGCTCGATGCCGCCGCGCTGTGGCGTCTCACGCAGGTCGCCGATGCGCCCGCGGCCGAGGCCGTTGACGAACCCGCGCCAGCGCTCGATTCCGCCGACGCGATGGGCTGGGTCGAGCGTTTTTCGCGCTACCGGATGCTGTGGCACGAACGCGGCTTCGCGGTGATGTGGCGCACGCTGATGCGCGAGCTGCGCGTCGCGCAGCGGCTCGTCGCGGGTGTCGACGGCGAGCGCCGGCTGACCAACGTGAACCATCTCGCCGAGCTCGTACAGGCGCGCGCGGCCACCCAGCCCGGCATCGCGCCTACCTTGCGCTGGCTCGCCGCGCAGCGCGAGCAGGGCGGCGGTGACGAGGCGCAACTGCGGCTCGAGTCGGATCGCAATCTCGTGCAGATCGTCACGGTCCATAAATCGAAGGGACTCGAATACGCGGTCGTGTTCTGTCCGTTTCTGAACGATGGCGGCTTGCGCGAGCCACCCTCGTCGGGCTTGCCCCATGCGCGCGAGTATCACGACGACAGCGGCGACGCGGTGCTGCACTACGGTTGCGACGAAGAGGAAGCCGAGCGCGCCTCGCGTTACGCAGTGCGCGAGCAGGCGGCGGAACGCGCGCGGCTCGTCTATGTGGCGCTCACGCGCGCGGTGTATCGCTGCTATCTCGTCGCGGGCACGTATCTGTCGTCGCGCTCGACGAAGGAGTCGCGGCGCAGCGTGCTGAACTGGCTCGTCGGCGGCAGCGGTCACACGTTCGACGCATGGCTCGCCGAGCCGCCCGACGAAGCCGCGCTCGCCGCTAGCTGGCAGGCGCTCGCGGGCGGACCGGTCACGTTGGGGGCGCTGCCCGAAGTGACGCGCCGCGTGCCGCTCGAAAGTCTGCGGGATCAGGGCGCGCATCTGCACGCGCGCGCGAATCGGCGGCCGTTGCGCGATCAGTGGCGCATGGCGAGTTTCAGCGGCCTGATCGCGGCCGGCGGCAGGAGCGGGGATGCGCACGCGCACGCGCCGCAGGAAGACGTGCGGCCCGACCACGATGAAATCGCCGATGCGCTACCCTCCGCGCCGCTGCTCACGCCGCTCGCCGCGGCGAGCGCCCCGGCGCATGCCGACGACGACATCCTCGCGTTCCCGCGCGGCGCGGCGGCCGGCGATTGCCTGCATCGCATGTTCGAACTCGCCGATTTCACCGAGGCGCGCACCTGGCCCGACGCGATCCGCGGCGCGCTGCGCGAGCGTCCGGCGCCGGCCGCGCCCGAGGTCGCCGTGCGCTTGCCCGCGATGATGCATCGGCTGATCGCCGACGTCGTCTCGACCGAACTCGTGCCGGGCATGACGCTCGCGCGGCTCGATCCGCGTCGGCGCCTGAACGAACTCGAGTTTCTGTTCGCGGCCCCGTCGCTGGATTTTCCGGCGCTGCGTGAGCTGCTGATCGAATACGGCTATCCCGACGTCGCGCTGGAGCCAGGCGTGCTGCGCGGGTTCGTCAAAGGATTTATCGACATGATCGTCGAGCACGACGGCCGCTTCTGGATCGTCGACTGGAAGTCGAACCATCTCGGCGACACCGCCGCCGACTACGCGGCCGCGCCGCTCGAAGCGGCGATGGCGAGTCACGCGTACCACCTGCAGGCGCTGCTTTATACGGTCGCGCTGCATCGCTATCTGAAGACGCGCGTGCGCGACTATGCATACGACACGCATATCGGCGGCTACCTGTATCTGTTCGTGCGCGGCGTGCGGCCCGACTGGCGCGATGTCGACGGCGCCGCCGGTGTGCACAGGCGGCGTGCGCCGTTCGAACTGGTGGCGCTGCTCGACGCGGCGATGATCGGAGGTGGCGCATGAGCACGCCCGGCAGGCTTGATGAGCGCGCGGCCGCGCCGCTGGGGCTCGAAGACATTGGCGTCAACCTGCCCGCGCCGGCCGATTTCAGCATCGCGCTCGCCGAAGGGTTCGCGCGCCGTATCGGCATGCTCGCGCGGCGCGGTGGCGCATCGACCGAGGTGGTGAGGTGGGCCGCTCGCGGCGCGTTCGCCGCGAGCCGCGCGACTGCCGAAGGGCACGTGTGCGTGCCGCTCGCGACGCTCGCGTGCCGCTTCGACGCGTCGAGCGCCGAAGTGCGCGCGGCGCTGCTCGCGAGCGGCATGGCAAGCGATGGCGCAGCGGACGCGGCGACGTTGCGGCCGCTCGTGATCGACGCTCAGGGGCGTCTTTATCTGGCGCGCTACTACGACTACGAGCGGCGCCTGGCCCACGCCCTGGTCGCGCATGCGACGGGCGAGGCGAGCGCCGCGAACGCCGGCGCCGACACCGCCCCCGCCGCTTTGCGCGAACGCCTGCTGCGCTACTTTGGCCCGCCGAAAGACGACGACGTCGACTGGCAGCGCGTCGCGGCCGTGATGGCGCTGTCGGGGCGGCTGACGATCGTCAGCGGCGGCCCGGGAACCGGCAAGACCACGACCGTGGTCGGCGTGCTCGCGTGTCTGCTCGATGCGCGCGCCGATTTGCGCATCGCGCTGGCGGCGCCGACCGGCAAGGCGGCGCAACGGATGCAGGAAGCGTTGCTTGCGCGCGCGGGCGACCTTCCGCCCGAACTCGCCGCGCGTTTGCCGCAGACGTCGTACACGCTGCATCGACTGCTGGGGTCGGGGCCGGGCGGGCGCTTCCGGCATCATCGCGATAATCCGTTGCCATATGACGTGGTCGTGATCGACGAGGCGTCGATGATCGACGTCGCGATGGCAACGCTTCTGCTCGACGCGATCGCACCGCGAACGCGGCTCGTGATGCTCGGTGACAAGGACCAGCTCGCCGCGGTCGAAGCCGGCGCGGTGTTCGCCGAACTCAGCGCGCGGCCGGCGTTGAGCGCGGGCGGATTGCGACGGGTTGCGCAGGCGCTCGACATCGACGAGGCGCGGCTCGCGCGGGCTTTGCCGCGGGCGTCGAGTGAGGCCGATGAAGCACCGTTGGACGATTTCTTTGTGCCACCCGAGGCACTGCAGACCTTCGAGCTACCCACGTCGGGCGATCTGTTCGGTGACAACGTGACCTCGGCGACGGGCGAGCAGGCGGACCGCGATATGCGATCGGCGAACCAACGCGACCCGCTCGCGGACTGCGTCGTCTGGCTCGAGCGCAACTACCGGTTCGGCCTCGAGTCGCCGATCGGTCGTTTGTCCGTCGCGATTCGCAACGGCTCACCGAGCGCGGCGCTCGACGTATTGCAGATCGACCCGACCGAGGTCTGCGCCGCGGCGCTGCACGAGGACGCTCACACGACGCTGGCCGAGCGCACCACCGCACGACTTGCCGGTGGCTTCGCGCCGTACGCCGACGCGCTTGCCAAGGCGCTCGCCGTTGATACGCCCGATCCGGTGCCGCTCTTCGACGCGCTCAACCGCTTCCGCATCCTCTGTGCGACGCGGCTCGGACCTCGCGGCGTCGATCAGGTCAACGCGGCGATGGCGGCTGAGGTGCGCCGCGCCGCGGGCGTCACGCTCGCGGTCGGCGCGCAGTGGTTTGCCGGACGTCCGGTGATGGTGACGCGCAACGATTACGCGCTGGGTCTGTTCAATGGCGACATTGGCATTGCGCTGCCGGGCGCGGGTGGCGCGTTGCGCGTGTACTTCCGCACCAGCGACGGCGGTGTGCGCGCGGTGTCGCCGGCCGCGCTGCCGCCGCACGACACCGCGTTCGCGCTGACGGTCCACAAGTCGCAAGGTTCGGAGTTCGAGCACGCGGTGCTGGTGCTGCCGTCGGCGTTCAGCCGGGTGTTGTCGCGTGAGCTGGTGTATACGGCGATTACTCGCGCGCGCGAACGCGTCGAGGTGATCGGCGCGCGGGCCGTGCTCGCGCAGGCGATCGCGACGCCGACGCAGCGTGATTCGGGGCTGGCCGCGCGGATTGCCGAAGCATCGCGTTGATCGCGCGACGGGAGGCAGAAAAAGCGAAGTGGCGGACTTGTGGTGCGAGCGGCGCTCAACCGGCAACCCCGCTCGCCCGCTCGATGGCCTCGACGCGGCTGCGCATCGTCCTGCGATACCACAGTGTCCACAGCGCGAGTCCCGCGTAGATGCCGTAGCCGATAAAGGGCGACACGACGAGGAAGCGTTCGATCGGCCACGTCAGCGCCATCCACGCGCGTAGCGCGGTTTCGGCGGTCAGCCCAATGCCCCACACGAGCGTCATGGTTCGCATCGCGGTGGGGAGACCGGGGCGCTCGCGCCATAGCGCCTCGAAATGCGCGGCGCCGCCTTCCATTTCGCGCGCGACCGTCGCGCGCGCGAGGTAGAAGATCAGCGGACGACGCATCGGCAGCGACAGCAGGAAAACGACGCCGACCGCGCCGGACACCAGCGACTCGCGCAACAGCAGCATGCGCGGACTGCCCCCGAGCGCCATGGCCGCGACCGACAGCACGATGCCCGCCACCACCATCACGCTGAGCGCATCGACGCGCCTGAAGCGCGCGAGCTCGATCGCGCTCCACACGAGCGGCGGCACGGCGGACGCGATCAGCGCACCGGTCTCGCCCACACGCGGCAACGCGAGCCGGTAAGCAAGCCACGGCAGCAGAAAGTTGACGGCCAATTCGAGCACGAAACCGGGACGGATTTTCATATGAATTTACGCCGTAAGCGAAAGAGCCAGGATCGATCAACCGGTCGGGCCGACGCAATGGTTTTTTGTAGCGTTCGCGAGCCGCTGCCGCCGGGCACTGCACCGGGCGCGCAGGCGCGGGTCTGGCCACCTCGGGCATCTCGCGTCGAGCGCTTGTACACTGACGCATCTTCCTTCCCTACTACCAATGACATTCCGCTATCCGATCCCGCCCAACGAAATCGAATTGACCGCCGTGCGCGCGCAGGGGGCGGGTGGTCAGAACGTCAACAAGGTATCGAGCGCGATCCATCTGCGTTTCGACGTGCGTGCCTCGTCGTTGCCGGAAGTGCTGAAGATGCGTCTGCTCGCGCTGTCCGACCACCGGCTCACGCGCGACGGCGTCGTGATCATCAAGGCGCAGGAGCATCGGACCCAGGAGATGAACCGCGCGGCGGCGCTCGCGCGGCTCGATGAACTGATCGAAAGCGTCAGCGTGACCCGCAAGCATCGGGTCGCGACGCGGCCGACCCGCGCGTCGAACCTGCGGCGGCTCGACAGCAAGGCCAGGCGCGGCGAGGTCAAGTCGGGGCGCGGCCGCGTGGAGGAGTAGCGGCGCGGGTCGCTAACGCCTGGCGCCGCGTCTGCCGGTGCGCACATCCGGCGGCGACGCCTCCGGCACGAAGTCGACGCACAGCACGTGCGTGCCGTCGCGCTCGAACGCGATCGCCGCGGTGTAGCAGTCCTGACCATCGGCGAGCGAATAATGCGGCCCCATCATCGCGACACGGCCCGGCGCCGCGAGCGCGTGCCGGAAATACGCGCGACGCGACCAGTTGCTGCGCGTCTCCGTATAGAGCGGCGCGAGCCGCTTCGGAGGCGGCGGGACCGACGCCGCCGTCACCGAAGGCTGGGTCTGCTCGCCCAGGCCGTCGGTGAGGAACACGCGGCGCGCTTCGGGCAGATGCCAGATCTTTTGCGCGGCCTGTTCGAGGTCACCGGTCGCCTTGTAGGTGTCGACGGCGGTCAGCACAGCTTCCGCGAAGCCCTCGAACCCGAGCCGCTGGTGGCCGGCGTGCGCACGCTCGTACTCGGCGAACTTGCTCCAGATCGACGCGACGAGCGCAGGCACCTTCGTGCAGGCGGCCAGCACGCTGCTCTTTGGCTGACCGAACCAGAACCCCTGCACGAAATCGACGTCGGCCTGCATCAGGATCATCAGCTCTTCATCGGTTTCGACGCCTTCGGCGAGCACGAGCGTGCCCGACTGATGCAGCATCGCGATCAGATGGCTGATCATCGATTCGTCGCCCTCGCGCTTGCCCGCGCGCGCGACGAGCGAGCGGTCGAGTTTGACGATGTCGGGGCGGAAGCGCCACACGCGATCGAAGTTCGAGAAGCCGGTGCCGAAGTCGTCGATCGCGATCAGAAAATCGCGCGGCTGCGAGGCGGCGAGCATGCTGGCGACGGCGGATTCATCGTCGGCGGGCTGCTCGAGCACTTCGATCACGATGCGCTCCTGCGGCAGCCCGAAATGCGCGGACAACTCGTCGATGAAAGCGCGCTGCGGCCAGCCGGTTTCGAACACCTGCGGGCGCGTGTTCAGAAATAGCCACCCGGTGCTGATGCCTTGCTCCATGAAGTTCGCCACATGCAGGCAGCGCGCGATGCGATCGAGTTCGCGCGCTTCGGCGGCCGAGCGCGTGCGGGAGAACAATACTTCGGGCGAGACGGGCAGACCGACGGGATCGAACGCGCGCAACAGCCCCTCGTACCCGACCACGCACTGATGCGTGACCGACAGCACCGGCTGGAACACGCTGTGCAATGTCAACGCGCGCCAGGTCGCGGTCCAGCCCGACTCGCCGCGGACCAGGTGCGGGAGCAGGCCGCTCACGGTCAATTCGCTGACGGATGGCATAGAAGCGGGCACGAGAGCTGACATGGGATCGTTGCGGCAAGGGAATGAAGGGGCACGCAAACCCATTCGGCGCGCAGCGCTCGCACACCCGAAGCGCCGCCGGAACGAAACGAATGCGTCCCGCGAACACGGAGGGCGGTACCAGCCACGCTGGACTCCGGCGAATTGGTCAGATTGAGTCTAGCAGTTTGCAGCGCGCGACAATGTGCGGGTTATCACAAACTCATGGGCGCGAAAATTGTCTGCAAAACGGCTGCCTACGGCCGTGCGGGAATCCGTTGCGGTAATGCGCCGGAGCGTCCCGCGCGCCTGACACGCGCGAAACCGATTCTCAATCGCAATCAGTTGCCGTACCAAGCCGAGGGTAGCAGGGCGCCCAGTGGTCGCCCGCCAAACTCCAGGCGCCCACGGTGCTCACATGCTAGTGCCGCTGTAGGCGCTGATGTGGCCATTCGGGCGGCGGGCTTGTCACTGCTCTGCCGGGCGGATTCTGGCGCGACGTGACGGTGGTGCGGCATGGCGGGCAGAGGCGAGATTCGTGCGTCGCTATGCTGGCCGGCGCCCTCGCCGGCAGGTTCAGCGATCGGCGGGTATGCTGCTGAATTTCGAAAATAGGAGATCGGGCATGGCGGAAATCGCGGTTGTCGCAATTTCGGTGGCGAAAGCGGGACATGAGGAGCGGTTGAGGGAGGCCCTCGAAGGCATCGTCGGACCGACGCGCAAAGAAGCGGGTGTGCTGCAGTACGACTTGCACCGCGACGTGCAGGAGCCGCGCCGGTTCGTGTTCATCGAGCGGTGGGAAAGCCAGGATGCGCTCGCGGCGCATGCGAAATCCGCGCATATCCAGGCTTATAAGAAGGCGGCTGCGGATTGGATCGAGCACGCGGAGATTCGCGTGGTGTCGAAGATCGCCTGAATTCGGGCGTGGGCGTCAGCGGCGCGCGGACACGCTGGACAGGTGAGGCGGCCCTGAGGCCGCCGGCGCGCCGTCAGCGATCAGTGGGTTGCTTGCGGGACATCGAGAATCAGGATGATGGTCCAGTCGGCGTCGCCTTCATGGTGATACTGGCGCTCCGCGACGATGAACGGCTGCTGCTTGCCAGCCGGGCCGAGAAACAGCACGTCGCCTTCCATCGGCAGGCATTCGACGGGCGGCAGCGCGAGGTACGCTTCCTGACCGCCACGCGGCATCAGTTTTTCGATCTTGCGAGATGCTGCTTCGGTCCATTCGATATCAAGCTGTATATTGCTCATACTGTCCTCCGCACCAAGGTGCGCACGGGTTAGGGGATGCCGGCGGCTCGCCGGTCGGTGCGCGACTTTAGCATACAGAAAGCAGTGCGCCGGCGGCTGGCCAAGCCGGTGCGCGCTCGGACTACCTTGCCAGCAACGAGCGGGTCGCACAAATAAAAAAGCCGAAACCGGCGCTGCCAGCTTCGGCTTTTTCACCTTCACGACGAGGCCGCGAGGCGAGATCCGCGAAGTTGCTCAGGTGCCCGACGCGTCGGCACCCTTCTTCGGATGATGCGGAGCCATCTTGTGATGCTTGGCCGGCGCGGCGGGTGCGCTTCCCATCGACTGCTCGCGGTTTTGCAAATCTTGCGCACGCTGCTCGACGTCGGCGGCCTTCGCCGGATCGGTGCTCGTCGTGATGCCGTTGTCCTGCGCGTAAGCCGCGCCGGCTGCGGCACACAAAGAAACCAGGATCGCCATGGACACTTTCTTCATCGTTACCTCCGTAGAATGGTGGTGGACCCGAGTATTGCCTGTCCAGTGGGAAAGACAATGCATTCTATCGAGCAAACTCTTCTCCAGCCGATGGCTTTGTAACCGTGCTCAACACTTGTTACGTTTTGTAATAGCTGAACGCTGGTTGAATAAACGCGACGTCCTTGAGTCCGAGAGCGGAGCGGCCGACATCGTTCGTCAGAACCAGCCGATCGCGCGATACAGGTGAAATTGCGCGAGGCCGATTAGCTCATGCAACGCTATCTCCGCGGCCACGAGATTGGCGAAGCGCGGCAGCACGCCGATCCGCGCGCGCCGCGCGCTCGAAATCTGCGGCTGCGGCTCGACGCCGAAGCACTGAAAATCGAGCAGCGCACGCGGCATTTGATACGCGGAGGTCACGAGTATCAACGTGTCGTAATGTGATTGACCGACAATAACCGAGACGTTGCGCGCGTTCTCATAGGTCGTGCGGCTGCTTTGCTCGAGCACGATGTCCGAGCGCGCCACGTGCTGACGCAGCAGATAGGGCAGGTAGGTGTCGGCTTCGGTCGCGCTATGCCGCTGCGGATTGCCGCCGCTTACTATCACCCGGCACGTGCTCGCCGTGCGCTTGCAGGCCGCGTAGTTCTGCGCGCTGACCTCGATGCGCGAGAGTACGTCGCGCGGTGGCACCAGCACGTGGTCGTGGTCGTAGATCGTGCCGCCGCCGAGCATGATGATCGCGGTGCGTGGCGCGAAGGTGGCGGCCGTGGCGCTCTGTCGTTGCGGCTGCGCCAGGTCGAGCAGTGGCGCGGTCAGCCAGCCGGCCGCGAGCAGCCAGAACAACGCGATCATGCAGACGATGAGCGGCCGGCGCGCACGTTTCCATAGCACGATTGCTGCAAAAAAAAGCGCTAATAAAGTGAATAGAATCAATTTAAATGGGGTAACGTATGTCTTTCGGGACAAATCCACGGGCCTGCCATCGCGCCGCGGCGGTTGCATCGTCGGTTCATGGAGAGAACGCTAACATGCCGTTCTGACGGGGGTTCCGAAAACGAGACCAGGCAGCACCTGGCGGAAATCCGCTGTCAGACAGGCGGCGAGCTTCTGACCAGGAGCGGGTGCTACGCGCGTCGCCGGTGGCGCAGTGACGCGTGGGCATGAATGTGTCATAGCTGCACTTTAAGAAAGAAGTGAGATGACCACGTATTCCAACGAAGCGGTACTTGAAGCGCTGCGGCGAGCGCAATATCGTCAGGTTCCCTGGGCCAGAAGGCCGGGTGTCTTCCAATATCTTCGCGCGCTGGGGCTGATGGACACCGTTCGCCAGCGAACCGTCGCACCGGCGCCAGGCTTTCATGCTCCCGTCGACATCGCCGTGCTCACCGAACGCGGCAAAGCGGAGTTTGCGCGGCTCGAGCACGACGAGCGTCTGCTCACATGGACAGCGCAACGGATGAACGATTATGTTCTCGGCGCGGCCGAACCGCAGTCCGCCGCGACAGCCGAAGTCAGGTCTTAGCTCAAGGTTCATCGCTTATCTGAACTGAGTCACGGTCCGCCTGGGCCTGTCACCCCCTCGGCGGGCCGTCGCTAACGTCGACCGGTCGCGGTGCGCGTCCGGGGGCGAATCTCGGCTTCCCCATCGACGAGGCGGCGACGCGATCCGCGCAGGCCGTTGCGCGCCTTTCATGCCATCAACGCCTCGAGGGCGAAAAAAAGCCCGTATCACGAAGATACGGGCATACCGGAATTACTACTGCCACGCTGTGCTAATGGCGTTGAGTCAGACCGGTACTGTGTCCGGTGGTTCCCCAATCGTAAGTGCGCGATGCAAGATAGTGGGCACCGCGTCGCGCCCCGCGCCGTCCGGAGCTACGACTTACTAAATCAACGCCGCCGCTGATCCTCACGCGGCGCATCGGGCCGTGCCCGCACATTGCTGGCGATATCGCCGCGGAGATCGCCACGCGGCGTCGGCGGCGTGAAGTCGCGATTATGGGCCTCGCTTTGCTGCCGCGCTTCCAGCGTGGCTTGGCGGTCCGGGCGCCAGTTCCACCCTTGCGGGCGTTGTTGCGCAATTGCGGGCGCGGCCATCGATGAAATCACAATGCCGCACAACAGCAGTGACATTGGTTTCATTCCGAAATCCCCCTCAACCTTGAGCCGGTCGACTCAAGGCCTGTTTGCATAAGTATTAAAGTATGCCGGGGTACGAAAGGACGCTGTAATTAATAGTAAATGGATGTTTCACGCGGAGCTATCGGGTAGTTTGGGAGTCTGAGGCAGCGCGCAAGGAGCGCTGTGGCGGTCATGCGGGAGGCGCGACGAAAGGGGGCGCGCGAAGGGGAAAGGCAGCGTCTCGAGGCGACCGTCAAATACTGGCGCGTCGTGGGCGCGCAAGCAATCGTCGAAAAGTCGGCTCGATAAAAAACCGGGCGCCCACAGGCGCCCGGTGACAGCGTAGTTTCGCGTCAGGCCATCTTGACCGGCGCGCGCCACGATTCCGGATTGGTCCAGAACGCGCCGCGTAGACGGTCGCGGCTCGGCGGTGCTGGCGGTTTCGCGGCCGTTGCGCCGATCCGGCCGCGCAGCGAGATTTCGCGGCCGCTCGTGCCAAGCCGTTTCACAATTTCAGCGAGCGTGCCATCGGCTTGCCACTCGTCGAAGCGCCGGCGGCAAGTCGGCGGGGACGGGTAGCGGCCCGGCAACTTGGACCAGCCTTCGCCTGTCGACAAGACCCAAAGCACGGCGTTGACCACCGCCCGAGCTTCCACGCGCGGTCGACCGCGCCGTTCGCTGCGCGCCGGCTCGGCGCAGAACAAAGCCTCGACCAGCGCCCACTCGTTATCTCTTAAATCGTCGAACAGCATCATGTTTCACCTCAGCGAAGCTAACTCCGGTGCGCTGCCCCGCGCCGCGCACTCTTCACGCACTCGATGGGCGAGTGCCAAAGGGGACCGGCTTGCCACGGATTGCCATCGGAAATCATGGCGCCGACCCTGTGCGTTTCACAACGCACGAAGTGTGCCAATTTGCTGCCGATTGCCTGAAAGCCCCGTGGCGGCGGGCCAACGCGGGCGCCAATCAGGGCCGTATAAGAATCCAAAAAACCCATCTCGCAAATCGGGACAATCACCAATCTTGGGCAGATAGGCCCGGCCGGCGTGCATCCGCGCCTTTTTGCTGCATTGCAGCGACCGCGTGGACAGTGCTATGCCGCATGGATTTGGCCGTACAATGCGCATCAAACCAAGCTATTGATGAGGTGAGCAAATGAATGTAACGCTGCGACAGCTCAGGGTTTTCATCGAGGTGGGGCGCTTGCAAAGCTTCAGTCGGGCCGGCGACGAAATCGGGCTCACGCAGTCGGCGGTCAGTCGCTGCGTGCGCGAGCTCGAAAGCGAGATCGGCCTGAAGCTCATCGATCGCACGACGCGCGAAGTGCAACTAACCGACGTAGGCGGCAACCTCGTGTCGAGCGTGTCGCGACTGCTGTCGGATCTCGACGACGCGTTGCGCGAGATCCGCGAAATCGGCGAGCAGCGCCGCGGACGCGTGGTGGTCGCGGCGAGCCCGACCGTCGCGTGCCGGCTGATGCCGCGCGTAGTCGCGTCGTGCGGACAGCAGTTTCCTTATGTGACGCTTGGGCTGCGCGACGACGTGCAAAGCGACGTAGTGCGCAAGGTGAAGTCGGGTGAAGTGGACTTCGGTGTGATCATCGGCCCGTTCTCCGACGACGATCTGCTCAGCGAGACGCTGATGACGGACTCGTTCTGCATCGTGTCGCGTGACGATCACCGGCTCGCCGCGCGCAAGCAGGTTACGTGGAAGGACCTCGACGGCGAGCAACTCGTGATGCTCGATTATGCGTCCGGCAGCCGCCCCCTCATCGATGCCGTGATGCAGGCGCAGGGCGTGAACGCTACCGTGGTGCAGGAACTCGGCCATTCGGCGACGGTGTTCGGGCTCGTCGAGGCGGGCGTCGGGATCAGCGTGCTGCCGTGGCTCGCGCTGCCGCTGCCGGCGGGGGCGGCGCTGGTCGCGCGTCCGCTGGTGCCGCGAGCGGAACGCCGCGTCGAACTGGTGCGGCGGCGCGACCGGTCGCTGTCGCCCGCGGCCGAGGCGGTGTGGAATCTGATCCGCCAGTCGCCGGGCCGGGCCGAGGAGTTGAATTAACGGGAGGGATCGCGTGCGATCCGTCCGACTGGTGGATTGGCGCCGGGCGCGGCCCGCCGCCCACACGCTGCCTACTGCTACTCGCTTCGCCGCTGTCCGGTTACCCGGTCCGCTAAACTACCACCTTCATCGCGCACGCCTTCGCGGTTGCGCCCCGAGCCTCTTATCCTTCACCCACCCGGAAGCCTCGATGAGCGAATTGGACCTGCCCGTGCCCTCCATCCCGACTGCGCGCGACGTCGTACGCGCGCTGCGTCCATCGCAAATCCGTGAAGTCGCGAACGCTGGTTTCGGCGTCGACGACGTGCTGCCGTTCTGGTTCGGCGAGTCCGATCGCGTCACACCCGCATTCATCCGCGACGCCGCGAGCGCTGCGCTCGCCGCCGGCGCGACGTTTTACACGCACAATCTCGGCATCGCGCCATTGCGCGCGGCACTCGCGGGCTACGTCAGCGAGTTGCACGGGGCGACGTCGCCCGAGCACGTCGCGGTCACGAGCGCGGGCGTCAACGCGCTGATGCTCGCCGCGCAGCTGGTGGTCGGCGTCGGCGACCGCGTCGTCGCGGTGACGCCGCTATGGCCGAATCTGGTCGAAATCCCGAAGATTCTCGGCGCGCATGTCGAAACCGTCGCGCTCGGCTACGGGGAACGCGGCTGGGAGCTCGACGTCGGGCAATTGCTGACCGCGCTGACGCCTGACACGAAGATGCTGATGATCAACTCGCCGAACAACCCGACCGGCTGGGTGATGAATCGCGACGACCAGCGCAGCGTGCTCGAACAATGCCGGCGGCACGGCATCTGGATCGTCGCAGACGAGGTCTATGAGCGGCTCTACTATCCCGGCGACGACGCCGCCCAGGCGGCCGGTGTGCGCACCGCGCCATCGTTTCTCGACCTCGCGACACGCGACGAACGCGTGATCTGCGTGAATTCGTTCTCGAAAGCCTGGCTGATGACGGGGTGGCGGCTCGGCTGGATCGTCGCGCCGACCGCGTTGATGGACGACCTGGCGAAGCTGGTCGAGTACAACACTTCGTGCGCGCCGTCGTTCGTGCAGCAGGCGGGCATCGCGGCGCTCCAGCAGGGGGAGCGTTTTACGCAGCAGCTGGTGCGCGATCTGAGGACGTCGCGCGATCATCTGGTGCGCGCGCTGTCGGCGGTTCCCGGCGTCGATGTGAAGGCCCCGCTGGGCGCGATGTATCTGTTCTTCTCGATGCCGGGCTCGACGCGCAGTCTCGATTTGTGCAAGGCGATGGTGCGGGAGGTCGGGCTCGGCGTGGCACCAGGCAGCGCGTTCGGGCCGCAGGGCGAGGGATTCGTGCGCTGGTGCTACGCGTGCGATACGGTGCGGCTCGATACCGGCGTCGAGCGCTTGACGCGGTTTCTGGCGCGCCACGCCGGTGCCTGAGCATGCGGCCTCGTACGCCCCCCGCGCTCCGCGCCGCGAGTGGCGAAAAGCCGCGAATCGTGAGAATCTTCTTGCTGGCCACTCGACCCGGGCGGGCGCGGCCACACCGGTCAGCGCCGCAGCGGAAGATGCAGGGCAGATCGCGGCTTTACGCCCCGGTCGTTTTTGCGTAATATGGCGCTCAGTCACGCGATTCCTTTCAGGAATATCGCCGCTCCGTCCGGCTGGGTCTGGCTCGATAAGTCTGTTCGCCACCCCCCGGTGCGTGCTCCCATCAATATGACCGATCAAAATCGGGCGAGCGCGTCTTCAGTTCCACATCGTCTGTTTGATCCGGTTCTTTGACCACAGGGTCTGACCTAGCTGCATGAATACCCAAGAGGCGAAGATCGTCCTCGAGACTGCCTTGATCTGCGCGCAGGAGCCGTTAAAGCTCGGCGAATTGCGCAAGCTCTTTGCCGACGGCGTGTCGGCTGACACTGTTCGGACCTTGCTCGAAGACCTGAAGCGGGACTGGTCTGGGCGCGGTGTGGAGCTGGTCGGGCTGGCGTCGGGCTGGCGGTTTCAAAGCAAGCCCGCGATGCGTTCGTACCTGGATCGGCTGCATCCGGAAAAACCGCCGAAGTATTCGCGCGCGGTGCTCGAAACGCTCGCGATCATTGCCTACCGGCAACCGGTGACGCGGGGCGATATCGAAGAAATTCGCGGTGTGACGGTGAATACGCAGGTCGTCAAGCAGCTCGAGGATCGCGGCTGGATCGAGGTGATCGGTCATCGCGACGTGCCGGGGCGTCCGGCGCTGTATGCGACCACGCGCCAGTTCCTCGATGACCTTGGCCTAACGGCCCTTGACGAGTTGCCTCCGCTTGCCGATCCGTCCGCACAACTGAACGCGGATCTGCTGGGTCAGCACGCGATCGAGTTTGCCGAGGGCGACGCGCAAAGCCTGCAGCAGCCGGTGCAGGATGCCGGGCACGACATGGCGGCTGAGGCTGGCGAGCCGGCTCCGCCGGAAGCGGCGCAGCACGCCGCGTCGGGATTTGAAGCAGCGCCGCCCGAGACGGTAGCCGAGTCGACGCTCGAACCGGAGCCCCGTGCGGAAGCGAGCGGGCCGGCCGGCACGACGAATGCGCCAGACGCGTCGAGCGCGCCGCACGACACGGAACAACAGCCCGAACCGGCACCCACGGCAGCGCAGACCAGCGTCGCCGGCTCGGCACAGCATTACGATCCGGTCGCCCAGACCGATCCGGCAACCCCCGCGCACGGCTCGGGCGTAGCTCGCAATACGGAGCACGCTGCCGAGCGGAACCCGATCGAGGCGGCGCACGACGATCCCGAGGATCGCCGCGATGCCGCGCAGGACGCAGGTTTTCTGACCGACGACGAAACCGAGTCGCGCAGCGCCTGACGTAACCGAACTTTTTTGCCGCGCCCGCAACGGGCGCGCGCGACCTGACATTTTGAGGTTGTTTTGACACATACCCACGACACCGATTCGTCCGAATCCGAGCGCCCCGTGCCGTCGGCACGGACCGACGAACGCACTACGCAAGCGTCGACAGGCGAGGGCGAGCGCCCGGCTCATGGCGCGGAAGCAGAGGGCGAAGAGCGCCCCCGCCGCGGTCTGCGTCGCGGGCCGCGCAGCCTGATCGCGCGACGCCGCGCCGGCGCGAAGACGAAGGCAGCCGAGGGCGCGCCCGCGCAAGGCGCGCAGGTCGTCGCCGAAACGCCGCCGGACGGCGAGGTCGTCGCCCTGGTCCGCACGCCGCGCAAGGACGCGGGTGCGAAACAGGGCGGGCGTCGTAACGCCGGCGGCGCGAAGCGCGAGGGCGCGTCACGCGAAGACCAGCGCGAACGTCAGCCGCGCGAAGGTCAACGTGAGGGCCAGCGCCAGAATCGCCGCGGCGCCGATGCGACCGCGGAGTCAGCTCAGGACGATCTGTTCTCATACGTGACGTCGCCCGCATTCGATGCCGACAACACCACGACTGGCGGCGTACGCGCGCCGATGCTGCGCCGTGGCAAGGCAGCGGTCCCGAAGCGCGTGCTGTCGCCCGATGACGACGCGCCGAAGCTGCACAAGGTGCTCGCCGAGGCGGGCATGGGCTCGCGCCGCGACATGGAAGAGCTGATCATCGCCGGCCGCGTGTCGGTGAACGGCGAACCGGCGCACATCGGCCAGCGCATCATGCCGACCGACCAGGTCCGCATCAACGGCAAGCCGGTCAAGCGCAAGGTCGCCGGCAAGCCGCCGCGCGTGCTGCTGTACCACAAACCGACCGGCGAAATCGTCAGCCACGCGGACCCGGAGGGCCGTCCATCGGTGTTCGACAAGCTGCCACCGATGAAAACCGCCAAGTGGGTCGCGGTCGGGCGTCTCGACTTCAACACTGAAGGTCTGCTGATGCTGACCACCTCGGGCGATCTCGCGAACCGGTTCATGCATCCGCGTTATAGCGTCGAGCGCGAATACGCGGTGCGTGTCGTCGGCGAACTCGCCGAGGGTATGCGTCAGAAGTTGCTAAACGGCGTCGAACTCGAGGACGGCCCGGCGAATTTCCTGCGCATCCGCGACGGCGGCGGCGAAGGCACGAATCACTGGTACCACGTCGCGCTCGCCGAAGGGCGGAATCGCGAGGTACGCCGCATGTTCGAAGCGGCCGGCCTGATGGTCAGCCGGCTGATCCGTACGCGCCATGGCCCGATCTCCCTGCCGCGTGGTCTGAAGCGCGGCCGCTGGGAAGAACTCGAGGACAATCAGGTGCGCGCACTGATGGCATCGGTCGGCCTGAAGGCGCCGACTGAGGAGCGCGGTAGCCGCAATGCGGCGCCGGAGCGTCGTCAGCCGGATCCGATGCAGACGTCGATGGGCTTTATCAATCGCGAGCCGGTGCTGATGTCGCACAGCCGCTTCGAGCAGCAGCCGCGCGGACAGGGTCGCCGTGGCGCGGCGGGTGGTGGCTTCGGCGCGGGCATGGGGGGCGGCACTGGTTCTGGTGTCGGTGTGGGCAATCGCGGCGCCGGGGGGCAGCGCGGCCGCGACGTCGACGGCAATCGCGCGTCGTCGCCCAACGGCGACCGTGCGCGCACTGGGGGCAAGCGGGCTAGCGCGGCCGGCAACAGCGGCGGCAATCGAGGGCCGGGCGGCAATCGTGGCGGCAACGCCAACCGTGCTGGCGGCAACGCGGGTTCGGGCGGCGCGAATCGTGGCGGCGGCACGGCGCGCGGTCGCTCGCGCGGCCGTTGAGCGGGGCGCTGTACCGCGTTTGAGGGGTGGCCGTTGAACGGCCATACCCTTCGTGCAGTTCGCGTGACCTGCCAGGCTGATATGACTCCCGGTGTCAATCGGGATCGGTTTTTAGTTTTTCGAATTCATGTTGCCGGAATTTCCTCAGGGCGGCGTAGCAGTACGCTTCGACGGTGGATCAAGCTGATATCCGCGGGTTGGGTACCGCACTACAGATGTCCGCCCAATGAGCCTGCCGCTATCTAGAACCGCAAGTCGGATGCAGTAGTCCGTTGCGTAGCCTGGTCGCGGGTTACTCGTCCCAAGCGAGAGTAGAAAGGCCTTCACGCGTTGCCGTGCGCGCTTCAGGTCGTCTTTGGCGCCACCCACGTCCCTGCCGGATCGCGGAACGCTTCGTCGTCCTCGCTCGGCACGTACACTGCGGAGAGGTCACCGGCGCGCATGCACCCGAATCTATTCTGCACGAACTGCCGGTAAAGTCCGAAGCCGCATGGACCGGCCTCGTAGACAACGCAGATGTACCGCGCTTTCGCCTGCAGGCGCCTGCACAGGTGATCGATATCCGCCTGCGTCGTGCCGATCTTGCCCAGCAGTTCGACTTCGCCCGGGCCCGGCGCATCCGCGACTGTGATCGAGTCCTTGTGTATGTACATCGAGACCGACGTACAGCGTGCTATCGTGTTCCATGCTGGCCTCCGTGCCGGAAATCGCCGGAAGCGGCCTTGTCCGCACTGTGCTGCTCTGGCTGCAATGCTAACGCGCGCTTGATTTCTCACGGCAGGCCAGCCATTGCCTCACGGGAGTCATACTGACTAGCAATGTCGAGTGCTTCCCGGCCGAGCCGTTTATCGTTTTTGGCGATTTTATGCCGTCTCTCGTTTGCCGCGTTCGAGCGGCGTTCCAATGCGTCAAACGCCGTGCGAAACTGCGCTGAAGACCGAAAGGACGCATCGCTGCAAAGTATTGGCGTGGCCCGACCGGCTCCCTTTCCCGACGGCTCGGGCGACCTTGCAAAAGCCCGGATTTGCCGCCACATTGTCGAAAGATTCCTATCAAATCAAGCGGAAATGCGCGTCGCCCGGCGTTCCGCAGATTGCGTTTGGGCCGAAAAATGGCTACAATCGCGAAGTCGCTGGGCGTACGGTTTCATCATGTGCGGCTCAGGTGCGACCACCGGCAATAAGATGATGGGCGTTCAGCCCATTTTTTTTTGCCGCTCAGTTCATCGTGGTTCGGCATCTCGGGTTCGCACGAACGTGCGCCGGCTTGGCGCGCGGCCCGCATTGGTTGTTTGCAGAAGAGGCGAGGCTCGCTGCGCGAACATCTAAGAGGGCACTGTGCAACTGACGGAACTGATTGAAACCACGGTCGTGGGACTCGGCTACGAGCTCGTCGATCTCGAGCGCACCGGGCGCGGCATGTTGTGTATCTATATCGACCAGCCAGCCGGCATCGCAATCGAAGACTGCGAGAAAGTCACGCGTCAGCTCCAGCACGTTCTGACGGTCGAAAATATCGATTACGAGCGGCTCGAAGTATCGTCGCCCGGTCTCGACCGCCCGCTGAAAAAACTGGCGGATTTTGAACGTTTCGCGGGCAGCGAAGCGGTTATCACACTGAAAAAGCCATTGGACGGTCGGAAGTCGTACCGGGGTATTTTGCATGCTCCGCAGGGCGAGACGATCGGTCTGGAATTTGAAGGAAAAGAAGGTGCCGCGATGCTCGATTTCACGCTCGCGGACATGGACAAGGCGCGCCTTGTTCCGAAAGTTGACTTTAGGAGCCGCAAACAATGAGTCGCGAAGTGTTGATGCTGGTGGATGCGCTGGCACGCGAGAAGAATGTCGACAAGGACGTGGTATTTGCCGCGCTCGAAGCGGCTCTCGCTTCGGCCTCCAAGAAACTCTTCGAAGAAGATGCGGACATCCGCGTCCACATCGACCGTGAAAGCGGCGAGCACGAAACGTTTCGCCGCTGGAAGGTGGTGCCGGACGAAGCAGGTCTGCAGGAACCGGATCAGGAAATTCTGCTGTTCGAGGCGCGCGAGCAGCAGCCCGATATTCAGCTCGACGAGTTTATCGAGGAGCCGGTTCCGTCGATCGAATTCGGCCGTATCGGCGCGCAGGCCGCCAAGCAGGTGATCCTGCAGAAGGTGCGCGACGCCGAGCGCGAGCAGATCCTGAGCGACTTCCTCGAGCGCGGCGAACACATCATGACCGGCTCGGTGAAGCGTCTCGACAAGGGCAACTTCATCGTCGAATCGGGCCGCGTCGAAGCGTTGCTGCGCCGCGACCAGCTGATCCCGAAGGAAAACCTTCGGGTGGGCGACCGCGTGCGCGCGTATATCGCGAAGGTCGACCGCACTGCGCGTGGTCCGCAGATCGAGCTGTCGCGTACGGCGCCGGAATTCCTGATGAAGCTGTTCGAGATGGAAGTGCCGGAAATCGAGCAGGGCCTGCTCGAGATCAAAGCGGCGGCTCGCGATCCGGGCGTGCGTGCGAAGATCGGCGTGGTGGCTTATGACAAGCGCATCGATCCGATCGGCACTTGCGTCGGTATTCGCGGCTCGCGCGTGCAGGCCGTACGCAACGAGCTCGGTGGCGAAAACGTTGACATCGTGCTATGGTCGGAAGACCCCGCCCAGTTCGTGATCGGCGCGCTCGCGCCGGCAGCCGTGCAGTCGATCGTCGTCGATGAAGAAAAGCATTCGATGGACGTCGTCGTCGACGAGAACGAACTCGCGGTTGCGATCGGCCGCAGCGGCCAGAACGTGCGGCTTGCCAGCGAGCTCACCGGCTGGCAGATCAACATCATGACGCCGGACGAATCTGCGCAGAAGCAGAATCAGGAACGCGGCGTCCTGCGCGACCTGTTCATGGCGCGTCTCGATGTCGACGAGGAAGTCGCCGACATCCTGATCGACGAAGGCTTCACGAGCCTCGAAGAGATCGCCTACGTGCCGCTCAACGAAATGCTCGAAATCGAGGCATTCGACGAAGACACCGTTCACGAACTGCGCAACCGCTCGCGCGACGCGCTGTTGACGATGGCGATCGCGAACGAAGAAAAGGTCGAGAATGTAGCGCTCGACCTGAAGAGCCTGGACGGCATGGACGCCGACCTGCTCGCGAAACTGGCCGAACATCAGATCCAGACGCGCGACGAACTCGCCGAGCTGGCCGTGGATGAACTGGTCGAGATGACTGGGATGGGAGAGGATGCCGCTAAGGCGTTGATCATGAAAGCACGTGAACACTGGTTCCAGTGAGAAATGACCATGGCGCACTGAATTGAACGCGGCCGTCAGGCCGCATGACCCGATGCTAACCGCAAGGAATCGGTCCTTGCATTAAGAGGAATGAATGGCGAGTAACAACGTAGCCCAATTTGCCGCGGAACTGAAAATGCCTGCAGGCGTGCTGCTTGAGCAGCTGCAGGCAGCTGGCGTCACAAAAGCGAGCGAAGCCGACTCCTTGTCCGAAACGGACAAGGCGCGTCTGCTCGACCACTTGCGCAAGTCTCACGGCTCGACTGATGCAGACAAGCGCAAGATCACGCTGACGAAACGGCATACGTCGGAGATCAAGCAGTCCGATGCGACGGGCAAAGCTCGCACCATTCAGGTCGAGGTGCGCAAGAAGCGCACGTTCGTCCGCCGCGACGAGACCGTCGCGGAAGGCGGGGATGCATCGAATCATGTGGCCGAGAACGCGGACGCCGAAGATCTCGAACTGCAGCGTCGCGAGGAAGAAGCACGTCACGAAGCCGAGCTGCTCGAAAAGCAGGCGCAGGAGCTGAAGGCGCGCCAGGAACAGCTCGAGCGCGAAGAAGCCGAGCGTCAGGCGCGCGAGCAGTCCGCGGAAGCCGAGCGTCAGCGCGCGGAAGAAGATGCGAAGAAGCGCGCAGCGGCTGCGGTCGAGGCGGCGGCTCGCGAGAAGGCCCAGCAGGCGGCGGCGAAAGCCGCTGCACCGGTTGCCGAGAAGGCAAGCGAGCAGGACGACGAACGCGCGGCAGCGGAACGCGCCGCGCAACGCGAAGCCGCGAAGAAAGCGGAAGACGCCGCGCGCGTGGCCGCCGAGAAGGCGCGCGCCGAACAGGAGGAAATCGCCAAGCGCCGCGCGGCGGCCGAAGCCGAAGCGCGCGCGATTCGCGAAATGATGAACACGCCGCGCAAGGCGCAGGTGAAGGCGCCGGAACCGGCACCGAAGCCCGCCGAGCCGGCCAAGGCGGCCGAAGCCAAGGGCACGCTGCACAAGCCGGCGCGTCCGGCTGGTGAAGCACCAGCGCGCCCGGCAGCCAGGAAGCCGTCAGCCGCCGCGACTCCGGCGCCCGCGAGCGCACCGTCGGCGGGCGACAAGAAGAAGCCGGGCGGCGGAAAGAGCGGCTGGCAGGACGACGCAGCGAAGCGCCGCGGCATCAAGACGCGCGGCGATTCGAGCGGCGGCGTCGATCGTGGCTGGCGCGGCGGTCCGAAGGGGCGTGGCAAGCATCAGGAGCAGGCCACCACGTTCCAGGCGCCGACCGAACCGATCGTGCGTGAAGTGCATGTGCCGGAAACCATCACGGTCGCGGATCTCGCGCACAAGATGGCCGTGAAGGCTTCGGAAGTCATCAAGGTGATGATGAAGCTCGGACAGATGGTCACGATCAACCAGATGCTGGACCAGGAAACGGCGATGATCATCGTCGAGGAACTGGGCCACCATGCGCTCGCGGCGAAGCTGGACGATCCGGAAGCCATGCTGGTCGAAGGCGAAGCGAGCGACGCGGAAGCGCTGCCACGTCCGCCGGTCGTCACGGTGATGGGCCACGTCGACCACGGCAAGACCTCGCTGCTCGACTACATCCGCCGCGCGAAGGTTGCGGCAGGCGAAGCGGGCGGTATTACGCAGCACATCGGCGCCTACCACGTCGAAACGCCGCGCGGCGTGATCACGTTCCTCGACACGCCGGGTCACGAAGCCTTTACGGCAATGCGTGCCCGCGGTGCAAAGGCGACCGACATCGTGATCCTGGTGGTGGCCGCCGACGACGGCGTGATGCCGCAGACGAAGGAAGCGATCTCCCACGCGAAGGCTGGCGGCGTGCCGCTCGTCGTCGCGATCAACAAGATCGACAGGCCGGAAGCGAATCCGGATCGCGTGAAGCAAGAGCTCGTCACGGAAGGCGTCGTGCCGGAAGAGTACGGCGGCGACTCGCCGTTCGTGCCGGTGTCGGCGAAGACCGGCACGGGCATCGACGATCTGCTCGAAAACGTGCTGCTGCAGGCCGAGGTGCTGGAGCTGAAGGCACCGGTCGAATCGCCGGCCAAGGGTCTCGTCATCGAAGCGAAGCTCGACAAGGGTAAGGGTCCGGTCGCAACGATCCTCGTCCAGTCAGGTACGCTGAACCGCGGCGACGTCGTGCTGGCAGGCAGCGCGTACGGTCGCGTGCGTGCCATGCTCGACGAAACCGGCAAGCCGACCAAGTCCGCGGGGCCGTCGATCCCGGTCGAAATCCAGGGTCTGTCGGAAGTGCCGCAGGCTGGCGAAGAAGTGATCGTGATGCCGGACGAGCGCAAGGCGCGTGAAGTTGCGCTGTTCCGTCAGGGCAAGTTCCGCGACGTCAAGCTCGCAAAGCAGCAGGCCGCGAAGCTCGAGAACATGCTCGAGCAGATGGGCGAGGGCGAAGTGCAGTACCTGCCGCTCATCGTCAAGGCCGACGTGCAGGGTTCGCAGGAAGCGCTGGTGCAGTCGCTGCAGAAGCTCTCCACCGACGAAGTACGCGTGCAGATCGTGCACGGAGCGGTCGGCGGCATCAGCGAGTCGGACGTCAATCTCGCGACGGCGTCGAAGGCGGTCATCATCGGCTTCAACACCCGCGCGGATGCGCAGGCTCGCAAGCTCGCGGAAGCTAATGGCGTCGACATCCGCTACTACAACATCATCTACGACGCCGTGGATGAGGTGAAGGCGGCAATGTCGGGCATGCTGGCGCCGGAGAAGCGCGAAGTCGTGACGGGCACGGTCGAAGTACGCCAGGTATTCAAGGTGCCGAAGGTCGGCACGGTGGCCGGCTGTATGGTCACGGACGGTTTCGTCAAGCGCTCGTCGTCGGTGCGCGTGCTGCGCAACAACGTCGTCATCTTCACGGGCGAGCTCGATTCGCTCAAGCGGTTCAAGGACGATGTGAAGGAAGTCCGTCAGGGCTTCGAGTGCGGTATGTCGATCAAGAACTTCAACGATATCGTCGAAGGCGATCAGTTCGAAGTCTTCGAGGTCACCGAAGTCGCGCGTACGCTGTAATTCACGCGGCACGTCACAGCGGGCGGAACGGGCTTGACGCCCGCTCCGCCCGTTGTTTTTGAGCCAGCAGTGTCGAGTTTGTTGCTGGCTTGGTTGCCGCGTTCGTCGCAAATGGACTCTCACCCGCCGCGGCGACCGCGACGCCGTCGTATCGAACGAATATCGAACACGGCTCGCGCGAACCAATTTTTTGCATCCGTCTTAGCGGAGCACACAACACCATGCCTAAGAAACGTACTACTCCCAATCGCAACGTGCAGATCGCCGATCAGATCCAGCGCGACCTGGCTGAGCTGCTGCGCGAGGTCAAGGATCCGCGCATCGGCATCGTCACGTTTCAGAGCGTCGAGCTGACGCCCGACTACGCGCACGCGAAGGTCTACTTCACGACGCTGACGGGCGACCCGCAGCAAACGCTCGAAGCGCTGACGCACGCTGCCGGCCATCTGCGCAATCTGCTGTTCAAGCGCCTGCATATCCACACGGTGCCGACGCTGCATTTCCACTACGACAAGACGATCGAGCGCGCCGTGGAGATGTCGCGTCTGATCGACGAGGCAAATTCCACGCGCGCGAAAGACGACTGAGCGTCTGCCATGCCGTGGCGTTCCACGTAGCGCGCGGCGCCGTTTTTCGTATTTCCCGAACGTTCTGCCTCCCTCGACATGACCGCACCTCAACGCCCCCGCGTGCCGCGTCGCGCGCTCGACGGCGTGCTGCTGCTCGACAAGCCGCTCGGCCTGTCGAGCAACGACGCGCTGGTTCGCGCGAAACGTCTTTACCTGGCGAAAAAGGCGGGCCACACCGGCACGCTCGATCCGCTGGCAACCGGCCTGCTGCCGCTGTGTTTCGGCGAGGCCACCAAGTTTTCGCAAGACTTGCTCGAAGCCGACAAGACCTACGAGGCGACGATGCGCCTCGGTATCCGCACGACCACCGGCGACGCCGAAGGCGAGGCGTTCGACATCCGCGACGTCGACTGCGACGAAGCGGCGGTGCGGGCGGCCTTGCCGAAATTCATAGGCGAGATCGTTCAGATTCCGCCGATGTACTCGGCGCTCAAGCGCGATGGCAAGCCGCTGTACGAGTACGCGCGCGCTGGCCAGACGGTCGAACGGGAAGGGCGGCAGGTGACGATTCGCTCGCTCGAGCTGATTGCGTGCGCGTTGCCGGATGTGACGTTTAGCGTGACGTGCAGCAAGGGCACCTATGTGCGCACGCTTGCCGAGGATATCGGCGAGGCGCTCGGCTGCGGCGCGCATCTGGTCGCGCTGCGGCGCACGGGCGTAGGCGCGCTGACGCTGGAGCATTCAGTCACGCTCGACGCGTTGTCCGACGCGACTGCACTCGAACGCGACGCATGGCTGCAACCGGTCGACACGCTGCTGTCGACGTTCCCGCAGGTCTGTCTGAACGACGATGACACGCGCCGCTTCCTTCACGGCCAGCGCCTGAAGCTGTCGTCGTTGACGATCGCCGCCGACGCGGTGACTGCCCCGCGCGTAAGGGTGTACTCGGCGCAGGGGCGGCTGCTCGGGGTCGCGAAGCCGGGCGAAGGCGTGCTCGCACCCGACCGTCTGATCGTGACGACGGAGAGCTAGAGGTCGCCGTTTTGCCAGCCCGGCGCGGACAATAAAAAGACGGGATCGCCATCGAGGCGATCCCGTTTTGATCATGCCCTCCGGTGGAGCGATGTCGAACTAAAGCAACACCACAAACACCCCCTCAATGCGCCGCGGCTGCCGCCGCTCCCGCATCGCCGCCTGCCCGTTCCGGCCGCGTGATCCAGATGAGCGCGATCAGCGAGACAAAAATACCGGCCGAAATGAAGAACAGATCGTTTACGCCGAGCTGCGCGGCCTGCTGCGTGACCATGGTATTGAAGAGACCATAGGTCTGCTGCTGATCCAGGCCCGCCGCGCCCATCTGACGAATCGATTGACCGAACGCCGGGTTGTAAGCATTCGCCTGCTCGGTCAGTTGCGCGTGATGCATGATCGTGCGGTGATCCCAGGCGGTCTGGAAGATCGACGTGCCGATACCGCCGCACATGATCCGCACGAAGTTCGACAACCCCGAGGCCGCTGGAATCCGATGGCCCGGCAAGCCCGACAGCGTGATCGACACGAGCGGAATAAAGAAGCCGGCCATACCGATACCTTGAATCAGCGTGGGTAGCATCAGCGAGTACGTATCGACGCCCGTCGTATAACGCGAGCGCATCCAGAAACACAGCGCGAAAATCAGGAACGACAGCGTCGCGATATAGCGCGGATCGGTACGCGGCAGCACCTTGCCGGTCAGCGGCGACAACAGGACCGCGAACACACCGACGGGTGCCATCACGAGTCCGGCTTCGGTCGCCGTGTAGCCGATATCCGTCTGCAGCCACAGCGGCAACAGCACGAGATTGCCGAAGTAAAGCCCATAGCCGATCGACAGCGCGATCGTGCCGCCGGTGAAATTGCGCCGGCTGAACAGCGACAGATCAACCACCGGATGCTCGGCCGTCAACTCCCATACGATGAAGAACGCGAGCGCGATCACCGCGACGAGCGCGAGCGCGACGATCGTCGTCGACGAGAACCAGTCGAGGTCCTTGCCCTTGTCGAGCATCACCTGAAGCGAGCCGACCCAGACGATCAGAAGACCGAGGCCGACTCCGTCGATTGGCGCCTTCCTGATGACCGAATCGCGGTTACGGAAGATCATCCATGTCGCGGCGGCCGCGACCGCGCCGACGGGAATGTTGACGTAGAAGATCCACGGCCACGAGATGTTGTCGGAAATCCAGCCGCCGAGAATCGGACCGGCAACCGGTGCGATCAGCGTGGTCATCGCCCACATCGATAGCGCCATCGGCGCCTTCGCGCGCGGATAGCTCGCGAGCAGCAGCGTCTGCGACAGCGGGATCATCGGGCCGGCCACCGCGCCTTGCAGCACGCGCGACGCAAGCAGGAACGGCAGGTTCGGTGACAGCCCGCACATCCATGACGACAGCACGAACAGCACGATCGACGCCATGAACAGCCGCACCTGGCCGATGCGGTCGGTGAGCCAGCCGGTCAGCGGCACCGAGATCGCGTTGGCCACTGCGAACGACGTAATCACCCACGTGCCCTGGTCGGACGATACGCCGAGGTCGCCGGAAATGGAGGGGATCGACACATTCGCGATCGACGTGTCGAGCACGTTCATGAACACGGCGAGCGACACCGCGATGGTGCCGATCACCAGTTGCGCGCCCTCGAGCGGCGGGTGAGGGACTTGCGCCTGAGCCTGAGCCATTAAAAGAGCCTTCTATGAATCATCGGGCGGACCTTCAGCTCTTATGGGCCACAGGTTTCGCGGCGGCCGCGGCGCTCGCCGCGGTCGACTTCTGCGCGCCGCCGTTCGCGTTCGCGCCGGCATTTTCCGAGATGATGCGGGCGATTTCCGCATCGGCTTCCGCGCCGTACTTGTCGAAGACGTTGGTCTGGTAAGCCGTGGACGGCGCCTGACCGAGCTGGCCGCCGGTGTCGTCCTTGATGTTCACGTCAGCTTGCATCGACAGACCGATACGCAGCGGATGCTTCTCCAGTTCCTGCGGATCGAGCGAAATACGCACCGGCAGACGCTGCACGACCTTGATCCAGTTGCCGGTCGCGTTCTGCGCGGGCAGCAGCGAGAACGCCGAACCCGTGCCGGCCGAGAAGCCGACCACCTTGCCGTGATACGGCACCGACGAGCCGTAGACGTCGGCCGTCAGTTCGACCGGCTGGCCGATGCGCATGTGCTTCAGTTGCACTTCCTTGAAGTTCGCTTCGACCCACACGTCATGCAGCGGCACGATCGCCATCAGCGGCGAGCCCGGCGATACGCGCTGGCCGAGCTGCACCGAGCGTTTTGCGACATAGCCTGTGACCGGCGCTGGCAGAGTATTGCGAGCGTGGTTCAGGTATGCGTCGCGCAGCTTCGCGGCGGCGGCCTGCACGTTCGGGTGATCGGCGATCGTGGTGTTCGCGGTCAGCGCGCGGTTTGCCGCGAGTTGCTGTTTGGCGGCGTCGAGCGCGGCTTGCCCGCTCTTCACGGAGTCGCGTGCGTGCGAAATTTCTTCCTGCGATACCGCGCCGGTCTGCGCGACCGTCATACGGCGCTTCAGGTCGTCCTGGGCGCGCGACAGATCGGCCTGGCTCGCCGCGACCCGCGCTTCGTACTGGCTGTCGTCGGCGAACAGACCGCGCACCTGGCGCACCACCTGCGCAAGATTGGCCTCGGCCTGTTCGAGCGCGACGCGCGAGTCGGCCGGGTCGAGCACGACGAGCGGGTCGCCGGCCTTGACGACCTGGGTGTCGTCCGCGTTGACCGCGATCACGGTGCCCGTGACCTGCGGGGTGATCTGCACGACGTTGCCGCTCACGTAGGCGTCGTCGGTGTCTTCATGGAAGCGCGCGACGAGGAAGTAGTACAGGCCGTACGCGATCGCGGCAATCAGAATCACGATGACGAGCAGCGTCATCATGCGCTTGCGTTTGCCGTTGTTCGCCGCTTGCGGTGGAGTGGCGGGCTGCTGGGGGGTGCTCATTGATGTGCTCCGGGTTCTTTTGAACGTCGTCGTTTATTCGGGTGTTCGTGTCTATGCCTGTGCGTCGGCGCGGGCGGGCTCGCTCAGTTCGCGGCGGTGCTCGTGGCGTGGTTCGCAGCGTTGGCCGATGCGGGAGCATCGGTCGGCACGACGAGACCGGTCTGGGTTGCGTCGAATCCGCCGCCCAGTGCCTTGATCAGACCGATCTGCAGACTGCGGCGGCGCATTTGCAGACCCGTGACCGTCTGCTCGGCGGCAAGGCGGTTTTCATCGGCGGTGAGCACCTGCAGCTGCGGCGACAGGCCGGCCTTGTAGCGGATTACGGCGAGCTGGTACGCCTTGCTCGACGCGTCGAGCGCGCGCTGGGCGTCGCCCTCCTGGCGGTCGATCGAGCGGATCGACGACACCTGCGTCGATACGTCCTGCAGCGCGTTGATCAGCGTCTGGTTGTAGTTCGCGACGTCGCCCTCGAAGTCGGCGTAGCGGCCCTTCAACTGCGCGCGCAACGCGCCGGCGTCGAAGATCGGCAGATGGATCGCCGGGCCGAACTGGATCTGACGGCTCGACGCGGTCAGGAAACGGCCCCAGCCGAACGCGTCGAAGCCGAAGCCGGCCGCGAGATTCACGTCCGGGTAGAACTCGGCTTTCGCTTCTTTCACGTCATGCATCGCGGCTTCGACCTGCCAGCGCGCGGCGACGATGTCGGCGCGACGCGCCACGAGGTCGGCCGGGATATTGCCCGGCAGAGCGACCACGTCGCCGCCGGTGAGCACCGGCTTGTCGATCTGCAGGCCACGGTCCGGGCCTTTGCCGAGCAGCGCGCCCAACTGGTAGCGCACGACGGTGATCTGGCCGTCGAGGTCGGTCAGGTTCGACTGGCTCGTCGCGACGTTGCCGGCGGCGGTCTGCTTCTCGACGTTGGTGTCGAGGCCGGCCGTCACGCGGTCATTCGTGATACGGCCGACGTCCTGGCGGTTCGCGATTTCACGCGCGGCGATGTCGCGGAACGCATACAGCTGCGCGAGCTGGTTGTAGGTGCTCGCGACCGACGCGGCGAGCGTCACGCGCGCCTGCTGCATATCGGCCTCGGCGGCTTTCTGCTGCGACACGGCCTGGCCTAGCCGCTGACGGTTCTTGCCCCACAGGTCGAGATCCCACGACGCGCTCGCGAGCACGTTGTTCTCGCTATACCAGGTGCCGCCGAACGGAGGCGGGTAAAGGGCGTTTGCCGAGTACAGCTCGCGGGTCCACGAATAGCTCGCGCTGACCTTCGGGAACAGCGCTGCGCGCGAACTTTCGATATACGACGAAGCCTTTGCGAGCCGCGCTTGCGCCTGGGCGATCGACGGGCTGCCCTCGAGCGCTTCCGCGATCAGCTTCGGCAGTTGCGGGTCGCCGAACTGGTTGGCCCAGTCGAACGATGGCCACTGGCCGCCCTCGTTGGGCAGACTCTGCGTCGACTCGTACTGCGTCGGCGACGCGATCTGCTTGTCGCTTTTGACGCCGAAGTAGTTCGCGCACCCCGTGAGGGCGAGCGCCGTCACCGCGGCGGCGACAGCGGCCCGGCTCGACAGCGCGGGCGCGGACAGGGAAAGGGATTTCATCGCTCGACTCTTCTTTGAGTGGAATGTATTGATGGACGCAGCAAGCAAGCTATTACGATTTGCTATCGGAATGGCTTGCGGCGTCGCGGGAAAGTCCCGTGTGTTCGCCGGAATTGACGAGCACGCGACGCAGCATGCTCTTCAGGAAGCCCACTTCTTCCGGGGTGAACCCGTTCAGCAGGTTATCGAGCACGCCATTGAAAATGGCCGGCATGCGAGCCGCGATCGCATGGCCTTCCGGCGTCAACGCGAGGCGCACGACGCGCCGGTCTTCGTTGCTGCGCACCCGCGTGAGGAGGCCGCGCTTTTCGAGCCGGTCGATCAGGCGCGTGACGGCGCTTGCGTCGATACCGTATTCACGCGCCAACTCAGCCGCGAGCAGGCATTTGCCGCTCGCCACCATGAACAGGATGCTGCCTTGCTGGCTGGTGATGCCGAGTTCGGCCATGCTGCGCTGCGTGACCAGGTTTAATAGCGTCGATTTCACCCGTGAAATGAGATAGCCGACGCTTTCGCCGAGCTGGTACTCGCTGAGATTCGGCGTGGGTTCGTTGGACGGCTCCGTCATGATTCTCGTGCGAATGCAATGGTTGACTAGGCATTAGTATAGCTGGCTGTTGATTGACGCGACAAGCGTTAATACAGCTTAGGCAAGGATTATTTCGCGCTAAAGCAACAAACCGCACGGAATGACGTAGGGCGGGGCAAGGCGCGATTCGCGCAACTCGCGGAGAGCGGACGGTCTATCGGGGAATACCAGAAAGGATCATCCGTGCGTGCTATAATTTTGGGTTCCCAAAAGTGCGCTTTGGGCTTGTTGTCGTGGTTAGGCTCCTCAACCAGCAGCATAAGCAAGCGGCGCACTCAACCGTCTTCAGGTTTCCTATGACCCGCGCCCTACGCAACATCGCCATCATTGCTCACGTCGACCACGGCAAGACCACGCTTGTCGACCAGCTCCTCCGTCAGACCGCCACGTTCCGCGAGAACCAGCAGATCGCCGAGCGCGTGATGGACTCGAACGACATCGAAAAAGAGCGCGGTATCACGATCCTGTCGAAGAACTGCGCGGTGGAGTACGAGGGCACGCACATCAATATCGTCGATACGCCGGGGCACGCCGACTTCGGCGGCGAAGTGGAGCGCGTGCTGTCGATGGTCGACTCGGTGCTGCTGCTCGTTGACGCGGTGGAAGGCCCGATGCCGCAAACCCGCTTCGTCACGAAGAAGGCGCTCGCACTGGGTTTGAAGCCGATCGTCGTGGTCAACAAGGTCGACCGTCCGGGCGCGCGGATCGACTGGGTGATCAACCAGACCTTCGACCTGTTCGACAAGCTCGGCGCCAGCGAAGAGCAGCTCGACTTTCCGATCGTCTACGCATCGGGCCTGAACGGCTACGCGGGTCTCACGCCTGATGTACGCGACGGCGACATGCGTCCTTTGTTCGAGGCAATCCTGCAGCACGTGCCGGTGCGCCCGGCCGACCCGGAAGGTCCGCTGCAACTGCAAATCACGTCGCTCGACTACTCGTCGTACGTTGGTCGTATCGGCATTGGCCGTATCACGCGCGGCCGCATCAAGCCGGGCATGGCTGTCGCGGTGCGCTTGGGGCCGGACGGCGAAATCCTCAATCGCAAGATTAACCAGGTGCTGTCGTTCAAGGGTCTTGATCGCGTGCAGGTCGACTCGGCTGAGGCGGGCGACATCGTGCTGATCAACGGTATCGAGGAAGTGGGCATCGGTGTGACGATCTGCTCGCCGGAACAGCCGGAAGCGCTGCCGATGATCACCGTCGACGAACCCACGCTGACGATGAACTTCCTCGTCAACTCCTCGCCGCTCGCGGGCCGTGAAGGCAAGTTCGTCACGAGCCGCCAGATTCGCGACCGCCTGATGAAGGAACTTAATCACAACGTCGCGCTGCGCGTGCGCGATACCGGCGACGAAACGACGTTCGAAGTGGCCGGCCGCGGTGAGCTGCACCTGACCATTCTGGTCGAAAACATGCGCCGCGAAGGCTACGAGCTGGCCGTGTCGCGTCCGCGCGTCGTGATGCAGGAAATCGACGGCGAGAAGCACGAGCCGTACGAAAATCTGACCGTCGACATGGAAGACACCCACCAAGGCGGCGTGATGGAAGAACTTGGCCGCCGCAAGGGCGAAATGCTCGACATGGCATCGGACGGCCGTGGCCGCACGCGTCTCGAGTACCGTATTTCGGCGCGTGGTCTGATCGGCTTCCAGTCGGAATTCCTCACACTCACGCGCGGTACGGGTCTGATGAGCCACACGTTCGATTCTTACCAGCCGGTCAAGGAAGGCGCGGTCGGCGAACGTCGTAACGGCGTGCTGATCTCGCAGGACGACGGCGCGGCAGTCGCGTACGCACTGTGGAAGCTGCAGGACCGCGGCCGCATGTTCGTGTCGCCGGGAGAAGCGCTGTATGAAGGCATGATCATAGGCATCCACAGCCGCGACAACGATCTCGTCGTGAACCCGATCAAGGGCAAGCAGCTTACCAACGTGCGCGCGTCTGGCACCGACGAAGCCGTGCGTCTCGTGCCGCCGGTTCAGCTGTCGCTCGAATACGCGGTCGAGTTCATCGACGACGATGAGCTTGTCGAAGTCACGCCGAAGTCGATCCGTCTGCGCAAGCGCTACCTGAAGGAACACGAGCGCCGCAGCGCGAGCCGCAACAAGGTTGCCGGCGAATAAGCCGGACTCGAATATCCGTCTGGATAGCAGGAAGCGGAAGCCACCTTCGGGTGGCTTCCTTGTTTTTGGCGCATCAAAACGTTTGGCGCTGCATCATGCCTGCCACTTTCCGGGGCGGCACACATGTAGACACCCATCGCGCCGTTCGCCTTCATTTCTCACAGAACACTGTTGCGCGCAGTGAAAAGGCACCCCGTCGCCCGCGAAACGCCCGCCGTCACAGGCTTTGCGCCTGTGCCGTTCGCTATCTGGGCTATTCGTTCTGTGCTATGCTCCCGGGTGCAAAGTTTTAGGTCCTTCCAAGCAAGACTTGATTCGCGCAATCCGCTAAACGGTCAGGCCGTGTCGCGGAAGGTTCGGTAACCCGCTATTTCTCGAGAAACTCGAAGAAAGGTGAGCGTAAAAATGATGAAGCAATTCCAGTCGAACTCTTATCTGTTCGGCGGCAATGCTCCGTACGTTGAAGAAATGTACGAAGCGTATCTCGATAATCCGGCGTCAGTGCCCGAGACCTGGCGCAGCTATTTCGATGCGTTGCAGAACGTGCCCGCATCGGACGGCAGCAACGCCAACGACGTGGCCCATGGCCCGATCGTCGAATCGTTTGCCCAGCGCGCCAAGGCCAATGCCTTCCTGCCGCGCGCAACGGCCGGCGGCGAAGATCTCGCAACCGCCCGCAAACAGGTTTACGTCCAGTCCCTCATCGGCGCATATCGCTTCCTCGGCTCGCAATGGGCCAATCTCGATCCCCTGAAGCGCCGCGAACGTCCCGCGATCCCCGAACTTGAACCCGCGTTCTACGACTTCACCGAAGCCGACATGGACCAGGAGTTCAGCGCAACGAATCTGTACTTCGGGTTCGAGCGCGCGACGCTGCGCGAGATCGTCAAAGCCCTGCGCGACACGTACTGCGGCACGATCGGCGCCGAGTACATGTACATCAGCGATCCGGAGCAGAAGCGCTGGTGGAAGGAACGCCTCGAATCGATCCGTTCGACGCCGAGCTTCAACAACGACAAGAAGAAGCACATCCTGAATCGCCTGACGGCCGCCGAAGGCCTCGAGCGTTTCCTGCACACCAAGTACGTCGGCCAGAAGCGCTTCTCGCTCGAAGGCGGCGAGAGCTTCATCGCGGCGATGGACGAAGTCGTGCGTCACGGCGGTCTGCGCGGCGTTCAGGAAATCGTCATCGCGATGGCTCACCGTGGCCGTTTGAACGTGCTGGTCAATACGCTCGGCAAGATGCCCGCAGACTTGTTCGCCGAATTCGAAGGCAAGCACGTCGACGATCTGCCGGCTGGCGACGTGAAGTACCACAAGGGCTTCTCGTCGGACGTCGCGACGGAAGGCGGCCCGGTTCACCTGTCGCTCGCGTTCAACCCGTCGCACCTCGAAATCGTCAACCCGGTGGTCGAGGGCTCGGCGAAGGCGCGTATGGACCGTCGCGGCGACGAAAACGGCGTTCAGGTGCTGCCGGTGCAGATCCACGGCGACGCGGCTTTCGCCGGCCAGGGTGTCGTGATGGAAACGCTGAACCTCGCGCAAACGCGCGGTTACGGCACGCACGGCACGCTGCACATCGTCATCAACAACCAGATCGGCTTCACGACGTCGGACCCGCGCGACTCGCGCTCCACGTTGTACTGCTCGGATGTCGTCAAGATGATCGAAGCGCCGGTGCTGCACGTGAACGGTGACGATCCCGAAGCGGTCGTGCTGGCCACCCAGATGGCGATCGACTTCCGCATGCAGTTCCACAAGGACGTCGTCGTCGACATCGTCTGCTTCCGCAAGCTGGGCCACAACGAGCAGGACACCCCGGCGGTCACGCAGCCGCTGATGTACAAGACGATTTCGAAGCACCCCGGCACGCGCGCGCTGTACGCTGAAAAGCTCGTGCAGCAGGGCATCATCAAGGCCGAGGATGGCGAGGAATTCGTCAAGGCCTATCGCAAGGCGATGGACGAAGGCCACCACACGGTCGACCCGGTGCTCTCGAACTACAAGAGCAAGTACGCGGTGGACTGGGTGCCGTTCCTGAACCGCAAGTGGACCGACGCGGCCGACACGGCCGTGCCGCTCGCGGAACTGAAGCGCCTCGCCGAACGCATCACCACGATTCCGGAAAACTTCAAGGTTCACCCGCTCGTCGAGCGCGTGATCAACGACCGTCGCGCCATGGGCCGCGGCGAAGCGAAGCTCGACTGGGGCATGGGCGAGCACCTCGCGTTCGCATCGCTGGTCGCTTCGGGCTACGCAGTTCGTCTGACGGGTCAGGATTCGGGCCGCGGCACGTTCACGCACCGTCATGCGGTGCTGCACGACCAGAACCGCGAGCGCTGGAACGACGGCACCTATGTGCCGCTGCAGAACATCGCCGAAGGTCAGGCGAAGTTCACGGTGATCGACTCGGTGCTGTCGGAAGAAGCGGTGCTCGGCTTCGAATACGGTTACTCGACCGCTGAACCGAACACGTTCGTCGCGTGGGAAGCGCAGTTCGGCGACTTCGTGAACGGCGCGCAGGTCGTGATCGACCAGTTCATCTCGTCGGGCGAAGTGAAGTGGGGCCGCGTGTCGGGCCTGACCATGCTGCTGCCGCACGGCTACGAAGGCCAGGGTCCGGAGCACTCGTCGGCGCGTATCGAGCGTTTCCTGCAACTGTGCGCAGACCACAACATGCAGGTCGTTCAGCCGACCACGCCGGCGCAGGTCTTCCACCTGCTGCGTCGCCAGATGATCCGCCTGTTCCGCAAGCCGCTGATCGTCGCGACGCCGAAGTCGTTGCTGCGTCACAAGGAAGCCGTGTCGGATCTGTCGGAACTCGCGAAGGGTTCGTTCCAGCCGGTCATCGGCGAAGTGGACGAAACCATCGACGCGAAGAAGGTCAAGCGCGTGCTGGCCTGCTCGGGCCGCGTGTACTACGACCTGGTCGCGCATCGCCGTGAAGCGAAGGTGAACGACGTCGCGATCATCCGTATCGAACAGCTGTATCCGTTCGCGCACAAGCAGTTCGAAGCGGAAATGAAGAAGTACGACAACGCAACCGAAGTGGTGTGGGTGCAGGACGAGCCGCAGAATCAGGGCCCCTGGTTCTACATCGAGCACCATCTGAAGGAAGGCATGAAGGAAGGGCAGAAGCTGGCGTACAGCGGCCGTCCGGCTTCGGCCTCGCCGGCAGTCGGCTACTACGCGAAGCACTACGAGCAGCAGAAGGCGCTGATCGAAGGCGCTTTCGGCCGTCTCAAGAGCGCGTCGATCGCTAAATAAAGAAACAGACGAGCCGGGAAAGCGCAGTGCGCTTTCCCGCGCCGCGCCGGACGGTCCCATGAGGTTCAGGCGCGGCGTTCACGGTTCGCAGGCGGTCGTGAAGAAGCGCCGTCACCCGATACGTATTCAGGATACTCATAATGGCTATTGTTGAAGTCAAGGTTCCCCAGCTCTCCGAGTCGGTCTCGGAGGCAACCATGCTGCAGTGGAAGAAGAAGCCCGGCGAGGCTGTCGCTCAGGACGAAATCCTCATCGAAATCGAGACCGACAAGGTCGTGCTCGAAGTGCCGGCACCGGCAGCAGGCGTGCTCGCGCAAGTCATTTCGAACGACGGCGACACGGTCACGGCTGAGCAGGTGATCGCGAAGATCGACACGGAAGGCACCGCAGGCGCCGCCGCTGTCGAAGCCGAAGTGAAGCCGGCTCCGGTCGCTGCCGCGGCTCCCGCACCGGCGGCTCAGGCGGCTGCCGCAACGGGCGCGAACACCGCTGCTTCGCCGGCTGCCGGAAAGCTGATGGCCGAGAAGGGTCTGGCTGCTGGCGACCTCGCCGGCACGGGCCGCGACGGCCGCATCACGAAGGGCGACGTGCTCACCGCTGGGCAGGCTGCTCCGGCTGCTGCCAAGGCCGCACCGGCTCCGGCTGCCGCACCGAAGGCTGCGAAGCCGTCGCTGCCGGACGTCAAGGCACCGGCGTCGGCCGACCAGTGGCTGAAGGACCGTCCGGAACAGCGCGTGCCGATGTCGCGTCTGCGTGCGCGTATCGCCGAGCGTCTGCTCGAATCGCAGCAAACCAACGCCATCCTTACGACGTTCAACGAAGTGAACATGGCGCCGGTCATGGATCTGCGCAACAAGTACAAGGACAAGTTCGAGAAGGAACACGGCGTGAAGCTCGGCTTCATGTCGTTCTTCGTGAAGGCGGCTGTTCACGCGCTGAAGAAGTTCCCGCTCGTGAACGCGTCGATCGACGGTAACGACATCGTCTACCACGGCTACTTCGACATCGGCATCGCTGTCGGCTCGCCGCGTGGTCTGGTGGTGCCGATCCTGCGCAATGCAGATCAGCTGAGCCTCGCCGACATCGAGAAGAAGATCGCCGAATTCGGTCAGAAGGCGAAGGACGGCAAGCTGTCGATCGAAGAAATGACCGGCGGTACATTCTCGATCTCGAACGGTGGTGTGTTCGGCTCGATGCTGTCGACCCCGATCATCAACCCGCCGCAGTCCGCGATTCTCGGCGTGCATGCCACCAAGGAACGCGCAGTGGTCGAAAACGGCCAGATCGTGATCCGCCCGATGAACTACCTCGCGCTGTCGTACGACCACCGTATCATCGACGGCCGCGAAGCAGTGCTGTCGCTGGTCGCGATGAAGGATGCGCTGGAAGATCCGGCTCGCCTGCTGCTCGACCTGTAAGCGCACGTTCCACCGACGCCGGCCGGCGGTTTGCGCGGGCCGGCGTCATTCGTAGCACGTCTTTAGCATTCCGCAGTACAGGAACGGCGCGCGCCACCTCGAGTGGCCCGGCGCCGTTCCGCCATCAAAGGGATTGTCATGTCCAAAGAATTTGACGTCGTCGTGATCGGCGCAGGCCCCGGCGGTTATATCGCCGCCATCCGCGCAGCGCAGCTCGGCAAGACCGTCGCATGTATCGAAAAGTGGAAAAACCCGGCCGGCACGCTGAAGCTCGGCGGCACCTGCCTGAACGTCGGCTGCATTCCGTCGAAGGCGCTGCTTGCTTCGTCGGAAGAGTTCGAGAACGCGTCGCATCACCTTGCCGACCACGGCATCTCGGTGGAAAACGTCTCAGTCGATATCTCGAAGATGATGGGCCGCAAGGACGGCATCGTCGATAAGATGACCAAGGGCATCGAATTCCTGTTCCGCAAGAACAAGATCACGTGGCTCAAGGGCCATGGTAAGTTCACCGGCAAGACGGACGCCGGCGTGCAGATCGAGGTCAGCGGCGAAGGCGAGGGTGGTGCAAGCAGCGAAGTCGTCACGGCGAAGAACGTGATCATCGCAACGGGTTCGAAGGCGCGTCATCTGCCGGGCATTCCGGTCGACAACAAGCTGATCGCCGACAACGAAGGCGCATTGAGCTTCGACACGGCACCGAAGAAGCTCGCCGTGATCGGCGCGGGCGTGATCGGTCTGGAACTCGGCTCGGTGTGGCGCCGCCTCGGCGCGGACGTGACCGTACTCGAAGCGCTGCCGGAATTCCTCGGCGCGGCTGACCAGGCGTTGTCAAAGGAAGCGGCCAAGCAGTTCAAGAAGCAAGGTCTCGACATCCACGTCGGCGTGAAGGTCGGCGAAGTGAAGACGAGCGAGAACGGCGTGACGATCGCCTACACGGACAAGGACGGCAACGCGCAGACGCTCGAAGCCGACCGCCTGGTCGTGTCGGTCGGCCGCGTGCCGAACACCGACAACCTCGGCCTCGAAGCGATCGGCCTGAAGGCCAACGAGCGCGGCTTCATCGACGTGGACGACCACTGCGCGACGGCCGTGCCGAACGTGTACGCGATCGGTGACGTGGTGCGTGGCCCGATGCTCGCGCACAAGGCTGAGGACGAAGGCGTGCTGGTTGCCGAAGTGATCGACGGTCAGAAGCCGCACATCGACTACAACTGCATTCCGTGGGTGATCTACACCGAACCGGAAATCGCATGGGTCGGCAAGACGGAGCAGCAACTGAAGGCGGAAGGCCGCGAGATCAAGACCGGCCAGTTTCCGTTCATGGCTAACGGCCGCGCGCTCGGCATCAACAAGGCGGACGGTTTCGTCAAGATGATCGCCGACGCGAAGACCGACGAACTGCTCGGCGTGCACATCATCTCGGCGAACGCATCGGACCTGATCGCGGAAGCCGTGGTGGCGATGGAGTTCAAGGCGGCGTCGGAAGACATCGGCCGTATTTGCCATCCGCACCCGTCGCTGTCGGAAGTCATGCGCGAAGCGGCACTCGCCGTCGACAAGCGCGCGCTGAACATGTAAGCACGCACGCCTGACCGAAACGCAACCTTGGCATCACCAAAGGCGGGCGGGGTTCAATCCCTCCCGCCTTTCTTTTTGCAGCAACACGATGAACGTCACCGAATACTACGAAAAAGAACTGCAGACGCGCGGTTATCAATCCGATCCGGCGCAGCGCTCGGCGGTCGACCGCCTGCAGCGGTGCTATGAAGAGTGGGCCGAATACAAGTCGCGCCGCTCGAACGCGTTCAGGAAGCTGATCATTCACCCGGATCTGCCGCGCGGCGTGTACATGTGGGGCGGCGTGGGCCGCGGCAAGAGCTTCCTGATGGACAGCTTCTACATGATCGTGCCGTTGCATCGCAAAACCCGTCTGCACTTCCACGAGTTCATGCGCGAAGTGCATCGTGAACTCGAAGAACTCAAAGGCCGGGCCGATCCGCTCGACGAACTCGCGCGCCGCATTGCGAAGCGCTATCGGCTGATCTGTTTCGACGAATTCCACGTGTCGGATATCGCCGACGCGATGATCCTGTACCGCCTGCTCGACAAGCTGTTCGAGAACGGCGTGCAGTTCGTGATGACGTCAAACTACGCGCCCGACACGCTGTACCCGGACGGCCTGCATCGCGACCGCATGCTGCCCGCGATCGAGCTGATCAAGCAGAAGCTCGACGTGATCAACGTCGACGCGGGGATCGATTATCGCCAGCGCACGCTCGCGCAGGTGGAGGTCTATCACACGCCACTGGACGCCGCTGCCGGCAAGGCGCTGCGCGACGCTTTCGCGCGCCTCGCCGCGGTGCCCGACGAAAGCCCGCTGCTGCATATCGAGAAGCGCGAGCTGAAGGCGCTGCGCCGCGCGGACGGCGTGGTCTGGTTCGACTTCGCGACGCTGTGCGGGGGCCCGCGCTCGCAGAACGACTACCTCGAACTCGCGACCCGCTTTCACGCGGTGATCCTGTCGGACGTGCCGCAGATGTCGGTGCGCATGGCGTCGGAAGCGCGCCGCTTCACGTGGCTCATCGACGTGTTCTACGACCACAAGGTCAAGCTGTTGATGTCGGCTGCGGTGCCGCCGGAGCAGTTGTACGTCGACGGTCCGATGGTCAATGAATTCACGCGTACGGTGTCGCGCATCGTCGAGATGCAGTCGAAGGAGTATCTCGACACGCCGCGCCGGATCGTCGACACGTCCCTAACCTGAGCCACCGCGCACGACACATTTTCAGGAATCGGAGTGGTCTGATATTCCGCGCACGGATGACTGGCTATCTTTTGTCGTTGTTCTGACAAAGGAGGAAGCATGAACCCATATCGCGAAATCACCGATGAAGAATGGCAGCGCGTTGCGCCACTGTTGCCCGAACTCCGGCCGCGTACCGAAATGCGTGGCCGTCCACTTGCCAATACCCGCTCGGTGCTCAACGGCGTGCTTTGGGTCATATATAGCGGCGCCACCTGGTCCGCAATGCCGCGCCGCTACCCGTCATATCAGACCTGTCATCGCCGCTTCAAGTCGTGGTACGAATCGGGCGTGCTCAAGCACGTCATGGAGCAACTGCTCGGCACCGCGAGCGAAGATTTCTGCAGGTTGATGCAAACGCGTATGCGCACGCACGCGAGCGTGCAGCACAAGCGCGCCACGTCCAAGGGCGTGCCCGCGGCGTTTCGTGTTCCGCCCGCCGTATGCAATCCGGTACCGGCCACGTCGGTGCCGGCGTCGCCGTTCGCTTACGCTGCACCGCTCAAGCAGGCAGCATGACCATCGCAAACAGCTTGCCCCAATGAAAACGGCCGCGCGATTCTTGATCGCCGGTCGTTTTTTATGTTGCACCTCCTGGTGCTGAGCGCGCATCGTTGCAGCATCATGCACACATTCAGGCGACGTGCCAGGCGCCACGCATGCGCCGCACGTCGACCCTCATTGCTGCCGTATCCACGTTTGCGAGCGGCCAAGCAGCGCGATCCCAATGTAGCCACGCACCACGAGCTTGTTGCCGCCGTCCTCGAGATGCATCTTGCACTTGTAGACCTTGCCGTTTTCAGGATCGAGAATCTGGCCGTGATCCCACGCGTCGCCATCCTTCTTCATGCTGTTGATGATGGTCATGCCGAGGACCGGTTGATCCTTGCGCGCATCGGTGCATTCGGTGCAACGGCGATCCGGCTGGTCGTTCGCGCCGAGACCCTTGATAACCTTGCCGTTCAGTTCGCCATTGCCGTCTTGTGTGATCTGCACGAGCGCCTTCGGCTGGCCCGTGTGATCGTCGATGGTTTGCCACGTGCCGATCGGTGTATCGGTCTGCGCCATCGCGGTCACGGCGCTGGCGAGCAGGGCGCCGGCGAGCGCGGCGTGACGGGCGGTGCGCAACGCAAGCGCGCCGGCACGTCGAGTGAATTGCGTCATTGCCTTCCTCCTTGATATGAGACAGCGCGATCATGGTCGCGCCGCGTTATGGGCATCGTGGTCGGATGTGCGGTACCGGCCTTCGCGATGCGCAACGATGCCAGCGGTGTGCCGTTCGCATCGTCAGCGCAGAATACGCGAAAGTGCATGCGTCGTTTGATAGTGGAGCTTCTAATCCGCTCGCGCACTTCTGAAGCGTGTCAATTCAGCTGGTAGCGGAACCTCGCGTTGATGCACGGACTGTGCGATGCGCTCTCCAGCGGCGCGTCACCGAGCGTTTTTCCGACGGATACATCGAGGCTGTAGTAGTGCGCATCCGAAACGCCGAAGCCGAACACGATCGATGAAGACCGCAACTGCGACGGCGTGCCCGCATGCAGATAGACGGGCGCTACGTCGAACGACACATACGGCGAGAACGAGCGCGGATATGTGAAACCGAGCGTGATCGGCCGGTTGGCCTCGACCGTCGCGCCCCAGCCCGAATCGCCAGACGCATTGCCCGGCTCATAGCTGCCGCGCCGGTGAGGCGGGACCACGCTTGCGCCTGTTCTATAGAAGCAAACGCGCAGGTACCAAATTTTCGACGAAGAGCCCGAAACCCGCGAAAGTGAGTGATAATTCCCCGTTTCCTACTAAAACAAAATCTGTTCAACAGGTATCACATGGACCGAAAGTCGAAGCTACGAGAGATTGCTCTGGCCGCATGCATCGTATTGGGGGCCCTTCAGGGCGCGAATGCACAGGCTCTGCAGAACAGTGGTGCGAGCGGTACGGTCGTGTCCCTGCCGGGTACGACGAGTGCGTTGCCCGACACCTCGCAGGCCGGCCAGGCGGAAACCACTGCACTGACGCCGGATGAAAACCGGCAATCCGCCACCGGGAACGTGGCTGAATTGCAGCAGATGATCCACGGCCCTGATCTGACCGAATTGCGCACCACGTATAACGGCAGCTATGGCGCGAGCCTGCTGTTCTACGGCAAGGAGATGACCTACTACGTCGCGCTGTTCCAGCAGAAAAACTTCTGGCGGGTCATCAAGTCGCAGGACGCCGCGCGCGCCGAGCTAATCTACAAGGATTTCGCGCGGCAGACGATGCAACTGTCGGACATCGAGATCCGCCGTACGCAACTCGAAGCGCAGAAGGCGTTCACGCAGCGCATGGTCGCGCTGTCGCAGGAACGCGCGAGCCGGCTGCAGGCCGACCTCGACGTCGCGCGTCAGCAGCAAAGCATCGTCGCGAGCCAGCAGGAGCAGAAGCGCGCCGAGGCGACCGAACTGGCGCAGCAGAAGGCCGCCGCGCAGGATCAGTTGCGCGTCGCGCAGCGCCAGGTGCGCGACCTGCAACGTCAGCTCAATAGCGGCTTGCCGGTGCATTGAGCACGACGGTGTGAGCCTGGGTCGAGTGGCGGGACGGCGCGGAAATCGGTGCGCCGTCCGGCTTGTCCGCGGGCGTTACCGTTGTTGTGTTTGATCGGTGCTTTCCGCACCCCGCCAACCCGCGCATCGCACTTTACTGCCGGGCTTTTCGGCATTTGCACTTGGCATTTTCGCGAGCCCCTGACGGCTCGTTGCCGTGTCGTTGTGCGCCGCCGTCGTACGACGCAAGACGACGCGACTTCAATGCCGCTTGCGCGTATCCGCTTGCGTTTTGCGCATCCGTTCGCGAGACGGCTGCGTCACGTCGACGGCGATCGGATCGCTGGCTGGAAAGCTTTCCATCAGCGCTTCGTCGAGCCGCGTATCGGCGGACGTCGGCGGCGTCCGGCGCGTGCGCGCAGGTCGGGAGGCATGCTGGTTTTTGCTGGTCATGGCGCGCTCCATCGGTAGAGGGTCAATCATTCAGCATAGCGCATCGCGGCTATCGGCGAACGACCGCCGGGTGGCGCAGGCGCGTCGTTTAAAACCGCCCGGCATCGATTCGTTCTCGGGGTGTCCCGGCCGCGCTCGAACCGCGCTCGAACTGCGCTTGAGCCGCGGACGACACCTCGACCAATCCATCACACCGCGAACCAGATGAACGGGAAAAAGCCGGCGGGCACGCGACGAGTGCTCGCAGCCCACGTCGCGGAAGCCGAACTGGAACACCTGGATTGGGCGACGCGGTAACCGGCGCTGCACCTGTTCGACGCCGGCTACTGGCGGCGCCGCGTGCTGGCGGTCGAGGGGAGATTCGAGCTGACCGAGCGTCAGCTGACCCAACTGAAGAAAATTCTGCGGCACCTCGGTCCGTCCACGGAGTAGCGAGGCGCGGCCGTTACCGCTTCTTCGTATTTATTCCTGATTGCCGCCGGGGCTACCGCCGCCGTGATTGCCGCCATGATTGCCGCTTTCGCCGCCGGTGCCGAACAGACGCCGCCGCCGCGTGACGACCACGGGACCTTCGGAGTTGCCGCTACGCTCGCTCGGCGCGCGTTCCGCAGACGGCGCGCCGTACGATTCACGCCCTTCACGCGGCTCGCGATGTTCGCGCGAACCATGCGGACCGCGCGCGCCATGTTCGCCATGTGACGTTCGGCCCGTGCGTGGCGCCGGCCGCGTGCCGGTGTCGAGCTGGATCGTGGAGATCGCGCGCTTGTAGATGCCTTGCAGGCCAACCGGCGTGCGCAGCATCACCAGGTACTGATCGAACGACTCGATGCATCCGGTCAGGCGGATGCCGTTGACCAGATAGATCTCGACGCGCTTTCGTTCCTTGCGCGCAGCGTTCATGAAGTCGTTTTGCGGATGCGATTCTGCGGAAGCCATGGACAATTCAGGTTAGATAGACGGTGGTTCGCCGCGATTTTACCCTTTCTACCCTATGCGGGGGCAGAACGCGTCGACGGGGCGGACTTTGTCCACTATAACGACTTGTGAGCACATAAGCATCCGATAACGCGGGACTGTAACGTTGAGTTACGAATCTGCTGGTCAATGTCGTCTTCTTCCGGTCTCTCCAGGCATTGACGGCATGGTTGGCGGAAAAGGAAGAACATAGGGGCATGTTGCGCGACCACGCCGGCGGCGTCGAAGCGCCGCGAAAAAGCCCGGAGAAACAGCGCAGCGAAACAGCGCCACGACGGCGGTGGAATAAACCACGCGATCGCGGCGTTAAGTCCAGTATGGCAGTACCGCATTCCGCGGCTGCCGCCCGCCGCGCCGGTCGGTCGATCGGTCGATCGCGTGCCGGGCATCTGCCAGGAGGTTCACCATGAAAGTATCCCGTATTCTGTCAGCGCTCTTCGTCCTGCTCGCGCTCGCGTGCGGCTCCCTCGCGCACGCGGCCGATACCGACAACGCCGCGTCGGGTTCGAGCAACAACAGCAACAGCAGCGGCGGCGGCTACTAACGCCGCGACCGAGCCTGGCACGCCGGGTGACATTCGAAGCGGAAGTGATCGCGTGGTTGCCCCAGCTGCGCCGCTATGCGCGCGCACTGACGGGCGACCGCGCCTGGGCCGACGATCTCGTGCAGGATACGGCGGAGCGCGCGCTTGCGCGCTGGTCGGCATTCCGGCCGAACAGCAACCTGCGCGCGTGGCTGCTGACGATCCTGCGGCATCTGTACATCGACCAGTTGCGCGGGCGCCGCGAGATCGCCGTCGACGACGAAAGCGCGCCGTGGCGCAATCTCGAGGCGCCGCACGGCGAGGTCGACGGTCTGGTGCTGCGCGACGTGCAGCGCGCGCTGTACTGCCTGCCGCTCGAGCAGCGTGAGGTGCTGCTGCTGGTGTGCGTCGAGGAGCTGTCGTACCAGGAGGCATCGAGCGCGCTGGGGGTGCCGATCGGTACGGTGATGTCGCGGCTGTCGCGCGCGCGCGAGCATATGCGCACGTTGCTGTGCGAGGAACCCCCAGGGCCGATGCACGGACCGCAGCCCCGTGCGCCGCGGGCGGCGCAAACAGTCGCGCCGCTGAAAGTGGTGAGAAACCGATAATGAACAACGACGACTCCGATTCCGGCTTGCATGACGAGCTCGATCTACGCGCGCTGTCGGCCTATGTCGATGGCGAATTGCCGGAAGAGCAGCAAGCCGCGATCGAAATGCAGCTTCGCCAGCACCCGCAGGCCACCGCGCGCGTGGCCGCGTGGCGCGCGCAGAAGGCGGCGCTGCGGGCGCTATGCGGCGTGCCGGACAGCGATGCGCTGCAAGCGCAAGCAGGGCAGGGGGCCGACGATCGGCAGCAAGCCGCTGAATCCGGCGAGCGAAGCTATGCAGGCGGCCAGCCCACGGAGGCGGAGGAGCCGGCTTTTATCGTCGTGCGTCGGACGCGGCCGTGGTGGCAGCGTGCGGGTCTCGCCGCCTGCTGGCTCGCGGCCGGCGCCGGGCTCGCGCTGGCCCTCGGTCCGCTCGCGCCGCGGCTGACCGGCGGCGCGTGGAGCGGCCTCGGCGGACAGCCGGCCGGTTTTGCGCAGCGCGCGGATGTCGCGTACGCGGTGTACTCGCCGGAGCGGCGTCATCCGGTCGAAGTCGCCGCCAGCGAAGAGGCGCATCTGATCACCTGGCTGTCGAAGCGGCTGAATCGTCCGCTGTCGGTGCCGTCGCTGCAGGAGTATGGCTATTCGCTGGTGGGCGGCCGGCTGTTGCCCGGCGAGGCTGGGCCGGCTGCGCAGTTCATGTACGAGAACCAGGCCGGCGCGCGCCTGACGCTGTACGTGACCGGCGTCACACGCGACGAAACCGCGTTCCGCCTGTTTCGCGACGGCAACCGCCGCACCTTCTACTGGATCAGCGACGGCATGGGCTACGCGCTGTCTGGCGCGATCGCGGAAGGCACGCTGCGCGAAATCGCGCTCGACGTGTGCAGCGCGCTCGGTGGTAAGCCCGAGACGTGGCAGCAGTAGCGGGCGGGCGGTAGCGTGTCGTCATGGCAGTCAGCGGCGACGCACGCATAGCTGCCCGCGCGACTGCACCTGCGGGTTACCCGACCGACAAGGAGACGCCTTGCCCCAGACGCTGCCGCCCAACCTGTCCCCCGCGCAGTTCGACCGCGCGCTCGCCGGCTGGCGCGCGATCGTCGGTGAAGCGCATGTGCTGCGGTCCGACGCCGGCCTCGCCGCCTATGGCGATCCGTTCGCTCCTGGCGAGCCGGGGGCGTTTGTCGCGAGCGCCGCGCTGCTGCCCGCGTCGGTCGATGAAATCCGCGCGGTGCTGCGCATCGCCAATCAGTACCGGATTCCGCTGTGGACCGTGTCGACCGGGCGCAACTTCGCGTACGGCGGCGCGGCGCCGCGTCTCAGCGGCTCGGTCGTGCTCGACTTGCAGCGCATGAACCGCATCCTCGAAGTCAACGAAACGCTCGCCTACGCGCTGGTCGAACCGGGCGTCAGCTATTTCGATCTGTACGCGCATCTGCGCGACAAGGGCTACAAGCTGTGGGTCGATCCACCGGCTGCCGGCTGGGGCAGCGTGGTCGGCAACACGCTGGAGCGCGGCTTCGGCTATACCGACTACGGCGATCACGCGGCGGCCCAATGCGGGATGGAGGTCGTGCTCGCCAACGGCGACGTGCTGCGCACCGGCATGGGCGGCGTCGAGATCGGCACTGCGTGGCAGCTGTATCAGCCGGGCTACGGGCCCTCGTTCGATGCGATGTTCATGCAGTCGAACTACGGCATCGTGACGAAGCTCGGCGTGTGGCTGATGCCCGCGCCGCCCGCGTATCTGCTCGGCGAAATCCAGTTTCGTCGCGAGGCCGATCTGGAGGAGATCGTCGAGATTCTGCGGCCGTTGCGGCTCGACGGCACGATCCGCAATCACGCGGTGATCGAGGGCGGATTGCGGCGCGCGGCGAGCCTGTCGCCACGCCGGCAGTGGTATGACGGCGCGGGCGCGATGCCCGGGAGCGCGGTGCAGGCGATGCTCGACAAACTCGGCGTCGGGCGCTGGAACCTGCATTTCGCGCTGTACGGCACGCCCGAGTTGATCGACGCGCGCTACGCGCTGATCGAGCGCGCGTTCGCGCGGGTGCGAGAGGCGCGGTTCACGGCGGCGCGCTATGCGGGCGATGCTCTGCCGACGGGCGGCGGCGATCGCAACATGGCCGGCATTCCCGCGATGACCGCGTTTCGCATGCTCGACTGGCGCGGCGGCGCGGGCGCGCACGTCGACTTCGCGCCGATCTGTCCGGCGACCGGGCGCGACGCGATGCGCCAGTACACGATGGTGAAAGCGCGTGCCGCCGAATACGGCTTCGACTACTACGGTGGCTTCACCGCGGGCGCGCGGCATCTGCATCATATTTTCGCGGCGATTTTCGATCGCGACGACGCGAACCAGGTGGAGCAGGCCGGCGCGCTGCTGCGCTCGCTGATGAGCGACGCGCGCGCGGCCGGCTACGGCGAATATCGCGCGCATCTCGCGTACATGGATTTCGCGGCCGCGCAATACAGCTTCAACGACGGTGCGTCGCTGCGCTTTGCCGAAACGCTGAAGGATGCGCTCGATCCGAACGGCATTCTCGCGCCGGGCAAGCAGGGCATCTGGCCGGCGGCATGGCGCGACCGGCGGGGGTACACGTGAACGACACGTGCGGACACGCACGGCAGACCGAAGCGCAAACAGAACGGAACGTACACGCCAATGGATCGACGCACTTTCATGCTCACCGGTGCATGCCTCGCGACGGCCGCGGGCAGCGCATGGCCGTGGCTCGCGCAAGCCGCCGCGTGCGCGGACGATGCGCGCGCGTTCGCGATCGTCGACTCGACGCTCGAATGCGGCGCGTCGTTCGCACGCTATGCAGCGCATCTTCGCTTACCGACCTTCGAAACCGGCGACGATGCGGGCGCGCTCTGGTTCACCACACTTGCGCCACTGCTCGACGATGGGCGGACCCCGCACGCGATGCCCGCGCTGATCGGCTTCACGCGCGCGTCCGATTACTTCGTCCTGCAACACCTCGCGCTTCGCACGGGACGCTTCGTCGAGCATCGTCACGAAGCGCGCGAGGGGCAGAATGCGCAACCCGCCCACGTGGCCTTCGCACTGACGCCGCGCAGCGCGCGCGGCTAAAACTTGTAGTCCTTGTTCTTCGGATCGAAGGTCGAATCGTCGAATGTCTTCGGCGTGATGCTCTCGAATACGATCTGCTCGAAAATCTTGCCGTCGTTGTCGTAAGACTGGACGCTGCGAAAGAACGGATGACGCAGATCGAGCCCGAGCGTTTCCCTTTTCGCGTAGAACTGTGGCTGACCGACCGGTGTTTCGAACGTGAACGCGACGACGCGCACACCGTCGATCGTCTTCACTGCGATCTGCACCGAACGCGGCAAGCCGGCCTCGGTGTACTTTTTTCCTTCGCTCAGGTATTGATCGGCAACGTACTCGGTGCCGAGATCGCGCACGCTGTGATTCGATTGCGAGCGTGCGAGCGTGCCGGTCAGCGACGTCCACAACGGCATCACGTTCATGATGCCGCCGAGGTGGCCGTAGGTTTCGTCGCTACGTTTCGATTCGTCGTAGATGATTTCCTGGCCCGCATGCGCGCCGTCGGGCAGCCACTTCGCGTAGATGCGCAGCGGGTCGTGCGCGACGCGCACCAGCATGTGATCGGGCTTGTCGGGCCAGATGCCGCGAATGCGTTCGGAGCGCGACATCGTAAACTCGTACGACGGGTAGTCGTTCGGCCCTTCCTTGATATAGCGCGGCAGCGCGAGCGGATCGAGCGACTGGAACAGCGCGACCAGTTGCGCGTCGTCGAGCTTTTCGAGCGTGCCGCTTTGCTGCGCGGCGCGCAGCCATTTGACCTGCTGGTCGAGCGTCAGCTTGCCGACCTGCGCGGCCGGCGTGGTGGGCGGCTTGACGGCGCTCGCGGTGTTGAGCGGGGGCGGGCGGTCGTCGTTCTGCGCGAAGGCCGTCGGCACCGACAGCAGGCCGACCGCGACGAGCAGCGCACCCGGCAAGCGATGTCGCAGCCGATGCGAATGGGCGGACATGCGGTGCTTCATGAATTTCTCCAGAAAGTGACGCGGCCGCTCATGCAACATGCAAGGCAATAACGCGAAGCAACAAAGCAATAACGCTTTGAAGCAACGCTTATTCCCGTCAGGCAGACTTCTGTTTCGCGAGTTCCTCGTCGCGCAACGCACGGCGCAGAATTTTGCCGACGTTGGTTTGCGGCAGCTCGTCGCGGAATTCGACGAGCTTCGGCACCTTGTAGCCAGTCAGATTCTTGCGGCAGTACGCAATCACCTGCTCGGCGGTCAGTGCCGGCGTGCGCCGCACGATGAACACCTTCACGCGCTCGCCCTGCTCGGGGTCGGGCACGCCGATCGCGGCGACTTCGCGCACTTCCGGATGCGCGGCGATCACGTCCTCGATTTCGTTCGGATACACGTTGAAGCCCGACACGAGGATCATGTCCTTCTTGCGATCGATCAGACGGATAAAGCCGCGCGAGTCCATCACGCCGATGTCGCCGGTCGCGAGCCAGCCGTCGTCGTCGATCACCTTCGCGGTTTCGTCGGGGCGGTTCCAGTAGCCCTTCATGACCTGCGGGCCCTTCACGCACAGCTCGCCCGCCTCGCCGATATTGGCCCAGCCGCCGTCGTCTTTCCTGAAGCGCACCTGCGTGGACGGCGCGGGCAAGCCGATCGAGCCCTCGAAGTCGCGCAGATTGGTCAGATCGACCGGATTCATCGAGACGATCGGCGAGCACTCGGTGAGTCCGTAGCCCTCGACGATCGGCTTGCCCGTCACCGCCTTGAAGCGCTCGGCGACGGCTTTCTGCGTCGCCATGCCGCCCGCCATCGCGAGCTTCAGGTCCGAGAAGTCGCGCCGACAGAATTCCTCGTTGTCGAGGAACGCGTTATAGAGCGTGTTGACCGCGGTCATGCCGGTGAATTTTTCGTGACGGATGATCATCATCACGCGCTTCATGTCGCGCGGATTCGCGATCAGGATGTTGCGCCCGCCGAGCCCCATGAAGATCAGCGCATTCACGGTCAGCGAGTAGATGTGATAAAGCGGCAGCGGCGTGAGCACCGTTTCGCCCTCGCCGGACAGCTGCCCCGCGGCCCACGCCTTCGCCTGCAACAGATTGGCGAGGATGTTCCGGTGCGTGAGCATCGCGCCTTTCGCGACGCCGGTCGTGCCGCCCGTGTATTGCAGGAACGCGATGTCTTCGTGGGTCGCGCGCACCGGTGTGTGCGGCCGCGCATAACCGGCCGAAAGCGCTTTCAGGAGCGGCACCGACTGCGGCAGCTTGTAGGCGGGCACCATCTTTTTCACGTGACGCAGCATGAAATTGAGCAGGTGTCCCTTCAGGTTCGCGCCGTCGGCGAGCAGATCGCCGAGCCCGGTCACGATCACGTTGCGCACCTTGGTGCCCGGCAACGCATCTTCGAGCGTCTTCGCGAAGTTCTCGAACACGACGATCGTCTGCGCGCCGCTGTCCTTTAGCTGGTGCGCGAGTTCGCGCACCGTGTAGAGCGGATTCACGTTGACGACCACGGCACCCGCCTTGATCGTGCCGAACAGCGCGACCGGATACTGGAAGGTGTTCGGCAGCATGATCGCGACGCGCTCGCCCGGCTCCACGCCGATGCTTTGCAGGTACGCCGCGAACGCACTCGCCTTGCGGCCCAGCTCGCCGTACGTCAGGTTCGCGCCGACGCTGACGTACGCGACGCGCTCGCGGAACCGCGCGGTGCATTCGTCGAAGAACTGGTCGATCGACTCGTATTGCGTGACGTCGATGTCGCGCGGCACGTCGTCCGGATAGGACGCGTACCAGATGCCGTCGGTGTTCGGAGCGGGGTGGGGCACCGGGTTTTGACGAGGCGTGCCGCCTGCGTCCGGCACGTGCAGCGGGGCTTGGGTGGGCTCGGTCATCGGTTGCCTCCTGAAAATATTGGTATGCGCTGCCGCGCTAGCGTTCCAGAATCGCGACGACCCCCTGGCCGCCCGCCGCGCAGATCGAGATCAGCCCGCGTGCGCTGCCGGCCGGTTTGTCGAGTTGCGCCAGCATCTTCGCGAGCGCGGCGACGATACGCCCGCCCGTCGCCGCAAACGGATGGCCGGTCGCGAGCGAACCGCCGTTCACGTTGAGCCTGGTGCGGTCGATCGCACCGAGCGCGCCGGCGAGGTCAAGCTGCGTGCGGCAATATTCGTCATCCTGCCATGCCGCGAGCGTGCACAACACCTGGGCCGCGAACGCTTCGTGGATTTCGTAGAAATCGAAGTCCTGCAACGTGAGACCGGCGCGCGCGAGCATGCGCGGCACCGCGTAGGCGGGCGCCATCAGAAGGCCTTCCTGCTTGTCGAAAAAGTCGACCGCCGCGGTTTCCGACCAGCTCAGATACGCGAGCACGGGCAAGCCGCGCTCGGCCGCCCACGCTTCGCTCGCGAGCAGTACCGCGGATGCGCCATCGGTCAGCGGCGTCGAGTTGCCGGCGGTCAGCGTGCCCGCGTCGCGGTCGAACACGGGCTTCAGGTTCGAAAGCTTTTCGAGCGACAGGTCGGCGCGCAGGTTGTTGTCGCGCGCGAGGCCTTTGTACGGCGTCATCAGATCGTTGACGAAGCCGCGCGCGTACGCATCGGCGAGCTTGCGATGGCTCTCGCACGCGAGCACGTCCTGCGCCTCGCGCGAGATGTTCCAGCGCTTGGCCATCAGCTCGCAATGCTCGCCCATCGACAGCCCCGTGCGGGGCTCGCCGTTGCGCGGCAACAGCGGCTTGAAGAACATGCCGGGCCGCAGCCTGCTGAGCGCGGCGATACGCTGACCGGTAGTCTTGCCGCGATTCGCTTCGAGCAGGATCTCGCGCATGCGCTCGTTGACGCCGATCGGGGCGTCGGACGTGGTATCGACGCCGCCCGCGATGCCCGCGTCGATCTGCCCAAGCGCGATCTTGTTGGCGACGAGAATCGCGGCTTCGAGGCCGGTGCCGCAGGCCTGCTGCACGTCATAGGCGGGCGTTTCCTTCGCGAGCGTGGTGGACAGCACGGACTCGCGCGTCAGGTTAAAGTCGCGCGAATGCTTGATGACGGCGCCCGCCGCGACTTCGCCGAGACGCACGCCGTGCAGGTCATATTGATCGATCAGCCCTTGCAGCGTGAAGGTCAGCATGTCCTGATTCGATGCGCTCGCGTACGCGGTGTTCGAGCGGGCAAACGGAATCCGGTTGCCCCCGATGACGGCGACGCGGCGCACGGCAGGTTGCGGGTGGGACATGCTCGGCTCCTTTGTGTCGTTCCCAGATTACTGGTCGATGCGAACGGCGCGCTCGCGGTTCACAGCAGCCGCCACTGCATGCGCGCGCGCAAATGCGGCTTTTCCCCGGCGATATCGCGCACCTCGAGATCGCGCTCGATCAGCGAAGGCGATGCGCTCCACAGCGACGCTTCGCCCGGCAGCAGCATCGGCACCCTGAACTCGGCGCTGAGTGTCGCTTCGGCGAGCGGCTTCGGCGGCTGCAGCGACGACGCCGCGCGCGCGAGCGTCCACATGCCATGCGCGATCGCGCGCGGAAAACCGAACGCCTTTGCCGACAGCGCGCTGATGTGGATCGGGTTGTAGTCGCCGGACACGCTCGCGTAGTCGCGGCCCAATTGCGGCGCGAGTTGCCAGCGCGCGATCCGTTGCAGCGCATCGGGGCCGAGCGTCAACGCTTCGAGCGGATGGCCGAGCGCCGGCACCGCGCGCTTCAGATAGATGCTGTCGCCGTCCCACACCGCCTCGCCGCGCCGATAGATGCGCGTATGCACGACGAACGCCTGACCTCTGTCGTGACGCAGCAGCGCGCCGAATTCGACCTCGATGCGCAGCAGGTCCTTGTAGGCGAGCGGGCGGCGCAGCCGCACATGATTGGCCAGATGCACGAGACCGAGCGCGGGCCACGGAAACGCGGGGTCGGTCAGCATCAGCAGATGCAGCGGAAACGCGAGCAGATGCGGGTAGGTCAGCGGCACGCCGTGCTCGGGAATGAAGCCGCACACGCGCGCATAGCGCCACACGGGGCCGGGCTCGAGCACGACGGCGGGGCGCACGAGCCGCAACGGCGGCAGCCGCGTGTCGCGGCCGCGCTTGACGATGCCCGTCAGCGCGCGTCCGTACAGCTTTGCCGGCGCGGGCAGCGTTTCGATGACGACGGTTTTCGGCCGCGCGCCGTCGCCGCCCGGCGCGGGCGCAAGCTGACGGCTGCCGAAGGGATCACGCGGTTCGTCCATACCCATGCTCCCGTTCAGGCGCCAATCACGCTTTGACCGCACACGCGCACGACCTGGCCCGTCACGCCGGCCGAGCCCGGATGAGCGAGCCATGCGATGGTCTGCGCGACGTCGACGGGCTGGCCGCCCTGGCTCATCGAGTTCATGCGGCGGCCAGCCTCGCGGATCGCGAGCGGAATCTTCGCGGTCATCTGCGTTTCGATGAAGCCGGGCGCGACCGCGTTGATCGTGATGCCGCGCGCGCGCAGTGGCGGCGCCATGCTCTGCACCCGGCCGATCACGCCAGCCTTAGACGTCGCGTAGTTGGTCTGGCCGCGATTGCCCGCGATGCCGCCGATCGACGACACCGCGACGATGCGCCCGCCATCGCGCAAGATGCCGGCGGCGAGCAGCGCGTCGTCGATGCGTTCCTGCGCGCTCAGGTTGATGTCGATCACGCTTTGCCAGACGGCGTCGGTCATCTTCGCGATGGTCTTGTCCTTCGTGATGCCGGCGTTGTGCACGATGATGTCGACGCCGAGCTCGTCGAGCGCGGCGGCGATCTGCGCGGGCGCTTCGGGCGCGGCGATGTCGAACGCGAGCGGGCTGCCGTTCAGCCGCCGCATCGTCGCATCGAGCGCGTCGCGCGCGGACGGAATGTCGAGGCCGATCACATGCGCGCCCTCGGCCGCGAGCACGCTCGCGATCGCCGCGCCGATGCCGCGGGCCGCGCCCGTGACCAGCGCGCGCTGGCCGGCAAGCGGCTGGCGCCAGTCGAACGCGGGCGCGTCGTGCGGCAGCGCGCCATGTGGCGCAATCCGCACCACCTGACCGGACACATAGGCCGAGCGCGGCGACAGGAAAAAGCGCAGCGTCGCCTCGATGGCGTTTTCAGCGCCTTCCTCCACGTACACGAGATTCGCGGTGATGCCGCGCCGCGCTTCCTTACCGAGCGAGCGCACGAGCCCTTCGAGCGCGCGCTGGGCAGTCCACTGACGCGGGCTCGCGCAGGCCTCAGGCGGCCGGCCCAGCACGACGATGCGCCCACACTTGCCGAGCGAGCGCAGCGTGTCGTGGAAAAAGCCGTGCAGCGGTTCGAGCAGGCTGCTGTCGTCGATACCGCTCGCGTCGAACATCAACGCGGCAAGCTTGCCCGGCGCACCGGCTTCGGCCGGCTCGAAGCGGCCGGTCATCAGGCCGTGGCGATGGGCGAGCGGCACCCAGAGCCCGGCGCTTTCGTGCGCGACGCTCGTCATGCCGATGGTGGCGATTAGATTCGCGAGCGCGTCGAACAGGCGCGGCTCGCGGCCCGCGCCGATCGCGATCAGTCCGTCGAACTCGGGCCGGTCCGCGCGATAGCGTCGCAGCACCTCGGGCTTCGGCAGCCCGAGCGAGCGCGCGAGACGGCCGCCGAACGGCGAGTTGACGAACTTCAGGTAGGAGTCGTTCATGTTATCGGTTGCTCCGCTGGACGCGCCGCAGGCAGCCCCGTGATTTTCAGGGGCGCCGGACGTGTGTCAGTGTGCCTTGAGTTGCGTGACTCGGGTACGGTTTGCCGCGCCGGGTCGGTAGTTTTTTCTGTGTGAGCGCGGGCATCAGGCCACCAGCTCCAGCGCCTTTTCGAGCGCCTGCTTGCGCTGTTGCAAGCTCGCGAGCAGGTCGAAGTCGGCGGGGAAATCGTCGACCTTGACGACCTGCGCGCCGTAGCGCGCGTAGTCGTCGAGCACGCGCCGCTCGTCCGCGTCGACGAGGCCCTGGCGTTGCGCCGCATCGGTCCATGCGGCGAACTGCGGCAGGCTTTGCGGCAGCGGTTCGAGCAGACCCTGCTTCACCGCCTCGCGCAGCTTCTGCTCGATCCGCGTGAACTGCGGATTGAGCGCGAACGCGAGCTCGCCATAGCCGAGCGCATCGACGTCGGGGTGCGGCACGTACGAGTCGGCGACGAGCCGCTCGCGCGCCGGGCCGGGCGTTTGCATCAGTTCGGCGATCTCGCTGCCGAGCCGGTCCGACGGCTCGCGATGCGGCAGGCCGAACGGGAATGCGAGCACACGCACGAGCGTCGCGGCGACCCGGTTCGGGTAGTTCGCGAGCACGCCGTCGAGCGCGCGCTGGGCCTTGTACAGCGCATCCTCGACGCCCCACCGCACGAGCGGCAGGTCGTCGTGCTGTCGGCCTTCGTCCTCGAAACGCTTCAGCGTCGCCGAGATCAGGAACAGCTGCGACACTACGTCCCCGAGGCGTCCCGAGATGCGTTCGCGACGCTTCAGATCGCCGCCGAGCACGAACATCGACACGTCGGCGAGCAACGCGAACACGGTCGACAGACGCGTCGCCGCGCGATAGTACGCATGGAGCGGCGCATACGCGCGGCGCGGCTTCGCGATCAGCGCGCCGCCGCTCAGCCCATACACGGCGCTGCGCACCACGTTCGACACCGTGAAATTCAGGTGGCCGAAGAACGCCGCGTCGAACTCGCGCAAGGCTTTCGCGCGATCGGGCTCGCGCGTCGCCGTCATTTCCTTCAACACGTACGGATGGCAGCGAATCGCGCCCTGGCCAAAGATGATCAGACAGCGCGTCAGAATGTTCGCACCTTCGACGGTGATCGAGATCGGCAGTTGCTGATACACGCGCGCCAGAAAGTTCGACGGCCCCATGCAAATACCCTTGCCGGCGACGACGTCCATGCCGTCGTTGATGACCATGCGAGCGCGCTCGGTGATGTGATATTTGGCGATCGCCGAAATGACGGACGGCTTTTCGCCGAGGTCGACCGCCTGCGCGGACAGGCGGCGCGCGGCGTCCATCACGTACAGGTTGCCGCCCATGCGGCCGAGCGCTTCCTGCACGCCCTCGAACTTGCCGACGGCGGTGCGGAACTGGCGCCGAATCGCGGCATATGCGCCGGTGCCGCGCACCGCGAGCTTCGCCATCCCGACGTTCGACGACGGCAGCGAGATCGCGCGGCCCGCCGCCAGACACTCCATCAGCATGCGCCAGCCGTTGCCGACCTGGGCGCGTCCGCCGATCACCCAGTCGAGCGGAATGAACACGTCTTTGCCCGAGTTCGGGCCGTTCTGGAACACTGCGTTCAACGGCCAGTGACGGCGGCCGATGTCGACGCCAGGGTGGTCGGTCGGAATCAGCGCGCAGGTGATGCCGGGTTCGTCGTTCGTGCCGAGCAGATGGTCGGGGTCGAGCGCGCGGAACGCGAGGCCGAGTACGGTCGCGATCGGCCCGAGCGTGATGTAGCGCTTGTCCCACGTGACGCGAAAGCCGAGCGTCTCGCGGCCCTCGTGCAGGCCCTGGCAAGCGATGCCGACATCGGGAATCGCGGCGGCGTCGGACCCGGCATACGGGCTCGTCAGCGCGAAGCAGGGCAGTTCCTCGCCGCGCGCGAGACGCGGCAGATAGTAGTTCTTCTGCGCGTCGGTGCCGTAGTGCATCAGCAACTCGGCCGGGCCTAGCGAGTTCGGCACCATCACCGACACGGCCGCGGCCGAGCAGCGCGTCGCGAGCTTCATGATCACCTGCGAATGCGCGTACGCGGAGAACTGTTTGCCGCCGTACTGCTTCGGAATAATCATGCCGAGAAAGCCGTGCTGCTTGATGAACTGCCACGTTGGCGGCGACAGGTCCTGCCAGACCATCGTGGTTTCCCAGTCGTTCGCGAGCGCACACAGCTGCTCGCATTCGACGTCGAGGAACGCCTGTTCTTCGGCGCTGAGCATGGCCGGGCCATAGCCGAGCAGCGTGTCCCAGTGGGGGCGGCCCGAGAATAGCTCGGCGTCCCACCAGACCGTGCCCGCCTCGATCGCGTCGCGCTCGGTCGGCGACATCTGCGGCAGGATCTTGCGGAACGTGTCGAGCACCGGTTTCGCGAGCCATGCGCGGCGCAGCGGTTTGATCGTCAGCACGAGGGCGGGGAGTACGAACACGATCGCGAGCAGTGTCGTCAGCAGCGGGCCGGCCGCGCCGCTCACGAGCGCGGCGGCGACCCAGACGATCAGCGCCGCGAGCCACCATGAGGCGCGGGCCTGAACGTAGACGAGAGCGAATGCGGCGATGACGAGCGCCAGGATGAACCACGGCATGACGTTTCCTCCTCTGTGGTGACGCAATCGCCGGGCCAGCTGCGAGTCGCGCACTTGCGTCGGGCGTTACCGTGTCTTACCGACTCGACTGACGGGCACGGCGCAGCTGCGCAACGTAGATGTGCTGCTCGGGTAAGCGAGCTCGTTCGGGTTCCATGTACGACGTGTGGTGGTTACGTCGAGTGATGACGCGATGACGCCGTGAGAAGTCGTCAGGCGGTGCCGTGCAGCCCATGCTGATAGCTTGCCGGCGCCGCTTCCATAGTGCCGCCGCGGCTTTTACTGTCGACCGTGTCGCGTGCCACTGCGCACGCGGCCTCCTCGCCGCTGGTATGTTCTTGCGCACTGGCGAACGTGCCGTCCACGCCGCCTTCGGTCGCATCGCCGAGCACGGCGGCGAACACGGCCAATTGCGTGCCGTCCGGCAGCGGCGCCTTCAGCGCGGAGACCATCAGCGACGCAAGGCGCGCGATGAGCTGCAGATCGTTCATCGACTTGCCTTGCGAGAACTCGGCATTCAGGCTGTCGGTATCGGTGCCGGCGAGCACCCCCGACAGCGCGCCGATCGCGAAATGCAACCGCCAGCCGAGCTCCTCGCGCGGCAGATGCGGCAGCGCGCGCTGGAACGCGTCGAAGAAGCGCATCGCCACCGCTTCGTAATGCGCGTTCAGAAAGTCGCGGACGAACGACGACGGGTCGGCGTAGGCGCGCCCGAGCAGGCGCAGAAACGCTTTGCCGCCGACACGCGGATCGCGCGACAGAAGCAGCGCCGGAATGAACATCGCGCCGAGCACGTGCTCGCAGGTCAGGCGCGCGCCGAGCATGACGTCGAAACGGTCGAGCAACTTCAGGCGCTCGTGGTTGAGCTGATCGAGCCGGCGTGACAGCATCGAGTGAATCAGCGATTCCTTGCTGCCGAAGTGATAGTTGACCGCCGCGAGATTGACTTCGGCGCGCGAAGTGATCTGGCGCAGCGACATCGCCTCATAGCCGGATTCGATGAACAGCGTCTCCGCGGCGTCCAGAATGCGTGACTGCGTATCGCGGGCATGCCGGCCGGTTGTGCGAACTGCCATGTTGCCGTCTCCAGTTGCCGGGGCTGCCGGCTCGCAAACACGCGATTCAAATCGATTTTTGAAACGACCGTTTTTTTCAGGATAAGAAAGGATGGTCGGTGCGATCAAGTGACGGGCTGGACGAACTCCTCTAGAAGACCTGTCGGGGAGCCATGCTGGCGAAGCGTGGCGCGTCATACCGTGCGGAAAATAAAAAGACCGTTCCGAACGAATCGGAACGGCCTCGTGTTGTGTTGCGATGTGATCTGGCCTTGCGCTCGGCGACCGGGTTGACCCGGCTCCCGAAAGCCTCAAGCTCTTAAACTCGTCCTCCGACCGCGCCGCCCGTCGATTCCGCGCCGACGACTTCACGCGCGGACTGCGTCATGTCGATGCCGCGGCGCTCGCGGCTGAACGGAATCAGCGCGCAGATCACGAGCGCGACGATGCCGATCACGACCGCCATCACGAGCGCGTAATCGTTGTTGTGCATTTCGGCGATTTTCGCTTGCAGCGGACCGTTGACCGACGCGATCAGATTGCCCAGTTGATACACGAGACCGGGGAAGGTCGCGCGGATTTCATCGGGCGAAATTTCGTTCAGGTGCACCGGGATCACGCCCCAGGCGCCTTGCACCGAGATCTGCATCAGGAACGCGCCGAGTGCGAGCAGCATCGGCGTGGTGGAGAATGCCCACAGCGGCAGCACCGGCAGCGCGATCAGCGCGGAGATGAAAATCGCGCGCTTGCGGCCGATCTTCTCCGACGCCCAGCCGAAGAACAGACCCCCGCAGATCGCGCCGATGTTCAGTGTGATCGTGATCCACGACACCGTGTGCGCGTCGAACTGGCGCTGTACGCGCAGGAAGGTCGGATACAGATCCTGCGAGCCGTGCGAGAAGAGGTTGAACGCGGTCATCAGGATGATCGCGTAGATCGACAGGCCGACATTCTTCTTGAGCGTCGCGACGAGGCCGGGCCGTACCTTCTTTTCGAGCGTCTGGAACGCGGGCGACTCCGGCACGTGCGCGCGAATGTACAGCACGAGCAACGCGGGCAGCACGCCGACGAAGAACATGCCGCGCCAGCCGATGTATTGATAGAACAGGCCGAACACGATCGACGCGAGCAGGTAGCCGCTTGGATAACCGGCTTGCAGAAGACCCGAGACGATACCGCGCGACTTCGGCGGCACGGTTTCCATGGTCAGCGCGCCGCCCACCCCCCATTCGCCGCCCATCGCGATACCGAACAGCGCGCGCAGCACGAGCAGCGTCATCAGGTTCGGCGACAGACCGGACAGCAGTTCGAGTAACGAGAAGCACGCGATGTTGAGCATCAGCGTCGGACGGCGGCCGTATTTGTCGGCGAGCCAGCCGAAAATCAATGCGCCGAGCGGGCGCATCATCAAGGTCAGCATGATCGCGACCGCGACGGACGGAATGTCCGTATTGAATTCCTGCGCGATATCTTTCAATACGAACACCATCAGAAAGAAATCGAATGCGTCGAGCGTCCAGCCTAGATAGGCGGCGATCGTGACGTTTCTCTGTTCCCGAGTCCAGCTCATTGATTGTTCTCCTGAGTCTCCACAAACCGCGTTTGATCGCGGACGGCACTGTAGTCCTTGCGCCTTATGGCAAGGCTTCCCGGCGAGTGTACGCCGAGCATTAAGCGCCTGCATGATTGAAGCCGTCTTTTCCGCGTTAATCCGGAGCAGCAATTTTCGTGCTGAATTCGTATTGCATGTTTAATGTCGGGAAAATGTAATTGCTGGTTCGATTTGTGTTTGTGTTTTGTAATGTTTATCGGGATTTCCCAGCGCCCATTTTTTATGAAGTTTATGGCAATGACGTTTTGACGGGGGCGACCCGTGCCGGTCCGCGCGCCGCATCGAACCTTCATGTACAGTTATTTCGCCAACTGATCGACATATCGCAATGTCCTTGACGCCATCGCCTTCGTTGCTCGACGAGATGCTCGACGCTGTCGCGCGTCGCTATCGCCTGCCGGCGCTCGCGGCGGTCTGCGCGCCGATGCAGCAGGCGAGACCCGCCACCGTGCTCGCGCTCGCGATCGAGCAGGCTCGCGAGGCGAGCGCGCGTCGCGAAGCGCCGGATGCGGCGAACCAGCGCTTCTTCGTCGAGGCGCTCGCGCGCATGATTCGGGAGGCGATGCGCGAGGAAGCCGGCGACCCGGTGTTTCAGGCGATGCTGCTACGGCATCGCAGCACGGTGGTGCGCGAGTACGCGTCGCTGGCCGCGCACGCGAGCGTCGATCGCCGGCTGATCTACGCGGCCGTCAATGCGGTCGCACATCCGGCCAAGCAGCAGCGGCTGCTACCCGGCCCGCAACGCGACGCGCTGGCGCGTCTGCACGCGCTGGCATTCACCGAAGCGTGGCCCGAACTGGCCGAAGCCGTGCAAGCTTGCATCGATACGCCGCAAATCGCGCACGACGCGGCGCTGCAACGCGGCCTCGCGCAATTGCTGGAGAGTGCCCCTTTGCAGCGCTTGCGCCGTCTTTACGCGCTCGCGTCCGACGAGCGCGTGCGTCAGTACCAGACGCTGTGGGATCGCCAGGGGCCGCGCCCGGGAAGCTCGACTGCCGTGGCACGAGGCTTGAGCTCGAAGCAGCGCGGCGCCGCGGTCGAGGCATCGGCCGCCGATGCGCTCGACGCGCTCGCGCGGCGCCTCAATGATGCGCAGGGTGCGCTCGCCTCGTACCGTGTCGTGAACTCGATGCGCGTGCCGGCCGCGATACCCGCGAGCCACGAGCGCGCGAAAACCGAATGGGACGTGGTGCTGCTGCGCCAGGCACAGCCCCCGGCCGACGCGGCGGCGTGGGACGTCTGCCTGCTCGTCGAAGCGAAGGCATCGGTCGATGCGGCCACCACCGATCTGCCGCGGCTCGTGCGTGGTCTGACGCTGCTTGCGCATGCGGACCCGCACACCGTCTACCCGTTTCGGACGCAGCAGGGGACGGTGGTTTTGAGCGGCGCGTCGCTCGCCGCGCTGACGAGCGACGGGGCCGGTCTTCGCAGGACCGTGCTCTATTGCTGCGACGCACCCGTCGAAGCGGCGCCGCGCGTGCTGAGCCCTGCGAGCCGGATGCAGCTGCTGTCGGCGCACGCCAGCCTCGATTTCGCGGGCGCACTGGCGGACGGGCGCGACGCCGATTGCGCGGTGCTGGAACCGGTGTGGCATCAGTTGCTCGAATCGCCGAGATGGCGGACGGTGCTCGACCAGTACGCGACGCTGCGCGAGGTCCGCGAATTGATGGTTCATCCGGACGACTTGCGGGCCGCCGTCGGCATCGCCGACGCAGGACGGTTGAGCGCGGCGCGCTAGGCCTGCTTCGGTTGTCAGTTCGACGCGCTCAGCCCACCGTCGACCGGCAGATTGACGCCCGTGATGAAGCGCGCGTCGTCGCTCGCGAGAAACGCGATTGCATGAGAGGTGGCGCGCGCGTTGCTCGTAGCGATAGATCTTCGAGCAAAAAGGAGTAGTGATGGAAACGCCGTCGAAGCGACTGTCGGACACACAGGTGCAGGTTGCCAGCAAGATCTACGGATTTCGCTCGCCACAGGAGGCGGACCGTTTCGTGCAATGTCTGCGCGACGGCGACGCGAGCCGCTGCGTCGCGGACGTTCCGCCCGAGACAGCAACCGATGCCTATCCCCCGGGAACCCGCACAGGGTCGGGCGCGGGCATGACGATCGGGCCGCCGCCAGGCGGGCTCGATAGCGACGACTAACGCGTTTGCGCCGGGTCGCCGGCGCGGGCACGGTTCTGACGCCTCGGCGATCAGAAAGACAATCTCGACCCGGGCGAACCTGCAATCACGATATTTGCGAGGTGCGCGTGTTGCGACGCCCGCGTCAGCGCACCGGCCCCAGCGACGCCGACAGAGATGCGGCGCCGCCGCTCAGTGTCCGGTCGATCAGATAGCGGCCCTGTTCGATGCCGGCGCGCAACGCTTCCGCCTCGGTGAGCCATTCCGGCGTCACGGGCTCCACGTTGGCCAGATTGGCGGGTAGCTCCAGCGGCCGACCCTCGCGGGAAATCGACACGTCGGCGATCCAGGCGCCTCGCGAGTTCCGATGCGCGGTCACCGTGATCAGCGCGCCGCGGTGCGCGTCGTGCATCGCGTGGTGGGAGTCGCGCTCGGCGCGCGCGGCCGGCATCGCGCGGCCGTCCGCGGTAGCCATGTCGGAGCCGGTCTCGCCGATGCTGGCGTCGGCGCCGCGGTCAGTGTGATCGGTTGGGGGGAGCGGGGTCATGCTGTCCTCGGGGGGCGAATGATCTGCCTGATTCAAGCAAGCCCTGTGCCGCCAGGGCGAACGCGTGCATGCATCCGTCCAGGCACGGGCACGCGGCGTGCGATCGCTCAGCGCGGGCCCGGCCCTTGCGCCGCGTTCAACGCTGGCGTCGCTTTGCTCTGTCGGCCCAGGGGAGAAGTCTTTGCTGATGGCGGCCGGCGCAAATGAATCGTAAGGAGGACGGCATGTCGATCCATGCGAAGGTTACGAGGTGGCGCAACGTCGGGCGATTCTGCGTCGAACGCGTCACCGACTATAGCGAACTGTTCGCGCTGGAAGTCGAGGAGACGCGAAAGCGTCTGGTGCGCGAGTTGAGCGCACTCATGGCGTTGGCAGTCGCGGGCCTGTTCACGCTGTCCTTCTTTTGCATCGCGATCATCGCCACCGCGTGGCAGACGCCTTACTTCCTTGCGGTGGTCTGGGGCGTGGCCGCCGCTTGGCTGCTCGTGTGCATCGTGTCTTTTCTCGTCTTGCGGGCGCAGAAACCGGCGCAATCGCTTCACGTCCTCAAGGCCGAGATTCACTCCGATCTCGACGCTCTCAGGGAGTCGCTCAAATGAGTCAGCCACGTCACGCCAATGAGCTTGCCCGGGCCACCATTCTGGAACGCATGGAGGCAACGCGAGCCGCCTTGCTCGTGGCGAACCGGACCGCCGCGTTGCCGGGGATGCGGGCAGCCTCGCGGTCCTCCGCCGGCAATGTGCTCGCGTCGCTCGCCGAGGCGCCGCATGTTGCGCTGCTTCTCGTGCTGGTGATCGGCGGCATCGTGTTGGGGCCGCGCCGCACGCTGTCGATCGCGGGCCGTTCCGGTCTTACGGCGTGGATTGCCCGCAATGTGCGGCGGTCGATCGCGCAGTGACGCCCTGAGCGAAAGCAGCGATTGGAGTAAGCAAAGCAGAATCGCCTGGTTCGTGAACCCACGGCGAGGACGCACGGGTGCTGTCTGATCATGATCGCCCCAAGTCGTCTCGATGCGGCCAGCAGTCGTCAGTGAGTCGTTGGCATGTTTAGACGTCGGGTCGCTCGCGAGCGTTTTCGGACGACTCAGCGAACCGTGTGCAACCCTTCCAGCCTGCTAGACTGGAAGTTCCCCTGCAAGCCATGGAGGGAGATATGACGACCGTCTACGTCGTAAAGACCGGCGAAAAGTTCCTCTGCACCGCGGAGGACGGCGATATCGGCATGGCACCGGAGATTAAGGAAGCCACGTCCTTTCGCTCGTACGAGGAAGCGAATAAAGTCGCGAACGAGCACGCCGACCCCGGATACGAAATACTGACCATCGACGTTAACAAACGCTGACGAGGCGTTAGCTGTTCGCGCCCAGGCGCTCAGCGAAACGAGGCTGGCAATACAGCAGGCGCCATGCGACATGGCGCTCGGGTCGGGTGCGTCCGAAACGTCGTCATGACGGCTTCGGGCATTCAGGCGGCAGCCGAAACCACTCTGCAAGCGCGCATAGCACGGCACTCCACGCCGTCCGCGGCTGGGCGGACGGCATGCTCTGCATCGTCGATCTTGTCAGACGGGCAGGCTTACGATCCGCCAAAGAACACCGGCTTCATCCCACTTGTGCTGGCCGGGTGACCCATCTGCTGCGTGCCGCTGGTCGCGGGGCCGTAGCCGCTGCTTTGGCCTGCGGCAGCGGCGTTGGTGGTCGGCATGTTGGTAGGAAAGTCGATGGTATTCGCATTGGCCGGATTGAAGCCGGCTTGCTCGAGCTGAGCGATTTCTGCCTGCACTTGCGCGTGCGTCAGCGCCCCGTCCGCCTGCGCCAGCGATGCAACTGGCACGGCCATGACCGCGACCGCGCAAGCTGTGTGGACTAACGTCTTCATGATGGCCCGCCTCCTTGTTGGTTACTCCGGCTGACTCGCGCTTTGCTTTTCGCGGTTCAACTGATCAAAGATTAGGTGAGGAACCGTACAGTGGTCGTTTATTTTTCATGGTAGCGGGTTCGTCCATCAGCCGACGCTGGTCGACGCTCGCGCCCGAGCGCTCCGATGTCGGCCGCGCATCCGATACCGTACCTTCGGACACGAGCCGACATCATCGAAGCGTGGGTCAAGCAGCCGCTCGCGGGTCGTCGTCGAACATCCGCATTCCCGCGGCTGCCGTCGTCAAGAAAGCTCAGGTGCGCGTAATCGAAACCCCGCCGTCCACCAACGAAGCGGTACCCGTCACGAAGGACGAATCGTCGGAAGCAAGGTAGAGCGCCGAGCGGGCAATCTCTTCCGGCTTTGCGACCCGCTTGAGCGCGTGCAGCCCGGTCACGAACGTCTGCGATTCGGCAGTATCGTTCATACCGCGATACATCTCCGTGTCCACCGCGCCCGGGAGGATCGCGTTGACGCGCACGCCTTGCGGGCCGTATTCAGCCGCGAGCGCTTGCGTCAGTCCGATCAGGCCGGCTTTGCTCGCGGCATAGGCGGCGGTCCCCGGGAAGGCGAACGAGTAGCCGACGAACGTCGACGTGAAGATGATCGATCCACCGCCTTGCTTGATCATTTCAGGAATCTGATGCTTGGCGCCGACAAACGCACTCGTCAGGTTAGTGGCCAGCGTCGCTGACCGGCCCGCTTCCGATACGCCTGTGGACGGTCCCATTTCACCCAGCGTCCCCGCGTTGTTGTAGGCGATGTCGAGGCGGCCGAAGCGGCTGACGGCGAGTTCGACCAGCGCTTTCGCGAATTCTTCGGATTGCACGTCCCCGGCCAGCGAGACAGCGGCAATCGATTTCCTTGTCAACGCGTTTTCGGGCGTGCCACCGTGGGACGAGACGTCAAGGGATGTCTGATGTGTGTCGGCAATCCGGAAACCGGATGCCTGCAATTATGGAAGAGGCCGCCGGGCACGGCGCGTTCGATAGCATGATTCAACTGGAATTCGGCCTGTCACCGTTCTTTAATGTGCCGTATGGCGCGTCACGCAGGAGACCTGGCACACCCGATGAAAGCTGCACATTGAATCGCCGGCACGGTCGCCCTCCAACGAGTTCACGCAGTTGCAGGTCTGGATCAGCGATGTCCCGGAACAAGAACCGACGGGAGACATTCGTGAGAACATCCGACGCCATCATGGCTGGTCTGATCTGCTGTTCATGCGCAACCGCGGCCTACGCCGCCGACATTAAGGGAGCCGGCAGCACGTTCGCCGCTCCTCTCTACACCCGATGGGCCGCCGACTACCAGAAGTCGGGTGGCAGCAAGGTGATCTATCAGGGCACGGGTTCGTCCGATGGGCTCAAGCAGGTCATCGCCCGGGAAGTCGACTTTGCGGGCTCGGACGCGCCACTGACCGACGATCAACTGACCCGCGACGGCTTGCGGCAATTTCCAACCGTAATCGGCGGCGTGGTACCCGTCGTGAATCTTCCGGGGCTCAAAGCCGGCGAGGTGATGTTGACGGGGCCGGTCATCGCCGAAATCTTTCTCGGCAAGATTCAGTTCTGGGACGACCCGGCAATCGTGCGGTTGAACCCAAAGATCAAGATGCCTAACTACCCGATTGCCGTGGTGCGTCGCCAGGATGGCTCGGGCACGACGCTGATCTGGACTCACTACCTCGCGCAGGTCAGTCCGGAATGGAAGCGCAGGGCAGGCGAAGGCACTAGCGTGCGATGGCCGCTCGGCATCGGCGGTAAAGGCAACGAGGGTATTGCCACGTACGTCGGCTATCTGCCCGGCGCAATCGGCTATGTCGCATGGGATTTCACGAAACAGAACCGCTTGAAGTACGTTGCCATGACCAATGCGGCGGGTAATGTCGTTCAGCCCAGCGCCGCGACCTTCAAGGCAGCCGCGGCGAGCGCCGACTGGTCGGGTTCTCTCTCGCAACCGCTGACCAACCAGCCGGGCAAGGATGCCTGGCCGGTCATGGGCGCGACTTATGTGTTGCTCCCCGCGGCGCCGATCAAGCCGGGCCACGACGAAGCCACCTTGAAGTTTTTCGAATGGGCGTTGAGTCATGGTGGGCCGACGGTCAACGCGCTGGATTACGTACCGCTTCCGGAGCTGGTCGTGACGAAGATCCGCGCACAATGGCCCGCCGATACAGGCGAAAAGTCGGTGCAAAAAGCGTTCGCAGTGCCGTGACCACCTTGTGGCGGATCGGGGAGTTCTGTCAATGCTCACGGCTGCCAGGCGCCTTTACGCTCATCGAGAAACGTTCTGAAAAATCGCGCAATCGTGTCTTGCGCGTGTCGATTTCTCCTATGATCATTCGTCGTAGTCACTGGAGGCGCCGTTGTCTCCAGACACTTTCGTCTTCAAAGGGAAAACCCAAATGCGCGTCATGGTCATCATCAAGGCAACCCCCGAATCGGAAGCCGGGCAAATGCCGAGTACCGAACTCCTCACGGCGATGGGCCAGTACAACGAGCAATTGGTCAAGGCCGGCATCATGCAGGGCGGCGACGGGTTGAAGCCGAGTTCGGCCGGCGCTCGCGTGAGGTTCTCAGGGAAGGACCGCACCGTCATTGACGGCCCGTTTGCGGAAACCAAGGAATTGATCGCCGGGTACTGGCTCTGGCAGGTTCAATCGATGGACGAAGCGATTGAATGGGTAAAGCGCTGCCCGAATCCGATGGTCAGTGATTCAGAGATCGAGATTCGCCCGTTCTTTGAGCCTGCGGACTTTGGCGAAGCTTTTACGCCCGAGCTCCAAGACGAGGAAAATCGTCTGCGCAGGCAAATTGACGGGCAGATGCGTTGACGATTTTCACCGCATCAGTCTGCGGGTACGAACGCAATCCAGATCCGACTGTCTGAGACGCTACGCGGGCTTCCGATACGTTGTCCGGAAGCCCGATGCCACGGGTCGATGATTGCCGTCGTCAGTGGGTGTCGGCGGCCAACCGTTCGAAGCCGGTCAGTGCGAAGGTATCTGCTCGATCTTATCGGCGCTCAGGTCGCTCGGGAAGCAATGAGGATGCTCAAAGCCCATCGGAGATCCGCTCGTTGAATAGACGATGTTATCCGTGTTGTTCGGGCCTTGGCCGGCGGGTACAGTGCCGAGCCCCGCGAGCTTGCGCATGCGATAGGCGATCGCATGATCGGCGCAGGCGCTATCGCCGCTCACGCCCAATCCTCCGATGACTTTCCCTGCTGCATAAAGCGCGACGCCGCCGCCGAAGGTAATGACGCCGCCAAGCGTGTGTCCGATGCCGCTGCCCTGTTCGAGGAAGCGCGCGTCAAAAGGATTCGAATTATTCAGGCCGTAAAGGGAGCCGCCCGGCTGGGTGGCCGCGTAGAGATTTGCCGTCGATAGTGCGAGTGCGTCGTTGCTGAAACCGTTCGCCGTATAAGCCTTCGCGATTGCAATGGCCCGGCTACCGGGCCAGGCGTCACCGGTCACGATCACCGAACACAGATGCCCCTGCCGATCGACAATGGCCGCCCACATCCGGTTAGGCTTGAAGATCCCGCCGTTCGCATCGGGCAGGTTCACGACCGTATGCAACTGCTTTTCCACCAATGCGACCGTACCTTGAGGTAGCGTGCATCGGGCTTGTGGGACATCATCATCGCCAGAGGCACGACTCTCGTGCGAAAAGGACGCAATACAAAACGCTGCGACAGCGACGGTAAGCATCTTACGCATGACGATTCTCCTGACGATCGATTTGACAGCAGGCACGCTGTGGGCGAGAACGCGAGCAAACAATAGGACAGCCAATGAAATAAACGACTCATCGCTGTTGAATGTCGGAGGCGAGTTCCCGGCAGCGAACGTATCTCGTTGATCCGGGACTTCGTGTAAATAGTGAAGACCATTATGCAAGGGCAATAGGCCAAAACAGAGTGCCCGTCAGCCATGCATGCCTGCCTGGCGTTCGATACTGCTACGGAGACGAGCGACGATCGGCTCGCCAGAGCGTGCTGGGGCGACGGTTTTGATCGATTGGATGGCGCGGCATATAGTTGGCGAGTGCGCAACACTTTCGTCGGAGATCGATGCAATGCCTTATCTACAGCTTGATGTAAACGATCACTACTCTGTCGAGAGCAAGAGACTGCTCGCGGCGAAAATGAGTGAGACCTATGCTCGGATGATGTCGGTTGACGTCAGGCGAATCAGCGTAGCCATCCGCGAACTCGGTCCCGGTAGCGTGTGGCGCATTGCGGAGGAGAGCGGGGAACCGGTGCCCGTTGCGTTGATGATGCTCGATATCAGAAGAGGGCGACCGCCGGAGTTGCGCATGGAGTTGGCCAAAGCGCTTTGTGCGCTGTGCATCGAAATCCTTGGCTTGCGCGAGGACCGACTCAACGTTGAGTTCACCCAGCATTCGGGCGATGAGATGTATCACCCGGCACTCGGAGGTTACAGCCCGGAATGGGCGCCGGGCGAGTGATGAGGGTTCGAGTTGCGCGGCCTGTATTTGCGCATGGCCGTATGAGGTCGGCGATATGCGGGAACAACGAGGGCGCCAGGATCGGATCGTCCTCTGTTGCGCCACAACCTGAGCCAAAGGAGGAGGACCATGAGCAGGCTTGCGACATACCTGGCCGGTAATCGGCGGACGCGACCGTGGTGGATTGTCTTGATCACGACGGTGTTCTGTTTCTTATGCCAGAGCGTCGTCGCACAAGCGGACGACGGCGCGGCTCGCCTGCGCGCGAAATATCAAAGTCTGACGCAGCAACTCGCGCACAACCAGTTTCAGCGACCGCTGTACCTCGAATCGCAGGAGTTGCCGTCGGCGCTCAAGGGCGATATTTACGGGGTGCTCAACTATCCTTTCGCGGTGGTCAGCGGCGCGCTCGACGACCCGACTCAGGGCCCGGCCAACTGGTGCGACGTGCTGATCCTGCATCTGAACACCAAATACTGCCATGCGTCGACCAGCGACAGCGGTACGATCCTCACCGTGAACATCGGCAAGAAAACCGAGGAATCGCTTTCGTCGTCATACCGCGTGCAATTCAACTTTCGTGCGGTAGCGAACACCCCTGATTATTTTCGCGTCGAGCTCACTGCCGCCACGGGTCCGCTGAGCACGAAAGACTACCGTATCGTGCTGGAAGCGATACCGGTGGGCGATAATCGCACCTTTATTCACCTGACCTACGCGTACGGATATGGCACGGCGGGACGGTTTGCCATGAAAACCTACCTCGCGACGATCGGCAGCAACAAGGTCGGCTTTTCCGCTACGCCCGATTCGTCGACGAGCGAGCCGCAATACATCGGCGGCGTGCGCGGCCTGGTCGAACGCAATACGATGCGCTACTACCTCGCCATCGATGCCTATCTTGGCGCGCTTTCCAGCCCGCCCAACGCCCGCCTCGACAAACGCCTCGCTGACTGGTTCGATGCGACCGAGCAGTATCCGCGGCAGTTGCACGAGGTCAGCCGCGCCGACTATATGGAAATGAAGCACGACGAGTATCAACGTCAGCAGATCGCCCAGTGATCCGCGCAGCGGGCGGGGATCTGATCAAGGCAACGCAATATCGCGTAGAAGGTTTTTTCGAGGGGATGTCGATCCGAGGGTGCGTCGATCGTCGTGACCTGGTAAGACAATTGGTCAGGAACCTTGGATCTGCCCTTTTGCGCAAGTCTGGCCGCCATCGTCATCCGACCTGGGAGCACACTGTGACCAAACTCGACAATCCGATCCTGCAAGTCATGGAAGGCTACAAAGCCGCGGTTTTGGCAAAAGACGTGGACGCGTTCGTTGCGCTATACGACCGCGATGCGGTGGTCTTCGACATGTGGGGGACATGGTCGTACCACGGCATCGCATCGTGGCACGCCATGGTGGAGGGCTGGTTCGGTTCGCTGGGTACAGAAGGTGTGATGGTCGATTTCAGCGCGGCACAAACGATCGTCGCCGCGGACCTCGCCGTCGTCCACGCATTCGCGACATATAAAGCCGTCGACGCCGACGGATTGGAACTGCGCTCCATGGACAATCGCCTCACCATGACGCTGAGGCAGCAGGCCGACGGATGGAAAATTGTCCACCAGCACACCTCCTCTCCGATCGAGGTCGGCACGGCGCGGGTAATTTTCAGGCGCTAGCGGTCTGGCGGTTCGACATCGCGCGTCGGCTCGCGAATAATCACGGCTGCGTGACTTTCCAATTTGCGACGTACCTTCTGTTTAAAAGCAGCCATGAAACCATTGCTTGCCGGCCGATGCCTTTGCGGTGCCGTCCATTACTCGGTAAGAGACGAATTCGTCTATGCGTTGAACTGCCACTGTTCAAACTGCCGGCGCGCGACCGGCTCGGCGTTCAAACCCTTCGCGGGAATCGAGCGCGACAAGCTGCGCATCACTCGGGGCGAAGACAGCCTGTTGATTTTCGGCGATGAGCGAGCGTCGCATGATGTGCGCTGCAAAATATGTGGAAGCCTGATGTTCTCAGTGGTTCGTCAGGGACAGTACGTTCACGTCACGCTGGGAACACTCACAGACTCGCCCGCCATGTCTCCCACTGCCCACATGTTCGTGGGTTCAAAGGCACCGTGGTATTCGATCACTGACCAATTGCCGCAACACGACGAATTCGGGTGAGTCTCTTTCCTATCGCAACATCGACTCGAAAGATCGCACCACAGCGGCGTTGAATCGCTGATGGAACGCCGTCCGATCGAAGCCCGGCGCGCTGTCGCAGATCTCCGGGCGCAGCCGCGCAAGACGCGCATCGCAAGGTGGCAGAAAGTCGTGGTGGCCGGCGTTGGCCACCACGCGATAGTCGGGAGCGCGGGGCAGGTCGTCCCGCACCGGCTCGTCGTACCAGGGATGCGGCTGATGACGATCACCAGCCGATGAAGCTGCGCGGGCCGGCGCCAGAGTTGCAGCACGCGGCTCTGGTCATCGAAAGTGTCGCCGGCGTGGCTGGCCGCCGCCGCGACGAAGCCCGCGCGAGCCAGCGCGAGCGCCGTGTCGTAATGGGCGCCGTACCAGCCGCCGCCGCCGTGCGACAGCACGATCAGCGGCAGGTGATGGCCTGCGATCGGCGCGTCGGCCGCGACGGTCTGGGTGACGTCGCCCAAGGCGTGCGGCGTGGCCGGCGCATCGGTGGGATACCAGATTCCGGCAGTGAGCGGCGGCTCGGCGCCATTCGGTATGTCGACCTTCTGAAAGCCGACCCCGGCGGCGAGGGCAGGCGCGCCAGGCATCATGGCAAGAAGAAGGGCGACGATGGCCATCAATCTCACGGTTTTCTCCATGACTGTCGGCGGCGGGCTGAGCTCCGGACGGCTCGAGGCTATGAGACCAAAGTCCAATTGAATATTTCAGGCGCGGGTTCAATAGTAGTGAAACGCCGCGCTCTGTCGACGACAAAGCCGGCGCGATCCTCTTCCTAAGATGCCGGAATTGCAGGCAGGCCTTGGTATTGGCGTCAAGAACGTTCCAGTGGGTTTGAGTTTTCAGGCCTATCACGGTGTCGCCGCCGAACCGCGACGCGACCTGGCGGGAGAACGACTTATGCTGCTCACACCGATTCCCCAACGGACTCCATCCCGAGAGATGCTCGACGTCCTGATCCGCGCCGGACTCGTCGCGGTCCTGGCCGTATTCTGTTTTCGGATCTTCGCGCCGTTTCTTAACCTGATGGCCTGGTCGGTGATTCTTGCGATCACGCTCTATCCGCTGCAGGTCCTGCTTCGCTCCATGCTCGGCGGCAAGGATGGCCTGATCGCCACGCTGATCGTCCTGGTCGCGCTTGTCGTGATTCTGGTGCCAACGTATGCGTTGGGTCTCGCGGTAGCCGATTCGGTCGAGAAATCGATCGCCATTGCCAGGAGCGGTAGCTTCCGGATTCCGCCTCCCGCGGAGTCGGTGGCGAGTTGGCCGCTGGTCGGCCAGCGTGTGTACGACTTCTGGCAACAGGCATCGACGGACCTGACCGGTCTTGCGCATAAATTCGCCCCGCAGCTGAAGGAGGCCGGGCTCGCTGTGCTTGCAACGGTGACGGGTCTCGGTGCCGGCCTGGTGATATTTTTCGTCGCGCTGATCGTCGCAGGAATCCTGATGGCCCACGGTGAGAAGGGCTATCACAGCGCGGTGCAGATCGCCTCGCGCATCTCGGGCCCCGAGAACGGCGCTCAGATCGCCGACTTGTGCACGGCGACGATTCGTGCGGTGGCCCAGGGGGTAGTGGGCATCGCGTTTATCCAGATGCTGCTGATCGGCATCGGCTTCGTCGTGAAGGGGATACCCGGCGCGGGGTTGCTCGCGCTGGCCGTGCTGCTGCTCGGCATCATGCAATTGCCGGCCACGCTGATCACCATTCCGGTGATCGCCTTCGTGATCGTCACGGACGGCGTGAACACCGCAAACATCATCTTCTCGGTTTACGTGTTCGTCGCAGGCCTCGCCGACAACGTGCTCAAGCCATTGATGCTGGGCCGTGGCGTCGCGGTGCCGATGCCCGTCGTGCTGATCGGAGCGCTCGGCGGCATGGTGACGGGAGGCGTCATCGGGCTATTCGTTGGGCCCGTGATGCTGGCCGTCGGTTATCAGCTGTTCTGGCGCTGGGTCCGAGACCAGCCTCAACCCAGGCAACCCACGCAACCCACGCAGACCCACGAACAGAAGCAGACCTGAAGCTCGAGGATGGCTCCGTGTCACCGTTGATGCGTCCGTACGGGATCGCAGTGCTTTTCGGGGCGGCGGTTGGCCTGAGCGGATGCATGCGGGTGGGCCCGGACTTCAAGCCGCAGCATGAAGCGTGGAGCGAGCACTGGAGTAGCGAATCGATCACGCGGGTCACGCAACCGGGTGCACAGCCCGATGTGCGCCAGTGGTGGCTGATCTTCGACGATAGGAATCTCGAACGTCTGATCGCCGAAGCCGACGCGAACAACGGCGACCTGAAGATCGCCGGACTGCGCGTGCTCGAGGCGCGCGCACAGCTCGGCATCGCGCTCGCGGGACGCTATCCGCAGGTGCAGCAGGCGAGTGCCGATGTACTGGCTTCGGCGCGCAAGCGCTCGGATGGTTCCAATCCGCGCTCGGGCGTCTTCGTGCAGTACGGCGCGGGCTTCAGCATCGGCTGGGAACTCGATTTCTGGGGACGTTTCAGCCGCGCGATCGAATCGGCCGACGCCGCGTTCTTCGCCGCGCAAGCCAACCGCGACGATGCGCTGGTTCTGTTGCACGCGCAGGTCGCGGATACGTATTTCACATTGCGGGTCGCGCAGGCGCGGCTACGTATCGCTCGCGAGAACGCCCAGTTGCAAAAGCGCAGCTACGACATCGCTCAAAAGCTCTTCAAGGCTGGCGAATCCGACGAACTCGACTTCCAGCAGGCGAAGACTCAGTACCTTGGGACGCTGAGCAGCATCCCCGATCTCGAAAGCCAGATCGTGCTTGCGCGTCATGCGCTGTCGGTGCTGATCGGGCGAGCGCCGGGTCCGCTGCCGGAACTCGACGTGCAGGCGGGCAAGGATGGCGTGGTGCCGCTGGTGGATCATGCGGTGCTGCAGGACGTGCCGGCCGATCTGCTGTTGCGCCGCCCTGACGTTCGCGCGGCCGAGTACCAGATGGCTTCGCAGTCGGCGCTCATCGGCGTGGCAAAAGCGGATCTGTACCCGTCGGTATCGTTGCTCGGCACGCTGACGTGGACCGCCAGTTCGCTCGCGGGCGCACCGAGCACACTGCTCTTTGCCGCGGGCCCGAGCGTGACGTGGAACGTGTTCGACTACGGCAGGATCACGAACAACGTGCGCGTCCAGGACGCACGGCTGCAAGAGTTGACGGTGGCTTATCAGAACACGGTGCGCGAGGCGGCGCGCGAGGCCGACGACGCCGCGACGGCGCTGCTCGCCGCCTTGCAGCGCGACACCATTCTGAATGACGCGCAGGGCGCGGCGCGGCGCTCGCTGACGCTCGCCAATACGATCTATCGGGAAGGGTATTCGGACTTCCAGCGGGTCCTCGATGCGCAGCGCGCGCTGTTCGCGCAGCAGGACGCGTACGTGGTCAATCGCAGCAATGCGCTCGGCAGTGTGATCGCGCTTTACAAGGCGCTCGGAGGCGGCTGGGAAACCGAACAGCCGCTCGTCGACGCGGCGACGCGCGCACAGATGCGGCAACGCACCGATTGGGGCGACCTGCTCGACCGAACGGCGCCGTCTTCCGGTACGCCGGGGCAAGCCGAAGGGGCGTCACGATGAGCGATACCCAGGATACCCGCGAGCCTCGAACCGCCGCCCCGCCGAAGTCGTCGACGCCTGCTGCCGACCCTTCGGGCAGGGCGGTCAAATGGATCCTCTGTCTGATCGTGCTCAGCCTGATCTGGTATCTGCTCGCCGACCGTTTCACGCCGTATACGCAGCAGGCGCGGATTCAGGCCTATGTCGTGCCCGTCGCCGCCGAGGTGTCGGGACGCGTGACGCGGGTGTTCGTCCATAACAACCAGGATGTCAACGCGGGGGACGTGCTGTTCGAAGTCGATAGCGAGCCCTACCGCATTGCCGCTGACCGGGCGCGCGCCGATCTGCAGTCCACGCGCCGGCAGGTCGGTGCCAGCACGGCCGGTATCGAGTCGGCACTCGCGGCGTTGCGGGCCGCCATCGCGAACGAGGTCAAGGCGCGCCAGGACAGCGACCGTCTCGAGCGGCTCTATCGCGAAGACGAGGGCACCGTCTCTCTGCGACGCCTCGAGGTCGCGCGGGCGACGCATGAACAGGCGCTAAGCCAGGTCGACGGGGCCCGTGCCGAAGTCGAGCGGGCGCGGGAGCAGCAGGGCGGAAGCGAGGCGGAGAATGCGCAGTTGCGCAGCGCCGCTGGCGCGCTGGAGAAGGCCGAACTCGATCTCGCCAACGCGCGGATCAGAGCCCGCTCGAGCGGCGTCGTGACCGATCTGCGCACGGAAGTCGGTCAGTTCGCCGCGGCGGGCAATCCGGTCATGACGCTGATCGCGATCCGCGACGTGTGGGTCAGTGCCGACATGACGGAGAACAATCTGGGCCATCTCAAACCCGGCACGCGCGTCGAGATCGCATTGGACGTGCTGCCCGGCGAAGTGTTCGGCGGGCGGGTTCGCAGTGTCGGCTATGGCGTGAGCGTGGGGCAGAGCACGCCGGCGGGCAGCCTGCCCACCGTGCAGAATAGCCGCGACTGGCTGCGGCCCGCGCAGCGTTTCCCGGTAATCGTCGAATTCGACGACAGCGAGCGCGCGCGTCTGCGCGATCTGCGGGTGGGCGGGCAGGCCGAAGTGATGGCCTTTCCGACCCAGGGCAATCCGCTCAATCCGCTGGGACACGCGTTCATCCGGCTGATGAGCTGGCTCTCATACGTCTATTGAGAAGCCCATGCAGCCCGTGACCCAGCGCCTCGGTTATCGCGCGATACGCGTGGCCATCGGAACGGCGATCGCTCTTGCCGTCAGCTTTGGACTCGATTTCCCGATACCCGTCGTCGCGCCGGTATTCGCGGTTTTTTTGCTGGCCACGCAGAATCGCCCGCTATCGTTGAAGGCCGGCGTGATTCTTTCGCTGGTCGTGGCGTCGACCACCGGCAGCGGCCTGCTCCTCGTTCCGTTGCTTCGTCACTATGCGTTGGCCGGCGTCATGATCGTCGGCCTCATGCTGTTCTTCGCGTTTCGTTACGGGCTGCGTGGCGGCAACAATCTCGTCGCGACATTTCTGGTCGCGGGACTGACGATGATTTCCGCCGCGGGCACGGCCGACTTCGAACTGGCCCTGACGGTCGTCGGCGCGCTGGCGAAGGGACTTCTGCTTGCCGTGCTGGCGTCGACGCTGGCGCACAGATTGTTTCCTGAAAGCATGGGCGCGCGAGAACAGCCCGCCGCGGCAGCGATGGCGGAAGACGAGGCGGCCTATCTCGCGCTGCGTGCCGCGCTCGTCGTCATGCCGGCCTATCTGCTCGCGATGACCGACCCGGCGAACTACATGCCGATCATCATGAAGTCCGTCAGCCTCGGCAGACAAACCTGCACGACCTCGGCCCGCGGCGCCGCACGCGATCTGATCGGCTCGACGCTGCTCGGCGGTCTGCTCGCCATCGCGTTCTGGTTTGCGCTGAGGCTGTTCGTGCATCTGTGGATGTTCTTTCTGTGGATGCTGTTGTTCGGCCTGCTGGTGGGACGCAAGCTGTACGGCCTGCAACCCACGCGTTGTTCGCCGGGCTTCTGGCTGAACAGTCTCGTGACGATGATCATTCTGCTCGGGCAATCGGTGCAGGACAGCGTGGCGGGCAAGGATGTCTACACCGCGTTTGCCGTGCGAATGGGGCTCTTTCTGGCCGTAACGGCCTATGCGTATTTGATGCTTCTGTTTTTCGAGCAGCACCGCCGTGCGGAGTGAGGCGGTGCGGCATGCTGCAAAGCCGATCCGGTGATCGCAACAGGAGCGTGTAATGGGAAATGCGACAGGCGATGGCGCGGCCCGTCCTCGGGCTGGTGAGATCCTGAAGGAAATGGCGATAACCCTGTGGTATCTGAGAGCGATTCTGATCGGTCTGCTTCTACTGTTCGTCCTGCTGACGTTTGGCATGTACTACTGGGGCGCGCCCGTCGAGACAGCGAACCGGACACCGTCGCCGCTGGGTGAAACCGTGTACCTCTGCGCGATCACGGCGCTCACCATCGGGTACGGCGATGTCGTGCCCACTTCGGCGTTCGGCCGGATCGACGCCGCATGCCTCGGGCTGATCGGCGTGGTATTCACCGGCTTGATCGTGGCCGCGGCTGTACGAGGCGTGCAGGAGGCCGCGCATCGGGCGGAAAGGACGGGATAGCGAGGCGCGGAACAGAATGAGGCGGACTGGACGGTATGGAAGGCCGCAGTCAAGGCGGGACGTATTCAGGTCATTCGTGAATGAGGTTCAAGTCCCAGCCTGACTTTTTCTAAACCACATCGGCTAATTGCCTTCCGGCATTTTCGACGAATGATGGCTGGTAATTAGCCACTTGTGCCCATTCCACGCGTAGGTGAACGTATAGCGCGCCTTGACGACCGAGCCGTCCGCGAATTTGAAGGTGTAGAGCCCCGAGTCGATCGCGGTGTTGCATTCGATCATGATGTCGCGGAAGTCGATCGTGCCGACCGGTTTGTTTTCGAGGAAGTGTTTGAAATAGTCGAGTTTTTCGTCGGCGGTCAAACGCGGCTTGTTCGAGACGGTCGGCAGCAGAATCGAGTTCGGCGCGTAGTTCGCCACGACCTTCTGCGGTTCGCCGGTTTTCAGCGAGTCGTTCCAGCGATCGAACAGTGCGGAAATCTGCTTTTCCGAGGTGGGATGGCAGGCTTCGGACCTCGCGAATGCGCTGCCATGGGCCACGACCGCAACTATCGCAAAGACGACGGACGGCCCGTCTACGCGAATTCTCATGATGCCCTCCGCGATCGTTGCCGGTGGATTGTTCCGCCAGTAAATCGAAACTGCGTACGGCATATCCGCCACAGCATCGACATTAGAGGACAAGAACCCGGGTTATTTGCGTCGGTTCAGCTCGCTTCTTCCAGAACCACGACACTGCGTGCCTCCACGCGAAATTGATCGCTTTCGACAATGCCCTGTTGCGCCGCTTGCACGATGTCATGCGGACTGTCGCGCGCGGTATCGACGATACGCCGCCAGTGCCGCTCGTCGCGGGGCGCGGGCAACTGGACCGTGCGGGCGCAATCGTCCATGTTGAACACCGCGTGCAGTGCCGGCTCGCCAGGTTCTTCGCCGCCCAGCGTGACGGCGAGAAGCCGCGCGCCTGGATCGTGCCAGCCCGGCTCGTTCAGGCGCTCGCCGTGCCATGCCGCATCCGGCCGGGTCTGCCCCGCCGAGGGCCGGCCGGTCAGAAAATACCGCCGCCGCAAACTTGCGTGGCGTTTGCGCAGCGCGATCAGCTCGCGCACGAAGCGCGACATGGCCGAGCCGGCTTCAGTGGGTGTCCAGTCGAACCAGCTGAGCGTGTTGTCCTGACAATAAGTGTTGTTGTTGCCGCGCTGGCTGCGCAGCACCTCGTCTCCGGCGAGCGTCATCGGCACACCCAGACTCAGGAACAGGATGGCCATCGCGTTGCGCGCCTGGCGATGTCGCAGACCGAGAATCTGGGCGTCGCCGGTCCCGCCCTCGGCGCCACAGTTCCACGACAGGTTGTCGGAGCTGCCGTCGCGATTCTCGTCTCCGTTGGCTTCGTTGTGCTTCGACCCGTAGCTCACGAGATCGATCAGCGTGAAGCCGTCGTGGCACGTCACGAAGTTGATGCTGTTGTTGGGCAGCCTGCCGTCGTCCGCATAGAGGTCTGAGCTGCCCGCGATGCAGGTCGCGACCGCCCCGATGAGCCCCGGGTCGCCGCGCACGAAACGGCGAATCACGTCCCGATAGCGGCCGTTCCACTCGGCCCATGCCATGCCGGGAAAGGCGCCGACCTGATACATCCCGGCGGCGTCCCACGCCTCCGCGATCAATGGCACGCGCGACAGCACACGCGAAGACTCGATCGCCCAGGGCAGCGGTGGATCGACCATCAGCTCGCCGCGCTGGTCGCGCGCGAAGATACTCGCCAGATCGAACCGGAAGCCATCGACGCCGAGTTCTTCCACCCAGTATTCGAGGCAGCGCACGATGAACGTCGTCACCAGTGGATGGTTGCAATTGATCGTGTTGCCGCAGCCGGTGTAGTCCCGGTAGCGGCGCCGGTCGGCCGCGTCGAGGTGGTAGAAGATATCGTTGACGAGGCCCTTGAAGTTGATGACGGGGCCCGTCTCGCCCGCTTCGGCCGTATGGTTGAACACGACGTCGAGCAGCACGGCGATGCCCGCGGCGTGCATGGCGTCGGTCAGCGCGCGAAACTCCTGGGGCGCGCGCGCGGGATCGCGGCAGTAGCGAGGATGCGGGCTGTAATAGCTATGCGTGCTGTAACCCCAGTAGTTGCTCAGGCCGAGGGCCGCCGTGGCGGGCGGAACGTCCTGTTCGTCGAAGGCCATCACCGGCAGCAGCTCGACGTGGGTCACGCCAAGCTGCGTCAGGTACGGAATCTTTTCGATCAGGCCGGCGAAGGTACCGGGATGCTGCACGCCGCTCGACGGATCACGTGTAAAGCCGCCGACATGCAGCTCGTAGATGATCGCGTCGTCGAGTCCGCGCGAGATACGCCCAGGGGACGAGGGCAGGGGTTCCGTCACGATCGCGCGGTGGGTTTTGTGTCCGTCGGGATTCGGCTGGCCGACCGCAGGCCGCGTCCACAGCACGTCGCTGACCGCGCGGGCATACGGGTCGAGGAGTTCCCTGTCGGGGTCGAACGCGTAGCCGCCAGAGCGCGTATCGCGCGGACCGTCCACCCGCCACGTGTAGTAGGTACCGAACGGCAGCGCTTCGACCATCACATGCCAGTAGTAGAAGGTTCGGTTGCAACCGGCGGCGAGCGTGATGATCTGGAACGGCTCGGGGCTGTCAGCCGCGTCGTACAGCAACAGCTCGACGCGCGTCGCGTGACGGCAAAAGATGCAGAAATTGATGCCGCCGGGCACCGCCGACGCGCCCACGGGAAACCGCGACCCGGAGCGAACCGCATGAGCACGCACCGATCCCGTTTCAGGGTCATTGATCAAGGGTGATCCTCATCGGGCGGATCTTCCAGATCTTGTCGCAGTATTCGCCGATGGCGCGGTCGGAAGAGAACTTGCCCGAGCGCGCGGTGTTCAGAATCGACATCCGGGTCCAGCGCCGCGTGTCCTGCCAGGCGGCGCTCACGTCGTCCTGACGCGCCACGTAGGCGGCATAGTCGGCGAGCACGAGAAACGGGTCCGCGTGCGTCAGATTGTCGATCAGCGGGCGGAACATCTCGCGGTCTCCTCGCGAGAAATGACCGGCGGCGATCAGTTGCAGCACTTCGCTCAGTTCCGCGTCGTCCTTCACATAGTCCTCAGGGCGATAACCCGCGCGCTTCACACGTTCCACTTCGTCGGCGGTCAGGCCGAACAGGAAGAAGTTTTCGTCGCCGACCTCTTCGCGGATTTCGACGTTGGCGCCGTCGAGCGTGCCGATCGTCAACGCGCCGTTCATCATGAACTTCATGTTGCCGGTGCCCGATGCTTCCTTGCCGGCCGTCGAAATCTGCTCGGACAGGTCGGCCGCAGGGTAGATGAAGTGCGCGTTTTTCACATTGAAGTCCGGATAGAAGACGACTTTCAGACGCCCGTTCACCACCGGGTCGTTATTCACGACTTCGGCGATGCCGTTGATCAAACGGATGATCAACTTGGCCGTCGCGTAGCCGGGCGCCGCCTTGCCGCCGAATACGAAACAGCGCGGTGTCAGCGCAAGCTGTGGATCACGCAGCAGGCGCCGGTACAGCGTAACGATCAGCAACGCGTTCAGATGTTGCCGCTTGTATTCGTGGATGCGCTTGACCTGCACGTCGAACAGCGCGGCGGTGTCGACGCCGATGCCCGTGACGCTCCGGATATGCTCGGCGAGCACGGCCTTGTTCGCCTGCTTCACGCTACGCCAATGCTGCTGAAACGTGGCGTCGTCGGCATAGGCTTCGAGCTTGCGCAGTCGTGCGAGATCAGTGACCCAGCCAGCGCCGATGGTCTCGTCGAGCAGCCGCGCGAGCGCCGGATTGCAAAGCAGCATGAAACGGCGCGGCGTGACGCCGTTCGTGATGTTGTGAAAACGCTCGGGCCACAATTCGGCGAAGTCCCGCAGCACGGTCTGCTTGAGCAGCCCGGAATGCAGTTCGGCGACGCCGTTGACCGCGTGGCTGCCGACCGTCGCCAGATGCGCCATGCGCACGAGCTTGTCACCGCGCTCGTCGATCAGCGACATGCGTTCGATGCGCACGTCGTCGCCCGGATAGCGCTGCCGCACCTCGTCGAGGAAGCGGCGGTTGATCTCGTAGATGATTTCGAGCAGGCGCGGCAGCAGGTTGCGCATCAGCGGCAGCCCCCAGGTTTCGAGCGCTTCGGGCAGCAGGGTGTGATTGGTGTACGCGAGCGCGCGCCGCGTGATGTCCCAGGCCTCGTCCCACGGCACCTGCCTGTCGTCCACCAGCAGACGCATCAGCTCGGCGACGGCGATCGACGGGTGCGTGTCGTTCAACTGCACGTTGAACAACTGCGCGAAGTGTCCGACCGGTTCGCCCTTGATTTCGAGCAGGCGCAGCATGTCCTGCAGCGAGCACGACACGAAGAAGTATTGCTGCGCGAGACGCAGGCGCTTGCCGATCTCGGGCTCGTCGTTCGGATACAGCACCTTCGACAGCGTCTCGGAGATGACCTTTTCGTTAACGGCCTCGTAATAGTCGCCGGCGTTGAAGTCCTGCAGGTCGAACGACTCGACCGCCTCGCTCTTCCACAGCCGCAAGGTGTTGCACGTGTTGACGTGATAGCCGGGCATCGGCGTGTCGCAAGCCACCCCCTTGACCTGCCGTGTGGGTGTCCAGTGCACGCACAGGTGCCCCTGTGCATCGGTTTCGTTGTGTGTGCTGCCGCCGAACCCCACGTAGTACGCAACCTCCGGGCGCACGATCTCCCATGGATTGCCCTTCTGCAGCCACTTGTCGGTGGTTTCGATCTGCCAGCCGTCGCGAATCTGCTGGTCGAAGATGCCGAACTCGTAGCGGATGCCATAGCCGATGGCCGGTATTTCCAAACTTGCGAGCGAATCCAGATAGCAGGCCGCGAGGCGGCCAAGTCCGCCATTGCCGAGCCCTGGCTCTTCCTCAAGTTCGAGCAGCATATCGAGGTCGACGCCGAGCGCGCGCAGCGCTTCGCGTGCGTTGGCCTCGATGCCGAGATTGACGAGGTTGTTGCCGAGTTGCGGGCCGATCAGGAACTCGGCGGACAGGTAGCAGGCGACCCGCGCATCGCTTCCGGCGTAGGTCTGTACGGAGGTTGCCCAGCGGGCCAGCAGCCGGTCGCGCACGCTATACGCGAGCGCCATGTACCAGTCATGCGGGGAAGCGATCGCCGGATAGCGGCCCCGCAGGCACAGCAGATTGTCGAGCACGCCGCGTTGGAGCGCGGCGGCGCTCAGGCCGGTGCGCGCTGCATCCGCGCTTTGCTGCGAGGTCGTGGTGGGAGCGTCGGCCATGATGCTTTCCTCGGTGCATGCTGCGCGTGACGTTCAGAAGGGCCAGACCCAGTCGGCGACCTCGGCGCGGTCCGTGCCATGCGTGTGCGCATAGTTCAGGTTGCTGACGATCGCGTTCCTCATGTCTTCCCTGAGATGCGCGGATCTGCCCTGCAAACGCGGCACGCGGTCGAGCACGTCGATCACCAGATTGAAACGGTCCACCTGATTGAGAATCGCCAGTTCGAGCGGCGTGTTGATGTTGCCTTTCTCCTTGTAGCCCCGCACGTGCAGATTCTCGTGATTGCGAAAGCGATAAGCGAGCTTGTGGATCAGCCACGGGTAACCGTGGAAATTGAAGATCACCGGCTTGTTGGTCGTAAACAGGCTGTCGAATTCGCGTTCGGTCGAGCCGTGCGGGTGCTCGCTCGCCGGCTGCATCCTGAACAGGTCGACCACGTTGACGAAACGCAGCTTCAGTTCGGGCAGACGCTCGCGCAGGATCGCCGTCGCCGCCAGCGCTTCCTGGGTGGCGACGTCGCCGCACGAGGCCATCACCACGTCCGGTTCGGCGTCCTCGTCGTTGCTCGCGCGCCGCCACACGCCGATGCCTTTGGCGCAGTGCACGACGGCTTCGTCGATGGTGGTGAATTGCAGGTGTTTCTGCTTGTCGGCGACGATCACGTTGATGCAGTCGGTGGTGCGCAGACAGTGGTCGGCGACCACCAGCAGCGTGTTCGCGTCGGGCGGAAGATAGACGCGCGTGACCGAAGGGCTCTTGTTGGTGACGAGATCGATGAAGCCGGGGTCCTGATGCGAAAAGCCGTTGTGATCCTGCCGCCACACGGTCGACGACAGCAGAATGTTTTCCGCCGACACCCACGCGCGCCATGGCACGTGATTCCGGCTGATGTCGAGCCACTTCGCGTGCTGGTTGAACATCGAATCCACCACGTGCGCAAACGCTTCATAGGTATGGAAGAAGCCGTGGCGGCCCGTCAGCAGATAGCCTTCGAGCCATCCCATCAGCGTGTGTTCGGACAGCATCTCCATCACGCGGCCGTCGCGCGCCAGTTCGCCGCCGTCCTCGTCCTCGGGGAGCATCTCGGCCATCCACACCTTCTTGCTGACCTCGTAGATCGACTGCAGACGGTTCGAGGCCGTTTCGTCCGGGCCGAACACGCGGAAGGTGTTCATGTTCGCGCGCATCGTGTCGCGCAGAAATTCGCCGAGTGGCCGCGTGTTCTCCTGCAGCACCTTGCCCGCGTGCTGCACATCCACCGCGTACGCGCGGATGTCGGGCAGCTTCAGTTCGCGGCGCAGCACGCCGCCGTTCGCATGCGGATTGGCGCTCATGCGGCGCGGGCCTTGGGGCGACAGCGCCTTGAGTTCGGGGATCAGCCGGCCCTCGGCATCGAAAAGTTCGGCGGGCCGGTAGCTGCGCATCCATTCTTCGAGCACTTCGAGATTCGCGGAGTTGTTGCGCACATCGGAGAAAGGCACCTGATGCGAGCGCCACGAGCCTTCGACCTTGTGCCCGTTGAACTGCTTCGGTCCGGTCCAGCCCTTGGGCGTGCGCAGCACGATCATCGGCCAGAGCGGCCGCTCGAGATTGCCGTTCGCGCGTGCCTGCTGATGAATTGCGCGAATTTCGCCGAGCACGGTATCGAGCGTGTGCGCCATCTTCCGATGCATTTCCGCGTGATCCGATCCTTCGACGAAATGCGGCGTGTAGCCGTAGCCGACAAAGAGCGCTTCCAGTTCTCTGCTGCTGATGCGCGACAGAATGGTCGGATTGGCGATCTTGTAGCCGTTCAGATTGAGGATCGGCAGCACGGTGCCGTCGCGGGCCGGATTGATGAATTTATTCGAATGCCATGCGGTGGCGAGCGGCCCGGTCTCCGCTTCTCCATCGCCGACCACGCAGGCCACGATGAGGTCCGGGTTGTCGAGCACGGCGCCATACGCATGCGACAGGCTGTAGCCGAGCTCGCCGCCCTCATGGATGGACCCGGGCGTCTCCGGCGTCACATGCGAACCGATATGGCCGGGAAACGAGAACTGCTTGAAGAACTTCTGCATGCCCTCGGCATCCGCGCTCTTGTCCGGATAGATCTCCGAGTAGGTGCCTTCCAGATAGGTGGGGCCGAGCACGCCCGGTGCGCCGTGTCCGGGACCGGCCATGAAGACGACGTCGAGATCGTCGCGTTTGATCACGCGGTTCAGATGCGCCCAGACGAACGATAACGCCGGGCTCGCGCCCCAGTGTCCGAGCAGGCGATACTTGACGTGTTCGACTTTCAGCGGCTCCCGCAGCAGCGGATTGTCCAGCAGATAGATCATGCCGACCGAAAGATAATTGCATGCGCGCCACCACGCATCGATCAGCTGAAGTTCGTCGCTGCCGAGCGCGGTCTGCTGCGAAGCGTCCGCCGCGGGATGTTTGCCCATACCGACGTCTCCTGTGCTTGCAGCCGCAACCCGAGGGTGTGGATCGTGTCGGGCCCGCTGCGCAGGCGCTTCGATGATTGATGGGGCCCGAATCGCGCCTGTTGGCGGACCTCTACAACCGGGTATTCTTCGCCAGCCGATGAACATCCATAACGCAGAATATGTTACTGCGCGAAGATTGCAAGGATGATCCGACACCGTCTCGCGCGGCCTCCGAAACCGCGGCTTGTAATTCAGGCCGCGATCCGATGTTCGTAGAACGGCCGGTCCCGATCATCGAGAATCGCGTACAACGCTGCCAGATCGCGCGGATCGGGATTCAACCACGCGTCGATATGCTCAGGCTTGATGGGAATGATGCAGCGATCATGGCCGGCAGCGGCCACCTCGGGTGGCGGATCATCGGTGATCGCCGCGAAGGACAATAGATCGGGCTCGCCTTCGCCGCTCCAGCGGGACCATAAGCATGCGACCAGCATGTCGTGAGGCGGATTGGGCCGGAACTCGAGCCGGACATTTTCATCTTTCTCGTCGGGCGCCGGTTCACGGCCTTCCATTCGCGCGCGCGAGACGTTCTCATAGAAAGAACTGGCCAGCACGAGTCCATGCGAATAGCCGAATAGCGCTTTCCAGAAACTTTCGAGACTGTCCCGACGAGCGTTGTACGTGCCGGGATAGCGGGTGTCGTACGATGCGGGCTTGCCGGCCAGGCGGCACTGATAGCGCATCGGTTTGACGACGCGCTGGCCATTCTCCATCACCATCACCGGCGCGTAGTAGCCTGGAAAGATGCGCGAGTCGTCTGCTTTGGGAGCGGTTCGGCCGAGGTCGTCGAGTCGCTCGAGCGTGCGGTCGATCTTGTCTTTCGCGATCCGTTTGCTCTCGGTCGCCACCTTGGTGGCTTTGGTCTGCAAAGAGCGCTCGGCATCGGCGAAGCGGGTGCGCTGTTTGAACAGTTCCTGTTCGAGCTTCACGGTCTGCTGCGATCTGAAGCGCTCGATCAGCGCCCAGACTTCCCGTTCCGCGTCGGACTGCGGTTCCGAGAAGGCGTCTTCCATCGCTTTGGGAATCCTGGCCTGACCGTCCTCTGCGCGTTCGAAGAAAAGACGCGCGAATTCCTCGATGCTCATGTGCGCGCCGAACATGCGGACGTAGCGCCGGTAGTCCGCCAGAATCTGAGCCGAATAGCACATGGATGCCTCCGTTTGCTGTTCCGATGATACGCATTTGCGCGCTCGCGTCAGCAGAAGTTTCTGCTCGTCGTTTGCAACTCGCCCAGCAGATGAGACATGTCGACGAGCCGCTGCGCGACGAGATGCCGTACTTCCCCCTGACACTGCCATGTGCCGTACACGGCGAGCAGCGCGGCGCCCAACGCTTCTTTGCGCTGTTTTTCGAGCAGACTCGGCCAGATGATCACATTGACGTTGCCGGTCTCGTCTTCGAGCGTGACGAACACGACGCCCTTGGCCGTGCCAGGACGCTGACGCACCGTCACCAGTCCGCAGCCGCGCGCGAGGCGGCCGTCGCGATAGGTCCGCAGCGTCGAGGCCGGCATCAGCCGGTTCGCGAGCAACTGCGGCCGGAGCAGTTCCAGCGGATGGCGGTTGAGCGTCAGGCCGAGCGAACGGTAGTCGGCGACGATGTCGTTCGCTTCGCTCGGTGCGCCCAGTTCGGGCGTTTCGTCCTGAGTCGCCGCGGCCGCGAGCATATCCTTGTCCGGCACCGCGACGACCGACTGCCACAGCGCTTCGCGGCGGTTTCCCGCGAGCGCTGCCAACGCATTCGCATCCGCGAGCGCATGCAGGTCTTTGCGGTCGAGCTGCGCGCGGCGCGCGAGATCGTTGACGCTCGCGAACGGGCGAATCGCGCGCGCGTTCTCGATCCGTTCGGCGGCGCCGTCCTTCATGCCGCGCAGCAGCGAAAGACCGAGACGCACGGCAGGGCGCGTCGCCCCCGCACGGTGTTCGAGCGAGGAGTCCCAACCGCTGATCGTCACATCGACCGGCAACACCGTGACGCCGTGCCGCTGCGCATCCTGAACCAGTTGCGACGGCGAATAGAAGCCCATCGGCTGGCTGTTCAGCATCGCGGCGAGAAAGGCTTCGGGTTCGTGACACTTGAGCCAGCTGCTCGCATAGACCAGCAGCGCGAAACTGGCCGCGTGACTTTCGGGGAAGCCATATTCACCGAAGCCCTTGATCTGCTCGAAGATCGCCTCGGCGAAGGTCTGGTCGTAGCCGCGCTCCTGCATGCCGAGCACGATGCGGTCATAGTATTTTTCGAGTCCGCCCTTGCGTTTCCACGCGGCCATCGCGCGTCGCAGCTGGTCGGCTTCGCCGGCGGTGAAGCCGGCCGCGAGAATCGCCACCTGCATCACCTGCTCCTGGAAGATCGGCACGCCGAGCGTGCGGCCCAGCGCGGTCTTCAACGCGTCGCTCGGATAGGTCACGGGCTCGAAGCCCTGACGGCGCTGCAGATAGGGATGCACGGCGCCGCCCTGAATCGGACCGGGCCGCACGATCGCGACTTCGATCACGAGGTCGTAGAACTTCTCTGGCCGCATGCGCGGCAGCATGCTCATCTGCGCGCGCGATTCGATCTGGAACACGCCGATCGTATCGGCGGCCGAAATCATCGCGTAGGTCGCCTCATCCTCGGCGGGTATGTCCTGCATTTCGAAACGTTCTCCGCGCTGTTCCGAAACGAGGTCGAGCGTGCGCCGGATCGCCGACAGCATGCCGAGCGCGAGCACGTCGACCTTCAGCAAGCCCAATGATTCGAGGTCGTCCTTGTCCCACTCGATCACCGAGCGGTCGGCCATCGCCGCGTTTTCCACCGGCACGAGCCGCGTGAGCTTGCCGCGGCTGATCACGAAGCCGCCCGAATGCTGCGACAGGTGGCGCGGAAAATTCAGCAGTTGCGAGGCGAGCTTCGCCCAGGCCTGAATCAGGGGCTGGTTCGGATCGAGGCCGGATTCCGCGAAACGCGCGAGCAGATCCCGACTGGTATCGAACCAGTGATGCGACTTCGCGACCGCATCGACGATCTGCGGATCGACGCCGAGCGCCTTGCCCGTTTCCCGCAGCGCACCACGCGGACGATAGGTCGACACCGCCGCCGCGATCGCCGCCCGGTCGCGGCCGTACTTGCGATAGATGTACTGGATCACTTCTTCGCGCCGCTGATGCTCGAAGTCGACGTCGATATCGGGCGGCTCGCCGCGCTCCTTGCTGATGAAGCGCTCGAACAGCATGTTGCCGCGCGCGGGGTCCACTTCGGTCACGCCGAGGCAGTAGCAGACCGCCGAGTTCGCGGCCGACCCGCGCCCCTGACACAGAATGTGCTGGCTGCGCGCAAAGCGGACGATGTCGTAGACGGTCAGGAAATACGGCTCGTACTGCAGGTCCGCGATCAGTTCGAGTTCGTGCTCGATCTGCTGCTGCACGTGATGCGCAATCCCCGCGGGAAAACGCCGCTGCGCGCCGATATAGGTTTCCTGACGAAGATACGAGGCCGGCGTATGGCCGGCCGGCACCAGCTCGTCGGGGTACTCGTAGCGCAACTCGTCGAGCGAAAACGTGCAGCGGCTCATGATGTCGACCGTCGCGGCCAGCGCGTCTTGCGGGTACAGGTTGGCGAGCCGCAACCTCGAGCGCAGATGCTGCTCCGCGTTCGGCGCCAGATCATAGCCGCACTGATGGACCGGTTTGCCGACCCGGATCGCGGTCATCGTGTCTTGCAGCGGCTTGCGCGAGCGCACGTGCATCACGACTTCGCCGAGCGCGACGACGGGCACGTCGCGGCTGCGCGCGACGAACTCGACCGCGCCGCGATGCAGGTCGTCCATCGCGCGTTGATGGAGCACGAGGCCGACCCATGCGCGGCCGGTGAACGTTTCGTCGAGCCATTCGACCTGCGCATCGAGCGCGTCCTCGCTGGCCGGGAAATCCGGCACGAGAATCGCGAGGCAGTCGGGCATGCCGAGCAGGTGGCGATATTCCTTCTCCGGCCGCGACAGATCCTGCGGCGTGAGCCGGTATTCGCCCTTGGGCGCGCGCATGCGCGCCAGCGTGATCAGCTCGGACAGATTGCCGTAGCCGTTGCGGTTGCGGGCGAGCAGGATCAGCCCGAACGCCGGCGAACCATCGGCGTTGACGAGCCGGAAATACGCGCCGACGATGAACGGCAGCTTCGCTTCTTTCGCCGCGACATGCGCGCGCACGACTCCCGCGAGCGAGCATTCATCGGTGATCGCGAGCGCGGAGTAGCCGAGTTGCGCGGCACGCTCGGCCAGTTCCTCAGCGTGCGACGCGCCCCGCAGAAACGTGAAGTTGGAAAAGCAGAACAGCTCGGCATACGCCGGCAGCATCGTGAAGGTGGTGTCCATGGCCGCTCATCCGCGCCTATCAGCCGAACAGGCCATGCAGGAACCAGCGTTGCTCTTCTTCCGCGTCGCGGCTGCTCACGCGCTCGCGGTAGATCCAGTAGCAGCTCTGGTCGTCCGCCTGCGCGACGAAGTAGTCGCGCGTGACGAGCTCGCCGTCGAACCAGCCGCTCTCGATGCGCTCGCCCGGCGACACCATGCGCAACGGCGAGCCATAGAACGGGCGGTGCTGGCGCATTAGCAGACGCACGGGCGTGTCGAGCATCCACGTCGGGCGGGGCAGATTCTGCGGCAGCGGACCGGGCTTGACCGGCTGCGACACCGGCAGCCAGCGGTTCGCGATCTCCGGACGATGATCGGCGCTCGGCGCGGGTTTCAGCACGTTCTCTTCGCCGAGCCGCGCGACCAGCAGTTCGAGCAGCCGCGCGTAATCCTCCTGCGAGCCGCCCGGTTCGGGAAACAGCGTGTCGGACGCGGGCGCGGCCGACTCGACGTTCGACGCGTCGAGCCGCAACGCGATCACGGGCGCGGCAAGCTCGATACGGTGCAGCCGCTCCTTCAGCAGGCGCATCAGATGTTCTTCGCGCCAGCTCGGCTCGCCGAGTGCGACGTCGATCGTGGTCGGCTCGATCGCGGCGCGTCCGCGCTCGTGTTCGAGCGACAGGCGAATGCCGGTGAGCGCGAGCTGTTTTGCGCACAGCCATCCGCACAGTTGCACGATCAGGCGCTGCGCGCCGAACACCGCGCCATCCGCGTGTTCGAGCCGGTCCGGCATCTCGATGCGCGCCGAGAACGTGGGCGGCAGTTCGAGCCAGTCGAACAGTTCGGGCGCGGTCCCGAACGCGCGGTCGAGCGAGTCGAGCAGATGTTCGCCGCAGCGGCGCTGCAAGCCGGCGCGGGGCAGGCGGCGCAGATCGGCGATGCGCTCGCAACCGAGGCCCGTGAACCAGTCGGCGAACGGGCGGACTTCGGGCACGGCGAGCATCGGCAGCGCGGACAGGCGCTGGTCGAGCGACGTGAGCTTCAGCACGCGCCGGTTGCCGAACTTCGCAAGCAGCCACGCGCCCTGGCCGGTCGGCGCGGCACTGATGCGCGCGGTGAAGCCGAGCGCGTCGAGGATGGCTTTCGCATTGCGGCACAGCGCGAGCAGGCCGCCGAAGAGCCGCAGACTCGCGCCGATCTCGACGACGACCGTCGCCTCATCGAGCAGCGCGACTTCGGGCGAGAAGCGCATCAGCGCGATACCCACCTCGCGATGGGCCGCCGCCTCGCGGCCGCTGTCGCGCTCATACATCTCGGTCTGCGGCGATAGCGTCAGCACGCCGCCGCGCTTCATGCCGGGACGCACGCCCGCCGAGCGCGCGGCGGGATCGGCCATGACCACCTTGTCTTTCTCCAGCACCGCGCAGCCATGCGCGGGCTCAGGCGACCACTTCGGTCTGAAGACCTCGAGCGGCAACTTTGGCAGATGAACGGCGAGAAAGACGCGCATGTCGGGAAAGCAGAACGGGAGTGGGTTGAAGGGGAATCGACAGGGGCTCTGCGCGAGCGGGCCCTCGTCGTTTCACGATGTCGATGGTGAGACCTTCGGCCGATGGCCTGAGCGCGAGCCGCAGAAGCGCGGGGGATGCCTCCTGCGCGGTGGCGAGCGGCCGCACCATGATGAAAAGCGTCTCCGACGACTGCGCGGCCAGATGCAAACGGCGCAGCGAGGACGCCTGCGCATACTGCGCCCAGAAGATCAGCGCGCCGCAACTGCCGGCGCGCAGGATCTGCTCGGCGGACCACAGCGCGTCGGCGGTTTTCGGCGCATTGATCCGCAGCACCTGCTGCAGCGACAGGCCGATGTAGTTGAGCCCGAGGCCGTCCGGCGTATGCGGCGGTTGCACGAAGACGAGCGGACGCTCGCCGATGGCGCTGAGCGCCGGCTGCAACAACCGCAGTTCGCCGACGCCGGCCTGCTGCACGAGCAGATCGACCAGCGCGCCGAGCGGCCAGCCGCCGCCGGGCAACTCCGCCGACAGGGCCGGATAACCGGTATCGACGCTGCGGCCGCGGCCAGCGCCAAGCTGGGACGCCCGCCACAAGGACGGGTGAATGGCTTCCGGTGCTGGCAGGGCGACTGTCATTTGCGAAAATACCTGTATGGATATACAGTATCCTACATGGTTTTTATGAGATAGCGAACAGGCACTTTTTTGGGGGCGGGTTCATGGACATGCGAGTGCGCAAGCCAGCCGGGCATCCGATGCCGGAGATCGCGGCGTTCGTGGCCGAACTGAAAGCGGTGTTCGGCGAGCCGGGCATCGACGAAGCGATTCGCCGCGGCAAGGCGGGCGAGCCGACGTTTCATGCGCGGGAAAACGGGCGCTCGGCGGGGACGGCGGCGCCGGTTGCGGCGAACGTCTGGCGCGTGGATCGCGCGGTGCGCGACCGCCATTACTGCGAGGGATGCGACGGCTCGTGCATTGGCAGCGCGAAGTCGTGCCGTCCATAATTGCCGCGTCCCTCAACGCCGGAGAACCCTATGTTGCGCACGTACCTCGGAAGTTGCCATTGCCAATTCGTGAAGTTCGAGGCTCGCATCGATTTCGACGAGGGCACGTCGAAGTGCAATTGCAGCTACTGCAGCAGGCTGCGATTCTGGCATGTGCAGGTTCGCCGGGAAGATTTTCGCCTTCTTTCGGATGAAGCCGCGCTGAGCGAATATCAGGGGCACAATGCGGTCGCGCATCACCCGTTCTGCAAACGCTGCGGGGTCCACGTATTCGATCGCATCGATATGCCAAACGGCACAGGGTATCCGTATATCAACGTGAACATCATGTGCCTCGATGAACTCGATCTCGATGCGGCGTTGAATGCGCCCGTGACCTATCGCGATGGGTTGCACGACGACTGGGGCAATCCGCCCGCGCAAACACGGCATCTTTGATTGCACCGGTCAGGGCGCTCTTCGCGGATGGTGGGGAATGTCAGGCTGGTGGGCATCCAGTTGATGGCGTTCGGACGCGAATTGAACGAACTCGGGCTTGAACCGCGCAGGATCATCGAGCGTGCCGGCATAGAGGGTCACGATGTCCGGCGCATGATGCGGCGTAGCGAATAGCAGGCTGCCGCAATGAGCGCAGAAGTTGCGCGTCGTGGGCATTCCGCTGCCGCCGATCTTCGTATAAGGCCTGACGTCGCCTTTGAACGAAAAGCCGGCGGCTCTCACTACGACGACCGGCAACCCCGCGGAACCTGAAGCGCGCTGACAATCACGGCAATGGCAGATCAGTTGCGCGAGTGAATCACCGCGAGCTTCGTATTGCACCGCGCCGCACAGGCAGCGCCCGAGCCATGGCATCGACATCGATCTTCTCCGGTTCAAATGATCTCGCGGTTTGTTCGGGAGCCTAAGAATAGGTGCGGCGGACCGTAGCTTAGCAGAGCTCGAATGTCGTTCAGCTATCGCATCGAATCAGCGAGCGAAGGGGCCGGGAGACGTGTCTTCGCCTGCCGTCGCGCGTGCGCCGCTTCGCGGCGCACGCGCGGACCAGCGCTCAAACTCGTTGCGCATAGACGTTGCACCAGCCGTCAGCGGCATCTTCAATGCACAAGACGCGCAGTCCATGCCCCCGATGCGCGGTTTCAGCGGCAGAGAAGAGTTCACCGTTTCGACCTCGACACGTTTCATCACGGTGACTACGATAGACCCCGTAGCTACTACAAAGATCAAGCAGATGGATGAATCCGCCACGCTTTCGATCGGCCAGCTCGCCCGCGCGACGGGTACAAAGGTCGAAACGATCCGCTTCTACGAAAAGAGCGGCCTGCTGCCCGCGCCAGCCAGGACGGAAGGAAATTACCGCACGTACACAAGCGCGCATCTCGGCCGTGTGAGCTTCATCCGTCGCGCGCGAGACCTCGGTTTTTCGCTCGACCAGGTGCGCGAACTGCTCGAACTTGCCGACGACCGCACGCAGCCGTGCGGCGCGATCGACGCAATTGCGTCCGCGCACCGCGCCGAAATTGAACGGAAGATTCTCGACCTGCAGGCGGTGAAAGCGGAACTCGACAGCCTGATTGATCAGTGCAGCTGCAGCACGATAGCGGAGTGCCGGATCGTCGAGTCGCTGTCGCCCGCCGGGTGATTAATACGTTCACAACCCAGATCCTTCGTGCGGCGACGATGTATCCACAACCCGACTGCCAAACGATTGCTGTTTGAAGCTCCGCAAATGACCGCGTACACGATTTCCTCGGAACACTGGCCGATCGCGATGGGAAACTACCGAGAGGAGCGGGTCCGACAACGTCGGGCCATGACAGATGGAACTGGGTTCATGTCACACACGGAGCAAGTAAGAGTGTCCATATAGCCAGTGACTGAAGCCGATTCGACGTATTACTCGACGTCACTGTTGCGAGGAACGTACGAGCAGCGAGAACTTGTATAGCGCTACTCATTCCGTCGATGAGATGGGGTGGTGCGGTGACCGCTGCATGGGACATTCTCGTCGAACTGCCGGAATGCTTTTGTAGAAGGGCCCTGGCCGGCAACTTACCGTCTGCCTTTCCGCGCTGAGCGCGAAAACTGCACAGTTACGGGAATATCTAAGCGAACGCTGGAGGCTCGATGCTTCGAGCAAACCGGTCGGCGAGCGCAAGCTGAATGGCCATCACACTACCTGGCGACGGCGTCCAGATAATGTTGGGCCGCACGCATGACGTGCCGCTCGGCGAGCAGCGCGGCAAGCGCCGCATCTCCAGACTGCACCGCGCGCAGAATCGCAGCGTGCTCTTCCCAGGTCAGCCGGATTTCGTCTTCCGTCGCGTTCATGAAAAGCCTGCGCGAGCGGTCCCGTAGCGTCCGCATCAGGTCGGCCAGCATGGTATTGGCGCCGGCTGCGTAGAGGAGATCGTGGAACCGGGCATTGAGGTCGAGCAGTTTTGCCGTGTCTCCGGAGGCCAGCTGCGCGTTGCCTTCGGCAAGCACTTCGGCCACCTTGCCGGCCAGTTCCGGCGTGCAATGCTCGGCTGCCAGCCGTGCGTTCAGACCTTCGAGCGTGGCTCGGATCTGAACCATCTCGCGAGCCGAAGCCGGGTCGAGAGAGGCGACGACGGCGCCATGCCGCGGCCGTACATCGACAAGACCCTCGGCAGCGAGCGCACGCAGCGCTTCGCGAACGGGAACGCGGGAGACGTTGAGTTCCTCCGCAAGCCGGCCTTCGATCAGGCGTGCGCCCGGCGCGTAGGCGCCCGACGTGATGGAGTCCCGGATTCGCGCAGTGACCAGTTCGGACAGCTGGCGGTGAAGGATGGGATTGGAGTTGGACGGCTCGCGCTGATCTGTCGCCGCTGTTGCTGGACTATCCGACTGTACGTTCATTGTGGTTCCACACTCGTCAATTCAGGCCAACGGCCCGACCCTGCAAGCCTGGACGGATTCTAACGTATTCGCGGTATTTCGTAGACAATGCACCGGCGCGCACGTTGACATGCCGCAGCGCTTGAAGCGCGCGAGAGCCGGCTTAAGGAATGGATACCCGGCCAGCGCGCGCCGGCCGGGCACGTGACGCCTAGCCAGCGCGTGCGCCGCCGGCGGCCATCCGGCCCAGCAGCGGGACGAGCACGGCGGCCGCGATACAGGTGAGCGCGCCGGTGACCGCAGGACTGACGCCCGGCACCTGAGCCATCCACTCATACAGTGCGGCGCTGACCGACGGGTCCGCCATCAGCAGTTCGCCCGCAATCCAGCCGAGCAGCGCCGCGCCAATGTATACCAGAGACGGAACGCGATCGAGCAACGTCAGAATGAGCCGGCTGCCGAATGCGATGACCGGAGCGCCTATCGCCAGGCCGACGAAGACGATCAGGAGGCGCGATCCTTCGGGAAGCGGCTGGGCCACGGCGGCGGTTGCCAGCGCGTTGTCGAGGCTCATCGCCAGATCGGCCCAGACGATCGCCATCACCGCCCGCCACAATGCCGCCGACGGATTGACCGAAGGTTCGTCCGCGGCAGGCCGGACGAGCTGCGTGCCGATCCAGATCAACAGCGCAGCCGCGATCACGTGCATGAACGGAATCGCCAGCAGCTTGCCGATGACGCCGATCAGCACGATACGCAACAGAATGCCCAGCGTGGTGCCCAGCAGGATCCCGAGACGCTGCTGCCGCGGCGGCAGCGAGCGGCAGGCCATCGCGATGGCGATCGCGTTGTCGCCGCCCAGCAGGACGTTGACGAACACGATCTGCAACGCGGCCCAGCCTTCCTGCGCGAGCGGCGCAGGAATCAGTGAATACGTCATGTTTGGCCGTCCGTTCAGCTGATCGCCACCGCGACGAGCGTGGCCGCGACGAGCCCGCAGACCACCGGCACGAACAGGGCTCGGACCGCATCCAGAACCGGCACGCGCGCGAAGCCCGTGACCGCGATCAGCGACGACCACGCGACCAGCGTGCCGCCGCCCGTCCACACCGCGCCCATCTGCCCGATCGCGGCCAGCGTGGCAGCCGGCATGTGCACCATCGGCGCGAGCGCGCCGGACAGCGAGCCGGTCAACGGAAGGCCGGCAAAACCGGAGCCGTCGATGCCGGTGATCATGCCCGTCACCAGCACGCCGAGCGACACGAGGATCGGGCTGTGCGGAATGAACTGGCTGCAGGCCTGAACCAGTTCGAACAGCAGCGACGGAACATGCGCGCCGGACTCGATGCCGAGAATCGGACCGGCGGTACTGCTGTCGCCGACGAAAAAGAAGCCGGCGATCGGCAGCACCGCGCCCATCGCCTTGAACGCGAACACGAAGCCGTCGATGATGTGCCCGGCCGTGCGGTCGAGAAAGCCTTTGCGGCCGTACGAGAGCGTCGTGAGCATCATCAGCACCGCGGCCATGCCGCCGATCAGCGAAGCCGCGTCGCCGCCGCGAATGACGGACGCGCCGACGAGCTGCGGCCGCGTCATGATGACCACCACCGCGAGGAAGGTGAGCGGCGTGACGATGGAGAACACCCGCGACCACATATCCCGCCGTTGCATTGGCACCGCGCTGCTCATGGCCGGCAGCGTCAGCGCCGCCGCGCCGCCGCCGGACATCGCGGGCAAGCCGTCTTCGGCGTCGGCATGCGTGCCGTTCGTGCCGCGCGCGAGTTCCGCCTTGGCGAAGCTGCCCTGATGGGGTGCCGGCTGATCGACCGGAACGATCTCGCCCGAGGATTCCCATTCCACCAGATTGCGCGCGCCGGGCGTCCTCACGTTCTTGCGCACCGTGAAGTACCAGCACAGTCCGAGCGCGACCGCGCCGGCCACCACGGACAGCAGCAGCGCCATATTGGCGACCGCCTGCATGTCGGCGCCCGCAGCCTTCGCGCTGATGCCGGGCGCGACCTTGATCACGTAGTCCGACGACAAGGCCATGCCCTGGCCGGCGACGGCAATGGCGACAGCCGCGCCGAGCGGCGAAAGGCCCGCGTAGATGGCGGCTGGAATCAGGATCGCGCCGACCAGCGGCACGGCCGGCGTCGGCCAGAAGAACAGCGAAATCAGATAGGTGATCACTGCGAGGATCAGGAAGGCCACGTGGCCGTTGACCATGATCTTCCTGAAGGGGCGCACCATTCGCACGTCGGCGCCGATTTCGCGCAGTCCGTTGAGCAGCGCGGTCATCAGCGCGATGACGAGGAAGATATTGAACAGCTCGTGGGCGGCTGTCAGGCTGCCCATGAAGATGGCTTGCAGACCGGTGAGCACCTTGCCCGAAAAGGCAAACGCGACGGCGAAGGTCGCGATGATGGCGGGCACGACGACATTCGCGCGCCAGATCATCGTGGCGACAATGGCTATGACACCAACGAGAAAACAGAAATGCGCCGGCGTGAGCGCGGTAAGCGGATGCATGGGGACCTCGGCTCAGATAATGAAGTGTGCGATGAACACGGTTTCCTGGGATGGGCGGATGAGACGGCCCTTCAAGGAGGTCCTGATTCTCTGCAGCGCATTCGACTGCGAATTGCCGGGTGAGGAGGTCAATCCAGGCCCGCGGCGCCAGGCAGACGATTTATACCAGGACATAATTGGCTCAGGAATCGGGGTTCCAGGTTTTCGCTGCGCTCAGGCGGCGAGCCCCAGTTGGGGCAGCGGGATTTCCTTCTCGACGTAGTCGTGGTAGAGGGCGGTGGTGTAGAGCAGGCGCATCTGTGCGCCGATCTCGCAGATCTTCAGGCAGCGCTGCTGCAGCTCGACCGTGTTGGCGTTCTCCAGAACGATCTGGTAGCCGCGCTCGCCGTGAATCTCGTCGGAGACGATGTGCAGGTCGAAGAACTCGACCTCCTCGTCGGTGAAGCGGTACTTCTCGCGCAGCGTGGGCGTCTGCTTGCGGTAGATCGAGGGCACCTGCGATTCGAGGCCGACCACCAGCGCGGCGACCGCGACGACCGGGTCTTCGCGCATGGCCACCGAGTAGCACCAGGCCTGCAGGCCACGGGTGGTCGGCGACATGTTGTCGGGGTTGGTGACGCGCTCACGGGTGGTGCCGCAGGCTTCGGCGAAGCGGATCAGCAGGTCGGTGTGGCGGTCGCCGCCGATTTCCTCTTCGTACATGTTGGCCAGCAGGAAGTCCTTGGCCTCGGTCATGTGATCGGGCGTGCGGGCATAGAGGTAGCCCAGGTAGTCGGCGAACGGGCCGACGTAGTGATAGTGGTTCTCGGCCCAGCGCGCCAGATGCGCGCGGGAGAGCTTGCCGCTCGCCCACGCGACGCTGAACGGCGCCTTGTTGGCGCTCTTGCCCTTGATTGCTTCTTCGAGCGCGGTACGGAATTCATCGCGGTTCATCAGTTCGGCCATCTTTGCTGCTCCTGAGATCGGTCCATGCCTTTCGCGGGGCATGGAAATTCGAGTCGTCGACGAGGCGAAAGCCTCAGCGCGTTAGCGCGACGTCGTTAAAAGGTGTGGCGCAGGCCGAGGCCGACCGACGCCTGTTTGTTGGTGCTTGACGGGCTGATGAACTGCGTGACCTGCGCCACCTGTGCGTCGCCCATCGCGCGCTGGAAGGTGGCGAATGCATAGAGGTCGGTGCGTTTCGAGAGGCTGTAGGTCGTCGTCGCGTTGTACTGGATGTAGCGTGGGTCGCCGTCGTTCGCATCGACCTTGCCGTCGGTGTAGGTGACGCCCAGCCCCGCCGAAAGCGCCGGCGTGAAGTAGTACACGCCGTTGATTTCGTAGTTCATGAAGTTGACGTTCTGCTGTTCGAAGCCGTCCTTGTACGTCGTGCTGGTGATGTCGCCGCCCAGCTTCAGCGAGCCGAACCTGTACGCCGCGCCGCCGCCGACGGTCAGGAACGAGTGCGCCACCGTCACGTATTCGCCAATGGCGGAGTTCGACGCCTTCCAGAACGTGCCGGTGTTCCGCGCGCCGGGCTGCCGTGCGTAAGTCATGCCGAAGCCCACATACAGCGGACCGTCGTCGTAGCTGCCGCCCACGCTCCACATGCTGTTCGCGCCGAAGCTGCCGGCCTGACCGCCGAAGCTGTACAGCGCGCTGCCCGTGAAAGCGCCGTAGGTTTTCGTGTATTTCACGGAATTGTCGACACGTACCCCGCGGTTCGTCAGGTCCATGTCGCCGGGGTGCTCCATGTAGACGGACCAGTCGGCGGCCGTCAGGTGAGCCACGTAATCGACCATCGATTCGTATTGCCTACCGAAGGTCAGCGTGCCCCAACGGTCGTTCTGGAGGCCGACATAGGCCTGCCGGCCGAACATCAAACCGCCTTGTCCGAGCGATCCGTCGGTGACGTCGAAGCCGTTTTCGAGCCGGAAGATCGCGTGGTTTCCACCGCCCAGATCTTCCGTTCCGAGAAACCCGATGCGGCTGCCGCGCGTGGTACCGCTTGACATCGCCACCGTGCTGCCGCCGCCCTGATTGTTCGTGTACTGGATCGAGGCGTCGATCAGGCCGTAAAGCGTGACGCTTCCTTGGGCGTGGGCGTTGACGGCGGCTGCGCCTGAAATTGCGGCCGCAATGTAGAACGTCTTTTTCATCCGTTATTCCTTTGATGCGGGGCGTCCTCGGTGCTGGCGCGAGGTCGTGGAGTTATGGGTGATCATCCAGCAGGACAAAGTATGCGGTATACAAAAAAGACGCCAGCGTTTTTTGACTTTGATCGATCAGCGGGTCGAGGAGGATTGCGGAATTTTTTTGAACATGCTTGAAGGTATGGAATTGCCATGATTGACGGACCAATCGACGATTTTCCGGAGGCGGGCATGCGGACCGGCGATGGTTAACGCCTAAAAATTTGTCTTGCGAGCACATTTTGTTGTACATAGTATACGAATCGTTTTTGCGCACGGGACCGCTCGGCTCCGCGCGCATCGGCTTTTCCCTGTCCAACCGTGACCTTCGCCATGATCAAGATTTACGGAATTTTGAAGTCGCGGGCAGCGCGCCCCGTCTGGACCGCCGAAGAACTCGGCTTTCCTTATGAATTGGTGCAACCGCACTATGCCGGCGAAGAGGTCAAGTAGGCCGCTTACGTTTCGATCGGATCGCGGCTCGTAGGCGAGGCCGGCGCCACGATGGGCGACATCATGAGGGCGGTCGGCGAGGTCACGGGCCTTCTCGGCCAGATTTCGAGCGCGCTGGCGGAGCAGAGCGCCGGCGTCGAAGAGGTGAATCAGGCGGTCACGCAGATGGATGCGACCACGCAGCAGAACGCGGCGCTCGTCGAACAGACCGCCGCCGCGGCGTCTTCGCTGTCGCAGCAGATCCTGCAGCTGCAGCAGGCGGTCGACGAGTTCAAGCTCGACGATGACGGGATGCGTAGCTCGGTGCCTTCACCGGTTCGCTCGGCTCCGGTGCCGTCGGTCTGGGAGGCCATCGAGGCGAATCGACTGCGCTGTTCATGAAGGTTGCCGCGCACGTTCAACTATCGGTCCAGACGGCACCGATAGTTGAAGCGCGTGCGCATCGCTCTCGTGGCTCCTGGGCGAGCGCGAGACGTGTTCCGCTTTATCGACCCACGCTCCCGATGAAGTGCAGAATCTCGCGCCCAAGATAGTCCTCGCCGGAATTGAAGTGAGCGACGATCGACGTGTGGTTGTGACCGCGCATCTGGATCAGCCGGGGCGGCGTGCCGCGATGACGCAGCGCTTCGAAGAAGAACTGCGCGCCGTATTCGTCCAGATAGCGATTCTCGAACTCGGCCACCGCGATCATCAGCGGCACCGACGAGCGCGCGACGTGACTGAGCGGAGAGCGCACCGGATACAGGCTCTCGTCGTCGCCGAAGTACGCGCGCACGGGCTTCGCATTGGGGTTGCCCGGGCGCACGTCGGCCGCCACCCGCGCGCTGATCAGCACCAGACCGGCGACAGGCGAAGGCGGGCGTTGCTCAATGACGGCCGGATCGAACAGACATGCGGCCGCATGCGCGCCGCCCGCCGAATGGCCCACGACGAACACGCGGGCGGGGTCGATCCGCAGCGTGCGCGCATGCTGCTGAATGTAGGCGAGCGCATCGGCGACGTCGTGCGCGCCGCCCGGGTACGGCGCCACGTCGGCGAGCCGGTATTCGACGTTGATCGCGACCAGTCCCTGCGACGCGAACCAATAACAGACGTTGTCGTAAATCTGGCCGTTCACGCTCCTGTTGCCACGCACGAACGCACCGCCGTGGATGAACACGACGGCATCGCACGGCCCGGGGTCATCGCCATCGTCACGCGACGCGAGCGCTGCCGGCTGAAAGACGTCGAGCACATGACGGGCGTGCGTACCGTATTGCACGTCCCGCTCCACGACGATGCCGTCCTTCGGCGCAGCGGCGACGAGTGGCGTATAGCAGTCGATCACCGTCTGCCGGTGAGCGATGATGTCCTCGTTCCAGCGCGGCCCGATCTCGAGCAGAAGGCGACGTTGATTGTCGGGCAGGGAGCCGAGCGGCTCGTCGGTCGGTTGGGGGTTCACCATGACACGCTCACGTCGCCGTTGATGAAAGTCTGGCAGGCCATCCGGTAACCGGCTTCGAGATCGGCGTCGCTGAGATGGCGCTTTTCCTTCTCTTTCACCGCGTCGGTGTGTTCGAGGCCGCTTTCGACTTTGCACTTGCAGGTGCCGCACAGACCGCCGCCGCACTTGAAAGGAATACCGCCTTTTTCGCGCAGCGAGACGCGCAGCAGGTTGCTGTTCGGCGGGGCGCTGACGCACTTGCCGTCATTGCTGAGAAACGTAATCTGGATCATGCGTGAGACCTGTTCTGGCTGGATACGTGAATGGATATGAGCGCAGCGTGCTTCAGCGTGCCACCGCGGTGACGCCCGGTCGCAATAGCGCGTCCTGGTTGCGCGTGCCCACCAGGATCTGAAGCGCCGCGAACGCCTCATCCCGGTCGGAGAATTTTTCGAGGAAGCGGGTCGGCATATCGTTGACTTCGCCACCCTCCGCTTCGTTGGTGACGCGAATCCGCGCGTCGCCGTAAAGCGCGGCAATCACGAAGGTCGCGAGATGACGTCCGCAATATAAGTAGTCCCACGTTTCGGCCGGCGCCAGCTTGCCGATGGGTTCCGTGCGGTACTGGCCGGGCTTGCTCGTGAGAATCACGTAGCTGATCGACTGTGTCGCGTTCACGCTCATGCCGCGGCCCCCACGTCGGTTTGTTCGAGTTCGATGTCGTCCTCGATCCAGAGCTGGCAGGCGAGGCGATATCCCTGTTCGAGGCGCTCGCCGAGCTGCTTCTTTTCCTTCCAGTTGGGTGCGGGCAGATGCTCGCCGCCCGCGCGGACGACGCACGCGCATTTGGAGCATTTCCCCATCCCGCACTCATAGCGAAGGTGCGGAAACGGGAACTGCTTGATGCCGGCGCGTACGACCAGATTGGTGTTCTGCTTGACCTCTCCCTGATAGGTCTCGCCGTTCCTGTGAAATGTGACCATCGGCATTGCCGCTTTCCTCTCGATCTGGAGATCCGGACTGCGCGCTGGAAGCGCCTTAGCGTAGCTCAATACTACCGAGCGTTGTGAATATTGTATACTGACGACAATTTGTCGAGCGACGGACGTCTAAAAAAATTTGCTGTGCGAGGACCACGACGAGACAGAGTCTACATATGCGCCAAGCGTGGGAGGACGGATCCGGCCGCATTCTTGACTTCGGCCCGAACCAAGGTAAACGGTATACATTATTCTTTTAATGCGATATTCTGCGTTCACTGTCTGCTGTTCGAGCGCCCCGTCTCGTAGCCGTAGACGTTGTCCCCCTCTAGATCTCAGGAGCAGCAAAGATGGCCGAACTGATGAACCGCGATGAATTCCGTACCGCGCTCGAAGAAGCAATCAAGGGCAAGAGCGCCAACAAGGCGCCGTTCAGCGTCGCGTGGGCGAGCGGCAAGCTCTCCCGCGCGCATCTGGCGCGCTGGGCCGAGAACCACTATCACTACGTCGGCCCGTTCGCCGACTACCTGGGCTACCTCTATGCCCGCACGCCCGATCACATGACCGAGGCCAAGGACTTCCTGCTGGCCAACATGTACGAAGAGGAAATCGGCGGCGACCGCCACACCGACCTGCTGATCCGCTTCGCCGAAGCCTGCGGCACCACCCGTGAGCGCGTCACCAACCCCGACAACATGTCGCCGACCACCCGTGGCCTGCAGGCCTGGTGCTACTCGGTGGCCATGCGCGAAGACCCGGTCGTCGCGGTCGCCGCGCTGGTGGTCGGCCTCGAATCGCAGGTGCCCTCGATCTACCGCAAGCAGACGCCCACGCTGCGCGAGAAGTACCGCTTCACCGACGAGGAGGTCGAGTTCTTCGACCTGCACATCGTCTCCGACGAGATTCACGGCGAGCGCGGCTACCAGATCGTTCTGGAGAACGCCAACACGGTCGAGCTGCAGCAGCGCTGCCTGAAGATCTGCGAGATCGGCGCACAGATGCGCCTGCTCTACACCACCGCCCTCTACTACGACTACGTCGAGAAGGAAATCCCGCTGCCCCAACTGGGGCTCGCCGCCTGAAGTAGCCGGGGCCGGGCGTGAGACGCCCGGTCATTCAGTTCATGCGATGGCGGCGTGCTCGCCATCGCCATCGCGTACAAGAGGGAGTGTCATGAGCGAATCCGCAACTGTATTCAAGAACCTGATTGCGGGAGAGTGGACCGCCAGCGTGAGCGGCAAGACTTTCCGGAACATCAATCCCGCCGATACGCGCGATGTCATCGGTCATTTCCAGGCGTCGACGCCCGACGACGCGCAGGCGGCGCTCGGCGCGGCATCGGCCGCATTCGCGAAGTGGCGCCGCACTTCGGTATCGGCGCGCGCGAAGATCGTCAACAAGGCGGCCGACTGGCTGGAAGCCAACGCCGATGCATTCGCGCTCGAATTGACGCGCGAAGAAGGCAAGCCGCTCGCGCAAAGCCGCGACGAAATCCTGCGTTCCGCGCAGGTGCTGCGTTTCTACGCGGTCGAAGCGCAGACCTTCACCGGCGAGACGTTCCCCAGCGACGATCCCGACCAGCTGGTGTACACGCAGCGTGAGCCGCTCGGTGTGGTCACCGTGATCACGCCGTGGAATTTCCCGATCTCGATTCCGGCGCGCAAGATCGCACCGGCGCTGATGGCCGGCAACACGGTCGTCTTCAAGCCTTCATCGGATGCGCCGCTGATCGGCTATCGGCTTGCCGAAGCGTTCGTGCAGGCGGGCATTCCGGCCGGCGTCATCAACTACATCACCGGGCGCGCCTCCGACATCGGCGCGGCGATCACCGAGCCGCCCGTGGTGCGCGCAGTGTCGTTCACGGGTTCGACGGCCGCGGGCGAGCATATCCATCGCTCGGTGCCGATCACGACGCGCACGCAAATGGAACTCGGCGGCAAGAATCCGCTGATCGTGATGGAAGACGCGGACCTTGACCGCGCGGTGGATCTCGCGGTCAAGGGCGGCCTGTCGCTGAGCGGCCAGGCGTGTACCGGCACGAGCCGCATCCTCGTCATGGAGACGGTGCGTGAAGCGTTTACGGCCAGGCTGCTCGAACGCGTGAAGAGTCTCAAGATCGGCAGCGGCGTCACGCCCGGCATGGATCTCGGTCCGCTCGCCAACCGCAAGCAGCTCGATACGGTGCTCGGCTACGTCGCATCCGGCAAGGAGCAGGCGACCCATCTGACCGGCGGCGATCAACTGACCGGCGACGGTTTCGAACACGGCTATTACGTCAGTCCGGCCGTCTTCACGAACGTGCCCGAGAACGCCCGCATCTATCGCGAGGAAATCTTCGGTCCGGTGCTGGCGATCGTTTCGGTGACGAGCTTCGAGGACGCAATGAGGAAAGCCAACGACACCGAATACGGTCTTTCGGCGGCCATCGCGACGTCGAATCCGCGCTACATGCACCGCTTCGCCGACGAGATCGAATCGGGCACGGTCAAGATCAACCGCACCACCACCGGCAACGTCGTCAATGCGCCGTTCGGCGGTTTGAAGCGCTCGAGCACCTCCACGTTCCGTGAATCGGGCCGCGCGGGGCTGGAGTTTTACACGCAGATCAAAACGGTTTATCGCGGTCTCTGAGCCGCACGTCGCGCGACCAAAGCATCGCAACGACACATCATTCAATCGGAAAACGCATCATGAAAACTTCTTTCAGGCTTGAACTCGCCGAAGCGCGCGCGATGGCACGCGCCGCGCTGGAACGCGCGCAGGCGATCGACGTCGCCGAGTCGGTCTGCATCGTCGACGCGGGCGGCTATCCGCTCGTGCTGGAGCGCATGGACGAAGCGCGCATCACCGGCCCGCAGATCGCCTGGAACAAGGCCTTCACGGCGGCGGGCCACAAGCGCTCGACGCATCTGTTCACCAAGGCGCCCAATGGCCCCGCGTTGCCGGGCAACGAAGCGTTCGGCATCCAGTTGAGTTTCGAGGGACGCTTTGCCGCGTTCGTCGGCGGCTTTCCGATCGTGGTCGACGGCGAAGTGATCGGCGGCGTGGGGCTGAGCGGCGGCAACGGCGAGCAGGACACGCAGTGCGGCCTCGCCGCGCTCGAAGCGCTGAAGACGCTGCTGTCCGCGGGCGAGCATCGCGTGCTCGTGGAAGCCGACATCAAGAAGTAAGGTCAAGAAGTCACGCTGCGCGCCGCCCAGTGGCAGGCGAGTCCATTGTTTCGTTAGAGATTGGCAAGATGGTCTATCAGATTGAGATCGCGGAAACCGGCCAGCGCTTCGCTGCGCAGGCCGACGAATCGCTGCTCGACGCGGCGCTTGCCGCTGGCGTCGCGCTTCCTCACGATTGCCAGCTGGGCGGTTGCGGCGCATGCCGGGTAAAAGTGGTCAGCGGTGCGCACGAGTACGACGAGTTCCCGTTCGGACTCTCACAGGAAGAATCCAGCGCGGGCTTCGCACTCGCATGTCAGGCGCGCGCGCGCAGCGACATGGTGATCGCCGCGGGGCATGCGGGCGCGGATGTGTCCGCACCCGCCGTGGTCGAGGCGCGAGTCGTCGAAGTGAGCACCTTGGGTCCGGACGTGCGGCGGCTCGCGATCGCGCTTCCCGAGCACCTCGAGCTCAAGTTCAACCCCGGCCAGTACATGAACGTCGTGCTGGAAAACGGCTCGCGCAGGAGCTTTTCGATGGCGTCGGCGAGGCTCGGCGGCGCGGACACGTATGCGCTCGACTTTCACATCAAGCGCGTGCCGGGCGGCCGCTTTACCGATCATCTGCTGTCGGGCTTGCGCGCGGGCGATCGTCTCGACGTCGAACTGCCGCTGGGCAGCTTCCGCTTTCACGCGGAGGATTACCGCCCACTCGTGATGGTCGCGACGGGCACCGGACTCGCGCCGGTCAAAGGCATCATCGAGTCGCTGATGGACGATCCCGATTGCCCGCCGGTATCGCTGTATTGGGGCGCGCGGACCGAGGCGGATCTTTATCTTCACGAGGAGATCCAGCAATGGGGCGCACGCCTCTACGAGTTCCAGTACGTGCCGGTGCTGTCGCGACCGGACAGTACCTGGACCGGACGGCAGGGCTATGTCCAGCACGCGGTATGCGAGGACTTTCCGGACCTGTCGGAGCACGCGGTCTACCTGTGCGGATCGCCGGCCATGATCGACGATGCGCGGCGCCACTTCCTGCGCAACGGCGCGAGCATCGATCACCTCTACGCGGACAGCTTCACGTTCCAGCACGAAGCCGAATCCGCGCTTCACGAAAGGAAGATTGCATGATTCATTTGACGGATGCGCAGATCGACGAACTCATCACCATCGACGATGCCATTCCGGCACTCGAACAGGGATTTCGCGAACTCTCCAGCGGCGCGGCGGCCGTGCAGCGCCGGGTGCGCACGGAAGTGGGCGGCGTGAAGCTCTCGACCCTTGGCGCCGTGCTGCCAGAACTCGGTGTCGCGGGCGCGAAGGTTTATTCGACGATTGCCGGTCAATTCAACTTCTCGATCGTGCTGTTCTCGACGGTGGACGGCAGCCTGCTGGCCATACTCGATGCGAACGCGATCACGCGCATTCGCACCGCCGCGACGACGGTGGTGGCCGTGCGCGCGCTGGCGAAGCAACAGGCGCGCACGGTGGCCGTGTTCGGCACCGGCGTGCAAGGGCGCGCTCATGCGCTTGCGCTGGCCGCGCACACGGGCTTGCGGTCGTTTCGTATCGTCGGGCTGGAGGGCACGCGCGAACTCGCGGCGGCCGTCACGGCCGCCGGTTCGACGCGAGGCATCGAGGCCACGGTGTGCGACGTGGTCGACGCGGTGCGGGGCGCGGACGTGATCGTGACCGCGACGCGTGCCACCGGTGCGCTGTTCGACGGCAATGCGGTGTCGCCGGGCGCGCTGATTGCCGCGATCGGTTCGAGCCTGCCGCATACGCGCGAACTCGACGACACGCTGATCGCGCGAGCGTCGCGCATCGTGGTCGAACTGCGCGAGCAGGCGCGCGAAGAAGCGGGCGACCTGGTGCTCACGCAGCCGGGTACGTTCGACTGGGACGACACGGTGGAGCTCGGCGATGTGCTGACCGGCCGCGCTAAAGGCCGCGTCGCGGACGACGACGTGATCGTCTACAAGGCCGTGGGCATCGGCTTGCAGGATGTCGTGCTGGCGGGAGTCGCATGGCGCAAGTACCTGGCGCGCAGTGAGGTCAAGGTGCTGAACGCGTTGCAGGGCTCGCGATGAGCGCAACGCCGGGCGCCGATCGGGCCTGCAACATTGCCTCGGTACAAGGCGAGCGGTCGTTCCGGCAGTCGCTGCTGGCGATGCTGGGTTTGTCGAGCGTCGTGATGATGATGGCGATCGACCAGACTGAAGTCGAGCCAGCGCTGGGCTACGAGATGGAAGGCGCCTTCGGCGGCGCGTTTGCGAGCGATGGACTCGGCCCGGCGATGTTCGACCGGATCGATGCCTTAGCGCACAAGATTGCGCGCGGCAGTGGCCAACCGTCGCGCATTAGCGAGTGTGATATCGGGGGTAGGGGCCGAGGCTGAGGAAGTTCTCCTTGCCCGTACTCGGTCTTCAATAGCGGAACATCCAAGTTTTGCTCCCGTCCGGCCAGATGCGCAAGGCCAAGTTCGACGCGTTTGGGCATGGCCTAACATCTCGATTCCGTGTATACGCAAAAATCGTCGATGTCAGGGGAACGCAAGGGAGCCGCAGGGAACAAAAAACCCGTAAGGCATTAATCTTACGGGGTTTCTCGGACTTCTTCGGCTTACGCCGGAACAACTGTTGGTGCCCAGGAGAGGTGACCGGCGTCAGTCCGCGTCCTGCCCGTAAAGCGGTGTGGGCGTAGGGTCACCCGCTTTTGCAGTGGGGGGCGCGATTGTCATGCTCAACTCCGGAATCAGGAATGTATCTGGACACGGGGCCGGTTGAGCGGCATTCAGTCCGGTGGCCTGCGCGCCCAGGGAAACGACACGCACAGCCGGGTCATGCGATGGAGTTCGGGCTTGCCCGTCCACCAGTCGTTGTCGACGGTTTCGTTATTGCCTGTCGCGATACCGACATGCCAGTGCGCTCCGCACAGGCGGTGCAACAGCAGCGACTTGCGCGGTTGCCAGAAGACCACATCGCCCGGTTGTACGTTGGCCTGCGCGTCGATCTTCTGCCATTGCGATAGCGCTTTATCGACTGCCGACACGGACGCGAGTTTTCCGATCGGATGACAGGCGCCCTCAAAAATCGCGCTGACCGTATAGGCGCACGACAGCAACCCGGGAAAGGACATACCCAGCATGTCTCGCCTGGTCGACGCGTTCCAGCGTTGTACGCCGTAGAGGGAACCATCACCCTGTACGGCCGATGGAGAAGATCGCGCTGCCGTGAGAAGAGCGGATCGAAGGGAAGACTCGCAATACGGGCCGCTCGGGGCGCTGGCGCTGACAGCCGTGGTCGACGCGACTGCGATGGCTATCGCGGATAGCAGTCCGGGCAGGCGCGGAAGACTCGATCGATGCATCGGGTGGGGCCGCCTAGCTACGATGTGCGGAGCGGGTAGCGTCGCGTTTTTTTGCGAAGGCCGCAATGGGATCGTCTGCACGACCCGCGTCAGGAGCGTGGATTTCGGCACGCGACTTTGCAGATGCTGTCTTCGAGGGAATGCGGTTGCAGCGGGCGCCCGTGCTTCTGCACGTGTAAGTCGATGGCTGACGGCTGGACCTTGCGGCTTCTTCTTTCTGCAAGGCCTGGGGGCTCAGCCATTCTTCCTGGTACGCGGCGTGGGCATTGATGTTCAGGATTGCAAGGAGACCAGCAATGATCCCGGTCATGATGTAACGTTGCTTCATGATGTTCTTTTTTCTATTGACGTAGCCGGCAAGCAGGCCGTCGTGGAGCGGCTGCGCCGGCGGCGTCATGTAGTCTTCAGGCAGTAACTGCTTCAGGCATGCCGGCGGACGACAGTTCATGATCGACAAAGTCGATCGTCAGGTTGCCTTCGGCCGAACTGGAGAGGAGGATCTTCGCAGGTGCGGTACCGGCCGCCATGCGGGAAAGCAGTTCACGGGAGACCGATGGCAGGATGCGCTGGTTCAGGAATGCGTCCACGTTGCGCGCTCCGGATTCGCGTGCAAGGCAGAGCCCGGCCATCGCATCAACAAACGAGTCGTCGCATTGCAGCTCGACGTCGTGCTGCCGGCGCAGGCGCCCGGCCACCTTCGCGAGCCTCATGCGCACAATGCCGGCGAGCGCTGCCACATCGAGCGGCCGGTACACCAGCGTCTGGAAGCGCGCGAGGAGGGCGGGCTGGAAATGTGCGACGAGCTGGGGATGGATGGCCTCGAGGAGCGCTGCCTGCGCGATATCCGGCTGTCGGTGGTGACTTCGTCAATCTGGGCGCTGCCGAGATTGGATGTCATGAGGATCACGCAGTTGCGGAAGTCGATCTCACGCCCCTCACCATCGCGCATCGTGCCGCGATCGAACACCTGATAGAAGATGTCCAGCACGTCGCGGTGGGCTTTCTCGACCTCATCGAGCAGCACGACACTGTACGGGCGCTGACGGACTGCTTCGGTCAGCACGCCACCGCGGCCGTAGCCGACGTAGCCGGGAGGCGACCCCTTCAGCTGCGATACCGTGTGGGACTCCTGGTATTCCGACATGTTGATCGTAGTCAGGGCTGCCTCGCCGCCGAAGAGCAGGTCAGCCAATGCGAGTGCGGTTTCGGTCTTGCCGACGCCGGAAGGGCCCGCGAGCAGGAACACGCCGAGCGGAGCCTGCTCGTTCTTCAGGCCGGCCTTCGCCGTGCGGAGGCTTTGCGCCAGCGCGGCGAGTGCATCGTCCTGGGCAACCACGCGCTTCGCGAGCTGTGTCTCCAGGGTGAGCAGGCCCTGCAGCTCATCTTCGAGGAGGTTGCCGACCGGCACGCCGGTCCATTCGGCCACCACGCGGGCGATCGCCTGCGCGTCGACGTCAACGAAGACGAGCGGCGCCTTGCCGTGCAGACCGGAAAGCAGTTGCCTGGCCCCGTCGAGTTCCTGTGGATCCGGTGCTGATACTTCATCTTTTGCAGCGTCCCGGCAGAGGTGAATCCGGTGGACCAGTTCGAGTTCGCTGACATAACGTGCCTGCATGTTCGTCAGGTCATTTCGCGCCTCGATCAGCGCGCCCTGAAGCGCTTCGCGTCGGGTTGCGCTCTCATCCACGCCGGCCTGCATGTCCGCATCGAGCGTTGCCTGTTCCAGTTCCAGTGCGGACACGGCAGCGCGCGCCTGCTGCAGTTCCGCCGGAGGCGATTCGAGCCCCATGCGCACGCGCGCGGCTGCCGTGTCGATCAGGTCAACGGCCTTGTCCGGCAACTGGCGTGCGGGGATGTAGCGGCGCGAGAGCCTGACCGCGGCGACCAGCGCCTCGTCGCGGATGTGCACGTTGTGATACTTCGCATAGCGCTCCTTAAGGCCACGCAGCATCAGACAGGCGGTCGCATCGTCGGGCTCCTCCACCTTGATCATCTGGAAGCGGCGCTCAAGCGCGGCATCGCGCTCGAAGTATTCCTTGTACTCCGACCAGGTGGTCGCGGCGATCGTGCGCAGTTCGCCGCGCGCAAGCGCGGGCTTGAGCAGGTTGGCCGCGTCGGCACCGCCCGCCGCATTGCCGGCGCCGATCAGGGTGTGCGCTTCGTCGATAAAAAGCAGGATCGGCTCCGCGGAAGCCTGCACCTCATCGATCACATTCTTCAGGCGCTGCTCGAATTCTCCCTTCACGCCGGCGCCCGCCTGCAGCAGCCCCAGATCGAGCGTGAGGATGCGCACGTCGCGGATCACGTTCGGGACGGTGCCTTCGGCCACGCGCAGCGCGAGGCCTTCGACGAGCGCGGTCTTGCCCACGCCCGGCTCACCCACGAGGATGGGGTTGTTCTTCCTGCGCCGGGCAAGCACGTCGACCATCTGCTGGATCTCGCGGTCGCGCCCGAACACGGGGTCGATCTTGCCCTCGCGCGCCTTGGCCGTGATGTCGATCGCAAAGCGGGCAAGTGCATCGCCTTCAACGTTGCGCCTGACTGCCTGCGCCGCTTTCTGCGTCGTCTTTCCGTCAGGCACGTGGCCCGCGGCAACAGCACCCGTTGCTGGCGCGGCCTGTTCCGGCAATGGATCTGGCTCGTTCTCACAGGTGCGCTGCGCGAGGCGCGGCAGCAGTCGCGGGATCTGCGCGCTGCTGATGGAGAGCAGCTGCCAGGCATTGTTCGCGCGAAGAACATGCGGCGCCTCGATGATGGCCTGCAGGATATTGCCGGAGCGGATCACCGGATCGCCGCTCGTGTCGCCGGAAGACGCAATGAACCAGGCGTCCTGGAGAACAATGGCCAGTTGCGGCGAGAGGCTGGGACGGCCACGCAGGTTGCGCGGCGTGTGGTCGATGGCCTTGAGCAGCGTATCCCACACGGCGTCGATACTCAGGTCGTAGTGGTTCATGATGGCCGGGATATCGCCGTCCCCGGCCTCGATCAGCTTGAGCAGCCAGTGCTCGACCGTAATCTCGTCCGAAAGTCGTCCCTGGCACAGGCTTGCGGCAGCTTCGAGCGCATTTGCACAGTGGGGATTGAGCCGTTGCAGGAGCTGGTTCGCTTCACGGGAGAAATGGTTTCGGTCGTTGAGCACGGTCATGTTCGGGCTGTTCGCACGTCTGAAGAGGGGGCGTGCCGGCTGGGAGCGGCCGTCCCGCGTAATGAAAAAGGCCAGTCCGCAAAGGTTATTGAGCGGACCGGCAAAGGAAGGCCGGTATTCCGAGGGCCACCGGGGACGGTGAACCGGCCCTTCAGATCACGGTTAATCAGGAACGCTCGTTCCAGGTATCCTTGTGGATGATGTTGCCGTCCTTATACGACCAGGTGATCGTCTCGTAGCGCAGCTCGACTTCTTCGAGATGGTTGTGCTTTTCGTAGTCCGGGTCCTTGATGTCGAGCATCTTCGGACGCACCGCGACGATCTTCACGTTATCGAGCTTCGTATTGAAATATTCCTTTTCCTTGCCCGCGTCGTCGATCTTGTACCACCTGATCTCCGCCGACTTGAGCGTCTGGCCGCTCGTGACCGCCTTGTACAGATACGGCGTCGACGCGTCGGTCTCCTTGACCAGCGTGATCGGTGCGTGAACACGCGTACCCGTCAGCTTGCCGGTATTACCGTCGGTCGGAATATGCAGGCTGTGATTGAACGCGGTGATTTCAACACTGCCCTCGCGGCCCTGAACGGTCACCGAACCCTTGATGTCCGCGCCACCATCGTCCTTAAGCCACATGTATGACGGAATTGCCATTTCTTACTCCCTTCTTCTTACAGTAACAAGCGCCCGGATTCAGTTACCGGGCAACACAATCCCGAAGCCCTCGCTCCGGGGACCAAAACCGCGTTATCCGGCTGAACTGGCCGCGTCCGGCGCCGCGCTGGTCCCTGCGGGGGCCTGCGGCGCATTCCCCAAGGGGACTTCCTTCGGGGCGTCAGGGACGAGCGTGATTTCCACGCGGCGATTTTTCGCCCGCCCGGCTTGCGTGTTGTTGTCCGCGAGAGGGCGCGTGTCGCCATAGCCCTGAATGGCGAACTGCGTGGCCGGAATACCGGAGGCCTCGATGAGCCAGTCGCGCACGGCTTCGGCGCGCGCTGTCGAGAGCTTCAGGTTGCTGTCCGGATCGCCCACGTTATCGGTATGGCCGGCCACCAGAATCCGCTTGTCCGGATGTGCCTTGATCATTTCGAGCGCGTTCACCATGACGCGCATCGAGCCGTCCTTGAGCTGCGCGCGGCCGCTGTCGAAGAGCGACATGCTGTCGAGCGTCACGACAGCGGGAGGCGGTGGCGGCGGCTGATATGAGGCGATCGCATCGTTGAGCGGCGCAATCATCCTGGCGCCGCGGTACAGGCCGAATGACAGGGTTAGCGGTACGCCTGTGCGTGCGTAATGCTCCAGCTCATCGCGATCGGCGACGAGGGCCTGCAGTGCATCGCGCTTCGCGGCATCGTGTACGGCGGGGATCATCGACCAGCGACCGAGATCTGCGCCAATGCGCGTGAGCAGCGCCTGGTTGTGCAGGACAGAGAAGAAAAACGCGACGGCGGCCGCGCAGGCCAGCAACGCCAATGCGTGGGCCAGCGCAACAATGCGCGGCGACATCCAGAATCGCTGGGGCATCGCGCGGATCAGCGGCTGGGGAAGCGGCCATGGCATGGGGGAGGCTGGCCCGGGGGCGCGCGTTACCCTGGTCTGGTTCTGGACATCGCTCTCCCACGGGCGGCCCGGCCCGTGTGCGGGTCCGCAATCGATCCAGCCGACACCATGCAGTGCCCAGGGTGTGGCGGGTTGCCTCTGGTCAACGAGTGCATGAATCACGACCCGCTGCGTCCAGCCAATGATCGACGCGAGGGCGGCGGCCCGTGCGGCTGGCGCGCTGCTCCCTGCCACACCTACGGCCTCATTCCCGGCAGCACGGATCACCGTCCCGAAGGCCGACGCATTCACCATGCGGGTCGCCGACGAAACGCCATACCACTGCGGTGTGAGAAGGTCTGCGGGTGCCATCGCGCCGTGGCCCGGTATCAGGTCTTGCGCCATACCGCGAAACCCATCGGGCGCGAGTCGCTGGTATACCGCGACATATCCTGGAAGAGGGCGCGAGCCCAGCACCCGTGCCGCGTCCGCTGCGGCCTGCCGCACCACGCGCAATGCCTGCGAAAGTACGTCCTCGTCTGTATAACGGGCGGGCGCCACTGAATGCACGACAGCATCCGGTGCCCGTCCGTCGCGCCATTGCCGTACGGCGATGGCCATGCGCGACAGGTCCTGTGGGCGGTCCACGCGCAGCCAGATCGCGCCATCCCCGACGTGCGCGAAGCGCTGCTCATTGTGCCGGTCAAACAGCGCCGGCAGATCGTCGCCCGTGACCAGCACGAGCGGCATACGGGTGCGCAGCCGCAGCGGAATATCAGCGGTTGCGGCGCCGAGTGCAGCCAGCACGTGCGCATTGTCGTTGCTTGCGCGGGCGAGCAGCCTCGTGCGCCAGAACACCAGCAGGGCACCGGTGATCACAATGGCACCCGTGAGCAGCGAAGCCAGCCCGAGCGTGGGCCGGGCCACGAGCCACATCACCGCAAGCGCCAGTGCGATCGTAGAAACGACCATCAGCCGCAGCGGATACCCCAGCCCGTTGTGGCCAGTGGCCTGAGCCGGAGCGGTTCCGGCGGTGAGCATCGACAGATCAGATTTCATGGCCTGCTCACCTCGATCTTCACCTTCGCTGGCGCGATTTGCGCGAGCTGCGTCTCAAGAACCCTGCTTCCCACAACCCAGACAACGATTGCCACAAGGCATGCGGAAATGACGAGGATCCACGGTGCGGTTCGTCGAAAATCGCCGTAAAGACGGAGCCCGACCCGGTCGGTGAGGAAGGGTTCGTCGACGGTCTCGCGCAGCATCTGAAGCCGCGCGTCGAGCGCTGAAATCAACGCAGCCCGCTTCGCTTCTCCCTCACGCGCATATCGGCCGATGAATCCCATGGCGAGAATCGCTGCGTAGTACTCAAGCAGTTCAACATCCGGCGACGACTCGCGCAGATGCGCCTCAACAGCATCGATGATGCGTCTGCCAGCGTCGTAAATGGAGAAACGCTCAACCTGCATCGGATGAGATTCCCAGGCTGACCGTGTGTTGCCGGGCAGATGGCGCAGCGCCATTTCGTCGAGCAGACCGCACTGGGCCACCAGCGCTTCACGCTGCACGTCTTCGGGATAGCCAGACCGCGCAAGCGTATCGGCGAACTGGTCAACGAGCTGTGCGCAGCGCTCGCGAAATCGCGCTGCGTCCTGGACGGTTCCCCCGGATGAAAGCGAGGTCACGAGTAGCGCGGTATCGCGCAGCAGATCGCGCATGCCCTCGCCAGCGCGCCGGGCAACGTCAGGTACGGGATTCAGGTGGGTCCGCTTCTCGTGGCCCAAGGTCAATGTGCTCATGCGCGCTGATGACCAACGCAGGACCGGCTACCCTGATGCACAGACATCGTGATTGCGTCGGGCTTGACGACGTTCAACGCAATTCCCCGCGGCACGATCCGCTTGTACACCGGCTGCGTGAGAGGGAGATCTTCTGGCCCGGGCAGGCTATCGGTCTGCAATGTGTGGTCTACGTTATTGTCCTGATGCGTAAAGGATTCCATATGGCCCCTTTCGTGCAAGGATAGCGATTTTTTTAGATATCCTGGTGAATAAAACATTCAAGAATTGTCATATTTTCTAAAGAAGAAATTGAGATACGCATTGCGCATCGTATTGTCACGTTTCATTGACGTTCGCCAGAAAATCGCGTGATAAAACGTCGATTGAAATCAGATTTGTCTGGGACGGAGAGTGTGCGGGAAGCGGTGAATGATGAGAGTGGAAATGCCATGTGTGACTCCAGTCATTCTGAGATGTGAATTAACAAAATTTAAGTTTTATACGTATCGATATAGCTGCGAACAGGCTTTGACGTAATGGCGGTAAACCTGTTTAATACGGTCTGCCAGTAGGGTCGCATGAATGAAAGCCACGCCATGGGGAGCAGCTGGAATAAGCATTCGCGATGCGCGTGCGGGGAGCCTCTCTATCGCTACGGTTGATTCCTGCGGAGATCATTTACTCCATTTCTGAGGATAACTGATGGACAGCTTCCAGAGAGAAATTCCGAAATCGCGCGTTTCGATCACATTAGACCTGCATACGGGCGGGGCGCAGAAGAAGGTCGAACTGCCGCTCAAGCTGCTGGTGGCGGGCGACTTCAGTGCGGGCCGTGAGCAGGCCCCGCTGGCCGAGCGCAAGAAGGTCAATATCGACAAGAACAACTTTGACTCGGTGCTGGCCGACTATGCACCGGACCTGAAGTTCGGCGCAGAAAACACGCTCGCTGCCGACGGTTCGGAACTCCCGGTCAACCTGTCGTTCCGTTCGATGAAGGACTTCGAACCGGAGCAGGTGGCACGCCAGATCCCGGAACTCCAGGCGCTGCTCGCGATGCGCAACCTGCTGCGCGACCTGAAATCGAACCTGCTTGATAACGCGACGTTCCGCCGCGAGTTCGAGAAGATTCTGAAGGACAGGCGTCTGTCTGACAAGCTGCGCGGCGAACTGGGGCAGCTCGCGACGGCGGCCACGCAACCGGAAGGACATGCCTGAACGGCGCAACCGGCGACAGCAGCCCAGGTCAGCCTTCACCGCTTTGCGCAATCAGGTGGCACTTCACACGCAGACAGGAATCCCAATGAAACAGAACGAATCCCATCAGGGCGCAGCTCAGACCGTTGTGCTTGACGCACCCGACAGCGTATATGCCTCGCTGTGCAGCAAGATCAACCTCAAGCCTATCGCCGAGGCACGCCCGATCGAGGCGTTCCGCGACAGCGACACGCTCTCCGAAGCTTCGGCCGACGAGCGCATTGCGCGTGGCATGGGCGCCTTTCTCGAACTCGTTGCGCAGTCGAGCCAGCCGGTCGAGCGTCTGGACAAGTCGCTGCTCGATTTCCATATCGGCCAGCTTGACCGCCAGATCAGCCGTCAGCTCGACGCGGTGATGCACACGCCGGAATTCCAGGCGCTCGAAGGCCGCTGGCGCGGTCTGAAAATGCTCGTGTCGCGCACGGACTTCCGTCGCAACGCGCGCATCGAGGTACTCGACGTGTCGAAGGACGCGCTGCAGCGCGACTTCGAGGACACGCCGGAACTCATCCAGAGCGGCCTCTATCGTCTCACGTACATCGAGGAATACGACACGCCGGGCGGCCAGCCGATCAGTGCGCTGATCAGCGATTTCGAGTTCGCGAACTCGCCGATGGACATCGCCCTGCTGCGCAACATCTCGAAGGTGGCCGCAGCCGCCCATATGCCGTTCATTGGCTCGGTGGGTGCAGCGTTCTTCGGCAAGAAGTCGATGGAGGAAGTGGCCGCGATCCAGGATATCGGCAACTACTTCGATCGCGCCGAGTACATCAAGTGGAAGAGCTTCCGCGACACGGACGACGCGCGCTATGTGGGTCTGACGATGCCGCGTGTGCTGGGTCGCCTGCCGTATGGCAAGGATACGGTGCCCGTGCGTGCCTTCAACTATGAAGAAGCGGTGAAGGGCCCGGATCACGACAGGTATCTGTGGGTCAACGCCTCGTTCGCGTTCGCGGCGAACATGAGCCGCAGCTTCGTGAATAACGGGTGGTGCGTCCAGATCCGCGGTCCGCAGGCCGGTGGCAAGGTCGAAGACCTGCCGGTGCATCTGTACGACCTCGGCACCGGTACCCAGGCCAAGATCCCGACCGAAGTGCTGATTCCGGAGACGCGCGAGTTCGAGTTCGCGAACCTGGGCTTCATTCCGCTCTCGTTCTACAAGAACCACGATTTCGCCTGCTTCTTCTCGGCCAGCTCGGCGCAGAAGCCGACCTTGTATGAGACGAAGGAGGCGACCGCCAACAGCCGCATCAATGCGCGCCTGCCGTACATCTTCCTGCTCTCGCGTATCGCGCACTACCTGAAGCTGATCCAGCGCGAAAACATCGGTACGACCAAGGACCGTCGTCTGCTTGAACTGGAGCTGAACCAGTGGATCAAGGGTCTCGTCACCGAGATGAAGGATCCGGGCGATGAACTGCAGGCCTCGCATCCGCTGCGCGAGGCGAAGGTGACGGTCGAGGACATCGAGGACAATCCGGGCTTCTTCCGCATCAAGCTGTACGTCATTCCTCACTTCCAGGTTGAGGGGATGGATATCGGCCTGTCGCTCGTGTCGCAGATGCCGAAAGCCAAGGGTTGACCACGCAGCTGACCGGTTACTGTTGATATGAACCGCGCCGGGGCACTGTACCGCCCCGGCGTTATTTTTTCTGATTCTGCATGGTGGGGATCCCTTGATGCTGTCTGGCCTGCTCAGGACACTGTTTCCGTCACGTGACGCGGAACAGCTCACGCGCTCGCGCCTTGATACCTGGAGTGCCTGGCTGCAGCCGCTACCGGGCGAACACGGCGTGGGGCGCGATCCCGGCTATGAAGATGCGTTCTTTGCGCTCAAGGATGAATCGACCCGGCTTTCCGGCATCGACGACTCACTGATCGTGCGCTCATGCGAGCAACTGCTCAAGGAAACCGGCAAGGATCTCCGGGTGGCTGGCTACTACGCCGGCGCGCGCCTGCGGCAGGATGGCCCGGCCGGATTCGCAGACGGGCTGGAACTGGCCGCCGCCCTGATCGAGCGCTTCGGCGAGTCGGTGCTGCCCGCGCGTGCCGAGGCGAAGAAGGGCGCGCTGGAAATGCTGGCCACCACCCGCATGGTGGAGTTGCTCGCGAGCCGCGGCGAGCCAGCTTCCCACGATACCGAACGCGCGCTTGAACGTTCACTCGCTGCACTCGACGTCCTGGCGACACAGACGGCCGCATGGGCGGAAGCCGCGCGCCCGAACCTGCAGCCGCTCATCTCGCGGTTCGAAGGTAAAGGTGAACCGTGCGGTGTTGCCGCAGACACGTCGCCGGCGCCCACCTCACCCGTGACGGGTGGCACATCCTCCGGGGCGATCGCCTCGACCCCGGATCTGCTCGATCAGGCTCGCACGATGGCCTCGTGGCTACGCGATCAGGAGCAGGGCTACCTGCCGTCTGTACGGCTCGTGCGCTGTATTCGCTGGGATACCCTGCACGACGTGCCGCCGGCCGATGCGGCCTCCCATACACGGCTTGCCGCTCCGCGCCCGGAACTGCGCGCGCAGATGAAGCGGCTCGTCCTGCAGAAGCAGTGGAACGAACTGCTTGAGCGCGTCGAAGGTGCGTTCATGGAAGGCGTCAACCACCTCTGGTTCGATCTGCAGTACTTCCAGCACATTGCGCTCGATCACGCAGGTGCGCCGTACAGCACATGGCGAGAACTGCTGCGCGCGGACTTCGCGCTTTTCCTCGAGCGGCTGCCTGGCATTGAGCGGCTATCGTTCAACGATGGCACGCCCTTCGCGGACGACACGACGCTCGAGTGGATCGCACGCCACGCCGTCGTGCGCGACCTCGAAGCGGGGGAGACCGTGGCGCCGCTGCCGGTATCGGCCGACAGCGAGGAAGGAGGGGCGGGCGACTGGCCGGAGATCGAGGCACAGGCAAGGGATCTCACGGCCCGTGATGGCATCGAGGCGGCCTTTGCCTGGCTCGGGAGCCTGCCCGGCATGAAAACGCAGCGGCACCGCTTCCTGCAGCGCTTTGTGATGGCACGTCTCGCACAGAATGCCGAACGGGCGGACACGGCCATGTCGCTGCTGCTCGAGCTTGATGCCGCGGCGAAATCGTTGCCGCTCATACACTGGGACCCCGCGCTCGTGTTCGCGGTCAAACTCCAGCTGGTGCGGGCACTGAAGGCCGCAAGCAACCGCAAGGACGCGGACAGGCCGGCATTGTCCCGTCGCATCGCTGAACTGCAGAGCGAGATGACCGTACTTGACCCGGCACGTGCGCTGGGGCTTTCGTGACCATGCCGGCCACGAAACGCGGTCGGCGAAAAACCCTGGTTGTGTCCGGCACTGATCTTGACGCGAGCGCAACCGGACTGGCGCCGGCAACCGCAGACGGACCGGTATTTGACGTCAGGCAAACCATCAAGCGGCAGCCTGCCCGTGATTATCTGGAAACGGATGAGGACATTGCACTTACCGCGTGGGTCACGTCGCTATGGGAAGAGCTGCGCTCTCGTGATGAAACGCCGGTTCCCCCGTGTCCGCAGTGCGCGAGCGGGCGTACGGCGTTGCTGAACCGGGCAGGTTCGCGTCGACCCCTGCCGATGTTCCAGTGCCGCGATGTTCCAGTGCCGACCCCTGCCGATGTTCAGTGCCGCGATTGCGGCAGGACTTATACGTGCATGTCTGAATCTCCCTTGAAGCGACTGCGCCATCCCCACAAGACGCCTGACTTTATCCGGCTGCTGTCCCAGCCGCTTCCGCTTGAGGAGGCAGGGCGGCGTATGCACATGGACTACCCGGCGGTTTCAAACTGGCTGATGTGGTTCAGGCAACTGATCGCGCAGAACGATCCAGAAGGAGTCTGGTTGCCGCGGGTGAAGCTTGGTCTGAGGTACCGTCCTCTTGGCACCTGCGGGCGTTGTGGCTACCACGGCACACTTCACTACGGCGGCTTCGCTCCCGGGCGCCGGCGCCGGGTTATCTACCCTGAATGCGAGCGTACGTGGATGATTGACGATTACCCTGGCTCTCACGTTCCGCAACGTTCGGTGACGCAGCACGTGCGCTGGGTACAACACCGGAGTTCGTGAGCTCGCGGGTCACGCGCTTCAGGCGGTGGCTCCTCGCGCTTGATCCTGCTGGCGACATGCAGGCGCGCATCCGTATTGGCAGACGACGGTGAGGAGACGGCATCGGTTACCACGCTCCTTGCATGATGTGCTGCGCTGGCATGGGGAGTCAGCAGAGGCGGCTGGGCGCTACCAGAAGGGACTTACGGTTGCTGGATATCACGCTCGTGACAACTGAGCATTTCATAGCGTCCTGCACGAAGCGACGTGATGGCAATTTTCGAATCTTTCGCGGGTTCGCGCAAATCCGCATTCGTGTCGATTGAACACTTGTTCTCCCGCGCAAATTGCTCCAGCCGGACCGTGCTGCCATGGATCCTGACTGCGACATCCAGCCCGGGATCAACACAGCAACCAATCCATCTGCTCATGTATTGCTCACTAATCATCACAAGCTCGTGCCCCATAAAGGGCGCGGGCTTTTTGAGCCACCAGTAGTCCGTATAGTCAGCGCCCCCGTTGGGCTTTCTGGCCAGATAGCCGGCGGCGATATATGCCTGGATTGCCGCTCCCGAATCGGCCGCCCGGTGCTGCTTCGACCCGTCAAGGCGCATGGCGTCAGTGAGCCCTTGCGCCAGTTTTCCGTCATCGGCAGCGAGAACCGGGGCACTGGTGGTGAACAGGATGCCACCCACAATGCTCAGGAGGGCGACGAGGGCACGTGCTGGTGTCAAACGAATGGAAGGAAACACGATCAGCTGATCCGGTTGTGAGTCGACACGATGACAGGATCTGGATTACTCATCGTAGTACTCGGAGCGAGCGATTACGCGGTTTGTCCCGCGCGGGCACTGGCATGCGACGATATCGTTGTCCTTTACAGCGGCCGTGGCACCCGTCAGCCCCCAGCCTTTCGCCGTGCCCAGCATGGGACCGATATGCCCACAACGCCCGCACGACGCGAGTCCCTGATCTTTCGCGAGCGATCCGTTCTCGTCGGCGAAATCCTCGTCGCCGTCCAGCACCTCGCCCCCGGTTGTCGTCCTGTTCCCCTTGATTGCCAGCATCGTTGCCATGCCATGCTCCTTTTCACGTTGAAGTCGTCCGGACCGCATCAATACCGATCGAGCGCGGCCTGCAGCATTTTCAGACGGGTCTTGCCATCTGGCGTGAACACCGTGTCAAACCGCACGAGCCCATCCTGATGAAGGTGGCAGGCCATCGTGAAGCTGACCATCATGCCGGGCTCCGGCGCATGCACCTCGATCTCGACCGCTTTCAGCCGCGGCTCGTATTTGAGCAATGTCGACTCGATGGCATTGCGCAGCTTATGGGTCGATGACGGCAGGTGCCGGTAAATCTCCGACAGATCGTCAAGTCCGAAGTCCGGCAGATGTGCAAGCGAACGACGCCGGCTGTTCAGGATGCGCTCGATGTTGTCCCGCACCGAAAGGAACGTCTGCTCCTCTGGTGTGAAGTCGCTCACCGTCGACCCATCAGCAAAATGCCCCGTGATCCGCTCGAAGAGTCCTGGTCCTGTACGCATGGGTGTCTCAGTGCGCCATGCCTGCGATCGACGACAGCAGCCACTGGTCGATGTCGAACCAGACAAGTCCCGCTGCGATACCGGCGAGGAGAACCCACGCGAGCGGGGACAGCGGCCGCCGGCGCCGGCGGGACGGATTTACCACCACCGGGCCTGACTGATCTGGCGCGCTTCTGTCATTGCTACCGCCAGCGGCACGCGCAAGACGTTCGTCAATCGAACTGATGAGCTTCTCGCGCGCTTCGGCCTCGTTCAGGGCATAACGGCCCTTGAACCCGAGTCCAAGGACGGCCGCAAAGATCCCCAGCAGGGGCAGCACGGGCTTCGCCTCGCGCAGGCGCTGACCGATCCGCCTGAGCAGCTCTTCGCCCGCATCATTGCGGCCGAACACGCGCACCTGCAGCGGTTCGCGTTCCCACGTATCACGCGCCGTTCCACCGAGTCCATTGAGGGCTACTTCATCGAGCAGCGCGCATTGCGCATAGAGCGCGTCATCAATCACATCGCGCGGATGTCCGCGCCGCTGCAGTTCCTCGCGCAGGCCGACAATCTGGGCATCGGAGTCCCGGCGCAGGACTTCCAGCGATGGCGGGTTGCCACTGCGAAGTGAAACGACGGTGCGCGCCGTGTCGCGCAGGGCGACGGGTAGCAATGCGGGCAGCAGGTCCGGGCCCGGTTCTGCGATGGCCAATTTCATGTTGGCAGCACCGCATAAAGCTCAAGCTCGGCCTCGGGAATCGACCCGGGCACGTAGATCTGGCAGGCACGCGCCGCAATCATGCGGGCGAAGGCCGGATCCGTACTGTCCACCGCAAAGTACTGGTTCTCAATGCGTACGGGAATCGCGGCAGGAAGACGCGACACCGGACGCAGCGCAATACCGGCCAGTGCGGAATTGACGACCTGCTCGACTTCGTCGGGCGCGCCCATCTTGCACAAGGCGGGAATCTGTTCGAGAAGGGCATGGGCGGGCATCGCCGCGCGGACCGACAGGTAATAGTCGACGTCAACGGTCAGCCGCTCCTCCTTGATCTGGCCGCGCCACATCGAGGTCCGCAGCCGCTCGAGCTCAATCGGTACGACGCGCGAGGGAATCACGGCATCCAGCAGCGCGCGGATCAGCTCTTCCAGTTCTGCAAACACGGGTTCCGGCGCACGATGGTCATAGGCGGGGATGGCCTGCAGCGTTTCCGTGGTCGAGAACGTGAGAAGTGATCCGGCCAGGCGCGCGAGCACAGCGTACAGGCGTTCGGGGTGCTGGTCGGGCGCCTGGGCGAGCCGCGCCAGTTCGGGCCACGTGCTGTTCACCGAATGCAGCAGCCAGAAGAGCGAAACATCGGACACCGCGAAATCCGCGATCTGGTCCGAACGCTCCTTGCGTCGCACCGCGAGGCTCGCGCTCTTGGCCGTCAGAATCTCCGAGAGGCGCCGCATGCGTTGCGTGAGCCGCGTGCTCGCCGACAGGAAGAGGCACGGCGGCACAAACGTCTCATCTACCTCGAAGCGACCCTGCGGTGTGCGCGCGAGACGGGCAACGGGACACGTGACGTAGTCGTCCGGCTTCTCGAAGTCGAACAGCAGTGCCACGACCTGGCGCTCGACGCTGATCTCTTCCTTTTCCTGTCCGTTGAGGTCGACGACATGGACGAATTCGCGGGTCACGCGTCGGGGCCGCGCCGGTTTCTCTCCAGGCTCGACGCAATTGTTGCCCTGCGCGTCAACCAACGCTACCCCGGCGAGCACCGTTACCGCTTCGACACTGGCCGGTACGTCTGACAGACTGCGCGTAGCGGGCAGCCAGTCGGCGGTTTCGCTGTCGATGAACGTACCATCGCGCAGACGAGCTGTCAGCTTCGCGAGCTGTAGCCGCTCGACCATGAGCGCCTGCGTATCCAGTGCGACACCAATCACCCCCCAGGCGTCGGGACTTGCGATACGGGCGACCTGCTCGTTGGCGAACTGCTCCCACAGCGCCTGCTGCTGGAAGTGCTGCGGCGTCATGAAAATGCCACGCGTCCACAGGGGTTTCGTTATCTTCATCGTTGAAAGTCGTCGTAATTCAGGTAGGGAGAGTGGTCGGGGTTCAACGCTTTGCCTTCGGCATCTGGGACATGAGCGACAGGCTCACATCCATGCCCTCGATCTGGAAATGCGGAACAATGAAGAGTGCGATGCGAAAGAAGCCCGGGTTATCTTCAATGTCTTCCACCACGACGCGGGCTTCACGCAGCGGATGTGAAGCCTGCAGGTCGTCACCCGGTGTCGTCATGACCGTCACGAGCGAACGGATCCATGTGTTCAGTTCCAGTTCAAGCACTCGGCGGTCCTTGGTGGTGCCGATATTCTCGCGCTGGATCAGTTTGAGATAGTGCGCGATACGCGAGAGCAGGAAGATGTACGGCAGGCGCGCGTTGATGCGGCTGTTGGCTGCGGCGCCGCGTGTGTCGAAGACGGCGGGCTTCTGGGTCGAGTGCGCGGAATAGAAGCACGCGTAGTCGTGATTGCTCGTGTACGAAAGCGCAACAAGACCCAGCTCGGCGAATTCAAACTCACGGGTTTCAGGAATCAGCGCGTCAGTAGCAATCTTCCCCAGATGGCCGGTATCCAGATCGTAAAGATGGACCGGCAGATCGGGGATCACGCCACCGGCCTGGGGGCCCCGTATCTGAAGACACCAGCCATTGCGCACGAAACTTCTCACGAGGTTCACGGCGAAGGCAAACGCCGCGTTCGCCCACACGAAGGCACTGCTCCCTCCACTACGGACATCCTCGGTGTAGTTGAAAGCTCGCACGGGATTGATGTCGGGCCCGTATGGCAGGCGTGCAAGAAACCGGGGCAGCGTGAGCCCGACATAGCGGGCATCCTCCGTCTCCCGGAACGCTTTCCATTTGAGATAGATCGCGCGCTCGAAGTGGCCAGACAGATCGCGTATGCCTGCGACTTCCTCCATCGACGTCCTGCCGAAGAACTCCGGCGAAACAGCGCCGATAAATGGCATGTGCGCCGCGGCCGCTACCTTCGACAGATTACGCAGTAACGCAATGTCGGGTGCGCTGGCGTCGAACTCGTAGTTCCCGATGATCGCGGCGAAAGGGTAGGCGCCGGGCGTGTCATATTCCTGGGTGTACGTCTGCAGGAACAGGCCGCTCTGGATCAGTTCGGGCGCATCCTCGAAGTCCTGGCGCAAGGTCTCTTTCGGGACATCGAGCACCTCGATACGCACGTTGCGACGAAAGTCTGTCCGGTCAACCAGGAATTGCAGGCCGCGCCATGCCGACTCGAGCGTCTGGAAAGCGGGGTGGTGGAGGATGGTGTCGATCTGCCTGCCGAGTAACAGGTCGATGGTGGCGAGATCGTGGTCGATGCGTAATGCATCTATGGCATCCACGCGCGCACGCTCATCACGCGCACCGTTCCGCGTGAACGAGTCGGGTGTCGTGGTCTTCTGGTCTCGCTGCGTGCTGTTCTGGAAGCTTGCGCTCATCGTTCAGTAACTGATATCCCGGCTTCGCTTAACTGGTGATATTTAGCACGCGATACATCTCAAAACCAGCCTTAAAGGTCAACAATTGTCAGTGACCGATTAAAAACAACAAACGTTTCATGTCGACATAAGCACTGCTTCACTGGCAGATCGAAGGCGCGTAATGTACTCACCCCAAATACCATTGGTTACGCGATCGTATTTCATGCGTAGCAGTTCCGACGTACTGCTGATCAGGTGAGGAATAAGCAAACATGGCAAGCCTGTATGACGAAGCGAGGAAGGTTGTATCGGATCTGACGGCGACACCAGGACGTCAGGCGTATTTCCTGGATGTGCCGGGGACTGACAGTGCGGCGCAGCTCTCGGTCGTGTCATTTGACGCGTCCGAAAAAATGGGCGAACCCAACCTTGTGCGCATCGTGGTGACCCATCCGGGCCAGCTTGCACGCACCGACTACCTGGGCCGGGATGCGGTCTTCACGATCGTGCCAGACGATGGCGTGCCGAAGATGTTTTCGGGATACATCGAGCGCTTCTCGACAATACAGACGACAAAGGATTTCAGGAAATATGAGTTTTACCTGAAATCCCACATCGGACGGCTTGCCGCAGTCGACAACACGCAGATCTACCAGCATCAGACGATACCGGAAATCATGGCGGCGATCCTGCGACGTCATGGTCTGCGCGAACACCAGTTCTCTTTCCGCCTGCGGAAACAGTACCTCAAGCAACTTTTCCGTTTCCAGTACAGGATCAATGATCTGGCCTGGCTGCAGATGCTGATGCAGAAGTCGGGCATCTACTTTTATATCGTTGAGACCGAATACGGCGATCAGGTGGTGTTTGGCGATGACATCGACCATTACCTCTACGACCCGCGACTCATCGTGCCGTACCGTGAAGCGGCGGGTCTCGAAGCGGGTGGAGTAGAGGCCGTCACATCGATCAGGACGCATACGGAGACGGTGCCGCAGTCGTTCGTCGTCGCGGACTATAACCCTGAGAGCGCCTGGGAGCGTTTTCGGGATGAAGCGAACGTTGCGCCAGACGATCCCACCACCTACGGCCAGCCGTATATTTACGGTACGAACCACCTCGACCAGCAGGGCGCAAAGTGGGAAGCACAGTTGCGCCACGAAGCGGCGCTCGCCCGCCAGGTTGTGTATGAAGGTGAGAGCACCGTGCTCGCGCTTCAATGCGCGCGTGTCCTGGAGACGGATGTTGCTCTGCCCGATGCGCCGAAAGGCCAGGTGGTCACCGAGATCACCCACAGCGGCGCACGCGACAAGCCCTATACCAACAGCTATAAGGCCATCCCGGCCGACCGGCGTTTCCGTCTTGAACTGAAACCGGAGACCTGGCCCAAGATCGCCGGCACACTTTCAGCGCGAATTTGCAGTCAGGACAAGTACACATACGGCTACCTGAATTCCGTCGGCTATTACGTGGTGCGTTTCGACGTGGATTTTGCGGACTGGCCGAAGGGCGGTGAGAGTGTGCCACTGCGCATGGCAAAACCCTTCGCCGGGAAGCTGCAGACCGGCATGCACTTCGTCGCGCTGGATAATGACGAAGCCGTGATTTCCTTCAGGGATGGGGATCCGGACAAGCCAGAAATCACGGCCTTCCACCACCACAGCCAGGCCCGCGACCTCATCACCAACGATCGCCGCTGGCTGTCGCGCAACATGATCCGTACGCAGAAGAACAACAAGCTGCGCATGGAGGACTGGGAGGGCCAGGAAGGCATCAAGCTGAGCACGGAGCACTCGGGCAAGTCACAGCTCAATCTCGGCTATCTGGTGAACCAGAAGCTCGAATACCGGGGTGAAGGCTACGAGCTCCGGACAGCGGGTTACGGAGTCAACCGGGCGGGTAAAGGTCTGCACCTGACGGCGTATGATCGCCCGGCCGCGAGCGGCAAGCAGCTCGACATGCAGGAGACCATCGCTCAACTCGAGAGCGCGCTGGCGACTGCAAGGGCGCTGGCAGCGTCCGCCAGCAGTGCGAAGGCCGAACCTGCCGACACCGACGCGCAGCAGCAGATGAGGGCTGATCTTGACGGCCTGAAGAAACCGGGGCTGCTCATGAGCACGCCGGCCTCTGCGGCACTCGTCACGGGCCAGGGTCTGCAGTTCGCAGCAAAGGACAATATCTCGGCTGTTGCCGGAAAGAACGCCGACTGGAGCGTGGTGAAGCGGTTCACCGTTGCGGCCGGCGAGAAGATTTCGCTGTTCGCGCAGAAGCTCGGTATCAAGATCTTTGCAGCGAAAGGCCCGGTCGAGATTCAGGCCCAGAGCGATGCAATGTCACTGCTTGCCGATCAGGACGTGTCGGTGTCGAGCGTGAACGGTACGGTACGCATCAGCGCAAAGAACGAACTCGTTCTCGAATGTGGTGGCGCATTCATCCAGCTCAAGGACGGCAACGTCACGCTCGGTGGTCCTGCCGACCTGTTCTTCAAGGTCATTACGATCCAGAAGAAGGGCGCGGCGTCGATGCAGATTTCCCCGAAGCTGCCCACGGCAAATGACCTCCCCGACCTGACCGGGCATGGCTCCAGGTTTTCTGGCTAAACTCATTCGATCTGTAAATGGCCTCTCCACAAAACCATCCGCCGGCGCCGCAGAACAATCCGGCAAATACACCGTCTGCTTCGTCACTGACATGGCGATATCCTTTTCCAGCGAAGGATGGTAAGGAAATCACCGATCCGCAGATTTTCTACGGTGCGCTGGGAGCCATGAGCGATGGTTTTTTCCCGCTTGGTGTAAATGGCTTTCCGCACGGCGGCGTTCACTTTGGTCCGGCTTCTGCGTCACGCGTAGACCAGTCCAAGGGCGTGCGGGTTATTGCTGACGGAGATATCGTCGCCTACAAGCTCGACGATACGTACCCGCATCTGCAGTTCACGCAGACGCGGGACTGGGCTCTGTACTCGACAGGCTTTGTGCTGGTCCGTCACAAAATGACAATGCCTGCAGCGCCTGGAAGTACCACCGCACAACCAGCCGACGAGACGCTGACATTCTTCAGCCTCTATATGCACATGGCGGACTGGAGCACCTATCTGGCGGACGGCAAACTTGATCGCCCGGGCTGGTGGCCTGGTGTGACGGCATTCCGCATTGGGGCCACGGGCACACAGGTGGGAGGTGGCGCGTCCGGTGCGCTCGTATACACGGCGCCGACGGCAGGCAAGAAAAACAGGTTCACCCCTGGGCAATATGTCGGCTTTTTACCAGAAGGAAGTGAAATCACCGTCGGCGAAACGCGCGGTCCGTGGGGGCATATCAAGGCGATTACATCGGGGACGATGGTTGCTCCTCAGAGCGGTGATTATTTCGGCTGGGAAGACGGACCGCAAGCGCCATGGCTGGTTCCAGATGGCGTCAGGGCGAAGGCTGCGCCAGGGGAGGGTCCCGTCCCCGACGTCGTCAAAGAGACTGAAACACCGCTGACACCCGAAGGAGACTGGGGGTGGGTCTATCTGCACGATCAGCAGGCCGTAAAGGAGCCGACGGGTGTCGGCACCGTGGTTATTGCCCCGTCGGACCACCCCCTCCACGTGAGTGCGGGGACATTGTTGGGGCAGCTTGGAGAATATATCGACTACGAAACCTCAACGCCTCTGCCGCCGGTCCCGAGCCGGCAGTTGCTGCATCTGGAGGTTTTCGCCGACGAAACGCTAAAGGCGTTCATCGAGAAAAGCCGGGCGCGGGCTGCGGAGCTGCCCCAAAGTGACAAAACCATTTTCGTTATCCAGGCAGGTGCGAAGCTCATCGCAAAGCCAGTCGGCGCTGACGTCAAACTCGGCGACGGGGTGCAGCTTGCGAAGCTTACCCTTACCTCTACCAGCCCAAAAGCTGGGCCTTGGGTACAAGTCCAGCCGTGGATTTCTGGTCCGGCGGGTCAAGCGCAGCAATACCAAGCTGCCGTCTGGATTGCGCGTTCGAATCTAAGCCGACTCAATTCTCCGAACGGACTATCAGCATGGAAGTCGTTTCCCCTGCAATCGAGTCAAGCCAGTTCACCGGTCAACTCAGATCCAGTCGCTTATCCGCGTGCCGAATTGGATTCGCTGGGGGAAGGTAGCGTTGCAGTCGATGACAAGGGTGTAAGCTGGTGGCGCCTTGAGGTTGGGACAGCTTCGGGGCAAGCGGCCACAGGTTGGGTGTGTGGCGGGAAATCTGACCGTAGTGGGAATCAACCCGGCACCCATTGGGAAAGTCCGTGGGCATGGCCGGGCTTTGAAATCGTTGACGCAACGAGCATCAATCTCGCTGATGCTTTTAAGCGCAATCTCTCGATCACGGGGTCAGCAAGCCCGAAAGAGCAGAAGGCGTTTACACCCTCGACCGAGGCCGTGGGTAATAGCGTGCTCCTTTCAAAGCTTGAGCAGACTGTAAGCCGTTTGCCGTCAACGGGCGGGGCAAAGGACCAACAAGGTAAGGATGGCAGAGTAGTTGTGACTGCGGTCAAGTTGCGGCAGGCACTAGGACGTCGATGGCTCGCGAGTGAACTCGGTCACGTCATTCTGAAATATGAGAGTGAATGGGGTGGCGGCACAAGTCGCTGGGAAGCGCTTACGCCGCTCATGCGCAACGCAGCCGAGAACTGGAAATGTGAACTGGAGCGCATCAGGAAGCTCCAGTGGTGGGATTCGGTCAAAGGGAAGGTCGATGGGTTTCCGTCCACCCCTGTCGTGAATCACATTCACCCAGTCGCCTTGATCGGAAATTTTACGTGCGCATGCGGATGTATTAACGTTGAGAGGTTCATTGCGCTATATGCCACCCAGCATCAGAATTTTGCTGCTGGAACTCACCCCCTTGATGACGATTCGAAAGCGAATCTCGAACGATATTTGCGGCTACTTTTAGAGTATTACAAGAAGTTTAAGAATGGCGAGTGCAATATCCTTTATATCGCCTATATCTTGGCAACTGCCCGCTTGGAAACGGCGAAATATCACCAGGATATCCATAAGACGATCTATTTTGCCCCCATCGCGGAAAGTGGGCCAATTGCCTATTTTAATAAATACGACCCCGTTTTGGCTTCCACCCAAGCGTGGAGAACGCGCGCTCAATCGATGGAAAATACCCAGCAGGGTGATGGATATACATATAGAGGCCGCGGATACGTACAACTTACGTGGAAAAAATTATACCGCCGTGCTGGTCAGGCTCTAGGCGTTGACTTGGTAAATAACCCGGACAAGGCAATGGATCCCCCTATTGCCGCGGCAGTTGCTGCCTATGGAATGGACGTTGGGCTATTCACAGGGAAGAAGCTCTCCGACTACATCAACAACGCGCATCAAGACTATTTTAATGCGCGCAGAATAATAAATGGACTTGACTGCGCACAAGAAATTGCGGGGTTCGCCGTTAGATTCAAAGCGATTCTGGAGTCATGCAAATGCTGAAGCAATCTGTAGGATCGGCCATTTTCGCTTTGGCATTGATTTCTTCTTTGGCTTTTTCTGCACCGACATCAGCACTGTCTTTCTCGACTAAGGACGATATTTTATCCATTTTTCGTGACGGGAAGAACCTTGGCCAATTTTCTAATGTAGTCGTCAGTAATGCTGCCATGTCATCAAGCGTTGAAAAATCGACGACAGGAGAGCCGCTCATCAAAATAGTGACCGACGGCTCGCGCGATAAATACGACATCACCATTCCCATTATTGAGCGGGAAGGTGTGCCGTTTACTGACTGCGCTTACAAATCGGTTTTTGACTCAAACGACGGAAACCGGTCGGTTGGCGTGTCGTGTTCCTTGGCTCCCCTGCGCCAATTCGATCCGGAAGCCACTGTTAACGAAGAGCATCTTCTCAAATATCGAACGGGACTAGATTGGCTGCGGAACGTTGTCGCTAAAGACTGTGCTGCGCCCCAGGGTATTGAATACGGCAGCTACCGCATAGCGTTATGCGCCAAGCAAGCATACCCAGATCCTGCTCAGGAAACCACGATTGTATTCAATGAAAAGGCACAAAAACTATTCTCTGTCCGTGGTTATGAGTTGATTCCGGGCGGAATTTCCAGAGGAGAATTCGCTTTTGTGGGGGCGTCAGGAGAAAGCACCACTCTATACGTCAGTAGTTTGGATTGCATGCTTTCGCCGATTCCATCTGAAAAAGCTTCATCGAAAACCGGGACAATTGGAAAATATAGAATCCGATATTCTGCACAGAAATTCGGCGACTGCGCATATGGCAGCTACGCTTACGAGAACAAGGCAAGTGAGATACGCTTATTCGGAAGTGCATCTAAGGATACGGTGCACCTTCTCGAGATGACCGGCAACAAAGATGTGACCGGTTTATTTGACTTGGATCCGAATATTGAGCATTTCAATGGCAATTGGATATCAGTCCCTCCCGGAAAGCTGTTCCTGGTGAAGTGATCGGATAGAGTCGCCATGAAAAAGTTTTCCGTCTCTATTTTCCCGGTACTTTTGCCTGCGGTAGCGGCGCAGGCTGTAGATCTTATAGCCATTATTTCTTGATGTCTTGGCCTATTCCAGTTTTCACAAAGATCGAGTACCCGAAACCGATCTCCTGGCGCCTGTGGCTGCCTACGCTCACTGTTGTCGCTGTGGGAGCAGCAGGTGCCGTCTTGCTGCTGTGGCCGCACGGCAAGTCGACACAGACGTTTCAGTTCTGGGCCACTCTCATCGGTGCGCCGCTGGTTGCCTGTGCTCTTACGTTCGGTGCAAAGTTGGATCACTGGGAAGACGAGCAGACCGACGCGGAGGAATCCGAAAAGGAGCAGGAACGCCTTAAAAGCATGTGGCGTGAATGGACTCGTCGCGATTTATGCGTCGTCGATGCAGCAGCCTTTCCCGCAGCCACAGATGAGATTGCCAGTTTTGCCGGTGCGAAAGCCGACCTCCCAACCAACAGCGACCGAACCGTAACATTTGACTGGGTGAAAGGCCGCACGACTGCGTTCCGACGTACGCGCCTGTTGCATCTCGTCGCCCGGCGTTTTGCTGACACGCTACGACTCCATAAAGAGGTCATCGTCACGCTGATGCTAGATGACGCATCTCTAGGAGATGACGATGCCTGGACCGAGCGGGTACTGCGCATTTTTGCGCTTCTGGCTCCAAGGACGACAATTCACGTCGAAGTGCAATCAGCCAGGGACAGTGTTCAGTGGATCACCCGACAGGTGAGCACCGTCGATCCAGCTACGCGAGTCGTGATTGCCGCACAGCTCTGGGCGGATGGGGAACAAGAACACGAGTTCAGCGAAGGAGCTGCGGCCTTTCTGATTGCACCAGGCGCGGCGCAGACAGGTCGCATATTCCGCCCCATGACGAGCACAGGCGATGCGCTGGGGATTGGGCTTTCACAAATCAAGGAGTACCAGGTGCCTCCTGAACGTCTGGCACTTGCGTGGTTCACCGGCTGCGAAGAGGGGGAGTCGACTGCCATCCGTTCAGCGCTCACAGAGGATCCGAAGGACTCTGCAGTCGAACGTCTGCTCGACAAATCTCTGGGACTGCCAGGGCCGGCCAGTAGCTGGATTGCACTCGCAATTGCGATGGAAGCAATGCACGGAGGCGGGCCACAGCTCGTCGCCTGGCGTGACCCCGCGTCCGAGGCTCTTGATCTGTGCACCATCTCGCCCCTGCCTCAAAAGGAAACAACGGTTTGAAGAGCGAAAAAAAACGTATCGTGGGGCGGATTCTGATTACTGCCGCGCTCATCGCAGCGGCGGCGTGGTTGATTTTCTCTACCGTGGACATGAAGGATCTGGCCGGCTGGTTCACCCGGAATCGGACCGTTCTTATCCCTGTAGCAATCCTCGCCATGGCCGGAATCGGCTTTCTTCTTCAGCGACGCAAGCAGAAGCGGGACACGATCCAGCAGGCATCGAAGGACCAGGGCGCCGAACCGGCGCAGAAGACTGATCCTGCAGCTAACGCCGCAAAGAACCGGACAGAGCAGGTCGCGACGTGGGCAAAGGACCTGAAGCTGCATCTGAAGCAGAAGCGCTGGTTTCGCTGGGCCCACGTTCAGCCGTGGGTGCTGGTTGCGGGAGACGCCGCGACCGTCACGGTCCTGATGCCGGAACTGGCCACGAAGGGCTCGCTGGTGACAGACGACGCCGTGCTGCTATGGGGCGGCCTGGGCGCCGACGGTCGTCCGGATGAATTGTGGCTGCGCCAGATCCGGCGGCTCCGATGGAGCCGCCCGCTCGATGCGATTGCACTCGTGCTGGATGACGGAACGCTGCTGCTTAACGACCCGCAAGAGAAGAATCTCTGGGGTCTTCACCTCGCACGCATCAGGGAGGTTCTGCGCTGGTCGGCTCCGGTGTTTGTTGTTGACGTCGCTGGCACCGATTCCGTGCGCCGGATCGACGCGCCCGTGACCGGCTGCGAATTCACCCGCCCGCTCAGTTTCTCCGCCGTTGAGACAGCGCTGTTCGAACTGCGCGACCGGATGGCTGACCGCAGCGTGCATCAGCTTGCCGGTAACGGCAACGACGACTACGCGTCAGAACTGTCGCGACGGCTCGATACCCGCGCGACGCCGCTCGCGCGCTGGATCACGGGCCTCTCGGACTGGCACCGGCGGGCGTTGCCGGTCGCAGGTGTTTTCTTCGCCCCGCTGGCCCTCGCGGGCGCAACAACGTCGGGCTCCCCGGACAGCTCCCGTCTGCCGCTGTGGCGTCATCTCGCTGTCACAGCGAACCATACGCCGGGCCGCCGTACGTTTTCCAATCCGGTGACGATCATCTCGGTGATTGCGCTTGCCCTCATCGGCCTGTGGAGCGCCGGCATGCTCATCTCGGGCATGAACAACGCACACGAGGTCATGCTTACGAAAGAGTCCCTGCAGGCGCTTGACCGCGCGAGCGACACCCCCGGTCGTCTGCGCGCACTGCACGGACTCCAGCAGCGCATTGGTCTGCACGAGGCACGCGTGCAGGAACATACGCCGCTGCTTACCCGCTTTGGTCTGAACCACGACCGGGCTGTGCTCAATGCGCTGTGGACGCCGTACGCGCGCGCCGCAAAGCCGCTCCTCATTGCGCCAGTCCAGCAGGACATCGAAGGCCAGCTCGTCGACCTCGGGCAGATGTCGACCGCCCAGGTCGACACCCAGAGCAGCCAGATGGCGCAGAGCGGTGAGCAGGCGCTCAAGACCTACCTGATGATGGCGGACCCGCAGCGCGCCGATCCCGCCTTCATGACACCGCAGCTTGCGCATCACTGGAACATCGACACGGGTCTGCGCCCCGGCGAGAAACTCGACCTGTCCACGCAGCTGATGGGCTTCTGGACACAGCACCTCCCCGCCCATCCCGACTGGCACATCCAGCCGCGCGAGGATCTCGTGGGCAACGCGCGCCAGACCCTGCTGGCAATCATCGGCGTCAGAAACTCCGAGGACACGATCTACCAGGGCATCCTCGATTCGGTGGGCCACAAGTACCCCGACCAGACCCTTGCTTCGCTCACCGCGGGCACGGACACGCGAGGCCTTTTCTCGACCTCGGCAACGGTTCCTGGCGTTTTCACGCGCCAGGCCTGGGAGAGCTCCATCGAGGCCGCGATAGACGATGCCGCAAAACACAATGGCGTCGAGGGTAACTGGGTGCTCGGCAACACCAGAGAATCACAGGCCGGCACGGCAATGACACCTGATGCACTGCGCACCGCCCTGCGCGCGCACTACTTCTCCGACTATGTCGAGCACTGGCAGGATTTCATGAACAGCATCCGGTGCGAAGCCGCGCCGACGCTGCCGGCTGCCGTTGGTCAACTGACGCTTATCGCCGATGCGCGGCAGTCGCCGCTCATTGCGCTGATGAAGACGCTTGCCTGGCAGGGTGGAGCGGGCGCGCAGCAGGCCTCGCTTTCCGATGCGCTGGTCACGAAGGCACAGAACCTGTTCGGCAGGAAGGACGACTCGCCCCAGGCTGCGCAGGCCACGCCGGCCGGACCGCTTGACGCCTCTTTCGGACCTGTGCTCAAGCTGGTTGGCCTCGCGGGCAACGGCAACGCGGCGCCTGCCGCGGCCAGCGACCTGAGCATGGAACGGTTCACGGAACGCGTGACGACGCTACGACTGAAGCTGCAGCAGATCAGCGACAGCGTCGACCCGGACGACCAGGCGCGCCAGGTCGCACAGGGGCTCTTCCAGGGCAAGGGCTCCGAGCTTTCCGATACGCTGGCCTATGCCCAGCTCGTTGCGGCAAGCCTGGGCGAACAATGGGCGGGCATGGGCAGCGCGCTTTTCGTGCAGCCCATCGAACGGGCCACGCAGACTGTGCTGCGGCCGGCACAGGCGAGCCTGAACGACGCGTGGCGCCAGACGATCGTTGCCGCATGGAACCACTCGTTTGCCGGGCGCTATCCGTTTGCGAACACCGCCAACGATGCGTCGCTGCCCGAATTTGCGCGGTTCGTGCGTCCCCAGGGCGGCCTGATCAACACCTTCCTCTCCACCCAGCTTGCCGGCGCCCTGCAACTGCGGGGCGATCAGTGGGTGGCAGCGTCGGGGGGAACGGGCGCGGGCAGCGGGGTGGCTGGCACGACCCGGGCCTTTGATCCCGCCTTCCTCAAGGCCATCAATACGCTGCAGCAGATCGCCGGTCACCTTCTCGCGCAGGGCGAGCCGCAGTACACGTTTGCGCTCCAGCCCGTGCCCACACCCGGCATCACGGATACGCTGCTCACGCTCGATACCCAGACGCTGCACTACTACAACCAGGTGCAGACGTGGCGCACGATGACATGGCCATCGCACGATCCGCAAAGCGCCGGCACACGGCTCGAATGGCAGACGGATACGGCTGGCACGAACCGCACTTTCGAATATAGCGGCCGGTGGGCGCTCGTGCGCATGCTCGAGCACGCCAGTGTCGAACCGGTCGACAGCGCGACTTACCAGCTGACGTGGCAGACCCGACCCGAAAACTCCGACCCGAAGGCCATCGTAAAGAAGGCGGAGGAGGGTGCGGATCCTGCGGCGTTGACCGCGAAGGAGGCACTCGCACCTGCACCGCCAGGCATGACGCATCCGTTGCGTTACCTCATCCGCACAGACGTGGGCAAGGGGCCGCTGGAGTTGCTGGCGCTCAGGGGCTTTTCTCTGCCCACCCGCATCTTCATCGAGCCCGCGGCGCCTGGCGCGAAAGCGCCCAAACCGGGCGGACCGCCGCCGTTGCCCAAGGCAGCGCTGTCCGCTGCGAAGCACGCGTCCGTGCCTATTCCCCAGGGACAGGTGCCGGAATGATCCATCCACGTGATCCGCAAAGCGGTCGTCCTGAAGCGTGATCCATAGCCAGACAGAGAATCCGTACCATGACAGACCCCACCCGCGATAACGAAATCCTGCGCTATTACGAGGCAGAAATGCGCTACCTGCGCGAAGCCGGCAAGGAGTTCGCGCAGGCGTTTCCCGATCGCGCCCGCGAGCTGGATCTTGACCGCGTGGGCGAGCGTGACCCGCATATCGAGCGGCTTTTCGAAGGCTTTGCCTTCCTGATGGGGCGCCTGCGCCACAAGCTTGATGACGAGCTGCCCGAGCTCACCGAGGGGCTCGTCAGCATGCTGTGGCCGCATTACCTGCGCATGATTCCCTCGCTCGCGATCCTTGAACTCATCCCGGAAAAGGGTGCGCTACAAAAGCACGAGACGCTCGAGGCAGGTCTGGAGGCCACCTCCGACCCGGTCGGCGAGGGCACCGTTACGACCGAGTGCGTATACCGCACCACCCAGGCAGTCGACATGTATCCGCTGGCCCTCAGCGAAGCCGGAGTCTACGCACGCGAGGATGGGCGCTCCGTCATCCGCCTGCGTCTGGACATCCAGACGCAGACCGAACGCACCCGGCTTCAGGTGCCACGCCTGCGCCTGTACCTCGATGCGGACCGGCCCGTCGCGCTCTCCCTCTATGCCGCCCTCACAGCAAAGCCGGTGGCGATGCAGGTGCGTGTGCCGGGCTGGCCCGAAGACAGGCCAGGTGCGCCGGTTGCGATGCCGGGCCTGCGTCTCGCGCCCGCCGGGTTCGCTGCCGAAGAACGCCTCTGGCCCAAGGCCGATAACGCGTTCGGGGGCTACCAGCTGCTGCTCGAGTACTTCACGTTCCCCGAGAAGTTCATGTTCGTCGACCTGTTCGGACTCGACCTGCAGGCGATTCCCGCGTCGGCCACATCGGTCGACGTCGAGGTCGTGCTCGAGCGCCCCTATCCGGACCACATGCGCTTCACTGCGGACAATGTCCGCCTCTATTGCACGCCGGTCATCAACCTCTTTACGGTAGGGGCTGATCCCGTAACGGTCACGCAGCACGAGACCGAATACCGCGTGCGTGCGCGGGCCGAGCACGGTTCACTCATCGACATCTATTCCGTCGATGGTGTCGAATATTTCGAGCGCGGCCGGCGCTTCGAGTACGTGCCTTTTGCCGCATTCAAACATCGTGGCGGCATGCTGCGCCATGACATGCCTGAGCGTTACTACCATACCCGCATGCGGCGTGGCCCGTCCGGCCGGTTCGATACGTGGATCGTGCTCGGCGGCCACGCATGGGACCAGGCGAACACGCTGCCCACTGAAACGCTGACGCTGTCGGTGACGGGCACCAACGGCATGCTGCCGCGCAAGGCCCTGCGAGAAGCAGGCATTACGCGCATGCGCGGCGGCTTCACCAACATCGGCGCGGTGCGCAATCTCACGGCGCCCACGCTGCCGGTCTATCCGCCCACGGGCGAGCGCTACCACTGGCGTGTGCTTTCCCATCTTGCGCCGAACTACCTGTCGCTGCTCGACGCGGAGATCCTGCGCGGCTCGCTCGCGCTCTACGACTGGACGGATGGCGAGCTCAACAGCCGTCGCATCAACGCCATCACCGACGTGCGGCACCGAAAGCTCGTAAAGGGTGGACTCATGCGCGGCGTGGAAATCACCGTCACGCTCGATGGCACGCGCTTCGCCGGCGACGGAGACCTCGAACTCTTCGGCAGCATGCTCAACCGCTTCATTGGCCTCTATGCGACGCTCGCTCGCGCTCTACGACTGGACGGATGGCGAGCTCAACAGCCGTCGCATCAACGCCATCACCGACGTGCGGCACCGGCCGCTCAGCAAGCTCGTAAAGGGTGGACTCATGCGCGGCGTGGAAATCACCGTCACGCTCGATGGCACGCGCTTCGCCGGCGACGGAGACCTCGAACTCTTCGGCAGCATGCTCAACCGCTTCATTGGCCTCTATGCGACGCTGAACCTCTACACGAAGCTAGTGATCGTCGCCCAGCCGACGGGACGCCGTATCGAATGGCCTGAAACGAAGGGCGAAGGGGCGCCGTTTTGAACGCACGCACGATGCCTGCGGCCGCGCCAGGACACGCCGCGCCGCTGCTGCCCGCGCTACTCGATCAGGCGACGCGGATGAACTTCATCCGCTTCTGCGAACTGCTTGAGCTGGCTGCACCTGATATGCCGTCCCTAGGGACAACAGATTCGCCCGCTACGGACCCCATCCGGTTCCGCTCTCGCGCGCAACTCGGTTTCCCGGGCCGGGAAATCGACGCGGTCAGATCCGACATTGACAATCCCGCAGGCCCGCCATCGGTGGTCACGACCTTCCTCGGGCTCTATGGCGTCGACGCACGCATGCCCGCGTATTTCATCGACGAGGTTGCGCAGCATCGCGACGGAGCTGAGCCCCTGTCGGCCTTTCTCGACATCTTCCACCACCGCATCATCACGCAGTTCTACCGCGTCGCGCGCAAATACCGGTACCCGGTCGGCTTCAGGCGTGACGGCACGGACCCGGTGTCGCGCTATCTGCTCAGCTTCGCCGGCTTCGGGTTCAGTGCGCCTACGCGCCGCACCATCTCCATTCCCAACCTGTCTACAGCCACAAGCGGTGAAGAACAGAAAACCGCCGGTGCGCGCCAGCGTCTTGCAGAGGTAGCCGACAAGCGCCGGCTGCTCTCGATGCTCGGGCTCGCGATGCAGAAAACGCGCACGGCGGAAGGGCTCGCCGGCGTGTTGCGGCACGCCGTGCCGGACGCCACGATCACGGTTGAGGAATTCCATCCGGTCTGGCGGGAAGTGACTGACTTTGAGCCTGCTGCGCTCGGTGAACAGTGCCTGCTGGGCCGCGGCTTCTACGACCGTGCGAACGTGGTCCGGGTGGTAATCACGCCGGCTTCGCGTGAAACCGTACTGTCGCTCGTGCCGGGGCAGAACACCCATCGAGAAATCATGACGCTGCTGCGGTTCTATCTCGGCTACGAGAGCGAAGCAGATCTGGAGATGCACGTGCGCGCGGACCTGATGCCCAGGCCCGCGCTCGAGCCACGTCAGGCGAATCTGGGTTTTACCGCACAACTGGAAGCGCCGGCCGCACCCGCACCGGGCGCGCCGACGCGCATCACGCGCGTGCAGCTCGGCCGCTGGAACGGAGCAGGGGAAGCAAACGCATGAAGAACAGCACAATGAACGGGGGCTCCTCGAAATGGACAAAAAGATGAACCGCGCGGCACATCACGCCGGTCTCGCAATCGTCATCCTGTCGACTGTCACTCTCGCCGGATGCGGTGTTGCGCAGGCCGTCGGTGACGGAACCGTGGATGCCGCGAAATGGGCCTTCACGACTCAGGTCAAGACGATGAATGTCGATCTCTCCGGTCGTGCGTCGCTCAATGCTGACGTCCAGGGGCAATCGCTCTCGACGGTCGTGCGTTTTTACCAGCTCAAGGATGCGAAGACATTCGCACAGCTGAATTATTCTCAACTCCAGTCTGACGACCTGAACCTGCTCAAGGCGGACCTGCTGGCCACGAAGGACGTCGTGCTGCGGCCGGGCGCGAGCGCAAGTCTCGCCGAGCCGATGAGCCCGGATGCGCAGATCGTGGGTGTGGTCGCGTTCTTTCGGGAACCGGTACAGGACAGGACGTGGAAGCTCGCCATCCAGAAGAAACAGTGGAAGAAAACCGACCCCGTCAAGATCGAGGTCAATGGCAACGAACTGGTGCTGGTGGGTGCAGATTCCCAGCCGGTCAAACACGAAGCGCCCACGCAGGCCATACCGGCAAGCCCCGCGTCGGCGGTGGCGCCGGTTCTGCAATCGGGAGCCCTCAGGCAGGGCTGAGCGACCACACGGAACGCGCGTTATCTGCAACCGGACCGCGCTGCACTTCGTGAAGTGCGGTGGGCGTCCATCTCCTGAGAGAGAATGACTTGAAAAAACTGCTTTCACTGGGGACCTGCATCGGTGCAGTCGCGCTGCTTTCGGCCTGTTCGGGCCTCGATCGCAGCCACGAGATTTCGCTCAACCAGGCCACCGGCATTGAGGTGACGCAAGGCGAAAACGGCGTGCAGATGCGCCTGCCCGAGAAGGTGCTGTTCGATTTCAACCAGTCGACGCTTCGCGCGGACGCCGCAACTGCGCTGGCCCGCGCGGCTGTGCTGCTCAAGCGCAGCGACAAGCCCGTGATCGTCGAAGGGCATACGGACAACGTCGGTACGCACGAGTACAACATGCAATTGTCCGAAGCACGCGCCACGACTGTTGCCGACGCACTCGAGGAACGCGGCATTGCGCCTTCACGCCTCGGGACAAAGGGCTTTGCCTACGACCGTCCCGTGGCGAGCAACGACATGCCTGAAGGCCAGGCCCGCAACCGCCGCACCGAGATAGTCATCGTCGGCGAGTCGGAAGACCGGATCCTCGGCAAATAAACAAGGCATGAACAGGCATGGATCAGAAAAAATCGACGATGCATCGATGGGCCCGCGCTGCCCTGTTCATGATAGTGCTGGCGGCGCAGTCGGGCTGCAGCACGACGGGCGGGATGGCCGGTCCGATGCCAGACGACGCTCACGTGAGTACAGGGCAGATTACCGGCCAGCAGTATCTGACGACGGTCATGCATCAGGCGTCGGGCGCGCCGTCGGCCAGTGTTGGCGCGGGTGGCTTTGGCGGCGGCATCGATGGAGTAGGGCTCGGCGCAGGCCTGAGCTTCGACATCTCCCGTCTGTTTGAAAAGCCGGCTGACTCACCAGTCAAGATCTATCGATACGGTGTCAAGCTGCCGGATGGCTCGACACGCGACGTTGATAGTCCACTTGATCTGCGACCCGGAGATTGCGTGAATGTGATTGACTCCCGGCAACCTGGTTATCCAGGGCTTGCAACTGCGAGTGACTGTTGAATCAGTAAAACCGGGCATGCTATCCAATCGTCCAGATTGTGTCGTACCGGCGGACTCCGGCGCGCGTCAAGCAGGTTGTCGCCTCACTCATGCAGCCAGAGGCTGTTTATTTGCGCCGATCGACGCCATCTCAACGACTGGGTCACGTTCGGGGTTAAGCGTCACGGCACCAACCGGTGTCCAGTTGCGCGTGTGACACGACCAGCGGGCCGGATTGCATGCGCGCGCCTTCACGAACAGCACGTCGCAGCGCCGTCTGGCAAGAGCGATGAGCGCCTGATTGTGGCGCTTGCCCTGCTGGACCTTGGGGGCGTAATAGTCCCTCGAAGTCGGGTCTCGCAGGGCAGCAAAGGCGGAGAGGAAGAGCGCTCTCTTGAGCATCTTGTTGCCGCGTCTGGAGGGGTATTCGCCACGGATAGACGAGCCTGAGCGTCGGGTGACCGGGGCGAGGCCGGCGTAGGCGGCGAGATGCGGGATGACGATGGACCGCAAATAGCAAAAAACCCCGCTACGATAAGGCTTTGCGGGGTCTTGCTGGACTGCGTTGTACTACCTTAATCAGCTTTATGGTGCCCAGGAGAGGACTCGAACCTCCACGGTGTTGCCACCGCTAGGACCTGAACCTAGTGCGTCTACCAATTCCGCCACCTGGGCACGTCTTCAAGCTAGGCAGCTATTTTAGCAAGATGATTAAGTTTGTCAATTTCTGCTTCAAACAAACTTGCTTTTCTCATCCGCTCGGTTGAATGCGCAGCGAAGTAATGCAATCGCTACTGAACCACCGTCCTGCTGATCCGGCAATCGAAACACAAACAGCGACTTCGACTACCAGGCACAAAAAAGTAGAGCCGCCAAAAGGCGGCTCTACTTTTGAATCTGGTGCCCAAGAGAGGACTCGAACCTCCACAGTGTTGCCACCGCTAGGACCTGAACCTAGTGCGTCTACCAATTTCGCCACCTGGGCAGGTGATGAACAGCAAAGACCGCCATTATAGCGACAGATTCCGACCTGTCAAGCGATTTGCCGAACGCGATTCAACCTCGCGGCGGGCCCGGCGAACTATGCGTCCCAACCACCGCCGCAGGCCCGCGTGGCGCCCGACACGGGTGTTAGAATGCCTCGCAGTAGTTCGTTGGCACGATGCGCATCCGGCGTCCCGACGCGAGTGTCGACATGCCATCAGGCAGACGCGCGTCGGCTGGCGTCGAACGAGCCGGAGCCAGGCAGTTTCCAGTGCAAATCGCAATGGAGCAGAAGAGCAGAAAGCAGCAGGTGCAATGACCGAGGCAGCGCAGCCGCCGTGCAGATGCAGCCGAGCGCGACTGCGCGCATTACGCAAACGCCTTCCAGGCCGGATCACATCGCCGACCGACGTCCATGCAACGAGAAAAAATCATCGACAAGCCCTTGAGCAAATTTCCGTATCCGATTCCAAGCCGCGAAGAAATCCTCGGCGTGCTGCGCACGAGTGAAATGCCGCTTGCCGCGAACGACATCGCCGAAGCCCTGTCGATCAAGCGCCAGGAGCGCGAAGGATTTTTCAAGCGTCTCGGCGCAATGGAGCGCGACGGCCAGATCCGGCTCGATCAGCGTAATCTCTATCAACTGACCCATCCGTCGAACTTCGTCGCGGGCCGCGTCCAGGGCCATCGCGACGGCTACGGTTTCCTGATTCGCGACGACGGCCAGGACGACCTGTTCCTGCCCAACGGCGAGATGCAGAAGGTCATGCACAACGACCGCGTGCTCGCACGCATCGTCGGTTATGACCGGCGTGGGCGGCCCGAAGGGCACATCGTCGAGGTCACCGACCGCGCGAACAAGCGCGTGATCGGCCGTCTGCTCAACGAGAACGGCGCGCTGATCGTCGCGCCCGAAGACAAGCGCATCGGCCACGACATCCTGATCACGCAGAACACCCGCAAGGCGAAGGTTGGCCAGGTCGTGGTGGTCGAACTGACCGATTTCCCGAGCCGTCATTCGCAGCCGCTCGGCCGCGTGGTCGAAGTGCTGGGCGATATCGACGACCCCGGCATGGAAATCGAAATCGCGGTGCGCAAGTACGGCGTGCCGCACGAGTTCGGCGAGGCCGCGCTGGCGGAAGCGGCGAAGCTGCCCGACGAAGTGCGCCCGGCCGACATCCGCCATCGCGTCGATCTGCGCGACGTGCCGCTCGTCACGATCGACGGCGAGGACGCGCGAGACTTCGACGACGCCGTCTATTGCGAGCCGGTGAAAGTGGGCCGCGGCGATGGCTTCCGCCTGATCGTCGCGATCGCGGACGTGTCGCATTACGTGCTTCCGCAAAGCGGACTCGATACCGACGCAATCGAGCGCAGCACGTCGGTGTATTTCCCGCGCCGCGTGATCCCGATGCTGCCGGAGAAGCTGTCGAACGGACTGTGCTCGCTGAATCCGCAAGTCGACCGCTGCGTGCTCGTGTGCGACATGATCGTCACCGCGCGTGGCGACGTGAAGGGGTATCAGTTCTATCCGGGCGTCATGCATTCGGCCGCGCGGCTCACCTACACGGAGGTCGCCGCGGTGCTGAAAAACACCAAAGGCCCGGAAGCGACCCGCCGCGCCGCGTTGCTGCCGCAACTGCAGAATCTGTATGGCGTCTACAAGTCGCTGTTCGCGGCGCGTCAGAAGCGCGGCGCGATCGACTTCGATACGACGGAGACGTACATCGTCTGCAACGCGCAGGGCAAGATCGAGCAGATCGTGCCGCGCACGCGCAACGATGCGCACAAGCTGATCGAGGAATGCATGCTGGCCGCGAACGTGTGCGCGGCGGACTTCCTCAAGCGCAACAAGCATCCGGGCCTGTTCCGCGTGCATGCGGGCCCGAGCGCGGAAAAGCTCGAGAACCTGCGTACCTTCCTGCGCGGCATGGGCCTGACGCTCGGCGGCGGCGACACGCCGCACGCGAGCGACTACGCCGCACTGATGGCGCAGATCCGCGACCGGCCCGACGCCTCGATGCTGCAGACGATGCTGCTGCGCTCGATGCAGCAGGCGGTCTACAGCCCCGACAACATCGGCCACTTTGGCCTCGCCTACGAGGCCTACGCGCACTTCACGAGCCCGATCCGCCGTTATCCCGACCTGCTCACGCATCGCGCGATCTACGCGATCCTGCAGGGCCGTAAGTATCAGCCGCAGCCGCCGCACGGCGTCGAACTCAATACCGCACTGTCGCCGCGCGCCCGCGCGATGCAGCAGGCCGACGAGGAAAGGCGCGGCGCCCGCGGGCGCGCGAACAACGTGGCGATCTGGGAAGAACTTGGGCTGCACTGCTCGGCGAACGAGCGCCGCGCGGACGAAGCATCGCGCGATGTCGAAGCGTGGCTCAAGTGCTATTTCATGCGCGACAAGCTCGGCGAAGAGTATGGCGGCATGGTCAACGGCGTCACGTCGTTTGGCATTTTCGTGCAGCTCGATTCGCTGTTCATCGAAGGCCTCGTGCATGTGACCGAACTCGGCTCCGACTACTTCCAGTACGACGAGATCAAGAACGAACTGCGCGGCGAGCGCACCGGCATTCGCTACCGGCTGTCGGACCGCGTGCGCGTGCAGGTGAGCCGCGTCGATCTCGACGCGCGCAAGATCGACTTCCGCCTTGTGCGCGATACGCCGATCAAGCCGCCTGCGGCACGTGGCATCGCGGCGGACAAGGGAGAAGGCGCTGGCCCGCGCGTGCGCGTGATGCCGCCGGTGGAAAGTGGCGCGTCGGTGCCGGGTCCGCGGCGCAAGAAGGCCGCGCCCGCACAGAGTGCGGCGGTCAAAGAAGCGCGCGTGGCGAGGAAGCACGGTGTCGCGACCAAGGCGGCGTCGAAGCAGGCACGCAAGAAGCGCTGAGGCTTTCACAGCGCCGGGACCGCGCGCAGCGCGGCACGTGAGCACGTGCCGGTTGCGCGCGGTCTGCCTTTTGGTTTCATATTCATCACAGCGGCGCGCGTTGAATGCGCGCCCCATCAAAGGCTGTTCAGTCATGGCACGTCATAAGGTTTTATACGGTTTCCACGCAGTGACCGCGCGTATCCGGCACGATGCGTCGACCGTCGAGGATGTCTATTACGACGCGACGCGCAAGGACCGTCGTATGACCGAATTCCTGCAGGCCGCGAAGGACGCGGGCGTGCGTCTGATCGCCGCCGACGAAACGCGTCTGTGGGGCCTCGCGCGCACGGAACGTCATCAGGGCGTGGTCGCGCGCGCGGGCGATCTGCCGCTCGCGCAGAATCTCGCCGAACTGCTCGACGGCATCAGCGGCTCGCCGCTGATCCTCGTGCTCGACGGCGTGACCGATCCGCACAATCTCGGCGCCTGCTTGCGCGTCGCCGATGCGGCCGGCGCCCACGCGGTGATCGCGCCGCGCGATCGCGCGGTGGGACTGAACGCGACCGCCGCGAAAGTCGCGAGCGGCGCGGCCGACACGGTCCCGTACATCACGGTCACGAATCTGGCGCGCGCGCTGCGCGAACTGAAGGACGCGGGTGTCTGGGTGGTCGGCACGGCCGACGACGCGCAGAAGAGCGTTTACGAAACGGAACTCGACGGGCCGGTGGCGCTCGTGATGGGGGCCGAAGGCGAGGGCATGCGACGTCTGACGCGTGAAACCTGCGATGTCGTCATGAACATTCCGATGGCGGGGACGGTGGAGAGTTTGAATGTATCCGTGGCTAGCGGAGTGTGTCTGTTCGAGGCTGTGCGGCAGCGGGCGGTGAAGAAGTAGTTTTGGTGTCGTCGTTCTTATTGTTGGCCGATTGTTTGCGCCCGGAGCGCGGTGGTGGTTCCGGGCGTTTTGTTTTGAGTGCGGAAAATACAGCTATTTGCGCAGGAGGAGGCGCTTTAGCGTAGCCCCGCCCATAGCCGATTGCTCAGCATCTCCGTCTGACTGATCCGGGGCACAAAGCCACCCAAGCCCGGCCTTCTCCGCGCCACTCCGGTAAACTACGGGTTTTTCACGCTTCTCCCGCCTCTCCCATGACTCAAGACGAACTCAAGCAACTGGTCGGCCAGGCCGCCGCCGATTACGTGAATGCCAACGTGCCGCAAGGCTCGGTGATCGGCGTCGGCACGGGCTCCACCGCGAACTGCTTCATCGACGCGCTGGCCGCCACCAAATCCCGCTATCGCGGTGCGGTGTCGAGTTCGCTCGCCACCACTGCGCGTCTGCAATCGCACGGCTTCAAGGTGCTCGACCTGAATGAGATCGACTCGCTGCCGGTGTACGTCGACGGCGCCGACGAAATCGATCACAGCGGCGCGATGATCAAGGGCGGCGGCGGCGCGCTCACGCGCGAGAAGATCGTCGCGTCGGTGTCGGAAGTATTCGTCTGCATCGCGGATGCGAGCAAGGTCGTCGAAACGTTGGGCCATTTCCCGCTGCCGATCGAAGTCGTGCCGATGGCGCGCACCGCGATCGGCCGGCGCGTGACGGCGCTGGGCGGCGTGCCCGTCGTGCGTGTGACGAAAGAGGGTGTGCCGTTCATCACCGACAACGGCAACGAGATCATCGACGTGAAGGGCTTGAGCATCAGCGACCCGCGCACGCTCGAGGCGCATATCAACGCATGGCCCGGCGTCGTCACGGTCGGCCTGTTCGCGGGCCGCGGCGCGAATCTGTGCCTGCTCGGCACGGACACCGGCGTGCAAACAATCGCTTACGGCCAGAATTAAGCGAATTGCGTTTCTGTCCGCTCTGACGCGTGTGAGCCGTTCCAACGGTTCACACGCGTTTTTTGTTGCGGGCGTGCCGCACGATTCCGGTTATACCGCCCGCCGCGGCGGCAATCGCGTGCACCTGGCGGAAAATGCCTGGCACCGTGCGCAGACAATTAGCCGCCGATGCCTGCCGCGCGATGTCCGACACGCGCGCGTCGCCAACCACCCGCGCGCCAAGCGCTTCGAAGCGCATGCGCAACGGACCGTCCGACAGCAGCACCACTGCGTCGCGCGCCGTGCAGCGCCCGCCGAATTCCCCCAGGGCGAACCCGGCCCTCCCAACTGACTGCTCCGATCGCCAAACGGCACGCGAGGCACGCGCGGCACGGCTGCCATCGACGCCGCACGGCTGTCGCTCGCGCAGCGCTCCGATCGTAAAGGTGTGGGCTGGACTGGGCGAGCAGGCGTGGGGCGATACGTCAGGCGTAGTGCACATACGAAAGCACGGGAATGAAGCCGTGATTTTGCAGGCGCGAACGGACTCTCCGAATTACTCGCGTACTGTCGCACGTCGAATGTGGGCACGCGCACGCACAGTCAGGAACGCGGCACATACACTCTTCTCTGAGGCCAGGTGGCGATTCGTGACAGATAGGACGGAATATGAAAGTGGCGATCGTGCACGATTGGCTGGTCGCTCCCGGCGGCGCCGAGAAAGTGCTCGGGCAGATCATCGAGTGCTTTCCCGACGCCGACGTTTTCAGCGTCGTCGATTTTCTCGAAGATCGCACGCCGCTTGCCGGTAAGCCGGTCACCACGTCGTTCATTCAATGCCTGCCGTTTGCGCGCAGCCGTTATCGCGCCTATTTGCCCTTGATGCCGCTCGCCGTCGAACGGTTCGATCTGTCGAGCTATGACCTGATCATCACCAGTTCTTGCGCGGTCGCGAAGGGCGTATTGGTCGGCCCTCATCAGACGCACATCAGTTACGTGCACTCGCTGATGCGCTATGCGTGGGATCTGCAGCATCAGTATCTGCGCGAAGCGAATCTGCTGCGCGGGCCGAAGTCGTGGGCCGCGCGGCTATTGCTGCATTACCTGCGCGGCTGGGACGCGCAGTCGACGAATGGTGTCGATCGTCTGATCGCGAATTCGCAATCGGTCGCGCGGCGCATGATGAAGACCTATCGGCGCGATGCCGCGGTGATTCCGCCGCCCGTCGACGTCAACGAATTCGAACTGCGCACAGAAAAAGACGATTTCTATCTGACCGTGTCGCGGATGGTGCCGCACCAACGCATCGATCTGATCGTCGAGACGTTCAACGCCACGCCGCAGCGCAAGCTGGTCGCGATCGGCGACGGGCCGCAGATGGCGTCGATCCGCGCGAAGGCGGGACCGAACGTGACGGTCCTCGGCTATCAGCCATTCGGCGTACTGAAGGATTATCTGGCGCGCGCGCGAGCCTTCGTGTGCGCCGCCGAGGATGATTTCGGCATCGTGCCGCTCGAAGCGCAGGCCTGCGGCACGCCGGTCATTGCGTTCGCCAGGGGCGGGGCGCTCGAAACGGTAGTGCCGGTCGGCGACCCGCACCCGACCGGCGTTTTCTTCGCGCGTCAGACGGCAGTGTCAGTGCTCGACGCGATCGACCGCTTCGAGCGGCTGAGCGCGTACATCACGCCGGCGGCCTGTCGCGCGAATGCCGAGCGGTTTTCGGCTCAGGTGTTCCGGCGGGCGTTCATGGCCGAGGTCACGCGCACGATTGCGGCGGTCGCTCAGGGTCTGCCGGCGATGGAGCTGGGGGAGCAGGTGAGGTGGGCGGAGCCCGATCTCGCGCCCCGGCAACTCGGCATCGCCAGAGACACGGCGCCGAAAAGCGGGTGGAGGCAATGAGGTGAGGGTCTTTCGCTGTTCTCGCCTCGTGGAGTTTTCGATAGGAGAGAAAGAGGTTTTCGTCGTCATGCAGTGATTTCGCAACGGGCAGTAACGAGCCGTTCTGACCAACGCGTCCGGGCGGCTATTGGTGTGGGCGCGTCCGCTTCGCGCTTTGTGTGGGCAGCGCATATCGCGTATCGCGCGATACGCGCCGCGCGTGCAAGGCCAGCCGCGGCGGGTCATTGTCAAGCAAGCAGTATTGGATTTCAAAAACGACATCGGGGTGCGCACCACGCGCTATGGGCGAGATATTCGCTGGCGTGGCATGCCTCGCGTGGCCATAACGACCTGAAGCAGACGTTCGCTATCGTGATCGCTGAATTTCCTCACTGCGAAGTTCGCCGTGCCGGCAATTCGGCGTGTCACGGCGATTCACTACAACAGGCAGTCGTCATTCGCGCGTCACCGATTAACGCGCCGACGGCTTTTGGACGAGGACGAATTTAAACTCATGAATGCCGATCGCCTTCCGGGACCCTTTCCCGACATCTCCGCAACGTGGGCTGCGCTGAAGAGCCAGTTGCCGATCACGCCGATTCGCACCGAAGAGGATTATCACCAGATGGTGCGAGTCGCCAATTCGTTGTCCGATCATCTAAGCGGCAACGACAACGATCCGCTCGCCGATCTGCACGCGATCGTGACGGAACTGGTCGGTCACTGGCAAGCGCGCAACCTGACGATTCCAAAAGCGGAGCCGCGCGAGGTCCTGCGCCATCTGCTGATCACGCATGGTCTCAAGCAGAAGGATCTGGCCGGCATCGCGTCGCCGACGGTGGTCAGCGATATTCTCGCGGGGCGCCGCGCGATCAGCAAGAAAGTCGCCAAGGCGCTCGCGGTACGGTTTCAGACCGATGTCAGCGCGTTCCTGTAGAGGCGGTGTCGCGGACCCGTCCGTGACGTGGTCCGTCGCGGCTGCTCATCTTGCGTCAACCACGGCGGCTGTCGATCGGGCCGCCGGCGTTGGCGCTTCTATTCGCAGCGGCGCGTACGCGTTGTTGCCCGGTTGGGTGTTTTTCTCGAATGGAACGCAGGCGCATTCCGGCGATCCTTCGGCGCACCGCCTTCAGTACCCGCACTTCGCATGCGCCGCAGTGCCGGCACGATGACCGACACTCCCGGATGCGATTCCCTCGATGGCATGGTCAGAACGCGTTGCGGCCGACAAAGCCCTTGAAAATCGTGATGAAGACGATTTTCATGTCGAACCAGAACGACCAGTTCTGGATATAGAAGAGATCGAACTTCACGCGCGCTTCCATCTTCTCGACCTTGGCGGTCGCGCCGCGATAGCCGTTGACCTGGGCCCAGCCGGTGATGCCGGGCTTGATGCGGTAACGGTGCATGTAGCCGTATACCTGGTCCTTGTACAGATCATCGTGTTCGACCGCATGCGGACGCGGACCCACCACCGACATCTGACCGAGCAGCACGTTCAGAAACTGCGGCAGCTCGTCGAGACTCGTGCGGCGCATGAAGCTGCCGAGCTTCGTCACGCGCAAGTCGTTGCGGGTCGCCTGCGTGATCTGGCCGTGCTCTTCCTGGTGCACGGTCATCGAGCGGAACTTGTAGATGCCGAACGGCTGGCCGTCGACGCCCTTGCGGATCTGCCGGAAAAACACCGGTCCCGGTGACGTGAGCTTGATGCCGATCGCGAGCACGGCGAACACCGGCGCGAGCACGATGAGCGCGAGCACGGCGAACAGGCGGTCGAACATCAGCTTGGGCCAAATCTGCGGCGACGAGAATGGCGTCGCGCTCAGATTCAGCGTCGGCAAACCGACGACATCGACGATCGCATGATTGAACAGCGACAGACTGCGCACGTCGGGAATGAAGCGCAGATTGACGAAGTCGTGTCTGAAGGTGCGCGTGAAGCGGTAGATCGTGTGTTCCTCGGAAAGCGGCAACGCGAGCCACACTTCGTTCACGCGGTCATTGCGTACCTTCGTCGCGAACGCTTCCAGATCCGTCAGCACGGGTAGGCGGGTCAGACGCGCGCCATACGCGTCGTGGCCTTGCACGCTGGTGTCGAACACGCACACCGGTTTGAAGCCCGCTTGCGGCGCATGCTCGAGATGCGCGAGCAGCGTGCGCGCAAACCCCGGTGCGCCGACGAGCGCGACGGTGCGCGCGTTCATGCCGCGGCGACGTACGAAGCGCAGCACCACGTGCATGATGCAGCGTGTCGCGATGATCAACGCGCCGGAGATCAGCGTCGAGTAGCCGATCCACAGGCGCGACACCGCATCCGTCCGATGCAGCGTGAACGCGAGCAGGAGCGCGGTCGCGACCACCATGAGCCACGCGGCGGCGATTCGCGCGAGCACCGGCGCGAGCGCCTTGCCGCGCCACGTCTCATAGACCCCGAAGTACGGAAACAGCAACAGAACCAGCACACACTTGAACGCGGTCAGAAGACGCTCGGTATCGGCGAACGCGATCGGCGCGGAAAAGCGCATCCAGTGGGCGAGTAGACCGCCCGCAATCACGAACAGTGCGTCGAGACATCGAGCAGTAATCCTGAACATAGGCAAATCGACCCCGGTCATCGAGCCGCGTGCCGCTTATTCGACGGTCTCGGCCTGGCGCAGTCGCGGCAGCAGACGATCGAATTCGCGTTTCACGAGGCCGTAGCATTCGCACGCGCGGGCTTCGAGGCCCTTGCGGTCGAGCACCTTGATATGACCGCGGCTATGATGAATCAGGCCTTCGTCGTGCAGCTTGCCGGCCGCTTCGGTGATGCCTTCGCGGCGCACGCCGAGCATGTCGGCAATCAGCTGCTGCGTGACGGTCAGATCGTTCGACGCCACGCGGTCCACCTCGATCAGCAGCCAGCGGCACAGTTGCTTGTTGAGCGCGTGATGGCGATTGCACGCGGCGGTCTGCGCGACCTGGGTCAGAAGTGCGTGCATATACAGCAGCATCAGGCGGCGCAGGAAGTCGGACCGCGCGAACTGCTGCTTGAGCGCCTGCGCGCTCATCCGGTAGGCGAAGCCCGCGCATTGCACCTGTACGCGGTTGGGCATGGTTTCGCCGCCCGTGAGGACCGGCACGCCGGTCATGCCTTCGCGGCCGACCGCGGCGATCTCGACGGAGCTGCCGTCTTCCATCGTCGAGAGCATCGAGATGATCGCGGTGGTGGGGAAGTACACATGATGGATCCGTTGACCCGAGTCGCATAGCAGTTGCTCGGTGCGCAGATGAACCAGTTCGAGGTGGGGAGCCAGTGCCTGCCATTCGGGCGACGGCAATGCGCCCAGCAAATGGTTACCGTGCAAATCGGATTGAAGTGTCAACATGATCGGTCCTCGCATGAAAGTCACGCCTCGCGCGACTCTCTCCGTTTATTTGATCCGATGGCCGCATCCTCGGAAGTGGGCTGCCCGGCGAGCAGCTAGGATGAACAGCATCGGCCCCGTTTTAGGCCTGTCTGCCACCGCCTCTGTTGTTGCGCTCGTGTGCGGTGGCACTCTGTTGCGTGGAAGTAGTAGCGAGGACCGTGCCAACGTTAGGGAAAACGCCTGCTGATGCGGCGCAGCGAAGAATTCCGAAGCACGTCGGGAGAGTAAAAGCGGCTTTTTGTTTCAGTTCTGCACACCCTCACCGGATGGGGAATGCATCGTATGAAAGCTTTTGGTTTGGGCAAATCCCTTGATATCAAAGGCTTCACGGCCAAAAACAGGGATGCTGTCGAAGCTGTCTCAGATTTGAACCTGGCGTCGCATGCACGTTTTGAAGCGCTCTTCGTGAAGTGCCGGAAATGATTCAGAAGTGTTAAATGGAGTGCGTACGCTGTCGCACAAAAGACCTTTCAGAGCAGGCAACAGTCGCGTTCGAGCCAACAGTGATCGAGCCGGGCAGACAGTTCGAGACCTGCGAAGCGAGCTTGGTGGCGCTTCGCGTGTGTGCGACTAGTTCGGAATGCCCACTAGCCGTAGAAGATGGCGGATAGCGCATTGATCGCGCGGACTTCCCCCTGGGGTGCCCCGCATGTTTCATCCGCTTTAAAGGCCGCGTTTGATGCGGGAGCAACGAGTTCTTGCGGCGATGCCGCGAAGGCGGTCGGCAGCAGCGGTTCGAGCGCATGCAGCGGCACGATACAGCGCCGGTTCGGCGCGAGATGGAACCAGTCGCGCGCCGCGCGATAACGGGGGTCAATGATATGAACGAAGCGCGCAAAGCGCTTCGTTTCGATCGCAAGCTGCCAGCCGCTGCCGTCGCCTCGACGTTCGACCTCGACGGTCATACCGAGGTCATCATGCGCGTGCACGCTACGCTCGGGCAGATGAAACGCTTCGGACACGATCTCGCCACTAGCGGCATCGTAGAGCGTTGCAATCGTGACATCGTGCGCGCGTGGGCCGAAGCGGTACGCATGCGTGAAATCGAAGAACCGGCCCAGATGCGCGGCCGCACTGATGCGTTGCAGGCTGCGCGGGGCGAGAGTCAGCGCGCGTCGCGCGGTCGTGACCTTCACGCTGCCATCGCGCAGACAGACCAGTTCGAGTTCGCCGCAAAACGTTTGCGCGCGCTCGTTGATCAGATGGATATCGAGGCCGTTCAGGCCTTCGTCGGTGAGCGTGATCTGCAACGGCTGCAGTGTGTGCGCGAAGCCGTGCAGCGCGCTTTTCGGCCGCCCTGTTGCGTCGATCACGCCCCAGCCCGCGCCTGCGCGCAGATCCTGCAATTGCCAAACGAGGCCGCCGCCGCACGACGAGCCCGCGCGCCGCCACTCGGCGAACACATCGCCGATCAGCTCCGCAACCACCGCGCGCGACAGATCCAGATAACGCGCCGCATCTTCATAGCGCAAGCGCGCCGGCTCGACGCCGTAAAGCGCCTGCAGATAATGATCGCGCACGTCGTCGAAATCCCAGCCTGCGCCAGGATCGCGCGGCACGGCGGCTTTCCAGCGCGGATCGTGCGTGTGGATCGTGCCGAGCGCGTCGTGCAGCGTCGCCTCGTCGGGCACGTTGGCGAATGCCAGGCATTCGGCCGCGAAGCGCACCTGCGCGCGGCGCACGTCGGCGAGCGGGCGCTGATACGCGCCGACGCCGTAGTAGTGCGTGACGCCCTCGTTGGTCGAAAACGGCCACGCGCCGCCCGATGGCGAATTGCTGACATAGGGCACGTCCTCGCGTTCGCGCGCGACGAGCGCGGGCAGCAGCTCGGTAAACAACGCTTGCGCGCGCCGCGCCGCGGGCAGTCCGAACATCGCCGCCTGCTGGTCGACCTCGCTGCCGCCGCACAGCACCGCGAGCGAGGCAAAGCGACGCGTGCGGCTCAGGAACTGGCTCGCTTCGCGCTCGATCAGTGCGCTGAACGCTGCATCGTTCGGGTAGTCGAAGTTCGCCAGCGCGAAGTCCTGCCAGATCAGCAGGCCGTACTCGTCGGCGAGTGCATAAAACAGATCGGACTCATAGAGCATCGTGCCGCCGACGCGCAGCATGTTCATGCCAGCGGCGCGCGCGAGCTCGAACGTATGGCGCAATTGCGTATCGGTGCCTGCTAGCGTGACGAGGTCGGCGCTGGTCCAGCACGCGCCGCGACAGAATACGGGCACTTCATTCACGCGCAAGGCGAATCCCGCAGCATCGGCGCCGCGGTCCACTTCGATACGACGAAAGCCGATCGAGCCCAGAGACTGAGAGATCACGCTGCCGTCGACGAGCTGCAACGTCAGAGGATATAAAGTGGGCTCTCCATGCGTATGCGGCCACCAGCGTTTCGCGTGGGGCACGCGCACGTCGCCGGTGAGTGTATATGCATCGTGCCATTGCAAGGACGAAACATGGTCGCCGCAAAAAAGTGTCGCGCGGCAGGCCGCGACGTCGTGGGGACGTACGAAACGTAACGTCAACGAAACAACCCCATCCTCTTGCTCGAGCCGGCTAGTCAGATCAATCGTGTCGAATGCGTGCGGCGCGTCGCCGAGCATTTCGATCGGACGCCACGGGCCGACCGTCTGAATCGACGGACACCAGCCGGGCATATGGCCGAGCAGCGTGGTGCGCACGCTGCGAAGCGTCGGCGGCGACACGAGCCGCGGCCGCCAGCGCGCACGCGAGCGTTTGGCCGCCAACGCTGGCGTCAGTGAGCGAAAGCACAGCACGAGCGTCGCGCGGCCATCCAGTTCGATATCCAGATCATGGGCGATGAACATCGATGCGGAATCGAGCCGCTTCACATCGTCGAGCCACACTTGCGCAAGCGTCGCGAGTCCATGAAAACGCAAGCGGCGCCGCCCCGTACCGATCAGCGTGACGCGATACCAGTGATCGTCGAAAGCGAGCGGTGGCGGGTGATCGACATCGAGCAGACCGGCGGCGAGCCGCGCGCTCGCGACGGTGCCGGGCACCTGCGCGGCGAGCCAGCCTTGCGCGGGCAGATCGGCCGGCGACTCATAGGCGTGCGGCGGGGTGCTCAGACAGGCCCAGCCGGTGTCGAGCCGTTGCGGCCATAGCGAGGGCGCGGCGCGGGCAGTGCCCGCATCATGCGCTTGCGCGATCGCGCCGGCCGCGCGCGCACGGCCAGCATCGCTCTCGTCAGCGGGCGGATCGAGTGTCGATACATCCACGGTCAATTCCCGGAAAAACCGCGCGGCACGAAGTGCGCGCAACAACGCATCGCCGTACTAGCGCACCAGAGCGGCCAGCGGTGGCAGCGTTTTTTCGTAAGCGCTTTCAAGCGCGTCGAAGCAGTCTTCGCAGGTATCGCGACGGCCGCGCGCGATCGCGCGAATGAGCCGGAACTGCATCACCATCGACTCCGACGCGATGCGTTGCGCGGCGGCCGGTATCGTCGGCGGGATCTCGAAGCCTTGTGCGAACAGCCACTGCAGATACTTCGACAGGAACTCGAAGTTCGCGCCGAGCTGCCGCATCAGATTGAACGAGTACAGATGGAAGTACGCCTCGTCGCGCTCGAACAGCGTATCGAGATGCGCGGGAAACGCGGCACGCCATTGCGATATCGGATTGATCAGCGGACGCCGCTCCAGATGCGCGCACAGCAGTTCCGCCGACGCCTCCGCGAGCGCGGTGCCTTCGAGCGCGGGCCGCGCCTGCTTGGCGAACTCGACGTATGGAAACAGCAGATCGGGCTGCGCGGTGAAGTGCGGCAGCTTGCGAAACACGCCGTCGTAGTCGTCGCCCTCGAGCCGGTGGTAGCCGGTGTTGTGGAAATAGCCGAGGTGGCGCGCGGCGGTGTCGACGAAGTCGATGCCGATCGTGGTCTTCGGATGCTCGCGGCGATACGAGGTCGCGCGCGTATCGGGGAGGTAGTAGCCGTCGACCTCGACGAGCACGGTATGTCCGCGCAGCGTCTGCGCGAGCACGCGCTCTTCGAGCGAGTCGTAGATCGCGAGCTCCTGCACCTGGGTGCCATACAGACGTTCGAGATCATCGAGCGGAAACTTGAAGAACGTGAACTGATCGCCTTCGAAATCCTGCGTGACCGTGAACGCGAGCGCCGCGCGCGGATCGAGCCCGAAGCCGTGCAGCAGCTCGATCCACAGATCGACATAGCAGTTGGTCTCCTGCCACACGCGTTCGCCCTGATGCAGCGCGTGCGCTACGTGCTCGCGCAACTGCGTGCCGGCACCGGGCACCGCGTGGGTCTGCTGATGCGTCGGCAGATCGCCTGCGCGTCGCGGCAGCGACGAGTTGGCGAGCGCGCCGGTAAGCGCCGAAGTCGGCGATGGATTCATGCGCGCTCCCCGGCGACGGTCGCCGTTTGCGTAGATTGCGCCGCCTGCAGCGCATCCGCGACGCGCGTCTCGGTATCGCCCCACAGCAGCGCGCGCACCTCGTCGGGCCACGCGTCGACGTCGAGACCATGATGACGGAACAGCGCGAGCGTGATGCGTTCCATGCCGAAGCCCACACAACCTGTATGCGCGGTCGTGCCGTCTTCGCAGGCGATCTTCCAGATCGCGCCGAAGTGGTCCATGTGATAGTTGAACGACAGGCAGGCCGTCTTGCCGCGCGGATCGGCGACCGCGATCAGCAACTCGAACTTGAGCGCTTGCGCGCGCTGACTATCGGCGACGATCTTGCCGCCGCGGCCGAAGAACGGATCGTTCGCGAGATCGACTTCGACCGGCAAGCCTAGCAGCTTCACAAGCAGCGAGCCGCGCTCGATCCACATCTGGCGGAACGCCATCACCTGCTCGGGGCTGCCGAGACGCACGTATTCCCGTTGACGGAACATCTGCATGCGGCCCGGATCGAGCGACGGCTCATGACGGAAGCAGTACGACAGCACGTCGACGGTGCGGCCGTCGGCGGGCAGCGCGCCGCGCCGCGCCATCACCGGATAGATCGGATAGCAGGCGGCCGGCGTCAGCACGACGCGCGTCGGTTTCTGTTGCGCGAGCCACGCGTCGCCGCGGTCGTCGTCGCGGTCGGCCATCGCATCGTCGAGCGCGCGCAGCAGACGGTGGTGGCCCATGTCGTCGCCGCAAAACGAATGGATGGTGCCCGCGAGATTCGGAAAGCTCTTCAGGTATTCGCTATCCTCGAAGTCGGTGCGGCGCATCGCGGGCGGAAAACGCAATACTTCGGCTTGCTGATCTTTACCCAGCTGCGTAATCGCGAGGTTCAGCCGCTCGATCACGTCCTCGAAAACCTGGCTGCGGCCATACAGTCCGTTTTCACCAGTATCGATCAGCAGGCCGGCGGCCAGCATCTCGTCGCGCAGCGTGAGCGAAGGCCCCACGTCCGCGGCGGCGGCGGCCGCGGCGACAGCGGCGGTATCGGTCATCAGCTTCATTCACGGTCTCCCCGGCGCGGCAGGACGTTGCGCGAGCAGCAGACTCGCGGTGTTCTGCGCGATACGGTCGTTATTGATCATCAAGGGCGCCGAGTGCAGGTCGCGCAGATGGCGGCCGACGCTATAGGGCGTGCCGTTCTTGTAGCCCGCCATGCCGCAGATCATCAGCACTTCCTGTACGACCTGCAGCGCGGTGGTCGAAATGCTGGTCTTCAGCGTATTCATGTCCGACGCGAAACCGAGCATCGCCGCGAGCGGGGCGTCCGCCTGGGTCGCGCCCTCGCGTGCCTGATGCGCGGCGCGCGCGGCCTCCAGCGCGACCGCTAGACGCGCCTGCATCATCTGCAGTAGCCCGACCGCTTCGGCGAGCCGCAGGCCCGCCGGCGGCATCGTGCCGGGCTTCGCGCGCGCCTGCGCGCGGAAGAACGCTTTCGCGCGATTGACCGCGTCGACGGCGATGCCGGTCCATACCGACGCCCACAGCGTGTGCGACACGGGCAGCATGGTCTGATCGGCGATGTCGGCGAACGGCGTCGCGAGGATCTGTTCGGTCAGTCCCGTCGCGACGAGCCGGAAGCCCTCGCTGCAGGTGCCGCGCATGCCCATCGCGTCCCAGCCGCCGCGCCGCTCGAGCTGCGTATCGGCGCGCAGCGCGACGATCAGCACCTGGTCGGACGCGGCCGCGTCGGCGGTGCGCCGCGCGGTCACGAGGATGCCGTCGGCATGCGCGCCGTACGAGATCGTCGGTGCGAGCTTCTCGATCCGAAAACGCGCGCCATCGAGCTCCACCGAGCACGCGCTCGTGCGCATGTTGCCGCCGATCGTCTCTTCCGACGTCGCCGACGCGAGCAGCCATTGCTGCTCGGCCAGTTGTGCAAGCAGGCTCGCTTGCCAGGCGGAGGCGCCGCGATGAGAGTCGATGCACGCGACCTGGATCTGATGCATCGCATAGATCATCGCGGTCGATGCGCAGCCCTGCGCGAGCGTTTCGGAGATCGCACCGATATCGGCAAGCGACAGGCCCGCGCCGCCGAAAGCGGTCGGCACCATCGCCGACAGCAAACGCTCGGCCTTGAGTGCGTCGAACGCCTCGACCGGAAAGCGCGCCTCGCGGTCCACGGCGTCCGCGTACTGCGAGGCGATCGCCGCGCAACGATGCGCTGCAGCACGCCATTCAGGACCGGTATCGAGCGCGGTCAGCGCCCCGGTGGCAGCGCCCTGGCCATCGCCGGTCCGTGCGTTAGTAGTCGAGTTCGAGGCCGCCCCTGAGGCCGCTGCGGCGGCCTGACCCAGCAGCGGCGCACTCATGCTGCCGCCTTGGCCCGCTGCAACTCCGTCATCGCGGTGGCCATCGAGTCGATGCTCGAGAACAGGCGGCGCGTCAGCATACGGTCAGGAATTTCGACGTTGAATTCGTCTTCCATGGCAAGCATCAGATGCACGGTCGCGAGCGATGAGAGTCCGGCAGCATAGAGGTCGGCGTCGTCGGCGAGGTTTTCCACCGGGACATCCAGGCGTGCGGATTCAGAAAGGATGCGTCTCAATGCAGTCTTCATGCAGTGCTCCCCTTATGGTCAAAGGTCTGCCGATGGATGCCGAGGTCGAATGACGTCGGCACCTGATTGTCGTGTGTAGTTACGTGCGGAGCGAAGACCGCGGCGTGCGTTCGCGATGGTGCAGTGCGGTGTTGCAGGCGGGCCTGCGTGAAGCCATCTGCGATACCGGGCGAACGTGGCAAGGCTGCGCTTCGTTGCCTCGTATTAAAGATTCGTCAACCCCGAGCGTCAGTGCGATGGCGTACGGAAGCACATCTTTCGCGCACGTTACCGTGTAGTCGATGATGAGGGACCGTCATGGATCGGCCTGCCGTCGCGCACGGCAGGCATCGCCGGACCCGCCGAAAATTTTGAGAGCCGGGGGCGTGATGAACTGGAAAACGCTGGAGTTCGATCAGCTATCTGCACGTGAGTTGTATGTCGTGCTGCGTGCTCGCAGTGCGGTATTCGTCGTCGAGCAGTCGCATGTGTGCCTCGACGCGGACGGTCGCGACGAGCAGGCCTTGCATGTGTTCGCGGTCGAAGACATGGCGCGGCCAATGCCGGTGCTCGCCTACGCGCGGGTGCAGCCCGGCGATTCCGAAGATCCGGAAGTGATGATCGACAAGGTGCTGACGAGTCCGCTGCGGCGCGGCGACGGCACCGCCGAGATGCTGATCGAGCGTGTGCTCGAAGCGGTCGCCCAACGCTGGCCGGGCCGCGCCACGCGCGTGAGCGCACCGCTTGGCTTGCGCGGGTTCTACGAGCAGTTCGGCTTTCGCAAGACGGAGGGACCGTACCTCGAACACGGTATGCCGTTCATCGGTCTCACGCGTCAGGTGCGCGGCGCTCAGGCGCGCTTCGGTCCGAGGCGCCGCGAGCGCGACGGCGCATCGTTCGTCAATACGTTCGAACTGTTGTGATGCCGCGTTGGCTGGGTACGTGTTTTCAGCCTTGGCATCCAGGTCCACCGACCGTGAACGAGCGGTGGACCGGCGTCATTGATTGCGCGCGCCGGGACTCAGCCTTGTGCCCGTCCGGACGACGGCGCGCAACGTAGCCAGAGCCTGTACAGCGCGTCGCGCAACTCGCTTGACCCGCGCAGCGACATGCCGAAGTTCGCCGCGCTCAACGCGAGCGCGACGACGATCGCCAGCAGCAACGCGCTGATCGAATCCGCGAGCGCGAGCGCGGCGAGCAGAAACGCGAGATGCGCGAGCATGTTGCGCACGATCGTCCATGCATGCAGCCGTGAGAAGGCGAGCAACACCGAGTAATCGAGCAGCGCCTTCAGCACGACGACGAGCGCCGCGCCCATGATGCCGAACCAGTGGATGCCGCACCATAACGCGCCGGTAAAGAACGGCAACTGAAGCCAGCTGACGCTTGCCACTGCCCCGGGATGGGTCTGCGCCTGCAACAGGCTGCCGAGGATGCTCGACTGGCCGCTCAGCCACACGCCGAGGATCAGCACGCTCGCGACCGGCGCCGCGGCGGCGAGCTGCGGTCCGAGCCACAGCAGCAAAAACGGCTTCAGGGCGAACAGCGCGATGATCATGCATGGCGTAAATGCTCCATTGAGAAACGCGAGCGCGTTGTGCGCGAGCGCATCCGCATCCTCGCGCGACGCCGCCGACAGTCGCGGAAACAGGGTGCGCACGATCGCGAGCGGCAGCAGGTTCAATCGATTGATCAGGTTTTGCGGCGTCGCGTAGTAAGTGACGAAGCGCGCGCCGAGCAGTCCGCCGATGAACACGCGGTCGAGCGTCGACGCGATCATGTTGGCGCCGGAAAACATCAACAGCCAGCGGCCGTTGCGGAACAGCCCGATCATCAAGCGCCATTGCGGCATCCGCATACGGCGAATGCCGAGCGCGCGAATGGCGGCCACGCCCAGCATCAGGCCGCCGACGAAACGCGCGATCACGGCGGCTGGTATCGCGATCGCCAGTGACGGCGAAAAGCAGAGGACCGCCGCGATCGGCAGCAGCTGGAACAGCGCGGTGCCGAGCGTCTGGTTGATGTTGTAGCTCGTGAAGCACTCGACGCCGGTAATCGCGCCCGCGAACACCCAGGTCACGTTCGCGATCGGCACAGCGACCGCGATCCACGGCAGGCTCGCCAACACTTCATGCTGGAACGTCGGCCCGATTTTCACGCCGTAGGTGATGTAGACAATGGCTCCGGCATAGATCAGCGCGCCGCCGATGATGCCGGTACCGAGATTCATGAACCACGCACTCCAGAAGATCGGTTCGATCGAATCATCGCTGGCCGCGCGAGCCTTGGCGATCTGGTTTTCGGTCGCCAGACTGGTGCCCAGATCTAGGACGCTGAAGTAGCCGATCAGCGCCCACACCAGATTGATCACCCCGTAACGCTCGGCGCCCAGCAGATGAATGTAGATGGGCACCGTCACGAGGGAAACGAAGGTCGGCGCGACCGCGCCGGCAAAGTTGATGAAGATGTTCCTGACGATGCTTCGTTCCATGTTCCATTGCCGGGCCGGTGAGAAGGGGCCGCGCGGACATACGCGGCGGCATCAACGCGTCACAGGTCTTGCATCTTGCCCCCGGGCGCCGCGTGACTGTGTGGGTGGCCGTACAGATAGCCGCGATCGGGAGGGGTTAAATGGCAAAGGTTATAGGGTAGCGCGGTGGTTAGCCACGAGCCGGCCGCGCGCACCGCATTGCGGAGCACGCCTGAGCGTGCCCGCGCCGTCTCCATCACGTCATGCTCGCGGCACGCTGCACGCAGTCGCGGGCATCGACTACAGCGCATGACCGACGCGATCCGCCGCACGTCGGTCCATGGGCGGGGCCTGCTGCACTGCACAGCACGCTCATCGATACACACGCCAGCGCAGCGCGATTCGGAGCCCAAACCAATGTGGCGCGACGCACATATGCGCGAGAGCACCTTTGTTGTAATCACTTGAAAAGGAAGAGTAAGGAGCGGACTGTGAGACCCATCGTCTTCGACGGCAAATTCGGCTGGTTGCATCCAGCCAACGGCCCGGATGGCGTTGTGATGTGTTCCCCGTTTGGCTACGACACGCTGTGCACGTATCGCGGCATGCGCCGGCTCGCTGAGCACCTCGCCGCGCGCGGCATGCCGGTGCTGCGCTTCGACTACCCGGCGACCGGCGATTCAGCCGGCGATCCGACCGACGCCGGCCTGTGGCGCGCATGGATCGACAGCGTCAAGCAGGCGGTCGCGCAGCTGCGCGAGGCGACCGGCATCGAGCGTGTCAGCGTGTGCGGTCTGCGTCTCGGCGGCATGCTGGCCGCGCTTGCCGCGCAGGAACTTGGCGATGTGCACGGTCTCGTGCTGATGTCGCCGGTGCTGTCGGGCAAGACTTACCAGCGCGAATTGCGCGCGCATTACCGGCAGTGGTTGAACGATCCAGCCGCGATGGATTGCGTGGTCGAGCCCGATACCGACGAGTTCGTCGAAGCGTATGGCTTCCGCATGTATCGCGACACACTGCAAAGCCTGCACGCGGCGGATCTGTATCGCGCGACGAGGCGGCCGGCCGCGCGCGTGCTGCTGCTCGATTCACTCAACCCGGTGCGCGCCGGTGCGCTTGCCGCGCATTACAGCGAACATGGCGTTGAGCTCGAGCGTCATCCGTTCGACGAATACAGCCGCTTCATGATGGAACCGCTCGAAAGCGAAATACCGCACGCCGCGTTCGAGACCATCGAGAACTGGCTGCTGGCGGGGAGCGCGCGAACGGCTCAAACGGTGGCGCGCGTGCCCTCGCGAGGCGAGGAGCCGGCGGGCGGTCACTATGTCGCGCCAAGGCTGCACGAGACGCCGGTGTGGCTGAACGACGGCAAGGTGTTCGGCATCTACTGCCGGCCCGACGGCGCCGCGGCGGCGCGCGCGCCGGCGGTGCTGCTGCTCAATACCGGCGCGGTCTCGCGGATCGGCAATGGGCGTTTCGGCGTGCATTTCGCGCGGCGTCTCGCACGCCAGGGGATCGCGTCGCTGCGCATCGACGTAGGTGGTGTCGGCGACAGCATGCCGTCGTGCGACACGTTGAGCCTCGACGCGCTGTACTCTCAGTCGAGTGTCGGCGACGCCGCGTGCGCATCGCGCTGGCTTGCCGCGCGCGGTCATGCTGGCGCGATGCTGCTCGGCATCTGCTCGGGCGCCTACACCGGCCTGCATGCGGCGACGCGCGAAGCGGCGGTGGTGGGCGCGGTGATCGTCAACGTGCAGAAGTTCAGATGGCATAACGTCTGCGACGAACACGGCAAGCCGATGATCCCGGTGTCCGCGTTCGGTTCGACGCGCAACTACATGCGCTCGATGAAGCAGCCGGGCAAATGGCTGCGCGTGCTCAAGGGCGAGACGGGCGGCTGGGGCCTCGTGCGCGAGCTGGTGGTACGCCAGCTCGCGCGGACCGGCGAAACGCTGGCCGACCGGATCGAGCAACTGTGCGGCCTCGAATTCGGCGCGCGCGACGAGCGGCATCTGTTCGTGAACCTCGAAGCACGGGGCGTCGACACGCACCTGGTGTTCGGTGTGCTGGACGAAGGCGTCGAGGAGCTCGAGCGCTACTTCGGCGTGCGCGGCGCGCGGCTCGCGCGCTTCACGCGCATTCACGTGGCCTTCTGCAAGCACACCGATCACGCGATCCTGTCGTCGGTGGCGCAGGAAAACATCATGTCGTACGTCGAGAACGTCTATCGCGGCGGCTTCACGAAGCTGCGTCAGCCCGACAGCGCGGCGCTCGACGGCGAGCTGCACAGGCAGCACCCGGAGCACGATGAACATCGCGCCGCGGGGGCGTTGCGTCCGTTCGGAGAAGCATAGGGAGCACGCGCGGATAGACCGGGCCGCCCAGGCCGCAGTGTGTGTCGCGCGCATACGACCGAACGCGCTTGCGACCACGAGGCACTTGCTGGCGTCATGCCGGCCCGTGAACAGGATCTGGATTCGACAGGATCGCAAATGAATCGAATAGTAGAGCCAGGTTATCCGCTCGCGCCGCAGGCTGGGACCGCCGCCGCGCTGCGCGAACTGACCGTGCAACCGGTGATTCTTGCGAGCGGCTCCGGTACGAGGCTGTGGCCGCTGTCGCGCGAACGCAATCCGAAGCAGCGGAGCGGGCTGATGGGCGACCAGTCGCCGCTCGAAGCGACGCTGCGCCGGCTCGACGACGCTTTCGACCCGGCCGCGCCCGACGCGACCCGCACCACGCCGCCCGCCGTGCCGCTGGTGGTCTGCTGCGAGGAACTGCGGCTGCCGACGCTCGGGCGCGTCGAGCAGTACCGCAAGCCGGTGCGCATACTGCTCGAACCGATGGCGCGCAACACCGCTCCGGCGCTGACTGTCGCGGCGCTCGCCGCGCGCGCGTCGGTCGCGGCCGGCGACGATCCGATCCTGGTCGCGCTGCCCGCCGATCATCCGATCGCCGATCAAGCGGCGTTCGGCGCGGCGCTCAACGAAGCGCTCGCGCATGCTTCGCGGGGCGCGATCGTCACGCTCGGCGTGCCGCCGCAGCGCGCGGCGACCGGCTACAGCTATATCCGCACCGCCGCGGCCTTGGGAAACCGGGGCGCGCGGACGATCGAGCGCTTCGTCGAGAAGCCCGATGCCGAGCTGGCCGAGCGCTACTTCGCGTCGGGCGAGTACTGGTGGAACAGTGGTATGTACGTGGTGCGCGCGTCGGTGTGGCTCGACGCGATCGGCCTGTGCCGTCCGCTGACCGCGGCGGCCTGCAAGGAGGCATTCGCAGGCGCGAGCATCGACGATGCCGGCGTGCTGCATCTCGCGCGCGACGCGTTCGCCGCGTGTCCGTCCGACTCAGTCGACTATGCGGTGATGGAGCGCATGGGCACCGACGCGCGTCTCGTCGGCGTGACGGTGCCGCTCGACGCGGGCTGGTCGGACACCGGCGCCAGGGACTCGGTGTGGGACGCGTCGAGCAAGGACGGCGACCAGCGCTTCCTGCTGTCGGAGAATCAGTCGACGTTGATTCCGCCGGGCGTCAGGCATCGGCTCGAAAATGCTGGCAAGACGCCGCTGAAAATCATCGAGGCGCATTCGGGCGGCGATCCTGGCGAAGACGACATCGTGCGCTTCGACGATCGGTATCGCCGCGAGCCCGGGAGCGCCCGCGCGCGCCACGGCAGCTCAGACGGATAAGCCCGCCGATGAAGCGCCGTCGCCGTCATTCGACGAGCGGTGCTTTCGTCATGCGCTCGGGCGCTTCGCCGCGCGCGTGGTGGACCGCCATCCGTGCGGCGACCATACGTTGTTCGTCGGCGAGGTGCTGGTGTTCTCGCTCGACGAGCGCGCCGCTGCTGTTCTTCGGCGGCCGCTATGCGTCGGTCGCGGCGAGCGTGTCGAACGAAGACTCGGCGTGATGCGGCGTCCGCGCGCCGCGGACCCACCTGCGCCGCTTGCGCTTCGCACGACATCTATGTTCGCCGGAACACGCAGGCGTCCGACCACGTCCGTGCAAATCAGACAATTTCATCACGCCAACGTGCGAATGCGCACAATTTAAACCCCACAACGCAGGCACGCTTTGACGAGCGAGCTTTGTGCCTGGCGAAACAGATGGCGTTACACGAACGAAACAAATCTTCAGAGGGATAACCCTGTCAGGAAGTGTCCCACTGGCGCATCCGTTTCGAAGCTTGCAACGTATCGAAAAACGATCCTATTTGCATAACAGATACGTACGGGCCCTTCATCAACAGGCCACGCGGGGTCAACACCGCTTCGGGGATATGTCATGGAACACGCAAACAAGGATCGCTCGTTGGTGAGCAAAGTCATGGACGGGCTCGTCAGCGGCATCGTCGAAGAGAAATACGGCGCGATTCTGCCGCCGCAGGATGTGCTGTCGAAGGAATTCGATGTGAGCCGCACCGTGATGCGCGAGGCGCTATCGATGCTGCTCGCGCGCGACATGCTCGACGTGCGGCCGAAGATCGGCACGCGCATCCGGCCGATGAGCGACTGGCGCATGATCGACGAGGACGTCGTCAATTGGCGTTTCCGCGCGAAGCCCGATCCGATGTTTCTGCGTGACGTGATCGAGTTTCGCATCCTGATCGAACCGCGCGCGTCGGCGCAGGCGGCCGCGCGCGGCAGTGCCGCGGACGTCGCGGGGATTCGCGAGGCGTTCGAGGCGTTTCGCATGATCCGTCCGGGCGAGGCCGGCTATCAGGAAGCCGACGAGCTGTTCCATACGCGCATCGTGATCGCGAGCGGCAACCAGTTCTTTAAGCAGATGGCGGCGATCATTCGCGGCGCGCTGTCGACCCTCAATCCGATCGTGCACGACCGGGAAGGGCTGTGGGAGAGTGCGATCGCATCGCATCAGCGCGTCATCGAAGCGATCGAGCGGCGCGATCCGAAGGAGGCCGAGATCGCTGCGCTCGCGATGATCGATTACGCGGCCGAGGAGATCGGCGGGCGGTTTTCATCGGAGCCGCCAGCGCGGGTTTGAGCGTGATTGCGAGCGCGGGCTGAGCGTATCTGTGAACGTCCGGCGGGAGCGGCGGGGTGGGGTGTCGAAGGTCGGTGCGCGGCAGTGATTCCGCATGGTTCGATTGGCCGGGTTCGCCGCGTTCGCAAGCGGCATCGGTGACAATAGCGGCTGCTCCGAACCGCATGGACCTTTGCACACACGATGACAGATACGACAGCGGCACCGCACGCAGCCACCGCCCAACCGACCGATCGGGCAGCGCAGGACACCACTTCATCGCGCGAGATCCGCTGGGCGATCGTCGGCACCGGCCGGATTGCGCGCCGCTTCGCGCAAGGGCTCGCTTTCGTGCCGCGGACGCGGCTCGCGGCGCTGTGGTCGCGTCGCGTGGAACCGGCCCAGGCGTTCGCCGATGAATTCGGCGGCGCCGTCTGCGACAGTTTCGACACTCTGCTCGCGAGCGGCGTCGACGCGCTCTATATCGCGACGCTGCAGGACAGTCACGCCGACTATGCGATCGCCGCATTGCAAGCCGGGCTGCACGTGCTGTGCGAGAAACCCGCGTGTATCAATCGTCCGCAGCTCGAGCGCGTGCTCGACACCGCGCGCGCTTCGCAACGGCTCTTCATGGAAGCGATGAAGCCGCCGTTCTATCCGCTCTACAGAAGGTTGCGCGAGCACCTCGCGGCCGAGCCGATCGGCGAGGTCGGGCTCGTGCGCGCGGGCTGCTCGGTGCCGGCAGTGCCGGCCGATCATCCGTCGCTGTCGTTCGATCATGCGGGCGGCGCGCTGCTCGATATCGGCATCTACGAGATGTTTCTCGCGGTCGACTGGCTCGGCGCGCCACGCGACGTGCAGACCTTCGGCCGGCTTGGCGCGACCGGCGTCGATACGTTCGCGAGTCTGAACAGCCAGCACGAGCGCGGCGGCATCGCGCAACTATTCTGCGGGCTCGATCTGCATGGCAAGGGCGATGCGCTGCTGATGGCCCAAGGCGGTCACGTGACGCTGCACGAGCCGTGGTGGAACCCGTCGCGCGCGACGATCCGTTATGCGGATGGCCGCGTCGTCGAACTCGACGAACCGTTCGAAGGCGGCGGCTTGAACTACGAGACCGCGCACTTTTGCGAGCTGATTCGCGCGGGTGTGCTGGAGAGTCCGCTGATGCCGCACAATACGTCGCGACAGATGATCGCGATGGCCGACGCGGCGCGCGCGGCGTTGGGGCTCAAGTTCGCTGGGGAATGAGCCGCTGGGGGCAACGAAAAGGAGTGGGCGGCGCTCAGTGCCGCGTCGGCAGCGACAGCCGCCGCTCGTACCAGCGCTGCGCCCACTCGAGCACCTGACACAGCACCCAGTACACGGCCGCGGCCGCAAGATAAAGCGGCAGCGGCTGGTAGGTCGACGCGATGATTTCCTGCGCGCTGCGCAGCAGCTCGGTCACCGTGATGACGGACACGAGCGAGGTGTCCTTGATCAGGCTGATCAGGCTGTTCGACAGACTCGGCACCGCGATGCGCAGCGCCTGCGGCGCGATCACGTAGCGCAGCGTCTGACGCCGCGACAGCCCGAGGCTGTACGAGGCGAGCCACTGGCCCTGGTGGATGCCCAGAATCGCGCCGCGCATGCTCTCGGACAGATACGCGGCGACGTTCGCCGACAGCGCGATCACGCCGGCCGGCGTCGGATCGAGCGAAATGCCGAAGCTCGGCAGACCGTAATAAATCACGAAGATCTGCACGAGCAGCGGCGTGCCGCGCATCACGCTCACATAGACGCGCGCGATCCAGTTCAGCGGACGGCTGTGGCTGATGCCCATCAGCGCGAGCACGGCGCCGCCGATCAGGCCGAAGATCATCGACAGGACCGCGAACTTGATCGTCAGCAGCGCGCCTTGTGCGAGCACCGGCAGCGATTGGAGCAGCAGGGATGTGATGGACATGGGCAGTGTTCTTATTGACGCACAAAGCGCACATCATAAACTTTGGCGCGCGTTCAGGCGCGGGCCGCGCGATGCGGCTTGGGGTATACGCGGCGCGCGGTTCGGCTCCCGCGGCTCCCGCAGCTCGCATGGGCCGCAAAAAGCGCGAAGGGCGGCATCGTGATCGATGCCGCCCTTCGTTCGACTCCACGCGTGTTACTTGATCGGCTTGCTGACGTCGATGCCGAACCACTTGTCCGAGATCTTTGTGAAGGTGCCGTCCGCTTCGAGCTGGGTCATCGCGTCGTCGATCGCCTGCGCGAACTTCGGGTTGCCCTTTCTGAACGGAATGCCCGACGGGTTGCCCGGGCCGACGTTCGCGCCGGTGCGCAGCGGCAGGTTCGAGTTCTTCAGCAGGTACGCGAGCATCAGACGGTCGTTCAACGCCGCGTCGAGCCGGCCGGCGGCCAGATCACGCAGGTATTCGGGTGCGCCCGGGTAGGTCTTCACGTCGATGCCCGGCACTGCCTTCGCCATGTCCATGTAGTTCGTGCCGAGACCGACGCCGAGCTTCTTGCCCTTCAGGTCTTCGAGCGAGGTGAACTGGCGCGTGTCGTTCTTGCGCTGGATCAGTTGCGCCGCCGAGTACGTGTACGCCGGCGAGAAGTCGAGCGTCTGCTTGCGCGCGTCGGTGATGCCGACCTGGTTGACGATCACATCGAACTTGCCCGCCTGCAGACCGGCTATGATGCCGCTCCACTCGGTTGTGACGAACTCGGGCTTCACGCCGAGTTTGGCTGCGACCGCCTTGGCGATGTCGACGTCATAGCCGACCAGCTCGCCCGACGGCGCTTTCGAGTTGAACGGCGGGAAGGTCCCTTCGAGACCGATGCGCAGCGTGCCGCGCTGCTTGACCTGGTCGAGCAGGTCTTCCGCGTGCGCGGTAATGGCGGTCAGCGACGCGCCGATCAGCGCGGTGGCGAGGAGCTTTTTCAGCAGGCCAAATTTCATCGTGTTCCTTTTTGTACGTCTGACGTTTTGACGGTCGAGAGCATAGCAAACGAGCCTATCGCAACCTAAATATCGTTTGTTTATGTCTATATGCGACGGCGCGGATGCCTAGCGCAACGCCTGCGCGCATTCGGCGACGAGCGCCGGACCTCGGTAGATGAAACCAGTATAAAGCTGCACCAACGACGCGCCGGCCGCGAGCTTCGCGCGCGCATCGTCGCCCGAGAAAATGCCGCCGACGCCGATGATCGGCACCGCCTCGCCGACTTCGGCGCGCAGCTTGCGGATCACCTGGTTCGACGCGTCGAACACCGGCTTGCCCGACAGGCCGCCGGCTTCGTCAGCATGCTGCATGCCGGCGACGGCGGTGCGCGACAGCGTAGTGTTGGTCGCGATGACGCCTTCGAATTTGTGGCGCAGCAACGTGTCGGCGATCGACTTGACCTGCTCGTCGTCGAGGTCGGGCGCGATCTTCAGCGCGAGCGGCACGAGCTTGCCGTGCAGGTCGGCGAGTCTTTGCTGCTTGTCCTTCAGCGCGGCGAGCAGCGCGTCGAGTTCGTCGGCGCCCTGCAGCTGGCGCAGGTTCTTCGTATTCGGCGACGAGATATTGACCGTCACGTAGCTCGCGAACGGGTACACGCGCTCGAGGCAGTACAGGTAGTCTTCAGCGGCGCGCTCGATCGGCGTGTCGGCGTTCTTGCCGATATTAAGACCGAGGATGCCGCGATAGCGCGCGGCCTGGACGTTCTTCACGAACTGGTCGACGCCGGCGTTGTTAAAGCCCATCCGGTTGATTACCGCGTTCGCCTGCGGCAGCCGGAACATGCGCGGACGCGGATTGCCCGGCTGCGCGCGCGGCGTCACGGTGCCCACTTCGATGAAGCCGAAGCCGAGCGCCGCCAGACCGTCGATGTACGCGCCGTCTTTGTCGAGGCCCGCCGCGAGTCCGACCGGGTTTTGGAACGTCAGGCCCATCACGGTGCGCGGCGAATTCGGCACGCGCGCCGCGAGCGCGCCGGCGAGGCCGGTGCGACCGGCGGCGCCGAGCATGCGTAAAGTCAGATGGTGAGCGTCTTCCGCGTCCATGCGAAAGAGTTGGGCGCGAACGAGCGGATAAAGGAAACTGAGCACGAGATGAAGCCGGACGGCCGGAAAATGGGAACCCGCTATTTTACCGGCTTTGGGCTGTGATGAGACCGGTGGGGCGTTGCCCGCGACAAGCAGGACCCGGCAACGACTCGGCGGACGGCGCCTCGACTACGGCCTGAGCGGCCCGCGTCGTCCATGCATCGCGAAATCGACCGGCGGCAGGTCGATGCTGGCCGGATCGAGCACGCGCCACGCGCCGTCGATCAAGCCTTCGAGCGGCCGGAAATTCGCCTTGTACGCCATTTTCGGGCTTTCGCGAATCCAGTAGCCGAGATACACGTACGGCAGGTTCAGGCTGCGCGCCTGCTCGATCTGCCAGAAGATGTTGTATGTGCCGAAGCTCGCGTGCGGCAGGCTCGGCTCGAAGAACGTGTACACCGACGACAACCCGTCGCCGAGGATATCGATCATGCTGATCATGCGCAGCGTGCCCCGCGCGTCAGGTCGCCCGTCAGGTCGCGCGTCAGGCCGCCCATCAGGCCATAGCGGCGCCGGCTCGCGAAACTCGACGAGCCGCGAGTTGATCCGGCTTTGCAGCAGGAACTGCTCGTACTGGTCGCGGCTGTCGCGATCCATGCCGCCGCCCGCGTGGCGCGCCGACTGGTAGCGCATATACAGCGCGTAATGCTCCTCGTCGTAGTGCAGCGGCGCGACGGTCGCGATCAGGTTGCCGTGCTTTCTCCATACACGCCGCTGCGTGCGGTTCGGTTGAAAACGCTCGACCGGCACGCGCACTGGCACGCACGCGCGGCAGCCGTCGCAATACGGGCGATACGTGAACACGCCCGAGCGCCGGAAGCCCGCCTTGACGAGGTCGGTGTAGACGTCCGAATTGATCAGGTGACTGGGTGTGGCGACCTGGGAGCGCGCGATGCGGCCGTCCAGGTAACTGCAGGGATAGGGCGCCGTTGCATAAAATTGCAGCGCGGAAAGTGGGGAAAGAGGCAGCTCGTTGGGATGAGTCACGTTGGCAGCTCTCGAAGCGTCTCTGGTAATGCAAACCCGGCGCGCATGGCGGTTGATGCCGCTATTCGATGGGCGCCGGACCCGGATTCGGCCTGATTTTCCTACACCGTGCGCGCAAGGATATCGAGCAGGGCGGTCTTGTCGAATCGCCACGGGATGGCCGGTGCGCCGACAGACGCGCGAACATGCGCGACGAACGCCTTGCGCGCTATCTCGCGGCCGCCGAGCGACGCCAGATGCGACGTATTCTGCTGGCAGTCTATCATTTCTATTTCGTGACGTCGCAAGTGGCCGACCAGCGCGGCCAGCGCCATTTTCGAGCCGTCGGTGACGTCGGTATACATCGATTCGCCGAAGAACATCCGCCCTAGCGACACGCCATACAACCCCGCTACACGCTCGCCCCCGAGCCAGGTTTCGATGCTGTGCGCGTCGCCCAGGCGGTGCAGCGACGAATAGGCCTCGACGACGTCGGCGGTGATCCACGTGCCGCGCTGACCGTGGCGCGGCGCCTGTGCGCAGGCGCGCATCACGGCGGCGAAATCGTGATCGACGCGGATTTCCCACGCGTCGTCGCGCAACACGCGCTTGAGCGTCTTGCGCAGCGATGGCGACACCTTGAACTCGGCGGGGCGCAGGATCATGCGCGGATCGGGGCTCCACCACAACACCGGCTGGCCGTCCGAATACCACGGGAAGATGCCGCGCCGATACGCGTCGATGAGACGCGACGGCAGCAGATCGCCGCTTGCCGCCAGCAGACCGGGCGCGCCGCTCGCGGCGCCGAGCGCGCGCTCGACGGGCGGAAACGGGTCGTCAGCTCCGAGCCAGGGAACCATGCGCGCCGCTCAGCCTTCGCGCAGGGAGCGGAAGATGTCGCCGGTATGCAGGCCGAAACTGCCGGCCGCGCGGTCGGCGAAAAAAAAGCGCAGCGTCTGGCCGACGGTCGGAAACGCGATCTCGTCCCACGGAATCTCGTGCTCGTCAAACAGCTTCACTTCGAGGCTTTCCTCGCCGGCGACGACGTCGAGATCGAGCAGCCGCGCCATGTAGAACAGATGCACCTGATGCACGTGCGGCACATTCAGCAGCGAAAACAGATTCTGCACCTCGACGCGGGCGCCGGCTTCCTCGAGCGTTTCGCGCGAGGCGGCTTCGGCCGTCGTTTCTCCCATTTCCATGAAGCCGGCGGGCAGTGTCCAGTAACCGTAGCGCGGCTCGATCGCGCGACGGCACAGCAGAACCTTGTCGTCCCACACCGGAACGGTGCCGACCACGTTACGCGGATTCTGATAATGCACGGTGCCGCAGCTGCCGCATACGAAGCGCTCGCGATTGTCGCCCGGCGGAATGCTCAGACTGACGCCGTGGCCGCAGACAGAACAGAATTTCATTGGAAAGGGGACGAGAAAGGGTGATAGGAGTTTATCACCGGGGCGGGGGATTACTGAGGCGCCGACAGGGCCTGCGCGAGACGACGTCCAAGGCGGCAAGCGCCGTCGCGTCTGACATTGATTGACAGTCGATTTTTGGATGCGCTGATAGCATCGGTTCTGATGGTTGCGATGGAGGCCCGCGTCCACCGCAGTCATCTTTTCTCTCTTGTACATTGCCTCGTAGCTTGGCGCGTCATTCAGTTGACGCGCTTTTTTCGCCTGAGGGTGGGGCGCTCAAGGGGATCGTAAGACCAAGGCCACAAAAACAAAAAAGGGTTACACGCCAATGCGTTGTAACCCTTCAATGATTTCGGTTGGTTGCGGGGGTAGGATTTGAACCTACGACCTTCGGGTTATGAGCCCGACGAGCTGCCAGACTGCTCCACCCCGCGTCCGTCGAAGAAAAGATTATAGACCAGCCAGATGGCCAGCGCAATAGCCATGTAAGAATTGGCTTCATTGCGCCTCGCTCTGCCCGCGCGACGTCGCCTATCGGAAGGGCTCTGGAAAGCCGTGTGCGGACGCTGCGCTAGAATTCAGATTCTCCACGCGGCTCGCCGGATCTTCACGACGGCGGCCCTTTTGACTCTGATCCTCCGACCCGTTCTGAACCCCATGGATATCGCTCACGACCTGCAGGTCATCGCCATTCAGGAAAAAATACTCGTGTTTCCCCGCTTCGATGCCGACCGCGCGTGGCAAGTCGGCGCGTATCTGCACGAAGTCGCGAAAGCGCGCGGCATTGCCGCTGCGATCGACGTGCGCACGTTCGGCCAGCCGCTGTTCTTCAGCCTGCTCGACGGCGCGACGCCCGACAACGTCGACTGGGCGCGCCGCAAGGGCAACACCGTCGCGCAATTTCGTCGTAGCTCGTACGCGATCGGTCTGAAGATGCAGCTCGCGGGCGCGACGCTCGCCGACAAGCACGGACTGCCGGCCACCGAGTACGCATCGCACGGCGGCGCGTTTCCGCTGGCGGTGGAAGGGGCGGGCGTGATCGGTTCGATCACGGTGTCCGGTCTGCCGCAGCGCGCCGATCATGAACTCGTGGTCGAAGCGCTGTGCGCGCATCTCGGTCACGACTATGGCAAGCTCGCGCTCGCGAAAAGCTGACGCGATGCGCGTACCCTCGTATGCGCTGCTCGCGATCGCGATCGTCGCCGAAGTGATCGCGACTTCCGCGATGCGGGCCTCGGACGGCTTTTCACGCCTGCTGCCGTCGATGGTGGTCGTGCTCGGCTACGGCATCGCGTTCTATTGCCTGTCGTTGACGCTCCGAAGCATTCCAGTTGGCATCGTCTACGCGATCTGGTCCGGCGCGGGCATCGTGCTGATCACGCTGGTCGCGCTAGTGCTGTACCGGCAGATACCCGACGTGCCGGCGATCATCGGGCTGGGATTGATCGTCGCTGGCGTCGCGGTGTTGAATCTCTTCTCGAAGATGCAGGCGCATTGAGCGCCCGCGCCAGCCGCCGCGATTGCCGCCAGGCACGTAAATCGGCTTACTTGCAGCGCACGATCATCGAGCGGCCCTTCACGTTCGCCGACGCCACGTTCGTGACGCTGCCGCCGGCGGTGCCGCCTTCGTCGTTATCCTTCGACACGATGTCGTAGCCGGTCGCGCCGCAGGCCTTACCGGCTTGCACGTAGCACGAGGCCCAGCTCGAGCCGGCGTCGGCGCCGCTGCAGTTGACCGCGAAGCCGCTCTGGCCGTTCGGCAGATTGATCAGCGTGGTCGTGTTCGACGACGCGCAGCCGCCCAGTCCCGCGGCGAGCAGCAGCGCGGCGGGCAAGGCGGCCGACAGCGACGCGCGACGCACGAGGGCAAGCGCGGCGCTGGATCGGAGGCGGTGGAATCGGCCGGCGCGTCGCGGTTGCGTCGTGAATTGCATCGTATTGTGTCCTTTCATTCAGATAGAGGGGGTCTGCCGGGCCGGGCTCGGCCGCTGTGGAGCGCGAGGGCGTGCGCCACGGCTCAGGTTGTTTCGACGGTGATGCCCGCCGCGTTGACGAGCCGCCGGGCTTCCACGCCTTCTTCAGTGGCTGCGTCTTCCCAGATGCCGATCGCTTTCGGGATGTCGATGCCGTGACTTTCGGCGTACTCGAACCAGCGGTTCGCCGCATCCGGCTCGGGCAGTTCTTGATCCTGCAGAAAATATTTTCCCATATTGCGCTCGCTGGCCTCGAAATGGCGTCGTAACGGGTACCGTGCGACAGCATGGAGCATGCCGATATGGACCGTTCGACCAGCGCGCGCGGCTGAAGTGCGGCGGCGCGGCCTTTGGTGCGGCGCGGGGGCGCGTCTCGCGAGCAGAACTTATCGCGCTGCAACGCGCCTTATCGTTATGGGACGGGCCGCCCGAAAACACCCGTGCAGCGGCGCGCCGCATGCTGAAGCATCAGGGCGGCGCCGTTGCGACTGGCGCCAGCTCTGCAACCGCAACAGGAGGACGAAGATGGCTGAACGGGTCAGTGGCCCTTATCGCGGCTATTACATCAGCGCCGCCGCGCGCCTCGTGCCAGGGGGCAGCACGTCGAGCACGTCGGGCGACGCGCACACCAAAGCGGACGGTACTTACGTCGGCACGGTCAGCCTCGCCGAGCTCGGCCCGGACGATCCGCACCGGATGGAAACGCTGCTCGAGCTCGGCGACCGGCAACGCTTCGACAGTGAAGAAGAGGCGCTCGCGTTCGTCGAACGGGCGGCCCGCGAGTATGTCGACCGATTGCTGGATGGGCAGTGAGCGTGTCGGCGATTTCCGTGCAAAGAGCCCGCCGATGGGCTCGCCAAGGCAGCGCGCGATGCCCTGAATCAGGCGCCCGCGCGCGCTGGACCGTGATCCGGCGGCGCGGTTACCATAGCGGGACTTGCGAGGATCGGCGGCGCGCAGCGGCCTTCCGCGCGGGCTACGTTCCCGCCGCCAACTTCTGACGAGGCGACCATGGAGATCCGTTTTCCCGAAGACGCGCCCGCTTACCGCGACTCCAACCTGACCGTCGTGTTTTCCGCGCTGGTGGACGGTGAGCCGGTGCCGTGCGCGATCTCGGTGGAAGCGCTCGAGGATCATTTCGGCGCTTACAGCGAGGACCTCGACGGCTGGCTGCGCGCGTTCGATGCGGGCCGGCCGCGCATCGAGGCCGTTGCGCGTGAGCATCTGCAGATCAGTAACGGCACACCCGTGCTGCTCAAGAGTGGCCACTTTCCGCCGGGGCAGATGGCAGGCTGAGCGGACCTGCCGACGGACCGTCGGCGCCAGAGGCCGGGTGCAGGTCCATCTCTGTGTTTTCACTTCACCTACGCATCGCCAACGCCTTGCCGCTAATTCACGTCGCGTGCCGGCATTACCTCGCGCGCCGCTTCGAAACACCGCCTGATCCCTTCCTGATATGGCGTCTTCCTGAGCGTCCCGATCAACGTCGCCAGCGCCGAATCATCGAGCACGACCGGCTCGGTCATCAGATAGTTCATCTCGACCAACTCGCGCATCAGCGGATTGAATAGCCCGAGCACGCGCAGCATGCCCTTGCCGGCCACCATCAGCTTCGGCCCGGAGCCCGCGAGCGCGTAGGCCTCGCGAGCCACCTCGCGCTGCGTGATCGTGCCGGCGCCCGCGAGATGCCACCAGCGGCCGTAAGCTTCGTGCGTGCGCGTGAGTCGTTCGACCACGGGACCGACATCCGGCAGATAGATGAATTCGTGCGGTACGTCAACGGGACCGAGCACCTGCGCGCGCTTGCCGGTAGCGGCGCCAACGAAGACACCGTGCAACAGGCTGCGCTCGACCCCCGGTCCGTAGAAATCGGGCAGTCGCAATACCAGCGTTTCGAGACCTTTCTGGCCATGCGCGGCCAGCACGAGCTTTTCCTGTTCGAGCCGCATGCGGCCCTTGAACGTGTGTGGCTCGCGCGGATGATCTTCTCGGACCGGGTTGCCGCGCGCGCGGCCATACGGATACACGGTGCCGATCAGAATGAAGCGCTCGACACCGGCGGCCGTCACGCCAGCCAGCGTTTTCTCCATCAACGGCGGGTGCTGCGCGAACTGATCGTAGGGCACACCGACGAGGTAAATCACGGTCTGCAGACCGGCGGCCGCGGCGCGGATCGAGGCGGGGTCGTCGGGGTTCCAGGTGACGATCTCCGCGTGCGGGTCGTCACCGAAAGTCCGTTGCAATACCTCGCGCGAGCGGCCGACCACACGGTAATCGCGGCCCGCCGCGCCAAGCGCCGTCGCGATGCTTTGACCCGCAGCGCCCGCTGCACCGAATAAACCGACCTTTCCCGTGGCTTGCATGACGACTCCCTCAGATGGCGGCGCGACATCGTCGCGCACTTGTGGCTGCTCGATTTGACAGATGAACATTTACTTAACATCGTTCAGTAAACGATGTTAAGTTTAAAATGACTTTTCAGTTTGTCAATCTAGAAATTGCGAGTCATGGGAATCACCGAACGAAAAAACCGCCAGAAGCAGGCACTGCGCGAACGCATCCTCGATGCCGCGCGGCGCATCGTTGTGGGCGAGGGCTTTGCCGCGCTGTCGATGCGCAAGATCGCTGACGCGATCGAATATTCGCCCGCCACGTTGTATCTGCATTTCGCGAGTCGCGACGACATCGCGCGGGCCTTGTGCGCCGAAGGCTACGCGCAGTTGCTCGCGACCTTCGTGCCGCTCGTGCAGATCGCGGATCCCGCCGAACGGCTGAAGGCGCTCGGGCGCGCGTACGTCGCGTTTGGCGTCGAGCATCCTGAAACGTACCGACTGATTTTCATGGAGGACCCGAGCTATACCGGCGCGGCGCTCGGTGGCGGGGTGGGCACTGGCAAACACCACGGCCACACGGGCGACACAAGCGCGAACGCCGGGACCGGTGGTTCAACCGCCTCCCTGGGCAACGCCGCCGGCGGCGTTGCCGACGACGACCCCGGCGACGCCGCGCTGCGCATCATGATCGACGCGCTCGACGAGTTGCGAGCAGCGGGGCGTCTGTCGGCGTCGGTCGCATCGATGGAGCCGACCGTCTGGGCCGAGGCGTTGTGGGCGAGTCTGCATGGCATCGTCGCGCTGAATCTCACGTGCCCGGTGTTTCCGAGCGTGCCGCTCGAGACGCTCGTCGGCGTGACGCTCGACGCATGGCTCGGTGTGCCGCAGGCCGTGGCGGCGGGCGCATCAAACAGCGCCGCAGTCCACGGCAAAAAAACCGTCGCACGGCGCCACGCCAGGTCGGCCGGCTCCACGGACCCGGCCCCCGAGCTCCCCACCAAACGCAAAGCGGCAGGCCCGTGATAACGTTCAGTTCCACCTCATGCCGCGCCGCCGCGCCCAGTCCTCCATGTCCACGTCCGCCTTGCCCGCCACTAGCGACGAAATCGCGACCCACGTAGCCAACCGCATCGGTCTCATCGAACTGGAGCGGCCGAAAGCGCTGAACGCGCTGTCGACCGGCATGATCCGCGCGATCCACGCGGCGCTCGACCAGTGGCGCGAGGACCCCGAGGTGCTGGCCGTCGTCGTGCGCAGCCGGCACGAGCGCGCGTTCTGCGCGGGCGGCGACATCCGCTACATGTACGAAGCGGCGCAAACCGGCGACCAGGAGGCGCGCGATACGTTCTTCAGCGAGGAATACCGGCTCAATCACGCGATCTTCGTGTATCCGAAGCCGTATATCGCGTTGATGAACGGCATCGTGATGGGTGGCGGCATGGGCATTTCCCAGGGCGCACATCGCACCGGCGGCCTGCGCGTCGTCACGCAATCGACGAAGATGGCGATGCCCGAAACCCGTATCGGCCTCTTTCCGGATGTCGGCGCGAGCTGGTTTCTCGCGCGCACGCCCGGCGCGATCGGCCGCTATCTGGCGGTGACCGGCGAGACGATCGGCGCGGCCGACGCGCTGTACGCGGGCCTCGCCGATGCCTACATCGACGACGCGGCGTTGCCCGCGCTCGTCGATAGGTTGAGCCGCGAACCGTTCGAGCGCGGTGCTGATGTGGTTGCGTGCGTCAAGCGCGAGACGCTCGCGTATCAGGTCGCGCCGCGGCCCGAGGAGAGCGCGCTCGCGAAGGCGCGGACATTGATCGACCGGCATTTCGCGCTGCCCGACGTCGCGCGGATACTCAAGTCGCTCAACCGGGAACGCGAGCGAGGTGGCGACACGGCGGACTGGGCCGAGCAGACGATCGCGGTGCTGCGCGAGCGCTCGCCGCTGTCGATGGCGGTCTCGCTCGAAGTGGTCACACGCGCGGAAGGGTCGATGGCCGACGTGCTGCGCACTGATCTCGATCTGACGCGCTCGAGCTTTCAGCGCGGCGATACGGTGGAAGGCATTCGCGCACGCATCATCGATAAGGACAACGCGCCGCGCTGGCGTTTCGCGCGCATCGAGGACGTCAACCGGGCCGATGTGGAGCAGATGTTCGACAGCCCGTGGCCCGCGAACGAGCACCCGCTGGGCGCTTTGCGCGGGTGAACGCGCGGCCTCACGAACCCGCCCGCGCGAATCTACGCGTTGCGCGAATTCATGTTCGCCGCGCTTATTCCTCTGCCTCGCTCGCCATGAACGCGCGCATGAACACGAGCGCACCCCAGCCCCACATCGCGTTCGCCGTGAAGCCCACCGCGAGCCGCGGCAGCATGTTGCCGCTCGGCCAGATGCCGCGCAGCGGATCGACGACGAACACGCTCGCCGCCGTCAGCACGATGCCGCCGAACACGAACGCGGGTACCCACGGCGCGCGCCGATGCGGTGCGACGCGCAGCAGCCAGACCATCAGCACGGCCCAGCACGCGCTCCAGATTGCGTTCGCGATGAACTCAGGCAGGCCGAGCGGCAAAAACGGCGCGGTCGAAAAACCGCTGGGGTCGATCATGCCGGCGGCGTGCATCAGCGCCAGCGTCGATTCGCGAAAGAACAAAGAAGCCAGAAAACCGGCGACGAACGGCAGGATAATTTTTTGCATGCATTGCACCGGCAACGTACAGGCGACGCGAATCGCAAGACCTGTACCGGGTGATTGGAAACGAGCGCCATTATATCGACCGGGGTTGGGCGGCCGGGGCCGCGTGTATAAAGCGCAACAACCGTATGCGGTAGCACCGCGCTAATCACGAAAGCGGAAATCCTAAGCTCAAAAAAATCGTTCAAAAGCCGCGGACCGCTCCATAGACTGTTTCCTCATGCAGACGGCGCGGGTGTCGCCGTCATCCGATAAATCGAGCGCATCACGCGCACGTTGGTCGAGGAAAGCCGTCGCAATGTCGAGCCTCACGCCGAATCTCCGTTGTCGCAGGGCCCGCGCGCGGTCGTGTTCGCGGTGTCGTCCGCCAGGCACCTAGCCTTCATCGATTTGACGCAGTTGCCGATGGCCTGAGTCCATCGTCCGTTTCTCAATCCTTCAACCCGTCGCAGCGCCTTGCCGGTTGCCGGCTCGATGCGCGCGGCCGGCGCTCGCGCTCACCGTTTTCATTCCGTCAAGAACAGGCAGGAGCACCAACATGAATGTGTTCTGGTTCATTCCGACTCACGGCGACAGCCGCTATCTCGGTACGTCCCAAGGCGCACGCGCAGCCGACTACGACTACTTCCGGCAGATCGCCGTCGCCGCCGACACGCTCGGCTACGAGGGTGTGCTGCTGCCGACCGGCCGCTCGTGCGAGGACGCCTGGGTCGTCGCGTCGAGCCTGATTCCCGTGACGCAGCGGCTGAAGTTCCTCGTCGCGATTCGCCCGGGGCTGTCGTCCCCGGGACTCGCCGCGCGTATGGCGGCGACGTTCGACCGGCTGTCGAACGGGCGTCTGTTGATCAACGTGGTGACGGGCGGCGACGCGGCCGAACTGGCCGGCGACGGCGTGTTCGTCGATCACGACACGCGCTACGAAATCACCGACGAATTCCTGCATATCTGGCGCAAGCTGCTCGCCGCGTCGCACAGCAAACAAGCGATCGATTTCGACGGCGAGCATTTGCGGTCGAAGGGCGGCAAGGCGCTATATCCGCCGGTGCAAAACCCGCATCCGCCGCTGTGGTTCGGCGGCTCGTCGGCGGCCGCGCACGACATCGCGGCCGAGCACATCGACACCTATCTGACGTGGGGCGAGCCGCCCGTAGCGGTCGCGAAGAAGATCGCCGACATTCGCGCACGCGCCGCGGCGCGCGGTCGACAGATTCGCTTCGGCATCCGTCTGCACGTGATCGTGCGCGAGACCGAGGAGGAAGCGTGGGCCGCGGCCAACAAACTGATCAGCAAGCTCGACGACGAGACGGTCGCGCGTGCGCAGGCCTCGTTCGCGAAGATGGATTCGGAAGGGCAGCGCCGTATGGCCGCGCTGCACGGCGGCAGGCGCGGCGGGCGCGAGCAGCTCGAGGTCTATCCGAACCTGTGGGCGGGCGTGGGGCTCGTGCGCGGCGGCGCGGGCACCGCGCTGGTCGGCAGTCCGGAGCAGGTGGCCGCGCGCATGAAGGAGTACGCGGCGCTCGGCATCGAGACGTTCATCCTGTCGGGCTATCCGCATCTCGAGGAATCCTACCGTTTCGCCGAACTCGTGTTTCCGCTGCTGCCGCAACGCTTCAGCAAGCTTGCCAACGGGCCGTTGTCGGGGCCGTTCGGCGAAATCGTCGGCACCAGCTATCTGCCGAAGGCGGCGAGCGCGAGTTGAGCGCGCGCATAGCGTAGGTCGCGCGGCTTGCGCGACACGCGCACGACGATCGACAGGCAAGGAGAAAAGCCAACATGAGTGACACCACTTTGAGCGCGGGAACGGGGGCAACTCCGCCGCCCGCGTCCACAACGCGCGCTGCCGCGCTGCGCCGTTTCGGCTCGCACCTGCTGCCGTGGCTCGCGCCGATCGCGATCCTGCTCGCGTGGGAAATCGCCGCGCGCAGCGGTGCGCTGTCGACGCGCGTGTTGCCCGAGCCGCTCGCGGTCGTGAAGGCCGCATGGTCGCTGATCCAGTCCGGCGAAATGTGGGCCGACGTGAAGGTCAGCGCCTGGCGCGCGGTGTCGGGCTTCGTGATCGGCGGCGGCATCGGTCTCGTGCTCGGACTGGCGACGGGTCTCTTCAAACCCGCGGAAATCGTGCTCGATTCGACCGTACAGATGATCCGCAACATTCCCGCGCTCGCGATGATTCCGCTCGTGATCCTGTGGTTCGGCATCGAGGAACAAGCGAAGGTGTTCCTCGTCGCGCTCGGCGTGTTCTTCCCGATCTATGTGAACACGTTTCACGGCATCCGTTCGGTCGACGCGAACCTGATCGAGATGGCACGCAGCTATGGCGTCAAAGGTCTCGCGCTGTACCGGCACGTGATTCTGCCGGGTGCGCTGCCGTCGATTCTGGTCGGCGTGCGTTTCGCCTTCGGATTGATGTGGGTCACGCTGATCGTCGCCGAGACCATTTCCGCGCAATCGGGCATCGGCTACATGACGATGAACGCGCGCGAATTCCTGCAAACCGATGTGGTGGTGGTCGGCATTCTGCTGTACGCGGCGCTTGGCAAGCTCGCGGACATGCTCGCGAAGAGCCTCGAGCGCGTGTCGCTGCGCTGGCATCCGGCCTATCAGCGAGGAGCAAAAGCATGAGCGCAACGACGCTATCGACGACGTTCGGCGGTATCGCGGGCAGCGATCTTGAGACCGAACTCGCGCAGCCGCGGCTCGCGGCTCACGACGCGAACGAGACCGCGCAGGTTGAGCGGGACGGGGCGGCCGTGGCGCATTGCGGCTCGCAACCGGGCTTGCAACCCGCCACCGCCCTGGCCCGCAGCGACGCGCGCCCCGCGAGCGACTACGCGGTGCAATTGCGCGGCGTCGGCAAGCGCTATGGCGAGCGCGAGGTGCTGTCGGGCTTTGATCTGTCGATCGAGCGGGGCAGCTTCGTCGCGATCGTCGGCCGCAGCGGTTGCGGCAAGTCGACCTTGCTGCGGCTCGTCGCGGGTCTCGAAGAAGCCAGCTCGGGTGTGCTCGAAAAGCGCGCCGGGAACGGCGGTCCGCTCGACACCCGCATCATGTTTCAGGATGCGCGTCTGCTGCCGTGGAAAAGCGTGCTGCAAAACGTGATGCTCGGCCTCGGCCGCGGCGCGCGCGACGATGCGCGCGCGGTGCTCGCCGAAGTCGGCCTGCTCGAACGCGCGAACGACTGGCCCGCGCAACTATCGGGCGGTCAGCGGCAGCGCGTCGCGCTCGCACGGGCGCTCGTGCATCGTCCGCAATTGCTGCTGCTCGACGAGCCGCTCGGCGCGCTCGATGCGTTGACGCGCATCGAAATGCACACGCTGATCGAAAGGCTATGGCGCGAGCATCGCTTCACCGCGCTGCTCGTCACGCACGACGTGCACGAAGCCGTCGCGCTCGGCGACCGGATTCTGCTGATCGAGGAAGGGCGCATCGCGCTCGATCAGCCGGTCGCGCTCGCACGTCCGCGCGCTCGGGCGTCGGCGGGCTTCGCCGCACTCGAAGACCACGTGCTGCAGCGCGTGCTGAGAAACGCGCCGAACGACGACACCCTGGCGCATCGCGCGTATCAGCCCTATGACCCGTATGGCTTGCCCGAACCCGGCCGTCTCAAGCTGCCGACCGAAGTGCGCTGGGCAGTCTGAGTTTTCCTGACAAATCGATCCGATCCGCTGCTTCTGTGGAGTTATCTGAAATGAGCATTTCCGCAATCAACGTGCGCAATCAGTTCAAAGGCAAGGTCAAGGAAATCATCCGCGGCTCGGTGGTGTCCGAGGTCGACGTAGAGACGCCGTTCGGCATCGTCACGTCGGTGATCACGACGCGCTCGGTCGACGAACTCGAACTGAAAGTCGGCTCGGAGGTGGTCGCGCTCGTGAAGTCGACCGAGGTGTCGATCGCGCGGCTTTGATGACGCTCCGCCAATGCGAGCGGCGTGCGCAACGGCTATTTCGCGTTTGCGCCGCTTGCGGGCGGCTCGTGCGACATGTGGTCGTTGGTTGGCTTCTCCGGTCGCTTGATCGGCATGTTGTCCGGGTTGCTCGAACCGCCGGCGCCCGAGGCCGCCTCGGGCGGTTTGGCCATCGGCGCATGGCTGTCCGGCGGCGCGCTGGGCGCCGTCTGCGCGACGGCGCTCGCGCCGCTCGCGAAGAGCGCCGCCAGCGTGGCGGCGGTGGCGGTCAACGTGGCCCAATTGCCTCGCTTCATGTCGTTCTCCTTCGATGTCGCGCGCCGTCTGCAGACGCGCGGCCGTGTGCACGATTAGCTAGTAGCAGGCCGCGTTCCGGGGCCGCTGCTGGCGCGTTGAGGCGTGCTCCTAACGGTCAGGCCGGTTTCAGCCGCCAATTGCCAGGCTCGACGCTCCGGGGAGCGGGCTCGTCAGGCGCGCACACCTGCATCCGCCGATGAAACTTGCTACGATGAATTGAGCATTCCGACGGAGACGGCCATGTCGAAGTCCCTGAGTCCTGAAGCGGTCGAAGCGTTGCGGCGTCTGAACGACGTCGGCGTCGGACAGACGGCGCCCGAAGTCGCGCAGTCCGTTGCGGCGGAGTTGCTGGCATGCGACCTGGTTGCCAAAGCGGGCGGCGGTGGGGTCGAAATCAACTGCAACGGCCGGCAGTATCTTTCCGGCGATTGCAACTGATCCGCTGATCGGCGGCCGGCCGCACGGCCGGTGTGAAGAGCGAGGCGGTGCGTCGCGGGTGAGTCGCGAGCAGGTGATTGGCCTGCGCGACGCCAGCTGGACGCGCGCGTCCGCCTACCCGCGATCAGCGAAACCACGGAGACGAGCATGGAGCCGAAGGGCGTCGACATGGGCGACTATCAGGCGCGCTATGGCGACTACGACATCGAGGTGGCGGTCGAACAGGTGCTGACCGGCGTCAAGGCGCATTTCCGGGTGCTGCGCGACGATTCGACGGTGGTCGACTGGCAGCTCGTGCATATCGATAGCTTGTGGTCCACCGAGCATGCGGCCGCCGAGGCGGCTTTTCGCGCGGCGCGCGAGCTGATCGATGCAGGGCTGGCGAGTTAGACGCGGATAGCCGCATCGCGACGGCAAGGGACGCCGTGTTCGGATGAGGCAAGGAAGCGGCAGGCGCACGAGAAGACGGTTGCAAACCGAAGACTACCCGGGCAACGTACCGGCTACCACGGCTGCCGTGAATGCAACTGGGCGCCGGCATCGATACTGCATGCGCGGCGCCCAGTTTGATCGCTGCCTCGGAGGCAGCGGATCTGACGGTCCTGCTGGCGGCTTAGTGGCCGAAGAACACCGATTGCGGACCCGACGTGGGTTCGCTGCGCGTGCCCGATTGCGTCGACACACTATTCACGCCACCGTATGCATTCGATTGCGCGTTGGCGCGTTCCGCAGCGACGGTCTGCGCGTTCTGGCCTTGTTGCGAAGCCGGCGCGCCAACCGACGGACGGTAGTACGGTGCCGGACCATAGCCGCTGGCGAAAGCGGGAGCGGCGATCGAGGCGGAAGCGGCAACCAGCAGGGCGGCGATAAACTTGGTCTTCATGGTAGGACTCCGAGAACGGTTCGACTGCATTTCAGGAAGATGTTGCAGGAGCCAGTGAATCAGGTGTCTGCAACGTCGATGGAATGCAGTGTATACCCCTACTATCGAAAATTTGTGCCCATAATCTGAAATTACTATTCCCGCGGAAGAAACAATCGTTCAGACGTGCGCGCCGCAAGGCGGACCGGTGATCCGGCCCTGTTGGCCAAGCGGTTTTTGAGAGGCGGGAGAATGCGGGAAGGGGCGATGCGGGGGGGGAAAACCGGACATACATCGTGGAAAACGCAGAAGGCCGTCAGCAAAACAAAAACGGCGTTGTGATTGCTCACAACGCCGTTTGCTTGAATTCTTTGGGGTGACACAGTGCCTACACGGCACGGTATTCAAACGGTCTTGCGAGGGATGACCATTCGCCATTCCCCACTGGGTGTTCCACTACATGAGCGACGCGGTGCCCATCGCAAGCCAGATGAAGTCGCCCGTTTCTTCACGGCAGAAGCAATGGTCTGCCTTTGACGACTCATCGCTTAGGATTGGAGGGCGACGGAAAAATTCTGCCCTTGCCACGTCTGACTCGAGGTCCAGAAAAAAGTGAATGCAAGCGATGAACCGGCCTGGGCTGCTTGCGTGACCAGGTCGACGTAGTAGATGCCGACCGCCGTTGTGGTGGCTTCTCTGTCCTCCGACGAGGCCCAGTCGTCGATCGACCAGCGCAGGCGGAAAGGCGCAGCCAAAGGGATCCGAAGTGTCGTGGCGGCAGGAATCGACGGCAGCGGGCGGTTGAAGTTCCAGATTTCGATGGTGCTGCGGGCGCGCGGCGCCTGGGCAAGCCGAGGCTGATAACGGCCGGCGACGACATCGAGGCGGTCGAAGACGTGACCATCAGAAGCGGAGCGAACGAGCTTTATGTATTCGGCGTGGGCCCACGCGAGCGGCGTGGCTGAGCCCGTCGGCCCGCCGGTCACGAAGGGCGTGTTGGGCAGATCGGGCAGATCCCACACTTGCTCGGGAAGCAGACCGCGCGTTCCTGCGAACGCCTCGAGAGCGCGGATGTAGGGTGTAGGATCGCCACCGGCGGCCAATTCATAATGGCCGCGTTCGCCAGCAAGCAGCGGCCAGGGGCGCCCAACCCCGAAGGGAGAGCCGTCGTACCAGTCCTCACCGAGATTGCCCTGGCCGTAACCGTCATGGTTGTATCGATAAAAGCCCGGTCCCTGTGGCAGATTTTTTCTGATTACTGCATCGACTACCTTGATCGAGTTGACGATGATCGGATCATTCGCGGCGCGAATGCCATAGCGCACCAGCTCGAGAAAGCCTGCGTCCACGATGGTGTTTGCGTCGTACTCGTTCCTCCAGACGCTTACCTTGGCGGTGTTTGGATCTTCTGGAAAATCGAAGACGCCATTGATGTGCGTCGGCAAGATTCGAATGTAGTGCTGCGCAATGTCCGGAACCAGTGTGCCTTGCGTGGTGACGCACCATGTCTCGAGATGCGATTCCAGAAAGTCCGCGTATTCGAGCAGGAACTGGGCGGTTTTGGCGTCCGCCCATTTCGCGGCCGCACAGACCAGCGCCGCGATGTTCGATGCCAGTGTCGAAGGCGAATAGCCTTCGAGTTCTTCCCATCGTTCCTGCTGAGTCATGGGGCCGTTCTTGATCAATGCGCCTGCCGCGGCCAGCACCATTCCGGTGGGATCGAATTGACGCAGCAGACCGGCCTCGCTCAAGTGGTAGGCCAGGATGATTGGAAAGGAATATTCGTCAAGCTGCGAGGCATTGCCGGGCCACGGCTCGCCGTCGATGAAAAACTTTTGCGGAAAGCTGCCATCCGCCAATTGCGATGCCGCGAGAAACATCAGTCCACGCAGCGGCGCGTCCTGCGCACCCGAGGCCAGCAGCGCGAGTGCGCTTTGGCACATGTCGCGCGGCCAGACCATGTGGTAGCCGGCAGCGAGGTCCCGCATCGTCTGTCCCCACGGGATGCTCAATGAAGCCACCAGTGCGCCGTCGGCCGTCTTGTCCTCATGCGCGAGCAACACGTTGCGGCTCATGTTGAAGAGCGCATTGCCATCGCCCGTAATGTTCGCCTTGGGCTCGAACGGGTCACGAACAGCGTCGTTCCAGCCCTGGTTGAACGCTTGCTTGTGGCTGTATGGGTCGGCGGGTCCGTCGAACGGGTAGGCCAGCGCCTCGGATACGGCGGTCAACGCCTTGTTGGGCGTGCTCTGCGTAATCGGCGTCGGTTCGTCGACGCAGAACGCCAGTGCCAGAACGAATTGATTTTGCCCTGCGCGGTTGATCTCTGCCGTCACGGCGACGTATCCGTCCTTTGCTGCGTCGTAGTTCCAGACCGGCAAGCGCCTGTTTGCGATGATGTCGGTCCAGCCATCGTTCACTCCCACGAAGCCGCAACTCGTCGTGCCGAAGCCGCAGTCGGCGCCCAGCGCCAGCCAGTAATGGGCGCGCGTCGCGACCAGGCGATCGCCATTTGCGGTGCTGACGCGATGCGCGGTGTTGCCAGCGCCGTATCCCGCCATGTGAGGCGCCAACAACGCGTAGACGTGCAGATTGTTAAGGAAATCCTGATCCCCCTGCAGTGTCGTGCGAACCAGCACGCAGGCCGAACCCTTCTCGGCGATCACGTCCTGCACGACGGTGTAGGGCTGCCCTTTCGCCTGGGATGTGAGCCGGAAGGATAGGGCGGGCGGCTCCGGCCATTCGCATCGATGGTCGAAGTCCTTCTGCGCGTCGTGATAGAAGGTCGACCCGTCGGTAATGATCAGCTGGAAGTCTCGTACCTGAGGGGTGTCGACATCCGGGAAGTAGATTTCCGTGAGGATGCCGCCTGCTGTCGTGTACCAGACCTGGCTCGACAGCGAGTACGCCGTTCCGACGGCGTCTTTGTCCGCGCGGCTCCAGTTCAGCGGATTGCCAGGTGCGCCCGGAGCCGGATTCGATTCAAGCAGATATGCCATCGCATCTCACTCCATTATTCTCTTTGCTTCGATCGATCAGAAATCGACGTGATGACCAGAAGAACGGGCATGCTACGCGTTGTAGCTATCGAGGATAGCGCTTTTGACGTGCATAGAGAGGACACGTGAGCCCGCCCAATCAGCGACAGTCCTAACAAGTTCAGAGGGACGCGTGGCGGGCGTGCCCTCCCTCGCATGCGGCGCGTGAGCGTGATTACGCTGGCGCACGGATCTGTCAACTTCGCCTAAGAAGCCTCTACGGCCGACGACAGCAAGGTGGAATGAGGAGGGAACTGGCGAAGTCGCGTACTTCCTCGGCCACTTTCGGGCGGTCGGCATGCAAACCTAGATCGCCGACATCGATTTACCCGTGGGCCGGTGCGCCGCCATTCGGAATCTTTCGAATATAACGCCGCGGCTCGCTTCGAATTCGATAATAATTACAGCGAGAGACGACGGGGCATATATGCGTTGTGTATTCCGCAGGAATAGCTCAGTAGGAGCAATGGACGCCGAGTCAGACGAGAGATTCTTGCGGGACTATTTTTCGATACTGGGGACCTCGCGGCCTTGGTGGATTGCGACGACCCAAAAGAATGGTTGTCGGCCGCGTTGGCGCCAGAAAAAGCGCTCTGCTTTCCCGCCTCTCGCGGAGCAACATAACGCAATAGAGATTCGCGCGAAACACTCTTCCTCAGTTACGTTGCGAATTCCGACATTATCCAGTTTTTTTCGAATCCGCCGGTGTGAAGCTTGATCTATTTTATCAATTGCCTTGGCGTCAAGTGTTTGTGGTGGAATTGCTATGCAAACGGTACCGTATATCCCGGAAAGATCCTTGGGTATTTCTCGAACAATTCCGGGAATTATTTTCTCGCGACCCGCAAAAAATAACCGTCGAATATTTACATGAATGAAATGATCATTTTGGCAGGATACCAAAGCGCGTCAGGTCTGTCACGGCGTCCGGATAGCGGATGTGGGAGGGGGTGCGCATTACTGTATGGATATGCAGCATAGCTAGGTCTGACAAGTGCTGGCACATATCTAGCTGGCGCGGTTGGCAATTGCGACATGCCGCGCCTCATAAAGGTGATGTGACGTTATTCTTTGAGTTGTAAGCTAAATGGATTAATCGTTCTATCGCGCAAGCCACGGTCGCGTCTTCAACTCACCTGTCATGCGCTGGTTTTTATGGAGTTTGACGATGAGTTCCTTTTCTACATGGCATTGGCAGTGGCTCATTGTCTTAGTCACTATTGCCGGGTATTCATTCCCACCTACGTAGCATTTGGTCGCCGACACCAAAACCGCATAGCGTTGAATCAGGCAACTGTAGGTGTCATCCGCGACACCGATCCCACCTCGAATGGGTTCATCAGACACCTATCCCTTCGCACCTGTGCGGGACGGCACCTATCGATAGGATTTCCGCGAGGACTGCGAATGCGGCCATACTCCAGCCAGATGATTTGCCAGCATCGTTCATTAGAGCCCGTGGCTACAAGGAATCTAGGTGTTCCGTCCCTCCCATCACTTATCGATAGGCAACTCGGTCAAGATTCGGGCGCCAGCCAAACTCCAGTGCGAGAGCGTGCCGCTCTTCGCCCAAATCCGGACGCAAAAAAGCCCGCTCGATGGCGGGCCTTATTCCGAAATCCTCGCTCCGTTCCGAATTTCACTAAGTGAAATCTGAGGAATTCGATACGCGATTGATTCGAATGGATTCTTTGGGGTGGCTGATGGGACTCGAACCCACGACGACAGGAATCACAATCCTGGACTCTACCAACTGAGCTACAGCCACCACTAACGTCCGCTTGACTTGCTCTAAAAACCGGTCTCGCCAACGAAGAAACGAGATTATAGGGACTAGATTGTGGTTTGCCTAGTCCTTTATTCAAAAAGTTCGAGGGGCTCGCGCAGATGCTGTCTTGCTTCGTCGAAGATGGTCAGATCACGGGCCGCAAGTCGCTTGCTGTCGGACAAAACTCGACGCCAACCACGCGCACCCGCTTCGCCGCGATACAGCCCAAGCGCATGACGCGTAATCGCGCCGAGATAGGTGCCGCGCGCCATTTCGGTCGCGCAATACTCGATCAGTTTCGCTTCGACCTGCTCGCGGGTCAGCGGCGCCTGCGCAGAGCCGTAGAAGCGCACGTCGACATTGGCGAGCAGATAGGGGTTGTGATACGCCTCGCGCCCGAGCATCACGCCGTCGACGTGCTGAAGATGCGCGTCGACTTCGTCGAGCGTCTTGATACCGCCATTGATGATGATTTCCAGCTGCGGAAAATCGCGCTTCAACTGATACGCGTAGTCGTACTTGAGCGGTGGAATCTCGCGGTTTTCCTTCGGGCTCAGGCCCTTCAGGATCGCGTTGCGCGCATGAACGATAAAGACCTCACAGCCGGCTAGCGCGATCGTGCCGACAAAATCGCGGACGAAGCCGTATTCCTCGACCGTATCGACGCCGATGCGGTGCTTGACCGTGACTGGCACCGATACGACGTCGCGCATCGCCTTCACGCAATCGGCGACGAGTTGCGGCTCGTTCATCAGGCATGCGCCGAACGCGCCGCGTTGCACGCGCTCGGATGGGCAGCCGCAATTCAGGTTGATTTCGTCATAGCCCCATTGCTCGCCGAGCTTGGCCGAACGCGCGAGATCGTCGGGCTCGCTGCCGCCGAGTTGCAGCGCGACTGGCGCTTCGTCGGGCATGAACGCGAGATGACGCGGCACGTCGCCGTGCAGCAGCGCGCCGGTCGTCACCATCTCCGTGTAAAGCCAGGTATGGCGCGAAATCATTCGATGCAGCGAGCGGCAATGACGATCCGTCCAGTCCATCATCGGGGCAACGGACACGCGGCGGGGGCTGGGAATGCGAGGTAGAGACATGGAGCGGCCAAGCGGCTTGAATCAAAACATCAATTTTACCGCAAGGCCAGAAACCGCCGGGCGCTGGAGCCATATCGCGACAGAGGCCGGCACCGGTTCGTCAATGGCTCAATTCCTCAATGCCTCAATGCCTCAACGCCCATGCCCATGTCCCCCCATCCCGCCACCACTGCTCCATGAGCTGCCGCCGCCGTGCATGCCGCCGTATCCGCCACCGTGCCATCCGCCGTTCCCGCCATGCCAGCCGCCGTGCCCGCCGTGCCAGCCTCCGCCATGCCATCCGCCGCGCCCGTGCCAATACCCATGTCCGTAATAGCAGCACCGCCCTCCGAAACCGCCATAGATACCAACCGAGCCGTACGCCGGTCCGTAGTAAGGCGGTCCATACGCGTAGGGATAGTAGGGTTGCGCGTAGCCGTAGTCCGCTGGCGGCGCGACGACGCATCCAGTGATGCTCGCTGCCGCGGCCGCTAGCAACGTCATCGATGCAATGAGCCTGGTCACGATTTTCTCCTTCACGTAATCCTCAGAAAAACCGCGCGCAACGGAGTTCAGCCGCGTTTGTGTCCGAGCGTTACCGGCGCCGGCGCGGCGGTGCGCGCTCGGGGCTTCGACCACGCGAGCCGTTGCCGCGATGCTCGACCGTTTCGCTAAACCTCTCGCGTATTACCGAGCAGCGCTGCGGTAAATCTTCGTTAACGATCTGAAACATTACTGAAGGGCGTGGCTGCTAACTTCCATCGGACGATTCGTCGTTTGAGTTGGAAGCGATTCGCGTGCCCGCGCGGAAATCCACGCTTCTGCTCGACGAAAGCGAACAACCCATTCGCCCGCGACGCCGCCGCCCGACCGCCGTCGCGCTAGCCTTTCGCCAGTTCTAAGGAGCAATGCACGGCCGTCTATGAAGCTGGGTCCTCAACCGGACACCGCAGGGCAATGGCGTGCCGAAGACGACGCCTGTATCGCGCACGGCGACGACGAAGCCGCGCTACGATGTTTCGAATGCGCATGTGCGCTCCAGCCCGCCGATCCGGATCATCGCGAGCGCCTCGCCACGACGCTTGCCCGCGTCATTGGATCATCCTGTCAAAGGCAACGTGCTGTATCGCCAGGGCATGCGCTACGACGAGGCGGAATCGGCTGGACCGCTCGCGCGCTTTGCCGACAAATACCCGTTTAACTTCATTTCCTCGCGCATTTTTCACGACGTGCCGTTCGGCTACCACCTCTGCGAGCTGGGCCGCTGTCAGCGCGCGTACGATGCGTTGATAACGCACTGGTGGCGCGTTCTACACGCGGGCGTGATGATCGAGATCGAGCAGGAGGAGCTGGTCGACGATAGCGAAGCGAACGTGCGTCGCATGCACGCGCATTGCGGGGTCGAGTGAGACGAACGTTGCCTCGCATTTCGCGAGAAGATGCGGCGTGTCAGCACCGCGAGTTCGGCACAGGTGCGCCGACCGTTGTATCGAACGTCGGTGCGGCGCTGGCAGCCGCGAGGCGAATTGCCTGAACCGCTATGGGAAGGTCTCGGACCCGACCTGACGGCGGCCGACGCTCAACGCGCGATCACCGACACGTGATGCAGCCATGGGTACACGCCGGCAATGAACGCCGCGTAGATCGCGGCCATCGTCACGCCGGCGGCCGTGCCCCAGATGTCGCGCGAGGCCGCGCCCTGGCGAAAATGCACGGGCAGTCCGACCACGACGTAGCCGATCACGAAGAACAGGATGACCGCGCGCACCGGCGACAGATCGTGGCCGATGAATTCGAGCAACGCCGACAGGCTGAATTGCGACATGGACATGCAAGCAGTCACGAAGGCGGGGGATCGCACGGCGCCGGAACACATCGAAATTGTTCAGCGAATGACGACTGATCCGCTTCACTCTCGACGTTTCACAGCGCGACGACCTATGCCGATTAAAGGCCACGCAAACGCGATCCGCAAGAAAAAACCTGTATGAATTTGTACTGTCCTACATTGCTTGCAGCTTGCCTGCGCCGAGACTTTCAGCCGGCTTGGCAACGCTTTCACGGCGACGGTCTCAACGCTCCAGCGGCTTCGGTTTGCGCAATGGGTCGAGCAGCGGTTTCAAGCCGTTGTGATCGATCTCGTGCATCAACGCGAGCAGACGGCCGATCTCGCCGGGCGGAAAGCCCTGGCTCGCGAACCAGTTCAGATAGTGGCCGGGCAGGTCGGCGATCACGCGGCCTTTATATTTCCCGTAGGGCATCACGCGCGTGACCAGCAATTCGAGGTGTTCGTGATTCATGGCAACGAAGTCATGATGAAACGCGCATCGAGAGCGCGAAGCGCGCAACGCGCAAGCACCAGGCGGCGCGCTGCAACGCATGGCCCCGCATTCTAGCCTTGCTGCAGGTAATGCGCCGGCGTGGTAACGTCTGCGCTTTCCGTTCACCTCTTCAACAGGACAAGTTAGATGGAATACCGCAGACTCGGCGACTCCGACGTGCAGGTTAGCCTGATTGGTCTCGGCACGATGACGTGGGGCGAGCAGAACACCGAGCAGGAAGCGCACGCGCAGATCGACTACGCGCTCGATCACGGCGTGAACCTGATCGACACCGCGGAAATGTATCCGGTGCCGCCGCGCGCCGAAACGCAAGGCTCGACGGAGCGCTACATCGGCACGTGGCTCGCGCAGCACAAGAGCGCGCGCGAGAAGATCGTGCTCGCCACCAAGATCGCGGGCCCCGCGCGTCAGCCGCACAATCCGCGTCATATTCGCGGCGAGGGCAACCAGTTCGATCGCAAGAACCTGACCGAGGCGCTCAACGACAGCCTCGAACGTCTGCAAACGGACTACGTCGACCTGTATCAGCTGCACTGGCCCGATCGCAGCACGATGACGTTTGGCCGTCCGTCGTATCCGTGGGTCGACGACGCGTACACGGTGCCGATCGAGGAAACGCTGACGGTACTCGCCGAATTCGTGAAAGCTGGCAAGGTGCGCCATATCGGCGTGTCGAACGAAACGCCGTGGGGTGTCGCGCAGTTTCTGCGCGCGGCCGAAAGACTCGGCTTGCCGCGCATCGTCAGCATCCAGAATCCGTACAGCCTGTTGAACCGCACGTACGAAGTGGGTCTGTCCGAGTACGCGCATCGCGACAACATCGGTCTGCTCGCGTATTCACCGCTCGCGTTCGGCTGGCTGTCGGGCAAATACGAAGGCGGCGCGCGTCCTGCCGGCGCGCGCATCACGCTGTTCGAGCGCTTCCAGCGCTATAGCAAGCCGCAAGCCGTGCAGGCGACCACGCGTTACGTCGAGCTCGCGAAGCGCCACGGCATGACCCCCGCGCAATTCGCGCTCGCGTTCGTCAATAGCCGGCCGTTCGTGACCAGCAATCTGATCGGCGCGACCTCGCTCGAGCAATTGAAGGAAAACATCGCCAGCGCGGACGTGAAGCTGTCGCCGGAAGTGCTGGCGGAAATCGACAGGCTGCACGAGCTGCAGCCGAATCCGGCGCCTTGATGTCGAGGTAAGCGCGACGCGCTTGCCGCGGCCGCCCCGGTCGATTGCCGGGGCGGCCGCGGAAGGTGCAGCGAATCACTCGGCATCGGCCGAACTCAACCCGCGGCCTTTGCCGTATCCACCGTCTAGCGCTTCGCCGCAAGCGGCGAATTCTCGCCGAGATCCCAGAACAGTCCCGCCATCATCTGCAGTCCCTCGCGCACTACCGGAGCCAGAAGGTGCTCGTTCGGCGCATGCTGCGAGCAGGCCGGATAAGAATGCGGCACCCAGATCGTCGGCAGACCGAGCGTGTCGGCGAATACCTCGTTCGGCAGCGTGCCGCCGAGATTCGGCAGCAGCGCGGTCTTCTTGCCGGTGGTCGCTTCGAGCGACGCGATCGCCCACGTGACCCACGGATCGTCGGGATCCAGCCGCGTGGCTGGCGCGCCGCGTTCGACGTCGATTTCGACGAGCTGAAAACCGTGCGCATCGAGATGCGCGCGCAGATGCTTGCCGAGGTTTTCCCAATCGGTGCCGACCACGAAACGCAACTGGCAGACCGCGAACGCCGACGGCGGAATCGCGTTGACCGGGTTCTCCGGATTGCCCGCCTTGAAGGCCAGCACTTCGAAGCAGTTCCAGCCGAACACGCGCTCGGGCGCGGAAAGACCCGGCTCGCCCCAGTTATCATCGACGGTGGGGTCGCCCGGACCGTTGCCCACCGTGATGTCGGCAAGTGCGCGACGCACGGCCTCGGGGATCGGCGGCGGACGCAGGCCGTCGACTGCGATCACGCCGCGCGCATCGACGAGACTCGCGAGCGCGTTGGCGAGCACCGTCGCCGGATTGCGCAGCAAGCCGCCCCAGTTGCCCGAGTGATGCGCGCCGTCGCGCAGGTTCAGCGACAGCCTGAAATTGACCGCGCCGCGCGAGCCGAGAAACACGGTCGGACGACGCGCTGCGAGACGCGGACCGTCGGAGGCGATCAGCACGTCGGCGGCCAGTTCATCGCGATGCGCATGGCAGATCGCGTCGAGCCCCGGTGAGCCGGTTTCCTCGCCCATCTCGATCAACAGCTTCGTGTTGAAGCCGAGTTTGCCGTCGCGCGCGGCGAGCGTGCTCGCGAGCGCGGCGAGGTTGATCGAGTGCTGGCCTTTGTTGTCGGCGGTACCGCGACCGAACCAGCGCTCGCCTTCCACGGTCACCGCCCACGGCGTCAGCGGCGCGCGCCACTGGCTGTCGTAGCCGCGCACGACGTCGCCGTGGCCGTAGATCAGCACGGTCGGCAGATGATCGCCTTCGTGACGGTTGGCGATCAGGAACGGACCGAAGCCATCGACCGGGTTATCGACGATGCGCGTGCTGAAGCCGAGGCGCTCCGCTTCGGGCTGGATTTCGTCGGTCAGATAGGACAGCAGCAGCGCGCCGCGGTCGCTTTCCTGGCTTTCGGTGCGAAAACCGACGCGGCGGTTCAGATCGGCGAGAAAAGCGCCGGATTCGAAGTGCCGGGTGGCAAGCTCGATGGCCTCGTTGCGGCTCATGTCGATGTCTCCGATGCGGGGGATGGGTGAGGGGCAGAGGGCCGCCAGGCTCGATGGCTCGATGGCTCGATGGCTCGATGCTCGACGCTGCGTTCAGGCGAATCGCCTGCAACGTCATTGCAACCGATTCTAGAAGCGCGCCATTTTTGTCACAATGATCATGTTTCGAAGCTTGCCTTGCCGGAAAAGCAAAGCGTCGCGCGTCGGCTCGAACCGCGGCACCCGCCCACCCATGGCACCGTTGCAACAGATTCGATCGAGGCGTCCAGGATGGCACGTTCACTGCATGGCATCGCGTTGCGTTATTTCGTCGAAGTCGCGCGCAGCGGCTCGCTGAGCGACGCGTCGGAACGGCTGCACGTCGCGGTATCGGCGATCAGCCGGCAAATCGCGCGGCTCGAAAGCGGGCTCGGCGTGACGCTGTTCGAACGGCGGCCGCGCGGCATGGCGCTGTCCGAGGCCGGTGAGCGGCTGCTTGCCTACGCGCAACGCAGCCTGCTCGAAGCGGAGCACGTGATGAAAGAGATTAGCGGCCTCGCGAGCTTGCACGGCAGCCGGATCAAGATCGCGACCGCCGAGGGCTTTGCGGTCGACTTCCTGCCCGCCGCGATTGCGGATTTCCGCGCCGAGCACCCCGGCATCGATTTCACGCTGACCGTGATGTCGCCGGCCGACGCCACTCGCCACGTGCGCGACGGCGACGTCGATATCGCGCTGTCGTTCAGCCTCGCGCCAGAGAAGGGCGTGAAGGTCGAGCACACCGAACGCGCGCCGGTGTTCGTGCTGCTGCGCGCCGATCATCCGCTTGCGGCGCGCGCGAAACTGTCGCTCGCCGAGGTGAGTCGCTATCCGCTCGTGTTGTCGGAGACGGGCACCACGATTCGCCAGTTGATCGACATCACGTGCGCGCTCGAAGGCATCCTCCTCGAGCCGGACCTGATCTGCAACAACAGCGGCGCGAGTTATCGCTACGCGCAGCGGTCCGGAGCGATCATGTTCACGGGGCTGCTGTCGGTGCGCGACCGCTATGCCGACGACGGCTTCGTCGTGATTCCGCTCACCGACCCGCAGATGCGCCAGCGCAGCATCCAGGTGCAGACGATGGCGGGGCGCGAGTTGCCCTCGTCGGTGCGCACGTTTCGCGACCATTTGATCGCGCGGATCGCGGATGCGAAGCCGGCTGGGGCGCAGGCGTCGAAGGTCGCCGGCGGACGCGGTAAACGTACGCCGCGGCGCCCGCGAGCCGATGCATGAAATGCGTCACATGCAACGCACCAAGCGGCAAATGTTCTCCCGGAATCCGAATCACGACCTAAACTGTGGTGGACGGCAAGGACGGCCCTGAGAAAACGACCCTGATGGTGCGCGCCACGATCAGGGGAAACGCGGAACAATGGCAGTCGAACCGCGGACCTGCCGCCCAGCCCGCGATGCTGCAATGCACACAAGCGGCAACAGATGGACCCAAATAGAAACGCGGCGCGTCGTCCCGATGGCGCGTTGCCCACAACAGAGCGATAGGACCAACACAGCCATGGCGCAACAGAAAACCAATCCAAAACTCGAGCAGGCTCTCACGCGCGGCGATCTCGCGATCCGTCAGGCGAACTCGGCGCGAGCGACCGCGTTGTTGCGTGCGCTCGCCAAGATGATCGTCGATGCGTCGGCAACCATCGGCGTGGAAGCCTTCACGCTGATTCACGACGGCGACAAGATCTACGATCCCGCCGATGGTCTATGGCCACAGGCGCTGCTGATCTCGCTCGACGGTCCGGTCGAGGACGCCGATCCCGACGAATTGCGCACGGTGCGGCTGATCGCGGATGATCCGGCCACCGTGTTCCGGGTGGAGTGGCAGCGCGCCGATGGCAAGATCGGGCGTCACGAGGGCGGCCCGTTCGCGACGGTCGCGTTCATCTCCGACGTCGACATCCCGTGGACCGATGACGAGGACTGAGCGCGCGCAACGATAGCAAACACGCCATGCGACGACCGACGCGGCGTCGTCTTGCGCGGGTCCAGGCGCAACGCGCCGCCCGCGCGATCGGCTCACTTCATCATGCGACGCCGAAACAGGATCGCCGACACGATGAAGCCTCCGATCGCATAAGCGGCTAGCACGCTCACATGCAGCGCGGCGTGCTCCATCGGCCGACCGAGCATCGCCGGGCGCATCAGATCGACCGCATTGGCGAGCGGCAGCGCGGCAGTCACCGCTTGCGCGGCGCCGGGCAGTTGCGAGATCGGAAAGAACACACCGGAGAGCAGCAGCATCGGCGTGAGCACGAGCGTCTGATAGAACATGAAAAAGTCGTATGACGGCGCGAGCGCCGTCACGATCATCGCGAGGCTCGCGAACGCGAGACCGGCCAGCACGATGACCGGCAGCGCGAGCAGCATCGACGGAAAACTCGCATAGCCGAGCGCGCCCGCCACCAGCATGATCGCCACACCGGACAACACCGATTTGCTGGCGGCCCACACCACCTCGCCAAGCACGATATCGCCGAGCGTGAGCGGCGTCTGCATGATCGCTTCCCACGTGCGCTGCACGTGCATGCGCGAAAAGCCCGAATACATCGACTCGAAGCTCGCCGACATCATCACGCTCGACGCCACCGTGCCCGCCGCGAGGAACGAGATATACGACACGCCGTCGACGTGCCCGACCATCAGCCCGAGCCCGAGGCCGAGACCGAACAGATAGATCATCGGATCGGCGAGGTTGCCGAACATCGACGCGATCGCGAGCTTTTTCCACACCAGGTAGTTGCGGCGCCATACCGCGATCCAGTTCGTGGCGTTGGCGGGGAAGGCACCGAACGGCTTTTGCGCCGATGGCGTGCCGTCGTGGGTTTCGTAAGTACGTGCGTCCATCAAGTGTCTCGCTATGGGTTCAGTCCTGCATTTCGCGACCGGTGAGCCGCAGAAACACATCCTCGAGATTCGCCGGCCGATGCAGATAGCGCAAATCGGCGCGCTGCTTGAGGCGCATATGCACGGGCTGCGCGTCGTTCACGTAACAGAACAGCGTCTCGCCGCTGATCTCGGTGCGCTCGGCGAGCGGCGCGAGTTCGTCGCGCAACGCAAACGGATCGGGGCCGTAGATCTCGATCACGTCGCAGCCGATCTCGGATTCGATCAACTCGCGCGGCGCGCCTTCGGCGATCTTGCGGCCTTCCTCGATCACGCACAGTCGATGACAGAGCCGTTCGGCTTCTTCCATGAAGTGCGTGGTCAGCAGGATGGTCTTGCCGCGCGCGAGCAGCGAGCGCAGCCGCTCCCAGATCAGATGGCGCGCTTGCGGATCGAGACCGGTGGTCGGCTCGTCCATGATCAGCACGTCGGGATCGTTGATCAGTGCGCGCGCGAGCGTGAGGCGCCGCTTCATGCCGCCCGACAGTTCGCTCACGCGCGCGTCCGCCTTGTTCTCGAGGCGGGCGAATTCGAGCAGACCCGGCACCGCCGCGCGACACTGCGCGGCGCTCAGACCGAAGTAGCGACCGAATACGAGCAGATTTTCGCGCACCGTGAAATCGGGATCGAGGTTGTCGAACTGCGGCACCACGCCGACGCGCGAGCGCGCGAGGCGCGCGCGGCCCGGGATCGGCTCGTCGCACAGCCGGATCGCGCCGGCGTCGGGCGCCGCAATGCCGAGCAGCATGCGCAATGTCGTGGTCTTACCGGCGCCGTTGGGGCCGAGCAGCCCGAAGCATTCGCCGGTGTTCACATAAAACGACAATCCGTCGACGACCGTTTTTTCGCCGTAGCTTTTCCTGACCTGATGGAATTCGATGGGGGCGGTGGGCATGGCTCGAGCAAGGCTCCGGAAAAAGACACGACGTACGCGCAAGACACACAACATAGCCGTGATGCACGCATTGCGCACGCGAAGCCGCTTGCTCCAGGTATCGGATCGCTGATGCGAGCGGGTGTCCGGGAACGCGTCATGCGTAGGTGCGATGCGCTTCTCGGTGGTCGGTTGGCGCCGCTGATTGGCGGTGGCACGACTGGCACGTCAACCGGCCCGCAGTGTGTCGACGCAGCGTTCGCAAACGAAGTTTTGCATTGCGGCATCCGTGTGCAAACGCAGCGTCGGGTCGCCCAACGGTTGTGCAGACTGGATCGGCATGCACCGAGTATGCACTTAGCGTTTTCCATCCCTTGCAAGCTGAATTGCGGCGCACCATGATTGATTCAGACCGCGCTTTCCGCGCGAATGGAGAAAACAGATGGCGAGCTACCAGAAAATTCTGTTGTGCTACGACGGCTCGCGCGAAGGCCGCAAAGCCCTGCGTTGCGGTGCCGATCTGGCGTTGGAACTGAAGGCGGAAACGCATCTGCTGTCGGTGGTCGACATGCGTTCTAGCATTGCCCAAAGCGCGGGCCTGTTGACGGACGTCGCCTGCGGCAGCTTTGAAAAAACAGCCCGCGAGATTTTGCAGGAGGGCGTGAACTGGCTGACCGAGCGCGGCGTAAGCGCGCAAGGGCATTTCGCATTCGGTCATCCGATCGACGAGATCGCCAATCTTGCCAACGAGTTGCAGGTCGACCTCGTGGTGGTGGGTCATCGCTGCCGGACTGGTTTGTCGCGGTGGTGGATGGGGGCGGGCAACACGCCGCTGCTCGACCGCGTGTCGTGCAGCATTCTGGTGGCGTGCTCGTCCGCGCAGGAGCAGCAGCAGGCGGCTGCGGCGTAAGAGGCTAGTGAGGGACGCGAAGCCGCGCGCCCCGTCATCTAGCCCAGAATATGAATAGACCCTGTCGCGTGGCCGGCCCCGATGGCCAGCTAAGCATCCCATCCGGCCAGGCTTCAATGTCACTCGTTCAGATCGATTGCCGCGAGCTTCCACGTGACTAGACCTTCGCGACGAAAGATTGCCGAATAGTTCGCGTTACCTTCGCCACGCCGGTACGTGATGACAAACTCGTTGAGACTGCGATAGCCGGCCGTGCTTTGACGCCCGGGCGGCGGTGCGCTTGCCTGGGTGGTGGTGTCGCCCGCGGCTGGTGCGGCCGGCGCTTCGCCGCCCGCGGCTGGCGGCGCGGACGGTTGCTCGCCCGGCGTGCCACGCGGCGGCATGCCGTTCAGCAGCGCCGCGACGCCGTCGGGTGTCGCATAGGCATCGACGAGCGGGCCGATCAGCGTCACGCCGATCACCGCGCCGATCGTGGCCATCTTGTTGCCGGCATCCGCCTCGAGCCGGCGTGTCAGCATGGCGCCCACCTGTTGCTTCAGGCTATCGCGTAGCGCGGGAAAGTCCACGTATTGATTGACAGTTTGCACGTCACGAGCATCTGCGGCGCGTTTGAGATTGTTCACCGCGAGATACGGTGACGCATAAATAAAGCCCAGCGCGGCAATCACGATCACCACGATCAGTGTGATCAGCAGCGGCCGGGTGGCGCTGCCCTGTGTGCGTTTCCGAATTGTCATCGAATGGGACTCCACGTCAGTGATGATCTAACGTCGACCACGGCGAGGTCGGAACGATCCCATCCCACGCGAATCTCTGAACATCCGAAGTACTTGTTGCATGCGTACTCAGGATTCGCTCAGGCTTCGAACACCGCGCCGTGCACGTTGGCTTCGTCGGCTATGCAACGATCGATCATACGGCATACGGCGTCGACCGTGCCGACCATGATCAGTCGCGACGGTCCATGATAGACCCGCACCGGCGCGCGACGCGCGGGCTCGGCGATGTTCAGCGCCGAATTCAGCGACACGCGCGCGAACGCCGGCAACGACGACGGCAGACCGGAAGCTTCGGCAGTCGCGTCGAACAGCGACGGCGTGCGCGCAGCGGGCGCCTCGATTAGCGCGCAGGGCGTGAGCTTGCGCAGATGGCGCAGACGGCCGAACTGGCGAAAGGGCAACAGGCGGGCAAGGCGTTCCATGAGTCTCTCCAGGCGATGCGGCGTAGATGCGGGCGTAAATGCGGCTTGGGTCGGACAAACCGGCGCAAGCGTTCTGGCGACAGCGAAAGATCAGAACTCGCTGGGGCGGATCAGCCCGACCGCGATCCCTTCGAGCGCGAAATCGGCGCTGCCGGTTTCCACGAAGATGTTGTCGTAATCGGGGTTTTCGGCAATCAATTCGATGCCGTTCGGCCGGCGCTTCAGACGCTTGACCGTCACGTCGTCGCCAAGCCGCGCAATGATGATCTGGCCGTCCTTCGCTTCAGTGCGCTTTTGCACCGCGAGCAGGTCGCCGTCGAGAATGCCCGCGTCGCGCATCGACAGGCCGCGCACCTTCAGCAGGTAGTCGGGCTTGCTCGAGAACAGCGCCGGGTCACACGCGTAGTGCTGCGAGATATGTTCCTGCGCGAGGATCGGGCTACCCGCCGCGACCCGGCCGATCAGCGGCAACGATAACTGCATCAGGCCCGCATGCGGCAGGGTGAACTGATACGGCGCGTCCTCCTGCCCGGACAGCAGGCGGATGCCGCGCGACGCGCCGGCCGCGAGTTCGATCACGCCCTTGCGCGCCAGCGCGCGCAGATGCTCTTCCGCGGAATTGGCCGAGCTGAACCCGAGTTCGGCGGCAATTTCCGCGCGGGTGGGCGGAAAGCCGGTGCGTTCGATCGCGCGGCGGATCAGATCGAAAACCTGCTGCTGTCGTGCGGTGAGTTTTGTCATGGCCACTGTATGTATGAACAGGTGACTGTATTTTTATACAGTATTCGGCGCATTTCAAGCTTTACTTTAAGTTCGGCGCAAGGGGCGCGCTCGGGCGTCGTTTGTCGGCGACATAACGGCCTTGTCGGCGTCCCAACAGCCGGCGCATCTGTCGTTACCACTTTTGAGTATTAAAAAATGAAGAAACATTATTTTTAATGATGAAAGCGCTTCGATAGACTGGCCTCCGGTTGGCGCTCATGTGCACGTGACCGCGACGCAGAACAACACCAGACGCTCATCAGCGGACATCACGCGGAGAAAAATTGAAATGAACCATCGGCATACGGGGCTTGCGGCTCGAACCAGGAGACTGATCGCGGCGCTCGCCGTCGGCGCGGCGGGTGCGCTCGGCATGTTGGGCGCAAGCGGCGTCGCGCACGCCGACACCACGCTGTTGAACGTGTCCTACGATCCGACTCGCGAGCTGTATCAGGACATCAATCAGGCATTCGGCAAGGAATGGAAGGCCAGGACCGGCGAAGCCGTCACCTTCAGGCAGTCGCACGGCGGCTCGGGCGCGCAGGCTCGCTCGGTGCTCGACGGACTGCAGGCCGACGTCGTGACGCTTGCGCTCGCCTATGACATCGACGCGCTCGCGAACAAGGGGCTCGTCGACAAGAACTGGCAAAAGCGTCTGCCGGACAACGCATCGCCGTACACGTCGACGATCGTGTTTCTGGTGCGCAAGGGCAACCCGAAGCACATCAAGGATTGGGACGATCTGGTGAAGCCGGGCGTGTCGATCGTGACGCCGAATCCGAAGACCTCGGGCGGCGCGCGTTGGAACTACCTGGCCGCGTGGGCGTACGCCGAGCATCAACCGGGCGGCAACGACCAGAAGGCCAGGGAGTTCGTCGGCAAGCTGTACAGGAACGCCGGCGTGCTCGATTCGGGCGCGCGCGGCGCGACCACGAGCTTCGTGCAGCGCGGTATCGGCGACGTGCTGATCGCGTGGGAAAACGAGGCGTTTCTGTCGCTGAAGGAGTTTGGTCCGGACAAGTTCGAGATCGTGGTGCCGTCGGTGAGCATTCTGGCCGAGCCGCCGGTCGCGGTGGTCGACAAGGTCGTCGACAAACACGGCACGCGCAAGCTGGCCGAGGCGTATCTGAACTTCCTGTATAGCGAGCAAGGTCAGGAGATCGCCGCGCGCAACTTCTATCGTCCGCGTTCCAGCAAGGTGCCCGCCGATCTGACCGCGAAGTTTCCGAAACTGAAGCTGTACACGATCGACGATTCGTTCGGCGGTTGGACCAACGCGCAGAAAACCCATTTCGCGGACGGCGGCGTGTTCGATTCGATTTATCAGCCGCAGTAAGAACCACCGCCTGAATCACAGGCAGGGGCAAAAGGGCGCGCCTGATGGGCGCGCTTTCGGCTAACCGGGGTCCGGTGGCCAGCAGAGTGCGGCAGTACCGCAGTACGGCAACACGGCAAAACGAACAACCGCGCGAGCATCAACCATGAACGAGTATCCAGCATGACCACGTTGACCTTCCGCAAGCCGAGCGCATTGCCCGGTTTTGGCCTGACACTCGGCATCACGGTGGCTTATCTGAGCCTCGTGGTGCTGATTCCATTGGCGGCGACCTTTCTGAAAACCGCGACGCTCGACTGGCATCAGTTCGTGCGCGCGGTCACGTCGCCGCGTGTGCTCGCGTCGTATCGGCTGACGTTTTTCTCGGCGCTAGGCGGCGCGCTGATCAACGCGGTGTTCGGCTTTCTCGTCGCGTGGGTGCTGGTGCGCTACACGTTTCCGTTCAAGCGGATCGTCGATGCGGTCGTCGATCTGCCGTTCGCGCTGCCCACCTCGGTGGCGGGCATTTCGCTCGCGGCCGTGTATGCGGGCAACGGCTGGATCGGCCAGTTCCTCGCGCCGCTCGGCATCAAGATCGCGTTCACGCCGGCGGGTGTGCTGGTCGCGCTGACGTTCATCGGCCTGCCGTTCGTCGTGCGCACCGTGCAACCGGTGCTCGAGGAGTTCGAGCGCGAGCAGGAGGAGGCGGCCGCGTGTCTCGGCGCCTCGCGCTGGCTCACGTTTCGCCGCGTCGTGCTGCCGGCCGTGTTCCCGGCGCTGCTGACCGGCTTCGCGCTCGCCTTTGCGCGCGCGCTCGGCGAATACGGCTCGGTGATCTTCATCGCCGGCAATGTGCCGATGAAGTCGGAGATCACGTCGCTCCTGATCATCACGAAGCTCGAGCAATACGACTATGCGGGCGCGACGGCACTCGCGGTCGTGATGCTGATCGTGTCGTTCCTGATGCTGCTGTCGATCAACACGCTGCAGCGGTATCTGCAGCGGCGCACGAGCCGCGGCAATACGGGATCGGCGCCAGTGGCCACGAGCGTCGCCGCGATCGGTGGAGGTGTGCAATGAATCGCGTTCCGACCCACCCGGCGAGCGTGGCGCGCCGCCCCGATCCGGTCAGCGAGCCGGCGGTCGTGCGCTGGCTGCTGATCGGCCTCGCACTGCTGTTTCTCGCGCTGTTTCTGGTCGTCCCGCTCGCCGCGGTGTTCTACCAGGCGCTGAACAAGGGACTGCGTTTTTACTTCGAAGCGCTCGCCGATCCGGATGCGCTGTCGGCGATCAAACTGACGCTGCTCACCGCGGCGATCGCGGTGCCGCTGAACCTCTTGTTCGGCCTTGCGGCGTCGTGGTGTATCGCGAAGTTCGAATTCCGTGGCAAGGCGCTGCTGACCACGTTGATCGATCTGCCGTTTTCGGTGTCGCCGGTGATCTCCGGTCTGATCTACGTGCTGATGTTCGGCGCGCAGGGCTGGTTCGGCCCGTGGCTCGAAGATCACAACGTGCAGATCATCTTCGCGGTGCCGGGCATCGTGCTCGCGACGATCTTCGTCACGTTCCCGTTCGTCGCGCGCGAGCTGATTCCGCTGATGCAGGCGCAGGGCAACGACGAGGAAGAAGCCGCGCACGTGCTCGGCGCATCGGGCTGGCAGACGTTCCGTCGCGTCACGCTGCCGAACGTCAAGTGGGGTCTGCTGTACGGCGTGATTCTGTGCAATGCGCGCGCAATGGGCGAGTTCGGCGCGGTGTCGGTCGTGTCGGGCCATATTCGCGGGCAGACCGACACGATGCCGCTGCACGTCGAAATCCTCTACAACGAGTACAACTTCTCGGCCGCGTTCGCCGTGGCCTCGCTGCTCGCATTGCTGGCGCTGGTTACGCTGGGGCTCAAGCTGTTGGCCGAGCGTCATATGTCGGCGGAACTGTCGGCGGCGCGCGAAGTGCCTGCGTATGCGGGGCCCGTGTCGCCGTCCGGCGCTTCGCAGGCCAATCGCGCGCAGTCCGCTTCTCATTCGTTTTTCGTCAACGCCACGCCTGCGTCGCAGCGACATCCGCTCAAGCAAGGAGAGCTGTAAATGGGTATCACCGTTCGTAACCTGCAAAAGCGCTTCGGCGATTTCGTCGCGCTCGACAACGTGTCGCTCGACTTTCCGCCGGGCGAACTCGTCGCGCTGCTCGGGCCGTCCGGTTGCGGCAAGACGACGTTGCTGCGTGTGATCGCCGGCCTCGAATACGCGGATGGCGGCCAGGTCGAGCTGCAAGGCCTGGATGTCGCGGCGGTCGGCGCGCGTGAGCGCGAGGTGGGTTTCGTGTTCCAGCACTACGCGCTGTTCCGTCATATGACGGTGTTCGAAAACGTCGCGTTCGGGCTGCGCGTGAAGCCGCGCAAGGAACGTCCGTCCGAGAAGGTGATTCGTGAGAAGGTGCATGAGTTGCTGAAGCTCGTGCAGCTCGACTGGCTCGCGCAGCGCTATCCGTCGGAGCTGTCCGGCGGCCAGCGCCAGCGCATCGCGCTCGCACGTGCGTTGGCCGTGGAGCCGAAGGTGCTGTTGCTCGACGAGCCGTTCGGCGCGCTCGACGCAAAGGTGCGCAAGGAACTGCGCAGCTGGTTGCGTCGCCTGCACGACGATCTGCATATTTCGACGATCTTCGTCACGCACGATCAGGAAGAAGCGCTCGAAGTGGCGGACCGTATCGTCGTGCTCAATCGCGGGCATGTCGAGCAGGTAGGGAGCCCACAGGAGGTGTACGACCATCCGCAGACGCCGTTTGTCTACGAGTTTCTCGGCGCGGCGAACCGCCTGCACGGCAGCGTCGGTGCGCAAGGCTTCGTCGTCGATGGCGCGGCGCTGCCGGTCGCGATCGCGGCGGGTTTTAGGGGCCCGGCGTTCGCCTATGTGCGGCCGCACGATCTGCAGTTGTATCCGCAGGCGGCGGGGCATCGCGAGGGCATTGTCGTCGACGTGCGGCGCGTGGTGACGCTCGGCGGTTCGGTGCGCGTCGAGCTCTCGGGTCGCGAGGGCAATCTGCTCGAAGCCGAACTCGATCGCGAAACGTGGCGTGATCTGCAACTCGCGGTCGGCGACGGCGTGACCGCGGTGCCGCGCGCGCTGCGGGTGTTTCCGGCGCAGTGAGGTGGCGGCGCCGCTGCGCGGCGCTGATGACAAGCGAGAACGTATCGGCCGTACCGCGTGGATCGCCTGGCATTTGCGGCTCCAATAAAACTCAACTCTGGCAGAACCGGAGACACAACGATGAATTTCCAGCAATTGCGCTTCGTGCGCGAAGCCGTGCGGCAGAACATGAACCTGACCGAAGCGGCGAATGTGCTCTACACGTCGCAGTCGGGCGTTTCGAAGCAGATCAAGGATCTCGAGGACGAACTCGGGGTCGACATCTTCATCCGCCGCGGCAAGCGTCTGACCGGCCTCACCGAACCGGGCAAGGCCGTGCATCAGTTGATCGAGCGGATGCTGCTCGATGCGGAGAATCTGCGCCGCGTCGCGCGTCAGTACGCGGATCAGGACAGCGGCCACCTCGTCGTCGCGACCACCCACACGCAGGCACGCTACGCATTGCCGAAGGTGGTTCGGCAGTTCACGTCGGTGTTCCCGAAAGTGCATCTGGCGCTGCGCCAGGGCAGCCCGCAGCAGATCGCGCAGATGATCATCAACGGCGAGGCGGATATCGGCATCTCGACCGAGGCGCTCGACCGTTTTCCCGACATCGTCACGTTCCCGTGCTATTCGTGGCATCACGTCGTGGTGGTGCCGAAGGATCATCCGCTCGTCGGCCGAGCGAATCTGACGCTCGACGAGATCGCCGAATTCCCGATCGTCACCTACGACCAGGACTTCACCGGCCGCTCGCATATCGATCAGGCGTTCGCGAAAGCGGGTGCGTTGCCCGACGTCGTGCTGACCGCGATCGACGCCGACGTGATCAAGACCTACGTCGAACTCGGCATGGGCATCGGCGTGGTCGCGGCAATGGCCTACGACCCGAAGCGCGACAGCGAACTCGTCGCGCTCGACACGCAGCATCTGTTCGAGGCGAGCACGACGCGCGTCGGCTTGCGCAAGGGCGCGTTCCTGCGCGCGTACGCCTATCGGTTGATCGAGATGTTCGCGCCGCAGTTGAGCGAGGCAGACATCGCGGCGCAGTTGCGCGAGGCGGCTTAGGGCCGCGAACAGCTTAGGGTGGGACTTGCATTCGCAGGATGGACGCAAAAAAAAGAGTCCTGCCGTGCCCGGCAAGACTCTCTCTAAACACCCGCTATACAGCTATTGGACTAACGGACCTTCTGCTCTTTACGTGACATGGCTATTAGAACTCGTAGCCAACCTGCGCACGTACACCAGCGTCACCAGTCGACGTGACCGACATCGCAGCGTTGACGAGCCACTTATTGTTCCGTGAGCGGTACGTAGCTCCTACTGCTGCGGCGCTGCCGCCCTTATAGGTTGCCCCACCCGCAGCGACGATCGTCTTGCCCGGACCCGACGGCGTCATGTTCGGCATTGCCATCGCTGCTGCGATCCCTGCGTAGGCGTTCTTCGCGACGTCGTTGATCGCCTGGTTGGTCGCGTTGATACGCTGATCGGTGTAGTTGTTGGCCTGCTGAACGCCTTGTGCGACGGAGCTGTTCATCTGACCGACATTAACTGCATCCGTGTCCGCCGTACCCGCTGCGACGTTGGTGATCTGGCGTTCGTGACCCGCTGAACCCACCGATACCGAGTTATCGCGATCCGTCACCGAGCCCTGACCCAACGCCACCGAGTTCGCATTGCCAGCCTGCGAGCCCGTGCCGATCGCCGTCGAGTTGACGCCGGTCGCCGCCGCATTGGTGCCCACTGCTACCGCGTTGTCTGCTGTAGCACTGGCGTTTGCCCCGGCCACGGTGCTGCCCACACCGGTACCCGGCGTCGCTGCATTGGCCACCTCGTCAGTGTTGCGGTCCGGCGACGAAACATCCGGGGTGACCGGTTGAATGTTCGACACCTGGGAACCGAGATCCTTCACCTGCCCGTTGAGATCCGTCACCTGGTCCTGCAACGTCGACAGCTGGCCGAAGTTCACCGCGTCGTACTGGCTCGTGCCGTTGGCCACATTGGTCAGGATCACCGGACCCGCGCCCAGACCTCCACCCAGTGTCACGGAACCGAAGTTCACCGAACCGTCAACGTTACGGTCGTACTGCACCGCGCCCGACAGTTGCGTGCCGACATCGCCCACCTGCGTCTGCAGCTTCGTGATGTCCGTGGTGTTCTGCGTCACCCGGTCATCCAGGTTGGTGACGGCATCGCCTACGCTATGCACGGTCGTACCACCCACGCTGTAGCTCGGCGCGCTGATCGTGCCGTCCGCGTTCATGGTCGAACCGCCACCCAGTGCCTGGGCCATGCTCGATGCCGTGCCGTACAGCTGGCCGCCATTCACCGCGTCCACGCTCGATGCGTTCACCGCGCCTGCGGCCACGCCTGTTACCGTGCGGTCGCCCGCCGTGCCCGCCATGTTCACCACCGTACCGTCGGTGTCCTTGGCAACCGTAATGTCACGGGTGGTCGCGTCCTGCTGCACCAGACCCACCGAGCCATCAGCCAGTCGGTTCTGCACGTTCGTGATAGTCGCGGTGTTCTGCTCGATGTCACTCGCGTTCTGCGTCGTACGGCCGTCGATGTTGGTAACAGCATCGCTGATGCTATGCACCGTCGTTCCGCCCACGCTGTAGCTCGGTGCGCTGATCGTGCCGTCCGGGTTCACGGTCGAACCGCCACCCAGTGCCTGGGCCACGCTCGATGCCGTGCCGTACAGCTGGCTGCCGTTCACCGCGTCCGTGCTGCTAGCCGAAAGCGTACCGGCCGCCACATTCGTGATCTGGCGTTTGAGCGTCGCGTTGCCAACCGACACCGCATCGTCGCGGTCTGCGATGGAATCCGCACCCAGCGCCACCGAATTCGCCGCCTGTGCATTCGCCTTCGCGCCAAGTGCCGCGGATTTGTCGCCCGAGGCAGTCGAAAAGTTACCCATTGCCGCTGCACTTCCTCCGGTGGCAAGGGCGTTGTACCCCAGCGCAGAACTGTCCGCACCCTCGGCCATCGCGCCTGCGCCGACCGCGGTTCCATGCGAGCCAGCTACGGTGTATGCGCCCAGCGCTACACCAGAATAACTATCGCTTACGGCCGTGTCGCCAAGTGCAATACCGCCCAGCGAAGCACGAGAGTTAGCTCCGATAGCAACACCATTGATATCCGTGTTGGAGCCGTTGCCCGAGACAAGAGGATTATTCCAGTTAGCGGTTGCTGCGCTGCCCACATTGGCGGATGCGCCCGCACCGACCGCAACCGACTTGGCTGCCGCGATCGCATCGTCCGTGCCATCCTCCAGGCCGCCCGCCTTGAAGTAGCGACTCGCGTTCGCGATTGCCTGGTTGGTCGCGTGCAGCTGCGAACCGTTCACCACTTCGGTGCTGGTGTCGCTCAGCGCACCGGCCTTGACTCCGCCCAGCGTGCGCACGCCATTCGCGCCGGTGAAGTCCACCGTCGTGCCGTCCAGGTCCCTGGCCACCGTGATGGCCTTGCTGGTCGAGTCCTGCTGCACCAGGCCGACGCTGCCGCCGTCCAGTTGCTGCGTCAGGTTCGTGACCGAGCCTTCCACGTTGGTCACGCGGCCGTCGATGCTGGTGACGCGGTCGTCCACCGTAGTCACGCGGCTGTCCAGGTCGGTGATGTTCGTCGTGTTGGCCGTGACGTTCTGGTTGGTCGCGTGCAGCTGCGAACCGTTCACCGCTTCGGTGCTGGTGTCGCTCAGAGCACCGGCCTTCACGCCGCCCAGCGAGCGCACGCCATTCGCGCCGGTGAAGTCCACCGTCGTGCCATCCAGACCCTTGGCCACCGTGATGGCCTTGCTGGTCGCGTCCTGCTGCACCAGGCCGACGCTGCCGCTGTCGAGTTGCTGCGTCAGGTTCGTGACCGAGCCTTCGACGTTGGTCACGCGGCCGTCGATGCTGGTGACGCGGTCGTCCACCGTGCTCACGCGGCTGTCCAGGCTGGTAATCGCCGTCGTGTTGCTGGCAATGTTCGTCGTGTTGGCCGTGACGTTCTGGTTGGTCGCGTGCAGCTGCGAACCGTTCACCGCTTCGTTGCTGGTGTCGCTCAGAGCACCGGCCTTCACGCCGCCCAGCGAGCGCACGCCATTCGCGCCGGTGAAGTCCACCGTCGTGCCATCCAGACCCTTGGCCACCGTGATGGCCTTGCTGGTCGCGTCCTGCTGCACCAGGCCGACGCTGCCGCTGTCGAGTTGCTGCGTCAGGTTCGTGACCGAGCCTTCGACGTTGGTCACGCGGCCGTCGATGCTGGTGACGCGGTCGTCCACCGTAGTCACGCGGCTGTCCAGGTCGGTGATGTTCGTCGTGTTGGCCGTCACGTTCTGGTTGGTCGCGTGCAGCTGCGAACCGTTCACCGCTTCGGTGCTGGTGTCGCTCAGCGCACCGGCCTTCACGCCGCCCAGCGAGCGCACGCCATTCGCGCCGGTGAAGTCCACCGTCGTGCCATCCAGACCCTTGGCCACCGTGATGGCCTTGCTGGTCGCGTCCTGCTGCACCAGGCCGACGCTGCCGCTGTCGAGTTGCTGCGTCAGGTTCGTGACCGAGCCTTCGACGTTGGTCACGCGGCCGTCGATGCTGGTGACGCGGTCGTCCACCGTGCTCACGCGGCTGTCCAGGCTGGTAATCGCCGTCGTGTTGCTGGCAATGTTCGTCGTGTTGGCCGTGACGTTCTGGTTGGTCGCGTGCAGCTGCGAACCGTTCACCGCTTCGTTGCTGGTGTCGCTCAGAGCACCGGCCTTCACGCCGCCCAGCGAGCGCACGCCATTCGCGCCGGTGAAGTCCACCGTCGTGCCATCCAGACCCTTGGCCACCGTGATGGCCTTGCTGGTCGCGTCCTGCTGCACCAGGCCGACGCTGCCGCTGTCGAGTTGCTGCGTCAGGTTCGTGACCGAGCCTTCGACGTTGGTCACGCGGCCGTCGATGCTGGTGACGCGGTCGTCCACCGTAGTCACGCGGCTGTCCAGGTCGGTGATGTTCGTCGTGTTGGCCGTCACGTTCTGGTTGGTCGCGTGCAGCTGCGAACCGTTCACCGCTTCGGTGCTGGTGTCGCTCAGCGCACCGGCCTTCACGCCGCCCAGCGAGCGCACGCCATTCGCGCCGGTGAAGTCCACCGTCGTGCCATCCAGACCCTTGGCCACCGTGATGGCCTTGCTGGTCGCGTCCTGCTGCACCAGGCCGACGCTGCCGCTGTCGAGTTGCTGCGTCAGGTTCGTGACCGAGCCTTCGACGTTGGTCACGCGGCCGTCGATGCTGGTGACGCGGTCGTCCACCGTGCTCACGCGGCTGTCCAGGCTGGTAATCGCCGTCGTGTTGCTGGCGATGCTCGTCGTGTTGGCCGTGACGTTCTGGTTGGTCGCGTGCAGCTGCGAACCGTTCACCGCTTCGGTGCTGGTGTCGCTCAGCGCACCGGCCTTGACGCCGCCCAGCGAGCGAACGCCATCGGTGCCGGTGAAGTCCACCATCGTGCCATCGAGGTCCTTGGCCACCGTGATGGCCTTGCTGGTCGCGTCCTGCTGCACCACGCCGACGCTACCGCTGTCGAGTTGCTGCGTCAGGTTCGTGACCGAGCCTTCGACATTGGTCACGCGGCCGTCGATGCTGGTGACGCGGTTGTCCACCGTAGTCACGCGGCTGTCCAGGTCGGTGATGTTCGTCGTGTTGGCCGTGACGTTCTGGTTGGTCGCGTGCAGCTGCGAACCGTTCACCGCTTCGGTGCTGGTGTCGCTCAGCGCACCGGCCTTCACGCCGCTCAGCGCACGCACGCCCTCGGTGCCGGTGAAGTCCACCATCGTGCCATCCAGACCCTTGGCCACCGTGATGGCCTTGCTGGTTGCGTCCTGCTGCACCAGGCCGACGCTGCCGCCGTCCAGTTGCTGCGTCAGGTTCGTGACCGATCCTTCGACGTTGGTCACGCGGCTGTCCAGGCTGGTAATCGCCGTCGTGTTGCTGGCGATGTTCGTCGTGTTGGCCGTGACGTTCTGGTTGGTCGCGTGCAGCTGCGAACCGTTCACCGCTTCGGTGCTGGTGTCGCTCAGCGCACCGGCCTTCACGCCGCCCAGCGCACGCACGCCCTCGGTGCCGGTGAAGTCCACCATCGTGCCATCCAGACCCTTGGCCACCGTGATGGCCTTGCTGGTCGCGTCCTGCTGCACCAGGCCGACGCTACCGCTGTCGAGTTGCTGCGTCAGGTTTGTGACCGAGCCTTCGACGTTGGTCACGCGGCCGTCGATGCTGGTGACGCGGTTGTCCACCGTAGTCACGCGGCTGTCCAGATCGGTGATGTTCGCCGTGTTGGCCGCCACGTTCTGGTTGGTCGCATATAGCTGGCTGCCGTTCACCGCGTCCGTACTGCTGTCCGACAGCGTGCCGGCTGCCATATTCGTGATCTGGCGTTTGAGCGTCGCGTTGCCGACCGAAACCGCATCGCCGCGGTCGGCGATCGAACCCGCGCCCAACGCCACCGAGCGATCCTCCAATGCAGAGGAATTTAAACCCAGTGCGATCGATCCATACCCTTCCGATCGAGCGTTCGAACCTACTGCCGCAGAGAAGTCCCCTGACGAACTGGCAAGAGCACCAACCGCAGCAGAGTTGATCCCCGCCGACTCGGCATACGAACCGACCGCCGCGGACCAGTCCCCAGTCGATTTGGTCCGATCACCAAGTGCAGTAGAGCCTTTCCCTTCCGAGAAGGATTGGTTTCCGAGCGCCGTGGACCTGATCCCTGCCGTGTACGCTTGGTAACCGAGCGCCGTGGACCAGTCCCCTTCCGAACGTGCCTCCAAACCGATCGCGGTTGAGGAATCTCCTGTCGAAGAAGCGTATGTACCCATCGCCAGGGAGGCATTCCCTTTCGAATTAGCTAGCTGCCCAATTGCAATCCCAGCGTCACCTATGCTCGTTGCGCCAAACCCCACAGCGACCGAGTTTTGGCCCGCAGCAACCGACGTAAAGCCGAGTGCTGTAGCCCCTTGTGCGGATGCGAAGGACTCTGCGCCCACTGCTGTGGAGCCTAGCTCGAAAGCATAGGCATTTGAGCCGAGTGCGCTTGACTTGACGCCGTCGGCATGTGCAAAGCGGCCAATTGCGGTCGCCCTGTCCGCCGTGGCACTGGCGGCATCACCCAATGCGACAGTGCCATCACCGGCTGCGGTCGCATCCAGGCCGATGGCAGTAGCGCTATATGCGTTTGCCGACGTACCAGAATTCGCAGAAGCCTTATCCCCGATAGCGATATTGCCGTCCTGTGAACCATCAGTCGTAGCGCCTGAACCAATTGCAATCGACTTTGATCCCTTGGCAACACCTCCGCCAGCGTTGTACTGTGCGTGCGCTACCGGCGCCCACGACGCTGCGGCCACAACCGCAGTCGCGACAACTGCACAAACCTTTGCCTTGTTACGCTTGCCGCGCGCAGCCGCATTCTCGGAGGCTGCCACCCACGACCCAAGGGCTTCGTTCCAGATGGTGCGATAGGACTTGTTCATGACATGATTCCTTTGAAGGTTCGAAAAAGAATTGAGTTATGCGAACTAATGACAAATCGCCGTTGCCATTTCGTGCTGTTCAATATCAGCTGCAAAAACGGGGCGATGACGATCCAGAAAGCTCATGGCCGCAGTAGGAATCGGCCAGATTCTGCCGAGTCAATCTAGGTTCGGCCTTTGCTAAATCTCTGTGACTGGCTTCAGTCTATATTTTTGAGATGGAACAAAAATAGGTCAGGTCCGAATCGGCGCGGGCCGGTATCGGAGCGCGGCAGCGCTTGCGGTAGCGGTGCTGCCTGCTAACGTGGAGAGCGTGACAAGGTCGGAAATCTTGAGGCGGCGACAGATCGTGAAGAGTGCGTCCCCATTCGTTTCATCAAGCATCAGCAGTTCAGCGATGTCCGTCGTCAATACGGGTGTGGATGACTGCAACCGGGCACCGCATGGCGGCGTCTAGCGCATCGCTTACAATCGCCGCCATGAATATCCCGACTTCTTCTCTCCCGATTCCTCCCAGCCATCCCGCCGCGCCGACGCTCCCGCGCATCGCGGTGCTCGCGACCGGCGGCACGATCGCCGGCGCGGCCCCGGATGCGGCCAATACGTCGGGCTATCAGGCGGGCGTCGTCGGCGTCGATCAGCTGCTCGCGGCGGTGCCGGCGTTGTCTACGGTCGCGCGAATCGCGCCCGAGCAGATCGCCAGCGTCGACAGCAAGGACATGTCGCTGCCGCTGTGGACCACACTCGCGCAACGCATCAACGCGCTGCTCGCGACGGACGACGTAGACGGCGTGGTGGTCACGCACGGCACCGATACGCTCGAGGAAACCGCCTATCTGCTGCATCTGACCGTCAAGTGGGACAAGCCGGTCGTGCTGACCGCGGCGATGCGCCCAGCGTCGGCGCTCTCCGCCGACGGTCCGCTGAACCTGCTAAATGCGGTGACGGTCGCCGCGCACGCGGCGGCACGCAGGCAGGGCGTGCTGGTCGCGTTTAACAACCGGATTCATAGCGCGCGCGACGTCGTGAAAACGAGCACCTATGCGGTCGATGCTTTCCAGTCGCCTGAGATTGGCGCGCTCGGCTGGGTGCAGGATGGCCGCGTCGAGTTCCAGCGCGGCGTGGTGCGCGCGCATACGGTCGCGAGCGAATTCGCGATCGATGCGGCGTGGCCGCAGGTGGAGATCGTCCCGAGCTATGCGGGCGTGTCGCGGATCGCCATCGATGCGCTGGTCGCCGCGGATGTGCGCGGCATCGTCGTGGCGGGTACGGGCAATGGCTCGATCCACCAGTCGTTGCAGCAGGCACTGGCGGATGCCGCGTTGCGCGGCGTGGCGGTGGTGCGCTCGTCGCGCGTGGGTTCGGGGCATGTGATGCGCAACGGAGCGGCGGCCGACGATGCGCTCGGTTTCGTCAGCGCGGGTTCGCTGAATCCGTACAAGGCGAGGGTGCTGCTGATGCTGGCGCTGGCCGCGGGCCACACTGCGCCGGCGGCGTTGCAGAAGGTGTTCGATACGTATTGATTGGCGAATCCGACAGCCGGACACCCGACGACGACGTCTGACCGACCAAGGCTTCCCCGTCACCGACGGGTGCCGCTGCGGACCCCACTTGCCGCTCTCAGCCCAGAGCGGCGCGATTTGCCCGTTGCGCCGCGCCGGCAACCCACGCTGCCGTGCAACGAACGGGCGCCCCACCTGTGTTCACCGTGACGTCTCCGATGCCGAAGCGGCAACCGGCGGAATCAACGGCGAGCTGAACTGAAGAGGAAGCACGAAGACCTCAAGCCGCCTTCGCTTCTTCACTGTCCGGCGCCTGCGCGACCTCATGATTCGCCATGATTTCGAGCGCGCGCACCATCGCCGAGTGATCCCACGCCTTGCCGCCGTTCGCGGCGCAGACGCTGAACAGTTGCTGCGCGCTCGCGGTATGCGGCAGCGCGATGCCGAGCTTACGCGCGCCATCGAGCGCGAGATTCAAGTCCTTCTGATGCAACTCGATCCGGAAACCCGGATTGAACGTGCGCTTCGTCATGCGCTCGCCATGCACTTCGAGAATCCGCGACGACGCGAAGCCGCCCATCAGCGCGCGCCGCACGCGCTCTGGGTCGGCGCCCGAGCGCGACGCGAACAGCAGCGCTTCCGCGACCGCTTCGATGTTCAGCGCGACGATGATCTGGTTCGCGACCTTGCAGGTCTGACCCGCGCCGTTGTCGCCGATCAGCGAGATGTTCTTGCCCATCAGTTCGAACAACGGCCTGGCCAGCGCAAAGGCTTTCTCGGGACCGCCGACCATGATCGTCAGCGACGCATCCCGCGCGCCGATTTCGCCGCCCGACACCGGCGCATCGAGATAGTCGACGCCGAGCGCGTTGATCTTCTTCGAGAACGCCTGGGTGTCGAGCGGTGAGATCGAGCTCATGTCGATGACGAGCTTGCCTTTGGTGAGGCCGGCGGCGACGCCGTCGTCGGCGAACAGCACGTTGGCGACGTCAGGTGTGTCCGGCACCATGATGATGACGATGTCGGCGGCCTGCGCGACCGCGGTCGAACTGGCGAGCACGCTCGTGCTCTTCGCGATGTCGTCCGGCACCGGATACGCGCCGTTCACGAACAGCGCGTGTCCGCCCTTGATGAGGTTGCGCGCCATGTGCGCGCCCATGATGCCGAGTCCGATGAAGCCGATCTTTGCCATGTGTGTGAATCTCCAGGGTTATTAGGGGACGTGCGTTGAGGACCTTCATGGAGCCGTGATGATCCCTGAGGACCCTCAAGCCGCCGCGTGTGCCGCGCCGCGCGCCTGACCTGCCACACTTTGCACCCAGCCGAGGCCGGCATCGGTCGTCGTGCGCGGCTTGTATTCGCAACCGACGTAGCCGTCGTAGCCGAGCGAGTCGAGCAGCGCGAACAGATACGGATAGTTGATCTCTCCGGTGCCCGGTTCGTGCCGCCCGGGGTTGTCCGCGAGCTGGATATGCGCGATCTGCGCGAGGTTCTTTTCGATCGTCGCCGCGAGTTCGCCTTCCATCCGCTGCATGTGATAGATGTCGTATTGCAGGAACAGATTGTCCGAGCCGACCTCGCGAATCACGTCGAGTCCATCGCGCGAACGGTTCAGCGCGAAGCCCGGAATGTCGTACGAGTTGCATGGCTCGACGAGCAGCCGGATGCCGGCCTTCTTGAGCTCGCTCGCGGCAAAGCGCAGGTTGTCGACGATCGTTGCGCGGGCGGTGTCGGCGTCGACGTTCGCGCCCGGAATGCCGACGAGGCAGTTCAGTTGCGGCACCTTCAACGCGCTTGCGTATTCGATCGCGCGGCCCACGCCTTCCTGAAACTCGGCGACCCGATCGGGCAGGCACGCGATGCCGCGTTCGCCGGCTTCCCAGTTGCCGGCCGGCAGGTTGTGCAGCACCAGCTTGAGGCGGTTCTGTTGCAGACGTGCGCTCAATTCGGCGATCGAATACGGATAGGGAAACAGGAATTCGACGGCATGAAAGCCGGCGTTGGCCGCTGCCGCGAAACGGTCGAGGAACGGCACTTCGTTGAACAGCATCGTCAGGTTCGCTGCGAATTTAGGCATGGTGCTTTTGTCTCTCAGGTCGGTCAGGGAATGGCGCGCTGGTCGTGATGAGGCGAGGGCGCAGAGCATGAACTCGGCCCTCGCGTATCGAGCGCGCTGAATGCTGCGAATACCGCGAAGACGCAACGCTCAATCGAGCAGGCTGATCGCCGTCGGCGCGTCCTCGCGCTTTTCCGCGAGTTCCTCGAACTCGTTGATCGCGTCGATCTCGGTGCCCATCGAGATATTGGTCACGCGTTCGAGAATCACTTCGACGATCACCGGCACGTTGAACTCGGCGAGCATCGACTGCGCTTTTTGCAGCGCCGGCTTCAGCTCTTCGGGCTTGAACACGCGAATCGCCTTGCAGCCGAGACCTTCGGCGACCGCGACGTGATCGACGCCATAGCCGTTCATCTCCGGCGAGTTGATGTTCTCGAAGCCGAGCTGCACGCAGTAGTCCATCTCGAACGCGCGCTGCGCCTGGCGAATCAGCCCGAGGTACGAGTTGTTCACGACGACATGCACGTACGGCAGCTTGAATTGCGCGCCGGCCGCGAGCTCCTCGATCATGAACTGGAAGTCGTAGTCGCCGGACAGCGCGACGATCGGCCGTTGCGGATCGGCCGCGCGCACGCCGAGCGCCGCCGGAATCGTCCAGCCGAGCGGCCCGGCCTGGCCGCAGTTGATCCAGTTGCGCGCCTTGTACACGTGCAGGAATTGCGCGGCGGCGATCTGCGACAGGCCGATCGTGCTCACGTAGCACGTGTCGCGGCCGAACACCTGGTTCATCTCTTCGTAGACGCGCTGCGGCTTCATCGGCACGTTGTCGAAGTGCGTCTTGCGCAGCATCGTGCGCTTGCGTTGCTGGCAATCGGCAACCCACGCACCGCGATCCTTCAGCTTGCCCGCGGCCTTCCATTCGCTGGCGACTTCGACGAACAGTTCGAGCGCGGCCTTCGCGTCCGACACGATGCCGAGATCCGGGCCGAACACGCGGCCGATCTGCGTCGGTTCGATATCGACGTGCACGAACTTGCGCCCCTTCGTATAGACATCGACGCTGCCGGTGTGACGGTTGGCCCAGCGGTTGCCGATGCCGAGCACGAAGTCGGACGCGAGCATCGTCGCGTTGCCGTAGCGATGCGAGGTCTGCAGACCGACCATGCCGACCATCAGCGGATGGTCGTCGGGAATCGCGCCCCACGACATCAACGTCGGGATCACCGGCACGCCGAGCGTTTCGGCGAACTTCACGAGCAGGTCTTCGGCTACGGCGTTCAGCACGCCGCCGCCCGACACGATCAGCGGCCTGTCGGCATCGTTGAGCAGCGTCAGCGCGGCCTCGATCTGCTTGCGGGTTGCCTTCGGCTTGTAGACCGGCAGCGGCTCGTACGTGTCGATGTCGAATTCGATTTCGGCGAGCTGCACGTCGATTGGCAGATCGACCAGCACCGGGCCCGGGCGGCCCGAGCGCATCAGATGGAACGCCTGCTGGAACACGCGCGGCACCAGCGCCGGCTCGCGCACGGTCACGGCCCACTTGGTGACGGGCTTGGCGATCGATTCGATATCGACGGCCTGGAAGTCTTCCTTGTACAGACGCGCGCGCGGCGCCTGGCCTGTGATCGCCAGAATAGGAATCGAGTCGGCCTGCGCGGAGTACAAACCGGTGATCATGTCGGTGCCGGCGGGGCCCGAGGTGCCGATGCACACGCCGATGTTGCCCGGCTGGGCACGCGTGTAGCCCTCGGCCATGTGCGATGCACCCTCCACATGGCGCGCGAGCACGTGGCTGATGCCGCCGGCTTTGCGCATCGCCGAGTAGAACGGGTTGATCGCGGCGCCCGGCACGCCGAAGGCGGTATCGATGCCTTCTTTTTCGAGCACCAGAACAGCGGCGTCGACGGCTCTCATTTTGGCCATGAATGTCTCCTCAAGGTCGGGAATTACGTCGGTTGAGGGACACTGTAGGCCTGCGCCAAAGGTTTGATAAGATCAGTCCGGGTCGCTTATTCCGAAACAAAAAGTATGGAATGACGTAAAGCCCGGCGCACGGCCGGCGTCAGCCCGGCAAGAGACAGGTGGGAGACGAACATGGACCGCTTCAAACAGATCGAAACCTTCGTGCGGGTCGCCGATGCGGGCAGTCTCGCGGCGGCGGCGCTGGAGGAAGGGGTGTCGCCGGTGATTCTCGGGCGGCGCATCGATGCGCTCGAAAAGCGCCTCGGCGTGAAGCTGATGTATCGCACGACACGGCGGCTCGTCGTCAGCGAGGACGGCGCCGCGTTTCTCGAACGCTGCCGCGGGCTTCTCAGCGAATGGGATCAGGCGGAAAACGAACTGAGCGCCGGGCGCCGCGCGGTGAACGGCCATCTGATCGTGTCGGCGCCCGCCGCGTTCGGGCGTAAGCACGTCGCGCCGCTCGCGCCTGCGTTTTTACGCGACAAACCCGAGTTGCAGATGTCGTTCAATCTGACCGACCGGGTCGTCGATCTGGTGCGCGAGGGCTACGATCTGTCGATCCGCATAGGCGGCGCGGTCGATCCGAACTTCGTCGCGGTGAAGCTCGCGTCGAACCGGCGCGTGGTGTGCGGTACGCCCGACTATTTTCGCCGTCACGGCAAGCCGAAGACGCTCGAGGATCTGCCGGCCCACAACTGTCTCGCGTTCAATCTGCAAGGCGGGCAGAACCGCGGCTGGTATTTCCGCCGCAACGGCAAGCTCGCGACGGTGCGGGTGGGCGGCTCGCTCGACTGCAACGATGGCGAACTGCTGCATCGCTGGGTTTCGGAGGGGCTCGGACTCGGCTGGCGTTCGACGTGGGAAATCCAGCGGCAGCTCGCGCGCGGCGAGCTCGAAACCGTGCTCGACGAATATGCGCTGCCCGATTACGACATCCTTGCGGTCTATCCGCAGCAGCGCTTCGTGCCGGCGCGCGTGCGCTATTTCATCGACTATCTGAAAGACATGTACGCGAGCGACGACTACTGGAGCCGGCCATCGTACTAGCTGGCGAGCCGCGCGCGCAGGCGATCGCGATCTTTCCTGCGAATGCTCGCCTGAGTCGGGAATAAACTCGGTCTATGGCCAGTTCTGCTGTGAAAGACACGTCAGGAACGACACCTCGCGGGGCGCGCAACCGCAGCGACCCGCACGACGCAGCCGCCATGCCCTTGGAGGGGCCCACGTGGTCCAGACCGATTCAGACGCCGATGCCGATGCAGCGAAAAGCCGCCGCTTCCAGCAGCTGGCGTTGCCGCATCTCGACGCCGCGTATAACCTCGCGCGCTGGCTGTGCGGCAATCCGAACGATGCCGAGGACGTCGTGCAGGAAGCATTCATGCGCGCGTTCCGCTTCTTCGATACGTTTCGCGGCGACTCTGCGCGGCCGTGGCTGCTCGCGATCGTGCGCCGCACCTGGTACACGGAATGGCGGCGGCGCGCGCCGTCGCACGACATGCTGGAATTCGACGAAACGATGGACGGCGCGACACTCGACGGCTGGAGCGCGGGCGGCGACGATCCGCAGACGCTGCTGATCCGCGACGAGGATGCACGCCAGGTACACGACGCGTTGGCGCGTTTGCCGGTCGAGTATCGCGAGGTGCTGATCTTGCGCGAGCTCGAGGAGATGGGATATCGGGAGATCGCGGTGGTGGCCGATGTGCCGATCGGTACGGTGATGTCGCGGCTCGCGCGTGGGCGGCGCAAGCTGGCGGAGGTGTTGATGGCGCAGCAGCGAGGCGGGGGGGAGTCGGTTGGCGGGGGGCGCAAAGGCGGGCAGGGTGGCCCGCGCGGGTCGACGGGAGCGCCGTCGAATCAGGCCGCGCAGTCCGACCGACTCGCGCGGTCAGCGCCCTCCGCGCCGCCTGCGTCCTGCCCGCAGCCCGCACGAAGTTCCGGCGATGGTCGCCCGGCATCGGCGGCGGGTGTGCCCGCCACCGCAACAGTGACACAGCTCCGGGCGTTTGCCGACGGCCGGCCCCTCAACATTCCCGGCGCTGTCGCCGACCCCGCTCAGGAGACGCCGGATGGACTGTAACGAAGCTCGGCCGCTCCTCGATGCGAACGCCGATCACGAACTGCCGGCGCCCGATGCGCGCCGGGTCCAGCAGCATATCGAGAGCTGCGACGACTGCCGGCGCGCGAGCGACAACCTGCGCGCGCTGAGCGGCGCGCTGCGCGCGGCGCCGTATCATCGGGCGCCGCAGTCGTTGCGGGTGCGGATTGTGGCGGGCTTGCCCGGCGCGGTCGAGGGAGGAACTGCGGGGTTGGCCACGACGGCGGCGCCTGAAGATGCAGAGGAGGAGTCTACCGGCAGCGCTAGCGCCGGGATGACCGACATGGCGACGTACGAACCTCAGCGTCAGCGTCGCTGGGCGCGGCGGCCCGCGTGGCTGGACCGGTGGCTCAGAGGCTTCAGCGGTCCGGATCGCTCGGGCGATTCACGCGGCCGGCTAATCGGCTTCAACGGACCGCATGCAGCCGGCGGCGCCAACCGCGTGGTCGCGCGCGGCGGTCTCGCGGTGCTCATGATCGCGCTGTGTGCGGCCACCGCTGTCCTGACGCTGACGCTGCGCCGTCCCGCCGAATTCACGCCATTCACCGACGAACTCATCGAAAGCCATGTGCGCGCGCAGGTTTCCGGCCGCGACATCGACGTAATTTCGACCGACCGTCACACGGTCAAGCCATGGTTCAACGGTCGACTCGACTACTCGCCGCCGGTCGAGGACCTCGCGGCGGCCGGCTTCGCGCTGGAGGGTGGCCGGCTCGACTACCTCGCGCATCAGCGGGTCGCGGTGCTCGTGTACCGCTACGGCAAGCACGTGATCGACGTGTATGTGTTTCCGCAGTCCACGACGCGTGGCATTGACGGCGCGGCGCCGGCATCGCTCGCCCACGACGGCTATTCGATCGCACATTGGGACGCGGCGGGCATGACCTGGTGGGCGATCACGGACGCCGCACCCGATGCGCTCAGTGGTCTCGAAGCGGCGCTCAGAGCGCGTTTGCAGAGCGGCAGCCAGCGCACGGAAGCGGGCTGAGGGACAAGAACGGCCCGACTTCCGCGACCCACCACCTAAACTCTTGAAAACACATCCGATTCCGCCGCCGAATCGGCGGAATTCCTTGCAACCCCTCCCCATTCGGGTTACACTTTTTGGCTTCTCACTTGCCGCACCGGTTTCGACGCCCGGGCGGCTTCTATCCAAAAGTCAGCACAAGGAGTGTGTAATGCGTCATTACGAAATCGTCTTTATCGTGCATCCCGATCAAAGCGAGCAGGTGCCCGCCATGATCGAGCGTTACAAGAGCACGATCACGTCGCACGGTGGTCAGATCCACCGCGTCGAAGACTGGGGTCGTCGTCAACTGGCCTACATGATCGAGAAACTCGCGAAGGCTCACTACGTCTGCATGAACATCGAGTGCGACCAGACCACGCTCGACGAGCTGGAACACGCGTTCAAGTTCAACGACGCCGTTCTGCGTCACCTCATCGTCAAGATGAAGAAGGCCGAAGCCGGCCCGTCGCCAATGATGAAGGAAGTGCAGCGCGAAGAAGCCAAGAAGTCGGCAGCAGCTCAGCCGACCGAAGCGCAGGCTTAAGACTCGTTATTTAAGCTGCCAGACACGCAGCGTCGCTCCGCTCACGTACACGAGACATAAACAGGTACATGAACCGGCTGCAACTTACGGCGAGCGTCGTCGAACGCGAACAGGTGCGGTACACCCCCGCCGGCGTTCCGATTGCAAGCTGCACGTTGCACCACCGCACGGAAGTCGTCGAGGCGGGCATTGCCCGTCAGGTCGAACTGACCATGCAGGCGGTCGCCGCGGGCGAAGCGAGCGGTAAGCTCGAAAACTGTCAGATGGGCGTCGAAACGCTCTTCACAGGTTTTCTGGCTAAAAAGCACCGTAACGCGCGAACTCTGGTATTTCACATCACAGCATTGCAGGACATTGGAAAGGACTAATCATGCCCCGCCCGACTGGTAAGAAATTCGACAAGCGTCGTCAGCAACAGAACCCGCTCTTCAAGCGCAAGAAGTTCTGCCGTTTCACGGCTGCTGGCGTCGAGTACATCGACTACAAAGACATCGAAACGCTGAAGGACTTCATCGGCGAGAACGGCAAGATCACGCCGGCACGTCTCACGGGTACCAAGGCGCATTATCAACGCCAACTGGACACGGCTATCAAGCGCGCACGTTTCCTCGCGCTGGTGCCGTACACCGACCAGCACAAGGCCTAACCCGACGACGCGATAAGGAGCATCCGAATGCAAATCATTCTTCTGGAAAAAGTCGTCAATCTGGGTAACCTCGGCGACATCGTGAAGGTCAAGGACGGCTACGCACGTAACTTCCTGATCCCGAATAAAAAAGCTCGCCGTGCAACGAAGGACGCGCTGGCTGAATTCGAAGTGCGCCGCGCAGAACTGGAAAAGCACGCCGCTGAAAAGCTGGCAGCCGCTCAGGCTCAAGGCGAAAAGCTGGCAGGCCAGACCGTTCAGGTCAATCAGAAGGCTGGCGTCGACGGCCGTCTGTTCGGCTCGGTGACCAACGCCGACATCGCCGAAGCGCTCGGCAAGCAAGGCTTCGCAGTGGAAAAGGCGCAAGTGCGTCTGCCGGAAGGCCCGCTGAAGATGGTTGGCGAGCACCAGGTTCAGGTTTCGCTGCACACCGACGTTCTCGTCGATGTGACGGTGGCCGTGATCGGCGAGCACGTCTAAGCCGACCGCGTCTAAGCCGACCGCGTCTAAGCCGACCGCGTCTAAGCCGACCGCGTCTAAGCATCAGGCAGGATCTGCCAGCGTATTGCTGGTGAAGAGCAGGGGCCGGGAAACCGGCCCCTGCTTTTTTTGTGCCCGACTATCTCTCGTATATCCCCGTATTCGCGTTTTTTCCGCTCGCAGCCGTCGCCGGATTGCCCGATAATTCCTCCCCATGAACGCACCGTCCAAAGATCCCCAACTCGAGTCGCTGAAAGTCCCGCCGCATTCGATCGAAGCCGAGCAATCGGTGCTGGGCGGCCTGCTGCTCGATAACGCGGCGTGGGACCGCATCGCCGACTTCCTCGCGCAAAGCGACTTCTACCGCTACGACCACCGCATCATCTTCGAGCACATCGGCAAGCTGATTGCGGCCACGCGGCCCGCCGACGTGGTCACCGTCTACGAAGCGCTCGGCACTTCGGGCAAGGCGGAAGATGTCGGCGGCCTCGCTTACCTGAACGCGCTCGCGCAGAACACACCGAGCGCGGCCAACATCCGCCGCTATGCGGAAATCGTGCGCGACCGTGCGGTGCTGCGCCGGCTCGTGTCGGTCGCCGATGAAATCTCCGCCGACGCGTTCAACCCGCAAGGCAAGGAAGTCCGGCAATTGCTGGACGAAGCGGAATCGAAGGTGTTCTCGATCGCGGAAGACGGCGCGCGCGGCACCCAAGGCTTTCTCGAGATCGGGCCGCTGCTGACCCAGGTGGTCGAGCGGATCGACACGCTCTATCACACCGCCAATCCGAGCGACGTGACCGGCACGCCGACCGGCTTCGTCGATCTGGATCGTATGACCTCGGGCATGCACGGCGGCGAGCTGATCATCGTCGCGGGCCGTCCGTCGATGGGTAAGACGGCGTTTTCGATGAACGTCGGCGAATACGTCGCGGTCGAGTACGGACTACCCGTCGCGGTGTTCTCGATGGAAATGCCGGGCACGCAGCTCACGATGCGTATGCTGGGCTCGGTCGGCCGGCTCGACCAGCATCGCATGAGAACCGGGCGCCTGACCGACGAGGATTGGCCGAAGCTCACACACGCGGTGCAGAAAATGAGCGAGGCGCAGATCTTCATCGACGAAACCGGCGGTCTGAACCCGATGGAACTGCGCTCGCGCGCGCGCCGGCTATCGCGCCAGTGCGGCAAGCTCGGCCTGATCATCATCGACTATCTGCAGCTGATGAGCGGCTCGTCGTCGGGCGAAAACCGCGCGACCGAAATCTCGGAAATCTCGCGTTCGCTGAAGAGCCTCGCGAAGGAGCTCGACGTGCCAGTGATCGCGTTGTCGCAGCTGAACCGAGGCCTCGAGCAGCGGCCCAACAAGCGGCCAATCATGTCGGACCTGCGCGAATCGGGCGCTATCGAACAGGACGCCGACGTGATCCTGTTCATCTATCGCGACGAAGTGTACAACCCGGACAGCCCCGACAAGGGCACCGCGGAGATCATCATCGGCAAGCAGCGGAACGGTCCGATCGGTCCCGTTCGGCTCACCTTCCACGGCCAATACACGAAGTTCGACAACTTTGCGGGCGCGCAGAACTTCTACGGCGGTGAGTGACGCAAAGTGCCGTGGGCTGTTGTAACGGCGCTGTCACGAATGCGGCAATGATGACGGAACGGTACAATATGGCGGTTTTATGTCAGCCATAACGTGACCCATTTCCAGGATCCCAATGTTCGGTCGATTCATGCCCACCGAGGGCAAGTTCTTTGAAATCTTCAATTCGCACGCAACGTGCATCATCTCGGCCAGCCGCGAACTCGAGCTCCTGATCGACAATCTGCAGGACGCCGAAACCCACAAGCAGAACGTACAAAAGGCCGAGAAAGCGGCCGACAAGCTCACGCACGAAGCCATCGACCTGCTGCACAAGACTTTCATCACGCCGCTCGACCGTGACGAGATCCACAAGCTGATCACGACGATGGACGACATCCTCGATCTGATGGAGGACGTCGCCACCGCGATCTCGCTGTACGACGTGCAAGCGGTCACGTCGGAGGCGAGCCAGCTCGCGCATATCTGCACGGCGACCTGCGAGCGCGTGCAGTTCGCGGTCAGCCTGCTGTCGGACATGAAGCAGGCGAGCCAGATCCTGAAGGCCTGCGAGGACATCGACCGGCTCGAATCGGAAGCCGACCGCGTGCTGCGCGCGGCGATGTCGAAGCTGTTCCGCGAGGAAGACGACGTCAAGGTCCTGATCAAGCTGAAGGCGATCTACGAGTTGCTCGAAACGATCACGGACAAGTGTGAGGATGTGGCGAACATCATCGAAGGCATCGTGCTGGAAAACGCATAATGCAATCGATACAACTCGCTATCTGGGTCGTCACCGGCCTGGTTGCCATTGCTTTGGTGTTCGACTTCATGAACGGTTTTCACGACGCGGCGAATTCGATCGCCACGGTCGTGTCGACCGGCGTGCTGAAGCCACAGCAGGCGGTGGCGTTCGCGGCGGCGTTCAACGTCATCGCGTATTTCGTGTTTCACCTGAAGGTGGCCACGACCGTCGGCAAGGGCACGATCGACCCGGACATCGTCGACCACTACGTGATCTTCGGCGCGTTGGTCGGCGCGATCGCGTGGAACGTGATTACCTGGGTCTACGGCATTCCGTCCAGCTCGTCGCACGCGCTGATCGGCGGCCTCGTGGGTGCGGCGCTCGCGAAGTCGGGCTGGGAATCGCTGAACTGGGACGGCCTGATGAAGACCGTCGCGTTCATCTTCATTTCACCGCTGCTCGGCTTCGTGCTCGGCTCGTTTTTCATGCTGCTGGTGTCGTGGCTGTACTTCCGCACGCCGCCTAGCAAGGTCGACCGGCGCTTCAGGCGTCTGCAATTGCTCTCTGCTGGCCTGTACAGCCTGGGTCACGGTGGCAACGACGCGCAGAAAACCATCGGCATCATCTGGATGCTACTGATCGCCACCGGCTTCGCGTCGATGAAGGCGGACGCGCCGCCGCTGTGGGTGATCGGCGGCTGCTATCTGTCGATGGGTCTCGGTACGCTGTTCGGTGGCTGGCGCATCGTGCGCACGATGGGCCAGAAAATCACGAAGTTGAAGCCGGTCGGCGGCTTCTGCGCGGAGGCGGGCGGAGCGATCACGCTCTTTACCGCCTCGGCGCTCGGCATTCCCGTCTCTACTACGCATACGATTACCGGCGCGATCGTCGGAGTCGGCGCGACGCAGAAGCTGAGCGCGGTGCGCTGGGGTGTCGCCGGCAACATCGTCTGGGCCTGGATTCTGACGATCCCGGCTTCCGCGGTGCTGTCAGGCGGGGCCTGGTGGCTGGGTCACCACTTCCTGTAATCACCATGCGATGCCGGCCTGCGCTACCGGGTTCGGCTGAGTTTGGCTGAGTAGCACGCGCGGGCTTCGGCTACATGCCGCCCATGGCATCGCACCGGTGTCTCCTACGCAGTTCGACTAAAAAGCGCGTCGCGCGACGCGTTCAGATCAGCGGCGCGTTCGCACCATCCATCGGAATGATCGCGCCCGTCACATAGCTCGCGCGGCGGCTCGCGAGGAACAGCGCCACGTCGGCGATTTCCTCCGGCTTCGCATAGCGCCCGAGCGGCATCCGGGCCTGGCCGCGCGCCAGCGCTTCGTCATTGCCGATGCCTTGCTGCGCCGCTTCCAGCCGGACCGCTTCCTCGACGCGCTCGGTCAGCGTCGAGCCCGGATTGATCGCATTGATGCGGATGCCATAGCGCGCGTAGTAGTGCGCGAGGCCGACCGTCGCGAGCATCAGCGCCGCGTTGGCCGCGCCGCCTGCGATATGGATGTCGCTCGCGACCTTGCCGCCCATGCCGATGATATTGACGATCGTGCCCGGCTCGGCACCGCCGTTGGCTTTCGCGCGCTCGGCCATACGGCGCAGCACTTCCTGCTGCGGATAGATATACGGGAAATACTTCGCTTCCATCGTCGCGCGGAATGCGTCGGCATCGAGCGTCTCGGGGTCGTACCGGCGCGCGGCGCCGGCACTGTTGATCAGTACGTCGATCGGGCCCACGGCGGTGCTGACTTCCTCGACGATATCGGCGGCGCTGTGCGATTCGTGCAGGTCGGCGCGCGTGCGGTGCACGTGGAATCCTTCCTGTTTCAGCTGTTCGTAGGCGCGCGCAAGGTTGGCGGGGTCGCGCGACACGATCGCGACCCTCGCACCTTCCTGTGCGAAGGCGCGCGCGCAGGCGAAACCGATGCCTTTGCTGCCGCCGGTGATGAGCACCACCTTATTTCTGAGCCCGAGTTCCATGGTCGTTACCCGCCGTCGAAAGAATATCGATGACGATAGCAGATCACGGCGTCAGAAGTTGCCGTTCGCGAAACGGGCAATCGGGTCGTCGCTGCTTTGCGTGGGTGCGGGCACGCCGTGGGAAGCCGTCGACGCACGCATGAGCTGCACGGATCCACTGCCTTCGGTCTGCTGCATCTGCCGGGCCTGGCGTTCCGCGATGGAGGCGGGTGGCGGCGGTTCGAATGCATCGGCGGCGGCGTCGATCGCGTCGGGTGAAGGTTGGGCAAGGGTGCGGGTGGTCGTCGCGGACTGCATCGGTTGAGCGGGCGAACGAGCGCCGCTTTCATACGTGCTCGCCTGAGCCGCGGGGACCATCGTCGCTGCCACGGCGCCCGCTGAACGTGCCTGCAGCTGCGCGGCGCCGAGGCCCGGCGGCGGCGGCTCGAATTGATCGGCTTGCACGACGGGCGTGCCGCCGCCTGCACCGGTCGCCGGCGTCGCGCTCGCGACCGGCCGGGCCGTTGCCATCGACGGCGCGCTGGACAGCGTCGTCGGGCCCGCGTAGGTCGACGCTGCCGGAACTGCCACGGTTGTTGCCGTGCCCGTCGCCGCGACCGCAGCACCTCGCTCGGATTGCGGCGCCGCAGCCTGATAGCTCGGCGTATCGAACGGCGCCGGCGTCGCCGCCGGTCCCGCCATCCGGCGGATGCCGTCGAAGCGCTTCGCCCAGTAGGGATTGGTCAGATAGTCAAGCCGCACGGTGCCGCCCGTCGATGGCGCGTTGACGAAGCGCAGCTTGCCCACGTAGATGCCGACGTGCGAATGCGCGCGCCCCGTCGTGTTGAAGAAGATCAGATCGCCTGGCGCGATTTCGTCCGGTTCGACCGACTCGCCGCGCCCGCTCATCTCGGCCGTGGTGCGCGGCAGGTTCACCGACGCCGCGCGCAGCACGACGTACCGCACGAGACCGCTGCAATCGAAGCCGCTGTCGGGCGTATTGCCGCCCCAACGGTAGGGCACGCCAACGAGACTCATCGCCTGAATGGAGATTTCCTCGCGGCCGATGCTGTGATCGACGAAGTGGGGAAAGCCGGGCGGCGGCGCGCGATAGGCGCCGTTCGCGACGACACTGCCGCCTGACCCGCGTGACGTCTTCTGCGGCGCGCCGGCACAGGCGGCGAGCAGCAGGACGGGCAGCAGCGATAAGGCGAGTCGGCGCATGAAGACGGCACGGGCGGTAAGCACCCGTTTACTCACTGACGATGTCGGGATGGTAGCCGTCCAACAAGGCTGCCGCAAGAATTGTTGATAAATTACTTGAAGTTTGTGCGCTAAGTGTTGCCCGCGGGGAACGCCGGTGCAATAAAAAAGCCGCGTCTGGAACGAACCGGACGCGGCCTGCGATCAAACGCCGGAAAAAAACCGGCGAACCTCTAGAGAATCTCCGACGCGTAGTCAGCGAGGCGCGAGCGCTCGCCGCGCGCGAGCGTCACGTGTCCGCTGTGCGCCCAGCCCTTGAAGCGATCGACCACATAGGTCAGGCCCGAACTGCCCTCGGTCAGGTAAGGCGTATCGATCTGCGCGATGTTGCCAAGGCAGATGATCTTCGTGCCCGGACCCGCGCGCGTGACGAGCGTCTTCATCTGCTTCGGCGTCAGGTTCTGCGCCTCGTCGATGATCAGATACTTGTCGACGAACGTGCGGCCGCGCATGAAGTTCATGCTCTTGATCTTCAGGCGCGAGCGGATCAGCTCCTGGGTCGCGGCGCGGCCCCATTCGCCGGCGGCGTCGTCGGTCTTCTGCAGGACTTCGAGGTTGTCGTCGAACGCCCCCATCCACGGCTGCATCTTTTCCTCTTCGGTGCCCGGCAGAAAGCCGATGTCTTCGCCGACCGGCACCGTCGCGCGCGTCACGATGATCTCGTTGTAGCGCTTGTCGTCGAGCACCTGCGCGAGACCCGCCGCGAGTGCGACCAGCGTCTTGCCGGTGCCGGCCTGGCCGAGCAGCGTGACGAAATCGATGTCCGGATTCATCAGCAGGTTCAGCGCGAAGTTCTGCTCGCGATTGCGCGCCGTGATGCCCCACACGTTGTTCTTGTGGTGGCCATAGTCACGCAGCGTTTGCAGTAGTGCGGTCTTGCCGTTCAGTTCGCGCACCAGCGCATGAAACGCAGGTTCGCCGTTCTGCGGCTCCAGATAAACGAACTCGTTGACCAGCATCGACGCGCACAGCGGACCCGTCACGCGGTAGTACGTGGTGCCGGTTTTCGTGTCCTGCCAGCTTTCCATGCCCTTCGCGTGCCTGGTCCAGAAGTCTTGCGGCAGCGCGCGGATGCCCGTGAACAGCAGGTCGCTGTCCTCGAGCACCTGGTCATTGAAGTAGTCTTCGGCCGGCAGACCGAGCGCATGCGCCTTGATGCGCATGTTGATGTCTTTCGACACCAGCACGACCTGGCGATCCGCGCGATCGCGCTGCAGCGCGCGCACGACGCCGAGGATCTGGTTGTCGGCCTTGCCCTCGGGCAGACCCTCGACCGGCTCGATCGCGGTCAGCCGGGTCTGGAAGTACAGCCGCCCGGACGCCTCGCGGCTGCCCAGACGCGCGAGCGAAATGCCGTCGGCCATGTCGCCCGCGTTCGCGACGAGCGCGTCGAGCGTGCGGCTCACCTGACGCGCGTTACGCGCGACTTCCGACATTCCCTTCTTGTGGTCGTCGAGCTCTTCCAACGTCATCATCGGCAGATAGACGTCGTGCTCCTCGAAGCGGAACAGGCAGCTCGGATCGTGCATCAGCACGTTGGTGTCGAGCACGAAAAGCTTCTGCGCCTCGGCGGGCGTGGAGCTCGTGCCGCGTTTTTTGCGCGTGCCGGCAGGGCTCGCTGCGGCGGGCGCGGCGGCTGTTTCGGCCGTGGGCTGCTTCGCGGCGGGCGCGCGTGCGACGACCGGCTGCGCTTCGGCCGCGTCGGCTTCGAGCTGCGGGCGCGCAGACGGAACCGGCTGCAACAGCGCGGCGGTCTGTTTGGTCTTGCGGCCGAGTGCCGGCGCCGGTTGCGCGGCGGGCGGCGACTCGACGGCGGGCACGGGCCACAACGTGGTGGCGGCGTTGGCAGCGTGCGCCATCGGCGTGGCGACATTGGCGCGGCCGTAATCGGCCGACTCTGCGGATTCCCCTTCACGCGCCTGTTTTTTCGCGGTGGAGCGCGCGGGCGTGACGGCTTTGGCCTTGTATTCGTCAGGCGACAAAAGATTGCCGAGCTTGCTGGGGGGAGTAGGCAAAGGCATGGTTTCCCTCGAAATGATCGGGTCACATATCGTGCGCCGCCCGTCGCATTCTGACGATGCCCTCATGGGACATCGAGTTTGCGCGAGGAGGCGCGCATTCGGTCTAGAGATGCCGGTTCGCCTGGTTTTCGATAGGCTCCTTGACGGAAGCGCGTGAACCAATGAACGAACGGTCGCGCGCAATTAAAAAAGCCGCCGCCCCGGCATTCGGGGCAAGCGGCTCGACGATGATGCTCACGTTGCGCCTCACGCTCCGAACGGCACCGGTGGATCCGGTCAGGCGGCCGTCAGGGCTGGCGCAGCGGAGAACAATGTGGGGTGGACAGGCACTCATTGCGGGCCAATATAACGCGCATCAAAGCGCTTGTACAGCCTCCAGAATATCGTCGACGTGGCCCGGCACCTTGACGCCGCGCCACTCCTGGCGCAGCACGCCATCGGCGTCGATGAGGAACGTGGAGCGCTCGATTCCCCGTACCTCTTTGCCATACATTTTCTTCATTTTGATGACGGCGAAGAGGGCGCACAGCGTTTCTTCCGGGTCGGAAATCAGCGGGAAGGGTAGTTCGAGCTTAGCCTTGAAGTTGTCATGCGAACGCAGGCTGTCGCGCGACACGCCGATCACTTCCGCGCCGGCTTTCTTGAACTTCGGATACAGATCGCGGAACTGCAGGCCTTCGGTCGTGCAGCCCGGCGTGTTGTCCTTCGGATAGAAATACAGCACCACCTTCTTGCCCCGCAGCTTTGACAGCGTGATTTCGCCGCCCGTCGCGGCGGCGGTGAAGTCGGGGATGGGTTGGTCGACTGCGATGGACACGAGGTTCTCCGGTTATTGGGGCTGGCGTCGCTAGGTGCCGCGGCGTCGGCCGGTCTGTCGTCGAGGTTGTTGTTGTTCGGGAATACGGTCGGCGCGCGGTTGTCCGATCGTCAGACTCGGCAGGAAGCGGATAACAGGCGGGCAACAGGCAATTAGCGGCGCGCCTTCTAATGACTCCCGCGTCGCGGGCCTTCAGGGCTGGACGATCAGTTCGCCGGAGCGCCCCGCAATCTCGCCCCACGCGACAGGGTACGATGGCAGCGTGTCGCGGTCTAGCGTGGCGTAGTAATCGCCCATCGTCGCGAACGTGTGGCCCTGGGCGCGCCAGCCTTCGAGCAACTGTTCGAAAACCGGCGCGAGTTTCTGTCCTTCGAGTTCCGCGTGCAGCGTGAACACCTGGTCGTGCGGATTTTTTTCAGTTTGTTTCAGCATCCACGCGGCGACGTTGTGCGTATCGACACCATCGACACCGAGCACTTCGTCGAGCGTCGGGAGCGTGGTCGGCATCTGCACGTGCTTCAGCGTCCTGCCGTCGACCACCGGCAGATATGGCGAGTGTCCGCGGCCGTCGGAAGCGTAGCGCATGCCCCACGCGTCGATCTGCTCGAACGCGTGGCCGTTCATCTGCCAGCCCGCGGCGCCGTGCGTGACGGGCGGCGCGCCGAATATCTCGATGAACCGCGCGTGGCTCTGCTGCATCTGCGCGACGGTCCACGCGCGATCTTTGGCGCGCACGTTGTCCTGCCAGTACACGTGATCCCACGTATGGATGCCGCACTCGAAGCCGGCTTCGTGGATCGCTCGCATCTCGGCCGCGGCCTTCGCGCCGATGTCCGGAGCGGGCAGCAGCACGCCGTACATCAACTGCCTGACGCCGTAATGCTCGACCACCGACGTGCGCGACACCTTCTTCAGAAAGCCCGGCCGCAGCACGCGGCGCATCGCCCAACCGGTGTGGTCGGGCCCGAGGCTGAACAGGAAGGTGGCGCGCGCCTTGAAGCGGTCGAAGATGCGCGCGAGATTCGGCACGCCTTCGCGGGTGCCGCGCAGCGTGTCGACGTCGATCTTCAGGACGATGCGAGCCAAGGACGCGCCCTTATTGCTGTTCGACGAGTGCGCGGGCTTCCGCGACGTGGCCGCGATACGCTTCGAAAATCTTGCGCAGCGCTTCGTCGAAAGTCGACGTGGGTGCCCAGCTGAGTTCCTGCTTCGTATTGTCGATCTTCGGCACGCGGTTCTGCACGTCCTGATAGCCGTTGCCGTAGTACGCGCCCGACGACGTTTCGACCAGTTGCACCTTCTTGGCCGAGTCCGCGTATTCGGGGAATTCGGCCGCGAGTGCCAGCATCTTGTGCGCGAGCTCACGCACCGAGAAGTTGTTGATCGGGTTGCCGATGTTATAGATCTTGCCGGTGGCGACGCCGTTCTTGTTCTCGATGATCTTCATCAGCGCGCTGATGCCGTCGTCGATGTCCGTGAACGCGCGCTTCTGCGCGCCGCCATCGACGAGGCTGATGTTCTCGCCGCGCACGATGTGGCCGAGGAACTGCGTGACCACGCGCGAGCTACCTTCCTTCGGCGTGTAGATCGAGTCGAGGCCCGGGCCGATCCAGTTGAACGGACGGAACAGCGTGAAGTTCAGGCCTTCCATGCCGTAGCCCCAGATCACCCGGTCCATCAGTTGCTTCGAGCACGCGTAGATCCAGCGCGGCTTGTTGATCGGGCCGTACGACAGCTGCGATTCTTCCGGATCGAACTGCTCGTCCGTGCACATGCCGTAGACCTCGGAGGTCGACGGAAACACCAGATGCTTGCCGTACTTGACGGCTGAACGCACGATCGGCAGGTTCGCCTCGAAGTCGAGTTCGAACACGCGCAGCGGCTGCTTCACATACGTTGCGGGCGTGGCGATCGCGACGAGCGGCAGAATCACATCGCACTTCTTGATGTGGTACTCGACCCACTCCTTGTTGATCGTGATGTCGCCTTCGAAGAAGTGCATCCGCTCATGATTGACGAGGTCGCCGAGACGTTCGGTCTGCATGTCCATTCCGAACACTTCCCAGTCGGTCGTTTCGAGAATGCGTTTGGACAGGTGATGGCCGATGAAGCCATTGACACCCAGAATCAGGACTTTTTTCATGAATGAGATTGGATGAGCTGGGCGAATTCCGCCGGACTGACGTCAGTCTCGCCGCCGCCGTGCTGGTGCCGCAATTCGTGGATGTTGATCGCGCGGCCGTCGCCGCAGATCGCGAAAACGGCATTATCGCTTACGTGCAGGCCCGGGGGCAAATCCGAGCGGAGCGCGCCGGGCGCGGCCAGACGCGCGCGCGCGACGATGAAACGGCGCCCGTTCAGCTCGGTGAAAGCGCCCGGATACGGCGGCGCGACCGCGCGGATCAGGTTGTAGACCTGTTGCGCGGACTGATTCCAGTCGATGCGGCCGTCTTCCGGTTTGCGCCCGCCGTAGTAACTGCCATGCGCGAGATCGTTCGGCAGATGCGGCGCCTCGCCCGCGAGCAGCGCCGGCAGCACGCGCCACAGCGTTTGCTCGGCGGCGACCGTCACCTTGTCGAAGACCTGCGCGGCGGTGTCGTCGGGCAGGATCGGCACCGGGGTTTGCGCAATGATCGCGCCGGCGTCGGGCTTCGCGGCCATTTCGTGCAGCGTTGCGCCGGTTTCGCTTTCGCCGTTGAGCACCGCCCAGTTGGTCGGCACGCGGCCACGATACTTCGGTAACAGCGAGCCGTGCATGTTGTAAGCGCCCCGTGCGGAGATCGCGAGCAGGTCGAGCGGCAACATGTGGCGGTAGTAGAACGAGAAGATGAAGTCCGGCCGCGCGGCGCTCACCGCGGCGCGCAGTTCGGGGCTCTTCGGATCGGCCGGCGTGACGACGGCAATGCCGTGCTCGGCTGCCACCGAAGCGACGCTGCCGAACCAGATGTTCTCGCTCGGGTTGTCTTCGTGGGTCACGACGAGCGCGACCTCGACGCCGCGCGCGAGCAGCACCTGCAGGCAGCGCACGCCGACGTTGTGATACGCGAATACGACGGCGCGTGGCTTCATGGATGGTGTCCCTGGTCGGCGACCGGCACCGGCTGCACGCCTTGCACGACGGTCTGACGCGGCGCTTCGGCGACGGCCCCGCCGTCGCGTTCCTCGAGAATGGTCTGCACCAGATAACGCGGCCGCGCACGCACCTGCTGATAGATCCGGCCGATGTATTCACCGAGCAGGCCGAGCGCGAAGATGATCACGCCGAGCAGGAAGAACGTGATGGCGAACAGCGTGAACACACCTTGCACTTCCGCGCCGATGATGAAACGGCGAATCAGCAGCAGGACGAACAGCGCCGCGGACCCTAGCGACAGGATCACGCCGATGAACGACAGCCATTGCAGCGGCACCACCGAGAAGCCGGTGACGAGGTCGAAATTCAGACGGATCAGCGAGTACAGCGAGTACTTCGACTCACCGGCGAAGCGTTCCTCGTGCGCGACCTCGATTTCCACCGGATTCTGCGCGAACGTGTACGCGAGCGCCGGAATGAACGTGTTGATTTCGCCGCAGCGGTTGATCGTATCGACGATATGGCGGCTGTAGGCGCGCAGCATGCAGCCCTGGTCGGTCATCTTGATGCGCGTGATGCGCTCGCGCAGATGATTCATCGCGCGCGACGCCTTGCGGCGCCACAGGCTGTCCTGGCGCTGCCGACGGATCGTGCCGACGTAGTCGAAGCCCTCGCGCATCTTCGCGACGAGCTTGCCGATTTCCTCGGGCGGATTCTGCAGGTCGGCGTCGAGCGTGATCACGATGTCGCCGCGTGACTGCTCGAAGCCCGCGAGAATTGCCATGTGCTGGCCGTAGTTGCCGTTCAGCAGGATCACGCGCGTGGTGTCGGGGCGCGCGCGGAACTGCCCGGCGAGCAGCGCCGCGGATTTGTCGCGGCTGCCGTCGTTGATGAAGATCACTTCATAACCGGTGCCGAGCGCGTCGAGCGCCGGATAGAGGCGCGCGAACAGCGCGGCCAGTCCGGCTTCCTCGTTGTACACCGGAATGATGATCGACACTTCCGGTGCGACGGCGCGATGTTCCGAATAAGTCATGTCCGCTTATTTTCCGTAGTGTTCGCAAATTTCGTTGACCGCGCGGCACACGCGCTCGACGTCGCCTTCGTTCATCAGCGTGAAGAGTGGCAGCGTGACGGTGGTGGCGCCGAAGCGCTCCGCGTGCGGGAACATGCCTTCCTTGAAGCCGCGCGCGCGGTACAGGGAAAACAGGTGCAGCGCCGGGTAGTGCACGCCCGAGCCGATGCCGCGCTCCTTCAGCTCGCCCATGAAGCCGGCGCGGTCGATCGACAGTTTTTCGAGCGGCAGCGTGATCTGGAACATGTGCCAGTTGCTGTTTTCGAAGTCCGCGGGCGGCAGGCCGACGCCGAGCTTAACGGCCGCGCCGCCTTCGAGTTGCGCGAAGTACGCGCGCACGAGCTTCTTGCGCTGCGCGATGAAGCGCTCGAGATGCGGCAGCTGGCCGAGGCCGACACGCGCGGCGACGTCGGTCAGGTTGTACTTGCCGCCGAGCACGTCGCAGTCCATGCCGTCGAAGCCGGTGCGCGTGATGCCCTGCAGGCGGTACTTCTGCGCGAGCACCGCTTCTTCCTCGTTGTTCAGCACCAGCGCGCCGCCTTCGACCGAGGTCAGGTTCTTGTTCGCGTGGAAGCTGAACGACACGATGTCGCCGAGCTTGCCGATGCGCTCGCCATTCCAGGTGGAGCCGAATGCCTGCGCGGCGTCTTCGATCACGCGCAGCTCGTGCGCGCGGGCGATCCCGTACAGACGGTCCATGTCGACCGGCAGGCCCGACAGGAACACTGGCAGCAACGCCTTGGTGCGCGGCGTGATCGCTTTTTCGAGCAGGTCGAGATCGATGTTGCGCGTGATCGGGTCGATGTCGGCGAACACTGGCGTCGCGCCGGTTTCGAGGATCACGTTGCTGGTCGACACCCAGGTGGCCGGCGTCGTGATCACTTCGTCGCCGGGACCGACGCCGGCGATGCGCAGGCCGATTTCGAGCGTCGCGGTACCAGAATTGAAGGTGCGCACCGGGCGGCCGCCGCAGAACTCGGACAGCGCGGCCTCGAACTTCTGGTTCTGCGGGCCGGTGGTGATCCAGCCGGAACGCAGCACGTCGGCGACGCCCTGGATCGTTTCCTCGTCGATCTCGGGTTTGACAAACGGCAAAAACGGGACTTGTGACTGGCTCATTGAATGCATCGCTCGATTGAAAGGGGCGCGGCCCGACAGGCGCGAAGTACGATGGGCGCGAAGTAAACCACAAACTACCCGCAAACCCAAGGCCGCGGCTTAAAAAACGCAACCGCTCAGCTTACCGCGGCCTACCTTACGTCAGGCTTAGGCGGCGCGTGTGCCGCGCGGCTTCCTACGCTGGGCACCGCGCCTAGCTGCGCGCGAGCACGACGACGCCGACGAGAATGATGCCGATGCCGATCAGCTTCTGCACCGACATCACTTCGCCGAACAGGTACCACGCGGCAATCGCGTTGACGACGTAGCCAAGTGACAGCATCGGATAGGCGATCGACACGTCCACGCGCGAGAGCCCGATGATCCACACCGCCACGCTAATCACGTAGCAGGCGAGCCCGCCGATGATCGGCGGCTGGGTTGCCAGCTTGAAGCCGATGGGCAGGATGTTCGCACGGGTGAATTCGAAGTGTCCAACGGCATTCGTGCCGGCCTTGAGCAGCAGCTGCGCGCCGGCGTTCAGCGTGACGCCGGCCAGGATGCAGAACAGGGAAATCGGGTTCATCGAACGGTCTGGTTCTCGAAAGGGTTAGGGCTTTGCCGCGGGCGTGGAGACGGGGGCCGGCGTGGCCGATGCTGCGGACCTCACTTCGACGACTGCCGAGGCGGCGATAGTGGGGGTAGCGGGTGCTGCTGCCGCCGCTGCGGCCGGGGCGGCGGCGGGAGCCGCGTCGACGAGCGGCTTCATCACCACCACGCGGCGCGGATCGCGCGCGATCACCTGCATCGGCACGCCTTGCTTGACGAGGCGGTCGTAGGTCGGCGGCGGGATCAGCGCGAGCGCGTAGCGATCGGCCTTCCAGCGCTCGATCCACGCGTCGACCGTCGGCACCCATTTTTGCGGCTCGACGGACACGCCGAATGCGAGCTCGTCCGGGTGCGCGACCATGATCATCGTGTGGCCGATGTAGAACGGCAGCGTGTGGTCGAGCACGCCGACCGAGTAGAACGGCGTGTCGGGCGGCAGCTTCGCGAGTTCGGCCTTGATCGCGGGCGCGAGCGGCGCGCCGGAGCTCAGGCGCCCGAACACGTCGTGGCCGGTGCCCGCGATGGTGCCGAGCAGCAGCCAGCCCGCGCCGAACGCGGCGAGGCTGCCGAGACCGACTCGCGCGTTGGCGCCCACGCCGCCCTGGCCGCGGCGGTTCAACCACAGCGCGAACAGCGTGAGCACGAACGCGACGGCTAGCGCGGCGAGCACCCACACGCGGTATTCGGCATACAGCTCGGCTGGATTGCGCGCAGTGCCGAAGCGCGGCAGGAACAGCGCCGCGAACGCGGCGATCACGAAAAACAGCGCGTAGCCCGCCAGATGCCGGCGCAGCTGCTCGCGCGTGACGAGCGGCAGATACATGCCGATCAGCATCGCGATCGGCGGCGCGATCGGCAGCGTGTAGGACAGCAGCTTCGAGTGCGACGCGCTGAAGAACAGGAAAATGAAGACGATCCATGTGAGCATCAGCGTGACCGGCGCGAAGCCGTTCGGCTGACGCGGCTGGCGCCACGCGTGGCGCACGCTTTGCACGGTTACCGACAGCCATGGCAGGAAGCCCACCAGCAGCACTGGCACGAAGTAGTAGAACGCGCCGGGGCGATTCTGCTCGGGCGTCAGATAGCGCTTGAACTGCTGAACGACGAAGAAGAAGTTCAGGAATTCCGGATTGCGCTGCTGCACGAGGACGAACCACGGCGTCACGATCGCGAAAAAAACGATCAGCCCGCTCACCAGATGCAGACGCTTCCACAGCGCCCAGTCGCGCGCGATCAGCGTATACAGCACCAGCACCGCGCCCGGCAGGATCATCCCGACCAGGCCCTTGGAGAGCACCGCCAGCGCCATCGACGCCCAGCACACCCACATCCAGCCGCGCACGCATGGGGGCCGCAGGTTCGGGCGCTGGGCGAGCAGCAGCGCGCACAGCGTGAGCGCCATCCAGAGCGACAGGCCCATGTCGAGCGTATTGAAGTGGCCCATCAGGTTCCAGTACGGCGAACAGGCGAGCACGAGTGCCGCGAACACGCCAGTCGCGGCGTTGAACACGCGGGCGCCGGTAAAGCCGATCAGCAGCACGCCGGCGAAGCCCGTCAGCGCGGTATAGAGGCGCGCCTGCCATTCGCCGATGCCGAACCACGCGAACGTGAGTGCGTTCGCCCACGTTTGCAGCGGCGGCTTCTCGAAGTACTTGTAGGCGTTGTAGCGCGGCGTGATCCAGTCGCCGGTCAGGAACATTTCGCGCGCCATTTCGGCGTAGCGGCCTTCGTCGCTCGGCAGCAGATGGCGCCAGCCGAGCGGCACGAACCAGATCACGGCGAGAACCAGCACCAGCAACAGGATCGCGGTGCGGTTGAGCGGTAGCCTCGACGGCGTATCGTTCATGAAATATCAACCCTTCTTGTTATCGACGGCGCGCGCACGGGCGCGACGCGGGGGGCAGAACCGGGCCGGCCGGGCGCGCCGGCGCGGGATGCACCGGCGCCGGGCACGCTCAGGCCTCGATCAGCAACGCGGCCGCGACCTTGCGGCCCTCGGCCATCAGAATGTTGTAGGTGCGGCAGGCGGCCTTGAAGTCCATCGTTTCTACGCCGATGCGTTTCGCGCTCAGCGCGGCGGTCAGGCGCGGGTGCGGAAAGCGCAGCCGCTCGCCGCTGCCGAACACGACCACTTCGGGCGCGGCGTCGACCAGCATCGCGAAATGCTCGGCGCTCAACTGCTCGAACGACGAGACGGGCCAGGGAATGACCGGCGCGTCCGGCAGCACGAGAATACTGCCCGCGTGACGCACCAGATTGATTTCGACGTAGTCGGCGCCGTAGCCGGTAACGGTATTGAGCGCGCCGCTGGAATCCTGATGTAATTTCAAATTGGTTTTCCGAAGTCGTCGTGAGACGTCATGCGTGTTGCCGGCCTGACTGCACGTCGCACAGGCCGCGCGGTTCGACGCGTGTGGCACACGAGAAGGCCGAAAAGGCTTGCCGATGCGGGTGGTGCATTGCGGAAGTCGGCCAAAATCCGCTAAATTATAACTTTTTAGCCGCCTTGCGGCGCCCCTCGCTCAAGTGCCGCCACAAGCCGCGCTGGGCGCATCGGCGTGGCCCACCGGCTACCTGGGTTGGCATCGCCCGCTTTCGCTGCGTTTTTTCCACGCCGGAACCCGGAAAGCCGCGGCCGCTCGACAGTTCGACCCCATTTCGCGGCTGGCCGCCGTCGCCGCCGCGTCCGAATTCCCCGTAGCGGCGAATCAGAGCGGCCCGGCGTCGTCAGCCAGGCCCCGTTTGCCCAAGGTTTGCCCCAGCCATCAACCAGGATGAAGTGCCCGCCGTGAAACCGATTCTCAAATCAAACAAGTTGTTGAATGTCTGCTACGACATTCGCGGGCCCGTCCTCGAACATGCGAAGCGGCTCGAAGAAGAGGGTCACCGCATCATCAAGCTGAACATCGGCAATCTGGCGCCGTTCGGCTTCGAGGCGCCGGACGAGATCATTCAGGACATGATCCTGAACCTGCCCAGCTCGTCGGGCTACTCCGACTCGAAGGGCGTGTTCGCCGCGCGCAAGGCGATCATGCACTACACGCAGCAAAAGGGCGTGCATGGCGTCGAGCTGGACGACGTCTACATCGGCAACGGCGCGTCCGAGCTGATCGTGATGGCGCTCCAGGGCCTCGTCAACGACGGCGACGAAGTGCTGCTGCCCGCGCCCGATTACCCGCTGTGGACCGCCGGCGTGAGCCTCGCGGGCGGCACGCCGGTGCACTACATCTGCGACGAGTCGAATAGCTGGATGCCCGACCTCGATGACATCCGCGCGAAAATCACGCCGAACACGCGTGCGCTCGTCGTCATCAACCCGAACAATCCGACCGGCGCGCTGTATTCGGACGAACTGCTGCTCGGCCTGATCGAGATCGCGCGCCAGCACGGCCTCGTGATCTTCGCCGACGAGGTCTACGACAAGATCGTCTACGACGGCAAGACGCACACGTCGATGGCGTCGCTGTCCGAAGACGTGCTGACCGTCACGTTCAACAGCCTGTCGAAGAGCTACCGCTCGTGCGGCTATCGCGCCGGCTGGATGGCCATTTCGGGCCTGATCGGCGAGAACCGCCGGCTCGCGAAAGACTATCTGGAGGGGCTCGGCATCCTCGCGTCGATGCGGCTGTGCCCGAACGTGCCCGGCCAGTACGCGATCCAGACCGCGCTCGGCGGCTATCAAAGCATCAACGACCTGATCGTGCCGGGCGGGCGCCTGTACAAACAGCGCGAGCTCGCCTACGACATGCTCACGGCGATCCCCGGCGTGAGCTGCGTGAAGCCGGAAGCGGCGCTGTACATGTTCCCGCGCCTCGACCCGAAGGTGTATCCGATCCAGAACGATCAGCAGTTCATCCTCGACCTGCTGCTCGAAGAGCGCGTGCTGCTCGTGCAGGGCACCGGCTTCAACTGGAAGACGCCGGATCACTTCCGCGTCGTGTTCCTGCCGAACGTCGACGACCTCGCGGATTCGATCAACCGGATCGCGCGCTTCCTCGACGGCTACCGCAAGCGTCACACAGCCTGAGCCGGCCTCGCGTACGATGTGGCGCGTGATGTGGCAAATGAGGCGCGCCGCTCGTGCCACCCCCGACACCCTTTTCAAACCTCTACTAGAAACACACGCTGCATGGAACCAATCAAAGTTGGACTGCTGGGCTTCGGCACGGTAGGCTGCGGCACCTTCACGGTACTGCGCCGCAATCAGGAAGAAATCAAACGTCGCGCGGGTCGCGGCATCGAGATTGCGCGCATTGCCGTGCGCAACCCGGCCAAGGCGACCGCGGCGCTCGGCGGCGAAGCCGGCAGCGTGGCGCTGACCGATGACTTCAACGCGGTCGTCGGCGATCCCTCGATCGCGATCGTCGCGGAAATGATCGGCGGCACCGGCATCGCGCGCGAGCTCGTGCTGCGCGCGATCAACAACGGCAAGCATGTGGTCACCGCCAACAAGGCGCTGCTCGCCGTGCATGGCACGGAGATTTTCGAGGCGGCGCGCGCGAACGGCGTGATGGTCGCGTTCGAGGCGGCGGTGGCGGGTGGCATTCCGATCATCAAGGCACTGCGCGAAGGGCTGACGGCGAACCGCATCCAGTACATCGCGGGCATCATCAACGGCACGACGAACTACATCCTGTCGGAGATGCGTGACCGTGGGCTCGATTTCGCGACCGCGCTGAAGGCCGCGCAGGAGCTCGGCTACGCGGAAGCCGACCCGACCTTCGACATCGAGGGCGTCGACGCGGCGCACAAAGCGACGATCATGAGCGCGATCGCGTTCGGCGTGCCGGTGCAGTTCGACCGCGCGTACGTCGAGGGGATCAGCAAGCTCGCCGCGATCGACATCAAATACGCCGAGGAACTCGGCTACCGCATCAAGCTGCTCGGCATCACGCGACGCACCGACAAGGGCATCGAGCTGCGCGTGCACCCCACACTGATTCCGGAAAAGCGTCTGCTCGCCAACGTGGAAGGCGCGATGAACGCGGTCGTCGTGCACGGCGACGCGGTCGGCACGACGCTGTACTACGGCAAGGGCGCGGGCGCCGAGCCGACGGCTTCCGCCGTGGTCGCCGATCTCGTCGACGTGACGCGTCTGCACACGGCCGACCCTGAGCACCGCGTGCCGCATCTGGCATTCCAGCCGGACAGCCTGTCGAACACCCCGATCCTGCCGATCGAAGAAGTCACGAGCGGCTACTACCTGCGTCTGCGCGTCGCCGACGTGACCGGCGTGCTCGCCGACATCACGCGCATTCTGGCGGACAGCGGCATTTCGATCGACGCGCTGCTGCAAAAGGAATCGGAGCTCGTCGACGCGAACGGCAAGGGCGAAACCGACATTCTGCTGATCACGCACGAGACGGTCGAAAAGCAGGTCAATGCCGCGATCAGGTCGATCGAGGCGCTGCAGACCGTCGTCTCGCAAGTCACGAAGCTGCGCATGGAAGCGCTGAACTAGGCCGAACTATGAACTACCTCTCCACGCGCGGCGCCGGAGCCGGCGAGCGCCATACCTTCTCCGACATCCTGCTCGGCGGTCTCGCGAAAGACGGCGGCCTGTATCTGCCGGCCGACTATCCGCGCGTCGCCGCGGACGAACTCACGCGCTGGCGCACGCTGCCGTACGCGGATCTCGCCTTCGAGATCCTGTCGAAGTTCTGCGACGACATTCCCGCCGACGACCTGCGCGCACTGACGCGCAAGACCTATACGGCCGCGACCTACTGCAACGTGCGCGACGACGAAAGCGCCGCGCAGATCACGCCGCTGAAGACGCTCGGCGTCGAAGACGGCGCGCCGCTGTCGCTGCTCGAACTGTCGAACGGTCCGACGCTCGCGTTCAAGGACATGGCAATGCAGCTGATCGGCAACCTGTTCGAGTACGCGCTCGCGAAGCATGGCGAAACGCTGAACATTCTCGGCGCGACGTCGGGCGACACCGGCAGCGCCGCTGAATACGCGATGCGCGGCAAGAAGGGCATCCGCGTGTTCATGCTGTCGCCGCACAAAAAGATGAGCGCGTTCCAGACCGCGCAGATGTACAGCCTGCAAGACCCGAACATCTTCAACCTCGCGGTGGAAGGCGTGTTCGACGACGCGCAGGACATTGTGAAGGCGGTGTCGAACGATCACGCGTTCAAGGCGAAGTACAAGATCGGCACGGTCAATTCGATCAACTGGGCGCGTGTCGTCGCGCAGGTCGTCTATTACTTCAAGGGCTACTTTGCCGCGACGAAGTCGAACGCCGAGCGCGTGTCGTTCACGGTGCCGTCGGGCAACTTCGGCAACGTATGCGCGGGTCATATCGCCCGCATGATGGGTCTGCCGATCGAGAAGCTCGTCGTCGCGACCAACGAGAACGACGTGCTCGACGAGTTCTTCCGCACTGGTATTTACCGCGTACGCAAGGCGGCCGAGACGTATCACACGAGCAGCCCGAGCATGGACATCTCGAAGGCATCGAACTTCGAGCGCTTCGTGTACGACCTGCTCGGCCGCGATCCGGCGCGCGTGCTGCAACTGTTCCGCGACGTCGAGGGGAAGGGCGGTTTCGATCTCGCGGCAAGTGGCGACTTCGCGCGCGTAAGGGAGTTCGGTTTCGTGTCGGGCAGCAGCAGCCACGACACCCGCGTCGACACGATCCGCGACGTGTTCCAGCGTTACGACACGATGATCGACACGCACACGGCCGACGGCGTGAAGGTCGCACGGGAGCATCTGCAGCCCGGCATTCCGATGATCGTGCTCGAGACCGCGCAGCCGATCAAGTTCGGCGAGACGATCCGCGAGGCGCTGCTGCGCGAGCCGGAGCGGCCGGCGGCGTTCTCGGGGCTCGAGTCATTGCCGCAGCGCTTCGAGGTCGTGCCCGCGGATGCGCAGCGGGTGAAGGACTTCATCGTCGCGAATACCGGCGAATAGAGGCGAGCGGGCCGCGTGAGCCGTTTTACGGCTCACGCGGGATGCCGCGTCGATTCACGTTGATCGACGCCCACGCCCGGACTACGAGAAAACGCTGGCCGCACCCTCCGCGGCCGCGCATCGAAAAACACAAAAAGCTCCCCATAACGCCCGGCTGCCCAGGCCAACGGCATCGGCCGCTACAATGTTCTTTTAACCTGCGGCTTCCACCCTCCAGATGTCCACACCCACGCCCCGCGCCCCGATGCTCGCCACTGCCGATGCGCTGGCGATCCTGCTCGACGCCGCGCGCGCGCTCGACGGTATCGAAACGCTGCCGACGCTCGACGCGCTGAATCGCGTGCTCGCCGCCGACGTCACGTCGCCGCTCGACGTGCCGCCGATGAACACGAGCGCGATGGACGGCTACGCGGTCCGTATCGCCGATCTCGCGCACGGCAGCCGCCTGCCGGTCTCGCAACGCATTGCGGCCGGCCATGCGCCGACGCCGCTCGCGCCCAACAGCGCGGCACGCATCTTCACCGGCGCGACGGTGCCCGCCGGCGCGGACGCGGTCGTGATGCAGGAGCAGACCGAGGTGGCTGGCGACGAGGTGACGATCGTGCATCGGCCGCAGGCGGGCGAGTGGATCACCGCGCAGGGCGCCGATATTCGCGCGGGCTCGGTGATCCTGCCGGCCGGCACGCGGCTCACGCCGCAGGCGTTGGGACTTGCCGCGTCGGTCGGATGCGCGCGGCTCGAGGTGCGCCGCCGCGTGAAGGTCGCCGTATTCTTCACCGGCGACGAACTGACGATGCCCGGCGAGCCGCTGAAGCCCGGCGCGATCTACAACTCGAATCGCTTCACGCTGCGCGGCCTGCTCGAGAAGCTAGGCTGCGACGTGACCGACTATGGCATCGTCGCCGATCAACTCGACGCGACCCGCGCGACGCTGCGCGAAGCCGCCGAGGCGCACGATCTGATTCTCACCTGCGGCGGCGTGTCGGTCGGCGAGGAGGATCACGTGAAGCCAGCGGTGGAGGCCGAAGGGCGTCTGTCGATGTGGCAGATCGCCATGAAGCCGGGAAAGCCGCTCGCGTTCGGCGCGGTGCGGCGTGGTGCGGGTGGTGCGGGTGGTGCGGGTGGTGCGGGGGGTGCAAATGGGGGCGAGCCGGCCGAAACGTTTTTCATCGGCCTGCCCGGCAATCCGGTGTCGAGCTTCGTGACGTTCCTGCTGTTCGTGCGTCCGTTCGTACTGCGGCTGGCCGGCGTGCAGGCGGTCGCGCCGCGCGCGCTGTCGCTGCGTGCGGACTTCACGCAGGGCAAGGCCGATCGCCGCAACGAGTTCCTGCGCGCGCGCGTCAACGTGGCGGGAGGGCTCGATCTGTTTGCCAATCAGAGTTCGGCCGTGTTGACGTCGACCGTGTGGGGCGACGGTCTGATCGACAATCCGCCGAACCACGCGATCAGCGCCGGCGAAACCGTGCGCTTCATTCCGTTTTCCGAACTGTTGAACTGAGGCCGGTCGTCCGCGCCATGCGCGGCGTAGACCGGCGGTATCCCGATGAAGATTGAACTCCGATACTTTGCGAGCGTGCGTGAAGCGCTCAATACGTCCGACGAAAGCGTCGAGGTGCCCGACGGCATCGCGACCGTCGGCGATGTGCGCGCGTGGCTGCGCGTGCGTGGCGGCATCTGGGCCGAGACGCTCGCCGAAGGCCGCGCGCTGCGCACGGCCTGCAACCACGTGATGACCGGCGCGAGCACGCGCATCACCGAGGGCTGCGAGGTCGCGTTCTTTCCGCCCGTCACCGGCGGCTGAGCGGCGCTCTCGCACATCACGTTCACGCCAGCGACAAAAGCCCTCAGGAGCCGTCCATGCCCGTTCGCGTCCAGACCGAAGACTTCGACCTCAGTGCCGAGGTGGCCGCGCTGCGCGCGCGCAATCCGAGCATCGGCGCGGTCGCGTGCTTCGTCGGCACCGTGCGCGATCTCAACGAGGGCAGCGCGGTCGAGACGATGGAGCTCGAGCATTATCCGGGCATGACGGAGAAGTCGCTCGAGGCGATCGTCGAGCGTGCGCGCGAACGCTGGCCGGGCATCGAGGTGCTGATCGTGCATCGCGTCGGCAAGCTGTATCCGCTCGATCAGATCGTGCTCGTTGCGACGACGGCCGCGCATCGCGGCGACGCGTTTGCGTCGTGTGAATTCGTGATGGACTATCTGAAGTCCGAAGCGCCATTCTGGAAGAAGGAGAAAACCGACGCGGGCGAGCGCTGGGTCGACGCGCGCGTGACCGACGATGCCGCGCTCGCGCGCTGGGGAATCGAATCGGGAAATCGGACTCCGGAGTAAACGCGTCGCGGGCCGCGGAGTTGCGACGGCGCACGCGGCCTCCTTGCGTCAGGGGCGTCGGCGCCGGCCGACGTTCACTCGTCCCGCGAGCGTCCGATGATCGGCACCGGGAACGGCTCCCCAGCCGGCCGTGACGGATGCTCGCCATCGTCGTCAACGTCGCCATCTCGCGGCCGACGCTTCGGCGCCACCCGCTCGAGCAGCGCCTGTTGCTCCGGCGGGATCTTGTAATCCCAGCCGAAACGGCTCAGCTGCAGACTCTGCGCAATCCGCAGCGCCGGCTCCATGAAACGGACCGCCGCGGCCGGTTGATAGCGCGATTCGACCGTATCGAGGAACAGATACAGCCAGCGGCTGAAATGCTGCGGCTCGATGCCTTCGAGCGGCTGATGCGCCTGCTGCACGTTGCCGCGATACTGCTTCGCGCCGAGCACGAGGCTGCTCCAGAATGTGCACATCTTCGGCAGATGGTCGTCCCAGCGGCCCGCGAGCTTCGCGTCGAAGACCGGACCGAGCAGCGGGTCGGCACGCACGCGATCGTAAAAGCCATAGACGAGGTCGCGGATATTGGCGTCGGTGGGTTCGGCCGCGCGTTCGACCGGCGGCGCGGCGGGGAAAGACGGATTCATGCGGATTCCAGAAAATTGCGGTTGCCGATGTCGGCTGAACTGAACCTTGCCCCCCCGTTTTTCTGACAAACGGTTGATGCGGAAAAAGCTACTATTGCTATCCGAAACAGTTTTGCAGCGCGATTCGGGGAGCGACGCCAGCCAGCCAGTCATGTTAGGGCGTAGCGCTCGTTCCCGGCAACCCTCGCGTCGACACGGTTATCGGGACGTTCAAGGCACTTGCTCGCAGCCTTTCAAGCTATACCAGGACCTATGAGACTTACCGACTACACGGATTACGCGCTGCGCGTGCTGCTGTACCTCGCGGTGCGGGGCGACGGATTATCGACGATTCAGGACATTTCGCAAGCCTACGGCATCTCGAAAAACCATCTGATGAAGGTCGTGCAGCAGCTGGGCGAACTCGGCTGGGTCGAAACCGTGCGCGGCCGCAACGGCGGCTTGCGGCTCGGCGCGCAATCGCTGTCGCTGACCGTTGGCGACGTGGTGCGGGTCACGGAAAGCGACTTTGCGCTGGTCGGTTGTCTGCCGGACCGCCAGGGCCAACAGCGACCTTGCGTCATCACGACGCAGTGCCGGCTCCGTGGCGCGTTGCAGGCGGCAAACCTCGCTTTTCTCGCCGAGCTCGATCGTTTTACGATCGGCGAAGTCGCGCAACCGAAAAGTCCGCTCGCGGCATTGCTCGGGTTGGGCTCCACGATTCAGATGGTGCCGCTGCCGATTCCGGTGGCATCGGATAGTACGCGCGGCGGCAGTCCGGCGACGCTGGGCCACAAGAACTAGAATATCCGACCGGCTCCCGGGTGCGCGATCCCGCCCGACCGCGTCACTGGGGAATGATCGCGGCAGTTCTTGCGCTCAAATGTTAAATAGTTGCGACCGAGGCCAAAAAAGCGCTTGAAACCCTAATAAAACGCCTCATTTTGGTGGTAATCGAAATTGGAGGTCTCTTGATGAGAATCGACAAACTCACCACTAAATTCCAGGAAGCGCTCGCGGACGCCCAGAGTCTGGCGGTTGGCCACGACAATCAGTACATCGAACCCGTCCACGTGCTGGCGGCACTCGTCGCGCAGCAGGACGGCTCCGCTCGCTCGCTGCTGTCGCGCGCCGGCGTGCACGTACAACCTCTACAAACCGCGCTGAACGACGCAGTCACGCGGTTGCCGCAAGTGCAGGGCACCGACGGCAACGTGCAGATCGGCCGCGAACTGACCGGTCTGTTGAACCAGGCGGACAAGGAAGCGCAGAAGCTCAACGACACGTTCATCGCGAGCGAAATGTTCCTGCTCGCGGTCGCCGACGACAAAGGCGAGGCCGGCCGTCTCGCGCGCGAGCACGGGTTGTCGCGCAAGGCGCTCGAAACCGCGATCGCCGCGGTGCGCGGCGGCTCGCAGGTGCATAGCCAGGACGCCGAAAGCCAGCGCGAAGCGCTGAAGAAATACACGATCGACCTGACCGAGCGCGCCCGCGCAGGCAAGCTCGATCCCGTGATCGGCCGCGACGACGAAATCCGCCGTTCCATTCAGATCCTGCAGCGCCGCACCAAGAACAACCCGGTGCTGATCGGCGAGCCGGGCGTCGGCAAGACCGCGATCGTCGAGGGGCTCGCGCAGCGCATCGTCAACGGCGAGGTGCCGGAAACGCTGAAGAACAAGCGCGTGCTGTCGCTCGACATGGCCGCGCTGCTCGCGGGCGCCAAATATCGCGGCGAGTTCGAAGAGCGCCTGAAGGCGGTGCTCAACGACATCGCGAAGGACGAAGGGCAAACCATCGTCTTCATCGACGAGATTCACACGATGGTCGGCGCCGGCAAGGCCGAAGGCGCGATGGACGCGGGCAACATGCTGAAGCCGGCGCTCTCGCGCGGCGAGCTGCATTGCGTCGGCGCGACCACGCTCGACGAATACCGCAAGTACATCGAAAAGGATGCCGCGCTCGAGCGCCGCTTCCAGAAGGTGCTGGTGGACGAACCGTCGGTCGAGGCGACCATCGCGATCCTGCGCGGTTTGCAGGAGCGCTATGAGCTGCACCACGGCGTCGACATCACCGACCCGGCGATCGTCGCGGCCGCCGAGCTGTCGCATCGCTACATCACGGACCGCTTCCTGCCCGACAAGGCGATCGATCTGATCGACGAAGCCGCGTCGAAGATCAAGATGGAAATCGACTCGAAGCCGGAGGAGATGGATCGGCTCGACCGTCGTCTGATCCAGCTGAAGATCGAACGCGAAGCGGTGAAGAAGGAGAAGGACGAGGCGTCGCAGAAGCGTCTGCAGCTGATCGAAGAGGAAATCGAGCGGCTCAACCGCGAATATTCGGACCTCGATGAAATCTGGACCGCGGAAAAAGCGGCGGTGCAGGGCAGCGCGCAGTTGAAGGAAGAGATCGAGAAGACACGTGCGGAAATCGTGCGTCTGCAGCGTGAGGGCAAGCTCGAGAAGGTGGCTGAATTGCAGTACGGCAAGCTGCCGGGTCTCGAGGCGCAGCTGAAGGAAGTCACGCGCGCCGAAGCCGAGGAGCAGAACAGTCCGAAGCGTCGGCGTCTGTTGCGCACGCAGGTCGGCGCGGAAGAGATCGCCGAGGTCGTGTCGCGGTCCACCGGTATTCCGGTGTCGCGCATGATGCAGGGCGAGCGCGAAAAGCTGCTGCAGATCGAGTCGAAGCTGCATGAGCGCGTGGTCGGCCAGGACGAGGCGATCAACGCGGTCGCCGATGCGATTCGCCGCTCGCGCGCTGGTCTGTCGGACCCGAACCGTCCGTATGGCTCGTTCCTGTTCCTCGGGCCGACCGGAGTCGGCAAGACCGAGCTGTGCAAGGCGTTGGCGTCGTTCCTGTTCGATTCGGAAGAGCATCTCATCCGTATCGACATGAGCGAGTTCATGGAGAAGCACAGCGTCGCGCGTCTGATCGGCGCGCCGCCGGGTTACGTCGGCTACGAGGAGGGCGGTTATCTGACCGAGGCCGTGCGCCGCAAGCCGTATAGCGTGATCCTGCTCGACGAAATCGAGAAGGCGCATCCGGACGTGTTCAACGTGCTGCTGCAGGTGCTCGACGACGGCCGCATGACCGATGGCCAGGGCCGCACCGTCGACTTCAAGAACACGGTGATCGTGATGACCTCGAACCTCGGTTCGCAGGTGATCCAGGCGATGGTCGGCGAGCCCCAGGAAGCCGTGAAGGACGCCGTGTGGGAAGAGGTGAAGCTGCACTTCCGGCCCGAGTTCCTGAACCGGATCGACGACGTCGTCGTGTTCCATGCGCTCGATCGCTCGAACATCCAGTCGATCGCGCGGATCCAGTTACAGCGTCTGCACGAGCGGCTCGCGAAGCTCGACATGCAGTTGGTGGTATCGGACGCGGCGCTCGAGCACATCGGCAAGGTCGGCTACGACCCGCTGTTCGGTGCGCGGCCGCTGAAGCGCGCGATCCAGCAGGAGATCGAGAACCCGATCGCGAAGCTGATTCTGGCCGGCAAGTTCGGTCCGAAGGATGTGATTCCGGTCGAAGTGGACGACGGCGAGGTGCGGTTCGAACGCGTCGTGCACTGAACGCGATGGCTTGATGACGCGACGGGACGACGGCAGTCGAGCCGTTCCCGCCAACGTTAAGAAACCGGCAACGAAGGTGACTTCGTTGCCGGTTTTCTTTTGCCCGCCGATTTCAAACCGGGCGTTGGCGTTGGCGTTGGCGTCGGCGTCGACCGGCAGCCTAAGCCGTCGCCAGCGCATGGCGCACAGCGTGCTTAAGCGTTGCCCTTGTTGCCGAGCAGCGCCGACAGGCCGCCGAGCGCGCCGAGCACCGTGGTCGCGTTCAGCTTTCCATCGGCCGGCACTTCGCCTTCCGGCGTGGCCGCGTTGACGACGTGCGGCAGGATCTGCGACAGCAGACCCGTCACCTGATCCGGCTGGACGCCGGCCTTGGCGGCGAGACCGGTCACGGCTTCCGAGCCCAGCACGTTATGCAGCGCATCGGGTGCGATCGGCTGGTTTTCGCCATTGCCGACCCACGATGACACGACGTCGCCGAGGCCCTTTTCCTGGAAGCGCTGGATCAGGCCGTTCAGGCCACCAGGCTGGTTGTTGACGAATTCGAGCGCGGCGGCGATCAGCGCTTGCTGGCCGCCGCCTTCTGGCGATTTGCCAAGCAGGGAACCGATGGTGTCGAGTAGGCTCATGACGGTCTCTCTTCAATGCCGGCGCGTATGACGGCCGGGCGGGTGACGTCGACGCGCGGTTGCGCGTCGCGGTGAAACGCAGGGCGGCAGCCCCGCCGGGCTCAAGCGCCGGACGCAGCCGCGGCGGATGCCGCCTTGCTCTTCTTCACTTTCTTCTTCGAAGCCTTGGTGCCGGACGCGTCGGCCGGCGCGCTAGCCGCGACGGCCGGAGCCGAAGCGGCTGCTGCTTCGGATGCTGCGGCCTTGTCCTTCTTCTTCGACTTCGACGGCTTCGCGGCCGAGGCAGGGGCAGCCGCGGCCGGTGCTGCCGTCGTGGCAGCGGGCGCGGCGGCGGTGGTTGCCGCGGGAGCCGCCGGTGTGGTCTTCGTGGCCGGCTTGGTGGACGTCTTCGCGCCGGTCGGCGGTGCCGACGAGCCGTTGATCGTCAGTCCGGCCGCTTCGAGGTTCTCGACCGATTTCTGGCCGATGCCCTTCACACGCGCGGCGAGATCGTCGGCGTTCTTGAACGGGCCGTTTTTGCCGCGTTCGTCGAGGATCGCTTTCGCATGCACGGGGCCGATGCCCTTGACCGATTCGAGCGCGGCCTGATCGGCGGTATTCACTTCCACGGCCGCGGCAAATCCGGCCGACAGCGACAAAGCCACAGCGACGCAAAGCATGAAAAGCTTCTTCAGCATGGCAAGCACTCCATTGAGGGCAAAAAGTTAGCCGGGAACGGACGACCTATCCTGTCAGCGGGCGCTGCGTTTAAGCATAGGACAAATCGCAAGCCCGATTTGAGATAGCGGACGATTTATACCGTTCGATTGATGACAAGTAAATCCGCCACACAATATTTAAAGCTTTTAGCGGCATGCAGTGCCGGTGAATTTATCGGTCGATATCGATCACAATGACTCGTCTGCGATAAAGAACGAGCAACGCAAAGGAATGACAGCGTCCGACGCTTGACTTAGAGTGCACTCGAAGTCCTAACCTGAGTCCGTCATGTCGAAACACTCAACCGCGCTCACCATCGGTCAGGTTGCCGAAACGATCGGCGTGTCCACGCACACGCTGCGCTATTACGAACAGGCCGGCTTGATCCGGCCGGTCGGACGCACGCAGACGGGGCACCGGCTGTACTCGCCGGCCGATCTCGACTGGTTGCGCTTCGTGATGCGTCTGAAGGCAACGGGCATGTCGATCTCCGGCATGCAGCAGATCGCCGCGCTGCGCGCGCAAGGCCATCCGACGATGCGCGCACGCCGCGACCTGCTGGTTGCGCATCGCACCGCGCTGCTCGCGCGGATCGCCGATCTGCAGAGCAACCTCGGCGCGATCGACGACAAGATCGCGTACTACGAGGCGGCCACGAGCGGCGCGCTTGAGCCCGATCCGGCACGACAGGACGACGAAACCTCGTCGCCCTCACACTCCGATAAGGACTCGCAATGGACTACGCACACAACGACCGCTACGCGCGGGGCTGGGACAAGCTCAGGGAAATCGACGGTTCGGCGGGCGAACAGGTAATCGCCGCGCTCGCGCCAGTCGCGCCGGAATTCGGACGCCTGTTGATTGAATTCGGCTTCGGCGACATCTACAGCCGGCCGCAGCTCGATCTGCGCACGCGTGAGATTGCGACGATCGCGTCGCTCGCGACCCTCGGCTGCGCGCAGCCGCAGCTGAAGGTACATATCGAGGCGGCGCTGAACGTCGGCTGCACGCGCGAGCAGATCGTCGAGGTGTTCATGCAGATGGCGCTTTATGCGGGCTTTCCGGCCGCGCTCAATGCGCTGTTCGCGGCGCAGGAAATTTTTGAGGCCAAGGATCGGGAGGGGGAGGCCGCATACGCGGCGTCAGCAGGCTGAGCTGCGCGGGGAACGGAAAGGCGGATGCAGAACAGGTCGTCTCTCACCCCGGCTTGGGTGCAACTGACGGTCCGGTCGGTGCTATTCGAGGCCTTCCCAACCCCCCCATCCCTTCAAACAGCCGAATCGACCCGCGCCGCCGCAGCCTCGCGCAAATAGCGCTGGCTCACGAATCGCCAGTACACGAGCAAGCCGAGGCCGGCAATCGCGAGACTTGCGGAATTCGCGACCCAGAAGCCGCGCGCGCCGGTCAGCCAGGGCGGCGTGAGGCCGGTCGTATCGAAGCCGAGCGCATAGCCGCCGCCGAGCCCGACTCCCCACAGCGCCACCGCATAGATGATGGTCGGCACGACCGCGACCTTGTAGGCGCGCAGCACGAACGCGGTCGAGATCTGCAACGCGTCGAACAAGTGGTAGCAGGCGACGATCAGCACCAGCGGCAACGCCTTCGCCGCGACCTGCGCGTTCGTCGTATAGCCGTCGACAATGTACGGCCGCAGCACGAGCACGAGCGCGCCGTAGCAGCACGCGATCGCAACCGCCATCGCGATGCCGTGACGCGACAGCGTGCGCGCCGCCTGCGGCCGATGCGCGCCGAGCGCCTGCGCGACCAGTGTCGACGACGCGATGCCGATCGACAGTGGCGTCATATAGAGCACCGCGCCGACGTTGCCGGCGATCTGATGTCCGGCGAGCGTCGTCGTGCCGAAACGCGCGATGAAAAGCGCCATGAACGTGTACGACGTGACCTCGATCAGATACGACAACCCCATTGGAATACCGAGCCGCAGTTGCGCGGCCTGGCGCTTCCAGACCGGCCAGCAGAAGTGCGTGAAGATGCCGAGTGCCTTGAAATCGTCGACGCGCGCGAGCAGCAGCATGCCGAGCGCCGCGAGTGCCCAGTTGAGCAGCGTGCTCGCGAGCGCGCAGCCCGGACCGCCCAGCGCGGGCACGCCGAGGCCGCCGAAAATGAACCAGGTATTGAGCGGAATTTTCAGCAGCAGCGCGGCGATCTGCAGGAACATCACGAGCCGCGGTTTGGCGAGCGCGTTGGCAACGGAGCCGTAGACGCGGAAGGCGAGGCCGGCGGGCAGCCCGAACGCGAGAATCCGCAGGTACGCGAGCGTGCGCTCGTGCAGCGCGTCGGGCACCCGCGACAACGCCAGCAGCGGTCCGGGGAAGAACAGGATCAGAAAGCCGATCACGGTCAGCGCGGCGGCAAGCCACCATGACTGGCGGACCTCTTCGCCGATCTCGCCGTAGCGACGCGCGCCGTACAGCTGCGCGGTGATCGGCTGCAGCGCGGTCACGATGCCGGTCAGGCCGATATAGACCGAGACGTAGATCGACGAGCCGAGGCCGAGCGCGGCCAGATCGACGGCCGAGTAGCGCCCGACCATCGCCGTGTCGATCACGCCGAACGCGATGATCGCCAACTGGCCGATCAATACGGGCCACGCGAGCGCGGCGATTTTCCGTACGTCGGCGAACATGGTCAGTCGAGCTTCTTGTGCCAGTTGCGGCGCTTGCCGGGCGGCGGCTTGGGACGGTCGATGCGCACGTACAGGCGGAAGCGTTCGTCGCGGTCCGCCGCGCGGCGGCCTTCCCACACGAGCTTCCAGATGTAGTCGGGCATCGCGCTAGGGTCGCCGTAGTCCTGCGAGTCCTGACGCAGGATCACGTCGCAGTCCTGGTCGAACGAGAAGTGCATGTCGCCGAAATATGCGAACGTCGCGATCTGCGCATTGCCGAGGCGTACCGGCGCGATGCACGTGTAGTCATCGGGCAAGTGGTTGGCGATCTGCTGCGCGACGTCGCGATAGGTCCGGCTGTAGTTGACGACCGGCAGCCACAGCGTCATCAGCAACACCCACATCAGCGTGGTGCCGGCGCTCGACAGCACGACGCTGCGCCACAGCACCTTCGGATGACGCGCGAGGCGCCAGCGCACCAGCAGGAACCAGCACACGGTCACCGCGACCGCGCACACGAACGACAGAATCTTGAACTGCGGCACGAAGCCGGGCGCGAGTCGCGCGAGATTGCGCGCGAGCGGGTGCGGAAAGCCGGTCAGGCCTGCCACATATACGAGCCACACGAAGCTGCCGAGGATCGTGAAGCTCAGCAGCGCGAACCAGTCGATCGCGTTGATCGCGCCGCGCTTGAGCGTCGGCAACGCGAAAGTGGCGAGCACCGCGAGCGGCGGCAGCAGCAGCATGTAGAGTCGGTTCGACTGATGGCTTTGCAGCACGACGAGCACGAACAGCGGCCCGATCACCGACAGCGGAATCGCCACGTGCGGCGCGCGCCGCAATCCCTGCCAGCTGAACCACGACCACAGCGCGAGCGGCCACGCGGGCCATGTGAAGAGCGGCAGGTTTTTCAGCGCATACGCGGCGACCGAGCCGGGCGGGCCCGCGAACGAACTCAGGCTCACGTGCAGCCACTGGTTCAGATACCAGACAGCGTCGTCGGGGAACGCGGTGAGCGCGATGATCGGCCACGACACCGCGAGCACGAGCGCCACGGGCAGACCCGCGAGCAGCAGCCAGCGCGATCGCGTTTCGCGCACGATCAGCGTCATCGCGAGCGTGCCGAGCAGCAGCGCGCCGACCAGCACCGGACTGCTCGCGAGTGTGACGAGGCCGATCGCGAGACCCCAGGTCAGCGCGCCCTGAATCGGCTTGTCGATCATGCGCACGAGGCCGTACACGAGCATCGCGATGCAGACGAACTGCACGAGCTGCGGCGTGGTCTCGTGACCGCGCTCGGCGAGGCCGAAGCACGCGAGCAGGATCAGCAGTGCGCCATCGGCGAGCGTGCGGCCATAGTCGCGCGGTTCCGGCTCGCCGCCGAACGCATATTTGAACGGCTGCACTTCGGCACGCCGGCCGAGCAGATACGCCGCGTACCAGACGAACGCGCAGCCCGCGCAGAACAGCAGGCCCGTGAACACGCGCGACGCGTTGCTCGCGTCGACCCACGGTGCGAGGACGCGGATCGCGCTCGCGCCGAGCCAGTAGCCGAGCGGGCCGTCCTCGGTCAGATATTTGCCGACCAGATTCGGCAGCAGCCAGTCGTGCGCGCCGCCGTTCGCCATCGTCCACATCACACCAAAGCCGGCTGCGTCCTCGTTCTTCCACGGATCGCGGCCGAATAGGCCGAACGAGGCGTAGACGATACAGATGGCCAGCAGCAGCCAGCGCGGCAACGCACTGGTCGCAGAGGCGGTGAGGCGAACGACAGGTCTCATGCGGTGTGTGGAGTCTGGATAAACGATGCAGCCGGAGCGGCCTGGCAGGTCAGGGCGCAAGGGCCCGTTTCGAGCATCCGGCATTGTAGTCGTGCCGTGCGATGCACGTCACGGCCGGTAACGCCCGGCAACGTCAATGGACAAGCTGTAACACAGTGTCGCGAAAGCGCGGCGCGCTCCTTCTGGCTGAAGGCTTCGCGCGGCGCGCGACCCAGCGGGCGCAAGCGCAGGCGACAAAAAAGGGCAGCTCGCGCTGCCCTTTCTGTTTGCTCCGTTGCCGGCCGGAAGCCGGCAACGTTGCGGTATTACTTTACTGCCTTGCCCGAAGCACGTGCGCCGAACTTCTTGTTGAACTTCTCGACGCGGCCGGCCGTGTCCATGATCTTTTGCTGGCCGGTGTAGAACGGATGCGATTCCGACGACACTTCGACCTTCGCGAGCGGGTAGGTCTTGCCGTTGAATTCCGCGGTTTCGCGCGTCTGGATGGTCGAGCGCGTCACGAACCTGAAGTCGTTCGACATATCGACGAACAGGACTTCGCGGTAATTCGGGTGAATGCCTTCTTTCATGGTCTTTCCTTTAATCTGGCGGTAGCCAACCCGCGTGCAGCCTGGAACTGGACTGCCTTCAGGCGCGAGCCACTTGCCTACGGTCGAAAAACCGCGATTATGCCAGAAAATCAGTCGTTTGGCGATTTTTCTGCCAGCGGATTCTATTGCGGCGCAAGCGGCGCCCGTTCGCGGCGTCTCAAACCGGCGTGAACGTCAATCCGACGCGCGCTGGATCTTGCCGGTAGTAGCGCGCGAGCAGTCGGTACAGTTCCGGATACTCCGCCTCGAACGCTTGGGGCTTGACGAACAGCGCCTCGCTGCACACGGCAAAAAATTCCGACGGATGGTCCGCCGCATACGGATCGACCAGCGACTCGCGTTCGAAACGCGCCCAGCGTCGCTCGGGCACCGCGTCGACTTTCGCACAGAAGTGATCGTATGCATGGTCGAACACATCGGCCCATGCCTGCGCATCGAGCGGCGCGTGCCAGCGGCGCATCAGCGGCGGGTGGCCATCCGCTTCGCCGTTGAGCATGTCGATCTTGTGCGCGAACTCGTGGATCACGACGTTGTATGCGTCGCTGCCATCGGTCATCTGCGCGTCTTCCCACGACAGCACCACCGGGCCGCCTTCCCACGCCTCGCCGCTGGCGTCGTGTTCGATCTCGTGCACGACGCCATCTTCGTCCTCAACGGTCTTGCGGATCACGAACTCGCCCGGATAGACGATCACGCCGACCCAGCCACGATACAGATCGAGGCTCAGGTTCAGCACCGGCAGGCACGCCTGCGCGGCGATGCCGACCGTCATCGCATCGGTCAGCTCGAGCTCGTGCGCGGTCGAGAACTCCTTCTGCGCGAGGAAGAGACTCGTCATCTCGCGCAGCCGCGTGAGATCGGGCGTTTCCAGATGCGTGAGAAAGGGTAGGCCGGCGAGTGTCGCCAGCCACAAGGAATCGTCGATCGCATAGTCGCGCAGCGCGCGCTCGCGACGCCGTGTGCCCAGCCAGTTCGTGAGTTTCGACAGCATGCTTGGAGCCCACCTTCAGTCGATCTTTTTTTGCCTCGCGGCGAACAGGCCGCCGCATATCGCGACGCCGATCAGAAAATAGAAACCGTCGAGCGACGCGAGCAAACTGGCCTGCTGCGCAATCGACCGGCTGATCGAGGCGATCGTGTTCTGGTAGACCGGATTGTACGGATTCACGGACTCCGCGAGGCGACTTTGATGCAGCGCGAGCCGGTGCTGCTCGACGATGATCGCCGAGGCAGTCGCGAAGGAGATGGTCAACTGCCGGACGATGTTTTTCAGCCGGTAGCCGTGCGTGAACTCCTCGGTCCGGCGACATGCGCGTCATCCACCCGGCGGCGAACGCGGCCACCGCGAAGCCCGGCACGATGATCCACTTCTTGCGCAGCAGCAGCTTCGCAAAACGCAGATAGACGAACAGCGCGCTCGCCGAAATCAGCGATGTGGCGCCGACGTGCAGCCGGTGTTCTCGACCGGATAGCCGAGGCCCCTTCGAGAAACCGTGTGTACGTTCACGTTCATGTTGAGGCGGCGCATTGTCTCTGCGGATGATGGACGAAAAAAAACCGCTCGCAGTTTGCGAGCGGTTTTTCATGCATTGCAGTTGCCGACTAATACGGCCAGCACGAAGGTCGCGCGTTAGCTGCCGCCGCCACGACGCATCATGTCGAAGAACTCGGAATTGCTCTTCGTCTGACGGATCTTGTCGAGCAGGAATTCCATCGACTCGACTTCGTCCATGTCGTGAATGAACTTGCGCAGTACCCAGATTTTCTGCAGCGCTTCGGGCTTGATCAGCAGCTCTTCGCGGCGCGTGCCCGACTTGTTCAGGTTGATTGACGGATAGACGCGCTTCTCGGCGAGACGGCGCTCGAGGTGCACTTCCATGTTGCCGGTGCCCTTGAACTCTTCGTAGATCACATCGTCCATGCGGCTGCCGGTTTCGATCAGCGCCGTGCCGATGATGGTGAGCGATCCGCCTTCCTCGATGTTGCGCGCCGCGCCGAAGAACCGCTTCGGGCGCTGCAGCGCGTTCGCGTCGACACCGCCCGTCAGCACCTTGCCCGAGGCCGGTACCACCGTGTTGTAAGCGCGCGCGAGACGCGTGATCGAGTCGAGCAGAATCACGACGTCGTTCTTCATTTCGACGAGGCGCTTGGCCTTCTCGATCACCATTTCGGCGACCTGCACGTGACGCGCAGCGGGTTCGTCGAACGTGGAGGCGATCACTTCGCCGGCCACCGAACGCTGCATTTCCGTCACTTCCTCCGGGCGCTCGTCGATCAGCAGCACGAACAGCACGACGTCGGGATGGTTCTGCTTGATCGCGTGCGCGATGTGCTGAAGCATCACGGTCTTGCCCGACTTCGGCGACGCGACGAGCAGGCCGCGTTGGCCCTTGCCGATCGGCGCGATCATGTCGATGATGCGGCCGGTCACGTTCTCTTCGCCACGCATTTCACGTTCGAGCAGCAGCACCTTGTTCGGGTGCAGCGGCGTCAGGTTTTCGAACATGATCTTGTGCTTGGAGGCCTCCGGCGGCTGGCCGTTGACCTTGTCCACCTTTACCAGCGCGAAATAGCGCTCGCCGTCTTTCGGCGTGCGCACTTCGCCTTCGATCGTGTCGCCAGTATGCAGATTGAAGCGGCGGATTTGCGACGGGCTGATGTAGATGTCATCCGTGCTGGCGAGGTAGGAGGTTTCCGGCGAACGCAGGAAGCCGAAACCGTCCGGCAGCACTTCGAGGGTGCCGTCGCCGAAGATCGTGTCGCCCGCTTTGGCTCGTTTTTTTAGAATGGCGAACATCAATTCCTGCTTGCGCAGGCGGTTCGCGCTTTCGATCTCGAGGCCATTGGCCATCTCGATCAATTGGGACACGTGCAGAGTCTTAAGCTCGGATAAATGCATACGGAGAACCCGCAGGAGAAGGTGCGACGAAATGAAATCTGGGAGGAGGGTGAGCGGAACCGCTCAAAGACTTACACGTCTTTTCGACGTTTTGTGGATTCTAGCATAGCACACGCCAATTTAAGCCAGTGCGGCGGCGTGGCATCTTTGTTGCAAAGCGTGTTGCCGGCTGACAACACGCTTTGCTTGACCGGCGTGCGCGGCGGTTTGCTCCACTGATGCGCCCGATTCTCGAACTGACTGCGGCGCGCGATGGACCCGCGAACGCCGCGGCGTACTGCTGCTTTACAGGTTGCCGTCGAGGAACGCGGTGAGTTGCGACTTCGACAGAGCGCCGACCTTCTGAGCGGCAACGGCGCCGTTCTTGAACAGGATCAGTGTGGGGATGCCGCGCACGCCAAACTTGACCGGCGTGGACTGATGCTCGTCGACATTGATCTTAGCGACTTGCAGGCGATCGGCGTAATCCTTCGCGACTTCGTCGAGGATCGGCGCGATCATCTTGCACGGACCGCACCATTCGGCCCAGAAATCGAGCAGCACGGGTTTATCGGATTTCACGACGTCCTGTTCGAACGATGCGTCGCTAATATGCTTGATTTGTTCGCTCATTTATGAATACCTCTGTCGGTTCGAGGCCCGCCTGAATTGCTCGCCACGATACGTCAAAACCGGGAAAATTTCCTTTCGCTCTGCCGCATCCAGAGCCTTGCCGCGCCTGCCTGTGAAAATCAGAAAAACGGTCTGAAAAAACGCCGGATCTTCACGGAATGCGCAGAAAGAGTCGCGTATGCGGGTCTTTCAACTGGCAGTGTAGCTTAATTCGCTATGCGTTGCCGATGGTGATAGTACTCATCAGGACAGTGGGGCTAATAGGCCGCCGCCGTAGTGTTGGCCGGTTTCTGCGGCTCACGGATACCGCATTGCAATCTAAATGGTGGCGCGCGCGGCGAACTCAAGTGCCGCGCGTGGCGGGCGTCGCCGCGGTGGCTGGCAGGGCGTCGGGCGGCGTGCAGGAAGCGGGCGCAAACAGCGCGAAGCCGTTCAAAGCGAAGCGTCGTTCGCGTTTTGCTCGCGTCAACAGTCGCACAATGCGCGCGGCAATGATAGAATCTTTCGTGACGGGCCTCCTCGCATGGAGGGATGGTCAATCTGGTCAGGTCGGGAACGAAGCAGCCACAGCCGTTTTCCACCAGTGCCGAGGGTCGGGCTCGTCACCTTTCCTTGCTTTTTTCTCCGCAGCCGTTTTCACGGCTTGTCCGCAGTTTCTCCACAGTCATTCCCAGCTTTTGTATTGATCGTTCGCCGTGTTCCGATGGAGCGTCGTCGTGGCCGTTTCGCGCGTCTTCCCGAATCGGTTTTGCGCGCCATTGTTACTGATACAATTTCCGGATGACCTATCAAGTTCTCGCACGCAAATGGCGGCCGAAGGATTTCGCTTCGCTCGTCGGACAGGAGCACGTGGTGCGCGCGCTCACCCATGCGCTCGACGGCGGCCGTCTGCACCATGCCTATTTGTTTACAGGTACGCGCGGCGTCGGCAAGACCACGCTGTCGCGCATCTTCGCGAAGGCGCTCAATTGCGAGACCGGCGTGACATCGACGCCTTGCGGCGTATGCCGTGCGTGTCGCGAGATCGACGAAGGGCGCTTTGTCGATTACGTCGAAATGGACGCGGCGAGTAATCGTGGCGTCGATGAAATGGCCGCGCTGCTCGAGCGCGCAGTGTACGCGCCCGTCGATGCGCGCTTCAAGGTCTACATGATCGACGAAGTGCACATGCTGACGAACCACGCGTTCAACGCGATGCTGAAGACGCTCGAAGAGCCGCCGCCACATGTCAAGTTCATCCTCGCGACCACCGACCCGCAAAAGATTCCGGTCACCGTGCTGTCGCGCTGTCTGCAGTTCAATCTGAAGCAGATGCCGGCAGGCCATATCGTGTCGCATCTCGAACGCATTCTCGGCGAAGAGAACGTGCCTCACGAGGCGCAGGCGTTGCGCCTGCTCGCGCGCGCGGCCGACGGTTCGATGCGCGACGCGCTATCGCTGACCGATCAGGCGATCGCCTATTCGGCGAACCAGGTCAGTGAAGACGCGGTGCGCGGCATGCTCGGCGCGCTCGATCAAAGCTATCTGACCCGTCTGCTCGACGCGCTCGCGCAGGGCGACGGCGCGGCGGTGCTGGCGGTCGCCGACGAGATGGCCTTGCGCAGCCTGTCGTTCTCGACGGCGCTGCAAGATCTGGCGAGCCTGCTGCATCGGATCGCGTGGACGCAGTTCGCGCCTTCGTCGGTGCTCGACGAATGGCCGGAGGCGGCCGACTTGCGCCGTTTCGCCGACGCGTTGAGCGCCGAGCAGGTGCAACTGTTCTATCAGATCGCGACGATCGGCCGAAGCGAATTGGGCCTCGCGCCCGACGAATACGCGGGCTTCACGATGACGCTGCTGCGCATGCTCGCGTTCGAGCCGGCGCCGACAGGCGGCGGTGGCGGAGCGGCGGGAGCCGCTGGCACGCAGAACGGTGCGAGCGCCGCCGCCGGTACGAAGCGCTCTGGTGCACCGACGGTTGCCGCGCTGCGCGCGCTGTCACCTTCGTCCGCGACGGCCATGGCAGCTGCTGCGCACGTTCGCGGACCCCAGGTAGGCGTTGCCGGCGAGAAGCTGGGCGACGCGATGAAATCGATCGGGGCGACTGCAAAGCCGATCGCGAAGCCCGCAGCCGACTCCGCGCAGTCTGAAGCAGCACCGCAATCGCCCAATGCCGAAGTCGCCCGCGTGACAGACGCGCCTGCCACTACGGCGCCCCCGCTGGCGCCGTGGGAAGACGCGCCAGCGAATGCCGTCGCCACGATTGCCAGCTCGACCGCGCCGGTCTCGAACGAAGTTTCCGACATCGCACCTTCGTCCGCACCGAGCGCGCTTGCAACCGCCGCGCCTGGTCGCGCGGAAGAGGCCACGTCACCGGAACCGGAAGCGCGGCCGGAATTGGCGGCGCCCGCTTCAGCGGCGGCACCGGCGGCCGCAGCCGACTCAGCGCCGCGTCGCGCGGGCGGCGCCAGCGCCGCGCTCGACGTGCTGCGCAACGCCGGCATGAAAGTATCGTCCGACCGTGGCCGCGCTAACACGGACGTGTCCGCGAAGCCGGCCGCACCGAAACCCGCCGCGCCGCGTGTGGTCGTGCCGGTGCCGACGCCCGGTGCGCCACGCCGCGTGACGCACGAGACCGCCGCGCAGGCGGCGCCCGCTCGCGACGCAAACAGCGGCGCGAGCAGCAATGCGCAGCAGGACAGCCCGTCGATCCCACCATGGGACGACATGCCGCCCGACGACTACATGCCGTTGTCGGCCGCTGACGACGCGTACTTCATTCCGCCAGACGACAACTTCGTGCCGGTATTCGACCGCGGCCCCGACGACGTCCGCATGGACGGCCCGGCCGCGCACGCCGCCGCGCCGGCGCCGGTCGCCGATGCGCGCCCGCTGCCGCCTGCCGTGTCGCTCGATCCGCTAGGTTTCACCGGCGACTGGCCGGCGCTCGCCGTCGATCTGCCGCTGAAGGGCATCTCGCATCAGCTTGCGTTCAACAGCGAACTGATGGCGCTCGACGGCAGCACGCTGAAGCTCAATGTGCCGGTGCCGCAATACGCAGAAGCGTCGCAGGTCGCTAAACTGAAGGCAGCGCTCGTAGAGCGGCTCGGCCAGAACGTCGACGTGCAGGTCGAAGTCGGCCCGGCGCGCCGTACCGCCGCCGCGCACGACGCGAAGCTGCGCGCGCAGCGCCAGCAGGAAGCCGAGCGCGAGATCAGCGCCGATCCGTTTGTGCAGTCGCTGATTCGCGAGTTCGGCGCGAGCATCGTGCCGGGCTCGGTCCGCCCGATTACCCCGGACGCCGCCTCGAACGGCGCGTCGCCGGCCCACTGATCCATCGTTCGCGGCGTCGTCGCAGCGCGGCGCCGGAATGCCAGATTTCACGCTATCTAGAAGGAGCACGTCCATGATGAAAGGCCAACTCGCCGGGCTGATGAAGCAAGCCCAGCAGATGCAGGAAAACATGAAGAAGATGCAGGAGCAACTCGCGCTGATCGAAGTCGAGGGGCAGTCGGGTGCCGGTCTCGTCAAGGTGACGATGACCTGCAAGAACGACGTGCGCCGCGTGTCGATCGACCCGAGCCTGCTCGCCGACGACAAGGACATGCTGGAAGATCTCGTCGCCGCCGCGTTCAACGACGCCGTGCGCAAGGCCGAGGCGACCGCGCAGGAAAAGATGGGCGGCATGACTGCCGGCCTGCCGCTGCCGCCGGGTTTCAAGCTGCCGTTCTGAACCTGTTCCGATTGAGAAAGGGCTGAAGCGGGTGAGCGCCGCGGCGGTTCATTGCCGCGGTGCGAACGCAGACGCTCGCCGCCGCGCGCCGCGTGCAGGCTGGAAACATCGAACCTGCAGCCGCGCGTGAAAGCGTCGTCACGGCGTGAAAGCGCGGCCCGGTTCGAGCAACACCCCCGCATCCCGATTCGCCCACCCGGGCACCACCCACGTCGACGCCGATCCGCATGAAACAACCTTCCGCCCTGTCGGCGCTCGTCGAAGCGCTGCGCGCGCTGCCCGGTGTCGGGCCGAAGTCCGCGCAGCGCATGGCGTATCACCTGATGCAGCACGATCGCGAGGGCGCCGAAAAGCTCGGGCGCTCGCTGTTGTTCGCGACCGAGCATCTGCGTCACTGCGAAAAGTGCAACACGTTTACCGAAGCGCAGATCTGCGAGGTCTGCCTCGATGAGGAGCGCGATCCGTCGCTGCTGTGCGTCGTCGAAACGCCGGCCGACCAGATCATGCTCGAACAGACGATGACCTATCGCGGCCTCTATTTCGTTCTGATGGGGCGGTTGAGTCCGCTCGACGGCATCGGCCCGAAGGAAATCCATTTCGACCGGCTCGTGAAGCGCGCGTCGGATGGCGTCGTCAAGGAAGTCGTGCTGGCCACCAATTTCACCAACGAGGGCGAGGCCACCGCGCATTACCTCGGACAGACGCTGAAGGCGCGCGGCCTTGCCGTGACGCGTCTCGCGCGCGGCGTGCCGGTGGGTGGCGAACTCGAGTATGTCGACGCGGGCACGATCGCGCGCGCGATGCTCGACCGTCGTTCGATGTAGCCAGGCGGCTTTCGTTGGCCGCCGCCATATCCGTCCAGGCATGCATCGTCGCAAGTCGTTGCAAACCAGAGAGACTGGGTACACAACGATGCAGAACCAAGGAGACTCATGAGCGCCACCCCCGAATCAGGCGCGAGCGCCGCACCGCATGACGCGTGCGGTCCGCTCGCCGGCGTCAAGGTGCTGGAACTCGGCACGCTGATCGCCGGGCCGTTCGCCGCGCGTTTTCTCGGCGAATTCGGCGCCGACGTCATCAAGATCGAAGACCCCAAAGGCGGCGACCCGCTGCGCAAATGGCGCAAGCTGTACCCGGAAGTCGGCGGTACGTCGCTGTGGTGGGCCGTGCAGGCGCGCAACAAGAAGTCCGTCACGGTCAACCTGAAAGCCGAAGAGGGCAAGGAGATCGTGCGGCGACTCGCGAAAGAGGCCGATATCGTCGTCGAGAATTTCCGGCCCGGTCTGCTCGAAAAGCTCGGGCTCGGCTACGACGTGCTGTCCGCCGACAACCCCGGCCTCGTGATGGTGCGTCTGTCGGGCTACGGCCAGACGGGCCCGTATCGCGACCGGCCCGGCTTCGGCGCGATCGCCGAGTCGATGGGCGGTCTGCGCCATATCACCGGCTATCCGGATCTGCCGCCGCCGCGCATCGGCATTTCGATCGGCGATTCGATCGCCGCGCTGCACGGTGTGATCGGCGCGCTGATGGCGCTGCATCACAAGCAGGTGAACGGCGGCAAGGGGCAGGTCGTCGACGTCGCGCTGTACGAGGCCGTCTTCAACATGATGGAAAGCGTGGTGCCCGAATACGGCGTCTACGGAATGGTGCGCGAGCGTACCGGCGCGTCTCTGCCGGGCATCGTGCCGTCGAATACGTATCCGTGCCGCGACGGCAGCATCGTGATCGGCGGCAATAGCGATCCGATCTTCAGGCGCCTGATGATCGCGATCGAACGCGACGATCTCGCCAACGATCCAGCGCTCGCGCACAACGATGGCCGCGTGCCGCGCACGCAGGAAATCGACGCCGCGATCGGCGCGTGGCTGTCCACGCGCACGATCGACGAAGCGCTCGCGGTGCTGAACGCGGCCGACGTGCCGGTGGGCCGCATCTACAGCGTCGCCGACATGTTCACCGATCCGCAGTTCATCGCGCGGCAGATGATCCAGCGGTTCAAGTGGCAGGACGGCAAGGACATCACGCTGCCCACGATTACGCCGAAGCTGTCGGCGACGCCTGGTGAGACGCGCTGGCTGGGGCCAGAACTGGGTGAACATACCGATGAAGTCCTGCAATCGCTAGGTTATGATGCTGACGGCATCGCGCGGTTGCGGGTGCAACAGATCGTTTGAGGCGCACAGCGCAACGCATAGAGAAAGGCGCGTAAAGCGCGGCGCTGACGCACGATTCGCGCCGCGCGACCGGCAGCCCCACACCGTGCCCAAGCGCTTGCGCAACGCGCACCCGGGCGGTCAAAAAGCCGGACTACAAAAAATCTGGAGACAACGGACCATGCAACGCAGAACCTTCCTCGCCGGCGGTGCGGCGCTCGCGGGCGCCTCGCTCGCGGCCACGCCGTTCGCTTTCGCACAGGGCAAGCCCGAGACCACCAAGGTCGCCATCGCGGTCGGCGGCAAGAACCTGTTCTACTACCTGCCGCTGACGATCGCCGAGCGCCGCAACTACTTCAAGGACGAGGGGCTCGAAGTCGAGATTTCCGACTTCGCGGGTGGCTCGCAGGCGTTGAAGGCGGCAGTCGGCGGAAGCGCCGACGTGGTCTCCGGCGCGTTCGAACACACGCTGCTGTTGCAGGCGCAAAAACAGATGTTCCGCGAATTCGTGCTGCAGGGCCGCGCGCCGCAGATCGTGCTCGCGGTGTCGAAGAAGACGATGCCGAACTACAAGTCGATCGCCGATCTGAAGGGCAAGAAGATCGGCGTGACCGCGCCGGGTTCGTCGACGTCGATCATGGCGAGCTTCGTCCTCGCGAAAGCGGGGCTCAGTCCGAAGGACGTCGCGTTCATCGGCGTGGGCGCCGGTGCCGGCGCGATCGCCGCGCTGCAGTCCGGACAGATCGACGCGATCGCAAATCTCGATCCGGTCGTCACGCGCCTCGAGCGCGCCGGCGACGTGCGCGTCGTGTCGGATACCCGCACGCTCACCGATACGCACATCGTGTTCGGCGGCGACATGCCGGCGGGCTGCCTGTACGCCTCGCAGTCGTTCATCACGAAGAACCCGAACACCACGCAGGCGCTCACCAATGCGATGGTGCGCGCGCTCAAGTGGCTGCAGAACGCGAGCGGCAGCGAACTGATCAACGCGGTGCCGGAGAGCTATCTGCTTGGCGACCGCGCGCTCTATCTCGACGCGTGGCAGCACGTGCGCGAAGCGATGTCGCCCGACGGCCTGATGCCCGCCGACGGTCCCGCGACGTCGCTGAAGACGCTGAAAGCGTTCGATCCGGTGATCCAGAACGCGCAGATCGATCTGTCGAAGACGTGGACCAACGACTTCGTGAAGAAGGCGCTCGCGACCGTCAAGGCATGAACGACGCGGCGCGCGCACAGGCGCATCGAATGGGACGTGGACAGGGCGATTCGCCGCGTCCACACCCGTCGCCCCAGCGTCGCCGCGACAATTCCCCGCTAACCCGATTCCCGAAGCGAGCCGTACGATGACCGTTGCTGCCCTGGCGCTCGAAAACATCACCTGCACGTTCGCCGCGCGTGACAACCGCGCACAGCGCTACACAGCGGTCAAGGACACGACGCTGCGTATCGAGCCCGGCGAGTTCGTGTCGGTCGTCGGGCCGACTGGCTGCGGCAAGTCCACGCTGCTGAACATCGGCGCGGGGCTGCTCCAGCCGTCGACGGGCGGCGTCAGCGTGTTCGGCGAAAAGCTCAGCGGCCTGAATCGCCGTGCGGGCTATATGTTCCAGGCAGATGCGCTGATGCCGTGGCGCTCGGCGCTCGACAATGTGATGGCCGGCCTGTCGTTTCACCGCGTGCCGGCCTCGGAAGCGCGCGCGAATGCCGAAGAGTGGTTGAAGCGTGTCGGTCTGGGCGGCTTCGGCGACCGCTATCCGCATCAGCTGTCGGGCGGCATGCGCAAGCGCGTCGCGATGGCGCAGACGCTGATCCTCGACCCCGACATCATCCTCATGGACGAGCCGTTTTCCGCGCTGGATATTCAAACGCGGCAGCTGATGGAAAATGAGCTGCTCGATCTCTGGGCCGCGAAGCGCAAGGCCGTGCTGTTCATTACGCACGATCTCGACGAAGCGATCGCGATGTCGGATCGCGTGGTGGTACTGTCGGCCGGGCCTGCGACGCATCCGATCGGCGAGTTCCGGATCGATCTGCCGCGGCCGCGCGATGTCGCCGAAATCCGTTCGCATCCGCGCTTCGTCGAGTTGCATGCGCAGCTCTGGGGAGTGCTGCGCGACGAGGTGCTCAAGGGTTATCAGCAGCAACTGACCGCTGTTTGAATGTGCCGCGCATCCCCGCCTGCGCATCGAAAAGAAGACGTGTTCAATAATCGTCCAAGGCAAACCAAGTCATGTGGAAGACGTTGCGCCCGAGCCGGGCGAATCTGGTGATCTGGCAGTGGCTGCTGCTCGTGCTGTGCTTCGTGCTGTGGTACGTGTTGACGAGCCCGACGCTGATACCGCCGTTCTATTTCGACGATCCGAACAAGGCGGCGTTTTTCTTTGGCGAGCCGCAGAAAGTACTGCAGCGGATCTGGGAATGGTTCACGGGCGGCGAAATCTATCTGCATCTGTGGATCACGCTCGTCGAGACCGTGCTCGCGTTCGTCTTTGGCACCGCGATCGGGCTCGGCGTCGGCCTGTGGCTCGCGCTCGCGCCGACCGCGAGCGCACTGTTCGATCCGTACGTGAAGGCCGCGAACTCGATGCCGCGCGTGATTCTCGCGCCGATCTTCGGCGTGTGGTTCGGCCTCGGCATCTGGTCGAAGGTCGCACTCGGCGTCACGCTGGTGTTCTTCATCGTGTTCTTCAACGTCTACCAGGGCGTGAAGGAAGTGAGCCCGATCGTGCTCGCGAACGCGCGCATGCTCGGCGCGAACCGTAAGCAGCTGCTGCGTTTCGTCTATCTGCCGAGCGCGATGAGCTGGGTGTTTTCGAGCCTGCATACGTCGGTGGGGCTTGCGTTCGTCGGCTCGGTGGTGGGCGAGTATCTGGGCTCGGCGCGCGGCGTCGGCTATCTGATCCTGCAGGCGGAGGGCACCTTCGATATCAACACGGTGTTCGCGGGGATTCTGGTGTTGACCGCGTTCGCGCTGATTCTCGATGCGATCGTCGGGACCGCGGAGCGGCGTTTGATGAAGTGGCAGCCGCGCACCGGGGATACCGAGAAGCTGTGATCGTGGATCGCAAGCGGCGCGGCGGCCGAAATCGCGGTCGGCCGCCGCGCGGTTTTTGTTGCTCCTTTATTGGTTGTGCTACGGCGTGATGACCACCTTGCCGATCACGCGGCGCTCGGCCATGTCGCGCAACGCGCGGCCGGTGTCGTCGAGCGAGTAGCGGGTGGACACGTAGGGCTTGAGCTTGCCTTCACGAATCCAGCCGGTCATCTGCTCGAATGCCGCGCGATTGCGCTGGGGCTCACGCTTCGCGAAGTCGCCCCAGAACACGCCGATCACGCTTGCGCCCTTGAGCAACATCAGGTTCAGCGGCAGCCTTGGAATCTCGCCATTCGCAAAGCCGACCACCAGATAGCGCCCCCTCCAGCCGATGCTGCGAAACGCCGGCTCCGCATACACGCCGCCGACCGGGTCGTAGATCACGTCCGGACCTTTGCCGTCGGTGAGCGCCTTGATGCGCTCGCGCAGATCCTCGGTGTTGTAGTTGATCGTCGCGTCCGCGCCGTGCTTCACGCAGGTCGCGAGCTTTTCGTCGCTCGATGCCGCCGCGATCACGCGCGCGCCGAGCGCCTTGCCGATTTCGACCGCCGCCAGCCCGACCCCGCCGGCCGCGCCGAGCACGAGCATCGTCTCGCCCGGCTGCAGCGCGCCGCGATCGACCACCGCGTGATGCGAGGTGCCATACGCGAGCGTGAACGCGGCCGCGAGTTCGAACGACACGTCATCGTCGAGCGGCACGCAGGCCGCGGCGGGCGCAAGCGCCTGCTCGGCAAAACCGCCGGAGCCGGTGAACGCGGCCACGCGCGAACCAGGCTTGAACTGCGTGACGCCTTCGCCCACCGCGCGCACGATGCCCGCGGCTTCCGAACCGGGCGTGAACGGCAGCGGCGGCTTGAACTGGTATTTGTTCTCGATGATGAGCACGTCGGGAAAATTGACGGCCGCGGCCTTCACGTCGATCACGACGTGGCCAGGCGGCGCTTCGAGATCCGCGAGGTTGTCGACGACCAGGCTCTCGGGCGGCCCGTACTGCTTGCAGCGAATCGCGCGCATCGTGTCTCCGTATCGTTCAGGGTTTGTACTGTTTTCCGAGTGTAAAACAAAGCGCACGACCGTGCGATTTGTTGCGCTGCGGGTTACGACGTGCAGCGCGCTTTTGATGCGTCGCGCGCAAGCCGTATTGCATTGCACAGCGCGAAGCACGCACAGGTTGCCGATTCATCGACGGGCGCGCACGGCCGCGCATTCAGTGCGAAGCAGCATCTTTGCGTTCGATACAAGCATCTGCGCACCTGGAACATACGGGCTCGCACGAGGCTTGTGCACACCACGCAGACACGCCGTCCATGTCGTTCGCGTGCCATCTTTCCTCGGTTACAATCGGCGCATGCGAATCCTACTCAGCAACGACGACGGTTATCTGGCGCCGGGCCTCGCCGCGCTTTACGAAGCGCTGAAGCCGATCGCCAACATCACCGTGATGGCTCCCGAACAGAACTGCAGCGCCGCGTCGAATTCCCTGACGCTGTGGCGGCCGCTGTCGGTCCTGCGTTCGGCGAACGGTTTCTACTACGTGAACGGCACGCCGACCGACTCGGTGCACATCGCACTGACCGGCATGCTCGACCATACACCGGACCTCGTCGTGTCGGGTATCAACAACGGCCAGAACATGGGCGACGACACGCTGTATTCCGGCACCGTCGCAGCCGCCACCGAAGGCATCATGTTCGGGGTGCCGGCCATCGCGTTCTCGCTCGTCGACAAAGACTGGGCGCATCTCGAAGACGCGGCCCGCGTTGCCGCCGAAATCGTCGAGCATTATCTCGCGCGGCCGTTGCCGGGACATCCGCTGCTGAACGTCAATATTCCTAACCTGCCGTATGACGAACTGCGCGGCTGGCAGATCACGCGACTCGGCAAACGTCATCCGTCGCAGCCGGTGATCCGCCAGACCGATCCGCGCGGCGAACCGATCTATTGGATCGGCGCCTCGGGCCAGGCGCGCGACGCGAGCGAAGGCACGGACTTCCATGCGGTGGCCAACGGCGCCGTGTCGATCACGCCGCTGCAGCTCGATCTGACCTACACGCAAATGCTGCCCGCGGCGCGCGACTGGCTGCGCGCCGGGAGCGGCAGTTCATGACCGGCGAGCGCGCGAAGCGCTTTCCGCTAGGGCTCGAGGACCTGGTGCGCGAACCGCGCCGGCCCGAGGGACGTCCAGGCGAGATGCGCGCGGCGGCGCTCGCGGCGAGCGCGGCGTTGAACGCACGGCAGCAGCCGGCGAAGCCGACGCAGGGCGGTGCGGCCGCACGGGCGCAAGCGAGGACCTCAGTTGCTGCGCAATCCACGCCGGCGACGCGACCCCAGGTGATTCCCCAGGCGAAGACGCAAAGCGCTTCGTTGGGTACGTCGACGGCGGCGACCGGTGCGATGCCGCCAAAGCCGCAGGCCGCTCCTATCGCAAAGACAACAGCGAACGCGTTCGCCGGTGCATTGGCGGGACAGCCTGTCAAGCAAGCACCGAAGTCGTCGGTCAAGCCAGGCAAAACCTCGACGCATGCGTCTGGCCACAGCGCGCGCGCGACACCATCGCCACTTCAGTCGCAACTGCAGCAAAGCGCGAAACCCGCGCTGAACGCCGCGTTGGGCGGCGCATTCGGCGGCGCATTCGGCGGCGCGAGCAGCGGCGCGATGAACAACGCCTTGGCGCTGACCTCGGAACGGGTTCGCGAACGCATGGTCGAACGCCTGCGAGCCAATGGCGTCAGCGATCAGCGTGTGCTGAACGCGATGGCGGCGGTGCCGCGCCACATGTTCGTCGATCCGGGTCTTGCGGCCCAGGCGTACGAAGATGCCGCGCTGCCGATCGGTCATCACCAGACTATCTCGAAGCCGTCGGTGGTTGCGCGAATGATCGAACTCGCGGCGGCCGGGCGCGCGCTGAACACCGTGCTCGAAATCGGCACCGGTTGCGGCTATCAGGCGGCGGTGCTGAGCCAGGTCGCACGCGAGGTTTATTCGATCGAGCGCATCAAGCCGCTGTCCGAGCGCGCGAAGACGAATCTGCGTCCGCTGCGCATTCCGAATATCCGGCTGCATTACGGCGACGGGCGGCTCGGTTTGCCGTCGGCGGCGCCGTTCGACGCGATCGTGATCGCGGCTGCCGGGCTCGACGTTCCGCAGGCGTTGATCGAGCAGCTCGCGATCGGCGGACGTCTGGTTGCGCCGGTCGGCTCACAGGAAGGACAGAGTCAGGTGCTGACGCTGGTCGAGCGCCTCGGCCCCGCGCAGTGGCGCGAGTCGCGGCTTGATCGCGTTTTCTTTGTACCCTTAAAATCCGGAGTGATTTGACACCGATGAGTATGTTGCGCGCGATGCAGAGAACCACCCCGAATACCCCCTTGACCGTAACCCAGCGCAGCGTGTGCGTGCTCGCCTTGTCCCTGTTGATGACGGCCTGTGCATCCCGGCTCGACCAGGCGCCCGTCGTCGACCGCTCCGGCGGCGGCACGCTCGCCACCGCGCAGGGCGCGGCGCAACCGGCGGTGCCGCTCGGCCCGCCGCCGCCCGGCTACTATCGCGTGAAGCCGGGCGATACGCTGTACCGCATTGCGCTCGAAAACGGCCAGAATTACCGCGACATCTCGACGTGGAACAACCTGACCAACCCGAATCAGATCGAAGTCGACCAGCTGCTGCGCGTCGTGCCGCCGGGCGCGAATACCGCGGCCATGACGCCGGGCGTGTCGACCGCGCCGATCGGCAGCACGGGCGCGGTGCAAAGCGCACCGCTCAACAACAACGCGCCGGCCGCGGTCGGCGCCGCGATGCCGCCGCTCTACGGCGGCGCGACGACCGGTACGCCCGCGAATGGTGCGGTAGCTGCGCCTCCGGCCAATCCCTCTGCGGCGAGCGCCGACATCGGCAGCGCAGCGGCGGGCAACGTAGCATTTGCATGGCCGGTGCGCGGTCCGCTGCTCAACACGTTCAACGACTCGACCAACAAGGGCGTCAATATCGGCGGCTCCGCGGGCGAGCCGGTTAAAGCGTCAGCCGATGGTCGCGTCGTCTATGCCGGAAATGGGCTGCGTGGTTACGGCAATCTCATTATCATCAAGCATGATGCAACTTATCTCACCGCGTATGCACACAACCGCGCTTTGATGGTAAAAGAGGGGGAAGCGGTTACGAAAGGGCAGAAGATCGCAGAGATGGGCAATAGCGATTCCGACCGTGTGATGTTGCATTTCGAAGTTCGCCGACAGGGTAAACCAGTCGACCCACTGAAGTATTTGCCGCCGCAATAAGCGATACGACCATGCCGAAATCGAAGCGCCGCCCGCCGCAAGCCGAGTCTGAGACGATCAGCGAAGTCACGTCTGCCGCAGTGGACGAAAGCGGCGCTTCGGAAGTGGAAGAAGAGGTCGCGGAGGAGCGCGATCTCGACGAACGCCAGAGCGGCCTCGACGACAGCGAGAGCGCTGACGCGCGCGAAACCACCGGCGAGGCGCCGCCCGACGCCGACGATTTCCGCGCACTGCTGCAGGCCGAACTCACGGCCGACACGATCCAGCATTATCTGAATCGCATCAGCGTGAAGCCGTTGCTCACCGTCGAGGAAGAGCAGAAATATTCGCGCCTTGCCAAGGCCGGCGAGTTCGAAGCGCGGCAGGTGATGATCGAGCGCAATCTGCGGCTGGTCGTCAGCATTGCCAAGGGTTATCTGAATCGCGGCGTGCCGCTGCTCGATCTGATCGAGGAGGGCAACCTCGGCCTCATGCACGCAATCGAAAAATTCGATCCGACGCGCGGCTTCCGTTTCTCGACCTACGCGACGTGGTGGATCCGCCAGAGCATCGAGCGCGCGATCATGAACCAGGCGCGTACGGTGCGATTGCCCGTGCATGTGATTCGTGAGCTCAACCAGGTGTTGCGCGCGAAGCGCCATCTGGAAAAGAACTCGATGAATTCGGGGGAGGCGGCCGAGCGCCGCGACGCGAGCATCGACGACATCGCTTATCTGACCGGCAAGACCACCGACGAAGTCACCGACATCCTCGCGCTGAACGAGCACACCGCATCGCTCGATGCGCCGCTCGATCTCGATCCGGCGAGCAGCCTGCTCGATCTGCTGTCGGACGACCAGAGCCAGTCGCCAGACGCCGAAGTGCAGCATCGCGAGCTCGAAACACTGACACGCGCATGGCTCGCGCGTTTGTCGGACAAGCACCGCCATGTGATCGAGCGGCGCTTCGGTCTGAATCACATCGAGCCCGCCACGCTCGAGGAGCTGGCCGACGAAATGGGCCTCACGCGCGAGCGTGTGCGCCAGATCCAACAGGAAGCGCTGGTGCGACTGAAGCGCTTCTTCGCCTCAAACGGTGTCCGAAAAGACGCCGTTCTCTGACCTGATGACACCGATTCTTGTTTTCGACATCGAGACGATTCCCGATGTCGCCGGCATCCGCCGGCTTGAAGATTTGCCTGCGTCGATGAGCGACGCCGACGTCGCCGGGCACGCGTTCGCCGCACGCCGCGAAAAAACTGGCAGCGATTTTCTGCCGCATCACCTCCAGCGGGTCGCGGCAATTTCCTGCGTGTTCCGTGACAACAACGGTTTTCGCGTGCGCTCGCTCGGTACGCCCGATGACAGCGAGGCGACGCTCGTGCAGTCGTTCTATCGCGTGATCGAAAAGTACACGCCGCAACTCGTGTCGTGGAACGGCGGCGGTTTCGATCTGCCGGTGCTCAACTACCGCGCGCTCGTCAACGGCATCCCCGCCTACCGGTTCTGGGATCTCGGCGAGGACGACCGCGACTTCAAGTGGAACAACTACATCAGCCGCTACCACGCGCGACACACCGATCTGATGGACGTGCTCGCGATGTACCAGGCGCGCGCGAACGCGCCGCTCGACGCGCTCGCGAAGATGTGCGGCTTTCCGGGCAAGATGGGCATGGACGGCAGTCAGGTGTGGCAGGCGTTCCAGCAAGGGCGCATCGAGGAAATCCGCAATTACTGCGAGACCGACGTCGTCAATACGTACCTGCTGTATTGCCGCTTCCAACTGATGCGCGGTGGCTTTTCGCCGTCGGAGTATGCTGACGAGATCAACCTCGTGAAGAACGCGCTCGCGCTGGAAAGCGCGCCGCAGTGGGCCGAGTATCTGGCGGCGTTCGAGCAGTAAGCGCACGCGAGCAGAGCCTCCGCCGGGGAGCCGCAATCCGGGCCGCGATCCGCGTGTGGTCCGCACCGCATCGCAGGCAGGTCCGGCGCTTCGTCTACAATCTCGCCTTTCCCCCATTGTTTGTCAGGAAGTCCGCAGGTGTCCCGAACTGCCCCCCAACGTCGCTCGCCGCGGCGCTCATCGAAGCATGCCAGAGCGCACGCCCCGGCGCCGGCGCCCGTCATTACCGGCAACGAACCGCTCATCGAAATCGTTTCGCTCGATATGGAAGCGCGCGGCGTAGGCCGCACCACGAGCGAAGACGGCACGCCAGGCAAGGTCGTGTTCGTCGAAGGTGCGCTGCCGGGTGAACTCGTCAGTTATTCGACGCATCGCAGCAAGCCGAAATTCGAGCAGGCCGAAGTCGTCCAGGTATTCCGCGAAAGCGTGATCCGCACGACGCCGAAATGCGCGTACTTCAATATCTGCGGCGGCTGCTCGATGCAGCATCTCGACATGCGCGCGCAGGTGGCGGTCAAGCAGCGCGTGCTCGAGGACAACCTGCAGCATCTGGCGAAGCTGCGCCCCGAAACGGTGTTCCGGCCGATTGACGGACCGTCCTGGGGTTATCGCTATCGTGCGCGGCTCGCGGTGCGCTACCTGCCGGAGCGCGGCGGCATGCGCATCGGCTTTCACGAGAAAAAGAGCAGCTATATCGCCGACATGAAGACCTGCGAGGTGCTGCCGCCGCATGTATCGGCGATGCTGATGCCGCTGCGTTTCATGGTCCGCAAGCTGTCTATCTACGACCGCATGCCGCAGCTCGAGCTCGCGGTCGGCTCGTCGGTCACGGCGCTCGTCGTGCGCAACCTCGAACCGCTGACGGCCGGGGACGAGCAGGTGCTGCGCGAGTTCGCGGACGAGCACAAGGTGCAGTTCTGGATCCAGCCGGGCGGTCCCGACACGGTCACGCCGCTTTATCCTCTCGACGTGCAGCTCGACTACACGCTGCCCGAATACGGCATCCGTATGCCGTTCAAGCCAACTGATTTCACCCAGGTCAATCACGCGATCAACCGCGTGCTGGTGAGCCGCGCGCTGCGCCTGCTGGCGCCGGCACGCACCGACCGCGTGCTCGACCTGTTCTGCGGGATCGGCAACTTCACGTTGCCGCTCGCGCGAATCTCGCGGGAAGTGGTCGGCATCGAGGGTAGCGAAGTGCTGACCCAGCGCGCGCTCGCGAATGCGGAGCTGAATGGTGTCGCCGGGCACACGTCGTTCGCGTGCCGCAACCTGTTCGAGGTCACCGCCGACGACTTGCGCGCGCTCGGCCAGTTCGACAAGTTCCTCGTCGATCCGCCGCGCGAAGGCGCGCTCGCGATCGCGAAGGCGCTCGCGGAGATTGCGCAGAGCGGCAACGGGCCGCTGCCGAAGCGCATCGTCTATGTGTCGTGCGCGCCGGCCACGCTCGCGCGCGATGCCGGGCTGCTCGTGCATGAGGCCGGTTATCGGCTGGTGGGCGCGGGCGTCGTCAATATGTTCCCGCATACGTCGCACGTGGAATCGATTGCGCTGTTCGAGCGCGATTGAGTCTCGCGGCGCGCATAAACGAAAACGCCACGACCGAGGTCGTGGCGTTTTCGTTTTCAGACGAAGGTCAGTGTGCCGTCGGCGCGTGAGGCGTCAGAACTGCCACCACGACTTCGCCGTGCCGGGCCGCGCGCGGCCGGTCACGTACGGGCTGTCGGGGAAGGTGCCGGCCAGCACGCGACGAGTGTCGTCGGCGAGTTGCTGGTTGTTCAGCTTCTCGTACGACAGGATCATGATGTGCAGCGCGTCTTCGATGGCCGGCGTGTTCTTGTACTCGCGCAATGCGAGCTGCGCACGATTGATCGCGGCGACATAGGCGCCGCGGCGATAGTAGTAGTCCGCGGCGTGGACTTCGTGCGATGCGAGCGCATTCACGATGTAGCGCATGCGCTGGGCGGCGTCCGGCGCATACTTGCTGTTCGGGAAGCGGTCCACCACGACCTTGAACGCGTCATACGACTCGCGCAGCGACTTCGGATCGCGCTCGCTCATATCCTGGCCCGAGAAGCGGCCGAACAGACCGAGGTCGTCGTTGAAGTGGATCATGCCCTTCAGGTAATACGCGTAGGCGATGTCCGGATGATCCGGGTGCAGCTGGATGAAGCGGTCGATGGCCTGGTCGGCGGCGGCGTTTTCGTTGTCTTTCCAGTTGCAGTACGCGACGTTGATCTGCGCCTGCTGGGCGAAGTGGCCGAACGGGTCGCGGCCCTCGAGCAGCTCGAAATACTTCGCGCACTTGCCCCAGTCGCCACCGGTCAGGGCGTCGTTCGCCTCCGTATATAATTTGTTGTTGTTCCACGCTGCCGTTTCGTCGGTCTTCTCCGGCAGGCCGTGGCAAGCCGCAACAGCGACGACGGCCGCGGCGCACGCAATGTATCCGGCCACTTTCCGGGCCGCCTTCTTGATGGCCGCCAAATTGATCGACGCTTCAGTGATGGTGTTCAAGGCTCGCATTTTCCAGTCTAGCTTTACGTCCAGGTGACCCAGATTCAATGACCCGCTCAAATACTCCAGGCGCCGCAGGCGCCGGGAATAGCAACGAAGATTATAGCGTAAGCGCCGACCCGGCCGACGCGTTGGGCGCCGATTCCGTCGACGACGATTTCTCCGGCGACGCGCTCGCCGCAAGCAGCCCGCAAGGCTCTGCGGCCACGGCGGCACCCGTGCCCGTGCGCGCGGCCGACGAAGCGCCGCGCAGCGTCGTGGTACCCGACGAACTGGCGGGCGAGCGCCTCGACAAGGTGCTGGCCAAAGTATTCCCGGAGTTCTCGCGCAGCCGTCTGCAAAGCTGGATCGAGGCGCAGCGGGTGCGCGTCGACGGCAAGGCGGCGAAGATCCGCCAGCCGGTGCCGCTTGGCGCGACGATCGAACTCGTGCCCGATCTGCTGCCCGAACAGCTCGCCTTCACGCCCGAGCCGGTGCCGCTCGACATCGTCTACGAGGACGACACGCTCGTCGTCATCAACAAGCCGGCCGGCATGGTCGTGCATCCGGCGGCTGGCAACTGGAGCGGCACCGTGCTGAACGGGCTGCTCTACCGCTACGGCGAGTCCGCGGCGGGTCTGCCGCGCGCGGGCGTCGTGCATCGGCTCGACAAGGAGACCTCGGGGCTGATGGTGGTCGCGCGCACGCTCGAGGCGCAGACCGACCTCGTGCGCCAGTTGCAGGCTCGCACGGTCAAGCGCCGCTACCTCGCGCTCGTGTGGGGCAACCTGCCCGACGAAGGCACGATCGACGCGCCGATCGGCCGCGATCCGCGCGAGCGCACGCGCATGGCCGTGGTGACGGGCGCGGCCGGCAAGCCGGCGCGCACGCATTTCCGGCGCGTGTCCTCGGCGATCTGGCAGCGGCAGCCGGTCACGGCGATTCATTGCGATCTGGAGACGGGGCGCACGCATCAGATTCGCGTGCATTGCGCGCACATCGGTCATCCGTTGCTCGGCGATCCCGTGTACGGACGCGCGCGCGGCAAGCGCTCGGTCACGCCGCTGCCAGACGGCTTCGCGCGCCAGGCGCTGCACGCGTGGCGGCTCGGCCTGATTCATCCGAAGACCGGCCGCTCGATGCAGTGGCGCGCCGACGTGCCGGCCGACATCGAGGCGTTGTCGGCCGCGCTCGGTCTGGGTCGCGACGACGCGGGCGAGTTCGACGATGCGTATGGCGAGGATGAGGACTACGATGCGTCGTTCGACGACGGCGCGTACGATGAACACAGCGACCACGACGAGGACGATCACGCATGAGCACCAATCTGCCGGAGCTGGCTTTTGCCGACGTCGTGCAACCCGCATGGAACGTGTCGCCGCGCGTGCGCGCGCTCGTGACCACCCGCGACGGCGGCGTCAGCGACGCGCCGTTCGGCCGCTGGCGCGACGGCGCCGCCCAGCCCGGCGGGCTGAATATGGGCATGAAGACCGGCGACGATCCCGCCGCGGTCGCGGGCAATCGCGCACGGCTCGTCGCGCTTACCGGTGTTCGCGAGGCCGCGTGGCTCGAGCAGATCCATGGCGCCGGCGTCGTCCGCGCCGAGGATGCGATTGCGCACGCGCGCGAGCATGGTGCGCCGGCGCGCGCCGACGCGAGCGTCACCGATCGCGCGGGCATCGCGTGCGTCGTCATGGTCGCCGATTGCATGCCGGTGCTGTTGTGCGACGAAGCGGGGCGCGCGGTCGGCGCCGCGCATGCCGGGTGGCGCGGACTCGCGGCGGGCGTCGTTGAGCAGACCGCCGCGCGGGTCGCGGCGCTGGCGGATGTGCGCGCGAGCGAGCTGCATGCGTACCTCGGACCGTCGATCGGGCCCACAGCATTCGAAGTCGGCGCAGACGTGCGTGACGCCTTCATGACCGTTGCCGACGATGCACAACTCGACGCGACCGCGAAGGCGTTCGTCGCGCATCCCGGGAATGCCGGCAAATATCTCGCCGATCTGCCGGCGCTGGCGCGCCTGCGCCTGCAGCGGCTCGGCCTTACGCGCATCAGCGGCGGCGATCTGTGCACGGTCACGTTGCGCGAGCGTTTTTATTCGTATCGCCGTGATCGCGAGACCGGACGCATGGCCGCGTTGATCTGGATCGACGAGCAGGCGCAATCAATTGCCGATTAATTCGGAATGGTGCGCGGGCGCATCTTGTCATACTTTTAAAATCGAACGGTTGTTTTATTTCGCGTGAATGCGCATCGGTTCGTTAATCGCGAATCCCACTGCCGGCCCGTCGCTGAGGGCCCGTTGGCCGGCCTTCATACGCATCTTTTGTTGCGCTGCCGGAAGGCCCGCCGATAGCGCGAATCGCCCGCCGGCTGTGTGGGCGATCGAACGAATAAATATGCTTAAATGCCATGCGCCGTAGGAGTTTTTTTGATTTACCCGGCAAGCATCATTTGATTCGTTAACGCGCGATTTGCCATACAGGGAAAACGATAATTAAAAAACTATCGCACTGCGGCAAAATCGGGAACAAGCATTGACATGCCTTGTGATGGGGAGCAAGAATGTTCCTCCCAAGCTCCTCGTCGTTCATGGGACAGGGCGTGACGAAGTCGCGAGCAATCGCCACGTGCGCACGGAGCTGCCTCTCAACCCGTCCGCAAGGACTTACCGGTCAAAAGCAGGTATGGCAGCATCTCATTCCCCAGCTTCCCCCAGCACCGACTCCTCGAAGGAGCAGACGCAGCAGGCCGGTACGAGCGGCGCATCGTCAGCCGCAGGCATGCAGCAATTTCTCGACGCCTGGATGAACGCCTGGCGTTCGTTCGGCGCGCAGCCCAATGGCCCGTCATTTCAGATGCCCACAATGCCGCAGATACCGGACTTCGCGCAGATAACGGCGGGCTTCCCGCAAATACCGGCGTTTCCCGGCATGCCCGACTTCAGCAAGCTGGCCGCCGGTGCGTTGCCGTCGTTGCCGGGGCTGAGCATTCCCACCGCCGCGATTCCGCCCGAGCGTTTGCAGAAGCTGCAGACCGACTATTCGCGCGAGGCGATGGAGCTGATCCAGCAGGCCACCACGTCGGCGATCAAGGCGCCCGAGCTCAAGGACCGGCGCTTTAGCGCGGACGCCTGGAGCGCGGCGCCGGCCTACGCGTTCACCGCCGCGTGGTATCTGCTGAACGCGCGCTATCTGCAGCAGCTGGTCGACGCGCTCGACACCCAGCCGAAAACCCGTGAGCGCATTCGCTTCGCGGTCCAGCAGTGGACCGCGGCGGCCTCGCCGAGCAACTTCTTCGCGCTGAATCCCGAAGCGCAGAAAACGCTGCTCGACAGCAAAGGCGAGAGCTTGCGCCAGGGCGTGATGAACCTGCTCGCCGACATGCAGCGCGGCAAGATTTCCCAAACCGACGAATCGCGTTTCGCGGTCGGCGAGAACCTCGCGAACACCGAAGGCTCGGTCGTGTTCGAGAACGATCTGCTGCAGCTGATCCAGTACAAGCCGCGCACGGCGACGGTGCGCGAGCGGCCGCTCCTGATCGTGCCGCCGTGCATCAACAAGTACTACATTCTCGACCTGCAGCCCGAAAACTCGCTCGTCGCGCACGGGCTTGATTCGGGCCATCAGGTGTTCCTGATTTCGTGGCGCAACGCGGATCAGTCCATTGCGCACAAGACCTGGGACGACTACATCGGCGAGGGTGTGCTCACCTCGATCGACACCGTGCGCAAGATCAGCGGCCGCGAGCAGATCAATACGCTCGGCTTTTGCGTCGGCGGCACGATGCTCGCCACCGCGCTCGCGGTGGCCGCGGCGCGCGGCGAACATCCGGCCGCGTCGATGACACTGCTCACCGCGATGCTCGACTTCTCCGACACGGGTGTGCTCGACGTGTTCGTCGACGAGGCGCACGTGCAGATGCGCGAGCAGAGCATCGGCGGCAAGAACGGCGCGCCGCCGGGACTGATGCGCGGCGTCGAGTTCGCGAACACGTTCTCGTTCCTGCGCCCGAACGACCTCGTCTGGAACTACGTCGTCGACAGTTACCTGAAGGGCCGCACGCCGGTACCGTTCGACCTGCTGTACTGGAACAGCGACTCGACCAGTCTGCCCGGGCCGATGTACGTCTGGTATCTGCGCAACACGTATCTCGAGAACAAGCTGCGCGAGCCCGGTGCGCTGACCACCTGCGGCGAGCCGATCGATCTGTCGAAGATCGACGTGCCGACCTTCATTTACGGATCACGCGAAGACCATATCGTGCCGTGGCAAACCGCGTATGCGTCGGCGCCTCTGCTCACCGGGCCGCTGAAGTTCGTGCTCGGCGCCTCGGGCCATATCGCCGGCGTGATCAATCCGCCCGCGAAGAAGAAGCGCAGCTTCTGGAAGCTCGATACCGACGCGAAGACGCTGCCCGAAAGCGCGGACGACTGGTTCGACGCGGCGACCGAAGTGCCCGGCAGCTGGTGGCCGGAATGGACCGACTGGCTCGATCAGTACGGCGGCAAGAAAGTGAAGGCGCGCGCCAATTTGGGCTCCGACGAATTCCCGGTCATTGAGCCGGCGCCGGGCCGCTACGTGCGGCAACGGGAGTAGGTTCACGCACAGGCTCGATGCGCTTACGACATTGCTGTCGACGTCGGCATAGTGCGCAGTCGGCCGGTGCATAGGTGTTTGGCAGGTGAATGAGCGTCTGGTTGATGAAGGCGTGAGAGCAACGCAAGTTGCAACGCAATTTTTAACGTAACGGGCTGCGGCGCGGTTGGCCGGGATGCCCGGAGGATATTGAAATGACTGATGTTGTGATCGTATCGGCCGCTCGTACTGCAGTGGGCAAGTTTGGTGGGTCGCTGGCGAAGATTGCCGCGCCTGAACTCGGCGCGCTCGCGGTGCGCGCCGTGCTCGAACGGGCAGGCGTGAAGCCGGAACAGGTGAGCGAAGTTATTCTGGGCCAGGTGCTGACGGCGGGCTCCGGTCAGAACCCCGCGCGTCAGGCGCTGATCAAGGCGGGTTTGCCGTCGGCCGTGCCGGGCATGACGATCAACAAGGTCTGCGGCTCAGGTCTGAAGGCCGTGATGCTCGCGGCCAACGCGATCATCGCCGGTGACGCGGACATCGTCGTGGCAGGCGGCCAGGAAAACATGAGCGCCGCGCCGCACGTGCTGCCGGGTTCGCGCGACGGTTTCCGCATGGGCGACGCGAAGCTGATCGACTCGATGATCGTCGACGGCCTGTGGGACGTCTACAACCAGTACCACATGGGCGTGACGGCTGAGAACGTCGCGAAAGAACACGGCATCACGCGCGAGCAGCAGGACGCGTTCGCGGCGCTGTCGCAGAACAAGGCCGAAGCCGCGCAGAAGGCGGGGCGCTTCAACGACGAAATCGTGCCGGTCGAGATTCCGCAGCGCAAGGGCGAGCCGCTGCGCTTCGCCACCGACGAATTCGTGCGTCATGGCGTGACGGCCGAATCGCTCGCGAGCCTGAAGCCGGCGTTCTCGAAGGAAGGCACGGTCACGGCGGCCAACGCATCGGGTCTGAACGACGGCGCAGCGGCGGTGCTCGTGATGTCGCTGAAAAAAGCGGAAGCGCTCGGCCTCACGCCGCTCGCGCGCATCAAGGCATACGCGAACGCGGGTGTCGATCCAAAGGTGATGGGTATGGGCCCGGTACCGGCTTCGCGCCGTTGCCTCGAGCGCGCGGGCTGGACGCCGGCCGACCTCGACCTGATGGAAATCAACGAAGCGTTCGCCGCGCAGGCGCTCGCCGTGCACAAGCAGATGGGCTGGGACACGTCGAAGATCAACGTGAACGGCGGCGCGATTGCGATCGGCCACCCGATCGGCGCGTCCGGTTGCCGGATTCTCGTCACGCTGCTGCACGAAATGCAGAAGCGCGATGCGAAGAAGGGTCTGGCGTCACTGTGTATCGGCGGCGGCATGGGTGTCGCGCTGGCGGTCGAGCGCGTTTAAAGTACGCTGGGTACGCCGCGCGCATTCGCGACCGGTCGCGCGCGGTCTTCGCCAGCACAGGCATCTGGCCGCGCCGCACGCCAACTGGCGGTGCGGCGCGTTGCAACAGGTGACTCGTGTCGGCAGTGCGCATTGCCAGACGGTCGCCCGGCGGCAACGCGAACCAGCATCAGGCGAGGCACGAGGCCGCCGGCAGGCGCCTCGACAACGATAACGGAGTGTGGTTTATGACACAGCGAATTGCGTACGTAACGGGCGGCATGGGCGGCATCGGCACCAGCATCTGCCAGCGTCTGCACAAGGAAGGCTTCAGGGTGATCGCCGGCTGCGGCCCGAATTCGCCGCGCCGTGCGAAGTGGCTCGACGAGCAGAAGGTACTCGGCTACGACTTCGTCGCCTCCGAGGGTAACGTCGGTGACTGGCAATCGACCAAGGACGCATTCGACAAGGTCAAGGCCGAAGTCGGCGAGATCGACGTGCTGGTCAACAATGCCGGCATCACGCGCGACGTCGTGTTCCGCAAGATGACGCACGAAGACTGGACGGCGGTGATCGACACGAATCTGACCAGCCTGTTCAACGTCACCAAGCAGGTGATCGACGGCATGGTCGAGCGTGGCTTTGGCCGGGTGATCAACATTTCGTCGGTGAACGGCCAGAAGGGCCAGTTCGGCCAGACCAATTATTCGACCGCGAAGGCCGGCATTCACGGCTTTACGATGTCACTCGCGCAGGAAGTCGCGACCAAGGGCGTGACGGTCAATACCGTGTCGCCGGGCTACATCGGCACCGACATGGTCAAGGCGATCCGCCCGGACGTGCTGGAAAAAATCGTCGCGACGATTCCGGTGCGCCGCCTCGGTCAGCCGGGCGAAATCGGCTCGATCGTCGCGTGGCTTGCGTCGGAAGAATCGGGCTTCGCCACGGGCGCCGATTTTTCGCTGAACGGCGGCTTGCATATGGGCTGAGCCATCGGCGCGCCGGACCGGAAGGCGGCGCGCTTCGGCTCAGATGGTTTCGCCGGCGTCCCGGCTGCGCAATGGATCCCATTGCACAGCCCGGACGCCGTTTCCGCGTTTGCTTAACTCGAGCTTAAAGGCGTTACATGACTACTACTACAAAGAAAACGGCCGAACGACTGATCAAGAAATATCCGAATCGTCGGCTCTACGACACCGAGACGAGTACCTACATCACGCTGACTGATGTGAAGCAACTCGTGCTCGATCAGGAAGATTTCAAGGTGATCGATGCCAAAAGCAACGAGGACCTGACGCGCTCGATCCTGCTGCAGATCATTCTTGAAGAAGAGAGCGGCGGCCTGCCGATGTTCTCGTCGTCGATGCTGTCGCAGATCATCCGGTTCTACGGTCATGCGATGCAGGGCATGATGGGCACGTATCTGGAAAAGAACATCCAGGCCTTCATCGACATTCAGGCGAAGCTTGCCGACCAGTCGAAGAATCTCTATGAAGGCAAGGCGATGAACCCCGAAGTCTGGTCGCAGTTCATGAACATGCAGGCGCCGATGATGCAGGGCATGATGACCAGCTACATCGAGCAATCGAAGAACATGTTCGTGCAGATGCAGGAGCAGATGCAGAACCAGGCGAAGACCATGTTCGCCACGTTCCCGTTTACGCCGGGCGGCGCGGTCAATGCGAACAATGCGAGCAATGCGAGCAATGCGCCGGCCACGCCGCAGGACAATCCGGAGACGGAGAAGAAGTGAAGCAGTGAATGGCGGCGAGGTCTGCTCCGGTCGACGAGGGCTGTGGGGTTGCCTGTGGACGCGAAGCCGACCTTCATTGCCGCAACGAGATCGCGCGCCTCGAGTACGGCTGGGCCAGCGACCGGCCGTCGGCGTACCGTTGACATTCAGCCTCCGCCGCCGATCCTCCTGCATGGCTGGCGGGATTGCGAAGCCGCCGACGCGCTACAATGGCGGCCCGCGCGTGGGGACGCTTTTCCGTCGGAACCGGATTCCGGCTGCGGCTCAATGACCGTTGCCTCCACTGCCGGCACATCGCTGCTTGCGCCGTTACGGTTTTTCTTCCGCTGGACCCGTCCCATGTTTCAGACCGTTTCCCTGATCGCGTCAGCGTCTTCCGTTGCGAAGGCCGCGCGGATCGTTCTGCTCTGACCCGCCGTTCACCCACACCGCTCATGAGCCGGCTGTTTCTCGCCCCGATGGAAGGGCTTGCGGACTATGTGCTGCGCGACGTGCTGACGAGCGCGGGCGCTTTCGACGGCTGCGTGTCCGAGTTCATCCGCATCACAGGCTCGCTGCTGCCAACCCGCGTCTACGAGCGCGAGGCGCCCGAAATCCTGCACGCGAGCGTGACCGCCAGCGGCACGCCGATGGTGATCCAGCTGCTCGGCAGCGATCCCGAGTGGATGGCACGCAATGCCGCGTACGCGGCCATGCTATCGCCCTACGGTATCGACCTGAACTTCGGCTGTCCCGCCAAAGTCGTCAATCAGCACGGCGGCGGCGCGATGCTGCTCGCGAACCCGAAGTTGCTGAACCAGATCGTCTCGGCCGTGCGCGCCGCGGTGCCTGCCGATATCGCGGTGACGGCAAAAATGCGCCTCGGCGTGTCCGACACGTCGCGGGCGATCGAATGCGCGCAGGCGCTCGCGGACGGCGGCGCGGCCTCGCTCGTCGTGCATGCGCGCACGCGCGACGACCGCTATCGGCCGCCTGCGCACTGGGAGTGGATCGCGCGCATCGACGACGCCGTCGACGTGCCCGTCATCGCGAACGGCGAAGTCTGGACGGTGGCGGACTGGCAGCGTTGCCGCTCGGTCAGCGGCTGCGCGGACGTGATGATCGGGCGCGGCGCCGTGTCCGATCCGTTCCTCGCGCAGCGAATCCGCGGCCTCATCGACCCGTGTCCATCTGCCGACGAATGGCAGCAGGTGCTGGGTTCGATCGTCGGCTACATGAACAAGCTGCGGGCGCATGGCACGCTGACCCATGAGCACGGCCGCGTCAAGAAGTGGCTCAGCTACCTGCAGCGGACCTGGCCGCAAGCCGCCGAACTGCATGCGGCGATCCGGCGAGTGCAGGACTCTGACGAAATTCTTACGGTAATCGGCCAGGCGCTGGCGGCCGGAGCCGCGTCGGCGCCGACGCGTCAGCACGTTTCCAGCGACGAAGAAAATAGCGAGCTGGATCAACCCGGTCCTGCCGAACCCATCCCCGTTTGAAGACTAGAATTCAAAGACTTACGAGCGGTGGCAGTGGCGAACCGCTACAATTCACGGTTTAACGTCTTCAAGCGGTTCCCATGTCTTCCACCCCCTCGAACGCTCCGGCCGTACCGGGCGCCACGCCGAAAGTCGGCTTCGTCTCTCTCGGCTGTCCCAAGGCCCTCGTCGATTCCGAGCAGATCATCACCCAGCTGCGCGCCGAAGGCTACGAAATCTCCGGCACCTATGACGGCGCGGACCTCGTGGTCGTCAACACCTGCGGCTTCATCGACGAAGCCGTGCAGGAAAGCCTCGACGCGATCGGCGAAGCGCTCAATGAAAACGGCAAGGTGATCGTCACCGGTTGCCTCGGCGCGAAGAAGAGTGCGAGTGGCTCGGGGCTGATCGAGGAAGTGCATCCGAAGGTGCTCGCGGTGACCGGCCCGCACGCGCTCGGCGAGGTGATGCAGGCGGTGCACAGCCATCTGCCGAAGCCGCACGATCCGTTCGTCGATCTGGTGCCCGCCGCGGGCGTCAAGCTCACGCCGCGCCACTACGCGTACCTGAAGATTTCCGAAGGCTGCAATCACCGCTGCACGTTCTGCATCATCCCGTCGATGCGCGGCGATCTGGTGTCGCGCCCGGTCGCCGAAGTGATGCTCGAAGCGGAGAACCTGTTCAAGTCCGGCGTGAAGGAACTGCTCGTGATCTCGCAGGACACGAGCGCATATGGCGTCGACGTCAAATACCGCACCGGTTTCTGGAACGGCAAGCCGATCAAGACGCGCATGACGGATCTGGTCGCCGCGCTCGGCGAACTCGCTGCGCAATACGGCGCGTGGGTGCGCCTGCATTACGTGTATCCGTATCCGAGCGTCGACGAAGTGATTCCGATGATGGCGGAGGGTCCGTACAAGGGCCACGTGCTGCCGTATCTCGACGTGCCGTTCCAGCACGCGCATCCCGAAGTGCTGAAGCGCATGAAGCGCCCGGCCAACGCCGAGAAGGTGATGGAGCGCGTCAAGGCCTGGCGCGAGAGCTGCCCCGATCTGACGATCCGCAGCACGTTCATCGCCGGCTTTCCGGGCGAGACCGAAGAGCAGTTCGAGACGCTGCTCGATTTCATCCGCGAGGCGGAGCTCGATCGCGTCGGCTGTTTCGCGTATTCGCCGGTCGAAGGCGCGAGCGCGAATGAACTCGACGGCGCGCTGCCCGATGAAGTGCGTGAGGAACGTCGCGCGCGCTTCATGGAAGTGGCCGAGCAGGTGTCGGCCAAGCGCATCGCGCGCAAGGTCGGCAAGACGCTGAAGGTGCTCGTCGACGAAATCAACGCGGACGGCGGCATCGGCCGCACCGCGGCGGATGCGCCGGAGATCGACGGCGTCGTCTATATCGCGCCGTCCGCCAAGGCGTCGAAGCGCTACAAGGTTGGCGATTTCGTGTCGGTGAAGATCACCGGCGCGGACGGCCACGATTTGTGGGGCGAGGTCTAGGCGATGACGCACAGCGCGGCCGCACGGCCTGAAGCTCAAACACCGGACATCCTCGCGCTCGGCGAGGCGATGATCGAATTCAACCAGTCGGCGAAGGACCAGCCGAACTACCTGCAAGGCTTCGGCGGCGACACGTCGAACTTCTGCATCGCGGCTGCGCGCCAGGGTGCGAGGACCGGTTTCGTGTCGGCGGTCGGCGCCGATCATTTCGGACGCCTGCTGGTCGATCTGTGGGAGCGCGAGCAGGTCGACACGTCGTTCGTGCGCGTCGATCCGCGGGCCTCGACCGGCGTCTACTTCGTGTCGCACGGCCCCAACGGCCACGCGTTCGACTATCTGCGCGCGGGCTCGGCGGCGAGCCGCTATGCACCCGCCGATCTGCCGCGCGACGCGCTCGCGGCGGCGAAGGTCGTCCATCTGTCCGGCATCAGTCTCGCGATCAGCGTGAGCGCCTGCGACGCCGCGCTCGAAGCGATCGCGCATGCGCGCGCGAATGGCGCGCGCGTGAGCTTCGACACCAATCTGCGTCTTAAGCTGTGGCCGCTCGCGCGGGCGCGCGCGGTGATGCTCGAGGCGATCCGCCAGACCGACATCTGCCTGCCGAGCTGGGACGATGTGACCGAACTGACGGGGCTGACCGGCCGTGACGAGATCGTCGATTTTCTGCTGTCGCACGGACCGAGCGTGGTCGCGCTGAAGCTCGGCAAGGACGGCTCGTATATCGCGACACCTAACGAGCGACGCGTCGTGCCGGGTCACGTCGTCGATGCGGTCGATGCAACCGGCGCCGGCGACTGTTTCGGCGGCGCATTCATCGCGCGCATCGTCGCGGGCGATGATCCATTTGCCGCCGCGCGCTACGCGAATGTTGCCGCCGCGCTGTCCACGCAAGGTTATGGCGCGGTCGCGCCGATTCCGTCGCGCGAGACCGTCGAGCGGCTGCTGGCGGGGTAGATATCACGTAAGCCGCGCGGCGCAGCATGGCCCGCGCTGGCGCAATCATCCAGGCAGACTGGAGAGACAACAGGAGGGACAAGCGATGCAACGGGACGTAGTGGTGGTGAGCGGTGTGCGCACGGCAATCGGCACGTTCGGCGGCAGCCTGAAGGATTTCGCGCCGACCGACCTCGGCGCGCGTGTCGTGCGCGAAGTGCTCGAGCGCGCGAGCGTGTCGGGCGACGAAGTCGGCCACGTCGTGTTCGGCAACGTCGTGCACACCGAGCCGAAGGACATGTATCTCGCGCGCGTCGCCGCGATCAACGGCGGGGTCGCGCAGCATACGCCCGCGCTGACCGTCAACCGGCTGTGCGGCTCGGGCTTGCAGGCCATCGTTTCGGCCGCGCAGAGCGTGCTGCTCGGCGACGCCGACATTGCGATCGGCGGTGGCGCGGAAAACATGAGCCGCGCGCCGTACTCGATGCCGGCCGCGCGCTTCGGACAGCGCATGGGCGACGCGCGTCTCGTCGACATGATGGTCGGCGCGCTCAACGATCCTTTCCAGTCGATCCACATGGGCGTGACCGCCGAGAACGTCGCGCGCAAGTACGACATCTCGCGCGACGCCCAGGACGCGCTCGCGCTCGAGTCGCACCGCCGCGCGGCCCACGCGATCACGAGCGGCTACTTTAAGGAACAGATTCTGCCGATCACGACTCCGTCGAAGAAGGGCGACGTCGTGTTCGACACGGACGAGCACGCGAGGCTGAACGCAACGGCGGACGACTTCGCGAAGTTGAAGCCGGTGTTCGCGAAGGAAAACGGCACGGTGACGGCGGGCAACGCCTCGGGCATCAACGACGCGGCCGCGGCCGTCGTACTGATGGAGCGTAGCGTCGCCGAGCGGCGCGGCGTGAAGCCGTTGGCGCGGCTCGTGTCGTACGCGCATGCGGGCGTCGATCCGGCGTACATGGGCATCGGGCCGGTGCCGGCGAGCCGCAAGGCGCTTGAGCGGGCGGGTCTGACGGTCGCCGATCTCGACGTGATCGAGGCCAACGAGGCATTCGCCGCGCAGGCCTGTGCGGTCAGCAAGGAACTCGGCTTCGATCCGGCCAAGGTCAATCCGAATGGCTCGGGCATTTCGCTCGGCCATCCGATCGGCGCGACTGGCGCGCTGATCACCGTCAAGGCGCTTTACGAGCTGCAGCGCATTGGCGGCCGTTATGCACTCGTCACGATGTGCATCGGCGGGGGGCAGGGCATCGCGGCGGTTTTCGAGCGTCTCTGATCGCGCACGGAAGCCCGGTCCGGCATAGGTAGCGAGCAGGAACCAGTAACAAGGATAGACAGGATGCAGGAAGCGAAAGTGACGAAGGGCTCGGCAACCCGCACGGCAACGCGCGCCTTGCGCCGGCGCGCCGGCGTGGTGGCGAGCGCTGCCGCACTGCTGTGCGCCGGCACGGTGCTGTGGATGCCGTCGCAGGCGTGGGCGGAAAGCGATGCGGTCAAGGCACTGGCCGCGCCGCCGCCGATCCAGCTGCCGCTGAAACCGAGCCCCGAGTTCGCGAAGTTTCCGCGCTACGTGGGCACGCTCGGCGCGCGGCCGATCGTGCTGCGGCTCGGGCCCAAGACCGACGATCCATCTGGCGTGCACGGCGAGTATCAGTACACCGATAGCGGCGAGGTGATTCTGATCGCCGGTGATCGCGACGGCGATACGCTCGAAGTCGAGGAATCGAACGACGGCACGCATATCACCGGCAACTGGGTCGGCAAGTTCGCGGCGGACGGCTCGCTCGAAGGCGACCGCATGAACGTCGACGATTCGAACCCGCAGGAATTCAAGCTGAAGCCGCTGGCGGCAGGGCAGGCGGTGCCGGTGGCCGGTTCGGCCGGCGGTGCGGCGACCAGGCCTGCAGCCCCCTCACCGCAACCGGCCGCGGCCAACGGCGCAGCGGCGGCTCCCGCGCCGGCATCCGCTGCCGGGGGGCACTCAGTGGGCGGCGTCAGCAACCTGCAAACGGGCTACTGATGCGCACCGCGCGCCGGGCATCCGGAATGGCGCAGTGCCGCCGTTGCTTCAGGTTCGCTTCACTATGTTTTTCACCGAGCTTCACATGACTGAATCCAAATTCAAACATGGCTTGCAGACCCGCATCGTGCGTGCCGAGGACCACATCACGCCGGGCTTCGAATCGTTCTCGACGCCCGTCACGCGCGCGTCGACGGTGGTATTTCCCGACCTCGCCGCGATGCGCGCGCTCGACTGGAAAAACGACGCGCAATGGCGCTACGGCCTGCATGCGACGCCGACGCAGATCGCGCTCGCTCAGCGCCTCGCCGCGATCGAGGGCGGCAATCATGCTCTGCTGCAACCGTCGGGGCTGTCGTCGATCTCGAACGTCTATTTCGGGCTCGTGAAGGCGGGCGACGACGTGCTGATTCCCGATAACGTGTACTCGCCGAACCGCGACCTCGGCGACTGGCTCGCGCGCGATTTCGGTATCACGGCGCGCTACTACGATCCGCTGATCGGCGCGGGCATCGCCAGTCTGATCCAGCCGAACACGCGCCTGATCTGGATCGAGGCGCCCGGCTCGGTGACGATGGAAGTGCCCGACGTACCGGCCATCACGGCGGCGGCGCGCGCGCGCAAGGTCGTCACCGCGATCGACAACACGTGGTCCGCGGGCCTCGCGTTCCGGCCGTTCGACCACGGCGTCGACATCTCGGTGCAGGCGCTGACCAAATACCAGTCCGGCGGCGGCGACGTGCTGATGGGCGCGACGATCACGGTCGACCGCGACGTGCATGTGAAACTGAAGGCGGCGCGCATGCGCATGGGCATCGGCGTGTCCTCGGACGACTGCTCACTGATCCTGCGCAGCCTGCCGAGCATGCAGTTGCGTTTCGCGCAGCACGATCGCGCGGCGCTGTCGCTCGCGACGTGGTTGAAGAGCCGGCGGGAAATCGTCGCGGTGTTGCATCCGGCGCTCGCCGACTGTCCGGGGCACGAAGTGTACAAGCGCGATTTCAGCGGCGCGGGCGGACTGTTCTCGGTGGTGTTCGACGAGCGGTACAGCGCGGCGCAGATCGACACGTTTTGCGAGTCACTCGAACTGTTTTCGCTCGGCTGGAGCTGGGGCGGCGCGCATAGCCTCGCGATGCCGTACGACATCGCGTCGATGCGCACTGCGGCGCAGTGGCCGCATCGCGGCACGTTGGTGCGCTTCTATATCGGTCTGGAAGACGAGGCAGACCTGCGTGCTGATATCGAGCAGAGCCTGGCCAGGCTGGCTTAACACGCGTTAGCCCTGTTCGACACGTTGTTCGAGAAGCCCGCCGGGATCTCCTCCCGGCGGGCTTTTTTGTTGCCCTGAATATCAGGCAGACCCGACCGTTCGGCCGAATGTTCGATGCCGCGGCGCGACGCTATGTTGTGCCGACGCGAGCGATAACGGATCGCTCAAGCGCCAGCCTCAAACCAACCGCAGCAAACCGTCCAGTCCAACGAAATTGAACGACACGCTGGCTGCTTCCCGCACCACCGGCTTCGCCCGGAATGCAACGGAGAGTCCGGCTTCGGCCATCATTTTCAGGTCGTTCGAGCCGTCGCCTATCGCAATTGCGCGCGACGGTTCGATGCCGAGCGTCGCGCAGGTTTCGCGCAGCATGCGCGCTTTCACGTCGGCATTGACGATCTCGCCCATCACATTACCGGTCAGCTTGCCGTCGATGATTTCAAGCGTGTTCGCGCGCGTGAAATCGAGCCCAAGGCGCGCCTTGAGCTTCGCGGTGAAGAACGTGAAGCCGCCCGACACGAGCAGCGTTTTCAGGCCCGCCTGTTTCGCGCCGGCCAGCATGCGTTCGGCGCCCGGCGACAACCGCAGCCGCTCCTCGTACACGCGCTCGAGCGCGCTGGCGTCGAGCCCTTTCAGCAGCGCGACCCGACGAATCAGGCTCTCGTTGAAGTCCTTGATCTCGCCGCGCATCGCAGCCTCGGTGATCGCCGCGACTTCGGCTTTGAGCCCGCAGAAATCGGCGATTTCGTCGACGCACTCGATCGTGATCAGCGTCGAATCCATGTCCATTGCGACGAGGCCGAAGTCGCTCAACTGGCGGCCGGCTTCGACAAACGCGTAGTCGAGTTGATGCGCATAGCAATACGCTTCGACGTCGGCGCGTTGCGCGAGGTTCGCGTCGGCGATGCGAATCGCGTGCTCATCGATGACGGCGGCGTGCGAGCCGCGTGCGAGCGCGACGAGCGTTTTGTGGTGGTCGGCGGAAAGGGGGACGACGCTTTGAATGACGAGGTTCATGGACGACCGGTGGCGCGGAAAGAAAGAGGCGCGTGGCGCGCGGAAAATCCCGCTATTGTATCGGTTATGTGCATTGGCCCGTCGCAGGCGGCCGTGCCGGACTTGCCGTGCGCTCTGGCGGCGTGCGATTCATACTGGCGCATCGAATCATGTGATGCAGTCGTCGCGTTGGCTCAAGCCGGCGTTCGGCGCATCGCCGTAACGGGAACAGACCGAATGAATACGGTCACACGAACCCACCACCCCACACGGGCGCAACAAGACGCCCCACGGAGGCAACGCATGACCCCGGCAACCGCCAGCGAGGCATCCTCCCTTGCCCGCGACTTCGATCTGCGTCATCCGAACCCGGCGTTCTACGCCGATCCCTATCCGGTCTATCACGCACTGCGCAGCTATGAGCCAATCCGGCGCATGCCCGACGGCTCGCTGTTCCTGACGCGCTTTCGCGACGTGCAGGCGGTCTACCGCGACCCCAAGACCTTCAGCTCCGACAAGACCGTCGAGTTCCGCCCGAAATACGGCGACTCTCTCCTCTACGCGCATCACACCACGAGTCTCGTGTTCAACGATCCACCGCGCCATACGCGTGTGCGCAAGCTGATCGCCGGCGCGCTGACCGCGCGCGCGATCGCGGCGATGGAGCCCGCGGTGATCCGGCTCGTCGACGGCCTGCTCGATGCGGCCGCGCAGCGCGGACGCATCGATCTGATCGGCGAATTCGCGTCGGCGATTCCGGTCGAGGTCATCGGCAATCTGCTCGACGTGCCCCACGATGAACGCGCGCCGCTGCGCGACTGGTCGCTCGCGATACTGGGCGCGCTCGAGCCGTCGCTGACCGACGCGCAGTTCGAGCGCGGCAATCGCGCGGTCAGCGAATTCGTCGACTATCTGCGCGGCCTCGTCGCACGACGCCGCCGCGAGCCGGGCGATCCGCAGCACGACGTGCTGACGCGGCTGATCCAGGGAGAGGGGCCGGACGAGCAGCTATCTGAAGCCGAACTGCTGCAGAACTGCATTTTCATCCTGAACGCCGGGCACGAAACGACCACCAACCTGATCGGCAACGGGCTCCTCACGCTGAGCGAGTGGCCTGACGAGCGTGCCGCGCTGCTGCGCGAGCCGGAGTTGATCGGCACCGCGGTCGAGGAGTGCTTGCGCTTCGAGAGTTCGAACCAGCTCGGCAATCGCATGGCCACCGTCGATACCGAGATCGGCGGCGTCGCGCTCGCGCGCGGCACACCGGTCACGCTGTGCATCGGCGCGGCCAATCGCGATCCCGAGCAGTTTGCCGAGCCAGACCGCTTCGATATCCACCGCGACCTGAACCGGCATCTCGCGTTCGGGTTCGGGATTCATCAGTGCGCGGGTCTGTCGCTGGCGCGGCTGGAGGCGCGGATTGCGATCGGGCGCTTCGTGCAGCGCTTCCCGGCGTATCGCGTCGATGGTGAGCCGACGCGGGGCGGTCGCGTGCGGTTTCGCGGGTTTGCGTCGGTACCGGTCCTGCTCGAGCCTTGATGCGGGCGCCGCGTGGACTGCGCACACCACGAATGCCGTAGGTTTTGCCGCCTCGTCGCAAGACTTACAACCCCATGACAGCACGCCGCTGGTTCGACCCGCTCCTGCTTTGCCCGTGGCAGCAGTGTCGAGCGCGCCGAAATGCGGGCACGCTTGCTGCTTCGCGTGATATCTCAGGGCCATGGGACAGGGGAGCGCGCGATGGCACACATGATCTGGAAGGGCGCAATCAGTTTCGGGCTCGTCCACGTACCGGTGCAGCTTTATCCGGCGACGCAGTCGGAGAAGGTCGGCTTCAATCTGCTCGACAAGCGCACGATCGACCCGATCGGTTACAAGCAGTTCAACAAGCGTACCGGCAAGGACGTGACCCGCGACAACATCGTGCGCGGCTTCGAGTACGAGAAGGATCGCTTCGTCGTCCTGTCGGACGACGAAATCCGCTCGGCGAACCCCGAGTCGACGCAGACGGTCGACATCCTCGCGTTCGTCGACGCCCCCGACATCTCGTTTCTCTATCTCGATACGCCGTATTTCCTGACGCCCGACCGCAAGGGTGAAAAGGTCTATGCGCTATTGCGCGAGGCGATGACGGCGTCGGGCAAGATCGGCGTCGCGAGTGTCGTGCTGCACAACAAGCAGCATCTGGCGGCGCTGATTCCGCTCGGTCCGATGCTTGCGCTGAACACACTGCGCTGGGCCGACGAGGTGCGCAATTTCGACGAATTCAACGTGCCGCCCGAAGGCATGAAGGCCGCCGGCGTGTCGGCGAAAGAACTCGACATGGCGAAAAAGCTGATCGACGACATGAGCGAGACGTGGGACCCGATGAAGTATCACGATACTTTTCGCGACGACATCATGGCGCTCGTCGAGCGCAAGATCAAGGCGGGCAAGACCGAGGAGGTCGTCGAGGTCGAAACGCCGCACGAGTCGCGCAAGTCCGCCGACATTCTCGACCTGTCCGATCTGCTGCGCCGCAGTCTTGGCCGCGGCAAGGGCAAGCAGGCCGCCACAGGCCGCAAGCGCGCCGCCGACGAGGACGAGGATCAGAGCGATAGCGAGGCCGAGTCCGATGAAGAGGCGGCCGCGCCCGCGCGCAAAAAGCCGCGCGCGGCAAGCACGACGCGCAGTCGCAGCGGTAGCGGCGGCAGCGGGCGCGCGACGTCGAAAACCACCGCAACGTCCCGCAAACGGCGCGCGGCGGCCTGAGCGGGCGGCCGAGCCGCCTGGCGCACCAAACGCACCGGAGTCATCGCCATGAACGACCGACTCGAGCACTATCATCGCAAGCGCCGCTTCGAGGATACGCCGGAGCCGGCCGGCGCGACGACCCGCAAGCGCGCCGCGAGCAAGACCGGCAAGCGCGCGACGCGTGCCGCGCCCGATACGCTCTCCTACGTGATCCAGGAGCACGACGCGCGGCGTCTGCACTACGACTTCCGGCTCGAACTGAACGGCGCGCTGCTGTCGTGGGCGGTTCCGAAGGGGCCGAGCCTCGACCCGTCGGTCAAGCGGCTCGCGGTGCACGTCGAGGATCATCCGGTCGAATACGGTACCTTCGAGGGCGAGATTCCGCCCGGCAACTACGGCGCGGGTACCGTGATCGTGTGGGATCGCGGCACGTGGGAGCCGGCGGGCGGCGCGGCCGAAGCCGCGCGGTCGTACGCGGCCGGCAAGCTCAAGTTTCATCTGCACGGCGAGAAGCTGCATGGCGGGTGGACGCTCGTACGGAGCCACATGCGCGGCAGCGGCGACAAGGAGCAATGGCTGCTGATCAAGGAGCGCGACGAGGAAGCGCGCGACGAAAGCGACTACGACGTGCTGAAGAAGCTGCCGGGCAGCGTGCTGGCCGACGGAGCTTCGAAAGGCAGGAAAACGAAGCAATCGAAAGCGGAGACGAAAACCTCGCGCAACGGCAAGGCCACGAGCGCGGGCAAGCCGGCGAAATCCGCATCCTTGCGCCGCGCAGCCGATCCCAAACGCCCCGACATCGTCGCGACGCGCAGCACGCAGTCGCTACGCGAACTCGCCGCATCGCCATCGATCGAAGGCGCGGTCAAAGCCGCCTTGCCCGCGAGCCTGAAGCCGGAGCTGGCGACGCTCGTCGACAGCGCGCCGCCAGGCGATGACTGGCTCTACGAAATCAAGTTCGACGGCTACCGCGTGCTCGCGCGCATCGACCATGCGTCGAAGGCGAAGGGCGGCGTCGTCAGCATTCTCACGCGCAATGGCAACGACTGGACCGCAAAGTTCAGCAAGCAGATCGAGGCGTTCGCGGGACTCGACGTGCAAAGCGCGTGGCTCGACGGCGAAGCGGTCGTGCTCGATGAACGCGACGTACCCAACTTCCAGTTGCTGCAAAACGCGTTCGATGCGCATCGCCCGCAGGACATCGTGATCTATCTGTTCGATCTGCCGTTTCTGAACGGCTACGACCTGCGTGACGTGCCGCTCGAACAGCGCCGCGCGATTTTGCGGGCGCTGCTCGAAGGCGTCGATGATTGCGTGCTGCGCTTTTCGAACGACTTCGCGTTCAGCGCCGACGAGTTGCTCAAGAGCGCGTGCGACATGGCGCTCGAAGGCATCATCGGCAAGCGGCGCGACAGCAGCTATGTGTCGGGCCGCTCGCCGTCGTGGATCAAGCTGAAGTGCCGGCGCCGCCAGGAGTTCGTGATCGGCGGCTATTCGGAGCCGGGCGGCAGCCGCGCGGCGTTCGGCGCGCTGCTGCTCGGCGTCTACGACGCCGACGGCCGGCTGCAGTACGCGGGCCGCGTCGGCACGGGCTTCGACGCGGCGCTGCTGCGCTCGGTCAAACAGGCGCTCGACGCGCACGCGAGCGAGCGCATGCCATTCGCGAGCGAGCCGCGCGAGCGCAGCCGCACGCCCGTGCATTGGGTCGAGCCGGTGCTCGTTGCCGAATGCAACTTCGCCGAATGGACGGGCGACGGCATCGTGCGCCAGGCGTCGTTCGTCAGCCTGCGCGACGACAAGCCGGCGCGCCAGATCGTCAGGGAAACCGCCCGACAAGGAGCCGACGTGCAACAGCAAACCGAAACCGCCACCGCCGATACGGCGCAAACAGGCGCGCCGAAAAAGCGCGCAACCAGCAAGGCCGCCAGTGCCGCCAGGCCCGCCGCCAAGGAAAGCGCGCCCGCCCGAACCACGGCAACACGCTCGCGTGCACAGAGCGAAATCGCCGGTGTGCGCATCTCGCATCCCGATCGCGTGATCGACAAGAGCAGCGGCGCAAGCAAGCTCGAACTGGTGCAGTACTACGAATCAATCGCCGAATGGATGCTGCCTCATCTGCGCGAGCGGCCCGTCGCGCTGGTGCGCGCGCCCGAGGATATCGGCGGTGAGCTGTTCTTCCAGAAGCACAGCCAGAAGCTGTCGATTCCGCACGTCACGCAGCACGAGGGACTCGATCCGGGCCATCCTCCGCTGATCACGATCGACACGCTCGCCGCGCTGGTCGGCGCCGCGCAGATGGGCACCGTCGAATTTCATACGTGGAATGCGGTCGCGTCGAATATCGAAAAGCCCGATCGCATGGTGTTCGATCTCGACCCGGACCCGTCGCTCGGCTGGGAACGCATGGTCGAGGCCGCGCAACTGACCCGCTCGCTGCTCGACGAACTGGGCCTGAAGTCGTTCTGCAAGACGAGCGGCGGCAAGGGCTTGCACGTGGTCGTGCCGCTCGCGAAGCAGGCCGGCTGGGACGAAGTGAAGGATTTCTCGCAGGCGGTCGCGCAGCACATGGCGACGACGCTGCCGCAGTACTTCAGCGCGAAGATGGGCGCGCAGAATCGCAAGAAAAAGATTTTCATCGACTATCTGCGCAACAACCGTGGCTCGAGCACGGTGGCCGCATTCTCGGCGCGCGCGCGCGGCCGGGGCTCGGGGTGTCGGTGCCGCTCGCGTGGGACGAACTGGAGAGCACGACGAGCGGCGATCAATGGGGCATCCGCAACATCCACGAGCGCGTGGACGGCCTCGGAAGCGACCCATGGGCCGACTACGCAAAGACGCGTCAGCGCATCACGGCGGCGATGAAAAAACGTCTGGGCGTCGCGTGACGAGCGCTCGTCCGGGGAGCTGAATCCAACGCGCGAATGCGCCGCGCGTACTTTGCGCGCGAACGCGCTTCGCGAAGGAGCGATGCAATGAAGACCCTGCCGCAATCGACCGATGGCGACCCGCAAGCCGACCCGCACGCGAACAAGGATCCGAAGTCGTTGCAGGAAGCTGCGGCGCCGCTGCCGCATGAAGCCGACCAGCATCCCGAGTCGCAGCACGAGGACGAGCCGCGCCATGTCGGCAAGCAGGCGCATGACGACATCGAGCATGGGCAGCAGGATACCGACCGCCGCGGCGGCGGCGAGTATCAGCAACGCACGCAGAACGACGCGCATGCCGATGTGAACTCGGACCGCAAGCAGGGCGGCGCAAAGGGCGGCAAGCGCTGACGCGGCGTAGCGGGCATCGCGCCTACGCGCCCGCCAGGCCAACCGGCTCGCGATCCCAATACGGCGGATCGCCAAAATGCGCGGCGACGAAGTCGATGAAGGCGAGCGTCTTCGGCGGCACGAACGCGCGGCTTGGGTAGACGGCCCAGATCGCGACGTCGTCCGCGAGAGGATAGCTGTCGAGCACGCTGACGAGTTTGCCGCTGCGCAGATGGGGCGCCACGTCCCACGTCGATTTCAGCGCGATGCCGAAGCCCGCGAGCAGCGCATCGCGAATCACCTCGCCGTTGTCGGTGACGAGGCGGCCACTCACGCGCACGTCGAGCGGACCGGCGGGCGTCACGAAGCGCCAGTCGCACTGCTCCGACAGGATGATGCACTCGTGCCGCGCGAGATCCGACGGATGATGCGGCGTGCCGCGCGCGGCCAGATAGGCGGGGGCCGCGCACAGCACGCGGCGGTTGACCGCGAGCCGCCGCGCGACCAGCGACGAATCCTTCAGCACGCCGACGCGAATCGCGACATCGATTCCCGCGTCGACCAGATCGACCACCTGATCGGTCAGGCGCAGATCGACGCTGACACCCGGATAGCGGCGCAGAAACTCGCTGATCACCGGCGACACATGCTGACGCCCGAACGACGACGGCATCGACACGCGCAGCCGTCCCTGCGGTGCGGCCTGCGCGCGGCCGACCGATGCGCGCGCCGCGGCGGCCGCGTCGAGCAGCGCCTCGGCGCGCGTCATGAACACTTCACCGTCCTGGGTGAGGCTGATGCGGCGCGTGGTCCGATGCAACAAACGCGCGCCGAGGATCTTTTCGAGTTGTGCGATCCGCGCGCTCGCGACCGCCGCCGACAATCCGAACTCGCGCCCGGCCGCCGACACGTTGGCGAGCAGCGCGGCACGCACGAACAACGCGACGTCGAGCAGATCGAGCCGTTCGCGTTCGTTGGGCACGGACCGGCCGGCCCGGCTTGAATCGTCCATTATTCTGAAAAACCAAAAAATGTTTCAGCGATTATGCCTGTTTTATCAGAATAAGAATCATCGTACGATACGAGTCATGCGTCACATCAACCGAACCCCCAAGGAGCAGCCATGAAAGCCGTCGGACTCTACCGTTATCTGCCGATCGATCACGCCGAAGCGCTCGTCGACGTCGAGATGCCGAAACCCGAAGCGACCGGCCGCGATCTGCTGGTCAAGGTCGAAGCCATTTCCGTGAACCCGGTCGACACCAAGGTGCGCGCGCCGAAAGACACGCTCGAGAAGACGCCGCGCGTGCTCGGCTGGGATGCGGCAGGCACCGTCGTCGCGGCCGGGCCCGAGGTCACGCTGTTCAAGGTCGGCGATCCGGTGTTCTATGCGGGCAGCATTACGCGGCCGGGGGCCAACAGCGAGTTTCATCTGGTGGACGAACGGATCGTCGGGCACAAGCCGGCGTCGCTCGATTTCACGCACGCAGCCGCGCTGCCACTGACCGCGATCACTGCGTGGGAAGCATTGTTCGATCGCCTCGGCGTATCGCCTCAGGGCGCCGACGCAGGCCGGACGGTGCTGATTTTCGGCGGCGCGGGCGGGGTCGGCTCGATCGGCATCCAGCTCGCGAAGCAGCTTGGCAAGCTGCAGGTGATCGCGACCGCGTCGCGGCCCGAATCGGCGAAATGGGCACGGGAGTTCGGCGCGGATAACGTCGTCGATCATTTCGGCGATGTGCCCGCGCAGATGAAGGAGATCGGCATCGAGCAGGTCGACTACGTGCTGATCTTCAACGACACCGACCGTAATTTCCCGGCCGCCGCGCAACTGATCAAGCCGCAAGGCGGCGTCTGCACGATCGTCGAGAACAGCGCCGCCGTGCCCGTCGAATTGCTGAAGGCGAAGAGCGCCGCGTTTCACTGGGAGTTCATGTTCACCCGCTCGATGTTCGGCACGACCGACATGATCGAGCAGCACAAGCTGCTGACCGAGGTCGCGCGGCTCGTCGATGCGGGTACGTTGCGCACGACGCTCGGCCAGGACCTCGGCCGCATCAACGCGGAGAATCTGCGTCGCGCGCATGGGTTGCTCGAAGCAGGACGCGCGATCGGCAAGCTGGTGCTGACCGGCTTCTGAGATGAAATCGACGCGCAGAAAGCGCGTCGCCGCAAGCGGGTTAACACCCGAGCCGACACGACACGCGCGGCAGCGCGCTTGGCGTTAGACTGACGACGCAGCATGCCAAAACGGTTGCGTGTCTTGCGGCGAGGCAAGCCGGTATGAACCGGCCGGCCCTCGGCAGTGCGTGAACAGTGCGCAGGCAGTCGCGTCGACGCGAGCGCGCAGCGGCACAACAAGGAGGTGACAGTATGAGCTTCAGCTTCAAACTCTCCGCCGTTTCCGTTGTCGCTTCTCTCGCCTGCGCGCTTGTGCCGGCTGCTCGCGCAGCCACGCCGATCACGGTGACCAACAAGGCCGCGCTCGATGGTCCGATCCGCTACACCGTTCGCGTCACGTCCAAACAGTTCGGCAATTCCCAGGAGACCCGCACGATCCGCTCGGGCGAATCGGACGACTTCACGTGGAAGACCGTGCCGCCCGGCGGTCCGGTGCCCGGCTCGGACGCATGCCCGGACTATGCGTCGCTGCCGGTCGACGAGAATGGCGCGATGATCCGCCAGACGCAGATCCGCTTCGCGCCGGTGGTGTCGAGCGACGGCACCGCGGCCGTACAGCTGAGCTTCCAGGCGCAGACGCCGCATGGCGTGAAAACCGTGACGAGCGGCGGCAAGACGCTCAAGTGTCCGAACGATATGCGCGTGAGTCAGATCGTGCGTTTCACGATGCCGGTCAACGGCACGACGAAAACGCTGACGCTGACCGACGGCACGGAGATCGCCGTCACCGCGAAGCGGTGAAGGTTCGAGCGCGCGGCATGATGTCCGCGTGCGCGGCCGTGGCACGCGCTAGCGTGTCATCCTTTGCGTGCCTCACGCTCGACGAGCCGCGTCGGCAAGAACTGATGCTCGGCCGAAAAGAGCCGCCGGTACGTGAGCAGCACCGCGCCCACCGTCCCCAGCGCCGACGCCGCCGCGATCAGGAACATGATGACGATCTGATAGCGCACCGCCTGCAAGGGCGACTGCCCGGCCAGCACCTGACCGGTCATCATGCCCGGCAAACTGACGACGCCGACCACCGCCATCTGGTTCAACGTCGGCATCATGCCCGCGCGCACCGCCTGGCGCGCCGGCGCCTGGGCGGCCTCCCAGCGTGTCGCGCCGAGCGCGAGCGCCATGTCGACGCGGTCGCGCCGCGCGGTCAGCTCCTCGGTCATCCGCTCGATGCCGAGCGATACACCGGTCAGCGTGTTGCCGAGGATCATGCCGAGAATCGGAATCGCATATTGCGGCGCGTACCACGGATGGATGCGGATCACGACAAACAGTCCCACCGCGGCCACGAGCCACGAGCTGAGCCAGATCGACAGCACGCTGTCGGCGCGTTGTCCGGCATAGGTGCGGCTGCCGCGCTGCGCGCCGGCGAAACCGGCGATCAGCGTCATCACGATCATCAGCGGCAGCACGACGTACCAGCGAGCGAAACTGAACACCCAGCCGAGCACATAGCCGATCGCGAGCAACTGGACCACGGTGCGCACCGCCGCCCATGCGAGCTTGCGCTCGAGATCGAGCTTCAGCGCGACGGACACCGCGCCATTCACGACGATCAGCAGCGTCGCGATCGCGACGTCCCACAAGCTCAGATTCTGCAGGCTCATTGGCGGGGCTCCCGACGCTGGTCCGCGGGAGCGCGTTGGTCCGCATCGCGCCGCACGGGAGTGTGTTCTGCCAGTACGCCGGCGCGCATCGTCAGATGCCGTTCGCTCATGCGTGTTGCCTGCTCGAGATCATGCGACACCCACATCGATGCGTGAGCGCCCGGCGCGGCATCGAACCACGCCTGCACGAGCGCTTCGATCGCGCGCGACGACGCCGGGTCGAGCGATGCGGTCGGCTCGTCGAGCAACAGCACTTCGGGCGCGAGTTGCAGCACGCGGATCAGCGCGGCGATCTGCGCTTCGCCACCCGATAATTCGCTTGCGCGCTTGCCGAGAAAGTCCTCGCCGCGGCCGGCCTGCATCGCGAGCCGGGCCGCGCGCGCGCGATCGAAGCGCGCGTCGCGATATGCCCGCAGCTCAAACGGATAGCGCAGATTGTCTTCGACGCTGCCGTCGATCAGCGCGGGCCGCTGCCGGATATACGCGATTGCGCGCCGGTAGCGCGGAATCCGCACACGCTCGAGCGGCGCGCCATGCCACAGGATGCGCCCTGCATCGACCGGATCGAGCAGCGCGAGCGCGCGCAGAAACACGCTCTTGCCGGAGCCGGACGGTCCGGTAATCGCGACGCGCTCGCCGGCGCGCAGGGCGAAGGTGGTCGGCTGCAACAGCGTCTGGCCGCGCTGCGCATCGCGCCGCACGATGCCGTCGGCGAGGACGAAGGGAACATCGGTCATGGTTGGAACGTCGTGGGGAGGGTGTGCCGGTGGGACTGTCGACAAAGCGTGCGCCATGATAAAACGACGAGGCGCAACAGCGCACGACCGACGCGGCGATTCACGCTCGCGCGCCAGGCACGATAACTGCTGCACCGTGCACAACGCAGAACAACACGCGGAGCTTTTCAATGGCAGTGTCGAGCGGCACCGGACGACGGGTCGGAAAAATCCTTGCATGGCTGCTGGCGGCGCTCGTGATCCTGATCTTCGCGCTCGTCATCTTCATCCTGACCTTCGACTGGAACCGCGCGCGGCCTTACATCGACGACAAGGTCAGCCAGGCGATCGGCCGGCCGTTCGCGATCAACGGCGACCTGAAGGTGGGCTGGCGTCATGCGGTCGGCGAAACCGGCTGGCGCGGCTGGGTGCCCTGGCCGCGCTTTTCGGCGGCCAACATCGCGATCGGCAATCCCGACTGGACCAAACAGCCGCAGTTCGCGACGCTCGACGAAATCGACTTCGAGGTCGAGGTGCTGCCGCTGCTCGCGCACGACATCGTGATTCCGGCGATCAACCTCGTGAATCCGTCGGTCGATCTGGAACGCCTTGTCGACGGGCGCAATAACTGGACCTTCAAGTTGCCGTCGTCGAGCGGACCCACCGAGTGGAAGCTCGATCTGCACGACATCGCGTTCGCGAAGGGCAACATCGCGCTGTCGGATCAGCAGAAGAAGGTCGAGGTGCAGATGGTCGTCGATACGCTCGGGCAGCCGATCCCGATCGGCGACGCGCTGAAGCAGCAGGAAGCGGCCTCGCGCAGCGCGTCGGCTCAGGCGGTCGGCCGCGCGGGCGCGAGCAAGCTCGCCGCCCAGGCCGAGGCGCAGGCGGCCTCGGAGGCGAAGGCGGCTTCCGCTGCGGCGGCTTATGAAGCGGCAGCGCAGGCATCGGGCGCATCGGGCGCGTCCGCGACGTCGGGCGTGGCCGCGAGTTCCGGCGTGCTCGCGACGAGCGGCGCCGCCGCCCCAGCCGAAACCACCAGCGGGAGCGCCAGCCCGGCCGCGGCTGTCTCGGGGGCGAGCGGCACCGCACCTGGCGCCAGGCGCGCGACGCCGCTTTATGCGATCGGCTGGACCGTCAAGGGCACCTACAACCGCACGCCGGTGTCGGGCAGCGGCAAGCTCGGCGGCGTGCTCGCGCTGCAAGACGCGAACCGGCCGTTCCCGGTGCAAGCCGATGTCAAAGCCGGCGATCTGCATATCGCCTTCGTCGGCACGGTCACCGATCCGGCGCATCTCGCGGCGCTCGATCTGCGTCTCTGGCTGCAGGGCAACAGCATGGCGCGCCTGTATTCGTTGACCGGCGTGACCTTGCCCGAGACCCCGCCGTACGCGACCGAGGGCCATCTGATCGGTCAGTTCAAAGCGAGCGGCAACGTGTTCACGTATGAGAACTTTACAGGCCGGGTCGGCGGCAGCGATCTGAACGGTTCGTTGACCTATACCGGGCGCGAGCCACGTCCGCTGCTGCAGGGCGAAATCGAGTCGCATCTGTTGCAGTTCTCGGATCTCGCGCCGGTGATCGGCGCCGATTCGAACGCGAGCAAGGCGAGGCGCGGCGACGCGGCCGCGCAGCCGAGCAACCGCGCACTGCCGGTCGAGGAGTTCCGCACCGACCGCTGGAAGGCGATCGACGCCGACGTCAAGTTCACCGGCCGGCGCATCATCAAGAACTCGAACCTGCCGATCACGGATCTGTACACGCACGTCGTGATGACCGACGGCGTGCTGTCGCTCGTGCCGCTGAAGTTCGGCGTCGCGGGCGGCTCGCTCGCGTCGGACATTCATCTCGATGGCAGCGCGGCGCCGCTGAAGGGCCGCTTCGCGATGTCGGCGCGGCATATCAAGCTGAAGCAATTGTTCCCGACCTTCAAGACAATGCAGAACGCGCTCGGCGAGATCAACGGCGATGCGTCGCTGTCCGCGACCGGTAATTCGCCGGCGGCGCTCGCGGCGACATCGAACGGCGAGTTGAAGGCGCTCGTGACCGAAGGCACCGTGAGCCGTCTGCTGATGGAGGCGGCCGGGCTCAATGTCGCGAACGTCGTCTATGAAAAGCTGTTCGGCGCGCGCGACGTGAAGATCAACTGCGCGGCCACCGACTTCGTCGCAACCGATGGCGTGCTCGAAGCGCGCGTGTTCGCGCTCGATACCGACGACGCGGTGATCAACATCGACGGTCACGTGAATCTGCGCGACGAAACGATGGACCTCGGCGTGCATCCGCATACGAAGGGCTTCCGGGTCTTTTCGCTGCGCTCGCCGCTGTACGTGAAGGGCACCTTCAAGGATCCGCACGTCGGCGTCAATGCGGCCGCGCTCGCGTTGCGCGGCGGCGCGGTGGTCGGGCTCGGGCTGATCAATCCGTTCGCGGCGCTGATCCCGCTGCTTGCGCCGAGCAACAACAAGCCGCTGCCGTGCGCGCAATTGCTCGCGCAAGTGCGGCAGATGCCGAAGGCGCCGCCGCCGGGCGTCAAGCAACAGCCGAAGGCGCCGATGTCACTCGAAGGAGCGCCGGTCAACAAGTCTTCGGGCGGCGCGTCGTCGCCAGCCGCGGTGGATCGTAAGCCAGCGACGCCGTCGCCGGCGAGCGCGGCTGAATACAAGGGCAGCTGATGTTGTTGGGTTGGCCTGCGGACTGGGTGAGCTGGAGCCTCGGCGGTGGCCTGTGCCTGGTCTTTCTGTGGCTGATCAGCGTGCCGTCCGCACGCGAGCGCGTCGATGAAAGTAGCGCCGCTCTGACGAAGACGCCAGAGACGCGTGACGACATCAGCTGTCGAAACTGCGGATGAATGACGACTGAGAGACCCATCAGCAGCCCTGAACTTCAGGGCATCTGATCGGCCTATCTGAGCGAGCGCGGTGTGGCATCGCCCGACGCATCCTGGCGACGCACGCCGCGGCGGGTACCGATTCGTGTCGCGCCGAACTCCGTCAGAATCTTGCCGCGCGCACGGCTCGCGAACACGAGGAAGCCGAAGCCGTCGGCCTCGTACCAGTAGCCGCCGTTCTCGAGACCATCGAGCGGCTGCTCCAACGCGTTGGTAATGGATTCGATGCAGCGCCGCCGCAATTCGGCTGGTGCGGGGTAGGGCGGCTGTGCGCCGCGCACACTGCATAGAAGCACGTCGAGTCCGGGCAGCACGTGTGCATAGAGCACCGGTTCGTCCTGCGCGCGAGCCCGCGCAATCTTGGTGTCGAGTTGACCGAACGGCTTGAAATGCCGCAGAACCGCGAGGAACGACTCGTCGCCGTCCACCTTCGCGCGTCTACGCTTTTTCGGGAAGGACATAAAAATTCGCCTGAAAAAGAATTGCAAGAATCGCTGCGTCTTCATGCGACCACTCCCGGCTTTCGCGCGCCGCACGTCGATCTTTTATAGCATACGACAAGGCCGGATTCACGATGATTCGACGCTACCGCATCGCCCCACCGCCTCCCGCACGAATCATGCCGAACCGCCTCGCCGCGCGCATTCGCATCCCAGCACACCTTGTCTCCATCATAGACGCAGGCGGCGCGGAAAAAACATCCCATCCCAATAAAAAAGTCATTTTTGTGTGGTCGAGCGCTTGCTGGCGCGTCGTTGAAATATCTCCGATTCACGTCGATAATGGCCCGTCCAGCCGCGCGGCGCCCGCCTTGCAGGGCGCGAGGGGTGCGCGCGAGCCCAGCCGTTCGAGTGACAGCCTGAACCACAGCCTGAACGCCCTGACGGAACCATGAAACTATTCACCAAAGGTCTGCTGCTGATCGCGATACCGAGCGTGGTCGAACTCGCGCTGCTCGGGGTCGTCTTCGATACCCAGCAGCGGACCGCGCAGGCCGCGCGATGGGTCGACAACAGCAAGCAGATCCTCTACGAGTCGTCGGCCATCGCCGATCCGCTGCTGCGTCAGGCCGCGCGCGTGCGCACGGCGATGGTGACGGGCAGCGCCTCGCTGATCGACCGCCATGCGGTGTGGGTCGACCTGAATGACCGGCTCGCGAAGCTCGATGCGCTCGTCGCTGAAACGCCGGCCCAGGCCGAGCGCGTGCGCAGCATGCGGCGCGCGATCGACGCGTATCGCGAACAGAGTGTCGCGATCTCGCAGGCGTTGCACGAGAAGCGCAGTCTACGCCCCTATATCGCGCTCGAAACCGGCGAGTTGCCGGAGCAGATCGCCGTGTTCCGCGACGAATTGGCCCAGTTCGGCGCGGCGGCGTCGGAGCTCGACGTCGAGCGCTCGAGCGCGCTCGGCGAGCGGCGCGAGCTTCAGCAGCGCGCGCTGATCGCCGCGGTGTTCGGCTCGATGTTGATTTGGGCGGTCACCGCTTTCGTGTTCGTGCGCGGCATCGGCCAACGCCTCGAAGTGCTGACCGATAACGCCGAGCGGCTCGGCAGCGGCCGGCCGCTCGCGGCGCCGTTGTCGGGCAGCGACGAAATCGCCGCGCTCGACACGGTGTTGCATCAGACCGATGCGCGTCTGCGCGAGGCGGAAGCCGGGCAGGAGGCGCTGAAGACGGAACTCGAAGCACGCGCGCGCGAACTGGCGGCCGTCAATGAGGAATTGCGCCAGGAAACGCAGGACAACGAGATGTTCATCTACAGCGTGTCGCACGATCTGCGCTCGCCGCTCGTCAATCTGCAGGGGTTTTCGAAAGAGCTGCACGTGTCGTGCGACGAGCTCGACGTGCTCGTCGGACAGGCTCGTCTGCCGGAGAACGAAGCACGGCGCATGACGCAGATCCTCGATGGCGACGTGCGCGAGTCGTTGCACTATTTGCGCACCGCGGTCGCGCGCGCGGCGGCGATCATCGACGCGCTGTTGCGCATCTTGCGCGCGGGACGGCTCGAATACCAGTGGCAGCGGGTCAGCGTCGGGCGCGCGGTGGCGCGAGTCGTCGATGGGCTGCAAGGCACGATCGACCGGCGCGCCGCGAGCGTCACGGTGCGCGAGCTGCCGCCCGCATGGGGCGATCCGGCGGCGGTCGAGCAGATCTTCGGCAACCTGATCGGCAATGCGCTGACTTTCCTCGATCCGGCGCGTCGCGGGCGCATCGAGGTCGGCGCGCTCGCGCCAGAACCCGTCGACGAAAGCGAGCCGCGCGTGGTCCGTATGCGCACCTATTACGTCCGCGATAATGGGCTCGGTATTCCGGCCGTGTATCGGTCGAAGGTGTTTCGCGCGTTCCAGCGTCTGCACGGGGACGTCGCACGCGGCGAGGGGATCGGCCTCGCGGTGGTGCGGCGCGCGGTCGAGCGGCACGGCGGGCGCGTCTGGGTCGAATCGGCCGAAGGCGCCGGATCGACCTTTTTCGTGGTGCTGCCCGAGCAGCCGGCGCGCCTCTGAGCGCCGCGCATGCCGGCGCGGGCACTGCCGCTGCCATCCTCCCGGCGGCATGGATGACCAATCGTTGGCACGGAGAGCCTATGAATTACGCGCAAGCGGTCAGCATCGTTGTGATCGAAGACGACGACGGCCACGCGACGCTCGTCGAGCGGAATCTGGCGAATTTCGTCGTGCTGCTCGATCTGAAGATGCCGCGCGTCGACGGCTTCGAGGTGTTGCGACGTTTGAAGGATGCCCCCGAGACCGCCGCCGTGCCCATGATCGTGCTGACCACGACCGAGGAACCGCGCGAAATCGCGCGCTGCTACGAACTCGGTTGCAACGTCTATCTCTGCAAGCCGGTCGAATACGATGCGTTCACCGAGGCCGTGCGCCTCTCGGTTTTTTCCTGCAAGTGGTCAAACTGCCGCCGGGGCATCGGCTCGCGCCGCCCTGAAGCTGTCCGAAAGCCGTTCATGACAAGATGAGCACCGTACCGAGCCGGAGAGCACCTGCATGATCGAAGAAGTGTCCACGCCGCACGCCGCCTATGTGCTCGTCGTCGATGACGACGAGGGCATCTTGCGGCTCGCGCGCAAGTCGCTCGAACGCGCCGGCTGCCGGGTGACGATCTGCGCCGGCGTCGAGACGGCCCGCGAGCGGGTCGCGAGCGGCGGCCCCGATCTGCTCGTGCTCGATTATCAGCTGCGCGGGCCGGAGACCGGGCTCGATTTCTTCCGGCGTCTGCGCGCGGAGGGCGTGCGCATTCCGGCGATCCTCGTGACCGGCTTCACCGACGAGTCGCGTGTGATCGAAGCGCTGCGCGCGGGCGTGTCCGACGTGGTGCCGAAGTCCGGCGACTATCTCGACTATCTGCCAGAGGCCGTGGAGCGCGTGTTGTCTCAGGTGCGGCTGCAACGCGCGTCCGACGAAGCGCTACTGCTGCGCGATCGCGAGCTGCATTACCGCACGCTGTCGGAGACGTTGCCGCATCTCGTGCTGACCTGCGACGCGGCCGGCGATTGCGACTTCCTGTCGAAGCAGTGGTACGACTACACCGGCTTGCCCGAACATGGCTCGCATGGTCTCGCGTGGCTCGAGGCCGTGCATCGCGACGATAGCGAGCAGATCCGGCAAAGCTGGCTCAAGGCCGTCGCGGGCCGCAGCGGCGACTATCGGCACGAGATGCGGATTCGCCGCCACGACGGCGAGTACCGCTGGTTCGACGTGCGCGTGGTCGCGATGCGCGATGCCAATGGCAACGTCAGCAAATGGTTCGGTAGCTGCACCGACATCCACTCGCAGCGCGAGGCGATCGAGGAGCGCGAGCGACTGCTCGAGTCCGAGCAGGCCGCGCGCCAGGCCGCCGAAGAAGCGAATCGCGCGAAGGACCGTTTTCTCGCGATGCTGTCGCACGAATTGCGCACCCCGCTCACGCCGGTGCTCGCGGGAGCGAGCGTGCTCGAGACGATCCCGGAACTGCCGGAGCAGGCGCGTGCGAGCGTGCGCATGATCCGCCGCAACGTCGAACTGGAGGCGCGGCTGATCGACGATCTGCTCGATCTGACGCGCGTCGCGAACGGCAAGCTGCGGCTGTCGCTGGAGACCGTCGACGTACACGACGTGATCGACAGCGTGCTCGAACTCTTTCGCAGCGAAATCCAGGTCAAGCAGCAGGACGTGCATGTCGAGAAGCACGCGACGCATCACTACGTTCTCGCCGATCGCGCGCGGCTGCAACAGATGCTGTGGAACCTGATTCGCAATGCCGCGAAGTTCACGCCGGACGGCGGCCATATCTATGTACGCACACGCGACGAACGCATGCAGGTGCAGATCTCGGTTGAAGACACCGGCATCGGCATCGAGCCGGAGCAGATCGGCAAGCTGTTCAATGCGTTCGAGCAGGGCGACCAAAGCATGACGCGGCAGTTCGGCGGCCTGGGTCTCGGTCTCGCGATCACGAAGGCTTTGACGGACGCGCACGGCGGCACTGTGACCGCGCAGAGTCCCGGTCCGCATTGCGGCGCGACCTTCACGATCACGCTGCCGACCGCCGCCGCGCCGGCCACCGCGCCGCCGGTCATCGTGCCGAGCAGCGCGCAGCCGGCGAGTTCGCTGTCCGTGCTGCTGATCGAGGACCATGCCGACACCGCCGACGTGATGGCCCAATTGATGCGCGGCTTGGGTCATCAGGTGACGGTGGTCGGGCGCGTCGACGATGCGCTTGCGGCGACGCAGTTGCACAGGTTCGATCTGGTTGTCAGCGATGTCGGATTGCCCGATGGCACCGGTCTTGATTTCGTCATGGCGTTTCGCGAACATTCCGACGTGCCAGCCGTCGCGCTGACCGGCTTCGGCACCGACGAGGACGTGCGCCGCTGTTTGAGCGCGGGCTTTACATCGCATTTGACGAAGCCGGTCAATTTCGGCCAGCTCGAAGCGATGATCGAAAACGCCGCGCAGTTGAAGTGGCGAAAGGATGAGTAAGGTTCGATAAAGGGCAGCGCGCTGAAAGCAGCGTGAAAATACAAAGGCCTGTTGCGACGCCGATCGCAACAGGCCTTTTGATTTCACTGGCTCAGGCCGTCCAACCCGAGCTTGATTCGACGATTAACGCTGCTGGTTCTTCAGCGAATCGCGGATATCGCGCAGCAGCAGCACGTCTTCCGGCGTCGGCGGCGGCTCCGCCGGTGCAGGTTGCGGCTCCTTGCGCAGTTTGTTGATGAATTTGACCATCAGAAAGATGATGAACGCGAGAATGAGGAAGTTGATCGTCGCGGTAATGAACGAACCGTAACCGAACACCGCCACGCCAGCCGTCTGCAGGTCTTTATATGATTCGGGGTTGCCTTTGTAAGTGGCCGGAATATGGCCCAGGCGAACGAACAGATTGGAGAAATCGAGGCCGCCAGTAGCGACCCCGACAACCGGCATGATCAGGTCTTTAACCACGGAATTGACAATGGTGGAAAACGCGCCGCCGATAATCACACCGACCGCCAGATCCATCACATTGCCTTTGAGGGCAAATTCTTTAAATTCCTGGATCATGCTCATACGTACACCTCCCTGATATGAATAGCCGAATCATACCAACCTGAAGCGGATAGGCTAGTGCTTTAGCCGCAAGGCGACAAGCGCATTTGCTGCGCGTCGCTAATGAGGAAACTGTGACTCGCTATGGCGCGCGCGCTCCAGATGCGCGGCAAAACTGACTGGGTCGATATTGGCGCCGCACAGCAGTACGCCCACGCGTTTGCCCTGCAACTGTTCGCGCAGCGGTCCGAGCAGTGCGGCCGTGGCGGCCGCGCAAGCCGGCTCGACCGCGAGCTTCAGCTGATTGAACAGGATCAGCATCGCCTCGCGCAACTGGTCGTCGGACACGGTGACGATCCGATCCACATGGCGGCGGCACAGCTCGTAGCTGTATTGCTCGGTATGCGGCGACATCAGCGAATCGGCGATGCTGTGCATATGGCCCATTCTGACCGTATGGTTGGCGGCAAAACTCTTGCTCATCACGTCCGAGCCTTCGGGTTCGACGCCGTACACGTGCATGTTCGGATTCGCGAGCCGCAGCGCGGTGGAGACCCCGGCCGCGAGTCCGCCGCCGCCGATCGGCACGATCACCGCTTCGAGGTCGGGCGTTTGCGTGGCCCATTCGTAACCGAGCGTCGCCGAGCCGAGCACCGTGCGATAGCCGTTGAACGGATGCACGAAATAGCGGCCTTCCTCGGCCTCGACGCGGCGCACCAGTTCGAACGCTTCGGCCAGATCTTCCGCATAGACGATGTCGGCGCCGTACTCGCGGCACAACGCGACGCGGGCCGGATTTGCCGCGCTGAACAGCACGACCTTAGCGCTGACGCCGAGCCGCATCGCCGCATAGGCGACCGCCACCGCGTGATTGCCGCCCGACACGCAGGTGACACCCGCGCTCTTCTGCGCGTCGTCGAGCGCGAGCAGGTTCGTGAAGGCGCCGCGTGCCTTGAAGCTGCCGCCCGCCTGCAGCAGCTCGAACTTGAAATTGACGACTGTGCCGCGCAGCGACGAGAACTCGAGCCGGTCGAACACCGGCGTGCGCGCGACCCACGGCGTCAACGCGAAGTGCTGCGCGGCGATGTCGTCGAGCGTGGGGATCGGCTCACCGTCGATCGTGTGATCCGTGTGCTGCTGCATGGCGCTGGACATGGCGGTCGCTCCGGAGTCGTCGATGTCGCTGAGACCGATGGCTCGGCGCGCAGGTTCACTGCGGCTGCGCGCCGCTGCAACGAAACGGGCTAAGCGACCTCGACCGACATGCTGTGGATGAACTTGCGCAAGAAGCGCTCGCACGCGACGAGCTGCTCGAGCTCGACGAATTCGTTCGCCTTATGCGCCTGCTGGATGTCGCCGGGGCCGCAGACGATGCTCGGAATCCCCGCGTTCGAAAACAGGCCGGCCTCGGTACCGTATGCGACCTTGCGCTTGTCCTGGTCGGCCGTCAGCGCGCGTACGAGCTGCGTGATCGCGGCCTGTTCAGACGAATCGAGTCCGGGCGCCGCGGCGATCTTCGTGATCTCGATCGCGGCCGACGAATGCTCGCGCAGCATTTTCGGCAGCAGCGTTTCGCGCGCGTAGCTGTCGATGCGCGCGAAGATCTGCTCGGGATCGAGCGTCGGCAGATTGCGGAACTCGAACTGGAACTGGCATTCGGCCGGCACCGTGTTGATTGCGTTGCCGCCCGTGATCGTGCTGGTCTGCGCGGTGCTGAACGGCACGTCGTACAGTTCGTCGAAGGGGCCTTGCGCGCGGAACTGGTCGGCCATGTCGCGGATGTAGCAGATCAGGCGAGCCGCGTACTCGATCGCGTTCAAGCCCTTCGGCGTCAGCGACGAATGCGCGGCCTGGCCGCGTACGCAACACTGATACGCGTTGATGCCCTTGTGCGCGATGATCGGGCGCATGCTGGTCGGCTCGCCGACGATGCAGCCGTCCGGCTTCACGCCGCGCTTCATCAGATCGGCGATCAGAAGCGGCGCGCCGACGCAGCCCACTTCCTCGTCGAACGACAGCGCGAAGTGGATCGGCTTCGCGAGCTTCGTGCGCTGCATGTCCGGCACGAGCGCGAGCGCCGTGCCGATGAAGCCCTTCATGTCGCAGGTGCCGCGGCCATAGAGCTTGTCACCGCGAATCTCCGGCTTGAACGGATCGCTGTCCCATTGCTGGCCGTCCACCGGGACGACGTCGGTGTGGCCCGACAGCACGACGCCGCCGTTCGTTTCGCCGTCGTGCGCGGGAATGGTCGCGAACAGGTTCGCCCATTTGCCGCCCTTGCCATGCGTCAGCGTTGCTTCGATACCGACCGCGCGCAGCTCGTCGCGCACGGTTTCGATCAGGCCAAGGTTTGGATTGCGGCTCACCGTGTCCATCGACACGAGACGGGTGACCCAGGGCAGAGATATCGGAGAAGCGGGGGAGGCGGAGGAGGCGGAGGAGGCGGACGACTGCAACGATTGCGCTGTTTCAGCGACGTGAGACATGACAAGACTCCAGCGTTTTGTGTCTATCGATCATATCCCAAATTGGCATTTTCGCAAGGATGTCCAAAAAGCCGGGCTCGCGTTGGCGCAGCGCAGCATCGATGCAAAAAACGGGGGACATCCCCCCGTTTTGTGCGCTTTTCACGAGCCTGTGCGCGCAGCGTGCCGCGCTCAGCGAGCAGGCGCCGCCGCCGTGCCGCGGCTCGGCGAACCGAGCGCGCGCAAGGTCTCCTTGACGGTCGCGACGCGCACCGCGAGATCCGGACTGCGTGTTTCGATACGCAGCTTGTCCTGACCCGCGAGCTTGATGTGCTTGTGCTTCTGCACCATCTCGATGATCCGCATCGCGTCGACGGGCGGATTGGGGATGAACTGCAGGCCGATCACCGCTTCACCGGCATCGATCTTCGAAATGCCGAGCGGCTTCGCGGCGAGCCGCAGTCGATGCGTCTCCACCAGCGCATGCGCCTGCGGCGGCAGCTTGCCGAAGCGGTCGATCAGCTCTTCCTGGATGCCGTCGATCGAATCGTTGTGTTCGCAGTTCGCGAGGCGCTTGTACAGCGACAGACGTTCCTGCACGTCGCCGCAATAGTCCGACGGCAGGATCGCCGGCGAATGCAGGTTGATCTCGGTGGTCGCGGCGAGCGGCGCGGTGAGGTCTGGCTCCTTGCCGTTCTTGAGCGCCCTCACTGCGTCGTTGAGCATGTCGGTATAAAGCTGGAAGCCGATCTCGTGAATCTCGCCCGACTGCTTGTCACCGAGCACCTCGCCGGTGCCGCGAATTTCGAGGTCGTGCATCGCGAGATAAAAGCCCGAGCCGAGTTCCTCCATCTGCTGGATCGCTTCGAGCCGCCGTTGCGCCTGCTTGGTGAGCCCCTGCGGATCGTGCACGAGCAGATACGAGTACGCCTGGTGATGCGAGCGGCCGACGCGGCCACGCAGCTGATGCAATTGCGCGAGGCCGAACTTGTCGGAGCGGTGGATCAGGATCGTGTTCGCGCTCGGCACGTCGATGCCGGTTTCGATGATCGTCGTGCACAGCAGCACGTTCGCGCGTTGCGCGACGAAGTCGCGCATCACCCGCTCCAGTTCCCGCTCGTGCATCTGTCCATGCGCGACCGCGATGCGCGCTTCGGGCACCAGCTCTTCGAGCATCTGCCGGCGATTCTGGATCGTCTCGACTTCGTTGTGCAGGAAGTAGACCTGGCCGCCGCGCTTCAACTCGCGCAGCATTGCTTCGCGAATCACGCTGTCTTCCTCGCGCCGCACGAAGGTCTTGATCGCGAGGCGCTTTTGCGGCGCCGTTGCGATCACCGAAAAATCGCGCAGACCTTCGAGCGCCATGCCGAGCGTACGGGGAATCGGTGTCGCGGTCAGCGTCAGCACGTCGACTTCCGCGCGCAGCGCTTTCAGCGCCTCCTTCTGACGCACGCCGAAGCGATGCTCCTCGTCGATGATCACGAGCCCGAGCCGCTTGAACTGCACATCGGACGACAGCAGCTTGTGCGTGCCGATCACGATGTCGACCGCGCCTTCGTTGATCTGCCGGATCGCCGCGTTCACTTCCTTGGTCGACTTGAAGCGCGATAGCTCGGCGATGCGCACCGGCCAGTCGGAGAAACGATCGCTGAAGGTTTGCGTGTGCTGTTCGGCGAGCAGCGTGGTCGGCGCCAACAGCGCGACCTGCTTGCCGCCCATCACCGCGATGAACGCCGCGCGCAATGCGACCTCGGTCTTGCCGAAGCCGACGTCGCCGCACACGAGCCGGTCCATCGGCTTGCCGCTCGTCATGTCGCCGATCACGGCCGCGATCGCGGCGGCCTGGTCCGGCGTTTCCTCGAAACCGAAGCTCTCGGCGAACTTCACGTAGTCCTTCGGTTCGAGCGCGAACGCGTGGCCCTCGCGGGCGGCACGGCGGGCGTACAGGTTGAGCAGCTCGGCGGCGGTGTCGCGGATCTGCTGCGCGGCCTTGCGCTTGGCCTTTTCCCACTGGCCCGAGCCGAGCGAATGCAGCGGCGCGCTTTCCGGATCGGCGCCGCTATAGCGCGAGATCACGTGCAATTGCGCGACCGGCACGTAGAGCTTGCTGTCGCCCGCGTATTCGAGGTGCAGGAACTCGGTTTCGCCTTCGCCGAGATCCATCGTCACGAGACCCATGTAGCGGCCGATACCGTGCTGCGAATGCACGACCGGGTCGCCGACCTTCAGCTCGGACAGATCGCGCACCATCGAATCGACGTTGCTCGCCTGTTCCTGGCGGCGGCGTCCCGCGCGGCGCGCGAGCGGCCCGTACAGCTCGGTTTCGGTGATGATCGCGATGCCGTCGCCCGGCAGCGCGAAGCCGTTCGCGAGCGGCGCGACGCCGAGCGAGAAACGCGCGTCGCTCTTGAGCCAGTCGGCGAAGCTGTCGGCCGAGGCGGGCCTCAGCTGGTTGTCGGCGAGCAGTTGCAGCAGCGTCTCGCGGCGGCCCGCCGATTCGGCGGCGAACAGCACGCGGTTCGGCGTCGTGGTCAGATACGCGCGCAGCGCCGAGACGGGATCGTCGGCGTGACGATCGATCGCGAGGTTCGGCAGCGCGATCGACCAGGCGCCGTCGCCGTTGGTGGGCAGCACGAGCCGTGCGAACGGTTTCGCGAACGTGAAGAAATCCTCATCCGACAGGAACAGCTTCTGCGGTTCGAGAATCGGCCGGTCGCGGTCGTGCGACAGGAAATTGAAGCGCTGCTTCGTGTCGTTGGTGAAGCGCCGGATCGCCGCGTCCAGATCGCCGACGAACGCGAGTTGCGAACCGTCGGGCAAGTAATGGAAGAGGGTGGCCGTCTCCTCGAAGAACAGCGGCAGATAGTATTCGATGCCCGCCGACGGCACGCCGTTGCCGATGTCTTTATAGATCGACGCGCGGCTCGGATCGCCCTCGAAAGTCTCGCGCCAGCGGCTGCGGAAGGCGGTGCGCGCGGCCTCGTCGAACGGGAATTCGCGGCCCGGCAGCAGGCGCACGTCCTTGACCGGATAGACGCTGCGCTGCGTGTCGGGGTCGAACGCGCGGATCGAGTCGACCTGGTCGTCGAACAGGTCGATCCGGTAGGGCAGTGGCGAGCCCATCGGGAACAGATCTAGCAGCGAGCCGCGCACGCAATATTCGCCGGGACGCACCACCTGGCTCACGTGCTCGTAGCCGGCGAGCGTCAGCTGCGCCTTCAGTTTCGCTTCGTCGAGCCGCTCGCCTTGCGAGAAGGAGAACGTGTAGGCGGCCAGAAACGATGCAGGCGGCATCCGGTACAAGGCCGTCGTGGCCGGCACGAGCAGGATGTCGCAGCGGCCTTCGCCGAGATCGTGCAGCGTCGCGAGTCGCTCGGACACGAGGTCCTGGTGCGGTGAAAACGTGTCGTAAGGCAGCGTCTCCCAGTCGGGCAGGAGGCGCACGCGCGCGTCCGGCGCGAAGAAGCCGATTTCCTGCGACAGCCGCTGCGCGTCGACCGCGCTTTCGCAGACCACCGCAAGCAGCGGCATCTTCTCGCGATACGCAAGATGGTAGCGGGCGATCAGCAGGGCGTCGGACGAACCGCGCGTGCCGTCGAAGGCGAAACGCTGGCCGGCCTTGACGAGCGCGACGGGCGGGGAGGACTGCGAGGATGCGGCGATGTCTGGCATAAAGGAAAAAAAGGGCGGCTCGGGGCTCACGCGACGGCCAAGTTTACGCGTGTACGGGCGTGGATGCGAAGGACGTATTATAAAATCCGTCCTTTACTTTGACCTGGCGGCATCCGCACTCGTGACTTCCCGTCTCTTTGCCCTGATCCCGTGCGCGGGCACCGGCAGCCGTTCCGGCGCCGCGATGCCCAAGCAATACCGCACTGTCGCCGGCCGCGACATGCTGCATTACTCGCTCGCCGCGTTCGACGCGTGCAGCGAATTCACGCAGACGCTGGTCGTCATCGCGCCCGACGACCAGCACTTCGACGCCCGCCGCTTCGGCAATCTGCGCTTCGCGGTGCGTCGCGTGGGCGGCGCGTCGCGCCAGGCGTCGGTGCTCAACGGTTTGCACGCGCTCGCCGAGTTCGGCGCCCACGACGGCGACTGGGTGCTCGTGCACGACGCAGCCCGGCCGGGCATCACGCCGGCGCTGATCCGTACGCTGATCGGTTCGCTCAAGGACGATGCGGTCGGCGGCATCATGGCGTTGCCGGTCGCCGATACCTTGAAGCGTATCGACCGCGCGTCGGCCGATGACCGCATCGCCCATACCGAAGCGCGTGACGGCTTGTGGCAGGCGCAGACGCCGCAGATGTTCCGCATCGGCATGCTGCGCGAGGCGATCCTGCGCGCGCAGGCCGACGGCCACGATCTGACCGACGAGGCGAGCGCGATCGAATGGTCGGGCCACGCGCCGAAGCTCGTGCAAGGCAGCCTGCGTAACTTCAAGGTCACGTATCCGGAAGATTTCGATCTGGCCGAGGCGATTCTGAGCCGCCCCGCCGGTCCGTGATACCGCGTCTGGCACATTGGAAAGATTTAGAAAGGCTTTAAAGAGGCTTTAAAACCTTCAGCACTTGAGGACGTGACGCACATGGATTTCAGAATTGGGCAAGGCTACGACGTGCATGCGCTGGTGCCGGGACGCGCGCTGATCATCGGCGGTGTGACGATTCCGTACGAGCGCGGGTTGCTCGGTCACTCGGACGCGGATGTGCTGCTTCACGCGATCACCGACGCGCTGTTTGGCGCGGCCGCGTTGGGCGATATCGGCCGCCACTTCTCCGATACCGACGCGAAGTTCGCCGGCGCCGACAGCCGCGTGCTGCTGCGCGAATGCGTGGCGCGCGTGAAGGCGGCCGGCTTTGCGATCGGCAACGTCGACAGCAGCGTGATCGCGCAGGCGCCGAAGCTCGCACCGCATATCGACGGGATGCGCGCCAATATCGCGGCGGACCTCGGTCTGCCGATCGAGCGCGTGAACGTCAAGGCGAAGACGAACGAGAAGCTCGGTTATCTCGGCCGCGGCGAGGGTATCGAGGCGCAGGCCGCGGTGTTGTTGGTCAGGAGCTGAACGACGGGATTCTTGTTTGGGTGACGGGCGGTGCCGCTTACAGCGTCGCGCCACCAATTGCCCGATTGCTCGGACACAGCTCGTCCGTTTGCAGGCCGTCGAGGATGCGCAGCACTTCTTCGGGATTACGGCCCACGTACAGATTGTTGACCGACACGTGCTGGATCGTGTTGTCCGGATCGACGATATAGGTCGCGCGCAGCGCGACGCCCGCTTCCTTGTCGCGCACGCCGAGCTGGTCGATCAGTTCGCCTTTCACGTCGCCGAACGAGTAGTGGTTGAGCCTGTCGAGCTCCTTGTACTCGCGGCGCCATGCGAGCTTCACGTATTCATTGTCGACGCTGCCGCCGAGCAGCACGGCCTCGCGGTCCTCGAACTCCTTGACGAGCTTGCTGAATTCGACGATTTCCGTCGGGCAGACCAAGGAAAAATCCTTCGGATAGAAGTAAATGATTTTCCATTTGCCTGGAAACGACTGCTCGGTGATGTATTCGAACGCCGAGACGCCGTGTTCTTCGTGATGGTTGAAGCCCGGCTTGGCGGCAATGACGGTGAACGCTTCGAGTTTATCGCCAACGGTTTTCATGCAAAGACTCCTTCGGAAGTCGCAACAAGCGGCGTGTTTCGAATGGCGACGGCGCGCGGTGCCGCGCGTCGTCGGCTCACGCGCTTTTCGCGAGCGGAAACTCGATCGTCACTTCAAGCCCTGGTCCGGGCGAGCGGTTGCGCAGCCGCAGCGCGCCGCGATAACGGGCGACGAGCCGCTGCACGATCGCCATGCCGAGGCCCGTGCCGTTGGCCTGGGTGCGCGCCGAATTCACACGATAGAACGGCCGCGTGACGAGCGCGAGCTGGTCTTCGGGAATGCCGGGGCCTTCGTCGACCACCGAGAGTTCGACGCGCGAGTGCGACACGCGCGTTTCGAGAATCACGTGTGGCACCCCGTCGCCGTCGCTGAGCCCATATTTGCGCGCGTTCTCGAGCAGATTGCCGACCACGCGACGCATGTCGGTTTCATCGGCCTCGATCACCGCCGACGGAGCGAGCCGCGTGATCAACCGCATGCTGTCCTCGCTTTGCATGCGTGCGGCGAGTTCGCTCGCGATCACCGAGAGGTCCACCGGCTCCGGCACACGCTGCACGGGACGCGCGTAGTCGAGGAAGCGGCCGATGATCATGTCCATCTGCTCGATGTCGTCGACCATCGCGTCCTTGGTGGCCTGATCGGACGGGCTCATTTCGGTCTCGAGCCGCAGCCGTGCGAGCGGCGTGCGCAGATCGTGCGAGATGCCCGCGAGCATCAGCGCGCGGTCCGCCTCGAGCTGTTCGAGGTCGCGCACCATCTGGTTGAAGCTTCGATTGGTTTCGGCGGCCACACCCATGCCGCGCTCGGGCAGCGGCTCGGGCGATTGCCCCGAGCCGACCCGGCGCGCGGCCATCGCCAGACGCGCGAACGGCCGGTTCACCAGACTCGTGATGAACGCCGCGCCGAACAGCGACAGCGCAAGCGCGAACACGCCCCAGCCGGCCCATTGCAGGCCGGTGGCGTTGTCGAGCTGGTCGCGGTCGAGCGCGACCCAGTAATCGTCGTCGTCGATCTTGAAGCTGATCCATACGCCGTTGATATCGTTGACGCTCTGCGCGATGATGGTGTCGTCGCCGAGACGGCCGCGGATGTCGTGCTCGATCAGGCGATTCAACGATTCGTCGGGCTGGAGTTTGTATTTGTCGGTGGCTTCGCGCGGGTACACGCGCACCCCTTCGTTGCTCTCCAGATCCTGCAGCAGCGCGCGCCGCAGGTCGGGATCGGAATAGAGGAGTGCGGTGCGCGTGAGCTTGACGATCGCGACGAGTTGCAGAGCCACGCGCTGCGCGCGCGGCTCACGCTCGATCACGCGAAAGCTCTGGAACCACGCGGCGAGACTGACCGCGATCAACAGCGCGATCAGCAGAAAGGTCCGCCAGAAAAGGCCGCCGAACGCGAGCGTCAGGAGGCGCCGGTCGATCCGCATGGGCCCTTCTTATGTGACACAGAAACGAAAACGGAGCACAAACTCAGGCTGCACCGTCGGGGATGAACACGTAGCCGAGGCCCCACACGGTCTGAATGAAGCGCGGGCTGCCCGGATCCGGCTCGATCAGCTTGCGCAGACGCGAGATCTGCACGTCGAGGCTGCGGTCGAAGACCTCGTATTCGCGGCCGCGTGCCAGTTCCATCAGCTTTTCGCGCGACAGCGGCTGACGCGGATGACGCGCGAATACCTTCAGCACCGAGAACTCACCGGTGGTCAGCGGAATTTCCTGGCCGGCCTTGGTCAGTGTGCGGGTGGCGAGATTGAGCGCGAACTCGCCGAACTCGAACACCTCGGTGGTCTCCGACGGCGCACCCGGCAATTCGGACGGCGACTGACGACGCAGCACCGCGTGAATGCGCGCGACCAGTTCGCGTGGATTGAATGGCTTGGGCAGGTAGTCGTCGGCACCCATCTCGAGGCCGACGATGCGATCGACATCCTCACCCTTGGCCGTCAGCATGATGATCGGCGTGCGGTCGTTGCTGCCGCGCAGTCGCCGGCAGATCGACAGGCCGTCCTCACCGGGCAGCATCAGATCGAGCACCAGCAGATCGAAGCGCTCGCGCACCCAGAGCTTGTTCATTGACGGCGCGTTTTCGGCGACGTAGACGTTGAAGCCTTGTTCGCCGAGATAGCGGCGCAGAAGATCGCGCAGGCGTGGATCGTCGTCGACGACGAGGATTTTCGAAGGGTTTTTGGTTTCCATGGTCGGCATCTTAGCGCGATTAGAAAGTGGTGCGCGGTTACACCATTTCTGGGGTTACAGTCGGTTACAAAATTTACCCGCGGCGTGGCGCGACGTAAAGTATGCGCGTTTAGACTGCTTTACTGAATGCGGCTGTTCGGTGGATACTTCACTCGACAAAACTCTCGCACCCGGCTGTTACCGGGGTTTGTATACGCATCTGAGGTAGCCGGTTGCCGCGCCACGAAGGGAACAACATGAAGGGAGGGGTTTGGCCAAACGTGCGCCTGAGCGTGATTGCACTGGCGGTTGCCGGTACGCTCGCAGGCACACTGGGCCCGACGCTCGCCCATGCGCAGCCGTCCGCGGATAGAACGGCGAGCGAGCATGCGCCCCGCTCGGGCAATGGCAGAACCAGCCGCCACAACCCGGGCATCGATCACCCTGCCTCTGACGCGATGCTCCGCACCGCGGTTCCCCCCGATCTCGATCAACGTCGCCGCGACGGGCATATGACGCCCGAAGAGCGTCGGCTGTTACGGCAGCACATCGAAGACGCCGTGCGCGAGTTGTACAAGCGTTAATCCCAGCGCGCGCATCTCCGCGTGAAAAATCCCGTTGTATCTTCAGCGTCCACTTTCTGATCCGCTGCTCCGTTGAGTCGCCAGCAGCGGCGCGTTTTTGTGCGCTTCTTCGTGCATATAGGCGCCTCGGCTCACGATGTCACGCCACTCACGAGTGCGCGCAGCGAAGCGATATCGCGACCTCCCGACTCGGTATTCGAGCCGATCCCAACGCGCGCCGAGCGCAACGCATGGACGCCGGATCAGCGTCACGAGCAACAAAAGCTGCTGGGACAGCGTTACGAACTTTTACGAGCATGGTGGGTGCGCGATCCGGCGATGCTGCTGTGCCTCGACGATGGGTCCAATCGCACGGGCAAGCCCAACGAAAATTTCGCGCGCGAAGTGATGGAGCTGTTCACGCTCGGCGAGGGGCGCTATACGCAGCGCAACGTTGTCGAGGCCGCACGCGCCTACACCGGCTGGAGTCTCGATCCCGATATGCAGGCATACGTGTGGCGCGCGGCCCGAGACCGCGACGTTCGTCACGACGAAGCTTTGGCGCGAGTTCATCTTCGACACGCTGGACCCGGCACGCCTCGAGCCGATCGCCGCGCAGTTTCGCACGAGCGGTTATGACATCGAGCTGACGCTGCGCGTGCAGGGCGGTTTGTTTGGCGTGCCGCCGATGCTTGCGCGGCTCGACGCCAGCTTTATGCGACGGTGCTCGGGCCCTGGTGGGGGTTGGACGCGCCTGCGATTCTGCAGCAGCGGTTCGAGCCGCTGCCGTTGCTGCGGGCGTGAGCGCTGGGCGCGAATCGACGCGCCCGGCGCTCAAGCTACTTCGCGCGCCAGGCGATCCATAGCTTGCGGATCGGCGTCAACGCGATGCGTTGATGCAGCACGTGATAACCGTCGCGCTCGATTTCATCGAGCAACGCCAATGCGAGCGCCGCGAGCGCGAGCAGCGTGCGCTGCGCGCGCCGCGCGCTGGCGGGCACCGCGGCGAGCGCGGTCTGCACCGCGTCGCGCGCGCGATGCGTTTCGAACCGCATCAGCTCGGTGAAAGCGTCGGTGTATTTGCGATTGATCAGATCGGCGGCGGTGACGTTGTAGCGTTGCATCTCGTCGATCGGAACGTAGATGCGGCCGTGCCGGGCATCGTTGCCGGTTTCGGCGACGAACTGCGCGAGCATCAGCGCCTCGCCGAGCGGAGCGGCCCACGCCGACGCTTGCGCGGCATCGTCGGCCGATCCGGTTGCAGCCGCGCGCGACACCAGCGACGCAAAATTGCCACCGACACCATGCACATAGCGCCGCAGGTTCGGATAGTCGAGATAGCGTGCCTGGTCGAGATCCATCTCGAAGCCCGCGAGCAGTTCCTGCAGAGCCGGATATTCGGCCTGCGCGTCGGGCAGATAGGCCGCGAGTGCCTTGGACACCGGATGCGACGGCGAGCCCGCGGCCAGCGCGGCGATTTCTTTCTGCCACCACGCGAGCTTCGTGCGGCCGACTGCGGGATCGCTCGTCTCCTTGACCGTTTCCTCGAACTCGCGACGCAATGCGAAGAGCGCCGTCAACAGCGGCTGACTGGCGGCGCGCGCTTGGCGAAGCGCATAGTAGGTGCTCGATCCTGGGGGCGCCGCTTTCTGCTGGCAATAGTCGTCGAAATTCACGGGATGAGAGTGTGGGGAAGGACTGGCGAGAAGGGCGCCGACGTCCGTCGCGGCGCCCCTCTCGACGAGCCGAAAATTGTAGCATCGGCGTCGCGCGCGCAGATACCGCCGGGTGCAGACAAGCGCGAATCAATCAGTTAGAATCTCGCGCTTACGCTTTCGGGCACGTTTCGGGCACGTGTTAGGCTCGCCTGGAAGTGCACAGGACAATCGGGCGCGACGCATCGCGGCGTACCCGGCTGCGAGGGTGGCGAAATTGGTAGACGCACCAGGTTTAGGTCCTGACGCCCGCAAGGGTGTAGGGGTTCGAGTCCCCTCCCTCGCACCACTGATTGGTAGTCAAGAAAAACCCCGTCAAGTCTTTGGACCGACGGGGTTTTTTCTTTTTTGCGCGGTCCTCTGAAAGACCTCAGTGTTGCTCCGCTGCCTTTCATTACGACCGTGCGACTCAGGCGCCCGGCGTTCGCGGCGCTTCCTCCGAGCCCGGCAATTCCGCTTGCGCGGCGCCTTCGAGGAAACGGCGCGTCGACTCAAACGCCTGCAGCATCTGGTCCGGCCACGGCGTTTGCAGCATCACCGCCTGATGATTTTCAAATGCCGACGACAGCAGTTTCGCCAGTTCCGGCGAACGAAGATGACGCAGCACGACGCTGACCGCGATCGCGGTCGCCTGGCTCGCGCCGGCGGTCTGGAGTTCCGACGCGGTGAGTGCCGCGATCTGTTTGTTGATGTCCACTGAAGCGTCCCCGGATGAAAAAGAGGGTGAAGGCGCGTTGGCCGAGGCTCAATTCTGACACGCGCCGCCCAATGCCGTGAAACGGCGCTTTTCAAACACGGCCGGTTCGCCGCGCGCTATCGCTCCCGCGCGTTCATGGCACGGATCACCTTGTCGAGCGCCGCGCCGAACGCGGCCCTTTCTTCGTCGTCGAGGCAGTCGAACATATCGACGTTCCACTTGCGCGCGATCGGCATCACTTTGCGATACAGCGCGCGGCCTTCCTGCGTCAGCGAGACCAGCACGACGCGGCCGTCCGCGGCGCTCGATTCGCGCTGCACGAGTCCCTGACGGATCAGCGCTTCGGCCGCGCGACTCGCCTGGCTTTTGTCGAGATTGGCATGGCGTGCCAACTCCATGATCGAGAACGGTCCGAACGATCCCACCGACGCAATCACCCGCGCTTCGGGCAGCGTCACGTCGAGCTTCGCCGCGTAGCGCGCGCTGATGCCGCGCTCGGCCAGTTTGTTCAGTACATGCAGACGATACGTGAGGAACTGCTCGAGCCCGGCTTTGGCGGAGTCCTTCATGGTCATCCCGTGATGAGTGGAACGGTCGTGGCGCTGTGATTGTTGGGGGCAACCGTTTCGCGGGTCAACGCACGCCGTATTTCAGGCGCGTCAGCTGCTCGGCTTCGTTGGCGAGCAGGCGCGCCGCGTCGCGAATTGCGACGTCGAGCGTGATCGGCCCCGGCGCCGGAGAAAAGCAGCCGCTGAAGTATTCGGCAAGACGCGGCAGCGCGGCGGGGTCAATCGCGCCGGACAGCAGCGTGGCGGGCACGCCCGCGGCGCGCGCGTGCGCGCACGCGACGAATGGCGCCTTGCCGTGCAGCGTCTGTACGTCGGAACGGCCTTCACCGGTGATCAGCCAGTCGGCGCCCGCGAGCGCGGCGTCGAGGCCGATTTGCCGCGCGACGGTTTCCGCGCCGGGCTCGAACTGCGCGCCGAGCATGTGCAATGCGAAGCCGAGGCCGCCCGCCGCGCCCGCGCCCGGCAGGTCACGCGCCGTGCGGCCGAGTGCGGCTTCGAGCAGATCGGCGAAGCGCGCGAGCGCCGCGTCGATCGGTGCGACCTGTTCGGGCTTCACGCCTTTTTGCGGACCGAAGATCGCGGTCGCGCCGTGCTCGCCGGTCAACGGATTGTCGACGTCCGACATGCCGACGAACTGCGTGTCGGCAAGCCGCGCGTCGAGGAGCGACGCATCGACCCGCGCCACGCGCGCAAGCTGCTCGGGTGTGCCTTCGAGTACGTTGCCTTGCGCGTCGAACAGTTGCAAGCCGAGGCCGGTCAGCAGGCCGGCGCCGCCGTCGTTCGTACTGCTGCCGCCGAGCGCGACGAAAAAGCGCCGCACGCCGGCATCGAGCAGCGCGCGAATCGCTTCGCCCATGCCGCGCGTACTGCGCGCCTCGACCGGCAGGCCCATGCCGGTGGTGTCCGTAATGCCGACGATTTCCGCCGTTTCGATGATGGCGCTGCCGTCCGTGAGCAGGCCTGTCAGCGCTGCGCGCGTCGGACCGGCCGCGCCGCGCACGCTAAGCGTGCGGCGCTCGCCGCCGCTGGTGAGCATTGCGTCGAGCGTGCCTTCGCCGCCGTCGGCCATCGGACAGATGCGCACGCTGGCGTCGGGGCGTGCGCGCTGGATGCCGGATGCGATCGCCTGCGCGACTTGTTCCGCGCTGAGCGAGCCTTTGAATGAATCGGGAGCGATGACGACGACAGGCGAGGGCGACGAATTCGGCATGGTGTCTCTGGGACGTTTGAGTCGTTGTAAGCAGTTGCTGGAGCGGATGAAGCGACCGGCGGAGGCGGCCCGACCGAGTGCGTTAGCTTATCAGCATGGGGGCGTCGGATGAATATGTCGAAAGGCATAGGCGGGATCGCCGCCATGACGCTCGCACTCGCTGTGTCGAAACTAACCGAAAATGGCCCTCAAAACGCCCGGAATGCAGGGAAAACTCGATGCAATCATCGAATCCCGGCTAGGCGCGCAAATAGTTTGCTAAAATATTTGGCTCTTTGGACTCAACCGTGCTGCCGACGGCCTGCAAGCCCGCGGCGCAGGTGCGTGATCGATGCAATCGGCGCAAATCGATGCGAAGCGACATCGACGGGCAGCACGGAGAAGATAACTGATTCGCTCGAATAATTTTAGGACGATTGAAGCCATGGCTAACGTTGTTGAAAACCTCGGCAAGCTCGAACGCCGCGTGACGATTTCCCTGCCGAAGGATGCCGTGCAGAAGGAAGTGGATTCGCGTATCCGTCAACTCGCGAAGAACGTGCGCATGCCGGGTTTCCGCCCGGGCAAGGTGCCGCTCAAGATGGTGACGCAACAGTATTCGGGCCAGGTGGAAGCCGAAGTGCTGAGCGACAAGGTCGGCAAGGAATTTTTCGACATCAGCCGCACCGAAAACCTGCGTGTCGCGGGTCAGCCGAGCTTCGCGCCGAAGACCGACGCTGCTGAAGGCAGCTACGCGTTCGACGCGACCTTCGAGGTGTATCCGGAAGTGAAGCTGGGCGACGTCGCCACGGCTGAAATCGAGCGCACCATGACCAGCATCAGCGAAGCGGAAATCGACCGCACGCTGGACATCCTGCGCAAACAGCGCGTGCACTTCCACGCTCGCGGCGAGGCAGGCGAGCACGGCGACGGCGGCGCGGACACGGCCGCCAAAGACGGCGACCGCGTGACGGTCGACTTCGTCGGCAAGATCGACGGTGAAGCATTCCAGGGCGGTAGCGCCGAAGACTTCGGCTTCATCCTCGGCGAAGGCCGCATGTTGCCGGAATTCGAAAAAGCGGCGCTCGGCTTGAAGGTCGGCGAAGCGAAGGAATTCGATCTGAAGTTCCCGGACGACTACCATGGCAAGGAAGTGGCGGGCAAGACGGCGCAATTCACGATCACGATGAAGAAGATCGAATGGCCGCATCTGCCGGAAGTCGACGGCGAATTCGCGAAAACGCTCGGCATCGAAGACGGCGATCTGACCAAGATGCGCGCTGAAATCAAGGACAACCTCGAGCGCGAAGCGAAGCGCCGCACGCAAGCCATCGTCAAGAACCAGGTGATGGACGCACTGCTGAAAATCTCGGAGCTCGACGTCCCGAACGCGCTGATCGAGCAGGATCAGGAGCGCCTCGTCGTGATGGCTCGCCAGGATCTGGAACAGCGCGGCGTGCCGAACGCGAAGGACGCGCCGATCCCGGCCGCGATGTTCAAGGAGCAGGCCGAACGCCGCGTCAAGCTGGGTCTCGTGCTGGCCGAGCTCGTGAAGGCGAACGAACTGCAGGCGAAGCCGGAGCAGATCCGTGCCGAAGTCGATGAATTCGCGAAAAGCTACGAAGACCCGAAGGAAGTCGTCCGCTGGTATTATTCCAACCAGCAACGTCTTGCTGAAATGGAAGCGTATGTCGTTGAAGCCAACGTCGTCGACTTCGTCCTCAGCAAGGCCAAGGTGACGGACAAGGAAGTGAGCTTCGAGGAACTGGCAAGCGCAACGGCGCAAGCGTAAGCGTCGCTGGAACGGCGTGCCGGCTGTCGGAGCGACCGACGGCCCGCACGCCGTTTTTTTGTGCCATGAATCTGTGTGACGTACCGGATCCGGTCGTGCGGCGCACAAGAAGACGGCACTTGAATACGGGCTCGTCGCACCAACCTGTGTCCAGCAGCTAATATTCAGAATATTTCCAGACAAGGATCCATTGCATGACCTTTCGCGCCCAAATGCTGGACACGTTGACCTCCCAGTCGTCCCGGGATCTCGAAGCGCAGGCACTCGGTCTGGTGCCGATCGTCGTGGAAACGAGCGGCCGGGGCGAGCGCTCCTATGATATTTATTCGCGTCTGCTGAAGGAACGCATCGTGTTCCTCGTGGGCGAAGTGAACGACCAGACGGCCAATCTGGTGGTTGCGCAGATGCTGTTTCTCGAAAGCGAGAATCCGGACAAGGACATCTACTTCTACATCAACAGCCCGGGCGGCTCCGTGTCTGCCGGTATGGCGATCTACGATACGATGCAGTTCATCAAGCCGGACGTCTCGACGCTGTGCATGGGGCTTGCGGCGAGCATGGGCGCGTTCCTGCTCGCGGCCGGTGCGAAGGGCAAGCGTTTCGCGCTGCCGAATTCGCGCGTGATGATTCATCAGCCGCTCGGCGGCGCGCGCGGCCAGGCATCGGACATTGAAATCCAGGCGCGTGAAATCCTGTACCTGAAGGATCGGTTGAATCATCTGCTCGCGCACCACACCGGTCAGCCCGTCGAACGTATCGCGCGTGACACCGATCGTGACAATTTCATGTCCGGCGATGACGCGCAGGCGTACGGCCTCGTCGACCAGGTGGCGCACAAGCGTCCCTGATCTGGTACGGTTTTGCCTGCTGTTTTGCCCACTGTTGCGGCAAAACCGTCTTCGGGTCGGTTGTGAATGTTCAACTTCCGTCCGGGCGTCTGCGGCAAGCGCCGTTATCGTGCTCACTAGCCCTGCCGCGCCCAAACTGCGTGGTGGGGGCAAACGGCGTATTATGTAATCCGGTGTCCGGAGGCTCACACATCTATGGCGGACAAGAAAGGTTCTAACAGCGAAAAGCTGTTGTATTGCTCGTTTTGCGGCAAGAGCCAGCATGAGGTCAAGAAACTGATTGCTGGCCCGTCGGTATTCATCTGCGATGAATGTATCGATCTGTGCAACGAAATCATTCGTGACGAGGCTGCAGGTGCGGGCATCGAGGCCGGCTTGTCCAAGTCCGATCTGCCGACCCCGCAGGAAATCCGCGAAATTCTCGACCAGTACGTGATCGGTCAGGAGCGCGCGAAAAAGATCCTCGCGGTCGCGGTCTACAACCACTACAAGCGCCTCAAGCATCTCGACAAGAAGGATGAAATCGAGCTGTCCAAGAGCAACATCCTGCTGATCGGCCCGACCGGCTCCGGCAAGACGCTGCTTGCGCAGACGCTCGCTCGCCTTCTGAACGTGCCGTTCGTCATTGCCGACGCGACCACGCTGACGGAAGCCGGCTATGTCGGCGAAGACGTCGAGAACATCATTCAGAAGCTGCTGCAGAATTGTAATTATGAGGTGGACAAGGCCCAGCGCGGCATTGTCTACATCGACGAAATCGACAAGATCAGTCGCAAATCCGACAACCCGTCCATCACACGCGACGTGTCGGGCGAGGGTGTGCAGCAGGCTCTGCTGAAACTGGTCGAAGGCACGATGGCGTCGGTGCCGCCGCAAGGTGGCCGTAAGCATCCGAACCAGGACTTCATCCAGGTCGATACAACCAACATCCTGTTCATCTGCGGCGGTGCGTTCGACGGCCTCGAGAAGGTCATCGTCGATCGCACCGAGAAGACCGGCATCGGTTTCGGCGCGAGCGTGAAGAGCAAGCAGGACCGCGACGCCGGCGAAGTGCTGCGCGAAGTCGAGCCGGAAGATCTGATCAAATTCGGCCTGATTCCGGAACTGATCGGCCGTCTGCCGGTGGTCGCCACGCTCGGCAAGCTCGACGAAGCGGCGCTGATGAAGATTCTCGTTGAACCGAAGAACGCGCTGGTCAAGCAGTATCACAAGCTGTTCAGCATGGAGCGCGTCGAGCTCGAAATCCGTCCGGCCGCGTTGCAGGCCGTGGCGCGCAAGGCGATCCGCCGCAAGACGGGCGCGCGGGGCCTGCGTTCGATTCTGGAACAGGCATTGCTCGAGGTGATGTACGACCTTCCGCAAATGAAAGGTGTCAGCAAGGTCATCATCGACGACAACGTTATCGACGGCGACGGCAAACCGCTGCTGATCTACGAAGACGCGCCAAAGGTCGCGGGTTCGAACTGATCGGCTTTCGAGTTGTGCAAAAAGGCCGTTCATGGCGACGTGAACGGCTTTTTCGTTTATCGTGTGGTCAGGCTGGTTGTTCTCAACTATGGAGTCACTAAACCTTCGGAGTCACTGAACTTTTCCCACACGCGGAGGCTTGCAATATTTTCTGCTGGCCTCACCTATCGAACGAACTGATTCCACTCATGGGGAAATGAAATGTCAGGAACCCAACTCCTCCCGCCGGAACGCATTACGCTGCCGCTGCTCCCGCTGCGCGACGTAGTCGTTTTCCCGCACATGGTGATTCCGCTCTTCGTAGGCCGCCCGAAGTCGATCAAGGCTCTCGAAGCAGCAATGGAAGGCGGCAAGCACATCATGCTCGTCGCCCAGAAGACGGCTGCGAAAGATGAGCCGACCGAAAAGGACATGTACGAAGTAGGGTGTATCGCCAACATCCTGCAGATGCTGAAGCTGCCCGACGGTACCGTGAAGGTGCTCGTCGAAGGCTTGCAGCGCGCGAAGACGCTTTCCATCGAAGAACAGGAAACGCAGTTCTCGTGCGAAGTCATGCCGCTCGAACCTGACCACGCCGACAGCGCTGAAACCGAAGCGCTGCGTCGCGCGATCGTGTCGCAGTTCGACCAGTATGTGAAGCTGAACAAGAAGATCCCGCCGGAGATCCTGACCTCGCTGTCGGGTATCGACGAGGCAGGGCGTCTCGCCGACACGATCGCGGCGCATTTGCCGCTCAAGCTCGACCAGAAGCAACACATCCTCGAGATGTTCCCGGTGATCGAGCGGCTGGAGCATCTGCTCGCGCAACTCGAAGCCGAGATCGACATCCTGCAGGTCGAAAAGCGTATCCGCGGGCGCGTGAAGCGTCAGATGGAGAAGAGTCAGCGCGAGTACTACCTGAACGAACAGGTCAAGGCGATCCAGAAGGAACTCGGCGAAGGCGAAGAAGGTGCGGATCTCGAAGAACTCGAGAAGCGCATCACGGCCGCCCGCATGCCGAAGGAAGCGAAGAAGAAGGCCGACGCCGAGCTGAAGAAGCTCAAGCTGATGTCGCCGATGTCGGCGGAAGCGACGGTCGTGCGCAACTACATCGACACGCTGATCGGCTTGCCGTGGCGCAAGAAGAGCAAGGTCAACAACGACCTGTCGAATGCGGAGCGCGTGCTCGACGAAGACCACTTCGGTCTCGAGAAGGTGAAGGAACGCATTCTCGAGTATCTCGCGGTCCAGCAACGTGTCGACAAGGTCAAGGCGCCGATCCTATGCCTCGTGGGGCCCCCGGGCGTTGGTAAGACTTCGCTCGGTCAGTCGATCGCGCGCGCGACGAACCGCAAGTTCGTGCGCATGGCATTGGGCGGCGTGCGTGACGAAGCCGAGATTCGTGGCCACCGTCGCACGTACATCGGTTCGATGCCGGGCAAGATTCTGCAAAGCCTGACCAAGGTCGGCGTGCGCAATCCGCTCTTCCTGCTCGACGAAGTCGACAAGATGGGTCAGGATTTCCGCGGCGATCCGTCGTCGGCCCTGCTGGAAGTGCTCGATCCGGAACAGAACCACACGTTCGCCGACCACTACGTCGAAGTCGACTTCGATCTGTCGGACGTGATGTTCGTGGCGACGTCGAACTCGCTGAACATTCCGCCGCCGCTGCTCGACCGGATGGAAGTGATTCGTCTGTCCGGTTATACGGAAGACGAGAAGGTCAGCATCGCGCAGCGTTATCTGCTGCCGAAGCAGAAGAAGAACAACGGCCTCAAGGATGGCGAGGTCGATGTGACGGAAACTGCGATCCGCGACATCATTCGTTACTACACGCGCGAAGCGGGCGTCCGCTCGCTCGAGCGTGAAATTTCGAAGATTTGCCGCAAGGTCGTGAAGATGCTTCTGCTGAAGAAGGCGGAAGGCGCGGTGAAGGTCGACGGCAGCAACCTCGACACGTTCCTCGGCGTGCGCAAGTACGACTTCGGTCTGGCCGCGAAGGAAAATCAGGTGGGCCAGGTCACGGGTCTCGCGTGGACTGAAGTGGGCGGCGATCTGCTGACCATCGAAGCCGCGGTGATGCCGGGCAAGGGCAACGTGATCCGCACGGGTTCGCTCGGCGACGTGATGAAGGAATCCGTCGAAGCGGCGCGCTCGGTCGTGCGCTCGCGTTCGCGTCGTCTTGGCATCAAGGACGAAGCGTTCGAGAAGCAGGACATTCACATCCACGTGCCGGAAGGCGCGACGCCGAAAGATGGTCCTTCGGCTGGTATCGCGATGACGACCGCGCTGGTGTCGGTGTTGACCGGTATTCCGGTGCGCGCCGATGTCGCGATGACGGGCGAAATCACGCTGCGTGGCGAAGTTCTGCCGATCGGCGGCCTGAAGGAAAAGCTGCTGGCGGCGCATCGCGGTGGCATCAAGCTGGTGCTGATTCCGGAAGAAAACGTCAAGGACTTGACGGAGATTCCGGACAACGTGAAGAACGCGATCGAAATCGTGCCGGTCCGCTGGATCGACAAGGTGCTCGAACTTGCGCTCGAACGTGTACCGCAGGCGTTACCGGAAGAAGAACCGAAGCCCTCGGCGCCGGTTGGGGCTGAGCCGGGCAAGGATGCCGCGACGGACGTCGTCAAGCACTAAGATTCAATGCGCATCAGAATGCGCTGAAGCCAAAGCATTCGCAGCGGTGTCGTTCGCTGAAGCAGAAAACCCGCGGTCAAGAGCCGCGGGTTTTTTTTGCCCGCGCGGCTTCGTCGCCAGGCTGCATCGCCAGTCTTTCCGCTGCAACATACTGTGACAAAAGCGCCCCTCTAAAATACGCCGATCAGGCTCAACCCCGGTTGACACAGGGGTTTCGGCCGTTTCTAATGAGGCGGCCTGGCGTTCGCGCCGGCCGCGTGGCGGGAGGTGCTGGAAAGCACTGTCACGATTGCCAATAAACATTCACGGGGGTTTGAATGAACAAGACGGAATTGATCGATCACATCGCACAGCAAGCCGACATTTCGAAGGCCGCGGCGGGCCGTGCGCTCGATGCAGTCATCGCGGGCGTCAAAAACACGTTGAAGAAGGGCGGATCTGTGACGTTGGTCGGCTTTGGCACGTTCGCGGTCGGCAAGCGCACCGCGCGCACCGGACGCAATCCGCGCACGGGCGCCGCGATCAAAATCAAGGCAGCAAAGGTTCCTAAATTTAGGCCTGGCAAAGCTCTGAAGGATGCGCTAAACTAATGGGCTCGCTGCTTGAGGAATTACTTAACCCGACTGCATGAACGATTCACGGGGAGGGCAGCGGCAAGGCAGAAAACACATCAAGCACTGAATCACGAAACGGGTGCTTAGCTCAGTTGGTAGAGCGGCGCCCTTACAAGGCGTAGGTCGGGAGTTCGAGCCTCTCAGCACCCACCAGTTTCAGATTCGGCTGCGGTGTTTCCAGTCGCAAAAGTGCAGTATAAGGAGTGGTAGTTCAGTCGGTTAGAATACCGGCCTGTCACGCCGGGGGTCGCGGGTTCGAGTCCCGTCCACTCCGCCAGTATCCACGAAAGGCGAACTCCGGTTCGCCTTTTTTGTTGCCCGCTGTTGTAAGATCGGGCGTTCTGTTTTTGGCACCCCTCACGCATGCTCGATTTTTTCCGCAATCACCAGCGCCTGATGATGTTCATGCTCATCCTCGTCATTTTGCCGGGGTTGGGTTTCGTGGGTATTCAGGGCTTCCGCGGCTTCTTTGACGAAAGTGCAAACGTCGCGAGTGTCAACGGTCACAAGATCACCCGTGTCGAATACGACAACGCGATGCGCCAGCAGATCGACCGCGGGCGTCAGATGCTCGGCGCGAAGTTCGACATGAAGTCGTTCGACACGCCGGAGCGCCGTCGCCAGATGCTCGACGGCATGATCGAACAGCGTGTGCTTGCCGACGAAACGCAGCGTCTGCATCTGAGCGCATCGGACGAAGCGGTGCGCCGCGCTCTGCTGTCCGATCCGGTGATCTCGTCGCTGAAGAATCCCGACGGGTCGATCGACCTCGACCGCTACAAGCAACTGCTCGCGATGCAGGGCATGACGCCCGATCAGTACGACGAGCGCGTGCGCTACAACCTCGCTATGCAACAACTGCCCGAGAGCATCGAGGCGAGCGCGTTCACGTCGAAGACGCTCGCGCAGCACTTGACCGAGCTCGCGCAGCAGCAGCGTGAAGTGCAGGGCATCGCGTTCCATCCGCACGATTACGCGGCGAAGATCCAGCCGACCGATGCGCAACTGCAAGCGTACTATGACGCGCATCGCAACGACTTCGCGACGCCCGCTACGGCGACGATCCAATACCTGATGATGTCGCCAGCCACGCTGAGCGCATCGGTGCAGCCGAGCGACGCGGACCTGAAGAAGTACTACGACGACAACATCGCCCACTTCCGCACCGAAGGCGAAGTGCGCGCAAGCCATATCCTGATCGCGGCACCGAAGGACGCGAGCGCGGCCGACAAGGCCAAAGCGAAGCAGAAGGCTGAGGAGTTGCTCGCGCAGCTCAAGGCGCATCCGGACCAGTTCGCGCAGATCGCGCAGCAGAACTCGCAGGATCCGGGTTCGGCATCGAAGGGCGGCGATCTCGGTTACTTCGGCCGCGGCATGATCGCGGGCGGCCAGGCGTTCGACGACGCGGTGTTCGCGCTGAAGAAGGACGAAATCAGCGGCATCGTCCAGACCGACTTCGGTTTCCACATCATCAAGGTCACCGATGTAAAGCCGGCGGTCACGAAGTCGTTCGACGAAGTGAAGGACCAGATCGCGAGGGAGCTGAAGACGCAACTGGCGAGCAAGGCGTTCACCGACAGCTCGGAAGGTTTCACGTCGCTCGTCTATGAAAAGGCCAAGAGCCTGCAGCCGGCCGCTGACAAATTCAAGCTGCAGATCCAGACCGCGACGGTCACGCCGCAGCCGGATCCGAAGCTGCCGCCCGACAGCCCGCTGAACAACCCGAAGTTCCTCGCAGCCGTGTTCGCGAACGACGCGGTATCGGCGCACAACAATACGCAGGCCATCGACGTCGGCAACAACACGCTGATCGCCGCGCGCGTGACCGACTACAAGCCCGCTGCCGTGCCCGCATTCGACGCGGTGAAGGACGCGGTGCGTCAGAGGGTGATCGCCGTGCAGGCGAACGAAGCAGCGCACAAAGACGGCGTCGCGAAGCTGGCCGAGTTCGAGAAGTCGAAGGCGACCGCCGGTTTCTCGTCGCCGCTGAAGGTGTCGCGCAATGACGCGCAGGGCGTGCCGCCTGCCGCGCTGAGCGCAATCTACAAGGTCGATGCGCAAAAGTTGCCAGCCTACGTCGGTGTCGATCTCGGCGACGATGGCTATGCGATCTATCGCGTGAACCAGATCGTGCAGCCCGCGGCCACCGACGCGCAGCATCTCGCTGTCGCGCAGCAGCAGATCGCGCAGGTGGACGCGCAGTCGCAGGCCGAAGCCTATCTGAAAGCGCTGCGCGAGCGCTCGAAGGTGAAGTTCTACGGTACGCTCGACAGCGCCGCCCAGCCGGCCGATCAGTAAGCCGCAGTAAGCATTACCTGCTCGTCCAAAAGAAAGCCCCGCATTTGCGGGGTTTTTTTATCTACAGCCAGGTGGCAGCTTTACAGACAGCCGCTGATCGCGCCGGTGGCGTTGCCACCGCCAGCGCCGCCGGCGCGAAAGCCGACCCACGTGCCCTTGCCGCTATACGAAGGACGGACCACCGCGGCCGCGCCGTTGGGCGGCTGCTGGCCCGGGACGTAGACGTCCATGGCCTGATCGTTGGCGAGCGTGTTTTGCGAGATCACCTGTTGTTGCGAACTATCCGCCCATTTCTGCGCGATGCAGGTTGCGACGGCGCGAGGCGGCTGCTGGCTTTGACCCACCGACTGAACGCCGGCCGGCGGTTGAGCCGCGCAGGCCGAGATGGCAACGGTCAAAGCGATTAACGGTAAATATTTCAACGTTATCTCCTCAGAAGTCGCTCAAGAATGAGCCGGGTGGCAGGGATTGCCCATCTGTCGAACGGCTCGGCGATCCGTGTTCCCCAGGTTCCGGAAACAAGTCGTTAGCAGGTCTTTCAGTGCGGCGAACTTGTGCGAAGAAGTGGCTTGACAGTGGGCCACACGTTGTTGAGTAGCAGCGGCTGTGCCTGCTGCGTCGGGTGGAGCTGATCGGCCTGGAACATGTCCGGTTTATCCGCGATGCCGGCGAGAAGAAACGGCACGAGCGGCACATGGAACTCCTTCGACAGCTGGCCGTAGAGGTCGTGGAACTTTTGCGTATAGTCGGGGCCGTAATTGGGCGGCACGTACATGCCGACGAGCACGACCTTCGCGTGGCCTTGCTGCGCCTGTTCGATGATCGTGCGCAGGTTGTCCTCGGTCGTCGAGAGCGGCACGCCGCGCAACGCGTCGTTGGCGCCGAGCTCGACGATCACGATGCTCGGCTTGAGCCGTTCCATCAGCGCGGGCAGACGCGCGCGTCCGCCGCTTGTCGTGTCGCCGCTGATGCTCGCATTGGCGACGCTATAATCGATGCGCTCTTCGGCCAGACGCTGACGCATCAACGCGACCCAGCCCGTATCGCGGGGCAGCCCGTACTCAGCGGAGATGCTGTCGCCGAGCACGACGATCACCGGCTTCGCGGGTTCGGGCGTATTCGCCGCGTGAGCCCTCAACGGTAACGAAACCAGCGCGGCGGCCATCATGGTCGCGCCGAATGCCGCAGACAGCGCCGCGGCGCGAGGGGCGATGGCGCGCACTTTCAACCTACGCTTCACCATGCCAAACAGAACTGATCCAGTCATTGAAGTGCGGGGCTTGTGCAAGAGGGTTAAGGATGCTGCAGGCGAACTGACGATTCTCGATGACATCGATCTTGCCATCGATGCCGGCAGCAGCGTCGCCATCGTCGGTGCATCCGGGTCGGGCAAGTCTACGCTGCTCGGCTTGCTCGCGGGATTGGACAGCGCGAGCGCGGGCTCGGTTCGGCTGCTCGGTCGCGAACTCGGCGAACTCGACGAAGACGGCCGCGCCGCGTTGCGCAGCGGCGCGGTCGGCTTCGTGTTCCAGTCGTTTCAGTTGATGCCGCATCTGACCGCGCTCGAAAACGTCACGTTGCCGCTCGAACTGCAAGGCGGCATCGGCACACGCGAGGCCGCCGCGCGTGCGCGTGAACTGCTCGAACAGGTTGGGCTCGGGCAGCGTACAGGTCATTATCCGAAGCTGCTGTCGGGCGGCGAGCAGCAGCGCGTCGCGCTCGCGCGCGCGTTCGTCACGCGCCCGGCGATTCTGTTCGCCGACGAACCCACCGGCAGTCTCGACGCGGCCACCGGCCACGCGGTGATCGATCTGATGTTCGAGATGAATCGCGCGCACGGCGCGACGCTCGTGCTCGTGACACACGACATCGAACTCGCGCGGCGTTGCGATACGACGGTGACGATCGAAGCGGGGCGGCTCGCTTGATGGTCTGGCGGATTGCGGGCTTGCGCTCGCGTTCCTCGAGCATGTCGTCGTCGTAGTAAAAACAAAGCGGGCCGTAGCCCGCATTGTTCTGTTTATGGCGCGTTATCGTGCGCTCCAGACTTCCATTCAGCGCTTCAACGCGGCCCGGGCCCGCGCGATCAGCGCCGACGTCGATGAGTCATGCTTCTTCACGTCGGCACTCGCCGCGCCCAGATCGGCCTCGACCACCTTGCCGAGAATCTTGCCGAGTTCGACGCCCCACTGATCGAACGGGTTGATGTTCCACACCGACGCCTGCACCAGCACCTTGTGCTCGTAAAGCGCGATCAACGCGCCGAGCGTGCGCGCGGTCAACGCGTCGAGCAGCAGCGTCGCGGTGGGACGGTTGCCGGGGAACGTCAGGTGCGGTGCGAGTTCCGGCTTGTCGGGGCCGGCCACTTTCTTCGCTTCCTCGAGCGTGCGACCCAGCATCAACGCTTCGCTCTGCGCGAAGCAGTTCGCGAGCAGCTTCGGATGATGGCTCGTGAGCGGATGCTCGGGCGTCAGCACCGCGATGAAATCGATCGGCACGATCGTCGGGCCCTGGTGCAGCATCTGGAAAAACGCGTGCTGACCGTTCGTGCCCGGCTCGCCCCACGTGACTGCGGAAGTCGCATAGTCGACGAACGCGCCGTCGAGACGCGCGGACTTGCCATTGCTCTCCATTTCGAGCTGCTGCAGATACGACGGCAGGAAATGCAGCGCCTGCGAATACGGCGCGACCAGATAGCTCTGCGAGCCGAAGAAGTTGCGATACCAGATGCCGATCATGCCGAGCAGCACCGGCAGGTTCCTGTCGAGCGGCGCGGAGCGGAAGTGCAGGTCCATCTCGTTGGCGCCGGCGAGCAGCTCGTCGAACTGTTGCGGACCTACCGCGATGATGATCGACAGACCGACGGCCGACCACAGCGAGTAGCGTCCGCCGACCCAGTCCCACATCGAGAACACGTTCTCTTGCGCGATGCCGAACTTGACGACTTCCGCCGTATTGGCCGACACACCGACGAAGTGCTTCGCCAGCGCGCTTTCCGGGCAGCCTTTCTGGATGAAAAAGTCGCGCAGCGAGCGCGCGTTGGTCATCGTCTCCAGCGTCGTGAAAGTCTTCGACACGATGATCGCGAGCGTCTCTTCGGGATCGATCTGCTGCATCACGTTGTACAGATCGGCGCCGTCCACGTTCGACACGAAGTGTGTCGAGATCTCTGGCGTCGCGAGATGATGCAACGCGTGCACGACCATCTTCGGCCCTAGATCCGAGCCGCCGATGCCGATGTTCACGACATGACGGATCCGCTTGCCGGTATAGCCGGTCCATGCGCCGCTGCGGACCTGCTCGGCGAACGCGGCCATTTTCTTGCGCTCGGCCTGCACTTCGGCGAAGAACGGCGCCTTCGGGTCGGTTGCGCGCAATGCCGTGTGCAGCGCGGCGCGGCCTTCGGTCGGGTTGACGACCTCGCCCGCGAACATCGCGTCGCGGCGCTTTTCGACGCCGGCTTCGCGGGCGAGTTGCACGAGGAGTTGCAGGGTTTCGTCGGTGATGCGGTGCTTCGAGAAATCGGCTGAGAGACCGCCGCCCGCGAACGTGAAGCGTTCGGCGCGCGTGGGAGCGGGATCGTTCTCGGGGGCGAACCAGTCGCGCAGATGCGCATCGCGAATCGTGTCGTAATGCGTCTGCAGCGAGGACCAGGAGGGGAGCGAGTTCTGGGTCATAGCGTCCGTCTAACCAAGGGGCACGAAGGAAGGCGCGCACATGAAGCGCGGCCGAGAGTGATGCGGCGATGCAGTCAGAGCGATGCCACGCGGCCCGGATCGGAACAGGTGCCGACGATACTTCGCGAAGCGGGTGAACTTCGCGAAAACGCGAGATGGCGCCCGCGCCCGCTGGCGTATCGCCGCGACCCGCGATCGACCCGACGCGCGGCGCAGGCAATCAGTATAGCGGGGATGCGCGACGCGCAGCAGGGCGTTGCGTGCGCTCGCAATGATTGGGATCGCGATGTTTCATCGGTGTGAACGAGCGCCGCGAACGCGATTCGTATTCCGAGCAATCGCGCGCGTCAAGCAAGCGGCGCCGAATAGAACAGCCGGTTCAACAAGGTACGCACCATCGGTGCCAGCTCGCCGGCCGTCAGCCCGGCGGGGCCGTGGCCCTGCGCGGTCAGTGTATCGGCGGCGAGGCCGTGCAGATAGACGCCCGCGAGCGCCGCCTCGAAGCGTGGCAGATGCTGCGCGAGCAGCGCGCCGATGATGCCGCCGAGCACGTCGCCGGTGCCGCCAGTCGCGAGCGCGGCGTTGCCGGTCGGGTTCAGCGCGAGGCGGCCGTCGGGCGCGGCGATGATCGTGCCGACGCCCTTCAGCACGACGACGCTCGCAAAACGCGCCGCGAGCGCGCGCGCGGCCGCGAGACGGTCGCGTTGCACGCTCGCCGCATCGCTGCCAAGCAGGCGCGCCGCTTCGAGCGGATGCGGAGTGAAAATGCACGGATCGCCTTGCACGCCGCGCGCGGTGACTTCCGCGGCGAGCGCGGGATCCTTGGCGACCAGGTTCAGCGCGTCGGCATCGAACAGCTTGGGCACGTCGAGTTGCAGCACGTCGTGCAGTACCCGCGTCGCGCGTTCGCCGTGCCCCATGCCGCAGCCGATCGCGAGTGCGTCCATCGAATCGAGCGGCAGCGTGTCGATCGGATGCAGCATCAGTTCGGGGTGCGGAGGATCGTAGGGCGGGGCGCCTTCGCCCAGCAGCGCGACGTGGACCTTGCCCGCGCCGGTGTAGAGCGCCGCGCGCGCCGCGAGAATCGGCGCACCGCACATGCCGGTGTCGCCGCCGACCACCGCGAGGCTGCCGAAGGTGCCCTTGTTGGTCGCGAAGTTGCGTGGGGGCATGAAGGGGCCGAAGAGATCGGGGGCGCTGAGCTGGATCGCCGCACGCGAGGCGCTGGTTGCAGCGTCCTGGCTGCTCCCGCCGTTGATCCCTGCCACGAGCCCGATCGGTGCGACCGTCACTCGCCCGGCGAGATCGCGGCCTTGCGCGGTGAACAGCCCCGGTTTCGCGCCGATGAACGTGATCGTGTGCGTCGCATGGACCGCCGCCGCGCCGTTGCCGCCGATCACCGTGCCGGTGTCGCTGTCGAGCCCGCTGGGAACATCGAGCGCGAGCACGGCGCCTTGTGTCGGGCGCGCCTTCGTGCGCTGCGACAGCTGGCGCGCGAGCGTCGCGAAGACGCCGTCGAGCGGCCGCGCGAGACCGATGCCGAACATACCGTCGACGAGCCAGCCATAGCCGTCGAGCGAGGCGGGCGGCGACGCGTCGATCGGCACGCCGGCGGCGCGAGCCGCGTCGAGCGCCCAGCGCGCGTCGGCGGGCTTCACTTCAACCGGCATACAGACTTCGACAGCGATGCCGGCCTTGTGCAGTTCCGTCGCGACGACCAGCGCGTCGCCGCCGTTGTTGCCGGGGCCGGCGACCAGCCACGCGCGCTGCTGCGACTTCGTCACCGACGTTTCCGCGGCGATCCGTTCGAGCAGCCAGCGCGCGGCCGCGTGACCGGCGCGCGCCATCAGCGTGTGCTCGGGCAGGGCCGCGGCGGCCTGGGATTCGGCGATCCGCAAGTCGGTCAGCGTCAACAGCGGCAGCGCACGCGGCTGCGAATCGGTCAGCGGATCGAAAAGGGCGAGCGGCGAGTTTTCTGCGTCTGTCATGGCGAAACCTGGCGGTGCGCCCGCAGCGCGGCGGGCAGACTTTGGAATCGCTATGTTAGTGCCGATAGGCGCACGGCGTGCGGCTGTTTCGGTGCGTGCGGCGGAAGCGGCGCGATGAACACGAGGTATCGACAGCGGGCTGTCAGCCCGCCATACCCGCCTGGAACAGCACGAAACCTTACTGGAACCGCTCCGGCCTCAATGCATCGAGCGTGTCTTGCGGCAACGTCGGCGTCTGTCCCGACATCAGCTGTGCGACGAGCTTGCCCGCGCCGCAGGCGAGGCCCCAGCCGGCCGGGCCATGCCCGACGTTGATGAACAGCCGCGGATGCAGCGCGTTGCCGATCACCGGCAAGCCATCGGGCGACAGCAGTTTCACGCCTTCCCACGGCAGCGCCGCCGAAATGCGCGCGGCGCCCGGAATCCAGTCGTGCGTCGCCTGGCCGAGCAACGCGAGCGCCTCCTTGGTCAGCGCTTCGCCGAGCGGCTTGTCGATCTGGCTCGCGCTTTGCAGTACCGCGCCGCCCGCGATCCGCAGCCGATGGTTCATGCGGCTGATGCCGATGCGCTTGACCGCATCGACGATCGCGACGTGCGGCGCGCATTCCTCGTGCGCGATCGGCGCGACCAGCGAATGCAGCCGCAGCGGATGCAGCGGCAGCCTGAGCCCCGCGCGTTCGAGCAGCGCCAGGCTGCCGTAACCGGCGGCGACCACGACCGCGTCGGCCTGGACCACGTCGATCTCGCGCGAGCGGGGCGCGCCGTCGCGCGGCGCCAGTTCGACCGCCGCGCGCTGACTTTCGAGACGAATGCCGGTCACCTCGCAGTTCGGCATGAACTGCACGCCGCCTTGGGTATCGAGCACCTGTTTGACGAGCTTGGTCAAAAGCGGACAGTTCGCGGTGCGCTCGTGCTCGAACAGCACGCCGCCGGCGAATTCAGGATCTGTGGGGACCGCATGCTCGAACGCCGCGCATTCGGCCGGGCTCAGCACGTGATGCGGCACCTCGAACCGGTGCAGCAGATCGAGCGCGGCTGCGTTCAGTTCCCATTCGTGCGCGCTGCGCACGAGGTACAGCAGACCGCTCGCCTGTTCGAATTCGAGGCCGAAGCGGGCTTCGACGTCGGCCATCGCATCGCGCGAGGATTCAATCAGCGGCCGCAGCAGCGCGTACTGGCGCGCGAACGCCTCGGGTTCCTGCCATGCTCCGAGCTGCTTGATGAACTGCCGCGCGGCGCCGTTGAAGCCGGTCTTGCTGATCACGCCATTTTTCGCGTTGTAGCGGCTCGCCATAAAGGTCGGGCCGAACCAGACGTCGAGCGGCGTCGGCAGCACGTTGCCGCCTTGTCCGTAGGTGGCGCCTTGCGCGACGGTCGCGTGACGCTCGACGACGCATACCCGGTGGCCGGCCGCGCGCAGGTGATAAGCGGTGGCGACGCCCGCTACTCCGCCGCCAATGACGATGACATCCATGCTCTGATTCGATGTGCCGACGGGCGGCTCGCGCGCGTTCCCGTTGGCTGTGACATGCGGCGCGCCGCCGGATGAAGCCCGGGCCGCGTGCGCCGATCTGGTGAAACGCGAATGATAGCAGTCAAAACAGCCGCGCGGCGACGCGACGGGCACCGCCGCGACGCCTCGCGCGGGCAGGCGCGGGCCGCCGCCCACGCACCCCGGAGCCCGCTGGAAGCCCGTTCCCGGGGTATAATCTCGGACTTCCTTTCCGCCTCACGTCGCCTGCATGCGCGGCTCCCCGGCATCAATGATGAGCGACGCAACGTCAAGTCCCATGGCCCACTTCTCGTGTTTCCCCGGCGCTTCGGCCCTCTCCGATTTCCGTCAAACCCGCCTGCTCGACACGCTCACGCGCATCGACCCGAATATCACCGGCGTGCGCGGGCAGTATCTGCACTTCGTCAATGCCCAGACTGAACTGTCCGCTGAAGACAGCGCGAAGATCGAGGCGCTGATGCACTACGGCGATCCGTTCGAAGAAGGCAAGGAGCGTGGCGCGGTCGAGACCTTCCTCGTCGTGCCGCGCTTTGGCACCGTGTCGCCGTGGGCCAGCAAGGCAACCGACATCGCGCATCTGTGCGGACTCACGCGGGTGCGCCGCATCGAGCGCGGCGTCGAGTACTCGGTGACGCTGAAAAGCGGCCTGCTCGGCGGCAAGAAGACGCTGTCGGACGAAGCGCGCGCGGCCGTCGCCGCCGCGCTGCACGACCGCATGACCGAGAGCGTCGCGCCGTCGCGCGACCACGCGTTGCATCTGTTCGACGAATTGCCGGCCAAGCCGCTGCAAACCGTCGACGTGCTCGCGAGCGGCCGCGCCGCGCTCGAAACCGCCAACGCGGAACTGGGCCTTGCGCTCGCCGACGACGAAATCGACTACCTGGTGGACGCATTCACGAAGCTCGGCCGCAATCCGACCGACGTCGAGCTGATGATGTTCGCGCAGGCCAACAGCGAGCACTGCCGCCACAAGATCTTCAACGCGGACTGGACGATCGACGGCGAGAAGCAGGACATGTCGCTGTTCAACATGATCCGCAACACCGAGAAGCTGAACCCGCAGGGCACGATCGTCGCGTATTCGGACAACTCGGCGATCATGGTCGGCGGCATGGCCGAGCGCTGGTTCCCGCGCACGCCGGCCGACCTCGGCGCGAGCGAGTTGCCCGAGCACTATGGCCGCAGCGTCGAGCTCACGCACACGCTGATGAAGGTCGAAACGCACAACCATCCGACCGCGATCTCGCCGTTCCCGGGCGCCGCGACCGGCGCAGGTGGCGAAATCCGCGACGAAGGCGCGACCGGACGCGGCGCGCGTCCGAAGGCGGGCCTCGCGGGCTTCACGGTATCGAACCTCGAACTGCCGGACGGCGTCGAGGCGTGGGAAAACGCCCGCGACACCGCTCAGCCGCTCGCACGGCGCAATCCGGCCGACCAGCACGAAGCGTACGGCCGCCCGGACCGCATCGCCTCGCCGTTGCAGATCATGATCGACGGCCCGCTCGGCGCCGCCGCGTTCAACAACGAATTCGGCCGGCCGAACCTCGGCGGCTACTTCCGCACCTACGAGCAGAACGTCGCGGGTCTCGTGCGCGGCTATCACAAGCCGATCATGATCGCGGGCGGCATCGGCAATATCTCCGACCAGCACACGCACAAGCACGATCTGCCGGAAGGCTCGCTGCTGATCCAGATCGGCGGCCCGGGCATGCGCATCGGCATGGGCGGCGGCGCCGCGAGCTCGATGGCGACCGGCACCAACACCGCCGAGCTCGACTTTGACTCGGTGCAGCGCGGCAACCCGGAAATCGAGCGACGCGCGCAGGAAGTGATCAACGCGTGCTGGCAGCTCGGCGACAAGAACCCGATCCTCAGTATTCACGACGTCGGCGCGGGCGGTCTGTCGAACGCGTTCCCCGAAGTGGTGGACGGTGCGGGCAAGGGCGCACTGTTCGAACTGCGCAAGATCCAACTCGAGGAGAGCGGTCTGTCGCCGCGCGAAATCTGGTCGAACGAAGCGCAGGAGCGCTACGTGCTGGCGATCGCGCCGGCCGATCTGTCGGTGTTCGAGGCGATGTGCAAGCGCGAGCGCTGCCCGTTCGCGGTGATCGGCACGGCCACCGCCGAGCGTCAGCTGAAGCTGATCGACGCCGAACAGCAGGAAGGCGCGCACCAGCCAGTCGATATGCCGATGGAAGTGCTGCTCGGCAAGGCGCCGCGTATGCACCGCGACGTGAAGCGTGCCGGGCGCAGGCTCGAACCGGTCGACGTGACCGGCCTCGCGCTGCAAGACGTCGCGCAGAGCGTGCTGCGTCATCCGACGGTCGCGAGCAAGTCGTTTCTGATCACGATCGGCGACCGCTCGGTCGGCGGCACGACCGCGCGCGATCAGATGGTCGGTCCGTGGCAGGTGCCGGTGGCCGACGTCGCGATCACGACGATGGACTACGCAGGCTTCAGCGGCGAAGCGATGACGATGTCCGAGCGCACGCCGCTCGCCGTCATCAACGCACCGGCCTCTGGCCGTATGGCGGTCGGCGAGGCGATCACCAACATCGCGGCGGCGCCGATTGCGTCGCTCGACAAACTCAAGCTGTCGGCCAACTGGATGGCCGCGTGCGGCGCGGCTGGCGAAGATGCCGCGCTCTACGACACGGTTAAGGCGATCGGCATGGAACTGTGCCCGGCGCTCGGAATCGGCATTCCGGTCGGCAAGGATTCGCTGTCGATGCGCACCCGCTGGGAAGAGAGCGGCGTCGCGAAGGAAGTGGTCGCGCCGGTGTCGCTGATCATCTCCGCGTTCGCGCCGGTTGAAGACGTGCGCCGCCATCTGACGCCGCAACTGCAGCGCGTGAGCGAAGTCGGGGAGTCGGTGCTGATCGCGATCGATCTCGGCCGCGGCAAGCAGCGTCTGGGCGGCAGCATTCTCGCGCAGGTCACGCAGCAGGTCGGCGACACGGTGCCGGACGTCGACGATCCGGAAGATCTGAAGCGCTTCTTCAACGCGATCCAGGCGCTCAACAGCGACGGCAAGCTCCTCGCGTACCACGACCGCTCGGACGGCGGACTGTGGGCGACGGTTTGCGAAATGGCGTTCGCGGGTCACGCGGGCGTGTCGCTGAACGTCGACATGCTCGTGCTCGACCCGCACCACGAATCCGATTACGGCGACGCGAAGGACTGGGCGAAGCAGACCAGCGGCCGCCGCGAAGACCGCACGCTGCGCGCGCTCTTCAACGAAGAGCTCGGCGCCGTCGTGCAAGTGCGCGCGGCCGACCGCGACGTTGTGCTCGCCGCGCTGCGCGAACACGGTCTGTCGGCGTGCTCGCACGTGATCGGCAAGACCAGCGAGCGCGACGTGATCGAGATCTATCGCGACGCGAAGAAGGTTTACGAAGCGCCGCGCGCCGGACTGCATCGCACGTGGAGCGAAGTGAGCTGGCGCATCGCGCGTCTGCGCGACAACCCGGCTTGCGCCGACGCCGAATACGACGCGCTGCTCGACGCGGCCGACCCGGGCATCACGCCGGTGCTGAGCTTCGATCCGGCCGACGATGTCGCCGCCCCGTTCATTGGCAAGGGCGCGCGTCCGCGCGTCGCGATCCTGCGCGAGCAGGGCGTGAACTCGCATCTGGAGACGGCCTATGCATTCGATCGAGCCGGCTTCGACGCGCACGACGTGCACATGAGCGACCTGCTCGCGGGCCGCGCGAACCTCGCCGATTTCGCGGGTGCGGTCGCGTGCGGCGGCTTCTCGTACGGCGATACGCTGGGCGCCGGCGAAGGCTGGGCGAAGACGATCCGCTTCAACGCGCAACTGGCCGACATGTTCGCCGCGTTCTTCAGTCGTGGCGACACGTTCGCGCTCGGCATCTGCAACGGCTGCCAGATGATGAGCAGCCTCGCGTCGATGATCCCCGGCGCCGAAGCATGGCCGAAGTTCACGCGCAACAAGTCGGAGAAGTTCGAGGCGCGCTTCTCGCTCGTCGAGGTGCAGGCATCGCCGTCGCTCTTTTTCGCCGGCATGGAAGGCTCGCGCATTCCGGTCGCGGTCGCGCACGGCGAAGGCTTTGCGGACTTCTCGCAGCAGGGCGACAAGTCGAAGGTCGCGGTCGCGATGCGCTATGTCGATCACCGTGGTCAGGCGACCGAGCAATATCCGTTCAACCCGAACGGTTCGCCCGAGGGCATCACATCGGTCACGACGGCCGACGGCCGCTTCACGGTGCTGATGCCGCACATGGAGCGCGTGCATCGCGCGGTGCAGATGAGCTGGCATCCGCAGGGCTGGGGCGAGATCGGCACGGACGCGAGCCCGTGGCTGCGCGCGTTCCAGAACGCGCGTCGCTGGCTCGGTTGATGAGTCGAGGGGGCTGCCGCCCGCGTGCGGCGGCTCCTGTTTGCGGCAGCCACGCACGCCGCCGCTGCGAATCTTGCAGCAACAAAAAAGCCGCCCACGGGCGGCTTTATCGCATTCAGGCTTCAGAGGCAGGCGGACTATCCGAAGACAATCTGCCCGCCGACCCTTACTGAATCTTCGCGTTCTTGCGCAGATTCTCTTCGAACGCCTGCAGCTTTTCCTGCTGGATCTGCTGCACGATCTGCGCGCGCACCTGCTCGAGCGGCGGCGGCGTGACGGCGCGGATGTCGTCGACACGGATGATGTGCCAGCCGAATTGCGTATGCACCGGCGTGTCGGTCATCTGGCCTTTCTGCAGATGCGTGGCCGCGTCCGCGAATTCAGGCACGTAGGCCTTCGGGTCCGACCAGTCGAGATCGCCGCCGTTCTTGCCCGATCCCGGGTCCTTCGAGTACTGCTTGGCCAGGTTCTCGAAGCTTGCGCCGGCCTTGATCTTTGCGATCAGGTCCTTCGCCTGTTGCTCGTTGTCGACGAGGATATGGTGCAGGTGATATTCCTTGCCGCCCGCATCCTTGACGAGCGCGTTGTAGCGCGCGGTGACTTCGGCGTCGGTCGGCTGGTTGGTCTTCACGAAGTCTTCGATCAACGCGCGCAGCACCACGGTTTGCTGCGCGACCGCGATTTGCGCCTTGACGTCCGGACGGTTCGGCAGCCCGCGACGCAGCGCTTCCTGCATCAGGATTTCGCGATTCACGAGCTCTTCGCGCACGGCCTGCTGCAGCTGCGGCGTGTCCTGCTGTCCCTGGTGAACCAGTTGCTGGATCAACGCATCGGCGCGCGACTTCGGAATCGCCGTACCGTTCACCACGGCGATGTTCTGTGCGAATGCAGGTGCGGCCGCGAACGCGGCCAGCAATACCCAGAGGCGGGTTTTCTTCAAGGTCATCGAAAGGTTCCTAGCGGGGCAACAAAGCAAATTCTTCGGGCGTATAAGCCGTGATTGCAAGGGCATGAATGCCGCGCTGCATGGCATCGGCCAGCGCATCATACACCATGCGATGCCGCGCCACGCGGGGCTTCCCGGCAAACGCGACGGCCACGATCGTGACACTGAAATGACCGCCGGCCGAGGCGCCGGCATGGCCGGCGTGCTGCGCGCTGTCGTCAGTGATGCGGATCGACTCGACGGGCGCGAGCGCGGCCGTGAGGCGTGCCTCGATCAGCGCGGCGCGCTCGGCGGTGGTGGCGTGCATGAACAGGTCGCTCATGTCATTCCTCCTTCATGTACTTCGACAGCCACAGGCTCTGTCCGACGATGAACACGAGCAGGCAGCCGGTCGCGCCGAAGAGTTTGAAATTGACCCACTGATCGGTCGTGTAGTGATACGCGACGAACAGGTTCAGCAGACCGAGCAGCACGAAAAACACCGCCCAGATCAGGTTCAGCTTGCCCCAGATCGCGTGCGGCAGCGCGATCTGCTTGCCCATCATCGCTTCGATCAGGTTCTTGTTGAAGCCGAGCTGCGACACGATCAGCGCGACGGAAAACGCCCAATACAGCACGGTCGGCTTCCATTTGATAAAGGTGTCGTTGTGCAGCACGAGCGTCGCGCCGCCGAATACCACGACGACGCCGAGACTCACCCACAGCATCGGGTCGACCTTGCGGTGGCGGAACGCCACCCACGCGATCTGCACCAGCGTGGCGACGATCGCCACTGCCGTCGCCGTGAAAATGCCCCAGATCTTGAAGGCCACGAAGAACAGGATGATCGGGAACAGATCGAACAGGAATTTCATTATCTGATCGGGAAGTCGGAGAGTGATTCGAACGTTGAAGCGCGCCCGGGTGGCGTGCAAGGTGCGCGGTGGCCGCTGGCGAGCGGGACTGGCGCATGAGAAGGGCGCCGCGCGCGATTCGCGCCGCAGCGCCCGAAGCGGGCAGGCCCGCTGCCGCGCCGCGTTACTTGGGCTCGAATTGTAACGCAGCCGAATTGATGCAGTAACGCAGACCGGTCGGCGCCGGTCCGTCCTCGAACACGTGACCCAGATGCGCGCCGCAATTCTTGCACTGCACCTCGATGCGCAGCATGCCGTGTGAGCGGTCGGTCTTCTCGGCGATCACCTCGCCGTTGATGGGGCGGAAATAGCTCGGCCAGCCGCAGCCGGCGTCGAACTTGGTGTCCGATTCGAACAGCGGCGTGCCGCAGCACACGCAGTCGTAGACGCCGCGTTCCCAGTGATCGTTGTAGCGGCCCGTGAACGGGCGCTCGGTGGCCGCATGGCGCGTCACCTGGTATTCCATGTCGGTCAGCTGCTTGCGCCACTCGGCGTCGTTTTTCTGTACGGCTGGGGCATCATGCTTGAGATCGTCGGGGTTGCTCATGGTCGGGTTCCTGTCTCGGGTTTGTCTCGCGGGTTTGTCCTGGTTCGTACCGGTGTTTTCTGTAGGCACGGCCGTGGCGATTCAACTGCGCCGGCGCGTCATGACGAACAGCTCACTTCCAGTGAGTTCGCCCAGTCGGGCGGCAGGCCCGCATACGACGCGTATTCGGGCTGCTCGTCGAACGGGTGACGCAACACGGCCGCGAGCCGTTCCACCTCGGAGAAATCCTTCTCCTTCGCGCGTTGGATCGCCGTTTCCGCCAGATGGTTGCGAAGTACGAATTTGGGGTTCACGCGATTCATTGCAATGGCGCGCGCAACGTCGTCGCGTGACTCTTCAGCGAGCCGCGCGCGATAGCCGTTCGCCCATGCGTCGAAGGCGGCGCGATCGAGGAACAGGTCGCGCACCGACGTATCGCCGCTCGCATCGTGTTTCGACAGGCGCGCGAGATTGCGGAACGTCAGCGTGAAATCGGCGCGGTTCGCGTGCATCACTTCGAACAGCCGGTTGACCAGCGCGTCGTCGCCGTCGCGCGCCTGTTCGAGGCCGAGCTTCGCGCGCATGCGGTTTTCGAGCGCCGGCGCAAAACGGTCCTTGAAGCCGGCGAGCACGTGCTGCGCATCTTCGACCGCCTTGTCGGCGCGCACGCTTTCGTCGTGCTTCTCGCCGAACAACGGCAGCAGTCCCTGCGCGAGGCAGAACAGGTTCCAGTACGCGATTTGCGGCTGCAGCCGGTAGGCGTAGCGGCCCTGCGTATCGGAGTGATTGCAGATGTGGCCGGCATCGAAGCCATCCATGAAACCGAACGGGCCGTAGTCGATCGTCAGGCCCAGGATCGACATGTTGTCGGTATTCATCACGCCGTGACAGAAACCGACCGCCTGCCAGTCGACCATCAGATCCGCGGTGGAGCGCACCGCCTCGGCGAGCAGCGCCAGATACGGATCGTCGGCCTCCTTGCAATGCGGATAGAAGCGCTCGACGACATGATCGGCGAGCGAGCGCAACGCGTCGACACGATCGTTCGCGTAGAAGTGCTCGAAGTGGCCGAAGCGCACGAAGCTCGGCGCGACGCGCGTGACCACCGCCGCGGTTTCGATCGTCTCGCGCCGCACCCGCTGGTCGGAGCCGATCACGCACAATGCGCGCGTGGTCGGAATGCCGAGATGATGCATCGCCTCCGAGCACAGATATTCGCGGATCGACGAGCGCAGCACCGCGCGGCCGTCGCCCATGCGCGAATAGGGCGTGCGGCCCGCGCCTTTGAGCTGTAGTTCGTTGCGCTCGCCGTCGTGTTCGAGCTCGCCCAGACCGAGCGCGCGGCCGTCGCCGAGCTGGCCGGCCCACACGCCGAACTGATGCCCCGAGTACACCGACGCATAAGGCAGCGTGTCGACCGGCCAGTCGCGCGTCGCGTTGCCGCAGAACAGCTCGATAAAGCCCGGGTCGCGCTCGATGCCCTCGGGCATCCCGAGCCGCGCGGCGGTCTCGGCCGAGAAGCCGACGAGATAGGGTGCGTCGAGCGGCGCGGCGGGCAGGCGCGTGAGGAACGTGCCGCCGAGCCGCGCGAACGCGTTGGCTGGGGGAGTGGCGAGTGTGTTGGAAAGATCCGTCAAAGCTGCGGATAGCCCTGCAAAGCTTGGGGAAAACGACATGTTGAGCGCCTCTGGATTAGCCGATATTGTAAGTCCGCGCCCGCGGCGCTGCTGGGCGGCCGCCTTCATCGTTCGGACCATGCTGCTGCGCTCGACGCCGCCACGATCTTCCGTCAACCCATCGACCCACTAACAAGCCGAGGAGACCCCGCCTTATGACGACGCCGCTGCTGGGCCAGATGATGGACGTGCCGCTCACCGTGTCATCGTTGCTCGCGCATGCCGCGCGGCATTTCGGCAGCACCGGGATCGTGTCGCGGCGCATCGAAGGCGACCTGCATCGCTACACGTACCGCGATTGCGAGCAGCGCGCGAAGCAGCTCGCGCAGGCGCTCATCGCGCTCGGCGTCGAACCGGGCGAACGCGTCGCGACGCTCGCGTGGAACGGCTACCGGCATCTCGAAGCGTATTACGGCACCACCGGGTTCGGCGCCGTGTGTCACACGATCAACCCGCGGCTTTTCCCCGACCAGATCGCCTACATCGTCAATCATGCTGACGACGCGTACGTGCTGTTCGACACGACGTTCGCCGCGCTGGTCGACACGCTCGCGCCGCAGTGCCCGCGCGTGCGCGGCTGGATCGCACTGTGCGATGAAGCGCATCGGCCGCCGATGCAAACGTCGGTGCTGTGTTACGAAACGCTGATGGACGGGCAGGACGGCCGCTTCGACTGGCCCACGCTCGACGAGCGCCAGGCGTCGTATCTCTGCTATACGTCGGGCACGACCGGCAATCCGAAAGGCGCGCTGTATAGCCATCGCTCGACGGTGCTGCACGCGTTCGGCGCGGCGTTGCCCGACGCAATGAACCTGTCCGCGCGCGACTCGGTGCTGCCCATCGTGCCGATGTTCCATGTCAACGCATGGGGCCTCGCGCATGCGGGGCCGCTGACCGGCGCGAAGCTCGTGTTCCCCGGCAAGGATCTCGACGGCAAGTCGCTGTACGAACTGATGGAGAGCGAACGCGTCACATGCTCGGCCGGCGTGCCGACCGTGTGGCTCGGTCTGCTGAACTACCTGCGCGAAACGGGCGCGAGGTTTTCGTCGCTCGAGCGCACGGTGATTGGCGGTTCCGCCTGTCCGCCCGCGATGCTGCGGATACTCGAGGACGACTACGGCGTGCAGGTGATCCATGCATGGGGCATGACGGAGATGTCGCCGCTCGGTACCTTGTCGAAGCTGACCTGGGAGCAGAGCCGGCGGCCGCCCGCCGATCAGCGCAAACTGCTCGAAAAGCAGGGTCGTGCGATCTACGGCGTCGACATGAAGATCGTCGGCGAGGATGGCCGCGAGCTGCCTTGGGATGGCGTCGCGTTCGGCGATCTGCACGTGCGCGGGCCGTGGGTCATCGACCGGTATTTCCGCAAGGAAGACTCGCCGCTCATCGACGGCTGGTTCCCGACCGGCGACGTCGCGACGATCGACCCCGACAGCTTCCTGCACATCACCGATCGCTCGAAGGACGTGATCAAGTCGGGCGGCGAATGGATCAGCTCGATCGACGTCGAGAACGTCGCGCTCGCGCATCCGGCGGTCGCGGAAGCCGCGTGCATCGCGTGCGCGCATCCGAAGTGGACCGAGCGCCCGTTGCTCGTGGTCGTCAAACGCGCGGGGCAAGACGTCACGCGCGACGAACTGCTCGCGTTCTACGACGGCAAGGTCGCGAAGTGGTGGATCCCCGACGACGTCGTGTTCGTCGACGGACTACCGCACACGGCGACCGGCAAGCTGCAGAAGCTGAAGCTGCGCGATCTGTTCCGCGACCATGTGCTGCCGTCCGCGCTCGAAGACGGCCGCAGCTGTCCGCTGAGCCCCGAGTCCCAGGGGAAACCCCACTCTGGAATAAATTGAACGTTCGTTCTTTTTTGGTGTATTGTGCCTGCTGACCCCGGAACCGTCGCTTGAAAAAGTCTGACCATAAGCAGGCTCGATGAACCGGACGGGCGGCGCATCATGCGCCGCCTCAATGCATGGATCGCACGGAGGCACGCAGATGGCAGTGGACTACACAACTCATGACGGCGTGGCCGTTCTCACGCTGAACAATCCTCCCGTCAATGGGCTCGGTCTGTCGACGCGGGCGGATATCGTCGAAGGGCTCGAGCGCGCACAGAACGATCCGGCCATCAAGGCCATCGTGCTGACGGGCGCGGGCAAGGCCTTTTCGGGCGGCGCCGACATCACCGAATTCAATACGCCGAAGGCGACCCAGGAGCCGACGCTCGCGACGGTCATCAAGGCCGTGGAAGGCAGCGCGAAGCCAGTCGTCGCGGCGATCCACAGCGTCGCGATGGGCGGCGGCCTCGAACTTGCCCTCGGCGCGCATTACCGCGTCGCCGCGGCCGGCGCGCAGATCGCGCTGCCCGAAGTGAAGCTCGGCATCCTGCCGGGCGCGGGCGGCACGCAGCGTCTGCCGCGCGCCATCGGTCTGGAAGCGTCGCTGAACATGATCGTGTCGGGCGCGCCGGTGCTCTCGGAAAAGCTCGCCGAGTCGGGGCTGTTCGACGAAGTCGTCGCGAATCCCGCCGAACTCGCTGAAGCGGCGCTCGCGTTCGCGCGCAAGGTCGGCGCGCAGGCAGGCCCGCATCCGAAGGTGCGCGACCGCGAGATCAAACATCCGAACGCAGCCGGTTTCATCCAGTTCGCGCGCAATAGCGTCGCGGCAATCGCGAAGAACTTCCCGGCGCCGCATAAATGCATCGACGCGGTCGAAGCCGGTGTGAAGGACGGCTTCGACAAGGGCCTCGCATTCGAGCGCGAATGCTTCATCGCGCTCGTGCAGACGCCGGAGAGCCGCGCGCTGCGTCACGCGTTCTTCGGTGAGCGGGCGGCGAGCAAGATTCCCGACGTGCCGGCAGATACTTCGGTGCGCGACATCGATCGGGTGGCCGTGATCGGCGCCGGCACGATGGGCGGCGGCATCGCGATGAACTTCCTCAACGCGGGCATTCCGGTCACGCTGCTGGAAACGGAGCAGGAAGCGCTCGACCGCGGTCTCGCGACGATCCGCAAGAACTACGAGGCGACCGTCAGGAAAGGCAAGCTGAAGCCCGAGGTGATGGAACAGCGCCTCGCGCTGCTGAGCCCGACGCTCTCCTACGACGACCTGAAGCACGCCGACATGATCGTCGAAGCCGTGTTCGAAGAACTGGGCGTGAAGGAGCAGGTGTTCCGCCGGCTCGATGAAGTCGCGAAGCCCGGTGCGATCCTCGCGTCGAACACGTCGACGCTCGACGTCGACAAGATCGCGGCGTTCACGAAGCGTCCGCAGGATGTGGTCGGCATGCACTTCTTCAGCCCGGCCAACGTGATGAAGCTGCTCGAAGTCGTGCGTGGCAAGGAGACCGCGAAGGACGTGCTCGCCACCGTGATGAAGCTCGCGAAGAAGATCAGGAAGACCGCGGTGGTGTCGGGCGTGTGCGACGGCTTTATCGGCAACCGGATGATCGAGCAATACGTTCGTCAGGCGCTGTTCATGCTCGAAGAGGGCGCGTTGCCAGCGCAGGTAGACAAGGCCATCGAGAAGTTCGGCTTCGCGATGGGTCCGTTCCGCATGAGCGATCTCGCCGGCAACGACATCGGCTGGGCGATCCGCAAGCGCCGCTATCTCGAACACCCCGACATGCACTACTCGAAGATCGCCGACCGTCTGTGCGAGATGGGCCGCTTCGGCCAGAAGACCGGCGGCGGCTGGTACGACTACAAGGCGGGCGATCGCACCGCATACCCTTCGGGCGTGGTCAACGACATGATCGGCGAGTACTCGAAGGAAACCAACTCTGAGCGCCGCAAGATCAGCGACGAAGAAATCGTCGAGCGTCTGGTGTTCGCGCTCGTCAACGAAGGCGCGAAGATTCTCGAGGAAGGCATCGCGTCGAAGGCGTCGGATATCGACATGGTCTATCTGACCGGCTACGGCTTCCCGTTGCATCGCGGCGGCCCGATGCTGTACGCGGACACGGTGGGGCTCTACAACGTCGAGCGCGCGATTCGCCGCTATGCGGCGCGGCCGAACGGCGACGCGTGGAAGCTCGCCCCGAGCATCGCGAAGCTCGCGGCCGAAGGTCGCGGGTTCAACGGCTGAGCGCGGCTGGCTTCAGCTCACGAATTGAGCGGTGCGGGTTTCCCCCGCATCGCTCGCATCAAACGACAGAGGCGGCGCGGTGATGCGCTTTTGAACGCACGGCAGTGAGCCGGCGCGCCACTTTCGACACTGCAATTGGAGACACGCATGACTGACGCCGTAATCGTATCCACCGCCCGCACGGGCCTCGCCAAATCGTGGCGCGGCGGTTTCAACATGACGCACGGCGCGACGCTCGGCGGCCACGTGACGCAGGCCGCGGTCGAGCGCGCGAAGCTCGATCCGGCGCGCGTCGAGGACGTGATCATGGGTTGCGCGAATCCGGAAGGCGCGACGGGCGGCAATATCGCGCGGCAGATCGCATTGCGCGCGGGCTTGCCGGTCAGCGTGCCGGGCATGACCGTGAACCGTTTCTGCTCGTCGGGATTGCAGACGATCGCGCTTGCGTCGCAACGCGTGATCGCCGGCGAGGGCGACGTGTACGTCGCGGGTGGCGTCGAGTCGATCTCGTGCGTGCAGAACGAGATGAACCGCCACATGACGACCGACGGCTGGCTCGCCGAGCACAAGCCGGAAATCTACTGGTCAATGCTGCAGACCGCCGAGAACGTCGCGAAGCGCTACTCGATCTCGAAGGAACGCCAGGACGAATACGGCGTGCGCTCGCAGCAACGCGCGGCGGCCGCGCTCGAAGCCGGTAAATTCAAGGACGAAATCGTGCCGTTGACGGTGCTCGCCGGCGTCGCCGACAAGGCGAGCGGCCGTCTCTACACGAAGGAAGTGACCGTCAGCAGCGACGAAGGCATTCGCGCCGACACGACGCTCGAAGGCGTGTCGAAGATTCGCACCGCGCAGCCGGGCGGCGTGGTCACCGCGGGCAATGCGAGCCAGTTCTCGGACGGCGCATCCGCTTGCGTCGTGATGAACGCGACGCTTGCCGAACGCGAAGGGCTGCAGCCGCTCGGCATATTCCGCGGTTTCGCGGTGGCCGGCTGCGAGCCCGACGAAATGGGCATCGGCCCGGTGTTCGCGGTGCCGAAGCTGTTGAAGAAAGCCGGCCTCAAGGTCGAGGACATCGGGCTGTGGGAGCTGAACGAAGCGTTCGCGGTGCAGGTGCTCTATTGCGCCGACCAACTCGGCATTGCGCACGACCGCCTGAACGTGAACGGCGGCGCGATCGCGGTGGGCCATCCGTACGGCGTGTCGGGAGCGCGGCTCGTCGGCCATGCGCTGATCGAAGGCAAGCGGCGCGGCGTGAAGTTCGTCGTCGTGACGATGTGCATCGGCGGCGGGCAGGGCGCGGCGGGTTTGTTCGAAGTGGTTTGAGCGGCGTGGGCCGGCGTCATTACCAGCCCGTGTCCGACGACGGCAGGCTCAGCGTCCCCTGATCGGTGAATCGCGTCGTACCGGTCACGCCACCCGCGAGCTTGCCGCGCAGAACGTACGGAACCTGTCCCGACTGCGCGGCGCCGGCTAGCGCAAAGGCTTGACGAACCGCGGCGAAAGCCGGCACGGTCAGCGGCACGGTGACGACGGTTTCGCCGAAGCGCGGCACGGTGCCGCTCTGGTCGCTGACGCCGCTCGCGAACGGCTTGCCGTTCAGTTCCAGATCGAGCGACACGCCGTTGAAGCTGACCGCGGAGTCGTTGGGATTCTGCACGCGCAGTTTGACGTTGAAGCGCATCTCCATGCCCTGGCCAGCGATCGGCTCGATGCCCGCCACGTTAACGCGCAACGGGTCGGCACCGAACAGGCCCGCGCAGCCAGCGAGTGTCAGCGTGACAGCGACGACGGCGGCGAACAGGCGCCACACCCGTGAGACCAGGCCCGGCTGCAGCGCGCGAAAGAATGACATGACCTGCACCTCGAACGAACCGGATTGGTCATGCATTGTAACGGGCCGCATGGCGCGCGCAGCGACGTTTCAGGCGGCGCGCCGCCACCGTGTGCGCACGACGCAAGCGAGACGCCGAGCGGCTTGCAGAACGAAACCGCGCGCGCTGTGTTCAGCGTGTGCAGGCAGCACGATGAATGCAGCGCGATCGGCCTGCGTCGCGCGGATCGACACGACGCCACGTTGCGAGGTCACAAAGCGCTCGCCTTCGTGCAACGTGAGCGACGTGAGCGGGGCGTCGTTGCCGAGCCAGGCCAGCGAATGATCGCGGAAGACGAGTTGCAATGCACCTTCGACCGCGATGATCGAACTGCGGGCGCGCAAGTCGTGCAGGGCCATCTGACCGGCGGCAAGATGCGACGCCGCGGTGCAATCCACTTCTGCACCGGGTAACAAGCGATCGTGGTATGGACGCACAGGCATGACCCATTCCTTTAAATCGTTTTCGTGTCACACAGCTTAGGGAGTCCGTCCGGATGAAAACAGGCGCAGCTGTCGACAATCTGAACCGGTACAGTGGTGCGTTTCGTCACGCTGTATCGGTCCGAATCACGTCGATGTGTATCTGTCGCGGCGCGCGGACTATCCGCACCATCGGTTCATGAGCGAACTCCTCTTCACACCGCAAGGTCCCTCGACGGACCGGCCAGCCGAGCGCCAGCCGCTTTACCGGCAACTGGCCGACCAATACCGCCGCGCGATCGGCCACGGCGTGCTGCGCCCGGGTGACCGCATGCCGTCGATGCGCGCGTTCATGCAGCGCCACGGCGTGAGCCTCGCGACGGCGACCGAGAGCTATCGCGAACTGGAACGCGCCGCGCTGATCGACGCCCGGCCGCGCGCCGGCTATTTCGTGCGCGTGTCACCGACGGCTGCGTTGCCCTGCGCCGCCGAGCCCGATCTCGCGATGCAGCCCGGCGCCGCCGCGCAGTTCGTCGGCATTCATTCGGAGATTTCGGCGCTCGTGTCGAAATTTCAGCGCTATCCGCACGCGCTGAATCTCGGCGGCGCGACCGCGTCACCCGATCTCTATCCGACCGATGCGTTGCAAAAGGCCGCGGTGCGCGCGTTGCGCCGGCGACCCACCTTGCTGACCGCCGTCGGACCCGATCTGGGTGATCCGGCGTTGCGCGCGATCATCGCCCGGCGCGCGCTCGAGGCCGGCAGCCAGATCGGCGCGGACGACATCATCATGACGCACGGCGGCGTCGAAGCGATGAACCTCGCGTTGCGGGCGGTAACGCAGCCGGGCGACACGGTCGCGGTCGAATCGCCGTGCTTCTTCGGTTTGCTGCAGGCGCTCGAAAGTCTCGGTCTGCGCGCGCTCGAAATTCCGACCAGCCCGAGCACCGGCCTCGCGATCGAGGCGCTGGCGTTCGCGCTGCACACGCATCCCGACATCAAGGCGGTCGTGGTGGTGCCGAATCTGCAAAACCCGCTCGGCAGCGTGATGCCCGACGCGCACAAGGCGAGCCTCGTCGAACTGTGCGCGCGCGCCGGCATCGCGCTGATCGAGGACGATCCCTACCGCGAGCTCGTCGATGCCGCGCAGCCGCCCCGCTCGCTGAAGGCGTGGGACACCGATGGAACCGTGATCCATTGCACATCGTTCAACAAGACGCTGGCGCCTGGCATGCGCGTCGGCTGGATCAACGGTGGCCGGTGGCATCCGCGCATCGGTATGCTGAAGTTCGCGCAGTCGCGCCACAACGAGCAGTTGTCGCAAGTCGTGCTCGCCGGGTTCCTGGAGACGAGCGCGTACGAGCGCCATTTGCGGCGTTTGCGCGAGAGCTTGCAGCTGCGGCGCGAGCGGATGGCCGCGGCGGTGGCGGCATCGTTTCCCGACGGCACGCGGTTCACGCCGCCGCGCGGCGGGATGTTTTTCTGGATCGAATTGCCGCGCCACGTATCGTCGTCGGCTTTATTCGACGCCGCGTTGCATGACGGTATTCGCATCATGCCGGGCACGGTATTTTCGAACGCCGGGCGTTTCGATCACTTCATTCGGCTCAGCTGTCCGGGTGCGGATCTGGATCTGACCGACGAAGCGGTGCGCAGACTAGGGCGCCTCGCGGCACGGATGGCGGCCCATGCGTCAACGCGATAGCGGGTATCATTTCCCGCCGTAGGCTCGACACGCGCCGTCGGCTACGAAATCAGATATCTGAGCCATGACCGATCCATCCACCTCATCCAGAACGGGCCATGCATCGTTGCCCGAAAGTCCCTTCATCGACCGTCTCGGCGCACAGTTGTTGTCGGCCGCCGACGGCGTCAGCGAAGTCGTGCTGCCGTTGCAACGCGATCACATGAACACGTGGGACGTCGCGCATGGCGGCGTCACGATGACGCTCGCCGACGTCGCGCTCGCGATGGCCGCGCGCAGTCTCGCCGGCGACGGCGTCGGCGTCGTCACCGTCGAGATGAAGGTCAACTTCATGCAGCCGGGACGCGGCGAGTTGCGCGCGACCGGCCGCGTGCTGCATCGCTCGACGACGATGGCCTATTGCGAAGGCGAGATCCGCGACAGCGAAGGCCACTTCGTCGCGAAAGCGCTCGGCACCTTCAAATACATGCGCCGCCTCGCGGTGGGCCGCGACGTCACGCGGCAGCGTCTGCGCAGCGACCCGGCGGCGAAGCCCGGTCCGAGCGACTGAGCGGCCAACTACCCAAGGAGACGACCGCATGACCCAGATCAATCGCCAATTGCTGCTGGTTTCGCGCCCCCAAGGCGAAGCCACGCCCGATAACTTCAAGCTCGTCGAAACGCCGCTCGCGCCGCTCGCCGACGGCGAAGTACGGGTGCGCAACCACTATCTGTCGCTCGATCCGTATATGCGCGGACGCATGAACGACAGCAAGTCATACGCGGCGCCGCAGCCGCTGAACGAAGTGATGATCGGCGGCACGGTCGGCGAGGTCGTCGAGACGAGGAATCCGAAGTTCGCGGTCGGCGACAAGGTCGTCGCGATGTTCGGCTGGCAGGAGTACGGCACCTCGAATGGCACGGGCATGCAGAAGGTCGACGACACGCATGTGCCGCTGTCGGCGTATCTCGGGCCGGTCGGCATGCCGGGCGTCACCGCATGGTACGGGCTGAACCGCATCATCGCGCCGAAGGCTGGCGAGACGGTGGTCGTCAGCGCGGCGAGCGGCGCGGTGGGCAGCGTGGTCGGTCAGCTCGCGAAGGCGGCGGGCGCGCGCGCGGTCGGCATCGCGGGCGGCGCGGACAAGTGCCGCTATGTGGTCGAGACGCTCGGCTTCGACGCGTGCGTCGACTACAAGGCCGGTAACCTGTACCAGGACCTGAAGGCCGTCACGCCCGACGGTGTCGACGGCTGCTTCGAGAACGTCGGCGGCGATGGGCTCGACGCGACGCTCGCGCGCATGAACGCGTTCGGACGCATCGCGCTGTGCGGCTTCATCGCGGGCTATGACGGCCAGCCGCTGCCGCTCAAGCATCCGTCGCTGATGCTGACGCAGCGGCTGCTCGTGCAGGGCTTCATCGTCAGCGAACACATGGACGTGTGGCCCGAGGCGCTCAAGCAGCTTGGCACGCTCGTCGCGCAGAAGAAGCTGCACTATCGCGAGACGATCGCGCAAGGGCTCGAAGCCGCGCCCGAGGCGTTCATCGGCTTGCTGAAGGGCCGTAACTTCGGCAAGCAACTGGTCAGGTTGATCTGAGCGCGACGTCATCATGCAACGGCAAGCCGCCACGCAATCAGGGAGTCACAGGATGTTCCAATTCGCGGGCAAGGTGGCGGTGATCACCGGCGCGGGCAGCGGCTTTGGCCGCGCGTTCGCGCACAAGGGCGCGGCGCTCGGCATGAAGCTCGTACTCGCGGACGTCAACGCCGACCAGCTCGCGCAAACCGTCGACGCATTGCGCGAAACCGGCGCCGACGTGATCGGCGTGCCGACCGACGTATCGAACGCCGCGCAGGTCGAGGCGCTCGCGCAGGCGGCGCTCGCCGCGTTCGGCAAGGTCCACGTGCTGTTCAACAACGCGGGCGTCGGCACCGGCGGCTTCCTGTGGGAAAGCTCGGCGAACGACTGGTCGTGGGTGTTCGGCGTCAACGTAATGGGTGTCGCGCACGGCGTGCGCGTGTTCGCGCCGATCATGCTCGCGCAGAAGGAGCCCGCGCATATCGTCAATACGGCGTCGGTGGCGGGGCTGCTGGCGCCGCCGGCAATGGGCATCTACAACGCGTCGAAGCATGCGGTGGTGGCGCTGACCGAGACGCTGTATCACGACCTGAAGCTCGCGCAGGCCGGCGCGGGCGGCGAGGTCGGCTGCTCGCTGCTGTGTCCCGCCTTCGTGCCGACCGGCATCGCGGAGGCCGAGCGCGCGCGTCCCGACGAGTTTCGCAACGCGGGCCGGCCGACGCGCTCGCAGATCGCGGCCGGCAAGCAGTTGCAGCGCGCGGTGCAGTCGGGCAAGCTCACGGCCGACGATGTCGCCGACACCGCGTTCGAGGCGATCGCCGCGCGGCGTTTCTATATCATCACGCATCCGGGCATCATGGCGACCGTGAAGCTGCGTCACGAGGATATCGAGCAGTTGCGCGAGCCATCAGATCCGATGTCGCTGAAGCCCGAGGTGAAGAATGCACAGTAGCGGCCGGCTGCGTGGCCGGTGCGCTGGCTCCTGACAATAATTGGCGCACTGCGCGCCGCCCGATGCGCGACGCGCACCACGTTGCCAAAACCATGCCGCTGAATCCCACGATCGAGCAGGTGCTCGACATGATCGCGCGGGCCAAACGCCCGCAGTACCACCAGATGAGCGCGCAAGCGGCGCGCGCGTCGTACGAGAAAAGCGCGCCGATCCTCGAGATCGCGAGCGCGCCGATGTACTCCGTCGAAGATCTGCGCGTGCCGATGCGCGACGGCGCGACGATCCGCGCGCGCTTCTACTTCCCGGTCGAGCCGAGCTGGGCCGAGCCGCTGCCTGCCTTCGTGTACTACCACGGCGGCGGCTTCACGGTCGGCAGCGTCGATACGCACGATGCGCTGTGCCGGATGTTCGCGCGCGACGGCCAGTGCGCGGTGCTGTCGGTCGATTACCGGCTCGCGCCCGAGCACAGGTTTCCGACCGCTGTCGACGATGCCTTCGACGCCCTCAGCTGGCTGCACACGCACGCGGCCGAATTCGGTATCGACGGCACGCGGCTCGCGGTGGGCGGCGATAGCGCGGGCGGCACGCTCGCGACGGTTTGCGCGGTGCTCGCGCGCGACGCCGGCATCGCACTCGCGCTGCAATTGCTGATTTATCCGGGCACGACCGGCCATCAGCAGACCGACTCGCACTCGCGCCTCGCCGACGGCTTCCTGCTGTCGGGCGACACGATCCAGTGGTTCTTCGAGCAATACGTGCGAGATAGCGGCGATCGCGACGACTGGCGTTTCGCGCCGCTCGACGGCGAGCGCGGTGCGCCGGATTTTCGTGGCGTCGCACCTGCGTGGATCGCGACCGCCGAATACGATCCGCTTAGCGACGAGGGCGATGCGTATGCGGAAAAACTCCGTGCGCTCGGCAATCCGGTCACGCTCAAACGCTACGCCGGCATGATCCACGAGTTCTTCAAGATGGGCGGCTTCGTGCCCGAAGTCGCGCAGGCGCACGCGGACGCCGCGGCGGCGTTGCGCGCGGCATTCGGCATCGGGTGAGGGCGGTGATCGCGAAGCGATGAGCGGCCGGCGGCGAATGCGCCGGCCAGGCGGTGCTCAAACTATCACGCCACGCTCATCCGGTCGCGCTCGACATTGAACGCGAAGCTGCGCTCGAAATCGCCGGGCCGCACGATCCGGTGCGAGCCGTTGTCGTCGCTGCGCTCGGCGACCGCGACGCCGATCACGTCGCCATAGGCGGCGACGCGCAACGCGGTGGTGCTGCGCGTGCCATAGTCCGGCGATTCGATGAACGCCGCCGACAGCACGCGTTCGCGTTCGAGCGGAATACCGGTCGACGGCAATTCGTCGTCGCGCGCGAGCCGCGGATCGCGCATCAGATCGATCAGGCGTTCGAGCGGCGGCATCGGATCGCGCGCGAGCAGCGTGCCGAGCTCGCCACGCTTTTTGACCAGCTTCGGCCACGCGGTATCGAGCACCGCGTTCGAGATGCCGTGCGTGCCCGGCGCGAGCAGCGCGGGGCCGCTGTTTGCGTCGACGGCGCCGCGATTGCAGTACCACGCGAGCTCGCGACGCGTCCAGTCGCCGACCAGCAGATTGAAGCCGTTGTAGATGTCGCCTTTTTGCGCGACGTGCCGCAGATACGCGAGCGGCGTCTCGTGCGGATTGCCGTCGGCGTCGCGCGCGGCGCTCGTGAGCCAGTCGCTGACGAGTGTGCCGCGGGTCGGCGCATCGGCACGCATTTCGCCCGGCGCGCGGTAATTGGTCAGCGCGGCGAAGCGGCCGTCGCGCGACAAGCCGAGCCACGTGCCGCCGCCCACGAGGTCGCGGCCCCCCAGCACCTCCGGCGCGTCGCGCCACCAGCCGATCGGCTCGGCCGTGCGGCGGAAGAACTCGTCGCGATTCGCGGCGAGCGTGAACAGCGGACCGTCGAGCGCATCAGGTCGCCAGTCGAAAACGATCAGGCACATCGGGGAGCATCTCCCGTTCAGAGCATGGGGCGGCCGCCTGATGCAGCGACGCAGGCGGCAAACGAAAGCGACAAAAAACAGACGAGAATAAAGCAGTCAATAAAAAACGGCGCCCGATTGCGCCGCTCTTTACCCTCTCCAACGATCAGACTTCGGCCGGCAGACCGTAGGGCAGCGTCAGGAAGCGCAGCGCGGGGCCGTCGGCCGCGCCGAGATGTACGCTGCCGCTGTCGAGCGCCGTGAGCTTGGTCTCGACCAGCAGATCGACGCCGCCGCCTTGCGCCGATGCCGCGTTGACGATCATCCCGCACGGCTGGCCCGGATCGTCCGAGTGGAACAGCTCGGTGCCGGGCCGCACCGTGTCCAGCTCGCCGGCGACGTTGGCTAGCGACGTGCGCCGCTTGATCGTGCCGCGATACTGGCTGCGCGCGACCACTTCCTGACCCGGATAGCAGCCTTTGCGGAAATTGACCGCGCCGAGCACGTCGAAGTTGACCATTTGCGGCACGAACTGCTCGACGACCGGCTGCGTGATGCGCGGCTCGCCCGCGCGGATGTCGAGCCAGTCCCACACGGCCGGCGACACGCGCTTCAGCCTGCCGTCGAGCGACGGCAGCAGCGCTTCGATCTGCGCCTTCGGGCCGATCCACAGATAGCGCAGGCGCGCCAACGCATCGGGCACGCGGATCAGCGTGCCCGCTGTGCCGTCGACCTGCACGTGCACACCGTCGGGCAGCGCGTCGAACACGCCGGACAGCGCGCCGCGCACGTCGCCTGCGAGGCCGACCACCGCTAGCTCGCCGCTCGCGTCGGCGAGCCTGGCCTTTGCGCGCAGCACGAACATCGACAACCGCTTTTGCACCGCGGCCTGCACGTCTTTCGATACCAGCAGGCGGATCGTATCGCCGCTGCGCCAACTGAGGAACGACGCGAGCAGCCGGCCCTTGGCCGAGCAGTAGCCGGCGAGGCGCGCGTTCGCGGCGTCGAGATGCTGGACGTCGTTGGTCAACTGGGCGTGCAGGAAGCTCGCCGCGTCGTCGCCGGTCGTGTCGATCACGCCGAACTGCGACAGCGGCATGTACGCGCCATGCTCGAGCACGGCGGTGAATTCTTCGGCCGACGGGCGCGGCAGGATGGGCAGGGCGGCGGGCGCCGCCGCGGCGGGAGTGAGACCGGAAGCGTTACCTGAGGTGTTCACGAGCGGTGTGTTCATGGATTCCGGGAACAGTCAATTCTGACTTTGGCTAAGGCAAACAGTTATTATATTCAGTCCAACCCTGTCACGTTTCGCATGTCCCTTCTGAAGAAATGTTTCGCCGCCGGCGCGCTCGTCGTTGTGCTGGCCGCGGCGGCCATCGCCGCTGGATACTACTGGGCCACCCGCCCGCTCGAATTGACCCCGGCGCAACTCGACGTCACCGTCAAGCCGCACAGCAGCCTGCGCAGCGTCGCGCTGCAGCTCAATCGCGGCGGCGTGCCGGTCGAGCCCGAGTTGTTCATCGCGATGACGCGCTTGCTCGGGCTGCAAAGCGAGCTGAAGTCCGGCAATTACGAGTTCAAGAGCGGTATCACGCCCTACGAGGTGCTGCAGAAAATCGCCCGCGGCGACGTCAACGAATATGTGGCGACGATCATCGAAGGCTGGACCTTCAAACATATGCGCGCTGAGCTCGACGCCAATCCCGCGCTGAAGCACGACACGCTCGGTATGAGCGACGCCGATCTGATGAGCGCAATCGGCGCGCCCGAGGCGTCGATCGGCAACGGCGAAGGGCTGTTTTTCCCGGATACCTACCTGTTCGACAAGGGCACCAGCGACCTCGACATCTATCGCCGCGCGTACCGTCTGATGCGCGTGCGTCTCGACGAGGCGTGGCTCTCGCGCGCGCCGAACCTGCCGTATAAGTCCCCGTACGACGCGCTGACGATGGCGTCGATCGTCGAAAAGGAAACCGGCAAGGCGTCCGACCGGGCGCTCGTCGCCGCGGTGTTCGCCAACCGTCTGCGCGCCGGCATGCCGCTACAGACCGACCCGACCGTGATCTACGGAATGGGCGACAGCTACGCCGGCCACATCAGGAAGAAAGACCTGCAGACCGACACTCCATACAATACCTACACGCGGATGGGCCTACCGCCGACGCCGATCTCGCTGCCGAGCGTCGCGTCGCTGCAGGCGGCGATGAACCCGGCGCAAAGCAACGCGCTGTACTTCGTGTCGCGCGGCGACGGCAGCAGCATCTTTTCTGACACCCTCGGCGAACACAACAAGGCCGTGGACAAATACATTCGAGGGCAATGATGGCGCGCGGCAAATTCATTACGTTTGAAGGCATCGACGGCGCGGGCAAGACCACCCATCTGGGCTGGTTCCGCGAACGGCTCGAGGTGAAGCTCGCGCCGAGCGGCCGCTCGGTCGTGATGACGCGCGAGCCGGGCGGCACGCCGCTCGGTGAACAGATCCGCGATATCGTGCTGCATCAGAAGATGGATCTCGAAACCGAGGCGCTGTTGATGTTCGCGCTGCGCCGTCAGCATCTGGCCGAGGTGATCGAGCCGGCGCTCGCGCTCGGCGATTGGGTGCTGTCCGACCGTTTTACCGACGCCACTTTCGCCTACCAGGGCGGCGGCCGCGGCTTGCCGCGCGACAAGCTGGAGACGCTCGAGCGCTGGGTGCAGGGCGGTTTCCAGCCGGATTTGACCGTGCTGTTCGATTTGCCGCCCGCCGTCGCCAACGAGCGGCGCAGCGCGGCGCGCAATCCGGATCGTTTCGAGAGCGAGTCGGCGGCGTTTTTCGAGCGCACGCGCGCCGAATACATGCGCCGCGCCGAAGAAGCGCCATATCGATTCGCTATCATCGACTCTTCGCTGAGCATCGTTCGAATTCAGAAGCAGCTTGAGGAGTTGATTACAACCCTATGATTCGAAATAGATATAACCGCTTCTTATAATCTCGGGCGAAGTTCACTCGACATCTGAAGTAGCGCCAACAACCGATTGATTCAAAAAAGACAAACGATGATCTATCCGTGGCAAGCCGATGACTGGAATCGCCTGCAGCAGCTGCATGGCCACTGGCCTCACGCATTGTTGCTGCACGGCCAGGCGGGCATCGGCAAGCTGCGTTTCGCGCAGCACCTCGCGCAGGGTCTGCTGTGCGAGGCGCCGCAACCGAACGGGGAGCCGTGCGGCGCGTGCGTGGCCTGCAACTGGTTCGCGCATGGCAATCATCCCGACTACCGCATCGTCGTGCCGGAGGCACTCGCCGCCGAAGCCGGCCTCGCGAACGGCGCCGACGACAAGGCCGAAAAAGCCGATGGCGACGAAGGCAAGAAGACCCGCACGCCGAGCAAGGAAATCAAGATCGAACAGATCCGCGGTCTGCTCGACTTCGTCGGCGTCGGTTCGCATCGCGGCGGCGCGCGCGTCGTCGTGCTGTATCCGGCCGAGGCGCTCAACGTCGCGGCCGCCAACGCGTTGCTGAAGACGCTGGAAGAGCCGCCCGCGGGCGTCGTGTTCCTGATGGTGTCGGCGCGCGTCGACCGTTTGCTGCCGACCATCATCAGCCGCTGCCGTCAGTGGCCGATGAGCGTGCCCGCGCCGGACACCGGCGCGCAGTGGCTGGCCGCGCAAGGCGTCGACGACGCCCGCGCGCTGCTCGCCGAAGCGGGTGGCGCGCCGCTCGCAGCGCTCGCGCTCGCCAGCGACGAAAACCGTCCGCTGCGCGACTGGACGCTCAAGCAGCTCGCGGCCGGCGCCGGGTGCGACGCATTCGCATGCGGCGAGGCCTTGCAGAAGCTGCCGGTGCCGCTCGTGCTCGGCTGGCTGCAGCGCTGGATGTACGATCTGCTCGCGCAGCGCACCGGCGCCGCGCCGCGCTATTTCCCGCAGGCGTCAGCCGCACTCACCCGCTGCGCCACCCAGGCCGACGCCAATGCATTCGCGCGTTTTCTGCGCACCGTCACGCGCCAGCGCGCGGTCGAGAACCATCCGTTGAACGCGCGGCTCGTGTTCGAGGAACTGTTCATCGGCTATCGCGCGCTGTTTGCGTGAGGCCGCAGCCGGACAGCCTTCCGTCTTTTTTCATTCAAGCCAACCCGCCATGAGCCTCTTCTACCGCGACGCCACGCTCGACGATCTGCCCGCGATCGTCGCCATCTACAATTCGACGATCCCGTCGCGCCAGGTCACTGCGGACCTCGAGCCGGTCAGCGTCGAGAGCCGGCATGGGTGGTTTCATGCGCACGGCCCGCAGAAGCGGCCGCTGTGGGTGGTCGAGGATCCGAAGCAGGCGGGCCGCGTGATCGCGTGGCTCAGCTTTTCCGATTTTTATGGCCGGCCGGCTTATCAGCGCACCGCCGAAGTCAGCATCTATATCGACGAAAGCGCGCGCGGCCAGGGACTCGGCAAGCGACTGCTGGCGGCGTCGCTCGACGCGGCACCGGGTCTAGGCATCGATACGGTGCTCGGCTTCGTGTTCGGTCACAATGAAGCGAGCGTGCGGCTGTTCCGCGGCTTCGGCTTCGATGCATGGGGCACGCTACCGCGCGTCGCGGTGCTGGATGGCGTCGAGCGCGATCTGGTGATTCTTGGCAAGCGTCTTGCGCACGCCGGTTGAGCACGCTGCGCAAGCAGCGCTACCTGAGCTGTCCCAAGCGGCCCCGGCCACGCCATCGCCCAGCCGCAAGCCCCTTTTTCGCAGGACCTGACCATGTTTGTCGATTCGCACTGCCACATCAACTTCGAAGGACTCGCGGACCGTCTGCCGCAAGTGCTCGAAAACATGCGCAGCCATTCGGTCTCGCACGCGTTGTGCGTGTCGGTGGATCTTGAAACGCTGCCGTCGGTGCTGGACATCGCCAGCCGCTATGACAACGTATACGCGTCGGTCGGCGTGCATCCGGACCACGAGCACATGCGCGAGCCGAGCGTAGCCGAACTGGTTGAGCTAGCCGGGCACCCGAAGGTCGTCGCGATCGGCGAAACCGGGCTCGATTACTACCGCCTCGAAGGCCGCTCGATTGCCGACATGGAGTGGCAGCGCGAGCGCTTTCGCACGCACATTCGCGCCGCGCACGCGACCAGCAAGCCGCTGATCATCCATACCCGCTCGTCGTCGGAAGATACGTTGCGCATCATGGCCGAGGAGCGCGCCGGTGTGCCGGGCGGCGTCATGCATTGCTTCACCGAACCGTGGGCCATTGCCGAGCAGGCGCTCGCGCAGAATTTTTACATTTCGCTGTCGGGCATCGTCACGTTCAAGAGCGCGACCGATGTGCAGGACGTCGCGCGTCGCGTGCCGCTCGACCGTCTGCTGATCGAAACCGACTCGCCGTATCTCGCGCCGGTGCCGTATCGCGGCAAACCGAATGAACCTGCGTACGTCAGTTATGTCGGACGCTTCATCGCGCAGCAGCGCGAGATGCCGGACGAGGCGCTGGCCGCCGCCACTACGCAAAACTTCTTCAGACTGTTCGGACTCGCCGCGCCGGACGGAGTCTGAGCTAGAAAACAGAGTAACATCAAAGGGATAGGAAGATTTCCTAAAGTACCATATGAAAAAAATTTCGACGTCGTCCGCTGATTTCCAACCGTTGTCCGCCGGGTCGACCGCCCGGGCTCTCGCGCCGGCGCGCCGTCTCGCGTGCGCCGCCGCGCTCGCGTGCGCGGCGCTCGTCGCGGTGCCCGCGCATGCGGCGCCGATCGACTCGCTGATCAAGTCGGTCAAGTTCGACGACGTCGACGGCGTCAACAAGCTGCTCGCGAAGGGCATGGACCCGAACAGCGTCGACAATCAGGGCATCCCGCTGCTCGTGATCGCCGCGCGCGAGAAATCCGACAAGGTCGCGGCCGCGTTGCTCGCGAATCCGAAGACCGATATCGAGATTCAGGACAAGGCCGGCGAAAACGCGCTGATGATGGCGTCGCTGGTCGGCGACCTGAACTTCGTCAATCTGCTGATCGCGAAGGACGCCGAGGTCAACAAGAAGGGCTGGGCGCCGCTGCACTACGCGGCCGCGAACGGCCACGACGACATCGTCAAGGTGCTGCTCGACCACTCGGCCTACGTCGACGCGGGCTCGCCGAACGGCACCACGCCGCTGATGATGGCCGCGCGCGGCGGCCACGTTTCCACCGTCAAGCTGCTGCTCGACAACGGCGCGGACCTGTCGGTGAAAAACCAGATCGGTATGACCGCGCTCGATTTCGCCAAGACCTATAAGGAGCCGGACGTCGTCGAAGGGCTCACGGCGCGCATGCAGCAGACGCAGCAGCAGAAGCAATGACGTTTTGTCGGCAGGCGGCGCGGTGCGCCCGCGAGGCGTCAGGCGCCTCGCCATGCCGCGCCGCTTTGCAGCTGCATCCGTTTTGGCCGAGCCGCGCGGCAGCCGGCCTGCTGCCGCCGCGTAAAACAGTGCAGAATGACGACTTTGGCGCGCCGCGTAGCGCGCCGTCCGGACGCGGCAGAAAGACCGCGTGAATAAACAACCCTGGAAAGGAACACCATGCTGCGGGCTTTGATTTTCGCCGGCGCGCTTGCCTTGCCGCTTTCGGCAGCCGCGTTTACGGGAGGCGACCTCAACAAGCTGTGCACCAAGACGGACGTGGCTTCGCGCAGCGCCTGCGCGGCCTACATCGAAGGCGCGGCCGACGGCATCTTCAACACGATCGACGCGATCGGTGGCACCACCGGTCCGCGCGTCGGCCAGTACTTCTGCCTGCCGCCGGATGCGCGCTCGGCGCAGTTGACCGACGCGGTGCGCAAGTACATCGCCGAGAACCCGAACGCCGCGGGCTACAACGCAAGCACGGCGATTTCGCTGGGTCTCGGCAAGGCGTTTCCCTGCAAGAGCGACGGCTGATCGATAACCGCGGGGCATCGAAGAACCCGTTGTAACACCCAGGCGCCGTCGTGCGCCCCGGATGTCAGTAGTCGCGCCGGCGCGCCGCCGCTCATCGAGCCCGGAGGAAGATGCCCGTTATGCCTACTATCGACGACTTCTACCGCGTGGCGGCCGCGCCGCTGCATACGTGGCTCGGCACGCTGATCGTGACGGCCATCGTGGGGATCGCGGCGATCGGCATTCACCGCTTCGGCGCGCGCGTCGTGAAGCGTCTCGCGCGGCCGCACGCGCTGACGAGCGTCGTGCTGCGCTACATCGACAAGCCGTCGCTGTTCGCCCTCGTGATCCTCGTGTTCGCGTGGGTCTGGTCCGAGGCGCCCGACACCCTCAATTTCATCGAACCGGTGCGCGACATCACCGGCATCGCGCTGATCGCCGCGCTGACGTGGCTGTCGGTGCGCTCGGCCGCGGCGATCGGCGAAGCGATCATCCGCGCCCATCCGCTCGATTCCTCCGATAACCTGCAGGCGCGCCGCATCCATACGCAGGCGCGCGTGCTCGCGCGCTCGGTGATGATCGTGATCGTGATCATCGGTGTCGGCGGTGCGCTGATGACCTTGCCCAACGTGCGGCAGATCGGCGCGAGCCTGCTGGCGTCGGCCGGTGTCGCCGGTCTGGTCGCCGGTATCGCGGCGCGGCCGGTGCTCGGCAACCTGATCGCCGGTTTGCAGATCGCGCTGTCGCAACCGATCCGCCTCGACGACGTCGTCGTGATCCAGAACGAGTGGGGGCGCATCGAGGAGATCACCGGCACTTACGTGTCGGTGCGGTTGTGGGACCAGCGCCGTCTGATCGTGCCGCTCCAATGGTTTATCGAAAATCCGTTCTCGAACTGGACGCGAAGCAGCTCGCAGATCATCGGCACCGTGTTCCTGTTTGTCGATTACCGGATGCCGCTCGCGCCGCTGCGCGAGGAACTCGCCCGCATCGTCGAGAACGCGCCCGAGTGGGACCGCCGCGTGCAGGTACTGCAGGTGACGGACTGCACCGAGCGCGCGATGCAGTTGCGCGCGCTCGTCAGCGCGCCCGATTCCGGCCTTGCGTGGGATCTGCGCTGCCGTGTGCGCGAAGGGCTGCTCGATTTCGTTCATCGGCATTACCCGGAATACCTGCCGCGGGCGCGTGCCGAGGTGTCGGCGGAGCTGGAGACCGGTGGCGCTGGCCCGAGCGCCTGGCTGCCGCGCAGCCGCCAGGCGCCAGCCGGCAGCACCGCCGCGCATACCGAAGCCGATCCGGTGGCGAGCCGCATCGACCGCACTGGCGCGGGCGAGGTCGCGCAGAAGGCTAAGGAGCAGGCTTAGCCGGACGTTGCGGACCGCGTCGCGCGTGGCGAACGGCGACCGTCCTCGGCAAGCCCGGCGATGCGCGGGCACGCCGATTGCTGTTCACGGGCGCGCCACGACTGCTCAGGCGTCGCGGCGCATCGCATCGCATCGCAAGAATGACGGAGGACATGCACTATGGGCCGATTGATCGTCGTGTCGAATCGGGTCGCGACGCCGACGGAGACCAAGGGATCGGCGGGTGGACTCGCGGTCGGCGTATTCGGCGCGCTGAAGGATGCAGGCGGCGTCTGGTTCGGCTGGAGCGGCGACGTAGTCAGCGAAACGGTCGCCAACGCAGGGCCGATGCTCCAGCAGGACGGCGCGGTGACCTTCGCAACCGTCGGCCTCACGCGCAAGGACTACGACCAGTACTACCGCGGCTTCTCGAACGCGACGCTGTGGCCGGTATTCCACTACCGCAACGACCTCGCGCGCTACGAGCGCGAGGAGTACGCGGGCTACCGGCGCGTCAACGCGTGGCTCGCTCACAAGCTGGTCAAGCTGCTCGAACCCGACGACATCATCTGGATTCACGACTACCATCTGATCCCGTTTGCCGAGGCGCTGCGCAGCGAGGGCGTGACGAACCGCATCGGTTTCTTCCTGCATATTCCTTTTCCCGCGCCGCAGATCCTGCTCAACATTCCGCCGCACGAGGAACTCGTGAAGTCGCTGTCGTGCTACGACCTGCTCGGCTTCCAGACCGCCACCGACCAGCAGGCATTCCACGACTACGTGACGCGTCACGCGCGCGGCACGGTGAGCGCGGACGGCATCGTCGAGGCGTTCGGGCGCAAGCTGCGCACCGGCGTCTACCGGATCGGCGTGTTCCCCGACGAAATCGCCGAGCAGGCCAAGCGCTACGAAAGCCGCCAGCACGTGCTCGAGCTGAAGCAAAGCCTCGAGGGGCGCAAGCTGATCATGAGCGTCGACCGGCTCGATTATTCGAAGGGACTCGTCGAGCGCTTTCGCGCGTTCGAGTTGCTGCTCGAACGCTCGCCCGAATGGCGCGGCAACGTCACGCTCGTGCAGATCGCGCCGCCTACGCGCTCGGACGTCGCGACCTATCAGAAGATCCGCCAGGATCTCGAATACGAGGCCGGGCGCATCAACGGCCGCTACTCGGGGCTCGACTACACGCCGATCCGCTATCTGAACCAGCAGTACGACCGCTGGAAGCTGATGTCGCTGTTTCGGGAGTCGCAGATCGGCTTCGTCACGCCGCTGCACGACGGCATGAACCTCGTCGCGAAGGAGTACGTGGCCGCGCAGAATCCCGACGATCCCGGCGTGCTCGTGCTGTCGATTTTCGCGGGCGCGGCCGCCGAGCTCTCTGGCGCGCTGCTCGTCAATCCGCACGATGCGATCGGCATGTGCGAGGCCTTGCAACGCGCGCTGCAAATGCCGCTCGACGCTCGCCAGCGGCGTCATGAAATCAACATGGCCGCGCTGCGTGAGAACGATCTCGGGGTGTGGCGCGACAGCTTCCTCAGGGATTTGCGCAGCGTGCCCGTGCGCGGGTCGGGCGAGGGCGGCGGCCACAAATGACGGGGCGGCGACGGCCCCAAAGCCCGCGCAAGCCGGCGCGCGGCCGCGTGTCACCGGATGTAAGCCGCTTGTAACAGCACCGAGCAATTGCAAGACCTGCGGCTTTTCGACAGAGGCCAGGGAATAATTCCCCGTAGCGACGATGCATGCGACGCTTAGGGACCGCGCGCATTGTTCCGACGTCATGGCGCTGTCATACTCGGCGTCGCCGACGGCATCGCGATTGCGCGCCAGCCGCCGGCTCACGGAGACACAATATGAAGATTGCGCAGATCGCCCCGCTGACCGAATCGGTGCCGCCGAAGCTCTACGGCGGCACGGAGCGCGTCGTGTCGTACATCACCGAAGCGCTGGTCGAGCAGGGCCACGACGTGACGCTGTTCGCAAGCGGCGACTCCGTCACGAGCGCGAAGCTCGAAGCGGTGTGGCCGCGCGCGCTGCGGCTCGATCCGGGCATTCGCGACCGCATCGCGCCGCATATGCTGTTGATGGAACTCGTGCGCCGCCAGGCCGAAGAGTTCGACGTGCTGCATTTCCACCTCGACTACTACTCGTTCTCGGTATTCAAGCGGCAGGACACGCCGTTCGTCACGACGATGCACGGCCGGCTCGATCTCCCCGAGCAGCAGCCGGTGTTCGACACGTTCAACACCGCGCCCGTGATCTCCATTTCGAACGCGCAGCGTCATCCGCTGCCGCAGGCGCGCTGGCTCACCACGGTCTATCACGGCCTGCCGGCGCAGCTCTATACGCCGCAACCGGTCGAGCAGAAGTACCTCGCGTTTCTCGGCCGGATTTCGCCGGAAAAGCGCGTCGATACGGCGATCCGCATCGCGGGCCGCTGCGGCATGCCGATCCGTATCGCCGCCAAGGTCGATGCGGCCGATCGCGAGTACTTCGAGCGCGATATCCGGCCGTTGCTCGACTTGCCGTACGTCGAGTACATCGGCGAGATTGCCGATCATCAGAAGGCCGAGTTTCTGTCGGGTGCGCATGCGCTGCTGTTTCCGATCGACTGGCCGGAGCCGTTCGGTCTCGTGATGATCGAGGCGATGGCTTGCGGCACGCCGGTGATCGCGTTCAACCGCGGCTCGGTGCCCGAAGTGCTCGAAGAGGGCGTGACCGGGTTCATCGTCGAGGACGAGATCGGCGCGGTGGCGGCCGTGAACCGGCTGGACAAGGTGTCGCGCGCGGGCGTGCGGCGGCGTTTCGAGGAGCGCTTCACGTCGCACCGGATGGCGCGTGAGTATGTGGAGGCCTATCAGTTGGTGATTCGCGCACAGAAGCGCTCGAGGTTCAAAGTGGTCGATTCGTCGGGCCGTTGACGCGGGATCGTTGGGACGTGTCGAAGCGAAGGACGGCGGTGCGCGATGCGCGGCGCCGTCTTTTTTTGCGCGCGAGTTTTTCCGTTCCCGAGCGTCGGCATCGGCATACATAACAAAAAGACCGCGCGACGACCCGCACAGGGTCCACCGCGCGGCCTCCGCCGCGATGCGCGCGCAAGTGATCAGTGAAGCGTGCCGATGAGCGCGCTCAGATCTTCAGCCGCGTGACCTTCGTGCCTTGCAGCGAGACGTCGCCCATCAGGCCCGCGTTCGTCAACACGAAAACCTGCACCGGCGCGGTGGCCGTGGTCGTGTCGACGGCGCCATTCGCGCCGATCTTCACGAGCGCGACCGATGCATCGACGCCGGCCGACCAGCCGTTCGCGTTGCGGAATTTGTCGAGCGAATCCTGCGTCATGAACAGGAAGATGATCGCCTTCGACTGCGCGCCCGCCTGCAGGCCGAACGAGCCCGACGCGGTGCTGTAATAGCCGACCGTCGCGCCGCCCACCCGCAATGCGCCTTCGCCATACTGGCCGCCGACGATCAAGCCCGCCTGCAGCACCGACGGGAACACCAGCACGCCGCGCGCCTTCGACACCAGCTCGCGCGAGCCCGGCACGGTCGTGAATAGCTTGGACAGCGTGCCATCGACGCTGGCGTCGATCGACTGTCGTTTCGAGGCGTCGACATGAGCATTGTCCGGCGTGTTGCCCGTCGTCGTGCAGCCGGCGAGTGCAAGGCCTCCGAAAGCAAGCGCAGCGGTCGTCTTCAACATGAAGTGTCGTCTTTGCATCGTTTTTCTCCGTCATGGATCCCGGGGCGCAACCGTGGTGGTGTCGCCTGGTTGCCTTTGAGTTATAACACAGGCTGGTGCAAAAGGCGCGTTGCGTGACAACGCGAAAAGCCTTATGGGACAAGGGTTTGGGCCTGATCGCAAGAGATCTTCACAGTAAATTTGACCGGACTTGCGCGCGACTTCGGAGCACGCGTCGAGCGACGATCCGAGGGGCGACGCGGAACAGCGCCCGAGCCGCGGCGATTGTGGAGACGCTCCGGCGCGGCCGCACGATGCGCCGTTTTTTACCGATTTTCCCGTCGCGCGGCGGCCCATCGGCATGGCAATGAGAGTGTTGTGTCGGCGCAGCAAATTGCGGCGAAGTGCAAGCGGCGCGGCCGCCTCTCACCCGTGATTCGCCGGACTCTTGACCGCGGGCGGGCGCCGCAGCGCGCGGCGCACCATGCCGATGATCGCGCCGATCGCGAACAGGATAGCCGCCGGCACGATCCAATAGCCGACGAACGCGTGCCACAGATAGGCGAATAGCGTCGAGCGGCGCACGCCGTATTCGTTGATCGCGTCCTGCTGGCGCGGCGCGTTGGCGGCCAGCACGTTGGCCGGGCAGCCGGCCGCCTTGGCCTCGTCGGGCTTGCCATGGCAATGCGCGGGCGCCCCGGCGGCGCGCTGCGCGGCGGTGAAATTCCAGGTGGTCAGCGCGCGGTCGAGATCGACCGCGTTGTACGACATTTCCTCTCGGATCTCGTTGACCGCGACGATCGCCACAGGCACGGCCCAGAATATGATGACCAGCAACCACCGCCTTAACCAGCGGTTTTTGTGCTTCGATACCATCCTTGCCTCCGATCGATGCTCAGTAGCACCAACGACAAGATGGCGGCCCGCGTAGTTGATTGGTTCTATATGAGTAGGGGTGGGCCGTCTCCGCAGCCATCATAGAAGAAAACGGCGCGTTGCGGCGGGGGGACTCGATCGGAGCGCCGCGTGGGCGCAACGATGCGCCGGCGCCGCGTCGATCGGAGGGCGCCGGCGTGGGGGACGGCTACGCCTGCCGCTCAGTTGGCCGGCGCTGAGGAGGACAGGCAGGTCTTCATGAAGGCCTTGCGGTCGTCGCCCTTCTTGTCGGCCGCCTGCTTGTTGCACACCTTCATCTTGTCCTGCTGGCTCATCGGCGCGGCGGCGGCCGGCTTCGCGGAAAGACAGGTTTGCATGAACGCCTTGCGCGCGTCGCCTTTCTTGTCGCCGGCCTGCTTGTTGCAGTCGGCCATCTTGGTCTGCTGGCTGTTCTGCGCAAACGCCGGTGATACGAGTACCGCGCCCAACACCAGCGTAGCGATAGCGGATTGGATCTTCATGGGACACTCCATCGGTGGTGAAAACGTTTCTGGTCGTTCATGCGCGCGGGCGACGACGGCATCCATGGGCCCATCGGCGCATCCATTATGGCAAATGCCGTCTCTGCCAGAACGGCTCAAAATGCATTCCGGTTGACAGCGGTCCGCGCTCGTTTTCCCTGAGCAGCGAGGCGCAACCGGCGCTGCGGCGTTTGAAACAATCGAATGAACGAGAGCGCGAATTTTGTCATGCAATGCAGATTTCCCGGGGCGATTATTTCAAGCTTATTGAAACGAAATTCCGGTTTCCGCTATTTTGATCTATGGTTAAGAGGTAATGAGAATTTTCATATTGCTGCGAATGCAACTGAATAGAAAATAGGCATGAAATTCGGTGGTTGCCGTTATCATCAACTGCGCTCCGGTGCATGCCGCTCCCTGCCAACCCTCAACCTCGCGAGGAGACTTACCATGCATTACCTGTTGATGTACGAGTTGGTACCCGACTATCTGGAGCGGCGCGGCGAGCACCGCGACGCGCATCTGAAACTCGCATGGGCTGCCGCCGAGCGCGGCGAACTGCTGCTGGCCGGCGCGCTCGCGGAACCCACGGACGGCGCGGTGCTGCTCTTCACCGGCGCGTCGCCTGCGGTCGCGGAGGCCTTTGCCACAGCCGATCCGTACGTGCTCTCCGGACTGGTCACGCGTTGGCGCGTGCGCGAATGGACCACGGTCGTCGGCGAGCACGCATCGAAACCAGTGCGCCCATAACGGCTTCGAAGCGACCGCGTCGCTTCTGTTACGCCTCGAACTCCGCGCATGCGCGGCGGCCGCGTGCGCGCCTCCCGTTGCCTCCATGTCACCGCGCGGGCGCGTCACAGTCCTTCGCCGACGCTCGAAACCGATGTTCACATCAACCATCAAAGCGCATAAAAATGCATGCTGGATCGGCAATTACATTTCTAAAGCCCATTCTGATCGATCATGCGGTATTGTGCTTTGCAATAGACAGATCAGATGCCGGATAAGCAGCATCTTCTGTTACGGCAATACGAGAATCGACGCAGCGAAACGGACAAGATTGTTTCTATCCGTAACACTTGTCTCAACTGTACTCATGCAAAGATTGGAATGGTATGCTTCGTGCACAAATTTTCCCATGCACGAGTGAGACCGCGTTTTGTGCTTCGTAATAGGGAAGAGCCGCACCACGTGTGGGCGGGCTGCTCCAGCGAGCCGAACGGACCAAACAAATTTGTGCAACCGAGGGTCGCACACGGGTCGTGAACGCTGAGAATCCGTGGCAGGCCCAACGCCGCGGCCAGGCCAGGCCGCGTGGAGAAAATCCAATGTTTTTCGATGAGCTAAACAACGACGAATGGGCGCTGCTTGCGCCGCTCGTCTCCGACGAGCCGGCCGTCCGTCTGAACCGGCGCGGCCGGCCGCGCGCCGAACCGCGCATCGTGACGAATGCGGTGCTGTGGATCTTGACCACCGGCGAGCCGTGGTCGAAGCTGCCGGGCCGCTATCCGTCGGGTCCCACCTGCCGCCGCCGCTTCGAAGAGTGGCAACTGAACGGCACACTGCTGGAGATGGTCCGCCTGCTGTCGCAAAGCGGGCGCACGTTCGCGTACATTCCCCAACCGGCGCCGCCCGTTACGGCCAGACCCGCGGCACCGGTTGCGCAAACCCCGAGCCCGCGCGAAGACAATAATCTGCGCGGCGTGTCTTGGAAGAGTCCCGACTCGTGGCAGGCGCCCGGCGTCGGGAGCGCGCTGAGCCAATGGCGTACGGCCGATCCGATCGGCGACATCACGCGGCAATTGTCGGGGCTTGCGCCGGCGAGCGTGGTGGCAACATCGGCGTTCGCGACGTCCGCAGTGGCGACGTCCGCGACGGCGGCGGAGATGCGCGTCGAACCGGCCGCATCCGGCACGGTCGAGCCCATCGCGGCCGACGACCCGATCTCGTCGCTGACGATGGGCCTCGCCCCGCGCGGCATGCAAGTCGCCGATTCGCGCGGTTATCTGATCTACGTGGTGGTCGAGGAAGTGCCGAATGCGATGTATCGCGGGTGGGCGGAGATCATCAGGGACGGCAAGCGCGTCGAGCGCTCCGGCCTCGTCGGCCCGCGCTTCGCGGATGCGCAGCACGCACAGCAGTTCGCGCTCGACTGGGCGCGTCAGTGGATCGATCGCGAATGCGCGACCGACGCGGCGGCCACGATGATGGTCCACGCAACGGCCGCGCCCGCGTCGGCGAACCTTGCGCAGCGGTCTGCGGACCGTTCGTTGCCAGGCCTGCGTCATGCGCCGGAACCGGCGTCGGTCAATGGCATCGCGAATCACCCGGGCAACCACGGCGCGCCGTTGCACGGGCCGCTGAAGCCATCACTGAATGCATTGCGCGGGCCGCTGCGCCGCTATCCGTCGGACACCGCGACCGCGACCGCGAGCGGGGCAAGTACGCCCACGGTGACGACCGACAGCGGCACCGCGGAGCGCTTTTCCGCAACCTACAAAGAACTCATCTCATACGTGGGATGAGCCCGCCGGTCCCCGCGGCTGCTTTGCGCCGCCGCAGGTTCCCGCTTCGTCATTGCGACCGCTCGCGCCTCATTGCCTTCCGTACGTATCGTCGAAGCGCACGATATCGTCTTCGCCGAGGTACGAACCCGACTGCACCTCGATCATTTCGAGCGGCATCTTGCCCGGGTTTTCGAGGCGATGCGTAACGCCGAGCGGAATATAGGCCGACTCGTTTTCGGACACGATAAAGCGTTCGTCGCCGCGCGTGACGAGCGCGGTGCCGCGCACGACGATCCAGTGCTCCGCGCGATGATGATGCATCTGCAGCGACAACCGCGCGCCCGGCTTCACGACGATCCGCTTGACCTGGAAGCGCTCGCCGGTGTCGACGGAATCGTAGTTGCCCCACGGCCGATGCACCTTGCGATGATTGGCCGCTTCGAGCCCGCCATCCTCGCGAATCCGGTTGACGATCTTCTTGACGTCCTGCACGCGTGACTTGTCGGCGACCAGAATCGCATCGGCGGTCTCGACGACGACGAGATCCTGCGTGCCGACGCAGGCAATCAGTCGTCCTTCCGAATGCGCGAAGGTGGAGTTCGCGCCTTCGAACATCACGCGGCCGCGGCTCACGTTCCGATCGGGGTCCTTCTCGCTGATGTCCCAGATCGCGTCCCACGAACCGACGTCGGACCAGCCGGCCGTAAGCGGCACGACCACGCCCGACGCGATGCTCTGATCGGCGCCGAGCTTTTCCATCACCGCGTAGTCGATCGAATTCGACGGCGAGCCGCTGAACGCATCGCGTTGCAGCCGGAAGAAGTCACCGTCCGCCGTGCTGCCCGCGAAGGCCGATTCGCATGCTTCGTAAATGGCCGGCTGAAAATGGCGGATCGCTTTGAGCCACGTCGATGCGCGCACGATGAAAATACCGCTGTTCCACCAGTATTCGCGTGATTCGACATAGCGCTGCGCGAGTTCCAGATGCGGCTTTTCGACGAAACGGTCGAGGCGATGCGCGACGGGGCGAGCCGCTGCTGCGGTCTGCACATCGTCAGAACCGAGCGGCGCGCCGATGCGGATATAGCCGTAGCCGGTTTCGGCACGCGTCGGCACGATTCCCATGGTGACGATATGGCCAGCGGCCGCATGCTGAACGCCCGCGGCGACCGCCGCGTGAAATCCTGCGCTGTCGGTGACCGCGTGATCGGCGGGCATCACGACCATGATGCCGTCTTCGTCCTGCGCGGCGACGGACAACGCGGCCACCGTCAACGCGGGCGCGGTGTCACGGCCCACGGGTTCGAGTATCAGCCGGCTCGGCCTGGCGCTCGTGCGCAGTTGTTCGGCCGTCGTGAAGCGCTGTTCTTCGTTGGCGACGACCACGAGCTGGCCGGCAAGCGGATAACCGGTTTCGAGCCCATCGAGACGGCGGGTCGTCGATTGCAGCAGCGACTCTTCGCCGAGCAGGCCGATCAGCTGCTTCGGATGCTGCTCGCGCGACATCGGCCACAGCCGGGTGCCCGAGCCGCCCGCGAGAATCACGGGATGAACCTTGAGCTGGACGCTGGTTGCGGTTGAGGGCATGGGCGATTGGGCGGGGGTGAGCCGGGTGCCGGCAGGCGTGACCGGGGCCGGAGCTGTCATGGTGAACTCTCCTCGAGGCTGGATGAATGCGTCGAGTTTTATCACGAAGTCGCGAATCAATAAAAGCGCGTTAAATACAATTCCGATAATAGGCGCGTCGCGTTTATTCGAAATTCAACAAAAAATGTCTCGCCGATTTATTAAAAATAAAAATTACCTGAAAAAAATCAGCAAGCATTTTTTTCGCTTAATTATGCGCAAGAATGACAGCGCGAGTGGGGCCCGAGCTTCCCGCCATGACTGTTGGCAAAGCGAAAGCTTCTATGTGAAAGCGTCCGAATGGGCTGCCCGAAACCTTCTGTGGGCCGAATTACGGCAACAATTGCCGCACAAAATGCATAAAAAATGCCGAAATTTTGACCGATACAATTTGAGATTTTTTGCGGTCTTGTCGTTGGAATTTTAATACCGCTTTATTGAGGTATGAACAAGGGTATTCACTCATTCGCATTCGGATTTTGCGGTTTGGCCATTCAGGCTCATTCAGTCCAATCGCGCCGCCAGGCAGATCGGAAATAAAAAAGCGCAACGATGAAACCCGCATGCAACACCCATTTCAACCAACCGACGGATCGCACTTGACTGACGAACAGAGGGGTGGCGCATGCTGAGCGTTCTAGCGAGAATCATCGACATCGCCATGGTCGCGCTCGCCGCGGTGCTGGCGGCGGGCGTGCACAGCGGCAGAGTGGTATGGCTCGACGATATGCAAAGCGTGTCGCTTGCGTTCGGCTGCCTGCTCGTGGTGGTGTTCTTCCCGGCGCTCGGCATCTATCAGTCGTGGCGCGGCAAGCCGCTCTACGATCTGCTGTCGCGCGTCACGGGCGGCTGGCTGATGGTCGAAGTGACCGGCGTGCTGATCAGCTTCAGCGTGCACCGCGCCGACAGCCTGTCGCGGCTGTGGCTCGTTTACTGGGCGCTCGCGTCGATCGTGCTGCTGGTCGTCACGAAGGTGATCGTCTATTCGATCCTGCGCGGGCTGCGCCGCGAAGGCTTCAATCAGCGCGCGGTCGCGATCGTCGGCGGCGCGCCGTACGGCCGCTTCCTGATCGAACAGATGCTCGGCCGTCCCGAAGCTGGCTTCAAGCCCGTGGTCGTGTTCGACGAGGACGGCACGATCAATCCTTACGAAGACCCGGACGCGGCGCACGCGGTCGCGGGCGTGCCGGTCGAGCGCGACTATCAGCGCATGATCGAACTGGTACGGCAGCGCGCGATCCGCGAGCTGTGGCTCGCGCTGCCGATCTCGAAGGAGAAGGCGATCCATCGCTTCGTGATGGATCTGCGCAACGACTTCGTAAACATCCGCTTCATCCCGGACGTCGGCAGCCTGACGCTGTTCAATCAGCCGATGGTCGAGCTGCTCGGCGTGCCCGCGATCAATCTGGCCGCCTCGCCGATCACCGATCTGCGCGTGCTGCCCAAACGCGTGTTCGACAGTGTGTTCGCGCTGGGCGCGCTGACCGCGCTCGCGCCGCTGATGCTCGCGATCGCGCTGATGGTGAAGCTCAGCTCGCCGGGGCCGGTGTTCTTCCGCCAGCGGCGCAAGGGCATCGACGGCCGCGAGTTCGAGATCTTCAAGTTCCGCTCGATGAAGGTCCACAAGGAAACGGCCGGCAAGATCACCCAGGCGACGCGGCGCGATCCACGCATCACCGCGGTCGGTGCGTTCCTGCGCCGCACCAGCCTCGACGAGCTGCCGCAGTTCATCAATGTGCTGCGCGGCGAGATGTCGGTGGTCGGTCCGCGTCCGCATGCGCTCGAACACGACGACATCTACAAGGATCTGGTGAAGGGCTACATGTACCGCTACCGGATCAAGCCGGGCATTACCGGCTGGGCGCAGATCAACGGTTATCGCGGCGAAACCGATCGCATCGAAAAGATGATGGGCCGCGTAAAGCTCGATCTGTACTACATGCAGCACTGGACCTTCTGGCTCGACATCAAGATCGTCGTGCTGACGCTGTGGAAGGGCTTCGCGGGCAGCAACGCCTATTGAACGCGGGGCGCCGGGCCGCGCCGATGCCACGCATCGCGCGAGCGCATTCCTGAATCAACTTTTTTACCGAGGTGCAATCCATGAACCTGACGATCATCGGTAGCGGCTATGTCGGCCTCGTGACCGGCGCGTGTCTGGCCGACATCGGCCACGACGTGTTCTGTCTCGACGTCGACGCGCGCAAGATCGACGTGCTCAACAACGGCGGCGTGCCGATCCACGAGCCGGGGCTGCAGGAGATCATCGCGCGCAATCGCCGCGCGAAGCGCCTGACGTTCTCCACCGACGTCGAGGCCGCGGTCGCGCACGGCGACATCCAGTTCATCGCGGTCGGCACGCCGGCCGACGAGGACGGTTCCGCCGATCTGCAATACGTGCTCGCGGCGGCGCGCAACATCGGCCGCCATATGACCGGCTTCAAGGTGATCGTCGACAAATCGACGGTGCCGGTCGGCACTGCCTCGCGCGTGCGCGAAGTGGTCGCCGCCGAACTGGCCGCGCGCGGCGTCGAGCAGATGTTCTCGGTCGTGTCGAATCCGGAGTTCCTGAAGGAGGGCGCGGCCGTCGAAGACTTCACGCGGCCCGATCGCATCGTGCTCGGCTGCGACGAGGACGTGCCCGGCGAAAAGGCGCGCGAACTGATGAAGCGCCTGTATGCGCCGTTCAACCGCAATCGCGAGCGTACGCTGTATATGGACGTGCGTTCGGCCGAATTCACCAAGTACGCAGCCAACGCAATGCTCGCGACGCGCATCTCGTACATGAACGAGCTCGCGAATCTGGCCGATCGCGTCGGCGCGGATATCGAGGCGGTGCGCCGCGGCATCGGTTCCGATCCGCGCATCGGCTATGACTTCCTCTACGCGGGTTGCGGCTATGGCGGTTCCTGTTTTCCGAAAGACGTGCAGGCGCTGATCCGCACCGCGGCCGATCACAACGCGAACCTGCGCATTCTCGAAGCCGTGGAAGCGGTCAACGATGCGCAGAAGCAGATCCTCGCGCAGAAGATCGTCGCGCGTCTCGGCGAGGATCTGTCGGACCGCACGTTCGGCGTCTGGGGTCTCGCATTCAAGCCGAACACCGACGACATGCGCGCGGCGCCGAGCCGCGAGCTGATCGCCGGGCTGCTGGGCCGCGGCGCGCGCGTGAAGGCCTACGACCCGGTCTCGATCGACGAAGCGAAGCGCGTGCTCGCGCTCGATCTGAAGGACGTGCCGCAGCAGCATGCGCGACTTTCGTTCGTGAGTGAAGAGATGGAAGCGGCGAGCGGCGTCGATGCGCTCGTGATCCTGACCGAATGGAAGGTCTTCAAGAGTCCTGATTTCGATGCGCTCAAGCGCATGCTGAAGACCCCGCTGATTTTCGATGGCCGCAATCTGTACGAGCCGGACGTGCTGCTCGAACTCGGCATCGAGTATCACGCGATCGGCCGGCGGCATGCGTTGCGCAACGCGCCGGCGCGTGTCGGCGCGAAAGGTTCGATGCAGGCGGCGGACCTCGCCGCGACGGCAGCCTCCGGCCGCTGAAGCCGCCGCGATCGCCGCGCGAGAGAGTCCGCCATGTTCGACAACGTTCTGATCGTGTGCCACGCCAACGTGTGCCGCTCGCCCGCCGCCGAGATGCTGTTCAAGGCGAGCCAGGCGCGCGCGCCGCGCTCGGGGGCCGCACCTATCGCGTTTCATTCGGCGGGCATTCGTGCGGTGAACGGCCACGCCATGGACCCGGTGATGCGGCGCCTGCTCGAAGAGCGCGGCGTCGCGGCCGGCGTTCACCACGCGCGGCGCCTCGAGCGCTCGCTCGTGCGCGCGGCCGATCTCGTGCTGGTGACCGAGCGCGCGCAGGTGAGCGAGGTCGAAGCGCTCGATCCGTCCGCGCGCGGCAAGGTCTATCCGCTCGGCAAGTGGGAAGCCGATTCGGACGTCGCCGATCCGCACGGCGGCGCGGAAGACGAATACAGGGAGAGTCTCGTGCTCATCGAACATCTGGTCATGGGATGGCTGAAAAAAATATGCTGAAGAAACCCCGCATCGAAAACTCATTCGCGAGCTTGCGCACGAAGCTCGCCGCCTCACTTCTGCTGACGTCCTTTCTGTCGGCCTGCGCGACCGCACCGGGCAATTACCTCGACACGTCGCGGCTCAAGGACAACGATCAGGCGCCGAGCGAAACCTATCCGGTCCATCTGATCGACGCGAACCTGATCATGGCGCAGGCGCAAGCCGCCGCCGCGAAAACCCAGCCGTTGCCGCCGTCGGCGCTGTCCGATCCTTCGCTGTACGTGTACCACCTCGCGCCGCAGGACATTCTCGGCATCACCGTGTGGGATCACCCCGAGCTGACCACGCCGCAGGGCAGTACCTTGTCCTCGGGCGGCAATACCACGCAGACGATCGCGGGTGCGTTGCAGCAGCCGTATACGGCCGCGCTGCCGGGCCAGGCCGATCCGTACGGCCAGACCATCGCCGCCGACGGCACGATCTTTTTCCCGTTCGTCGGCCGCATCCAGGCCGCGGGCAAGACCACGACCGAGCTGCGCGATCAGCTCGCCGCGCGCCTCGTGCCATATATCCGCAATCCGCAGGTCGACGTGCGCGTGCTGTCGTATCGCGGCAAGAAGGTGCAGGTCACGGGCGAAGTGAAGCAGCCGGGACCGCTCGCGGTCAGCGACGTGCCGCTGACGCTGGTCGACGCAATCACGCGCTCGGGCGGCACGAACCCGGACGCCGACATCCAGCGCGTGCGACTCACGCGCAACCACAAGCTCTATGTGCTCAATGCCGATCGCATGCTCGATCAGGGCGATACCACGCAGGACGTGATGCTGCAGAACGGCGACGTGGTCAACGTGCCGGACCGCACCGACAGCCGCATCTTCGTGATGGGCGAAGTGAAGACGCCGATCCAGGTGCCGATCGCGCGCGGCCGCATGACGATCGCCGACGCGCTCACGCAAGGGGGCGGCATCCTCAACACCGACGCCAATCCGCGCCAGATCTACGTGATGCGCGGCATGCGCGAGCATCCGACCACGCCCGAGGTGTTCCGCCTCGACATGACGCAGCCGGATTCGATCATGCTGTCCTCGCAGTTCCAGTTGCAGCCGCTCGACGTCGTGTACGTGGGCACCGCCGCGTCGACCACGTTCAACCGTGTGTTGCAGCAGGTGCTGCCGAGCGTGCAGACGCTGTTCTATCTGAAGCAACTGACGCGCTGAACGTTTGGGCTGTAACGTCCCGCGCCGCTGTTGTCCGGGCGGTGCGGGACGCGCAACGAAAGCAGCAGTACCGCTGACGCGAAAGCCGAAGCCAACGACACGGGATGGAACAGTGAGCAATCAACTCTCTCCACACATGGCTGGTCCAATCAAGACCGAAGAAGAAGACGTCGTCCTCGGACAACTGGTGCAGGTGATCCTCGACGACATCTGGTGGCTGCTCGCGATCACCGCGATCATCGTCGCGATGGCGGTCGCGTACTGCTACCTCGCCAGGCCGACTTATTCGGCCGATGCGCACGTGCGCGTCGAGCAGTCCGACAGCATGTCGCAGGCGCTCACGCAAACGCAGACCGGCGCCGCGATCACCAGCGGCTCGACGTCGCTGCCGACCGACGCCGAGATCGAAATCATCAAGAGCCGTGGGGTGGTCGCGCCGGTCGTGCAGCAGCTGAAGCTGAACTTCAGCGTTACGCCGAAGACGATCCCGCTGCTCGGCAGCATCGCCGCGCGCCTCGCGACGCCGGGCCAGCCCGCGCGCGCGTGGCTGGGGCTCACGTCCTACGCATGGGGCGGAGAAAAAGTCGACGTCGATTCGATCGACGTGACGCCGTCGCTCGAAGGCGAGAAGCTGCTGCTGCGCGTGATCGACGCGCAGCACTATGAACTGTTCGCGCCGAACGGCTCGCTGCTGCTGCGCGGCCAGGTCGGGCAGCAGGCGCAGGGCGGGGGCGTGACGATGGTCGTCAACACGCTGGTCGCGCGCCCCGGGCAGGAGTTCACCATCGTGCGCTCGAACGATCTCGATGCGATCACCGCGTTCCAGTCGTCGATCACGGTGCAGGAGCAGGGCAAGCAGACCGGCGTGATCCAGATCTCGCTGGAGGACAAGAGCCCCGAGCATGCGGCGCTCGTCGCCAATGCGCTCGCGCAGTCGTATCTGCGCGAGCACGTGTCGAACAAGCAGGCCGACGCGAGCAAGATGCTCGACTTCCTGAAGAGCGAGGAGCCGCGCCTGAAGGCCGATCTCGAACGCGCCGAGGCCGCGCTGACCGCCTATCAACGTCAGTCCGGCTCGATCAACGCGAGCGACGAGGCGAAGGTCTACCTCGAAGGCAGCGTGCAATACGAGCAGCAGATCGCCGCGTTGCGTCTGCAGATGACGCAGCTCGCCGAGCGGTACGGCGACGACCATCCGACGCTCGTCGCGGCGCGTCAGCAGATGGCCGAATTGCAGGCGGAGCGCACCAAATACGCGGACCGTTTCCGCAATCTGCCGGCCACCGAAGTGAAGGCCGTGCAGTTGCAGCGCGACGCGAAGGTCGCTGAAGACATCTACGTGCTGCTGCTCAATCGCGTGCAGGAGCTGTCGGTGCAGAAGGCGGGCACCGGCGGCAACGTCCATATCGTCGACGCCGCGCTGCGCCCCGGGGCGCCGGTCAAGCCGAAGAAGATGCTGATCATCTCGGCGGCCGTGATTCTCGGGCTGATCGCGGGCACCGGTTTCGTGTTCCTGCGCCGCAATCTGTTCAAGGGCATCGACGACCCCGATCACGTCGAGCGCGCGTTCCATCTGCCGGTGTTCGGCCTCGTGCCGCAAAGCGCCGAGCAGGTGCAGCTCGAAAACAGCTATGCACGGGGCGGCGAACGGCTGCGTCCGGTGCTTGCGAACGCGCGGCCGAAGGACGTGACGATCGAAAGTCTCCGCAGCCTGCGCACCGCGATGCAGTTCACGCTGATGGACGCGCGCAACCGCATCGTCATGCTGACGGGGCCGATGGCCGGCGTCGGCAAGAGCTTCCTCAGCGTGAACCTGGCGATGCTGCTCGCACATTCGGGCAAGCGCGTGTTGCTGATCGACGGCGACATGCGGCGCGGCACGCTCGAACGTCAGATCGGCGGTCTGCCGGAGAACGGCCTGTCCGAGTTGCTGAGCGGCCAGATCTCGCTGGAGGAGGCGATTCGCGGTTCGAGCATCGAAGGCCTGAGCTTCATTTCGTGCGGCCGCCGTCCGCCGAATCCGTCCGAGCTGCTGATGTCGCCGCGTCTGCCGCAGTATCTCGACGGCCTCGCGAAGCGCTACGACGTGATCCTGATCGACACGCCGCCGGTGCTCGCGGTGACCGATGCGTCGATCATCGGCGCGTATGCGGGCTCGACGTTCTTCGTGATGCGCTCGGGCATGCACAGCGAGCTCGAGCTGGCCGATGCGCTGAAACGCCTGCGCTCGGCGGGCGTCCACGTGCAGGGCGGCATCTTCAACGGCATGCCGGCGCGCACGCGGGGCGGCTACGACCGCGGCTACGCGGCGACTCAGGCATACCTGAGCACGTGACGCGGACTCCGCAGCCCAGCACCGACTTCTGCACGACAGGAACAGAGGACATCACGATGAAACTGACGGTACTGGTACCGACTTATCGCCGCCCGGCCGATCTGGCGCGCTGCCTCGCGGCGCTCGAACGGCAATCGCGCGCGCCCGACGAAGTGATCGTGGTCGCGCGCGTCGACGACGACGCGACGCATGCGTGCCTGCGCGATCCGTCCACGGGCGGCCGCCTGCCGCTCGTGATCGCGCCGGTGGACATACCCGGCCAGGTCGCGGCACTGAATCGCGGGCTCGACGCCGCGAGCGGCGACGTGATCGCGATCACCGACGACGACGCCGCGCCGCGCCGCGACTGGGTCGAGCGCATCGCGGCCGCGTTCGAAGCCGATGCGCGCCTCGGCGCGCTGGGCGGGCGCGACTGGGTGCACGAAAAAGGCCGCGTGCTCGACGGCGAGCGGCCGCTGGTCGGCAAGGTGACCGCGCACGGCAAGATCATCGGCAATCATCATCTGGGTGTCGGTGCGGCGCGCGAGGTCGACATCCTGAAGGGCGCCAACATGAGCTACCGGCGCGAAGCGGTGCGCACGATCCGCTTCGACGCGCGTCTGCGAGGCGCGGGCGCGCAGGTGCACAACGACATGGCGTTCAGCCTCGCGGTGAAAAACGCGGGCTGGAAGCTCGTGTACGACCCGCAGATCGCGGTCGATCATTTCCCGGCCGAGCGTTTCGACGACGACAAACGCGACGCGCAGACGATGGCCGCGCTGCGCAACGCCGCGTTCAACTTCCATCTGATCCTGCGCGACCAGTTGCCGCCGCTGCGCCGGGAAGCCGCGTGGTGGTGGTGGACGCTGGTCGGCACACGGCTTTATCCGGGCCTCACCCATGCGGCGCTCGCTCTGCTGTCGAAGCAGGCGCAGTTGAGGCTGTCGCGCTGGCGCGAGGTTCGCGCAGGCGCCCATGAGGCGCGGCGCGCGCTGTCGAAGAGCGGAGTGTCCGCATGAGCACGAAGGTTCACGTTCATCTCTTTTACGGCGCCGATCCGCGTTTTTATCGCAAGGGCGACGATATCGGCTGCCTGTACGGTTATCACCATGCGCAGTCCGAAGCGTTCGCGCTGACTTATTCGCAGGACGCGCGCGAAAGCCGGCCCGTGCGGCTCGTACGGCGCGCGCTGAAGGCCGCGCTCGGCTTCGATTTCATCCATACGTGGCGCAATCGGGCGGAGATGCTGCGCTCGGACGTGATCTGGACGCATACCGAGCAGGAATGGCTGTCCGCCGCGCTGATGCTGCGGCTGTGCGGGCGCAAGGCAGGGCCGGGCGCGTCGCCGCTGCTGCTCGCGCAAAGCGTGTGGCTGCTCGACAAGTGGCCGTCGTACGGCATCGTGCGCAGCTGGTTGTATCGCAAGCTGATGACGCGGGCGGATCGGCTGACCACGCTCGCGAGCGAAAACGCCGGGTTGTGCCGGGACTATTTTCATCGCGACGCGACGCCGCTGCTGTACGGCCTGAACACGCGGGACTTTCCGGTCACCCCGCCGACGCACTGGACGCCGCGCACGCCGCTGCGCATCGCGGCGATCGGCAACGATCGCGACCGCGACTGGGAGACGCTGATCAAGGCGTTCGGCAGCGATCCGCGCTACACGGTGAAGCTCGCGACGCGGCGGCGCATTCCCGCGTCGCTGCGCGCGTCGAATGTCGAGATCGCGCTGTTTTCCGGCATCAAAAAGCAGCACGAGCTGTACGACTGGGCCGACGTGATCGTCGTGCCGCTGCGGCCGAACTCGCACGCGTCGGGTATCACGGTGATGCTCGAAGCGGCGGCGGTCGGCAAGCCGATGGTCGCGACCGACGTCGGCGCGCTGCGCGACTATTTCCCCGCCGACGAAGCCGCCTACGTGCCGCCGTTCAATCCAGAGGCGCTGCGCGCCGCGGTCGACCGCCTCGCCGCGGAGCCCACCGAAGCGCTGCGCCAGGCGCAGGCAGCCGCGGCCGGTCTGCTCGCGCGCGATCTGACCACCCAGCACTACGCGATGCAGCACGTGCGGATCACGCGCGAGATGCTGAGCGCGCGCGGGCAGGCGAGCGCGCACGCCGGCGCGGCCACGCATGCGCAGCCCGCCGCACCCGCGCGCGAATCGCGCGGAGGCCTATAAGCGATGTCGACGATTCCGCGCGCGAACCCGTTGCCGCCGACAGGCGCGGCCAACGCCGCCCCTGCAAAACACGCCGCGAGCGGGCTGCTGTCAGGCGGCCCGCGAGAATGGCTGCCGCCGCTCCTGCTGTGGCTGATCGCCGCGGTGCTGATCGTCGCGCATCAGGGCACGGTGCTCACGCTGGCGTTTCCGGTGCTGGCGATCCTGACGGGCCTGTGGCTCTACTTCAAGAGCCCGGCGCGCTACATCGGCTTCATGTGGTGGCTGTGGTTCCTGAGCCCTGAAGTGCGGCGTCTCGCCGACTGGTCGAAGGGCGCGTTCACGCCGACGAGCCTGATCCAGGTCGCGCCGCTCGCCGTCACGATGATCAGCGGGCTGTCGCTGCTACGCTACTACCGGCTGCTCGCGCAGCGCCGAGGCTTGCCGGTGCTGCTGATCCTGCTCGGCTTGATCTACGCGTTCCTGATCGGCGTGATGTCGAGCGGCCCGCTCGCGGCCACCTACGACCTCGCGAACTGGCTCTATCCGATCCTGATCGGCTTTCACATCATGGCGCACACGCGCCAGTATCCGCAGTATCGCGACACGATCATCAACACGTTCATCTGGGGGATGCTGGTGATGGGCGGCTACGGCTTGATCCAGTTTTTCATCATGCCGCCGTGGGACGCGCTGTGGATGCTCGGCTCGCAGATGAACTCGCAGGGCGACCCCGTGCCGATGGGCGTACGCGTGTTCAGCACGATGAACTCGTCGGGTCCGTTCGCGTTCGCGATGATGGGCGCGATGGTGTTCGTGATGGCCGCGCAGCATCGCGTGCGCTGGATCGCCGCCGCGCTCGGCTTCTTCTCGTTCGCGCTGAGCCTCGTGCGCTCGACGTGGGGAGGCTGGGTCATCGCGCTCTTGATCCAGCTCGTGAAGTCGAACAACAAGGTGCGCGTGCGCATCGTCGCGAGCGCGGTACTGCTCGCCGGCTTGTGCGTGCCGCTGCTGGCGGTCGGTCCGGTGGCCGAACGAATGCAAGCGCGGCTAGACACGATCGTCAACCTGCACGACGACCAGAGCTACGCGGCGCGTAACGAGTTCTACGCGACCTTCGCGAAGACCGCGTTTACCGACGTCTCGGGCGAGGGCATGGGCGCGACCGGCACCTCGACGAAACTTTCCAACGACGGCGGCCAGCTCGGCCAGTACGGCAACTTCGACAGCGGCGTGATGAACATTCCGTTCGTGCTCGGCTGGCCCGGCACCTTGCTGTACATGTCCGGCATCGTGTGGCTGCTGACGCGCGCGGTGCTCGGCTCGTTCAGGCTGCGCGACGACAAGTTCGTCTCCGCGTGCCTGAGCCTGTGTCTTGCGACCTTCGCGATGCTCGTGTTCACGAACTCGCTGGTCGGCACCGGCGGCCTGTTGCTTTTCATGGGCGCTTTTTCGATTCTTTCCGCGGTTCACCACGAAAAAATGAACCGCGCACGCACGCTATTTCTCCACGGAGGCACGGATTGAGAGTCGCCATTGTCACGCACGTAGTGCGCCATAACGACGGCCAGGGGCGCGTCAACCACGAGATCGCGCGCGCGGCGCTCGACGAGAACATCCGCGTGACGCTGGTCGCGTCGCATGTGGCGCCCGAGCTGCTCGCGCATCCTAACGTGCGCTGGGCGCCGGTGAAGATCGGCCGCTGGTGGCCCACCAATCTGCTGCGCCAGCAGGTGTTCGCGGCGAAGAGCGCACTGTGGCTGCGCGCGCATCGCCGCGACTACGACGTGCTGCACGTGAACGGCTTCATCACGTGGATGCGCGCCGACGTCAATACCTCGCATTTCGTGCATAGCGGCTGGTTCGCGAGCAAGTACTACCCGTTCGGTCTCACGAAGGGCGTGTGGTCCGCGTACCAGTCGGTCTATACGCGCTGCAACGCGTTGCTCGAGCGGTGGGCGTACCGGCGCTCGAAGGTGATCACCGCGGTGTCGCAGAAGGTCGCCGACGAAATCCGCGCGATCGGTCTCACGCCGCGCAACCGCGTGGACGTCATCTACAACGGCGTCGACACGCAGGGCTTCGCGGCGGCGAGCGGCGATCGCGCAAAGTTCCGGTTACCAGACGATGTGTTCCTGCTGCTGTTCGTCGGCGATCTGCGCACGCCGCGCAAGAATCTCGGCACCGTGCTCGCCGCGTTGAAGCATCTGCCCGAGCATGTGCAGATCGCGGTGGCCGGCTTTCTGCCGGGCAGCCCGTATCCGGACGAGGCGAAGGCGCTCGGCATCGCGCATCGCGTGCATTTTCTCGGGCTCGTGAAGGAGATGCCAGTGCTGATGCATTCGGTCGACGCGTTCGTGTTCCCGTCGCGCTACGAAGCAATGAGTCTGTCGCTGCTCGAAGCGATGGCGGCGGGGCTGCCCGTCGTGACCGCGCGCACGGCCGGCGGCGCCGAGATCATCACGCCCGAGTGCGGCATCGTGCTGGACGATCCCGACGACCCGCAAGCGCTCGCTCGCGCGGTCGCGCAACTCGCCGGCAACGACAGCGCGCGCCACGCGATGGGCAAAGCCGCGAGCGAACTCGCGACCGGCTTCGGCTGGGCGCGCATGGCCGCGCAATACATCGCGCTGTACCGGCAGCTGGCCGGGCAGCAGGAAAACCGCCGGCGCAGCCAGACGGAAGCGACGGTCGTCGCGCAGAACGATGCGCTGACGCTGAACCATCTCGCCGGACAGAAGAGCGTGGAATGACGGCGCGAAGCGCGCCATCCACGTCCACACATAGCAACTCACCGCAAGCAACACACAGGGGCACACCATCATGACGACTGGCTCAATCAAATCACTGCAGATCGGGATGCACTGGTTTCCCGAACGCGCGGGCGGCCTCGACCGCATGTACTACTCGCTGGTCGGCGCGCTGCCGGGCGCGGGCGTCGCGGTGCGCGGCGTCGTCGCCGGCTCGCCGAAAGTCGCGGCCGATACCGGTGGCGCGATCAACGGCTTCGGCCCCGCCGCGCAATCGCTGCCGCTGCGGCTAATGGCGGCACGCCGCGCGCTACGCCACGAAATCCGCACGTCGCGGCCCGATGTGATTTCGTCGCACTTCGCGCTCTATACGTTTCCGGGGCTCGACGTGACGCGCGGCATTCCGCAGGTGTCGCATTTTCAGGGACCGTGGGCCGACGAGAGCCACGTCGAAGGCGCCGATTCGTTCGGTCAGCGCGCGAAGCGTTATCTGGAGCAGTCGGTATACGCGCGTTCGTCGCGGTTGATCGTCCTGTCCGACGCGTTCGGCAAGATTCTCACGACGCGCTACGGCATCTCGCCGGAGCGCGTGCGCGTGGTGCCGGGCTGCGTCGATGTCGAGCAGTTCAATCTGCCGATCACGCAGGCCGAGGCGCGTCTGCGTCTGCAATTGCCGCAGGACCGACCGATCGTGCTGGCGGTGCGACGGCTGGTGCGGCGCATGGGTCTCGAAGATCTGATCGATGCGGTGAAGCTGCTCAAACGCAGCGCGCCCGACGTGCTGCTGCTGATCGCGGGCAAGGGTCGGCTCGAAGGTGAACTAGAGGCGCGCATCGCCGACGCGGGGCTCGAACACAACGTGAAGCTGCTCGGTTTCGTGCCCGATCAGCATCTGGCGGCGCTGTATCGCGCGGCCAATCTCAGCGTCGTGCCCACCGTCGCGCTGGAAGGCTTCGGGCTCATCACGGTCGAATCGCTTGCGTCGGGCACGCCGGTGCTGGTGACGCCGGTCGGCGGATTGCCCGAGGCGGTGGCGGGATTGTCGCCCGATCTGGTGTTGCCGGAGACCGGCGCGGCTGCGATCGCCGCAGGTCTCGCCGGCGCGCTGAACGGTACGCTGAAGTTGCCCGATGCGGATGCATGCCGCCGCTATGCGCGCGAACGCTTCGATAACGCGGTGATCGCGAAGCGGGTCGCGGCAGTGTATGCCGAAGCGATTGCAGGGAACGTGCTGCATTGAAGCGCAGCGGGGAAGGTTCAATCGAATGAAAAAAGGGCGAGGCTCGGATCGCTGCGTTCGGGCCTCGCGCTCATGTCGCCGCAAGATCGGGAAAAAAATGGGCCACAAATAACGGCATGTTTCTGTTGAACTTGAGCCCGGATCAGCCCTTAGCCGCGATTTTCCGCCCTTATTTTTCAAATCCCTGAAACGTGGCGCCCCGCGTCGACTTCGTCACGTTGACGTCACACATCCGCGACGATAATCCCCGCGCCCGAAAGTACAAAAACACACGGGCGTCCCGCCAAAAAGCGGGGACCTTGTATTTTCAGATCTCGGGGATTCTCAGATGACCATCCGCCACCGCATCACGCTTCTCGTCATTCTGATGCTTGTCGCGCTATCCGCCATCGGGGGATACGCTGTGCTTCAGACCCGCAACAGCGCCGCCAACGTCAGGCAGGTTACCCAGGGCGTCGTGCCGAGCGCGCTCGCGTCGGCAGACCTCGTATCGCAGGTCAAGGACGTGCAGCTCGCGATGATGACGCTCGTCTATGCGCCTGACGCGAACATGGTCTCGCAGGCTCAGGACCTGCTGAAGAGCAAGGAAGCGTCGTTGCAGGCGGCGCTCGACGTGCAGGCGAAGGCCGCGCAAGGTCAGGCCCAAACCGGGCTCGTGAGCCAGGCGCGCGACAGCCTCGCGAATTATTTCAACGCGGTCAACGACACCGCGAAGATGAAGGCCGACGGCAAGAACGAACTCGCGCAGGCCTATCTGTTCGCGAACGTCGCGCAATACCGCGATGAACTCGAAGGCATCGTCGAGACGCTGCGGATCGAAAAGAACCGCCAGAAAGACGCCGCGATCGACGAACTGAACAGCGCGCTCGCGACGACGACGACTGCGATCGGCGCCGCGACCGGCGCGGCCATCGTCGTGCTGTTGCTGATCAGCGCACTGCTGTATCGCCAGATCACCCGGCCGCTGAGCCGCATGCAGGTGGAGATGAGCGAGATCGCGGCGAGTCAGGACTTCACGCGCCGCGTGCCGGTCGGACGCATGGACGAGATCGGTCATTCGATCGTCGCGTTCAACGGCATGATCGAGAAGATCCAGCAAAGCTCGCTGCAACTGAAGCAGAAGACCGCCGATATCCAGGCGATGCTGCAAAACATGCAGCAGGGGATTCTGACGGTGGTCGAAGGCGTGGTCGTGCATCCGGAGTACTCCGCGTATCTCGAGGCCATCTTCGAGACGCGCGAGATTGCGGGCCGTCCGTTGCTCGATCTCGTGTTCGGCGGCACCGATATCAACAGCGATGCGCTCTCACAGATCGAAGCGGCGCTGCAGGCATGCATCGGTGAAGACAGCATGAACTTCGAGTTCAACCAGCACCTGCTCGTCAACGAGATCGCCAAGCCGATGGCCGATGGCCGCGTGAAGACGCTCGACCTGAGCTGGTCGGCGATCACCGACGAACACGACGTCGTGCTGCGTTTGATGCTGTGCGTGCGCGACGTGACCGAACTGCGCGCGCTCGCCGCCGAGGCCGGCGAACAGAAGCGCCGGCTGGAAATGATCGGCGAGATTCTCGCGGTGAGTCAGGAGAAGTTCCATCACTTCGTCGAAAGCGCCACGGGCTTCATCAGCGAGAACGAACGGATCATCCGTCAGCATCACGAGCCGAGTCACGAAGCCGTCGCCGAGCTGTTCCGCAACATGCACACCGTCAAGGGCAATGCGCGCACGTACAGCCTTCAGCACTTGACCGGCATCGTCCACGAAACCGAACAGCGCTACGACGCATTGCGCCGCGCTGACAGCAGCGAAGCGTGGGACCAGCAGCTTTTGATCGAGGATCTGCAGCGCGTGAAGGCCGCGCTCGAAACCTACGCGACGATCAACGAAGTGAGCCTCGGCCGCAAGGGGCCGGGCCAGAGCGGCGCGGTGGATCGCTACCTGATGGTCGATCGCGAGTTGATCCAGAAGCAGCTGGATCTGCTCGAAAGCGCCGATCCGGCCGACCGGGAAGCGCTCGTGTCGATGCGCGAATCGTTGCAGCGCGAACTGCGTCTGTTGGGCACCGAATCGATCTACGAAGCGCTCGCGGGCGTGCTCGACTCGCTGCCGTCTCTGGCGGCCGAACTCGGCAAGGAAGCGCCAGTCGTCAGCATCGACAACAACGGCTACCGCGTGCGCAGCGAGGTCAGCCATACGCTGCGCAATGTGTTCACGCATCTGCTGCGCAACTCGGTCGACCACGGCATCGAGCCTGCCGCCGAGCGTGTCGCGAACGGCAAGGACGCGGCCGGCGTCATCGAACTGGAAGTGGGCGTCGACCATCACGCGCTGCAGATCACCATCAGCGACGACGGCCGCGGTCTCGCGCTCGCGAAAATCCGTGCGGCCGCGATCGAACGCGGCTGGATCGAAGCCGATGCCGCGCTCAGCGACGAAGCGATTGCCGAGATGATTTTCCGTTCCGGCTTCTCGACCGCGCAGACCGTCAGCGAGATTTCGGGCCGCGGCGTCGGCATGGATGCCGTGCGCGATTTCGTGCGGCGCGAGCATGGCCGCATCGAATTGCGTTTCACCGACGATCGTCGCGGCGCGGACTATCGCCGCTTTCAGACCGTCGTGTCGTTCCCCGAGGACTGGGCGGTGGACAGTCTCGACGCGTCCGCCGATGCAGCGCGCGAGCGTGACGCGGACGCGGTAGCAGGCTGATGGCCTGATGGATTGAACGAAGCGATGGGAGCAGGTTGTGCTTGAAAGTTATTTTTTGGCCGCAGGCGTTGGCGGTATTCTCTGCGCACTCGCGACGAGAATTTTTTATCGTCGGAAGCTTCGCGCGGGTGCGCAAGCGCAGCGTCTCGACGCGCTCGCGCGGCAGGCCCTCGAGCAGCAACTGGACGCGGCGGTCCGGCTCGGCGAGCAGGCCGACAGCGAGCGCGCCGCACTGGAGTCGATGCTCGCCGATCTGCGCGCGCAAGCCGAGCAGTGCGCGCACGATCGCGAAGCGTTGCAGGCGTCGCTCGACGCCGCGAGTTCGCGAAGCGACGAATGGCTGCAGCATGCGACGCGGATCGCGCACGAGGCAGGCCGTCTGAAGACGCTGACCATCACGTTCGAGCGCTGGCACGAGCAGATGATTTCGCTGATGTCGCAGAACCGCGACATGCACAACAAGAACCAGGAGCTGTCGTCGATCGTGCAGCACGTGCTGATCGTTTCGCTGAATGCGTCGATCGAAGCGGCGCGCGCCGGCACCGCGGGTCGCGGCTTTTCGATCGTCGCGGGCGAAGTGCGCTCGCTGGCGTCGCGCTCGCAGGAGTTGTCGAAGAGCTATCGCGAGAGCCTGCATCGCAACGACCTGACGACGGCGGCGACGTTCCAGGACATCCAGGCCGGCGGCAAGATGATCACGGCGTCGCTCGGCGGCGTCGAAGTGCTGGCGACCCAGTTCCAATCCCGACTCGAGCAGGCCGCAGCGTGATTACCGATCAGGCGAAGCAAAGCATCGCGGACATCTTCTGTCACGCGGCCCGCGCGAGATTGCCCGCGACGCCGGGCGATTCGTGCGAGATCGCGGCGGTCCCGAGGTGGGATCGCGATCATCCGGCCGGACCTTGCGCGATGGCGTTGACGATCTCGTCGATCGGCTTTCGGCTGCTGTTCGTGCTGCATTTCGGTAAGGACGACGCGACGCACGCCTACTACGCCAGCGGCGACACGACGCGTTCGCTGTCGGAAACGCTGATGGAACTCGGCAACCTGTGCTGCGGCTACATGAACCAGCAACTGGTCAATCATTTCCCCGATCTTGGCATGTCGACGCCGTATGAATTGAACAGCGCCTGTATCGAGTATCTGGACGAGTTGCGGCCCGATCACGTGTGGGCGTACGAGCTGACGATCGGCGGTGCGGCCCGGCTGGGTGTCACGTTATGTCTATGCGCGCAGGCGCCCCTCGATTTCAAGGCTGAACTCGCCACGGCCGACGAGGCCGAAGGCGAACTCGAACTTTTCTAGCAACACTGCATTCGCAGACTGAAACACGATGAATACCAGCAAGCCCGTCAGCAAGCTGCTCGTGCTCGACGACTGTCCGGCACACGCGCAAGCGCTGAAGCTCTTTTTCGACGAACACAACCTGATCGCACTGAAGGTGCGCGACAGCAACCGCCTCGGCTCGGTACTGGCCACCAATATCGATCTCGGCGGCGTTCTGCTGGCGGATAACTACGGGGGCTCGGTCGAGCAGGCCGCTACGACGGCCGCGCGCATCAATGCCTTGCGCCCCGAACTGCCGGTGATCCTGCGTTCGAGCGGCAACGCGCCGCTCGAGCGGCTTCCGAAGCCGTTGACGAACGCGGCATGCGCGCATTTCAATGCCGCCGATCTGACGGCGCTGCGCGAAGCCGTCGATCGATACATCTTCAGCCTCGACTTCCCGAACGCGCTCGTGCGCGGTATCGCGGAGATCACGGACGCGCGGCTCGCCACGTTGTTCGACGGCGTCACGGTGCAACGCGACACGCCCAGTATCGTGCGCGATCGAATCATCTTCGGCGAGGTCTTCAGCCTGATTCCGCTCGAAGGCAACTGGTGTCGCGGCTATATGTTGATGCAGGCCGAAGAGGAGCCGCTGCTCGGCATGATCGATCGCGATCGCGCGGCGCGCGAGCCCGGCATGGCCGCGGGGCAACCGGGCTTTCGCGATCTGAACGACGTGCTCGGCGAATTGACCAATCTGATCTGGGGGGCGTTCAAGGACCGCTTCCTCGGTCAGCAGAACGCTAGCGAAGCAAGTCAGGTGCAGGTGCAGGTGCCACTACTGGTCAATCACAAGCATCGCTACATCTCGTTCGGCTCGGACAATCCGCAGTTGCGGTTTCAATATCGATTGAGCGACGCCGCGAGCGGACAGTCGGTGTCGATCGACCAGCGCTTCGTTTTCAACCTGAGCTGGTCACCCGAAGATTTTTCTGAAAACGCGATGGATGTCGACGATCTCGTCGAGTCCGGTGAACTCGATCTGTTTTGATACGACGCGTCGGTGACGCAAGGGAATGGTTATGGCAAAGATTCTGGTGGTGGACGATTCGAGCACGGTACGCGATGAAGTCGCGGGTTTTCTGGCGAAAAACGGTCTCGACGTCGCGACGGCCATCGACGGCAAGGATGGCCTTGCGAAGCTGAAAACGGATTCGAATATCCGCCTGATCGTCAGCGACGTGAACATGCCGAACATGGACGGCCTGACGATGGTCGAAAAAATCCGCGGCGAACTCGCGAACAAGACCGTCAACGTGATCATGCTGACGACCGAAAGCAGCCCCGCGATGAAGGAGCGCGGCAAGGCCGCCGGCGTGAAGGGCTGGATCGTCAAGCCGTTCAAGGGCGATGCGGTGCTGGAGACGTTCCGGAAACTGGCGGGTTGACGGGGCAGTGTGCGGCGAGCGCCGCCGCACACGGATGCCATGTTAGAACGTCTCGTGGTGCTCGTTGCGCGCGATGTCCGCCTGCACCATCATCTGGCACAGCTGTTCGAGCGAGGTTTGCGGTTGCCAGCCGAGCGTGTCGCGCGCCTTGTCCGCGCAGCCGATCAGCAGGTCCACTTCGGCCGGCCGATAGAACTTCGGATTGACGCGCACGAGCGTCTTGCCGGTCGCGACGTCGATGCCGGTCTCGCGCTCGTCCTTGCCCGACCATTCCAGCTGATAGCCGGCCGCCGTGAACGCCATGCGCACGAAATCGCGAACCGTTTCGGTGCGGCCGGTCGCGAGCACGAAGGTGTCGGGCGCGTCGGCCTGCAGCATGCGCCACATGCCCTCGACGTATTCGAGTGCGAAGCCCCAGTCGCGCTGCGCGCTCAGGTTGCCGAGTTCGAGCACGTCCTGCTTGCCGAGCTTGATCTTCGCGACCGTGTCGGTGATCTTGCGCGTGACGAATTCGCGGCCGCGTAGCGGCGATTCGTGATTGAACAGAATGCCGCTGCTCGCGAACAGGTCGTACGACTCGCGATAGTTGATCGTCGACCAGTGCGCGAACAGCTTAGCGACACCATACGGGCTGCGCGGATAGAACGACGTGCTTTCGCGTTGCGGCACCGCCTGCACGAGGCCGAACATCTCGGAGGTCGACGCCTGATAGAAGCGTGTCTTCGGGCTCAGGGTACGCAGGCCTTCGAGCAGATTCAGCGCCCCGACGCCGGTCACTTCAGCGGTGGTCACCGGCTGGTCGAACGACACGCCGACGAAGCTCTGCGCGGCGAGGTTGTACAGCTCGTCGACCTGCGTGCCGTCGAGCAGGCGCAGCGTCGAGCCGAGGTCGGTGAGGTCGTGTTCGACGAGACGCAGATTCGGATGGTCGAGCACGCCAAGCTCACGCATGCGCCAGAAGTTGACCGAACTCGTGCGCCGGTAGGTGCCGGTCACGTGATAGCCCTTGTCGAGCAGCAGCCGGGTCAGATAGGCGCCGTCCTGTCCGGATACGCCGGTGATGATCGCTTTGCGAGGTTGACTCATAGCTTGCCTTCTAGTTTGTGAATAAAAAAGCACGGAACGCGCCTAAGGGCCAGGCTCAATGCGCGTCGTCCAGCAGCCGCCGCACCAACGGTTCGACGACCCGATAATCCTGTTCGGCCTTCAGCCGGTACAACTCCGGCTTTGGATGTGCGCCGTCCGACATCAGCGACTTCCAGTCGGGCAGGCTGCCCACATACGCGTATTGGTCGACGAGCGGCACCTGCTGTTCGGCGGCGACGCGCCGCGTCATCGCTATCATCGCGGCGAGCCGGGCGTTGAGCCGGTTATCGGGCATCGGGTTCGAGGTCTGCAAAACAGGCTCCTTGCCGAGCGCTCGCGCGGTTTGCACGAGCGACGTCTCGGCCGCGTAGAACTGCTCGGGCGTCTGGTTGTGCATCACTTCGTTGATGCCGTAGTTGATCAACACGATCCGCGCGGGCGAGGCGGCGAGACGTTCGCGCCACGGCAGTCCCGCCGTCGGCCCCGCGCGACGATTGCCGGTGCCGTCGCGCAACTGCCAGGCCATCGTGCCGCCGACGCCGTAGTTCGTGACGCGCACGCGCTCGCCGTCATGCGCCTGCAACGCTTGCTGCAGATACGTGACGGCGTTGCCGGCTTGCGGGCCGCAGTGGCCATCGCTGCAGGTGATGCCGAGCGTGGTCGAGTCGCCGTAGGCGTCGATCAGCAGTTGCGTCGGCGATGACACTGCCGGCTCGGCCACGGCCGCGCTCGTTGTCGGCGCGATCAGCAGCAGCGCCGACACGACACCCAGCATGTGGGCAGCAACCACAGCCGGGCCGTTCATGCGCGGCCTTGCGGTGCTTGCCGCGCAACGTGGGCGCCGGCGCCGGTCGTCGCTCCCGACCCGCGTGCGCCGAAAATCAGGCGCTTCTCGAATGCGAACCACGTGATGCTCGCGTACACGAGCGTGATCGCGAGCGCGATCGCGGCGCTCAGATAGCGATTCAGATGCAGCGGCCACACCATGTACAGCACGCTCAGGTGGATCAGGTAGATCGTGTAGCTGACGGTGCCGATATAAACGAGCACGCGATTGCACAACAGCCGCTTCACGATGCCCTTGCTCTGCAGCGCGATCACGACGATCGACGTACACAGCACCAGCGACACGCTATACAGCCCCGCATTCGACAACGGCGTATTCGCCGCGCGAAAACGCGGGTAGTGCAGATGCAGCCATGCCAGCACCGCGAGCGCGGCCAGAGCGCCGAGCACCGCGAGTCCCTTGAACGGTTCGAGCGCATTGCGATCGCGCCGCACGGCAACCGCGAGCAGCGCGCCGGCCGCGAGCAGATCCATGCGGAACGGCGTCAGGTAGTAGACCGGCCAGAACGAATCGAACCACGGCGTCGCGAGCGCGCGCAGCAGCGGCACCAGCACGATCAGCGCGGCCGCCACCAGCCCAAGCAGACGCTCGGGCACGAGCAGGATCACGAACGGCCAGAAGATATAGAACTGCTCCTCGACCGCGAGCGACCACAGCACGTTGAGGCTGTCATGACCGCTTTGATTGAGCGCATCGCCGATATTGGTCGCGAAGAACGCGTACCAGTACCAGTGCTGCGCCCACGCGAGGCCGAACAGCAGCGACGACACGGCCATCAGCAGCAGGTACGGCGGCAGGATGCGGCGCGCGCGCCGTGCATAAAAATAGCTGAAATACGACTGCTGGCGCGACTTGCGATCGAGCAGGATGCCGCTGATCAGAAAGCCGCTCAAAACGAAGAACAGATCGACGCCCATCCATAGCGGCGCTTTCAACGCGTGCTGCGCGAACACGGCGAGCACCGCGATCGCGCGCAGACCGTCGAGCTGCACGATGCGGGAATGGGAGGGCGCGAGGGGCAATGCGCTGGCTGTCATGAACCGTCCATGGTGTAAGCGGATGAGCCGGGCGAAGGGCCGCGCGGTTCGCCACGGATTGCCAGCGAACAGGCGCGCGCTTCGCGTCGCAACTGAAGTGCAATCGATTCTAGGGAAAAGAAACTCGAGAAAAAACCCGTTGGAATGGGCTAATTGAATCAGATTGAAACAGGGTATTTCTTTGGCCATTCTCGAAAGATTTATATGTTTATGTGGTGAGCATGGGGCAATCCGTAATAAATGCGCATTGCGTGATATCACATCGGTAGAAACGGGGGTTTGTCGCGACAGAGGCGACTGGCGGCGAGGCTTGCGCTTTTATCGATTTTTAAAAGCGTTTCTTTTTGCGACGTATAAGCGGACAAATATTTTTGAAATATTTTCGATTTTCGTCACCGCATTTTTTCCGCGTAACTTAGCCGTGCGGACGGCTGCCTTCAGGCGCCGCGCTTCAATCGGTTGCGCTTCGTTTCGCTTTGCCACATCACTGAATTTCGCCCCGAGCGGGCGCAGGTCCGCGTGCATCGCGTTGACCGGACATCGACTGGAGGTTCCGCCTTGCGCCGTATCACGTTCAAAAGCTGGTTCGCCCTGACAGCCTGCGCCGCCGGCGTCGTCGCCGCATCGGCCAGTCTGCAGGCTCGCGCCGAAACCGCTTTGAATGCGAAGACCTCATGGATCGGCAACAGCTTCGGCTTTGGCGATGGCACATGGACGCAGATCGATATCACCGCTATCGCGGTCACGCCCGACGGCAAGATCTATACGAACGCGCCGTGGGACGAAAGCGGCGCTGAAGCGAGCGTCTATCAGGACGGCAAGATGCTCGGCTTCGCGGGCGGCACGCATGGCTGGGGCAACGCCGGCGGCAATGCGATCGCGGTCAACCGGAAGTACGCGTTCGTCGCGATCGCGGTCGGCAATGAAAAGGGACGCCTGGTCGAGCCGGGCGTGTGGCCGGACAAGGGTAAGCAATGGTTTGGTATCTCGCGGCGCCTGATCGACGAGCCGAAGCGCGTGGCACCGTTTCAGCCCGCGGCTAAAAACGCGGACCCGCACGCGCAGCTTGCGGCCGGCTTTCTGATGATGAACGAAGTGCCGACCGGCACGAACGCCGAGATCGGCGGGCTAGCCGCGAACGACACGACGCTGTTCGCGGCCAATACCGCGCGCAATCGCATCGAAGTCTACGACGCCGAATCGATGCAGCAGAAAGCGACGTGGAACGTCCACGAGCCTGGACGTATCGCGCTCGCGCCCGACGGTACGCTATGGGTGCTCAGCGGCACGCGCGGCGATCGCGCGCCGGGTATCGAGCATTACACGGCGACCGGTCAGCGCATCGACGAGACCGTCACGCTGCCGGCCGATACGGTCGCGGTCGGCCTCGCCGTCGATGCGCAAGGCCGCCTCCTGATCGCCGATAACGGTCCGCGCCAGCAGGTGCTGTTCTTCACGAAGCGCGACGGCCGCTACACGGAGTCGGGCACGCTCGGCGAGCGCGGCGGCATTTTCAGCGGCGTCGCGGGCAAGCCCGGACCGTTGCGATTCAACGGGTTGACTGGCGTGGGTGTCGATGCGCGCGGCAACGTGTACGTGTCGACCAATGGCATCGGTCCGCGTTACGAGCCGATCGGCGCGGGCCTCGGCGCGACGCTCGAAAGTTATGCGCCGAACGGCAAGCGCAACTGGCAGGTCGAGGGGCTGCTGTTCGTCGACGGCGCGTGGATCGATCCGGCCCGGCCCGACAGCGTCTATACCGGCAACAAGCGCTTCGAACTCGATTTGTCGAAGCCGTCTGGACAGGACTGGAAATACGCGGGGTTCCTGTCGAATCGGTTCAAGTACCCGGACGATCCGGTGTTCCATACCGACCAGTATCCGGGTCTGCCGATCGCGCGGCGGTTGAAGGGGCACACGTTCCTCTATCTGACCGACATGTATGCGGATCATCTGAAGATCTATCGCTTCGATCCGAAGCATGACGGCGAGACCGCGATTCCCTCGGGATTTATCGCAGGTCGCGAGCGCGCGGTCGCGAAGGTGCCGAATGCACCGCCGGGCGGTGACTGGATCTGGCGCGACACGAATGGCGACGGGCGCTTCGATCGCGACGAATACACGCTGAACACGAGCGGCACGAAGCTCGCCGGCGGCTGGGGCTGGTGGGTCGATATGGCCGGCGACATCTGGCGTACCCGGGATACGAAGGGCATCTATCGCTTTCGTTTCGGCGGACTCGATGCGAAGGGCAACCCGATCTACTCGTACTCGAACCTGACGCAGTACCCGGTGCCGGCACCGTTCAGCGAACTGCATCGCGCGATCTACGAATCGGACACCGACACGATGTACGTGAGCGGCTATACGGCCGATATGCCGACCGCGCAGGGCTTCTGGAAGGAAGTGGGGCGCGTGCTGGTGCGCTATGACAAGTGGTCGAGCGGCAAGCCGGTGCAGCGCTACGCAATCACGCTGCCGTGGCAGACGCAGAGCAAGCCCATCGCGACGATCATCGGCGTCACGGTCGAGGGGCAATACGTGTTCGGCGTCGAGCCGGTCGGCGCGGTGCACGTGTGGGACAAGGACAGCGGCAAGGAACTCGGCGTGATCCGGCCGGGCCCCGAAGTGGGCCGCGCGTCGGGTTGGGTCGACGTGCCGAACGGTATCAGCGCGACGAAGCGCGGCGATGGCGAGTACCTCGTGTTCGTCGAGGAAGACGCGCGCGGCAAGGTGCTGATGTATCGCTGGAAGCCTTGAGGTGCGTTGGCCTCGCTGACGCAGCCCCGCACGCAATCCAACCGCAAAACCGAAGGGATTCGATGGACAAAGGCATTCTCAGGAACGTGGCGATCAACTTTTTCGGGCTCGTGCTGCCGACGTTCGTGTCGCTCGTGACCGTGCCGTCGTATATCCGGCTGCTCGGCGTGGAGCGCTACGGTGTGATCAGTCTCGTGTGGACGCTGATCGGCTACTTCGGGATTCTCGATCTCGGCATGAGCATGGCCGCGCAGAACCATATTTCGAAGGCGCGCGCGTCGGGCGACCAGCAGGAAAGCGCGCGCGTGTTCTGGAGCGCGACGTGGCTCAATCTGACGACCGGCGTGGCGGGCGGTCTGATCATCTACTTCGGCGCGTTCCTGTACACCGCGTATTTCACGAAGGTATCGCCCGAGCTGCAGCACGAAGTCTATATGGCGCTGCCGTGGCTCGCGGTCGCGATTCCGATCGCGAACGTGTCGTGGGTGTTCGCGGGTGCGATCAATGGCGCGGAACGCTTCGGCGTCTACAACACGAACCAGACCATCGGCACGTTCCTGTTCCAGCTGCTGCCGCTCGGTGCCGCGTGGTGGCTCGGCGCGACTTTGCAGAACGTACTCGCCGCGGCAGTCGTCGCGCGGATTCTCGCGGCGTTGCTGCTCGGCCGCTACGCGCTGAAAGTGCTTGAAATACGCAGCATTCAGCCGCCGCGGCTCGGCGTCGCAAAGGGGCTGTTCAACTTCGGCGGCTGGATGCTGATCGCGAGCGTGACGACGATGGTCGCCGATTCGCTCGATCGCGTAATGCTCGGTTCACGGCTCGGCGCGCGTTTCGTCACGTACTACACGGTGCCGCAGAACCTCGTCACGCGTCTGAACATCGTGCCGACCGCGCTGGTACGCACGCTGTTTCCGCGGCTTTCCGCAGTCGGCCGCGCCGACGCCGACACGATCACGCAGCAATCGCTCGAATTTCTGAACGGCGTGTTCACGCCGGTCGCGCTCGTCGCGATGCTGGTGCTCGAACCGTTCCTGCATCTGTGGGTCGGCAACGAGATCGCGACGGTCGCGGCGCCCGTGGGCCGCATCATGATCGTCGCCGTGTGGCTCGTCGGCCAGGCGAACGTGACGCGCATCCTGATTCAGTCACAGGTCAACCCAGCTACCGCCGCGCGCATCGGCCTCGTCGAGTTGCCGCTTTTCGCCGGCGCGTTGTGGCTCGGTATCACGCATTTCGGCCTGACGGGCGCGGCGGTCGCGGTCGGCGCCCGCGCGCTGTTCGACTACGCGGTGCTGCTGCGTTTCGCCGCGATCCGCGCGCGCCAGATCGTGCTCGACATGCTCGCCCATCTCGCCTTCCTGCTCGCCAGCCTGTGGCTCGCGAGCTTCCTGCCGAGCCTCGCGCTCGCGATCGCCGCCGGTGTGCTGATGGTCGGCGCGAACGTCGCGTGGTCGATCACGATGACGCCCGCCTTGCGCAATCTTGCGCGTTCACTGCTATTGCGACTGAATCCGAGGAAAAGCGCATGAATCAAGACGTCCTTGAAAAAGACCTGTTGAGGCCCGCGACGCGCAGCGCGCTCGACGAACTGACGAGCGTGCCCAACATCCAGCCGGCACCGCGCCGTACCGCGCCGCGCGCGAGCAAAAACGTGCGCATCGCGATCGTGCACGACTGGCTCGTCACCTACGCGGGCGCGGAGAAAGTGCTCGAGCAGATCATCGCGTGCTTTCCCGATGCGGACCTGTTCAGCCTCGTGGACTTTCTCGACGATCGCAGCTTCCTGCGCGGCAAGCCGGTGACGACGTCGTTCATCCAGAAGCTGCCGCTCGCGCGCAGCAAGTACCGCTCGTATCTGCCGCTGATGCCGCTCGCGATCGAGCAACTCGACGTGTCGGCGTACGACGTCGTGATCTCGAGCAGTCACGCGGTCGCCAAGGGCATTCTGACCGGTCCCGATCAGGTGCATATCAGCTACGTGCATTCGCCGATCCGCTACGCATGGGATTTGCAGCATCAATATCTGCGGCAGTCGAAGCTGACCAACGGCCCGAAGTCGGCGCTGGCGCGGCTGATTCTGCATTACATGCGCAACTGGGATATCCGCACGTCCAACTCGGTCGACGGCTTCGTCGCGAACTCGGCGTTCATCGCGCGACGCATCAAGAAGGTGTATCAGCGCGACGCGCAGGTGATCTTCCCGCCGGTCGATGTCGAGGCGTTCACGCTGTGCACGGAGAAGGAAGACTTTTATCTGACCGCGTCGCGCATGGTGCCGTACAAGAAAATCGATCTGATCGTCGAGGCGTTCGCGGGGATGCCCGAGCACAAGCTCGTCGTGATCGGCGACGGACCCGACATGGCGAAGATCCGCGCGAAGGCGGGGCCGAACGTCGAGATCATGGGCTATCAACCGTTCGAGGTGCTGAAGGACCGCATGAGCCGCGCGAAGGCATTCGTGTTCGCGGCCGAAGAGGACTTCGGCATTTCGGTGGTCGAGGCGCAGGCTTGCGGCACGCCGGTGATCGCGTACGGCAAGGGAGGGGCGCTCGAAACCGTGCGCGATCTGTCCGAACCGAAGCCGACCGGCATGTTCTTCGATGAACAGGATACCGACTCGATCATCGCCGCCGTAAATCGTTTCGACGAGCTTGGGCACCGGTTCCTGCCGGAGAATTGCCGCGGTAACGCCGAGCAGTTTTCGGCCGCGCATTTCCGCGAGCGCTTTTTCTCGCAGGTGCGCGCGGCGGTGCCCGCGTTGCGCACGGCGACGCTGCCGGCTTATACGCCGTATCGGCCGGCCGTGCAGGGCGCCGCGAACGTGCCGCGCATTCTTGCCGTCGATCAGAGCGGCGTGCTCGGCGGCGCCGAACTGTCGCTGCTCGAAATCGTCAAGGCGCTGCGCTCGCGCATCGAGGTCGTGCTATTCGACGACGGGCCGTTCAACACCGCACTCGCGAAAACCGGCGTCGAGGTCACTGTGCTCGATGCCGGCGCGCTGAAAAATGTGCGCAAGCAGGGCGGTTCGATGCCGAAAGGTCAGGCGTTGAAGGGACTCATCTCACTCGTGCGTGCCACCGCGAAACGCGCGCGCAAGGTGGATGTGATCTACGCGAACACGCAGCGTGCGATGGTGATCGGCGCCGTGGCCGGCAAGCTCGCGAGACGGCCGGTGGTCTGGCATTTGCGCGACATCGTCAGCGCCGAGCATTTCGGCGGCAAGCAGCTTGCGATCATCAAGTGGTGCGCGCGGCTCGGCCTCACGCATGTGATCGCCAATTCGGCTGCGTCGGCGCAGGCGTTCGCGAAGCTCACGCGGTTCGACAGCAAGCGCATCGACGTCGTGTTCAACGGGATCGCCGCGGAGCCGTTCGACGCATTGCGCACGGTACCGCAAGCGGTGCTGCGCGAGCGCCTGAATCTGCCGCGCGACGCGTTTCTCGTCGGCTCGTTCAGCCGGCTTGCGCGTTGGAAAGGGCAGCATGTGCTCCTCGAAGCAATGGTGCTCAATCCGCAGATGCATGCGGTGCTGGTCGGCGCGGCGCTGTTCGGCGAGGACCAGTACGAGAGCGAACTGCGCGCCTTCGTCGCCGCGCACAAGCTTGGCGAGCGGGTCCATTTTCTCGGCTTCCAGCACGATATTCCGGCCTGCATGTGCGCGGTCGATACGGTTGTGCATACGTCGATCACCCCAGAGCCGTTCGGCCGCGTGATCGTCGAGGGGATGCTTGCGCAGCGGCCGGTCGTGGCGTCGCGCGCAGGCGGCGTGCTCGAAATCATCGACGACTACGAGAACGGCGTGCTGTGTACGCCGGGCGATGCGCATGCGCTCGCCGATACGCTCGCCGAGTTGCGCTCGAACGGCGACTTGCGCGACAAACTGGTCGAGAACGGCTATCGGACCGCGCAGGAGCGCTTCGGCCCGCGCAGCTATGTGGATGGGGTCGCGGGGATTCTGACCGGCGTGGCAGCGCGGTGACGAGATGATTTTTACGCGAGGGTAGACGAGGGCTTGGCCAGTCCTTGCTTGGCGTGGCGGAGCGAAAGTCGAAGGGCTTTCGCTCCGTTTTTTTATTGCACCGCCGGGTGGCTTTAGAGTTCAAGCCGCGATTGATTTTCCGTCTCGCCATGCCGCCATGAATACGGTGAGCATGACCCGATGCTCTGGTTCTGCTAGCGCCTTCCAGGCTTAAAACTCGCCGACCACCTCATCGCAGGCAACTCAACCAGCCGATAGGACACATAGGCGGCCGGCACGGCGACCAGCATATAACCGAACGACGGCCAGATCGACATCTGCAACGACGAGCGGAACAGCCACGACGACAGCAACACGAAGATCGGCAGATGGATCAGATACAGCGAGAAGCTGAAGTCACCGACGCGCGACAGCAAGCGCGCTACTGCATCCGACCCGGCACGAAGCAGCGCGCGCACACCGCCCGTTTCACGCCGGGAAGCATGACGTCCATCGAGCGCCTTGTACAGATAGCACGCGAAACCGAGCGACCAGATCTGGAACGCGCCGTACTGGCCGAAATGAAACGCGGCGCAGCCTGCCGCGATCAATACCGCCGCGAGCACGTACAGCGATGCGGGCGCTCGCGCCCCTTGCGCGCTGCGCGCTTTGGCATCGGCGATCCACGCACCGAGCGTCCAGGAGAACCAGTACGACGTGAAGAACTGCAGATCGTGGCGCTCCAACCCGTACGCGGACGCAACGTTGATCGCGCCGACGAGCGCGAGCACGGCGTTGATGCCGATGCGCCGCCGGAGCGCGAACAGCAGCGGATAAATCGCATAGAACTGCACTTCGAGCGACAGCGTCCACAGCGCGCCGTTCGAGCCATACGTTTTACCCGCCACACCCTGCAGCGAAAACAGGTTGACCAGAAACGGATGCCAGCCGATGTCGCGAATCTTGTGACTGACGGGCGGCAATTGCAGGCTCAACGAATCGAGCGCGAAGGTCAGTACGAGCGCCGCCAGCAGGACGGGGTAGATGCGCGCGAAGCGCCGCAGCCAGAAGTTGCCTGCATCGAGCCGGTAAGCGGGATTGCCCGCGAGCCGCAGCGCGCCGCCGCGATGGATGCAGTAGCCGCTGATCACGAAGAACATCGGCACACCGGCCGAGCCCCATGCGATCGGAAACGTCAGATACGCGGCGAGACTACTGGGACTCAACGAATGTCCGACGCTCTGATGAAACGCCTGCATGCCGACCCACACGATCTGGCGGCAATGAAAGTAGGCGACCAGCAGCGCGGCGAAGCCTCGCATCGCGTCGATCGCGTGCTCCTTGCTGGCGCTATCGACGTGCGCGTCGCTGCGCGCATGCGCCGCGGCCGGGTTTTTCTCCGGGCGCGGCAGCGGGGAGAGGGGCAGGGATGAGCCGGCGGCATCCAGCGCTGGGTCGCTCATACGCGGTCCTTATCTGAAGCGGAAAAGAGAAAAAATTGACGCGGAACAGGCCGTCGAGCGGGCGTTTTGCGCACCCGCGACGCATCCATCCTAGAGCACCGCAATCCTAAAAAATGATTTAAAAAATCCATTTCGGATTGAATCAGATATCGATTTTGTGACGAATTGTAATTGCGTGTCGCCGTATGGGGTGTTGAATTATTTATCGCTTTTGTCGTGCTAATTTAAAGCAAGGATTCTCTGACCCAGAGGTGAAGTCATGAACCTGCATTTACTGGCCGGCGTGGCCGTCCTGCTGATCCTGGTGGCCGCCTCCGCCTACCGAGATGCCTTGCGCAACGAGCCGATCCGTAGTTACCGGATGAACCCAGGCAAGCAGCCACCCGTCGACGAACAGGAATGACGCGCTGCCGAAGCCGGTCATCGGATCGCCAGGCGACCCGTGCCAGGGGCGTCCGAAAGGTAAGACTTTCGGATTTGCTCGATTACCATCTGGCAATAGATGCGTAATAATTTCCTCAAATTTTCACAATATCGGATTGCGATTAATGCGTGAATTATCCGAATTAAATCGGAGAAAACGCCTGCTGAACCTCGCAGATTTTTCTGCTAGTCTTGCGCCGGCATTGATTGGCCGCCAGGTCCGCGAACACACCAATTTCTAACCGATGTGGGAATGCCTACCATGCTGAAAGTCACCAAAGCCGTGTTTCCCGTAGCGGGCCTCGGGACACGATTCCTGCCGGCTACCAAAGCAAGTCCGAAGGAAATGCTGCCGATCGTCGACAAGCCGCTGATCCAGTACGCGGTCGAAGAGGCGATCGACGCCGGCATCACCGAGATGATCTTCGTGACGGGCCGCAGCAAGCGCGCGATCGAAGATCACTTCGATAAATCCTATGAGATCGAATCCGAACTCGAAGCGCGCAACAAGCAGAAGCTGCTCGACCTCGTGCGCAGCATCAAGCCGGCCAACGTCGACTGCTTTTACGTGCGCCAGGCCGAAGCACTCGGTCTCGGCCATGCGGTGCTGTGCGCCGAAAAACTGGTGGGCGACAGCCCGTTCGCGGTGATTCTCGCCGACGACCTGCTGCATAGCGCGAAGCCCGTGATGAGTCAGCTCGTCGATACCTTCAACCACTATCACAGCTCGGTGATCGGCGTCGAAACGATCGCGCGCGAGGATAGCCGCTCGTACGGCGTCGTCGACGGCCGCGAGTGGGAAGACAACGTGATCAAGCTGTCGGGCATCGTCGAGAAGCCAGCGCCGGACCAGGCCCCGTCGAATCTCGGCGTGGTGGGCCGCTACGTGCTGATGCCGACGATCTTCAAGCATATCCGCGCGCTGAAGCCGGGCGCGGGCGGCGAGCTGCAACTGACCGACGCGGTGCAGTCGTTGCTGACCGAGGAGCAGGTGCTCGCGTATCGCTACTTCGGCACGCGCTTCGATTGCGGCAGCAAGCTCGGCTATCTCAAGGCGACCGTCGAATTCGCACTGCGCCATCCCGAGGTGAAGGCTGAATTCGAGGCGTATCTGCAAGCCTTTATGCAGAACGAAGCGTCAGGTGGCGAGGCGGCGCAATTGACGGCAGAAGCCGCGTGAAGTGACACGACCGGGAAGGAAAAACGGGCGCCGCATTGCAGGGCGCCCGTCGTCGTTTTGGCCGGACGGCCTCAACCTTGCTTCTTCACCTCGAGCCGGAACTTGTGCAGCAACGGCTCGGTATATCCGCTCGGCTGCTGGCGCCCCTCGAAGACGAGCGCCTGCGCGGCCTTGAACGCGATCGTCTGGAAGCCGGGCGCCATCGGCTGGTAGAGCGGATCACCGGCGTTCTGCGCGTCCACCACCTTGGCCATGCGCTTGAACGTCTCCTCGATGAACTCGCGCTTGATCACACCGTGATACAGCCAGTTGGCGATGTGCTGGCTCGAAATACGCAGCGTCGCGCGGTCTTCCATCAGGCCGACGTTGTGGATGTCCGGCACTTTCGAGCAGCCGACGCCCTGGTCGATCCAGCGCACCACGTAGCCGAGAATGCCCTGCGCGTTGTTGTCGACCTCGGCGCGGATTTCGTCGTCGCTCCATTGCGCCTTTTCGACGACCGGAATCGTCAGCAGGCCATCGAGCAGTTCGTCGCGCACCGTCGCATAGTCGGTGCGTTCGAGTTCCTGCTGGACCGCCTGCACGTCGACCTGGTGATAGTGCAGCGCGTGCAGCGTCGCCGCGGTCGGCGAGGGCACCCACGCGGTGTTCGCGCCAGCCTTCGGATGGCCGATCTTCTGCTCGAGCATTGCGTGCATCAGGTCGGGCATCGCCCACATGCCCTTGCCGATCTGCGAGCGGCCGCGCAGGCCCGCGCTCAAACCGACCAGCACGTTGCTGCGCTCGTACGACGTGATCCACTTGCTCGACTTCATGTCGCCCTTGCGCATCATCGGGCCCGCTTCCATCGCCGAGTGCATCTCGTCGCCGGTGCGATCGAGGAAGCCCGTGTTGATGAACGCGACGCGCGCCGACGCTTCGGCGATACAGGCGAGCAGATTCACGCTGGTGCGGCGCTCCTCGTCCATGATGCCCATCTTGATCGTGTTGCGCGGCAGCTTCAGCAGGTCTTCGACGCGCGCGAACAGTTCGCTCGCGAACGCGACTTCGGCCGGTCCGTGCATCTTCGGCTTCACGATATAGATCGAGCCGGTGCGCGAGTTCAGCTTGTTCTGACGGTCGCGCAGCGCGCACAGCGTCGTGATCACCGCGTCGAGAACGCCTTCCGGAATCTCGTGGCCGTCTTTCGTCAATACGGCCGGGTTCGTCATCAGATGGCCGACGTTGCGGATGAATAGCAGCGAGCGGCCATGCAGCTTGACCTGCGACTTGCCGTCGGCGCCGATGTATTCGCGATCGGCATTGAGCCGGCGCGTGAAGGTCTTGCCGTTCTTCGTGACCTCTTCGGTCAGGTCGCCGTTCATCAGGCCGAGCCAGTTGCGATAGAGCTGCACCTTGTCATCGGCGTCGACGGCCGCGACCGAGTCCTCGCAATCGATGATCGTCGTGACGGCCGCTTCGACGACGACGTCCTTGACATGGGCCGCATCGGTCTTGCCGACCGAATCGTTCGCATCGATCTGGATCTCGACGTGCAAGCCGTTGTGCTTGAGCAGCACCGCCGACGGCGTGCTCGCGTCGCCCTGATAGCCGACGAACTGCGCGGGTGTCTTCAGCGCCGTGGTGCCGCTCTTCAGCGCGACGAGCAGTTGGCCGTTCTCGACGCTATAGCGCGTTGCGTCCGCGTGCGAGCCGTTCGCGAGCGGCGCGGCCTGATCGAGGAACTTGCGCGCGTACGCGATCACGGCTGCGCCGCGCACCGGGTTGAAGCCCTTCTGCTTTTCCGCGCCGTCCGTTTCGGGGATCGCGTCGGTGCCGTACAGCGCGTCGTACAGGCTACCCCAGCGCGCGTTTGCGGCGTTCAGCGCGTAGCGCTGGTTCGACAGCGGCACGACGAGCTGCGGGCCGGCCTGTCCGGAGATTTCGCTGTCCACGTGGTCGGTCGTGGCCTGGACGCTGGCGGGCACGGGCACGATGTAGCCGATGCCTTCGAGAAACGCACGATACGCGCGCAGATCCCGCACCGGACCGGGATTGGCCCGATGCCAGTTGTCGAGTTCGCTTTGCAGGCGGTCGCGCTCGGCGAGCAACGCCCGATTTTTGGGCGCCAGCTCGTGCACGAGGGCGTCGAATCCCGACCAGAAGGCGGCGCTGTCGATTCCGGTGCCGGGCAGGGCTTCGGATTCAACGAACTGGTCGAGGTTGGCGGCGACCTGCAGTCCGCCGCGCGGGTTCATCTGAGTCATCGACTGCTCCATCTGTTATGGGACCGACGAGGGGGCGTCGGTCCGCGTTTGTGTTTCGGGATTGCTTTGGCGCTCGGCGCTTTACACGCCGAGCGCCTGAATGCCGGCTTTCGCGATCTGCGCATCCTGCTCCGACTTGACGCCCGACACGCCGACCGCGCCGACCACGTGGCCGTCGACGATCACCGGCACCCCGCCTTCGAGCGTGCCCTGCAGCGGTGCGCTGAGGAACGCGGTGCGGCCGTTGTTGATCATGTCTTCATAGACCTTGGTTTCGCGCCGGCCGAGCGCCGCGGTGCGCGCTTTTTCGGTCGCGATATAGGAGGTGGAGGGCGCCGCGCCGTCGAGACGCAGCACCGCGAGCGGATGGCCGCCGTCGTCCGCGACGACGATCGCGACAGGCCATTTGTTCTTCTCGGCTTCCGCACGGGCGGCATCGACGATGCGGGTGGTCTCGGCGACGGTCAACACGGGTTTGCTCAGCATAATGAATATCCTGTCTGGGTGATGGGAAGGTGGCTTCTACAGCTTCTTTCGGTAACCGGCGATGCGGCGCTTCAGAAGATCCTCGGGGCTCCGTTGCAAGCTTCTTGCGACTCTCCGGCGCGCCTGATCCGACGATTTTACTTCCGCGCGAGGCAGCGCGAAACGGCGGCCTCGCCAGGCCGCTCTGCCCGTGCGCTCGACAGTGCCGCCGCAACGCCATCCGCAGGGCGGTCCACAAGCGCGGCCTGGCTCAGAAATAACTAGGTAGACCAGCAGATGAGCTGGTTTTCGAAGCATTCATTGCGGCCAGACAATGGTCGCGCCGCGAGCCGTAGCGGGGGCGACGGCTTCGGTTCATCGTTGGATGACAGCGGCAAGCGAACGAGGCCCGGTTCACGCTTTCACGAGTGATCCAGACCCGCGCATGGGCGACGCGAACACCGGTTAGCCGCCCACGAACCAGTCGAAACCAGTGGAAGGCAGCCGAAACTGGCTGATACGCCCGAAGAAACATTCGATCTGCGTTCGACCTGTATCAGGTCGGTTTCCCGCACTCGCCGACAATGAGGCCAACCGGGGCAGCAGCATTGACTATGATCGCGCTGTCAGTCCGGACCACACGATGACGGCTCGGCGGTCCGACCCAGTCGGCGATCGGGGGGCGTTGATGAATGGCGATCGCGGAGAAATCCTTGCACCCAGTTTTCAGGGCGACGTCCGACGTCGGGTGCGCGATGGCAAGGTGGGCGAAGCCCAAACATATTCCAGCGCATAGTGCTGGCAGCGTACGCATGGTGTTTCCTCCTTGTGCGAGAGAGCCAGTAGAGTGCCAGTCAACTGTCTGTCAGCTTCGATGAGTGGGGCGCCGCAGCGATCAACCTTGCCCCGCGTCGGCAGTGGCGGATCGATCGTTGGCTCGTTGAAGGCACGACAGGCCTGGTACGCTTTCAATCTATGCAGGGGCGATTAAAGCAGGCTTAAAGGCTTTCCCCGTGCCGGCACGATGATGATCGCTCGTTCTCTCCGATACGCCGAACGCCCGGCAAACGAAGAATCTCGCGGACGTGACCGCCGATAGCCGACCCGCATTGCAGGGCCGCGGCGTCAATATCAATCGGACGATCCAGCAGTCCCGCCGAAGAGGGGGGGCTGTTGAACCTGAAACTGCCCCAGCGCCCAACCGAATGACTCGATTTCCCGCTTATGCAGCATCGCGAGCTTCAACAGGCACCGCTCGCCTTTTTCTGTCAGATGGACCTGCACGAGTCGCCGGTCGGAATTGTCGGGGCGACGCTCGACGAGCCCGGCGGCTTCGCAGCGCGACACGAGCGCCGCGGTGCCGTTTGGCGCTGCCTGCAACCGTTCGGCCAGTTCGCCGATACTGGCCCAGCAGCGGTCGGGAAATCCCCTGACGTGAAGGAGCATCTGATATTGCAGAGGCGTGACTCCTTCCGCGTGAGTAATTTCTTCCGAATACCGCATGAACCTGCGTAACTGGTAACGGAATGCCGACATGGCTTCGAGATCCTGCTTGTTGGGCATGCCGACCCGGATGCGCGGTGATGTTTGTTTCACTTTCCTGCCTGTCTCGTTCGGAACATGGACCAAGTGCCTGAAACCGGATTCTCCGCAGCGTTGCTGAAAGTCGCGTTGCTCTATCGCAAAGCGCGCCGGAAATCCGGCGTGATGGGCTGACAGCGCAAAATCGTATCAGATGGATTGCGTGCCCGCGCCGGATTGAGATGCAGGTGAGCGTTGGGTGTTCCCGTATCGCCACGACCATCAGGGTTGGTGAACACGCGTTGATAGGACTATAGTGCATGGCACGGCGTGACATGATTGCCGAGGTCTGTCTACCCCGCTCGCGCCGACCGATTCAGGCGGGCGGTGCGATGTTCGATCATCCCCCCAGGACCGCTCGGCTTCTTTCTGCGTGGACCTTGTATTGCATGCATGGGACCGTTCGAGGCTCCCGCGCCGAACGAGGACACGGTGTTGCGAGGAGAGGCGGGATATGGACCCCACGAAGCTCGACGGCAAGCAAGGAGATTCGGCGCCTCCTGAAAACGCGCAAGAAGTCGCTAAGCCGCTCGACCTCTATCGCATGAGCATGCTGGGGTTCTGCCTCGGAATCGTGACCGGTTTTGGCGCGGTCGTGTTCAGGATGCTGATCGGCACTATCCATAATGCAGCGTTTCTCGGACGCCTTTCGCCGCTATACGACGCGAGCCAGTTTACCCCGCCGTCGCCGTGGGGCGCATGGGTGATTCTCGTGCCGGTAGCAGGCGGCTTCGCGGTCACGTGGCTGGTAAGTCGCTTCGCACCGGAGGCAAAAGGGCATGGCGTGCCAGAAGTAATGGACGCGATCTATTTCGGGGGCGGCGTGATCCGTCCGGTGGTGGCGGTCGTCAAGTCGCTCGCATCGGCGATCGCGATCGGCACCGGTGCGGCGGTGGGCCGGGAAGGTCCGATCATCCAGATCGGTTCGGCACTGGGCTCGACGCTGGGTCAGTGGCTGCGGATGCCCGCCAGTCAGCGGATCATTCTCGTCGCGAGCGGCGCGGGGGCCGGCATTGCCGCGACGTTCAATACGCCGATCGGCGGCGTACTGTTCGCGACCGAGCTGATGATGCCGGAAATCAGCGTGGGGACTTTTCTGCCCGTTGCACTGGCAACGGGCACCGCCACGTTCGTGGGACGGCTGTTCTTTGGCGGAGCGGCGGCTTTTCTGGTTCCCCCTCAGCTCGGCGCGCTCGATAACCATCTCGCGAGTGGCTTCACGCTGCTGCTTTACGCGCTGCTCGGGGTCGTGGCCGGCGTGGCGGCCGTGTTGCTGATTCGCGCATTGCACTGGGCGGAGGACGCGTTCGATCGCGTTCCGGGGCGTTTTGCGCGCCACGCGCTCGGCATGCTGTTCGTCGGCGCAATGATGTATCTGCTGATGCGCTACGCAGGGCACTACTACGTGGAAGGCGTGGGCTACGCAACGATCCAGGCGACGCTCAATGAACAGTTGCAAGGCGGCCTGTTCCTGCTGCTGCTTGCGCTGTGCAAGATGGCCGCGACGTCGGTTAGCCTCGGCTCCGGCTCGTCGGGCGGCGTGTTCTCGCCGTCGCTGTTCATCGGCGCGACGTTGGGCGCCGCGCTGGCGTCCCTGTTCCATTTGCTGGTGCCGGCCGCTCCGGTCAGCGTGCCTGCATTCGCGATGGTCGGCATGGGGGCGGTGGTCGCGGGCGGCACGGGTGCCGCGATGACGGCAGTGGCGATGATCTTCGAAATGACGCGCGATTACGACATCGTGCTGCCGATGATACTTGCAGTTGCGTTCAGCATCGGCACCCGCCGGCTCCTCTCGCGCGAGACGATCTACACGATGAAGCTCGTCAGGCGGGGTCATGTCATTCCAGATGCGTTGCACGCCAATATGTTTCTCGTGCAGAGCGCGGCGGCGATCATGGAGGCCGACGTACTGGTGCTCGACGCGGACGTCCCGTTTCGCGATCTCCTCGATCGGATGGGCGTCGCGCCGTTCCGGCACATCGTCGCCACGAAGGCAGGCATGCTGTACGGCGTGCTGCGCATCAACACTGGCCTGCGCCGCGCGGTCAGCCACGACAATCCGACGATCACGATCGGGCAACTCGCGCATCGCAACTTCATCGTCGTGAAGCGATCCGATGCGGCGTTCGAAGTGATCAGCGAACTCCGGCAGCGCCGCGCGGTGATGGCGGTGGTCGTCGCGGATTCCGCCGTCGATGGCGTGTTCGACGTGTCCGGCGTGATTGCGAAGGAGCATATTGCGGACGCCGTCGCCCGTAGTATCGATATTTTCCAGCCCCGGGCTCGCGGAAGGACCGCCACGTCAACGCAATCCGTGCGCGTCAACAATGCTTCGCATGCCGTGCACGGCAAGGCTCTGAAGGTGAGCGACGATGAAGCTGAAAACTGAGTGGCATACGTTGCGCGAGCGGCTCAAGGCCGCGGCGCACCTTGCGGATTCCGGGAGCACACGGGAAGACCGTTCGCCCGACGCAACTCCCGACCCACGCGAGTGGGTAATCGTCTATCGCACCGAGCGCGGATTCTGCTGCATGTACCGGGGCGAGCCGGTCGAATTCGACGAGATGCTGGACGTGCAGATTTGGTCGGAGGAAGAGGACGTGCGGCTCTGGTACTTCGGGCTTTGAGCCGGTCTGCGCGTCGTGCGCTGCGCAATTAGCGGTACACCAGAGCGGCGCGGCGATTCTGCGACCACGACGCTTCGTCATGCCCCAGCGCAACCGGTTTTTCCTTGCCCAGGCTGACGGCTTCCAGTTGCGTCCTGGGCACGCCAAGCGTTTCCAGTTCATGCGTGACGGCCTGCGAGCGTCGCTCTCGCAGAGCGAGACTGTATTCGGTGGTGCCGCGCTGGTCGGTGTTGGCCTGTATCAGCACTTGCTGGGACGGATGCCGGCGCAGGCCTTCGTATGAATGAATTGGTGTCGAACTGCCCCGATTGACGTTTATCGAAGAACTCGGGATTCACTTGTATTTATGTCACAACATGCCTATCCTAGCGGCGAGTGGCGCGGAACACGGTACGGCGATATTGCTGGTTGTTGCAAAGGGTCCGAGAGAACGTCCACTCGTCTTCAGGCGACAGAAGGCGATCCTCTCCGCCCAGCTTCACGGCTGGGCTTTTTTTTAAATTGGCCCATACATAATGGTGAATCCGTTCGCCACTTCCTTTCGATTCCTTGACAGAAGAACGCTGCAACACGCTCGGCGGCCGTGGTTCCACTATGGGATTTTCCGGCTGGGCGCGGTGGCCAGGGGTCTCGTCGCAGTTCTGCATGCGCGCCTTATCGAAGCAGGTTATGACATATTTCGGCGCAGGCGGCCTGTTGGCGCCATCGCTCGCGATCGGTGCGGGGATCGGCAACGCGCTGCATCTGGCGTTCGGACAGATGCAATTGCGAATGCTGATCGCGCACGGCGTGGTGGGCTATCTCGCGGCAGTCACGCAAAGCCCGACCACGGCCTTCGTAATCGTCATCGAGATGATCAATGAGCACGCACCCGTCATTTCGCTGAGGGCGACCGCGCTGATTGCGAGCCGGGTTTCGAGTCTTTTGGCACCGCCGCTTTACGAGGCACTGTCGGAGCGTTACAGATAGACAGTCATGTATTACTGGATGCGATACAGCGATCATCTGATGAACTCCACGCTACGCTCACCCAAACTCCTCGGCAAGTTGTCCAGGGCTATGCTGATTGTCGCGACCGCCATTTTCGGTAGCGTGAATGCAACGGTGGGCGATCGGATTGCCGACGACTCGATGCCGCCGGATTCATCGGGTCCCTGGGCCGGGATGAGGTTGTCGAGCGGCTCGTGCGCGGCGGCCGTTGCGTGTCCCACGGCGCGATGGCATGCGGACCGCGCCGAGCCACCCTCGGGCTCTTCTTCGGCCAACCTGTTGAGCGAGGCGAACGGCGAAAGCCTGACGGTTGGCGAGGAGCACTTCAAGTCGCGCACCTCTTTCGGCGCAGGCAGTTTCGCGCTCGGCGCCTTGGGTTTCGCGGCTTCGCGCATCAATTGGTGATCTCGATCTCGGTAGGTGATAGGCAACCGGCGCGACACCGCGTGCTCGACCGGCCGCGACGGATCGATGTAGCGGTAGCGAGGCGGGCTGGTATTGCGGGACCGTAGCCGGAACTTCCAGCTATGCCTCCTCGCCTTTTTCATCCTTTCCGATAACGATGCTCGTCGACGACGCAAACAGGTAACGCGGCACATCCAGATTCTGGGGCGCGGGTTTGTCTTTGAACACTCGACCGGCCAGGTCGTAAGTCGAGCCGTGACAAGGGCACAGAAAGCCCCCGGGCCAATCGTCAGGCAGACTCGGTTGCGGCCCGGGCTGGAAGCGGGGAAGCGGGGTGCAGCCGAGATGGGTGCACACGCCGATCACAACGAGTATGTTGCGATGATCCGGGCGCGACCGGTATTCGTTGTTGCAGTAGGCCGGCAGCGGTATCGAGAACGGATGCACGGTATGCGGGTCGGCGACCATCGGGGTGGCCTTGAGCACGGCCGCCAGCATCTCGTTGGTTCTGTTGACGATGAAAATCGGCTTGCCGCGCCATGCCACGGTCATCATGCTGCCAGGCTCGAGTCCGCCGATATCGGCGCTGACTGGCGCCCCGGCTGCCCTCGCACTGGCCGGCGGCGCAAACGAGTCGACAAAAGGAACGACGACCGCCACGCCTCCTATGGCGCCGACGGCCGATGTGGCGATGAGCCATCTGCGGCGGCCTTCGTCGACAGGCTCGCTGGAACCGTTTTTCATGGCAAGCTCCGAGTCGGTTCGGTAGCCCGTCGCGACTTTTCACGAGTACCGGTTACCGAATGCGCCGCCGCGGTCGTCGCGAGCCGGAAAGCCGGCGAATCGGATCGCGTGCGGCCAGAAACGCGAAACGCCGGTCTACATCGGCCACAGGAACAGTTCGTGCACATGCGACGACGGAGCGACATTCACGTCCCTGCGCTCGGTCTTGCCGTCATATGTGGCGCTCACGCTATACCGGCCGTGAGGCAGCGACGCCAACAGGAAAGGACCCTTTGCGGTGGTCTGCAATATCGTATTGCCGTGCATGTCGGATAGCGTCACCGGGATATTCGCAAGGTACTGGTTGCCGCTAGCCGCCTTGCCCGCAAACTCGAGCGTGAGTGGATACCTTGGCATGACCTCCTTGATAGCGGTGGATTGGCCAAGGCCGATCCCGCCGCTCAGGAACGTAACGTCACCCTCGTGCTGCACCGCGGGTAAAGGCTGAGTTGCCGCGAACGCGTATTGGACGCTTGCACCCAGTGCGAGTGCGGTCAAGCCAACTTTGACGATTGCGTGCTGGTTCATTTCGAGCTCCTCGTAACGTGTGGCGATGAGGTACGCGCCGCCACTGCGCTGCCAGGGTCTGTTTACACATGTAAGCAGACCCTAGCCCATGTCGATGGTGACGAACTTGCGCTGTCCGTCGCGTTGGACCAATAGCGCAACCGCGTTACCGCTGTTCGCCGCTTTCCGCCGGAACTGGGCGGGACTTGATACATGAGTGCTGTCGACCATCAGGATGATGTCTCCCGGTTCGATGCCGGCGAGCGCGCCGGCCCCCGTGCTTTTTTCGACCAGGACACCACCTTCGACACCTGCGTCGTGTCGCTCCTGTGCGGTCAAGCCACGCACGGTCAATCCATCGGGAGCTGCGACCTTCGCAATGGCCGGGGTCTCGGCAGGAGTGGCATTCAGACTGCCAAGCGCGACTGTCGTATCGTGCGTGGCGTTATCGCGCCAGTACACCAGATGGACGGATGTGCCCGGTTTGAGATCGGCTACTGTGACGGGCAACTGAGTCGAATCTGGAATATCAACCCCATTGATCTTCATGATGACGTCGCCTGGTCTGAGACCGGACCTGGCAGCCGGTCCTCGCGGGTCGACCGAGCTGACGAGCGCCCCTTGCGGCCTGTTCAGACCGAAAGATTGCGCAAGCGGCCAACTGACATCCTGAATCGTGATGCCGAGGCGTCCGTGTTCCGCCTCGTGGTGCATTTGCAGCTGTAGGGCAACTTTCATCGCTTCATCGATCGGCAGCACGAACGCGGCTCCTTCAACGTCGCCGATCTCTTTCGTGACAGGCATTTCGATCCCAATGACGTTGCCGTTCAGACTGAACACCGGGCTGCCTGCATCGCCCGCATTTTCGGTCATGTCGGTCTGGATAAGCGGTACATATGACTCGCCTGGCAAAGGCCGCGACATGTTGCTGATGATGCCTGCCGTCACCGTGTCGTTCAGTCCATAAGGGGAGCCGATCGAAACGACCCACTGACCGGCCTTGTTCGCGGACGGCGAGCCAATTTTGACTGTCGGCAGTCTGGTGGCGGGAATCTTGAGCAGCGCGATACCGCTCGCTGGGTCGTCGCCGACCACCGTGGCCTTGAACTTGCGGCCGTCCTTTAGCGTCACGCTGATTCGGGTTGCTTTGGTTATCAGGCTGGAGTCGGTGAGAATGTAACCATCGGCGGCGATGATGAATCCAGAGCCGCTGCGTTGCGAAGCCAGGCCTGTCGCGCCAGGAGGGACGTAGGCGAACGGCTGGAACTGCCGGGTAAAAGGATCGTCTTCGCTGCCGGCCGGCGGCCAGAGGGGCGTGAAGGTGGCGACGGGTTGAGCGGCTGTCACGCTGATATTGACGACTGCTTTGCCTTCTTCGCTGACGAGGCGCGAGAAGTCCGTCACTATCGGGGGCGCCGTGTCGTGGCCTGGAAGCCTGGCAGCCGGCACATCCGCTCCAGAGCTTACGTTGTTCGGAGGGGATTGCGCCATGCAGCCCGCGGACACCGCCACGGTCAGACATTCCACGATCAGGAAGTACTTGAGATTGTCGCGTCGCATCACATGCCCCCCGACATGAGCAGCTGAATCGGTTGAGTCGGAGTAACACGTCTGTCCGATGCGTTCTCCATGCTGCTGTGATTCGACTCTAGGTCGCCACTTTTAAAACAAGCTTAAAAAAGCCCGATGAGAGGGTCCGGCTCGCACGTCCACGTCAACGCTAATTTCGGTACTATACGGATCTACTTTCTGTCCCCGATCTTCGCCGGATCTGCGCTCCCGTCGCGCGTGCAACCATGCCTACCATCAACGAACTGTTCGTCTATCCGATCAAATCCTGCGCGGGCATCGCGCTCACCGAGGCCCGGCTGTTGGCGACGGGCCTCGAATACGACCGCAACTGGATGATCGCCGATCCCGAAGGCGCGATGTTCACGCAGCGCGTGTATCCGCGCATGGCGCTGATCAAGGTCGAACTCGGCGCAGAGGAGCTGATCGTCAGCGCGCCGGGCATGCGTGAGCTGCGCACGCCGCTCGATGCCGCGCGGCTCGCCGCGGCTCCCAGGGTCGCTACCGCGGTGTGGCGCGACGCGGCCTACGGGCTCGACACCGGCGAAGAAACGGCGGCCTGGTTCACGGAGTTCCTCGGTCTACCCGCGCGCTTGCTGCGGTTCGATCCCGAACGCGAACGCGTCGTCGATCCGGACTATACGGACAGCACGGGGGGCGCCACGACCTTTTTTGCCGATGGCTTTCCGCTGCTGGTGGTCGGCCAGGCCTCGCTCGACGATCTGAACGCGCGCCTGAACGGCAAAGGCGCACCGTCGATCAGAATCGATCGCTTCAGGCCCAATATCGTGCTCAGCGGCCTCGATGCCTATGAAGAGGACTATGTCGAGACGCTCGCCGTCGGCGCGAATGCGGACTCGAGCGCGCGCGTCGAATTACGGCTCGTCAAGCTGTGCTCGCGCTGTCCGATGCCGACCATCGATCAGGCGCGCGGCGCGCCCGATCCCGACTGGCCGAACGAGCCGACCGACACGATGCTCGGTTATCGCGTCAGCGAGCGCTTCGACGGCGCGGTCACGTTCGGCAACAACGCGCTGGTCGCGAGCGGGGCAGGGGCCTGGCTGCGGGTCGGGCAGCAGGTCGACGCGGAGCTCGGGTTCGGCGATTGATGGGATGAAAGGCGGCCGAGGCCCGCTTCGATCGCCGATCAGGCCGCCCGCGCAATGGCCGACGCGGGTCGTGTTTGGCCATCTCGATTGCCGCGAGCTTCGCGTTCCCAGCAAGGCGCTTCAGCGCTCTCGCCAACCGCATTGCCCACCAGAATCACCGCCGGACTGCCGAAGCCCGCGCCGAGCGCATCGGCGGCGAGCCGATCGAGCCGCGTCAACAGGCGCCGCTCGTCGCTGCCGCCGGCCCACTGTACGACCGCGGCCGGCGTTTCGGCCGGCAGGTGCGCGAGCAACGCAGCGGCGATGCCGTCGATGCGCCGCATGCCCATATAGATCGCGAGCGTCGTGCGCGTCGCGGCGAGCGCGGCCCAGTCCGGCTCGCCGTGATCTTCGGTGTGCGCGGTGACGAAGCTCACGCCGTGGCAATGCCGCCGATGCGTGAGCGAGATGCCGAGGCCCGCGGCGGCCGCGAAGCCCGACGAGACGCCGTTGACGATCTCGACCGCGAGGCCCGCGTCGCGCAGCACCGCGAGTTCCTCGCCCGCGCGACCGAACAGCAGCGCTTCGCCGCCTTTGACGCGCACCACGTGCAGCCCCTTCAGCGCATAACGCCGCATCAGCCGCTCGATGAACGCCTGCGGCGTCGAGCGGCAGCCGCCGCGCTTGCCGACGCGAATCACGCGCGCCTGCGGCGCGAGCGTCACGATGTCAGGATTCGCGAGGTCGTCGAGCAGCACGACGTCGGCGGCCGCGAGCGCCTTGACGGCCTTCAGCGTCAGCAAGTCGAGGTCGCCCGGGCCTGCACTCAGCAGCGTGACCTTGCCGGTGTTGGTGTTCATGTTGGTGTCCTTATGCCGTTGGTTTCTGTCGGCCCGAAACGAAAACGGCGCCCGCCCGTGAAGATCACGAGGGGACGCCGTTGTCCATTGCATTGCCTGTCGACAGTTGAGTCTGCGCATCGCGACGACGTTGCCGCGATGACGTTGCGCAAGAGCAATGCAAGGACCACGCCATCGATCCGATCAAGGCGCGCAAGCCGTTGCCACACATTGCGATTCACGCGGAAAACTTGACGAGGACCGCACGCCCGTGCGCCGTCGTTTCGCACGTCGACAGTGCTGCGTCGCACCATCCCTGTGCTTTGCTGCCTCAAAACGCGTCGCGAGCGGGGTCCGGTTCGAAGCCGCGCGACTTGCCGCAAATCCCCGCCACACCCCGCTTTCCGGCGCATTTATCGAAATTGGCACGACCTTTGCGATAAGCGTTGCCATCGGACCAACGTGGGTTCGTCGCGCTTGCAACACGACTGCACGCGCCCGTAGCACCCAACAGGACAACGGCGTCCCCCGAATTCGGCCCCTCGGCTGGATTCGCGGGACGCCGTTTTTATTTCCGCAATCGCTTTCGCCAGACACCAGAGGACAGCGCGCTCATGAAAATCATCGTCATCGGTCACGGGATGGTCGGCCACAAACTGGTCGAATGCCTGGCGCAACAGGGCGCGCACGATCTCGACATCACGGTGCTGGGCGAAGAATCGCGACCGGCCTACGATCGCGTGCATCTGTCCGAATTCTTCTCGGGCAAGACCGCCGATGACCTGTCGCTCGTCGAACCGGGCTTCTTCGAGCGCCACGACGTGCAACTGAAGCTGAACGCGCGGGCGGTCGCGGTCGATCGCGACGCGCACACGGTGACGGTCGCGACCGGCGAAACACTGCCGTACGACCGCCTCGTGTTCGCGACCGGTTCCTATCCGTTCGTGCCGCCAGTGCCAGGCCGCGAGCGCGGCGACTGTTTCGTTTATCGAACCATCGACGATCTCGAAGCGATGCGCGAATGCGGCGCCCGCTCGAAAACGGGCACGGTCGTGGGCGGTGGCCTGCTCGGTCTCGAATGCGCGAAGGCGCTGCGCGACATGGGTCTGCAAACGCACGTGGTCGAATTCGCGCCCCGCCTGATGGCGGTGCAGGTCGACGACGGCGGCGGCCGCGTATTGCGCGGCCGGATCGAAGAGCTTGGCGTCACGGTGCACACGCAGAAGAACACGACGGCGATCATCGATGGCGAAGCGGGCACGCACCGCATGCAGTTCGCCGACGGCAGCCATCTCGACACCGACATGATCGTGTTCTCCGCCGGCATCCGTCCGCGCGACGATCTCGCTCGCGCATGCGGCCTCGAACTCGGCGCGCGCGGCGGCATCGCCATCGACGACGCGTGCCGCACCAGTGATCCGCACATCTATGCGATCGGCGAATGCGCGCTGTGGCACTGCCAACTGTTCGGGCTCGTCGCGCCCGGCTACGAGATGGCGCGCGTGGTCGCGAAGCAGTTGCTCGGCGACCCGGCCGAATTCGCCGGCGCCGACATGAGCACGAAGCTGAAGCTAATGGGCGTCGACGTCGCCAGCATCGGCGACGCGCACGGCAATACGCCGGGCAGCCGCACCTACCAGTTCAGCGACGAACGCAAGCAGATCTACAAGAAGCTCGTCGTGTCCGATTGCGGCAAGCATCTGCTCGGCGGCGTGATGGTCGGCGACGCGAGCGAATACGGCACGCTGCTGCAGATGATGCTGAACCGCATCGAGCTGCCAGCGTCCCCCGAATTCCTGATCCTGCCGCAAGCGGACGGCAGCGCGAAGCCGGCGCTCGGCGTCGAGGCGTTGCCCGCGGCCGCGCAGATCTGCTCGTGCAACAACGTGTCGAAGGGCGAGCTGTGCGCAGCCGTGTGCGCGGGCGCGACCGACATCGGCGCGTTGAAGAGCGCGACCGGCGCGGGCACCTCGTGCGGCGGCTGCGTGCCGCTCGTCACGCAGGTGATGAAGGCCGAGATGAAGAAGCAGGGCCTCGCGGTGAACAACCACGTCTGCGAGCACTTCCCGTATTCGCGCCAGGAGCTGTATCACCTCGTGCGCGTCGAGGGAGTGCGCAGTTTCGGCGCGCTGCTCGCCAAGCATGGCCGCGGGCTCGGTTGCGACATCTGCAAGCCGGCGGTCGCGAGCATTCTCGCGTCGTGCTGGAACGAATTCGTGCTGAAGAAGGAGCACGCGTCGCTGCAGGACACCAACGACTACTACCTCGCGAACATCCAGCGCGACGGCACCTATTCGGTCGTGCCGCGCATGCCGGGCGGCGAAGTGACGCCCGACGGCCTGATCGCGGTCGCGCAGGTCGCGAAGAAATATGGCCTCTACACGAAGATCACCGGCGGCCAGCGTGTCGATCTGTTCGGCGCGCGCGTCGAGCAATTGCCGTCGATCTGGGAAGAGCTGATCGCGGCCGGCTTCGAATCGGGTCACGCGTACGGCAAATCGCTGCGTACGGTGAAGTCGTGCGTCGGCTCGACGTGGTGCCGTTATGGCGTCGGCGATTCGGTCGGTCTCGCGGTCGAACTCGAGAATCGCTACAAGGGCCTGCGCACACCGCACAAGATCAAGTTCGGCGTGTCGGGATGCACCCGCGAATGCGCGGAAGCGCAGGGCAAGGACGTCGGCGTGATCGCGACCGAGAAGGGCTGGAATCTGTACGTGTGCGGCAACGGCGGCATGAAGCCGCGTCACGCGGAACTGCTCGCCGCGGACCTCGATAAGGCGACGCTCGTGCGCTATATCGACCGCTTCCTGATGTTCTACGTGCGCACCGCCGACCGACTGCAACGCACCAGCGTGTGGCGCGACAACCTCGAAGGCGGGCTCGACTATCTGATCGACGTGATCGTCAACGATCGCCTGGGCGTCGCCACCGAGCTCGAAGTGGAGATGCAGCATGTGGTCGACACGTACGAGTGCGAATGGAAAAAGGCCGTCACCGATCCCGAAACGCGCAAGCGCTTCCGCCATTTCGTCAACAGCGGCGAGTCCGACAGCAACGTCGCGTTCGTCGAGGAGCGCGGACAGATCCGGCCGGCAACGCTCGCCGAGCGGCAGGTGCAGCGCATCGAGATTCCCGTTGTCGTCGAGACCGTTTGACCTCATCCGATTCCCGCTTAACTCAAAAGGAGCCCAGTCATGAAGAACGAACGCTTGCCCCGCGCCTGGACCGCGATCTGCGCACTCGACGACATCGTGCCGAACACCGGCGTTTGCGCGCTCGTCAATGGCGAACAGGTGGCCGTGTTTCACGTCGATGGCGGCGAAGTCGAGTCGCCGGCCGAGCCCACGGTCTACGCGATCGAAAACTTCGATCCGGGTTCGCACGCGGCGGTGCTGTCGCGCGGAATCGTCGGCAGCCTCGGCGAGCGCATCGTGGTCGCGTCGCCGATCTACAAGCATCACTTCGATCTGCGCACCGGCGAATGCCTCGAAACGCCGTCGTATTCGGTCAGCGCATTTGCCACGCGCATCGAAAACGGCCAGGTGTGGGTCGCCGCCTGAGGTAGCGGCCTTTGTCCATCGTTCTGATTTTTTAACCCGATCATTCGCGCATGTCTGCTACCAGCGTAAAGAGCGTGTGTCCGTATTGCGGCGTCGGCTGCGGCATGGTGTTGCACGTCGAGGACGGCCAGGTCGTGAAGATCGCTGGCGACAAGGAGCATCCGGCCAACTTGGGCCGGCTCTGCACCAAAGGGCAGTCGGCCCACGTCGCGCTGCGCAAGTCGGGTCGTCTCGAAGGCGCGTTCGTGCGTCGTGCGCGCGACGAAGACCCGGTGCCGCTGCCGATGGCGCAGGCGTTGAGCGATACCGCCGCGCGTCTGCGGCGCGTGCTCGACGAGCATGGTCCCGATGCGCTGTCGTTTTACGTGTCGGGGCAGATGTCGCTCGAAGCGCAGTATCTGGTCAACAAGCTCGCGAAGGGCTTTATCGGCACGAACAATATCGAAGCGAATTCGCGCCTGTGCATGGCGAGCGCGGCGAGCGGCTACAAGCTGTCGCTCGGCGCGGACGGTCCGCCCGGCTCGTACGACGACTTCGATCACGCGGATCTGTTTTTCGTCAGCGGCGCGAATATGGCCGACTGCCACCCGATCCTGTTCCTGCGCATGATGGATCGCGTGAAGGCGGGCGCGAAGCTGATCGTCGTCGATCCGCGCCGCAACACGACCGCCGGGAAAGCCGATCTGTTCCTGCAGATCAGACCCGGCACCGACCTCGCGCTGCTGAACGGTCTGCTGCATCTGCTGCACGAAAACGGCGCAACGGATGCGGCTTTTATCGCCGAACACACCGAAGGCTGGGACGCGATGCCCGCGTTTCTGGCCGGGTACACGCCGGAGAACGTCGCCCGCATCACGGGTCTCGCCGCCGACGACATCCGTCGCGCCGCGCAGATGATCGCGTCGGCCAAAGACTGGATGAGTTGCTGGACGATGGGCCTGAACCAGAGCACGCACGGCACGTGGCACACCAACGCGCTGTGCAATCTGCATCTGGCGACGGGCCGCATCTGCCGGCGCGGCAGTGGACCGTTCTCGCTGACGGGCCAACCGAACGCGATGGGCGGCCGCGAAATGGGCTATATGGGCCCTGGTCTGCCGGGGCAGCGTTCGGCGCTGGTCGCCGCCGATCGCGCGTTCGTCGAAGCACTGTGGGGCATCGCACCGGGCACGCTCAAAGCGGACGCGGGCAACGGCACGATCGACATGTTCGCGCGCATGGCCGCGGGCGACATCAAGGCCTGCTGGATCATCTGCACGAATCCGGTCGCGACCGTCGCGAACCGGCAGACCGCGATCGCCGGTTTGCGCGCGGCCGAACTCGTGATCGCGCAGGACGCGTTCCTCGATACCGAAACGAACCGCTACGCCGACGTGCTGCTGCCCGGCGCGCTGTGGGCCGAAGCCGAAGGCGTGATGGTCAATTCGGAGCGCAATCTGACGCTGATGCAGCAGGCCATCGAACCGCCCGGCGCGGCGCTGCCCGACTGGCAGATCATCGCGCGCATCGCGTGTGAAATGGGCTTTGCCGATGCGTTCAGCTATGCGAGCGCCGACGAAGTGTTCGCCGAGCTTACGCGCGCGGCGAATCCGGCGACCGGCTACGACCTGCGCGGCGCGAGCCATCGCCGCTTGAAGGACGCGTCGCTGCAGTGGCCGATCGCGTCGGCCGATTCGTCCGAGCGCAATCCGCTTCGCTATCTGAATGACGGCGTGAGCCAGACGCTCAGAGAGTCTGAAGATGGCAGCCACCCGCGCATTGCTTTTCCGACCGCGAGCGGCAGGGCGAAGTTTTTCGCGCGTGCGTATCAGCCCGCGGCCGAGTTGCCCGATCGCGAGTTTCCGATCGTGTTGAACACGGGCCGTCTGCAGCATCAGTGGCACACGATGACCAAGACCGGCAAGGTCGCAATGCTGAACAAGCTGAACCCGGGACCCTTCGTCGAAATTCATCCGGACGACGCGGCCGAACTCGGGATTCGCGCGAAGGACGCGGTCGAGATCCGTTCGCGGCGCGGCCGCGCGGTCCTGCCCGCCGTGGTCACCGATCGTGTGAGCGCGGGTCAGTGCTTCGCGCCGATGCACTGGAACGACGTGTTCGGCGACGAGCTGTGCATCAATGCTGTGACCAACGACGCGGTCGATCCGGTTTCTCTGCAGCCCGAACTGAAAGTCTGCGCGGTCGCGCTGAGTCCGGTGACGGCGGATCGCGACGCGAGCACTCGCAATGACCACGATGCGCTCTCTACCTCCGCCGACGCAGCGGTTTTAGCGCCCAGCGCCAAGGATCAGCCCATGCCTCGTATCGAAGCCCTCACGACTTTGCTGCAATTGCCGCCCGAGCCCGCGCCCATGCCGTCGCTCAGCGATGCGGAGCGCGCGTATCTGGCGGGTTTCGTCAGTGGCCTGCGTTCGGCCGAAGCGCAAGGTCTCGCCAACGTGCCGGTGCTGCCGCACAGCGCACCGTTCGATGCGGTGAAGCGGCTCTATGTCGACGGTCTGCTTGCGGGACTGTATAGCCGCAGCGCGACGATGGCCCAGACGTCAGCCGCTGCCTTGCCGCCCGATTCCACGCAACAGGAGGCACGCGAGTCTGGCGTGCGCATCGTGCGCGTGCGGCCAAAGGTCACGCTGTTGTGGGCCTCGCAAACCGGCAACACCGAATCGCTGACCGAGCGTTACGCGACGCGTCTGATGGAATCGGGCTTCGAAATCCGCACCGCGTGCATGGCCGACTATTCGTTCGCGACGCTCGCGAAGGCGCAATACGTGCTGCTGATGACGAGCACGTTCGGCGACGGCGATGCGCCCGACAACGCGCAGGACTTCTGGACGCAACTGAACGCCGCCACGGCGCCGCGCCTCGACGGCGTGCGTTTCGCGGTGCTCGCGCTCGGCGATCGCAACTACGATCAGTTCTGCGGTCACGGCCGCCGTCTGGACGAGCGGCTCGCCGCGCAGGGTGCGCTGCGTCTGACCGAGCGTGTCGATTGCGATATTGAATATCAGCAAAGCGCCGATGCATGGCTCGAACGCGTGATCGTCTGCATCAAGCAGGCGGATGCCGCGCTGTACGCGGTGCCGCCGGGCGGCATGATCAACGCGGTGGTGGGCGCGGTGCCGACCAAGGCGCGGCCGGCCGCGTCGCGCGTGGTCGGCAATCTGCGCCTGAACCGGCAGGGCGCCGCGAAGGATACGCGCTACGTGTCGCTGCAAACGGGCGAGACGAACCTCGAATACGAAGCGGGCGATGCGCTCGGCGTGTGGCCGAGCAACTGCCCCGAACTCGTCGACGAACTGATCACGCTGAGCGGTCTGCACGCGGAGGCATCGGTGCACGTCGCTGGTATCGGCGAAATGCGGCTCGCCGATGCGCTCGGCAAGCACTACGAGATCGCGCGGCCGAGCGCCGAGGCGCTCGCGTTCATCGCCGCGCGCAGCGGCAATGGCGCGCTGGGCGATCTGCTCGCGCCCGAACGCAAGGCGGATCTGAAGCAATGGCTATGGGGACAGCAGCTCGCCGACGTATTGCACGAGTTTCCGGTGAGCCTCTCGGCCGCCGAGTTGACCGGCATGCTGAAACGCCTGCAGCCGCGTCTGTATTCGATCGGATCGAGCCCGAAGGCGCATCCGGGCGAAGTGCATCTGACGGTATCGGCCGTGCGTTACAGCAACGGACGGCGGCACCGCAAGGGCGTGTCGTCGACGTTTCTCGCGGATCGCGCAAGCGACACCGACGTGCCCGTGTTCGTACAGAAGTCCGCGCACTTTCGTCCTCCTCATCAATCGGACACGCCGATGATCATGGTCGGGCCGGGCACCGGCATCGCACCGTTTCGCGGCTTTCTGCACGAACGGCAGGCACGCGGCGAACGCGGACGCAACTGGCTGTTCTTCGGCGAACAGCATGCCGCGACCGACTTCTACTATCGCGACGAACTCGAAGCGATGCGCGCGAGCGGTCTGCTGACCCGGCTCGACGTCGCGTTCTCGCGTGACCAGGCCGACAAGATCTATGTGCAGGACCGCATGCGCGAACACGGTGCGCAACTGTGGGCATGGCTCGAAGATGGTGCGCACTTCTATGTATGCGGCGACGCGAACCAGATGGCGCGCGATGTCGATGCGGCGCTGAAGGACGTCATCACGACTCACGGTGGTATGAGCGAAGAGAAGGCACTCGAATACGTGAGCCGTCTGACGCGCGAAAAGCGTTATGCACGCGACGTGTATTGAGCCGCCGATGCGTTTCAGAAGATGCCTTTAAAAAGGCCTCGTAACAGACAGCACGATGGCATGACGCTTGCATGTCGAGTCCGGGTGAAAACTCTGGCGATATGCCGGCGCAAAACAGACGTAACGCAGCAACTGGACTACCCGGCATTTTATTTACTGAGGATCTCTGATGAAAAACGTGATGCACTCCCTGCGAAGCGGTGATTGGCGCGCACTCGTCGCCTGCTTTCTGTATTTCGACACGGGCTTCACCGTCTGGGTGCTGTATGGGCCGCTCGCGCCGTTCATCAGCAAGAGCATCGCGATGACGCCGGCGCAGCAGGGGCTGCTCGTCGCGGTGCCGGTGTTGTCCGCGGCGATTCTGCGCGTGACGCTCGGCAATCTGTATCAGTCCGCGCATGGCAAACGCATTGCGTTGATGGGTGTGTTGCTGTCGGCGGTGCCGACGATCGTGCTGCCGTTGCTGCAATCGGTGCCGTCGTACGAAATGCTGCTGGTGCTCGGCGTGTTCCTCGGCGTCGGCGGCGCCAGCTTCGCGGTCGCGTTGCCGATGGCCGGCAGCAACTATCCGCCGAAAGTGCAGGGCCTCGTATTGGGGCTGGCCGCGGCCGGCAACATCGGCGCCGTGCTCGACGGCTTTCTGTTCCCGCAACTGGCGACGCGCTACGGTTGGCAACTCGCCGCTGGCGGCGCCTTGCCGCTGCTCGCGATCGCGGCGATCACGCTGTACTTCTGGGCCAACGACGCGGGCGTCAAAACCGGCAGCGTGCTGCGCGCCTTCGGCGGTTTCGCGACGACGCTGGTCGGCCTGATCGCGCTCGTGCTGCTCGTCGAAGCGGGGCTATTCGGCGCGGGCAAGACCGGCGTGCTGCTGCTGCCGGTGATCGGTGCGCTGCTGGCGATCGCGGTGCTGCCGCAACGCTACCGCTCGGTGCTCGCCGAGCGCGATACGTGGGTCATCATGCTCGTCTATAGCATCACGTTCGGCGGTTTCGTCGGCATGTCCTCGTATGTATCGCTGCTGCTGACCAACCTGTATCAACTGTCGAAAATCGACGCGGGCCTGTTCATGGCGCTGCTCGCCGCGACCGGCGCGATGGTGCGCCCGCTCGGCGGCCTGATTGCCGATCGCGTGTCGGGCGTGCGCGCGCTGACCGTGCTGCTGGCGATCATCGCGGTTTGCGATTTCCTGTTCGCGGCGGCGATGCCGTCGCTCGCGGGCGGCATTGCGTTGCTGCTGTGCCTCTATGTCGCGTTCGGACTCGGCAATGGCGCGACGTTCCAGCTCGTGCCGCATCGCTGGGCCGGCCGCACCGGGCTGATGTCCGGCATCGTCGGCGCGGCGGGCGGCATCGGCGGCTTCTATCTGCCGGTCGTGATGGGCATTGCGAAGGAGAGCACCGGCAGCTATCAAATGGGCTTCGCGACGTTCGGCACACTGTCTGCTTGCGCGTTCCTTGCGATCGTCGCGCTGCGCCGGCCGTGGATGGCGTGGTCGATGCAAACCGGCGTCATGCATGCGCATGCGACGGAGTAAGGCGCGGCGTGCGGCGTTCGATCGTACCGTCGCCGCACGCATCATGGTCTGAATAAAGCGCAGTCGAATGCTTGCATATCGGTCGCAGTGTTTGTAATATGCAGCCAGGAGGCTGCATATGAACTCATCGACCGATCGCATCGAAAAGCAGATTCTGTTGAAGGCGCCGCGCTCGCGCGTCTGGCGCGCGCTGTCCAACGCCGAGGAATTCGGCAAATGGTTCGGCGTGAACCTCACCGGCAAGCAGTTCGTCGCGGGGCAATCCACGCAGGGGCACATCACCTATCCGGGCTACGAGCATCTAGTGATGGACGTGCTGGTCGAGCGTGTCGAGCCCGAGCATCATCTGTCGTGGCGCTGGCATCCGGCCGCGATCGACATCACGATCGACTACACGCCGGAGCCGACCACGCTCGTGGAATTCGATCTGAGCGACGTCGAGTCCGGCACGCTGCTGCGCGTCGTCGAATCGGGCTTCGACCAGTTGCCGATCGGGCGCCGCGCGGAAGCGTTCCGGCTGAACGACGGCGGTTGGGCGCAGCAGATGGTCAACGTCGAACGATATGTCGGCGCGAGCTAAGGCGGCTTCCATGAGGGCGGCCCCCGCGAGGGCCGGCCTCAAGACGGCGACACTGCGCAGTTCGGCGGCGGTGTTCGCGGCGCTCGGTGACGAGACGCGTCTGCGTCTCGTCGCGGCGTTGTGCGCGGGCAGTGCGATGTCGATCGCACAGCTGACGGCCGGCACCGACATCACGCGGCAGTCGGTCACGCAGCATCTGCAGGTGCTGGCCGACGCGGGCCTCGTACATGACGTGAAGGTCGGACGCGAGCGCCTGTGGGCATTCGAGCCCGCGCATCTCGACGCGGCACGCCGCGCGCTCGACGCGATTTCGCGGCAGTGGGATCAGGCGCTGCTGAAGCTGAAGACGATGGTCGAAGAATGAAGGGCGGGCGTCCGTGGTGATTGCACGAACCGAGCGGGCACGCGGATTGGCCGCCTGCCGGTAGGCTGTGCGTGACGGCGGGTGCCGCATTTTTTACCGACCGCAAGCGGTGCTTGCGCACGGAAGCACGGAACAACGCAAAAAGGGGCCAAAAAATTGGCCCCATCCGCTGTACAAAGGGAGAAAGACGAGCCCGCGCCTAATCGGCGATCCGCTTGTCGGCCAGCGCGTTCTGGCAATCGGCCAGAACCTGCCGGACGAGCCGGGCTTGCGGGTCGAGTTCGTCGGTATCGAGAATTTCTTCAACCGCGTCGCGCGCCCAGTCGGCATCGACGAAGCGCGCGTGGCGCCGCGCGATTTCGACCGCGGTGGCCGACAGCTTCGCGACGCACAGCCAGTCGGCTTCGCGCGCGCGGCGGTCGAGCCACTTGTGCGCGGACTGCACGTGAAATGCCGCGTCGGGCCAGTCTTCGTTCAGATAATAAGCGCCGAGGCTTCCGCATGTGAGCCAGCACAACAGCTCCAGGCGGTCACGGGGACTCAGGTGTTGGCGTACATCACTCATGGCGACGCTCGCTGCAGTAAATGGCTTCCCGGTGAGGCCGGCGGGCGCCGTCCTCCGCTTATTACACACATTAGCATGCGGAATTCCCGGGCGGCAATTCCTGACCACCCCTAGAGTGCGGCGCCGCCACAGGCGGGTTTGCGGACGGTGCGTCAGCGTGGTGCGCCGGCGAACTGATCGCCCTGGGACGACCCACCGCAGCCGAAGCGCCGGCATTTACCGGCTTGCAGCGGTTCCCGGCGCGGTTTCAACGTTCGCCGCGCGTCGCGACGATGAAAAGCCGCGGAAACGGCAGCAGCACCGTGCCATCGGCGAGCGCCGGGTAGGCCTTGGCGATTTCTTCGCGATAGCGTTGCACAAACGCGCCGCGTTCGGCGTCGTCGAGCGCGGCGAGAAACGGCCGCAGCGCGCTGCCCTTGAACCAATCGACCACCGCGTCGGCGCCCGCGAGCGGGTGGTGATAGACCGTGCGCCACACGTCGACGCGCGCGCACAGCGGCTTGAGTAGCGCGTAGTACCAGTTTGCGTCGTAGCGCATGGTGCGCTCGACACCCTTCACCTTTGTCGCCCAAGGCCCGTCGATGGCGATTTCGCGCAGCAGCCGGTGCGCCGGTTCGTCGAGATTGTCGGGCATCTGCACGGCGAGGCTGCCGCCCCTGGCAAGTTTGGCCACCAACGCGGGGAACAGCCGCTCGTGGTCCGGCACCCATTGCAGCACCGCGTTCGCGAGGATCACGTCGTAAGGGCCGTGCGCGTCCCATGTCGCAACGTCGCTGATGTCGAAGCGGAATTGCGGCAGCCGCCCACGGGCCGCCGCGATCATGTCGGCGGAGCTGTCGATGCCGCTGACCGACGCGCCCGGCACCCGCTCGGCCAGCACCTCAGTCGAGTTGCCCGGGCCGCAGCCGATGTCGACCGCGAGCCGCGCGCCGTTCAAGGGCACCGCCGCGAGCAGATCGCGGACCGGCCGCGTGCGCTCGTTCTCGAACAACATGTACTGCTTCGCGTGCCAATCGCTGTGCTCGTTCGTGGTTTTGTCGGTCATCTTTGGCTCCTTCGCGGGGGTTCGTTGCGGCCATTCTCGGCCGCTGACAGCCCAGAGTAAAATGAATTTATGATCCCGATTACTTCATTTTTCTAATGAAAATCGACACGCTCGGCGTGCAGGCTTTCGTCGCGATTGCCGATCGCGGCAGCTTCCAGAGCGCGGCGGATACGCTACACGTGACGCAAACCGCGATCACGCAGCGGCTGCGCAAGCTCGAAAGCTATCTCGGCGTCACGCTGATCGAGCGCACCACACGTTCGATGGCGCTCACCGAAATCGGTCGCAATTTTCTGCCGCAGGCGCGTCGGCTGCTCGGCGAGCTGGCGGACGCGCTCGTCGAGATCCGCGAAACGGGCATCGCGCGACGCGGCGACGTGTCGATCGCGTGCGTGCCGACCGTCGGCGTGCAGTATCTGCCGCGCATCCTGCAGGCGTATTCGGCGCGCTATCCGCACAATCGCATCAAGATTCTCGATCACGCGTCGTCGGCGGTGGAGGAGGCCGTGTTGCGCAGAGAGGTCGAGTTCGGCATCAACATCGCGCGCGAGCATCATCCCGATCTCGCCACCGTGCCGCTCACCGAAGACCGCTACGTGCTGATCTGCCACGAGGACCATCCGCTCGCGAAGCGGCGGCGCATCGCATGGCGGCAGTTGCAGCCGTTCCCGCTGATTTTCGCCGGCGAGGTCAGCGGCAATCGCGCGCTGCTCGACGTCGCGTTGGAATCGAGCGAGCTCTCACTGCGTTCGTTCTACGAGGTGCAGCGCAGCTCGACCGCCGTCGGACTCGTCGCGCAACGCGTCGGCGCGGCCGTGGTGCCCGCGCTCGCACTGCAGAAGGGCGCGTATCCGAGCGTGCGCACCGTCGAGCTCACGCAGCCCACCGTGTCGCGCACGCTGGTGCTGGTCGCGCGCAAGACCGCGCAGTTGTCACCGGCCGCGCAGGCGCTGTACGACATGATCCGCGAACAGGCGACGCTGAAAACCGCATGACGGCGCGCCGCGCGCAAGGCAAACTGGCTGGCTTCCGAGTTTCATTCCTTCAAGCCATTCAATCCACGCGACACCCAACGACTCATGCTGCAGATACTCGGCAAGACCACCTCGATCAACGTGCGCAAGGTGTTGTGGACCTGCGCGGAACTCGGGCTTGCGTTCGAACAGGAAGACTGGGGCTCGGGCTTTCGCTCGACCGAGGCCGCCGAATTCCGCGCGCTGAACCCGAACGCGATGGTCCCCGTGATTCGCGACGGCGACTTCGTGTTGTGGGAATCGAACTCGATCATCCGTTACCTCGCAAACCGTTATCGCGGTGACGGGCTGTATCCGGCCGATCCGGTCGAGCGCGCGCGCTGTGATCAATGGATCGACTGGCAGGCGAGCGAATTGAACCGCTCGTGGAGCTACGCGTTTCTCGCGCTCGTGCGGCACTCGCCCGAGCATCAGGACCCGCGCAAGATCGCCGCGTCGTGCGCGAACTGGTCGAAGCATATGGCGATCGTCGAGCAGCAGCTCGCGCGCACCGGTGCGTATATCGCGGGCGACGCGTTTTCGCTCGCCGATATTCCGATCGCGCTGTCCGCGAACCGCTGGCGCGAAACGCCGCAGCAGCACGACGATTTGCCGGCGCTGGCCGCTTATATGGCGCGCCTGGCCGAGCGCGACGGGTATCGCAAGCATTGCCGAAACGGCACGCCGTAATCGTTGAATCGCGCGCTTCTGCAATCTGTCGATGCTTACAGAATCCTCCTTCCATGCTTACGCTCTGCTTGTGAATTCCCGTGCTCGACGGTTTCTGCGCGGTGCGCCCCGCGTCGCCTACAATGGCGGCCATTTAGCGACATTGAAGGTTCAACGATGCGGGTAACGAAATTCGCACTGGCTTTGCTGGCGGCGTGCTTCACTCTGAACGCGAGCGCGGAAATGACGGCCGCGCAATACAAGCGCTGGGCACACGCCGACAACAACTCGATCTATGCGGCGTACATCACCGGCACGATCAACGCGTTCGGCTGGGCGAACGGCGATCTGGTCGCGAGGAAACAGCCGCAACTGTTCTGTCCGCCACCAACGCTCGCGATCGGCAACCAGACGGTCTATCCGTTGCTCGATGCGTTCTTCGCGAATCATCCGGGCATTTCCGACGATTTTCCAATCGGGCTCGCGATTCTGCGCGCGTTGCAGGGCGCGTATCCGTGCTGACGTGTTGACGTGCTGACGTGTTGAAGGAGTGAGGGGAGGGAGGCGAGGAGGGGCAACATCAGCGGCGAACTCACGAAGCGGGCCCGCCCCCCGGTGGATCAAACCTGCACGAGATTCGGAATCTGCACGTCCGGATTGACGTCCGCGTCGTAATCGACGCCCTTCATTTCAAAGCCGAACAGGCGCAGGAAATCGGTCTTGTAGCCGGCGAAATCGGTGAGTTCGTAGATGTTGTCGTTGCTCACCTGGTTCCACAGCTCCTGCACGCGGCCTTGCACCTGCGGATCGAGTTCCTTGTAGTCGGCGCGCAGACGGCCTTCCTCGTCCAGATGCGGCTGGCTGCCATAGAGGCTGTCCTTGTACAGGCCGTAGACCTGCTCGATACAGCCTTCGTGCGTGCCTTTTTCCTTCATCACCTTGAAGAGCAGCGACAGATAGAGCGGCATCATCGGAATCGCCGAGCTTGCCTGCGTGACGACTGCCTTCAGCACCGCGACGCGCGCATCGCCGCCCTTGGCCGCGAGCTTTGAGCGGATGCCGAGCACTTTCTGGTCGAGATCTTTCTTGGCCGCGCCGATCGAGCCGTTCCAGTAGATGTCGTGGGTGATCTTCTCGCCCAAGTAGGTGAACGCGGTGGTCTTGGCACCGTCGGCGAGCACGCCGGCAACGCCCAACGCGTCCATCCACATCTGCCAGTCCTCGCCGCCCATCACCGCGACCGTGTGCGCGATTTCTTCCGGCGTCGCCGGTTCGAGCACGGTTTCCTTGATCACTTCCTTGTCGGTGTCGATGCCGCGCAGATTGACGGCCTTGCCGATCGGCTTGAGCACCGAGCTGAACACCTCACCGGTCTTCGGGTGCTGGCGCTTCGGCGCCGCGAGGCTATAGACGACCAGATCGACCTGGCCGAGATCGCGCTTGATCACTTCGATCGTGCGCGCCTTCACTTCGTCGGAGAATGCGTCGCCGTTGATGCTGGTCGCGTACAGGCCTTCGGCGGTGGCGAACTTCTCGAACGCCGCGGTGTTGTACCAGCCGGCCGTGCCAGCCTTGGTTTCGCTGCCGGCGCGCTCGAAGAACACACCGAGGGTCGACGCGCCCGAGCCGAACGCTGCGCTAATGCGGGCGGCAAGGCCATAGCCGGTCGACGCGCCGATCACGAGCACCTTCTTCGGGCCGTTGGCGATGGGGCCGCGTGCCTTCACATATTCGATCTGTTCCTTGACGTTGGCTTCGCAGCCGATCGGATGGGTCGATACACAAATGAAGCCACGCACACGCGGTTTGATGATCATGAAGCACCTCTTGTCGGAATTGGCGACATTATAGTGGCCCAGCCGGAGCCGCACTCCATGCCGCGAACGAAGCAAAAACCGGCGCCCCGCCACATCTTGGTACGATTGCGCCTTTCCCAGCCGACGACAGCAAGTGAAGCGCCTCTTTTCCTCCTTTCTGGCGGCCCTCGACAAAGGGCTGACGCTCGCGAACCCGCTGTTCGCGAAGGCCGCATGGCATCTGCGCCATCCGACCCGCCGCACGTTCGCGTGGGGGCTCGCCGCGCTGCCGGTGCTATTCGTACTGTACGTGCTGTTGCTGATTCCGTTCACGCCGAGCATCGGCGACATCCGCAAGGCCAAGATCGAGCAGCCCGCGCAGATCCTGTCGGCGGACGGCAAGCTGCTCGCCGAGTTCAAGCCGTCGAACCGCGAGTGGGTCAAGCTGAAGGACATCTCGCCGAACGTCGTCAACGCGCTGATCGCCACCGAGGATCACCGCTTCTATCAGCATTTCGGGCTCGACTGGCGGCGCACCGCTTCGGCCGCGCTGCACACGTTCTCCGGCGACCGCCAGGGCGGCTCGACGATCACGCAGCAGCTCGCGCGCAATCTGTATCCCGACGAAATCGGCCGCGCGCCGACGTTGACGCGCAAGCTGAAGGAAGCGATCACCGCACTGAAGATCGAGGCGTTCTACACGAAGGACGAGATCCTCGAAACCTACCTGAATACGGTCCCGTTCCTGTACAACGCGTACGGCATCGAGATGGCTGCGCGCACCTATTTCGACAAGTCCGCATCCGATCTGAACGTGCTCGAAGCGGCGACGCTGACCGGCATGCTGAAGGGCAACGCGTACTACAACCCGGTGCTGAACCCCGAGCGAGCCTTGCAGCGGCGCAATACGGTGCTCGCGCAGCTGGTCAAGTACGGCAAGCTGACACCCGCCCAATACGACACGCTCGCCCGCAAGCCGCTGCGTCTCGACTTCGAGCGCCAGATCGAGCCGCCCGGACCCGCCCCGCACTTCACGCAGCAACTGCGCAAATGGCTCGTCGCGTGGGCCGATCGCAACGACTACAACATCTATTCCGATGGACTCGTCGTGCGCACGACGATCGACTCGCGTCTGCAGACGATGGCGACCCAGGCGGTCACGCTGCAGGGCAACCAGTTGCAGAACATCGCAAACTCCGCGTGGGGCACGCGCGCGGGCTGCTCGGCGGACAAGGACCTGCTGCGCACGTTCCTGCGCGAAACGCCTGACTTCCGCGCGGCCAAAGACATGGGCCTCGCCGACGACGACGCGATGAAACGTCTGCTCGCCGATCGCAAGCTCGTGCAGAGCGTGTGCGACACGAAGACGCGCGTGCAGGCCGACTTCCTCGCAATGGACCCACGTACCGGCGAGATCAAGGCGTGGGTCGGCAGCCGCGACTTTGGCGTTGATCCGTTCGATCACGTGCAGCAGGCGCGCCGTCAGCCCGGCTCGACCTTCAAGCCGTTCGTCTACGCGGCGGCCTTCGAGGCCGGCGCGAAGCCGGACGACAAACTGCCGGACAATCCGGTTCAGATCGAACTCGCCGGCGGCGAAATCTGGAAGCCGAACGACGAGGACGAGCCGAGCGGCCGCATGATCAGCCTGCGCGACGCGCTCGCCTATTCGCGCAACCGCATCACCGCGCAGGTGATGGAGTCGGTAGGTCCGAATAGGGTTGCGAAGCTCGCGCGCGCGATGGGTGTGCGCGACAGCCAGCTCGACCCGGTGCCGTCGCTCGCGCTCGGCACGAGCCCGGTCACGCTTAAGGAAATGGTGTCGGCGTACGGCACGATCGCGAACCTCGGCGGCTACGTCGAGCCGCTGATGGTGACGCGCATCGAGGACCGCAACGGCAACCTGCTCGCCGAATTCAAGCCGGCCACGCCGAGTCGCGAGCTGCCCGCCGACACGGCGCGCACGCTGGTCGACGTGATGCGCGACGTGGTCAGCCGCGGCACCGGCGCGAGCATCCGCACGCGCTTCGGCGTGCGCGGCGATGTCGCGGGCAAGACCGGCACGACCCAGGGCAACGCGGATGGCTGGTTCATCCTGATGCAGCCGCAACTGGTGGCGGGGGCGTGGGTCGGCTTCAACGACAGCCGCGTGACGCTCCGCAGCGATTACTGGGGGCAGGGTGCGCATAGCGCGCTGCCGATCGTCGGCGATTTCTTCCAGCGCGCGCAGCGCTCGCGGCTCGTCGACAGCCACATGAAGTTCGATACCGCGCAGCAGCCGGGCTGGTTCGCCGAGCGCGCCGAGCGCTTGCGCGACTGGATCGGGCACCTGTTCGCGCGCACGCCGGCGCAGCCGGACAAGCAGGTCGTGGCGCGTGCTCCGGCGCGGCGCGCGCCGGTGGCGTCGGTGCAGCCGCCGGCGTCGGCCGTGGCGGCACCGGCGGCGGCGTCAGAGGCAGCGGGCGCGTCCGCGGTGCAGGGCGAAGCGCGCGCGTTGCCGCCGTTGCTGCCGGCGACGGGGTCGGGGTCGGGGTCGGAAGCGGCTCCCACGCCGGCGCCCGCCATTACCGTCGATGGCGAAACGCATGGCGGCGGTGCGGCAGCGCTCGCGCCGACCCCGACGCCGGACGACCTCGTGCCGCCCGATGCGACTGGTCAGGGCGGCGAAGGAGCGAATAACGGGGGCGAGGCGAACTGAACGCGACCCGGGCGCGCTGCCCGGGTGCGTATTGAAGGGGGTGCGGCAGAAGGGCTAGGACCTCGCGACGCCCGCTTCACCCGGCGGTCGCGCATGCGGATTGCCATGCGCCGTCTCCAGCGACGTGTCGTGATGCAGCAGCAACACCGCCGCCATACCGATGAGCCCCGCGCCCGCGAGACATAGCAGCCCGGCGCCGAAGCCGCCGGTGCTGTCCTTGATCCAGCCCATCGCGAACGGGCCGAAGAAACCCGCCAGATTGCCGAGCGAATTGATCGCGGCGATGCCGCCCGCGGCCGCCGCGCCCGACAGGAACGCGGCCGGCAAAGTCCAGATTACCGGCAGGCAACCGAAGATGCCGAAGCCGGCAATCGACAGCGCGATCATCTTCTGCACCGGATCGTCGAGGCCGGCCGCGGCTGCGATGCCGGCCGCCGCGACGAACAGCGCAATCGCGACGTGCCAGCGGCGTTCGAGGTGGCGATCCGAATGCCGTCCCCACAAAATCATGCTGACGAGGCCGACCACATACGGCAGCGATGTCACGAAACCCGTCTGCAGATTAGTGAGGCCGAACGACTTGACGATCTGCGGCAGGAAGAAGCTCAGGCCGTAGTTGGTCGCGTTCGCCCCGAAATAGATCAGCGCGATGGCGAGCACGCGCGGATTGATCAGCGCCTCCTTCACGCTGAAGTGGCGCACCGCCTCGCGATGCTCACGCTCCTGCTTCTGCCGCGCGATCAGCCAGTCGCGCTCCTCGGTGCTGAGCCAGGTGGCGTCGGCGGGCTTGTCGGTCAGATACAACAGCACCGCGACCGACAGCAATACCGCCGGCGCCGCCTCGATCAGATACAGCCACTGCCAGCCGCCGAGTCCGCCGCGGCCGTCGAGCGACAGCAGCGCGCCGGAGATCGGGCCGCCGATCACCGTCGACAGCGGAATCGCCGCCATGAAATAGCCGACCACGCGCCCGCGATACGCGGCCGGAAACCACAAGGTCAGCAGAAAGATGATGCCCGGGAAAAAGCCGGCCTCGGCGACGCCAAGCAGAATGCGCAGGCCGAAAAACACGTGCGCGGGCGAGACCCCGGTGAAGCGCGAGATGTCCGGGATGAACGCCATCGCGCCCGCGAGAATACCCCACGTAAACATGATCCGCGCGATCCAGCGGCGCGCGCCGAATCGTTCGAGCAGCAGGTTCGACGGCACTTCGAAAAAGAAGTACGCGATAAAGAACACGCCCGCGCCGAAGCCGAACGCGCTCGCGGACAGATCGAGCGCCTTGTTCATCTGCAAGGCCGCGAAGCCGACGTTGACGCGATCGAGATAGGCGATGAAATAGCACAGGATCAGGAACGGCACGAGCCGAACCGTGACGCGCTGAAGGGTACGTGCCTCGAGATCCATATATGTCTCCTCCGGTTCGGCGACCGGTGTATGCCGCTATGTGGTGGGGTCCGTCTGCGGTTCGAAATGCCTGTCCGTCGAACAGGCATCGTTACAGACTAGACGCTCAATAGGGATTCCGGAAGGTCTTTTGTGAACCATGTGGTCCGCTCATTGCCGACGCCGTCGCGGCGTGGCGCTCGTGTCCATTGTTAGGACTCGCGCAACAGTGTTTTCGGTTGTATCGGCTGATCCTGGGCGAACGATTCCGGATAATTACTGCCTGACCAGTCAGTTAAAAATGCAGGTGATCCACGATGTCGAATCAGGGTTCGGACATGCTTGCTGAGGCGCGCAAAACGGTGCGGGTACGCGAAGTCGCGTCCGTCGCGCGAGCGGAAAGCACGGAAAGGAAGAGGGCGCCGCTGCACGCGCGCATGCGCGGGGTGGCGGCGGTGGCGCTCGCGTGCGCGAGTCTCGTCGGGTGCGCGTCGAGCACGGATGTGGTCGCGAGCGGCAAGCCCGGCAGCTACACGGTCGCCGCCAGCGCGACCGGAGGACGCATGGCCTGGGCGCGCGCGCACGAACTCGCGATGAACGAAGCGCGCGACTACTGCGATCGTCGCGGTATGCAAAGCAGCGTGAATACGGAGACGGTCAGCGGCGGCAGCGCGATGACCGAGCACGAGTCGTCGGTCAGTTTCGAGTGTCATCCGCGGTTCTGACGCAGCGTTGCGCGCGGGCGGCGGGCGCCGCCGCCCCATGACGATCACCTTGTGATGCGCGCCGGGCTTCTCTATCCACGATTCGCCCGTTGTGCCGGCCGAGCTGTCCGACGATGCCGCCGTCTTCCGTGTGCAGGTAGGTCACGCCGGTCCGCGTGATGCTATCGATGAACGCCTTGAACGCAGACGGCATCGACCAGTTGTACATCGGCATGGCGAACACCAGCGCGACGGCGGCGAGAAGGCGCGCGTACAGGGCATCCGATGACGCCCGCATCGCCGCCGTGTGCTCGTGCGCGGGCGTGTATCAAGGTAACCACTCATCGCGACTCGCGTGGTGACATGCGCCGGGACGCCGGCAGTCTTCAGTCTTCGGGTGGTTTGGCGTTGGTCGAACGTTTAATGAACGGTGCGCCCGAGAAGCCCACCGTCGCGCGGCCCTGCACGGGTGATTTTTCGCGGGCGCGGCGGGCAGGGCGCGCGGACGTTTTTTCTGTTCGTGCCGTCTCGATCTGCCGCGAGAGCGTGTCGATACGCTGGCGCAACAGGTCGGTCGCCGCCACGCGTTCAGCCAGCAACGTATCCTTTTCCGCAAGCTGCCCGCGGGTCGCGGCATGCCGCGCAGCGGAGACAGCCAGTTCCGCCTTCGATGCGGCCAACTCATCCCGCAGCGCGTTCCGCTCAGCCCGCGATTCGGCTTCGAGCGTCGCCGCCCGCTCGTGACTCGCCTGAAGCTCCTTGCGCAAACGTTGCGCCGCCGCTCGTTCACCGTCGATTTCGAGCAAGGTGCGCTTTTCCGCCGCGGCGAGCCGCTGCTCGTTCTGCTCGTGCGAGCGGCGCAGCTTCGCGAGTTCGTCGGCGAAATCGCGGCGGGCATCGGCGAGCGCGGCGGCTCCTGCTGCGATTTCTTCCTTCGATGTCGCCAGTTGCGCCGTCAGCATGTCGTTAGCGGTCTGCAGCTCGACGATGCGCGCGTCGAGTCCGGAAATCCGCGCGCGCAGGGTCGCGACATCGTTGGCCGCCTGTTCGGCTTTGTCGACGGCGTCCTGACGCTGCCTGTCGTGTTGCCTGGCCTGTTCTTGCGCAGCGGCGATTTGCGCGTCCGCGTCGTGCCTGAACACGTCGAGCGCGCCGTTCGCGGCGTCGCTCGACAGACGCCACAGCTGGGCCGCGAATTCGCCGGCAGCCGCTGCGACCTCGGGCGGCAAGTCCGGACGGCCGACGTCCACACGCGTCTTGTCGCGCACGTCGGTCCAGAAATCCCGCAACGCTTTGGCCGGCGCGCTCATGCTGCCTTTGCGCACCAGCTGGTACAGGCGGTTCGCGGTCGGTGTCTCGCCGTAACGGAAAAACAGCAACGCGCAGACCTCGCGATAAAGCGTCTGCGTGTCTGACGCGTTTTGACGGACGACTTCGATGTCGGCTTCGAGGGTCATGGTGGGAGCTGCTTTGGGAATATCGATATGTTGATAATACAACGTAAAACGCATCAAATACTACACAATTCGATGTTCTACACGACATTAGTACTATAATGTCGTGTTTATGGTTGGCGTGCGGATTGTCCGATCGCCAGGCGTCTGTTTGCATGAGTTTGTTACCGGTTTTGCATAACCTCGTAACCGTTCTCTAGGAGGCCGTATCGAGCGGGCTTTCGACTCTGTTTGATGCGCTTTCCTTTCTGCGGCTGACGCTCGCGACGACCGAGTTTTGGCTTGAATGGCAAGAAACCGTACAGCGGCAGCTCTGTCAGCATCGTGGGCAACTTGTCGTCCAGTGAAGCTAGCGCGCCTTTGGCGTCTCTATTGATACCCGGCGGCCTTGCGGTAATGCAACTCCTACCTCGCATAGCAGTCCGCGAAGCTGGTTGACCTGCATGACGCGGATTAGGAACAGTTGCTGGTGTACGCGGTGCATGGTCAGCATCGCCTGCTGGTCTTCAGTCTTGACGGCAACGAACCGCATGCTTGGACTCTGGGCCGCTTCCCAGATCGCCGCAGCTGCGTTATTCCTGTTTGATTTCACGAGCGGCCGTGCGAGCTGGGCTTCGATGAGCCGCACGTCGTGGCCAAGCCGCGTCAGGACTCGCGGTCGATGGTGCGCGCTGCCGCGCCTCCATGACCACGCGACTTACAGGCCGGTTCACGAAGAACGGCACGAGCCAGGCGCGTCTGGTCAAAATCGATTTGGGTTCTTCCGATTGGCCCAAACCGGTTCATGCTCCGGCCTGTATGTTCTGGACCAAACTTGCGGCCAAATCGAACTGTGACGCAGCACTTATAACGAGCGGCAGACTTGCTTTATGGAATGGCTGGAAAGGACCGCTAGAACTAGGCGCGGACAATAAGCTTCGCCCTCTTCTCTGATGACGGATCAGGAAGTCAAGGGGCGAGGATCCGCCACCCTCCTCCTCCAGTTATCTGCCGGGCTCGCCCGCGCAAGAAATAATCCCTTGAACTCCTGATTGACGCGCTGCTCCGCATTGACTTAGGTTTTTTGTTACCAAGCGGCGCCTGTTGTTGCTTCGGCAATTGGCTGCAAGTCGGTGCGGATGGAGCTTCCCAGATCACACCGACCGCCGTTCATGCGTCAGGCGGAAGTTTCGCCACCCGCGTCGCCGCATTCAAACCACACTGATGCCCACATCGATGTTCCCGCGCGTCGCCTTCGAGTACGGGCAAGTCTCGTGTGCTGTGCGCGCCAGCGCCTCGGCGACTTCGCGCTCCACACCTGGCAGGCTGACGTTTAGCCGAGCCTGCAGAAAGTAAGCGCCATCGGTGATGCACAGATCGACCTCGGCGTCGACGGCCGTATCGGGGGGCAGCGCGACCTTCATCTTCGCGGCCGCCAATCCCATTGCGCCGATGAAACAGGCGGACCAGCCGGCCGCGAACATCTGCTCGGGATTCGTCCCGCCGCCCGTTGATCCTGGTGCCGCGAGTCTGACGTCGAGGCGTCCGTCGGAACTGCGCGATGCGCCGTCGCGTCCACCCGTCGTGTGGGTCTGGCCCGTGTACAACACTTTGTCGATTCGAGACATGATGAATTCCTTGCCGTAGCGGCTCAGTGATGCGAATAGGTGGAAACAGTATCCCGGACGGTGAGCCGGAAACCCGACTGCGATGTCGTATCGGACATATCGCCGAACGCTCGGTTACTGTAATCGGCGCCGCCCTGATCTATGACGATAGGTTCAGCTTCCGCGATAGAGCGTGCGGAGACTGGCGAGCTGACCATCCTGCTGCGCCCGCATCAATTCGTGGCGCACGTCGGCACGCGTCTTCGGCGACGCGCCGATACGGCTCGTACCGGATTGCTCCGTCTGCGCGACAGCGGACGTCGTGGCGCTCTCGGCGGCCTGAGCTGCGCCCGAAACGGCGAATGCTGCAAAAGCTAAAGCGACGATCGAAGTTTTCATGCTGTTCTCCTTGAAACGATTAGTGGTGGTAAAACGCCCGGAATACATCGGTTGGATGGCAACTCGGCGCGCTCCGTCGTTAATATTTTCAGCGCGCCGACGCATCTGACGTGTGTCGTGAACCGGGCGTTTTGCAAGACTGTGTATCCGCGGCTCCGTGGATTCATTTCAATCCGGAAAGCTGCGTACGCCGCACAATTTTTGCGCGAGCAACTGCCTGCTCGCCGCCGCGGGCGGCTCGTTTTTGCCTTCGCCGAACCCAGCAAGGATCACGTGTCCCTGCTTGTCGATAAAGTAGAAGCGACCAGATACCAGGCGCTTGATGTCACTAACCTGCTGAGATGTGGGCTCCTGGCGCCGGTTGCTGCCACGAATTCGTGCTAGAGCAACCGGCGGAACCTCACTGTTGTCGGCGCTCCTGTCTGAACGCCGCGCGGAGCTCCTGAGCAAAGAGCTGCGGTTGTTCCCACGCTGCGAAGTGGCCGCCCTTGTTCACCTCATGGAAATAGCTGAGATTGTGATAGCTGCGCTCGGTCCAGCTCCGCGGCGCCCGATAGATCTCGCCGGGAAAAACCGTCACTGCGACCGGGACGGAAATATCGGCGGTCTTCTGTTCCACGGCGTTGAAGTTGTTGTTGTTGTTCTCCCAGTAGAGCCGCCCCGACGAGGTCGATGTGTTCGTGACCCAGTACAACGTGATGTCGTCGAGCATCTCATCCCTGGTGAGTGAGCGCTCGGGGTCGCCGCCGCTATAGGTCCAGGCCGCGAACTTGTCGTACATCCAGGCCGCCTGACCGGCGGGTGAATCAGCCAGGCCGTAGCCCTCGGTTTGCGGGCGAGTGACCATCATGGCGGCATAGCCGCCGCCCTTTTTGTAGAGGTTGGCGAGCGATTCGTACGCGGCCTTTTCCACCTCGGACAGCCCGGCCGGCGCCGGTTCGCCACTGTTTAGCGCCTTCGCGACCTCCGGTGGCACCGTCGCAGGCATATTGACGTGAATGCCCAGCAGCCCTGCCGGCGCCTGACGCCCCATCGCATCCGCCACCACCGATCCCCAATCGCCGCCTTGAGATACATACTGCTTGTATCCCAGACGCTTCATCAGCACATCCCACGCCCGCGCTATGTGATCGGGACCCCAGCCAACGCCGGTGGGTTTGCCGGAGAAGCCATAGCCGGGCATCGAGGGGATGACGACATCGAAGGCGTCCTCCGCACGGCCGCCATAAGCCGTAGGATCGGTGAGTGGACCGATGGCCTTTTCAATTTCCAGAGGCGAGCCTGGCCAGCCGTGAGTGACGATCAGCGGCAGCGCGTTCGTATGACGGGACTTCACGTGGATGAACTGGATATCGACGCCGTCGATCGTGGTCACGAACATCGGCAGGGCATTCAGCCTGGCCTCCGTCTTACGCCAGTCGTAGTCGGTTCCCCAGTAGTGCACCAGTGCCTGGATCTTCGCCTCCTGCACGCCCTGGGATTGATCGGCCACGGTTTCCTTGTCGGGCCACCGGGTGGCCGCGATTCGGCGGCGCAGGTCGACGAGTGTTTCGTCTGGAACGTGAACGTGGAAAGGACGGATCGAGTCGTCTTCAGCCGCTGCGTGTGGTATCGCCGAAGGCTGTTCCGCCGCCGGAACTGCATGCGCGTAACTGAAGCCAGCGGCCAGGAACAGGCCGAGTACGGCCGCGGCTGAAGAGAACGCGCTGCGCCGGGTCGGCACCGTCGAAACTATAGGCATGGTGATACTCCTTGAAAAAGGATGCGCGGCCTTGCGCGCCCACGGTTACGGGCACCGTTTCCGTATCGCATCAATACCGCTTGCATTCGCGCGATCGTGTCTATGCGCCCTCGACGGTTCTTTCGTTAGCCGTGTAGCGGTGTGCGGGCGTGTTGGTCGACAGTTCCGGCAACATTGCCTGGCGCGCGGCTTCGAAGGCATCCCACTTCGCGCCGTCGTGCAGGGACGGAATCGTGACGAGCTCGCCCTGATCGAAGCCGCTGAGCGCCGCGTCAACCATGTCGCCTGCGGACATGACGATGGCCGGGTTCAGGTTCTCGAGCGGCAAGCCGCCGGTCTGCCAGAAATCGGTGGCCGTGGCGCCGGGCAGCACCGCCTGTACCTTCACACCCTTGATGGCGAGCTCGTGATGCAGCGACTGGCTGAACGCAAGCACGAAGGCTTTGGTGCCGCCATACACGCCATTCAGGCGCTCCGGCGCGATGCTGACGATCGACGAGATGTTGATGATCGCGCCCGAGCCACGCGAGACGAAGCCCGGCACCGCGGCGTACGTGAGGCGGGTGAGCGCGGTAACGTTCAGATCGATCATCCGCGTCATGGCCTCGACATCGCTGTCGAGCAACGGCGTATGCGTGCCGACACCCGCGTTGTTCACGAGCAGCACGATGCTCGCGTCTTCCGCCAGTTTCGCTTCCAACGTGGCGCGTGAAGTTGGATCATTGAGATCGGCGTCGATTATCTCGACGGACCGGCCCGTTTCGTTGGCGATGCGCTCGGCGAGACTCACGAGCCGGTCGCGGCTGCGCGCAACGAGAATCAGATCGTGGCCACGTTTTGCGAGCCGCTCGGCATAGACCGCGCCGATACCCGTGGATGCACCCGTAATGAAAGCTGTACCCTGATGTGCCTGCGTCATGATGTACTCCTGTTGGACGTTCGCTGGTGATTGCGTGAGGCAATTGTGGTCCGGATTGACGCCGACGCAAATGACGTATATGGTCGTGATTCAGGACATCTCGCCGCCACGGATGTTTGACCTGATAAACAGCGGAGGGCCGACATGCATCGAATCGGATATTTGTTGAGCGATGGCTTCCAGGTGATGGCGCTCGCGTCACAGTCGGTTTTCGAATACGCGAACGTTGCGGCGGGCGAAACGTTCTACCGGATCGAAAACTTCTCGGTAGCTGGCGGCGAGGTGCGCTCCTCGCTCGGCATGTCCGTCGTCACGCGTGCGCTCGGGATGCGCGCCGCGATCGACACGTGGATCGCGGCGGGTGTCAGCGCGCCGCTCACCTCGCCTCCGCCAGCCGAAATGCTCGCATTCCTGCGCAAGGCGGCTACGCGGGCGCGACGCATTGCCGGCATCTGCACGGGCGGTTTCGTGCTGGCCGAAGCGGGGCTGCTCGCGAACCGGCGTGCGACGACGCATTGGGCCCATGCGCGCGACATGATGAGCCGGTTTCCGGATATCCACGTCGAAGAAGATCGTATTTACATTGTCGATGGGCCGATCTGGACATCGGCGGGGATGACTGCGGGGCTTGACCTCGCGCTTGGGATGGTCGAGAAGGATCTCGGCACCGACGTGGCGCGTTCGGTCGCGCACAAGCTCGTGATGCATCAGCGGCGCGCGGGCGGCCAGTCGCAGCATTCGGAAATGCTCGACCTGGCACCCAAATCCGACCGCATCCAGGAGGCGCTGAACTATGCGCGCAAGAACCTGAGGCTGCCGCTCACCGTCGAGGAACTCGCGGGTACGGCGCATCTGAGCCCGCGGCAGTTCAGCCGGGTGTTCACCTTGGAGACCGGACAGTCGCCCGCGAAGGCGATCGAAGGGCTGCGGCTCGAAGCCGCGCGGCTGATGATCGAGAAGAGTCGGCACTCGCTGGAAGTGATCGCAACAGAGACGGGGTTTCGCGATCGTCGGCATATGCGCGAAGCGTTCATTCGCGGGTTTGGCCTACCGCCGCAGGAGGTGCGGCGTGAGGCTCGCGCCGGTGATCGGATCGGTGTCTAGCCTTAAGTGCGTCACATAATTAGTTGCGCGCTCTATTGCCGTACCAGGAAGAGAGCCATCGTTGCATGAGCCTTAGTCCAAGCAGGATGCGCAACGTAGTAATGGAATCAGGAGCGTGGCGTTGAGCGCGCTGGACTGCTCCGGGGGATGTAATCCGAGGAAAGGGCAGGCAGCGCGCGTTCAAGGAAGTTTTTTTATCCCGTCCATCCGATTGCATTCGGAGTCGTTGAGCCATCAGAAACCCAAGTGTCGCCTCTTCGGGGGCGATAATGAGAGAGTATTTGAGCGGCTCCGGATCGCCATCAGGCCATTCGATAAGCAGCCATTCTTCATCGCGAACGGTGCTTCGCCCATAGTCGCGATGTGCAGGACGAACCCGTACGGCGGCAAAGCGCGAGGAAAGTGCTGCGTTGCTGCCTTCTCGCCAGGTTACGGGAGCTATCGACTTTCGAGGCCCAAAAAAGCGCGCGTGATGGCGTCTCAGCGTTCCGCGCTGACTGGTACTACCAAAAGCCGGTTACCGTACGAGGAACCCATAAGTCAGAGGGTCACGCTCGTCCACAATCCAATTCGCAAAGCCGCAAACGAAAGCGTTGCCTTCGACCTCGGGGATGACGGCCCTGAAATCGCCCACAGTCGTCTCGCTCAGCACCCGTCCTTTGAATACCGTGCCGATGATGGACTCGTTCACGAGCGTGTCGCCCTTTCCCAACTTACCGCGCAGATACAGCTGAGCGACGCGTCCGCCGGTACCTGAGCCGGTCGGTGAACGGTCCACTTCGCGGTCGGCGAATACGCAGCAGTTGGCTTGCGTGGCACCCTCGCCCCGCGGTGCGTTAGCGATAATGGTCCCGTAGATATGGTTGATTTCAGGGATATCAGGGTGCACGACGGGGAACGCCTTGTTCGCAGCCTCCTTTACCTCCGCTCCACAACGAATGAGTTCTTCCACCGACGATTCACGAACTTCAAGTCCGTGTGGTTGACCGTCGGTGTAAAAGTAGAATGCACCGCCGAACGCAATGTCGCCAGTCACCGAACCGAACGACGGCGTCTCGATCGTCACGTCCTGTTTCCAGATAAAGGACGGCACATTGACGAAACGGACATTGCCCGCGTGCTCGCCGTCCCATTGAACGAACGCTTCGATGAAGCCACACGGTGCATCGATACCGATGCGTGTCTCTGGTACCTGACGTTGCACCCAGCCCAGTTCGACCGCTGCTGTCGACAGCGCGATGACACCATGACCGCAGTGGTCGCTGTAACCCTCGTTGTGCAGGAAGATGATGCCGAAATCCGCGTTCGGGCTCACTGGTTCCGTCAGGTAACCACCGTACATATCGGCATGCCCACGCGGTTCGAACATCAGGGCCCGGCGGATACCGTCGGCGTTTTCCTTCAGCCATGCACGTCGCTTGACGATAGTGTCGCCAGGCAGGCGCGGCAAACCGCTGGTGACAATGCGGAATGCTTCACCGCCGGTGTGAACTTCAACAGTCGAGATGGTGCGCGTGATTTTCATGTTTGCTTCGCTGAAATCTATGGATGTCCTGCTTTTCCTCGCTGTACGGGGACGGCGGCGATTCAAATCGACGCTACTGACACATCAGCGCCGACTTGACAGGCGTTTGAGTCGAGCGCTGAACGTGCTACCCGGCACGCGGCCAGGTCCCAGGCAGCACAGCCAACGCTTTTGAACAGAATCGGCGCACTCGGCTTCGGCTCGCCAGCTAGTGCCCTGGCAAGCGGAGAAACTGAGGCCCAGTCGACCCTGGCCTGGATAAGGTCGCCCGCTTCATGCATTGCGCCGACAGGGTCATCTACAACTACGAAACTTCCGCCGACGGTTTCCTTGCCGATTTCCGCTGCGTCGGCCGTGAAAGCGCCGACCCCGACGACCAGACGGCCGGCTCGCGCCGGCAACGTGTAGACCGGAGACCTGCTCGTTGTCAACGTGATGACGACTTCAATGCTGTCGGGAATCACATCGCCATCAAGGACAGACAGGTTCGGTGCTACCGACCGGGTCCGCGCCACGAAGGCCTCCGAGGCTGCCGGCGAGGTGCCCTTTGCGAACAGTTTGGCTTCCGGGAAGGAGGCCGCGAGCGCTTCCGCGTGGTTGGCCGCCTGTTTCCCGGTGCCCATGATGAGAATTTCGCGGGGAGCCATGCCATGCAGGGTCTGGATGCCCAACACAGTGACCGCTGCCGTTCGCCGCCCGGTCACGGTCGGGCCGTCGAGCACGAACAACATTTCCCCGGTGTGCGCGTCGCATGCGATGACCTGACCATGGATGGTCGGAAGCAGGCGCTTTCCGTTCGAAGGACACACGGTCACCAACTTATGGATGGCGATGTCTTTAGCACTGGCAGGCATCGATAACATCAGGCCGCCGTCCTGCATCGGAATGGCCAGCCGCTCAGGACTCACGATGTGTCCCGCGCCGTATTCGGTGATGGTCTCCCGAAGAACGCGCACCAGCGAGGGATAGTCCAGCAGTGCGGCTGTTGCGTGGGCGTCGAAATTTCGGGTGCTGAGAGAGGTCATGTTCGGGTCCGCCTTTGGAGGGTTGGGCGCGACCGATGCCGCGCGCCGGCAGCTCACTCTGCGATTGGCTCGAGCAGTCGGCCGGCTTCCTTCATACACACTCCAGCCTTGATGACCACGGGAATGTGTTCGCCTTGCCCCAGCAGAAGTGAAATGTCCTCAATCGGGTCACCGTCGACCACGATGAGATCAGCCACGGCTCCGACGGCGACCGTTCCCCGCACGCCTGCTTCACCCGTGATTTCGGCGGCAACGCAGGTTGCCGACCGGATGGCCTCAACGTTCCCGACGATTCCTGCCCGAACCGCGAACTCGTCGGACTGGAAGGTGTGCAGCTCGCCCAGCATGTCTGAGCCGAACCCGACCTTCACGCCTTCGCGCGCCATCAGCGCAAGTGCCTGCCGGCCGACGGAGCGTGCTCCCTCAATCTTTGCGAGCGATTCAGCGGGGAAACCAAGCGCGGGACCTTGTTCAATGAGACGGTCGAGAGTGGCGATTGTGGGCACAACCGCGACGCCGCGCTCCGCCAGCAGACGGGCAGTCTCCTCGTCGATAAGGTTTCCGTGCTCGATACATTTCACCCCGCACTCGACGGCGCGCCGGACGGCACGAGCGGTGTAGGCATGCGCCATCACGTACGTCCCGGCAGCCTCCGCTTCCTGAACCGCGGCACGGATTTCATCCTCCGAATACTGGGTGTTGGTGATGGGGTCGTTGGGCGAAGCGACACCGCCCGACGCCATTATCTTGATTTGGGAGGCCCCTTTGAGGAGTTCTTCGCGTACTGCCAGGCGCATCGCCTCGACACCATCGACCACCCGGGCAATCGCTCCCTGACGTCCCAGACACCCACAGGCATCGTCAAGCTTGTCATTGCGCTGACGGAAGTCACCGTGCCCACCGGTCTGCGATAGCGCCTTGCCCGAAGACAGGATGCGCGGGCCCCAAAGCACGCCGCTGTTGACAGCATCGCACATTGCAAAGTCAGCGCCACCTGCATCACGAACGGTGGTGAACCCACGATTCAGCATGCCGCGCAGGATGGGCAACGTTTTAAGCGCAGCCAGGAAGTTTGGCATCATCGCGTTAGCGCCCAGATTCGCATTTGACGCGACGACGTGGACATGCAGGTCGATGAAACCCGGCAAGACGGTGCGCCCGGGAAGGCTCATTCTGCGGGCATCGATAAACGACGACGGTATCTGTCCTATTGCCGTGATCTTCCCGTCGGCGATGCAGACATTGACGTTTGTCTGGCGTTTCTTCGTTGCAGGGTCGAAAACGTTGACTCCTTCGATTATCAACATGTTCATGTGAATTTCCTCAAGCCTGGTATGGCTTTGTCAGCAAGATGCCGAGCAGGCTAACCACCGCGGCGAAGATGATGTAATAGGACGCAGACTCGGCGTCACCCGTGTGTTGGGTGAGCCAGGTGATGATGAAAGCGGCAAAGCCACCGAAGATGGTCACTGCGCCGTTGTAGGCCAAAGACAATCCGGTCGCACGGACGCGGCTCGGGAACATTTCCGTGAAGAGAGCCAGAATCGGGCCGGTGTATGCAGCAATCAGCACGCCGAAAATCGCCTGGAAGGTCAGCAGCGTGGCAAGGTCGGGCGATTTAATCAGATGAGAGAACAGTGGATAGCTGGCAACCAGAATAACGAGCGCAGCAACCGACAGGACCCGCCGCTTGCCGACCTTATCCGACAGTGCCCCGAACACGGGCGCCATGACCATCAGCACGACACCGCTGACGACGCCCGACGTGAAGCCCTCGCGCTGGGTCATGTGCAGATACTTCACAACATAAGTCGGGATGTAGAACAGGATGACGTACGTGCAGACGGTCCACAGTACGACCATCAGCAGGCTGGAGAGCACCTGGCGGGGATACTCGCGAATGACGTCACGCAGCGGCGTGTTGGTGTGGCGCTTCTCCGATACGAACTCGGGCGTTTCCTCGATTTTCAGCCGAATGTAGTATCCAACCGGAGCCACCAGCATGCCGATGAAAAACGGAATACGCCATCCCCATGCGGTCAGCGAATCAGCCGACATGCTCGACGTGATGAGCGTACCGGTAAGGCTGCCGATGACCACGGCGAAACCGATACTCGTCTGAATCCAGCTCGAATAGAAAGCACGACGTTTAGCTGGAGCATGCTCGGTAAGGAACGCGGTAGCGCCGCCCATTTCACCGCCAGCGGACAGCCCCTGCAGCAATCGCGCGATGACGATAAGACACGGCGCGGCGATGCCGATAGACTGGTATGTAGGGGCGAAAGCAATGATGCCCGAGCCGAGCGCCATGACGAGCATGGCGAGCGACAGCGCCCGCTTGCGCCCCACCCTGTCGCCGTAGATGCCGAACGCGATGCCGCCGAGCGGTCGCATCACGAAGCCAACCCCAAAGGTTGCCAGTGATAGCAGCAGCGACGTTGTCTCGTTGCCTGCGGGGAAAAATAACTTACCGATGGTTGCTGCGAAGAATGCGTACCCGGAAAAGTCGAACCATTCCAGACCGCTGCCAATGACAGTGGCGAAAATCGCCTTCCGGCGCGTCACAGTCCTCGTGGGCGGCACGCCCACCAGTACGCCATTTGATGCACTCGTTGCCATTTAGACCTCTCTGGATTGTCGCTTTGCGAGGTGAGCGTTCGCGATTCGTCACGCAACCAATGTAATTTTTGGCGTGGCGACCGCATAACGCTAAATTCGCAAACGCGCTTGCAAAAAACGCAACCGCATCCAGAGGCTTGCAACGGGGTTCGTCAGGAAGCGGGTGTCTGGCTGACTACCCACTCGCGGAACCGACGGGCGGCAGGTGTTTCCGCACGCTCTGATGGCCAGGTGACAAAGTATGAGCCGCCCATGGTGGCGTGAGAGTCCGATGCCCTGACGAGCGCGCCGTGCTCAAGGAGCGGGTCGATAACCCGGTTCCAACCGAGCGCGACGCCCTTGCCATGCGTCGCGAGCTGCACAATGAGTGGGTAGCTGTTGGCAATGATGGTTTGATTGAGCGCTGGTCGTTCAAGCCCAGCCTGTTCGAACCAGGTGTGCCAGGACATCCAGCTACGTTCCGCGTCCTCAAGAACAAGTAGCGTGCAGGACAGCAGTTCCACTGGCTTCAGTTTGCGCCCATCAAGATAGGTCGGCGAACAAACCGGAAAGACCTCTTCGTCGAAGAGCTTCCGTATGTGCGTTCCGGGAACCTCGGGGTTGCGCAGATAGAAAATGCCTACGTCGTACTCAGCTGGCGAGACGGCTCCAAAGTGGTCCCGCACGATGATGCGCAGGTCCACATCGGGATTCGCGTCGATAAACGAGCCGATTCTGGGCGCGAGCCAGAATACCGAGATGCCCGCTGTGCAGGACACCGTGAGACGAGACTTGACGACGCGAGCCATCAGACTTGAGGTAACGCTAGTGCATAGTTCCAACATGCGCCGCACGTCCACCGCATAGGTCTCCCCTGCCGGCGTGAGCCTTAGGGTGTTGTGCTCCCGCACAAACAGCCGGCGTCCCAGGAATTCTTCAAGTTGAGATATCTGGCGGCTCACAGCACTGGTGGACAGGTTCAGTTCCTGCCCCGCGCGAGTGAAGCTCAGATAACGGGCGCTAGCTTCGAATGCTTGCAGACATGCCAGTGGAGGTAACGGAGAGAGAGCCATGGCGTGCGGCGGACTGTCCTGGTAGTAGTAGAGCAGCAGGATAGCCCAACAACGTCGGCCGATGGGCCGTGAGTGTCCTCGGATAGTCTCACGGCCGTACGACCGTCGCCTCTAGATATAGGCTCGAACGCTTTGTCAAGCTAACCGAACGTGCCGCGAGGTCACAGGGCGGGTCCGTTACTCAGCAATCAGTGGATGGAATCTGGTTAAAGGCCGGTGAAAAGACGCCACGATTCGAACCTCGCTGCCGGCGAAGAATGCTGGCGAGCAGCGCGCCGACTCCAAACTCCCACGGCGCAATGCGATGCGAATAGTTGACCGTGTTGACGAGCGCACCGAATCGCGGGCTCGATATCGTCACCGTATCGCCGATCTGATGCGTGAATCCTTGCCCTGGCACGCTACGATCCGCGCTCGGTGCAAACAATGTCCCGAGATAAAGCATCATTCCGTCCGGGTATTGATGGTGAGAACCCATCGCCTGCGCAACGAGTTCTGACGGGTCCCGGCTGATGCGTTTCATGGAACTTGCCCCTGTCAGAACATATCCATCCGTTCCTTCTACGCGCAGCGAAAGCTCCGCAGCCCGAACATCATCGAGACCGAATGTACTGTCGAAGAGGCGAATGAACGGGCCAATCGAGGCCGACGCGTTGTTATCCTTCGCCTTACCGAGCAACAGTGCACTGCGGCCTTCGAAATCCCGAAGATTGACGTCATTGCCAAGCGTGGCGCCGACGATTTCCGCCCGGCTGGTCACCGCCAGCACGATTTCAGGCTCCGGGTTATTCCACTGCGAATTTTCATGGATTCCGATTTCGCTGCCGGTACCGACGGCGGACATGGGCTGCGATTTCGTGAAGATTTCCGCATCGGGACCGATGCCGACTTCCAGATACTGCGACCACATTCCTTCCTGAATAAGTACTTGGCGCACCGCCTCAGCTTCCGCAGACCCTGGGCGAACGCTTGCGAGCCGATCGCCCAGCACGGACATGACACGCGCGCGCACTTCATCGGCCCGGCTCGCGTCGCCTCCCGAGCGCTCCTCGATCATCCGCTCCAGAAGGCTTTCGACGAACGTCACACCGCTCGCTTTGATCGCCTGAAGGTCACATGGCGCGATAAGCCAAGGGGTGGACGGATCGCGTCGATCGAAGGCCGAATTGGCAAGAACCGAGCCCAGTGTCGCCAGCTTCGGCAGGTTCGCAGCGGCCTCTTCCAGCCGAAGGCCGATTCCTGGTTGCTCAAGCAGCGTGCTGGTCGTCAGCGCGAACGACGACACATCCACCAGTTCGCCACCTATAACGGCAACAGGACGCGGCGCGCCGATATCGGGGCACCACGCGCGCCCCACGAGCACAGCGTGTTCCAGATCGTCAGGCAGCGCGGATCGGTCATTCAATGGCATCTATCTTTCTCCAACCTGGTGTCGGTTATTGCTCAGCATCAGTGCGGTGCACGCTCTACTTATGCCGGCCAACGGCGGGTCACATAATTGCGCTGATTTGCCAGGGGACGAATTCGTTTTGTCCGTAACCGTGCTGCTCGCTACGGGAACGTTTCCCGGAGGCCACGTCGAGCAGCAGCTGGAACAGCACCGCGCCGAGTTGCTCGATCGTTGCGCTCCCTTCCAGCACTTCTCCGCAGTTCAGGTCCATGTCGTCGGACTGACGTTGCCAGAGTGCGGTGTTTGTCGCGAGCTTTACCGACGGCGACGGCGCGCAGCCGTAAGCCGAACCGCGTCCCGTCGTGAAGCAGATCAGGTTCGCACCGCCCGCGACCTGTCCGGTAGCCGACACCGGGTCGTAGCCAGGCGTGTCCATGAACACCAGGCCGCGTGCCTTAACCGGCTGGGCGTATTGGTACACCTCGACGAGATTCGTCGAACCTGCCTTTGCGATGCCGCCCAACGATTTCTCGAGGACGGTCGTCAAGCCGCCGGCCTTGTTGCCCGCCGACGGATTGTTGTTGATCTGCGCCCCTTGCCGCTGCGCGTACGCTTCCCACCACCGGATGCGATCGACCAGCTTCTGTCCCACTTCGGGCGTTACCGCGCGGCGGGTCAACAGGTGCTCGGCGCCATAAATCTCCGGCGTCTCCGAGAGAATCGCAGTACCGCCCTGCCGCACGAGCAAGTCGACGGCTGCACCCAGCACGGGATTGGCCGTGACGCCCGAATATCCGTCCGATCCACCGCATTGAAGGCCGATGGTGAGATGACTTGCCGAAACCGTTTCCCGCTTGACGTCATTCGCGTAGGGCAGCATCTGCCGAACCAGTTCGATACCCTTTGCAATTGTCAGGGTCGTGCCACCGGTGTCCTGAATCGTGAAGGTTCGCAAGCGGTCATGTTCTTTGAGCCCCTTGGTTTCGAGCAGCCGGGAAATCTGGTTCGTTTCGCAGCCCAGGCCGATGACCAGCACGCTCGCGAAGTTGGGATGGCACGCATAGCCGCCAAGCGTGCGCTGCAGGATCGCGAGACCGTCGCCTTCGGAGTCAATGGCGCAACCGGAACCATGGGTGAGCGCGACGACGCCGTCGACATTCGGAAACGCGGCCAGCGCGTGCGGACGAATGTCGCGGCGGAAATAGTCGGAAATGGCTCGCGCGACCGTGGCCGAGCAATTCACCGAGGTAAGGATGCCGATGTAATTACGCGTAGCCACACGGCCGTCTTCGCGCACAATGCCCCGAAATGTCGCGGGCTCAGTTGAAGGGACACTGGCACGCACGCCCTGACTGAATGCGTAGTCACGGGCGAATTCGCCCATCGCAAGGTTATGCGTATGAACGTGCTGCCCCGCGCGGATCGTCTGACTCGCAAAGCCGATGATCTGGCCGTAACGGTGTACCGCTTGACCCTCACCGATGTCGCGTGTCGCCACTTTGTGACCGGGCGGGATCAATCCCGAGACCGTCACCGCTTCCACATCCAGCACCGTGCCGGACACAAGCTGATCGAGGGCGATGACGACATCGTCAGCGGGATTGAGCCGAATGACGCGAACCGGCCTGAGCGCGGTCGATGCGACGGACTTGTCCGCAACAGGGGACGACATGGAACTACTCCTTCGTTTCTCAACGTGACGACATTTTCGGGGCCGGCTGCGCGACGTCGTGTGACGCGCCGTGCAGCCGTGTTCAAACGACGTTTCAGCCAGCGCTCCATGGCGTCTTGCAGCGCGTGTACTCCAGTTGATAGAGCGTGGCGTGCGGCGCAACCGCAGCGGCCCCGGGCAAAGCAGCGAGTCCGGCAAGGAAAGCGTCCACTGCCGTGCGGACATAGTCGGCGCGGCATCCTTCGATCATCACGATCCATGTCGGCACCTCGGTGCCTTCCGAACGCGCCTTCTTCTCGGCAGTTTCCACCTTGCTGACGGCCTCGTCGGCCAGACACAGGTGCACGCCCGTGATGCCGGGCCGGTCGGCGAGCGGCGGCAAGACCTGTTGACGCAATCCCTTCACGACATCGGCCCGTGCCGCCGAAGGCACATCGAAGCGCACCGTCATGAGATTGGCGCCCTGCCCCACGCCGTCGGAGTACGCCACATGGCAGATCGAGCGGGCCACGCTGCGAAACGAGGCGACGACCTGCTTGGTCCACGGCGTCGGCGAATTCAGCCGAAGCAGGTAGTCCTGCGCGCCGAGCACCTCCACGGTGTCGGCTTCATACAGATTGAAGTACTCGGGGCCCGCATCCAGCGCAATGTAGCGCCGGCCGCGCCTGAACCCGGGAATTCCGGCGCGTTCCGGCATGTGCTCGCGGTTGTGCCACTCGTAGAATTCATCCTTCGCTTCCGGCAGCAGGTCATGCCAGATTGCAACGACGCCCGTTCCAGCAAGGCTCATATCTCCTCCTCCTACAGATCGAATTGTTTTATCGTGCCAACGGATATTCGCCGCGGCCCCATGCCGCGCCAAGCGAATCGGCGTACGGCACCACCTTCTGGCTCTGCTCGCCGAGTCCGCTGCCGCCGAGGGTCATGGTGTCGCCCGCTTTCAGAAAGACGGGCGGCTTCTGACCGAGGCCGACACCGGGAGGCGTCCCGGTAATAATGACGTCGCCAGCCATCAGTGGCATGAAGCGGCTGAGATACGCCACGATATGCGCGACGTTAAAGATCATCGTGCGTGTGTTGCCCGTCTGACGACGTGTGCCGTTGACGTCGAGCCACAGGTCGAGCACCTGCGGGTCGGGCACTTCATCACGCGTTACGAGCCACGGGCCGAGCGGCGCAAAAGAGAAGCCGCTTTTGCCCTTGGTCCACTGGCCTTCGCGTTCGAGCTGATACGCGCGTTCGGAAACGTCATTGGCAAGGCAGTAACCCGCCACATGATCGAGCGCGGTAGCTTCATCGATCTGCCAGGCGGGTTTGCCGATCACCACGCCCAGCTCGACCTCCCAATCCAGCTTTTGCGCGTCTGCCGGCAAGATGACCGGATCGTTCGGACCGCTGATCGAACCCGTATGCTTGTTGAACACGACGGGTTCCCGCGGAATCGGCGTATCGGTTTCGGCTGCATGGTCGGTGTAGTTCAGACCAATGCACACGAGGTTACGGACATTGCCGATACAGGCGCCGAGGCGCGTGCCCGCTTCCACCACGGGCAGGCGATTCAGATCGAGTTCGCTCAGCTTCGCAAGGGCGGCAGGCGAAACAGTCGTTCCGTCGATGTCGTCGACGACGCCGGTCAGATCGCGGATCGCGCCGCTCGAATCGATGACGCCGGGATGCTCCTGACCAGGCTGGCCGAAACGGACGAGACGCATTTGAAGACTCCTATCAAGACAAAAAAAGTATCGGCAACGTGCCGAGATCACCGAAGCCGATATGCAAATCACAACCAATCGGCAACTCGAGCACGCCCGCGTAAGAGCCCGTGATCACCGCCTGGCCGGCATGCAACCCAAGGCCGCGGACGCGAAGAAAATTGACGAGCCACACGATCGGCGCGAGCACGCTGCGATCAGGGTGGCGGCCAGCAAAACTGACCGTGTCGTGTCCGGCGCGAGTCAGACTGACGGTGAATTCGATCGGGAGATCGGCCGGCGTCGCGCCCTCGCGCAATTGAACGCGCGGCCCAATGACAAGACCGGCGTTGAACAGACCGTCTGCCAGCAATTCAGGAAACGTCAGCGATTCCGGATTCGCATAGCGACTGCCCAGCAGTTCGAGCGCGAGGTGAACATTCCCGAGAGCGTCGAGCACCTCGGCTTCGCCATACGCTTCGCGCCGTGGCGGCAGATCGCGAGCCAGCAAACAGGCGAGTTCAGGCTCTGCCCTTACCAGGGACTGCGCAGGCATCGCGCGAATGCGGCATTGGGCGCCTCGATGAATGACGGCGTCGTAGATTGGCGCAGCGATGAGTTTGCCCGCCGGCGGCAGCGCACATTTCCACGCGCCAGCCTGCCGGCCGAGCTGATCGCCCACCTGTTGCTGGATCGCGAAACCCTCGTCCAGATTCGCGGGCCGCAGCTCGATGGGAAGGCGCTCCGCGAGCGTGCCTTGCCGGCGCGCCGCGACGAGGACACGTGCTGCGCGTTCACCGAACGCGGTGAGTCGCTCGAGAGCCTGAACTGCGCCCGGCGCGTTCATGCCGCCTCGCTCGCATGCGCACCGACGCTCTGGCGCGGCCATACGGCACCCAGCTTCGCGGACGCTTCCTGCAGTAGCGAGTAAAAGGCGTCGTAACGCTCCGGCTGAGCCCGCATGACAGGTCCCGCAATACTCATGGTGCCGACCACCGCACCGTCAGTCAGCGAACGCACCGGCACAGCCAGAGCCACGACGCCCGGCTCGGCCTCTTCAATGACAAGTCCGTAGCCACGCTTCCTCGTCCGCTCCAGTTCCGGAATCAACTGCTCGACGCTGGTGATCGCCTTCGGCGCACAGGCGCCGCTGGCGGCCGCTTTGCCGAGCCCACCGCGCAATGCGCGTTCAATCGCCTCGTCGTTGGACATGGTCGCGAGCCATACCTTGCCGTTGGCCGTGGCATGCAAGACGATGGGCTTGTCCATTGACGGCGAATACATCAGGCCGGGCGCCGCACCCTGGGACGATGCCAGCCACGCAAGTGTTCCCTCGTTGACAACGGTCAACCGGACCAGCTCGCGGCATTGAGCGGCGACTTCATCGAGGATGGGCTGCACCAGACCCGGCAGACCGAGCCCATGCAGGTACCGCTGGCCCAGCAAGGACAGCTTCAATGTCAGACGGTATTGGGACGTCTGTTCATCCTGTTCCGCCCAACCCTGCTCGCAGAGTTGCGCGAGCACCCGGTGGGCGGGCCCTTTTTCGAGCTCGAGTTCCGCGGCGATGTCAGACATCCGCATCCATCGTGCTTCTCTTGCGAGCAACTCGATCGCCTGTAGCGACCGATCAACTGCACCCTTGACAACTCTCATAATTGACGTAACATGATTCTTAATGGAACGGTGTTACAACAATAGACAACCAACACCGGAAAGTCAATCAAAACGGAGACGAGTGATGAAACTGAACACCCCGCTTGAGCCTCACGGCAAGCGCCAGTCGAAGAAAGCCGCGGCCAGCGGGTGGATCGGCTCAGCACTGGAGTATTACGACTTCTTCATCTACGCGACCGCGGCGGCGTTGCTGTTCCCGCAGCTCTTCTTTCCGTCGAACAACCCGACGGTCGCCATTATTGCGTCGCTGGCGACCTATGGTGTCGGCTATATCGCCCGGCCGTTGGGCGCTGTCGTCCTCGGGCACTGGGGCGACCGCCACGGCCGCAAGACGGTGCTGATTCTCTGCATGTTCCTCATGGGCTTCTCGACGATGGCCGTCGGGCTCCTGCCAACGTATCAGCAGGTGGGGATCTGGGCTCCGGTGCTGCTCGTGGTTCTGCGCCTCATCCAGGGCTTCGCGGTCGCTGGAGAAATCTCCGGCGCCAGTTCGATGATTCTGGAACACGCACCGTTCGGGCGGCGTGGCTACTTCGCGAGCTTTACCCTCCAGGGGGTCCAGGCGGGACAGCTCCTCGCGGCAGCGATCTTCCTGCCACTCGCGCGTTTCATGCCCAAGGACCAGTTCACCGCCTGGGGCTGGCGAATCCCGTTCCTGCTCAGCATCGTCGTTCTCATTGCGGGTTACATCATTCGCCGCGAAGTTGACGAGACCCCGGCCTTCACCGAGGAGCGCGCACACGGTGAAGTTCCCGTCTCGCCGGTCGTCGAAGTGCTCCGGCAGAACTGGGGCGATATCGCGCGCGTGCTCTGCATGGCGCTTACCGCGGTGATCGCCGTTGTCGCCTCGGTCTTCGGCGCCGCCTACGCGGTTCAGCCGTCGTATGGCATCGGCTTTCCTCCCGGCGTGTATCTGTGGATTCCTGTTCTGGGTAATATCTCCGCGGTGATTCTGATTCCCTACGTCGGCAACCTCTCAGACAAGGTTGGCCGCAGGCTGCCAGTCCTTGTCAGCACGCTCAGCGCCGGACTGCTCTCGTTCGCGTATCTGTACTCCATCAGCATCCATAACCTGTGGCTGGCGATGACTCTTTCGGTGCTCATGTGGGGCGTCGCCTATCAGGGCTTCAACGGCGTGTTTCCGAGCCTCTTCCCCGAACTGTTCCGCACGCGCGTGCGCGTGTCCGGGATGGCCATCGGGCAGAACGTCGGCACGATGCTGACCGCGTTTCTCCCCGCGCTCTTCGTCGCGGTCGCGCCCCCCGGCTCCGCCAATATCCCGCTGAAGATCGGGGCCCTGACATTCGGTATCTGTGTAGTGGCCGCGATCGCCGCTTTCACTACGCGGGAGACGTACCGGATCCACCTCAGCGATCTCGGCGACCGCAACGCGGTTCCCGTCCCGAAAGGCGACTACGATCGCCTGCGTGCCGAGACGATGGTCGGGGCAACCGAAACAGCCGACTCACAGGATTTCGCCAATCAGATGCGCTCCGACGTACTCGCGAGCCAACAACATCGGGGGTAGTCATGATTTCAAATCAGCAGGACCTGTCGGGCAAGATTGCCGTGGTCACGGGCGCTGGGCGCGGGTTGGGTATCGCTATTGCCGATGTTCTCGCCGACCGTGGTGCCCATGTGATCGTCAATGACCGCACGCTTGAACCGGCAACCGACGCGGCGAAAAACATTCAGCGAAGGGGTGGAAGCGCTAGCGCCATCGCTTTTGACGTGGCTGATACGAGCCAGGTCGAGGACGCGTTCCGCCGACTCCTTGCGGACCATGGTCGCGTCGACATCCTGATTAACAACGCTGGGATTGGCGACTTCGTCAGTTTTCCCGAGATTAGCCCAGAGAAATGGGATCGGATGATTAACATCCATCTCAAGGGCTCGTTCCTCTGCTGCCAGGCTGTTCTCGCGTCGATGAAGGCGCAAAAGTATGGAAAGATCGTCAACGTCAGTTCAGTGGCCGGCAAGCGCGGCGACTTCAGTGGCAACGCACATTACACCGCTGCGAAGGCTGGAATCATCGGCCTGACAAAATCGCTCGCACGCTACGCGGCACCCTTTGGCATCAATGTCAATGCCATCGCGCCGGGCCTCGTCGCGACGGAACTCACCAATGAGATGAGCCCCGAGATGAAGGCGACGACCATCTCTAACATTCCCGCGGGCCGCCTTGGGCGCCCAGAGGAGATTGCACGGGCCGCTGCCTTCCTCGTCTCGGATGATGCAAGCTACATCTTCGGTGAGACACTCAGCGTGAATGGTGGCTCCTACATGGATTGACGCCCTCGACAATCGCACTGCTGTGGAGCCCTTATGAGAATTGCTGTTTTCGACGTTAGCCACTGGCACTTTCCCCTCTATCTCGCTGCATTGCGAGATCCTGGTGTCCAGGTTGTGGGTATTTCAGATACTGCCTCATTTGCTGGATCAACAGTCGCGGACCAGCTGAATTGCAAGCTGTACGGCTCCAACGAAGCGCTCCTCGGCGAGGATTTCGACTTTGCTCTGGTATTCAGCCGTCATTCAGAAATGGCCGAACTGGCCGAGCGGCTGATTGCCCGCGGCATTCCGTTTCTCATCGAGAAGCCTTGCGGACTTAATCTCCGGGAGGTTCGCCGGGTCCGGCAGCTCGCCGAGATGCACGGCGTTTACGTCAGTGTTCCATTCATCATGCGCGTGAGCGATCTGGCTGCCCGTCTTTCCCCCGCAGAGGGATTTACGCCGGAGGGATACCAGCATCTCTCGTTCAGGTTCATCGTTGGCCCCGTAGCTCGATATGAGCGCGGCGGGTGCAGCTGGATGCTTGATAAACGGCATGCAGGTGGAGGGTGCACGTTAAATGTCGGGGTTCATTTCATTGACCTGATCTCATCCCTGACAAACGGCCCGATCACCCACGTCTCGGCGCAGATGCGAACGTATCGGCCTGACGTGACCGTTGAAGAGCAAGCCGTGTTCACCTGCCGGAACGCTGCGGGCCAAATCGGCGTTGTGGAAACGGGTTACCTGTATCCATCGACAGCGGAAGATCAGCGAGACTTCGCGTTTTCCATCTCGCATACCTCCTCCTACGCCCGGGGTTATGCCGACCAGCTTTACATCAAAGCGCGGGACCAACAGCAGGGACGCACCGCGACGGTCGAATACAACACAGACGCGTTTTACTCGGTGTTCTTAAGGCGCAACTGGGCCGATCTGGCGAATGGTCGTCCTCCGGTTGCAGGTTTGCGGGAGGCCGAGCATGCGATCGCTGTCGTCGAGGCAGGATACCGTTCTGCAGCCAACGGCGGCGCACCGGAACCGGTCGAAAATGCGGTCTAAAACTGTTGCCGCCTAACGGCTCTACGCTACGCTTCGCGCATTCGTTTCCGATGCGTTGCCATCGTTCAAACTGACCCGGAAACAGTGTGTAAAGCGCATCGTCAACTTGATCAGGAGCGCATCCTACCGGAACTGTGTGACGGGTCAGGCGTGCTGCTCGCTATGTTTTGGCGAAAAAGGCGACTTACTTTTTATCGTCCCGTACGACGCGCCAGACAGAAATAGGAGCACAGCATTTTTCCGTGCAAGACAAGCAACGTTAGGTCATTCCCAAGCGTCTGTTAGTGACCAGACGCCTGCTGATTCAGCGCTGAAGCAAAAAACTCACGCCTCTGGCTGCGTGTTTATCACGCGCCGCGCGAGCGTCGAATAAGCGAGTGGTTCGAAACGATCGAGCCCGTCCTTGACGGCAGGAATGTCGTTATTTCTGGCTTCCTGCTCCATCTGTGCACACGCATTCGCCACCTCGGTCTCCTGAATCATCGCGAAGGAGCCGCGTAGCGAATGAAGATGGGCCAGCACCGTTTTTATATCGACCCGTTCAATGGCGACATACAGCGCCTCGAGCGATTCCTTCAGTGCCTGGCTCATCGCAGCATGGATGGGCTCGGGCAATGGCCCATGCGAAATGTCGAGCCTGGCTGCGGTGTCACTTGCGGGGCGTTTGCCGGCCTCCTTGACCAGCCGCCTCACCGTCGCATCCATGGTGCCAAGCAGGACGGGTTTCAGCAGGACCTCGTCGATTCCGGCCTTCTTGCATCGCGAACGCTCTTCTGCACCCACTTGCGCAGTAATGGCGATGATCGGCACCGTCGCGCTTTGATCGCGCAGACACCGCGCGAGCGCGTACCCGTCCATCCCTGGCATATTGATGTCGGTCATCACAAGATCATAGTGGCGTTCATTGAAGCGCCGCACTGCCTCCCCGCCACTATCGGCGATATCGGCCTCGTATCCCAGCGTGGCAAGTTGCGCGGCGATCAACTCCCGATTTGCAAGCTGATCGTCGACCACAAGAATGTGAACGGCGTGTGTGTCGATCGCGGTGAACTCCCATTTGGCTTTGCTGTCTTCTGGGGCGACGACCGGTGTGCCACTACTCACCGGAATGGGTAACGTCACGACAAAGGTACTGCCGTCATTCAACTCGCTCTTCACCTGGATCGTGCCATGCATCAATTCGGTCAGGCGCAGACAGAGCGCAAGTCCGAGTCCTGTTCCGCCATAGCGCCTGGCGATCGACGAATCGGCCTGGCTAAATGCATGAAATAGCGTCTCCTGCTGCTGAGGCGTCATGCCGATGCCGGTGTCGCTCACGCCAATCACGATGGGCGAATCGTCGGCCGTGTCGTCCTTGAGGTAAACCTCGAGCAGTACGTCGCCACTCGCAGTGAATTTGATCGCATTACTGACCAGATTGACCGCGATCTGCCGGATTCTCGTTGGGTCACCCAGATAGTGCGGCGCGAGCGCATCGTCGATCACGCAGTCGAATTCGAGTCCCTTCGCATGCGCGACGGGTTCGAACATCGCACCCACTTGTCGAATGACATCGCCGAGATCGAAACTGATCGACTCGAGCGTCATCTGGCCAGACTCGACCTTCGAAAAATCGAGAATGTCGTTGATGATCCCGAGCAGCGCAGTGGACGACGACGTGATGACCCCTACTCTCTCCTCCTGCGACGGTGACAACGGCGAGCGTCCGAGCAACTCGAGGTTGCCGAGAATGGCATTGAGCGGCGTACGTATTTCGTGGCTCATCATCGCGAGGAACGCAGATTTCGCCTCGTTGGCGGCGTCCGCTGCCGCACGCGCCTCGTCCAGCTTGCGCTCCGTGTTCTTGAGAGTCGTAATGTCGGAAAAACTGCAAAGCAGCACCTCTTTTCCACGATACCTGGTACGCACCATACTCACTAGCAGATCGTCCACGCGGCCGTCGGCAAGTCTAAGCGCCATCTCCAGATCGGACTGCCACGCGGGCGCGCCGGGGCTGCGGTCATAGAGACCGAGCAGGCGGGTGTGCAAGCCTGGTTCATCCGGATGCGTGTTCGCTTCGTAGGTACGCATCAGGTTGCTCTGCAACAGAATATCTCCCTGCTCGAAAGACAGCAGCGCGAATCCCGACGGTGCTGCAGCAACCATCGTGCGGTTCAGGGCTTCACTTTCGAATATTCGCTGCGAACGTTCGTAGTCGGGCTTGAACAGCTTGTGATCGAGCATCAACAGAAGCACCCACATGAAAGCCACGAGCAGCAGCATCGCGGCAACGTAAACGGCGAGGCGTGCACCGATGTCACGCAAAATGGTGCGCCACGTGAATGCGTGAACGAGCGTCCAGCCGGAGTCCGTTACCTCCGCACTGGCCATGAACAATCCATTCCGGGAGCGATGGACTCCTCCGGCGGGTTGCATCCCTTGCGTACGGGAATTGAGAATCCGTTGCGTCAGCGCGGCACCGGTACCCGGCTTGGCCGTGCTGAGGATCACATTGCCGGCCGAATCGAGCAGCAGCGATTCTTCATCGTAGCGCCGCTCCCCGGTTAGCATTTCGATCAGGGGGCCCACGTAGATCTTGCGGACAGCCACGAGGAATATCTTGCCGTCGCTAAAGGCCGGCATGACCAGACGGATTGCGGGCTGTTCGCTAAACAGATCAGTGACTGGCGGGAACCAGATCGCACTCCTGTCCTTGCGTAACCGCTCGACCACCTTGGGGTCCGCGAGATCGCCGATGTCCGGTGCAATGCGATCGAGAAGTTCGTGGACGTCTTGCGCGCCGCTCTGCTTGAGCAGATCGCCGGATGCCGGCGCAGGAACAATGCCGAGGAACCGTCGCTCAGGCGAATAGAAGAAGCCTGACACGGCACTGGTCTGCACCTTGGCCCAAGGGCCGAGACGATAGTCAAAATCAACACCGAGCGCCAGATACGGTGCGAAATCCGATGCGTTCAGCGACGGACCGACATCGCCGAGCATCATCAACGGTTCGAAATTCCTGTGCCGCTGCAGAACGACTCGTCCATGCTGCGCGGCAAACTCGTCGACGAGGGTCGCGGGCGGAGGAACTCGCGTGCCCCACGCCGATTCTTCATGCAGGATGGCAGCTCTCAGCGTTCTTTCCCGCTCCAGAAATTCCAGTTGTAGGCGAGTCTGCCGTAGAGCGAAATCGGTATAGCGATCGTCGATGTAGTCGGTGACCGCCGATTTCAGCACGACGCCGGTCAACAGCACCAGCACAAACGAGACGGCGACCCCTGCCCCCATGACGAGCGTCCGCTGATAGCGATTCAGTCTGCTCGGCTCATCAACGCGCGAATCGCCGGTGGGCGGATGAACCACGCGTTCATGCCCGCTGGAATCTATGCTCTTTGATGGCATGGCGGACCTGGATCAGGGACGCAAGGGATGGTTTCAGCACCGTGCTGACGATGATTCCAGAAGTCTGCCCTTCTAGAACCTGCCTTGGCCACTTGCCGCACTCAAGGATAGAGTCGCAGTGAACGGGACTGTAGCAGTCAAGTTATTTCGGACAGCCTGACGTGGGTTGCCAAGCGGTAACTCGCTTCAATTCCCCCGCACAAAGAAGGTTGACGGTTTTTCGAGCAGCGCGATGAAAGCGCAGGGTCGCTTCCTGTGTTCATTCTGTGGAAGGAGGACTGTCCGTCGTTTTCTGCGTCGAAGTCACCATTCCATTATCCATCGCATATCGAAACAGATCGACTTCTCGCTCAATACCGAGCTTTTCCATCGCTTTCATTTTCTGGGTACTGATGGTCTTCTTGCTGCGACTCAGCCGTTCGGCAATTTCGTTTACCGTCAGGCCCGATGCAAAAAGACGCACAACTTCGGATTCGCGCTGACTCAGGACGTCCGAGGAGCCCCTGCCCCGGCGGTTCCAGTCAATCGACTGGACGATCTCGTTGATGGTCGGCGAATAATATTTGCCGCCGCGATGGACGGCATGAACCGCGGGGATAAGGTGGGTGGCAGCGTCGGACTTGCTCACGATGCACGTTACACCTTGCGTCACGAGCGCACGTACTACTGCCGGGTTGTCCAGCATCGTCAGCACAACGATCTTGATGTCAGGATACCGGCGCTTTATAAACGAAAACAGAGCAATTCCATCACCGTATTCGCCCGCGGGCATTGCGTAATCGGATACGACAACGTCACATTGCGTGTTCGTGAGAAGCGCGATCAGTTCAGTCGAGTTGCTGGCTTTCCCTACCAGTTCGATCGTGCTCACATCTGCAAACTTGTGTTCGATACCAATCAGCATCATGGGGTGGTCATCAGCCAGTATGACCCGAATTTCGGAGGCGACCATATTGTCAATATCATTGAAATAGGACATCACTATGATAGCCACCCTGAGCTATAAGCGCTCAGCGGGTTTACCTTCACATAATGCGATCCCCCCGCTTCCTTTCAGCGCAATACATGAAGCGTTGAACTCATCGCGTCGACGGATTGGCAGCCAATTGGCAGCCAGGTAAGTCGGGAAGAACTTCCCGAAACATCGAATGCGCTACGCGCAACCCTCTTAACCCGTGCTGTCCAGCGCTTCCAGCAATGGACCAAGATAAGCCTCATACGGCTTCCAGCGACCTTTCGAGCTCCTATAGATCGGCTGAGGCACCTGATTAAGACTGGCCGTGCGCACGACGCGGCGGTTTTCATGGAAGCGCAGACAAGCGTCATCCCAGGGCAGGTCGAGAAAATTCACCAGACGTCGCGCCTCGCCTTCGAGGTCATCGACGACCGCTTCGTAATCGACCTCGATGAAGCGCCCGGCCGGTAGCACGCTGCGCCAATGAGCAATGAGCCGCTCGTAGTAACGGTAATACTCGCCGAATTCGGTCAGCTCGTAAGCAAACGGCTGATCGCCCGCAAACAGTTTCCTGTAGCAGGAAAGACAGGTGTCGACCGGGTTGCGCCGCGCGTGAATGATGCGCCGGGAATGGTTTGGGGCCCATTGCCCCGCTTGCGCAGTCGACGCGATGGCGAGTGTCTCGGCCATTGCGACGACGAGACTGCCAATCAAGGTTTTGCGACGCGCGGCAATTGAAATCGCGAAGCGATCGCTGCATTCGTTGTGGCGCGCGAAGTAGTATTCTCGCAATGCACGCGGTCGACCGATCATCTGACTTGAGGAGCCGGGCCAATGGAAAGCATCGACGCACTTGTCGTGGCGGCATTCGCTTTTGTCGGCAGCCACTTTCTCCTGTCCCATCCGCTGCGGGCGGGTATGGTCCGGACAATCGGCGAACGGGGTGCCATGGGCGTCTATTCGCTGATTGCGATACTGACGTTCGGCTGGATGGTCATGGCTTACGACAGGACGCCCGTCTCCGATCCGCTATGGCCGGCAGGCAACGTGCTGTGGGCGGTTGTGACCGTGCTCATGCTGATCGCGTCGATCCTTCTGATGGGCTCCCTGATCCGCAACCCGGCATTGCCCACCGGCGGCCGGCCCACCGCGCTTCCCGACGCGGCGCGCGGCGTGTACGCAGTGACCCGTCACCCGATGATGTGGTCGTTCGCGCTTTGGGGACTGTGCCATATCGCCGTGTTCCCGGTCACCCGGAACGTCGTGCTTGCCGGGGCGATCATCATCCTCGCGCTGGCCGGTGCCGCGCTACAGGACCGCAAGAAACGGCGGCTGCAACCCGATCTGTGGCCCGCATGGGAATCGAAGACGAGCTATCTGCCGTTCGCGGCGATCGCCGCCGGCCGCGCGCGGCTGGGCGGGTTCGGCATGCACGCGCTGGTGGGCGGCGTCGTTTTCTGGCTCGTCGCGACCTGGGCGCATATTCCGCTCTCCGGTTGGCCCGCGGGCATCTGGCGCTGGCTCTAGCCGGCAGGTTCCACGAGATTTGTTCTCGTGGCGCAAGACTCTTTGTCCATGTGTGTGCTCGAATTCGCGGCGGATGCACCTGCGGTGCCCTCCATCGGGTCCATCGACTCGAACGGCCAGCAGGCCGAATCATCACTCCGTGAGAAAGATCATGAGCACCTCCAAGGTCGTCATCGTCACCGGCGCATCTCAAGGCATCGGTGCTCGCCACGTTGCATCCGGTCGGGCGCATGGACGAGATGAGCGACATCGTCAATGCGATCCTCTATCTCGACTCGGCATCGTTCGTGACCGGCGAGATCCTGCATGTGGACGGCGACCAGAGCGCGGGCCAGTAAATCTTCTAACGCTGCCCGCGCTCGACCGGCAAGTTGACCAACACCCGCACGCACGACGCGGTTCACCGTCCGTGCGGGTATCCGCACATTGCGCGCATGACCTGATTCACGCACTCGACATCACATTCAAGGAGCCCACCATATCCTGTCAGAGCGGGTGCAGCACAGTTTGCGCGACGCCGGCCGCCACACACAGCACGACGACCGCAAGCGGGGGCGCCTTCCAGCGCAGCAACAGCAAAAAGCCGATGCACGCCACGGCGAAATCCGTCGCCGACAGGACCGCGCTCGTCCACACCGGCGAATAAAGCGCGGCGGCCAGCAGGCCGACCACCGCGGCATTGACGCCGGCAAGCGCCGCCGCCATCGTCGCACGCGCGCGCAGCGCCTGCCACCACGGCAATGCGGCGAGAACGAGCAGCAGACCCGGCAGAAAGATGCCCACTGTCGCCAGCAGTGCGCCGCTCCAGTGTCTGGGTGGCAGCGCCATCATCCAGCCGAGAAACGCCGCGAACGTGAACAGCGGTCCGGGTACGGCCTGGGCCGCGCCATAGCCGGCCAGGAAGTCGTTGGGCGTGACCCATCCGGTCGCGACGGTTGCACGCTGCAACAATGGCAGCACCACGTGGCCGCCTCCGAACACGAGCGCGCCGGAGCGATAGAACGCATCGAATACGCGGATGCCTTGCGAGGTCCCGCTTGCCGCCCATAGCGGCAACGCGAACAGCAATGCGCAGAAGAGCACTAGCGCGACGATGCTTGCCGTACGCGACACCTGAAAATCGCCGGCCCGCGGAGAAATGGCGCGTGGCGCTTGCACCGCCGTGGTCCGGCACAGCGCGACACCGAGCACGGCGCCGGCGCCGATCACGATCAGTTGGGCGTAGACGGTGCCAAGCACACTGAGTAATCCAAGCGATGCGAGCGCGATTGCCGCGCGGCGGCGATCCGGACACAGACGCCGCGCCATGTCCCAGACAGCCTGCGCGACGACGGCCACCGCGACGAGCTTCAGGCCGTGAATCACGCCCGTGCCGAGCGCGCCGCCCAGGTCCGGCGCGATCGCGGCAAAGGCTAGCATCACGAGTACCGACGGCAGCGTGAAGCCGCACCAGGCGGCTAGCCCCCCACCCCACCCGGCCCGCAGCAGCCCGATCGAAAACCCCGCCTGGCTGCTCGCGGGTCCTGGCAGAAATTGGCACAGGCCGATCAGGTCGGTGAAGGCTTCATCGTCGAGCCAGCGGCGCCGCTCGACGAACTCGCGCCGGAAGTAGCCGATGTGAGCGATCGGGCCGCCGAAACTGGTCAGCCCGAGCTTCAGAAAGACGACGAAAACCTCGATCACGCGCGTGAGCCGTGAGCGGCGCGGCGACGACAAATCAGTATCCATGGATGTGCGGGTTCGAGCGATGCCGATTTCGAGAGCCGGCGGGCAAGCGGCCGTCGGCGGGCCTCGTGTTTGACGACGCACAGTATAGAGGCCAACGGCGCGACCACGCGCCGCACCCGCGATTGATCTGGGTCAATCGTGCCCCTTGCTTCCCGCAACACACTGGTCGCGACATCCAGAACACTGTTCGAGTCATGCGCGCAGCCGCGCCGCCGATCGTTGGATATCGGCAGTCGCGGTGTGCCCGTCCCATATCACTCATTCATGCCAGCGAGGAGACTATGTCCACTGTCGCCATCAACCATCAAGCGCCGGAAACGGCCGCCCCGTCGCTTCTGACGGACACGGCCATCGACGGCATGGCCGCCTACGAAGCGCTCGTCAACGAAGCGCGCAGCGACCGGACCGGTTTCTGGGCGCGGCTCGCGCGCGAGCATCTGAGCTGGCGCCGGCCCTTCACCAAGGTACTCGACGAATCGAACGCACCGTTCTTCAAATGGTTCGACGACGGTCTGTTGAACGCGTCGTACAACTGCCTCGATCGTCATCTGCACGACGGCAACGCCAACAAGACCGCGATCATTTTCGAGGCCGACGACGGCAGCGTGACGACCATCACCTACCGGCAACTGCATGCGCGCGTGTGCCGCCTCGCGAACGCGCTGCGCGCGCGCGGCATCGCGTGTGGGGACCGCGTGATGATCTATCTGCCGATGTCGATCGAAGGCGTCGTCGCGATGCAGGCCTGCGCGCGCATCGGCGCGTTGCATTCGGTCGTGTTCGGCGGCTTCTCGGCGAAGTCGCTGCATGAACGGATGGTCGATGTCGGCGCCGTCGCCGTCATTACCGCCGACGAGCAGATGCGCGGCGGCAAGAACCTGCCGTTGAAATCCGTCGTCGACGAAGCGCTGAAAATGGCAGGCACCGACGGCATCCATACCGTGATCGTCTATCGGCGCACGGGCGGCTCGATCCTGTGGGACGAACCGCGCGACTGCTGGTTGCACGAACTCGAAGCGGCCCAACCCGACACCTGCGAGCCCGAATGGGTCGGTGCCGAGCATCCGCTGTTCGTTCTGTACACGTCCGGTTCGACCGGCACGCCAAAGGGCGTGCAGCACAGCACGGCGGGCTATCTGCTGTGGGCCGCCGTCACGATGAAGTGGACCTTCGACCTCCGCGCGGACGACGTGTACTGGTGCACGGCCGACATCGGCTGGATCACGGGGCACAGCTACATCTGCTATGGCCCGACCGCGGTCGGCGCGACCCAGGTGATTTTCGAGGGCGTGCCGACGTGGCCGGACGCGGGACGGTTCTGGGAGATGATCGCCAGGCACAAGGTCAGCATCTTCTATACGGCGCCCACCGCGATCCGTTCGCTGATCAAGGCCGCCGAGACGGACAGCGGCGTGCATCCGCGCCGCTTCGACCTCGACTCGTTGCGTTTGCTTGGCACCGTCGGCGAGCCGATCAATCCGAGCGCGTGGGAGTGGTTTGCGCGCGAAGTCGGTGGCGGGCGCTGTCCGGTGCTCGACACCTTCTGGCAAACCGAAACGGGCGGCCACATGATCACGCCGCTGCCGGGCGCAACACCGCTCGTCGCGGGATCGTGCACGTTGCCGCTGCCTGGCATCGAGGCGGCGATCGTCGACGAAACCGGCTGCGAGTTGCCGCACGGCGAGGGCGGTCTGCTGGTCATCAAGCAGCCGTGGCCGTCGATGCTGCGCACGATCTGGGGCAATCCGCAGCGGTTCCGCAGTGGCTACTACCCCGCCGACCTGGGTGGCAAACTTTATCTGGCGGGCGACGGCGCGATCCGCGATCCGCAGACCGGCTACTTCACGATCACCGGCCGCATCGACGACGTGCTGAACGTTTCGGGCCACCGCATGGGCACGATGGAAATCGAATCGGCGCTCGCCGCGCATCCGCTGGTGGCGGAGGCCGCGGTCGTCGGCAGGCCCGACGAGACCATCGGCGAAGCCATCGTCGCGTTCGTCGTGCTCAAGGGCCCACGCCCGGAAGGCACCGAAGCAAGGCAGGTCGCCGACCAGCTGCGCGCGTGGATCGGCAAGGAAATCGGGCCGATCGCCAAACCCAGGGAAGTCCGCTTCGGCGACAGCATGCCGAAGACGCGCTCCGGCAAGGTCGTGCGGCGTCTGCTGCGTTCGGTCGCGAAGGGAGAAACGCTCGCGCAGGACATGTCCACCGTCGAAAACCCCGCCGTGCTGCGGCAGTTCGGCCACCACGAGTAAGCCCCCCCCGGATCGATTCAGGAGACTTCACGATGAAACTCACCACACCCAACCCCGCATCGCTCGGCCTTGCGGCTTTCGCGCTGACCACGTGGCTGCTCAGCATGATCAACGCCGGCTGGTTCAGCGGCGGCTCGCTCGGTCTCGTGCTCGCCGTCGCGTTCGCGTTCGGCGGCAGCATGCAGATCGTCGCCGGACTGATGGAGATTCCGCGCGGCAACACGTTCGGCGCCACCGCGTTTCTGAGCTATGGCGCGTTCTGGTGGTCGTTCGCGCTGTTTGCGTTGTTCCTGCACGAGCAGGTGCCGGCCGCGTTCGTCGGCTGGTATCTGCTGTTGTGGGGCGTCTTCACGTTCTACATGTGGATCGCGACGTTCCGCTCGTCGCGCGCGCTGCAGGGCGTGTTCGTCGCGCTGTGGGCAACCTTCTTTCTGCTCGCGGCCGGCGAATGGCTCGGTTCGGCGACACTGCGGCACGCTGGAGGCTATGGCGGACTGCTGACAGCGCTGCTGGCGTTCTATCTGTCGGCGGCGGAGATCATCAACGAGTCGTTGGGCCGTACCGTGCTGCCGATCGGCGCTAAACCCGTGCTCGTCGAAATGGAAACGGTCGGCGCCGCGGTGGTGACGCGTTTTGCGGAGTGATTGCACGCATTCGCGGTGCCATATTGATTCGCGCGTTTTCGAGCGTATTTGACCGTCTATGACGCTTCGATCAACACCTTCAGCGCGCGCGTGCTCGACGCGCGGGAGAACGTTTCGTAAGCCGAAAGAATATCGTCGAGCCGGAAGCGATGCGTGATCAGACGCGTGGGATCGATCCGCCCCGCCTTGACCGTCTTCATCAGCATCGGTGTACTGACGGTATCGACGAGACGCGTCGCAATCGCGATGTTGCGATCCCACAGCTTTTCCAGATGCAGATCGCACTTGACGCCGTGCACGCCGATGTTCGCGATCGTTCCACCCGGCGCGACCAGCTGCTGGCAAAGCTCGAACGTCGGCGGAATGCCGACCGCCTCGATCACGCAGTCGGCGCCTACCGATTCCGTCAGCATCAGCACTTGCGCGACCGCATCGGCATGCGCGTTGTCGATGCACGCGGTCGCGCCGAAGCGGTGCGCGACCTCGAGCCGGTTCGCGTCGGGATCGATCATGATGATCTGCGCCGGCGAGTAGAACTGCGCGGTCAACAGCGCAGCGAGACCGATCGGCCCGGCGCCGACGATCGCCACGGTGCAGCCCGGCTGAACCTTGCCGTTGAGCACGCCGCATTCGAAGCCGGTCGGCAGAATGTCGGACAGCATCACGAGCGCCTCTTCGTCGAGGCCAGCCGGAATGCGGTACAGACTGCTCTGCGCATGCGGGATGCGCACATATTCGGCCTGCGTGCCGTCGATCCGGTTACCGAGAATCCAGCCGCCCGTCGTGCAATGCGAATACATGCCGCGCCGGCAGTAGTCGCAGCGGCCGCACGAGGTGATGCACGAGATCAGCACGTGATCGCCGGCCGCGAGCCCGCTCCCCGCCTCGCCGACCTGGTGCACGACACCGACGCCTTCGTGGCCGAGAATGCGGCCCGGCTCGCAGGTCGGCACGTCGCCTTTGAGAATGTGCAGATCGGTGCCGCAGATCGTCGTGCGGGTGACTTTGACGATTGCATCGGGGGGCGCCGTGAGTTCGGGTATCGGCCGTTCGTCGAGCGACTTTTTGCCGGGACCGTGATAAACGAGTGCTTTCATGACGGACTTCTCCTATGGCCGGAATGAAACACGATGCGTGGCGGCAAACGTGTTCGCGCCCGAACCCGGTCGTGTCATGCGTCGGCTAGCGCTGGCGGGAACGTAATGCGTCACGCGCTTACATCATGAGCCCCGGTGTGACGGGTGGCTTGATCTGGGTCAAGCACTACGAAAACAACGCCGACGCGGGTGGTCGGTTTCGTGTTGTGTTCTGCCAGTTTTTGACGGGCGCGATCGCTGGACTACTTCAATCGGGCGTCCGTCGGGACATTGCGCAATGAGATCAGCGCATATGTCGCTGGGACCGGCTCTTTCGCGAGCGGTCGGGTTCCATTCGCGAGGATGCTATATCACGGCATACGGTTTGCCGATATTGGAGGTTGCGGGGACGCATGCGCGGCGAACAGCTGCTGGTGCCTTGCTTCGGTGGCGTCGTCGGCGGGGAACATGCATTCGATGCGCAACTCCTGCGCGGCCACGTTTTGCGGTGTACCCACGGTCGTGACCATCGAGAAATAGCGCAGCACCACGCCTTCGCTGATGAAGCCGAGCGGAACCATCGGCAGCGTCGCGGGAGTCGCGGAAGAGCCATGATGCGTCTTCCAGTCCCGCGGCACGTCAGGATACGCAAGCAGTTCATCGAGTAGACGCTTCGTGTTGGCGCCGATTACATGACCGACCGACTCGCGATACACGCGTTGCAGCAGACTTCGCGCGACCTCCTGCCAATCGGCGACGAACGGACGCATGCCGCGCGGATCGAAAATCAGATGCAGCATGTTGCGCGGGCCTTCGCGCGCGTTCATGTCGATGAAGCAGTTGAAGAAGCGCGGGGCCGCGTCGTTGGTCATCAGCACGTTCCAGTCGCGGTCCATCACGAGCGCCGGAAACGGCTCATGCTGACGCACGACCAGTTCGAGCGCGCGAACCACGCCGTGCATTTCCTGCGCATTCCACGGTGCTTCCGAATAGATCGGTGCATAACCCGCGGCCAGCAGCAGCGCATTGCGCTCGCGCAGCGGCACGTCGAGGGTCTGCGCAAGCGTCAGCAGCGTGTCGCGGCCCGGCACGCTGCGCCCGCTCTCGATGAAGCTGATCTGCCGCTGCGAGATGCCGGCCTCGAGCGACAGATCGAGCTGACTCACGCCACGCACGTCACGCCAATAGCGCAACAGACTGCCGAGATCGCCCGGCTGCACTTTGGGATCGTGACTCGTGACGTTCATGGTGTTGCCCTCCTGTTGATGCCTGAACGGGATCGCTTCAGCGCGCGGGCGCGTGCCACGCGAATTCGGCGAACTGCGTTTCGAGCGGCGGCTCGGTCACGCTGCCGGTGTAGTTCGTGATCGTCGACGCGGCGACCACCGCGACCACCTCGAGAATCTGCTCCGCGCTGAAACCTGCCGCGAGGAAGCGTTGCCGGTCCTCATCGGCGAGGCGGCCGCGTTCTTCGATCAACGTGCGCGCGAGCGTCGACAGCGCCGCCAGCCTCGTGTCGTCGGGCACGCCGCCGTGGCGGATCGCCTCGACGTCGGCGCGACGCAGGCCCGCGTTCAAGCCGAGCGCGGTATGAAACGCCACCGCCCATTCGCTCGCGTTCGTCACGGCGTTGGTGAGCAGCAGTGTCTGGATCTCCGGTTCCGTCAGACTGCTCGCATGCACGCGCTCGAACAGGCCGATGAAGCCGTTGATCAGCACCGGTGAAGCCGCCATCTTGGCCGCGATGTTCGGAATCAGGCCGAACGCCTGTTGCAGTTTTTGCAGCACGGGTTTCGATTGCTCGGGAGCGGACTCGATCGTGTGAACGGGATAGCTGGACATGGTATCTCCTTGACGTGTGCGCCATCGGATCGGCGGCGCGGTAGTCGAAGAATAGTGGCGGCCGCGCGGCGCGCCAATTACATCGGATGTCATCGCCATCGGCCATGCGGCGGCGGCTTCTTTCTGGCGAGCCGCCCTGGACGCGGACTATGATGTTGGAGTTCGTTCCCCTCTTGTCCCGTTCGTCACTGGAAAGGAAGAACATCATGGCCACGATGAAAGCAGTCGAAGTGAAGCAGGCCGGCGGCCCGCTCGAACTGGTCGAACGCCAGGTGCCCGAGGCGGGCGCGGGTCACGTGCGTATCAGGATTCAGGCTTGCGGCATCTGCCATAGCGATGCGATGACCAAGGAAGGCCTGTAGCCGGGCCTGGCCTATCCGCGTGTGCCCGGTCACGAGATAGCGGGCGCGATCGATTCGGTCGGTGCGGGTGTCGAGGGCTGGCAGGTCGGGCAGCGTGTCGGGGTCGGCTGGCACGGCGGGCATTGCGGCAAATGCGAACACTGCCGCCAGGGCGACTTCGTGCTGTGCAAGTTCGCCCTCATCCCCGGCATCAGCTACGACGGCGGCTACGCCGAATACATGGTGGCCCCGGTCGAAGCCCTGGCGCGCATTCCCGACGATCTCTCCGATGTCGATGCCGCGCCGCTGCTCTGCGCGGGCATCACGACGTTCAACGCGATACGCAATAGCGGCGCGCGCGCCGGTGAGGTGGTCGCGATTCTCGGGATCGGCGGCCTCGGTCATCTCGGCGTGCAGTTCGCGCGCAAGATGGGCTTTCGCACGGTGGCGATCGCGCGCGGTCAGGACAAGGCCCCGCTCGCGCAGCAACTGGGCGCGCATCACTACATCGACAGCAAAACGGAAAACGTCGCCGAGAAGCTGCAGGCACTGGGCGGCGCGAAGCTGATACTGGCCACGGTGACGAGCGGCAAGGCGATGACCGCGACGCTCGGCGGTCTCGGCCTGAACGGCAAGCTCGTGATGGTCGGCGTTTCCGAAGAGCCGGTCGAAGTGCCGATCGTGCAGTTCATCATGGGACGCAACTCGGTGCAAGGCTGGCCCTCCGGCACCTCGGCCGATTCGCAGGACACGCTCGCGTTCAGCGCGCTCACCGGTGTCAAGCCGATGATCGAAGAGTATCCGCTCGCCGAGGCGGCGCAGGCCTTCGACCGGATGATGAGCGGTCACGCGCGTTTCAGGGTGGTGTTGAAGATGGTCTGAGTGGCGCAGAAGCAGTGACGAGGCGAAGAAAAAGCGCGCTTGCCGGCATCCCGGCAAGCGCGCTCGATGACTTCGCAAATCCTCCTTCAAAAACTGCGTCGACGTGGCAAAGAACTACTCGCCAGCACCGGCTGGATCAAGCCAGATCGAAACGATCCAGATTCATCACCTTGACCCACGCGGCAACGAAGTCGCGCACGAATTTCTCCTTGCCGTCCTCGCTCGCGTAGACCTCGCCCAAGGCGCGCAGCACCGAGTTCGAGCCGAACACCAGATCGACGCGCGTACCGGTCCACTTGACTTCGCCGCTCTTCGTGTCGGCACCTTCGAACGTTTCCGCGGCCTCCGACACCGGCGTCCATTCCGTGCCCATGTCGAGGAGATTGCGGAAGAAGTCGTTGGACAGCGTTTCCGGCTTGCTCGTCAGCACACCTTCGCTCCCAGCGCCCACCTTCAGCACGCGCAGGCCGCCGATCAGCACGGTCATCTCGGGCGCCGTCAACGTCAGCAGTTGCGCCTTGTCGATCAGCAGCTTCTCCGCCGCCACCGGGAACTTGCCGCCCAGATAGTTGCGGAAGCCGTCGTGAACCGGCTCCAGCACCGCGATCGCCTGGACGTCGGTCTGCTCCTGCGACGCATCCATTCGACCCGGCGAGAACGGCACCGTCACCTGTTGCCCGGCGTTCTTCGCGGCCTGCTCGACACCGGCGCCACCCGCCAGCACGATCAGGTCGGCAAGCGAAATCTTCTTGCCGCCGGACTGCGCACCGTTGAACTCGCTCTGGATGCCTTCGAGCACCTTCAGCACCTTCGCGAGCTCAGCGGGCTGGTTGACCGCCCAGTCCTTCTGCGGTGCGAGCCGGATGCGCGCGCCGTTGGCGCCGCCGCGCTTGTCCGAGCCGCGGAACGTCGAGGCCGAGGCCCACGCGGTCGTGACCAGCTGCGACACCGACAGCCCCGACGCGAGGATCTTCTGCTTCAGCGCCGCGACGTCCTTGTCGTCGACGAGCGGGTGATCGACGGCCGGAATCGGGTCCTGCCACAGCAGTTCCTCCGACGGCACTTCCGGGCCGAGATAGCGGGCGCGCGGACCCATGTCGCGGTGCGTCAGCTTGAACCACGCACGCGCGAACGCGTCGGCGAACTCGTCGGGGTTGTCCATGAAGCGCCGCGAGATCTTTTCGTAGATCGGGTCGAGGCGGAGCGACAGGTCGGTCGTCAGCATCGTCGGCAGCACTTTCTTCGACGGGTCGTGCGCGTGCGGATACGTGGCCTGCGCGTCCTTCGCGACCCACTGGTTCGCACCCGCCGGGCTCTTCGTCAGCTCCCACTCGTGGCCGAACAGGCTCTGGAAGTAGCTCATGTCCCACTGCGTCGGCGTCGCGGTCCACGTGACTTCGATACCGCTCGTGATCGTGTCGCCGCCCCGGCCGGTGCCGAAGCTGTTGCGCCAGCCGAGCCCCTGGGCCTCGAGACCGGCACTTTCCGGTTCCGGGCCGACGTTATCGGCCGGGGCCGCGCCGTGCGTCTTGCCGAACGTGTGGCCGCCGGCGATCAGCGCGACCGTTTCCTCGTCGTTCATCGCCATGCGGCCGAACGTTTCGCGGATGTCGACTGCCGCGGCGAGCGGATCGGGATTGCCGTCCGGGCCTTCCGGATTCACGTAGATCAGGCCCATCTGCACCGCGCCGAGCGGGTTTTCGAGGTTGCGGCCGGGCGGATCGGTACGGCTCTTTTCGGTGCCGTGCAGCTCCTCGTCGGCGACCAGCACGCCTTCGTCGTCTTCCCTGCCGGCCGCTCCCTTGCCGTAGCGCACGTCGCCGCCGAGCCAGGTCTTTTCATTGCCCCAGTAAACGTCCTGATCCGGTTCCCACGTGTCCGCGCGGCCGCCGCCGAAACCAAAAGTCTTGAAGCCCATCGTTTCGAGCGCGACGTTGCCGGTCAGGATCAGCAGGTCGGCCCACGAAATTTTCTGGCCGTATTTCTGCTTGATCGGCCATAGGAGCCGGCGAGCCTTGTCGAGGCTCACGTTGTCCGGCCAGCTATTGAGCGGTGCGAAACGCTGCTGGCCGCGCCCTGCGCCGCCGCGGCCGTCGCCGATGCGGTACGTGCCGGCGGCATGCCATGCCATACGGATAAACAGCGGGCCGTAGTGGCCAAAGTCCGCGGGCCACCAGGGCTGCGAATCAGTCATTAGCGCGGCGAGGTCTTTCTTGACCGCGGCGTAGTCGAGGCTCTTGAATGCCTCGGCATAGTTGAAGTCTTCGTCTAGCGGATTGGAGCGGTTCGAATGCTGGTTGAGCAGGTCGAGGCGCAATTGCTTCGGCCACCAGTCCCGATTGGTCGTCCCGCCGCCGGCGGTATGGATGAACGGGCACTTTGCTTCGTTTGACATGCGTTCTCTCCTTTGGAGGATGTCTCCGTTGTCGATCGGAGTCGGTGCCTAGGTACTTTCTCCAATCCATGCAAGGTACTTGTTATGCGTTTGTCATCGTGTCAGGCTCGCGTGGCAATTTGACGATCCGGAAAACCCGACAGTCAGCCGAATGGCTCGGCAGTGCACTCATGAAATCCAGAGTCGGCGCACTACTCCTATTCGAATATAGGCGAGGACAAAGTTCAATAGTATTCGAATACGGCAATGCCACTAATAGACGGCGACTATATCGGGTAGCCACCGCGCGGCGTCCCGCATCGTTGAACGCTGATCGATCGACACCACGTCGAAGCTTGAGCGCACCCGGCTGTTTTGCGCCAGGCGCAGCCGACTGTGTGATAGGGTTTCGCGTTTCGTCCGCAACAGAGTGGGCACTGCTTTCTTTTTAGGCGAGCGCTTCTGACAGCACCTGAGCGGAGCAGAATGACGCCAACCGGCGTGCGCCCGAGGAGTGTCCCGAACCGTGTCGAAAGCCGTGCCGAAAGCTGCCCTGAACGCTGAGCTCGCCACCGTCCAGCCCGTCGAATCGCTCGTCGTGCCGGAACTGCTCGATGGCCGCGACGGCACCAATCGCGGCGCGGCGGAAAACTCGCAGCTATCGGCGCGCAACGACCTCGACGCCGTGCGCGCCTGGCTGTCCAATTACGCGGACACCAAGACCACCTTCGACAACTACCGCAAGGAAGCGGAGCGGCTGCTGCTGTGGGCCGTCGTGCAGCTCGGCAAGCCGCTGTCGTCGCTGACGCACGAGGATCTGCTGCTGTTCAAGGCGTTCATCGCCGATCCGCAGCCGGCCACGCGCTGGGTGTCGGCGAACGGCGGCAAGTACGCGCGCGGCGACGCACGCTGGCGGCCGTTCAACGGGCCGCTGTCGCCGGCCAGCCAGCGCCAGGCGCTGATCATCCTGAACGCGATGTTCACGTGGCTCGTCAATGCCGGCTATCTGCGCGGCAATCCGATGGCGCTCCTGCGACAACGCGCGAAGCGCTCGGCGCCGCGCGTCACCCGCTATCTGTCGACGTCGCTATGGGACGAAGTGAAGCTGTTCGTCGAGCAGCTGCCGCAAGATACCGATGCGCAACGCGCGTACTACGCGCGTTGCCGCTGGCTGACCACGCTGTTCTATTTGCAGGGCATGCGCATTTCCGAGGTGGCTGGCGGGCAGATGGGCCAGTTCTTCAGAAGGCTCGGCGCCGATGGTCAGGACCAGTGGTGGCTCGAGACGCTCGGCAAGGGCGACAAGGAGCGGATCGTGCCGGTGTCGGCCGAACTGGTTCAGGAGCTGCGCAGCTACCGCACGCTCAATGGCCTCGCCGCCCTGCCGACCCGCGCCGAGGAAACGCCGCTCGTGCTGCCGTTCAAGGGCCGCAACCGCTGCCTGTCGCGCTCGGCGATTCACGACGCGATCAAGGGCATCTTCGCGGGCGCGGCGATGTGGTTGCGCGCGCGCGGCCCCGAATTCGCCGATCGCGCCGACGAGCTCGAGCGCGCGTCGGCGCACTGGCTGCGGCATACGGCCGGTTCGCATCAGGCGGACGGGGGCGTCGATCTGCGCACGATCCGCGACAATCTCGGCCACGTTTCGCTGAATACGACCAGTCTTTACCTCCACACCGAGGACGACGCGCGGCATACCGAGACCGTTAATCGACACCGGATGAACTGGGACGACGCGAAGTCTAAAGACGGCGATGCGGGCGGCAATTAGGCGCGGATCGGGCGTGTGAAGCGGGCGTGTGAAGCGCGCCGGAATTTTCGCGTTATTTCTTTCTATTTCCCGGCTGGATCAATTCATCAGGCGATGCGCGCCGGGCATGCGTTTGCGCCTGCTGCCGGAGCATCCGGGCGGCGTCGAGCATCCGGGCGGCGCGCATCCGCCGCTCGGGCACCCGGGCGGCCCCGCGCCGGCGATGGCCGCGCACGGACAGCCGCCTCGAGCCGACAGGCACGCCACCAGACCGGTCAGGTCTGCACCCGCGACGGCCGCGCACGGACAACCGCGCCGCGCCGTCATGCACGTCGCCGGGCCGGTCAGGCCCGCGCCCGCACCATCGGCAAAGCGGGTGTCGAAGGATCCGAAGAAGTCGTAACGTCGCTGATAAGCGCGCTGCCAAAGCGCCTTCCTGCATCGCCCGCTTCCCCCAACTCCCCGCCAATCCCACCCCATTGCCCGCTAGAATTGCCGGCTTTGCCCGCGTCGGGCGCGCCGCAAGGCAAAATACGGGTTTTGCGCGCGCCGCACGCGCGGCCGACCCGGTCGCGAAGCGTCCCCAAACCGTTTTCGGGCCCAGCGGTTGCATCGTCGCCCCGGGCCGCGCGCCGACCCGCAACATCACAGCCCGCCCGGCACGTCAGCTTCGCTGCCGGCGCACGCGGCGCGGCGAGGACCGCTCGTCCCCAACAGAGCAGATCAGGAGCCTTTATGAGCGATTCGAATCCATCCTTCCTCGGCCGCATTTCGCTGGCCGTCGGCACGTTTTTCAGCATTCTCGGCAATGGCGACTTCGCCGCCGACGTCCTGCGCCTGCGCAACGGCGAAAAGATCGGCGCGGCCCCGGCAGCCGCCCCCGCCGCCACGCCAACCCCGGCCCCCGCCGGCGCCCCGCAACCGAAGCCGCAACCCGCGCCGGTGCTGAAGGAGGCCTCCCCCGACGCCGCGCTGCAACTGCTCGGCCTGCTGCAACGCGACGCGCGCTTCATCGATTTCGTCGAGGAAGACATCAAGGCCTATAGCGACGCCGACATCGGCGCGGCCGCGCGCCTCGTGCACGAAGGCTGCCGCGCGACGCTGCGCGAGCACTTCACGATCCGCCCGGTGCGCGACGAAGCCGAAGGCAGCCGCGTGACGCTGCCCGCAGGCTTCGACGCGAGCTCGGTCCGTTTGACCGGCAACGTGGTCGGCAGTGCGCCGTTCAACGGCAGCATCAGCCATCGCGGCTGGCGCGTCGAGGATGTGCGTCTGCCGAAGCTGGCGGACGGTCATAACGCAAAGGTCATCGCACCGGCGGAGGTGGAGCTATGAACGACGCACGCTATTCGATCGGCATCGATCTCGGCACCACGCACTGCGCGTTGTCCTACGTGGACACGCACGCGAGCGACGGCGAGAAAACCACCCAGGACGTGCTGTCGATCGCCCAGCTCACGGGCCCCGGCGCAATCGATAATCTGCCGCTCCTGCCCTCGTTCCTGTACCTGCCGCATCCCGACGAACTGGCCTCCGGCGATCTCTACCTGCCGTGGACCGGCCAGCGCGAATTCGCGGTCGGCGAATTCGCGCGCAGCCGCGGCGCCGGCACGCCGATCCGGCTCGTGTCGAGCGCGAAAAGCTGGCTGTGCCATCCGGGCGTCGATCGGCGCGCGGGCATTCTGCCGAACGACGCGCCGCCCGAAGTCACGCGCGTGTCGCCGCTCGAAAGCTCGGTGCGCTACCTGACGCACCTGCGCGAGGCGTGGGACCACGCGCATCCGGACGCGCCGTTCGGCGAGCAGGACATCACGGTGACGATCCCGGCGTCGTTCGACCCGGCCGCGCGCGAGCTGACGGCGGAGGCCGCCGAAGCCGCCGGCTTCACGCGCATGACGCTGCTCGAAGAGCCGCAGGCGGCGCTCTATAGCTGGATCCAGAAGAGCGGCGGGCAGTGGCGCAAGCAGGTCGAGGTCGGCGACATCATCCTCGTCGTCGACGTCGGCGGCGGCACGACCGACCTGTCGCTGATCGCGGTGATCGAGCGCGACGGCAATCTCGAACTGCATCGCGTCGCGGTCGGCGATCACATCCTGCTCGGCGGCGACAACATGGACCTCGCGCTCGCGCACGTGGTCGCGCGCAAGCTCGCCGCGCAGGGCACCCAGGCCGACGCGTGGCAACTGCGCGCGCTCACCTACGCGTGCCGCGCGGCGAAGGAAACGCTGCTCGGCGACCCCGCCACCGACACCGTCCCGCTCGTCGTGCCGAGCCGCGGCTCGAAGCTGATCGGCGGCTCGATCCGCACCGAGCTGACGCGCGCCGAACTGACACAGACGATCCTCGACGGCTTCTTCCCGCAGGTCGACAGCGCCGCGCGTCCGGTGAGCCGCGCGCGGGTCGGTCTAACGCAGCTCGGCCTGCCGTATGCGCAAGACGCGGGCATCACGCGGCATCTGGCGGCGTTCCTCGGGCGTCAGGTCGGCGCGCTGGCGGAACTCGAAGGGCTGCGCGAGCATGTCGCGCCCAACGCGAGCTTCCTGCATCCGACCGCGGTGCTGTTCAACGGCGGCGTGTTCAAGTCGGCGCTGCTGGTCGAACGGATCATGGGCACGCTGAACGGCTGGCTCGCGACCGAAGGTGCGGCGCCCGCCCGTCTGCTCGAAGGCGCGGACCTCGATCTGGCGGTCGCGCGCGGCGCGGCGTACTACGGCTACGTGCGGCGCGGCCGCGGCGTGCGGATTCGCGGCGGCACCGCGCGCGCGTACTACATCGCGATCGAATCGGCGATGCCGGCCGTGCCCGGGCTCGAACCGCCGGTGCAGGCGCTGTGCGTCGCGCCGTTCGGCATGGAAGAAGGCACCGACGCCGAGCTGCCCGCGCAGGAGTTCGGGCTGGTCGTCGGCGAGCCCGTGCATTTCCGCTTCTTCGGCTCGTCGGTGCGTCGTCAGGATCAGGTCGGCACGCTGCTCGATTACTGGGGCCCCGAGGAGTTGCAGGAACTCGAGGAAATCCAGGCGACGCTCCCGGCGGCCGGCCGCACCGCCGGCGAAGTCGTGCCGGTGAAGCTGCACGCGCGTGTGACCGAAGCGGGCACGCTCGAACTCGAAGCGATCCCGCGCGGCTCCGACGAGCGCTGGAAAGTCGAATTCGACGTGCGCGGCAACGCGAATGCGTGATTGACATGAAGCGGTACAGCGTCGGCATCGATCTCGGCACCAGCAACACGGTGCTCGCGTACGCGCAAGCCGGATCGCAGCAGATTCATGTGTTCGAGATCGAGCAACTCGTGAGCCCCGGCGAAGTCGCCGCGCGGCCGCTGTTGCCGTCGGTGCGCTATCAGGCGGCCGACGGCGAGCTGAGCCCGGCCGACCTGCAGTTGCCGTGGTCCGGTGCGCGTGCGGCGTCGGGCCACGGCAAGGACGCGACGCAGCCGGTCGTGGTCGGCCGGCTCGCGCGGCTGCTCGGCGCGCAGGTGCCGGGGCGGCTCGTCGCGAGCGCGAAAAGCTGGCTGTCGCACGCGTCGGTCGATCGCGTCGCGCCGATCCTGCCGTGGGGCGCGCCCGACGACGTCCGCAAGATTTCGCCGCTCGAGGCGAGCGCGAGCTACCTCGCGCACGTGCGCGCCGCGTGGAACCAGCACTTTCCGAAGGCGCCGCTCGAACAGCAGGACGTTGTGCTGACGGTGCCCGCATCGTTCGACGAAGGCGCGCGCGTGTTGACCGTCGAAGCGGCGCGGCTCGCGGGGCTGCCGTCGCTGCGGCTGCTCGAAGAGCCGCAGGCCGCGTTCTACGACTGGCTGTTCCGGCATCGCGACACGCTTGCCGGCGAGTTGACGGACACCCGGCTCGTGCTGATCTGCGACGTCGGCGGCGGCACCACCGATCTGACGCTGATCGAAGTCGGCCTGTCCGACGACGGCGAGCCGCGCCTGACGCGCGTCGGTGTCGGCAATCATCTGATGCTCGGCGGCGATAACATGGACCTCGCGCTCGCGCATCTGGTCGAGGCGCGGCTGTTGGGTGGTGCCGGCGGCGGTGCGCAGGCGCCGCAACGGCTATCGGCGGCGAGCCTGTCGCAGCTGGTCGAGCGATGCCGCGTCGCGAAGGAGCAATTGCTCGGCGCGCAGGCGCCCGAGTCGGCGCCGGTCACCTTGCTCGGCGCGGGCTCGAAGCTGATCGGCGGCGCGCGCACGACGCAGGTCACGCGCGACGAGGTCGAGAAGATCATCGTCGATGGTTTCTTTCCGCGGGTGGCCGCCGATGAGCGTCCGGGCCGGCCGCGCGGCGCGATCGTCGAATTCGGCCTGCCGTACGCGACCGATGCGGCGGTCACGCGGCATATAGCGGCGTTTCTCGAACGCTTCGCCGCGCAGTCCCGCAAGGCCCTGGACGCGGATTCCAGCACGCCGGACGCATCCGGCACAGCCGCCCTGCCCGTTCCCGACACGCTGCTGCTCAACGGCGGCGTGTTCCGCGCCGACGCGCTGTCGCGGCGTCTGGCCGACACGCTCGGCGGGTGGCGCGGCGCGCCGCTCAACGTGCTGCACAACGACAACCCCGACATCGCGGTCGCACGCGGCGCGGTCGCCTATACGCTCGCGCGCGCGGGCTTCGCGCCGAAAATCGGCGGCGGTTCGCCACGCAGCTATTTTCTGGTGCTCGACGAAACGCCTGCCGGCAAAGGCGACGCCGAGCCGGACGCGGCGCTGGCGCAACGCGGCATCTGCCTGCTGCCGCGCGGCACCGAGGAAGGTCACGAGATTCTGATCTCGGACCGCACGTTCGCGCTGCGGCTCGGGCATCCGGTGCGCTTTCACCTGGTGTCGTCGAGCGCGGACACCGCGTATCAGCCCGGCGAACTGGTCGACCTCGCGGGCGGCGACTCCGTGCGTTTGCCGCCGATCGCGACGATCGTCCAGCCACGCGACGGCCATCGCGCTCGCGAAACCGCCGTGCGCATCGCGACGTCGCTGACCGAGGTCGGCACGCTCGACGTCCATTGCATCGAGCTCGACGAGCCGTCGCAACGCTGGCTGCTCGAATTCCAGCTGCGCCACGCCGACGCGCAAGTGGATCTATCCGCCGAAGGCGCACCGCAACGCCACCCGGCGCTCGGTCGCGCGATCGAACTGATCGACCGTTGCTTCGGCGCCCGCGCGCAAAACGTCGACCCGAAGGAGATCAAACGACTGCGCGCGCAGCTCGAACATCTGCTAGGCCCGCGCGACAGCTGGAACAGCGCGTTGCTGCGCGAACTGTTCGGCGCGCTGTGGGAGCGCGCGCGCCGCCGCCGCCGCTCGGCCGATCACGAACGGCTGTGGCTGAATCTGGCCGGCTATTGCGTGCGGCCTGGCTTCGGTTATCCGCTCGACGAATGGCGCGTCGAGCAACTGTGGACGCTGTTCGACGATGGCATCCAGTACGTGACCGACAGCCAGGTATGGTCGGAATGGTGGACGCTGTGGCGCCGCGCGGCCGGTGGCCTCGGCGAAGATGCGCAGCTGCGCGTGCTCGACGCGATGGACTATCTGCAGAAGGCCGCGCATTCGCGTCACAAGCTGCCGTTCGATGTCGCGAAGACCGGCTTCGCCGATATGGTGCGCCTGTCCGCATCGCTCGAACGGATTCCGGCCGAACGCAAGATCGAACTCGGCGAGGCGGTGCTCGCTCGCCTGAAAAAGCCAGCGGAAAACCATCAAAGCTGGTGGGCGGTCGGACGGATCGGCGCACGCCAGCCGTTCTACGGCAGCGCGCATAGCGTCGTGCCGCCCGAGGTCGCCGCGCAATGGCTCGATGCGATCCTCGCGCTCGACTGGAAGAAGGTCGACCCCGCCTCCTTCGCGGCTGTCCAGATCGCCCGCATGACCGGCGACCGCTCGCGCGATCTGCCCGACGAGCTGCGCGCGAGCGTCGTGCGACGCCTCGAAGCGGCGAGCGCGCCGCGCGCCTGGATCACGATGGTCAGCGAAGTCGTCGCGCTCGATAACGCCGACGAAGGTCGCGTGTTCGGGGAATCGCTGCCGGTCGGGTTGAAGCTGATCGGCGGCTAAAGCGTTTTGCGCGGCGCGAAGCTCAGCACCGCCCGTGCGGCGTCCAGATGCACAGCAACGCGCACACAGGCGGATACCTGTGTGCGCGCATTGCTTCAGCACGCGCCCCTCAATTCGGCACGTTCACGGCGCCATTCGTTGCGGAAATCGCATTGACACCCGGGCTCGTCGAGATCGCCGGCAGGTTGGCCGTGGTCAGCGCCGGTGCGGCTCCCGGCACGCCGCCGCGCGGTATCGTGTGGATCACCTGCGACGGCGGCAACGGCGTGCCGTTCTTCAGATGAGCCCACATCAGATTGAGCGCCTGAAGATTGTAGTAATGCAACGGCACGAAACGCGTATCGAAACCGGCGACGCCGAGGAACGCGTCAAAGTGCTGACCGTTCGTGACTTCGTACAGCGCCAGCTTGCTCGCGCTGCCCTCAGCCACCTGATTCAATCCGAGATACGGCCGCGACGCGTGATTGATCGGCACGAGCGCATCCGCGCGTCCTTGCACGATGATGGTGGGCTTGCCATGCAGATTCGCATTCACGCGAATTGCATCGACGCTGGCATTCAACGAACCGCTTGTCCACCGCGCGCGCAGACATGCGGCGCCCGCGTAGCTCGCATCGGCGGTCGCGAGCCGATGATCGACCGCGCCGGAGGCGCCCGCGTTGTAGACGAGGTTGATGCCATTGGTCGGCGGCACGCCGTTGCCGTTGCCGAACACCGTCAGCATCGGCGACACCGCCGGCGTCACGCCGGCTGCGCCAGTCGCGCTGGTGGTGCCGAAGCTGAAGTCGCACAGGTTGTCGGCGACACTTGCGCGCGCATACGCATTCGCATAGGTCACGGCGACGGCCGGCACCGCCTGCGAGTCCCACATCGGCGCTTGCAGCAGGTCGGAGTCGGTCTGATAGCCGTTCTGATGCAGCAGCGCGAGCGCATTGGTGGCCTGCGTCACCGTATCCGTTCCCGCGATCACGCCGGCCGCCGCGAGCGACGCGCAACGCGCGGTGCGCAGCGCGGTGGTGGTCGCGCTCGGCAGCGCGGTCAGATACGGCGCGCCGGTCGCGGCGGGCGCGAGCGCGGCGCACGGCTGCAGCAGGTTCGCGAGCGTCATGTAATCGGCGAGCGGTTTGCCGAACGCGCCGACCGGCACCCCGCCCTGCGCGACCGATACCTGCGGCGCAAGCCGCAGATTGATCTGCGGCTCGCCGACCACCACTGCCGTGATGAGACCCGACGTGTCCTGCTCGGCCGCCGCGAGCGACGCGCCGCCGCCGTTGCTGACCGACGCGGCGATCGTCGTGATGCTGCCGCTCGCATAGCGCACCGTGCGCGTCGTGCCATTCAATGCGCCGTACGAATCGTTGAGCGCCCAATACGCGAACTGGATCGCCTGCAACGTGTTCTTGCCCCAGTCCTGCTCGGGGTTCTGTTGCGAGTGCGCATGCTTGAACGCATAGCGGTTCGGGAACTGCGCGTTGAACGCCGCCAGCGTGCTGCTGCCGAGCTTCGCGGTGAAGAGGCTCGCCGTGCCCGCGGCGGTCGCATCCTGCAACGTGCCGTCGATCAGCGTCACGCGATTCGTCGACAGCTCGTGCGCGCCGTTGCCGCTGCCCTTGTCGGTGTAGGCCACCGCGCAGCCGCGCTTCAGGCCCCACTCGCCGGCCGCCGAAATCGCGCCGTACACGCCGCGCGAACCGGACGACGTCGCGGTGACGATGCACGGTTGGTCCGGATTGAAGCTCGTGGGAATCTGCACGAGCAGGCTAACGTTCTGCGCGCCGCTGCCGTCATCGGCATAGGCGAGGTATTCCTTGCCCGCGATCTTGCCTTCGCCGAGCGTGTCGTTGCCGTTCAGGTCGACGTTTGGCCCCCAGAAGCGTCCATAGCCGCCGTTCGCCGTCATGTCGACGAGCGCCCGATAGTTCGACCAGATCGCGAGACGCCGCAATTCGGCGGCCGTAGGTTGCGCCGCATTCGCGATGGCCGGCGCCGTCGCCGATGCGAGGCCGGTCTTGCCGAGGCCCGCGGTCAGCAGATCGTCGCTGTTGCCGTCATAAGATTTCGTCGTCACCGCGCTTTTGATGAAGCCAGGCAGCACGTTGCTCGGCGGCGGCGGTTGCAGCCCGTCGTTGCCGCTGCCACAGGCCGCCAGCACGATTGCGGACGCCATCACGGTCGCGGCGGTACCGAGCCTCCAAGAGTTGCGCATGGCCGCCGGGATTTTTTTCGGTGTTGTCATCTGTTCTGTCTCCGTCATTTATACGACGTTGTATTGGCAACGGTACCCAACTTGTTGCCGACCCCGCTCCATCTGGTTCGTTAGAACGAGATGCTTCGGATACCGATGCATCGCTAGCGTGCATTGACCTCTGTCTGGAGTCAATACACGGTCATACCCTTACATAACGAGCATCAGGATTCGGGCGAAACAGCCGGCCTCGCTCCAGTCTTCGGAGCCGACACCGTGGCGAACGAAGAAAACTCCGTGCGGGTCGTAACGCTGCTTGATCGACAGCAAACGCGCATAGTTGGCCCCCCAATATGCCGCTTGCCAGTCCTTCTGGAAATAGCTGCTCTCGGCGACGTATGCGCCACCGGCCGTTGCGATTTTCCCGAGTTCGTTGATGGCCAATCCGATGAGCTTCGCATCTCGCTGTGCCTTCGAAACATCGGGTTGGTGACCTGTCAGTCCGTCGAATGCCGGTGGCCCCTCGCGCGCGACGACTGCCAATGCGAACGATTCCGCCACGACTGGATTGACTGGGGTTTGCAGGCCGGCGGCAATGACATCGGCAGGGGCGCCGGCGAGCCCTTTCTGAAAATGAAGTTCGACAAGCCAGTAGCGCGTAGCGCCCATCAGCGCGTCGACGAGTTCGGGTTGGCGTTCGCTCGCCAGCATTGCTGCAGGCAACCACAGCGAGTCGAAGCCGTGGATCACATGACCGGCCTCGGCGAGATTCGATTGCCGGGAGATTCACGACAGAGGTCGAGCGGTGACTCCGCTCGGATCAGGTAGCCATCCACCTGCTGTTTCAGTCGCGCCCAGTCCGAAGGCGTGGGCCATCCCGGTTCGCCCCGTCGTACGCGTCGCGGGACCTCCGCAGCCTGAGCGGCACCAGGCCGAAGCAACGGCCCGATTGACTGAAACAGCGGAACGACCGCAAGCCACCTGATCAGATCGCGGCGCTTCACCATGGCGCTCCTCCACGCTGAAACGTGATCGTTTCCATTTCTCAGACGATCGCTCGCGACAGCGGTGACGGCACGGGCTCACGCCTCGCTCGATGCAATCGCTCGAGCGTCTCGTGGAAAAAGTTCGACTTCAGCCTCGATCTCCACGGGAATGTTGAAGGGAAGCTCGGCCAGTCCCACCGCGCTGCGAGCGTGAACGCCGCGCTCCTCGCCAAAGACAGCGAGTATCAGTTCCGAGAAGCCGTTGATCACCGCGGGCTGTCGGTTGAACCCTGATGCCGAGTTGACCATGCCGAACACCCTCGTCCAACAGGCGATGCGCTCCAGACTTCCGAGCTCGCGCTTGAGGCTGCCCAGAATAGCGAGCGCGGTCAGACGAGCCGCCACGAAGGCCTGCTCCTGCGAAACCTGACTGCCCACCTTGCCAAGTGGCTCGGCCAGTGAGCCGTCCGCGTTGGTCGGTCCATGGCCCGAGATGCAAGCCCTGTTGCCGACTACCCGTACCCATGGGAACGGAAGCGTCAGGCCTGGAGGAAGCCGCAACGGTTCCGGCAAGACGTAGCCAAGTGCGTGCAAGCGATCTTCAACGGTCGACATATTCAGACTCCACGTGAACGCCCGACGGCGTTTATTCGCGCGCGCGCCTCGATGATCGCGCAGCAGTGTGGCTGCGGCACGTCGCTGCGGTGACAGCGCTTTCAGATGCCTGCTTCCCTCACGTTCCGCCCTGCTTGCGCATCTGCCCGATAGCGCGAGCGCGTGCAGCCTCGGCCTCCTGGACGAGCCGGTACGCAACGTAATATTTAAAGACATTGCGCACGTACGTCGTTGGCTCGATGCCGATTTTCTCGGCGACTACGATTTCGACATTGTTGAACCACTTGTTAGGATCGAGACCGCGCGCCGCCGCTTCCTTGCGCATTTTGGCGATGTTTGCGGGTCCTGCGTTATAGCTTGCGAATGCGAACAGCGAGCGGTCCCGTTCCGAGAAATGAGCATCGGGAAAGTAACGGGCCATCAGCACATCGAGATATTTCGCTCCCGCATGTACGTTGGACTCCGCCACCCTGATGTCGCCAACCGCAAGTTCCTTCCCCGTGGCTGGCATCAGCTGCATGATCCCGATTGCGCCAACGTGACTGCGGGCGCTCTGGTTCAGCTGGGATTCCTGATAGCCCTGAGCCGCAAGCAAAAGCGGATCGAAGCCGTACTGCGCACCGTATTTTTTGAAAAGACCGACGGTCTGTCTGAACCGCTTCAGCTCCGCTGACTCCGTATTGTTGGAGATCTGCTTGATGCGCTTCATTTCCTGCTGCAGACGGACTTCCGCGACACTCTGCTTCTTCACGTAATTCAAGTAGAAGTCGTTGATCGCGTCCTGCAGTTTGGGGCTCTTGAAGCGCACCGCCCAGCCGATGTAGCCTGCGTCGCGCACCGAAATATCGTTGTGCACGACGATTCCAGCCAGTACGGGCGCCCATACCTTTGCCTTCCAGTCGTCCACGACGAGGATCTGGAGCAGCCCGACATTGAGCATCTCCATCGCGTCCTCGTCCTCGAGCGCGTCGGGCAACGGCACGAGTTTCACCGGAGCTTTGCCTTCCTTGCCAAAACGCGCGTTCAACGCGTTCAGGCTCTCGTAATAGCTGCTGCTTGGCCGCACATGGACCGTCTTACCGCTGAGATCGTCGAGCTTCGCGAGGGCCGGCGACTTCGGCCCGGTCACGACCACTTCGCGTACTGCTGTCCGGTCACGCGGCGCCACGAAGTCGACCTGCTTCATGCGGGCCTCCGTGACCGTCAGATTGCCCGCGGCGATGTCGCCCCGGCCCGCTATCAGCCCCGGGAGCAACTGGTCGCGAGTCGTCGGAATGATGACCAGAGTGAGCGGACGCTTGCCGAGCGTCGCCCGGTACTTCTTGTTCACATAACGCTCGAAGTCCCGCATGAGACCGGCGGTCAGCCCACGTTCGTGACCTTGCTCATTCAGATAGAGCGTTCGACTGTAGGGAACCAGAACGCGGATCAGACGCCGGTCGAGCATGGCGTCGAAATCCCCCGTGAACGGTTGATTGCCGAGATCGATACGGCGCGCTGCGGGAGCCGACGCCGCGGCGGTTGGGGATGCCGGGAGGGCCGACGAGGCGGCCGGCTGCGCGGCGACACTTTGGGCGGCGACGCACGCCGCGGGGCCGACGATCATGCCTGAGCAGAACGCCGCGATGTACAGCAACGTTTGAATGATGCGCATCGTAAAACACCCTGCTGTCGCACCCGGCGACTGCGTCGACGTTCGCTACGCGCATCCATATTGCCACGATGGCAACGGGTGAAAATGGGACGATGGTCCTATAAGCAATGCGCCATGACTGAAGATAGAGCCGTACCGACGTAATCGCCAACGCCCACTACGCCATCGTCACGAGATTTCGTCCTTTATGCTTCGAGCGATACAACGCACGGTCAGCGCTCGCGAAACCGTCGCGATGCGCGGGTCGCGACAGGTCGCTGATAGCCGTGAGCGACGCGCCAATGCTGACCGTCACCACCCCAAGCGGCGACGCGCGATGCTCGATCGCGAGGTCCGCCACTCGCTGGCGCAGCGTTTCGAGCGTGTCTTCGAGCACCGAAGGTTGCGCTTCGAGAATCAGCATTCCGAACTCCTCGCCGCCCATGCGCCCGACCACGATGCGTTCGCTGTCGGCGGCGGCCTGCATCACGGAGGCGACCAGACACAGACAGTGATCGCCGGCCTGATGACCGTAGGTGTCGTTGTACTGCTTGAACCAGTCGACGTCGACGACCACCGAGCCCATCACGTCGCCGTCGCGCGCCTCCTTCCAGCGGCGCGCGATGGTTTCGAGCAGAAAGCGCCGGTTGTACAACTGGGTGAGCGGATCGATCGCGGTGGCCGTGCGCATCTTCAGATCGTTTTCGACCATCGCGCGCAGGTGGTAAAACACGCCGCGCCGGCCCGCGTCGAGCCGGCCCGGCGCCGGGTCCATCGCGCACAGCGCGCCGACGATCTCGCCGTTCGGCGCGCGCAACGCGATCGCCGCGTAGAAGCGCACGAACGGATGACGCTTGACGAGCATGCATTCGCCGAAGCGGCTGTCGTTGTGCGCATCCTCGATCACGAACAGGTCGGCATCGCGCACCGCGTAGTCGGCGAGCGAGCGCGCACGCGTGACGAGCGGCATCGCCATGCCGACCTCGGCGCGATAGTGCTGATGCTCCTCGTCGAGCAGCACGATCGCGGTAATTGCCGCGCCGGTCACGCTCTTCAGAATCTCCGCCGCATGCGTGAAGCACTCGCGCATCACCTGGTCGTCGTGCAACAGCCACTCGATGACCGAAGACTCGACCTCGGGTTCGCCGGCGGCGGTCGAGTCGACTGGCATCCGGCTGGCGAGGCGGTCGTTACTGTGGGCGAGTTGCACGGAAGGGTTCCAGAATGGGCTTAGCTTATGTCAACGGCATAGGCACGTGAAACTTGAGCACAGAATGTGGGATCGCGCCCAAGCGCCGGAGCGTATCCGGGAGCCCCAAAGAAAATGGGCCGGCTCTCGCGAGCCGGCCCATCGATCGATGCGACGTTCGGGTAATCAGACGCGCCGCTTTACTCCTTGTCCCCCTTCACCTGCGGCAGCGCCGAAGTCTCGTTCGACGACAGCAGGCCCACCTGCGAGTAGATGCGCAGCTTGTCGCGCGTGTCGGTGATGTCGAGGTTGCGCATCGTCAGCTGGCCGATGCGGTCGCGCGGCGAGAACGTCGATGCGACCTTTTCCATCGACAGACGCTCGGGCTGATATGTGAGGTTCGGCGACTTCGTGCTGAGGATCGAGTAGTCGTTGCCGCGGCGCAGCTCGACGGTCACTTCGCCGGTGATCGCGCGCGCGACCCAGCGCTGCGCGGTTTCGCGCAGCATGATCGCCTGCGGATCGAACCAGCGGCCCTGATACAGCAGACGGCCGAGGCGGCGGCCGTTCTCGCGGAACTGCTCGATCGTGTCTTCGTTGTGGATGCCGGTGACGAGACGCTCGTATGCGATGTTGAGCAGCGCGAGGCCCGGGGCTTCATAGATGCCGCGGCTCTTCGCCTCGATGATGCGGTTTTCGATCTGGTCGCTCATGCCGAGACCGTGACGGCCGCCGATCCGGTTCGCTTCGAGCAGCAGCTCGACCGCGGTCGGGAACGTCTGGCCGTTCAGCGCGACCGGCTGGCCTTCCTCGAAGCGGACCGTCACTTCTTCCTTCGCGATCTGCACGTCGTCGCGCCAGAACGCGACGCCCATGATCGGGTTCACGATCTTGATGCCGGACTCGAGGCTTTCGAGATCCTTCGCTTCGTGCGTCGCGCCGAGCAGGTTCGAGTCGGTCGAATACGCCTTTTCGGCCGACATCTTGTAGTCGAAGCCCGACTGGCGCATGAATTCCGACATTTCAGAACGGCCGCCGAGTTCGTCGATGAACAGCTGGTCGAGCCACGGCTTGTAGATCTTCAGGTCCGGGTTCACGAGCAGACCGTAGCGGTAGAAACGCTCGATGTCGTTACCCTTGTACGTGCTGCCGTCGCCCCAGATGTTGACGCCGTCTTCCTTCATCGCGGCGACCAGCATCGTGCCGGTCACGGCGCGGCCGATCGGCGTCGTGTTGAAGTAGGTGACGCCCGCCGTCGAGATATGAAACGCGCCGCACTGCAGCGCCGCGATGCCTTCCGAGACCAGCTGCGCGCGGCAGTCGATCAGGCGCGCGCCTTCGGCGCCATATTGCGTGGCGCGACGCGGGATCGAATCGTAATCGTCTTCGTCGGGCTGACCGAGGTTGGCCGTGTAGGCGTACGGCACGGCGCCCTTCTTGCGCATCCAGTGCAGCGCGGCGCTAGTGTCGAGGCCGCCGGAAAACGCGATACCGACCTTCTGGCCGATCGGAAGACTTTCAAGGATTGTACTCATAAGCAGTAGCGTTAACTCGACGTACGGGGAGATTTGGGGGTAACAGCTGAGTATCGGGCAAGCCTGGCGATCAGGCAAGTTACGCGGGAGTATACCGTGAACCGCCGTCCGGCCTTGGATTTTGCCGGTCGGCGCGGCCTCGCGCCGGAATCTCGCCGCGCCGAATATCCGGCTCAATTCACGCTGTATTTGCCGTAACGGGGGCGAATTTATTATCGTCTAAGGGTAGCATCGCGGATTGCGTCAACGCACCGACCGTTCATCCCGTTCATTCCCCTTGCCCGCCGCCCATGACCACGACCATCCCGCGCCCCACGACGAACGCCTCGCTGGTCACCAACGCGCGTATCGCCGAGCTGCGCGTCGCGCTGTTGACGAGCGCACCGCCGTCGGTGCCGGTGCCGCCGCTCACGGCTTGCCTCGCGCACGGCGTCATATTGTTCGGCGGCAACGACGGGATTCGCGACACATGGACGCCATACGGCTCGCCCGACATGCTGGAACGGGCAATGCTGATCGCGATGCGCTACGGCCTGCGCCGCGACGACGATCTCGCGCTCGCGTGCGGTTGCGTCAGCGGCACCGCCGCTCGCGCATGCGGATTCGAAGGCTATGGTTTGCAGCCGGGCGCACGCGCCGATCTGGTGCTGGTCGACGCCGACACGCTCGCGCATGCGCTCGTCGCGCGGCCGGCGCGCAAGCTGGTCATTGCGAACGGCCGCCTCGCCGCGCGCGACGGCGCGCTGGTCGCGCGGTAGTTCAGCCACGCCGTCCGCTACAACAAGGACGTTTTTTGGACTCGAATGATCAATCTTTTTCAGGCCATGCAGGCCTTCGTCAAGGTGGCCGATGTCGGCAGCTTCGCGCAGGCCGCCGCGCAACTGAACGTGTCGACGTCGGTCGTCACGCGTCATGTATCGAGCCTCGAACAGCATCTCGGCATTCGCCTGTTTCAGCGCACCACGCGCAAGGTCGTGCTGACCGAGGCCGGCGCGCAATACGCGGACGGTTGCCGCGTGCTGCTCGCCGAACTGGAGGAAGTGGAGTCGCGCGCGACCACGGCCTCGCGCGACGTGGCCGGCGATCTGCGCATCGTCGCGCTCGGCAGTTTTTCGCTGTTTCGGCTAACGCCGCTGTTCGCCGAATATCAGGCGCGCTTTCCGCAAGTCAGCCTGCGCGTCACGCTGACGGAAAAACGGGTCGATCTGCTTGAAGGCGGCTTCGATGTCGGCATCGTGACCGAGCATATGATCCGCTCGGAGTCGCTAGTGGTACGGCGTCTGATCAACTCGCACGCGGTGCCGGTGGCAGCGCGCGCGTATCTCGCGCAGGCCGGTCAACCGCAAACGCCGACCGAACTGGACGGGCATCGGCTGATTGCCGCGCCGTTCGACACGACCGGCCCGATGTGGATCTTCCGCAAGGGTGACGGCGATGCCGAAAGCGCGAGCGAGGACGGCGACGACAGCGGCGAGAGCATCGCGATCGATGCATCGTTCACGGTCAACAGCATGATCATGCAGAAGCAGGCCGCGCTGGGCGCGATGGGCATCGCGCTGCTGCCGCTCGAAATGGTCGAGGACGAGTTGCGCGCCGGCACGCTAGTGCGCGTGCTCGACGGCTATGCGGTGCTCAATGGCGACGTGGCCGTGTCGCTGGTGTATCCGAGCCGCGAGTTCGTGCCGCGCAAGGTGCGCGAGTTCATCGATCTCGCGGTCGGTTTCTTCAAGTGACGCTTCAAGGCCGCTCGCCGCGAGCGAGCCGCGCGTCGATGTCGTACACGACCGGCATCAGATCCGCGACGCTATCGATCACGTAATGCGCGCCCGCCGCCTTCAGCCTGGCCGTCGCGGCGTTGCGGCGCGCGGCGAATTCGTCGGCCGGCAACGCCTTCACCTCGGCCTCGCTCATGCCGAATGCGTTGCCGCTCACCGCGACGCCGACCGCCCACGTGCCGGCGTTGATGCCTTCTTCGATGCCGACCTCGGTGTCGTCGACCTTGATCGCCTCTTTCGCGCGCCACACGCCGAGTTCCGGCAGCGTCCGGTAGATCATGTACGGTGAGGGCCGCCCTTCCGGCGTATCGCCGGTGCACACGATGCTGTCCGGCACAAAGCCCTGCGCGGCCGCGCCCGGTACGATTTCGTCGATGATCTCGCGGGTATAGCCGGTCGTCGTGCCGATGCGGATATCGTTCTGACGCAATGCGCTCGCGACTTCGGCGACGCCCGGGATCACCGCGCTATAGCTCGCCGCGACCGCGATGTTCTTCGGCACGAACACGTCGTACACGGCGTCGATATCGGCGTCGGTCGGCATATGGCCGTGGCGCTCGGCCCAAGCCTGCGCGATGCGCGGCAGCGCCATCAGCGCCGCGATGTGCGGCCGCTTGGCCATGCCCATCGGGCCGCGCGCTTCGTCGATCGTGATCGGCACGCCGAACTGCTCGAAGGTCTCGACGAAGGCGCCCATCGGCGCGCGTGAACCGTAGTCGACCACCGTGCCGGCCCAATCGAAAATCACTGCCTTCACGTGTTTCATCTGCTTGAATCCCCAGGAATCCGAATGTATTGGGTTTGCTGTCGCGGGTTTGCTGTCGCGGCTCAGGCCGCCTGCGCGAGCGCCTTGCGTTCGTCGAGCGCGGCGGGCGGCGGCCCCGCGTGGGTGACGCCCATCGTGCGCAGCGCTTGCGCGCAGGCATCGACCACGCGTCGCATCACCTGCTCGTCGACCTGACCGATGCAGCCGATGCGGAAACTGTCGACCACCGTCAGCTTGCCCGGATAGATGATGAAGCCCTGCTCCTTCATCAGTTCATAGAAGCGCGCGAACTCGAACGACGGATGCGCCGGCGAAAAAAACGTCACGATGATCGGCGAGCGCCAGCGCCCGTTGAGCAGCGGCTCGAAGCCAAGCCCGTGCATGCCGGCCACCAGCACGTCGCGATTGTTGGCGTAGCGCGCGAGCCGCGCGGGCTGCCCGCCTTCGAGCCGGTGCAGACGCAGCGCCTCGAAGAACGCGGCCACCGTATGCGTGGGCGGTGTGAAGCGCCACTGGCCCGTGCGATTCATCACGTCCCATTGATCGTAGAGATCGAGCGCGAGCGAATGGCTGCGGCCTTTGGCTTCGCGCAGGGCGCTCTTGCGCGCGATCACGAAGCCGAAACCCGGCACGCCCTCGATACACTTGTTCGCCGACGACACGAACGCCTCGCACGCGATCTGCCGCACGTCGAGCGGCACCGCGCCGAAGGCGCTCATCGAATCGATCAGCAGTTTGCGACCGTGCCTGGCGGCCGCAGCTGCAATCTCCTCAAGCGGATTGAGGATGCCCGAGCTCGTTTCGCAATGGATCGCGATCACGTGCGTGATCGACGGATCGGCGGCAAGCATGCGTTCGACTTCGAGGCCGCGCGGCGGCAGGTAGTCACCCTTGTCGAGCAGTGTGCAGGCGCGGCCGAGATAGCCAAGCGTGGTCGCCGCGCGCTTGCCGTACGCGCCGTTCGCGAGCACGAGCGCGTGGCCGTCGCGCGGAATCAGGCTGCCGAGCATCGCTTCGACGCAGTAGCTGCCGCTGCCCTGTAGCGGCACGCAGTCGTAGTCGCCCGCGGTGTCGCCGGCGATCTCCAGCAGGCTCGCGCGCAACTCGGCGGTCATCGCGCGGAAGTCGCCGTCCCACGAGCCCCAGTCGCGCAGCATCGCCTGTTTGGTCGATAGTGCCGTGGTCAGCGGGCCCGGCGTCAGCAGATAAGGCTCGCCGCCAGCCGGCGCGGCGCAGGGTGTGGTGCAACGGGTCGAAGTTGCCGCGGCTGCCACGGCCAATGCCGCCGCCGAACCGCCGATCGCGCTTTCCATGTCCGCAACTCCGATATCGCTATGTCGATAGCTGACACGATACAGAAGCGTTGTCCATCGGCAAAATCGATATAATCGATGACGGTATCGCAAAAGCTTATTTGATGACGAGGTTCACGTGCAATACGCGCAATTGCGGGCGTTCCATGCGGTCGCGGAACATGGCGGCTTTTCGAAAGCGGCGCAGGCGTTGTCGCTGACGCAGCCGGCGGTGTCGGATCACGTGCGGCGGCTCGAACAGGATTACCGCGTCAAGCTGTTCGAGCGCGGGCCGCGCGGCGTGGAGACGACCGAACTCGGGCTGCGCCTGTTCAGCGTGACGCGGCATATGCTCAGTTGCGAGCGGGACGCGCGCCAACTGCTCGAATCAGCGGGCGGGCTGAAGTCGGGTTCGCTATCGCTCGCGGCCGATGCGCCCGATCTCGCCGTCGCGCTGATCGGCGCGTTTCGCCAGCGGCACCCGGGCATCGTCGTCACGCTGTCGATCGCCAATGCGGCAGAGTGCATGCAGCGCGTGCTGTCGAGCGCGGTCGACGCGGCGATCACGGCCGCGCCGCAGGTGCATAGCCGCTTGCAGTCGCGCGTGTTGCGGCGCGATCCGCTGGTCGCGATGGTGCCGGCGAGCTACCCGGCCGCGAAGAAGCGCCGGCTCAGTTACGCGGAGCTCGTCGAACAGCCGATGATCTTTCGCGAGCCGCAATCGGTCACCCAACAACTGCTCGAAATCGAGCTCGTGCGGGAGTCGTTGCAAGTCGAGCCGGTCATGTACGTGGATGGCCGCGAGGCGCTGGAGGAAGCGGTCGCGCAGGGAATCGGCGTCGGCGTCATCGCGCGCGCGGAGTTCAACGAGTCGCGGCGGATCCGGATGGTGCCGCTGCTCGATTGCCGCGTGCAGATGATCGAATCGCTGACGCGGCTCGCCGAGCGGCCCGGCTCGAATCTGCTCGACGCGTTTTTTGCGGTGGAGTTGCCGGGAGCCGAAACAGAGGTCTCGGGGGGCGACGTTCAACGCGCGTAGCTCGCGCGCCATCGCTGCAAGGAGCGGCGTGGCCTTCATGCTGCCGGCCCCGCCGCCCGCTATCGCGCTCGAATCGTTCCGCGGGTTGCCACGAGCGTTGGCAACCCCTTCAGACTTAACGCGACCCGCCACTCGCGATCAGGCTCTCGCCCGTCATCCAGCGCGCATCGTCCGAAGCGAGGAACGCGACGACATCGGCGATGTCGTCGGGTTGGCCGATACGGCCGAGCGGCGTCGTGCTGATCGCCCACGTTTCGAAGTCCGAGCCGATCACGCCGGCGCTGTGGGTGCCCTCGGTCTCGACCATGCCCGGATTCACCGAATTCACGCGGATCTTGCGCGGTCCGAGTTCCTTCGCGAGCACGCCGGTGATCGCATCGACCGCGCCCTTGGTCGCCGTGTAGACCGCGGTGGTCGGCGGCGTGATGCGGCTCGCGACCGAGCTCACGTTGACGATGCTGCCGCCTTCGCCCAGATGCCTGGCCGCCGCCTGTGTCACGAGCAGCAGCCCGAGCACGTTGACATCGAAGTGCTTATGGAAATGCGCTTCGGTGATCTCTTCGAGCGGCGCGAATTCATAGACACCCGAGTTGTTGACGAGAACGTCGAGCCGCCCGTACGTTTCAATCGCCGTATCGATGATGCCGTTCGCGTCCGCGGCCTTCGACACGTCGCCGGCAACCGCAACCGCCTTGCCGCCCGCCGCGGTGATATCGGCGACCACCTTGTCGGCGCCCGCGCGGCTCGACGCATAGTTCACCACGACCGACGCGCCTTGCGTCGCCAATGCCTTCGCAATCGCCGCTCCGATGCCTTTCGATGCACCCGTTACAACCGCTACCTTGCCTGTGAGCTTGCTCATCATCGTGTCCTTTCAATGGTTCGCGCCGGCATGCCTCGCGAGGAGTCGCGGGGCCCACGCCAATAAAAGCCAGAAATGCAGTGGCGCTGTCACTGGTCGTTAATTTAGGCATGGCGCGAGGCCGGATAAAGCGGCTCGAGACGAATTGATACGCCGCTTCCGACGAACAATCGATTCGCATCGGACCTCGATGGGCCCGTTGACGTGGCTTACGTCGATTGATGATGTTTGGCTTGCGCCGCGCCGCGGCGCCAGCGTCGGCGTCGGCGTCGCGGAAGCGCGCGCTGATCGACCGCAAGAGCGGCGCGCAGCAGCACAGACGTGCACCGCACAAGACTCCTACGGGCAGACGTCACGATCAGGCGCTACACACTAAAAGCGCTTTTATTCACCGCGCTTTTGTTCACTGCCGAGCAGCAGCGCGATGTGCGCGGCCACGCTCGCGAGCACCGCGAGCGCGCCGAGCGTGTCGAGAATAATGGGCCACACGATCTCCCTCCTCCGCTATCCGCTGCCTCCCAACGTCTTTTAAACGAATGCGCGCGCCATCAATTGAACGCCGAGGCCGAGCAGTCAGATAAAGCAATGAATGGTGCCGCAACGAGCGTGCCGAGTACGATGCCCGCCAGCATCGGCCATAAGCGTCCGACGAGCGCGCGCACGCCCGATCCCGCAAACAGCTGCCACACGTTGGTGACGAACGACGGCAACAGCATGCGCGAGCTGAATGCGCTGCCGCGCGCGGAAAAGGCGCTCGTGCGCCATCTGGCCGGTATTTAGCGGCGCTGTTGCTATCATTCGTTGCCCTCGCGCAGCGCCGCGGCGGCAGCACCGTACCGCAACCGGCAGCACCCAACTCGCAGCAGACCAACGCAACGCCAATTGCCGACGCATCACACCTCAGAGGCATGCATGGAATTTCGCCAACTTCGCTACTTCATCGCGGTCGCCGAGGAAATGAACATCACGCGGGCGGCCAATCGTCTGCATATGACACAGCCGCCGCTGTCGCGGCAGATCCAGCAGATCGAGCAAAGTGTCGGCCTGCCGCTGTTCGAGCGCGGCTCGCGGCCGTTGCGGCTCACCGAAGCCGGCCGCATTTTCTACACGCAGGCGAAACGTCTGATCGATGAAGCCGACGAGCTCGCGCCGCTCACGCGCCGGCTCGCGCAACTCGCGGAACGCATCGTGATCGGTTTCGTACCGTCGACGCTGTATGGCGCGCTGCCCGCGGTGATCCGCTCGTTTCGCGAGGCCGCGCCGCACATCGAGCTGTCGCTGATCGAGATGTTCACGATCGAGCAGTTGGCCGCGCTCAAAGGTGGCCGCATCGACGTCGGCTTCGGCCGGCTGCGCTTCGACGATGCGCAACTCGCGCGCGAAGTGCTGGTCGAGGAACGGATGATCGCCGCATTGCCGCAGGACCATCCACTCGCGCGGCAAAAGAAGCCGCTGACGCTCGCCGCGCTCGCCGAGGAAACGCTGATCGTCTATCCGAGCACACCGCGGCCGAGCTATGCGGACCAGCAGATCTCGGCAATGCACGATCAGGCGCTGGAGCCGAAAGCGATCCATGAAGTGCGGGAGTTGCAGACCGCGCTGGGGCTGGTCGCCGCGCAGGTCGGCGTATGTCTCGTGCCGGAGAGCGTCGAGGGCTTGCGCGCGCATGGCGTCGCGTACCGGCCGATTCCGTCGGCAAGCGCCGCTTCGCCGATCATCATGAGCCGGCGCCTGCAGGACGAATCGCCGGCGACGATGCTGATGTGCTCGCTCGCGCGGCAATTGTTCAAGCGCGTCTGAGCGCCGCGCGCCTGAGCACGGCGACGCGGCGCATCGTACCGCGCTACTTCACATCGAACCCATAATCCCCATGCGTTCGATGTCCGTCCGACGCCACCGCGACCCAATGCACGGTGTAGTGCCCGGCCGCGAGCGTCGGCAGCGCCACCGTCATCACCGCGGGCTGCTGCGCATCGACCGAGGACTTCCGCGTGCTGACCTGCTTGCCACTCGCATCGGTGACGGTGAGCGAGCTGAACGCCGGTTCGAGCGGCCCGTCGAAGGTCACCTTGACCTGCGCGGGCGCGGCCACCGATGCGCCCGCGCCCGGCTCCTGCTTCTGCGGAAACACATGCGCGAACGCCGCGCTCGCGAGCGTCACGCCGGCGATCAGTGCCGCCGCGCGCATCGCGTGATGTTTGAAGCTGTTGTTCATCGTCTTTCTCCTGCGCTACTTAAGGGAACAGCGGCTTGCCGAGCGTGGTCGGCGCAATGTCGTCGAAGAACAGGTGCGCCTGCACCAGAATGCCGACGTGCGAGCCGCTCGCGCGGTTGATCGGAATCTGCGCTTCGACGCCGAACTGTCCATAGCGATTGATCCAGATAAAGCCCGGATTGACCGTGCCGGTCGTCTGCCCCTGACTGCGCGACAGCGGAATCTCGACGAGCGGAATCAGGTTCGCGAACGGCTGCGGCAAACCCGCGTCGTGCACGTGCTGCTGCAGATACGGCAGGCTGTACTGCACGGTGAAGCCGTAGTTGAACGCGTTCGGCTGGCCCGCGCCGGTGGTGAGCGCGGGGCCCGCCTCGGCCGTGACCGCGACCGGGCGCAGATACGCGAGCGAAGCGGGCAGATCGCCCATGCCCTTGCCGATGAAGATCGGTCGGCGAGATCGTCGAGAAGTTGTCGGCGATCGCGCGGCTGCCAGTGCCGCCGAGCTCCGCATCGACGCCGATCGACGTCATCAGCTCGTGCGGCTCGTTCACGTACAGCAGGTACTTGAGGCCGACGCCGAAGTTGTCGAAGCCGGCCGCGCGCGGGTTGTTCTGCGTCACGTACCCGCCGTCGATCGACACCGCCAGACGCGGCGTGATCAGCTTGTCGTACTCGAAGCTGAACGTGTTGATGCTCTGGTCGCCGTCGTCGCCGGGCACGCGCTGATGGCCGTACTCGAAGTTGGCTTCGTCGCCGACGCCGGGGTCGTCGACGGCAAGCGTCGAGGGGAATACGCGGTCGCCCGCGATCGCGTGCGCCTGCGCGGTGGACGGCGCGGCGATGAGGCCTACGACGCCGCACGCGGCGTAAGCGGTGTAGGCGAAATAGGTGGCGGCCGCGACGAGCGGCGCCGCGCGCGGCGGACGGCCGCCGCGCATTGCTGGTGTGTGCATCGGGTGCATCCTGTCTGATCGGTTGAGACGAGGCTGGCGCGCGTCATCGAACGGACGCGCGCGAGCGGGCGCGATGCGGGTTCGCGCATCGCGTCGTAACGAATTCGGATCAGCAGGCGGAAGGTGGGGCGCGTGGCTGCGCGAAGCTCGGCGGTTCGACGCGGCGCACGCTGTCGAAGCGCACCGCGGCCGTATGCTGGCGCGCACGGACCGCGGCGACGAACAGCATGCCGACGCTCGGCATCACTGGCAGATGCGCGAGCAGGCTGCAATAGCCGCAGGCATCGCCGGACATCTGGGCGTGCTTTGCGCCGGCATGGCTGGCAGGCGTGGCGGAGTCGTCGGGCGGGTTGGCGGTGGGCTGGGTGGTGTCGGGCGTGTCGTCCTGCATCCGCATGCCTGGCATCGACGCCGTGTCGTCCATCGACGTCATCTGGCAATGCCCGCCCATCATCGCGTCGGCGCGATAATGGGCGGCGAGCGTTTGCGAGATGGTCGGCGCGAGCGTCGTCAGCAGGATCGCGAGCAATCCCAGCCAACTGCCGATCTTCCGATGCCAACGATTCAACATGCGTTCAGCGCCACGCCGCGAGTTTTTGCAGTCCACTACTGGCAGACCGCGATTTGCGGCAAATTATGCCATGTACGTCGTTATTCTTCGGCCGTGGGTGGCAGGTTTCGTCGACCCCCGCGCGCCAGGTCAATAGAGCGAACCGTCGACGGCAAAGCCGCCCCGCACAGGCGACAATGCCTTCACCTGGCTTCCCGCACGGAGTCTTCATGAAAGCGCAGCGTCCGCGGCCTCCGCACTTTCCCGCCGAACCAACGCGCGCCGAATGGCGCGAGCACCTGCTGCCCTACTTCATCACGGCGCTGCTGATCGCGTTCGCGATCGTGCTGATCATCTGGATCGCAAATCCGGCGCCGCCGCGCACGATCACGATCAGCGCCGGCCCGCGCGACAGCTCCTTCGTCGTTACCGCGAACCAGTACCGCAAGATCCTCGCGCGCAACGGCATCCGCCTGAACGTGCTCGAATCCCAAGGTTCCGTGCAGAACCTGCAGCGGCTGCTGGATCCGACGCAGCACGTCGATATCGCTCTCGTGCAGGGCGGGGTGGCCGAAGGGCTCGATACTTCGTCGCTGGTGTCGCTCGGCAGCGTGTTCTACGTGCCGATCGTCGTGTTCTATCGCGGCGCGGCGCTCACGCAACTGGCGCAGCTCGAAGGCAAGCGGATCGCGGTCGGCCGCGAAGGCAGCGGCACCCGGCTGCTCGCGCTGCAACTGCTCGCGGCGAACGGCATCGAGCCCGGCGGCGCCACCACGCTAGTGCCGAGCGACGGCCTGCAGGCCGCCACGCAGCTGGTTGCCGGCGAGGTCGACGCGGCGATTCTGAGCGGCGATTCGGCAACGCGCGGCCTGATGCTGCGGCTGTTGCGCGTACCCGGCATCTCGGTGATGAATTTCGACGAAGCGAGCGCCTATACACGCGTCTTTCCGTTTCTCGACCAGATCGACTTGCCGCCCGGCGTGCTCGATCTGAAGCGGCGCATTCCGCCCGAGACCGTCCACCTGATTAGTCCGACGGTCGAACTCGTCGCGCGCAGCACGCTGCATCCGGCGATTTCGGATCTATTGATCGAGGCGGCGCAGGAAGTGCACGGCGCCGCGGGCCTGTTGCAGCACGCCGGCCAGTTCCCGAACCCGGTCGAGCACGAATATCCGATCAGCGAAGACGCGCAGCGCTATTACCGGACCGGCAAGGGCTTTTTGTATCGGACGCTACCTTTCTGGCTCGCGAGTATCGGCGATCGTACGCTCTTCCTGCTGTTGCCGGTCGCCGTGCTGCTGGTGCCCGCCATGCGCGTGATTCCGGCGCTGTACCGGTGGCGGGTGCGCTCGCGCATCTATCGTTATTACGGTTCGCTGATCGCGATCGAGCGGCACGCGCTCGCCGGCGCAACCGACGAGGAGCGCACGCAGCTACTGGGGCAACTGGATGAGATCGAGGCGGCGCTGAGCCACCTGCGCATGCCGCTCGCGTATGCGGATGCGTTTTACGTGCTGCGCGAGCATGTGGGATTCGTGCGCAGCCGGTTGACGGCTGCGCCGCCCGTCATGGCCTCGTGATCAAGGCCATGACGGGCTGTGCCAAGGTTAGGCTTGGGAGGGGGGCGAGGCGGGAGCGGTGGCTTGCGGTTCGTGTTGCGCGCTGGTCTGCGCCTGCGTGTCCGCGCCCCCGGCGGCATCCGCCGCTACGGCTTCCGGCGACGCAGCAGCGGCATCCGCTTGGCGGGCCGCTTGTTCCGCGACTGCCGCTACCGCTGCTTCGGCCTGCGACTCTTTAGCGGCCGCGCCTTCGGCCGGTGTACCTGCATCGGTCGGCGCATTCGCGCTTGCCGTCGCGGTGGCGGTCTTCTGCGCGGCCTTCGCCGCGCGATGCGCGAGCAGGCGCTGAGCACCCGCCGCTTCCTGCGCCGTGACCTTGCCGGCTTCGACGCCCGCCAGGTCGACGCGCGCCGCGCCTTCGACGAGGCTCTTCCAGTAGCGTCCGCCACGACACCACGTCTTGATCGCGTCGCGCAGTTCGGCTTCGCTCAGCGACAGCTCCTTCGCATGCACGACGAGGTCTTCGAAAATGCCGATCTTCAGCGCCAGCTTCGGGGCCGGATTCTTCGGGAAGGCGACCGGGAAACGTTTTTGCAGACGACCGATCGAGCGCACCACCGGGTCCACCGGCTTGGCGTCCACCGCCGGCCTGGCGGGCTCGGTGTGGCGCGCCGGCTGCGGGCGGCCGGCGCGCGTGCCCAGCTTACCGTCCGGGCGAGCGCCGCCCTTTGCGGCCGGCTTCGCGCCGGGCCGGCCACCGGGCTTCGTGCCCGGATTGGCGCCACGGTCGGCATGTGAACCAGGTTGTGCCCCTGAATTTGAAGCGGGCTTGCCAGCGGCCTTCGAAGCGGGGCGCGCGGCCGATTTGCGATCGGGCTTGCCGGCGGACTCTGCGGCGGCGCGCGCCGCGGCCAGTTGCTTCTTCAGTTCAGCGAGTTGTTCGAAACCCATAGTGCACAACCAATCTGTCGATCTGTAAAAACGAGATTGTAGCAGCGTGCGCTCACGTTCTTGTGACAACCCCGAGCCGCAGTGGCGATCGTCAATTCGCGGCCGTGACGGGCGCGTCGGCGGCGGGCGCGCGCAGCCCCGTGACCGACACCCGCAAACCGGGCGCCCCGACATTGTTGCTCAGCGACAGGCCGAGCTGATGCCGCTCGGCGATCCGCGCGACGATCGCGAGACCGAGCCCGCTGCCCTCGCCCTTCGACTCCTCGCCGCGATAGAAAGGGTCGAACACGCGTTCGAGCTCCGCCTCCGGAATTCCCGAGCCGCTGTCGACGACCTCGAAGCCCACGCCCTCGCCCGTGCGTCGCAGCACCACGTCGACGCGACCGCCCGGCGGCGTATGACGGATTGCGTTATTGATCAGGTTCGCTAACAACACGCTGATACTGTGCGGCTCCGCGAGCACGGTATAGGCGTCGTTCGGTGTGCGCGCGTGTTCGCATTCGAGGCCGAGATCGATCTCGCGCAACTCCGCGAGCACGGAACAATCGCTGACCGCCTGCTCGCCGATGCGCCGCAGGCTGACCGGCACCGTCGACGTGACCGGCTGCGCGTCTTCGCGTGCGAGCGTCAGCAGTTGCTGCACGAGGTGGATGATCCGGTTCACCCGATTTTCGACGCGCTCGAGCGTCTGCCCCTCGCCCCTCAGCGATCCATCGCGCGACGCCGCCTGCAGTTGCAGCTTCAGCGCCGCGAGCGGCGAGCGCAACTCGTGCGCGGCATCGGCGATGAACGTGCGCTGCGCCTGCGACGCCGTATGCAACCGTTGCAGCAGATCGTTCAGCGCTTCGACGAGCGGCCGGATTTCGACCGGCAGGTTGCCGTCGAGCCGCAGCGGTTCGAGCGAATCGATCGAACGCGTCGCGAGGGCGCGCGACAGCCCGCCGATCGGCGCGAGGCCGCGCGCGACCACCAGCAGCACCAGCGCGATCGTCACTGGCAGCAGCACGCCGAGCGGCCACAGCGTGTGCAGCGCGAGATGCAACGCGAGTTCTTCGCGCACCGAGACCGGTTGCGCGACCTGCACGTAGCGGTCTGTCTGCGCTACGCCGAAGATGCGCCAGTGGTATTCGCCGCGCGGCACTGTGTGAAAGCCCGGCGGCAGACGCTCGAACACCGGCGCCCGCGCGGAGCGATAGACGAGCGTACCGCCGCGGTCCCAGATTTCGATGACGATGCGGTCGTCGGCGAGATCGCCGAGGTCGGGGTTGCGACGCTCGCGGCTGCCCGCGCCGCTCAGCGCCGACGGCAGCGACAGCGCGACGGTGCGCAGTTCGTAGTCGAACAGCTCGCTCGCCTCGCGCCGCGCGGTATGGAAGATCGCGAAAGCCGCGACCATCGACGCCGCCGCCATGCCGAAGATCAGCCAGCCGAGCAGCCAGCGGCGAATCGACGTCATCCGCACCTCTTCAGGCGGTAGCCGACCCCGCGCACGGTCACGACCTGGTCCGCGCCGATCTTGCGCCGCAGACTGTGCACATGCACTTCGATCGTATTGCTGCCGACTTCCTCGCCCCAGCCGTACAGCTTTTCTTCGAGCTCGGCCTTCGTGAACACGCGGGTCGGCTCCTCGATCAGCGCCTGCAGCAACGCGAATTCGCGTGGCACCAGCGGCAGCGGCATGCCGTCCTTGGTCACTTCATGCGCGGCGGGGTCGAGCGTCAGTTCGCCGTGACTGTAGACCGGCTGCTTCTGGCCGGTGCGCCGGCGCAGCAGCGCGCGAATGCGCGCGGCCAGTTCGTCGAGATCGAACGGCTTGATCAGGTAGTCGTCGGCGCCGGCATCGAGACCGCGGATGCGTTCGTCGACCGCGTCGCGCGCGGTCAGGATGATCACGGGCGCCGCGCCGCCGTTGCGGCGATACGCGTTCAGCACGTCGATGCCGTCTTTTTTCGGCAGGCCGAGGTCGAGCAGCACGAGGTCGTACACGCCGTTATCGAGCGACAGTTCCGCCGCGCGGCCGTCCTCGGCCCAGTCGATCGCGTAGCCGGCGCGGCGCATCGCGCCCAGCACCGATTCCGCGATCATGTCGTCGTCTTCGACCAGTAGCAGGCGCATGGCCTCTCCTCTCCTTCGTGCGGTTTTGGCCGCCGCATTATCGACCGCGGCAGCTTAACGAACCCTTACGGGGTACTGATGACGCGTCGATTTCGCACGGCCCGGGTCGCGCGATTCGACGTTAAGCCTGTCTTAAGCGCGCGCTGCGGACAATCAGCCCTCTCTGCGAGGCCTCGTTCGCGAGTCGCTCGCCCCTTTCGATGATTCGCAGGAGCCGGATTTTGCCTGATTTCCATCCCGTCGCGGCGCTGCGTCGGCGCGCACTGATGCCGTTGTGCGTGCTGCTGATGAGTAGCTGCGCGACCTATCACCGCGAGCCGCTCGCGCCGCAGGACACCTCGACGTCAGCGCGATCGCTCGAACGGATCCGCATCTATCCCGCCAGCATGCCGCTGCCCGAACTGGCCGCGCATCGTTTCGATCCCGCCGACGGGCTCGACATCGATGAAGTCGCGATGCTCGCGGTCGCCAACAACCCCGATCTGAAGCTGGCCCGCGACGATCTCGGGATTGCCGGCGCGCAGGCTTATTCGGCGGGTCTGCTGCCCGATCCGCAACTGAGCGTGTCGAGCGATTATCCAGGCGCGGCCGGCACCACGCGCGCGTTCAATTATGGCCTCAGCATCGACGTGATGGCGATCGTGCTGCGCAGCGCGAATAAACAGTCCGCCGACGCGACGCTCGCGAAGACCGATCTCGGCCTGCTTTGGCAGGAATGGCAGGTCGTCGCGCAAGCGCGGCAGTTGTTCGTGAAGCGCTGCTTCCAGCAGCGCACGCTGCCGCTGTTGCAACAGCAGCGCGATCTCGCGCGCACGCGCTACGAGCGCATGGCCGCGGCGCGCGCCGCTGGCAATCTGACCGACGATACGCTCACCGCCGCGCTGCTCGCCTACGGCGACGCACGCAAGCAATACACCGACGCCGAGCGCGCGGCCGCGCAAACCCATCACGATCTGAATGCGTTGCTGGGCCTCGCGCCCGACGTGCAATTGCAATTGCAATCGGGCAGCGACGATGACGTCGCGCCGCTCCCCGATGCCACACTCGACTCAGCGCTCGCCGAACTCGCCCGCCGCCGCCCCGATCTGATCGCGCTGCAGGCAGGCTACGAAGCGCAGGAGCAGAAATATCGCGCGGCGATTCTGAGCCAGTTCCCGAGTCTGTCGGTCGGCTTCGTGCGCGCGCGCGACACGTCGAACATCTACACGAGCGGCTTTCAGGTCAACCTGAGTCTGCCGATCTTCAACCGCAACCAGGGCAACGTCGCGATCGAAAAAGCGACCCGCCAGCGGCTTCGCGACGAGTACCAGACCCGCCTGAACCAGGCGTATGCGGACGTCGCCCGGCTACGCGAAGACAGCGCGATTCTCGCGCGCCAATTGCAGCAGACCGAAGCCGCGCTGCCCGGCGTCGAGCGCGCCGCGCGCGAAGCCGCGGCGGCCTACGCCGAACACAACCTCGTGCTCGGCGCATACACCGATGCGCAAAGCGCAGCGCTCGCGAAACGCATCGACGTCGCGACGCTGCGCGAAGCGCTCGCCGAACAACGCATCGGCTTGCAGGCGCTGCTCGGCAGCGCGATTCCCGATGCTTTCTCTTCCGCTCAGACTTTCATCGACACTCATGCGAAATAGCCTATTCTCATCGCGGCATCCGCGGCCGCGCGTTGCGGCCGTCGCCGCGCCGCTCGCTTGCGCGATCCTGCTGTATGCATCGGTCCATCCGGTTCGTGCGGACGACAACGCCGCCAGCGGAGCTCAACCGTCGGTCGCGGTACAGACCGTGCGGTTGCAGCGCGCCGCAATCGCGCAGCCGGTGCGCGGCTTCGGGATCGTCGCGGCCACCGCGTCGAACCTGACGACAATCAACCTGCCCTACGTGTCGCGTATCGTGCAGATGCGCGTGCAGGCGGGCGAGACCGTCAAACGCGGCACGCCACTCTTTGTCGTGCAGGCCGATCCTGCCGCCGTGCTTGCCGCAACCCAGGCGAGAAGCGCGCTGACACTCGCGCAAGGCGAACTCGTGCGTACCCGGTCGCTGTACGACAAGGGGCTCGCGACGCAATCGCAGCTCGCCAGCGCGAGCAAGGCCGTCGACGATGCGCGCGAAGCGCTCGCCGCGCAGAATCAGACCGGCATCACGAGCGGCAACAAGGTCGTGACCGCGCCGTTCGACGGCGTGGTGCTGCAGCTATCGGCGGCACAAGGCGACCAGGTGCAGGCCGGCGCGGCGATTCTGCAACTCGCGAGTGGCGCGAGCCGCGACGCGCGCGCAAACGTGACGCTCGGCGTCGAGCCCGCCGACGCCGCCTCGATCCATCCCGGCGACATCGTCACGCTGCACGGCCTGTCCACGGCACTCGCGCAGACGTCGATCGAAGGCCGCGTGGTGCTCGTCGGAGCCGCGATCGATCCGCAATCGCAACTGGTCAACATCGGCGCGACAGTACCGCTCGCGCAGACGCCGTTCATCCCCGGCACGCGCGTTTCTGGCGACATCGCGACCCGTACCGGCACGCACTGGATCGTGCCGCGCGCGGCCGTGCTGCGGGATGGCCAGCACGCATACCTGTTCCAGATCACCCCGCAAAACAAGGCGCGCCGCGTCGCGGTGAGCATCGCGGTCGAAAACGGCGAGCGCTACGGCGTCGACGGTCCGCTCGACCCCATGCTCGGCGTCGTGAGCAGCGGCAACTACGAGCTGAAAGACGGCATGGCGGTACGCGCCGGCGGGGATGGCGCGCGATGAACTTCGGTCAATGGATGCAGACGCATCGACGCTCGCTGCTGTTCGTCATCGCCTTGCTCGCGATAGCCGGCGCGCTGAGCGCATTCCGTCTGCCGATCTCGCTGTTTCCGAACGTCGCGTTTCCGCGCGCGGTCGTGTCGCTCGACGCGGGCGACCGCCCCGCCGAGCAGATGACGACGCTCGTCACGATGCCGGTCGAGGAAGCGCTGCGCCGCGTGCCGAACGTGCGCGACGTCGCATCGACGACGAGCCGCGGCGCCGCGGAGATCTCGCTGAACTTCGACTGGGGCACCGACATGGCGCAGGCGACGTTGCAGGCGCAATCGGCGATCAGCGAAATTCTCACGACGCTGCCGCCCGGCACGACAATGCACGTGCGGCGCATGGACCCGACCGTGTTTCCGGTGCTCGCGTACAGCCTCACCTCGACGCGGCAGTCGCTGTCCGCACTGCGCGATCTCGCGCAGTTCCAGATGCGGCCGCTGCTGTCGTCGGTGGAAGGAGTCGCGCGCGTCGAGGTGACCGGCGGCGCGCAGGACGAGTTCGAAGTCGCGGTCGATCCCGCCCGCCTCGCCGCGTACAAGCTCTCGCTCGCCGATGTATCGAAGGCGATCGGCGCGAGCAACGTGCTGATGGCGAACGGCCGCATCGAGGATCACGACAAGCTGTACCTCGTCGTCACGAACTCGACGATCACGCAGCTCGACGAACTGCGCAACGTCGTCGTGGCCGCCAACGGCAATGCGAACGGCGCGCAGATCCGTCTCGGCGACGTCGCGACGGTGAGCCAGGGCGTGGTGCCGCAATGGATGCGCGTCACCGCCGATGGTCAGGATGCGGTGCTACTGAACGTGTACCAGCAGCCCGGCGCCAACAGTGTCGCGATGGCGCGCGCGATCCGCGCGAAGATCGCGGCATTCGAGCCGCAGATGCCCGCGGGCGTGCATCTGTCGAACTGGTACGACCAGAGCGAACTCGTGATCGCGTCGGCCACCAGCGTGCGCGACGCGATCATGATCGGCATCGTGCTCGCGGCCCTGACGTTGTTTGTGTTCCTGCGCAACTGGAAGATCACCGCGATCGCGGTCGCGCTGGTGCCGGTCGTGATGGCCGCGACGATCCTGCTGCTCGACGTGTTCGGCATGGGTTTCAACATCATGACGCTGGGCGGTATGGCGGCCGCGGTAGGCCTCGTCATCGACGACGCGATCGTGATGATCGAGCACATCGTGCGGCGCATGCGCGAAGCCGGCGCGCGCGCGTTCCACGGCCGCGTGATGGCCGCGGCGCTCGAATTCACGCGACCGCTCGCGGGTTCGTCGGCGGCGACGCTGATCATCTTCGTGCCGCTCGCCTTTCTGTCGGGCGTGACGGGGGCCTTTTTCAAGGCGCTGTCGCTGACGATGGCGAGCGCGCTGTTCATTTCGTTCCTCGTCACATGGCTCGCGGTGCCGATCCTGTGCGACCACTGGCTGAAGCCCAAAGACGCCGAGGAGCACCAGGAAACACGTTTCGCCGCGTGGCTGAACCGGCGCTATGCGGTGACGGTCGGGCGTGTGATCGCGAGGCCGCCGCTCGTGCTGCTCGGCGTCGTGCCGTTGATCGTCGTTGCGGCGTTCGCGTTCACGCGCGTCGGCAGCGGCTTCATGCCGAGCATGGACGAAGGCGGCTTCGTGCTCGACTATCACACGCAGCCGGGCACGTCGATCACCGAAACGGACCGGCTGATGAAGCAGATCGAGCAGATCGTGCGCGCGAACCCGAACGTCGCGACCTATTCGCGCCGCACCGGCGCGGGTCTCGGCGGCGATCTGAACGAGCCGAACAAGGGCGACTTCTTCGTGCGGCTGAAGTCCGGCAAACGCGAGCCGATCGACACTGTGATGGAAGAAATCCGCTCGCAGATCGACACGCAGGTGCCGGGCGTCAGCATCGAGCTCGCGCAGCTGATGGAAGACCTGATCGGCGATTTGACCGCCGTGCCGCAGCCGGTGCAGATCAAGATCTTCTCCGACGACCCGCACACGCTCGACACCACCGCGCGCAAGGTGGCCGCGCGCATCGGCCAGATTCAGGGCATCGTCGACGTGAACGACGGCATCAATCCCGCCGGCGACGCGATCGAACTGCACATTCTGCCCGCCGCAGCCGCGGCCGAAGGCATGGACCCGCAAGCGATCGCGCAGGCCGTCACCGATATGCTCGAAGGCAATGTCGCGACGCAGTTCCAGAGCGGCCCGAAAACGGTCGGCGTGCGCGTGCGCGTGAACGGCGCGCGCCAGATGACCGATACGCAACTCGGTCAGCTACAGATACGCGCGCCGGACGGACATCTGTTCGCGCTGAAGCGCGTCGCCGATCGCGTGAGCGTCACCGGTCAGCCCGAGATCAGCCGCTCGAATCTGAAGCGGATGGTCGCGGTCACCGCGCGCATCGACGGGCGCGATCTCGGCTCGACGATCGCCGACGTGCAGAAGGCGCTCGGCGATGCGAACCTGCTGCCGTCGGGCGTCTATTACGAGCTCGGCGGTCTGTACCAGCAACAGCAGATCGCCTTCAAGGGTCTGCTAACCGTATTCGGCGCCGCAATCGCACTCGTGTTCGGCCTCCTGCTGTTCCTGTACGAGCGCCTGCGCGTCGCGCTCGCGGTGCTGGCGATGCCGCTGCTCGCGGCCGGCGCGGTGTTCATCGGCCTGTGGATCACCGGCATCGAGTTGAACATCTCCGCGATGATGGGCATGACGATGATCATCGGTATCGTGACCGAGGTCGCGATCTTCTATGTGTCGGAATTGCAGGCGCTGGTGCGCGACGACGAGATGCCCTTCGACGACGCGTTGCAGGCCGCCGGCCGCAACCGTCTGCGACCGATCGCGATGACGACGATCGCCGCGATCCTCGCGCTGCTGCCGCTCGCGTTCGCGCTGGGGCAAGGCTCGGCGATGCAGCAACCGCTCGCGATCGCGATCATTTCGGGGTTGATCGTGCAGTTCCCGCTCGTGCTGTTGCTGCTGCCGGCTTTGCTGAAGCTGCTGATGAAAAAGCAGCCGGTGTGAGCGTGGCCAAAGTGTGTTCCGCGTTTCGCCAGGCATGGGGCTACTCAAGCACATCCGCGAACCCGCCGAGCCGCCCCCCAAGCGCGCGGATCGCGGCGGCCACCCGTGGCGACAGCAGCGCCTGCAACTCGTCGGCATGCCGGTAGTCGTGCATGCCGTCGCTCAGCGCGTCGCCGGCCAGCGCCGGATGACAGTAGATTTCGCCGACACCATGCGGCAGATTCGCGAGCGCGGCGAGCCAGGTCGCCTCATCCATGCGCCCGCTCGCCGCGATGCCAACCACGTAGTCGTTGTGCGCGATCCCCGCGCGTTCGAGCCGCGTCTTCACGTGCGCGATCCACGGCCGCAGCCACAGCGGCGCGTTCGGTTCGAACGGCAAACGCATCGCCTTCATGCCGTAGTCGCGGCCGATGTCGACGATCAGGCCGAGCACCGTCGGATGCAGATGAAAATGCTTGTGCGTGTTCACGTGGTCGAGCGTAAGGCCGGTCGCGGCGAAGGCTTCGAATTGCGCGCGAATTTCGTGCGCGAGCTGCCGGCGCACGTGCGGCAGAAAAAAGAAGCGCATACCGTCACGCACCATGTTGCTGCCGAAGCGGCCGTTCTCGTCGAGCAGCGCGGCGACCTGCTCGCGCGGCGCCAGCGCGGCGCCGTCGGCCAGCACCAGATGCAGGCCCACGCGCAGTTCCGGCAGCATACGCGCGCGCGCGACCGCGTCTTTGGCGGCCGGCGCGCCGACCATCAGACTCGCGGCGCGCAGCACACCGTTGCGATGCGCGCGCTCGACCGCGATATTGACGCGCTGATGTAGACCGAAATCGTCGGCGGTGGTGATCAGTCCGCGCGGCGGGCTGGGTTTTGCGCTCTCCATCACGTGAGGCTGTCCAGCCGGCCGCTGCGCTCGGCGGAGGGCGTGCCGAGCTGCATCCGCTCGCCGCGCCACACGACGTGCGAACCGAACGCGCTGACGAGCCACTGGAGCGCGAGCAGCGTATCGCGCAACGGCACCAGCGGCAGATCGCGCCAGAACGTGCGCGCGCGGCGTGCCGCGCGCAGGTGCAGCAGCAGGCGCGCGCCAACGCAGACCGCGGTGGCCGACGCGCTCGCGACCACCGCCGCGAAAGGCGCGTGAGCACACGTCGCTAGCGACACGGTCAGCCCCGCGCTCGTCAACAGCCACGGCGTGGGGAACGTGATCAGCAGCGACACGAAGCCCGGCGGATTGACCGAGCGGATCGTGCGCAGCCAGCGCGTTTCGCGCTGCCACAGCGCCGCGAAGGTCGGCTCGATCACGTCGGTCGCGACCATCACGCGCGACAGCACGGTTTGCAGACCGAGCGCGCGCACGTGCTCGGCGAGCCAGTAGTCGTCGGCGAGGCAGTTTTTCAGCGCTTCGAAGCCGCCGATGCGCTGCAGCGTCGCGCGCCGCAACGCGAGCGTCGCGCCGAAGCCGAAGCGGCGCGAGCCCATCGCATGGGCGACCCGCACCGAGGGCGCGAACCACTCGTTGATGAACAGCGCACCGACACGCGGCCAGAAACCGCCGACGCCGCGCGCGACGTACAGGCACGTGACCACGCCGACGTTCGGGTCCGCGAGCGGCGCGGCGACGCTGTCGAGATAGTCCGAGTCGACCGCGATGTCGCTGTCGGCGATCACGATCACGTCGTGGCGCGCGCGTGCCGCCATGTTGATCAGGTTGCTGACTTTCAGATTGCTGCCGTGTACGCGTGTGTCGATTGCAAGCTCGATGTCGCACTTCGGATAGGCGGCCTGCAAACGGCGCACCACCGCGATGGCGGGATCGTGCGGCGACGACACACCCAACACCAGTTGAAAATGCTGATGTCGCTGTTCGCAGAAGGTTCGCAGATTTTCGTAGAGACGCGGCTCGGCGCCGCACAGCGGCTTCAGCACGCTGACGCCGACCTGCGCGAACGGCCCGGTTGGGCAATCGAGCGAATCCATCAGCGAACGGCTGAGCGCACGAGTGACGGCCCTGCCCCCATGATGGTTCGATTTATGTCGGGCGGTGAAAAACGGCATGGCGAGCGCGGCGGCTACCGTATAGATCGAAGCACTAACGCAGGCGGCTAACAGAAGCCATTGACATGCCATCAACGCGTGCGCCGCCATTGTGTGTCGTCCGTGTCCGTCAGTGCCCGGCCAGCACGAAAGGTTGCCCCGTTAGCCGCAGATGAAGCACGACGAGCCACCGGCGCGGACAATTCGCTGCGATCACCGCGGGCGATGCGCCGACAGCAGCGCGAATCGCGTAGTCGCGCCGCACCGCGACCTCGAAGGCGACCTCGGCAAATTCGCGCGCGATCACCACGCCGCCGATGATCAGCGCGAGCGCGAATAGCCTGAACGATGCCGAAGCGAAAAAAGCGTCAGGGACGGGCAGTACCGGCAACGCGATGCACAGCAGCGCTTCGGTGGCTGCGGCCGTCAGAGACGCGACTAGCAGATGGGCTCGTAGCATGTCGATGGTGACTCGCTTCATAACGTGCCTTGTGCGCGGCCTTGCGGCCCGACCGGATGCTGGCAATGGGCGGGACTCGTCGAGATCGTCCATCGACGCCATCAACCAGCATAAAGAATGCCTCGCGCGTCGCTCCATCGAAGTCCTTACGATCAGGTTGCGATGGTCTGACGACAACCTGGTCTCGCACATGCATCACGATCTGCGACGACCATTTATAGCGCGTCGATGGTATCGATTCAAGCTGAAGGAAACCTTAAGCACGCGCATGGCATAAAGCGGCTAACGAACGGCGTGGTCACACTTCGGAACGCGGCAGATTGTTCGTCTATGTGCATCAATGTCGCTTGCATCATAATGCTCGACGTTATGCAATAAAGCCCCACAATGGAATATTTGCCTCATGCGCTTACTCCTCGTAGAAGACGACGAGCTCATCGGCTGCGGTGTCGAGGCGGGCCTTCGCCAGGCCGGCTTCACAGTCGACTGGGCACGCGACGGCCACAAGGCCGGCCTCGCGCTCGACACGACTCAATATGCCTTGGTGGTACTCGACCTCGGCCTGCCGCGCGTGAGCGGCACGGAACTGCTCAAACGCGTGCGCGACGTCGGCAATGACGTGCCGGTGCTGGTGTTGACCGCAAAAAGCACGGTCGTCGATCGCGTCGGCGGACTCGAAGCGGGCGCCGACGACTATCTCGGCAAGCCGTTCGATCTCACCGAACTGGTGGCGCGGTGCCGCGCGCTGTTGCGCCGCGCACAAGGTCGCAGTATCGATCTGATTCGTTACCAGAATCTGACAGTGAATCCGGCCGCGCAAACGGTGCAGATCGACGAGGCGCGCGTGCCGCTCACGTCGCGCGAATGGGCGATTCTGCTGCAACTGCTGACCAATCTCGGCATTCCTCAGTCGCGCTCGCGGCTCGAAGAAAGCCTGTACGGCTGGCAGGAAGAAATCGAAAGCAATGCGATCGAGGTGCACGTGTCGAACCTGCGCAAGAAGCTCGGCGCAAGCCTGATCAAGACCGTGCGCAACATCGGCTATGTGATGGAGAAAGAATGATCGGTCCGTCGATTCGGCGGCGCCTCGTGCTGCTCGTGCTCGCCAGCATCGCGATCGTATGGGGCGGTGCGCTCGTGTCGAGCTACCGGCAGGCGAGCCACGAAGTCGCCGCGTGGGAACGAGCGCGTCTCGCCGAACTCGCGCAGATGCTCGCGCTGCTCGATTCGAGCAATCTGATGACGCTCGCCAATGCGCGCATCGACGTGCGCGAAGAAGAGAGAGGCGGTGAGCCCGGCGCGAGCGTTCTCGACGACGACGACACGCTGCCGCGCGACGCCCTCTTCCAGGTGCGCGCGGCCAACGGCGCCATTCTGGCGGGCAGCCCGCAACTGCATGCGCTCGCCGCGTGGGATTTGCCGTTGCCGCCCGCGAGCGGCGCGCAGGACGTCACGCTGGGCGGTCAGCTCTATCACTCGTTCACGTTGCGCGAAACGGCGCTCGGTCACTGCGTGCGTGTGTTCGAACTGGCCAACACCCGCAGCGATCTGGTGAGCGGTGTCGCGAGCCGCATCGCGCGGCCCACGCTGATCGCGCTGCCAGTGCTCGCGGTGCTCGTGTGGCTCAGCATCGGCTGGAGTCTCGCGCCGCTGAAGGTGTTGTCGGCCGCGATCCGTTCGCGCGACATCAACCGCATGGAACCGGTCGGCATCGGCCGCACGCCGCTCGAGGTGCGCGCGCTCGTCGACGCGATCAACCAGATGCTGGCGCGTCTGCACCATGCGCGCGAGCTCGAGCGCGCCTTCACCGCCGATGCCGCGCACGAACTGAAGACGCCGCTCGCCGCGATCAAGGTACAGGCGCAGGTCGCGCTCGCCGAGCCCGATATCGCGCTGCAGCGGCTCGCGATGGAGCGCGTCGTGCAAGGCGTCGATCGCAGCGCGCGGCTCGCCGAGCAACTGCTGCTGCTCGCGCGGCTAGACGTGCAGGAGAAGCTGCCCACCGAGCCGCTGAGGCCGGCGGCGATCGCGAAAGATACGCTGCTCGCGAACAGGCGCAATGCGCAACAGAAGCACATCAATGTGAAGCTGGTCGGCGACATGCTCGCCGAGATCGACGCGGAGCCCGTGCTGATCGGCATCCTGCTCGACAATCTGCTCGATAACGCGATCAAGTACGGACGCACGGGCGGCACTGTCGAAGTGGCGGTGCGCCATGCCGACGAGCAGGTGCAGCTGATCGTGCGCGACGACGGCCCCGGCGTCGCGCCGGACGATCTCGCGCGGCTCACGAACCGCTTTTTCCGCGCGACCGGCAATCAGGCGACCGGCAGCGGGCTGGGTTTGTCGATCGTTGCGCGGATCGCCGAGCATTTCGGCGCGAGTCTGCAGCTAGGCGCCGGGATTGGGGACCAAGGGCTTGCGGTGAGGGTGTCTTTTCCGGCCTATCGCGCGACGCACTGAAGGCGCGCGCCAATCGCTCAGCGCCGCTCGCCGCCCCGGTTCGCGTCAGCGACGCCCGAACGCTGCCTGGTCAGTTCGGCGCGCACGCCGTGCGGTGCGGCATGCGGCCGCGCGCTGCCGGACGCTTCGAACAGCTGCCACGCGATCAGGCCCGGCACGAATATCAGCAGATCGCGAATTCGCCGCGCGGCCGCGAGCGCGAGACAGGTGGCGGGGTCGAGCCCCAGTGCGCCGCCAATCAGTACGAAAGCGCCCTCCTGCACGCCCAGACCGCCCGGCACGAAGAACGCGGCGCTGCTGACCGCCTGGATCAGCGATTCGATCACGATCGCCTCGACGAGCGTCACCCGCGCGCCGAGGAAATACAGCGCGAGCCAGATTTCGAGCGAGGTCAGCACGCATTGCAGCGGCTGCCAGAAGAACAGATAGCGCAGCACGACCGCGCGGCGGCGCCAGATCACCTTGATCGACTGATCGATCTGCGCGGACTGGCCGACCAGCGCGGTTAGCTTGCCGCTCGTCACGCGGTTCGCCACGCGCGTGATGCGCTCGAACGGATTGGCATGCTGGACGAGCCCGAACAGCAACAGCACCGGCGTCAACGCGACCACGCCCCACGCGAGCTGGCCGGCGAGCCGCAGCGCGCCCGATTGCGCATTGGCGAACAGAAAACCAATGCCGACCATCGTGAACATCAACTGGCTGATCACGGTCAGCTGCATGTCGACGATGGTGCTGGCCACCGCTGTCGACGGCCTGACGCCCCAGCGCTTGAACATACGGAACGACACGAGTTCGCCGCCAATCCGCGCGACCGGCAGCATGGAGTTGACCGATTCGCGCACCCACACCAGATGCAGCATCCTGCCGAAGCTGGGGCGGTTCGCGCCGCGAATCAGCGAGCGCCAGTCGCACGCGTTGGCGATCATTGGCAGCACATGCGCGAGCGCGGCCACCACGAGGCCCGCGCCAGCCGCGCGCAACGCGCTGAGCACCGCGTGCGGATCTTCGCGCCAAACGAGCCACAAAGAGATCAGCAAACCCGCGAGCGCAGCCGCGCGGCCCAGATGCTTCATCATGCGGGCACCTCGCACACGACTTCGGTATACGTGATGCGCCGCACGCCGCGTGTCGCCGGGGCGCTGCCATGCGTCTCCAGGGCGCTCCCATTTCGCCCGTTCGAAGCTTCTTCGTTCATTGCCAGCCCAATCTGCCGTTCGTTCGTCATTCGTCCTGCGCCGCCGACAGCAGCCCATCGCCGTCGACCTTGAAGCTGAAGCCCCGCCAGATCACCCGCGACGAGCGGAAGCTCGCGACGAAAATCGCAAACGATACGATATCCCATAACGGCAGAAGCCACAGATCGCGGCAGCGCTGACGCAACGCCCGATCCGCGCGCCACTTCAACGCGAGACGCGCGAGCACCGTCACTGCCGCAAGCAGCCACGCCCACGGCGCGCCGCCCGAGCACGCGAGCGCGAGCAGCGCGAACGGCAACGGATGCACGAGCGCCGTGCCGAGGTGTCCGAGCGGATCGATGCGGCGAATCGTGCGGCTCCAGCGCAGTTCGTGCGTCACGAGTTGTGCGGCGCTCGCTTCGACACACGCATGCGTGATTGCGAACGGCGGAATCGTGACCTGCTCGCCCGCCGCGCGCACCGCCGCGCCGATCTCGTAGTCCTCGGCCAGATGCTGCACGAACGGCATGAAGCCGCCGATCCGCTCGTAGGTGTCGCGCCGCATCGCGATGGTCTGGCCGAAGCACGGCCGCGCGAGCCCGAGCGCGAGTCCGGTGACGACGCCGGGCAGGAACTGGTAGTTGGTTGCGATCGCCGACAGCCGCGGCCAGAAACCCGGATCGGGCTGGCCGCGATATGCGCAGGTGACGAGCCCGACGCCCGGCTGCTGCAATTCGCCGATCACGTTGCGCAGATAGTCCGGGCCGACGCACACGTCGCTGTCAGCGAACACGAGCACGTCGTGGCGCGCCTGCGGCAGCATGTTGAGGATGTTGCTGATCTTGCGGTTCGGGCCGTACAGACGCGCATCGGCGACGACGGTGATGTCCGCCTGAGGATGGAGACGCCGCAGTTGGTTGACGGTTTGCAGCGCGGGATCGGCGCAGTCATGCACGCCGAACAGGAATTGCACGGGCCCGGGATAATTTTGCGCGCAGAAGCTCGACAGATTGTCGAGCAACGCCCACTCGTTGCCATGCAACGGTTTGATGACCGTAATGGGTGGAAAGCTGGAGGGTTCGGCTACATCCCTCGCGAAGAAGCGCCCGATCAGCGCGCTCGCGAGCACGGTGTAGCCGATGCCGACAACGGTCGCCGCCGCGCACGCGTACGCGAGCGTGACGGCGGCGAGGTGTGCGGCGCTCACGCCTCGTGCGCGCGCAGAAAGCGGAAAAATTCGACGCCTTCGCGCAGGCGCCGTTTCATCATGTCCCAGCTCGTCAGCATTTCGCGCAGGATCTCCCAGATCTTCGACGGCCGGAAATAAAAGCGTTTATAGAAGTTTTCGAGCTGGTGGTACATCTCGTCTCGCGACAGATGCGGGTAGCCGATCGCCGCCAACTGCACGCCTTCCTTGCTGACGAGATTGATCACCTTGTTCTCCGCGAGCCAGCCGTTCTCGACCGCCTGGTTATAGAGCGTAGTGCCCGGGTACGGCGCGGCGAGCGACACCTGGATCGTCAGCGGATTGATCTCCTTCGCGTACTCGATGGTCTTCTGGATCGTCTCCGGCGTTTCACCCGGCAGACCGAGAATGAAGGTGCCGTGCACCTTGATGCCGAGGGTGCGGCAGTCTTGCGCGAAGCGCCGCGCGATGTCCGTACGCAGGCCCTTCTTGACGTTCAGCAGGATCTGGTCGTCGCCGGACTCGTAGCCGACCAGCAGCAGGCGCAGGCCGTTGTCCTTCATGATCTTCAACGTCGAGTAAGGCACGTTGGCCTTCGCGTTGCACGACCACGTGACCCCCAGCTTGCCCATGCCTCGCGCGATTTCTTCGGCGCGCGGCTTGAAGTCGGTGAACGTGTCGTCGTCGAACATGATCTCCTTGACTTCGGGCATGTTGTCGCGAATCCACTTGACTTCCTCGAGCACGTTCTCGACCGAACGCACCCGATAGCGATGGCCGCCGACCGTTTGCGGCCACAGGCAGAACGTGCACTTCGAGCGGCAGCCGCGGCCGGTATAGAGCGACACATACGGATGCTTCAGGTAGCCGTTGAAGTAGTTCTTGATGGTCAGATCGCGCTTGTAGATCGGCGCGACGAACGGCAGCTCGTCCATGTTCTCGAGGATCGGGCGCGATTCGTTGTGCTCGATCGAGCCGTCGGGGGTGCGATAGCTCAAGCCGAGGATCTGTGCGAACGGCTTGCCTTCGGCGATTTCCTTGCAGGTGAAATCGAATTCCTCGCGACACACGAAGTCGATGGCCTCGGTCGCGGTCAGCGAATTATGCGGATCGACCGCGACCTTCGCGCCGACCATGCCGATCAGCAGCGACGGCTTGCGCTTCCTGAGGTCCTGGGCGAACAGCGCGTCGGTCGGGAAGGATGGTGTGCTGGTGTGGATCACCACCAGCTCGTATTGCGAGGCGATGTCGAGGGCGGCGTCGACGGACAGGCCGTCTGCCGTGGCGTCGAGCACGCGGCTGTCGGGAACCAGTGCCGCGGGTTGGGCGAGCCACGTCGGATACCAGAACGAGCGAACTTCACGCTTGGCCTGATAGCGCGAACCCGCGCCACCATCGAAGCCGTCGTACGACGGCGCCTGCAAGAACAGAGTTTTCATGGATGCTCCAGCAAGCCTTTATAGGCGCTTTCGGTTTTCAGTAGGGAATCTATTCTGTTCCATTGCCCGAATGCAGGTCGGGAAAGCCTGTGTTCGACCTGCACGTAGCGACGGCCGCGGTCCGGAAAGGCCACGGGCAGTGGCGCAAATAGTACGGAGCAAAGCTGAAGGAAACCTGAAGAATAATACTGCGTTCAGACCGCGCGCGGCATGCTCCGATGAGGCGATTTGTGTAATCGATGAGTTCGTGCAATCGTGTCGCATCGATGTCGTATCGGTGTGGTAAATGGATAGGTTGTCGCGTGGCGTGCGGGCGAGCGCCGCCGGCGCCGCCGATTCACGCCACCTTCACGGGCGCGAACGCTCGGCCCGACGCGTCGCTCATCGCGCGATATGCCTCGCCCATTCGAGCCAGCCGAGATTGAGGGCCACGTTTACCACTACGCCGAGCGCCGACGCGAGCGCGGCGATCATGGTCCAGAAGGCCGAGCGCCGCGCCGAGCGCGCCGACGTGTGGGCGGCGGCCGCAGCGTCGCGCGACGCGCTCGCCGCCGCCTGCGCGATATGCGACGACGCCTCCATGCGCGCGAGCGACCTCAGCGCGAAACCGCGCTCGTCGTCGTGCGTGGCGGCGGCCGCCTCATGCGCCGCGTCGTCACGCTGCGCCTGCTCGAACAGATAGCGATGACAGAACGGCGTCAGCGGTTCGTCGGGATAGCGCGCGGCGAAGTTTTTCGCATAGGCGGCGCCGCCATTGCGCTCGATCTCCGCGTAGGCGGCGTCCTTATCCATGGTTGCCTCGCATGCGGATGAGCCGCCCGGCCGGCGTCACACGGGCTTGATGTCGGCAGCCTGTTTGCCTTTCGGCCCCTGCTTGATTTCAAAGCTGACTTTCTGGTTTTCCTGCAACGACTTGAAACCTTCGGATCGAATCTCCGAAAAATGGGCGAACAGATCTTCGCCGCCGTCATCGGGAGTGATGAAGCCGAAGCCCTTTGCGTCGTTGAACCATTTCACTGTTCCGGTTGGCATGGCGATGTCCTCGTGATGCGCTGTAGTAGCGGTTGAATGGATGAAGTGCTGCGTCCTGCAAGCGTTTCGTGCAGCGCTGACGCGGCGCCCCGGCACGGCCCGCAAAATCGCTCCGGTGCCAAGCCTCAGCAAGCCGCATGCCGCAACCGGGCGCCTGCGGGCCGCGCCCGGTGCGATTGCCCGCAATCAGATAAGATAAATGGTATCGGCAATTCATTCATGGCCGCGCAGGAATGGCGCCTCGTGCCGCACGTCCGCGCGGCCAGTTGTTTTCCCACTCACAGGAACCCAGCATGGCCATCTCGAGCTATACCGATACCCGTCTTCTGATCAACGGCGAATGGTGCGACGCCGCCAGCGGCAAGACCCTCGACGTGATCAACCCCGCGACCGGCCAGGCCATCGGCAAGGTCGCGCATGCCGGCATCGCCGATCTGGACCGCGCGCTCGAAGCCGCGCAGCGCGGCTTCGAAGCCTGGCGGAAGGTGCCGGCCAACGAGCGCGCAACCATCATGCGCCGTGCCGCCGCCCTCGTGCGTGAGCGCGCCGCGGACATCGGCCGCCTGATGACGCAGGAACAGGGCAAGCCGTTCGCCGAGGCGCGCGGCGAAGTGCTGGCCGCCGCGGACATCATCGAATGGTTCGCAGACGAAGGTCGTCGCGTGTATGGCCGCATCGTGCCGTCGCGCAACCTTGCCGCGCAGTCGCAGGTGCTGAAGGAGCCGATCGGCCCGGTCGCGGCGTTCACGCCGTGGAACTTCCCGGTCAACCAGGTCGTGCGCAAGCTGTCGGCGGCGCTCGCCTGCGGCTGCTCGTTCCTCGTCAAGGCGCCGGAAGAAACCCCGGCGTCGCCGGCGGCGCTGCTGCAGGCTTTCGTCGAAGCCGGCGTGCCGGCCGGCACGGTCGGCCTCGTGTTCGGCGATCCGGCTGAAATCTCGAGCTACCTGATCCCGCATCCGGTGATCCGCAAGGTCACGTTCACGGGCTCGACGCCGGTCGGCAAGCAGCTCGCGGCGCTGGCCGGCTCGCACATGAAGCGCGCGACGATGGAGCTCGGCGGCCACGCGCCGGTGATCGTCGCGGAAGACGCCGACGTCGCGCTCGCGGTCAAGGCAGCCGGCGCCGCGAAGTTCCGCAACGCGGGCCAGGTCTGCATCTCGCCGACGCGTTTTCTCGTGCACAACAGCATCCGCGAAGAGTTCGCCGCGGCGCTCGTCAAGCACGCTGAAAGCCTGAAGCTCGGCGACGGTCTCGCCGAAGGCACGACGCTCGGGCCGCTCGCCAACTCGCGCCGTCTGAGCGCGATGGCCAAGGTCGTCGACGACGCCCGCAAGACCGGCGCGAAGGTCGCGACGGGCGGCGAGCGCGTCGGTACCGAAGGCAACTTCTTCGCGGCCACCGTGCTGACCGACGTGCCGCTCGAAGCCGACGTGTTCAACAACGAGCCGTTCGGCCCGGTCGCCGCGATTCGCGGCTTCGACAAGCTCGAAGAAGCGATCGCCGAAGCAAACCGCCTGCCGTTCGGCCTCGCCGGCTATGCGTATACGAAGTCGTTCGCCAACGTGCATCTGCTGTCGCAGCGCATGGAAGTCGGCATGCTGTGGATCAACCAGCCTGCCACGCCGACGCCGGAAATGCCGTTCGGCGGCGTCAAGGATTCCGGCTACGGCTCGGAAGGCGGCCCGGAGGCGATGGAAGCCTACCTCGTCACCAAGGCGGTCACGGTGATGTCGGTTTAATCACGCCAATCACGCGCTTCGGGAACGGCGCCGCGGTTTTCCCGCTCGCATCGTTCCCGAACGCGGCTCAACCGCTCTGCCGGGTCCACGAGTCTTCCGCTCGCGGACCTTTTTTATTGCCATGAACGATATTTCCGCCGAATCGATGCAGCCCACGCTGAGCGGCTCGTTCGTCGAGCTGTGGCCGCTGCGCGAGGAGCACGCGCAAGCCCTCGTCGACGCCGCCGCCGACGGGCAACTGTGGGACATGAAGCTGACCGTCGTGCCGGGCCCGGCGACGATCGACGCCTATATCGCCACCGCGCTCGCCGGCCGCGCGGCCGGCAAAGTGATGCCGTTCACGATCGTGCGGCGCGACAAGGACGAAAAGAATGGGGGCGCTGGCCGGATCGTCGGCAGCACGCGGTTCTGGAAGATCGATCGCGCGAACCGCAAGCTCGAAATCGGCCATACGTGGCTCGCCGCCTCGGCGCAGCGCTCGGTCGTGAACACCGAGGCGAAATATCTGCTGCTGTGCCACGCGTTCGACGTGATGCGCTGCGTGCGCGTGCAGTTCACGACCGACGAGCTCAACGCCAAATCGCGCGCGGCGATCCTGCGCATCGGCGCGAAACAGGAAGGCATCGTGCGGCACGAGCGGATCATGCCCGATGGGCGCAAGCGCAACTCGGTGCGCTTTAGCATCATCGACGACGAATGGCCGGCGGTGAAAGCGATGCTCGAAGCGAAGCTGGCGCGCTGAGCGGCGCGCCGGCTTCCTGCTACCGACTCATTCAAATGGGCGCATCGTGCTGCTCATTGAGCGGCGGCGCCTGCGTCGCGGTGGCGAACTCCTCGCGCAGCCCGTCGCGTGCATGATGCCGGCGCACCCACAGCGCCGTGAGGATCGGCACCAGAATCGCGGTCACGAGGCAAGCGGTGGCGACCATCGCGGTCGCGGCCGGCACCAGCGGTTTGAAGCTTGGAATCATGTCGGCGATGATCGCCGGATTCGCGACCGCGGCCCCCGCCGTCGACGACGCCGCCAGCCCCGCCGCGCCATTGCCGCCGGCAATCCAGCGATCGGCGAGAATCAGCGGCACGCCGGTCACGACGATCACGCCAAGCCCCAGTACGATGCCCGGCAGGCCGCTCGTGACGATCACGTTCAGATCGATGCCGTTGCCGAGCGCAAAGCCGAAAAACGGAATCAGCGGATGCACGCAGCGGCCGAACAGCTCGCGCAGCTCGCTATCGAAGTTGCCGACCGCAAACCCGATCAGAAACGGCAGCACCGCGCCGACGAACAGGCGCGGTTCGAAGAACGCGACCCCCGTCGCACCCAGAATGATCATGCTGATCAGCGGCCCCGATTCGACCGACATCAGCACGAACGCGCCCGCCTCTTCCTTCGTGCCGTACTGTTGCATCACGGCTGAGTATTCCCTGTTGATGGCCTGTCTCACTTGCATTGATCGTTCTCCTGTCAATATACGGGGCGCGGCGAATCGGCGTCGTCGATCGGGCGCGTGTTCGCGATTCTCGGCGCGATCGGCGACACCGGACAGATCGGCATAAGCGAGCTGTCGCAACGGCTCGGCATGTCGAAGACGACCGTGCATTGTGTGATTCAAACACTGAAGGCGCTCGGCTACTTGACCCAGGAAGTCGAAACCGAGCGCTATCGGCTGACGATCCGTCTGTTCGAGCTCGGCGCGAAAGCGCTCGAAAGCGTCGATCTGGTACGCGAGGCCGACATCGAGATGCGCCGCATCGGCCAGATGACACGCGAAGCGGTACACCTTGGCGCGTTCGACGACGACGCGATCATCTACATCCACAAGATCGACGCCGACTACGGGCTGCGCATGCAGTTCCGGATCGGCCGACGCGCGTGACGTGCTCTCGCACATCGAAATTCGCAAGTCGACGCAAAAAACCTTGACCTGCGCCGAAGCGGTGTTGAGCATCCTGCCGCGCGTACGCGAGCAGGGCTACGGCGAGGACAACGAGGAGCAGGAAGAAGGCCTGCCATGCATCGCGGTGCCCGTGTTCGACCGCTTCGACCGTGTGATCGCCGGTCTGTCGATTTCGTTTCCAACGATGCGCTGCGGTGCCGACACGAAGCAGCATTACGTCGCGTTGCTCAAAGAGGCCGGTCTCGCGATTTCGATGCGGCTCGGCTATCGCGAAGCGACCGCCCCGGAGCCCGCGGCCGCGCAGTAAGTCGTGCGCGCGCGACGCGTTTTTACCTATCTCGCCGAAGCTGACGACAAGCTGATGACGCTACAGGTGTAGCGTCTTTCCATCACGCTCGCCCGAGCGCACCACCGAATTTCCTACCCAGTCTGCAACCGAATGTATCTGCGCCGCATACATATGCCGAAAATCGATGCGCTTCTTTTTTCAGCAAGCGAGGCGCCGAACCTTCGCTTCGAATCCATACCTCGTCTGCCATCGAATGCGGTTTTTTTCATAGACCCTTCAAGGGTTTGACCGCGCGCTTGACAGTCGCCCGGCATTTCGACCCGTAACCCACGGCGCCTTCCCTCCTCGTTCATCGCACGCGCATCGACGTTTCGGCGCGAACTCGGATCGACACGTCCTGTTACACACAAACACACCGGTAATCGCGCCGCTCAGTAGAGTTCGGTTCAAACGAAAGCGGTTCTGATGAAACGCTTCGCACGACAGGCACGCGCATCACAGATTTCAGGGAGCAACATCATGAAAAAAATCCTCGCATTGGTCATTCTTGCCGCCACGCTCGGTGGCGCGTTGAGCGGCTGCATCGTCGTCCCTGGCGATCATCCGCATCATGACCACTACTACGAACGTTATTGATCGGGCCATCACGCGCAGTAGGTGCGCGTCCGGCTCGCCACTCCATCACAGACATCCACATAACAGAGAACAATCATGAGTCTTTCGCGCAACCGCTGGGTATCGTTGACCGTCGTCGCGGGTCTCGCGATCGGCGCATCGACGGCCGCTTTCGCGCACGTCGATGTCGGCGTGAACATCGGCGTGCCGGGCATCGCGGTCGCGCCTGCCGTGATCGAGGCTCCGCCGCCCGTCTATGTGCAGCCCGCGCCCGTCTATGCGCCTGCGCCGCCTCCCGCGGTCATAGTCGCTCCGGGCTGGTACGGCGAACGCTACTACGATGGTCATCGCTATTGGGAGCGTCGCGAGTGGGAGCGTCATCACGACGAATGGCGCGATGCACGCGGACCGCACGGCGATTGGCACGACAACGGCTGGCACGGTCATGGTCATGACCATGACGATCGCGGGCATGACCATTGATAGACGGCAGGTGGCGTCCATCGCGCCAACGTGTCGCGCCTGCATTCGCGCCACCCCTTTGACAGGAGCGACGACGTGCTACGCAACGATCCGAGACGAGTAACCGCGCAGGTCGACGGCGCGCACATTTGCGCCGAATACAGCGAGCTGACCGGCCAGCTGTGCCTGCGCCAGGACGGCACGCTGGTGCGCGAATGGTTTCCACCGCATTCGTGGATGGCGATCGCGTCGGTGGCCGGCGCGCGCCACTGGCGCACGCGGCCAACCGACGACGAATTGCTCGCGCTGCTGCACAACGAAATGGCGTTGCTGCGCGCGTCCTGAGCGGTCGCGCGTTGTTCGAGCGTAGCGGCACGCCCGACGCCGCGCTCATTCGATCGCTATGGCACCGACGTTTTCATCGACCGGCGCGTGATCGAGCGGCTCGCGCCGCATCACCAGTACCACCCCGCCCGCCGCGATCACGGCCGGCACCGCGAGCAGGCTGAACACCGCGCCGAACTGCCAGCCGAGCCCCATCAACGCCGCACCGACGAGCGCGCCCGCCACGCCGCCGACGCGGCCGATTCCCAGCATCCACGCCACGCCCGTCGCGCGCGCCCGGGTCGGGTAGAAGCTTGCCGCGAGCGCCGACATCGACGTGACCGCGCTGGTCGCGACCGTGCCGGTCAGGAAGATCAGCGTCCCGAGCCAGACCTGATGGCCGACGCCCCGCCCGACCAGCAACACGAGCGCGCCGACGAGGACATAGGTGAACGCGATCACGCGATGCCCGGCGAAGCGATCCATCACCCAGCCGACGCACAGATTGCCGAGGATGCCCCCGAGCGGAAACAGCGACGTCATCAACGCGGCCTTTTCACCGGAGAAGCCGGTGTCCTTGAACAGCGTCGGCAGCCAGTTGGTCAGCAGATAGTAAATCAGTAGCCCCATGAAATAGGCGAGCCACAGCATCAGCGTGCCGAAGCGGTAGCGCGCCGACAGGATGATCGCGAGCGCCCATTGCGAACGTGCGTCGCCGGTATTGCGGCGCACGTCGACCGCGAAAAAACGGCATCCGTCGAAGCGGTCGTGGGGCACGATGCGTTGCAGGATTCGCGCGATCCGTTGATCGGCGCGTTTACGCACCGCGAGAAATTGCGCCGATTCGGGCAGAAACAGTATCAGCATCACGCTCAGCACGAGCGGACCGGCGCCGCCGGCGACCAGCACGCTCGGCCAGCCGAAATGCGGAATCAACCATGCGGATGCGAGACCGCCGATCGCGAGACCGCCTGAAAAGCCGCAGAACATCGCATTGACGGCGACCGCGCGAATCCGCGCGGGTGCGTACTCGGACATTAGTGTGACCGCGTTGGGCATCGCCGCGCCGAGACCGAGGCCGGTGAAAAAGCGCAGCAAGGTCAGCGATTCGATCGAGTTCGCGCGGGCCGCCGCGAGACTCCACAGCCCGAAAAAGAACACCGACAGCACTAGCACTGTCTTGCGTCCGATACGGTCCGCGCAGGGACCGGCCGCGAGCGCGCCGATGCCGAGTCCCACCAGCGCCGCGCTCATCACCGGGCCGAGCGCGCTGCGCGCGATACCCCACTGCTGCACGAGCGACGGCGCAATGAAGCCGACCGCGGCGGTGTCGAAACCGTCTGCGGCGACGACCAGAAAGCACAGCACCAGAATCGTCCATTGAAACGGCGAGAAGCGCTGTCCATCGATAAGGGCCTGCACGTCTACACTGCGTTCGGAGCGGCTCATGTGCGTGCTCCTTTCAGCTTGTTCATTGCGATGTCTCCTTGAGATGAAGGTGTGTTTTCTTATTGTTCGAATTGCTGTTCAAGACGCGGACGCCGCGACGGTGGTCGCGACCGTGCTTGCGAGCGTCGCGCTGTCCGTTCGTTCATGCCTGTCTCCTCCTCGAACGGGCGGCTAGCGCAGCATCGTCAGCGTCCTGAAGTCGACTCGCCTGATGATGCGGCTCTCCTGCGCGACGATCAGATGCGCGGACGCGTGCAGATACGCGGGCCACTCCGGATCGGCATCGCGCGCGGTGCGGCGCTGGTCGTAGTCGCCGATGCTCTCGTAGCCCCACAGATGCACGACCTGGTTCAGCGCGCCGATATCGCTCATGTAAAAGCCGACTGGCGCGCCCAGATACTTGAGCTGAATCGGCATCGCGAGCCGGTCGAAAACGTCGATGAACTCCGCCATGCCGCGCGGACGGATCGTGTAGATGCGATGATCGACGAAAGGTTTGCCCTGGCTCATGTGCCGCTCCTCAATACGGTTTCGGCTGCGCGGGTGTCCGCGTTGCTTGCGCTCTTCGCGCTGTTTGCGCTTTTGACGGTCACGCCCGCGAGATGACGACCGGTGATATAGCCGAACGTCATGATCGGCCCGAGCGTGATCCCCGCGCCTGGATAGTTGCCGCCCATCACGCTCGCGCGATCGTTGCCGACCGCGTACAGGCCGCCGATCGGTGCGCCTTTCACGTCGAGCACTTCGCCGGTCACGTTCGTCGAGATGCCGTCGAAGGTGCCGAGATCGCCCATCACGACCTTCAGCGCGTAGTACGGACCGTCGCCGATCGGCGCGACGCACGGGTTCGGCTGGTGCTCCGGGTCCCCCAGATAGCGATTGAACGACGTCGTGCCGCGGCCGAATTCGCGATCTTCGCCATGCACCGCGTCGGCGTTGTAGCGCTTCACGGTCGCCTCGAGCGCCGTGCCGTCGAGACCGGCGTTGCGCGCGAGTTCCGCGAGCGTGCGGCCCTTGCTCAGATAGCCCTTGCGCAGCAGCGGGCCGAGCGGCACGGGCGCCGGCTTCGCATAACCGAGCCCGTATTTGCGGATCGTCGCGTGATCGCAGATCAGCCACATCGCGGTTTCGCGTTCGTTCGCGCAGGCCTCGATCATCGCGGCACCCACGTCGTGATACGAATTCGCTTCGTTGGTGAAGCGCTTGCCCGCGCGCGTCACGCCGATCACGCCAGGCTTGTAGCGATCCACCAGATGCGGAAACACACCGACGCTGCCGTCGCTCATCGGCACGCGCGACACCGGCATCCATGCGGCGGGCTGCGGATAACGGATCGTCACCTGCGCACCGAGACGTTCGGCCATGCCGACGCCGTCGCCCGTATTGCCGCGCGGCACCGGCGACAGGTGTTCGCCGCCGCGCCGCAGATGCGGATACGCGCGGGCGATCCGCGCGACGTCATGCGAGAAGCCGCCGCACGCGAGCACGACGCCACGTCGCGCGACGATGCGCATCTCGCCTTGCGGTCCGGCGACGAGCGCGCCGGTCACGCTGCCGTTCGTCACGGTCAGCTCGCGAGCGGCCGTGTTCGTATGGATCGGAATGCTGAGATCGAGCGCGGACTTCGCGAGGCGCGCGGCGAGCGCGTTACCGCTCGTGATCTGCACGCCGCGCCGGTACAGCGCAAGGTCCTTCAGATGGCTCGCGAGGCGCTTCGCGACGTACAGCGCGGAGGTGAGCGAACGCGTCGCATTGAAGAAGTGCTTCAGGTCCGCGTTCGACGAGTTGAACATCATGCCGATGAACGTGATCGTCTTCAGCGGCGGGCGCAATCGCGAGATGTCCTGGCCCAGCGCGCGCGCATCGAACGCCGCGGCGACGACCGAGCGGCCAATGTCGATACCGCCGCCCACGTTCGGGTGATAGTCGGGATACAGCGTCGGCACGAATTTGACGGCGGTTTCGCGCTCGAAGAAGTCGAGCATCTCAGGGCCCGTGTCGAGAAACGCGTCGACGGCGGCGGCATCGAAGCACGCGCCGGTTTCGTTGCGCATATAGGTCAGCGCCGCTTCGCGCGTATCGCTGACGCCGTTGCTCTTTGCGTGACGGTTGCCCGGAATCCACAGCACGCCGCCCGAGAACGCGGTGGTGCCGCCGAAGAACGGCTCCTTCTCGATCACGACGACATCGAGACCGTGTTTGCGCGCGGTGATCGCGGTCGACAGCCCTCCCGCACCCGAACCGATGACGAGCACGTCGCACGTGAGTGTCGCGCCGCGTGTTGCGTTGGTCATGATGGTCTCCTTACGCGCGGACCTGGCGGTCGGCATGGGTGGCTTGCGCGGCCTGGTTGGCTTCGAAGCCGGGACGCGGCACGAGGTCCATCAGCATGCTTTCGAAGCCACCATCGACGACGACTTCGGCGCCGTTCACATAGGCCGCGCGTTCGCTCGCGAGAAATGCGACGACATCGGCGATATCGTTCGGCTCGCCGATCCGCCGGCTCGCCGTCATCGCGCTGCGCCGGCGTTCGATATCGCCGTGCTCGTAGAACGCCGCCGACAGCGGCGTGCGGATCATGCCCGGGCACACGGTATTGCTGCGAATGCCGCGTGGCCCCCACTCCGCCGCGATCTGCTTCGACAGCATCGCGACGCCGGCCTTGCCCGCGCTGTAAGCGCCGCTATAGGTCTGCGGATGATGCGCGGCCACCGACGCGACATGCACGATCGCGCCAGCGCAGCGCTTCAGCATGCGTTGACCGAATTGCTGCGAGCACAGCATGTAGCCGGTCAGATTCACGCGCAGCATCGCGTTCCATGCATCGAGCCCAATCTCTTCGATGCCCCCCGGCCGCAACAGGCCCGCGTTGTTCACGAGCACATCGGCGACGCCGAGGCGCGCGTCGACCTCAGACACCGCGCCGCGCACGCTATCGATGTCGCCGATATCGCAGGCGAGCGCCAGTGCTTCGACACCGCCCGCGTTCAGCGCTTGCGCGACGTCACGGCACTTCTGCTCATCGCGATCGAGCAGCGCCACGCGTGCGCCAGCGTCGCCCAACACCTGAGCAATCGCGCTGCCGATGCCGCCCGCCGCGCCACTCACGACGCAGACGCTGCCTCCGAGCCCGAGCCAGTGTCGCGCGTTGGCGGGTGTGTCGCGCCGCCGATCTCTCCGTTGATTCATTTGCTTAGTCCTCCCGATCTCCATGTTCCCGATCGCGGCGAGCTTAGGTTGGCTGGCTTCACCAAACTGCGTCATTCGACCGCGTCTTCGATGGAAAAAAGTATAGCCACGCGGTTCGGGACGAAATTGGACAAAGGCAACGCATCGCAGGACAATTCGAACATTGGAGACAAAACCGCATGAGGAATATCCCTAACTACGATCTGTACGGAGAGTCCGCGCGGCCGCCGTGGTACGACGCGTTCAATTTCGAATGGATCGTCGAGCGCAGTCGTCCGAACGACTGGCATATCGCCGCGCACCGGCACGATGCACTGCTGCAGATTCTCTATATCCGCAGCGGGTCGGGCCACGTGCTGATCGAAAGCGAAAAGCTCACGATCGAAGCGCCATGCCTGATCCTGATTCCAGCGCAAACGGTGCACGGTTTCGTGTTTTCGCCGGAGATCGACGGGCTCGTGATTACAGCCGCGCAGCGCGCGCTGGAGTCGATTTCGAAAGCGGTGTCGCCGGGCCTCGTGCCGGTGCTGCAGCGGCCCGCGCTGATTCCCGTGCGGCCCTCGGTCGGCGAGCGCACGTTGATGCCCTTGTTCGGTTTGCTGGAGCAGGAATTTCGCGGCAGCGCCCGCGGCCATATCGCCGCGGGCATGTCGCTGATGATTGCACTTTTTGTGCAGGTCGCCCGTCTGACCGATGCCGCCTCGAGCGCGGGCGCGAGCGTCAATGACCGGCGCGCCGCGCAGATCAAACGGCTACGCGAACTGATCGCCACGCATGTGCGCGAGCATCTGCCAATCGATTTTTACGCGGAAAAATTGGGGGTGACCGCGGCGCAACTGGCCCGCATCTGTCGTGATGAGCTTGGCCACTCGCCGCTGTCGCTCGTCAACGATCAGTTGATACGCGAGGCGCAGCGCGATCTGGTCTACTCGGGTTCGAGCATCAAACAGATCGCGCATGCGCTCGGTTTCGAAGATGCGGCCTATTTCAGCCGCTATTTCCGCAAGCAGACCGGCGTCACGCCCAAGGAGTTTCAGGCGGCCGCGCATCGGGATCTGTCGATCAATTAGCGATCCCGATGATCGCGCGGTGCTTGCAGTAGCGCTTACAGCTGCGCCTGCATCTGCGCGCCGGCGACGCCGACGTAGTTCTCCGCCAGTACGGTCGCCGCCGTGCGCGACGTCGTCACGTACTCGAGCTCGGCAACCTGCAACTGCTGCTCGAACGCCGAAGCGCCTTCGATACGATGCAGCATGCTGGTCATCCAGTACGAGAAGTGCTCGGCGCGCCAGATGCGCTTGAGCGCGGTTTCGCTGTAACGGTCGAGCAGATCGGCGCGGTTTTCCTTGTAGAACGCGTCGAGCGCCTTGCTGAGCACGTTCACGTCGGCGACCGCGAGGTTCATGCCCTTCGCACCAGTCGGCGGCACGATGTGCGCGGCGTCGCCAGCGAGGAACAGGCGCCCGTATTGCATTGTCGTCGACACGAAGCTGCGCATGCCGACGATGTTCTTCTGAAAGATCTTGCCGTCGATGATCTTGTGGCCTTCGTCCGAATCGGCGCGCGCATGCAGCTCGGCCCAGATGCGATCGTCGGACCAGTTGTCGACCGAGTCCTTCGGATCGCACTGGAAATACATGCGCTGCACGTTCGGCGAGCGCGTGCTGATCAGCGCGAAGCCGCGCTCGTGGCGTGCGTAGATCAGCTCGTCCGACGACGGCGGCCCTTCGCACAGAATGCCGAACCAGCCAAACGGATAGACGCGCTCAAAATCTTTGCGCAGCGTCTGCGGGATCGCCTGGCGCGACACGCCTTGTGAGCCGTCGCAGCCGATCACGAAGTCGCATTGCAGTTCGTGCTCCGCGCCTTCGTGGCGATAGCGGATCGACGGCTTATCGGTATCGATGCCGTGCACCGACGTCTCCGATACGCCGAAACGCAGTTCGGCGCCCGCGGCGACGCGCGCCGCGACTAGATCCTTGATCACTTCGTGCTGGGCATAAACCGTGATCGCATGACCGGTGAGGCCGGTCAGATCGATGCGGCGACGCTTGCCTTCGAACGCGAGTTCGAAACCGTGATGCAGCGCGCCTTCGGCTTTCATGCGTTCGCCGAGACCGGTCTGCGTCAGCAGGTCCATCGTGCCCTGCTCGAGCACGCCGGCGCGAATCGTCGATTCGATCTGATCGCGCGTGCGCGTTTCGAGCACGACCGAGTCGATACCGCGCAAATGAAGCAGATGGGAAAGAAGCAGGCCAGCGGGCCCTGCACCGATGATGCCGACTTGGGTGCGCATGTATGTCTCCTGAATGCGGTGATGAAATTTGCGCTCAGTGTGACGATCGCGACGCCTATCGCGCAACGCGATATGGCGGATAGGCCGTATCGCGTTGCGCGATAGAAGGTGTAAGGCGGGAGCCGGCGCCACGCAGCTGTTTCGTCCGCAAACGCGAGACTGGTGGAGTTTTCCGGCGATTTGGGCGGACACGCGGCTAGTGCTGCGGCATCGCGTGCCCTCAGGTAAACCCCGATCCGCTAAACGAGCTTCAACTCGCCAAGAAACAGTCGGTAGACGGGATTTTTCGTCTCTTCCCAGCACGGATAGCCGAGCGTTTCGATGAAGCGCTCGAACGCCGCATGGTCGCTCCCGGGCACCTGAATGCCGACCAGAATCGAGCTGTAGTCCGCGCCCTGGTTGCGGTAGTGGAACAGGCTGATGTTCCAGTTCGGCGCCATCGACGACAGGAATCTCATCAGCGCGCCCGGACGCTCGGGAAACTCGAAGCGAAACAGTCGTTCGTCGCGCGCGAGCGGCGAGCGGCCGCCGACCATGTAGCGGATGTGCTGCTTCGACAGTTCGTCGAAGGTCAGGTCGACGGTGGCAAAACCGTGCGCTTCGAAGGCGCCGGCGATCTGCGCCGATTCGCTGCGATTGCGGATCTGCACGCCGACGAAAATATGCGCCGAGTTCGCGTCGGCGATCCGGTAGTTGAACTCGGTGACGCTGCGCGTGCCGAGCAGCTCGCAGAAGCGCCTGAAGCTGCCGCGCTCTTCGGGGATCGTCACCGCGAATACCGCTTCGCGCGCTTCGCCTACTTCCGCGCGTTCGGCGACGAAGCGCATGCGGTCGAAGTTCATGTTCGCGCCCGACGTGATCGCGATCAGCGTCTGGTTCTCGATGCCTTCCCGTTCGGCATACTGCTTGGCGCCGGCCACCGCGAGCGAGCCCGCCGGTTCGAGCACGCTGCGCGTGTCCTGGAACACGTCCTTGATCGCGGCGCACAGCGCATCGGTGTTCACCAGCAGCACTTCGTCGAGATATTCGCGGCACAGACGGAAGGTCTCTTCGCCGACGAGCTTCACCGCGGTGCCGTCGGAGAACAGGCCCACTTCGTTCAGCGTCACGCGCTCGCCCGCCTGCAACGACGCGGCCATCGCGCACGAATCATCGGTCTGCACGCCGATCACCTTGATCTCGGGGCGCACCGATTTCACGTATGCAGCGACACCGGCCGCGAGACCGCCGCCGCCGATCGGCACGAAGATCGCGTGAATCGGGCCCTGGTGCTGGCTGAGGATTTCCATCGCGACGGTGCCCTGGCCGGCGATCACGTAGGGGTCATCAAACGGATGCACGAAAGTCAGGCCGCGCTCTTCCTGCAGCTTGACCGCGTGACCATAGGCGTCGCTATACGACTCACCGAACTGCACGACCTCGACGGTCGGCCCGCCGTGCGTGCGGATCGCGTCGACCTTGAGCTGTGGCGTCGTCACCGGCACGACGATGATCGCCTTCACGCCCATGCGTGCCGCCGATAACGCCACGCCCTGCGCATGATTGCCCGCCGACGCGGTGATCACGCCGCGTCCGAGCGCCTCGGCCGGAATATGCGCCATCTTGTTGTATGCGCCGCGCAGCTTGAACGAGAACACCAGCTGATTGTCCTCGCGCTTCAGATAGACCGGGTTGCGCAGCCGCGCCGACAGGTTCGGCGCGCGTTCGAGTTCGGTCTCGCGCGCCACGTCGTAGACGCGCGCGGTCAGGGTCTTTTTCAGGTAGTCATGAGACGGCGCGACGCGCCCGGCCGCTGCGGCGGCCTGTTCGAGTTCGTTTAACAGCACGGCAAGCTCCTGGGTGGCAACATTCGATGCAACAACGCATCAACGGCGATCGACATCGAACGATAGCAATCGCGGCATGTTCGCCAGGAGGCAGGCAGAGAATGAACCTGAAAGCGGACATAAAAAAACCCGCCTCGTTTGGCGGGTTATGTGTGACTGCAAGTCGACGCGCGCTAACCCACCATTCGATGAATGATGCTAATAATCAGCGCAATACGGATGTCGAGGCAGTTCATGTCGGCGATCTTCGTCGACCTGGCAAGCTTTGTCAATCTCCGCGCAGTGCGGCAGTGACACAAAGAAAAACGGGGCGCACCGGCAAGCGCGCCCCCGCTGATGCGATCAACACCGACATCAATCGCGCACGCTGCTGTGCTTTTTGAATGCCGCGAGAATGCGTTGCTCGAGCGCATTGTAATCGTGGCCAAAGTGATGATCGCCGGTGGTGCGGATGACCTCGACGCCGGTCTTGTCGAGCGCCGGACACAGCGTGTCGGCCTCGCTCTTGCCATAGAAGCATTGAACGATCGACGGCGGCACATGCGTCAACTCGGGGCGCACGTTCAGCGCCTTGTCGCTCGCGGGCATGCCGAGCCAGCCGCCGACGCGGATCTGGAAATCGGCGTCAGGCGCGAAGCCTAGCAGCGAGATCAACGACACCTTATCGCGCTGCGCCTGCGGCAGCAGGTTATACGCGAACGGCATCACGTCCGCGCCGAACGAATAGCCGATCAGCGCGATATGCTGCGCGTGCCAGCGCTCGCCATAGGTTTGCATCACCCGCGCGAGATCGCGGCTCGTTTGCGCGGGCGGCTTCTCGCTCCAGAAATAGCGCAAGCTGTCCCAGCCGACCACTGACACGCCATCTTTCTGCAGTGCCTGCGCGATCGTCTTGTCGAGATCGCGCCAGCCGCCATCGCCGGAAATCACGATCGCCATCAAGCCGTTCGGATGCGCGGCCGGCAATTCGATCAGCGGCAGGTCGGACACGTCGTCGACGCTGGTCGAGACCGGCTGCAGATGCGGCGTCAGCAATGCAACGAGACGCGCGCGATCGGCATTGCCCGTGCTCGCCTTTTCGACGAAACCCGGTACCTTGTCGCGAATCACGGTCGGGTCGGGCGGACACGGTTCGAAGCGCGCGTCTAGCGTGTGATCGGCGTCGACCGACACCGCGCCCGCGATCGTATTGGACGGCGCCTGCTCGAGCACGTGCATCGCGAGCGTCGCGCCCTGTCCCGTACCCGCGACGATCGGCGCGAAGTAGCGGCTCGACTGCGATTGCCGTTCGAGCTGATGGCTCAGCGCCTCGGCATCGCCCACCAGCTGATGACAGGTTTCCTTTTTCGCGGCAAGGTTGGCCGCGTAGTGCGCGGTATCGACGCCGACCGTCATCGCGCCCGCTTTAGCGAGCGCATCGGCGCTCTGCTGATCGGCTGCGCTCCAGCCGCTTGCCTGCGAATACAGCACGACGAAGCCGCGCAGCGGCCCCTCGGGCTGCGTCACGCGCACATCGCCATAGCGGCCGCCAGGCACGGTGGTGGTGGCCGCGTGCGCGGACGCGCCGCAGCTCAGAACGCTCGCCGCAACGGCGAACCGGAACAACGGATGCAATGTCATGAACGCCGGCCTCCTGCCAGCAGCGACAGGTCCGCGAGCGTGAAGAACACGCCCGAACCGGATGCCGCGAGATAACGCGGCTCCCAGCGCGGCTGGAACTTGCTCTTGAAGGCACGCAGTCCGCGGAAGTTATAGAAGCGGCCGCCGAAGCGCCACACGATGCCGGCCAGCCGATGCCAGCGTGACGCGAGCGGCGTCGGCTGCACGCCGGAGAGCGGCGCAATACCGAGACTGAGCGAGCGGAAACCCGCCTGTTTCAGATGCAGCGCGAGCTGCGTGAACAGATATTCCATCGCATACGGCGACGCGCTTTCGACGTGACGCATCACGCCGACGGTCGCCTCGGTATTCATATCGGTCGTCATGAAGGTCACGAATGCGACCGGCTCGCCGTTCTGGCGCACCAGCATCACCGACTGCGCGACGAGGTACTCGTCATGGAAAGCCGCGACCGAGAAGCTCTTCTCGCGCGCGTCGCGGCTGTCGAGCCAACCGTCGGAAATGCCGCGCAGCGTTTCGAGCGAGGCCGGCACATGGGCCTGATCGATCACTTCGACGCTAAAGCCGTCGCGCTCGCCGCGCTTGAGCGCATAGCGCAGATGCGCGCGATGCGAGCCCTTCAGATCGAAGTCGTCGAGCACGACGTGCGCTTCCTCGCCGAGCTTCATCAGCGTGAGGCCAGCGTCGAGATACAGCGGCAGCGCATTCGCGCGCACCTGGTAGAACGCGGCGCGACCGCCATGTGCATGCGCGAGCGCGACGAACTTGCTGATGAGACCCGCCCACTCTTCGCGCGGCCCCACCGGATCGTGCAACGCGGCCCACGTGCGGCCGTATTTCGCGTACATCAGGAACGCCTCGCGCGACTCCGAAAACAGGAAGCTCTTGTCGCCCATCAACGCGAGACCGGCATCGCTGCGTTCCTGCGCGCGCACGATGCGCGCGGCGTCGTGCAGATCTTCGGGCGCCGGCTTCACGAAGCGGCCCGGCGCCGGACGCAGCAATTGCCAGAACGAGAAGGTCGCGGCGAACACGCTCGCGGCGAGCGTCGCGCGCAGCGCGCGCGGCGCGCGCTCGTCGAACGCGAATTGCCACCACAGATCGCCCGTGTACGGCACGTCACGGAAAGCGAACAGCATGACCCACGTCGCGAGCATCAGCACCATCGCGACCGACACGAGCCAGCCGGCCGTGAAACGCTCCGCAAACAGCGACGAATGACGGTTGAAGCGCTTGCGCGTCGCGAGCAGCAGCACGATCAGCATGCCGAGCACACCGGCTTCGACGAACGCGAGACCCTTGGTCAGCGACAGCGCGAGGCTCAGCAACGCGAGCGCGAGCGTCATCCACCATGCCGCATCGAGCCGCCGCAGCAGGCCGCGCGCGACGAACAGCAGCAGCACGCCGAGCACGCTGCATAGCATCTGCGAGCTTTCGAGCACCCACAGCGGCACCAGGTCGCGCAGCATATGAATGCGCTGCCAGAACGCCGGCGTCGCGCTCGAAATGACCAGCATCCCGCCGACCACGAACGTGACGAGGCTCAGAAACAGCGGCGCGAGTTCCGACACGCGCTGCGCCTGCAACATCGACAGACGATTCTTCAGCGCGCGCCCCTCGAAGCCCGCGAGCAGCGCCGCGGAGACGATCAGCGGCACGCCGAAATAGATCGCGCGATAGGCGAGCAGCGCGGCGACCATCTGATGCATCTGCACGCTGCCGCTCAGCGTGAACACCATCGCCGCTTCGAACACACCAACGCCGCCGGGCGTATGGCCAATCAGGCCGAGCAGCAGCGCGGCCGCGTAGACGGTGATGAAGCCGACGAAGCTCACGTTCGCGTGCGGCAGCAATGCCCACAACGCGAGGCCCGCGGCGACCACGTCGAGCACCGCCAGCGCAACCTGCGCGAGCAGATCGCGGCGCGCGGGAATATCGAACGAGAGCCACTGCCAGCGCGTGCGGATCGGCCGGGTTTGCCGACGGCACGCGGCCGCGGCGAGCGCCAGCGCGAGCAGCAGCGCAGCGCCGCTCCAGCGCAGCGCGACTGGCGACACATGCAGCATCGGCGCGAGCTGGTCCGCCATGCAGACCATGCCCAGCGCGGTCATCAACACGAGGGCGAGCGCGAGCGACACGCTCGTAAACACCGTCATGCGGCCGATCTGCGCGGGCGTGATGTTCGCGACGCCGTACACGCGCGCGCGCACCGCTCCGCCTGTCAGCGCGCCGAAACCGGTCGCATTGCCGAGCGCCGAACCGGCCGTCGCGCCGACCCACAGCGCCGCGCGCGGCACGCTCGCGCCGAGATAGCGCAGGCCGACCGCGTCGCGCCCGACCAACGCGACGTAGCTGAGCGCGGTCGCGCCGAGCGCGCCGATCCACTCGCGCGCCGAGAGCTGGCGCAGTTCGCGGATCACCGAACGGTAATTCACCGCCTCGGACAGATGCTGCAGCACGAGCAGCAGCAGCCCGCAAATGACGAGCGCGAGCACGGACGACAGCAGGCCCCGGCTGCCAAGCGCTTTCGATGCACGGCCGAGCAGCGCGGGGAGGCGCTCGAAGCTGTGTTGAAGTCGGTGGAACATGGTCAATGCGGGCCTTGCGAGGAGCGGTCGCGGCAACGGGTCGTCACGCGCGGCGTCGCCTGTGGCGGCGATTACAAAGTGATAACGGCAAAACGTGCAAAAGGTTGACAGCATTAGCAATTTTGCTGTCAATTCACTTGCGCGGCGCGCGTCAAAAGAGCGCGATTGTAATGCTTCCTCTTGTGATGTGAGGCATCGGACCGGCGCGACCGCGGCATCAAGATCACGGCTGGGCGTGCCGTAATCAGAAGCGGAAGCGCGATATCAGGAAGGGAAACGGCGCTGGCAGCCCGGAATTGGCTGACGGCGGGCGTCTATCTGGTGGGACTGGGGAGCCGACTCGCTGAACGTGCTCTGTTTGACGGGCCAGAAAGCACAATGCCCGCTACTCGAGCGGGCATTGACACGACAGCCGCGGCTTGGGGCCCGCGGACACCCTCCGCGCTTAGTTCGGGCGACGGTACGCTTCGGCGATCACTGCGCAGTTCTGCAGATGCAGGTTCAGCGCATGCAGCGCCAGCGCGCGCAGCTTGCCGAAGAACGTGTTGGCAGCGGGGGCGGAACGGACGACATTCGATGCGGTATTCATGGCGACTCCATATCAGGGTTTATACCTACGCAATAACCCGATTATAGCGATCTCGTGCCGCAGCGCAACAAAACAATATTTTTGACGACGTCGCGATGCCAACGTCGCGTACCAGAGACGGAAAATTAGTAAAGGGGCGCATCGGTCGTGCACGTATTAACAATCCGCACCGTACAGGTGCAATAATGACCCCTTTGCCTGCGACGCTTCGCCGCAGGTTCGCCGATATGACCATCGCCCAGACTCGAACAGCTCTGATTGCGCCTCTTATCGTCGCGTGCGCGATGTTCATGGAAAGCGTCGACGCCAACGTGATCGTCACCGCGCTGCCGGCCATGGCGCGCGATTTCGGGCGCGATCCGGTCACACTGAAGATCGCGGTGACAAGTTACGTGCTCGGGCTCGGCGTGTTCATCCCGGTATGCGGCTGGCTCGCCGACAAGTTCGGCGCGCGCACGGTATTCCGCACCGCGATCGGCATCTTCGTGACGGGTTCGCTGTTGTGCGCCGCGTCGAACTCGCTTGCCACTTTCACGGTTGCGCGTTTCATCCAGGGCGTCGGCGGCGCGATGATGGTGCCCGTCGGGCGCATCATCATCTTTCGCGTGGTGGAGAAAGCCGACTTCATTCGCGCGATGAATTACCTGAGCGTGCCCGCAATGCTCGGCCCTGCCGCCGGTCCGCTGCTCGGCGGCTTCATCACCACGTATCTGCACTGGCGGCTGATCTTCTTCATCAACGTGCCGATCGGCATTCTCGGCATCTATCTGACCAATCGCTATATCGCCAATACGCGCGAGCCCGACCCCGGCCCGCTCGACTGGATCGGCTTCCTGCTGTCGGCGGCGGGCGCGGTGCTGCTGTTGCTCGGCTTGTCGCTGGTCGGCGGCGAACTGATTTCGAATACGGACGCGTTCGGCATGTGCGCGCTCGGCGCGGTGCTGCTCGCGGTCTACGTCGCGTATGCGCAGCGCGTCGCACTGCCGCTTCTGGACTTGCGTTTTCTCAAGGTGCCGACTTTCCAGGCGAGCGTGCTCGGCGGCTCGCTATTTCGCATCGGTCTCGGCGCGTTGCCGTTCCTGCTGCCGCTGCTGCTGCAGGAAGGCCACGGCATGAGCGCGTTCCAATCGGGGCTGATCACCTGCGCGTCCGCGTTCGGCGGCATGTTCATGCGCACGATCGCCTCCACGGTGCTGCGCCGCTTCGGCTTTCGCCAGGTGCTCGTATTCAACGCCGCGCTATCGGGCATTTCGATCGCCGCGTGCGGGCTGTTTTTCCCGCACACGCCGACGTGGATCATCTGGATCGTCGTGTTGCTCGGCGGCTTCTTCCCCGCGTTGCAGTTCACGAGCCTCAATTCGCTGACCTACGCGGAGATCGCGAGCCGCGACGTCGGCCGCGCGACGAGCCTCGGCAGCGTCGTGCAGCAGATGTCGCTCGGCCTCGGCGTGACGGTCGGCGGCATCGTGCTGCAGATTTCGCGCGCGCTGCATGGGCATCCGAGCATCACCTGGTCGGATTTCTGGCCCGCGTTTCTCGTGGTCGGGCTATGCTCGTTCGCGTCGATTCCGGTCACGCTGCGCCTGCCGCGCGGCGCGGGCGCGGAGATTTCGCGAGGCGGGCGCGGCTGAGCCGGCTGCCGTGTCCCCGCGCGAGCGCCCCGCTCTTCACGGGTTCGGGCGCTCACGCGCGCTTGCGAATCACGCTCACTTCGCCATTGCGTTCGAGAATCGCGGCGGCCACGTCGTCCATCGAGCGCGAGCCGGTTTTCTGCCGCACGCTTTCCTCGATGTCGGTGCGCGTGACGAGCGCCGCGTGCATTTCGTTCGCGTGGAACTTGCCGTCGCTGAACACCTCGCGCTCGGCGCCGCCCACCAGCAGCTCGAAGCGGCGCGAGCGTATGCACGACCACGCGAGCACCCGGTGACACACGACGATCGCGAACGACGCGACCACGGTCGCGATAAACGGCGACGCACCAACGATCGCTCGGCTCAGCGTCGCGCCGAGCAAAATCACGACGACCGAATCGAACGGCGAGCGCTGCCCGAATGAACGGCGCCCCGATACACGGATCAGCGCGAGCGCGATCACGAACACGGCGATCGAGCGCATACCCATCTGCAACGGATCGAGCTCCCTGCCTTGGCCGAATAGAACGAAAAACGCGTCCATCATGTTCGTCCTCCCCGCGGCGGATTGCCGTGCGAATGTTCTGGTGTCCGGATAGTTGAGAGCGAGACGAGCCCGCGACGCATCGCCGTCGCTCAGGCCAGCGCGCCGTCCGTTGCCCATGAGATGAGCGTATCGCCGAAACCGCCGCGCACGCGGGCCACGGTGCGCGCGCTCGTCGTCACGCGCGGCGCGGCGCTCCACGCGATGCGCGCGCCGGTCGCGATCAGGCGATCGACGAGCGCGGCGTCCTCGCTGCACTTGAGCGGCGGAAAGCCGCCCGCGCGCCGATAGGCGTCCGCGGAAACGCCGAGATTCGCGCCGTGCACATGACGATGTCCGTCGGCGTCGACATACGTTTTGCGAAAATATTCGCGCACGCTGTGCGGATGCGCGCTCCAGTCGTCGACGGCGATCGAGCCGCACACCGCATCGGCGCCGAGCGCCAGTTGCGCGGCCAGCCAACCGGGCGACACGCGGCTGTCGGCATCGGTAAACGCTAGCCAGCGCGCGCCGTGCGCGAGCAGCAGCGACGCGCCGAGCGCCCGCGCGATCCCGACGTTGCGCGCCTTCAGCGTCAGCGTCTGCACGCCGTAAGCGCGCGCGATCGCCCCGCTGAAATCGCTGCACGCGTCGAGCGCGACGACGATCCGCACCTCCTCGCCGGCGAGCGCTTCGTGTCGCGACGCTTCGAGCAAGGCCGCGAGGCACCGTGCGAGCAACGCCTCTTCGTTATGCGCGGGAACGATCACGCCGATCATAGAAGCCCCTCGCGCTGCGCGACCGAACGTGCGTCGCGCGACCATACGTCGATCAGCAAGTCGGCTTCGTCATGATGCGCGAGACGCGCGAGACCGCAGCGCGCATCGAATAGCGCGTGCGCATGGTCGGCGGATTCGCGCGCTTCGGCGAACGGCCGGCGCCAATGACACGCGAGCAGCGTGCCGTCCGCCGTCAGCGACCCGGCGATGCGCGCGGCCAGCGTTTCGAGCTCGGCCGCGTCGAGGTAGTACGCGAACTCGCTGATCACGATCAGATCGAACGGCCCGTGCTCCGTCGGCCAGTCGCGCGGCACCCTGCGCTGCTCGATCCGCACGTTCGATGCGCCCGCCACGCGTTCACACGCAAGCTCGACGGCGCGCGCGTGCAGATCGGCGGCGAGCAGCGCGTCGCAGCGCATCGCGAGCCCGGCCGTCAACTCGCCGTTCGCGCAGCCCGGTTCGAACGCGTTGCGATAGCGCGGCCGCGGCAGCAGCGCGAGCGTCAGCGAACGCTTGCGGCGTTCGTACCAGCCTTCGCGCAAACGCCACGGATCGTCGCTGCGTCGGTAGAGTTCATCGAAGTACGGCACCGTCGAGCTCATCTCAGCGATCCTCCCAGGGCTGGGGGAAAAAGTCATAGCGTCCACGGCGCGAGTGTTTGCCAAGACGCCTGATGCGATGCCGGCGCGGCAGTCGTGTCAGCGGCCTCGACGAGCCGTTCGCCGAGCGCTGCGAGGTCGCGTTCCGCGTGGCTCTGCCGCAGGAACACCGGCAGGTCGGCGAGCGCCCGCGCGAAGCGCGCGTCGCGGCACAACGGGCCCGCGCCGAGCGCGCGCGTCGCGTGCTCGATCACGGCGCTCGCGGCCTGCTCGACGACCAGACGCGCGCGCAACACGCGCGTCGCTGCATCGGCCGACGGCTGCGCGTCGATCCACGCGGCGGTTTCGCGCAGCAGCGCGGCGGCCGACTGCAAGGCGACATCGGTCGCACCGAGATGAGCCAGCCGATGCGCGTCCGCGTGCCGGGCGCACGCGTCGCGCAGCGTGCGCGCGATTTGCGCGGCCGCGCCGTACCAGCACGCGGCGATACCGGCGCCGCCATGCCAGAAGCCCGCGCGGCGCAGATACGCATGCGGCGCGCCGACGAGCGTCGCCACGGTGTCTTTGAACGTGACATCCGCGCTCGCGGTCGCCTGCATGCCGACGGCCTGCCACTTCGATGTATCGATCGAGATCGAGGTCTGGTCCAGCGCGAGCGCGGCGAGCACGGGCTCGTCGTCGCGCCATGCGGTCACCAGCGCATGGGTGAGCGCCCGCGCGCCGGAGCACCAGGCTTTGGTGCCGGACAGGCGCACCTGCGCGCCCTCGCCGGCAACGTTCTGGATTCCTTCGTCGATGGCGCGCACCCGCGCGTGCGGCGCCTCGGCGGCCCACACGCCCCAGCGGCTTGCCGCGGGCGGCAGCGGACCATCGAGCTCGGCGAGAATCGCGAGCGCATCGGTGTGGCCTTCGAACAGTTTGACGAGACCGAGGTCGCATGCGGCAACGGCGGCCAGCGCGCGCCAGCGCACCGGCGTCTCGCCATGCCCCGGCAATGGCAAGGTCGGCGCGCGATCGTAGCCGCGCTCGATCAGGTCAGCGAGCAGCGCTCCGAGGGCAGCGGGATCGTTCGCATCGAAACGCGCCTCGCGCAGAAAATCGTCGAGCGAGATAGCTGGCTTGCCGGGCTGCGGCGCGCGGGCGCTCGCGCGTAGTGCGCGGCCACCGTGTTGATTTGAGACCTGCCGTGACTGGGCCTTGAAGCTGGCCGCATGGTCGCGCGTGTCGAGCATCGTGCCTCCCTGCACCGGTTCGATCCACGGCCCGCCGAGCGGCGGCGGACCGGAACGTATGCAGAGGCGCAGCAAACACCGTGCCCCGGCTGGCGGGGCAGCCGCGCAGCGAAAAAGCGGCTACGTCCCGCCGCTTCCGCTCAGACGTCCATCCGCCTTCACGAGCAACGCGTCGAGGACCGCCATCTCGACCGGCTTCACGAGGTGCGCATGGAAACCCGCGTTGCGAGTTCGATCGAGATCGCTCGCATGGCCGAAACCCGTCATCGCGGCGTACATCGTGCGCAACATCTCGGGCCGCGCGCGCATCGCCGCAAGCGTCGCATAGCCATCCATCTTCGGCATCGCGAGGTCGATCAGCGCGAGATGCGGCGAGAAGCGCGGCGCGATCTGCAGGGCCTGCTCGCCCTCGTAGGCGATACGCACCTCGTGGCCCTTCAGTTCGAGCAGCATCGCGAGGCTGTCGGCCGAATCGCGATTGTCGTCGACGAGGAGAATGCGCAGCGGCTGCACGTGGGGCGCGGCATCGATCGTGCCGCTCTCCGCGGTGTCGGACTGCGCGGAGGCGAGCGGCAGACTCAGCGTGAAGGTGCTGCCGAGTCCCAGTCCTTCGCTGCTCGCGACGATGCTGCCACCATGCATTTCGACGAGCGACTTGCACAGCGTCAGGCCGATCCCTAGGCCGCCCTCGCCGAAACATTGCCCTTCCTTCTCCTGCGCGAACAGTTCGAAGATCTTGTCGAGCGAGCGCACCGGAATGCCGCAGCCGGGGTCGCGCACTTCGAGCACCGCCATACGAAAGTCGACACGTCCCTGTATCTCGATCGCGCTGCCGTTCGGCGAAAACTTCGACGCGTTGTGCAGCAGGTTTTGCAGGACCTGCACGAGCCTCGTCATGTCGCCGCGAATCATCACGGGAGCGTCGGGTACATGCGCGACCACGCGCTGCTCGCGCGAGTCGGTGAACGGCCGGGCCGCTTCGATCGCGCGCGCGACGAGCTCGGCGAGATCGACGCGCGCAATACGCAGTTCGACCTTGTCGGACATGATGCGGCCGATATCGAGCAGATCGTCGACGAGTCGCGTCAGGTGCGTGACCTGGCGATCGATCAGATCGCGCGCCCGCGCGACCACCGGGCTCAGATCGGTTTCCATCTGCATCGTGCCGACCGCGTTGCGCACCGGCGCGAGCGGATTGCGCAGTTCGTGCGCGAGCGTCGCGAGAAATTCGCGCATGCGCTCCCCGGAGCGCTCCAGTTCCTCGCGCCGGCGCCGCTCGGTCAAATCGCGCGTGACCTTGGCGAAGCCGCGCAAGCGTCGCGATTCGTCATAGACGGCCGTGATGATCACGTTGGCCCAGAACGTCGAACCGTCCTTGCGCATGCGCCAGCCTTCGTCTTCGACGGCGCCGATCTGGCGCGCGATCGCAAGCTCGCGCGCGGGCTTGCCGGCCGCGGCCTCCTCGGGCACATAGAACTGCGAGAAGTGCCGGCCGACGATTTCGTCGTGCGTATAGCCCTTGATGCGCGCGGCGCCCGAATTCCAGCTGACGACGAAGCCTTGCGGATCGAGCATGAAGATCGCGTAGTCCTTCACGCTATCGACGAGCAGACGGAAGCGCTCCTCGCTCTGGCGCAGCGCTTCGAGGTATTCGCGCTGCGCGGTCAGGTCGCGCGTGATCTTCGCGAAGCCCGTGACCTCGCCCTTCTCGTTGCGTATCGCGGTGATCACGACGTTCGCCCAGAACGTCGTGCCGTCCTTGCGCACGCGCCAGCCTTCGTCTTCGAAACGGCCGGTCAGCGCCGCCTGTTCCAGTTCGTAGGTCGGCCAGCCGCGCGCGACGGCTTCCTCGGTATAGAAGCGCGAGAAATGCTGGCCGACGATCTCGCTCTGCGCATAGCCCTTCAGCTTCTGGGCGCCGGCATTCCAGCTGACGATGTTGCCTTTCGCATCGAGCAGAAAGATCGCGTAGTCCGAAATCGCCTGCACGAGCGACAAATAATCGATGCCGACGGGCGCCGACGGCGCGGCCTCGGCCTGCACTCGAACGCGCTCGGCGTGGTCGTGGGAAGAAGAAGCATCGAGCTGGGTCATGGCGGACACGTCATTGGAACTTTCGTTTTAAGCAAACCTCGCGCCTGGCCGGCGGCGAAGCCGTCGCGCAAGCGGTTGCGCGGTCCACGGAGGGGCCGTGATGCGTCGCGAAGGGCGCTCGCGCGCCTGCTGATAAGGCGCAAAGCTTATAACGGCGAGCCTCGCGATAGCCAGCGAGGCATGACGGAAAACGTCGCCGCGCCGCGGTTTCGGCTTTCCGTTTTGGCCTTCGTTGGCAAAAACAGGAGTGTCAATTGAAAAAGGTATTCACGACGCGGCGGCCTGCGCGATTGGCCACCATGAGGCCAGCAAGAAAGACAAAGCCGCGAGCGCCCCGGCCGCCGCGAATCGACCCGCTGGAAATACTGCCTGCCGCGAGGAACACGAGCAGATAGTCGCGGGCCGACCGTCGCGTGAGGCCAACGGCCGGCCCGGCTCGACATCGCTGGGAATCGGCACGCGTCGCCAATCGAAACTGCTGCTGCGCTGGCGCGCCCGTCAAGCCGCCGCGCCGATCTTTTCCGCGAGCTTCGCGTCGTAGCTCGAATGGACATGCACGCGTTTCCTGTCGGGATACGCGTACGCGTACGCCTTGCGCAGCGCGAGCGACGCCTCGTGAAAGCCCGACAGGATCAGCTTCTGCTTGTTCGGATAGTTCGCGATGTCGCCGACGGCGAAGATGCCCGGCCGCGAACTTTCGTAGTTCGAGGTATCAACGTCGACGCGCCCGCCATGAATCGTCAGTCCCCATTGCGCGATCGGTCCGAGATCGGCGACGAGTCCATACAGCGCGATCAGATGTTCGGCTTCGAGCTGTGTCTCGCCGTTGACCTGCCGCAGCGTCAGCGAACGCAGCGCGCCGTCTTCCACATCGAGCGCCGCGATCCCGCCGACGACGAAGTCCATCTCGCCAGCGTCGACCGCGCGCCGCATCAGCTCGACGCTCGAATCGGCCGCGCTGAAGCCGGCACGCCGATGCACGAGGGTCACGCGCCGCGCGACCTTGCGTAGTGCCAGCGCCCAGTCGAGCGCCGAATCGCCGCCGCCCGCGACGACCACGTTTTTGTCGGCGAAATCGGCGAGGCGCGGCACGCTGTAGTGCACGTGGCGCTGTTCCAGCGCCACGGCCTCGGGGAGCGTGAGCTTTTGCGGGACGAACGCGCCGTTGCCGGCGGCGAGCAGGATCGCCGCGACGTCGAACACGAGGCCGCGCTGCGTGCGCACGGTCCAGCGTCCGTCGTCGCGCTGCTCGACCGTGTCGACGCGCTGTTCCAGATGAATCGGCACATCGAACGGCTTGCACTGCGCGACCAGTCGCTCGACCAGTTCGCGCGCGGTGCACGACGGAATCGCGGGGATATCGTAGATCGGCTTGTCGGGATACAGCTCGATGCATTGGCCGCCGACCCGTTCGAGTATGTCGACGATCTGACAGGTGAGGCCGATCACGCCGGCCTCGAATGCCGCGAACAGAGCCACGGGACCGGCGCCGACGATCAGGACATCGGTGCGGATCGGCGAGGTGGGCACAGCGGACGGATCGGTGGCAACGGTCATGGGGCAGGTCTCCGGATCACGTTGAAAGGCGCAATGGAAGCGTCGTTGACCCACCATACCGAATCGGCCCGCCCGCGGCAACGATGCCATCGTCGACGGTAAGGGCGCTGGGCGGGCACGCTCAACGCCCGAAAGTGGCTACCTGAAAATACCTGGAATCGGCCATTCTTATGATCCAAACGACGGACTAAGCTAACCCCTGTCCGATGCATCGCATCGTCCAACCCGCCCAGGAGCCCATCATGGAACAACGTCTCGACTTCTACAAAGCCAATCCCGCCGCGATCAAATCGCTGCTCGGCGTCGAAGAGCGCATCGGCAAATCGTCGCTCGAAAAATCGCTGACCGAACTGGTGCGGCTGCGCGCGTCGCAGATCAACGGCTGCGCGTATTGCGTCGATATGCATACGGCGGACGCGCGCAAGGGCGGCGAAACCGAGCGGCGTCTCGCGACCGTCGTCGTGTGGCGCGAAACGCCGTTCTTCACGGACCGCGAACGCGCGGCGCTCGAGTGGACCGAAGCGCTCACGCTGGTGTCGCACGAACATGTGCCCGACGCGGTATGGCAGGCGGTGCGGCCGCATTTCAGCGACGAGGAACTGGTCGACCTGACGCTGCTGGTCTCGGCGATCAATGCATGGAACCGCTTCGCGATCTCGTTCCGGAAGATGCCGGCCTGAGCGGCGGCATGACGGCAGCATGAGGCGACGCACTGGCCGCCTCACTCCCCGATCCACGACCCGCGCAGGTCGCTGTCATGCAGCAACTGCAACAGCGTGCCCGCTGGGCGACTCAAGCGCTTCGCCGCCAGCGCGATGAATTCGACCGACGGCAGGGTCGGCAGTCCGGCCGCATTCAACGGCGGCGCGAGGCCGCGCGCGGCCAGATACTGCGGCCGCACGGTGATGCCGAGTCCGCCGCGCGCGGCCGCGATACAGCCGGAATGACTGCTGCTCGTGCAGACAATCTGCCAGCTCGCGCCGGCTTCGGCGAGCGCATCGAGCACGACCGCGCGCGTCACGCTCGGCTCGGCGACCAGAATCAGCGGCAGCGGCTGACTCAGATCGACGAGCGTGCCGGTCCGCGCGAGCCATTCGAGGCGCCCGGTGAAGAGCGGCACGCCGCGCCGGTCACCGAGCCGGCGCTTGCCGACCAGCAGATCGATCGCGCCCGCGTCGAGCAACTCGTAGAGCCTGCCCGTCATGCCGATCGTGATTTCCAGTTCGACGTCGGGATGCGCGTTGCGAAACGCCGCGAGCACGGTGGGGAGCGGGCCGAGCGCGATGTCGTCCGACGAGCCGAGCCGCACGCGCCCCTTCAGACGCGGCGCGCGAAACTGCGATTCCGCGCGCGACAGCGCCTGCAGGATCACGCTCGCATGCGCGAGCATCGCTTCGCCGTCGGGTGTCATCGCGAGCGAATGGGTGTCGCGCACGAACAGGCGCCGGCCCACGCTCTGTTCGAGGCGCCGGATATGTTCGCTGACGCTCGACTGCGTCAGGTCGAGCCGCCGCCCCGCTTCGCTGAAGCTATGGCAAGCCGCGACGGTCGAGAAGGTCTTGAGCCAGATTGGATTGAGCATGCGTGATTGTCGCGCTGGTTATCGGCGGTGTCGATAACAGTCAGCGAGCTTAGTGGGGTTCCCGATTGACGAGAATGTCAATAAGATGACGGAATTCCCCCTGGCCCCGCTCTGGCGGCGCTTTGCCGCCGCCGTGCCCGCTGTCGAAAATATGACCAAGGATTCCTCTCAAACCGCCCTACTATGGATCGTCGCCGCCGGCTTCTTCATGCAGTCGCTCGACACGACGATCGTCAACACCGCGCTGCCGTCGATTGCGAACAGCCTGCGCGTCGCGCCGCTCGAGATGCAACCGGTCGTCGTCGCCTACACGCTGACGATGGCGATGCTGACGCCCGCCTCCGGCTGGCTTGCCGATCGCTTCGGCACCCGCCGCGTCTATTTCGCCGCCATTCTCGTGTTCGTGCTCGGCTCGATCTGCTGCTCGAGCGCGCACACGCTCGGCCAGCTCGTGATGGCGCGCGTGCTGCAAGGCCTCGGCGGCTCGATGCTGCTGCCGATCGGACGCCTCGCGGTGCTGCGCAGCGTGTCGGGCGAGCAATACGTGTCGGCGCTCGCGTTCATATCGATCGCGGGGCAGCTCGGCCCGATCGCCGGGCCAACGCTCGGCGGCTGGTTCGTGCAGGCGATCACGTGGCACTGGATCTTTCTGATCAACGTGCCGATCGGCGCGCTCGGTCTGTACGCGGTGCACCGCTTTCTGCCGTCGCATGACGAGGCGCAGGCGCCGCCGTTCGATGTAATCGGCTGCGCCCTGCTGTCGTTGTGCATGATCGCGTTTTCGCTCGCGATCGACGCGCCGGTCCCTTCGCATCGCGCGGCGTGGTCGGCGGGACTGTTTGCGTTGGCCGTCGCCAGCGCGCTCGCCTATATTCCGTACGCCAGAAACCGCCGCGATCCGCTGTTCAAGCTGTCGCTGTTAGGCGAGCCGAACTTCAGCGTCGGCCTGATCGGCAACCTCGTATGCCGGGTCGGTTCGAGCGCGGTGCCGTTCCTCGTGCCGCTGCTGCTGCAATTGCAGCTCGGCTACTCGCCGCTGCACTCGGGTCTGATGATGCTGCCCGCGGCACTCGGCGGCACGCTCGCGAAACGCTGGATCGCGCCGCTCGTGCGCCGCTACGGCTACGACACGTTCCTGCTCGTCAACACGGTCATCGTCGGCTCGGCGATCGTCGCATTCTCGCTGATTTCGCTCGCCACACCGCTCGTGATCGAAATCGCGATCCTCGCGGTGTTCGGCGCGGCCAACTCGATGCAGTTCGCGGCGATGAACAGTGTCACGCTGAAGGACCTGTCGCACGAAGACGCCGGCATGGGCAATAGCCTGTTCTCGATGGTGCAGATGCTTGCGATCGGGCTTGGCGTGTCGATCGGCGGCGGGCTCGTCAATCTGTTCGCGGCGCAATGGTCGGCGGCGCTCGGCTTTCGGCTCGCGTTCGTGTGCGTCGGCGCGATCACGCTCGTGTCCGCGTGGATCTTCCGCCACCTCGACGACCCGTCGGGCACGCGCGTGATTCGCGGCCAGGCTGCACCGAGTGTGGGGCGTTGAGACGCGACGCGTTTCATCGTGTGCCGGCGCATGCATTCGAATGGTCTTCGCGTTAGCATGTCGAGCATCCATGGCTACCAGGTAGGGAGCCCCGATGCCATTCGATGAGCGCGTGCTGAACGGCATGGGCGTCCTGACTGCGATCGTCGATTGCGGCAGTTTCGCGGCCGCCGGTGAAGCGCTCGACATGTCGCAATCGGGCGTAAGCCGTTCGGTCGCCCGGCTCGAAGCACGCCTCGGCATTCGTCTGTTCGACCGCACCACGCGCTCGGTCACGCTGACCGACGAAGGCCGGCGATTCTACGAGCAGATCGTGCCGTTGCTCGGCGGACTCGAGGAAGCGGCCGCCTCCGCCACGCAGGGCGCGACCGCGGTGCGCGGGCGTCTGCGCGTCAATATGGACCCATTCTTTTCGCGGCTCTTGCTCGGGCCGCGCCTCGGCGGTTTCATCGACAAACATCCGGACCTGCAACTCGAACTCGTCACGCGCGACCAGTTGGGCGATATGGTCGGGGACGGCTTCGATGTCGCGATCCGCTTCGGCGACCCGCCGGTGTCGACGCTCGTCGCCCGCAAGTTGCTCGATACGCGCATCCTGACCGTCGCGGCGCCGTCGTATCTGAAGAAGCATGGCAAGCCGGCGAATCCGGGCGAGCTCGAAGACGGCCGGCATATCTGCATCAAGTTTCGCGATCCGCTCACCGGTTATCCGTTCAGCTGGGAATTCCATCGCGGCCGCAAGCAGCTCGCGCTGACGCCGCAGGGACGGCTGACCGTCAACGACGTCGGCACGCTGCATAGCGTATGCATCGCGGGCCAGGGCATCGCGCAGATTCTCGCGCTCGGCGCGGAGTCGCTGCTTGCGAGCGGCAAGCTGATCGAGCTCTTTCCGGATTGGGGCGACGAGGTGTACCCGCTGTATGCGCTGTATCCGTCACGGCACCATCCGCCGGCCAAGGTGCGCGTGTTTCTCGACTTCATCATGTCGCTGACGGGCGGCAGGCCGCGCCACGCGGCCGCCTGAGCGCGGAACTTCTGTTTGCTCCCGCCCGGGTCCGCGTCTTGCTGCCGGAGGCTTGTCTTCCCTCCAGGAGAGCAGCGATGAGCAAGACGACGGAAAAATCCCAAGGCGAAGCAAAAACCACGGCCGACAACGAATCGAAAAGCGAGGCCAGCGCCCAGACCGAGGATTTCGCGCATCCGCACCGTGCCGTGCATAGCGACAACGCGAAGAGCAAGATGCCCGAGCGCCACGACGAAGGTCACAAGCAGTCTCCGGCGGACCGTCCGGGCAAAAAAACCGGCGAGGGCGAACCGTCAGTCGGTTGAAAATTGAACCCTATCAGAGCGGCCTTGGCTGCGTCGCGCACCCGGGCCGCATCACTTTTCCCTTCCAGCACCTTTCTGTAAGCAAACATTTCTTCCTCATTTTTACCGAATATTTTTTGACGCCTTGGACTATTTTTGCTGCTTGCAGCAAGGTGTGCGCCCTGCGAACCGGCTGCCGCTTTCCGCCGGTTTATGCCGCTTCCGATCGATAAAAGGCGTCATCATGTCCAACGCGTCAAGTTCTCCCGTCGCCCGTGCGGCCGTCGCCCAAGTGACCATCTGCGTGCCCACCTGCAATCGTCCCGACCTGCTGATCGAATGCATCGACTCGTGCCTCGCGCAAAGCTATCCGCATGTCGAAATCGTGATTGGCGACGATTCGATGGACGCGCGCTCGCGGCAACTGGTCTTGCAGCGTTACCGCGACGACGCGCGCGTGCGCTACGAGAAGCACGAGCCGCCGGTTGGCCAGGCGCGCAATGTGTCGAGCCTGTTCCAGCGTGCGCGCGGCGACAAGATCCTGCTGATCCACGACGACGATCTGCTGACGAGCGACGCCGTCGACAAACTCGTGTCGCTGTGGCAGCGCCATCCGCGGCTCGATGCGGCATTCGGTGCGCAATACGAAGCGGATCACGACGGTGCGATCGATCTCGCCGCGAGCGCGCGCCTGAACGAGGCGTTCCGGCGCACTCAGGCCAGCGAGGGTCTCCAGCCGCTCGCGGGCCGCACGGGCCTGATCCAGATGTTTCCGAACAATGGCTGGATGGCCGACGCGCGGCTCGTCAAGCGGGTCGGCTACGACGCGCGGTATGACGTCTGCTGCGACTACGTGTTCGGCACCGAGCTATGCCTGGCCGCGCGCGAGGTGTTTTATCTGCACGACTATGTGTCGGTGTATCGGAAGACCGCGACGTCGGTCTCGCACAGCACGCGCGGCACGAGCATGGCCGCAACGTCGAGCGCGTATGCGTTCGTGAAGTCGCTGCGTCTGCCGGCGGCGCTCGAACCGTCGCGGCGGCAGGCGCTGCGGCGGCTAGTACCGATCGTGGTGTCGATTCACGCGAGAAACGGCGAGGCGCGCGCCGGCTGGCGCATCGCGCGCGCGCATCTGTTCGCCTATAACTACGGCTTTAGCGCGCGGCTTTACTACCATCTGCTGATGCTGGCGCGCGCGGCCTGGCGTGGCCGTCTGCCGATGCCGCGCGCGGCGGCCGATGCTGTCGGCGGCGTAGCGGCGACGCCGTCGATGGCGACGGTCGCGGCCGTTGGCGCGGCCACGGTGAATGAGGCCGCGAGGGTCGATGAGTTTGTCGACAACGGGTCGAAGCCGGTATGAACTGCGACAGGCGCCTCGCGACCGGCGCGAGAGCGTGCAAGGCGATTTTCTGCCAAGCATTCCCTGCTTGGCAAACGCGTATTCGTTACCTGGTCCCGCCCGCGCCGCTGATTACGATGGGCACGACCCGTCTTCGCAGCAGAGGTGTTTCTGCCATGTCAGACAATGCGCGGTTCAAGCCGCGCGTGATCGAACCGGTCGTCGATGACCAACCCGAAGGACTAGGCCTCGCGGTCGGGTTATGGTTCGCGCAACCAATCGACGGCATCGCGGGCGGCGCGGTGCAGATTCATCTGCGCAGCGGCGCGAGGATGGAACAGGCCGAGAGCTTGCGCGACCTGCTGCGTGCGTGGGGGACACTGATCGTCGTCAGTTGAGCGAAGCGCACTGTTCCTCGCTTGCGGATTGAAGCGCAAACGTCGATGCCATGAAAAAACAGCGGCCCGGTTGCCCTGGACCGCCGCTTGAACGCTGCCATCGCGGCACGACGTTTCGCCGTGCCCAACTAGCGGTTCACGGCTCGTGCCGCAGATACCCTTCCGACGACGGATCGCGCATGCGCAGCGACACGATACCCGCGAGTGCACACAGCGCCGTCACGTACCAGAAGAACATCGTCTCGACACCGGCGGACTTCAGCCACAGCGCGACATATTCCGCCGAGCCGCCGAAGATCGCATTGGCGACCGCATACGACAGCCCTACGCCAAGCGCACGCACTTGCGGTGGAAACATTTCCGCCTTGATCAGGCCGCTGATCGACGTATAGAAGCTGACGATCGCGAGCGCGACGACGACCAACGCGAAGGCCGCGTACGGGCTCGTCACGTCCTTCAGCGCATGCAGCAGCGGCACCGTGCCGAGCGTCGCGAACAGGCCGAAGCACAGCATCGAGCGGCGCCGCCCGATGCGGTCCGACAACGCGCCGAACGCCGGCTGCATCAACATGTAGACGAACAACGCGGCGGTCATCACCGAGCTCGCGGTCTTCGCGTGCATGCCGGCCGTGTTGACCAGGTACTTTTGCATGTAGGTGGTGAACGTATAGAAGATCAGCGAGCCGCCGGCCGTGAAGCCGAGCACCGTCATGAACGCGGTCTTGTGCTCCCACAGCCCGCGCAGCGTGCCCGCTTCCTTGCGCTGGCGCATCGCCGCGGTGGTGGTTTCATCAAGGGATTTACGCAGATAGAGCGCGATCAACGCGGCGATAGCGCCAATCACGAACGGCACACGCCAGCCCCACGCCTTCAGCTCTTCGGTCGTCAGCGTCTGTTGCAGGGTCACGAGCACGAGCAGCGCGCACAGTTGACCGCCGATCAGCGTGACATACTGGAACGACGCGAAGAAGCCGCGCCGGCCCTTCAACGCGACTTCGCTCATATAGGTCGCGCTGGTGCCGTATTCGCCGCCCACCGACAGGCCCTGGAACAGCCGCGCGATCAGCAGCAGCGCCGGCGCGAGCGCGCCGATCTGCGCGTACGTGGGCAGCATCGCGATCACAAGCGAGCCGCCGCACATCATGAATACCGACACCATCATCGCGGCGCGGCGACCACGTTTGTCGGCGAGCCGCCCGAAGAACCAGCCGCCAATCGGCCGCATCAGAAAGCCCGCGGCGAACACGCCGGCCGTGTTCAGCAACTGCGTCGTCGTGTTGCCGCTCGGGAAGAACGACGGCGCGAAGTAAAGCGCCGTAAACGAATACACGTAGAAGTCGAACCACTCGACGAGATTGCCCGATGAAGCGCCGACGATTGCAAAAATGCGGCGCCGCGTGTCGTGCGCCGAGGCCACGACGTATTGTTCGGTTTGGTCGTTCATGCTGGTGTCTTTCCTTATTTAAACGAGGAGGACGGTCGTGGCGCCGCCTTGATGTCGCGCGCCCAGCCTGCGCGGCCGTCGCGGGTGCGCGAATTTTACATAAATGAAAGCACAGGAAGGTTTTTTGTCAGCGTGGCCTGATGAAAGCCCTGGGTCGGCCGGATTTGCGCACCAACAGAACGAAGCCCCTGCCAGTTGGGAACTGGCAGGGGCTTGACGGGCGACACGGACCGCTCAGGCGGGAGTCAGGCGGCGCTCATATTCTCACGGACGGCGGCATATACCGGCAGTCGTAGCGTTTTCTGACGGTACCGTTTTCGTCGACGCTTTCGAGGTACACGTCGAACTGCCACAAGCGCGCCATGTGCTTGAGCACCTCCTCGCTATCCGACGACAGGTGCCGGTTGTCGCTCATGAAATGCCGCAACGTCAGGCTGCGATCGCCGCGTGTATTGACGGCCCACACCTGAATGTTCGGCTCGCGGTGATGCATGTCGTACTGCCGCGACAACGCCTGGCGCACGTACTGGTAGCCGCTATCGTCGTGAATCGCCGACACTTCGAGCGCGTCTCGCATGTCGTCGTCGAGCACCGAGAACAGGCGCATTTCGCGGATCAGATGCGGCGACAGATACTGCGCGATGAAGCTCTCGTCCTTGAAGTTGCGCATCGCGTAGTGCATCGCGGGCAGCCAGGGACTGCCGGCCAGATCCGGAAACCACTTGCGGTCTTCGTCGGTCGGCGCTTCGCAGATGCGCCGGATATCGCTCATCATCGAAAAGCCCAGCGCATACGGATTGATGCCGCTGTAATACGGCTTCGTGACCGGCGGCTGATAGACGACGTTGCTGTGTGAATGGAGAAACTCCATCATGAAGCCGTCTTCCAGGTTGCCCTGGTTGTACATCGTATTGAGCAGCGTGTAGTGCCAGAACGTCGCCCAGCCTTCGTTCATCACCTGCGTCTGCCGCTGCGGATAGAAGTACTGTCCGATCTTGCGCACGATCCGGATCACCTCGCGCTCCCACGCTTCGAGCAGCGGTGCGTTTTTCTCCGCGAAATACAGCAGGTTTTCCTGCGGCTCGGGCGGATAGCGCCCCTCGACCTCTTCGGGCAGCGGCGTGTGGCGCGTGGGCAACGTGCGCCACAACTCGTTGACCTGCGACTGCAGATACGCCTCACGTTCGCGACGCGCGGCGAACTCCTTCTGGAGCGACAGCTTCTGCGGCCGCTTGTAGCGGTCCACGCCGTAATTCATCAGCGCGTGGCACGAGTCGAGCAATTCCTCGACGCGATCGAGCCCATAGCGCTCCTCGCATTCCGCGATGTAGTTTTTCGCGTAGACGAGGTAGTCGATGATCGCGTGCGCGTCCGTCCATAGGCGGAACAGATAGTTGCCCTTGAAGAACGAGTTGTGACCGTAGGCGGCATGCGCGATGACGAGCGCCTGCATCGTCATCGTGTTCTCTTCCATCAGATACGCAATGCAGGGGTTCGAATTGATGACGATCTCGTACGCGAGCCCCATCTGGCCGCGACGATAGCTTTTTTCGGTAGAAAGGAAATGTTTGCCGAACGACCAGTGACGGTAGTTCACCGGCATGCCGACGGACGCATAGGCATCCATCATCTGTTCGGCGCTGATGAGTTCGAGCTGGATCGGATACACGTCGAGCTCGTATTGCTCCGCAACACGGGCAATATGCGAGTCGTACTCTTCGATCAATTCGAAGGTCCAGTCGGACGGGCACGGCAGAGGCCGTCTATCGGCTACGTTCATACGGACTTCCCTTTGCCCTTCGATGGGCGTTCCGGTGCGTCCCGTGCTGCAGATCGCGGACTGCTCCGGCGCGAGCGGCTCCGTGCTGGCCACTCCTGCCTCGGCATGCCCCGACTGTCGCTGCGGCACGCCTTTGTTGCGCTGCGGCGCGGTCATACGACGGGTCACCCCTTGTCGTACGAATCGCCGCGCGCTTCGTCGTTCAGGCGCTTCGTGCGCCACCAGTATCCCATCAAGAAGTCGCCGCCTGCTTCTCGAACAGTTCGCGAAACACCGGATAAATATCGGCCGCGGTTTCGACCTTCTTCATCGCCATGTGCGGTTGCGATAGCGCCAGTTGCGCGTATTCGAGCCACAGATTCTGCTCTTCGGGCGTCACCTGAATATACGCAAAATACCGCACCTTCTCCAGGATGTCATCCGAGAGTATTTTGCGGCACTTCGGCGAGTCGTCGGTCCAGTTGTCGCCGTCGGAAGCCTGCGCCCCGTAAATGTTCCATTCAGTTGGCGAGTAGCGTTCGTCCATCACCTTGCGCATCAGTTCGAGCGCGCTCGACACCACGGTGCCGCCGCTTTCGGTCGAGTGGAAGAACGTGTCTTCGTCGACTTCCTCGGCGCGCGTGTGGTGGCGAATGAACACCACTTCGATGCGCTCGTAGTTACGCTTCAGGAACAGGTACAGCAGGATGAAGAAGCGCTTCGCAAGATCCTTGCGCTGCTCGTCCATCGAACCGGACACGTCCATCAGGCAGAACATCACCGCCTGGCTCGACGGCGTGGGCTGCTTCACGCGATTCACGTAACGCAGATCGAACGGATCGATGAACGGAATCCGCCAGATGCGTCCTTTGAGATGGTGGATGTCGTCTTCGAGCAGCTTGATCTCGTCGCGGCGATCGGCGGGATCGGCCTTCAACTCTTCCAGCTGCCGCTCCATCTCGTGCAGCTGGTTGACGAGCGGCGCGCCGAGCGCGATGCGCCGGCCGAGCGCGCTGCGCAGCGAACGCACGACGTCGATGTTGTTCGGCGTGCCCTCCGCGGCCCAGCCCGCGCGGACGCTTTTCCACGTCGGCACGGCCGTCAGATGGGTTTTGACGAGACGCGGCAGTTCGAGGTCGTCGAAGAAATACTGCATGAACTCTTCGCGGCTCAGCTCGAACACGAAGTCGTCCTGACCCTCGCCCTCGTTGCTGGCCTGACTGCCTCCGCCGCCGCCACCGCCGCCTTGCGGGCGCTGGATCTTGTCGCCGCGGATGTAGTCCGAGTTGCCGGGATGCACCATCTCGCGCCGGCCGCCCGGTCCATGACGGAACGACGGCTCCGCGATGTCCTTGCGCGGAATGGTGATGCTCTGGGTGTTCTGGATGTCCTTGATGCTGCGATCGCGCACCGCCTCCGAAACGGCACGACGAATATAGTTTTTGACGCGGCGCAAAAAGCGCTCACGGTTCGCAATACTCTTGTTCTTGCCTGCCAATCTGCGGTCGATGATTTGATGAAGCACGCCCGGTCTCCCGTCCATGCAACCGCGATTCCCTGCGGCCGCACTAATATTTCGGGTGCGCGAGACGCCCGCCGCGCAGTGCAATGCTATGCGGCTTGCGCCTCGCCGGTTGCCCGTACGGTCGAACCGTACGGGCGGCACACCATGAGTATCATGCGCGCATCATGACGACTTGCGCACGCGCAGATACCAGTCGCACAGCAAGCGCACCTGCTTCGGCGTATAGCCCTTCGCCACCATGCGATTGACGAAGTCTTCATGCTTGCGTTGCTCTTCGGCCGAGCCTTTCGCGTTGAACGAGATCACCGGCAACAGTTCTTCCGTGTTCGAGAACATCTTCTTTTCGATCACGACGCGCAGCTTCTCATAGCTGATCCACGCGGGGTTCTTGCCCGCATTCGCAGCCCGCGCACGCAGCACGAAGTTCACGATCTCGTTGCGGAAGTCTTTCGGATTGCTGATGCCCGCGGGCTTCTCGATCTTTTCCAGCTCGGCGTTCAACGCGGCACGGTCGAAGCTCTCGCCGGTGTCGTGGTCGCGGAACTCCTGATCCTGGATCCAGAAGTCCGCATACGTGACATAGCGGTCGAAGATATTCTGACCGTACTCGGAGTACGACTCCAGATACGCGGTCTGAATCTCCTTGCCGATGAACTCCGCATAGCGCGACGCGAGCACGTCCTTGATGAAGGACAGATACTTCTGCTCGGTTTCCGGCGGGAACTGCTCGCGTTCGATCTGCTGTTCAAGCACGTACATCAGATGCACCGGATTGGCCGCGACCTCGGTCGAGTCGAAGTTAAACACGCGCGACAGAATCTTGAACGCGAAGCGGGTCGACACGCCGGTCATGCCTTCGTCGACGCCCCCGAAGTCGCGATACTCCTGATACGACTTCGCCTTCGGGTCAGTGTCCTTCAGATTCTCGCCGTCGTAGACCTGCATCTTCGAGAACAGGCTCGAATTCTCCGGCTCGTGCAAACGCGTGAGCACGGACAACTGCCCCATCATCTTCAGCGTGCCCGGCGCGCAGACCGCGTTGGCCAGCGACGAGTTGCGCAGCAGCTTCTCGTAAATCTTGACCTCTTCGCTGTAGCGCAGGCAGTACGGCACCTTGACGACGAAGATCCGGTCGAGCAGTGCCTCGTTGTTACGGTTGTTGCGGAATGCCTTCCATTCCGATTCGTTCGAGTGAGCGAGGATGATGCCGTCGAACGGAATCGCGCCGAAGCCTTCCGTGCCCTTGAAGTTGCCTTCCTGGGTCGCCGTGAGCAGCGGGTGCAACACCTTGATCGGCGCCTTGAACATTTCGACGAACTCGAGCAGGCCCTGATTGGCGAGGCACAGGCCGCCCGAGTAGCTGTACGCGTCGGCATCGTCCTGCGCGTACTGTTCGAGCTTGCGGATGTCGACCTTGCCGACCAGCGACGAAATGTCCTGATTGTTCTCGTCGCCCGGTTCGGTCTTCGAGATAGCGATCTGGCGAAGGATCGACGGATAGCGGCGCACCACGCGGAACTTGCGGATGTCGCCGTTGTACTCGTGCAGGCGCTTGACCGCCCACGGACTCAGAATGCCTCGCAGGTAGCGACGAGGAATGCCATATTGCTCTTCGAGGATCGGACCGTCTTCCTCGTAGTCGAACAGACCGAGCGGCGATTCATTGACGGGCGAGCCCTTGATCGCATAGAAGGGCACGCGTTCCATCAATTGCTTCAGACGTTCCGCGATCGACGACTTGCCGCCGCCGACCGGTCCTAACAGATACAGGATCTGCTTCTTTTCTTCGAGCCCCTGGGCCGAATGCCGGAAGTAGGCGACCACCTGCTCGATCACCTCTTCCATTCCGTAGAACTCACGGAATGCGGGGTATACCTTGATGACCTTGTTCGCGAAGATACGCGATAAACGCGGATCGTTGCGAGTGTCGATCTGTTCCGGTTCTCCGATTGCCGTCAACATGCGTTCGCCGGCGGTGGCGTACGCGGCGGGATTGTCTTTGCAGAGCGCGAGATACTCCTCGAGCGAGAGTTCGTCCTCCCGTGTTTTCTCGAAGCGGGTCGCGAAACTGCTGTAGATATCCATGCTACCTCCTCGCCAAAGTCTGGAGCGATGTCGTGCGCGGCGCGCTATTCGGAAACGACATCGCTCGAATTCATCCTAAACCCTTTTAAATTTTTTTTCACGGACTACGTTGCGAAAATCGCGCCGTAACCGCCACCGCTACAATCCTCACTTGGAAACAGAGATTCGACCGCCTACAATTTTTTTACTCACACGGCAACCAATCACATCATCTGCTGCTCCGCTGTATCGCTACTTTCTTCAGCACCGCATCGCTATTCAGTGCTCCTGCACGACTTCGCCGGACCGCTGCATCGCGTCCTGTCACCGCGTTGCTATTGCACATCCCGTACCCGCACCGTCAACCCTCCACCAAAATGCGGCTGTCTGCGCACGCACACTTCGTCACAAAAAGCATGCACGTGACGAGCTCGCGGCGCTCTCATAGGTGTGGAAGCGGCAAAGTTGCAACAAATGCATTCGAACAGGTTAACGATCAAAGACTGCCACCGTTTCAAATTCGCCAAAATAAAAACGGCTGCACGCGGGCAGCCGTTTGGAATCTAGCGTTGTAATTTGCGGTTACAAGCGCCGCAGCATCGATCAGGTCAGTTCAATTTCCACTTCACCCAATCCGTCGATATGACCACGCACGATGCCGGGCTCGTCGATCTTGTGCGCGCCGACGTATGACCCGGTGGTCAAGGTCCAGTTGCGCTCGATCGTGATGCCCATCGCCGCGCAATGGTTGACGAACCACACGAGCAGCTCGCGCGGATCGCCTGCCGGATTGCCGGTCACTTCCGGTATCAGCGAGCGGCCGTTGAAACTCAGCTCCAGTTCCGGCGACACGAAGTCGAAGCCGCGCGCGAGGCTCGCATAGACGGCCGGATGGCCGGTGATCAGCGCGCCGTTGTTCTGCGCGTCGGCCAACTGCGCGAGCGGCGCGACGTTCGGCCATTCGGCGAAGCGGCTGTCGACGATCTCGATGGCCGGCAGCACGGCGCCGACCTTCGACAGTACCTCGTCGCGCGCATACGCCTGAGCGCGCGGCTCGATCGTCACGTCGAAGCGGAACGCGATCTCCAGCTCCACCAGCACGCGAAAGAATCCGTCATGCGCGAGCGTCGCTGGCGACGGCATCACTAGCGAGGCCGGAATCGGTGCGCCCGACGCGGCGCCGCCCGGCGACTTCGCGCCGATCTTCCACGCGCCGGTCGACTCACCGAGGCCCACGATCACCGCCTGCTGGATCGCGTAGGCGGTCGCCGCGTCGGGCGGCAGGCTGTCGGGTGCGGGCGCGTCGATCGGCCGGCGCTGCCGGCGTGCCTCGACGAGGCATTGCGCAAGATCGTATCGCGTCATGTCGGTTCTTTGTGGCTGGCGCATGGCAGGGTTCGCAGGACGTAGCAATATGTGGGAACCACCTGTTAAAGGTGCCGGCAGCCGCGCGCCGCGCAAACGGATCGGGGCCGTGCCCGTCAATGTACCGGATCGCGGCACGCGCCGGTGAAAGGCGGCGGCGCGCAAACGTTAATTCTTGCGGGAGCTGAAAAAAAACCGCGCATGGGGGTCCAGGCGCGGTTTTTCGCGAAGCGATCGTCGCGGGTGCGACGCGGATGCCGGACAGCTAGCGAACGGAAACGGCAACGGCTGGTGCGCCGAACGGCGCGTCTCGACTCAGCTGACGCACGACGGCGCCGCCGCCCATGTACACCTGATCGGAGCCAACTCAGAAGGTCTCCCAATCCTGATCGCTGCCGGCCGTCGCCGCGGACCTGGCCGGCGCGCGCGTGGGCGTGGACGCGGCCGCTACCTGCGGCGCGACAGCGGCCGCGGCCGGGATCGATGCCTTCGCCGGCAACGCCGCCTGCGCGGTAGCCGGCGTGAGCTTGCGTGAGCGTGTAGCGACCGGCCTCGTGGACACCGGGCGCTTCGGCGCAGCAAGCGCCGACGCCGCTTCGTGACCGCCACGGCCGCTGTCGTCGACCTGGAACACCGCGACCGCGCTGCGCAGCCGCGCCGCCTGCTCCTCGAGCGACGACGCGGCGGCGGCCGCTTCCTCGACGAGCGCCGCATTCTGCTGCGTGACCTCGTCCATCTGCGTGACCGCGCGCGCGACCTGGTCGATGCCGCCGCTCTGCTCCTCCGACGCCGCCGCGATCTCGCCCATGATGTCGGTCACGCGCCGCACCGCGCCGATGATTTCGCTCATCGTGCGGCCGGCCTCGTCGACGAGCGCCGAGCCCGACTGCACGCGCTCGACCGACGTATCGATCAGCTCCTTGATCTCCTTGGCCGCCGCCGACGAACGCTGCGCGAGGCTGCGCACTTCGCCCGCGACGACCGCGAAGCCGCGCCCCTCCTCGCCGGCGCGCGCCGCCTCGACGGCTGCGTTCAACGCGAGGATGTTGGTCTGGAAGGCAATGCCTTCGATGATCGAGATGATGTCGGCGATCTTCGCCGAGCTCTGGTTGATGTCGCCCATCGTGCCGACCACCTGGCCGACCACCGCGCTACCCTTGTTGGCGATCTCGGACGCGTTGGCCGCGAGCGCGCTCGCCTGGCGCGCGTTGTCGGCATTCTGCCGCACGGTGCCGGTCAACTGCTCCATGCTCGAGGCGGTTTCCTGCAGCGCCGACGCCTGCTCCTCGGTCCGCGACGACAGGTCGACGTTGCCCGCCGCGATCTGGCGCGTCGCGGTCGCGATCGACTCGCTACCGCCGCGCACGCTGCGCACCGTTTCGGTGAGGCTGCGCTGCATTCTGGCGATTCCTTCGAGCAGTTGCCCCATTTCGTCGCGCGATGTCGCGATCACCGGACGACGCAGATCGCCGGCCGCAATCGCATCGAAGTGGCCGAGCGCTTCGTCGAGCGGACGCGCGATCGAGCGGCTCAGCGTCAGATACGACAGCGCCGCCGCCAGCACGCCGACCACCAGCGCGCCGATGCTGACCACGCGGAACGTCTGGAAACTGCTCTGCGCGGAGTCGAAGCCCTGCCTGGCCGAGTCGAACTGGTATTTGCGCACCGCGTCGTCGGCGCCGACGAGGTCGTTGAAGACGACCTGCAGATTCTTCGCGTCCTCGACCAGCTTGCCCTGATCGTTCGCCGTGATCGTCGCGGCGAACGTTTCGAGTTGCTGATGCAGCGCGTTGCGCTTCGCGGCGACGTCCTGCGCAAGCCGGTCTTCGTCCGCGTTGCGTGGCAGATCGAGATATTTTTTCCACCACATGTCGGACGTGCCCCCGAGCATGCGCCCGCGCTCGATGGTGGTGGCCGCTTCCGGTGTGCCGACCAGGAACGCGGCGCGGTCGAGCGCGAGTCGTTCGCGCGCCGCGTAGATTTCCGCGTTGCCGATGTTCACCGCGCCCGGCATCGCGTTGGTGAACGTGTCCTCATAGGCGTCGTTCGAACGGCTCATGCCGAACAGACCGAAAACGCCGATCGCAACCAGCAACGCGGCGAGGAACGCCATCGTCAGGCCAATTCGCGCCTTGATCGTGATGCCTTTATTCAACATGCTTGGTCCTGTGTGCTGTACTCAATGAGCGGCTGCTGCCTACGCAGCGTGGGGGGCGGCGTGTGTTAGGTCCGGCGCTTTTTTGAAACAGCGCTCTAATTTCCGTTTACGGCAGCGCACTCATAGACTTGAAGTATTTAAAAGGTATGAACAAAGACGTTGTTGGACGTTGCAAGCAAGTTGACTGGAAACGAGTGTGTTCGCGGCCCGCAGGGGAAACGCGGCGATATTCGTCAAAGCACGATTTTTGACGTTTTGGCGGGGGGAATGGGTGGAGAAGCGAGCCGTTCGGAGTCGCCCGAAGCGGTTGCAGGACAGTTCGATCAGGCAGCGTGCGCGGTGCTAATGCCGCCGCGGCATCAGTCCAATGCGTCGACCTCCGAGCGCGTCGGAATCGATGGCTGTGCGCCCGCGCGCGTCACCGATAGCGCGGCGGCGCGCTGCGCGAAGCGGATTGCCGCATCGACGCTCGCGCCCTGCGCGAGCTGCGCCGCGAAGCCGCCGATGAAGGTGTCGCCGGCCGCGGTCGTGTCGACCGCCTCGACGCGCGGCGCGTCGTACAGCGTCGCAGCCGCGCCTTCGAGCGACGCATGCAAGCCGCGCGCACCGAGCGTGACCAGCACGTTGCGCGCGCCGGCCGCGCGCAACGCGGCGGCGGCCCGTGCGGCGTCCTCGGGCGAATCGACGGGGAGACCGCTCAGCGCGGCGGCTTCGAGTTCGTTCGGAATCAGGTAGTCGATCAGCGGCAGCCAGTCGGCCGGCAACGGGCCGGTAGCGGGCGCCGGATTCAGGATCACGGTCTTGCCGAGCCGCCGCGCCGCCGCCAGCGCCGCGCGCACCGATTGGGGCGGGGTTTCGAGCTGACAGATCACGACGTCGGCGGCGGCGAGCGTCGCTTCGTGTCGCGCGACGGTGGCCGGCGTGACCTCGCCGTTGCTGCCCGCGACGATCACGATCGTGTTCTGGCTCGCATCGTCGACGACGATCAGCGCAACACCGCTCGGCTCCCTGCCGGTTTCGAGCGCGGCGCAGTCGATGCGCTCCGCTTCGAGGCCCGCGCGCAACTGCGCGCCATTCGCATCGGCACCGACGCAGCCGAGCATCGACACCTGCGCGCCGAGCCGCGCGGCAGCGACCGCCTGGTTGCCGCCCTTGCCGCCCGCGACCTGCGCGAAGCCGCGGCCGGCCAGCGTCTCGCCCGGTTGGGGCAGGCGTGGCGAACGCACCACGAGGTCCATGTTCAGACTACCGACCACCGTGACGCGTGCGCGCGTTGGGTTGCTTGCCACTCGAGTGTCCTCCGTTGCGCGACGGGTCGCGTCGCTATTGCGCGCGCGTCCTTCGAGCGCCCCTCATGCGTCCTTCATCCGGCGCATCAGGCCGCCAGATCCCGCCGTTCCGCGCCCGCCCACGTCGCGGTGGACTCCCGCACGATCAGCCGCGGCGACACCACGCGGCGGCGCGCAGGCGCCCGCGCGGTGCCGTTCGACGACGCCTCGGCGATCCGGTCGATCAGCGTCTGCGCGGCCGTGTCGCCAAGCGCGCGCACCGACTGTCCGACCGTCGACAGCGACGGGAACGTGAAGCGGCCCAGCTCGATATCGTCGAAACCGATGATCGAGCAATCGCGCGGCACGCTGATATTGCGCTCCGCCGCCGCGCGCAACGCGCCGATACCCATCATGTCGTTGCCCGCGAAAATCGCCGACGGCCTGACCGTATCGAACAGCTGCGCGGCCGCGCGATGTCCGCCCGTCCCCGAAAAATCGCTTTCGACGATGGCATCGGCCGGAATCTCGATGCCACGCTCGGCCATCGCGCGAATGAAGCCGTGCACCCGCATCGCGCTGACCGCGGTCTGCACCGGCCCCGTGATGCAACCGATCCGCACATGCCCGAGCTCGAGCAGATGACGCGTGGCCAGATACGCGCCCTTCTCGTGATCGATCTGCACGAGGTCCGCGTTGACTCCCTCGATGTTGCGGTCCACCACCACGAGCGGCTCGCGCGCGTCGGCGAGCGCCTGCGCGAGCACGGCGTCGTCGCCGGCCGACGCGACGATCAACCCGTCGATGCGCTTTTCCTGCAGCACGCGCAGATAGTTGCGCTGCTTCGCGGGGTCATCGTCGGAGTTGCAGAAGAACACGCAGTAGCCATTGCGCGCGCAGCCGTCCTCGATGCCGCGCGCGAGCTCCGCGAAATACGGGTTCGTGCTGTTCGGCACCACCAGTCCGATCGTCGCGGTCGAGCGCGCCTTCAGCGAGCGCGCGACTGCCGACGGCACATAGTGCAGTTGACGGATCGCGTGCTCGACTTTCGCGCGCACATCGGCCGACACCGGCCGCGAGTTGTTCACGACGTGCGATACCGTCGTGAACGACACGCCCGCCACCGCCGCTACATCCTTGATCGTCGTCATAACCTGTTGCTCTCCTGTCGAACGGAGTTAGCGCTTTAGCGCTTACTCCGGTCCCATGCAGTCTCATCGCGGTCGAACGGAGTTAGCGCTTTAGCGCTTACTCCGGTCCCATGCAGTCTCATCGCGGTCGAACGGAGTTGGCGCTTTAGCGCTTACTCCGGTCCCATGCAGTCTCATCGCGGTCGAACGGAGTTAGCGCTTTAGCGCTTACTCCGGTCCCATGCACTCATTCATCGTTGCGCCGCGGCTCCCACCTCAGGCGCGTTTGCGACGACTGCGGTACGTATCGAGCACCACCGCCACCACGATCACCGCGCCGGTGATCATGCGCTTGGTCGGCTCGTTCGCGCCGATCTGCGCGAGGCCCGCCGCCAGCACCGAAATGATCAGCACGCCAAAAAACGTGCTGATAACCGAACCACGTCCGCCCATCAGACTCGTGCCGCCGATCACGACCGCCGCGATCACCTGCAGCTCCAGGCCGACACCTGCATTCGGATCGGCCGCCTCGAGCCGCGAGATCTGGAACAGCGCCGCGAGTCCGGACAGCGCGCCCATCAGCGCGAACACGATCACCTTGTACGGCCGCGGATTGACGCCCGCGAGCCGCACCGCTTCCTCGTTGGTGCCGATCCCGACCAGATAGCGCCCGAACACCGTGCGCGTCAGCACCAACTGCGCTGTCACCATCACCGCCACCGCGATCAGAAAGGCCGGCGAGATGCCGAGCGCGATCGGGTTCGACAGAAAATCGAACGCATCACCGATATACGCGGTGCGCGAATTGGTCATCTGATACGCCATGCCGCGCGCCGCCTCGAGTACGCCGAGCGACACGATGAACGACGGAATTCGCCAGCCCACCGTCACCGCGCCGGTCACGGTGCCGGTCAGCGCCGCGACCGCGACCCCGAGCAGCGCGCCGGCAGCCGGCCCCCAGCCCCACTTCAGCGTCACCACGCTGACCACCGACGCCCCGAGCGCGAGCACCGAGCCCACCGACAGATCGATCCCCGCGATGATCAGCACGAAGGTCATGCCGACCGACATCACGACGAGATCCGGAATCTGGTTCGCGATCGTGCTGAACGTGTCGTAGCTCAGAAAGTGCGAACTCAGCAGCGAGAACAGCACGATCATCGCGAGCAGCGCGCCGGCGAGGCCCAGGTAGTTCGAAAAGCCGAGCCGCGTGCCGGCCGGTTTGCCGCTCGCGAGCGGCGCCGACGGATCGGCGGACGGCGTCACGGCGGGCGCGTCCGGCGCACCGCCTTGCTTGCCGCCCTGCTGGCCGTCCAACTGGCCGTCCTGTTTGACACCCGCCGCCTCGCGCCACGATCGATCGGTCATCACAGACTCCCTGCTTCGTTGACGCCGTGCGCGTGCAGCAGCGCGTCACGGCCGCGGTAGCCGGCGAACGCAGCCGCGAGCAGCGCATCCTGGCTCCAGCTCGCGCGCTCGAACACGCCTGTCATGCTGCCCGCCGACATCACGCCGATCCGGTCGCAGATCAGCATCAGTTCGCGCAGATCGCTCGACACCACGACGAGCGCGCGGCCGGCGCGAGCGAGCGCGCCCATCAGGCCGTAAATATCGAACTTCGCGCCGACGTCGATGCCGCGCGTCGGTTCGTCGAACAACAGCACGCGGCAGTCGCGCGCGAGCCAGCGGCCGATCACGACCTTCTGCTGGTTGCCGCCCGACAGCTCGCCGACGATCTGCGCGGGCCCCGAGCTGCGAATCCGCATCGCGGCGATCTGCTTGTACGCCAGCGCGTTCTCGCGCTTCGCGTCGACGAGGCCGTGCCGCGCGACGCTGCGGAGATTGCCGAGCGACAGGTTGGCCGCGATCGGTTGCGGCAGCAGCAGGCCTTCGCCCTTGCGGTCTTCGGTGATCAGCGCGATACCCGCGCGTACCGCGTCGGCCGGCGAGTCGATTCGCACCGGCGTAGGCGACGCGCCCGGCGTCGCGGCGAGCGACACGCTGCCGCCGTCCTTGCGGTCGGCGCCGTAGATGAGCCGCATCAGCTCGGTGCGGCCCGCGCCGATCAGTCCGCTCACACCGAAAATCTCGCCCGCGCGCACCTCGAACGACACGTCGCGCACTACCTTGCCGCGCGCGAGCCGCTCCACTTTCAGGAGCGGCGCGCCGATGTTGCGCTCGCCGAGATCGATATGCTCGCCGAGCTCGCGGCCGACCATCCACGTGACGATCTGCTCGCTCGTCAGGTTCGCCATCGCGTCGACATGCACGAGGCGGCCGTCGCGCAGCACCGCGACCCGTTCGGCGACCCGCGCCAGCTCTTCGAGCCGGTGCGAGATATAGACGAGCGCGACGCCGCGAGCCTTGAGCCGCCCGATCTGCTCGAACAGCAGATCGACCTCGCGGGCGGTCAGCATCGCGGTCGGCTCGTCGAGGATCAGCACGCGGCAGTCGTCGATCAGGTTGCGGGCGATCTCGACCATTTGCTGATGACCGATGCCCAGTTCGCCGACCAGCGTGTCGGGATCGATCGCGTCGAGTCCGACCTGCGCCATCGCCTCGCGCGCGTTCTCGCGAAGCTTGCCGCGATCGATCCAACCGAAGCTGAACGCGCCCGCACGCGGCAGCCGGTTCAGGAACAGGTTCTCGGCGACCGACAGCGTAGGCAGCAGATTCAACTCCTGCATGACCATGCGCACGCCGAGCGCCTCGGCCTCGGTGCGGCTCGCGGGCGCGTACGGCGCGTCGGCAAGCCGCATCGTGCCCGCGCTCGCCTCGACCAGCCCGCCGATGATCTTCGACAGCGTGCTCTTGCCCGCGCCGTTCTCGCCGGTCAACGCCAATACCTCGCCCGCTCGCAGCGACAGCGATACGTCGGCGAGCACCGGTTCGGCATAGGTCTTGCCGATGCCGCTGACGTTCAGTACGACAGGCAAGGCGTCGTGGTCGGTCGAATCCATCGCGCTCCTGGTTGCATGGCGCTTCTGGCGCCTTCGTGGCGCCCCGGCGGTCCGCTGCGCTTGCCGCACAGCACACCGCGCCCGGCTGCCACGAGTCATGCCGGCCCACTGCGCGGAATGCACAGGTGCTCATGGCCGCGCTCCCTCTCACCACGCGAGCCGCTGTCATGACGCTTATCTCTGGGATTAACGGCGGTGCGGCGGGATTCTTGAGCGTCCGTTGAATAAAAGCGGATCACTGGGTGGTGGTTTGCCTCTAAAACATGCTACCCGCATAATTCGGGGCGATTTTTACGGCTTCCCGTGCGCTTTTCCGGCTGCGCCCGGCTCGTGCTTCACGCCGGGCGCGGCGCGCTTACTTCAGGGTGTCCTTCGTCACCAGAACGACCGGCGTTTCGACGACACCCGACAGCTGCGACTGCTTCCTGTTTTCGCTCAACGCCTTCAATGCGGTATCGATGCCGAACACGGCCTGCTTCGCCGCGTACTGGTCGGCGGTGGCGAGCACGCGGCCGTCCTTCAGCATCGGATGGATCGCGTTGATGTTGTCGTAGCCGACCACCAGCACCTTGCCTTGCTTGCCGGCCGCGCGCACGGCCGACACCGCGCCGATCGCCATGTTGTCGTTGCCGGCGAGCAGCGCCTTCAGGTTCGGATACTCGTTGAGCATCGCCGATGCGACTGCGTTGCCCTTGTCGATTTCCCACTCGCCCGACTGCACCGACACGACCTTCGCGCCGACCGCCTGCATTGCGTCCTTGAAGCCCGCCGTGCGCTGCTGCGCGTTGGTGGTGGTCGAGACGCCTTCGAGGATGCCGACCTCGTCGCCGGCCTTCAGGCGCTTCGCGAGGTAGTCACCGACGAGCCGCGCGCCCTTGCGATTGTCGGGGCCGACGAACGGCACGTTCAGGTCTTTCGACTTCAGCACGTCCTGATCGAGCCGATTGTCGATGTTGACGACGATGATGCCCGCGTCGACCGCCTTCTTGACGACCGGCACAAGCGCCTTCGAATCGGCCGGCGCAAGCACGATCGCGTCGACCTTAGACACGATCATCTGCTCGACGATGCGGATCTGGTTGGCGGTGTCGGTTTCGTCCTTGATGCCGTTCGTGATCAGCTCGAACTTGTCGGGGTTGTGCTTCTGATAGTCCTTCGCCCCGGTCTCCATGGTCAGGAAGAACTCGTTGGCGAGCGACTTCATCACGAGCGCGACCTTCGGCTTATGAGCCGGGGCGTTCTGCGCGTGGGCGGCGGAAAAAGGCAGGACGGCGGAGGCGGTGGCGAGAACTGCGGCGGCTAGAATGCGACGACGGGTTCGATGGCTCATGCGTATCTCCAAGGTTGTCAGGCTCGCGGGCGAGCCGTATTTTTTGTGATGCGCAAACGTTTGCGAGGCCTATTCTCAGCGCAAGCTCTTCGGAATGTCAACGATTCGCGGTGTTGCAACGCACCGGCGCGCAACATCTGCGGCGCCGCAATACGCTCGTTCGATCCGGGCAGCGTGTGGCAAGGTTCCCTCGCTCAGTCCGTGCAGTCGATGACGCCCGTGTGTCGCGTGCGGCGCGACACACAGGCCGCTTATGCTGGCCTGGTATCGCGCGCGCCGCAAGTGAAACCCCGAGGAAATTGAACGGTGCGCCGGCTACAACCAGCCGGCCTTGCGAAAACGCCGGTACAGCACGAAGTCGATCGCCAGCATCACCACCAGCACGACCGGATACCCGTACCTGAAATGCAGCTCGGGAATGCGCTCGAAGTTCATCCCGTAGATGCCGGCGATCATGGTCGGCACCGCGAACAGCGCGGCGAACGAGCCGAGCCGCTTGGTGATTTCGCTCTCGGCGAGCGAGATCATGCCGAGGTTCACCTGCACCGCCGTGACGACGATTTCGCGACGCCCCTCGATGGTTCTGACGATCCGGTCGAGGTGATCGTAGACGTCGCGGAAGTACGCCTGCATGCCTGCGCAAACACTTGGAATGCGGCCGCCCGTCAGTTTGCCGACCGCTTCCTGCAGCGGCACGATATGGTGCTGCAGGATCACGAGCCGGCGCTTCATCGAGTACAGGTCCTGCACGATCGCGCGCGAGGCGGCCGAATCGTTCTTCTCGAAGATGCGGTCCTCGAGCGTTTCGAGCTCGGTGCTCATCGCCTCGATGATCGGGAAATAACGGTCGACCACGTCGTCCATCAGTGCGTACAGCACGAACGCCGAGCCTTCCTTCAACAGATGCGGCTCGCGCTCGCAGCGCGTGCGCACGCTCTGGAAACCGGTGCGCGTGCCGCGGCGCACCGACAGCACATAGTTGGCGCCGGCGAACACATCGACTTCGCCGATCACCAGCTCGCCTGTCTCATCCATCTCGACCGTGTGCATCACGGTGAAGACCGAATCGCCGTACTCCTCGATTTTCGGGCGCTGATGACCGTGTTGCGCGTCTTCGATCGCGAGCTCGTGCAGATTGAATTCGTCTTTCATGGCCGCGAGTTCCTCGGGCTCCGGGTCTTTCAACGCGACCCAGACGAAGCACTCGGGCCGCGCGACGTAGTCGCTGATGCTGTCGACATCGACGTCGGCGAGTTTCCGGCCGTCCTGATAGGCGGCGCAATTGATCAGCATGTTCGGATTACCTTGCATACGAAAGCAGACCTCGCCACCCTCTCACGTAAGCATTGCGTAAGACGGTCGACGGACCTGCATGAACGGACAAGCACGCTTCCAGGCCGCTTGTATCAGCCGCCATGTTAAGGCGCGATACCTAAGCCGCGCGTATCCAATTGTTAATGCTCGACCGCACGCTACTGCGCGACCCGCTGCAGGCCGATGCGGTGATCGTCGTTGAACGTGACCGAGGCGCGGTTCGTGTAGCGCGGGTCGGCCGTTACGACGAAGTTCAGCTCGATGACCGGATCGAACTGCGTCGATACGCCGATCCGATGCGCGCCGGGCGGCAGATAGAACACCACGTGCTCGCCGTTCATCAGGTCGGTCACGCGCTCGCCGTCGATATAGACGAGCGCATTGCGAAACCGCACGATCACGTCGCGCGAACGCTCGCGCCGCAGGTCCACCGCGACGAGGCCGGGGCCCGGCGCCGTATAGCCCTGTCTGACGATGCGCTCGGCAGGCACCGGTTCGAACGGTACCGGCTCGGCCGGCGTCGACGCGCAGCCGGCCAGCGTGAGCACGCTGAGCGCGACGCCTGCGGCCAACGCGGCACAGCGTGCGGGCCCGGCCATCCGTGCGGCTCGGCAGCGGCAAGACAGGCGCATCGGCATGCTGGTTCTCCCGTGTGCTCCCGATTGTGGCCCCGAGTTTCCGACTACGCGGTGTGGGTCGTCGCTCCGCGTCCGCCGGTTCGGCGGACACGATACGCTCGTACGCATGAATGTTCCGCATCATAGCAACGCGCGGACATACCGCTAGCCACGGCGCACGCAGCTCGGGCGCCGCGCCTCTTGCATGGCGCGGCGTTCTTCTTCATGATCGGTGCAGGCGGCCGCGCTCGCGGCTGGCCGTCGTCGGTTGCCGGCATGCCTGTCGATCCGCGTCGCCGGACGCACGATCAAGGAGACTGCGATGTGGTATTTCACCTGGATTCTCGGCGTGGGTGTGGCGCTCGCCTTCGGCATCATCAACGTGATGTGGCTCGAGGCCAACGGCAAGTTCGCGCGCGACCCGCGCCCCGATGCCGCCGCCGCGCCGCATGAGGACAAGCCTGCGTGACTTCTCTGGTTTTCTTTTGCGGTCATGCGGGCACGGGCAAGACGACGCTGGCGAAAAAACTGCTCGGCCCGCTGATGAAAGTGAGCGGCACCCCCTTCTGCCTGCTCGACAAGGACACGCTGTACGGCGGCTATAGCGCGGCCGCGATGGCGATGCTGACCGGCAATCCGAACGATCGCGACAGCCCTCTTTTCCTGCAGCACCTGCGCGACCCCGAGTATCGCGGCCTCATCGATGCGGCGCGCGACAATCTCGAACTCGGCATCAGCGCGTTGGTCGTCGGCCCGCTGTCTCGCGAGGTGCGCGAGCGGCGGCTGTTCGATCACGCGTGGCTCGGCGTCGCGCCGGACGTGAGGTTGCGTGTCGTGTGGGTGCGGACCTCGGAGGACGTGGCGCGGCAGCGGATCGTCGCGCGCGCGAATCCCAACGATGCGTACAAGCTCGCGCACTGGGACGACTACCGGCGGCGGCGTTTCGAGCCGAGCGGCGCGAGCCGCGAGGGTCTGCTGATGTTCGACAATACCGCGCCCAGTTCGGCGGACCATGAAGCGCTCGTCGCGCAAATCGTGGCTGGATGACGGCCCTCCCTTCTGTCTGGCGAGTGCCGCGCTGGTCCGATGCTGGCTGAAAAACGGAAAATCCCCGTACGTCGGCGACGTACGGGGATTTTCATTCGACGCGAGCCATGCCGGCCTCAAACGGTCGCCATCGCCTCCAGCGACTGCCCTTCGTACAACTTGCCGAAGCGGTTCGCCAGAAAATCGCCGAGCGATACCTGCTCCTGGCGCACGAAGCCCTTTTGCGGCAGCTTGCGCTCGCGGAACAGATCGAGCACCGCGCACATCGCGCCGGCAGTCGTGATCTGAATCGCGCTCATCGGCACGCCGCAGACGGTCTTCGCGAAGATCTTCCGCGTGAACACCTCCTGCAAGAGCTGACCGTCGCGCATGCCGCTCACGGTGATGAACACCAGCACGACATCTTGCGCGGTCGATGGCACCGAGCGGCGCATGATGGTCTTCAGCGTATCGCGGTCGCTCGACAAACGCAGGTCTTCGAGCAGGAACTGCATCAGGTTGCGATGACCCGGATAGCGCACCGACTTGTAGTCGAGCGATTCGACGCGGCCCGCCAGCGTTTCGCACAGCGTGCCCAGCCCGCCCGACGTGTTGAACGCTTCGTACTCGGTGCCGTCGAGCGAGAAATGCTCGAGGCCTTCGAGCGGCTGCACCCATTGCGTGCGGCCATCGCGGATCGCCTCGCACGGCTGGCAGTACTCGTTGATCAGGCCGTCGACGCTCCACGTCAGGTTGTACTTCAGCGCATTGGTCGGAAACTCGGGCAGCGCGCCCACGCGCATCTTCACGTCGCGGATTTCCGTAAAGCGGTTCGCGAGCTCGTGCGCGGCAATGCCGATGAAGCCCGGCGCGAGACCGCACTGCGGCATGAATGCGTGATCGGCATCTTCGGCGATCGCGCGGATCGCGTGCGTCGCGCGTACGTCCTCGGTCAGGTCGAAGTAATGCACGCCCGCGCTCTTCGCGGCCGATGCGACGTTGATCGCGAGGTAGTACGGCAGCGCGTTGATCAGCACGTCGAAGCCCTGGATCGCGGCGCGCAGCACGGCGGCGTCGGCGGAATCGATGCGACGGGTGGGAATGCCCTGGGCGGCGAGCTTGTCGAGCGCGTGCTGATCGCGGTCGAACGCGACGACTTCGTAGTCGCCCGTCTCGCGCAGCATATGGGCAATGGTGTGACCGATCAGACCTGCGCCAACGATAGCTACTTTCATCTGCTTCTCCTTGTTATCCATGTGCTGTCTGCGAGCTTGGGAAGTGCGCCGCGTGTTGCGCGCGGCGCCTGCGGGCCGAACCCTTGAATGACAGTGTAGGAAGAAGCAAAAACAGTTCATACGCGCAAAATGCTGCGGTTTGACCATCAGGTTCGACGTTCTGACGAACCGCTCAAGCGATTTGTCGAAACAGCGTAAAAAAGGCGTCAACGATTGACTCTCGCAGCACTCGCGAAGACGTTACACCTCGCGCCGACTCACACCGTGCCACGGTCGATCTTGCGCGCGAGAATGATCGACGTCGTGGTCCGCTCGACGCCCTCTAGCCCGCCGATCTGATCGAGCAGATCGTTGAGCCGCTCCGGCGAATCGGCGCGCAGCCATGCCACGTAGTCGAACTCGCCGCTGACCGCGCACAGCAGCTGCACTTCGGGCATTTTGCCGAGGCGTTTCTGCACGGCCGGCCCGTGCTTCGGCGCGATGATGATGCCGACATACGCGACGATGCTCGAATCGAGCACATCCTGGCCAAGCCTCACGCTGTAGCCGGCGATCACGTTGCTGCGCTCGAGCCGCGCAATGCGCGCGATCACGGTCGTGCGCGCGACGCCGAGCTGCCGCGCAAGATTCGCGACGCTCTCGCGCGCGTTGGCTTGCAGCAGTGCAACGAGGTTGCGGTCGAGGTCGTCGAGCTGGTCGAGGCGCGGAGGTCTCATCGAAGGGGAAGGAAGTTGGTGTGGAATGTCGCGGATTATCGCGCGCCTGCACGGAGCGGCGCCATGTCACGCCACGCGGTACGGTCACAGATGCACGGCACACTGTGGGGGCGGCCCCGGCGCAGTATGTCGGCGCGATTGCCGCTCAGGCGCGAGCCGTTTCGCGTTCGTTTCGGTTGTAAGCGTTTGTCGCACACGCACCGTATTGTAGGGTTAACGTGTTACTAATAGCGGCGACGGGCGAATGCGGCAGCCGCTTGCGGTGCGGCGCCATTCGCCGCTGGCGCGGGGCATGACGCTCGCCGCGCGCCGTGTCTCAATAACGAACAGACATCAGGAGTTTCGATGAAAAAAGCACTGGTTATGCTGGCTACGGCCGTTTCGATGGGCGGCGCGTTCGCCCAAACCGCCGCGCCGGCCGCGGCGCCGGACACCACGCCCTCGGCCCCCGCGGCCAAGGCCGGCCACGAACGCAACGTCGAAGACCGCATTGCCTATCTGCACTCGCAACTGAAGATCACGCCCGCGCAGGAAACGCAATGGAAGGCGTTCGCCGACGTCATGCGCAGCAATGGCGAAACGATGGGCCAGCTGTTCGAGCAGCGCAAGGCGGCCACCAACGTGAGCGCGCTCGACGACATGAAACAGTACGCAACGATCGCGCAGGCGCATGCGGACGGCATGAAGAAGCTCGTCGATGCGTTCGATCCGCTGTATAGCAGCCTGTCGCCGGAGCAGAAAAAGCTCGCCGACGCGACGTTCCACCGGGGCGGCCCCGAGGGTCATCATCGCGGCCACCATGGCAAGGGCAAGGGCAGCAAGCCCGCGGCAGAAGCCGCGAGCGACGCGACTGTCAAGCCGTAATGAAAGAGCGCCCGCGCCGGGGTTGCCCCGTCGCGGGCGCGGGTCCGTTCGGACGCGATTGATTTCAGCGATTCCGCCGGCGCTCGAACAGCGGCTTTCTCACCACGCCTCAGCCTTTCGCCTTCCCCCGCCCGGCTCATGCATCTGGCATTATTCGGGGGCGCGCTGTCTGGGCCGGCTACCCGTCCCAGCGACTCGACGCACGATCGTCGCAAAGCGGCAAGTCGCGCCGCAACGCTCACCCCCTAATCTTCCACCCGCTTCATGACCGAACTCAGCAATCTCGATTTGCGTGACGATCCGCGCGCCCAACGCGTCGTCAAGGACGAAACGGTAAGCGTCGAATTCGCCGCCGCCGAGGGCCAGTTGATGAGCCTCGAAGGCCCGAACCGCTATGTGCGCGGCGATGCGCTGATCACCGGCTCGACCGGCGAGCGCTGGGTCGTGTCGCGCGAGCGCTTCGACGCGAAGTACCTGCCCGCCGATGCCGCGCTCGCGCACGGCGAAGCCGGCGCCTACCGCAACCGCCCGGCGGTCGTACTAGCCCGCCGGATGGACGAGTCCTTCTCGCTCGCGCGCTCCGCGAGCGGCGGCGACGTGCTGCACGGCGCGGCCGGCGACTGGGTCATGCAGTACGCGCCCGGCGACTATGGCGTCGTGCAGGCCGCGCGTTTCGCGAAGGTCTATCGGCTCGCGAATTGAATCCGCTGCACACGCGTTTCACCCGCGCTTCATTCGCGCGTCACGCGAACTCTTCGCCGAGATCGACCGTGACTTCGCGCGGGACCGCCTGACCGTTCGCGTACATTTCTTCGAGCGAGCCCAGGCTCGCTTCGACGTACGCGCGCAAGACCGCAAAGCTGCGGCCACGCAACCGCGCCGGCATCGCGCGATAACGCGCGAGCGCCGCCGGCGCGATCGCGACCGTCATCGCGATACGGCGCGCGGTGGAACCGAAGCGCATTGCTACCCAGTGAACCGTCAGTGTGGGCGTGCCATCGTCGGCGGCACGCTCGATGAACTGCGTCTGCTCGGGAAACAGATCGCTGATGACGCGCGCGAGCTCGTCGAACTCCGGATGCGCGCAGTCGTATTGGTAAGCTTCCATGAAGGCTGCCGGGAAAAGAGGATTCTGAAACGTAGGCGCATTTTAGAGAAACGCTGAAAGGATAGCGAGGCGCCTGCCGTCCAGCGGCTCATCCGCTCAGGCCGCGGCCGGCCGCCGGTAAATCCGTATCAGCAGTCCCGCGACGAACACCGCCGCCACCGCATAGATCGTATCGGCCGCCGCGAGCGGCAGCAGCCGCGCCTGCGTCATTGCCGCAGGCACGTCGATCAGCGCGTGCGCCCCGATCGCGAGCGGCAGGATGCCGCGCGAGCCGGCCCGCACGCCGCGCCACATCAGCACCGACAGCCCGATCTGGAACACCAGCGCCGCGACGCGTTCGAGCACGAAAATGCCGGCCAGTTGCGGCGTCAGGCTCGCGAGAATCAGATGCACGCGCATCACCGCTTCGGCCGGCAGATCGCCGAGGTAATCGCCGAGCCGGCCACGGTTTTCGAGGACCGCGAACACAAGCCACTGGAACTGCACGAACACGCCGACCATCCATGCTTCCGCGCCGCCGTGGCCGAGGCCGTAGCTGAGCGCGGCGCCATCGTCGGCGCGCAATGCGGCGGTGCGCGTGTCGGCGGTCGTGCTGGCGGCGGGGCTCGCACCCGCGCTTGCATCGACGCCGGCGGGCGCGTCGACGTTCGCCTTTTTGCGCACCGCCGGCCGCGCCGCCGCGCGCTTCATGAGCAGCCGCATGCCGAAGAACCGCCCCACTTCCTCGCAAACGCCCGCGGCCAGCGCACCATAGACGACGAACGCGAGCGGCTGCGAAAGGAACGCAGCGGTCGTTTCGTTGCCGCGCAACAGATAGTCGTGCAGCGCACGCTCGATGACCATCGCGAACAGCGCGAACACCGCGACGCCGGCGATCGCGTCGCGCGGCCGAAGCGCGAGCGGACGGCGCAATTGTCGGTAAATCAGAAACGGTAAAGCGGCGATGACGAGCGTGGCGAGCGCGAGGCTCGCGAGGGTAAGCAGTGGCACGACCATGAGTATCCTTGCGGGGTTCCTTGCAATCCCCGGCGCGCAACTGCTGCGCGCCGCAGCCCGCATCATCGCAGATTGGCCGGAAATCAGCGTGCGGTCGACGCACGCACGATCAACTCGCCGGGCAACAGGCAGTCGCGCGCGCCCGTCTGCGCGCCTTCGATGCGCTCGTGCAGGAATTCGACCGCGCGATAGCCGATGTCGTAGGTCGGCTGGCGGATCGTCGTGATGCCGGCGAGCTCGGCCCAATCCGGATCGTCGATGGAAAGCAGCGCGACGCGGCTCTGCCAGTGCGCGCTGTAACGCGCGTTCAGATGCAGCGCGAGACGCAACGCGACCGGTGCGTTGGCCGCGAACAGCGCGACGCGTGGGGAGGCGCCGGCGGGCTCGGCACCGGCCCCGCCCAGCGAATCGATCGCACGATCCAGCTCCGCGAGACCGCGCTCGAGCGCAGTTGCATCGGCGAGATCGAGCACCAGCGTACGACCGCGCGCGCGGCCATCGTCGCGCATCGCCCGATCGAATGCTTCGACGCGCAACTGTCGCGAGCTGACCTGCTCGAACGGCTGCACGACGAACCAGATGTGCTCGAAGCCCCGTTCGAGCAGATGCCGCGTACCGAGCGCGGCGGCCGCGCCATTGTCGAGACCGACCATGTCGGCGACCAGCCCCTCCACGCGCCGATCGACCAGCACCGCCGGAATCCCGCCGTCGCCGACCGGTCGCAACGTCTCCTCGCGCACGCCTAGCGCGTTGACGATCACACCTTCCACGCGATACGTGGTCAGCAGTTGCAGGTAACGCCGCTCCATCTCGACTTCGTTCGCCGCGTGGCAAATCAGCGGCATCAAACCGAGCGCGTGGCACGCGGCCTCGACGCCTTGCAGCACTTCGACGGAGTACGGATTGGTCAGGTCGGCGACCAGCATGCCGATCAGCCGGTTGCGACCGCGCTTCAGGCCGCGCGCCATCTGGTTCGGCTGATAGTCGAGCCGCGCGATCGCGGCTTCGATGCGCGCGCGCAGCTCGGGCGACAGCGCGCTGAACTCGCCGTTCAGATAGCGCGAGATGCTGGTCTTGCCGGTGCCGGCCTCGCGCGCGACATCGGTGATCGTCGCGCGGCGCGTCGGCGCGCTCGGGGGACCAGGCGGCATGCTGGGCGGGGTCGTGCTCATTCGCTCATCGCTCGTGTCGGGCCGAGGGCGGGAGCTTGCGCGCCGCCCTGCGATTCACTTCGCCAGTACTTCACGGTTGACGATGTTGGTCGTCAATGTGCCGTCGAGCGCGGCGACCAGGTTCTCCGCTGCGTTGAGCGCCATCGCATGACGGGTCTCGTGCGTCGCCGAGCCGATATGCGGCAGCGCGACCACGTTCGGCATGGCGAGCAACGGCGAGTCGGCAGGCAACGGTTCGGTGTCGAACACGTCGAGGCCCGCGCCGTGAATCGTGCCGTTGCGCAGCGCCTCGATCAGCGCCGGTTCGTCGACGGTCGCGCCGCGTGAAGCGTTGATCAGGATCGCGCTCTTCTTCATCGCGCGCAGTTCGGCGGCGCCGATCAGATGTCGCGTCTCTCGCGTGAGCGGCACCTGCAGACAGACGAAATCGGACTGCGCGAGCAATTCAGCCAGCTCGACGCGCCGCGCGCCATACGCGTGTTCCGCTTGGCGGTTCGCGCTGCGATTGGTGTACAGCACCTTCATGTTGAAGCCGAGCGCCGCGCGTCGCGCGACCGCGCCGCCGATCCGCCCCAAGCCGACGATGCCGATCGTCTTGCCCTGCACGTCGAGCCCGAACTGCGCGGGCCCGATGCTCGTGCGCCACTGCCCCGCCTTGACCCAGTCGGCCAGCTCGACGACGCGCCGCGCGGACGCGAGGATCAGCGAGAACACGGTATCGGCGGTCGATTCGGTCAGCACGTCCGGCGTGTGCGCGAGCACGATGCCGCGGCGCGTGAGGTCGTCGACGTCGAACTGGTCGTAGCCGACCGAGATCGTCGACAGCGCCTTCAGCCGGCTCGCGCCTTCGAGCATGGCCGGCGTGATCTGCACGCTCGCGCCGATGCCGCCGTCGGCATCGCGCAGCGCGGCGACGAACGCATCATGCGGTGACGGATCGACCTGCACAACCTGCGCATGCTGTTGCAGATAGGCGAGCACATCCTCGGGCAGCGACTTCCAGGCGACGATCTTGTTCATCAGCTAATTTTCCTTGCGACGGTGGGACGAGCGGGGTCGCGTGTTTCGACGGTGGCCGGCTTGACGGCGAGCGTCAGGATCACCGCGGCGACGAGCGCCACGCTCATGAATGCATACGATGCCGCGGGCGAACCGGTCGCGCCGTTCAGATAGCCGACCACGTACGAGCCGACGAACGAACCGAGCGCGCCCATGCTGTTGATCAGCGCCATCGCGCCGCCTGCGACGTTCTTCGGCAGCAGCTCCGGTACGATCGCGAAGAACGGTCCATACGGCGCGTACATCGCGGCGCCCGCGATCACGAGCAGCGCATACGAAACCCAGAAATGCGCGGAGCCGAGCCCGTACGACGCCGCGAACGCAATCGCACCGATCAGCAGGAACGGCCACACGAACACCTTGCGGCGGTTGAGTTTATCCGATGCCCACGAAGCTGCAAGCATCGCGATCGTCGCGGCCAGATACGGCAGCGCCGACAGCCAGCCGGTTTCCACCATGCCGAACGACGAGCCGTTCTTCAGGATCGACGGCAGCCACAGCACGAAACCGTACACGCCGATGCTCCAGCAGAAATACTGCGCGCACAGCTTGATGACCGCAGGCGTGCGAAACGCCTCGCTGTAATTGCGCACCGGCTTGATCGCCGCCTGCTCGGCGCGCAGCGTCTGCGCGAGCGCGTCTTTTTCCCCTTGCGTGAGCCACGACACCTGCTCGGGCTTGTCCTTCACGAGGAACCACCAGCAGATCGCCCAGATGATCGCGGGCGCGCCCTCGGCGATGAACATCTGCCGCCAGCCGAACGAATGCACGAGATAGCCCGACACGACCGACATCCACAGCACCGTCACAGGATTGCCGAGGATCAGGAAGGTGTTCGCGCGCGAGCGCTCGCTCTTCGTGAACCAGTTGCTGATAAAGATCAGCATCGCCGGCATCACCGCGGCTTCGACGACGCCGAGCAGGAAGCGGATCGCCATCAGCGACGGGATGTTGCTGACCATGCCGGTCAACGCCGCGCAGCCGCCCCACAGAACGAGGCTCCAGAACACCAGTTTCTTCACGCTGCGGCGCTCGGCATAGATCGCACCCGGAATCTGGAAGAAGAAATAGCCGAGGAAGAACAGCGCGCCGATCAGCGACGCGAGCCCCTTGCTGATGCCGAGATCCTGGTTGATGCCGGCCGCCGACGCGAAGCCGAAATTCGCGCGATCCAGATACGCGAGGCTGTAGGTGATGAACACGATCGGCATGATCGTCCACCAGCGGCGAATCGCAAGCGATGAGGTCATGGAAGTCTCCTTGGACGGCGTCGTCCCGAATCAATGATGAAAAAAAATCTGGGCGCGCTGTGGGCGCTCTTGTTGTCGTCGATGCTGGTTGTGGATGCAGCGCTATCGATGCGGTCCGATCCGCGTCAGGCCGCGCTTGCGATGCCCGGTACTTCGGCCAGCTCCAGCGCGTCGAGTTCGGCGCGGCTCGGCAAACCTTCCGAATCGCCGATCACCTGGATCGCGAGCGCGCCGATCCGATTGCCACGCGCGACCGCCTGCGCGAGCGTGCGGCCTTCGAGCAGCGCGCTGATCACGCCGACCGCGAAACCATCGCCCGCGCCGACCGTATCGACGACGTTCGCGACCGGCCGGCCGGCGATCGTCGCGGCATCGGTCGCGGTGCGGTAATACGCGCCCTGCGCGCCGAGCTTGACGATCACGCCGCGCGCGCCGCGCTCGAGATAGAACTTCGCGATGTCCTCCGGCTGCGTGTGGCCGGTCAGAATCTCGCCCTCGCCGATGCCGGGCAGCACCCAGTCGGCGAGCGCGGCGAGCGCGTTCAAGCCTTCGACCATCGCCGCGCGCGAGGGCCACAGCGTCGGACGCAGGTTCGGGTCGAACGAGATCGTCCTGCCTGCAGCGCGCATTTCGCGGGCCAGGTGGAATGCGAGTTCGCGCGAGCTTGCCGAGATCGCCGGAGCGACGCCGGTCAGATGCAGATGACGCGCGGGCAGCACGTAATCGGCGACGTAGTCGTCGAGCGACAGATGGCTCGCCGCCGAGCCCTTGCGGAAGTATTCGACCGCCGGGTCGCTGCCGTCGTCGCTCTTCGACTTCAGCTGGAAGCCGGTCGGATGGCGCGCGTCGGTGCTCACGCATTGCTGGTCGATGCCCTCTTTCGTCAGCGTGTCGCGCACGTACCGGCCGAACGAATCGTCGCCGACGCGGCTCATCCAGCCCACCCTGAAGCCGAGTCGGGACAAGCCGATCGCGACGTTCAGATCCGCGCCGGCGATGCGCTTCGTGAAGTGCCCAACGCCCGCGAGCGGGCCGGCTTCGGCGGCGACGAACATCGCCATCGCTTCGCCGTAGGTGATCACGTCGAGGGCGGGGTAAAGGTGGGTCATGCCGGGCTCCTGGTGGTGCTTCTGATGCGGTGATTCGTGTTGCGTGGAATGCGTTCCTTGCTGCCTGAGTTGCTGCCTCGTCTGCTATACGGCTTCGACCGAGGCGCTTCGTGATGCCGCGTCGCGCGTCTACACGCGCGCAAGCCAGCTCACATAACGCGCGGCATCCGCGTCGATCCGGCTCGGATCGAACGGAAACTCGATGCCGCGCGGCACATCGCGCGGCAGCCGGTCGAGGAGCGCGAGGAATGGCGCGTCATCCTCGGCCGGCGCGCTCGCAAAGCGCCGCGCACCCTCACCCGTGGTGGTTTTGCAATGGATGTACTCGACGTACGGCGCGAGCTGCGGCGCGATGTGTAGCGGCGCAACGTCGAGCCACGCCCAGTTGCCGGTATCGAACGTCATGCCGAGCACGCCCGCGTGGCCTTCTCGCGCGAGCGCATCGAACAGCCCGACGAACTGCGCGGGCGAGCCGCCCTGCGCCAGTTGCCCGTTTTCGACGACGAGCCGTGGCTGCGCAACGCCCGTGGTGCCCGAGCCGCCCGCGACGTGCGCGACGATGGCCGCGCCGTGAGCCTCGCCCGCGAAGCCGCCGAGTTGCAGCTTGACGAAGCGCGCGCCGAGCGCGGCCGCCTGATCGAGCGCGACACGCAGTGCGTCGGTATCGAGCTGGCCGTCCGCCGCGTACAACGATGCCGGCGTCGAGAACACCGACCACAGCCCGAGATCGGCCAACGCCGCGCCGAGCGCGCGCAGCCGTTGCGGGTCCGCGTCCGCGTCGCTCGCGAATAGCTCCCGGCGCACTTCGAAACCCGCCGCGCCGGCGCGCTTTGCCGCCTGCGCCCATTTCAGATGGCCGTCGGCGCGCACCGCATTCACACCGAACGCGCTGGCGACGACCACGATCTCCACTGCATCAGCCATGTCCAACTCACTCAATCCTGACGCGAAACCGCTTTTGGAACCGGTTCCAACCAAACTTCGAAAAAAAGCGCCGAGGCGCTGCGATGTGCGAATGGTGCTCGGGACAGCCATCGCGCACCATAGAGGAAATCCCCAGGCGCGGCCGGCATACGGCGGGCGTGAAGCGAAGCGCGCCGGCCATGGCAGCGCCCCGCGCGGGTTCGGCTTCTCGACCCCATACGCTGCCAGCGCGGAAGTCAGCCGGCCTCGTCCGCGACGCACATCGCCAGAAACTGCTCGACCACCCGCGACGGCGCGCTTGCATGCGGCACCAGAATCGACAGCCGCCGCGTCAGCGGCTGCGGGCTCAGCGACATGAGCCGCAGCGCACCGTTCTCATGCCGCATCGACATCGCCGACACGAAACCGACACCCATCCCCGCCCGCACCGCCTCCTTCACCCCTTCGACCCCCGCGATTTCGAGCGCCACGCGCATCGGCACGCCCGCGCGCGCGAACTCGCGCTCGACCGTCTGCCGCACGCCCGATCCTTCCTCGCGCAGCACCAGCGGATACGCGCCGAACGCGGCCAGCTCGATGCGCCCGCCGTTTTCCGCCTGCGCGAGCGGATGCGAGCGCGGCATGATCGCGACGATCTCGTCCTCGCGCCACGCATGGACGACCGTGTCCGGCGGCAGATCGGCGCCGGCGGGACCCTCGATCATCGCAATATCGACCGAGCCGAGCGCGCCGACGATCTCGGCCGTGTTGCCGTTGGCGGTATGCACGGTCACGTGCGGATAGCGGCGATGGAATTCGGCGATCAGGTACGGCAGCAGGTAGCTCGCCGGCGTCGTGCTCGCGCCGATCCGCAAGGTGCCCTGTTCGAGACCGCGCAGCGCGTCGCGATAGGCATGCGCCTGCCGCCAGGTGTCGCGCAGCCGCGCCGCATAGGCGGCGAGCTGCTCGCCGGCTGGCGTCAGCCGCACCCCGCGGCCATCGCGCTGATACAGCGGCTCGCCGAACTCGTCCTGCAATTGCCGCAACTGGCCGGACACCGCCGGCTGCGACAGATGCAGCGCCACCGCCGCCCGGCTGATGTTGCGATGCTCAGCGACGGCAGCGAACGTTATAAGTTGATCCGGGGTCATCTCGCTTAAATATCCGTTGATCCGATACTTCACATTCTAAATCACGATTTTTCATATCGATATATCTAATTTAGGATTAGCCCCATTGCTGCCCATGCAGTCCCACGCAAGTCCGTTACGAAGCCACCGATCATGTCCACACCCACCGCCCCGCTCGCCGCCGCCTCCCCCGCGCTGTCCACCCGCGGCCAGCTCAACGGCGTACTGTTCGTCGCGCTGTTCGCCGCCGCGGTCACGCGCATCGCGGCGATTCCGGCGATTGCCGGCCTTGGCCTGAGTCCGCTGATCGTCGGCATCGTCGCGGGGGCGATCTACGGCAACGCGCTGCGCGACAGCATGCCGGTCAGTTGGGCGGCCGGCGTGAATTTCTCGGCGCGCAAGCTGCTGCGCATCGCGGTCGCGTTCTTCGGCTTGCGTGTGAGCCTGCAGGAAATCGCCCAGGTGGGCCTGCCGGGTCTCGCGGAGTCGGTGCTGATCGTCGTCAGCACGCTCGTGATCGGCACCTGGGCCGGCATGAAAATCATGAAGCTCGATCGCGACACCGCGCTCCTGACGGCGGCCGGCAGCGCGATCTGCGGCGCCGCCGCGGTGCTCGCGTTCGAATCGACGCTGCAATCGAAGCCGCACAAGAGCGCGATGGCGGTCGGCAGCGTCGTGCTGTTCGGCACGCTGTCGATGTTCCTCTACCCGGTACTGTTCAACGCAGGCTGGCTGCATCTCGACACGGTCGGCGCCGGCCTGTTCTTCGGCGGCACGATCCACGAGGTCGCGCAGGTGGTCGGCGCGGCGAGCAACGTGAGCCCCGAAGCGACGCACATCGCGACGATCGTCAAGATGACCCGCGTGATGCTGCTCGTGCCGGTATTGTTGGTGGTCGGCCTGTGGGTGAACCGCGCGACGCGCAGCGCGAAGGATGGCGGCACGGACGGCGCCGCCCCGCGCAAGCTGGCGATCCCCTGGTTCGCACTCGGCTTCCTCGCCTGCGTGGCGATCAACTCGCTGCATGTGCTGCCGGAAAGCGCCACCTCGACGCTGAACCTGTTCGACACCTTCGCGCTGACGATGGCGATGACCGCACTCGGCATGGAAACGCGCTTCTCGCAGATTCGCGAAGCGGGTCCGCGCGCGCTGACCACCGGCCTGATTCTGTACGTATGGCTGATCGCCGGCGGACTCGGCATCACATGGACCGTCCAGCACCTGTTCCGCTGAGCCGTCGCCGGCTGCCCCGCCTTCGCCGATACCCCGCCGCGCGCGGGGTTTTGCGCTTTCTGGCGCCCCATCCGGGCCGATCACACGGCATACTCGTTGCTGCGAACTTTGCTCCCACAACCCGCCTATGCATACGGTCCGATGGCAGCGGTGAAACTGCCTTCCCGCGATGCGTCCCGGCGACCGGAATGAGGATCGATCGATGAGCCTGGAACTGTACTACTGGGATGGCCTGCAAGGCCGCGGCGAATTCGTGCGGCTCGCGCTGGAGGAAGCCGGCGTCGACTATGTCGAAGTCGCGCGCGGCAAACCTTCGAAGGGCCTTGGCACCGAGGCGATGATGGCCGTGATGGACAGCCCCGACGAACCGTTTCCGCCGTTCGCGCCGCCGTTTCTTAAAGACGGCGATCTGGTGATCTCGCAGACCGCCAACATCCTGTTCTATCTCGGCCCGCGGCTCAAGCTCGCGCCGGAGGTGGACAGCCTGCGCTACGTCGCGAACGGCCTGCAACTGACGATCGCCGACGTCGTCACCGAAGCGCACGACACCCACCATCCGCTCGCGAGCGGCCTCTACTACGAGGAGCAGAAAGACGCGGCGAAGGTGCGCGCGCACGATTTCATCGACCATCGGATTCCGAAGTTCATGTCGTACTTCGAGCGCGTGCTCGCGCAGAATCCGGCTGGCGACAGCTTCATGGTCGGCGACACGCTGACCTATGTGGACCTGTCGATGTTCCAGCTGATCGACGGGCTGCTGTACGCGTTTCCGCGCGCGCTGAAACGCTTCGGCGAGCACTATCCGCGGCTCGCCGCGCTGCACGACATGGTGATCGCCAGACCGAACATCGCCGCGTATCTGGCCTCGGACCGGCGCATCGACCATAACGAAAGCTGCATCTTCCGGCACTATCCTGAACTCGACAAGGCGGCGACTTGAACCGCGCCGCCGGCCCCCGCCCGCTCGCCGCCGCGCGCCCGCCATTCGAGGCGGGCGCGCTGCTGTTGTGCCGCGGTTTTTTCAACCTTCCATCACGCCCCGTACCGACGACGTGCTTTCATTCCTGCTGAAGCTGCGCACCCGCGCCCAAAGCGTTTTCCGCCTCTCAGAAGCCCATACGGTGCTGGTCTGGGCCGTTGTGGTCGGCATTGCCGGCGCGTTGGCGACCATCGTGTTTCGCAAGGGCATCGAACTGCTGCAACTGGCGATTGCCGGCCGCTCCGGCAGCTTCGTCGACATGGCGCGCAGCCTACCGTGGACCATGCGCATCTGGCTGCCGGCCGCGGGTGGTCTCGTCGCCGGCGTTTTTCTGCTGATTGCGCAGCGTCACGCCGACACGAAAACGCACACCGACTACATGGAAGCGGTCGCGATCGGCGACGGCGTCGTGCCGGTGCGCCTGAGCCTGTGGCGCAGCGTGTCGTCGCTGTTCACGATCGCGAGCGGCGGTTCGATCGGCCGTGAAGGTCCGATGGTGCAGCTCGCGGCGCTCGCCTCGTCGCTGATCGGCCGCTGGGTCCACTTCGATCCGCCGCGGCTGCGCCTGCTCGTCGCGTGCGGCGCGGCGGCCGGTATCACGTCCGCGTACAGCGCGCCGATCGCGGGCGCGTTTTTCGTCACCGAGATCGTGCTCGGCTCGATCGCGATGGAAAGCTTCGGGCCGGTGCTGGTCGCGGCGGTCGTCGCGAACATCACGATGCGCGAGTTCGCCGGCTACAAGCCGCCCTACGAGATGCCGGAGTTTCCGACCGTGACCGGTCCCGAGGTGCTGCTGTTCGTCGCGCTCGGCGCGCTGTGCGGCGCGGCCGCGCCGCAGTTTCTGCGGCTGCTCGACGCATCGAAGGCGGCCTTTCGCAAGCTGCCGGTCGCATTGCCGGTGCGGCTCGCGCTCGGCGGTCTCGTGGTCGGCATCATTTCGGTCGCGGAGCCCGAGGTGTGGGGCAACGGCTACAGCGTCGTGAACTCGATCCTGCATTCGCCGTGGACATGGTCCGCGCTCCTGCTGGTGCTCGTCTGCAAGCTCGCGGCGACCGCGGCGACGGCCGGCTCCGGCGCGGTGGGCGGCGTGTTCACGCCGACGCTGTTCGTCGGCGCGGCGGTCGGCTCGCTGTTCGGCCAGGGCATGCACGCGTTGTGGCCGCATGCGACGTCGGCCTCTTACGCGTATGCGATGGTCGGCATGGGCGCATTCCTCGCGGGCGCGACCCAGGCGCCGCTGATGGCCATCCTGATGATCTTCGAGATGACGTTGAGCTATCAGGTCGTGCTGCCGCTGATGCTGTCGTGCGTGGTCGCGTATTTCATCGCGCGCGCGATCGGCAAGACCTCGATGTACGAGATTACGCTGCGCCGCAATCGCGAGGAGCAGGAGCGCTCGCGATTGCGCGCGACGCAGATGCGCGAGCTGATCCGCCCCGCGCAGACCGTCGTGCCGCCGAACGCGACCGTGCACGACATGACGCGCGTGTTCCTCGAGTATCCGGTCAAATATCTGTACGTCGCGAACGACTCGGGCGCGTTTCTCGGCGTGGTCGCGCTGAAGGACATCACGTCCGATCTGCTCGACCGGCACGACACGTCGATGAAAACCGCCGCCGATTATCTGCAGCCGCATTTCGACGTGCTGACGCCGGACATGTCGCTCGCCATCGCGTTACAGCACTTCATGGCGTTTCAGGGCGAGCGGCTGCCGGTGATCGAAAGCACCGCGCATCCGAAGCTCGCCGGCGTCGTCTACAAGACCTCGCTGCTCGATGCGTACTTCCGCATGAATCCGTCGCACTAGAGCTTTCGAAGGCTTCGCGGGGCGCGATGCAAAGCGCCGCGGATTCTCTACAATGGACAGACCGCCGGCTCTTCACGCGGCCGGCACGCGTGAGCCCAGCTTGGGCGCAGCGACAGCGCCCGCCGTATCGTCGGAGCGAAGATGAGCGAACCGTCCCCCGAGGCCGTACGCCGCGATCAGGCTGGCTGGATTTTCGTGCATATCGAAGGCGAGCCGTACGATCGCGGCGAGCAGCACGGCCAGTTGCTCGCCGACGAAATCAGAAACGCGATCCGCACCGCGCGCTATCTCGCCAAATGGGACACCGGCGAGGAGTTCGACACCTTCGTCAATGCCGCGACGAGCCAGTTCGCGAGCAAGCTCGACACCGAATTCGCCGATGAAATCCATGGCATCGCCGACGGCGCGAAGCTGCCGTTCGCCGAAGTGCTCGCGTGGAACGGCTACATGGATCTGCTGCAAAGCTGGTGGCCGACGCACGCCGCGCAGGCGCAGCCGCATCTGGGCGCGAAACTGTGGCGCGGCCGGCGCGGTCACCACTGCAGCGCGTTCATCGCGGCCGGCAACGCGACGCGCGACGGCCGCATCGTGATGGCGCACAACTCGTGGGACCGCTACGCGGCCGGCGACGCGTTCAACGTCGTGTTCGACATCGTGCCCGACCGCGGCAACCGAATCCTGATGCAGGGCCTGCCGGGCTGCATCTCGAGCCTGACCGATTTCTGGGTCACGGCGGCCGGCCTGATGATCACCGAAACCACGATCTCGAACTTCGCGGGCTACAACGCGGCCGGCGCGCCCGAGTTCTATCGCTCGCGGCGCGCGTCGCAATATGCGAACAGCATCAAGGAATGGTGCGACATGTTCTCGCTCGCGAACAACGGCGGCTACGCGAACAGCTGGCTGCTCGGCGACACGAAGACCGGCGAGATCGCGCGTTACGAACTCGGGCTGCACTATGCGGGCTTCGAGACCACCAAAGACGGTTTCTACAGCGGCTACAACACCGCGACGGATCTGAAGATCCGCAACCAGGAATGCATCGGCGAAGGCGAGGACTATACCGACGTGCGCAAGAACGGCGCGCGGCGTCTGCGTTTCATGCAGCTCGAGGAACTGCATCGCGGCAGCATCGACGTCGAGCTCGCGAAGCAGATGATCGCCGATCATCACGACGTCTATCTCGATCGCAACGACAACCCTTGCTCGCGCACGATCTGCGGGCATCTGGAGCTCGACGACGCGCGCTTCGGCGGCACCGATCACGGGCCGTTCAATCCGTGGGGCGCGAACGACGGCAAGGTGGTCGACAGCGAAATGGCCCGCGAGATGGCCTTCACCGCGCGCTGGGGGCATCCGTGCGGCCGGCCGTTCGACGCACAGGCGTTCATGAAGCGGCATCCGCAGTGGAACTGGTTGAACGGCTATATGCGCGACCGGCCGTCGTGGCCGTGGACGCGCTTCGACGTGCTGCGCTAGCGCATGGCGGACGCGCGCCTGTTCATGCGATGATGAAATTTACAATACGGTTTTGTCGCAAATGTGCGCGCGTTGCAGTATTTGCCATCTAAGATGGTAAGGAGCCTGGGCCGCGCAGCGCCATGCCGTCCTCGACTTGCACCGTCCTTTCGACGCGGGACGGCACAGGGTTTGCTCGATTGTCAGCGCCGCATGAGCTTTAGGAGGTCGGGCGATGAAAACCTCGACACTGTTAATCATGGTGACGCTGTCAGCCTCGTGCTTTGCCGCGCCGGTTCATACCGCGTCGGACAGCACGGATTCCATCACGCTTGCCCAACGCGCGAACGCCGCGCCGGTCGCGCCTCCGGCCCCAGACGTGTCGAGCACCGACGCCAGCCGTCCGCAGCACTGGGAGCATCTTGCGCTACCGAAGTCCCGACATCTGGAACGCAGCCTGACCGGGCAGAACGAGCATCTGACCACGTGAGGGCCGCCGCAACGGCGGGCGGCGGCGCGGCTACGACGGCGCGCCTGCCCGGTTTGCGCCGGCTGCCATGACGATGGGGGCGATGCGCGCGGGATTGCGACAGACTGCGAGAAACTCATCGCGGCGAGGCGCTGGCTTTTCGCGGCAGCAATAACAACGTGACTAATTTAAGCTCACCAGGAGCATGCGCATGACGGCCTCGGACATCCCCGGCGAATCGATCGATCTGCAGATCGCCGATCTTCTCAGCGAAGTCGAATTCCCGACCAACAAGGATGCACTCGTCGACGCCGCGCGTGAAGCCGGCGCGAGCAACGAGGTGTTGGCGATGCTCGATGGTATGCCGGAGCAGGATTATGTCGACGTCGAGTCGGTCACGCGCCTGATCGGCGGCAACTATGGCCCGGGCTTAGGGATCTGAACCCGGATTCAGCCTCGCTTCACCTCACACGTCAGAACTGCGACGCCGCCGCGATCCGCGCGCGCGCCACCCGCGTCACACGGCGCGTCGTGCGGCTGGTTTCGAGCGCGTCGTCGGCGATCTCGCGCGCCGTCAGAGCGTCGGACGCGCTCACCTCGACCACCGCCCGCACCGGCGCCACGCTACGGGAATCCCGCGCCCGTGCGCTTTCCGGCTGGAAATGCTCGACCAGATGGTCGATGAACGTCCGCACCTTCGCCGGCAGATGCAGCCGGCTCGGATACGCAATCGTGATTTCGATGGGCGGCAGACTGTACGCGTCGAGCAGGCGCACGAGCCGCCCCGCCGTCAGATCACGGCAGATCAGGTAGCTCGGCAGGATCGCCACGCCCATGCCGAGCAGCGCGAACTGTCGCAGCATCTCGGCGTTGTTCGCCGCGATCGCGTTGGTCGGCCGCACCCGCACTTCGCCGGCCGGCCCATTGAACACGCGCTCCTCGCCGCCCTGCTCGGCCGGCCTGCTCAGACACGAATGCCTGAGCAGATCCTCGGGGCGCTTCGGCGTGCCGTGTTGCGCCAGATACTCGGGCGTCGCGCAGACCGTCATGTATCCGGTTGTCAACCGCCGCGTGACGATGCTCGCGCTGCGCATGTGCCGCGCAGCCAGGATGCCGACGTCGAAGCCCTCTTCGACCAGATCGACGTGGCGGTCGGCGAGCGTGACGTCGGGCACGACGTCGGGATAGCGCGCCGCGTACGACTGCACGACCGGCGCGAGACTGTGCAATCCGAACACGACCGGCGCGACGATGCGCAGCGTGCCGACCGGCTCGTGATTGCGCGCCACCACCATCTGCTCGACGTTTTCGAGATCGGCGAGGATGTGGCGTACGCGCTCCAGATAGGTCGCGCCCGATTCGGTCAGCGAAAGACGGCGGGTGGTGCGGTTCAGCAGTCGCGTGCCGAGCCGCGCTTCGAGATCCGCGACGTGCCGCGTGACGACCGCGGTGGACAGATCCAGCGCGCCCGACGCGCCGACGAAACTGCCGAGGTCCGCCACCTTGACGAACACGCGCATCGACTGCAGTTGATTCATGGGACGACTCCTGCCTCGGTAAAGCCGGGCCGGCGCAACCGTTGCCGCCTGTGTTGACCCGCGCCGCATGGGCGCGCGCGGGTCCGCCCAACGCAACCGATTCTAGCTATAGGACATGTCCCAACCCTGACCCAGACATGACATTCCGGTCAGATTCGGCGCGGCGTGTCCATCGCGCCACTATTACGGTGTCTATCGTGGATTTTAGCTAGGTATAAACCCTAGTCTCTGGTAAGATAGCGGCCAAAGAAAGTTACCGCTACACCGCCATGCCACATCGTTTTCGTCTGCTGGAAAAGATCGCATTTTCGCTGGTTTGCTGGTCGGCCGCCGCGAGCTCGGCCTATATCGGCTACGAGCGCTGCCCCGATATCAAGGTTGCCCTGCACGCCGGGGAAAAATTCCTCGACGCCAGCGGCCAATACGCATTCGCGTGCGCGGCGCCCGCCGCCGAGGCCTGCGCACGACTGCCGGTCGAATGATTTTTCCGCCTTGAACCGTATCTGATGCGCGATCCCTCCGGGTCGCGCATTCGCGCATCTGCGCCTCCAAGCTCAACGGCTACCGTTACGCATCGCGCCCGAACACCACGCGCGAGAAAAACCCCGCCAACACCGTTTCGGCCATCTCCGTCGGCACATTCTGCGGATCGACCGTGTAGAAGAACTGCACGCCGTCGCACAGACCCATCAGGCCGATCGCGAGCTGCTCGGGCGGCATCGACATCGGCGTGCCCACGCGCTCCGAAAACTCGCGCACATAGGCGCTCAACTGTTCGATCTTTTCGTGCATGAACGCGTTGAAGCGCAGCCGGAAACGGCCGTCGCGGACCGCCAGCAGCTTCGCCTCGACCCACAACAGAAAACACTTGTTCTCGCGATGCAGCGAGCTGTAGTAGCGCAGCACGCGCGCCTCCATCTCCTCGCGCGACGCCGCGCTTTCGAAGATCGCATGCAGGCCCGCCTGCATCGCTTCGTGATCGCGCCGCAATAACTCCAGAAACAGCTCGGTCTTGCTGCGGAAGTTCGAATAGAACGCGCCGCGCGTATAGCCGGCCGCCGCCGCGATGTCCTCGACACTCGCCGCGACGAAGCCCTTCTTCATGAAAGTTGCCTGCGCGGCATCGAGCAGCCGCTCCCGCGTCTGGTCCTTGCTCTGCTCTCTTGTCAGTCTTTGACGTTTCATGGCCGCAAGCCTAGCACCCAAAAGAATTCAAATCCATCCATACATTCAGATACAGGACTGTATTAGAATGCGTCTCGTCATTCAAAGCCATCCCTGTATGCCATTAGCATGACGCGGCATGCGGTCTTCGCTGGCGGGCCGCGCGGCTTGCCGTGTTCGTTCGCTGTCTCCAGTTGGGGTAATTGTGAAGCGTCCCGGTTCTCCCGCATCGTCAGCGATGCGCCAGCAGTCTCCCCCATCCTCTCACCGCGGTTTCTCCAGGCAGACCTGCGCGCTGGCGCTGGCAGGCGTGCTCGCGCTCGCGGCCTGCTCGAAGAAGGAAGCCGCGGCGCCCGCGCCGCGCCCGGTGGTCGCGCTCGCCGTGCATGCGGACGGCCACGCGCTGCAGGCGGCGTCGCTGCCCGGCGAAGTGCAGGCGCGCTATTCGACGCCGCTGTCGTTCCGCGTCGCCGGCAAGATCATCGAGCGGCGGGTACGGCTCGGCGACACGGTGAAAAGCGGCGAAGTCGTCGCGCTGCTCGACCCGGCCGATGCGCAGAAAAACGCCGCGAGCACGCAGGCGCAGCTCGACGCCGCGCAGCACAACCTCGTCTATGCGCAGCAGCAGCTCGAACGCGACAGGGCGCAGGCCAAAGAAAACCTGATCGCGCCCGCGCAGCTCGAACAGACCACCAACGCCTACGCGTCCGCGCTCGCGCAGCGCGATCAGGCGCAGCAGCAGGCGGCACTCGCGAAGAACCAGCTGCAGTACACGACGCTCGTCGCCGGTCATGCGGGCGTCATCACGGCTGAACAGGCGGACACGGGCCAGAACGTGTCGGCGGGTCAGGCTGTCTACAACCTCGCGTGGAGCGGCGACGTCGACGTGCTGTGCGACGTGCCCGAAAGCGCGCTCGCCGCATTCGCGGTCGGCCAGAACGCGAGCGTCACGCTCGCCGCGCTGCCGGGCCGCAAGCTCCGCGCACGCGTGCGCGAGCTGTCGCCGGCCGCCGATCCGCAAAGCCGCACCTGGCGCGCGCGTCTGACCCTGCTCGATGCCGGCGCCGACGTGCGCCTCGGCATGACCGCCGACGTCACGCCGGCCGTGCCGCTCGCCGCGGCGGCCGCGCAGCACGGCGTGTTCACGCTGCCGGTCACCGCGCTATTTCACGAGGGGCGCGAACCGGCCGTGTGGGTCGTGCGCGCCGCGGACAACACGCTCGAACTGCGTCGCGTGACCGTTACGCGCTACTACGAGCGCACGTTCGTCGTCAGCGATGGCCTGAAAGATGGCGAAAGCGTCGTGCTGCAAGGCGTGCACACCGTGAGCGCCGGCCAGAAAGTCCGCGCGATCGCGCCGCTGCATCCCGAGGACTTCGCTTCATGAGCACGTCGCACGAAGAAGGACGCTTCAATCTGTCCGCGTGGGCGCTGCGTCATCAGGCGCTGGTCGTATTCCTGATCGCGCTCGCCACCGCGTTCGGCATCCTCGCCTACACGCGGCTCGCGCAGTCGGAAGACCCGCCCTTCACGTTCCGCGTGATGGTGATCCGCACGTACTGGCCGGGTGCCACCGCGCGCCAGGTGCAGGAGCAGTTGACCGATCGCATCGGCCGCAAGCTGCAGGAAACACCGTACATCGATTTCGTGCGCAGCTACTCGCGTCCCGGCGAATCGCTGATCTTCTTCACGATGAAGGACTCGGCGCCGGTGAGCCAGGTGCCCGAGACGTGGTACCAGGTGCGCAAGAAAGTCGGTGACATCGCGGCGACCTTGCCGTCGGGCATCCAGGGCCCGTTCTTCAACGACGAATTCGGCGACGTCTACACCAACATCTACACGCTCGAAGGCGACGGCTTTTCCGCCGCGCAACTGCACGATTACGCGGACCAGCTACGCTCGGTGCTGCTGCGCGTGCCGGGCGTCGGCAAGGTCGACTATTTCGGCGACCCCGATCAGCACATCTACATCGAGATCGCGAACACGCAGTTGACGCGTCTCGGGATCTCGCCACAACAGCTTGGGCAGGCGATCAACGCGCAGAACACGATCGCTCCCGCAGGTACGCTGACCACCACCGACGACCGCGTGTTCGTGCGTCCGAGCGGCCAGTTCAATGATGTCAATGCACTCGCCGACACGCTGATCCGCATCAACAACCGCACGTTCCGTCTCGGCGACATCGCGACGATCAAGCGCGGCTACGACGACCCGGTCGTCACGCAGATGCGCTTCGGCGGCAAACCCGTGCTCGGTATCGGCGTGACGATGCAGCCGGGCGGCGACGTGATCCGCCTCGGCCGCGCGCTCGATCAGCAGATGACCCAACTGCGCGCCGCGCTGCCCGCCGGATTGAATCTCGTCGAAGTATCGAGCATGCCGCACGCGGTCGCGCGCTCGGTCAACGACTTCCTCGAAGCGGTCGCCGAAGCGGTCGCGATCGTGCTGATCGTGAGCCTCGTGTCGCTCGGCGTGCGCACCGGCATGGTGGTCGTGATCTCGATTCCGGTGGTGCTCGCGGTCACCGCGCTGTGCATGTACCTGTTCGATATCGGCCTGCACAAGGTATCGCTCGGCACCCTCGTGCTCGCGCTCGGCCTGCTCGTCGACGATGCGATCATCGCGGTCGAAATGATGTCGGTGAAGCTCGAGCAAGGCTGGAACCGCACGCGCGCCGCGGCCTTCGCGTACACCAGCACCGCGTTTCCGATGCTGACCGGCACGCTCGTCACCGTATCCGGCTTCCTGCCGATCGCGCTCGCGAAGTCGAGCACCGGCGAGTACACGCGCTCGATCTTCGAGGTGTCGGCGATCGCGCTGATCGCGTCGTGGCTCGCGGCGGTCGTGCTGATTCCGCTGCTCGGCTATCACATGCTGCCCGAGCGCAAGCGCCATGCGCACGAGCCTGACGATCACGAACATGACATCTACGACACGCGCTTCTACACGCGTTTGCGCGGCTGGGTCGGCTGGTGCATCGAGCGGCGCTTCGTCGTGCTCGCGATCACCGTGCTGCTGTTCGTGCTCGCGATGGCCGGCTTCTCGCTCGTGCCGCAGCAGTTCTTCCCGAGCTCGGACCGGCCGGAGTTGCTGGTCGATGTGCGGCTGCCCGAAGGCGCGTCGTTCGATGCAACGCTGCGCCAGGCGCAGCGCCTCGAGCAGGTTCTCAAAGGCCGGCCTGAAATCGATCACTCCGTCAGCTTCGTCGGCACCGGCGCGCCGCGCTTCTATCTGCCGCTCGATCAGCAATTGCAGCAGCCGAACTTCGCACAGTTCGTGATCACCGCGAAGTCGGTCAAGGATCGCGAGAAGCTCGCGCAGTGGCTCGAACCGGAGTTGTTCAACAACTTCCCGGCGATCCGCACGCGCCTGTCGCGCCTCGAGAATGGGCCGCCGGTCGGCTATCCGGTGCAGTTCCGCGTGAGCGGCGACGACATCGCGACCGTGCGCTCGATCGCCGAACGCGTCGCCGCGACGATGCGCGCCAATCGCGGCACGCGCAATGTGCAGTTCGACTGGGACGAACCCGCCGAGCGCTCGGTGCGCTTCGAGATCGACCAGAAACGCGCGCGCGAACTCGGCGTGACGTCCGAAGACATCGCCAGCTTCCTCGCGATGACGATGTCCGGCTACACGGTCACGCAGTATCGGGAGCGCGACAAGCTGATCAGCGTCGATCTGCGCGCACCTCGCGCCGAACGCGTCGACCCGTCGCTGCTGACCGCGCTCGCGATGCCGACGCCGAACGGGCCGGTGCCGCTCGGCACGCTCGGACATCTGCGCAACGACCTCGAATACGGCGTGATCTGGGAACGCGACCGTCAGCCGACCATCACCGTGCAGTCGGACGTGTCGGCCGGCGCGCAAGGCATCGACGTCACGCACGCGGTGGACCGCGCGCTCGCGCCGATCCGCGCGACGCTGCCGGTCGGCTACCGGATCGAGATCGGTGGCTCCGTCGAGGAAAGCGCGAAGGGTCAAACCTCGATCAACGCGCAGATTCCGATCATGGTGATCGCGGTGCTCATGCTGCTGATGATCCAGCTGCAAAGCTTCGCGCGCGTGCTGATGGTCGTGCTGACCGCGCCGCTCGGCTTGATCGGCGTCGTGCTCACTTTGCTGCTGTTCGGCCAGCCGTTCGGCTTCGTCGCGATGCTCGGCGTGATCGCGATGTTCGGCATCATCATGCGCAACTCGGTGATCCTCGTCGATCAGATCGAGCAGGACATTGCGTCGGGGCACAAGCGTTTCGATGCGATCGTCGGCGCGACCGTGCGGCGGTTCCGGCCGATCACGCTGACCGCCGCGGCCGCCGTGCTCGCGCTGATCCCGCTGCTGCGCTCGAACTTCTTCGGGCCGATGGCGACCGCGCTGATGGGAGGCATCACGAGCGCGACGATCCTCACGCTGTTCTATCTGCCCGCGTTGTACGCCGCGTCGTTCCGCGTACGCGCCGACGAGCGCGAGCCGCAGACGCCGTCCGGTGCCGGCGCCACGCACACGGGTAACTGAGCATGAGCACGAGCATGACTATTCCCGCCCTATCCCGCCACCGCCGCGCGCACTTCGACGCGCTGGCCCGTACCACGCTTGCCACCGGCATCGCCAGCATCACTTGCATGCTCGGCGCCTGCTCGTTCGGACCGAACGGCGACCCGCCCGCGATGCCGCAGCCCGCGCACTACGGTGCCGAGCCGCTACCGACGCAAACCGTGCCCGCGCAGGGCGTCACGCAGGAGTTCGTGACCGGCGCGCAGCCGGTGCCCGAATGGTGGAAGCTGTACCGCTCGGCTGCGCTGAACGCGCTCGTCGACGAAGGCCTCCGCAACAGTCCGACGCTCGACGCGACCGACCGCAGTCTCGCCGCCGCGCGCGAGCAATTGCGCGCGCAGGTCGGCAGCTCGCTGCTGCCGACCATCGACGCCGGCGGCCAGGCCACCCGCAATCGCGCGCTCGCGATCCCCGAGATCGGACCGAACACGTTTCTGTACAACGTGTTCGTCGGTCAGTTGCAGGCGCACTACACGTTCGATCTGTTCGGCGCCGCGCGGCTCGCGAACGCGGCGCTCGCCGCGCGCGTGAACGTGCAGGTCTACCAGCTCGAGGCGGCGCGGCGAGCGCTCGCCGCGAACATCGTGACCGCGACGATCACGAGCGCCGCGCTGCATGCTCAGATCGATACGACCGAGCGGCTCGTGGTCCTCGCCAACGATCAGGCGCGCGATACCGAACGGCGCTTCGCGCTCGGCGCGGTATCGCATGCCGATCTGCTGAACGCGCAGCAGAGCGCGGCGAGCGTGTCGGCGAGTCTGCCGGCGCTGAAGCAACAGTGGCTCACTACGCGTCACGCGCTCGCGGTGCTGCTTGGCCGCACACCCGATGCCGCGCCCGACGACATCGATCTCGCGCAGTTGCATGTGCCGGAGCAGGTGCCGGTGGTCGTGCCGTCGGAGCTGCTGCGCACGCGACCTGACATCGAGGCCGCCGACGCCGCGCTGAAGGCCGCGGCGACCGATGTCGGCGTCGCCACCGCGCAGATGTTCCCGAGTCTGTCGCTGTCGGCATCGATGGGACAAGGCGGGTTTAGCTGGCCGGTCGCGATGTCCGGTGCGGGGGCCATCTGGAGCATCGGCGCGTCGCTGTCGCAACCGCTGTTTCATGGCGGCGCGCTGCTCGCGCAGCGCCGCGCGGCGCAGCACACGTACGAAGCGAGCGTGTCGCAGTACAAACAGACTGTGCTGGCCGCGTTTCAGAACGTCGCCGACACGCTCGCCTCGCTCGAGCACGACGCGCAGTCGCTCGATGCCGCGAACGTCGCCGCGCGTTCGGCACAGGGCGTGTTCAACGAGACCTCGGCGCGCTATCGGCTCGGCGCGCTGCCCGTCGCCGCGACGCGTTCGAGCGAGCAGCAATGGCGCAACGCGCAACTCGATGAGATCCGTTATACGAGCGCGCGGCTGACGGATACGGCCGCGTTGTTTCAGGCGATGGGGAATCCGCCGGTTGATCAAAGAGGGACGTCGTCTGCCGGTACATCGAACACAATCGCATCGAATTAAACCTGGGATTCCCTACGGAGTGCGGCGCACTTATCCCCAGTTTGTGTTGACAGACTTGTTGATAAGCCTGGGGCTAAGCGTCTAACTGCTTGAAGCGAATCGCATTGTCGTGCACGTCATGCAAGGGAGCAGCTTTGAAGCAATAGAGCGCGGTCGGGCGGAATCACGACGGGAAAACAACGGCCGGGTCAGTTATCCACAGAATGTGTTGAAAGACCTGTTGATAAGGCCTGGAGATCGCGCCCAAGTGCTTGAGCGCGCGATGGATTCAGCCGCCGATACATTCGCGCACGCAGGCCGTAAAGAAGGAACGGGTCAGTAGGGAACCGTTAACCGACCATTCAACAGAGGGCGGCGAACTCGCCGACCGATGGAACGATTACGAGTGGCGCGCGGCGCGTCGCCGCGTGGGCGTCACCGAGAAGTTCAGGTTTCACGACGTGCGCCACACGCGGGCGAGTTGGCATGTGCAGGGGGACACCGTACTGCTGCATACCACGCCGGCGCCGATGCTCGTTGCAGCGAGCTACTAAGGCGCCGGAAAATAATCACACTTTCGGTGCACTGTGATCAGATTTTGTGGCACACCGCGGAAAAGCCCCGCCGTATAAGGCTTCTACATCAAGGCTTGTTCGACTCGAACAGATCCATGATTTGCTTCTTCTCGTTCGTCGACACGCTCGGCGGCGGCACCACCGGCGGCGTCATGCCCGCCGGCCCGACACCGCCCACCGCATCGGTCGCGCCGGCCATCGGATTGCCCGAATCGAGACCGATGCTCGCGACGAAGCCTTGCCCCGGCAACTTGTCGGTAAAGAACAGCTCGCCGTTCATCACCGTCACACCGTCGGGTTGCTGCGGCTCGGCCTGTGGCACACCGCGCAGCGCGCGCTGCATGTACTCGACCCAGATCGGCAGCGCGAGCTGCGCGCCGAATTCGCGGCTGCCGAGACTCTTCGGCTGGTCGTAGCCCATCCACGCGACCGCCACCAGCGACTGCTGATAGCCGGCGAACCAGCCGTCCTTCGCGTCGTTGGTCGTACCGGTCTTGCCCTGCAGGTCCGAGCGCTTCAGCACGTTGGTGCCTGCTCCCGTACCCTCGGTCGCGACCGAGTGCAACAGGCTGTTCATGATGTATGCGTTACGCGGCTCTAGCGTGCGCGGCGCATCGTGCCCAGCGACGAGCGGCTGCGCGCGCGAGATCGCCACGCCACGCGCGTCAGTCACTTCGTTGATCAGATACGGATTGATCCGGTAGCCGCCGTTCGCGAACACCGAGTACGCGCCCGCCGACTGCAGCGGCGTGACGAGGCCAGCGCCCAGCGCCATCGGCAGATACGGCGGGGTCTTGTCGGCGTCGAAGCCGAAGCGCTGCGTGACGAAGTCCTGCGCGTACTTGGTGCCGATGAACGACAGGATGCGGATCGACACGAGGTTCTTCGACTTCTGCAGCGCGACGCGCATCGACATCGGACCGTCAGGCTGGTCGTCGTCCTTCGGCTCCCACGCGTCGCCGCCCGGCGTGCTCGGCGGAAAGTACAGCGGCGCGTCGTTGATGATCGTCGCCGGTGCGAGCCCCTTGTCGAGCGCCGCCGAATAGATGAACGGCTTGAAGCTCGAACCCGGCTGGCGCCACGCTTGCGTTACATGGTTGAACTTGTTCTTGTTGAAGTCGAAACCGCCGATCAGCGCGCGGATCGCGCCGTCCTGCGGCGTCAGCGACACGAGCGCGCCCTCGACCTGCGGCAGCTGCGTGATCTGCCAGTTGCCCTTGTCGTCGGCGACGAGGCGCACGATCGAACCCGTCTTGATGCGCAGCGTCGCGTTCGCGCGCGGGCTCAGCGCCGCGGCGACGAAGCGCAGGCCGTCGCCCGACACCGTCACCTGCGTACCGTCGACCAGTTGCGCGACCACCTGCTTCGCGCTTGCGTCCGTCACCACGCCGGCGATGATCTCGCCGTTGTCCGGATGATCGGTCAGCGCGTCGTCGATCGTCTGGTCACGGTCGTCGCCCGCCTCGGGCAACTGCACGAAGCCTTCCGGTCCGCGATAGCCGTGGCGCCGCTCGTAGTCCATCACGCCCTTGCGCACCGCGCGATACGCGGCGTCCTGATCGGCGGAATCGATCGTGGTCGTGACGTTCAGGCCGCGCGTATAGGTTTCGTCCTTGTACTGCGCGTACATCATCTGCCGCACCATTTCGGCGACGTACTCGGCGTGCACGCTGTACTCGTTGCCCGGATTCTTCGTCTGAATCTCTTCCTTCACGGCCTGGTCGTACTGCTGCTGCGTGATGTAGTTCAGCTCGAGCATGCGTCGCAGGATGTACTCCTGACGGATCTTCGCGCGTTTCGGATTGACGACCGGGTTATACGCGGACGGCGCCTTCGGCAGACCCGCGAGCATCGCGGCCTGGGCCAGCGTGAGGTCCTTCAGGTCCTTGCCGAAGTACACGCGCGCGGCCGCGGCGAAGCCGTACGCGCGCTCGCCCAGATAGATCTGGTTCATGTACAGCTCGAGGATCTGGTCCTTCGTCAACGCGCGCTCGATCTTGTACGCGAGCAGCATCTCGTAGATCTTGCGCGTGTACGTTTTCTCGCTGGAGAGGAAGAAGTTGCGCGCGACCTGCATCGTGATCGTGCTCGCGCCCTGCGATGCGCCGCCATGCGCAAGGTCAGCGAAACCGGCGCGCAGGATGCCGACGAAGTCGACGCCGCCGTGTTCGTAAAAGCGGTAGTCCTCGATCGCGAGCACCGCTTTTTTCATCTGGTCGGGGATGTCCTGGAAGCGCACGAGGCTGCGCCGCTCCTCGCCGAATTCGCCGATCAGCACGTGATCGGCGGTGTAGACGCGCAACGGAACTTTCGGGCGATAGTCGGTCAGCGCGTCGAGCGACGGCAATTGCGGCCCCATCACGACGAGCGCATAGCCGACGATCAGCGCCCCGACCACGACGACGGTCGCGATCAGGCCGAAGAACCACAGCACGAGCGACGCGCCGATCGATCGACGGCCGCGCTCAGGCTCGCGCGAAGCGGCATTGCGTCCAGGGGTGCGTTGGTGGGAGTCCCGGTCTTCACCGGCCGGAGAGTTCGAGGAATGCGGTCGTTTGATGATTGGCATGACTGGAATAAGGGGCCCGCGACTGCGCGCCTGTCTGCACGCGCTCGCGGCGCGCGCATGGGTCGTGTTCGACATCCTGGCCGGGACGTACGCCGCCCTGCGGACCTTGCCCCCGGCCGGCCGCACGGCACGCCTCGGACCATGTCCGGCGCAACGTAACGGCACATTTTAAAGAAATCGGCAGCGGTCCAAGGCAGTTTTTTTGTAAGAATTCCCTTCGCCGGCCGCCTTTTCCTGGTAAGGGTCTGTAATTTCGCGCAGCGCGCATTGCAGCGTGCGTGCGACGCGCAGCTTATGCGGGGTTATCAACATTTTCTGTTGAAAGGGCTGTGGACAAGCCGGCCGCAAACACTACAACTCATTGATGTCACGGGATTTTCGCACCGCGCTTGTTCCGTGGCGGCGCAACTCGTCATATGATGAACCCCGCGCGCGTCCCTCGATGCGCGCGATGAGGACCCGAACGGCGGGATCCAACGGCAGTTCCGATGACGGGTTCCGACACCGTATCCGGAGGCACGCGCCGACCCGCCCATGCTAACAAGACTGCGAGTCGATCATGTCCAAGCCCAGTGAGCGCATCGTCGTGTTCGTCACGACAGCGCAGAAACGTGCGATCACCGCGACTGCCGAGGATCTGGGCATCAGCGTGAGTGAACTGATGCGGCGCGCGGTGCTGAGCTTCGGCGCGACCAGCGAACAGGTCAAGGCCGCGAGCATCGTCGACCGGCTGCGCGCGCCGCGCGCGCCCGATCCGCTGAACGCGGCGCTGCAGCGCGTCGCGCGCGGTACGCGCTATGCGCGCGCCGCGCTGCCGGTAGCGCTGCAAGCGCACGAGAAAGACGCGGCGGCTCCGGTGGCCGCCGCCGCGGCAAGCGCGGCTGCCGGCGCGGCCGATGCCGTGGATTCGCCCTCGATGCAGCAAGCCGGTCGACCCGCTCTTGCGACCGACGCTGTGGATGCCCCCGCCCCGCTGCTTCCCGCGGGCGTCGCCGCCGCGCTCGCCGCCGAGCAGGACGAACAGGCCGCGGCCACCGCCGAAGCCGTCGCGCGTCTGACGGCAGCACGAGCCGCCGAAAACGCGGAAAACGCCGAAGCGGACGCAATCGACAACGCCGCATCGAAACGGCTGGCCGGCACGTCGGCGCGTCTGCGCAACTCACTCAAGCGCCGCCACAACGACCAGGACTCCGACGACGACGACGAACCGCACAGCGACCCGAGCGCCGAAGGCGGCCGCTTCGCGTGACGGAAAGCGTGACAGTAAATTACCGCGCGCCGAGCCGCAAACACTGCATCCGAGCGAGCACGCGGGCGTGCGCAACGAGTCCCCGTTGCATATCGTTACATCAGTGACACCTGCGTGAAAACGTCGCGCGGTAATACCCGCCCACACCCGCAAACAGCGGCTTTTCGCGCATCGTTCGGGCCTTCGGCAAGCCGCATCGATTAAGCCATCTTCAACACAGCCGATGGTGTAATATCCGCCGTCAAGTCCATGCCCATCGCGGCTTTCCATCATCCAGACAATCCTCAACCCGGCTTTGCGCCCCAACAAAAACGGACCGCGCTATTGCAATTGGCAAGTGCGCCCCGAACTCCGGTCCGAACGTTGCGCAGCATGGCGCGCGGCGGCGTAAAGTAGCAATGATTCAAGGCAGTCAGGCGCACACGCATCGTCGGCGCCGCTCACATTCTCTGGAGGTTTTCATGTCGCTTTTCGACAGCATTTCGCGCACGCTCAAAGGTCTTTTGAACGATGCGGCCGACTCGGTGCAGGATCCGTCGCGCGACTCGCGCCAGATCGTGCGCGAACTCGACGACAGCATCGGCAAGGCCGAAAACTCGCTGATCGAGATTCAGGCGCAGGTCGCCACCCAGCAAAGCAAGCGCGATGTTGCCGCGGACAAGGCGAAGAAGTATGAAGACGGTGCTCGCCGGGCGCTGCAGTCCGGCGACGAAGCGCTCGCGCGTGAAGCGCTCGGCGCGCAGGCCACGGCCGAAGCCGAACGCGATGCGCTGACGAAAGAACTGACTTCGCTGGAGCCGTCGGTCGCGCAACTGAAGAGCCAGATCGAGGACATGCGCACGCGCCGCAACGACCTGAACGCGCGCTCGAACATCCTGCAAGCCAAGCAGCAGATCGCGCAGGCGAAAGATACCGCGGCCACCGCACTCGGCGGCATCGGCGGCAAGAACCTGTCCGAGGATTTCCAGAAGCTCGAAGATAAAGTCGCGCTGTCGAACGCGCGTTCCGACGCACGGCTGAACTCCGCCGACGAGAAAAGCGGCAAGGCGCTCGACGACAAGCTCGCGGATCTGAACCGCGGCCCGTCCGTCGACGATCGGCTCGAAGCGCTGAAGAAGCAGCTCAATACGCCGGCGCAGTGAATGCTGGATGCGTGTACCCGCTTCACAGCAAGTACGCACAGCAAGTACGCGCGGCAATGACAACGGCAGTAGCAGTACATGCCGGTGCGCTCGCTTCTGAACGCACCGGCATACCGGCCGCCACAGGCAGCCACCGCAATCGACTGATGGAGACGGGCGCGCCCCGCCCGGTCCGCAAATGAAAAAACTTTTCGCAACCGCCTTCGCTTCGCTGCTGCTCGTGTCGGCCGCGGCGTTCGCGGTGCCGACCGCTCAGCAAATCGAATCGGCGATGTCGCAGGGCAACTGGCAGCAGGCCGACGCCGGCCTCACCGAAGTGTTGCAAGCGCATCCGAACAACGCGCACGCGCACTATCTGTACGCCCAGGTGCTCGATCGCGAAGGCCGTTCCGCCGACGCGCTCGCGCAGCTCCAACAGGCAAAGACGCTCGATCCGCAGATCCGCTTCACCGACCCGGGCCGCTTCGCGCAAACCGAAGCGCGCCTGCGCCGCGACGCGGAACGCGCGGGCGGCAACGTCACCCGTCACGCCGCGAATCCGTTCGCGCAGCAGAATGCGCCTGCTGTGCAGCAACAGTCGGCGATGATGTCGCAAGCGCAACAACGGCATGGTCCGGGGGTGGGTATGTGGATCGGTATCATTGTTCTGATCGCGGTGATCGCGCTCGTGCTGCGCTGGACCTTGCGCCGCGCGCGCAGCCAGGAAGACACGCGCGCCGACGAGGACCGCCGCGCGCAATTGAAGCGCGCCACCGACATGCTCAACACGGTGCGTTCGATCAAGCTCGACGTGAAGCTGTCCACCACGCCGGGTCACGAGTTGCTCGAGAAAGACGTCGAAGCGACCGAAGAGCAGTTGCGCGGCGCCGTCGAAACGCTGTCGAACGGCAAGAGTCCGCTGCCGCCCTATGCACTCGACGAATTCGAGCAGCGCATCGCGAGCCTGCGCGCGCGCGCCGACGGCCGGCCCGATCCGACCGCCGCGTCCGTGGGCACCGCTCAGCAATCGACGTACGCGCAGGAGGCCGAGCGCTTCGGCAGCCCGCAACCGCCTTATCCGCAACAGGGTCCCTATCAGCAGCAGCCGCAGGTCATCGTGCAGCAAGGCGGTGGCATGGGTGGCGGCATGGGCGGTCTGCTGACCGGCGTGCTGCTTGGCGAAGCGCTCAGTCATGGGCGTGACCGCGTAGTCGAGCGCGACGTGGTCGTCGACCCCGACGAACTGCGCCGGCGCGGCGACGACGGCGCAAACGGCGGCGGCCTCGACTTCGGTCAGGGTTCGAACGACTGGAACGATGACGGCAGCGGCGGCGTCATCGATATGGGCAGCAACGACGATTCCGGCGGTTGGACCGATACCTGATCGAACCCGATCGATCCGCGTCGAATGAAAAGACAGGCTGTAGACGCGCGATTTCGCCCCTGCCCGTCGCGCCGCGCGAGTCCAGCGCGCCGGAGCCGCTATCGTTTCACCCGCCGCTTTCGCCCCGTGCCGGAGACCGCCGTGACGCCTGTCCCTTCCGCTTCATCCACCGCGCTGCGCATTGCGATCGTCGGCAGTGGCTTTGCCGGCATCGGCATGGCCATCCGTCTGCAGCAAATGGGCATCACGTCGTTTACGGTCTATGAGGCCGCGAGCGGCATCGGCGGCACGTGGCGTGACAATACCTACCCCGGCGCGGCCTGCGATGTCCCCTCGCATCTCTATTCGTTCTCGTTCGAGGCGAATCCGGCGTGGTCGCGCTCGTTCAGCAGCCAGGCCGAAATTCTCGCGTATCTGCAGCACTGCGCGCGCAAGTACGGCGTCGATCGCTACGTGCGTTGCAATGCGAAAGTGAGCGCCGCGCGCTTCGACGAAGCGCGGCAGATCTGGCTCGTCGAGCTCGACACGAACGGCGCGCGCGAAATCGTCGAGGCCGACGTGCTGATCGCCGCGAACGGTCCGCTGTCGCGTCCCGCGCTGCCGCGCATCGCCGGCATCGAACGTTTCGAGGGCAAGCTGTTCCATTCGGCGCGCTGGGATCATGCCTATCCGCTCGACGGCAAACGCGTCGCGGTAATCGGCACCGGCGCGAGCGCGATCCAGTTCGTGCCGAAAATCCAGCCGCATGTCGCGCATCTGGCTCTGTTCCAGCGCACCGCGCCGTGGGTGATGCCGAAGCGCGACAAGCCGATCGGCCTGCGCGCGCAATGGCTGTTCCGCACGCTGCCGTTCACGCAGCGCTTCGTTCGCAGCGCGATCTATTGGCAGCTCGAGTCCCGTGGGATCGCGTTCGTCGTCAATCCGAAGCTGATGAAGATGCCGATGAAGTTCGGCCTCAGCTATCTGCAGCGACGCGTCAAGGACCCGGCGCTGCGCGCGAAGCTCACGCCGAACTACCGGCTCGGCTGCAAGCGCGTGCTGCTGTCGAGCGACTATTACCCGGCCGTCTGTCAGCCGAACGTCGACGTCGTGACGAGCGGTATCCGCGAGATCGTCGCGGATGGCATCGTGACCGACGACGGTGTGCATCACCGCGCGGACGCGATCATCTGCGGCACCGGCTTCCAGGTCAACGACGTGCCCGCGCCGTTCGAAGTGACCGGCCTCGATGGCACCGACCTCAGCACGCTCTGGCTGCGCGATGGCCCCGAGGCCTATTTCGGCACGAGCATCGCGAACTTCCCGAACTTCTTCATGATCGCCGGCCCGAACACGGGGCTCGGCCATAACTCGATGATCTACATGATCGAGTCGCAACTGCGGTATATCGGCGATTGCCTGCGCGTGCTGCGCAAACAGAATGCGCGCACGATGACCGTGCGCGCCGACGTGCAGCGCGATTTCAACGCGCGTTTGCAACAGGAGATGCGGCACGCTGTGTGGACTAGCGGCTGCCACAGCTGGTATCAGACGCAGAGCGGCAAAGTCACCGCGATCTGGCCCGGCTTCACGTTCAGCTTTCGCAAGCGTACGCGCCGCGTGCGCCAGCAGGATTACCGCTTCGCGCCTTGAGTCCGCACAATGGCAATCCGGCGCCTTGGGCATGGGCCGGCGCATTCGTTACCCGCCACCGCTCAGCAACCGCAACAGCTCCCACAGAAACTTCACGATGATCACGATCAGTTCCCACAGCCGATAGAGCGGCTGCCAGTCCAGCACGCGCAGAAGGGACTCGATCATCGCTATCGTCAGAAGGAGTGAGGGCCGCGATTTCCAGTTCGATCACGCGTCGCGCGCGATGTCCGCGCGTCGCGCAAGCTCAAACCGCCATCATGACCCGCTTGCGCTCCGCGCGCTGCATGAAGAAGTTCGCCGCGACGACGCCGACCGTGACGACCGCGATGAACAGCGTCGCGAGCGCATTCATCTCCGGGTTCAGACCAAGTCGCACGCGCGAGAACACGACGAGCGGCAAGGTCGTCGAACCGGGACCCGACAGGAACGCGGACAGCACCACGTCGTCGATCGACAGCGTGAACGACAGCAGCCAGCCCGACACCAGCGCCTGTGAGATCAGCGGCAGCGTGACGAAGAAGAACACGCGCAGCGGTGTCGCGCCGAGGTCGAGCGCGGCTTCCTCGAGCGACGGATGCAGTTCGCGCACGCGCGATTGCACGATGATCGCGACGTACGAAATACACAGCATCACGTGACCGATCCAGATCGTGAAGATGCCGCGTTCGGCCGGCCAGCCGATCCAGCGCGCCATTTCGATGAACAGCAGCAACAGCGAGATGCCCTGAATCACTTCGGGGATCACCAGCGGCGCGTTGATCATGCCGGTGTACAGCGTGAAGCCGCGAAAGCGCCCCATGCGCGCGAGCACGAAGCCGGCCCACGTACCGATGATCACCGACGCGAACGCCGTGAGCAGGCCGATACGCAGCGACAGCCACGCCGACGTGATCAGCTCGCCGTCCTGCAACAGCGCCGCGTACCAGCGCGTCGAGAAGCGCGTCCACACCGTCACCAGTTGCGATTCGTTGAACGAATACACGACGAGGCTGACGATCGGGATATACAGAAACAGAAAGCCGATGCCCAGAGCGATCAGCTGCAGCATGCGATTCGGCTTCACTGGCGGCCCTCCTCCAATGCCTTCGCCTGGGCATGCTGGAACAGCGCCATCGGCACCAGCAGCAGCAACACCATCGCGCACGTGACGGCGGATGCCATCGGCCAGTCGGCGTTGTCGAAGAACTCATTCCACATCACGCGGCCGATCATCAGCGTGTTCGCGCCGCCGAGCAGCTCAGGAATCACGTACTCGCCGACCGCCGGAATGAACACCAGCAGACAGCCGGCGACGATGCCGTTCTTCGACAGCGGCAGCGTGATCTGCCAGAACGCCTTCCACGGCTTCGCGCCGAGGTCATAGGCGGCTTCCAGCAAGGTCAGGTCCATTTTCACGAGATGCGCGTACAGCGGCATCACGAGAAACGGCAGGTACGAATAGACCATGCCGATATAGACCGCCGTGTTCGTGTGATACAGCTCGATCGGCGAATGGATCAGGCCGATTGACATCAGGAAGTTATTCAGCAGCCCGTTGTTCTTCAGAATGCCGATCCATGCGTACACGCGGATCAGGAACGAGGTCCAGAATGGCAGCATCACGGCCATCATCAGCAGATTGCGGGTGGCCGGATTGGAGCGCGCGATGTAGTACGCCATCGGATAGCCGATCAGCAGACACAGCACGGTCGAAATCGCCGCGACCACGACCGAATTCACATAGGTCGCGAAGTACAGGCTGTCGGTCAACAGAAACGCGTAGTGCGACAGATCGAGCGTGATGTGCAGCGCGCCTTCCGCGAAGGTGACGAGCTGCGTGTACGGCGGAATGCCGAGCTGCGAATCGGCGAAGCTGATCTTCACGACCAGCAGGAACGGCACGAGGAAAAACAGAAGCAGCCAGATGAACGGCCCCGCCACCACCGCGGTGCGTCCCGTGAACTTCAGACGCTGCGCGGGCCACGCGAAAAACGACGAAAGCGCCTCTTTCATGACGTCAGCACCACGCCGGCCGATGCGCTCCAGCGCACGTAGACTTCGTCGCCCCAGGACGGCGGATCGATTTCGGTGAGCGCCAGGCTCGTCACGTTCGCGATCACGGTCTTGCCGCCGTCGAGCTTCACGTGATACAGCGAATAGCCGCCCATGTACGCGATATTCGTGACGACGCCCCTGCCCCAGTTGTAGGCGCCCTCCGGCGGCTTACGCGTGAGGGCGATGCGTTCGGGGCGCACCGAGATCGTCACCGGCATGCCGAGCGGACCGCTGATGCCGTGATTGACGTGCAAGTGGCACGTCAGATCCGGCGTTTCGATGAACACGTGATCGGGTTCGTCCTCGACCGTATGGCCTTCGAACAGATTGGTCGAGCCGATGAATTCCGCCGAGAAACGGCTGTTCGGGTACTCGTAGACTTCATGCGGCGTGCCGAGCTGCACGATCTGGCCTTCGCTCATCACGGCGAGGCGGTTGGCCATCGTCATCGCTTCCTCCTGATCGTGCGTGACCATCATGCAGGTGACGCCGACCTGGTCGAGAATGTTGACGAGCTCGATCTGCGTGCGCTGGCGGATCTGCTTGTCGAGCGCCGACATCGGCTCGTCGAGCAGCAGCAGCTTCGGCCGCTTGACGAGCGAGCGCGCGAGCGCAACGCGCTGCTGCTGCCCGCCCGACAGCTGATGCGGCTTGCGCTTCGCGAAGCGGCCCATCTGCACGAGTTCGAGCGCGTTGTGCACGCGGTCTTTCAGCTCGGCCTTCGGCACGCCTTCCTGCTTCAGACCGAACGCCACGTTCGCCTCGACCGTCATGTGCGGAAAGAGCGCGTACGACTGGAACATCATGTTGACCGGCCGGCGATACGGCGGCAGTTGCGCGAGATCTTCGCCATCGATCAGGATCTTGCCCGACGTCACGGTTTCGAGCCCGGCCATCATGCGCAGCAACGTCGACTTGCCGCAGCCCGAGCTGCCGAGCAGCGCGAACAGCTCGCCCTTCTTCACCGTCAGATTGACGCCTTTGACCGCGACGGTCTCGCCGAACTTCTTCACGACATCGACGATCTGGATGTACTGCTCCGCTGCGTCGCCCGTAGCGGCGTTCGAGCCCGTCGACGGCACGGCCGTCCCGGCCAGCGCGCCCGGCTGGTCACTACTCATCATAATGCTGCTTCGCTCCGGCGTTTGACGAACAAAGCCCCCGGTGAACACCGAGGGCTTCATAGGCTGCTTATCTGTTTGTTGCCGCGCCTAGCGGCCGGACTTGTACTCGGTCCACAGCCGCGTTTGCAGCCGCTGGATTTCCTGCGGCAGCGGCTTCAACAGGAACAGCGTCTTGATGGTTTCCGGCGACGGGTACACGGCCGGGTCGTTCGCGACGTCCTTGTCCACGTACTTGCGCGCTTCCATATTGACGCTCGGGTAGTACACGGCGTTGGTGATCGCAGCGTGCACCTGCGGCGTTTCGATGTAGTTGATCCACTCGAGCGCGGCTTCCTTGTGCTTCGCATCCTTCGGAATCGCCATCACGTCGAACCACACCGGCGCGCCGCCCTTCGGCACGAAGTACTCGATCTTGTACGGCTTCTTCGCCTCGATCGCGCGATGCTTGGCGATCACGACGTCGCCCGACCAGCCGTACGCGAAGCAGATGTCGCCGCCGACGAGGTCGTTGATGTAGCCCGACGAGTTGAACTGCGTGATGTACGGGCGGATCTTTTTCAGCATCGCGAGCGCGGCGCGGTAGTCGGCCGGGTTCGTGCTCATCGGGTCTTTGCCGATATAGTGCAGCGCGGCTGCGAACATCTGGTCCGGCGCGTCGAGCACCGACACGCCGCAGGCCTTCAGCTTCGAGATGTTTTCCGGCTTGAACAGGATGTCCCAGCTATCGAGCGGCGCGTCCTTGCCGAGGATCTGCTGGACCTTCGTCACGTTGTAGCCGAGGCCGGTCGTGCCGTACGCCCAGGGCACCACGTACTTGTTGCCTGGATCGGCGCCGGCGACGAGCGCCATCAGCGACGGGTCGAGGTACTTCAGGTTCGGCAGCTTCGATTTGTCGAGCGGCTCGAAGATGCCCGCGGCAATCTGCTTGCCCGCGTAGTTGCTGGTCGGCACGACGATGTCGTAGCCCGAGTTGCCGGTGAGCAGCTTCGCCTGCAGCGTGTCGTCACTGTCGTAGTTGTCGTACTTGACCTGGACGCCGGTCTGTTTGGTGAAGTTCGGGATCGTGTCCTTCGCGATGTAGTCAGACCAGTTATATACGTTGAGCTGCGTATCCTTCGCAGCAGCCGTCAACCACGGCGTCGCGCACAAGACCAGCGCCGCCATATGCCCCACTATCCGCTTGTTCATCTCGTTCTCCGATCCTCTCGTCACTCAAGCCGCGCCGTCGCCTGCACGGTCCCCTGAAAACCCCGAAAACTACCACCAATTATTGCCCGCACAAAAAAAAACCCGGAGCTGTCGCGCAAACGGTACAGGCTCTGGCCGCACCCTTGCAAAATGGGCGCAATTTTAACGGGTTATCGGCGCCTGTCTACCGAAAAATACGCGGGCGTCGGCCGCGCTCTATCCGCGCTGGGCACCGGCTGCGAGGGTTTCGTCGAGTCGCTGTTATCTGGTTGTCAGCTCGGCGTTGGCTCGCACCTGGGCGGTGCGCCGCTCTGGCCCGCACGAGTGCCGGACGGTGCTTGCCGGTGCAGAGCCGCGTCGGCGTCCGGCGCGCCTTTCATGCGCCGCGGCGCCGCCACGACGGCTCGAATGCTCCTATCATGATCTTTTGATGCGTATTGCGCGACGTCCTGCGCGCGTGCGATGGGCTTGTGACTTGCGGCAGGATGCGTTTCCCAGAAGCTCTGGCACGGTGAACACCAATCCTTTCGCGATGCGTCCCGACCGGCGCCGGCGTCTGCCGGGCGAGCCGACGCGTCCGGCGCACTGGTTCTCGTTCCTCGGCGCCGGCGCGCTAATCGCGGTCGGCTATATCGATCCCGGCAACTGGGCGACCGCGCTCGGCGCCGGCGCGGGCTACGGCTACGGCCTGCTCGGCATCGTGCTGCTGTCGAGCCTGATGGGGATGCTGATGCAATGGCTGTCGTCGCGCCTCGGCGTCGTGACCGGGCGCGACCTCGCGCAATTGTGCCGCGAGCGCAATGGCCGGCGCGCGACGCTGTTCCTGTGGCTGACGAGCGAGGTCGCGATCATCGCCTGCGATGTCGCCGAGGTGGTCGGCAGCGCGGTCGCGCTGCAACTGCTGCTCGGCGTATCGCTGACGGTCGGCGTGCTGATGTCGGCGGTCTGCACCTTCGCGCTGCTCGCGCTCCAGCAGAAAGGCGGCCGCAGGCTGGAGGCGGTGATCGCCGCGCTGATCGGCTTCGTCGGCCTGTGCTTCGTCGTGCAGCTCGCGCTCGCGCGACCCGACTGGCACGCGGCGCTGGCCGGTACGGCGCCGAGCCTCGAGCTGATCAGAAACGCGGGCATGCTGTGGCTCGCGGCGGGCATCGTCGGCGCGACGGTCATGCCGCACAACCTGTATCTGCATTCGGCGCTCGTCAAGCATCACGCGCCCGACAGCAGCGACGCGCAGATCAAGGCCGCGCTGCACGTCGTCAATCTCGATACTTTCGGCTCGCTTGCGTTCGCGTTCGTGATCAACGCGGCGCTGCTGATCGTCGCGGCAGCCGTGTTCTATGCGAGCGGCCATCGCGACGTGACCGATCTGGCCGATGCGCATCGGCTGATCGCGCCGCTCGTCGGCAGCCGCTGGGCCGGCATCCTGTTCGCGACGGCGCTGCTCGCGTGCGGACTCAGCGCGACCGTCACCGGCACGCTGGCCGGTCAGACGGTGATGGAGGGCTTCCTGCGGCTGCGGTTACCGCGCTGGAAACGCGCGCTGCTCACGCGTGCGCTCGCGATCGGGCCGGCCCTGCTCGCGGTGGGGGTGTTCGGCCAGCATGGCTCGAATCAGTTGCTGGTCGCGAGCCAGGTCGTGCTGAGCTTGCAATTGCCGCTCGCGGTCGTGCCGCTGATCCGCTGCGCGTCCGATGCGGCGCTGATGCGCGGCTGGCGCGTGCACGGCGTGCCGCTCCTGCTGTCGTGGCTGTCGGCGGCGTTCATCATTGCGCTCAATGGCGCGCTGTTGTGGCAACTGGCGACTTAGGCGTGATCGCAGACGCAAAGGTCAGCGCAATTGACATGAAGTCCGCACGACGCTGAGCGGCGCGTGCGAGGCGCACCGCGCGCATCGGTTAACATAGCGGGACTTCGCCTCCCCGCCTCAAGGTTTCCGATGACTTCGAATCTCCACGATCTTCCCGACAGCCCGTGCATCGGCGTCTGCTCCACGCTCTTCGACGAGGTCTGTAAAGGCTGCGGCCGAACCGCCACCGAAGTGTCGAACTGGGTGTTCCTCAGCGACGAGGAAAAGCGCGCGATCTGGGCTCGGATCGAACGGGAAGGCACGGCGATGCGGTTTCAGAACGACAAGGTGTGAGCGTGTTCGTTGCGCGCATCGCACATTGACGCGACCATAAAAAAAGCCCGCTTCGACGAAGCGGGCTTTTTGCTATGACGCGATTCGATCAGCGTGAACCGAAGCGCTTATTGAACGCCCTGACTCGTCAGGAAGTCCTCATAGTTGCCACCGAAGTCGTTCAGCGTGCCATTGGTCTTCACTTCGATGATCCGGTTCGCGAGGCCGCTCACGAACTCGCGGTCGTGGGAGACGAAAATCAGCGTGCCGTCGAACTTGTCGAGCGCGATCTGCAGCGACTCGATCGACTCCATGTCCATGTGGTTGGTCGGCTCGTCCATCAGCAGCACGTTGTGGCGGCCCAGCATCAGCTTGCCCCAGATCATGCGGCCCTTCTCGCCGCCCGACAGCACCTTGACCGACTTGCGGATGTCGTCCGCATTGAACAGCAGCCGGCCGAGCGTGCCGCGCACCATCTGCTCGTCGTCGCCTTCCTTGCGGTACTGGTCGATCCAGTCCATCAGCGTGACGTCGCTCGGAAACTCTTCGTATGTGTCCTGCGGCATGTAGCCGACGTTGGCGTTTTCCGCCCACTTCACCGTGCCGTGGTCGAGTTGCAGATTGCCCAGCAGCGAGCGCAGCAGCGTGGTCTTGCCCGCGCCGTTCTCGCCGATGATTGCGATGCGCTCGCCCGGCTGCACGCTGATGCTGAAGTTATTGAAGATCGAGCGCTCGTATTTCTTGGAGATGCTGTCGGCGACCACCGCGATGTTGTGCAGCTTCTTCTCGAACTCGAAGCGAATGAACGGGTTCTGCCGCGACGACGGCTTGAATTCCTCGATCTTGATCTTGTCGATCATCTTCAGACGGCTGGTGGCCTGGCGCGCCTTCGACTTGTTCGCCGAGAAGCGGCGCACGAAGTCCTGCAGATCGGCCACGCGCTCCTTCGCTTTCGCGTTGGCGGCCTGCTGACGCTCGCGCGCCTGCGTGCTGGCGAGCATGTAGTCGTCGTAGTTGCCCGGATAGACCTTCAGCGTGCCGTAGTCCATGTCGGCCATGTGCGTGCAGACCTGGTTCAGGAAGTGCCGGTCGTGCGAGATGATGATCATCGTCGAGTTGTACTGGTTGAGAACATCTTCCAGCCAACGGATCGAGTTGATGTCGAGGTTGTTGGTCGGCTCATCCAGCAGCAGCACGTCCGGCTTCGAGAACAGCGCCTGCGCGAGCAGCACGCGCAGCTTCCAGCCGGGCGCCACGTTGCTCATCGGGCCGTTGTGGTCTTCGATCGCGATGCCGATGCCGAGAAGCAGCTCGCCCGCGCGCGCTTCGGCCGTGTAGCCGTCGTACTCGGCGAACTTCGCTTCGAGTTCGGCCGCGTGCATGTAGTCGTCGTCGGTCGCGTCGGGGTTCGCGTAGATCGCGTCGCGCTCGGTCATCGCGGCCCACATTTCGGCGTGGCCCATCATCACGACGTCGAGCACGCGCACGTCTTCGTACGCGAACTGGTCCTGGCGCAGCTTGCCCAGGCGCACATTCGGCTCGAGCATCACGTTGCCCGAGCTCGGCTCGAGATCCGAACCCAGAATCTTCATGAAGGTGGATTTGCCGCAGCCGTTCGCACCGATCAGGCCATAGCGGTTCCCTCCCCCGAATTTGACCGAAATGTTCTCGAAGAGGGGCTTCGGCCCGAATTGCATGGTGATATTGGCAGTAGACAGCACAGCGCGTCCCTTTGAATGTGATATCGGCGAAAAACCCAATATTTTAGCAGGTTTAAAGATTTCAACCCGACAGTTGGTCCGGCGCGGCCCGCCTCACCCGTTCGAGCCGCCGCGCGGCGTCTGCAGAATGTCGATGAAGGCCGAAAAATCCGCGTCGGCGAGCCCCATCGCGGCATCCAGTCGCAGCAATTGCTGGACCGTCGACGCAACCGGCATCGGCGTGCCGGTCTCGTAGGCGCTCCCCCGCCGCGCCGTCCGCCGCCCCGCCCGCCTCGGCGAAATCCGCCACCCGCCGCGCCAGCGCGCGCGCGTCGCGGCCGGCGGAATGCTCGAATGATCGACGATCCAGCGCGTGCCGCGCGGCACCGCAGGGCCGCCATCGAGCAGCCCCGCCGGGCCGAACACGATCTGCTCGACCGCCGCCGCGTCCGCTACGCACAGCAGCACCGCGTCGCAGCGCGCGGCCAGCTCGCGCGGCGTATCGACGTCGTGCGCGCCCTCGGCCCGCAAGGCCTCGGCCTTGGCTCGCGTGCGGTTCCACACATGCACGCTATGACCCGCATGCAGCAGGTGCCGATCATCGGCGCGCCCATCAGACCGGGGCCGCAAAAACCAGTTTCCACGTTCGAACCTCGCCGGCTATCAGATTGAATGGCTTATGTTGCGTACAGATGATAGCGACCGCGCGCCGCGCTGAAGTCGCGCGATACCGGGCATGCGATGTGCGGTATCGATGGTTCGAGCGGCGAGGTCTGATCCGCCGCGCAGGCAATTGCGCTGGCGAGGACGCATATGTCCGTCGGACTGCGCGAACCGTTGCCTATACTTTTTTCCATGCGCGTTTCCGAGCAGCGTTTTACTGACCAGCGGCGCACACCAAGGAGGAACTCATGTCAGAACACGTTTACAAGAAGATCGAACTGACCGGTTCGTCGACGAAATCGATCGACGACGCGATCACCACCGCAATTGCCAAAGCGTCGGAAACGCTGCGCAATCTGCACTGGTTCGAGGTCACGGAAACGCGCGGCCAGATCGAGGACGGCAAGGTCGCGTACTGGCAGGTAACGCTGAAGGTCGGCCTGCGCATCGAGGACTGAGCGGCGACCGCACGACACGCTTGCCCGTTGCCACGCGCAAGCCGCAAACAGAAAAGCTGCGTCCAGGCTGGGCTGGACGCAGCTTTTTTTTCAACAACGGACCGCCCGATTTACTTCGGCAGCGACCCGTCGACACCCTCCACGTACCAGTTCAGGCGCTGCAGTTCCGCGTCGGTCAGCGTCTTGCCTTCAGGCACCTTCACCGTGCCCGACTGATCCTTGATCGGGCCCGTGAACACGTCGCGCTTGCCGCTCGCGAGTTCGTCGCGCTTCGCAGCGACCTGCTTCTGCCCATCGGCCGGAATCGCCGACGTATTCAGGTCCTCGAGGTTGACGGCCTTCTGCGGAATGCCCCACCACACCGGATCGTTCTTCCACTTGCCGTCGAGCACCTGCTGGATCACCGCGCTGTAGTACACGCCCCAGTGCGCGACGACCGAGCCGAGATGCGCATCAGGACCGAACTTCTTCATGTCCGAATCCCAGCCGAACGCGTGCACGTGCTTCTCCGACGCGGTCGCGAGCGTCGCGCTCGAATCGGTGTTCTGCAGCAGCACGTCGGCGCCCTGGCCGATCAGCGTTTCCGCGGCCTGCTTTTCCTTGCCCGGATCGAACCAGCTGTTGATCCAGATCACCTTCGTATGCACCTTCGGATTCACCGAGCGCGCGCCGAGCGTGAACGCGTTGATGTTGCGCACCACTTCCGGAATCGGCACCGACGCGACGAAGCCGAGCGTGTTGCTCTTCGTCACGTAGCCCGCGGCGACGCCGGCCAGATACGCGCCCTGGTACATGCGCACGTCGTAGGTGCCGAAGTTCGGCGCCTTCTTGTAACCGGTCGCATGCAGGAAGATGGTGTCCGGGAAGTCCTTGGCGACCTTGAGCTGAAAGTCCTGGAAGCCAAAGCTCGTGCCGAAGATGATCTTGTTGCCCTTGTTCGCGAGATCGCGGAACACGCGCTCGGAGTCGGCCGATTCGGGTACGTTCTCGACGCGCGTGATCTTGATCCTGTTGCCGAACTTCGCTTCGGCCTCCCGCGAGCCCTGGTCGTGCGCGAAGGTCCAGCCGGCATCGCCAGGATTGCCGAGATAGACGAACGCGACGCCCGGCACGTCTGCGGCCTGCGCGGTTTGCGCGAGCGGCGCGGCAAGCGCAAGCGACGCCGCGCCCCACGCGAAAGCGGTCAGCAGATTTCTTCTCTTCATGTTTTTTTCCCCTGTCGTAATGAGCGAATAGTTTGAGCGGATCGATAAAGAATCTGTGTCGCCGTCAGCCCGCCGAGAAAAACGGCTTGCCGAGCGACGCGGGTGCATTCAGGCGAATCGTGTTCGGATTGCGCGAGATCAGCGCGAGCACGACGATCGTCGCGACGTACGGCAGCATCGCGAGGAACTGCGTCGGCACCGGCACACCGATCGCCTGCGCATAGAACTGCAGCCCAGTCACCGCGCCGAACAGCAGCGAGCCGATCAGCAGTCGCCCAGGGCGCCACGTCGCGAACACCACGAGCGCGAGCGCGATCCAGCCACGGCCCGAGGTCAGGTTCTCCTGCCACAGGTGCAGATTGACGATCGAATAGTAGCCGCCCGCGAGACCCGCCATGCCGCCGCCGAACGCGACCGCCCCATAGCGCACGCCGACCACCGGAAAGCCGACCGAGTGCGCGACCTGCGGCGATTCGCCGACCGAGCGCAGCACGAGTCCCGCGCGCGTGCGATAGAGGAACCAGCCGATCGCGGCGAACATCAGGAACGCGAGGTAATCGAGCGGTGTGAGGGTAAACAGCGCGGGGCCGAGCACCGGGATGTTCGACAGGCCGGGGATCGTCCACGTATCGATCGTCGCGCGCACCGCCGCCGACGTGTACGGCTTGCCGACGTACGCGGACAGCCCGATGCCGAAGATCGTCAGCGACAGGCCGGTCGCGACCTGGTTGGCGAGCATCGTCAGCGTGAGGAACGCGAACAGCAGCGACATCGCGAGACCGGCGCCGATCGCGGCGAGCACGCCGAGCCACGGGCTGCCGGTGATCGACGTGACCGCGTAGCCGCTGACGGCGCCCATCAGCATCATCCCTTCCACGCCAAGATTGAGTACGCCCGATTTTTCGGCGACGAGTTCGCCGGCGCCCGCGAACATCAACGGGATCGACGCGGTGATCGCGCTCGACGTGAGCGCGCTGGCTTGCTGGATATCCATATCGAGTCTGAAAGCGGATTAGCGAGCTTATTGGCAAACTTAACGAACCACTGCTGCGGCCGAGCGGCGCCGCACGCGGTAGTTCACGAACAGGTCGGCGCCGAGCAGGCAGAACAGCAGCAGGCCCTGGAACACGCCCGAGAGCGCCTGCGGCAATTGCATCGAGGTCTGCACCGCTTCGCCGCCGAGATACAGCAACGCCATCAGCAGACTGGCGAGCACGATGCCGAGCGGATGCAGCCTGCCGACGAACACGACGATGATTGCGGTGAAGCCGTAGCCCGGCGACCACGTCGCCTGCAACTGGCCGATCGGACCGGCGATTTCGCCCATACCGGCGAGGCCCGCGAGGCCGCCGCTAATCAGCAGCGACGTCCAGATCGTCTTCTTGTCGGAGAAACCGGCGTAACGCGCAGCGAGCGGCGCAAGTCCGCCGACGTTCATCCGGTAGCCCGCGAAGCTCTTGCGCATGAACAGCCAGACGAGCGGAATCGCGATCAGCGTGAGGAACACGGACGCGTTCAGGCGCGTGCCACGCAGAAATTTCCAATGCCAGTCGCCATACAGCGTGGGAAACAGCGCGTCGCCGCTGAACATCTCCGACAGCGGGAAGTTCATGCCCTGCGGATCGCGCCACGGGCCGCTCACGAGATAGATCAATAGTTGCGTCGCGACGTACGTGAGCATCAGGCTCACGAGAATCTCGTTGGTATTGAAGCGGCTCTTCAGAAACGCGGGAATCGCGGCCCACGCCATGCCGCCGAGAACGCCGGCCGCCATCATCGTCGGCAGGATCCACCAGCCGCTCGCCTGATCGAAATAGATCGCGACGCCGCTCGCCGCGATGCCGCCGAGCAGCATCTGCCCTTCGGCGCCGATGTTCCACACGTTCGCGCGATAGCCGATCGCGAGACCGAGGCCGATCAGGCACAGCGGCGACGCCTTCAGCAGCAGCTCCGACCAGCCGTTGATGCTCGACAGCGGCTCGATGAAAAACCCGTGCATCGCCTGCAACGGGTCGCGGCCGACGAGGCCGAAGATCAGGAAGCCGATCGCGAGCGTCAGCAACGCGGCGATCAGCGGCACGGCGAGCTGCATCGTGCGCGACGGCGACGTGCGGGCTTCGAGTCGATAGGGAAGCATCATGGGTAGCGTGTATTTGTTCGGGTTCTGTTCTTCAGGGTCCGCATTCGCGTGCGTGGTTAGCGTCCTGGCGTGGCCGGCGGGCAACGCCTCGCCTCATGCATGCGCCGGCTGATCCGCCGCGGGTGCCGCGCCCTCGCGGTCGCCGAACAGCCCCGCCATCCAGCGGCCGATTTCCTCGGCGTTGGTCGCACCGGTCGCGCGCACCGGCGAAAGCCGCCCACCCGCGAGCACCGCGAGGCGATCGCAGATATCGAACAGCTCTTCCAGTTCCTCCGAGATCACCAGAATCGCAACGCCGCGCGCCGACAGATCGAGCAGTTGCTGACGGATGAACGCCGACGCGCCGACATCGACGCCCCACGTCGGCTGCGCGACCACGAGCACCTTCGGCGCCTGCAAAATCTCGCGGCCCATGATGTATTTCTGCAGATTGCCGCCCGAGAGACTTTGCGCGAGCGCGTCGGGGCCGCCGCAGCGCACGTCGAACGCGTCGATGCAGCGCTTCGCGAACGCGCGCATCGCGCCCGTTTTGATCCAGCCCGAGTTGACCATGCTCTGCCGATGCGCGGTGAGCAGCGCGTTGTCGGCGAGGCTCATCGCCGGCACCGCGCCGCGGCCGAGCCGCTCTTCGGGCACGAAGCCGAAGCCGAGCGCGCGGCGCCCGCCCGCGCCGAGGCGCGCGGCCGGTTTGCCGCAGATCGCGATCGTATCGGCCGGCAGGCTGCGTTTTTCAACGCGCTTCTCGCCGGACAACGCCGCGAGCAGTTCCGCCTGCCCGTTGCCCGACACACCGGCAATGCCGAAGATCTCGCCCGCATGCACGCTGAACGACACGTCGCGCAACGAGGTGCCGAACGGATCGTCGCTCGCGACCGACAACTGCCTGACGTCGAGCAGCACCACGCCCGGCTTGTGCTCGCGCCGCGTGTAGTCCGGCAGCGAGTGGCCGACCATCAACTGCGCGAGCGACGCATGCGTCTCGTTCTTCGGCGTCACATGACCGGTCACGCGACCGCCGCGCATCACCGTCGCGGTGTCGCACAACTCCTGGATTTCGTCGAGCTTGTGGCTGATGTAGAGGATGCTGCAGCCTTCGGCCGCGAGCCGGCGCAGCGTCGTGAAGAGCTTGCGGACCGCCTGCGGCGTCAGCACCGAGGTCGGTTCGTCCATGATCAACAGACGCGGATTCTGCAGCAGGCAGCGCACGATTTCGACACGCTGCCGCTCGCCGACGGTGAGGCTGTGGACATGCCGCTGCGGATCGATGTCGAGCCCGTAGTCGGCCGATACCTCGCGAATGCGTTTGGCCAACGTCTTCAGATCGAACGGTTCGTCGAGCGCGAGCGCGATGTTTTCGCCGACCGTCAGCGTCTCGAACAGCGAGAAGTGCTGGAACACCATGCCGACGCCGAGCTTGCGGGCGGCCGCCGGACTCGCGATATCGACCGTCTCGCCTTCCCAACGGATCTCGCCGGCGTCGGGTCGCACCGCGCCGTAGATGATCTTCATCAGCGTGCTCTTGCCCGCGCCGTTCTCGCCGAGCACCGCGTGGATTTCGCCGGGCGCGACGACGAGCGTGACATCGTCGTTGGCGCGCACGGCCGGGTACTGCTTCGTGATGCCCGTCAGCGCGAGCCGAGGCACCGCCTGGCCGGTGAGTTGCGCGTCGTCGCTAAGTGGAGTGTTGCTCATGAGATTCCGTAGTGCGTTCGTGACGCTGCTTGCCGCCTGCTTGCCGCCAGATTGCGGACTATCGATCCGCCCCGCCGATGGGCGATCCGTCACCACAACCGGATGACAATACCTAATTCGCCCCACTCAGTCGAGTTGACAAAATTCCCGCAAACCCCCGCCGCTACAAGCTCTGCGGGTATGTCACCCTTGACGCCGTTTTTCGTCCATATTAAAACGCATATACCCCCACCCTCGTTCGATCAGCCTGCACATATATTTGGAGAATCCATGAGCCAGCAACGCGAGGCGATCGACACGTACCTGCTGCGCGTGTTGCACACGCTACTGATGGAGCGCAGCGTCACCCGCGCCGCCGTCAAACTGAATCAGTCCCAACCCGCCATCAGCGCGGCTCTGCGCCGTCTGCGCGACATCACCGGCGACCCGCTGCTGGTGCGCGGCAAGTCCGGCATGGTGCCGACCGAGTACGGTCTGCGCCTGCTCGAACCGGTGCAGAACGCGCTGCGCGAAATCGAGCGCATCAAGTTCCAGCAGCACAATTTCGATCCGGCCACGTCGATCCGCTGCTACCGGATCGGCTGTCCCGACTACCTGAACGTCCTGTTCGTGCCGACGGTCGTCGAACGTTTCCGCCAGGCCGCGCCGAATGCGACGCTCGAATTCCATTCGCTCGGCCCCGCGTTCGACTACGAACTCGCGCTCGAGGACGGCAAGCTCGACATCGTGGTCGGCAACTGGCCGGAGCCGCCCGAGCAGTTGCATCTGTCGAACCTGTTCGTCGATCAGATCGTCTGCCTGATGAGCAACGCGCATCCGTTCGCCAAACGCGGCGGGCTCACGCTCGACCAGTACCTGAACGCGCCACATCTCGCGCCGACGCCGTATTCGGTCGGCCAGCGCGGCGCGATCGACGTGCATCTCGCGCGCGAGCGGCTCAAGCGCCATGTGGTCGTCACGTTGCCCTACTTCAATCTCGCGCCGTACGTGCTGATCAAGTCCGATCTGATCTTCACGACGACGCGCCTCTTTGCCGACTACTACGCGAAGTTTCTGCCGCTGACCGTGGTGGCCGCGCCGCTCGACTTTCCGCCGATGCAGTACTACCAGTTGTGGCACGAGCGCGTGCATTACTCCGACGAAGTGCGCTGGCTGCGCGGCCTGGTTGGCGAGGCGACCCGGACCTTGATCGACAAGTCCTGACGCCGCATGCGACGCCGATCGCACCGGGCGCCACCGCTCACGGATCAGCGGCTTGCGCGCGGCGCGAGTGCCGCCCGTTCCGCTCGAGCTCAAGCCGACGCCTCGTAAAGCTGCCGCGCGAGCGCGTTATGCCGCTCGAGCACCGGCCCGAGTTCGAGCGTCGCCAACTGCCCATCCTTCACCACCACCTTACCGTCGATCATGCTATAGCTGACCTGCGACGGCGCGCAGAATACCAGAGCCGCCACCGGATCGTGCAGCGCGCCGGCAAAATGCGGCTCACGCAGATCGAACGCGACAAAGTCCGCGGCCATGCCGGGCGCGAGCGCGCCGATGTCGTCGCGATTGAGCACGCGCGCACCCCCCAGGGTCGCGATTTCGAGCGCCTCGCGTGCGGTCATAGCATCGGGCCCAAAACCGACGCGCTGCAGCAACAGCGCCTGGCGCACTTCACCGATCATCTGCGCACCGTCGTTCGACGCCGAACCGTCGACGCCGAGCCCGACCGGCACGCCCGCGAGCCGCATTCGCTTGATCGGCGCGATGCCCGACGCGAGCCGCATGTTCGAGCACGGACAGTGCGCGACGCCGGTGCCGGTGCGCGCGAACAGCGCGATGCCCGCGTCGTCGAGTTGCACGCAGTGCGCATGCCATACGTCATGGCCGACCCAGCCGAGATCGTGCGCATACTCGGCCGGCGTCATGCCGAACTTCTCGCGGCTGTACTCGACGTCGTTGAGGTTCTCCGCCAGATGCGTATGCAGCGACACGCCGTACTGGCGCGCGAGCGCCGCCGATTCGCGCATCAGGTCGCGGCTCACCGAAAACGGCGAACACGGCGCCACGACAACGCGCAGCATGGAGTAGCGCCCATCGTCGTGATACGTCTCGATCAGACGCTGCGTGTCCTTCAGGATGTCCGCTTCGCGCTCGACCATCGAATCGGGCGGCAGGCCGCCGTCCTTGCGTCCCACGCTCATGCTGCCGCGCGCCGCATGAAAGCGCATGCCGATTCGGCGCGCGGCCGCGATGCTGTCGTCGAGACGGCTGCCGTTCGGATAGATATACAGATGGTCGCTCGACGTCGTGCAGCCCGACAGCAGCAGCTCGGCCATCGCGGTCAGCGTCGATACTTCGATCATGTCAGGCGTGAGGTTCGCCCACACCTTGTACAGGTTCGTGAGCCAGCCGAACAATTCGGCGTTCTGCGCGGCGGGAATCGCGCGCGTGAGGCTCTGGTACATGTGGTGGTGCGTGTTGACGAGGCCCGGAATCACGAGATGGCCGTGCAGGTCGAGTACCTGGTCGGCCGTTTGCGGCAGTTGCGCGGTCGATCCGACCGCGACGATCCGGTTGTCCTCGATGTACAGCCCGGCGTCGCGCAGTTCGCGCCGCTCGTCATCCATCGTGACCAGCACGTCCGCGTGCTTCACGAGCATCGTTTTACCGGGTTGTTTCAGTGCTTCATTCATCGTCATTCGTCTGTCCGCCTGATTGCCTGCATGCAAAGCCGTTCCGAACGCGATGCGGCGGCACGCCACCGTGCCGTCGCGTTCCGTTGAACGCCATTGGCCCGGTTACCCAGCGTGAGTCGCCGTCTTCGGGGTTCTCGTGCCAAAGGCCTGCCTTTGCACGGGTGTGTCGCGCCGCCACCTCGCGCGAACCGGATCGGGTTCGCGCGGGTCGCGCCGCACAGCGCTTACCTTCGGTAGCCAAAATCCCGCTGACAACCCGCGCGGTTGCGATACCCAACTTCACTCCGCCAATATAGTGGTGCATTTTTGGCGCCGGTACGATCGGCCGATGAGCCGGCGCGGCTTTCGTCTGGCTGTCCATCATGCGCGAACTATTATCTTTCCTATCGCTCGCGCTCGGGACAGAGCATCCTTTCTACAATGGCTGCCACGGCGCTCGCTTCGATTCGCCGACGGGTATGTAGCCACTGACGTGGAGCCTCGATCCGCCGCAAACGTAATGGATCGGGCCGCCGCCGACACCTCGCATTCACACAAGGACAATTGCGAATGGGCAAGCTCACTACCCACGTGCTCGACACCGCGAACGGCCGTCCCGGCGCAGGCATCAAGGTCGAACTCTTCGCGCTCGCGGGCGACACGCGCCGCGCGCTCAAAACCACTGTCACCAATCACGACGGCCGCTGCGACGAGCCGCTGCTCGAAGGCGACGCGCTCGTCGCGGGCGAGTACGAACTCGTGTTCGGCGCGGGCGACTACTTCGCCTCGCTCGGCACGAAGGTGCCGGAACCCCGCTTCGTCGATCGCGTCGTGCTGCGCTTCGGCGTCGCCGATGCCGACGCACACTATCACGTGCCGCTGCTGGTGTCGCCGTTTTCGTACAGCACGTATCGGGGCAGCTAGCGCGCCGCGCCCGACCGGGACAAGCAGGCACTACCAGGCACAAGCGCCCCGCGATACCCATAACAACCCGCGAGCTGCGTCTTTTATCCCGCAGTCGGCGCGATGACCGACGACGTCGACCGTCATCGCGCGCGCAACGAATCAGAAGTGGAGGAGTTTCATGGAAGGCTTTATCACCGACTGGTTGAACCTCGCGATTCGCTGGTTCCACGTCATCGTCGCCATTGCATGGATCGGCGAATCGTTTTATTTCGTCGCGCTCGACAACAGCCTGAAGCCGCCGACCGATCCGAACCAGCGCCGTCGCGGCGTGTTCGGCGAGCTGTGGCACGTGCACGGCGGCGGCTTCTACAACATGCAGAAGTACACGGTCGCGCCGCCCGAAATGCCCGAAGACCTGCACTGGTCGAAATGGCCTTCGTACACGACGTGGCTGTCGGGCTTCGGTCTCTTTACCGTGCTGTATCTGTTCTCGCCGAGCACCTACCTGATCGACAAAAACGTGCTCGACATGGGTCCGGTGGTCGCCGTCGCCTCGGCGATCGGTTTCCTCGCGGCCGGCTGGATCGTCTACGACTCGCTGTGCCGTATTCTCGGCACGCGCGACAAACTTCTCGGCATCTGCGTCGGCGTTTATGTGCTGATCGCGGCGTATCTCGCCTGCCATATCTTCGCGGGCCGCGCGGCGTATCTGATCATGGGCGCGATGCTCGCGACGATCATGTCGGCCAACGTGTTCTTCGTGATCATTCCGGGTCAACGCAAGATGGTCGACGCGATGCTGAAGGGCGACACGCCGAACCCGATCTACGGTAAGCGCGGCAAGCAGCGCTCGGTGCACAACACGTATTTCACGCTGCCGGTCGTGTTCGCGATGCTGTCGAACCACTACGCGATGACCTACACGCATCCGTACAACTGGGCGGTGCTCGTCGTCATCATGCTGGCCGGTGCGCTGATCCGTCAGTTCTTCGTGATGCGCCATCGCGGCCAGGTGTTGTGGTATCTGCCGCTCGTCGGCGTCGCGCTGATGTGCACGGCACTCGTGTGGACCATGCCGCGTCCGGTGGTGCCGCAGGCGCAGGCCGCCAACGCGCCGGCGCTGAAGGTCGCCGACATCGCGCCGGTGCTGCAGCAGCGCTGCGTGGCCTGCCACTCCGCGCATCCGACGATGATGGGCAGCGCGCCCGCCGGCGTGCTGATGGATACGCCCGACGAAATTTCGCAGAACGCGCAACGCATTTATCAGCAGGCGGTCACGTTGAAGGCGATGCCGCTCGGCAACGTCACGCATATGACCGACGACGAGCGGATGAAGATCGCCGCGTGGTTCGAGGGCGGCGCGGCGAAGTAAGGACGTCTGTCCGGATCACGGAACCGGTGCCGAGGCAGAGGCTGAAATGTGAGGCGGGCTTGTCACGTGAGCGGCAAGCCCGCTGTTGTTTTGGGATGGCGACGGGTGCAGTCAACCGGATCGGCATTTTTCATTTTGTAGCCCTTGGGCGACAAAATCCGCAAATCCACCGGAATTGTAGCCCTTGAGACACAAAACAAATTAGTGTTTTGTACCCCTTGAGCTACAATTAATCTCAGATTCGCCGAATTTGACGCCCTGAGGCTACAAATGACCAACCTCGCCGATGTCTCGGACATGCTCAAAGCCGTACGACGAGACAGCAAACTATCGCAGGAAGACCTGGCGCGCCGCGCGGGCGTTGCCCGCACGACCGTCGCACGGATGGAAACGCTCGCCAAAAACGATATGAGCGTGTCCGTGCTCGTGCGCCTGCTTGAAGCCGCCGGTTACGATCTCAAGTTCGTCGCGCACGGGCACGGCCGCACGCTTGAGGACATCCTCGCCGAACAGCGCAGCCCGGATGCGCAGCCATGAAGCTCGACGTTCAGGTACTAGGCAAGCACGTTGCCACGCTGTTTCGCGAGCGCGATGACTATGTCCTCAAATACAACGTCGATGCGAGCGCGGCCGACTTCGTCAGTCTGACGATGCCGGTGCGCGAAGAGGCCTGGCGCTGGCCGCGCGACCTGCATCCGTTTTTCCGGCAGAACCTGCCCGAGGGCTATCTACTGAATCTGATCCGCGAGCAATTCGGGCCGTTGCTGGACGGAACCGATCTCTCGTTGCTCGCCGTGGTGGGTTCGATGGGGATTGGTCGGGTCACTGTCACGCCCGAAGGTGTCGCGCCGGGCACGGAACTCCAGGCGCTCGACGTCCAGCACATCCTGCACGGCGACAACACCGCCGAACATTTCGCGCAACTCGTACGTGAATACGCGCGAGCGGCTATTTCGGGCGTCGTGCCGAAGTTCATCGCGCCAGAGGCGCAGCCGTCTGCTGCGTCACCGCCGTTGCAGCTCGGTAAGCCGACGATTCGAACGAGCCGTCACATCGTCAAAGGTTCGGACGACAACACGCCCTTTCTCGGCTTCAACGAGTTCTATTCGATGCGCGTGCTGGAGCGGCTTGGGGTTGCGTCCGTTGCGCGCACGCAGATGTCGGACGATGGCCGCGCACTGATCGTCGAGCGCTTCGATGTGGACGCGCAAGGACTGCCGGCGTACGGGGTGGAAGACCTGTGCGGCCTGCTCGGTTTGCCGCCGCACGAAAAATACAATTCGACCAGCGAGAAAATGCTCAACGCGGCGAGAGCCTATCTGCTCGATCGCGACACCACGCGGATGCAACTCCAGCAGCTCGGCTGGCATCTGCTGACCAACTACGTCGTGCGCAATGCGGACTGCCACACCAAGAACGTCGCACTGTTCTACACGTCGGTCGACGATGTCGCGTTCACGCCCGTCTACGATGTCGTGACGACGCAGGCTTATCCGCGCTTCGCAGCCAATCCGCCCGGCTTGCCTGTTGACGGCCGGAAGACCTGGGCAGCCGGTAAAGCGCTGGAACGATTTTTCAACACGCGCATGGGCATCGCTCCGCGCCAATATGCGCAGATGATCGAAGCGCTGTGCGATTCGGCTGTCGAGGTCGGCCATGAGTTGATCGAAGCAGCACGCAACGAACAGCAGTGGCGCACGGTCGCGAAACAGATGCTGCACGCGTGGGACGACGGCATGACATCGCTGCGCTCGCCAAAGAAAAGCGTGCAATTCAGGGGGCTCAAGCCGGCGATCGAAGCAGCGGGATTTTCGGCGCCTGAGCCGCCCGAACGGTCAAGGGAAGTCATCGGGCATTCGCCGCTGCTCGGCAGGCGCAAGTGATCGCCATCCATGCAAAAAAGCCCACGACGTAACGCACGTCGCGGGCCTGTTCTTCGAACCGCAACGCTACCGGCTACCCGGCAGCTGCATCGCCATCAAACCGCCACCGCGCTCAACGCATCTTCCGTGAGCCACAGCGACTCCGCCAGATCCTGCTCGTTCAGATTGAGCCCCTCGCCGCCACGATCGACGACGATAAAGTCGCTCGTCTCGCCCAAAGCGATCAGCGGATGGTGCCACACGCCTTTCGCGTAGTTGACGCCCTGCCAGCCAGTGGTGACGAACGCGCGGACCTTCTTCGTGTCGAGTTCGCCCGCGGGCGCGACGACGACCAGATACGGCTTGTCGTTGAGCGGCACGAACGCCTGGCTGCCAAGCGGATGACGCTCGAGCATCTTCACTTCGAACGGCAGCGTGCGCGGCTGGCCACGAAACAGATTGACGAGCGTGCGGCCGTGCTCGTCGGCCACGTCGACTTTCGCGAGGTCGTGATAGCGGATCGTCGTGCCGAGGTTGATCGGAATCTGCTTCGCGCCTTCGAGTTCGATCACGTCGCCGAATGCGGCGAACGCCTCTTTCGTCAGCGGCTCGATGGCGAGCGTTTTCATTCGAGCGTACCCCACAGACGCAGACGCGACACGCCGCCGTCCGGATAGATGTTGAAGCGTACATGCGTGACGGGCCCGAGCGCCGCGATCTCGCTCTCGAAGAAATGCTGCTTGTCCATCTGCAGTTTCTGTTCGCCGAGCAGCACCGGCCAGAACATCGCCTGCGTGACGAGCGAGCTGTCGGTGCCGCCCTTCACGTACGCGGCCTGGATCGAACAGCGATCCGGATAATTGCCCTTGAAGTGCGCGGTGTCGACTTCGATCTTGCGGATCACGCCCGGCTGCGCGAGCGCGATGATCGCCCAGTCGTTGCCCGGCTCGCGACGACGACGCGTTTCCCAGCCGTCGCCCATATTCACGCCGCGACCCGGCATCAGCAGCGTCGAGGCCGCGCCGAAGTGCTGGTTGTTCGCACCGACCAGATACGCGCCGTTTTCCATCGCCGCGAGATCGAACTGCTCGGTGCGGCTCGCGCCGGCCCAGTCGACCTGCGGCTGACCGTAAACACGCAGACGCGCGATGCCTCCGTCCGGATAGATGTTCACGCGCAGATGCGTGTACGCGCTCGCGTCGCCGACTTCGAGGTAGTGGTGGCTATTGCCCTGCAACGTGGTCGACGGCACGATCTCGGTCCATTGCGTCGCCTGATTCGGCTCGCCATCCGCAACGCGCGCCGCTTCCACCGACGCCGCCGGCGGGAAGTTGCCGGTGAAGTGGCTGGTGTCGAGGTCGAGTCCCTTGATCACGCCGGGCCGCGCGAGTTTGACGATGCACCAGTCGTAGCCGGTCGTGCGCTTGCGACGCGTTTCCCAGCCGTCCATCCACTTGCCGTTGTCGTCGTACTTGCCCGGAATGAAGACGGCCGGTTCCGGATTCAGCATGCGGTCCTTCGGCGCGAAGAATTCGTCGCTGGCCTCGAGCGCCTGCGCGCCCAGACGCGGGTCCGCCAGGTTCACGTAACGGCGCGTGAATTCCGGTGCGTTGGGGTCGAGAATCGGAAGTGCCATCTTTGTCGTCCTTGAGATCGATTGGTGCGGGAAAAACGTTACGGCTCGCTGCATGACGAAGTGCGCGTCACGCGCCGATCAGGTCGTCGAGCCGCAAACGTGCAATGCGATAGATCTGATCGAGGCTCGCGCGCAGTTCGTCGGCGCGGCTGTTGTTCACGCGCGATTCGAAGGTCGCGATGATGCCGTGGCGGTCGTAGCCGCGCACCGCGAGAATGAACGGAAAACCGAATTTCTCGCGATACGCGTGATTGAGCGCATGCAGCTTGTCGAACTCTTCCTGCGTGCATTGCGCGAGACCCGCGCCGCTTTGCTCGCGCGTCGACTCGGCGGTCAGCTCGCCGCGCACCGCGGCCTTGCCGGCCAGCTCCGGGTGCGCGTTGATCAGCGCGAGCTGCTTGTCCTCGCCAGACGTTTCGACGATCTGCGACATCCTGCGATGCAGCTCGTCGATGCTCGCGAACGGCCGCTCCCGCGCCGCAATCTCCGCGACCCACGGCGAGTGCTCGAAGATGCCCGACAGCGCCGCGACGAACGCGTCGGTCGAGATACTGTTGAGTTGGTCCAGGGTGTATTGCATCGCCTTCATGCCGCAGCCTCGCGGTCGTGCTGGTAAGGATGAGTTTCGTGCCAGTGCCGCGCGATATCGACGCGCCGCGACACCCACACGCGATCGTGCTGTTCGATGTGGTCGAGAAAGCGCTGCAGCGCCCGGAAACGCCCCGGCCGCCCGAGCAGCCGGCAGTGCATGCCGATCGACAGCATCTTCGGCACTTCGTCGCCCTCTTCGTACAGCACGTCGAATGCGTCGCGCAGGTAGGTGAAGAAGTGGTCCGCGGTGTTGAAGCCTTGCGGGGTGGCGAAGCGCATGTCGTTGGTGTCGAGCGTGTACGGCACGATCAGTTGCGGCACGGTCTTGCCGCCCGATACCTCGACGTCCATCCAGAACGGCAGGTCGTCGCCGTAGTAATCGGAGTCGTACAGGAAGCCGCCGTATTCGGCGACCAGCCGATGAGTGTTCGGACTGTCGCGGCCGGTGTACCAGCCGAGCGGCCGCACGCCGGTCACGCGCTCGATCGCCTCCATGCCGAGGCGCATGTGCTGCGCTTCCTGCTCCGGCGACATGTCCTGATAGTGAATCCAGCGATAGCCGTGGCACGCGATCTCATGCCCGAGTTCGACGAACGCTTGCGCGACTTCCGGATGCCGCTCGATCGCCATGCCGACGCCGAACACCGTCAGCGGCAGGTCGCGCCTTTCGAATTCGCGCAGGATGCGCCACACGCCAGCGCGCGAGCCGTATTCGTAGATCGACTCCATGCTCATGTGCCGCGCCGGATACGCCGCCGCGCCCACGATCTCCGACAGGAACTGCTCGGAACCGGGATCGCCGTGCAGCACGCAGTTTTCGCCGCCCTCTTCGTAATTGAGGACGAATTGCACCGCAACGCGCGCTCGCCCCGGCCAGTTCGGATGCACCGGGTGGCGGCCGTAGCCGATCAGATCGCGTGGGTAGTTCGGGTCGAGTGGCATGGTTTGATGGATGCGTAGTGACGGGACCAGGAATTCGCGTGAACGCGGTTCGAAACCCCTCGGCAACGGTGCGGGGTTCACACGTGTAGCCACGCAACAGGCGGATTCAGCGGCTGCCGAAACCGCAGCGCCGAGTTGACCCAGTGTAGCGAAAACACCCCGGTGCGCCCATACAGCCGGGCAGATAGTGCGTGTTACAGCGAGTGTATGTGCGTGTCCGCCGATTCGGCGTTTACCCGCAGCGGACCCGGGCTGAACGATGCGAGCGCGCCGTCGTAGCGCTTCGCGAGCGGCCGCGCGTAGTCGCCGCGCTTGGCCGTCGCGAGACGCAGCGCGACCAGCGCCTCGGTCCATTTGACGGCCGCCGTCACGCCTTCGATCACCGGCGCGCCGAGCGCATCCTCGATCTCCGCGCACAGTTCGGCCATGCCCGCGCAGCCGAGCACGATCGCGTCCGAGCCGTCCTCGGCGAGCGCGCGCCGGCATTCGTCGAGGATGATGCGGCGCGCCGCCGAGCCCGGCTGGTCGAGATCGAGCACGGCGACGTCGGTCGCACGCACGTTGCGGCAGAAGCGCTTCATGCCGTAGCGCTCGGCCAGATGCCAGGCCATGCCGCAGGTGCGCGCGAGCGTCGTCACGACCGAAAAACCCGGCGCGAGCACGCTCGCCGCGTGCATCGCCGCCTCGGCGATGCCGATGACCGGACCGCGCGCCAACTCGCGGGCCGCATAGAGACCGGGGTCGCCGAAGCACGCGATCACGTAGCCGTCACAGCCGTCCCGCTCGCCCGCCTCGACTTCGGCGAGCAGACCGGGCGTGGCGAGCGCTTCGTCGTAATAGCCCTCGATCGACGGCGGCCCCATCGTCGGATTGACGGCGATCACTTCGGTGCCGGGCGCGGCGACGTCGCGCGCGCAGCGCCCCATCGCCTCGGTCATGCGGCGCGTCGTGTTCGGATTGATCAGTTTGATACGCATGGCGACTCCTGTTCGACTCGTGATTGCAGCGGCGAAATCTTGCGCAAAGCCACGAAGCTCAGCGTGCGAGCATCCGGTAAAACAGCGCGCCGAGTCCCGCGCCGATGAACCACGAGAAATTCGCGCAGCCGTCGAGCCCCGGCACCATCACGCAGATCACCGCGATCAGCGCGGCCGGCAGCAACGCGGCCACCGCGCGATAGTTGACGCCGTTGCGATACCAGTACGAGCCGCTCGGCGCGACCGTGTACAGATCGTCGAGCACGATCTTCTGACGCTTCACAAGGTAGAAGTCGACGATCAGGACGCCGTACAAAGGTCCGATGAAGCTGCCGAGCACGTCGAGCGTGTAGTGGATCACGGCCGGATTGTTGAACAGGTTCCACGGCGTGATGAACACCGACGCGACCGCCGCGAGCATGCCGCCCGCGCGCCAGCTGATCAGGCGCGGTGCAACGTTCGAGAAGTCGAAGGCCGGCGACACGAAGTTCGCGACGATGTTGATGCCGATCGTCGCGATCGTGAAGGTCAGCGCGCCGAGAATCACGGCCATCGGATAGTCGATGCGGCCCACCGTCTCGACCGGGTCCGTGATCAGTTCGCCGAACACCGGCAGCGTGGCCGCGGTCGTGATCACCGTGACGAGCGAGAACGCGAGGAAGTTGACCGGCAGGCCCCAGAAGTTGCCGCGCTTGACGCTGCGAAAGCTCCTGCCGTAGCGCGAGAAGTCACCGAAATTCAGCATCGGTCCCGAGAAGTACGACACCACCAGCGAGATAGCCGTGATCATCACCGGTAGCACTTCCATGCCGTGATATTTGACGCCGCCGAGGTTGATGCCGATGTTGCGCCAACCCGCGCGATACACCATGTAGCCGGCAAGAATGAACATCACGACGTAGACGGCTGGCCCGGCGAAGTCGATGAACTTCTTGATGGTCTCCATGCCGTGCCAGAACACCAGCGCCTGCAGTACCCACAGCAGCATGAAGCCCGCCCAGCCGAGCGTCGACAGACCGAACAGACCATGCCGATGCACGTCCGCATACGGAAGCAGTTGCGGCACGAACTTCAGCACGACGATCACGAGCGCGCTCGACGCGAGATAGGTCTGGATGCCGTACCACGCGACCGCGATCAGGCCGCGAATTACTGCCGGGACATTCGCGCCGAGCACGCCGAAGGTCGCGCGACACGCGACCGGATACGGCACGCCGTTCAGCTGGCTCGGCTTCGCGATCAGGTTGCACAGCACGTTCACGAGCGTGATGCCGACGAGCAACGCGACCAGCACCTGCCAGCTCGTCAGGCCGAGCGCGAAGAGACTCCCCGCGAATACATAGCCACCCACGCTATGCACGTCCGACATCCAGAACGCGAAGATGTTGTACGCGCTCCAGTTCTGCGCGCGCAGCGGCGCGAGGTCCTCGTTGTAAAGCCGCTCGCTGTAGCCGGCCGGCATCGACGGATCGGTTTGAGCCGTGCCGTCCGGATAGTTGGAGATGGGGTGACTGCCTGGCGCTGCACTGAACTGAGCCATGATTCCTCCTTTGGATAGGGACCGTCGAAAGAGCATCGACGGACACTGCATCGGCCATGCCAGTTGCTCGCTTCTCGTCCCGCGAGGGTCGAAGAAGTCGGCGTCGTGGTCCCGGACCGTGCCGCGCGTGTCTCCGTACTGACGTACTTGTGGTTGTCGCATCGCCAGCCGCCGCGGATTTCCGGCGATGCGTCGCTACCTGAAAGTCCGTCGTCTCGCGACGGACATGCGTGTTCAGGCCGGCGGCGCTCACGCGAGGCCGCCTAGCCGTGTATCTGTCGGTTCAGTTCAATTCAGTGCGGCGCGCACCACCAACGGGCGCTCGCCTGCTGCTTGCCTCAGCCTGGGGTGCAGTCGGCTTCGGCTCTTTACGTGGACGCTTCTTTCGGCGCGAGCGCGCCGAATACTTCATGCAGATCCGCTGCCCCGCGCGCGGGGCGCTCCAGCATCTTCAACTCGACGCTTTGCAGATGGCGCGACATCAGCGCGGCCGCCTGCTTCGCATCGCCGGCGTCGAGCGCGGCGAGAATCGCTTCGTGATCCTCGAACGAGCACGGGCTGCGTCCGAGCGATTCGTACAGCGCGGAAATCAGCGTGGAACGCGCGACCAGCCCGTTCAGGCAATCGCACAACACTGAGTTGCCGGTCAGGTTCGCGAGCTCCGTATGAAACTCGCCCGACAAGCGGATCCATGCCGGAAAATCCCGCGTTTCGAATGCCTTGCGTTCCCGGCCGATCATGCCGCCGATGTTCTTCAAACGCCGCATGCCGTGTCCGCTGCAGATCTTTTCGACGACGGCCAGCTCGATGATGCGGCGCATTTCGAACACCTCGTGCACCTCCTGCAGCGACGGACTCGCGACAAACGCGCCACGATTCGGCTCGAGATCGACGAGGCGCTCACCCGCCAGCTGCGACAGCGCCTGGCGGATCGGGCCGCGCTTCACACCGAATACTTCGCATAGCTGAGCTTCGGTGAGCTTCGCGCCGGGTGCGAGCCGGTGCTCGAGGATCGCCGCGCGGATGCGTTCGGCGATTGCTTCGGGCTTCGAACTGTTCGCGACGGATTCGGTGTCGGACATGATTGGCGTCTCGGTATGTTGGTCATCATAGGACGGACACAAATATTGTCAACAATTTTTGCGTCTATTTTGGACAGTTTTCGTGCTGCGTTGCGTCAGCAGAAGCCCTGTGAACCAAGGTGTGCGGCTGTCTGGGCGGGAATCTTACCCGGTTTTGACAATGCCACGATGAGTACTGGCAACCAGTTTTTGTCAACAAAAACTGAAAACCTTGGCGATGGGTGTGGAAGGTGGTGAGTGTGCAAATACCGACAGTTAGTTGCGTTACTGACGCAAAAAAGCGGGCGATCCGCCCCCTCCGCCCCGCTTATGGCGGCTTCAGCCAATGCTCGGATAGCCCGACGCCGTCAGCCTGAAGCCATGCGCATTGGCGACCAGATGCGCGTCCGCGCCGACCGGCAGCGTCACCATGTTATGAACGTGTCCGTACTGCAGCCCCGTCACGACAGGAATGCCGATCAGCGAGCGCACTTGCTCGACCATCGCGTGCAGGTCGTAGCCGTTGTCGTAGTCGTACGGCTTGCCGCCCGATAAATCACCGAGCACGAGCGCCTTCTGCTGTGCGAGGATGCCGGCCAGATGCAGCTGATAAATCATCCGCTCGATGCGGAACGGCTGCTCGTTGACGTCCTCGACGAACAGGATGCCGCCCTGCACCAGCGGCATATACGGCGTGCCGACAAGCGACGCCACCACCGCCAGATTGCCGCCCCACAACGTGCCCGTTACGTCGACGCTCTGCGCTTGCGGCGTGTCGCTCTCGACCGTGATGGTCGACTGCGTCAACGCCGACCAGAAATGCCGCATCGTGAATTCGCTGAGCTGCTCGGCGCCGAAATCGCTCATCAGCATCGGGCCGCCGAAGGTCTTCAGGCCGGCGCGCGCGAGCAGCGCCAGTTGGATCGCGGTGAAGTCGCTGTGACCGACCAGCGCTATCGGCTGATCGGCGAGCCGCCGCTGCAGCCCTTCGTAGTCGAGACCGTGCAGAATCCGCACCGCGCCGTAGCCGCCGCGCACGGCCAACACGACATCGGGCAGCTCACGCGATGGATCGGCGAGCCGGTTCAGATCGGCCGCGCGCTCGCCGTCGGTGCCGGCGAAGCGCTGGTAGCGGCGCTTCGCGGCCTCCTCGCCGTCGACTCGATGCCCCTGCGCACGCAGCCGATGCAGCGCGCGATGCAGCACCTCCGGATCATGCGGATAGCCGGATGGCGCAATCAGTTCGATGGTGCGAGAAGCGGTCATGGCAAGACCCGTTGGGCGTGGTTGTTTTAGAGCGGCGTGGTTGGAGGCGGTTCGCTGCGGGAGGGTGTGGCGGTGTCAACGGCAGCTTCGGCCGCTTCAGCCCTTTCGCCGCGCGCCGCCGCGCGGGCTGCGCGACTCGTCCGACGCCGCTCGGCAAAAAACGAGCTGAGCGCGGCACCGCATTCGGCTTCGAGGACGCCGCCGCTGACCGTCGTGTGATGGTTCAGCTGAGGATTCGCGAACGCATCGACCACGCTGCCGCACGCGCCGGTTTTTGGATCGCGCGCGCCGAATACGACACGTGCGATGCGCGCGTGCATGATCGCGCCGGCGCACATCAGGCAAGGCTCGAGCGTCACATAGAGTTCGCAACCCGGCAGACGGTAGTTTTCGAGCGACTGCGCGGCTGCGCGCAGCGCGACCATTTCGGCGTGCGCGGACGGGTCATGCGCGCCGATCGGATGATTGAAGCCCGTGGCGATGACTTCGTCGCCGCGCACGAGCACCGCGCCGACCGGTACTTCGCCGGCTGCGCGCGCTTCTTCGGCGGCGGCCTGAGCGAGCGCCATGAAGCGCAGGTCGCGTTCGGAGATGATGGCAGCGTCGGAATTTCCGGGAGGGATGGCGGCAGCGGCCATCGGGTGATCAGCCGCCGGTGCAAAGACCGCGCCGATGCAAGCGCCAACGGATTTCTCGCCGGCCTCGGCTGGCGCAGAAGAGCCGATCGAGGCGGCACACGGGAGCGGCTCGTTCACTGCGAACCCGCGGCGGCGACATCGACATTGCCCACGCGCTCCGAGAGACGCTCCGCGATGCGGCGGCAATATTCGCGCGGCAGGACCATCGGGCCGCCGCGCAGCGATTCGAGCGCCATATCGAGCGCGAGCATGCGCGCCTGGAGACGGCAACGGGTCGGCTGATCGCTCACGGCATTCAGCTCCGTTTGCAGATCGCGCAACGCGCGAAGCTGCTCGACGGCGGGCGGCACGAAGCCCGCATTTTTCAGAATCCGGTTGGCGACGCGCACCTCTTCCGGCACCAACGCATCGTCGTCGAGGGCCAGCGGCGCGCCCGCACCCGGCAAGTCGTCGAACTCTCCGCGCGCGGCGGCGGCGGCAATACGCTGTTCGACAAGCGCATCAAGCAATTTCATCTGCAATCCACAACGTTGCGGCCCGAGCATTCTATCAGGGAGCGCACGGACGCTCCGTGCTCACGTGACGGCATAAAGGCGCCGATTTGACGGCAACTCGGCATTTGACGGTGTTTCAGCGTGGACTTAGAGTAAGTCATCAAGTCGCACAACGCGCGCGGCGCTTAACCGGCGCGGCACGCAGAGGTTCCCTCTCGTCGAATTTGATGCCGCCATGCCATTCACACCGATCGGCTGTCCCAGTGCTCTTCCCGTCGCGGAACCGCGTCCGATCTGCGCCGCGCAGCCAGTGCGAGGGGGCCAGCAAACGTCTCGGCGGAACGGCGTGCGTAGCGCGCTGGCGGCGATTACCGCGGCCGTGCTGCTTTCCGGCTGCGGCGTTTTTTGCGGTGGCGCCGCGGCGAGCGGCGGCGCCTATGCCGGGGGCTGCGGGACGAGCGTGCGGTTCTAGCCGGCGCCTCGCGAAACAGCCGCGAATTCGTCACCGAGGTGGCCTACGCCTCCTCCCTCAGCTCGGCCCCACCAACGGCCACCGCGCGAGGACGATATGTCTGGTCCGTCCCAGCAGGCTGTGCATCAGCGCAAACTCGCGCACATTCCAGCACGCCGCCTCGGCCGTACGGCGCTCGATCCACTGCATCCCGTACGCCAGCGTCACGTGCGGCGTAAAACGTGCGTCGGGCTCGATGCCGTCGTCGCGCAAGCCCGCTTCGAGCGCATCGTGAAGCACGTGCAGTCCGTGCACACCGTGCTCGCCCACCAGCACCGCCGGCCCGAGCCGCGGCCTTTTCGCGAAGCTGGCGACCGCGTCGAATTCGACCGTAAACGGCGCCATGCTGACCGCCGCGGCCGCCCGTTTCGCCGCCTCGACCACATCCGCCGGCAAGCCGCCCGCGAAATTGCCGAGATGCCTGAGCGTGACGTGCAGACGGTTCGCCGCGAGCGGTTTGCCGCGCACGCCGCTGTGCCCGCCGCTACGCACGCGTGCCTCCACGCAAAGCTGCTGCGCGAACTTCGCGATACCGGCCGAGGTATTGGCATCGGGATAGACCGCGAAAAAGAGCCCGTCGGTGAGCGGGGGCGGCGCCTCGAGTCCGGGCAACCACAGTTGTTCAGCCATCGCGCCTCGTTCCTTCGCTGATTTTTTCCGCCGATCCGCACACCGCCGCACAAGCGGCCCATTGCAGCCATGATACTGTATATTCATACAGCACGACAGGCCGTGTGCAATTGCGACGCGCTACAGAGCGGCCGGCTTGCCGATGCGTTTGTACCAAAGCTCGATAAACGACTCGGCCGCCGGCGACAGCGAATGCTCAGCGCGTCGGATCAGATCACGTCGCGTGTGACGAGCGGCGATTCGAGCCTGCGCGCGACCAGATCGCGATGTGGAAACGACCCGAGCAGAATGCCCGGAAAAATCGCGATACCGGGACCGGCCTGCACCATCGAAAGCCCGGTCGTCATATAGGACACTTCGTACTCGACCGCCTTGCGCATGCCGAGCGTGAACAACGTTTCGTCGATCAACTTGCGGATGCCGCTCGTCGACTTGATGCCGATCCACGGAGACTGCAGCGCATCCTTCCAGCTCACACGCCGCTTTTTCGCGAGCGCCGAATCCTTGCGGCAGATCGCGCACAAGTTGTCACGCGCGAGGCATTGCAGCGTGATGCCCTCGGGCCGCTCGCTGATCGTGCCGATGCCGAACTCGACGTCGCCCGTCGGCGTCGACGCGCTCAGGCGATCGGGCGCGGCGTCGTCGACCGAGACCTCGATGTTCGGGTACAGCGCGCGATATTCGGCGAGCAGTTTCGGCACGATCGCCGCCACGATCGACGGCGTCGCCGCAAAGCGCAGCCGACCGCGCTCACGGCCGGCCAGTTCCTTCACGCTCGTCATCGCGATGATGACGGTGGCCGCCGCGATGATCGCGCTCACCCCGCTTCCAGCAGATCGGCCTGATCGCGCCGGCGATCGTGCTGTGCGCGCGTCTGTTGCAGGGCATTTCGGCCGGCGGCGAATTCGGCACCGCGACCGCGATGTTGATCGAATATGCACCGACAGCGCGCCGCAATCTGTATGGCAGCTGGCAGATGTTCGCACAGGCCCTGGGCGCGTTGCTCGCGGTCGCGATGGGCAGCGCGCTCACGCATCTGTTCACGCATGAGGCGCTCGAGTCGTGGGCATGGCGCATTCCATTCCTGCTTGGTCTGCTGATCGGCCCGGTCGGCTTCCATATCCGCCGCGATCTGCCAGAAACCGAGGCGTTCCTGAAGCTCGGCGCGCGCGTGAAGGTACCGTTCTCACGCGTCATGATGCACTATCCGCGCGAGTTGTTCGTCGCGACCGCACTGTCGGCCGCGCTCAACGTGATGGCCTACGTGATCATCACGTATCTGCCGATTTACGCGGTGCAGAACCTGCATATGCCGGTGACGCCGCCGCTTTCCGTGCTGCTCGCGAACGTGCTGCTGCGCGCGGTGACGATTCCTCTATTCGGTCATCTCGCGGATCGCATCGGCGGCGAACGCATGATTCGCGTCGCGCTCGCGCTGTTTCTCGTCGTGCTGTACCCCGCTTACTACTGGATCGTCAACGCGCCGTCGTTCGCGTCGATCATGTCCGTCGAACTCGGCTTCGCGCTGCTGATCAGCGCGTCGAACGCGCCGATTCCGACCGCGCTCGCCGGCCTGTTCCCGACCGAAGTCCGCTCGACCGGCCTCGCGATCTCGTACAACATCGGCGCGGCCGCTTTCGGCGGCTTCTCGCCGATGGTGCTGACGTGGCTGCTGCACGTGACTGGCAACAACATGATGCCTGCGCATTTCTGCGCGGTGTTCTTCGCGCTCGGCCTGATCGGCGCGTTCATGCTGAAGCGCCGCGCCGCGCCGGTGAACGAGTTCGCCACCCAGTAGCCCGCTCATCCCCGTTTTCCTCTTACCCGCACTTTCTCCGGGAGATCCCGCATGCCTGTCATTGACGTTCATACGCACATCTTCACGCACAAATGGCTCGAACTGCTGCGGCAGCGCGGCGGTGCGTACAACATTCAGACGCGCCCCGACGGTCAGCAGGAAGTGTTTCGCGGCAACACGCCGGTCGTGATTCCGCAAAAAGGCCACTTCGATTTCGACATGCGGATCCGGCAGATGGATGAATCGGGCATCGATATTTCGGTCGTGTCGCTGACCTGCCCAAACGTGTACTGGGGCGATCAGGCAACCAGTTGCCTCGCCGCGCGCGAATCGAACGACGCGATCGCCGAAGCACAGGCCAGATATCCCGGCCGCATCCGCTGGTTCACGTCGCTGCCGTGGGAATATCCGGAAGCGGCGCTCGAAGAACTGCGCCGCACCTGCGAGAACGGCGCGAGCGGCGTGATGGTGCTCGCGAACATCGCGGGACGCAACCTCACCGATCCGATGTTCGCGCCGATCTGGGCCGAGATCGACCGTCGCGCGTTGCCGGTGCTCGTGCATCCGACCGATCCGCCCGGCGTCGATCTGATGGACATGACGAAGTTCGATCTGAGCTGGGCGGTCGGTTTCATGTTCGACACGACGCTCGCCATCACGCGGATGATCTTTGAAGGCTTCTTCGATCAGTATCCGAATCTGAAGCTCATCGCGTCACATGCGGGCGGTGCGTTGCCTTATCTGGCGGGCCGCTTCGAGAAAGCCAACGAGATCGGGATCCCGCAACGTCGCAAGATGAAGCGCAAGCCGATCGATTATCTGCGCCGTATCTACTACGACTGCATCACGTATAGCCCGGCGTCGCTCGAATTTCTCGTCTCGGTGGTCGGCGCGGATCGCGTGCTTTTCGGGACCGACTGGCCGCATCAGGTGTACGACATTCGCGGCGCGTTCGCCAACACCGCGCGTCTGCCGAAGGAGCAATGCGACGCGATCCGCGGCAACAACGCGCTGCGGGTCTTCGGTTCTGACGCGAGTCGCGGCGGCAGCGAGGACCTGATGCGCCGGGATACGCTGGCAATTCTGTTCTCGCAACGACACCTCGCCCTTGCGCCGCGCGCGACGACTACCGCGGCGCTCGCGCGACCAGATCGTCGAGCAGCACCGCCCATCTCGAGGTCCATTGCACGGCATCGGACAACAGGCACCCGCTCCGTTAAAAAAGCCAGCAAGACCGAGCATCTGAAGCCGATTCGATACCGTCGTCGATACCGTGAGCGAACCCCTGCGCGGGCGCCCACGTACACCGCCAGAAACACCGTGAGACTCATTCCAGAGCGGAGCCTTGCAAAATTGGGATGACAATCGGAGTAGGATACTGGCCTTTTGAGCCAAAGATCGGCGATCTCCTCAGGGGTGCCGAACCCGTCATCTCGCACCGATGCCCCTCGACTACCCTACCCTCGATGCGCTGCGCACGCGCCATCCCGCTTGGCGCCTGTTACGCTCCGACCACGCGCCGCTCGCTGTCAGCTTCCTGCACCGCGTGTTCGTCGCGCCAAACGTGCGCGTGGTGGCGGCTCCGCTTCTTGCCGAAGCACTCGAAGATGAGCTTTACGCGTTGCGCGAACAACTCGGCGATGACGCCTTCCCGAAGCCGGCGCTCGAGTATCTGAACGACTGGGCCAGCCCTGAAAAGGGATGGTTACGCAAGTACTATCGCCAAGGTTCCGATGAACCGCAGTTCGACCTGACACCCGCCACGGAGAAAGCGATAGCGTGGCTCGGCACGCTGACGGAACGCAGCTTTGTCGGCACGGAATCGAGGCTCTTGACACTTTTCGAGCTGCTGCGGCAGATGGGCGAAGGCAGCGAGGCGGACCCCGAAAAGCGTCTTGCCGAACTCCACACGCGGCGCGGCCAGATCGACGAAGAAATCGCCCGCGTGGAGGCCGGTGACGTTCGGCTGCTCGACGATGCCGCGCTCAAGGACCGCTTTCAGCAATTCATGCAGATGGCGCGCGACCTGCTCACGGATTTCCGTGAAGTCGAACAAAACTTTCGGCTGCTGGACCGACATGTGCGCGAGCGAATCGCGCTCTGGGAAGGATCGAAGGGTGCGCTCATCGAGGAAATCATGGGCGAGCGCGACGCGATCGCCGATTCGGACCAGGGCAGCAGCTTCCGGGCGTTTTGGGACTTCCTGATGTCGAGCCGCCGTCAAGAGGAGCTCTCGAAACGGCTCGAGCGCGTGCTGGCGCTGCCGGCGGTCATGGAAATGAGGCCCGACGCGCGCACGCGGCGCGTCCACTATGACTGGCTGGAAGCCGGCGAGCATACGCAGCGCACGGTAGCTCAGCTCTCGCAGCAGCTTCGACGCTTCCTCGACGATCAAGCGTGGCTCGAAAACCGCCGCATCATGGACATTCTGCGCGGTATCGAAACGAAAGCGCTTGCGCTGCGCGAAGCGCCCCCACCAGGCTCCGTCATGGAGATCGAGACCGCATCCACTGACATCGAGCTGCCGATGGAACGCCCGCTTTGCGCGCCGGCGCTGCGCCCTCTCATTGCCAACGTCTCTATCGAAACCGGTGAGGCGAACCTCGATGCCTCGGCACTCTACACGCAGATCGTCGTCGATCGCGCGCGCCTCGCAGGCCATATCCGCCGATGCCTGCAAGATCGGCCGCAAGTGACGCTTGCCGAATTGACCGCTTCGCAGCCTCTCGAGCATGGGCTCGCCGAGCTCGTCGCCTATTTGCAACTGAGCGCCGAAGCTGGATCGTTTCGCGCGACCGTCGATGAGACCATTTCCGATACGATCGAGTGGCAGGCGAACGACGCCAACGGAACACCAATCATTAAGCGCACGACGATGCCGCGTGTGATTTTCACAAGGTAGAGATGACGGAAGAACAGCAAGCCTCGTCGCCTGGTCGAGGTGATTTGTCGACAGTTGCCATCGCGCTGCTCAAGGGCGTGGTTTATCGTGATGGAAACGAGCACCTCTGGGCCGCACTGCTCGAATTGCAGACGCACGCGCGCGACTACGTCGCCGTGCTTGGCCTCGAGCTCGTCGTGGACGAGGCGGAAGGCTACGCCTTCGTAAAAAGCCGCGCCGCGCATGACGCTGAAGTCGATGGGGAACAGGCTAAGCTACCCCGGCTCGTTGCCCGGCGTCCACTCTCGTTCCCCGTGAGCCTGCTGCTCGCGCTGCTGCGAAAGAAGCTGGCGGAATGGGATGCTGGCGGCGGCGACACACGGCTCGTCCTTGCGCGCGAGGACATCGTCGAGCTCGTGCGCGTATTCCTTCCCGCGAGCACCAACGAGGCGCGCCTGGTCGATCAAATCGATACACACGTGAACAAGATCGTCGAGCTCGGCTTCCTACGCCGGATGAAGACCACGAGCGGACCGCCCACATTCGAGGTGCGGCGCATTCTCAAGGCGTTCGTCGATGCGCAATGGCTGCTCGATTTCGACGCCCGGCTCGCGAGCTATCGGGCGCACCACCTTCAAGATTCGACGGTTTCTGACCGACAGGAGAGCCGCGATGAATGAGCCGCGCACGCTCGGCCTCGATTTTGCCATCGACGACGCCCTGACGGGCTTTCGCCTCGAGCGGCTCGAGGTTTTCAATTGGGGAACCTTCGACGAACGAGTCTGGGTGCTGCGGGTCGATGGCCGCAACGGCCTGCTGACAGGAGACATCGGCTCCGGCAAGTCGACGCTAGTCGACGCCATCACCACCCTCCTCGTGCCCGCGCAGCGCATCGCCTACAACAAGGCGGCAGGCGCGGACAGCAAGGAACGTACGTTACGCTCGTATGTGCTTGGCTACTACAAGTCGGAGCGCAACGAGGTCACGGGGACGGCCAAGCCCGTGAGCCTGCGCGACCATAACAGCTATTCGGTGATTTTGGGCGTGTTTCGTAACGCCGGGTACGATGCCACAGTCACACTCGCGCAGGTGTTCTGGATGAAAGACGCACACGCTCAACCCGCGCGATTCTTCGTCTGTGTCGAACGCGATCTCTCGATCGCCGCTGACTTCTCGCGCTTCGGCACCGACATCGCACAGCTGCGCAAAAAGCTGCGCGGGCTGGGTGCCGAAATCGAGGACACATTTCCGAAATACAGCGCCTGGTTCCGGCGGCGCTTCGGAATCGAAAACGAGCAAGCGCTCGAGCTCTTCCATCAAACGGTATCGATGAAATCGGTGGGCAATCTCACCGACTTCGTACGCAGCCACATGCTTGAGCCGTTCGACGTTGCACCGCGCGTCGACGCACTGATCACTCACTTCGACGATCTGAATCGCGCGCACGAGGCGGTACTGAAAGCCAAGCGCCAAGTGGAACTGCTGACACCGCTCGTCGACGACTGCGATCGCCACAGCGAGCAAGGACACGTTCTCGAAGGCTGGCGAGCGTGCCGTGAAGCACTGAAACCCTACTTCGCCGGGCTCAAGCTCGGCCTCATCGAGCGCCGCCTCCAATTGCTCGACGAGGATCACGCGCGTGCAATATCACGCAAGGCGCGGCACGAAGAAGCGCGCGACCAGGCGCGCCAGCGCGTTGACGATTTGCGCCGCGCCGTGGCCGAACAAGGCGGCAATCGCATCGCGCAGCTCGAGGTCGAAATCCGCCAGCACGAGCGAGAAAGCGCGCGTCGCCGCGAACGCGCGCAACGCTATGCCACCATCGTTACGCTGCTCGGCGAAACCGAGGCCACGGATGAGGCCGCATTCGCTTCGCAACGCCAACGTCTGGCCGAGCGGCGCAGCTCGCTCGTCGACGACGAAGCGCAAAAGCAAAACGCGATTACCGAATGGAGCGTGGCCTTTCGCGAAGGGAAAGCGCAGCGTGATCTGCTAGAGGACGAAATCGCGAGCCTGAAAGCTCGACGTAACAACATCCCGAAGGAACAAGTCGCGATGCGGGCGAGCCTATGCTCGGCGCTCGGTCTGGAGGAAGACGCCCTGCCGTTCGCCGGCGAACTCATTCAGGTGCAGGAGGATGCGCGCGACTGGGAGGGCGCCGCCGAGCGCGTCCTGCGCAACTTCGGCCTGTCGCTGCTCGTGCCCGACGAGCACTATGCGAACGTCGCCGCGTGGGTCGATCGCACTCATCTCCGGGGGCGGCTCGTCTACTTTCGCGTGCGCTCTGAACGCGCCGCGCGTGCAGCCGAGGCCATCGAGCTACACCGCCACTCGCTCGCGCACAAACTCGCGATCAAGCCCGATTCGCTGTTCTATGGCTGGCTCGAGCGCGAAATCGGCCGCCGGTTCGACTATGCATGCTGCGATACGCAGGAGCAGTTTCGGCGCGAGATGCGCGCGATCACGCGTGCGGGCCAGGCGAAAGCGCTTGGCGAGCGCCACGAAAAAGACGACCGCCGCGCGCTTGACGATCGCAGCCGCTACGTGCTGGGTTGGAGCAACACGGCCAAAATTGCCGCCCTCGAAGCACAACGGCGAGCGCTCGAGGTTCGGCTTGGCGAGATCGGACAGAAGCTTGGAGAAGCTCAAAGCGAGCACGCGAAGGTGCGCGAGCAGCTCGAAGCGCTTGCGCGCATCGGCGAGTTCGTCGACTTCCGCGACATCGACTGGGGAAGCGGCGCGACCGCGATCGCACGTCTGGCAGACGAAAAAGCCCGCCTCGAAGCGGCAAGCGACGCCCTCGCGGAGCTAACGGCCCAATTGGACTCGGCGCAAGCGTCGTTGACAGAGAGTGAAGCGGCGATCTCGGAAACCGACTCGGAACTGGGCGGTATCCTGGCCAGGCGGGAGGCAGCGCAAACGTTGCGCGACGAGACGCACGCGCTCGTTGCGGAAGTGAATGCCGAACTTGCCGAGCGAATCGAGGCGCTGCGAGCGGAGATTCTCGGCGAACACCAGCTTTCCGTCGAGTCATGCGACAACCGCGAGCGGGACGTGCGAGAGGCGTTGACGACCCGTATCGACAACGAAACGAAGTCGCTCGGCCGCCTTGCCGAAAAAATCGTCAAGGCCATGGCGGCCTTCAAGGATGCCTACAAGCTCGAAACGGCCGACTTCGATGCGAGCCTCGACGCGACCTCAGAGTACCGTGACATGCTCGCGCGGCTGCAAGCGGACGATCTGCCGCGCTTCGAAGCGCGTTTCAAAGAGCTGCTCAACGTCAATACGATCAACGAGATCGCCAACTTCCACGGCCAGCTCGCCCGCGAACGGCAAACGATCAAGGAACGTATCGAACGCATCAACGAATCGTTGCGACAAATCGACTACAACGCGGGCCGATACATCGTCCTCGAGAGTCAGTCCAGCCCCGACGCGGAGATCCGCGAATTCCAGAGCGACCTGCGTGCTTGCACCGAGGGCGAACTCACCGGCTCGGACGATAGCCAATACTCGGAGACCAAGTTCCTGCAAGTCAAACGGATCATTGACCGGTTCCGCGGCCGCGAAGGGTTGACCGAGCAGGACCGGCGCTGGCGCGCCAAAGTGACCGACGTGCGCAACTGGTTTCTGTTCGCCGCCAGCGAGCGTTGGCGTGAGGACGACAGCGAATACGAGCACTATTCGGACTCGGGCGGTAAATCGGGCGGCCAGAAGGAAAAGCTCGCCTATACGATCCTTGCCGCGAGTCTCGCCTATCAGTTCGGCCTCGAATGGGGCGCCGTGCGTTCTCGATCGTTCCGCTTCGTCGTCATCGACGAGGCGTTTGGACGAGGCTCCGACGAATCGGCGCAATACGGTCTCACCTTGTTTCAAAAACTGAACCTGCAACTGCTGATCGTCACGCCGCTGCAGAAGATTCACATCATCGAGCCGTTCGTTTCGAGCGTCGGATTCGTTCAGAACGAGGGCGGACGCGCCTCGAAGCTGCGCAACCTGTCGATCGAGGAGTACCGCGCGCGCAAGGCGGAGTTCGAGCGATGAATTGGACGACGACCGCCGAACTGCGCGTTCGCCTCCAGCGCCTATGGGAGCGTGGCGAATGGCTGCGGAGCCTCGTAGACGGCACCGAGGGGCTGTTCCCGCTACGTCTAACGATAAAAGGCCCGAGCTCGTCCGAATTGGCCGAACGCTTCGACGCGGTACGCGCATGGATCGCGGAGATTGCCGCGACACCGCGCGTACGCATCGAATGGCGAGAAATCAATCATCGAATTCTCGGCCTGCAGCGTTTGCCACAAGCAGCTTGGGTGGACAGTCTGGACGATGCGCTCGCGGTCGCCGGCAAGCGCCGCGACGCAGCGCAGTTCGAGCGGCTGCTCGAAATCACACGCTCCCGCCAGCCGAAGCTCACCACGTGGCTTGCGCAGCGCCCGTTGCAAGCACTCGAATTCGCAGGCGATTGGGAACGACTGCTGGCAGTCGTCGATTGGCTGCAAGCACATCCGCAGCCGGGCGTATATCTTCGCCAAGCCGAAATCGCCAACGTCGACACGAAATTCATCGAGGCGCGGCGCGGCGTCCTCGCCCAATGGCTCGATCTCGTGCTGCCGTCGGAGTCAATCGACAGCAGCCGGACAGCCGCCGCCCAATTCGCTGCTCGCTACGGGTTCCGCGAGAAGCCGCCTCGGATTCGATTTCGCGCGCTCGATGACAGGCTCGCCGTTCTGCCCGGCATGGGCCGGCCCGACATCGCACTCGACGCGGACAGCTTCGCGCGCCTCACACTGCCATGCCGCCACGTGTTCATTACGGAAAACGAGATAAATTTTTTGGCGTTTCCCGACGTTCCGCAGTCGATCGTGCTCTTCGGGGCGGGCTACGGTTGGGAAGCTCTCGAGCCGGCGCGATGGCTCACGGACTGTGCGCTCCACTACTGGGGCGACATCGACACGCACGGCTTCGCCATTCTCGATCAATTGCGCAGCCGGTTCCCGCATGTTGGATCGTTCTTGATGGACCGCGCGACGCTGGTGGCGCATGAAGCGTTCTGGGGAGAAGAAGGCGATCAGGTCACCCGCGATCTGCCGCGGCTCACTGCCGAAGAGCGGGAACTCTTCGATGACCTCCGCGACAACCGGATTCGCCATGGATTGCGGCTCGAGCAAGAGCGCGTGGGATTCGGGTGGGTCAGGGCGGCGCTCGAAGAGCGGGCTTGCGCTTAGAACTTCCCCATCTCACCGTCAGGTACAACTCGAATACGACTCGAAGCAGGCCGCCTCGAAGATGCCTGCCCCAACTCCCACGTTCAGCGACTTTAGTTTGCGCTGCCGTTGCGCAGCAGAGCATCCGAGATCGTCGACAGCACCTCAGCCAGTCGTCTTGCCGTCTCGGGAGATGGCAGCGGCAACCTGAGACTTCGCGCGCCCGTCACGGCATCGCGCTCGACCCACGGGTGTGCGGCAACCGCGCCATCGCCCGGCTCATTCAACGCCGACGCCAGCGCCGCGCCGAACTGCAGCAACCCTGACCACGGTTCGAAGGACGCGCCTCGTTGCGCTGTATCGATGGTCGAAGCTTGAGGCTGCTCTCCGGTACCGGCGAGGTCGGTTTCCACGACGCTCGCGTCACGCGCCGCGTCGCCGGACACGACTGCGCCGCTCGCGGCTTCCTCCGCCGCGGCCATGACCTCGCTCTCTCCCATGCGCCCCGCGACGTTTTCGACATCCTTCATGAAGCGGGTCAGGCGCGAACCACCGAGCAGAATTTCGCTGGCGCCGCCATCGAGGATGCCTTCCGCCAGCGAGCGCTTGAAAGCCAGCACCGACAGCATGCCCTCCTCGATCGTTCCCTTCGCGATGTAATTGACGACTTGTACCGGCTTTTTCTGGCCCAACCGATAGACGCGCGCGATGCGCTGTTCCAGCACCGCCGGGTTCCACGGCAGATCCATGTTCACGAGCGTCGACGCGTGCTGGAGGTTGAGCCCCGTGCTACCTGCGTCCGTCGACAGAAATACCCGACAGTCCGAATCGTCCCGAAAGCGCTGCACCAGTGCGGGCCGATTTTCCGACGGCACGCCGCCATGGAAGCTGACGTAGCCGATGCCGAGCTTCTTGAGCCGGCGAATGACTATCTCATGCGTGCGCGTCCATTGACTGAACACCACGACTTTCTCGTCCGGCTGCGTGAAAAGCGACTCGAACAACGTCGCCAGCTCGTCGGCCTTCACGCCATGATCGGTTTCCTGGTCCAGCAGATAGGTGCTGTTGCACGACATGCGCATGTTCTGCAAAGCACAGGTGAGGCGCCGCTGGTCCTGATCCGACAGAAACCTGGTGTTACGCCAGCGCCGGACGATTTTGGCCACGATGTCCGCGTTTTCCGTGTGATACGCCATCTGCAGCTCGGTCATGGGCACCAGCAGATTCTGGTCGGTGCGCCCGGGCAACTGCAGCAGCACCTCGGACTTGCGACGCCGTATCATGATCGGTGCCAGGGTCTGGCTGATCTTTTCGAGGCCCGTGTATCCCGTCACGCGTCCCGCCTCGTCCTTGACCTGATGTTCGTGCAGCAGCTTCCACGTGGGCCCGAGTCGGTGCTGGTCGACGAATTGAACGATGGAAACGAGTTCCTCCAGCTTGTTTTCGAGAGGCGTTCCCGTCAGCACGACGGCATAGGGGCTGTCGATTCGCTTGAGAGCCTTCGCCGCAATGGTGTTCCAGTTCTTGATGCGCTGCGCCTCGTCGACGATGACCAGCTCCGGCGCCCACGCGGAAATCATGTCAAGGTCCGATTTCAGCTTCTCATAGTTGGTGATCTTGTAGAGATCCTGGGCCGCATATTCGCCCCGCCTCTGGGCAAGGCCGCCCGCGACTACCCTCGAAGCGTGGCCGGAAAACCGCGTGATCTCGCTCTGCCACTGATACTTGAGCGAAGTCGGGCAAATCACCAGCACTTTCGACACGCCAAAATGCCGGATCAGGATTTCCGCCGCCGCGACGGCCTGCACCGTCTTGCCGAGGCCCATTTCGTCGCCGATCAAGGCGCGCCCGGCACGCACGGCGAACAATGCGCCTTCGGCCTGGTACGGATAGAGCGGCACCTTGAGCAGCTTCTTCAGCGAGGGCGTCGCCCCTCCTTGCGGAAACTGCCCGTCGAGCATCCTGGCACGGCGCGCCGCATCGTTTCGGCCGGCGATGAAATCGAGCGCGTCGTCATGGGCGCGCAATTCGTGCCCGGCCTTCGCCACCCTGGAGAGAAAGCGCCCGAGATCTTCGAAACGGTCCTCCGGCAGATGCCATCGCCGAGACTCGTCGAACAAAGCGGCGGCCGCTTTGGCTACCTTTGCCGGACAATCCGCGCCGGCGCGAAAATGGACCGCTCTGCCTCCCTCGTTTCGCAAATACAGCTCCGAGAATGCGGGCTGATAACCACGGGCGAAGGCCGCCTTTGCGCCTCGCTTGCGCAGCAGTCGCGACAAGGTAAATTCAATGTGCTTGCAGGTGCCGAGTTCGTTGGTGGCGTAATCGGGACAGTCGCAAAAGTTGTCGCCCGGGCAGGTCCCACGAATCGACACGCGATAGCTGAAGTTCGACTCCGGATTGCCGACGCGGAATTCGGAGAAATACGTCTCCGTCCCGAGATTCTCCAGCGAGAACGCTTGCTCTTGCCCGAATTGCCGACGCAAGGCGCGCTGCCAGTCGGCGGGCGACATGTGATCGGGGGCGTGGAGGCGGGAAAGCTTCGAGGATCGACGTGACTTGGTGGAAGAGTGTTTGCTAGTCATGACTTGACGTGATATTTGCGCGACCGACCCGCTCCAACAATGCGAAGTCCAGCGGGTCTCGGATTGCCTCCCACGCGGGCAGATCCAGTCAATCCGCCAACGGCTGAATCCGCCCCCCGGATCGAGTCCGTAAGGCGTCCTTGATTGCCCACCGGCTCGGTAAAAAGAGGACACACAGTATATCCCGGGCCTCGTCCTCCATCGCCCGCAGATTCGACACACAAGGTGGCACTCAGCACCGGCACTACCACAGTCTCGGGCAATAGTTTCGGCACGTAGCTCTACCCGTCGATCCAGGCATCGACCATGTTGGCCCACTCATGCAGCATGTGGCGCCGCTGCTCGGCGTACTCTACCTTGTTGTAGATCGAACGTCCGTCCACGTGCGCCAGGCACTTCTCGATCCAGTCGCCAGGCTGAAACTTGACTGATTCTGCTACGGCGCGTATTGATCAGATATACATTGCTCTATCACACGTATATCTATCGTATATACAGTATGGAGTGCATCATGCGCGACGCACCTATTAATCTTCGCGCCTTGCCAAAGCAACGTGATCTGATCGATTACGCAGCGAGCCTGCTTGGCAAAAACCGCTCTGACTTTATGTTGGAGGCCGCTTGCGAGCGCGCTCAGACCGTCGTCCTGGATCGCACTTTCTTTGGGCTTGATTCGGAAAAATTTAAGCAGTTCACCGAATTGCCAGACGCGCCGAAAGTCGCAAACGCGGATCTTGCACGTCTTATGGACGTGAAAACCCCTTGGAATGAAAACAGCGAATGAATCGGAAGCTTTCTGCTCCGCAGCCGCTGCTGGCCGAGCACGACGTTGCCAGCTTTTCCTGCGGAAGGCTGGAGCTTGACGACTGGCTGAAGCGGCGCGCCCTGATTAACCACAACAGTGGGGCAAGCCGTGTATTAGTAACGACCGATGATACCGGCCGCGTCTACGGCTACTATGCCCTCGCGGCTGGAGCCGTTGCCCATGTCGATGCAACCGGCAACGTTCTTCGAAATATGCCGAATCCAATTCCGGTGGTTGTGCTTGGCCGGCTAGCACGAGACGTAAATACAAAAGGCGTCCAACTCTGCGCTGCCCTTTTGAAGGATGCGCTCAATCGCGCTAGCTCGATCGCAAAAGATCTTGGCGTACGTGCGATGCTTGTGCATGCGACTGACGCACACGCAGCGGCTTTCTATGAGTCGTACGGGTTCACACCTTCTCCGGTTCGCCCCCTCACACTCATGCTCCGATTGGCATGACGAGTGCGCAGAAAAGCCGCAGGGTGCGGCTTTTCTTCACCTGGCCAACTTTCCGCCACTACAGAATTGTCCAAAATATACGTCGGTACACGTGCCGTGGACAGCTGAAATTGCTGTCCGTGTACGAGCTTGCGCACGACCGAAACCCGGCTTCATGAAGCCCAGGTATGTAGTTCCGAAGCTGACGAATGACGCTCAGAAAGGCTGGTCGGCAATCTTGTACAGAGTTGTACGGGGCTTGAGGTTGCGAAGCGCGAATTCGGTGAGCATCGTGGGTCGTGCTCGTGGTTGGGACGACTTTTTACCGTCACCAACCACAAGACCTACAGACGCCCGCAAACCCACGCGGAGTCTAGCTTTTCGGGGAAAACCTTACCGTCATGCCCGGAATCGCATTGACGGTAACAATTGAAACCCGGATTTCGAACGGAACCATACCGTCCGGTTTACCGACACTTGTACCGTCTTTGATACCGTCAAATACGTCCAGCTTTCTACGGAATGGTGAAGATACTCATTAAAAATCAAATACTTAGAAGCAACGTTGCACTCTGATAGACAATCCGAACAAGCCTCGTAAGCCATTGATTTAATTGAGATATTTTTACCCTCATTCCCACTCGATTGTCAACCGGTGCCCGGGCTCCTTGTGTAGACGGGCTTTCCGTCCGGTTGGGTAGCGACGATACCGTTAGTGATACCGAAAAATCCTGCCAGCACTAAGCGGTTCTCTTTGAATCACGACGGAGGATCAATGCGCCTTCTGCAAATTATCATGGAGATGGGTTGTCTAAAAACGACTTTTGTAAGGTGATACCGTCGTCGGTACCGTCAGGCGCTTTCCAACGCGGTCCAATTAAAGCCCGTTGATGCTGCTACCTTCAACGCGGCCAATTAATTGCCGCAGATACTAGGATGTACGCGAAGGCTCCGCGCCAACGCCGACACGCCAACGCCCAAGGTCGGCGTAGTCGCGACGTCTCCCCAAAAAATATTGGGCGTGATCCCGAAAGTCGTCGCCGAATTCCTGAAGAAGAGCCGCCTACAGCCCTTGGAACTGGTTCAGGTCGGGGACTAATGCGCAATGAGATCCCGCGACTTCAAGCCCGCTGAAGGCGACCGCCCCCAATTCGCACGACCTACGGACCTGCGTCGGGCAATTTACAATCACGCTGCATTGCCTGCTCAGGCCTCGCCATCGGAGCGTGGCCGCTGCTTGCGAACTATCTCGCAGCCGCTCTTTTCGCGGAATTCGCCGTTTTTGATGCGCTAACGTTGCAACCGGTCAGGAATACACTACGGTCCCTCACGTCCGCAAGCCATGCAGGTGCACGGCCACGTCCGCGCCAGGTAGCACCCGTTTTCGGATCAGGATATTTTGTCGACTGCGGACCGCGAATGTAGTTGCTCACTCGCTTGCCGCTCTCGCGTTTGGTCGCCGGATACTGCACGCTGCCGCTAACAAGAAACCTTCCTCGATCCTTCGCTGGCAATCCAGGTCGGCGCACGACCTCGACCTGTCCACGTGGCCTCGCTTTTGGGATCAACATACTTTGCACTGCCGGGTTGTTCACCGCCGCCGACTTTGCTGGGTCGTCGGCCGCCTCTCGCGCCGCCTATTTGGAATTCGAGGTCTGCCAACGTGACGTCATGCCTTTCCAACAACTCCTGGATCTCTCCTATAGCTGCCAGCGATCACTTCCTGAGCGCATCAGCCTCCGACTGCAATGGCGCAATCTTTGCTTGTATGTTTTCTAGCATAGCCATCATTTCTATATGAACGCGTCCCTTTGCGCTAGTTCTCGCTTGTGTGACAGACAGGATGGGCTGCTGCTCTATATCCGGGCTTGTTGCAGCCCAATAGGCTACGGCCCCCTATGAAATCCGCTGGCCCGCGCCTCACTCCTCAAACGAGCTCGAAGCTCTGGAAATGATTCAGGCTTGGCGGGCCCCGGTCCTACCTGGCTTGTCATCACACTCGTTTGCTGCGCAACCTTTCGACGTTCACCCTGTGTCAAACGTTGATCTTCTACATCGCGTGAGCCATTCAGGCCGGATTCACGCTGACATAGTCCTTCCGGTATGGCCGGTTATGGGCCAGTACGGCCCAGATCGTTCGCGCCATCTTGTTGGCCAGTGCGACGACCACGACATTCTTTGGCCGCCGCTTCTTCATCTGCTCGACCCACTCACCCGGCTCCTTTGCGTGCTCAAGGACGCTACGCGCACCGTGGATCAGCAGTGTGCGCAGATACGTGTCACCCCTCTTGCTGATCCCGTGCAGATTCACCTTGCCGCCCGAACCCGTCTGCCTCGGTACGATCCCAACCCACGCGGCAAACTCCCGCCCCGAACTGAACGCTTTCGGATCGCCCATCATCGCGACTGCCGCCGTTGCCGTCAGCAGTCCGACGCCGGGAATCTCGCCGATTGCCTTTACCGATTTGTCTTCCTTCTTCCACTCGCGCATGCGGCGCTCAATCTGCGCTACCTGTTCGTCCAGCTTCGCCAGTCCGTTCCACTGCTCGCGAAACGTGTCAATGATCACAGCAGGCAGACGCTCAGCGAGCCGTTCGAGCACCACTGGTATCTCCTTGTCCAGCTTGCTTCGCCCCTTGCTCATCACCTCGCCGTATTCCGTCAGCAGTCCTCGCAGGCTATTGGTCTGCATCGTTCGGAACTTGAGCAGTTGCTGCCTCATCCGGTGCAGCCCAAGCATCGCCTGCTGCATCTCAGTTTTTACCGCTACCGGCTTGCCTGGCTGCTGTACTGCCAGCCAGATCGCCCGGGCGTCCGCCGCATCGCTCTTGTTGCGGACATTGAACGCTTTCACAAACTCCCCCGGCATCAGCTTCACCTCGTGGCCCATCTTCGTCAGTTGCCGGGCCCAGTGGTGCGCACCACCACACGCTTCTATCCCGATCAGGCACGGCGCACGGTTCGCGAAATGTTCAAGGAACTTTGCCCGCTTGATCGGCTTGTTCACGATCTCGCCGGTTTCCTGATCGATGTAATGCACCTGGAACACGTTTTTCGCGATGTCCACGCCGACTGCTGTACGATTCACGACTGGATCCTCCGGTTGCCTTGGGAAACTTCCTATTTTCCACGTGCGTACATCGATGCCGTTGGCCGGTGAGGATCCACCTTGATTTGCTCACTCGGTCACGGGGTGGGACGCGTTCATTTCATTCCTCTTAGTCGCCAAAATGCCCGCGCTTTGCTTGACGAAACACAAGGATGTCAATCTGGTAGCAGTACTATCGTTATGCAATCACCTCAGAAGAGAAACACATGCGCCTCGCACAATGGACTGCAAGGCTTCAGCGTCAAAATGCAACCTCGTTCAGATTAGTTCTTCCAGCCGAAAGCCGTACCCTTATTGTGGCGAAATACGACGATCCGGGACGCTCAACAGGTTGTTCAAGTTCCTCGCCGCTGACGTGCCAGACCGATACCTCACGATGAACGAGCGCTACAAGCAGCGACACTGCGAAAAGGATTTTTGGGCCAAATGGCAATAGCACCGGCTTGTATTGCCCCTTCATGCCGGCCACCAGACCGCCGAGCATCTGGAAAGTCTCAACCGGCTGTAAAACATCATAATCGAAGACCTGTGCGTCGCTGGCCGCACGTATCAGTTGGCGATTGTGCTGCTCGACCTTGGCTCTGTATCGCTTCTCAGGAGATTCGGGAATAAACAATACATAGTCCGAGGACTGGATATACTCCACCGCCCCCAGTGCCTTTCCCCGCTCATATCCAAGTCCGACAACTGTCCGTACAGGCAATCCAGCCCGCGAGATCCACCCCGCAAAAACGGGATGTACCGGCGCGACACGACGATTGGGTTCGAGTGAGCCGGTCGCCGGCGGAACATAACGGGCCGGGTTATAGATCAACCACAGATCCACCTCGGACCATAGCCCCTGGCTCGCCAGTGCCGCAAACATACTTGCCACAATCCGCCGCGGCAGACAGCTTACGTCCACCAGAATCCGGAAGGGCTCCTGCCCTCTATTGCTGCCTTCTGTAGTGCCTTCCGCGCTGCATGCTTCGAGAAGGCTTCGGAAAGCGCTCTCATCATAGATGAAGTACTCAAACCCTGCTCGCTCGTAAACGCTCGAAGCGCGAGGCGACGGACGGTCGTGAGTCTGGACACGGATTGCGATTTTCCGTCCACATGAGGCTTTGATCAAACCCGGCACTTTCAACGCGCGACTCTCTCCGCTCACCGCGCAAACTACCATATCAAATGAGGCGGCATTGTCAGCCACGTCCGACGGATCAAACGCCTGCGCAGCTACCGGTATAAGGTGCTTGATCAAAACAGCGCTCCCTGTCGATGGCGTGCGTCGATTGCGTCTGCTCTCCTTCCGCTTCGCCTGGAAGCGGTGGCGTCAGACAGGATGGTCGAAAGCGAAACGCTTTTCGTCGATCGAAGGGGTAGCCGAAATTCTGGCGCCAGCAGGTAGGCAAGCCGGAACCTCTTGCCTTCCAGCGTACGGAAACCTCCCATCTCGTCCGGGTCAGACAAACTCACAACAGCTCCAAGGTTGATAGCGATTCTCAACGCCTTCTCAATTTCCCCATCAATGTGCGAGACCTCGAATGACAAGGGTATTTCTTCAATAAAGTCATCCTCTACCAGTCGGCGATTGAAATATGACCCTATCGTGGACAGCAGTTCATACACCGACTTTGTTGTCGTGATCCCCATCGCCTGCTCCGTCGCTGCCGTTTGTAACATGGCAGAGAACGCCTCGGACGCTTGCTCGATCGCGTGATGCTGAACAGAGCGATCGATTGGCAATGGATCCGTTTCCCGAGTGCGCGAGATAATCATGTTGACCATCCCGATGAACCAGCGGGGGTTGCCTTCACTTATCGACGCAAGTGCCTCCCATCCCGTGTAGACGCTCAGGAGTTTTTTACGGCCCTTTCGACTGAGCACGGCACCGCGGAAAGCATTTCGAAACGCAACCAGTGGAGCAATTTTTCGAACCAGCGACAAGGATGTGTCCGGGGACGCTGCATCGAGATGCTTTTCATCAAGGAACCGCGCGAATGACTGATCCTTCGACCTCAGTTCCAGGAAATCCTGACTAAGTTTGTCTAACCGGTCGCTCGCACGGGCTCCATTGCCTTGCTCATCAGAGTCTCCTTCCCATGTTCTGCCGAAGACCTGCGTCGGCGTCTTCCCTGCCAATGGCTTGTGATGCCCCACCCGGGAGTGAAACAGTTGATCGCAAAAACGCAGCGCAGAGACTTTCTCCGAATGCCACAGGTTGGTTTGCTTGTAGTCGTTCTTGTGGCTCGGTGGGCCGAGCGTATCAAGGCTCTCGGAAGTATGCGGTCCACAAGGGGCCAGGGCCACCTTGTAGAGCAATTTCCGGTTGGCTGAACGCAAACTGCCCAGCACCCGTCGCTGTAGCGAAGGGTGGGCAATCTCGAATTCGTCAAGCAGCAGTGCCCACTTATGATCGATGCGCTTCGCTGCCCGGTCGATGATTGAAAGACCGACAGTCAAAGCCACGTCAAATGGCAGCGTTGCATACGGAAGGCGCGCATAGACGTCGGATAGCGTGAGACCAGGTTTCGCAGCCAGCTCAAGGGCCCCTGAGTGAATGTCAAGCATCCGGAATGCAAGCGCAGTCTCCAGGCTGCCCATTGAAGCAATTTCGACGTCGAGTTTCCAGGCTTTCGCAATCTCGACAACCACCGACTCCAGGATTGGCCCCGGGATTGAGATTGAGCCGTGACAATCTTCGCCACTCACCGCACAGGACATTGTCGCCGCGGCAGACTGCAGAACATTGGTGCAAAAAGCGGCGGTCGTAACCGCCTCAAAACATTCATCACTCAGGCGTCCACCGCCGAGGCTTTCGACCATTGCGCCCCAGGCGATATCCGCTGGAACATAGATGCCAGTGTATCCGACCGCCGATCGCAAAGAGTCGGCCCGTTCGTGACGCCAACTGCGAACCGCTTCAAGAGACAACATCCTCAGATATGTGGTCTTACCGCTACCACGAGGTCCCACGACCAGCGCATTCCAGTTGCCTGCGATTTCCCAAAATTCGTCGGACGGAACGAACGAACCGACCATTTCGTTAAGACGCAAATCTTTTGCGTTGAATGCTTCAAGAAATGAGATAGTCATGATCGCTTTCGCCCAGCTTCTTCATACTTCCCGTCAACGTTGCTCGTGATGACAATGTTATGGCGTCTTAGCAGGCTTCGCTCAATCGACTTCATATCGCGTGGCGTCACATGACGCAGCCAGGGCACGTTCGCAATAATGTTTGCCCACGGCGTGGGCGCCGGAATCATTGCCGCTATTGCATCAGCCAGTTTGTCTGGATGGCCCCGCTCACCGAAACCGCAGCCCGTGTAAATGCCATCGAGCGTACTGTCCGACTGCTTCCAACCACTTCCCAGATACCAGTTCCAAGCTCGAACCGTGCCCAGCGGGGAGCCGCCACCGGACGGAAGAACGATGTCGATCAGGTAAAACTGGTTGCGCAGCCGTAACGATGCATCGTCAACAACCGCACCGAAGCTACTGGCAGCAAACACCACAGGCGGTGAAGCCCCGCCAGGTGCGTACGTAAGCTTCCCGTGATGCTTGTGACCATGGAATACTATCCAGTCTCCATGCTTCGAGAGTGTATCGAGCAGGCGCTGCCCGTTCTGCATGAAATCGTAGCTACCAAGGTGATGGTCTTCATGCTGGATGGGATGATGGTGACAGACAAAGAGGTTCATTTTCGACTGCGCTCCATCGGAGCTCTCCAGGGCGTCATCAAGCCACGACAGAGCGCTTTCCGCAATGCGTCCCCGCTCATACTCCACGGGCACCGCGTTATGGCGCGCGCAGCTGTTAAACACAACAAGGCGATAGCGAGGGTCGTTGTCGACGAGCACGTAGTCAGCCCCGAAGTAGTGAACTCGACGCTCGTGAGCCTGCGCGGGCGGAATCGTCGAGATGTGAACCGGATATGCCGGTTCAAGCTGTTTCAGGTTCTCGAAAAGATCCGCCGCGTCATTGAGATCTCGCACCACGTTTTTCCCGGAGCCAGGTGCTCGGGACGTGACATCGTGGTTGCCCGTCGCAGACGCTGTCAACGATGCCTTTAGTTCATCACCGAGTGTGACCAGACATTTCCACGCCACATTCAGACCGACAGGATCCGCATACGTCGTGATGTCGCCTGGACAAAGCAAAACATCTGCTGTCAGACCATGATTCTTCACAAGCGCCAGCAGCGAGGCCCACGGGTTATCACGACGCTTGAACTTCGGGCCTTCGGTGCTGACCACCTGGAGCCATGAGGGGTTTGGTTCGCCGGTGCCAGTACCGGCATAAAAGTGCGGGTCACTCAATAAAGCGACCGTAAGTATCACATCCCCCTGGTTCGACGATGAGGCTTGCACCGTTAAAGATCCATTTCAGTAGTTGGTCACGAGGAGTTCTTCCGCCTTTCCGCGATGCCCGCAGAAACCGGCGACGTTTCTGTGTACATGCAGGCTGCGAATGTTCCACCCGCGTGCTCTTAACGGTTCATGCAATGCGCTCGACGACGAGTATGAAATCAGGATCTTTGCCCCTCGATCCGATGCTGCAAGCGTGGCATCGATAAATCGAACGAGGTCGCGGTCCCGAAAACTGTCTCGCCCGTATTCGCCGCGATCCCTCTTTCCGGAAGTGGAATACGGTGGATCCATGTACACAAAGTCCCCGGAGCGCGCCTGCTGCAGGACGGGTTCGAAATCGTCCTGCACGAGGTCTGCATGTCGCAGGTGGCGCGCAAACGCACAAAATTCCTCTTCAGACGGAATATGAAGACGGCCCCGGCCACGAGGCACATTGAACCTTCCAGCCCGATTCGTCCGGTAGACACCGTTGAAGCAGAAACGATTGAGGTAAATAAACCTCGCAGCCTGTGAGCGTTTGCTGAGAGTTGCCTCGTCAAGATTGCGCAAGTAGTAGTAGTAGTCCGGCTCAGTCGGCATCGCATTTATCTCGCGCCAGACTGCATGCGGGAACGCCCTGACACTCCTGTACGTGGCAACCAGCGAGCTGTTCACGTCGCCCAAGATCGCTGGACAAGGCGCAAGACTCAGGTAGAGCGCACCGGATCCCGCAAAAGGCTCGATATAGCGTCGAAACTTCGACGGCATTGCCGCCTGGAGCACGTTCAGGATCGGCCGCTTGCTACCCGCCCATCGGATGATCGGTGTTGTCAACGCGCCTCCGCGCTTGTTGGTCTGTTAGCGCGCTATTATAGCGTCCACAGGTCCTGCCCTACTCACCAGTCACGCGGTACGACATGCGCCGGGGGACGCAGTCCGATGGGCCCGCCTAGCTGCTCTGCATGAGCCGTCGTGACCGAAAGGCTACGTGCCTCAGGCCGAAGCAACGGCGACGGTGCGCGGCCCATTGCACGATTGCACGCGTTGCCCGCCGCCAGTCGTTTCCCTCTGGCTCCCGAGCCAGCCAGCGCGCCGTGACGCTCAATTGACGCGGGGGACTTGCGTCGGCGCGCCCGCTCTTACATGGGCTGCGCTGCGGCCGTCGGAAATCCACAACGAACGCAAAAAGGTCTATGCCAATCGAGATACTGCCCTGGGACCGGTTGGCTGGCGCCTATCGGGGTACCATCCTCCTCGGTAATGGAGCAAGCATTGCTGTGAGCCCAAGCTTTTCGTATGGATCGCTGTTAGGCCATGCAAGAGCCAACGGTCTGATGACGCCGGACATCCAGCGTCTCTTCGAGTTTTTCGGGACTTCGGATTTCGAGTTGATTCTGCGCAATGTCTGGCAGGCATCGAACGTGAACCAGGCATTGCGAATATCTGACGACAGGACTCGTGACGCATACCATCACGTCAGGGATTGCCTTATACAAACGGTTCGCGACGTTCATCGAGAGCACGACGCGGTCCGCGAACAGCTTCCTCGGCTCTACGATTTTCTGAGGTCGTTCGATACGGTCATTTCCCTGAACTACGACCTTGTGCTCTACTGGACCCTGACTTTCGGCCTTGATGTTGACGATGCACACGCGTTCAAGGACTGCTTCGTCCGTGGCGGCCGTTTCGACGACAACTGGCAGCGGTTCAGGGAGCCCATTGGTCGGGAGCGATCGACCTCGCTCGTCTTCTACCCACATGGGAGCCTCGTCCTGTGCCGAAACCGCATCGAAGAAGAGATGAAGATTCACAACCAGGAGGCGGGCCTGCTTCAGGCCATCCTGAACCGATGGATATCCGGGGAAGTCGTGCCCCTGTTCGTGAGCGAGGGCACATGCGAGCAGAAGTTGGCTTCGATTCAAAGCAGTTACTACCTGTCGACCGTATACCGCGAAGTATTACCGTCTGCTCGGGAGTCGCTGGTCATCTACGGCTGGGGCTTCGGCGATCACGACATTCATTTGCTGCGACGGATGAGGGCATCCGGCATACGCAGGGTCGCCGTTTCAGTGTTCGGCGGCGATCAGGCCTATTGCAATCGGGTGTCCCAGATCATCTGGAATGAGCTGGGCGCCAGAACCCACGTGGCGTTCTTCGATTGTCAAAGCCCGGGATGCTGGAACCATGTCGCGTAATTCTGAGCCGCTTTCGCGAGGCGGCAGTGGGGCATTATTCAATGCAATCAAAACAATCTCTTACGGGGCCGCGGCCGATATACGGTCGAGGATCTGCATCGATCGCAGGGAAAGCTCCAGCATGGACGCCAACTGCGTCTGTCGAGCGACCTCGTATTCGTCAAGGGAAGTAACGAGTCAAAACAGTGAGTCGGCCCTCGCCGAATGCCCATACAGATCGGCGATCTGCTGCTGAAACTGCGTCTGTCCTCCATAGCTGGGATGTCTCACGCAGATCACAGGCACGGAACCGGTTATGCGATTCGCCGCGGCTGCGGCGTCGTTACCGATGGCAACGATCCGGGCCGGCCGTAGCAGGACGATGAGTTGCTGCAGCAGTTCTTCCCCGGCACGTCGTTCGCGGGCATTATGTTGCCGGTTGGAGAAGGGATCGCCCGCATCATGCGGATGAAGCGGGAAGACGTTCCACAGGAAAATGCGGGCATCAATGTGCTCCAGCATGTTCCATATCACCGCGGCAGTCCGTTCCGACACCGCGCTGCCTTTCGTCGGGCGCTCTTCGGAAAGCTCAAGATTCCATCGTCTGGCATGCTGACTGATATGAACGTCGTCGGTCAGCGCCAGCCCTGTACGACGCCCTCCCCGGTATCCGAGGTCCCGCCCGATCCAGATTGCGTCCACTGGCTCCTGCACCGCGCACCGCACCATGGCAGAAAGCGCGGCTGCGCGGCGACGCGGCGCGTCACGCCGGTCACGCACTTCGCAACGATCCGAATAGGGGTTGAAACAGTCTTCAAACTGCAGCGAGGCCACTGCCTCAACAAACGGATGGATCTTCATTCCTTTGACTCAAGTGGCAGATAGGCAATGGTACGTTGTTCCCGATTACCAACGATCCAGCCAAACAGCGGATTGTGGCCGGCAGCGACACAAGCTGGATCGCCGGTCCGGCGCACCTCCGGTCAAACCCTCGGTCTGTTCTGCCACCTCAGGCGCATCGCAGCGATGCGGACCTGACTCATGCCTCAACGCTGTATTGGGTCTGCTCCGCAATCTCAAACTGAACCGGCCGCTGCGTTTTCTGCTGCATGGCGCACGAAACGCGGTGTCGCGCAGGAAGACTTGGCCAACCAGGCCGGCATCGAACGCTCGCACCTGGGGCGAGATCGAGCGCGGCGAGCACATGCAAGGCTGGTGCTCATCCTCAAGATTGCCCGCGCGCCCGGATGCTCTTCGGTGGATTTGATGGAGGAGACGGAAAGCCGTCTGGCGGCTTCCCGCTCCTAACGCAAAGGCGCCCCCCGCAAGGGGCGAGGCGCTCGCGCCAGCCCGCAGGCTGCCGACTTGCTGCGCGACCAGATCAGGTTGTGCGTATCATCGTCTTCCTCGATCAGACGGGCGTAGATCGTCGCCGGGAACGAAGGATCGTCAAGGGTCACGGACAGGTAAGGCCGCTCGGCCTGACTGACTGTCTTCCACGCCGCACCGATATCGTAGCCGCCGGCCGCCTGGATGCGGAAGTCGGGGGCGTTCTCGCTGGTCTTGTCGTTGGGGACGAACTTCACCTTGACGTTGAGCGTCAGGGTGCGGACGGTGCCGGTGAAGCCATCGTTCTCAGCGGTGAAGGTGCCGATGTTGGCCATGATGCCTGCTCCTTTCTGGTTGGCAAGGTCGCGCCCATCGCGTCCTTGTTGTGATCCGATCGGCGGGGGTCGGGCGGGCTGCACCACCTGCGGTCGAAACGCAGTGGAGAACCGGAAGGCGCAAAGAATTTGTCCCGCGAGGAAGGCGCGCGGCGCCGGGAAAATTGTTTGCGCCGGACGGTTGCGGCCAGGAAGCCCGAGGCGCAGCCATGCCCCCGCCAGGATTCACAACAAAGCAAGGACGCATGGGACGAAGCTCCCGAAAGGAGCCGCGGCCCACCCGGCTCACTGCGCAATGGCTTCGGCGGTTTGTACCCTGACGCGGGCAAGGCCCACACCCCAACGACAGGCGGGAGCGTCCCTGCCGCAGCGCGCGGCATTGCAGAGAGGTGCGGCGTGGAAGCTCCATGGCAAGGCCGGGCGGCGTGTCCGTGAACCGTCCTTCGTGACGGACGAAGCGTCAGCATCGAGGACGGCACGCTTTTGCACAACCTGTCGTAGCAAGTCAGGCCGTAGCCACCTGCGCCCCGCTCTTCGCGGCAGAGCGCCTTCAAAACCTTGCCCGTGTCAGCGGGCACCGATTCGCTATACCTCACGCCTGCCGGCCCTGGCCTCTCGAACTCCATTCCAGCCCAGCGTGATGATTGAGCTGATGATGCTCGCGACACCTCCAACTTTCAGCAGATCCATCCAGCCGCTCTGCTTCAGGTACCCAATCCACTGAAGCGCCATATCCGCTCCCCTGTTTTCACGTCGCCAACAGTACGCGGCCCTTGCCTTCCGGCCGTCCACGCCATTCTGGAACCGGAGACATCCGCTTCGTCAGACGCCTGAAGCCTGACTCATTTCGTACTGGCGGCAAGGTTCATGGCGAAACCCGATTTTCCTCAATCACTTGCAGTTCCGTCCAGAAAGTTATTCACAGCGTTGCCCCCAAAAACTGTGAATAACCAAGGCTTCGCAGTTCTTCCCGTCGAACTCGTGCCCTGGCATCTGCCTGGTCCCCAGTTTCCTGCCCTGTCCCGCGACCGTAGTCGAAGGCGGGGCGGCGTCAAGGGGCGAGGGACCGTGTTGCCCGCACCATCCCTCGCCTTTTTCCTTGACACCGCCCCGCCTTCGACTCCTTGGGTCGCACGGGCAGGAAACCGGGTGCCGGGCAAAAGCAGAAGCCAACCCCGAGTTCCACCGGGAGGGTTTCACGCGCAAGCGGCAAGGCCATCCCACAGCCCGTAATTCAACCCTTTTGCTGTGGAGATTGCCATGCAACTCGCCTCTTCTTTCCGTCCCGGCTCCCCGGCGCTCCGTTCCAATGCGCCGCTGTCCGACGATCAAATCCACCGTGTCGCCCCGTCGATCTTTGCCGAAGGCAAGCACGACAGCCGCTCGGATCGCTACACCTACATTCCCACCATCGACGTGCTGCGCGGTCTGCGTAATGAAGGTTTCGAGCCGTTCATGGTCTGCCAGACCCGCGTGCGCGACGAGAGCAAGCGCGAATACACGAAACACATGCTCAGGCTTCGCCATGCCGACACGATCACCGGCGACGAAGCCAACGAAATCGTGATGCTGAATTCGCACGATGGCACGAGCAGCTATCAAATGCTGGCTGGCGTCCTGAGATTTGTCTGCCAGAACGGCATGGTCGCAGGCGACAACGTGGCCGAGATCCGCGTGCCGCACAAAGGCAACATCGTGCAGAACGTGATCAACGGCGCATTCGACGTGCTCGACGGCTTCGACCTGATCCGCGAGCAGAAGGAAGGCATGCAGGCCGTGACCTTGAACCGCGACGAGCAGACCGCCTTCGCGCGCTCCGCGCTCGCGCTGCGCTACGACCCGACTGACGCCACCGCTCCCGCGCCAATCACCGAACATCAATTGCTCTTTCCGCGTCGCTTCGAGGATCGCCGCGACGACCTTTGGACCATTTTTAATAAGGTCCAGGAAAACCTCACGAAAGGCGGATTGCGCGGACGTTCGGCCAGCGGGCGCGCGATGTCCACCCGCCCCGTGACCGGCATCGACCAGAACGTGAAGCTGAACCGCGCGCTGTGGATGCTCGCTGACGCCATGCACCGGATGAAGGCATAACCCCCACCGGAGGGGGATGCCGATCAGGCCACCCCTCCATTCATTCGATCAGGAATCCTCTCCGGGTCAACGCCTGAACGCATCGAGTGAAGTGACCCGGAACCTGTCTTTTCTATCCGGAGTCAATCATGGAAACCCAAGCCATTTACCGTCATCGAAACTGACGATACCCCGGCAACGCCCCTACTCGAAACGGATTTCGGTAACGAGCAGCCGATTGTCACTGTACCGTATTCATCCCTGCGGAAATCCCCGCTCAACGCGCGCACGAAACCTCTCGCCGGGATTCCGGGCCTGGCCGACAATATCGCCGCGAAGGGCCTGTTGCAGAATCTTGTCGTGCATGAACTGCGTGGATCGCGCGGCAAGCAACGCAAGCTCGGCGTCTGCGCCGGTCAGCGCCGCCATGCCGCGCTCGACCTGCTGCACGCGGACAAGCGCATCGGGGACGACTACGCGGTTCCCGTGCGCATCGTCAGCGAAGGCGAAGCCCTCGCCGTGAGCCTGATCGAAAACAGCCAGCGCGAAGGACTCGACCCGTTCGATGTGCTGCGCTCGTTCAGGATGCTGGCCGAGGAAGGCCGCAGCGTGGACAATATTGCCGCGCTCTTTTCTGCCGCGCCGCTCACGGTCAAGCGGCGTCTCAAGCTCGCCAACGTGTCGCCCAAACTGCTCGCCCTGCTGCGAGAGGATGGGATCACCCTCGACCAGTTGACGAAATGCAAGAACGGGTCTGGTTCGACGCACCGAACGACTGGCAGCGTGCTCCACAGTATCTGCGTCAGTCCATCACGCGGACCGAGATTGATGCGAGCCGCAGCCGTCTGGTGCGGTTCGTCGGGCTGGAGGCCTACGAAGCAGCGGGGGGATACGTGCGGCGCGACCTGTTCAGCGATACCGAAAATGCCGGTTTCATCGCAGACGCCGAACTGCTACAGCATCTTGCGGGCGAAAAGCTCGAAGCCGCTGCGGAGGCAATTCGTGCCGAAGGGTGGAACTGGACGGAAGCGCGCATCGAACGCGACGTGCTCGAACTGAACCGCTTCGCCAGACTCGATCCGCTCGACCGCCACTATACGGAGGACGAGCAGCGCGAAATGAATGCCCTGACCGCACGGCAGGACGAACTGGCGGAACGATACGATGCGCTCGCGGAGGACGACGAGGACGCCTACGAGGAAGGCGAACGGATCGAACCCGAACTGAACGAAATCACCGCCGCGATTCAGGCACTGGAAACGCGCACACAGGTATTGGACGCACAACAGATGGCCCAAGCGGGCGCGTTCGTTATCCTCGACCCGCAAGGCAATCTGATTATCGAGCGTGGACTGGTACGCCGCGAAAGCGACGATGGGCACGACGACAGCGCAACTCCGGTCAGTCAGGCCGTCGCCGCGCTCAAGGAAGCGAACCGGAAAGCCAAGCCCATTCATAGCGCGAAACTCTGCCAGCGCCTGAGTGCCCACCGCACCGCCGCCGTTCACGCGGAACTGATCGCGCAGCCGTCCGTCGCCCTCGCCGCCCTGCTGTTCCGGCTCGCGCCGGTCGCCTTCCCGAACGGTACGGGCACGCCAGCCGGGATTGTCTCGAACTGAACGCAACCAGCAACCATGATGCGCTGCTCAAGGCCCTGACGACCTGTCCGCCAGCACCGCATGGAGCGTCATCGACGCGCAGCGCCAGCAGTGGCTCACGGCCCTGCCCGCGCGACTGGCCGACCTGCTGCCGTGGCTGGTCGAGCAGGCCCCCGGCACGACATTGCTCGATCTGCTCGCCTTTTGCACCGGCACCCTGCTCGATGGGGTCACCGGCACGGATGGGCCGCACGCGATCAACGCCCTGAGCAACGTGCTGCAACTCGATATGACCCGGTACTGGACGCCGACCCGCGCCTCGTATTTCGATCACGTCAGCAAGGCGCGTATCGTGGATGTCGCCAGGCAGTCGGTGTCGCCCAAGATCGCGCTTGACCTGAGCAAGATGAAGAAGGGCGATGCCGCCGCGTCGGCTGAATTGCGGCTCGCAAAATCCGCGTGGCTCCCGGAAATGCTCACCGATCGAGAGGTGCCGGTCACACACGTCTACGGTGTGATGAACGACTCCGATGAGAACGATGCGAACAACGGGCAGGAGACGGAAGAATCCGACCCGGCTGAGCCTACCGACACGGGATCGGGCGATCCGGCCGACACCGCGAACGACGATACGCGTCCTGCGTGGCCCTCCCCAACTACGGCATCCATAAACAGCCATCTCGCAACACGGGACGCTGCATAACCCGCGACTTCCTCGCCCCGGCAACGGGGCGAGGTTTCTTCCTGTCTGTCACCGGCCCACATGTCCTGCCTGCGCGGCATGCACGCCAGCCCACCAGCCAGCGCACGCGCCTGCTCCCGTCACCAACAGCAGAACAACCAGCATGCCTCCGAGCAGACGGCGGAATGTGCGCACTATGTCACGCGTCGCCACCTGTCCCGCGCCATTGACCTGAGCGATCACGCCATCCATCCGCGCCCGCTGTTCGCGCGCAGCGACAGCCGACAGGCCGACCAGACGGTTTCCGGCCATGCGCGCAATCCTGCCCGCCGCCCGTTCGGCCAGCATCGTCAGCGACTGGTCGTTCAATGTCGCCAGTGCGACCCGATAGCGCGCCTCGTGCTCCCGGGTCATTTCCTCGGCCAGCCTGATCGTCTCCTTGCAGCGCGCGAGCGCGTCGCGATGCTGACGCATCAGGGCGTCGGTCGCCGCCTCCGCTTCCCGGCGCACGGTATCGAAACCACCATCACCCGCGCGCCGGATGCGCTCGGGCATCGCCTCATATAGCCGCGCGTAGTATTCGAGCACGGCAATGACCGACCATAGCGCATCGTTGTCGCGCAGGTTCAGCGTGCCGGACATCCGGCGCATGCGCAGGAGGCTGGCGTCGTCGGGCACTTCGCCCGTGACATCGAGGAACAGGCGGGCGAGCGTATCAGGCAACTTCGCCCGTCTGTTACGCATCGGCCGTCACCTTGGCGAACATGGCATCGCATAACGAACGCCAGCGCAATAGTTCGACCCGCTCGCCGATATGCATCGTCTCCGCTGCCTTGCGGATCGACAGACGCTGACTGCGAAGCTCGTCGGCAACGCGATCCGCGAGATCGGGAAAATCGAGCGAATGGCCTCGCGTTTCGATGGAGCGGCGAAGCTGCGACCCCTGATACAGGGTGAACTTTTCCGCCGAACCGAAATAGCCATTACGCACGACGTTCGTCACCGCGTCCGGGAAAGTCCGGCTGAAAGCGTTCAACAGTTCAAGGCTGTCGCGTTGCCGGTTGATCACCCACAGTACAACAAGCTGGCGTCGAAGCTCGTCAAGCGCACCGGCCAGTGTCGCACCGAATTGCGCCACGCCCGTCTGACTCCGCGCCGCCGTGTTGACGACGATTGCGGCGTCCCGGTGCTCGTCGCAGAAATTGACGAGGCCGATCCAGCCGTTTGCATCATCCAGGTTATATGCGATGCAACGCATCTCGTCCTGCACCGCTTTCATCACGTCTGGATTGGAGGTATCGGTTTCCACCAGGGCCGCATGAATCTCCCGCCGTAGCAGATAATCGGCCAGCGCGAGCGCAACAAAACTCTTGCCCACGCCGCCCTTACTGCCGCCAACGATATAGATAGGGTAAGTCGTCGTATCCATTTGGATCCTCTAAAGGTTCTCGGTGTCGGGCGTGATCTCAAATGAGAACGCGTCGCGCATCACCATGGCCCCCGGCTTGTTGACTACCTTTTTCCCATCCTGCCCTTGATTCTTGCGGGCATTTTCCGCGCGCTGTACGTTGCCCTGGTTTACTTTCTTCGTGCGAGGCGACGGTGCGGCATCGCCTCGTGCAGATTCCCTTATCGCCTGCCGGGGTGGCTTGCTTTTCTTCGATGGATATAACGCGTATTTGACAGAGCCAACGCTAAATTCGACGCCCTTGCCTCTTGCATGCTCAACGATTTCTTCCAGCGTATATCCCTTTTCCTTCACCGCGCCGATCACCATCCGCATCTCTTTCATCGCATCGGTGATCGAGACGCGCTGCTCAGCCTCCGGCTTGACAGGCAGTGATTGGAGAGAGTGGACAAGCTCATCCCATTGCGCACGTGTATAGCTCTTCGCAACAGGCATAAGTCGCTCCATCCCGCTTTCTTCAATTCATCTTGTCCGCTCAGGAAAGCTCCGTCAATACCCGTTTCTAGCTAAAATTTCGCTGCCGGAATGCCATGGAATTAGCGAGATTGCATCGGAATAGAAAAAATATGGCTCTTTTGAAAGTGGAGTGGGTTATGCGGCTCACGAGGCATGCGGGTTGATGCTGGAGAAGTCGAGTTTGCCTGCGATGAGAAACAGGACCGTTCGCATAGTTTCGAAGCGAGCGTATCCGCGTGCCTTGCGCTTGGCGGCCTGAAACAGTCCATTGATGGCTTCGATGAATCCGTTGGTCTGGCGGGTCTGGGTCCAGGCGACGATTCCGTCGAAGTGTCGGCGAATCAATCGCACCACATCCTTCATCGGTTCGACCTTCGAACGCATAACGTTGGTGCACCACTGCTGCAGCATGTCGGAGACGACATTGATTTGCTTGCGCTCGAGAATCTCGCGCAGTTGCTCGCGATATAGCCATGCGCGGGCGGTGCGCTTCGTGGTGTACTGACTGACGAGCGCCTCGAGGTCGGTCAATTGCGCCAGGTTGAGTTTGTTCGCGTCTTTCAGCAGCGTCCAGCGCATGCCTTTGAGTTCCGGGTCGACTTTCTGTTGTTGTCGACGCACGGTATCGAGCGCCTTGGACGCGTGAGCGACGACGTGAAACTTGTCGAAGGTCAGCCGCGCATCGGGCAGATGTTCGTTGACTCCCTTGATGAAAGCCGGCGACATGTCGATGCTGACCGAATCGACTTGCTCGGGCTTGCCACCATGCTGGCCAAGATAAGCCGCGAAGCGTTCAATTGTGCCGGCATCCTTGCCGGTCGTCACGAACACGACGCGCCGCGCCTGCATGTCGGCCACCAGTGTCAGATACTCATGACCGCGCCGGTACGAGGTTTCGTCAATCGCCACCATCGTCACCTCCGACAGGTCCGCCGACGCGAGCGCCAGTTCCACATAGCGCGAGCAGATGGCATGCACCCGGTGCCACGACAGGTTGACGATGCGCGCCACGGCAGCAAACGGCATCTGCTGAGCGAGCATCAGCACAAGCGCCTCGAACAGCAACGTGAAGCCGCTGAGTTGGCCGACCCAATCAGGTTCCACCAACCGTACCGAGCCGTCCGGCAAACGCACACGCGGCACACGTACTTCCAGAAAGCACTCGTGCTGAAAGAAATTCAAATGGCGCAGACGCTTGATTTGCGTGTCGTGCACGGGGTGCTCGCCGGCTACGTCAGCATAGGCAAACCGGCTACCCGCGACGAAGTCCACGGCAATCGTGAGCTGGCGTTTGCCGGTATCAAAGTCGACGCTTTGTACGTACCACGGGGCCCTGATTCCCAAGGCGGCTTCAAACAATTGGTTCGTCATTATTCGTTTCGTCTTGCATGGCTGGTTGCACCATTCTGCCGCAACCAGCCATGACTCAGCTTATCGAATCAGTGCGCATCAAGGGTTCGCTGCGCCGGGCTTACGCCCGCCCTTGACCCGCCAAACCACCCATTGAGAATTCAAAAGAGGCAAAAATATTTTGGTGTGTCGGCCACGTGCGACAGACTCCGATAGATAGCCTGAAAAAAATTCGGAAGGGATGCAGGTAGACATCACCACTGCGCCGACAGCAACACGACAAGCTCGCAGATTTTTCCTCTTACCCTACAGACTCGCGACAGCCCCGCCTGCATACTCTCGGGAACGACCTCACGGATTTTGGAAACAGAGCAGGCTGCCGAAGCAGGATCGATCTTACGGATTCGGGGCATGTGATTGCCGACTGCAGCGGCACGCCTCGCGGACATCCGGCATCCAGCTATCGACCATGGACCGGACTACCACGCAGGAATCGGCCTGCGCCGTATACAGACTCGATCAGTCGACATCACAGACTGGCGATGAGGAAGTATGCAGTCCAGCAACAGAAGGCCACCAGACTCATGGCGTGTCGCCCGCGGACTCCCCTGGCAACCTCGCGGAATATCACGGTCGACCTCGCCGAAAACGTTTGGATTGGGGCATTAAAAACAACATAAAAACGAGGGATGGCAGGATAGGCTATCGCCGGTTTCAGGCGCCCAAGGGGCCGACGCTCGAATTCCAGAGTTTCATCCGCGCCGCTTCCGAGTCGTCATAGTGCTCGTCGCAGTTGCATTCGTCGCCGACGCACTGAACTGAATGCCCAACACTGAGCCATACACAAAACACGACAATACGATAGCCGCTGCAGTCAATGTCGCCGCCAAGTTCAAATGTCGGGGTCTGCGCTAAATTGAAATGTCGGGTTTTATCGTGTTTTTTCTTATGTTTTTGGGCTGGGCGGCGCAGCCGCCTGATACCAGACCGGCCACACCGGCAGCCTCGTAGCGCAGCACCAGACGTTCATCCTGACGGACGCTCAACGCAAGGCGGTCCGCTGCCTGGCCCGGCTTCAGACGCCGCTCGCAAACAGCCTGTACCACTTTCAACCTTCAACCGGTCCAGCTCGGTCATCGACATGGTGATCGTCCCGGATGCGTTCATGGCCAGCGCTCCTGAAGAGATACTGGCCGCCAGCCTGAACCCGCAAACACGACATTTCAATTTAGCGGAAACGCGACATCTGAACTTTGGACTAACAGTCAAAATTTTGCTCATTACTTTTATGTCAAATTTTATGGCAGCTGAGTAGCTCTTGTAGCCCGATCGCTCGCTTGCCCAAGGAGCTATGGGACAGAGCGGCACTTGCGGACCCACTCTTCGATTGCATGAAAACGAGATCTGTGCCTGTCACGGTGCTCGCCTTCGGTAACCAGACTTCAATGCGTCCACGACGAGTTCCACCAGCCCTCGATGATTTGCGGCGGCTCGGATAATAGACATGGTGCCCGACGAAAGTGGGAAACCACTCTTCCAAAACCCAGACAAGACGTTCCGCTTCAACATGCGGCTCTACAAGATCTCTCGGAACGTATGCGAGCCCGAAGCCGGCGAGCGCTGCCTCGACCATCTGATAAACGTTATTGAATGTGAGCTGTCCCTCAACGCGAACCTGTAACGCACGCCGTCCTTTGCTTAGCTCCCACGCCAGGAGGGAGTCTCTTGTCGGCAGTCGCAGATTGATGCAGTTGTGCCGCGTCAAATCCTGCGGCGTCCTGGCTCGTGTTGCGGTCTGCAGATAGGCGGGAGATCCCACGATCGCCATCGTCATATCCGGTGCAATACGCACTGCGATCATGTCTTTGGCTACTTGATCGCCGAGACGCACGCCGATGTCACAGCGATTTGCGACCAGATCTGAAAGCCCGTAGTCGTTCACGAGTTCGATCTTGATTTCTGGATATTGGCGGAGCAGCGTCTGCACCCGCGGCCACACGTAGGCGTTCGCCGCGTAATCCGTGGCGGTGATCCGGACGGTTCCTGCCGGCCGGTCTGTCATCGCGCGCAAAGATTCGAGTTCCGCCTGGATTTCCTCGATCCGTGGGCCGATCGACGAAAGCAATCGCTCCCCTGTCTCCGTCGGCGACACGCTGCGGGTCGTGCGCGTAAGCAGTGGCACGCCCATGCGCTCCTCCGGAGCCCGCACCGTGCGGCTCAACGCGGCCTGCGAGACGCCCAACTGGGCGGCCGCCCGAGTGAAATTGCGCTCACGCGCAACTGCCATGAACGCCATGAGATCGTTGAAGTCTTCCATCGATTAATGCACCAAAGCATAGGCCCATGCCAATTTTGCCATCTAGTCGCATGAATGGCGAGGCGTTAGATTATGGTCAGGCAGCACGACGCATGCGTCGCCAATTTTGTGAGGAAGAAACGTAATGGAACTCAAGCGCGCGGGCTCGCAGCCCTCAATGAAAGGCCCCGAAGAATGGTTCACGGGCACAGTGCGGATCGATCCACTGAACGCTCCGCCGCCGCCCGCGCGGGTTTCATGCGCAAGCGTCACCTTCGAGCCTGGCGCGCGTACCGCATGGCACATGCACCCGCTCGGGCAGACGCTGCTCGTCACGACGGGTTGCGGCTGGACGCAATGCGAAGGCGAGGCGCGTGTCGAGATTCGTGCGGGCGACGTCATCTGGTGTCCGCCTGGTCACAAGCACTGGCACGGCGCGACATCGACGACCGCGACGACGCATATCGCCATTCAGGAAGCGCTCGACGGCAAGAACGTCAATTGGCTGGAGAAAGTGACGGACGAGCAATACCTCGGTAGCGGCGATCAGAAATGAGGAAGCTCGCGGCAGCCTTGGTCTTTTCAGCGCTGATATGGGCTCCGCTAGCGGCGTATGCCGCCGTTGCCGAGCCGGCGGGCATAACGGTCGCGCAGAGCGGGTCGCAACCGTCCGCCCAGGGTGGCACGCCGCGCTTTGCTGGTCAGGTGCGCATCGATCCGCTCTTTCAACCGCAGTCGCCTTCGCGCCTGTCCGGCGGCATGGTCACGTTCGAACCGGGCGCCCGCACTGCCTGGCACACGCACCCGCTCGGGCAAACGTTGATCGTCACGTCCGGTCGGGGCTGGATCCAGCAATCGGGCCGCGACCGGCAGCAGATCGTAGCCGGCGACATCGTGTCGATCCCCGCTGGAGTCAAACACTGGCACGGTGCGACCGCCACCACGGGCATGACGCATATCGCGCTTCAGGAGTCGCTTGATGGCAAAAACGTCGACTGGCTCGAACAAGTCACGGATCAGCAATACACCGGGCCGTAACAGGCAAATGCGCCACTTGTCCCGACATATTGCAGCGGCGGGTCTCGCGATCCTCGCGTCCGCCTGTGCCCATACGCAAAGGACTGAATCCATGCAAGCCCCCTCCCTCGCCGACCTCAAGTCGGTTTCTCCCGCTTTCGAGCGCTACACGACGCAGACTGTGTTCGACGGTCTGTGGAAGCGGCCGCAACTCTCGCCGCGCGACCGGAGCATCGTGACTCTCTCGGTGCTGATCGCTCGCGGTCAGACCGTCGAAATGCCGCTTCATTTCAGGCTCGCGCTCGACAACGGCGTGAAACCCGCCGAGATTTCGGAAATGATTGCACACCTGGCTTTTTACTCGGGGTGGGCCAACGCAACGGCCGCTTCGGGCGTCGCCAGGCACATCTTCGATGAACGCAGCATCGACCCCGATCAGCTTGCGCCTGCCGACGTGACGCTGCTGCCGTTGGACGAAGCGGCTGAGAAGCAACGCGCACAGATGGTCGGCGAGAACTTCGGAGCAGTCGCGCCTGGCGTGGTCGAGTACACGACGGATTCGCTGTTCCGCGACCTGTGGCTTCGTCCGGGGCTTGCGCCGCGCGACCGTAGTTTGGTGACGGTGAGTGCGCTCGTCGCAAATGGTCAGGTCGCACAGATTCCCTATCACCTGAACCGCGCGATGGACAACGGGCTGAGCAAAGACGAAGCGTCCGAAGTGCTGACGCACCTGGCGTTTTACGCCGGATGGCCGAACGTTTTTTCAACGATGCCGGTGTTCAAGGATGTGTTTTCAAAACGCCCGGCGTGAGCCATACAATCGAGCTCGTGAGCGGCGTTCGCCTGCTTCCTGCAGTACCGGCGTATAGGCCTGGCTGCGCGATGTGTGGTTTCGCACGGTCCTTCGTTTCAAATTTCTGGAGGAAGCTGTAATGCCGCATGTCATCGTTAGGGCCTGGCCCGGAAAGACAGAGGAACAGAAGCAACGCCTGGCCGAAGCAATCACCCGTGATGTGATGGACATCCTCGGCTACGGGCAAGAGTCTGTCTCAGTCGGATTTGAGGAAGTTCCACCGGACCGATGGAAGGACGAAGTCTATCGCCCGGACATCGAGACACGTGCTCAGACGCTTTACAAGAAACCCGAATACTGAATGAAGAGGCGCATCGTATGGCTGAGTCACCCTTGGCGGAAGCCGACGGGCAGTCCGTCGCTGCAACGCTGATGCCGGTAATGACCGCGGTGCTCGCCGGTTTTATCATCATCGGCGTAGCGCTTCCAGTACTGCCCTTACATGTGAACAACGATCTGAGCTTCGGTCCATTCGTTGTCGGCCTCGTGGCTGGAGCGCAATTTGCCGCGTCGCTCTTCTCGCGAGTCTGGGCGGGATCTTATTCTGACAGACGCGGTGCAAAGCGCGGGATGCTGGTCGGTCTCATTGCCGCGGCCGCTGCAGGGCTACTGTACTTGCTCTCTCTCGCCTTCGTGAAGGTGCCGGAGCTCTCCGTCGCAATCCTCCTTATCGGTCGTGCGGTTCTGGGCGGTGCGGAAAGTTTCATCATTACTGGGGGCGTCGCTTGGGGGCTGGGGCTCGTCCCCAGGCAACATGCCGGGAAAGTGATCGCCTGGGTGGGAACAGCCATGTTCGCAGCCATGTCGCTGGGCGGGCCCATTGGGACCATCCTTTACACCTCGTTCGGATTTTTAGCGATCGCGCTTGTCACAGCGCTACTGCCGTTGATCGTTCTTGCCTATCTCGTCCGGATGCCCGCAGTCGCGCCGCAAGCACACGGCGAGCATGCGCCCTTCAATACGATCATGAAAGCCGTGTGGCTGCCCGGCCTCGGCGCGGCGCTCGCCAGTATCGGCTACTGCGCAATCCTGGCGTTCAGTTCGCTGTTCTTCACCGACATGCACTGGCAGCCTGTCTGGATGGCCTTTAGCGCATTTGGCGTCGCACTGATCGCGTCGCGCGCGATGGGAGGCCATCTTCCCGACCGGTTCGGAGGGGCGAAAGTCGCAACTGTGTTCGTCATCGTCGAGGCGATAGGTTTGCTGCTCATGTGGCTGGCTACAACGGCTTTGGTCGCGTCTGCAGGAGCGGCCGTTGCCGGCTTCGGTTATTCGCTCGTTTATCCGGGACTCGGCGTCGAGGCAGTCAGCGGCATAACGCCGAATAATCGCGGAATGGCGATGGGCCTCTACACCGCCTTCCTGGATGTGGCGATGGCAGTAGGAAGCCCGGCCCTCGGATGGATCGGCGGGCACGCCGGGCTGCGTGCGATCTTCATGGTCAGCGCGGTGATCGCTGCCTGCACCGCTGGTGTGGCCATCCATATGCTTCGCAAACCAAATCATCCCATAGCCGCGTAACTGCATAATCGACCGGTTAGTGCTCCCCCGGCGCTTGAATCGTGCTCTTCCTCTCGCCGCGAGTTGGCGTGTGGACGTTGCCAGCACGTTGTGTAGCGCCAGCCGGAGCAGCTTCGCCTACGGCGGCATTACCATTGAAACCCACAAACGGAAGTGTCGCCCCTAGGCCCAACCTCGAAACCCATCCCCGCTGAATCACAACATTCAGACGGCTGGAATGCACGCCGTCTGGCCACCGTCGACAGAAATAACCGCACCTGTCATAAAGCTGGCATCGTCCGTGAGCAGAAACGTTGCTACCGCCGCAATCTCTTCAGGCTGCCCCTCGCGACCAATCGCGTGAGCTGCCCGAATGCGTTTTGCTTTTTCCGGATCGTCGAACATATAGGCAGTAAAAGGCGTTCTAATCATCCCGGGGGCAATTGCGTTGACCCGAATGCCGTAGGGACCAAGTTCTGCTCCCATAGTCCGCGTGATACCAGAGACTGCGAACTTTGAAGCGACGTACGGCAGTCGATTCGGAACGCCCATGATGCCTGCCCCGGACGAGATGTTCACGATAGCTCGTGAAATTTTGTCATGCTGGACGGCGCGTGAAAAAGCCTGGCACATGAGAAAGGTTCCGTCCAGATTGACGGACATCACCTTCCTCCAGTTTTCCGCCTCACAATCCAGCACATTACCCACCCCTTTGATGCCTGCGCAATTGATCAAGCCGTGAAGATTTCCAAACTTCCTCTTCGCCCCCGCAACGAACGATTCCACCTGTTCACCGTCGGACACGTCGAGGGTCGCACTATAGACGCGAGCATCATCGCTCAACTCCGTTACGAGCTTGTCAAGCCCGCCGTTGTCATGGTCTGCGACGCCGATTGATGCACCCTCTACCCAGAGTCGTCGGACACATGCAGCTCCTATTCCGCTAGCCGCGCCCGTGATCAAAACTGCCTTTCCTTCGAAGCGATTCATGGTTGTGTACCTCGTGATAAAGACCGTATATAAAAGCGTGCGCCTACCGGTCAAACCTTGAACACCAATTGTCGTCAATTCTCCGGGCGCTGGGAGACCAGATCCTCACGAGGTCAAAGTCTTCAGAAGGACGGTTGCATCCTCAAGTGCCTCGAGATTACGTGCTAGGTCCACCGCCTTGGTGATCCTGTCAGACGACACGGGAACCGCCGCGACCGACGCACAGTCGCGGAACTTCGTAACAATCGCGTCCCATGACATCGGCGCCTCGGGGCTGCCGGGTACGTTGTTTCCAACACGGGCGAAGCTGCGACCATCGCGAGTCGTGATCTCCATGCGGCCGTCAGGAATCTTCACCTTCCAGTCAAGACTACTGTCCTCCACCGGTACCACCTTTTGCGCAATGCCAAGGACCTCCCGATCGTGGAGAACTGCGGCACTGAAATCAGAGATGCGAATCTGTCCACGCGTGGCGGCCAGTGCCACACAGAACGGAAGACTGAACTTCGCATCGACCAGCGTCGCCGGTGCGCGACGCAGATCCAGCGGATAGCACATGCGCTGGTGAAAATCTCCCACGAAGACCTTGATCTGCTCGATGTCACTCGCTTTCAATCCGTGCTCTTTCATCAATTCGATCGTGGCGTGGATGTAGGTATGTACGTTCCCAACCGCCGGCCAGGCCTTGTACAACATCGAGGCGCCCAGGTACTCTTTCCCCAAACCCTCCACCACCTTGTCCCGCTCGTACTTCCCACCGAAGTAGACGTTGAAGATGCCAGCTTTTCCCTCAAACAGTTCTGCGATACCTGTTATGCCCTTTTGCGCCAGAAGCACTGACATGACAGCGCCTTGCGCTGTGAATCCGGCGTACATCCCGCGCAGGTCGCTGCCTATACCAAAGATGACCTGCATTGTCCCGCTTGACTGCATGCTGGCGATTCCAAGTGCATGCGCAATCTGGTCGCGGCTCAGTCCCTGGATACAGGCTGCCGCAGCAGCCCCAGAAAACGCTCCGACGACTGAAGACAGATTCCAGTCCTGGCGCCAAACTACGTTGCAGCGCAAACGCACGAAAAGATCCTGTCCCAACGCTACGCTGGTAATCAGCTCTCGCCCGGAGACCTTCCCCCTGCGTTCGGCGAGTGCAAGAACGGCCGGAACGACGGAGCTGTCCGGATGCGCACCCCAAGGCGTTTGATCGTCGAAATCGAGGCAATGAGCCATGACTCCGTTCAGGAATGCCGCCGACTGTGCCGGCACCTTCCCGGCGAAACCGAGCACGGAGGCTTCCTGTCGTCCACCTGCATCCAGCACAACGTCGGCCACCCCTCGTACTGCGGGCTCCATGCCACTGCCGGCGAGCGTCACACCGATTATGTCGAGGATCGATTTCTCCGCTGCTTCAACTGCTTCTTTGGACAGATCTTCGAAGCGAGTCTCGGCGACGTGGTTGGCAAATAATTGGCAAAGGTCGGGGCTAGTCGGCATGGTTAAGATTGAATACAAAGTTAAGGAGGGTGCTGGAACTGCGTGTGATTGGCGTCTCAGGAAAATTCAACTGAGTATCAGTCTGATAGTAGATACACGGATGAACAAGCGATCAATCGTGAAGTATTCTTAAGAATCGCTTAGTAATCGCCAACGCATCGATTGCACCATGCCATCTCCACGATTTACGCCAAGACAACTGTGCGCCTTCATTGCGGTTGCTGATGTCAGAAGTTTCGCCAAAGCAGGAGAGCGGCTAAGTCTGTCTGCGTCGGCGGTGAGTCAACTCGTCAGTGAATTGGAGTCTTCAATCGGATTTCGGCTCTTCGACCGTACGACGCGCAGCGTTTCCCTATCGCCAGCTGGACGGGAATTTCATCCTTCTGCCAGGAGCGTGCTGACGCACATGGAGCTTGCGCAAGCAGCAGTAGACGACATTCGCAATCGCGCGGCCGGTATCGTCCGCGTTGCAGCACCTCTCGTTCTGGCGAGTACGGTTCTGCCTGCCGCAGTGAAGGCGTACACAAACCGCCAACCCAAGGTTCTCGTCCGTATCCGGGACACGTCAGTAGAAAGTCTCATTGATATGGTCAACAGCGCCGCAGTGGACCTGGCTGTTGGTCCCGATCAGACAGTAAGCGAAGGCGTCACGCGTTTGGACCTTTTCAAAAGCCCATGGGTTGTATGGTTCGATCCGACTCACCCCATGGTCGAACGCAGAGAGATTTCATGGGCTGAACTGAGACACTGCCCACTGGTTGTTGCCGGGCGGGATTACGAACGCACGATATCGCTGACGCACGGCGAATATCACGAGAACGACCGGATTACGCCTGTCGACATCGTCGACAACATCAGCACCGCACTCGGCATGGCTGCAGAGGGGCTCGGGTTGGTGATTGCACCTGCCTATGTCGGTCTCCTTGGGCGGCGGTTCGGCCTCGTGATGCGTCCGATTGTTCAACCCGCGGTGACGCGCCAGGTCTGCTTCTATCACTCCTCGGCCCGCACTGTATCCCCAGCCGCCCAGGGTTTCCGTGAGCATTTGATTGCCTGGCTGGCAGGTAAAGACGATCTCGGTCAGTGAGGCGATTTTTTACACTCGACAGCGGTCCATGATTCTTGACCAGGTGCGTTTCAGAGAACACGACCAAGCCGCCAGTGCGCGCTGCAAAAAGCGGTGACGACAGTCCTTAGCTCAACAGATGTTGAGAGTGGTTCATATTTATTAATCAATCCCGCTCGTAGCCTCTGCTACGCTTTCGTACGCGGGATGCGCGACCTGCTCACTGCTGAGTAGTGGCACGGCGCGGCTGCCTTCATCGGGACGAGTGTTCAAATGATTAATTTCCCTATCATCGACTCCCATATTCATCTGCTCGATCGCCAGCGTTTCGGCTACTCCTGGTCTAGCGGCTCTTCGTGGGCGACCGGCGCGACGAAACTCCAACGCAATTGGACGGTAGACGACCTGTCAACCTACTCCACGCCTTATCACGTTCAGGGATTCGTCTTCATCGAAGCGGATGTCGACATGCCGCAGTATGTCGATGAGGCAGAATGGGTAGCGTCGAGTGCGGAGAACGACTCTCGAATCATGGCGTGTGTCGCCAGCCTGCCGCTCGAGAAAGGACTCGCCATCGAGCCTGAAATGGCTCGGATTGCAAGCCTGCATCGAGTACGCGGCGTGAGACGCCTCATTCAGAACATGCAAGACTCAGCAACCATCTTGCATCGCGACTTTCTGGATGCCATCAACCTGCTGCCGAAGTACGACCTTTCCTTTGATATCTGCATTGATCCGCACCAGTTCGACCATACCATCGAGATGGTCGAACGATGCCCTTCGGTCTCGTTCGTTCTGGATCACATGGGCAAACCGGAGATCAAAGATAGTTGCCGGCTAGATTTCTGGCGCAGACAGATTCGGCAGTTGGCAGCGTTGCCGAACGTTGTGTGCAAGGTCTCCGGCTTGCTGACGCAGGCAGACCATGCGACCTGGAATGCCGAACAGGTGCTACCGTTCATTCACCACGTCATCGAATACTTCGGTGTCGACCGCGTGCTTTTCGGCGGAGACTGGCCGGTGCTTGAACTGGCCGCGAGCTACCGGGAATGGGTCGACGTTGTCGACCATGCGACTCAGCTACTTCCGAATGCTGACCGGCGCAAAATCTTTCGCGACAATGCCATCAGAGTCTACCGTCTCGACGCTTAAACGCTGCTCGAAAACGCTGTCCACGCGCAGTCGAACTGGCTCCAGCTCTGCCGCCGATAGACGTGGAAAACGCCAAAATCCGGGATGGGCCGGAGCCCGCTTCACTTCGAGCGAAGCGCGTGCCGGACGGAATTTATCTCGCTTCATGTACGGCGCCAGTGGAGCGCTCACCGGACGTCGAACTGGTGGCGGTACGCAAACTCACGCCTTTCGTCTCGGGCACGAACTGAGTCAAGATGAGACAAGCAACCGCGACTGCCGCAACGTAATAAGCAGGGGCAAGCGGCGACCCAAACGCCTGGACCAGAAGTGTCCCGATCAGAGGCGTCGTCCCTCCGAACACTGCCACGGTTACTTGATAGGAAATCGCGTGTCCCGTCGCGCGGAATGACGTCGGGAAAAACTCGGGCGCGGCGACGAAGCATGCACCTCCATACAGCCCGACTCCAACAACCAGCAGGAGTTGGCCAAGAAGCGCGCCCGTAATCGTACCCGTTGCCGCCAGATAAACGCCAGGATAGGCAGCAAAAGCCAACCATCCTGCCCCGAAAGTGAGTATCGGCTTACGACCGAACCGGTCGCTCAACATTCCTCCGAGCGGAATCATGAACGACAGCACAACGACCGAGGCGGCGTTCGTGAAAAGCGCGGATGTCGGGTCGAGCTTCGCCACACGAACGAGAAACGTGTACATGAATCCCAGCAGCAGATACGAGCCCACGGTCTGAATCGGCTGAATCATCGCTACGTTCAGCATGCCCTTCAGACCCCCTTCCCGGATCGCTGTACGAAGGGGATTCTTCGAATGCGTCTTGCGGGTTGCCTGCTTGAATTCATCCGGCTCGTCGAGATTGCGCCGCAGCCAGAAGCCAACGATACCGATAAGTCCACCGGCAAGGAATGGGACGCGCCAGACCCAGTCGGCATACGCGGTCTCACCTGCCGCAAGCTGAAGGCCAATCAGGAGTCCAGCGACCAGAGCATTGGGTAGATGCGAAAAGATCAAGGTCAAACCAATCCAGCCGCCTCTACGGTCATCCGGTGCTGACTCGAGGATGAAGCTGGTGGTGCCCGTCGTCTCACCACCAAGCGCAAGGCCTTGAGCAATCCGGCACACGACGAGAAGAACGGGGGCGGCAATTCCAATCCTGCCGTAAGTCGGCAGAAGGCCGATTACGGCGGTCCCAAGCGCCATCAGCCAGACAGTCGTCGCCATGACCTTTACGCGCCCGATTTTGTCCGCGATCACGCCAAACATCAATCCCCCCACCGGCCGGGCGAAGAAAGCTACGGCGTAGACAGCGAAGGTACTTAGAAGCGCTGCGGTACGGTCGCTACCAGGGAAGAAATGGGCCGCAAGAATCGGCACGGAGAATCCGAAAACTGCGAAGTCGTAGATTTCTCCAAAATTGCCGATGGAACCGGCTGAGAGCGTTCGAACCGTACTTTGCTTTGCCACGTCACTCCTCCATACAAGCTTTGTATTGGCACAACCAGCAGCAAGCCATTGCCTGCACAGTGCGAAAACCCGCCGGCCACACGCCGAGGCGCAGCAATTCACTGAGAACCGCCACGTAAGCCGGGCTCCGCACCGGCGCCCCGCTAAATCATTCGACTCAGACGAAGGATGTGAGGTAGCCCGAAGTCACCCACGTCGGGGTGAGCGTGGCCACGGGAAAGCGCCACTTTCACTGCGATTTCGTAGGCCAGGGACCGTTCGCGTAACAGCGCGTTGAGCCCCTGTGAAATGATTTCCCTGTCAGCTGCCGTCAGGACACCGGGTCCGCTGAAATCATGACTGGCCATGAGCCTCTCCTGAACAGGGCGCGATGCAGGACGGGTTCGATCGGGTTGATACGCGTCGATGTGAGCTGGGTCCGCACATTCCCTGACTTCCAGTACTCGAGAACTCGACGTGCCGTCTGTCGACCTTTGCGGTCAAACCACACCGCATCGTCCTATCATGTAAATGTTAGCGCTTACGCCGGCGTGATCCGCCGACTGTATAGATGGCGGCCGCCGTGACAACAACCGTTCCCTCGATGACGCCCTGATAGTTCGCACCCAGATTGAGGATGTTGAACCCGTTCGTCAGCGTGAACAGGAGCAGCGCGCCTGCAAGGGTTTTGATAACGGAACCAGCGCCGCCAAACAGCGAAGTCCCGCCGAGAATCGCCGAGGCGATAACGGTAAGTTCCGCGCCTTGCATTGCAGTAGGATTGACGGCACCAAGTCGACTGCCGAACAGGATTCCGCCAAAACCCGCTGCCGCACTACACAGGATGAAGCCGGCCATCTTGTATCGCTTCACGTTGATCCCGGACAAGCGGGCCGCCTCGGGATTGCCGCCTACCGCGTAGACGCGCCGACCGATGGTCGTCAAGCTCAAGACAAACCAGACAATCATCGTAAAAACCGCCATATACACGACGGGTTTCGGCATCGCCAATGACAGCCCGCCCGCCCCCACAAGAGCGAAGCAGCAGACACCGCCGACGATCATGCCAAGAGATGTCGCAGGGATATTGCGTGCTTCGCGACGTGCTCGCAGCAGAAACCAGCAACCCGCCAGCAACAGCGCCGCGCCAATGAGGATGAGCGGAATGGCGACTGGCAGGCGGCCCGATTCGAACGTCCGCATAGCCTGCAACGCCTCGGGCGTATCAACCGACAAAGACCGGCCATCGGTGTAGATCTGAACCACGCCACGGATCGCGGTCAACGTTCCCAACGTAACAATGAACGCATTGATTCCCAGGTACTGGACGATCGCGCCGTTCAACAGGCCAGCCAGGATCGAGACAAGCATCGCAACGAGCGCTGCCGGCCAGAACCCGAGCGAATCTGCCAGACCCACGAGCACCGCTGCCGAAAGAGCCGCCACGGACGCGACCGAAAGGTCGAAGTTGCCAGTAATCAGGATCACTGTCATCGCGACCGCGATGATGGCGACCAGTGACGACTGATAGAGGACGTTCGAAATGTTCACCGCGCTCAGGTAACTGGGCCTGCCGGTAAAGGCTGTGACACCGGAGATAATCAGTACCAGCAAGATAAGCGCATAGTAAACGCCCATCTCGCGAAGACTAAGCAATCGCCGCCAATCAGTCATTTGTCCCTGTGGCATTTGAGAAACGCCGTCCGTCGGGCCGCCCGGGGATTCATTGCCGCCACTAGACGGTCCGGAATGGGTTGAAGTCGTCAGGTTCATCATTACTCTCTCTTTCAAGATTGCGCGCCTGCGTGTTGCTCGCTAGCCGGGTTCGCACTCTTGCCGCCCGTCAACAACACCAGTTCATGCTCGGACGTCTCGTGGCCAGCGCGCTCAGCGATGCAACAGCCGTCGCGCATAACCAGGATTCGACTGCTCACTGCGAGGATCTCCTCGAATTCGGACGAAACGATGATGACCGCCTTGCCCGCTGCAGCCAACTCGCGCACGAGCAGCAGAACGTCCGTCTTCGCTCCGATGTCGATGCCGGCGGTCGGCTCGTCTAACAAGAACACCTTCACATCGCTGAAAAGCCACTTGGCAATGGTTACCTTCTGCGCATTGCCGCCGCTGAGCTCGGTCACGAGGATGTCCGGCGAATTCGCCTTGATCGACAGGTGACGGATGGCCTCGGCGCCACGCTGGCGCTCTCGCGCCGGGTCCGGCAGCCAGCGGCCTCGCGAGACGCTGTCCAGGGCCGGAAGGGTTGTGTTGCGCCAAATTTCGAACCCGGGGACGAGACCTTGTTTCATACGGTCTTCAGGAACCAAACCGAGTCCTGCCTTCACGGCTGCAGCCGTCGACCTCCGAATCGGTCGGCCCTCGACTAGAACGTCACCCGTGGCATCTGGGTCGGCACCAAAAATCGCATGCAGAAGCTCACTACGACCCGACCCAAGCAGCCCCGCGATTCCAACGACCTCGCCCGCACGTACTTTCAACGAGATAGTTTCGAGTTTGCCGGGAGACGCGACGTCTTTGAGCTCCAGCAATACAGGGGCACTCAAATCGACCGGCTGCGTTGTCGCTCGTTCAAGTGCGACGATCTGCCGGCCAACGATAGCTTCTGCGAGACGCGACTCGTCGAGTTCACTGGTCTCTGCATCAACGACTGCTTGCCCATCACGCAGGATGGTGACTCGGTCTGTGAGCGCCATGACCTCGTCCAGAAAGTGCGACACGAACAGAATTGCTTTATCCTCAACGCGCGAAAGGTGCCGGACGATCTGATAGACAACCTCGCGTTCACTTGCCGCGAGGGACGCCGTCGGCTCGTCCATCACAATCAGGTCGGCTCCCGTGCCAAGCGCCTGCAGAATCGCGACCATCTGGCGTTGGCCAATGGACAGGTCGCTCACGAGCCCGTCTGGATGGAGCCAATACCCGACTCGCCCACATAGATCGGAGAACCGCTTCCGAATGGTCGTGCTACGGCGCCACCGGCTTTCCTCGCCCAGGAATACGTTCTCGAGTATGGAAAGCGTCGGCACCAGGGGAATATGCTGATGAATCGTAGCAATCCCCATGTCGTTCGCCGCTTTCGGACTCGAGTATTCGACTGCAGACCCCTTCCAGACAATTCGTCCGCCGGTAGCCGGAAGTGAGCCCGAAAGGATCTTGATTAGCGTCGATTTGCCAGCTCCGTTCGCGCCGAGCAGCCCATGAACCGTGCCGCGCGAGACGTTCAGGTTGACCCCGCGCAGCGCGGTCAGACCATTCGGGAACGTTTTTGTCACGCCCTGCAGCTGCAAGAGCGGGATTCCATTTTCCATTTGGCTGCCTCCTCCTACTTCAGTTGACCTCAGCCTTGCTTACCACTCAGGCACGCATTGGGACAGGCTGACTTTCGTGACTTGAGGAGTGTCAACATCGACGAACTGTGCTTTGGGCGCGCCGGGGTTAGTCACCGCCGCATACAGCGCCTTGAAGGCCAGCGCGCCCATTTTTCCGGGTTGGATGCAGACCGTACCATCGACGTCGCCGGCCTTAATGGCGTTTATGCCAAGCCGCGACCCGCCTCGGCTGACGAGTTTTGCGTGGGAACCCGCCGCGCGCACCGCTCGAGCGCAGCCGATGACCATGTCGTCGGCCTGATTGAAGAAAAGATCAACGTCCGGGTGCGCAGACAGAATGTTCTGGCACACAGACTCCCCTTTCTCAGGAGTCCAGTCGGTGGGTTGCGAGGCGACGATTCGATACTTGATGCCCGCCTTATCAAGGCCTTCCTTGAAACCTTTTGTCACCTGCCAGACCGTCGGATAGCCAGGCGCTCCCTCGACAATCGCGATATTCGCGGTGCGATCCTTGGGAAGCAAGGTTGCTGCGATCTGAGCCGCGTCGTATCCGGCGTGAACCTCATCGCTTGCGACTAGTGCGCTTAGCTTCGGGTAAACGTCTTTGATTGCATGCTTTTGCGGATCACCGATCTGGGTCGCGACTGCTACAAACGGGATGTTGTGTGACGCGGCACGGTCAACCCAAGATTGGGCAACCACCGCGTCAATTGGCAGAACCGCGATCCCGTCGACCTTCTGAGCGATGAGGTCGTCAACGGCATTTCCCTGTCTTTCGACACTCGTTTTAGCGTCAAGCACAATCGTTTTGACGCCCGCCGCCTTCGCCGCCGCCTCAAACCCTTTCGCTGCCGCGACATTGAAGGGATACTGCATGCCTGCGGCGACGTAGCCGAGCGTGATGTCCTTGGCCATGGCGGCATCTGTCACAAGCGCCACAGCGGCGGCCACGCCAACCAATGCCAGTTTCCTGAAACACTTCTTCATGACTGTCTCCATATTTAGTTTCATTGTTGGCCGCAGATCTGTCCAAGCTTGCTTGTACGAGTCATGCGGCCGGGTCTCTGTGTGCCCCGCTGTTTTTCTCGAACCGACCGCCCGAAGGCGATGGTTAAGATGCCGGAGTCACTCTCACCACTGGGGGATGCAACTTGATATGTTTCCTTTTGTTACGCCAGGTGTGTCGATCGCGATGAACTTGCCCTTTGGCGTCTGCGGGTTCGTCACAGCAGCGTAGAGTGCCTTGAATGCTTGCTGGCCCATTTTCTCGGGTGCGACACAGACCGTGCCGTCGACGTCACCCGTTTTGATCGCGTTGATTCCAAGCCGCGAGCCGCCCCAACCGACGAGTTTTGCGTTCGAGCCAGCTGCATGTACGGCGCGGGCGCAACCGATGACCATGTCGTCGGCCTGGTTGTAGAAGAGGTCGACATCCGGATGAGCGCTCAGGATGTTTTGACAGACGGCCTCGCCCTTTTCGGCGGTCCAGTCCGTAGGCTGCGAGGCGACGATGCGATACTTCGCTCCTGCTTTATCCAAGCCCTCCTCGAAGCCCTTTGTGCGCTGCCAGACCTGTGGGTAGCCGGGTGCCCCTTCCACGATTGCAATGTTGGCAACACGGCCCTTGGGAAGCAGCTTCGCAGCTATTTCCCCAGCGTTATAGCCGGTATGCACCTCATCGCTTGCGACAAGCGCAGTGAGCTTCGGGTAGACATCCTTGATTGCACGTTTCTGAGGGTCACCCAGCTCAGTTGCAACGGAGACGATCGGGATTCCGTGCGCGGCAACGCGATCTGCCCAACTTTGCGCGACGACACCATCGAGCGGAAGGAACGCAATTCCATCCACTTTCTGCGAGATCAGGTCGTCAATTGCGTTCCCCTGCTTTTCGACGCTGGTTTTCGGGTCGAGGATAATGGCCTTCGCGCCCGCCGCTTTAGCGGCATCCTCGAATCCTTTTGCGACAGCCACATTAAACGGGTACTGAAGGCCTGCCGCGACGTAACCGACCGTGATTTCCTTCGCTCCCGCCACGCCGGCCGACGCTATTAACAGGCCTGCCGCTCCCAAGCCCAGAAGATGCCGTCTAAACGCGTTCATCGCTTCGTCTCCAATATGTTTTTTAGCTGGTCCAGCAGTTTTGTGCTCGTTTTGAACGAGTCTTTTTTAAAGCTGCGTCAGATACGTACCGTCTTTTGCAACACCGTCTTTGTGACCATGTATGCGTCCAACGTCCACGGCCCCCCTTCCCGTCCGATTCCACTGTCCTTGACTCCGCCGAAAGGCGTATCCGCGTCAGGCGTGCCGAAGTGGTTGATGGACAAGACGCCACACTCGAGCTCGCGGCTGATTTGCTCAGCGTCCTGCAAGGAGTTGGTGAATGCGTACGCCGACAGGCCGACCGACAGGCTGTTTGCAAGCGCAATAGCCTCGCCCAGGTCGTCTACTCGCACGCATGCGGCGAGAGGACCGAAAGGCTCGACAGTCATCGCATCAGCGTCAACGGGTACGTCAGCCAGTACCGTCGGTTCGAAGAAATAGCCCCGATCTCCGATACGGGCGCCCCCGGCGGCAACTCGGGCGCCGCGCTGCCTGGCGTCTGCGACAAGCGCCTGCATAGCGGAAAGTCGGCGCGCACTTGCAACAGGACCCATTTGCGCGGTCTTGCTGAACCCGTCGCCAACTCGCACCTCTCCCACCGCACCAGCGAATGCGGCCACGAAATCGTCGTACACACTGCTATGAACGATAAATCGGGAGGGAGATGCGCAGATCTGGCCGCTGGCGTTCGTCTTGCCTCGCGCAGCCAATCGTCCGACGGCAGCACCGTCTACGCCTTCGCACACGAGTACCGGAGCATGTCCGCCCAACTCCATGAGGACGGGCTTCATCGCCGCCGCCGCCAATTGCGTCAGATGCTTTCCGACCCCAACTGAGCCGGTGAACGTCACCAGCCGAATCACAGGAGAAGCAATGAGCGTCGACGAGATTTCCGCTGGGTTGCCAAACACGAGATTCAACACGCCGGGCGGAAGACCTGCGTCCTCAAAGGCCTTCACGAGGAGGCACGCGGTAGCAGGCGTTTCCTCCGCTGCTTTCAGGATGACGGAGCACCCCGCCGATAGCGCCGCACTTACCTTGCGCGCTGCAGAACTGATAGGCACGTTCCACGGTGTGAAGGCTGCCACCGGGCCAATCGGCTGTCGCAGAATGAACTTCTGCATTTGCGATTCGCCGGGAATGATCAACCCGTAATCACGCAGTGACTGAGCCGCGTTCCACTCGAAGAAATTCATCGAGCGGTCGGCCTCCGCATATGCGTCGGAATAGAGCTTTCCATTTTCCAGCGTGATCGTCGTAGCGATAAGTTCCAGTCGCTCGCGCATCAGCGCCGTGGCTTTCTGAATGACCTTGACGCGTTGCTGAGGCGGTGTATCACGCCAAGCCATGAACCCTCGCGCCGCTGCGTCCAAAGCACGCGCGAGGTCGTCGCTGGTCGCCTTCGGCACTTTACCCAATACTTCTTCGGTGGCCGGGTTTCTCACTTCGACTGCCGTTTCCCGGTCGTAGATCCACTCACCGTCAATGTAAAGGCCAACGCGAGAGTATTCCGCTTGCACCTTGTTTTCAGCGCTCTGATGACTTGCAGTTGACATCAATGACATCCCTGTTCGCTTAAGTTGACCAAGCGCACCGCGCGCATGCTCGCGGCCGCAATGTTATCTATCTACCGTCAGCCGACGCTCATTTAGTTGCCCACGGACACGCTCTTGTTCGTGGCACACCGGGCGGGCGCTGCCGCCTCACCGGTGACGCGACGAGGGACCGCGTCGTTCAAAATCATGTCCGCCGCCTTCACGCCGATCATGATCGTCGGAGCATTCGTGTTGCCGGATGTGAGATGTGGCATGATGGAAGCGTCAGCCACGCGCAAACGCTCGACACCTCGCACGCGCAAACGCTCATCCACTACCGAGAGCTTGTCGCGTCCCATTTTGCAGGTGCCGGCCTGGTGGTGCGCTGAATTCCCAGTCATCTCCATCCAGTCGAAAATCTGCTGGTCCGTCTCCACCAGAGGACCAGGAATTTGTTCTTCGATGACGCGCGACGCAATGGGCTCTGTCGACATGATTTGCCGGATCAGCTTCACGCCCGCAATCATTGCCCGATTGTCATCGTCGTTAGTGAGGAAGTTCGGTTTGAAGACTGCCGGGTCTGCCGGATTCGAAGAACGTAACGTCACGGTCCCCGTGGCACGCGGACGCAAAAGATAAACGGAGACGCCCATGCCAGGTTCGCGTTCAACTTCGCACTCACCGCCTGGGTGGTAAGTGAAGGTCATCGGCCTGAAACTGATCTGCAGATCTGCGTAAGGTTCTTCCGCACGGCTTTTCACGAAGGCCCCAACCTGAGACGAGCCGAGCGCCAGATAACCCTTGTGGGTCAACAGATAACGCGCCCCTTCGAGATACTTCCGGATGCCCCCCAACTCCTGGTTGTAGGAACTATCTGGGGTGGAGCGATAGCTTCCATGCACGTAGAAATGATCTTGCAGATTGAGCCCTACTCCTGGCAGTTCAACAAGAGTCCTGATGCCGTGCCGTTGCAGTTCGTCGCCCGGTCCAATGCCGGAGAGCATGAGCACTTGCGGAGAATTGAGCGATCCGGCCGACAAGATTACTTCCCTGGCTGCATCAAAGGTCCGACGTTCTCCGTTGATGAGAACTTCTACGCCTGTTGCAACGTTGCCCTTCAACACGATGCGCTGCACTGCAGCACCGGTCATAACGGTAAGGTTCGGTCGGTTGCGAATCGGTTCGACGAATGCGGTGTAGGCGGAGCAGCGGCGTCCCCCACGAATCGTGTGCTGCATGAACCCGACGCCGTCGTGTACCGCGCCGTTGACATCTTCCGTGCGAGGAATGCCCAAACGCTCTGTAGCTTTGATGAAATCATGCGAGCTGTGGACTTTCGGTACCGGATCGCTGACCCACAACGGACCACCAGTGCCACGATAATCGTCTGCACCCCGTTCGTTGTGCTCCATCTTCTTGAAGTACGGCAAGAGATCGTCATAGCCCCAGCCAGGGTTCCCGAGGTCTCTCCAGCTATCGAAATCGTTGCGGTGGCCGCGAATGAAAATCATCCCATTGATCGAACTGGAGCCGCCCAGGGTCTTGCCGCGAGGCCAGTACATCTTCCGATTGCGAAGTGCGGGCATCGGGTCCGTGAAGTAATTCCAGTTCAGTTCTTTGTGGAAGTACAGCTTTGCCATACCGGCAGGAGTATTGACCCAGAATTTGTCAGCGGGCGGCCCAGCTTCCAACAGCAACACCTTGTTATCAGGGTTGTCGCTGAGGCCCCGAGCGAGTGCGCAGCCGGCCGATCCGGCTCCGATGATGATGTAATCGTAGATGTCCATGCCGATGAGCTACTGATCCAGGAAGTGGGTGTCTCCGTTTGTTCAAGGTTATTTCGGTGTCGACGGTTAGGCTAGTTGGTTTTTCTGGTCTTAAAGGTAAGCAACTCTAAACGCGCATCCGCTTTTCTCTGGAACTGCCTGTAGTGGCCCTTCACAGCGCCTTCTGGCCGCCGGCAGTGGGTTGGCGGGCCGTTTGAGACACGTCCCACTTAAGGGTAAAACCCAATCCTGGGACCCTACCTTTTCCGCTCGGCATGCCGCGTCGTCTGACACGGGCTGGTCAAGAACCCTTTCTTTATCAAGCTCCCGCGTATATCCTCGCCTTTCTTTTTTCATATCGATAGGAGAACAGTATGGCCGAGGTATCCGCAATTGCCATCTCGGTTGCAAAGCCCGGGTGTCAGAAGAAACTGGCAGAGGCACTTCACGGCTTGCTTGAACCCACCCACAAAGAGAAGGGAATGCTTCAATACGATATGTTTTGCGATATCCAGGAACCCCGTTGCTTCGTCTTCATCGAGCGGTGGGAGAATGAGGAAACTTTTAACGCGCACTGCAACTCCGCGCACGTGGCCGCTTACCTCGAGAAGACTGACGGTTGGGTAGAGAGCAACAAGATTCACGTTTTAAAGAAGGGAAAATAGCGTCGCGCGGGCTATCGAGCGCGGCGAAGGCACATACGAAACCGGTCGACAGGTCGGCGTATTACGAAAGCGGTCGCGGCCTTCCCGGTTCTGACCTATTGATTGCTGGTCTTGATGCGGTCAAAGCCATCCCGTGAGCTACTTAGATAAGTTTTTTGGCTTCCATCGGCAGAACTCCCGATCTTCCCTCGAGGCCGTTGTCAGCCTAGCTTACCGTCGCGGCAACAAAAACGAACTAGACCTAACGACGGTCCAAGCAATAAGCTAATTGGGAAGGAGACACTTCACAGCGTCATTTCCATTACAAGAGAATATTCATGAAAGAGCATCAGGCGACGCTCGTCGCTGACGGCTTCGTTTTCTTGGAGGCGCCTCGGTGGCACGACAATCGCCTTTGGGTCTCGGACGTCTTTGATTTCACGCTCTATACCGTTTCTGAAGACGGCATCCGTAGCGTGGTCTGCAACGTGCCCGGCCGGCCAGCCGGAATCGGCTTTCTGCCGGACAAAACTCCCATTGTCGTGTCCTGCGCCGAGAAAAAACTGATGAAGGTGTCCGAGGGCGCCTTATCTGTCTACGCAGACCTGACTGATGTGGCAGCTGGCGACCTCAACGACCTCGTCGTAGATGACGTGGGTCGAGTTTATGTAGGCAACTTCGGGTATGACCTCTTCGGCGGAGCGCCGATAGAAGTGACCGAGATGCACGTCGTTGAGCCCGACGGTTCTATTCGGGTGGCCGCCGCTGGACTTGAATTCCCCAACGGAACGGTAATCAAGGATGACGGACGCACGCTGGTCGTAGCTGAGACATGGCGCGGGAAGCTAACCGCCTATGACAGGTCCGTAAATGGCGAGTTATCTAATCGCCGCCTTTTCGCCGATCTGGACGGCAGGCAGCCTGATGGAATCTGCGTGGACAAGCACGGAGCCATCTGGACAGGTTGCTATAACACGGGTGAGTTCATCCGTGTACTCGAGGGCGGCGAGATCACAGACCGCATTAAATTCGAAGGGAATGCCGTTTCGTGCGCAATCGGCGGGAGTAACGGAAACATGCTGTTTTGCTGCGTGTACCTTGGAACAGATGAACAACTGCAAGCGCGACAGCCATGCAGTGCTATCTACAAGGCCGAATTAGCCGCCTAGAGTACAGCGCGCGGGCACAAACTTTGGAAAATATAGCCATTCGCTCAGCGCCTCAACCAGCGCCGTGAACAACCGCCACGTTTCCGGGTTCGCATTGAGCACCAGTCTCAGTCCCTCTCGGCCGAACCTGTCGGCGCAACGCGACAGCTCATTTAGCACAAGTTATGGAGAACATTGCCTGCCCTTCCAGGCGCGCAACTTAATGGAGATAGGAATCAATGACGACTCATCGCAAGTGGAACTATGAAGGCAAAGTGGCTTTCGTTACCGGCGCAGCAAACGGGATCGGGCAAGCAACGGCGTTAGCTTTTGCGCAGGAGGGTGCGGATGTCGTCGTGGTGGACCTGTCGGAAGAAGGTGCCAACGCGACTGCACGGATGGTCGAGCAGCAAGGCGTGCGCGCACTTCCTGTGAGATGCGACGTCTCGAAGCCGGAAGATGTTCAGGCGGCTCTTGCCGCGACCATCGATAAGTTCGGTCGACTCGACTTCGCTTTCAACAACGCGGGCATCGAGCAATCGCTCGCCTACACAGCCGACATTAGTGACGAGGTGTTCGAACGCAATCTGCGCGTCAATCTCGGCGGCGTCTTTTACTGCATGAAGTATCAGATTCCGATTATGCTCAAGAACGGCGGTGGTTCAATCGTGAACACGTCCTCTGGCGCGGGCGTTGTTGGCATCCGTGGTCAGGGTGCCTACTGTGCCGCTAAGCATGGCGTTATCGGCCTGACGAAGTCCGCCGCTCTTGAGTACGCGAAGGACGGCGTCCGCATCAATGCTGTGTGTCCGGGCATCATCGATACGCCGATGATCGGTCGTTTCACCCAAGGTACCGAAGAAAACCGCAAGCGGATGATCGCGCAAGAGCCGATTGGTCGCCTCGGCCGGCCGGAGGAGATTGCCAACACGGTCCTCTGGCTGTGCTCCGACGTAGCCGGATTTGCAATTGGCCACGCTGTCGTGGTCGATGGCGGACAGACAGCGGGCCTATAAGCGTCAGACCACCGCGCGCGCCATCGACGTCCTGCGGGAACGATGCCTCACTTGGCGTGCGCGGCCACCTACGTCGCCACGGGACAAAACGCGCTGATGCGTCAATCCGCTATGCTGCGCTCTTTGTCTCGAGTTCTCATCACTGGCGGCCCGAGAGGCCGGCGCCCAAGGGAGAGCGGCTTGCTGTTCAGCGCTATCTCGTGGGTTGCATGGGACTCGTGAGCACAGGACATAGGACTATGCGCCAGGTGCCGCCTAATTCCTCTGGTCATTTCATACAATCTGCTATTCCGGCATTCGAACGGTCGACGTCCGCGAACGACGCCAGGTCCTCGAAGTGCTAGACGTCCATATCCGCACGCAAGCCAATTGCTGCACGATTCTACTTTCTCTCATTCTTCTCAAGAGGATTCAAGATGAAGACCCGAGGCTACGCTGTTCAAACCCCGAAATCGCCTCTCGAACCCTACGACTTCGAACGACGCGAACTGCGCTTCAACGATGTTGCTATTGAGATCCTCTACTGTGGAGTCTGTCACTCGGACCTGCATCAGGCTCGTAACGACTGGGGCTGGTCCAACTATCCGCTGGTGCCAGGTCACGAGATTGTAGGCCGCGTCATTGATGTGGCGCCGCAGGCCAAGCGCTACAAGGTTGGTGACCACGTCGCGGTCGGCTGTATGGTGGATAGCTGCATGACTTGTGACCAATGCCGCAAGGGATTGGAGCAGCTGTGTCGTGAAGGAAATACGCAAACGTACTGCGGATTCGATCGCGTTACGAATGAGCCGACGAAGGGAGGTTATTCGAAACATGTCGTGGTCCGCGAGGACTTCGTGCTTCGCGTGCCTGATAGTCTTGATCTATCCCGCGTCGCCCCACTGCTCTGCGCGGGCATCACTACGTACTCCCCCTTGCGCACATGGACGGTGGGTCCCGGCAGCCGGGTCGGCGTCATCGGTCTGGGCGGCCTCGGACATATGGCGGTCAAGCTCGCGTCGGCTCTCGGTGCGACCGTGACGGTCGTGAGCCGCACGCCTGACAAGGCCGCCGATGCCAGGAAACTTGGAGCCGACGCGCTTTTGCTCTCCACCGACAACGCAGCAATGGAAAAAGCCGCATCCAGTTTCGACCTTATCATCGACACAATTCCGGTTCGTCATGACCTGAATCCGTACCTGCCGCTGCTCGACGTAGACGGCACTATCGTTCTGGTCGGTCAGGTGGGCCCGCTTGCCGAACCGACCACGGTTCCGCTCATTGTCGGTCGTCGACGCATCGCTGGCTCGCCAATTGGGGGCATCCCGGAAACTCAGGAGATGCTCGACTTCTGCGGGCGCAAGAACATCCTCCCGGACTGCGAGATGATTCGCATGGACCAGATTAACGAAGCATGGGAACGGATGGAGCGAGCCGATGTGCGCTATCGCTTCGTGATTGACATGGCTTCACTCAAAGTGCCGGCGTAGGCTTCCATTGCTCGGAAGTATCGGGGCAGAACCCGAACGTCATTCCTGTCCCACGGGGGGAAACAACGATGCGCTCCCGTGCAATGGCGGCCAACCTGGCTTTCGAACGGTGTAACGGACAAGCCGGAGGGCAACGGCAGCTTGATGGTTGCGTCGATTCAGCTATCCAATGGTGGGAGCTGAGCCAGTCAGTACGCGGCCCGGCCGCTACTCTATCGGGGCGGGATTTATCGGCTGCGCCGCTCGTCTCGTTCTCTCCGCTATGCTGACAAGTAGCGGCAGACGGCTTCAGCCTCGCGGGTGAGAAAAGCGCAGTAGATTGCAGCAGGAATGCCTCAACGTCGCCTCGCGGCATTGGGCAGCGAGCCGCGCGGTACTGATACTTAGTTCTTTCCGCAGCGTCCCGATATCGGTTAGCCCAACTTTCCTTTCGAGAAGCAAATCCGACTCGACTCTGACGCAAGTCCTATAGAAAATCCCAATAGCGACGCGTTCCTCACAAAGCACGTTCATACGTGCATCGCCAAACTCGTACATCCGACGCCCAGCAAGACCAGTTCGCCGCGTACCCACCGAACTCCATGAGTTCCGTCCGCGCTGTGACCAGGTGAAGCGGCGTCTGATGCGAAAGCTGACCCGTGGAGATAGACGGATGAAGAAGTATCAACTCTGGATCGACGGGAAACCCGAAGACCCGGCGAAAGGCGAGTGGATCGACACCGTCAATCCGTACACCGGCGAGTCGTGGGCACGAATTCCCCGCAGTACCGCCGAAGATTCGGCGCGCGCAGTCGAGGCTGCCAAGCGCGCAATGGACGATGGTCCGTGGGGCAAGATGACTGCCACCGAGCGCGGCAAGGTGATGCGGCGCATCGGCGACCTCGTCGTTCAGAATGCCAGCAACCTGGCCGAGATAGAGACCCGGGACAACGGCAAAGTCCTCACGGAAATGCAGGGTCAACTCAAGACGATCCCTGAGTACTGGTACTACTACGGCGGACTGGCCGACAAGATTGAAGGCGCGGTCATGCCGGTGGAAAAAGCGGACGTCTTCGCTTTCACCACGCATGAGCCGGTGGGCGTGGTAGCAGCGCTGACAGCGTGGAATTCCCCACTTCAATTCCTGTCTCTGAAGTGCGCTCCCGCGCTGGCAGCCGGGTGCGCGGTCGTTGTCAAGCCTTCGGAGTTCGCGTCAGCAAGCTCGCTCGAATTTGCGGCTCTCACTAGGGAAGCGGGACTCCCCGACGGGGTTTTGAATGTCGTCACGGGCTATGGCAACGAAGTCGGCGCTGCGCTGGTCGAGCACAAGGACGTCGCCAAAATCACCTTCACCGGGTCAGACGTTACCGGCGCACGAATTTATGAAACTGCAGCGCGGGGGATGAAGCGCGTCGCGATGGAATTGGGAGGCAAGTCGCCGAATATCGTTTTCGAGGATGCGGATCTTGACTCTGCAGCGGTCGGCGTCGTATCAGGAATTTTTGGGGCCGCAGGCCAGATGTGCATTGCCGGCTCCCGGCTTCTCGTGCAGAACTCAATCAAGGAGAACTTCACTGAGCGACTGGTCGCCCTTGCGCGAGACGTGCGGCTTGGCGACCCGATGCAGCCGACGACGAACGTGGGCCCAATCACTACGCCCTCGCAATACGCCAAAGTGCTGGACTACATTGAAATCGCAACAGCCGACGGCGCTCGTTGTATCCTCGGCGGCAAGCCGGCTGTTGGCCCCGGACTAACGGGCGGCCAATTCGTTGAGCCCACTATCTTCACTGATGTGACTAATGCCATGCGCATCGCGCAAGAGGAAGTCTTTGGTCCCGTGCTCTCTATCATCGGCTTTGACGACGAGCAACACGCTGTCGAATTAGGCAATGGCGTCATATACGGTCTTGTCGCTGGCGTCTGGACTGGGAGCATCGGTCGAGCGATGCGCATGACGAAGGCACTCAAAGCCGGAACCGTCTGGGTCAATACATATCGGGCATACAGCTTCATGATGCCGTTCGGCGGGATGAAAATGTCGGGCCTCGGCCGTGAGAACGGGGTAGAAGCCGTTCACGAGTTTCTCGAAACGAAAAGTGTCTTTCTTTCGACGTCCGAAAAGCCGCCAGTCAATCCATTTCTCCAGCGTTAGAAGGCTAACGTCTGAGAGCCGACCATCATCGATGAATCGTCCCGTCTCCAGGTTGTCCCGCAGTTCTGCGGGCTTTTTTCTGCCCCCTGTATGGCACCTGTCCGACGCGTTATATGGCAACTATGCCTCCCGTCACGCCCAGAACAGCGACAGGTTGCAACGGGCGCCAGACTCCTGCCGCTGCGCTCACGCGACTCGGACGCCTTTAGAAGGCGGCGCCAATCTCGACAAAGGGCCCTGCACGCTGCCCTGGTAAGTGCGGCTTACCGGTATGCGGAGAAAATGCGACTCGACGTACACCGCTGCAAAGCGCACGATAGCGTAACGTCGCTTTTTAGTGCGACAGTCCGCCGAGGACAGCATCGGCAGTAGAAGCAAGGAGGAGATACATGCGAGTCGGGTATATCGGGTTGGGCGCCATGGGTGGCGCGCTCGCCCGTCATCTGATCGGCAAGTTTCCATTGAGCGTGTTCGACCTGAATCAAAAGGCTGTGGATGCCTTCGTCGAACTCGGCGCGACAGCGGCGGTGACACCTGCGGAGCTCGCGCGTAACAGCGACGTGGTGTTGCTTTGTCTGCCCAGAAGCTCGGACGTTGAAGCGGTACTCTTCGGCCCGAACGGTGTGGCGCAGGGGCTTTCTTCCGGCAAGATAGTCGTCGACCAAACTAGCGGCGTTCCAGCGGAGACGAGGGGGTTCGCCCGACGGCTTGAAGAGATGGGCGTTCCACTGTTTGATGCTCCTGTCTCCGGGGCGATGGCCACGGCCATTGCCGGGACCATCTCAATCATTGCATCCGGTCCCCAGGAAGCTTTTCAGAAGGCTTTGCCGATCTTGCAGTCAATCAGTCCCAACGTCTTCCATTGCGGAGGACGCGTCGGCAACGGTCAGACGATGAAGACCGTGAACAACATGATGAATGTCAGCTGCCGTCTCGCAACACTTGAAGTTGTCGCGATGGGACGGAAATTCGGTCTTCCCCTCGAAGTTATGACGGAGGCGATCAACGCCACGACGGCACGAAATTACACCTCGCAGGGCATGTTGCCCGCGATCGCTCAAGGTCGCCAGTCCACTAAGTTCTGGCTCGCCCTCCAGGTCAAAGACATCCATCAAGCAATCGGATTGGCCGCAGAGCAGCGGGTCCCAATGCCGATCGGGGGCGCGGCGCGGTCGATCCTGCAGATTGGACTGAATTCGCTAGGTAAGGACGCGCAACTCGAGCAAATGATTGGCGTCATCGAGTCGATGGCCGACACAAAGTTTGTCGATGCGGCGACGAACGCAGGGTTCCGGGAGGCAGAATGACTATGATTGGACTGGCAGGAAGCGGTGAGACCGCCTCGTTTGTAGCTCGCCAATTGGCGAAATCGCACTCTGTTCGCATTCTCGACACCGACAACGGTTCTCTGCGTTGCGACGGCGCAGAACAGGTAGACAACACTACCAGTCTGGCGAAAGGCGCGGACCTCGTCGTCCTGTGCATAGACTCCGACGAGGTGAGAGAGGCATTGCTTCGAAGCCCGGATTGGCTCAAGGCAGGCTCCGCAGTAAATAGAATTCTTATCGACATGAGCCAAGGCGATCCCGACGATACCAGGTCGCTCGCCAAGCAGTTGAGTGAAGTCGGAATCACTCTCGTCGATGCGCCTCTACACACGGAAGACACCGCAGCAGTTTCGGAGGCATCGGCCATCTTCTTCGGAGGGTCGGCAACCGTCCTCGATTCGGTGCGAAGCATTCTTGAAGCGGTCTGCCCGAAAGTCATCCCCTGCGGCGACGCAGGTAGCGGTCACGCCATGCGCCTGGTCGTTGCGGCAATTGCTGCATGTAACCGTCTCATTACCTATGAATGCGCTGCGATGGGTGCCAGGAACGGGCTCACGATCGCTGACATGGCGATTGTATTGAACAAGAGTTCCGGTTACAACAGCGCGTCCGCACGGGTTCTTCCGGCTCTCGCAGCGAACGAGCGAACGGCCAATGTCACCCTAGGCAGCTGGGCAAACGACCTGACGAAGGCATCGGTGGTAGCTATGCGTTATGGAGCACCGATGCTCATCGCAACAATGGCGCGCTCCACCCTGGATGCTGCTTCGAATCGGCTTGGCGAGTCGGTCACTGTCGATAGACTGGCCGAGATCTGGGAGATTGATTCGGGTTTGCCGGCACCGGGTGCGCGTTAATGATGCAGTCGACATCGGCAACCTAGTAGAGAAAACCGGCTGCGCGCACGCTCCGAACCTCGCGCGGTCACACAGATTGTGACACCGGCTCCTGTGTCAACGAGACACTTTAAGACGTCGCCGCGACCGTCCGGTAGCACCACACCTCTGAATTTGTTATCCGAACGAGAACATCGCGTGGCAAACAAGACGGATCGTGCCAAAGCTGCCTGCGAACCCTATCTCGAACTCTCACGCCGTCAAAGCCGGCGTTGCGAGCCCTCCCGCGTGCTGTGCGAACCGGATGTACGCGCTCGAGCGAAACGCAGGGCGCGTGCTTCAGCTAGCTCGCGGGTCACGACACGATTGCTGCTGTCAGCAGCGGCGCATCAGCTATTCGTGATGCAAGCTCGCCGCTGGCCGCGGCGGCCGGCGCAGCTGTGCGGTCTATAAATTTTTCCGGGAATAAGGTCCCGAAGGGAGCGAAGTAATGGCGCAGGCACTCCTCGGCTGCATTGCAGACGATTTCACCGGCGCGACCGATCTCGCCAGCATGCTCGTGCGCGGCGGCATGCGCACGGTTCAGACCATCGGCGTGCCCGCTGCGGGCACGTCCATCGACGCCGATGCGCTCGTCGTCGCGCTGAAGTCACGCACGATTCCCGCCGATGACGCTGTGCGCCAGTCGCTGAAGGCGCTTGAATGGCTACGTGCGCAGGGCTGCCGCCAGTTCTTCTTCAAGTATTGCTCGACGTTCGATTCCACGGACAAAGGCAACATCGGCCCGGTCGCGGATGCGCTGCTCGACGCCTTATCTTCCAGACGCGAGGACGATTTCGCAATCGCCTGCCCTGCGTTTCCCGAGAACGGCCGTACGATCTTTCGCGGCAACCTGTTCGTCGGTGACGTGCTGCTGAACAAATCGGGCATGGAGAACCATCCGCTCACGCCAATGACCGATCCCAACCTCGTGAGCGTGCTGCAGCGTCAGACGAAATCGAAGGTCGGCTTGATCCGCTACGACACCATCGCCAAGGGCGCCGATGCAATCCGCGCACGCATCGAGGAATTGAAGGAAGGTGGCGTACGGCTTGCCATCGCCGACGCCATGTCCGACGCCGATCTGTACACGCTGGGTAAAGCGTGCCGCGATCTCACGCTGGTCACAGGCGGCTCGGGCATCGCGCTCGGTCTGCCGCAGAACTTCCACTCGGCGGATCTGCTCGTGTACGCGGGACACGCCGACGACCTGCCGAAAATCGAGGGCAAGGCGGTCGTGCTAGCGGGCAGCGCGTCCAAGGCCACCAACGCACAGGTGACAGAGTGGCGCGCCTCAAGGCCGAGCTTCCGCATCGACCCGATTGCGTTGTCTCGCGGCGAACCGGTCGTCGAGAACGCCGTTGAATTCGCGCGCAGCCACGATCGAACCGTGCTGATTTACGCCACGTCGTCGCCCGACGAGGTGAAGGCAGTGCAGAAGGAACTGGGCGCTGAGAAAGCGGGACACCTCGTGGAGGACGCACTCGCCTCTATCGCACGCAACCTGCGCGATGTCGGCGTGCGCAAATTCGTCGTTGCTGGCGGCGAGACGTCAGGCGCCGTCGTGCAGGCGCTCAATGTGCGCTCGCTGCGCATCGGGCCGCAGATAGACCCCGGCGTACCGGCGACGCAATCTATCGGCGCCGAGGACGGATTTCCGCTTGGACTGGCGCTGAAGTCCGGCAATTTCGGAACGGTCGATTTCTTCGCCAAGGCGCTGAAGGCGCTTAACGGGGGGAAGTAATGGCGTGGCACGAAAGCCGGATCCGCGAGGAGATTTGTGTCATTGGCAAGAACCTTTACGAGCGCCGGTGTACGGTCGGCAGCGCGGGCAACATCAGCGCGCGGCTCAACGACGGCTGGCTCATCACGCCGACCGACACGTGCCTGGGCCGTCTCGACCCGAATGACATCGCGAAGGTCGACCTGCCGGGCAACCACGTGTCGGGCGGACGCCCGTCAAAGACGCTTGCGCTGCACCGGCGCATCTACGAGAACGACCCGGATGCGCACGGCGTCGTGCATACCCATTCGACGCATCTCGTCGCGCTGACGCTTGCTGGCGCGTGGAAGAGCAGCGACGTGCTGCCGCCTATCACGCCGTACTACGTGATGAAGGTCGGCCATGTGCCGCTGATCCGCTATCGCCGACCGGGCGATCCCGCCGTCGCGGAGGAAGTGGCGGCACTGGCGTCGAAGGTGCGCGCCGTGCTGCTGGAACGGCTCGGACCGGTAGTGTGGGAAAAGACGGTATCGCAGGCGAGCTATGCGCTGGAAGAACTCGAAGAGACGGCGCAACTCTATCTCTCGACGATGCCGAGGCCCGAGCCTTTGCCGGACGAGGCGATAGATGACTTACGCAAGACATTCGGCGCGCGCTGGTAAGCACGCGGCAGAACGCCTCAAAGGAGAAAATGGTCATGCCACGCTTTGCCGCCAATCTGACGATGATGTACACGGCACACCCGTTCTTGGACCGCTTTGCCGCCGCTGCAAAAGACGGCTTCAAAGCGGTCGAATTCCTTTTTCCGTACGACTTTGCAGCCAAAGACATCAAAGAACGACTGACCGACAACGGGTTGGTCCAAGCGCTTTTCAACGCCCCGCCCGGCGATTGGGCAGCGGGCGAGCGCGGCATCGCCTCTCTGCCAGGCCGCGAGGAAGAATTCAGGCAAAGCGTGCAAAAGGCGCTCGAGTACGCCGCTATCCTGGGCAACAACAAGTTGCACGTGATGGCCGGCCTCATCGCGCCCGACCAATCAAGGGACGCGCATCGCGCCGTCTATCTGAGAAACCTCGAATACGCTGCCAAGAAAGCGCAAGGCGCGGGCATCACCGTCGTGATAGAACCAATCAACACCCGCGATATTCCCGGGTTCTTCCTGAACCGTCAGGACGACGCCCAGACCATCTGCGATGAAATCGGCGCGCCGAATCTGAAGGTGCAGTTTGATATCTACCACTGCCAGGTTGTTGAAGGCGATGTCGCGGTCAAGCTGAAGCGCGACATGAAGCGCCCGAACGCGGGCATCGGACACATTCAGATTGCAGGCGTGCCGGAGCGGCACGAGCCTGATATCGGCGAGCTGAACTATCCGTATCTGTTCGACCTGATTGATTCGCTCGGTTACGACGGCTGGATCGGCTGCGAATATCGGCCGAAGGCGGCCACGTCCGAAGGGCTCGACTGGCTCAAGCCGTACCTGTAACGCACGTAGCCAGCCGCATGAACAGCCGGATTCAGGGGCGGTTTGCGCGTCGCCCCCGAGACGGCACGAAATTACCGAAGTGGACCTAACGCATGCAACACAAACATTTGGGCAAAGTTGGTGCTAGACCGGTCGCGCTCACAAGCAGTGCGACGGAGCCACGGTGGCGAAATACCGCGTGTTTCAGCACAGGGCGACAGCCTGGATGAACAGCCGGCCCGCTCAACGGTAAGCAGCTTAGCCGGCTGGAAACGCAAATCACCCCGCAGTCGCTTTCTCCTCATCAAAGCCAATCATCGCCTTCGTCTCCAGGTATTCCTCCAAGCCGAAGATACCCATCTCGCGCCCATTTCCCGAGCGCTTGTAACCGCCCATCGGCGCCTCAGTGTTGCTCACAGCACCGTTCAGGAAGACACGGCCTGCCTGAAGCTGGGAACCCACAGATACGCCTCGTTCCCGGTTCGACGAGAAGACATATGCGCCCAAACCGTAAGGCGTTCCATTTGCAATTTCAATGGCTTCTTCTTCGGTGCGATACGGAATAACGGCGAGCACTGGACCGAAAATCTCTTCCTGTGCGATGCGCATGTTCGGCGTCACGTTAGAGAAGATGGTCGGCTTGACGAAGTAGCCACGCTCCAGTCCTTGCGGTCGACCGACGCCGCCAACGCGGACGGTGGCACCCTCTCCAATGCCGATCTCAATGTATTCCTGCACTCGGTCGAACTGCAGCTTGTTGACCACGGGGCCCATGGTCACCTGCGCGTCGAGCGGGTTCCCCACTTTGACCGCCTTCGCTTCCTGCTCGAGCAATGCCAACACTTCTTCGACCTGGCTCTCATGTACCAGGATCCGCGTCGGCGCGTGGCAAGATTGACCGCTGTTCGAAAAAGCGCGAGCCACGTTCCATTTCGCTGCGGCCTTGAGGTCCGCGTCATCAAGAATCACGTTCGCGGACTTCCCGCCCAACTCCTGAGCAACGCGCTTGACCGACGGAGCTGCCGCCTCAGCGATCAACACACCGGCTCTCGTCGAACCAGTGAACGAGACCATATCGATGTCCATATGCTTGCTGATCGCGTTGCCCACAATCGGACCGTCACCCAGCACCAGGTTGAAGACACCCTTGGGCACGCCCGCGTCATGAAGCACCTCTGTGAGGTGAATCGCACTGAGGGGCGTGAATTCGCTCGGCTTCAGGACCACCGTGCAACCGGCCGCCAGTGCATAAGCGAGCTTGGTTGCAAGAAGCTGAAGCGGCCAGTTCCACGCAGTGATGAGTCCGCAAACACCGATCGGCTCGCGACGAACAGTGTTGGGTCCGAGGCGGTACTCGAACTCGTATTCCCTGAGGGTGGCCAACGCCTGCTTGAAGGATCCAAGCGCTGCGGGGACATGAATCTTCTGCGAGACAGGTGTGCCTAGTTCGAGCGTTACGACTTCTGCGAGCTCGTTTTCACGGCTAACAAAGCGGTCAATGATCCGTTCCAGCAAATCGATGCGCTCTGCCCGCGACGTTTTGCTGAAAGACTTGAAGGCAGCCCGTGCAGCCTTTACAGCCAGGTCGACGTCGTCGGCTCCTGCCAGCGCAACGGTCGCGAACGGCTCCTCGGTAGCCGGGTTGACCAACGTCCAATCCTTGCGACTAAGAGGAGAAACCCATTCTCCGTTTATGTAACACTTTTCGTACGATCGCATATCAGTCTCCTGTTAATTCAATCGGCCCATATTTCGCTCAACGCTTCTATTTGACCGAAAACAAAATCTGTTTGCCGCCGCGCGTCCGAGCGGACCGCGCGTTCGACGTCTTTTTCACCGGTACTGACGAGGGCTGTCACGGTTCCTTCGCGCCATCAACCTGCTCAGTCGCCCCGTGCGCCCGCGCCGCTGCGCAACCGTCGACGGGGTCTCCTGTGCCTCTTCCGATTGATTGAGCGCGCTATTCGCGCTCAGACGCCTAGATTCATCGCAGGCCGCCTGCGCTCGGGTGGAAAGACACACCAGTTGCCGTCATCGTGGCGAAAGAAGATCAGCGCTATGAGGGACTCGGCCGACGCACCTTCGACACGCACAAACCTGTATTGCTCGCCGCGGCCATGGCTAAACTGCGTAACGCGTATGCCGTCGGTCGCTCCAATCCATCTATCAACAAGGGTGCGCAACGATCTTCCTGAAAGGCTCACTGATGTCTCCCGCGCGACGAGTTACAACCGCTTGATAGGCGCCGCCCTATCCGGTTCAGAATTCGTGAATATCCTTACAACGCTGTCGTCCGTTGATCGAAGCCGGCACGGGACGCCAACGAAAAACATTTTCGGTCGCCCCGAAGGATCCAGTTTCGTCTTCTAGCATCGGTAGCGACGATGATAGAAGTTTGAAATCGCACCGCCGTTGGGTCAAGTCAGCTATTATGGTGAATTGGTAAGCGGCGCTAACCGACGATACAATGATAGACAAATTAGCGTCGGAATACGCCATAGGCCGGACAGCTTACGCGTTCGGCAGCTGTTGAGAGGAGACACCTGAAGGATGGAACTTCGACATCTTCGCTACTTCATCGCTGCGGCGGAGGAGGAGCATTTCGGCCGCGCGGCTGTGCGTCTGCACATCACCCGCCCGGCGATATCGCAGATCATCGCCGATCTCGAAGGAGAGCTCGGAACACTGCTTTTTGAACGGGTCTCGCATACAGTCAAGCTTACGGCCGCTGGACGCACGCTGCTACCTCAACTCGTACGCGTCATGGACGATTTGAACGAAGCGATAGTCCTTACCAAACGTGTGGGACACGGCATGACCGGAACACTCCGAATCGGCTATGGTTCTCTGACTTTGATGCATTCAATCTTCCGGGCGGCGGTCAAACAGTTCCGCGAGACCTACCCAGAAGTCAGCCTTTCACTCGTTGAAATGTCGACCTCGCTACAGCCGAAAGCTCTCGCTGAGGGAAAGATTGATGCCGGCTTCTTGCACCTGGGACCAAGTCCGCATCCAGGAAAGCGGCGCACCGAAATCAACATGGAGCGCGAAGGCATCGTTCTGGATTCGATATGCATTCAAACTGGCCATCTGGGTGTCGCCGTTCCGAACGATCACCGATTGGCGCGCAGGAAATCAGTCACGCTGGAAGATCTGGCCGGCGAGTGGTTTGTCGTGGTGCCTAAGTCCAGCAGCAGTCTCAGCTACGGACAACTTTATTCCTTCTGTCAGGCAGCGGGATTTGAGCCGAATATCGTGCAAGAGGTCAGCACCATCGCGTCCCAGCTCAACCTCATCTCGGTTGGCATGGGCATCGGACTCGCAGTCATGGGCAAGAACTTCGCATATCCGAGGGATTTGACGATTGTCCCGCTAGCAAATCTCAACTATTCGACCCAGTTCATCTTCGGGTGGCTAAGCAGACAGAACGATCCTGTCCTCGACAAGATGATAGACATCGTAAAGAACCTGTCAAAGTAGTCCGACTGACGGACCTCCGAGGGGCGGCTGACGTCTCAGAGGCAGCAACTTTTCGCTGCTGCGTCGATGTTCGCCGGGACGGGCAAATACCTGCCTGGCCCGGCGAACGTTCGGTGCGTCAGCGCTTCAATACTTCCGGGTTCACCATATTCGCTTTCAAGGTGCCGTTCAGCGCACCGATAAGATTTTCGGCAGCATTTCTGTTCATCGCATGCCGGGTTTCGTGTGTCGCCGAACCAATGTGAGGCAACGTCACGACGTTATCCATCTTCAGCAGCGGCGAATCAACCGACAGTGGCTCGTCCACGTACACATCAAGTCCAGCGCCCGCGATCGTGCCGTCTTTCAGCGCCTCAACGAGCGCCGGTTCGTCGACGATCGGTCCGCGCGACGCATTGATGAGGAATGCGCTGCGTTTCATCGCCTTCAGTTGGGGGGTGCTGATCAGATTGCGCGTCTCTTTGGTCAACGGCGCCTGCAGCAGAACGAAGTCGGACGTTTTGAGAAGTTCGTCCAAGCCGACCTTCTTCGCCCCATACTCGCGCTCGGCGCGATCGTTGACGCCTTGATCGACGTACAGGACGTTCATCTGAAAGCCCAAAGAAGCGCGTCGAGCCACCGATGTTCCGATACGGCCGAGTCCGACAATGCCCAGCGTCTTATGGTGCACGTCCACGCCAAACAGGTCCTCACCGATCTTCTTCGTCCACTTGCCGGCCTTCACATAGGCCGCGAGTTCCGCAAGGCGCCGCGCCGTAAGAAGAACCAGCGAAAATGCCGTATCGGCGGTGGATTCGGTGAGAACATCCGGGGTATTGGTCAGCAGGATCCCACGTCCATTCAAATAATTGACGTCGAAGGCATCGAAGCCAACCGATACGGTCGAGAGCACCTTGAGACGGGGGGCACCATCGAGAGTTTCGGCGTTCATCTTTACGCCGGTTCCGATCGCCCCATCCGCGTCTTTGAGCGCTTCAATCAGCACGCCCGGCTGCTTCGGGTCGACGATCGTGACTTCTGCGTGAAAGCGCAGGTACTCAATCGTTTCCTCGGCCAGCGGCTTGTAAACTACGACTTTCTTCATTTGAAATATCCTCAAGATGTGGCAGCGCTGCAGGTTGCGCGACCAACGAAAACGCATGCGTGCGCTCGTAGACAGACTCGATCTAAAGGGCACGAGACGCGGCCGGAACCACTTGCAAGCACGACCGCTCGCCGGCCTTCCGTCTCGCGGCCGTGAGGATCGGCGCTCAGAGGTCGCGCATCACCGCTGCCTTGGCGCTCGCTCCGCTCACCAGGAACGAAATGTCCGTGCCGGTGGAGACGTATCGAGCACCCATTTCAACGAACTCGGCGACGAGTTTCGGATGGGCATTGAGACCGCCGACACCGAGATGCTTGCCATACTTACGGCAGGCAGCCATGCCTTTCGCGTACGCGTCGCGGACCATCTCGTGCTCAAACTGACCTGGGATGCCCAGCGATGCGCACAGGTCATTGGTCCCGATGAAAAGAAGGTCGACGCCGTCAATCGCGGCAATCTCGTCGACTGCGGCAAGCGCCTCCTTCGTCTCGATCATGATGACAACCATGGTCGCCGCATTCACGGCTTCGCCGACTTCAAAAGTCGGGAAGGAACGGAAACCCATATGCGGCAGCACACCACCATGCGAGCGTTCGCCCAACGGCGGGAATTTCGCCGCACGGACGACATGCTTCGCTTGCTCAGCAGACTCAACATGCGGCGCAATCACGCCGAGCGCGCCACCGTCCAGGATCCGGGCGATGACGTCCGAAGCGAGATTCGGCAACCGAACAAACGGTGCGATGCCCGCGTTCATCGCCGCCATGCAAATTTGACTGGCGGTCTCGATCGACAGGGAGCTGTGCTCCAGGTCGATGTAAAACGTATCGAACCCTGCCGTCTTTGCGATGGTGACAATCTCGGCCGTTCTGACCAATCTAACGGTCATGGAAAGAGCTACTTCATCGCGCGCCAGCTTTTCCTTAACGACGTTGCGAACCAAATCCCGCGCGGCTACTTTCATTTCGTCTCCTCATTCTCTGACACAAAAAAAATCGACTACAAAACCAGTTCGCACTTAATGGAGCGGAGAACTGCATCAAACGCTCGCTATCCGCCGTCGCCTTTCAGTGTGCCCGATAACACCAACTGCGTTCGGTCAGAACTCCAGCCATTTGAAACGTAGGACTGGCTCTAAACAGATACGAATCGACTACTTCCGAGTATCTTCCGTGCTCGCAATTAACGCGCTTTGCCGAGCGCACGTTTCAGAGCTGCAACCCCGCTGCGTGGGCTGGCAAGCACCGGAACCCGTACGCCCTTCAATAACGGAACGAGTCGCGCCATCGAAACTTGAGCCAGAACGACTACGTCGACCTGCTCTGCCAGGTTCGAGATAGTGCTCCTGACGATCTCATCGTGTTGCGCGGCGTTTCCGCTGAGCAAAGCCTCGAAGGCGCCCTCCGCAATCCGCTCGGTGACCTCCACCGTGCGGCCGAGCTCTACCGCCTTTTGTTTAATCAGCCGAACAGTGGGTTCGAGCGTCGTCGAGACAGTTGCCACGACACCCACGCGACGACCGATCGAACTTGCCTCTTCTGCCATCGCTTCATCGATCTTCACGATCGGCGTACTGACGAAGTCGCGAACCGAGTCCACAGCTTCACCCACGGAAGAACAGGCGTTCAGGATGATGTCAACGCGCATCGCTTGCGCATTGGCCATGTACGAATGGATCCTGCTCGCAACTTCAGGCGTGAGATGCCCAGCTGCGCGGACATCGTTGAGCAGGCTATCGTCCATGATGTTGATAACACGCGCATCAGGAATTTGCTCGCTGATTTGCTCTTTAATCGGCTGGACCGTGACCGGTCCAGTATGAATCACCGCAATCGTAGTCATAGCTTTCGACTCTGGGTATAAGGGAGGATATTGGCAACAACACGAGTTTCTGTTGAGCGTGCGGCCCAGCCGCGCGCCCAGGATCGGCATCAGAACTTCGGAAGCACCAGACGGAAGAACTCGGTCTCCTCCACCGCTTTGAGCGGCACCGGACCTTCGTTCGCCTCGAATTCGAATGCACTGTGAAGGCCGTAAGCGTTGCCTTCGAAGTCGATCTTCCCCTTGCTCAGGAAAAGCAGTTCAATCGACGACTGCATCCCGGCGGGGAACGACGCTCCGGCTTCAATCTTCACGAAGCCGATCCGTGTGTTGCGTTCCGTGAACGAGCCGAGCCATTTTGAAAAAACTCCCGGCGTATCTTCGGGAATCCAGGCGTAGTTGGCCGGGTTCATAAGTATGAGATCAGCGTAGCGAGGCTTGGCGTATTCCAGCTTGCGCCCCATCACTGCTTCGAAACAAGCCTCAAAGCCGTCCTGGTTATGTTTCTTGCCCGACTCGTCGTACCAGGTGAAGATGCCATCCTTGAATTCACCTTTGCTCTTCAGTGCCTGGTTTGCCGCCTCACGCTCTTCCACGCTTGCGAAGCCGTAGCCGGCCGCACCACCAAACTGGCAGACCATCATCTCCAGCCCTTCGGGGCGGTGTTGCGGTCCGTAGTACACGCTCTCGGGGAAGTAGCCGACCCAACCTTCGGGCATGCTCTTTCCTTCCCCGTAGGGAAAGCTGCCTTTGATCACGTACCGAACCTGATCAAAATTGTGGCGGTGACTCGGCGCCGTCCAGCCGCCTGCACCCGTGCGACCCACGTTTATGAGGTAATTATTCGGAGAACCGCGCTTGCCCTGCAAAAGAAATTTTTGTTCGAGAACACCTTCTCGCATGTTGCTGCCAATTCTGCCAAAATCCGTCGACGAAGCCTCTGAAACTCGCATTTGACTCTCCTTAGATCACTATCTGTCCGCGCTTTATTGCGGGATGCGCCCACCGGCGCTATATAAAACAATCCATAGGCGAACGTCGTTCGCCATCCTATATGTTTGGGAAAGATATCTTGCGATTTCGTTGACTGATACTTGCATTGAAGCGATCACATCAGCTCACTCGACGAGCGCTTTTCGCAGCGATGCATCACATCTCACGTCACCTTCGCTTTAGTGTTCTGCCCACAGGCAGTCGTTCTGCGGGGCAGTCCACCCAATCTCCTAACTAAGTGCTCGAAGTACGTCGGTGGCATCACCGACATTCTCTAATTGCCGCACCAACTCCTGAGCCTTCCTGATGCCGGCCTTGGACCGCGGAACTTTCGCAACGGAAGCGCAACTGACGAACTTCTCGGAGAGCTGTTCCCAGGTAAGCGGCGCCTCGGAGCTACCGGGAACCTTGTCCCCAAGCCGTTCAAACACCCGGCCATCTCGTGTAGCGATCTCGATTCGACCGTCGGGCAGCTTGAACGTCCAGTTCTGATCCGGGTCTCGCATTGGCACAACCTTCGCCGCCATTGCCAGCACGTCGGGATCCTTCAGGGCCGTTTCACTGAAATCCGCGATGCCCATCTTTCCCTTGCTAGCGGCGATGCCAACGATGAATGGCAAGCTCATCTTTGCGTCGACAAGCGTGCTTGGCGCGCGGCGAACTTCGAGCGGCGTGCACATGGTGTACGTGAAATCCCCAACGAAGGTTCGGATCGTCTCGATGTCCTTCGCCACGATCCCCTTTTCCTTCATCAACTCGATGGTCGCGTGGATATAGGTATGAGAATTCCCGACTGCCGGCCATGCCTTATACAGCGTCGTGCCTCCCAGGAACCGCTCGCCCAAACCATCAAGCATCTTCTCGCGGTCGTACTTTCCGCCAAAATAGACATTGAAGATCCCGGCCTTTCCTTCGAACAGCGTGTTGATGCCAGTGATACCCTTCTGCGCGAGCAGAGCTGCAATCACGGCACCTTTCGCAGTGAACCCGGCGTACATTCCCCGCAGGTCACTGCCCGTGGCAAAGATGACTTCCATCGTTCCGCACGACTGCTGGCTCGCAATACCGAGCGCGTGAGCAGTCTGCTCGGCGGATAGTTCAAGGATGTAGGCCGCAGATGCCGTTGCGGAAAATGCGCCGACCATCGACGACAGATTCCAGTTCTGGTTCCAGCCAACATTGCAACGCAGCCGCGCAAAGAGGTCCTGGCCAATGGCTACCGCCGTGATGAGCCTGCGCCCCGACACCCCACCCATGCGCTCGGCGATTGCAAAGACGGACGGGACAATTGAACTGGCCGCGTGGGCGCCCCACGGAGTCTGGTCGTCAAAGTCCAGGCAGTGAGCCATGGAGCCGTTAGCGAAAGCTGCTGAGATCGCCGGCAACTTGCCGCCGAAACCGAGGACCGTGCTCTCTTCGGTTCCACCGCTTTGCTGCAGCAACTCGACCAACGCGCGCACTGCCGGCTCCATGCCGCTGGCAGCCAACGTCACGCCCAAGGTATCGAGAATCGTCTTTTTTGCGCCCTCGATAGCGTCTTCGGACAGATCCTCATAGCGAGTATTGGCTACAAACCTAGCAAAGTGATGGCAGAGGTCCACGTCGTCGTTCATAAAGAATTGCTCGGAAAGAATCGATGCAGCAAATATGCTTTAAAGTCGGTGTGCGGCCATCAGTTGGGGTATCGCTCACAGCTAGAAAGAGCCGGAAGTGGGACTGAAAGCGAGCTCTGCTTGCCGGCCTGTTGCCCAGCCTTCCCTCTCCCTGCATCCTTACGTGTTATTAATTTTGCGCGTGGGGCCCGCTTAAGTACAGTTCGTTTTCATCTACAGGATGGTAAGTTTCGCTAACGTACCGCAGCTCAATATCCGGCAAAATGGTCGTCAGAGATTCGGGAAAGACGTACGGTGCGTTGATCTGCCTGGACGTCTCGCTACGCCTCGCAATTGACCCGAGATAGAGCCACGCGACACTACGGTACATTTCCCCGACCGGGACTCGAGCGGGTTTCGTCCAGCCGAAACACCGGCACGCAACCTCGCGCGGCCGTATGTGAGGGCGGCGGGATTCGGCGCGTAGACGCCAGTGCGCCAGTTGCAGCGACGTGGCAGCCACTGCAACGCCTATGCAAAGACCAACAATTCAGCGAGTTCGTCAGCTTTCTCGCGCATGCGCTCCGCGACCCTGCGCAAGAGTTTGCTGCGCTCGAAAGCCGAAGTTTTACGCCAGTTATCAAAGCCCGCGCTCGCCGCGGCGAGCGCTCCATGGTCGATCGACCGCCATCGTATTTCATCTGACCTGCAATAAGCTGGCCCAACTTCGGTTAGCGTTTGACCGCTTCTATAGGCGCAGTACTCATGTGTTTCCTTCTATCCTGTTCTTTCAGCAACGACTCCTAGCTTCGGGCGCGGTCACGCACTACATCAAGAACACGCCCTTGCCGCCGCTTTGTTGGTTAAAGGCTTGGTAGGCCTCTTCCGCCTGGTCTAATCGCCAGCGGTCTGTGAACAGCGCGTCCAGATTAATTCCCCGGTCCACAACGAAGTCGGCACAAGCTCGCTGCCCCTGAATCGACATGGTCCACGATGTCAGGATGCGCAATTGAGTCCGCAAATACTTAGCCAATGAGAAAGTGAATTCGCAGCCGATTCCGACGAGGCACACCGTGCCCCAGGGGCTTACCGAATCGAGAGCATCCCGGTTCGCCGCCGCCGCGCCGGACGTCTCAAGCGCGACGCTTGCGCCTTTACCGCGTGAGATTTCACGAATGGCGTCGGCAACCCGGCCGTCGCGAGGATCGATAACCGCGTTCGCACCAAACGCTTTCGCAGTGTTGCGTCTGCTTTCGTCAATATCGAGTGCAATGACACGGGCTCCTTGCGCCTTTGCGAGAAGCGTGGCGGAAAGACCCACCGGTCCTTGACCGAATACCGCCACGGTGTCTCGGCCCGTGATACCAATCCGCTCAAACGCACCCCATGCGGTTCCTGTTCCGCATGAGATCGCGGCGCCCGCCTCGAAGCTTAGCCGCTCATCGAGCGGGACCAGCGTGTCGGCCGGCACTTTCATATACGGTGCATGTGCGCCGTGGGCGTCCGTGCCGTAGACCGTTATAGTCGTTGTTCTGCACATCTGCGGCCATCCCGAACGGCAGTCCGGACATCCCATACAGCCGCTGTAGTGATGGACCATAACGCGCGCGCCAATGCGGGCGTGAGGTCCGATCGCGCCGGGACCGACGGCAACGACGACACCACATGGCTCATGGCCAGCAATAATTGACGGCGGCGGTGAGCTACCCGGTCGACGGTAAAAATGAAGATCGCTTCCGCACATGCCAGAAGCCTTGATCTCCAGGACAGCTTCACCGACGCCCGGCGTCGGGTCGGGGAACGTCACGAGTTCCAATGTGCAGTCACCACGAAAGCCAATGCCGCGCATGCTTGATTTCCTCTTCTGAGTTGATCTGCGGGATACGCCACGCAGGCGTCGACCCGGTGTGCACTCATCAAAGGGTACGAGCGCCTCGAGGGGCGCTCGTCATAGGTCATCGCCCACCGAAGCTACATACCGTCCAAAGCCTATCGTCGAGTTGCCGTTTGAGGGAACGCGTCGGACGCCTCAGGCTCCTCCTCTGGTTCAAGAGCTTCCAACGACTGCTGATTGGTCTCGATTCCGGCCACCATGATGAGCAATGCGATAAAGACATACGCGCCCGAGATAGCGCCGACTACGCCCGTAATGCCGAACCGGTTAAAGAGACTGAGCACGACGAAGGGCGACCCAATCAGACCCAGCCGCCCAAACATCTGGGCAACACCGCCCCCACGGAACCGATACTCGGTGGGGAACAGTTCTGGCGTCATTCCCAAGCCAAGCGTCAGGAAGATGGCGACAGCTGACACGAGCAGGAAACCACAAAGAACAATTGCGATCGACGAGGTAAGGAAGGGATAGATGGCACCCAAACTCGCGCACGCGGCAGCAAACAACATGATTGCCGCCCGACGTCCAAGTCGATCAGAGATATATGAGAGAAACAACGGTCCTGCAATCCAGCCACCCATCATCGCGGCGTTAAAGCCAAGCGAGTGCGTCACGCTCATGCCCTGCTTCACGAAGAACGTTGGCATCCACCCGGTGAGGCTGTACGAACCGAACAAACAAATCACGTTGATCACGATGGCGAGCAACGTGCGTCGGATTACTGGACGGGAAAAAAGCGTTGAGAATGGTACCCAGTGAGGTTCCCTTGCGGGCCTTTGCTGATTGGAAGGCAGCGGCGCAGTGACACCAGCCTCTTTCTCGATGGCCTGGACAACGTCCTCCGCCTCCGCAGTTCGCCCGACGCGCTCCAACCAGCGCGGCGATTCCGGCAGATGACGGCGCATCCACCAGACCCACAGCGTGCCAATGCCCCCAATCACGAACATCGGTCGCCAGCCCAGCCAAGGAATGATGAGCGCCGCAACCACCGACGTGACGAATACGCCGGACCCTCCGATTAGCGCGAGCAGGCCCAGGTAACGCCCCCGATGGGTTGGAGGCACGAATTCGATAATCAGACCGTAGCCCATCACGTATTCGGCCCCCATTCCCAAGCCCATCACGAAGCGAAAGGCGATGAGCCAAGGCATAGATGGTGCTAAGGCAGAGACGAGTGCCATCCCACCGAAGATGGCCAGATTGAACTGATACGCAAACCGCCGACCGAAACGGTCGCTCAACCAACCGGCAACGCCCGCACCGATCGTTAGTCCGACGAACGTCGCAGACATGAAAATCGAATTCAGCTGCAACGTTGACCAGCCGCTATGAAGCATCGTCGCAAGCACCGAGCTTGATAAAGTATTGTCAAAGGAATCGAAAAACATACCCAATCCGACTAGCCATAGCACGCGCGTATGGAAAGGTCCGACTGGGAGGCGATCGAGCCGCGCGCCGGCATTTACCCTATTATTCATCCGAAGTCCCCTGAAAAAACCATCACACCAATCACTAGCGTCGGTGGTCATCGAGATCTTGCCACGGAGTCGCGATAGCAACCTCCTTTAGCAGGACGCACGATGCACGTCGACGAAAAGATAAGCCGACACCGCTGCCTTCGCGGCGGTCGATGCTCGCATCAGGAATAAGTAGGATCTCGCCAACTGGTGGCGATTGAAGCGACTAACTCTATCCGGCGCAGATTGGTGGGATCTACTGGGCCTTATTTGATGCTCCGCTCCGCGGGAGCAATCAGATTGTCGGCCGAAAGCGATGTTCGTAGTGCTGTTTGCGGGTCACAGTGGACAGTCGCACACCCTGCAGCATTGCGAAGATTGCGGCGGACTTGTTGGTAGTAGGTCGTCTCCGTACTTGTTCGGCTAATGGCCATCTTATGGATCTAGTTTGCAACGTCGACCCTACCCCGTACAGTCGATTTTTCTTCTTTTGAGGTAAGCTGATCTGACCGAGTCTTGGGCCCCTAGCGTCAGCAAATCCTCCTTTGAAATGAGTAAAAACCCTCGCTGTGCCAGACGCGGCATGACGAGGGTTGCGCCTGTGTTCCGGCTACGACCACTGCCTCTTCGCTGAGCCTGAACGACCTGGGCGGCAATGCTTTTGCCCATGCTTAGGACAAGTTGACGCGTCGGTTGGCGACGGTTTTCTCGCCGGTTGCGGCGAACACCGCGGGCGACGTGTCGCGCTCAAGCAGGTCCAGCACGGCTGGATGGTCGAAGCGCGGTCCCAGCACCCGTTCCGATCCCGCATGGATTTGCGTGAGCAGTGCGATTGCTGGTCTGCATGATCTGTGCGGCAAAATCGTCGTCGAAGCCGCACGACATGGCGAGCTCGTCGTGCGGTTCGTCAGCCAGTAGAAGCGCGCGCGGTGTATGCGGCATCGAGCGGGCAGCTTCTGCGATGATGGGTTCGTCAAAGGTTCAGAGCAACTTACCATCGGAGGCAGAAAAACCAACTGGACCTAACATCGGCTGCGGAAATAATCTTACGACAGACGGTGACGCTTCTTCCAAAAAAAGACGGCTAGTTGACCCCTGCTTACTACTACATTGCGCTGAAATAAGTCTGGTCTGACGTCGGAAATTTCATGACCCTCCGGACGATTGTTCTGGATACCCAAGTTCCTTCCCGACAAATTCGAAGACGGCGAGCTAATCGCCGGGAACAGCGGTGCCGTCTTCTTTCAATCAACGGATTCCAGTCGCTTTACGGCGATAGGTCGTCTTTGGGATCAGTGATAACTGGTCGCCCGTGTTGGACCGACTTACCAAGATCAGTCACGCACGTGCTCACGAAGACGCTCCGCAGAGATCTGTATGTGCAAGAGAATTCCTCGATCCGACATGCCGGCAACCGGAACGAGATAAGCGATGCCGGCAATTCAACATAAACAACAATTGTTAGGAGACGTTCCATGCCACCCATCGTTAAGGCGCTTCGTGTTGCCGGATTCGCCAGTGCGTTGTCATTTATGGCGGCCACGGTCGGCGCGAAGGAGATCACTTTTGGCTACGTGGCCGCCGGAATGCAATTTCCGTTCAATGTAGCGGTCGTAAAGGGCTTTCAGGCCGCCGCCAAGGAGGCGGGGGTGAAGACAATTATTCTCGACGGAAAGACAAGCGTTGAGCGGCAAGGCAATGCCATCGACGATCTGATTGCGCAAAAAGTCGACGGCATCGCGGTCCTGCCTATTGACGGCCTGGTTGCACAAGGCTGGGTCGATCGCGTTACCGCCCGTAATATTCCGTTCGTCTCTGTCGCAACGGAGATCGGTGATCCTCAGAATCGGCCGATCAAGGACGTCTACGGCAGCTTCCAAAGTGGAACAGCCATTCGAGCAGCCGTCTTGGCCGGGAAGTTCTCGGCCTTTATAGCTGCCGTTGGGACTGCTGAGCTGACGAAGAACGATCAAGCCGGTGCCTACGGCCGCTGTCGCGCGGTCGAGTTGACCGTGCAAGGCTTTGCGATAGACTGCCTTGATCCTAAAGGGGTTTGTCGTGGCTGATCTTAAAACCATGTTGGTCCGTTCGAACGCCGCTTGCGCCCTGATTTGCATGTCGCTGCTGGCGCACGCCGGGACGTCGGCAGACTCAGCCACTGTTACCCATGCGAATGAGCCTGAAATTTCTGCCTCTGCAGATGTCCTGTCGACTCGGCCTTTCGTGGGCGACGACCCGGTTGCCATCAGGGACGCCTTGGCGGACCAGAGCTTCAGTGCCAACTCGCCTTCGTTGAGCGATCGCATCAGGAACCTGATCCACGTCCCTGTCCTTAAGGCGCCAAGCGATCTCGACTTGCCGAAAGCCAGTCTCGACCGCGACCTGGCTTTCGTCGTACCGGCGCCCTACGGAATACGATATCAGTCAAAGACGCACCTGTTGACGGTTAATGTAGATCTATCCGAGGACGACAATCCGGGAGTGATCCTGCTCAAGAAGACCATAACCGGACCACGCGGTCGAGGGCTTGTGGTGGCGCCGGAGGCGAAGGCCAAGGGGTACATCCAAGATATCGATCTGATTGAGCTCAAGTCCGGCGAACGGAGCAAAACCAGGGTTCACGGACGCGTGACACTCTCGCAGTCGGCGTTCTACGAAGCGAATGGAGACTTCGCGATTGTGCTGAGGTGTAGCATGGCGCCGCCTTACCTGACCGACCGACGCGAACATAGCGATCCCAGCAACGACGAGCCCACAGACATCACAACAAGAACCTCGACGCTGTACACCAACATTCACGCCATCTGGCTGGTGAGCCCGCAGCGGGGTATCGTGCTATCGAAGAAGCTGCATCTGTCGAAGTAAAGAAGTACAAAACTGGATTGTTTTTCGACACAACCTCTCTCGGGGTGCCGGTTTCGAATCAGACAGAGGAAGCCGCAGCTTCTGGGTGTCGCCAAGCCGGATTGTGCGCGGGAGACGCCGCTAGCTGGAATAGTGGCATTAAACGTTAGCGTGAGACAGCGCAGTGACATCTGACATACTCTGTCTGCTCGCACGGAGCTGGATCGCGGCGCCGTGATGGTCGCGCGTAAGCTGTGGACCCTTTGCTACGGTTAATTGAGGCGGGCAACGCGTCGCTACACCTTCTCTCGTTCGAAAGTGATCGGACTCAGACTGATCTGCTCGGAAATGCCGACTTCCTTACAGTCCAGCAGGGTGCTCCTCGAAGCGTCACTGGTACCTCCGGTGATCGTCGGCCCCACCGCCGCGTCGAACTTCCGTAGCCGACCCACAGCCGCCCTTCGACCCCACCTGAACTCAACGGCCGCTTGCAAGGTGCTACGGCCACTTAAATAACACGTGGGGTCGGTCGTCAGATCGTTGGCTGGAGCGGACGTTCGGCGCCGTGCCTGCGCGAGCAGTGGCAACGCCTATACTCAAAGTCATGCCACCCTTCGATCGGCTCCGGAGCACCGACGCTGCACGATGCCGGCCGGCCCAAGCGCACGGGGGTGGCAACATAGGCGCCAGGGTGGTAAACCGCAATCGCGCCAGCCTCGTTTTAGAGTTTCGGACACGCTTTCACAAAGGAGTGTCACCATGATGCAAGCCAGCGAAATCCAGAAGCGTTTCACGCATCTACAGCAATCCATCGAACAGGCTTCGCAAACCTGTCATGCCGACTCCACCCTCCCCAAGGACCTCATCGAGTGCGTTGATGAGCTAGATCAACAATCCGCGTCGGCAAAGAAAGTGATGGCTTCGAACGATCAGGATCGCATGCGCCAATGGGTGGACGATCTTGAGCGGATCGGCGACAGCGCAGAAAAAGCGTGCGAACGCGCTGCGAATGTCAATGCCAGGATCAAGAAAGCAGTCAGTTCGGTTCACGCCGAACTGAGCGATCTAAAGAAACAGCTACATTAATCTCATTCACGTCATGTGAGCGGTCGCCGCGTGCGTGAGCGACCTGCGGCGGGGACATTCACGCTGATCGGCCCCGCCGCCAATATTTCACGCAGTTCTTACCCGCGTCGAACACGATGCCGATCGCGACGTTTGGCTGGTGCGAGCGGAATGCCTTACTTGCGTATAGGCTTTCGAAGCCTGATGCCCTCCGGTGGCGCCACAAGGAATGAACGTCCGGTGCTCCAATGGCCGTGCCGCGGTCTCAGCTTCCACACTATCGCCGTCGACGGGCGCTGAACGACCCGCATTAGCCGGTCATGGGGTTGCGATACTGCGATACCATCGGCCGCTTCCTGGGGCTTCGGACATCCGCCGCGCTTCACGAACAAGGTATCGTCGGCAACGCGCGAACACCGTTCTAGCGATGCGGGGCTATGCCAGCCAACCGTCGCGGAGCTTGCGCAAAGTCCGTGCCGCGTCGAGCGTGCATCGTCCCGAGGCGATACGTGTCATAAATAATCAATGCGGTGGAATAATGCCGCGCCGTGGGCGTTTGTAGATTAGGCGTCGCGTGCAAAACCGCGAAGCCGCGAAACGGAATTGTCGGCCGCGCACAGTGGTTGCGTCCCCGTTTTGCAGGGGGTTTGTCTGTCCTTTTTGTAAACGTTCACCGGCGTCGCGGCACTTGCCGCGAGCGATCCGCGACTCGCCGGCTCAACGCGCGGCCGCCCGCCAAGTCAGTTGAGTTGGCCGTGCAGGAGAGTTCTACATGAAAGTATCAAGACTGCTATCGGCCGTATTCGTGATCATCGCGCTAGGAGTCGCATCGTTGTCGTTGGCCGCGTGCCAGTCCACGGGCGACACGAGCTCGTCGGGCAGCAGCGGCACCAGCAGCAGCAGCGGCTATTGATGCGCGCTCGCGCGGCCGTCAGCGGCGCGTGAACTTCGAAGCGGAAGTGATATCGCGGCTCCCGCAGCCGCGGCGCTATGCGCGTGCGCTGACGGGCGACTCAGTCCGGGCTGACCATCTGGTTCACGATACGGCCGAGCGGGCGCTCGCGCGCTGGAAAGGCTTTTGGCCCGACTGCAATCTGCGTGCGTGGCTGCTGAAGATCCCTGCGACACATTGTCTGACAGGCTCGTGAGGAAAATGCCGACATCTTCTTCTGGGACGAATCTGGCTTTCGGGCCGCTTCTTGAGCAGAGCAGCCGGTTGAATGACCATCTAAGCGCAAGGGCGAACGACCGTAGGTGGCCGCACACGGTCGGATCCTGAACCGACGACGGCGGCTGTCAATCGGCCCGACCGCACTCGACAGAAGACGACCGATCCCGGGTTCCGGCTAGAAGCGCACGGTGCATCGCGCGACAGGATGTAGGGCATTAGTCCGATTGAGCGCACCTGCTGCTTTGTCACAATCCTTTGGAATTTCTCTGAATCTCAGCGTTGCAGCGCCTGGCGTAGAAGAATGTCAGATCCCAAGTGTCTCGATCCAGGGCTTCGAAAGTACCCCAATCCTCGCTTGGTTCACTGAGGCGGTCACATAACAGTTCGATAACTGCATCCGGAGCGGGTGCACAGTTCATGTGCGGCTTGTGCGACATCAGAAACGTCTGCATCGTCTCGGGTTGTTCCAGGTTGAGCGGAACGTGCCACGGTAGCCGGCCAGATGTTCCATCAAACTGGACATACAAGACCGGCGGAGCTTTGAAGTGCGTGTGGAACAGCCCATGTACATGGATCGCGAAACGCTCGAAATAGTCCTCTACGCGCGACTGCAAGCTTGCGTGGGTATAAAGGAGGGTCGCGCTAGTGGTGGCTTCCAGACGAAATGTAACGAACCTCGCTTCCCCTTCTTGCGAAACCACCCCAACTCCGTACTGCCCTATCGCCTGAAACGTGGTCGCGCGAGGCGGAGTATAAAAGTATCGATCGACATAAGAGACGGGTTCCCAATCGTCATCATCATCGCGGAAGTTGCCCGCGCGAGAACTCGCGTACGCTGGATTGTTGGGATTCAATTGATTGGATCTGTTGTCCCTATCGCTTTTGCTCGACATAGTGTGCCTCCGCATCCGGTTCTGGGAGAAACAGCATATGCGTCCAACCCGGCGAGCTCAGTCTTGCGTCTGGCTTGCGAAAATCACCCTTTCGGATCCTTACGCATCAGGGAGTTGCGCAGTCCGTGAGTCGTCCGTCTCCAGGCCTCGTCGGCCATTTGCTGAGCCGATTTCACGGTATGTTCGATCCGATGCTTACTCTTCGGCGCTTGCGCAATCGCTGAAGTCAGACCGGAAAGTGTCCGTCGGACAGTCCTGGTGACCATAACTCACTCCGCGTTCTTGTCCACGTGTCAAGTCTAGGCCGTTACGTGAAGCGCCCGCTACTGTACGTTTGAACAGTCCCTTGGTGAGCCCATCATGGACATCCGGAAGCGCCACAGGCGACACGTCAAGAGCATCATTCGTCGTCTTCATCGTCTCGTTTCATCGGAGTAATGAGCCCCTGGCCTGTATCGATCCCGAGCCGTTCCAGCGCCTTGGCAAGGTCGTCAATTTCGCTGGCGAAATCCATCTGCCACTCCTCGCCTTCACTGCGCACAGTCAGCGAGTGATGCGCAACAGACGCGTAACGCGCGCGGTGGATCCGCCTGCACGACGACCGAGGTGTTCCGCAACTGTTTTATGAAGTGATCTGCGCCCGTATGTCCGCACCGAGCCCAGCAACTCCTTGGCAGTGTAGGTGGGCTAGCCGAGGTTACATGTTATTGGCGATCGTGGCACCTGTCCGGACGAGCGCTCATGACCGACTACTGCCCGATGCCGAAGGCCGTGATCGACCCGGAACGGACGTATGCGGTTGCGGGAGATCAAAGACCGCTCTCAACGGCTCTCCGGCCATTCGGTTTCCTGTTTGCTCGGCATTGGGCGAATCCCATGCGAGGTCCAATAGTCGTTCGGCGCTTTGAGTGTTACAACAGATCTCTTCTGTTAGACCGGCGGGTCTTTCTTGACGTCGAAAGTTGCGCAGAGCTCGCAGCGATGATGTCTGACACGCGGCAAGCGCTACACTCCGGCACTCACGGGTGTCGAAGTTTTTTGTTGTGAAGCGATGCGCTCGCGCATTCCGGAATCAAGGCCATTGCATCGTTAATGCGACGGTTAATGCGACGCGCGCTGGTAGCCACTTCCATGCGGTGAAGTGGCCCGAGCCGGGCATCCTCATTCAGACGTCAGTCAGCTGTATCAGCGCATGCCGCCGCCATTGGGCGACGAGCTCGGGGGCTGCGACTGACACGCGGCGGGCCGGGCGCGCCCTGTCCGACCGCGCGTGCGCGGGCGTAGAATTGCAGCACGTCAGGCAACAGGGGCGGCACGGTGAAACCAGTCATGCTGCGCTGGCTGCGTACCCTGATTCCAGCAATTGCTCTGGTGTGGATGTCTTGCGGCATTCACGCGGCCGACGATTTTGCGCCCCTTCGTGCGAAAATGATCAACGACATCGCGGATCTCACGGCCGAAACCGGCAGACCCGCCATCGATCCGCGCGTGCTCGACGCGATGGACCAGGTGCCCCGCCACCAGTTCGTCCGGCCTGGCGAGGAGCGCGACGCCTACGAGAACCGGCCGCTTCCCATCGGCTATGGCCAGACCATTTCGCAGCCGTACATTGTCGCGCTGATGACCGACCTGATGAGGATCAAGCCCACTGATGTCGTGCTGGAGGTCGGCACCGGCTCCGGGTACCAGGCGGCGATCCTCTCGACACTCGCGCGAGTAGTATATACGATCGAAATCATCGAGCCTTTGGGCAAGGTGGCACAGGAGCGCCTGCAGCGGCTCGCGTACAAGCGGGTGAACACCACGGTGGGAGACGGCTATTACGGGTGGGAAGCCCACGCACCCTACGACGCCATCATCGTCACGGCCGCCGCGAGCCATGTCCCTCCTCCTCTCGTGCGGCAGTTGAAGCCGGGCGGCAGGATTGTCATTCCGGTAGGCGCGCCGTTTCTGACACAGTATCTGCTGCTGATCACGAAGGCGAACGACGGGACCGTCTCCACCCGACAGATTCTGCCCGTCAGCTTCGTGCCGCTCGTCGGGCACTGATTCGGCGCGGGAATCAGGCGACGCAAAGGGACAACGCGCCCCCCATCAGCATGGGCTAAGCGTCCCCGTCCTCCCTCCCATCAGGTACACGCAATCATGCCCGCCGCGCCGTTGTTCGCCCTCTCCCTGCTCTCGGCCGCAGTGCTTGGTTACGAGCTCCTGTTGATGCGGCTCTTTTCGATCATTCAATGGCATCACTTCGCGTACATGATGATCAGCGTCGCCCTGCTGGGTTACGGAGCAGCCGGCGCGATGGTTGCGCTGGCGCAACGCTGGCTCGCGCCCCGGTTCGCAGCCGTGTTCGTCGGCAGCGCATTTCTGTTCGGCGTTCTTTCGGTTGCCTCGTTCGCTTTCGCTCAGCGTGTCGCGTTCAACCCGCTGGAGATTCTGTGGGATCCGCGCGAACCTTTGCGCCTGCTCCTGATCTATCTGCTCCTCTTCGTTCCTTTCTTTTGCGCCGCGACCAGCGTCTGTCTCACGTTCACGCGGTTCAACGATCAGATTCCCCGCATTTACAGTTTCGACATCGGCGGGGCGGGCTTGGGCAGCATCGCAATCATTGGCGTGCTATTCGCGCTCCGGCCACTGGATGCGCTACGGTTACTGGGTGCTGCGGGCATTGCGGCAGCGGCGCTGGCATGTGTCGAATGCCGCTGGCACCGGCCGTGGTTGCCGGCCCTGTTGCTCAGCGCCGCGACCGTGTTGGCCGTCGGCCTGCCGCGCGACTGGCTCGCATTGCGGCCGTCGGAGTACAAGGAATTGAGCCAGGCCCTGCGCATCAAGGACGCGCACGTGGTCGCCGAAAGCTCGAGCCCGCTGGGTCTCGTCACGGTGGTGGAGAGCCCCTTGATTCCTTTCCGGCATGCGCCCGGGCTGAGCCTCAACGCGACGATGGAGCCGCCGCCGCAACTCGGCGTGTTTACCGACGGCGACGGACTGTCCGCGCTCAATCGCTATGACGGACGGCGGGAACCTCTCGGTTACCTTGACTATCTGACCTCCGCGCTTCCTTATCATTTGCTGCGGCGGCCCAAAGTCCTCGTGCTTGGCAGCGGCGCTGGAGTCGACATATTGCAGGCGCTGTACCACGAAGCGAGCGCGATCGACGCGGTAGAACTGAATCCGCAGATAGTCGACGCGGTGCAGCGCCGCTTCGCCGATTTTTCCGGCAAGCCTTACAGCGCACCCAACGTTCGCATGTTGATCGGCGAAGCGCGGGGTTTCGTCGCCGCGAGCAGCGAGCGCTACGATCTCATCCAGGTCGCTTTGCTGGATTCGTTCAGCGCCTCCTCGGCCGGCCTTTACGCACTTTCCGAGAGCTACCTGTACACCGTGCAGGCGTTTCAGGACTATCTGCGCCATCTCAACCCGGGTGGCATGCTGGCGATCACGCGCTGGGTCACGCTGCCCCCGCGCGACGTCCTGAAGCTGTTTGCGACGGGCGTCCTGGCGATGGAGAGCACCGGCGTGACGCAACCGTTTCGTCGGCTCGTGCTGATCCGCGGCTGGAATACCGCGACGCTGCTGGTCAAGAACGGCGAGTTCGATGACGCGGACATCGCCGCGCTGGGCACCTTCTGCCGCGCCCGTTCGTTCGACGTCGGATACTACCCGGGGATGCAGGCCGACGAAGCGAATCGCTACAATGTGCTTGAAAGACCCTACTTCTTCGAAGCCGCGCGCGCTCTGCTGAGCCCCGGGCGAGACACGTTCTGGGCACGCTACAAGTTCGACGTCCGCCCCGCCACGGACGACAAGCCGTACTTCTTTCACTTCGTCAAATGGCGGTCGCTGCCTGAGTTTCTCGCGTTGAAGGGGCGAGGTGGCCTGCCCTTGCTGGAATGGGGCTATCCGGTACTGATCGCGACGCTGCTTCAGGCCACGTTGACGGCCATGGCATTGATCCTCTTTCCTCTCTGGGTAATGACGCGCCGCCAGCGCACGGCGCATGGTTCGCCGCGCTTAAAGGCTACCTCCCGCGGTAACGCCGCTGCTTCGGTGGCGGCGATATCCGGATGTAGGGTCGCAATATATTTCGTCGCGATCGGCTTCGCCTTCATGTTCATCGAAATCGCGTTCATCCAGAAGTTCATCCTGCTCCTGAGTCACCCGCTCTACGCTGTCGCCGTCGTGCTATGCGCGTTCCTTTCGTTCGCGGGACTTGGAAGCCGGTACACGCAGCACCTGCAGGGCCGCGAGGCGCTCCTGGCCGGCTACGCGCCGCAGCCGTGCAGGAACACGAATCGCTGGTCGGTCGCGGCGACGGCCATCGGTGCGATCTCCGCCATCTCGTCCTTCTACCTGCTTGTGCTCCCCGCTCTGTTCCCGTTGCTGATCCCGCTATCCGATCCGGCCAGGATCGTGATCGCCGTGCTGCTTGTCGCGCCGCTCGCGTTTGCGATGGGGATGCCCTTTCCGCTGGGGCTCAGCCGCGTTGCTGCCGGCGCCGAAATGCTCGTGCCGTGGGCCTGGGGCGTCAACGCGTGCACTTCCGTGATGGCTGCAGTTCTGGCGACGGTACTGGCAATTCATCTGGGCTTTACCGCAGTGGTCGTGATAGCGGTCTTGCTCTATCTTGCCGCGGCGGCTGCCTATCCTTGATCCGGCATGATCCGGTTTGATTCGGCGTGGTTTCCAACGGGCCCGCGTGCTCCCGAGCAGGATTGGACTCACCGCATGCCGGGTCCGGCTGGCGTGGGCGTGAGCGACGCGACGGCTCGCTGCGAGCCCGAGCGTCACGGCAGCCATGCGGCCATAGTCGAGCGTCGCGGGGACGTCGTGCGCGGTATGGTAGTGTGGGTTGCGCAGGTACGCGGTGTCCGTGACCATCACAGCCGGAAAGCCTTCGCGCCAAAAAGTTGAGTGATCGCTCAGCGCGACGCCCGGCACCCACCACGGCAACGCCGCGCGTTGCAGCGGAAAATCCGACGAGGCCTGAAACGCGTTGGTTAGCCGTTTTTCAATCGAGACTGGCGACGGATATTCTGGCTGACGGGATCTCTCGCCCACCGTCACGCTGAAGCGGAAGTGCTCAATTCAGGTTCCGCGAGCGTCTGGTGCCGCCCGTGAATGAGCCGATGCCTATATCACGCAATGGTTAAGGGAGCCGATTCGATGCCTGAACAAATTACCAGGTATCCAGACGTGACGCTCCGGGTGCTGAAGGGTGCGGGTGCGGTGTGCGGTGAGGGAGCCGCCCAGAAGATCCTGACGCAATGCCCTGCTGAGCGGTTCTGCGCGCTCCCGACTGGCGAGATCTGCGTCTATGGGATCAACGAGATCTCGAACATGACGCAAATCACTGCGCGCGAAATCGCCGCTGTCGTTGCCGCGAAGTGCCAATCCGACGCAATGCCGCTACCGGCGACGTGGTGGGTAGGAAGTGTCCTTCTTGGGACCGGCTTACTGGCGGGCTTTGTGCTGGGGAAATACATGAAAAGGCGGTAGGCGATCAAAGGCGAACCGAATTCGCCGACATCGACTCGACCAATCCCGTCATTCGAGCCTTCCGTTATAGAGCGAAGCGCGCAGCATATGTCGCTCAAGCGCAAACAACTTGGCGAACGCTTTGCCATGTGGCATCGCTTTGCTGGGTTGGCCCAAACTCCGTCTGCTTTCTGAGCAGTCTCGCGTGAACTGCACTTTTGCGCCGTCAGCGATTTAACGTGACAAAGCCCTTCACGGGTAGGGCGTATGCGACGTGACTGGAGATTATCAGGCAGGACTGGGGCTGTCGCGTTGCGCTAACCGCTTGGCGAGTGCATGATTGATCAAGCCTGTGTGCGCAGGACGAATGCCTGTTGGCAGCAACAGCCCAGAAACTTTGGACGAATGGTCCGGAGGCTCGCTCCGCGCGACGCAGCGATGATGGCGGTCTAAAGTGAAAAGAGGAGCGAAAGTCCTCGTCATCTGGATGCTCTAGGATCAACCGCGCCGCACCACAAACTGAGAAGTGCTGCGCTCCACGTCTACGCCGAGTTTTTCAACACCATCGGCCGACAACGGAACAACGACCACCGCCTATGCCCACGCCCATCTGCGGATGCATAGGGAAAAACACGCGCATTCGCTATGCTTTAGTTATGTAGACGGCATTCGCAAGAATATCCTTCCGACCACGGGGCAGATGATCCGCCCGACTCAGGGACCGAATGTTGCGTTGATCGATTTATGCACGGGAGACAACCATGGTCAGGCTTTTCTGCATATTGGCTCTAGGGGCTGGCATCGCGGGGTGTGTCATCGCCCAGCCGTACGGCTATCCGGGGTATGGATATGGTCCCGGCTACTACGCGCCTAGCACCAGCATCGGTGTGGGCGTGGGAGGCGGCAGCTTCGGCGGGGGCGTAGGCGTCGGTGTCGGGGTTGGTTTCTGACATCCCCGAATGAACCCGTGCGCACCACGAGCGTACTCAGGCACCCGTACGCGAGATCGGCGTCATCGGCATCCGAGCAACTCACGCGTGAATCAACTCGTGCCCCGCGTCTCTATGCATATGCTAACCGTGGAACTGACGCCCTGCCCGTCTGTGGGAATTGGCTCGAAAATTCGAGCTCTGGGTGAGCAGGTGAAGATTGACGATGTCGCGTCCGCTGCAGGCACGATTGGATACAAACTCATGTGCGCATTGGCGCTTCGCGTGCCGGTTACGGTGCCTAGTTTCATCAGCTGATCCGGACGGATTGATGTCAATTCATTTCTGCTACGCCAATGAGATGCTCGATGTACTCGTCAACGCGAGCACGTGCTTCTTCGGCAGCTTGTGCACCGGTTCGCGAAATAAGCGGATGAGTGGCGCCGTTGCCAATACACCCCCGTGGTGCACCCAGGCCGCGTAGGCAAATACACCCGATTCACGTTGCGTTAGATTGAATGTCACGTCGTACGTTCGTCGCATTCCCTCGGTTCGCGTATAGGGGCATCTGTACAGCTGTGATCGAATCATAAATCGCCTCCCAAATCTGGCCCTCACTTCAATTCATGACCGAGCCATGAAAGATGTCTTTTGGCATCGGTGACGAAGAATCGGTGGCAATGCGTACACGGCTTTTGAGCGACACCGTACAGCGTCGGGCAATAGAACGGCTGGATCGGATTAACGATATGCAATCGCGCCAGAGGTCAGGCACTTGCGACGCAACCGCCACAAACTTTAAGAAGGCAACGTCCCGCCGGCAAATCCCGCGCCGGTTTATCATGCTCACGCGGATGAATGCCAGCACATGCCTCAACGTCAGCAGCGAAAGCAAGCGCTGTTAAACATACTGTCGAGATCCGTAGCAAGCGACTCGATCGGTGACCCCATAGACGCGTTCATCGCAGTGTCACGGGCGTTCGCGGAGCGGCGGTTGATCAATCCGCTGGCACGGTAGCTGTGGTTTGCCACGACGACGGTCTTTTCTGCCGCAGTCTGAACTATCCGTTTCACACGCCCTGAGGTGGTCAGTCAAGGTTTTTCAGAGGGAAGTTGGTTTCCGGCACGCGGTTCGAGTCGCTCGTTTAGGGTCTTTGACCGTTCGCCTGCCGTCCGACTTGCATCAATTGCCGCTGGTGCGCAGTTGTCGCGAGGTTCAGACTTATGGGTCTGAGCAGACAATCAGCCAGTGCTGCAAGTTTGGACGAGCGAAACATCAGTCCATCGTTCTCAACGCGATCCGTCATTCAAGGGGATCAAAATGCGCAAGCTGTTCTTCACGACGGGATCGCCTTTCGCTCGTGCCGTCCGCATCGTGCTTGTCGAGAAGGGACTCGATTTTGAACGCGTGGAGACATTCACGACGCCCAGCGTCGAAGAGCGTGCGAAGGTCGCGCCGACCCTTCAGGTTCCTACCTTGGTCGACGGTAACCTGACTCTTTGGGACTCCACCGTGATCATCGACTACCTCATGTCCAACTATCCAGCCGCGCCTGCGCCGGAAGGCATGGAGCCTTTGACATCCGACTACGTGCGCGCGATGGAAAGCTGGCACGATAAGCTCGTTCTCGCCACGTTACAAACCTTCGGCGTGTCGACGACGACGGTGTCGCAACTGCAATGGTCTGGGATCCGCCATGAAGAAAATGGCCATGCCGCGCGCTGCGCTATGCGCAACCAGCATCTCCTCGATTGGTTCGAGAGTCAGCTCATCGGCACTGACGGCGCCTTCGTCCCCGGTGTGATTTCCGCTCAGGATATCTTCCTCACCTGTTTCTGTCAGTTCATTGAAACACGCCCATTGCGATTGTCCTGGCGCGCCCCGAATCGACCCAAGCTCGCGTCGTTGGTTGCGCGAATGGAAAGGCGGCCATCTCTCCAACAGGAAGCCGCACTTTGGTGGGAGCCAGGGATGACGTATGCCACTGCCGCCGAGGTGGAATGGGCAAGACGTAAAACCATTCATGGTGGGCCCAGCTTCAGCGAGTGGGCGTCGCAGTCCGCAAGCTAGGGCACAGTTTCGAGGACGATCGAATGAATCGGTACGACCAACGAGGAAAGCGCCGAATTCGTGAGGGAGGGCGGCTCCATGTCAGCCTGAAGCGGTCAGCCGCAAGTGCGGCCCGATCGGCTCCTCCGGCCGACGTTGGGACGATCGTCTCCGACGCCCGGATGTCTCTTACCAAGGTGGACGAGACGTTCGAGCGTCCATATCAAGGCGCCAGCCAACGGCCGTAGATGGCCGACTGCGGTCCGCTTGGAGATCGGCTTGCACTCGAGGCGCATCTCGCGTTCGACCTCCTGCGGCGCGACCACGGTCGGCCGTGCGACGCACACACTCTCAGGCAATGATTCTCGTTGGGTCTCTTGTCGATCGCGGATACGGCAACCTCGAACTCGCCGCGTACCGAACAGCCGACGCCACGGTCTGCGAATGCTTCGGTGCCGGTCGACCAACGAGTGGAACCTCGACGCCACCGGATTCGCAGCCTTTGCCCGGATCCTGACTCGCTACGACCAGCAGCTGTGTGGAGCGCCGCTCGCCGCGCTGGCTGAACGACGGAGCAGCTCGATCGCCTGTAGGCTGGAGACAAACGCGATGAACCGCTCCGAAAAAGCGCCTGAGGCGTGGAAAAAAGGGCTACTTGCGCCGCTTCCGACTAAGGGTTTATACTAAGCACGTCTCCTCCATGTCTCTTCCTGATATGGATTCAACCCGCCCGCGTGGCGGGTATTTTTTTGCTTCGGTGCGGGCCACTGGCGCGGCGCCGGACTATCTATAAAGGGTCAAAGGCGCACTCACGCTCGGCGAAAAAGCCATTGGGTGGCGGGGCTCGTTCAGGCAGGCGCGCTGCTGATTAACCACATCGCGGCGGGCAATCGCACTCTTGCACCGTCCGCATAGGGCGCAAGCGCCCCGTGAACAGAGGCGGTGGCGGCGGAGACAACCTCTGCTGGCTGGTTGCGCAGCCAACTGTTTACGGCGCCGATTTGGGTTGACTGAACCACCGCCTCATCCAGCCCGCGGCCGGCGACGATATCGAGGTCCATGTCGAGTTTCTCGAAGCGCGGTGGCGCCCAACCGGCCGCCGTGACAACCTCGGTCACGTGGTCCCGATCGGCGAAGGCAAACATTCCGGGAGCGTTCGGTGCCGGCTGCGGCCTCGGCGGCAGGCGCCACGCGGCCGCGGTCATCGGCACTTCCATCCACGGGTTTTCAGCCAGCGAGCGCCAGCACACGAGCGCCATGCGCGCGCCCGGAGCGGCGGCGCGGCGCATATTGGCGAACGCCGCCCCCCGCTCGCCGAAGAACATCACTCCGAAAGCGGAGATCAGCAAATCGTATTCGTCCAGCGCGGCCGTTGCCGGATCGGCCTGCCGCCAATCGACATTGGCGATGCCGGCGGCGCTCGCGCGCCTTTTACCCTCAGCAAGCATTGGCCCGGAAATGTCCAACCCAGCCACACGTCCGGAGGGACCCGCGGCGCGCGCAAATTCCAGCGTGGGCGCGCCACAGCCACAGCCAATATCCACCACCCGTTCGCCGGCACGCGGAGCGGCAAAGACAAGCAAGGCGTTGGTCACCGGCGCGAGCGTGATGTCGGTGTGCTCCTGTCGAGCCACCCGGATGTCGCCGCCGTTCCCGTTCCAGAAGGCAAGCATGTCGGCAGTGATCTCTTCGGGCGAGGCCATCCGGGTTCTCCTACCGAGCGGGTGAGCACGTTGCGGCTTCGCCGAGCGTACAGCAGTGTCATTGTTCGTACCTCGTTGCTTTACTGAAGGTGGACGTGACATGAAGAACTCGCCGAAGATCTGGCCGATGGTTTCCGCGTTGACGATCTCCCTCGCTGGCAGTGCCGCAGGAGGCATTGCGGAAGGCGCGACGCATCAGAGCGCAACGGAATGCCACGATCTCGCCGCTCTCAAACACCATGCGCCCATCACACCCGAGCGCAACCGGAGTGAACTGGCGGCGCTGAGGAAGGCCGGGGTACGACCCAAAAAGGTTCGATCCTCACTATCCGAATAATCTACAGGCTGCGCAGCGTCAGGTCGATCGTTGGTATCAGGCGGAATGCCCGCAGGCTCGGCCCAATTGAGGCGGACAGCCGAGTCGAGTTTGCGGTTGACCTGTGGCCGATCACCGACATGCGAAACGCTGACACGGAGCTGAGAACGCCTCTGGTCGACCCATTGCTGCTGTTCGACCCGGCGCCGCCTCGACGGCAGCTTTCAAGGTACAACGGCCATTCGCTCGGTCAGATTGGCCAGCACGTTGTCGGCCGTCGCCGTTTGGGTAGGTGCGAATATCATCGCTTGCGAGTGTCGGCTTACGAGAAGATCGTATGATCTGGTCGGTGTCGCCCCATCCGGGGCACTCGAGAATCTGAGACTGGATGCCATAGAGCAGGCGCCGAGCGACCGCCTAGAGGCGTCGGCACGGTCGTTGGCCCAACGCAGCCTCATCTATGACGCGCGCCAAAGCGTGTGACGGAACCCATTGGCCTCCCTGCGCAACGAATCGGGAGGTTGCGTCGACGACCGTTTCGTTGCTGTGATCATTGAAGACGGCAAAGACTGGTGCAATGACCGCTTCCGCCAAGGCAAATTGCTGCTTTTCGAATCTGCCTGTGTCAATGCGGCCTTCGGCATCGAAAGTGAGAATGGAAAACACGTTTCTAACGACGCGAACCGGCTCTCTGTCTACGAGCTCGACAACCACGTCGGCCATTCGCGCTCGTTGCCCCGCAAAGGCGGGCAAACAGTCGCTTGCCGGATCTCGGAGCATCCGGTCGAACCTGGCGCTCGACAGCCGCCAGACGGTATCGTCACCCGCAATGAGAAACCTTCGGCAAGAAAGACCCATGGTGTTGCCCGCGTGTGTCAGCTGTGAATCTCACCGCCCTCGGTATGCTTCGACAACCAGCCTTGCCAGCTGCAGATTCGCCCTTGTACCCTACACCACGAGCACGACGAGCGGATCGTATCGTCCTGGTCGATGGCCGGCTCCGCTGGGCATTTGTTATTCGCCGCCATGACGCCGGTGTCGTCGAAGTGAGGGGAGCACGCGGTTACGGTAGCGTGAAAGTCCGCCACGGGCTGGCCTTGCCAGGGGCAACTTATTTCCCGTCTCGAAAGTGTGCTGCGTTGCGGATACACATCCTGAACTGGATTCAACTAGACGGATATCTGCGCGCTATCCCGTCGCACCTTCTCCATACACGAATATTGTCGGAAGGAGACTGGCAAGACAGGAGTCAGCTCGACGGAAGGGCCTGGACCTGCAACATCATTGAATGATTTCACCGCTCCAACGATCACGGTTGGCCCAGAACGGGCACTGCGGACAATTTTCGCCTTCCGGATAGTCAATCCCTTCCTCATGCGGACACCCGATGATGCGATCGACGGCTGCCACCGATTTGGCACCATGCTGTTCGATGAATCGAACGATTGCTTCGATGACGTCTGGATCAATTCTCGCATCGGTTGTTTCGCAAAACCACCGCTCAACAGGATCGGCGTCAGCATCTTCGTGGGTGACGATGCCTACAGAGAGTTTCGTCGCGCGGGCGTCGTCCGGCCCATAGAAGGCGACTGTCGCCACCGGGTAGCCGCAGAAGCCTTTGTCGCGTTTTTTCGCGAACTTCTCTCGGTACCACTGAGTCTTGAATGTCATGAACTCTCCTCGTGCAGCCCTGCCGCGTGACCGGGGCCGCGCTGTCCACGTAAGCAAAGCGTACCAACTTTCCACGCCCGTGGCGGTCCGCCCGACAGCAAAGAGTTGAACCCGCCGCGTCGTGTTACTGCGCCTGGCGAGCTTCGGGTGGCCGCAGTTTCCTTTCATGCTATCAGGCAGGCCGGCAGTGAGCATTCAGACCGCCAATGACATTAGCTGGGCACAGCGTGCCGTGACTGCATGGGGGGACGTAGGCCAGTGGGTGATTTGCGCATTATTTCACCGATGACCGGCGAAAACGCGGCTGAGTGTCAACACTGATCGCGGGCAATGCGGCAAGCGCACGTTTTAATTCAGTCGCCGCACCGGAGGAGGATATCCATTTCCACTGCCCTGAAGTGACGTCATGACGACGGACTCATCGTTGCGGCGGTCAGGTATGTCGGAATTATCGTCGTCGGTCCGGCGGCAACAACCGGCCGCGCGGATTGACACGCCGCTGAACGGGCCGTCGCTCCGAACCTGGACCTCATATCGCACATCGACGCCGAAGCTCGACCGTCCGCTGGCCGAACTGCCAACCTCGGTGTCAGCGCGGCTTGGCGCCATTGCCATCCCATCTCTGATGACTTAGGCTCCGGTACTCTCTCGTCGTGAATCTTCGTTCCCGGCAGAAGTCGGAAATTCTCCGGGACCGTCGTAAAGGTCAAACGTTGGCGGGTCCCCGGCAGAGCCGCAGGCGTACTTTGTGCGCTGGGGCGAAACAATCAGATTGACCTACAGCACATGGAAAGACCATTCACAAGAGATGCACGACGCTGCAGCGAGCCACAAAACCCCCTACGCTCGGTCCAGCCGGTAATTTCACCGGTCCGGCTGCAAGTACAGCTTCGCGTGGCTTGCGCTGGGTCGGGAGGCATGCAGGTCAATTCCGAAGTTACTCGCTGGGTAAACGCGCAACCTAAGCGCTTGCTGCAACAGCTCAACGAGAACGTATGCCCGTGACTGCTACCGACATTCTCGCGCCACACCTGACGCCCGGTGGTCACCTGCTTGCGGTTCCAGAGGACGACGCGCCACTATTGGCGGATGAAATACGACCGCGGCTAGGCAGTTCTTTTGCGCATGGCGCAGGACATGGCCTGCTGTATCTGGGAACGGCGGAAATCGGCCGCATTTTGCCGCCCGCCTGGGCCTGGTGGCGAGATTTTGCCGCGCGCTATGTCACCGCCTTGTGCGCCACACCCGAGGGCGGCGAGATTGCGGTCGTCACGCCCGCTGCCAAGGACTTCGATGCCCTGATTGCCGATGCGCCGCCGATGACGGGCGGGGAGTATCTAACGCCAGATGTGCTAGCCACGCTGTGGGGCGAGATCGATACAGCCTTGCACCAGGAACTGGCGACCGCAATGGTCTCGCTTCAGGATTTCCTCAAGTTGCGCCACCCGGCCTGGAATCTGGTCGGTCGTGTGCATTTCAACCTCGCTGAGAACCGCAAGGACACGGAGTCACCGTTCGCCTTCCTTGCGACTTACACTTCGCGCCTGTCGGCGCATGGCAAAGCGCAACACCAGCCACTGTCGCAAGCCCTGGCGGAATTTTCGGGAGCCAGGAGCAAGGCGCAGCTCCTGTCATTACTGCTGCCGGTGCAGCGCGCCGCGGAACACTGCGATTGGCTTCGCGAAATGGTGGATACCGGCGAGATATACCATCCGCTGCGCTGGACGCCGCTTGACGCCCATCGCTTTCTCTCGGACCTGTCCCAACTTGAAGCCGCCGGGATTGTCGTACGCACGCCAGGCGTCTGGCAGGCGGGCCGCCCTGCTCGTCCCGTAGTAAGAGCCAGCGTCGGAGCAAGACCACCTTCGCTCCTGGGCAAGGACGCGTTGCTCGATTTCAGCATGGAGGTCTCCCTCGACGGCGAGCGTCTCAGCGCCTCCGAGGTCAGGGATCTGCTCAAAGCCGCCGATGGCTTGCAACTCATCCGCGGTCGCTGGGTCGAGGTGGACAAGAAAAAGCTCAGTCGCCTCCTGAAGCGATTCGAGGCCATGGAAAAGGCGGCACAAACCGGTCTGCCCTTTAATGAGGCCCTACGCCTTCTGGCGGGTGTTTCGCTCGACGGTAACGCCGACCCCGCTGACCGCGACTGGTCGCAGCTTGTTGCAGGGCCGTGGCTGGCCGACATGCTGCAGGAATTGCGTCAGCCGGAGGGGCTGGCGCAGATCAGTCCGGGACCGGAACTCAAGGCGAACCTGCGGCCCTACCAACGGGCCGGCGTGCGGTGGTTGTACCTGCTCACCCGGCTCGGACTGGGCGCTTGCCTGGCGGACGATATGGGCCTGGGCAAGACCATGCAGGTACTCTCGCTGCTGCTCGTGCTGAAGCGTGAAAGCACCGAGGTGCGGCCCAGCCTGCTGGTCGCCCCCGCATCGCTGCTGGCCAACTGGGCGGCAGAGGCCGAGCGCTTCGCCCCGGGCTTGCGCCTGCTGATCGCCCATCCGTCGGTCATGCCGGCGGCCGATTTGCGCGCGCTGGACGCCGCGCGGCTTGCGGACATCGATCTCGTCATCACCAGCTTTGGCTCGCTGCTTCGCCAGCCGGTACTGGGGACCATCCAATGGCGCCTTGCCATCGTTGATGAAGCACAGGCGATCAAGAATCCGGGCGCCAAGCAAACGCGACAGGTCAAGCAACTCCAGGCACAATCGCGCATCGCGCTGACTGGCACGCCCGTGGAAAACCGCCTGTCCGACCTGTGGTCCATTTTCGATTTTACCCACCCCGGTTTGCTGGGCTCGGACAAAGTCTTTGCCAACTTTACCAGGCGGCTGGCGAAGGCCGAGCACTTCGGCCCGCTGCGAACGCTCGTACGGCCCTACATCCTGCGCCGCCTGAAGACCGACAAGCGGGTAATCGACGACCTTCCGGACAAGACCGAGCTCAAGGCCTGGTGCCACCTGAGCCCGACCCAGGCGGCGCTTTACCAGCGTGCGGTGAAGGATCTGGCCGCCGCGCTTGAGGACGCCGAAGGCATCGGTCGCAAAGGTGTGGTGCTGAGCTTCCTCATGCGCTTCAAACAGATATGCAACCATCCGTCGCAGTGGTTGGGTGACGCGGCCTGGAAGGCGGAAGACAGCGGCAAGTTCGCCCGCCTGCGCCAACTGGCCGAAGTCATTGCCGCCAAGCAGGAAAAAGTGCTGGTATTCACCCAGTTCCGCGAGACCACTGAGCCGCTGGCGGCATTTCTGGGGTCAATCTTTGGTCGCGAAGGTCTGGTGCTCCATGGCGGCACTCCGGTAGCCAGGCGCCGCGAACTGGTCAGGAGATTCCAGGAAGACGAGCTGATACCCTTCTTCGTGCTGTCGCTCAAGGCCGGTGGGGCGGGTCTGAATCTCACCGCCGCTTCGCATGTGATCCACTATGACCGCTGGTGGAACCCGGCCGTGGAAAATCAGGCGACTGATCGTGCGTTTCGTATCGGCCAGCAAAGGAACGTCCTGGTGCATAAGTTTATCTGCCGTGGCACGATCGAGGACCGTATCGACCAGTTGATCGAAGCGAAGCAGCAATTGGTGAAGGATGTGCTGGAGGGCGGCGCGGAGCTTCTGCTCACCGAGATGAGCGATCGTGAATTGCTCGATCTCGTGAAGCTCGACGTTCATGCCGCGCAAGAAAACTGATCGTCAGGAGAGAGGAAGCGCAATGGGTTACGGTTACGGGGGATGGAAGCCCTATGTCTCGGTCGCCGAGCGCAGAAAAAAGGCTGAACGGGCCGCCGCGAAGGCTAGGAAGGCCGGTGCGGTCCTGTCGCCAATCGCGTCGTATCGAGGCGCCATCGCCAGGACCTTCTGGGGCAAGGCCTGGTGCGACAATCTGGAAGGCTATAGCGACTATGCCAGCCGCCTGCCGCGCGGCCGTACCTATGTGCGCAATGGTTCCGTGATTGACCTCCAGATTACGGCAGGCGAAGTGCGAGCGCAGGTAATGGGTTCGAGCCTCTACACGGTCGGCGTGAGCGTGACGGCGTGCCCGGCAAAGCAATGGCGAACAATTGGTGCCGACTGCTCGGGGTCGATCGATTCGATGGTAGAACTGCTGCAGGGCAAATTCTCGACTGCCGTGATGGAGCGCATCTGCAAACCCGGAACGGGTCTTTTCCCGGTGCCGAAGGAAATCAAATTCAATTGCAGTTGCCCTGACTGGGCGTCGATGTGCAAGCACGTTGCTGCCGTACTCTACGGCGTCGGCGCGAGACTCGACCAACAGCCGGAATTGCTTTTCGCCTTGCGCCGCGTCGATGCCAATGATCTCGTCAGGCAGGCCGGCACCGGTCTGCCCAAATCCGGAAAGCGACCGCCTGCAGGCAAGGTGCTCGACGACGCGCTAGTGGCCGACGTGTTCGGTATTGAGATGGCCGACGTTTTCCCATCGACGAAGCCTGTTGCCGGACATAAAAAGCCGGCAGCGGGTAAGGTGACAGCGAAGGAGGCTACCATGTCGGCTGTGGCGACGCCCAGCAAGCCATCTCCGATTGCGAAAACCGCGACCGACAGTAAAGCGGCAATAAAGAAAGCCCCAGTCAAGCCGTCTGCCGGGCCGCGAAAATCGGTTAGCAACGTCGTTGCAAGTAAGACACGGGCGACGAACCCGCCGGCAACGCCGAAAGCAACGATAACACCGAAGCGTCCTGGCGCGCGGATGGCGAAAGATAAGTCCCGCTAGCCTCCGATTCGATGCTGCATGGATGACCACGCGACCAGCGAGCGACTTGGACGAGTAAGATATTTTTCAGCAGGAAAATTCAGCTTCTCTCGGCGTTTCCGGTCAGCTGACGTTTTCGGTTCAGGACTTCCCACGGCCAATTGATCCTGCCGATCGCTCATCGCGGGCAACCGGCGACTCACTGCCGTCGCCGTCGACATGCGCTCATACCCGGACGCTGCCTTCGGAAAGTGAGGCGCCTTTCAAGGCCCTGCTGATCAATGGCACGTCGCCCGGCGTTCACTTCTGGAACCCGCGCAAATGATAAGCAGTGCGTATGAAATGGTGACCATTCCTTTTATGTAAAGTTACCCAGCTTTCCTACACGCTTTCGCCGCCTTTTTGACATCCAGGCTATCGTGTTCGGCAATTTCGCGGTTGAACGCGATAGGTGCCGCACAGGTGGGAAAGATGATCGGCAACGAGGCGAAGAGTCGAAGTTTTGCCCGCGCCCGCATAAGCCTTTATCTTAAGCTTGCCTGCTGACATATGCGCGGTCGAGGTTCAGCCGCAAGATCGCTTTCTCGCTAGGCACAGCTACCTGGGCCGGGCCGCTTGGGCTCGGCCGCCCGACGGAACGGCGTCAACTATCGCCTGCTGTTCTGCGGTTGGTTGTCCTTGCCCACCCGCCCGGCATCAGACGAGGAAGGCTTTTATGGCTTTGAACGCATCTAGCAAGTTGTTTTGCGTGTACGCCGAACCAGAAGCTTCTGCAGACCGGCCCATATATTCTTTGCTCGACTTGCCGACGGTTCCTGACGAGCTTTCGCCAAAACGGCACGGCTTGCGGGTCATGCCATGCGGTGTCTACGATTCCAGGATAGTAGAGACGAGGGTTCTGATAATCATGAACCGATGACGAGCCGCCTATCAGTGCCCAGCGGGTCAAGCCTCTTGTCGACGCATGTTCACGCGCTCAATGAACTCGAACACGGCCATGCCGCCGAACATCGCGGCCACAAAACCCCACGCCTTTGGGAGGCCAGCGCCCAAGGCGACCAGTGCGGGCCCCGGGCAAAATCCTGCAAGCCCCCAGCCGACGCCAAACACCGCACTTCCCAGTACAAGTCTCAACGTTACGTTGGTGCCGGCCGGTATCTGCATGGGCAGCCCCAGCAGGGATTTTTTGCGGTGCTTTGCAAACAGGAACGCGACAGAGCCTACGGCTATCGCCCCGGCCATCACGAATGCCAGTGAAGGGTCCCATCGTCCCGCGAGGTCGAGAAATCCCAGCACCTTTGCTGGATTGGCCATGCCGGACACCATCAGGCCGACGCCGAACAGCAGGCCGGAAATCAAAGCAGCGAGCAAACCCATTTCAGCCTCCCAGCAGATGTCTGGACACGAATACGGTCAGAAAACCGCTTGCCATGAAGGTGGCCGTTGCGACCAGCGAACGGACGGAGCCCCGCGAGATGCCACAGACACCGTGGCCGCTCGTGCAACCGCTTGCGTAACGCGTTCCAATGCCAACCAGAAAGCCCGCGACAAGTATTTCGCCCCACCCCGCATGGATATCAGGCGCTACCGGGTTCCCGAGCAGGCTTGCCAGCGCAGGTGCCCCAATCAACCCTGCAAGAAAAGCGACACGCCACCCCGTATCTTTCTGAGGCGTGCCCAGCAGGCCACCGAGGATGCCGCTGATGCCGGCGATACGTCCGTTGAATAAAACAAGCACGGCAGCCGCGGCGCCAATCACCAGACCGCCAGTCAATGACAGGCCCGGCGTAAAACTCGCGATATCAATCGACATACCCCCTCCTCACCTTCATTGGGCGCAAAACTGGTCATACAGCACGTTCATGACCGCAATCGCTTCCTTGCTTGCGATGGAATAAAAGATGCTCTTTCCCTCTCGCCGTGTCGCCACGAGCTCGTTATCGCGAAGTACGCCGAGCTGTTGGGAGAGTGTCGGCTGACGTATGCCCAAGTGTTCTTCCAGGTCACTCACACACAACTCGCCCTGCGACAACTGGCACATCAGAAGCAACCTGTCGGGATTGGCCAGCACCTTCAGTAGCGCACAGGCTTTCTCTGCCGATGCCTGCATCACCGACAGGTCGATTGGGACGGACTTCTTCCTCATCTCACCACTCATAATTTACACACAAACATTATATTGTATTATAGATTATTTGTGAATAGAATGAGCACATCTGAGGAGGTCAGGATGCAGCCCATCGTTCAGCCGTTCTTCGACCCGGTCACCGGCACGGTGACTTACGTGGTGTTTCAGCCCGGGCATCAGGAATGTGCAGTCATTGACCCGGTCCTTGACTACGACCCCAAGGCAGGACGCACTGCGACGACGAACGCCGACCGGGTCATCGAGTTCGTGCGCCAGCGAGGCTTGCACGTTCAGTGGATACTGGAAACGCACGCACACGCGGACCACCTGTCCGCAGCGCACTATTTGCGCGAACAGCTAGGCGGCAAGATTGCGATTGGAGAGCACATTCGCACCGTTGAGGGCGTGTTCAAGAAGCTCTGCAATCTGGAGCCCGAATTCCGGCTTGACGGCTCCCAGTTTGACCATCTGTTTCGCGAAAACGAAACGTTCTCTATCGGGGCTCTGACGGCCAGAGCGCTGTGTGTTCCCGGTCATACACCTGCCGACACGACCTACCAGATTGGCGATGTGGTCTTCGTGGGCGACACGCTCTTCATGCCGGATGTCGGCACCGCGCGCTGCGACTTCCCGGGTGGCAATGCACACACGTTGTACGGGTCGATTCGAAAGCTGTTGGACCTGCCAGGCGACACCCGGCTCTTCATGTGCCACGACTATCCACCCAAGGGCCGTGAACCCGAATGGGAAACTACCGTGCTCGCGCAGCGTGCACATAACATCCATGTGCACGACGGTGTCACAGAGGAACAGTTCGCGAGCATGCGCGAAGCGCGCGATGCAACGCTGGCGATGCCCGTTCTCATCCTGCCTTCTGTGCAGGTAAATATACGGGCTGGCGATTTGCCACCTGCCGACGAGAACGGCACCCGCTACCTGAAGATTCCCTTAAGGCTACGCTGAACAAGCCGCGAATTTGGCAGCTTGTCAGCAATTGAACGTCGTCAAGTCATGAAGCCGAGCTTGCGCAATTGCTTTTCGGCCCTCGCGGGCCTTGTAGGCGGGCGCGTTGCCCGCCTTTCGCCCACTATGGGCGTACCGATGCCGTCAGTTGCCTGCGCGACAGATAGACGTTGGCCAGCGCGAGCGCGACGAACGCCCGGTTGGCGTTCTTTGCCAACCCGCGATAGCGCACCTTCGTAAATCCCCACAGTCGTTTTACGACCGAGAAGACATGTTCGACCCGGGCCCGGATCTTCGACTTGTTGCGGTTCTTGCCCCGTTGCACTTCGTCGACTTCGCCGCCCGCACGGCGGGTGCGCTGATTGGTGAAGTCGCGCGCCCTGGGGGCCTTGCTGTGGATCAGCGCTTTCTGGCTCGCATAGGCGCTATCGCCGTAGACGCGCCGCTCGTTCCCGTGCAGCAATTGCGGTAGCGGGTGCTTGTCATGCACGTTGGCCGGCGTGAGCACTGCGCTGTGCGCCAGGCCGCTTTGGCTGTCCACACCGATGTGCAGCTTGGCGCCGAAATACCATTGGCGACCCTTGCGGGTCTGATGCATCTCGGGGTCGCGCGCCTTCTGCTCATTCTTCGTCGAGCTCGGCGCGCCGATGATCGTCGCGTCCACGATGGTGCCGCTTTTGAGCTTCATGCCGCTGGCCTGCAGCACCCGGCCGACTTCGGCAAACAATTGCTCGCCCAGTTTGTGCGTCTCCAGCAGGCGCCGGAATTTGAGCAGCGTCGTCGCGTCCGGTACGGCTTCACAACCCAGGTCAATTCCGGCAAAGCGACGCAGGCTGGCGCTGTCGTAGAGCGCCTCTTCGCAAGCGAAGTCGGCCAGATTGAACCAGTGCTGCACGAAATGAATCCGCAGCATGCGCTCAAGACCAATAGGCGGGCGGCCATTGCCGCGCTTCGGATAATGCGGCTCGATCACCGCGCACAGCTGCGCCCATGGCACGATCGCATTCATCGTGTCGAGAAACTCGTCGCGCCGCGTGCGTTTGCGGCGGGTCTCGAAACCCGCTCCTTGATCGGCTGCCATCGCCAGCGTCTGCTGCTTCATCCTGTTTCGCCTTCCTCGTTCAATCCGAGTTCTATAACGCTTGAGGTGCCGGATCGGTGGACTTAATCAGATGGGATGGACGCCTCCCTCCGGCGGCGATCATCTACCGTCCGATGTGACACGGGCGACCGCCGCCTCTTTCTGCCATCATCAGTGAGAGCTTCCGGCGTTTGCCTGCAGCTCGCCACTTGAGGAGGTTCAAATGAAACCCACCGTAATCGGCATGGACATAGCCAAGCACGTATTCCAATTGCATGCCGTTATGGCTCAAACCGGGGAGATTCAGCGCATAAAACTCAAACGCAACCAGGTCATCGAATTCTTCACGAGGCGCGAGCCTTCGCTTGTCGTCATGGAAGCGTGTGGCAGCGCTCACTGCTGGGCCAGACAGCTGATGAGCCTCGGCCACGACGTGAAGCTCATTGCCCCACGCTCAGTGCGTCCCTTCGTTCTGCGTAACAAGACTGACGCCGCCGACGCGCGGGCGATCTGGATAGCTGCTCAGCAGCCCGATGCGCGGTTTGTCGCCGTTAAGACCGAAGCGCAGCAGGCCATTCTCGCGCTGCACCGGCTCCGGGCGCAACTGATGAAGTTTCGCATCATGCAGACCAACGCCCTGCGCGGCCTTCTCTACGAATTCGGCGAAGTGCTGCCCGAGGGATATCGCGCGTTTGCCGACAACATCTCCGCCTGTCTCGCCAGAGTTGCCGACCGTCTTCCGGGTTTGCTCGTCGACAGCCTTCGTGAACAGTGGACCCGTGTACAGGCAATCGACGGCGAGATCGCCGTTCTGGAGCGCCGCCTCGCCCAAGCCTTCAGGAACAACGAGGACTGCCGCAAACTCAGCGACATTCCGGGTGTCGGTCTCCTCACCGCCACAGCCATGGCGGCCGCCATTGGCGATGCACGCAACTTCAAATCAGGACGTGAGTTTGCCGCGTGGCTCGGCCTGGTGCCGCGCCAGATCGGGACCGGTGGCCGAGTGCGTCAACTCGGCCTGAGCAAACGCGGAGATACCTACCTACGCACCCTACTCATGCACGGGGCACGCTCCGTTGTCCTCCGGGGTAAGCATAGCGACTGGGTCGACGCACTGCTCAGCCGCCGACCCTTCAATGTCGCCGTCGCGGCGGTAGCGAACAAGCTAGCCAGAACTATCTGGGCCGTCCTGGCGCACACCGACAGATATCAATCCATTCAAGCGGCCGGACTGACGAACTGATGTCACAACCAGTGAATTAACCTACTTCCTTCATCGAGGTGCGCAAGCGATAGACCCACATTGGCTAACAGGTTGGACCGGGGCAGGGATAACCCGATAAGGCATATGAACCTTTGTGTTCGATGATCAGATGAGGACCCCGCCAGCGCATTCCATAGAGGCCAGCAGGCATCACGACCTGCGCAAACAGGCCGGACATAAGCGTGCGACCTTACCTACCAGCCAACGTGATAAAACCGCTTGCAATCCGGGAGGCGTCCACATAAGCGTTGCCTTAAACGCACTTTGATTCAAACCACTAGCTGCTCCGAGTGCATCGAGTCGGCAGGCTGGGACCGTTGCGGCATCCGCGAAAGCATGCGACGGCGCGACGTGGTGCGAACCATAAACTCATTGAAGCGTGCGTCGTTCTGGGTTTTTTCGCTGAAGACCAGTTAGAACACACCGGACTCGCGGGGGGCGCGGGCCTGATAGGCGACGCGCCTAAAACCTTGGTTTAACTAATTTCGCAACAGCTTCTAAATCGCGCGAGCCGTCGAACATTACTTCGTCAGGCAGTCGCATCACAATGCGCGATTCGCAATAGCGTCGGCCCCGATACCTTGTCGTCCATACGGGCCGCTTGATAGCGCATGCAGGCCATCGACTAGGCCGCATTTCTGTCGCTGGACGCCTCTTCACGAAGCCACTCGCGAAACGCAACGAGTCTTGGAAGGTTAGCGCACTCCTTCCTATAGACGATGTAATAGGCAAGTTCCGACGGCCGCTCGATATCTGGAAAAAGCCGCACCAATCGCCCTGAGGCCACATCGTCGCGTGCAAGAGCGCTACGCGCCAGCGCTACCCCATGGCCATCGATCGAGGCTTGAAGGACGGCAGAGGAACTATTGATCTTCAAATTCGATCGGGCCGCAGTCAGCTTAATGCCCACTTTGTCGAGCCACGCGTCCCAGGTAACGAACCCTATTTGCCGATCGACAGATAGATCATCGATCAGCGTGAGTCCATCCAGGTCGGCGGGGTTGCGGATTCCCGGATGACGCTCAAGAAACGCGGGCGAGCAGACGGGGAAGACTTCCTCGTCCATCAGCTTTTCTGCCTCCAGATCCGGCCAGTGTCCGGCTCCATAGCGCACGCCGATATCGATGCCTTGTGTCGCGAAGTTCACCAGCTTGAGATTTGTGTCAAGGCGAATGTCAGTTTCGGGCCATGCGGTCTGAAAGCGGTCGATGCGGGGCAGAAGCCACTTGGCCGCGAACGCGGGACTGACCGTCACTGTCAGCACCCCGACCGTTGACCGCTCTCTAAGTCTTGCGAATCCGACGTTCAACCGATCGAACCCGTCGCGAATGTCGGGCAGCGCCCTTACCGCCGCCTCCGTGGGCACCAGACGCGCCCGCCCACCGCTGCCTCGATGGAATAGCGACATGCCAAGCCACTCTTCCAGGCTGCGGACGAGCTGCCCCACCGCCGCTGGCGTGACGTTCAGCTCGGTCGCCGCTGCAGAGAAACGCTGGTGGCGCGCGCTTGCTTCAAACGCGCGTAACGCATTCAGGAAGATTGGAGCAGTCATCACGTAAAGAATTTCTTTCAGTGACTGGCAGAATATCTCATTTGTGAATCCATACGTGTCATCCAATAATGTGGTCACCACGCAAAGCTTTCGAATCAACTCGAAAGTTTCAATCCGCGTTCGGTTCACAAAGGACTTCCACAATGAATAGTTTCTCGTCCAAAGTCGCCATCGTCACCGGCGGCGGTTCCGGTATCGGCAAGGAGGTGGCCATCCGTCTGGTGCGCGCCGGCGCTAGCGTGGTTATCGGTGGCCGCGATCAGGCTAAGCTCAAACAAGCCGCTGCCGAAATCGACCCCGCAGGAATCAAAGTGCGCACGTACGCAGGGGATATCGCTTTACCAGCCACGGGCGCTGCGCTTGTGAATGTCGCGACCGACGCGTTTGGCGGTGTCGACATCCTGATCAACAACGCGGGCGTATTCCGACCCAAGGAATTCTTGGAGCTGAGCGAGTCCGATTACGACTGGTTCCTCGACACCATCCTCAAAGGCAAGTTCTTCATGGCACAGGCCGCGGCGCGCGCGATGAAGCAACGCGGCGGCGGCGCCATCGTTCAGACCGGCTCGCTCTGGGCCCTGCAGGCCATCGGTGCGACGCCGTCTTCGGCCTACTCGGCAGCGAATGCTGGAGTACATGCTCTCACGCGCAACCTGGCCATTGAGCTTGCGCCCGCGAATATCCGCATCAACACGGTTGCTCCAGGCGTTGTTGAGACGCCGATCTACAACACGTTCATGACGGACAATTAGGTCAAGCAGACGCTGCCGTCATTCAATGCGTTCCATCCTCTCGGGCGCAACGGCCAACCGGCCGATATCGCCGAGGCGATCCTTTTTCTGGTATCGCCGAGCGCCTCCTGGATTACGGGCGCGGTGTTGCCGGTCGACGGCGGTGTGATGGCCGGTCGCCAGGCGTGACGTGCCACGCTGAAAGGAGAGGTCAATCTTTCTGCAAATCACTTTAGCTTGCTGCTCGAAGACGGCCCGGATCCCGGTTTTTACGAGACAGTCAAACGCAGCGCGCTTCCTCACCGAGGCCCGACGGTGAACGACGGAGATCAGGCACACTTCAGCCGGTCGGTTATTACCGGAAGATTTGTTACAGAATGGCGAATCTGCCGAGGAGTACGGATGAGCCGCCAAGGGTGCCTTCGCCGCACGCAGTGTTCCGTTTTGCCGGTTGACTGCGTGCAAACGTCACTGCCGAATGGAACACGCAAATCTCTGAGTTCCCTGAGCGTGAGAGCACCGTGGCTCGCGGTCCTAGGTACCGACAAAAAAAATCGAATACTCAATGATCCGCTGATTTTCTCCACACGAGTGATGGAAAGTACGGGTGCGGCAGCAGCGTCGTGTCCGTGCCGGTGTCGAGGGAGTTCTGCCCCGCTTGTCTGCAGCCGTGCGGATAGGCCTGCTTCGCTATGGCACGTTCATCCACAGCCAACTGTTTGGCGCGTCACTTGACCTTGACGACGACCTTGCCCCTGGCGCGTCCCTGGGCCAGGTATTCAAGCGCTTCCTTCGCTTGCTCAAACGGAAACACCTTGTCAATGACTGGACGGATGCGTTCTGACTTAATCAGTTCGCCAATTTCGGCGAGCTGGGTTCCATCGGGGCGCACGAAGAGAAATGAATACGTCACCTCCCGCTTTTTCGCAAGCCGCATGATCTTGCGGCTCATTAGCCCGAATACAAACCTCAGAATAAAGTTCAGCCTGCGAGCGCGGGCGAACGCTGCGTCCAGCGGCCCGATAAGCGACACAATCTTGCTCCCCGGTTTGAGGATGTCCATCGATTTTTCAATCGCATCACCTCTGATAGTGCCAAGCACAACGTCGTAGCCGTGCAGCACTTTTTCGAATTCCTGCTTCTTATAGTCGACGACCTCGTCTGCGCCCAGACTGGTTACCAGTTGAACATTGCCGGTACTGGTGGTCGTTCCCACCCTGGCGCCGAAGTACTTTGCCAGCTGGATCGCAAACGTGCCAATACCGCCAGACCCTGCGGGGACGAACACCTTCTGGCCAGCCCGAAGATTGGCGCGCTCCTTCAACGCTTGCCAGGAGGTGAGCCCGCCGATTTTGCGATTCGCCGGAGAGCATACGACCAGCGGAGGGTGCACGGCAACTGGGTTGCGACAGTTGTTCTCCTAATGATGAGTCTCGGCGCGACACTCGCTGCATGGCACTTCTTCGAATCCTTCCGTCTGGCGCGGCGCGCTACTCGTGTTGCGGACGTAAGCACCAATGCTCCGCTGACTGAAAACGCAGGTCGTCTCCAAGATGACAGTACGAAGTCGACCGTGACTGCAAATTGGTTCTCACTATCCGTTCAATCTTCGGCGATCGGGATAAGCTTACTCGGCATCACCTTCGCGTTCTTCCTGATATACGTTCTCTTCATTTTTCCCGTTCGAGAAGTAGCGCTCGATCCGACCGGGAATGCGACGGGACGTGTCGCGGCGAATAGTAACTGTCCCACTTTACCTGGTGTTGCCGACATCGGCCCCCCAGCCGCAAGTGCGGCCTCCACTTCTTCCACTGAACATTCCGAAGCAGTGAGGGATTGCTCGTGCTGTCCTGCGTCGACGAGCGTAGTCACACATTGCCATGCCACCAGTCCCGTTACTACGGGCCGCCTACTCCAGCCCAAGGTCCGCAAACAGCGCGCGAAACCATGTACGGAATAGCACAAACCTTTCGACATATATCGCGACCGGAGCGCCCAACAGCTACGCCATACTCAATAGGGGGACGTTGAACGCTGTGCCGTTGACCGGACCTGGCCGAGGCCGTGTGAAAACGCGCTCCGCACGAAGCCTTCTCAAAAGTCGACCCTTCAGATCGCCGCGTATCAGCCTGGTGGCGACTCGGGAAGGGTAAAGCGACACCCGAAAACCGAGTACTTTTCCGTTTTCACACGGCCTCGGCCGGACGCGGAAGTCCAATTCGAAGGTTGCCTAGATCCGGCTCAGCGTTTGCGGATCGGCCTCGCCGTCAAAATATTTGTGCAGCGCGTCCAGAAATACCCCGTTCTCTTGAGTGGCGCGCGCGAACAGGCTGATCGAGGACCAAAACTTCAAGTAGTCCGGGTATCCGAAGATCTCCTTGATCGAAACGGTCTTCCACGAGGTTGACTAGGCGTGTGCATTCCCGCAGCCGTTCTCCGAGTACCGCATGTCTCATATACGCCTCAGCCTCGGCCAGTGAAGAAATCGCTTACCGCTGCGCCATTGCGCTTTCGCCAAGCCCCTGGATCTGCGGAAACACGAACCACATCCAGTGGCTTCGTTTGCGCCCGTCACGCAATTCATCACATATCTGTTCGTGCATCGGGCCCTGCGCATCGACAAAGCGCTGAAGATCATAGGGATCGTCCATATCCCCTCCGTCTGTATCAGGTGCGGCAAACCGCGCACGAACGACAATTCTCGTCCTCGCTTGAAAAGCGCGCAAATGTTCCTTGAAGCTGGAGTTTCCTTCACCGGCAAAGGGTCGGCATTTTATCAGCGACTGACAAGCGCGCGCTTGCAACACCGTGGTTCCGATCGGCTCCTCGCGACCGAGGCCGTGTGAAAATGCATGCGGAATGCGGTGCTCGAAAAAATTGACCCTCCAGATCGCTCTGTGTTGGCCTAGTGGCAACTCGGGAAGGGTAAAGCGACACCCAAAAACCGAGTACTTTTGCGTTTTCACACGGCCTCGACCCGAAGCGGTCGTTCGCATTTCTCGAGACCGGTCATTGGACAGCGCGTACGCTCTTGCGAAACGGCTACTCTAACGATCCGCGCGTTTTATCACAAATCCCGATTTCCACACGGGAGCCCAGTTGACGATCGCCATCAGCCCAGTGGCCGAATAGATAGGATCGTGGGTTAGCGACGAAATAAGCCCCCCGTCCGGATGGAACACGAGTCTATGCCCGTCAAGACTTCGGATCAGAAAGAGCACTGGGCGGCTTCTGTCCCCTCTGTTGACGCAACGGACCACCTCAGATGCGTGTGGCCGTCGCTGTCAGCGAGGTTATGTGCGATGCGGTCGCCCGGATAACCGCAATCGTCCAAGCGGAATGCCTGCACGCGTTCGCCATCGTAGATCGCGAGATCTGCCTGAGTCTTGCCCTGTGCGTCGGGCGGCAAGAAATGAACGTCAATCCGCGTGGCATGAGTGTACTTGTACGAGAACTGGTCGACGACGTCGTACGAGCCTTGCAAATCGGCAAGTGTATTGGGCTCAGAGGGTACGTTGGCGCAACCGCCGAGCGCGTAGACGACACCTGCCAAGACCGTTAGGCGAAACGCAAAGCCTTTCTTCAATTCTGTCCTCTGTACTGAACCGCCCCGGATTTGGTGGAGGCTCCAACTCTTGAGAGAATGGAGCAATGAACAAGAAGGTAACGAAGTTTTCGCCAGAAGTCCGGGAGCGCGCGGTGCGCCTGGTGCGCGAGCAGCGTAGCGAGCATCCGTCGATGTGGGCGGCGGTTGAATCGATTGCGCCGATGATCGGCTGCACACCGCAGACACTGCACGAATGGGTCAAGCGCGATCAGGTCGACCACGGTGAGCGCGATGGCGTGACCACAGACGAGCGCGAGCGCCTCAAGGCTCTGGAGCGCGAAGTCAAGGAGTTGCGTCGTGCCAACGAGATTCTCAAGGTCGCGAGCGCGTTTTTCGCCCAGGCGGAGCTCGACCGCCGGTTCAAGTCCTGAAGGCCTTCATCGATCAGCATCGCGACACCTTCGGGGTCGAGCCGATCTGCAAGGTCTTGCGGATTGCCCCGTCGGGCTACCGACGCCATGCCGCGCAGCTTCGTGATCCGTCGCGGCGCTCTGTTCGTGCAATCCGCGATGAACGTTTGCAACCGGAGATCAAGCGTGTGTGGCAGGCGAACATGCAGGTCTACGGCGCAGATAAAGTCTGGAAGCAGATGAACCGGGAGCGTATCGCGGTGGCCCGCTGCACGGTCGAACGGTTAATGAAGCAACTGGGTTTGCGCGGCGTAATGCGAGGCAAGCGTGTTCGCACGACTGTTCCTGATGCCGTAGCCCCGCGCCCGCTGGATCGGGTTAATCGCCAGTTCAAGGCGGCACGGCCAAACCAGCTCTGGGTTTCGGATTTCACCTATGGTACGCCCAGCCAGCGTAGCCCGCCCGTTTGGGGGTGAAGCTGCTTGAGCATGCTTGGAATGCAGGACTCCGGAGTAGTTGACGTTGCAATACCGGGGCATGCCCTTCTTCTGCTGCGAGAGGAAGTGAGCCGAAGCGGCGGTGACTTGCTGACACTGGCAAGGTGACGAAGTCCGTGGGAAACGGGGCTTGCGGCGAAGCGGTTACGCCAAGATGAGCCTCCAGGCTGAGCATGGGACGGTTGAGGAACACGAACCTGTTAAACCGCATCTGAGGGTTGAAATGTCACCCCTGCCCACACCGCTTTACGGGCAGGACGCGAACTGTCGCCGGTCACACGTATGGCCCGGCGGCACGAGCGCTGACTGGATATGTATGCCGGTCAGCAGGGAACCACGGGGAGCGCGCAGCTAGACCGTGGTGTTCGCGACGACTTGCGGCAAGCAAGGATAAAGACTGCGACAGGCAGCCTCGCCCATGCGTTGAGTCCAGCATGTGAACTGGGGAAGGCCTGCACGGATGCCAAGGGAGTGTGCCCCCGATGACGTGCAGGCTGGCGGAGCCTCCGTAGTAGTCCGAGGTCGGGAAAGCCGGCCACATGGCGAAGGGAGGCAGTTTAAGTGGTTTGCTGGGTTAATTAACTGACCATAGTGAGGTGAAGACCTTTGATAATCAGTGAAATGCAAAGCAAACTGGCGACATGGTCGACGGAGAACAAAGAGCGCAAGTTCGATCGACTCCTGAGACTGATTGCTGACAGGGAGTGGCTGAGCGAAGCGGCTCGCATTACGCTGGCATCCAGCGGAGCCCGCACACCAGGAGTGGACGGTGTTGACAGGCGCATGATGGAGGCGAATCTCCAGCATGAATTGGCGACGATACGCGACGAACTGTTGGCGGGCTCGTATAGTCCGCTGCCTGCGCGACGCGTGTACATACCGAAGGCGAAAGGCAAGCTCAGACCACTCGGCATCCCTTGTCTACGGGATCGAATCGTGCAAAGGGCAATGCTGATGGCGATGGAGCCTATCTGGGAGAGTGATTTCCATCCGGCTTCGTATGGCTTCAGACCTGCCCGTAGCGTACACCACGCGATTCGCACGGTGAAGCTTCAGTTGCAGGACGGTGGTGAGCAAAGTATCGCTGGACGCTGGGTTATTGAGGGCGACCTCGCCAGCTACTTCGACACTGTTCATCACCGTTTGCTTCTGAAGGGAATCCGCAAGCGGATCGCCGATCAGCGCTTCCTTGCCCTGCTCTGGAAGTTCATCAAGGCGGGTTGCGTTGATCGCGGCCTGTTTCGCGCCGCAAGCTGGATAGCGTCAAGCAGGACGTCCGGTTTACCGACAAACATCTTGGCCGGTCGGCCGAGGTGATTGTCGCTGCGTCAGGGGAGCATGGTTGTCGCTCCGTTCGGGTTGTCAGTGGGTAATTGACGGCGGCGCTCTTTCTGTTTGTCGCTGGCTGTGCGGCGCCGATAGCTTTCGACATTCAGCTCAAAGATCGTCGAGTGATGGACGAGCCGGTCGATGGCCGCCACCGTCATGCCGGGGTCCGGGAAGACGTCATTCCAGCCGGAGAATGGCTGGTTGGCGGTTATCAGAAGACTTTTCCGCTCGTATCTTTCGGCGATCAGCTCGAACAGCACGCTGGTTTCGGCCTGGTCCTTCCTCACATACGACAGATCGTCCAGGATGATCAGGTCGAACCGGTCGAGTTTGGCGAGCGCCGAAGGCAGTTGCAAACTTTGACGTGCGACCTGGAGCTTCTGCACGATTTCGCCGGTCCGGGTGAACAACACGCGATAGCCGGCATCGATCAGGGCATGTCCGATTGCGCTGCCAAGATGACTTTTCCCGCCTCCAGGCGGCCCGAACAGGAGAATCGTGGCGCCTTTCTCAAGCCACGAATCGCCGGTGGCCAGCGCCATCACATGCGCCTTTGAGACCATAGGCACAACACCGAAGTCGAAGGTGGCGAGCGTCTTGGTCGGATCCAGATGTGACTCGGCACGATGACGTTCGATTCTTCGTTTGGCGCGCTCGGCAAGTTCATGTTCGAGCAATGCACCGAGTAACCGCGACGCCTGCCAGCTTTCCTTGTCCGAGCGTTCAGCGAAGTCCGGCCACAACCGGCCGATCGTTGGCAGGCGCAGTTCGTTGAGCATAAGTGCGATACGGCCAGTATCGTAGGCGGCGTTCATGCGAGCACCTCCTCATCGAGCAACGTATCGTAAAGCGCGGCGGACGGCATCTCGACGACAACCGCCGGACACTCGGCCTGGCGCGGCGCGAACTCATCGAACAACACCTTCAGATCGGGCAGTTCACCGAGTTCGAGCAAAGCATCGAGCCGCTCGGCCAGTTGCGCCTCAACGCCGTGGTGCCCGGCGAGTTCAAGCAGGCCCACCATGGTCTTGCAGGCGCTACGCGGCGTCAGTGCCTGATCCAGCCGTTCCCAGGTGCGACGATAGGCTTCACGCGGAAACAGATCGTCACGGAACGCGAGACCCCTGAAGGCCTGCGGCTTGCGTTTGAGCGAATCGATGAAGTGCCGGTAGTCGATGCCGCGACCGCGCCGCTTGCTGGTGTGCGTGGCCCTCGTCGTGCTGTGCACGAGCGCGCCGGACAGATAGCAATCGAGCCGGTCACTGTAAAGGCGCACCTTCAGGCGATGGCCGATCAGCCGCGACGGCGCGCTGTACAGGACGCAACGTACGGTGAACGTGCCGCAGCGGGTCACGCGCGCCTCTTCCTCAACGAAGTCGGTGGTACGGTGCTCAGGCAGATCCAGCAGGTGTTCGCGCTCGATCTGGAACGCTGCAGCATTGCGCCGGTTGCGGTGCATTACCACCCCGCGCACGAACTCGTCGTACGCGGCGCGGTCTGCGAAGTCGCGGTGACCGCGCAACTCCAGAGCCTGATCGACCTGATCCTTCAGATAGCGATGCGAGGATTCGACGCTGCCATTCTCATGACCCATGCCACGGTTGTTGCGCGTGCCTTGCATCCCGTAGTGTTCGAGCAGCGCTGCATAGCGAACCGTGAAGTCTTCCTCTTCCTGCAGGTTTCTGAACGCCGCCGACAGACTGTCGGAACGGTGTTCGCGTGGGCAGCCGCCGGCCTGCCAAAGCGCGTTCTGCAGTCCCGTCGCGAGCGCCTGGAAGCTCTCGCCACCATCGACCACGCTGGCGTATTCCCAGCGCGAGAACGCCAGCACGAAGTGATACAGCAGGTGGTTGAACGGGATGCCACCAATCGTTACGCACAACTTGTCCATGTGCGTGAAGTCCGACAGGCCTCGCGCGCCTGGTTGATACGTTTGAGGGAAGAACACTTCCTGGTTCGGCCCTTCGAGCGCGCGCCACTGGCTGACATGCCGCTCGAACGTGCGCCGCATGCTGTCCGGAAAGCGTTCGGGATGGTCCTCCTGCAATTTGCGCAGCAGGGTGATCGCCTTCAGCTTTGGCGCAGCGCGTAGCAATGGCACCACTTCGCTATCCCAGACATCGGCGAACGGATCTGGGCGCGAGCGCCAGTAGCGCCGGGGCTGCTGCGACGGTAGCCCGGCTTCGTGTTCGACACGCCGCGCCGTGCGCTCGCTCATGCCTGACTTCGCCGCAGCAAGCTTCTGCGGATGGTGTTTGCGATGGTTCATGTAGAGGCGGACCTGCAGGTCGGTAATGCGGCTTCCAGACATGGGCTGACCGCCTCTTTTTAGGTTCAGTCAGCCATCCTAAGCCTCGCCGCTCCGGCGCCGCCGGCAGTTCGTCGTCTCCGGCGGCTACGCCGCCTCCGACTCCTCACTACCGGCCAAGATGAATGTCGGTACACCGGACGTAGTCATTGTCGCCGCCCACCGCAAGCGAAGGAGTTCCTCAGGGCGGTGTCATTTCGCCCCTGTTATCCAACATCATGCTGCACGAATTCGATGTGTGGATGGAAAAGAACTACCTGAACAAGAAAGCGCGGAAGGATCGGTGGGCGTGGAACTTCGCCATTCTCAAGCAGCGTCCAATTGCTGTGCGAGAGAACCGGCAGTGGAAACCAGCGGTCGCCTACTGCCGGTATGCAGATGACTTTGTGGTCGTTGTCAAGGGGACTCGCGAACACGCTGAAGCTATACGCGAAGCGTGCCGTGGGTTCCTCGAGGGCGAACTGAAGCTTACGCTGAATATGGAGAAAACCCATATTACGCATGTGAACGACGGCTTCGTCTTCCTCGGTCACCGCATCATCCGCAAGCGTGGAGCACGTGGTCGCATGCGACCTGTGACGACGATTCCGTGGGAGAAGTATCGGGGCTTTGCCGGGCGGCTCGTCAAGCAACTGTCGGGTAACTATGGCATGAACCGGATGGACCTGATGGAAAGCCTGAACCGGCAGCTTGCCGGCTGGGCAGCCTTTTATCAATTCACCGACTTTACGGCCACCATGTTCAGAAAACTGGACCGCGCAGTCTTCTGGAAATTCGGCTACTGGCTTGCGCGCAGGTATCGGCGCGGGTTCCGGTCGCTGATGCGCGAATACATCCGGGCTCCAGAGCCGGGCCAGACTAAAACTTGGGTGCTGCACGGCCAGAACAGTCGAGGATGGTATGGGGCGGTGGCGCTTCGGCGGCTTGTTACCAGTCGCAAGGGTCAATTCAGGTGGCGTTCTCCGTCGGAAAATCCGTACATCCTGCGCGACGAGACACGCAGTACCATCGAGTCGCGCTATGCCGATGTCGCCTTTGCTATGAGCAACGCTTGAATGGAGAGCCGGATGCGCTGAAAGGTGCAAGTCCGGTTCGGGGAGGAGAGGCCGGGAGATAGCTCGACTACGCCCGGTCTCTTACTCCACTTTCGACGTGGCAGGGCTGGCTGTATGTGGCCTTCGTGATTGATGTGTTCGCTCGCCGTATCGTCGGCTGGCGAGTCAGCAGCTCGATGACCACAGACTTCATTCTGGATGCACTTGAACAGGCGCTTTACGCGCGGCGCCCAGGCGACGACGGAACCTTGATACACCATTCCGACAGAGGGTCCCAATACGTCAGCATTCGCTACAGCGAACGGCTGGCCGAAGCGGGCATCGAACCGTCAGTCGGCAGCCGGGGCGACAGCTATGACAACGCTTTGGCTGAAACGATCAACGGCTTGTACAAGGCCGAACTGATTCATCGCCACACCTGGAAAACGCGGGAATCCGTTGAACTGGCAACATTGGAATGGGTGGCCTGGTTCAATCATCATCGCTTGATGGAACCCCTCGGCTATATCCCGCCCGCCGAAGCTGAGGCAAACTACTATCGGCAACTTGAAACAGATGCCCCTGAACCCGCATCAACTTAAACCAACCAGCCTCCACGATTCCCGGGGCGGTTCACCCCAGCATTCGACCACCTTCAACGCGCCGTGCTCCTTGAAGACGGCCGCCGCTCTTTCGGCGAACTGCCTGTAAACTTCGCGGTTGGCTGTAGGCACGGGGACAACAAATCCATCGACGTAGGTCATTCGCAATCTCCTTTTTCCCATACGGACTATAGGTGCCGGTCGGCAGCGCATCGCAACACGACCGCCCATACGCACGACGAGCGGGGAGTCAAGAAATCGACAATAGTCGATTCCCTTGCACCGATAGCCTGCTTTGACCCTAAGCGGCGCTTTGAGGCATGGCGTCGGCCTGCTCACTTAAGCGGTTGCCCGATGCCGAGCAGGTTGCCCTCGCTATCTCGGAACCAGGCAGCTCTTTCGCCTACCCCACCCTTGGACGGGTAATTCCCTTCTATATCAGCGATCCCGTTTATCGTTTTGAGGCCGGGAAGATCGTATTCTTCGAACGCGACTCCACGCTGTCGCAGCTCACTAACGGTTGCCTGGATGTCATCGACCTCCCAGGCCATTTGTGTATGAGTCCCTGAGGCCGACCCAGACGACTGAAAGAGTGTGAAGTAGCCCCTGCCGCATTTGTAGCGGAGGCCACCAGCCCGTTCTTCCACCGGCTCAAGGCCGAGCCTGCTCGAGTAGAAAGATCTTGCGCGAGCGAGGTCTTGCGCTGGGATCCGAGTTGCGACGTCGCTGTCTTGAAGCATGGAATACCTCTGAGGTCAAGAAAGCCCAAAGACTTTGTTCACTCCGTGCCGCGCAACGCTTCCGCTTTGCGGCCACGGAGTTTCTCTTCCGGAACCAGTTAGTCAGCCGGGAACGCACTCATCGCCTTGATCTATCGTAGACCATGCGATACACAAAACAGTTGACCCCCGAATCCGCTTGGCGTCGGGCCACCCCCCGTTTCTAGGCGATGCGATTTGGAAGTACACGTGCACCCGACCTAGTTCGATGAAATCGAACCTTCCTTTGAATCACGTTGAACGACATTCGGTATCACGTGGTCCACAATCACGAACATGGTTCCGAACCGAAGGCTCAAGTGCTCGAGGACGCGCCACGCCTTGTGGGCCCGGGAATGAGTCAGCGACGGGTCGTCAGTCGCCGCGCCTCGAAGGTCCGCTCGCCGCGAGCAAGCGGACGCTCGCGACCCGATTGGGAAGGACCGTTCCTGGCCGATTGCTAACTTACAACCTCACGGCACGATCGCATCAGAGCCGAGGATGCCCATCAAGGTCTTCGCGTTGTGCTGCCCCCTGATCCTCGAAAATGTTGTTCTCTAACCGTCGAGCGTTGCGCGCGACGTTGAGGACCGTGAGCCCCCAAGCAGATTGCTTATCTACTTTGAGGACACCCGTCGAGGAGGGCACTCCGTACCGACTGTTGCTCACGCGCGACGGGCCTTCTGGCTTTTTCGCCTTTGCGTGAGACGGAACGGCGTCGACATCAATACCGCGCCCAGCAATGTCATTACCGACGACGCGGTGGCGTGCCTCCGCCGTATCTACGGCTGTAGTGCTAAATGCCCTTTGCAAGCGGCTCGGGATGACGCCGCTAGACGAGTCGCGGGTGCAGGCCATCTTTGGGCGCCGGGTCGAACGTTGCGGGAGGGACAATTTTTATGCTGACTGCATGAGCGTGACGGCGACCGCGAAAGCCCTCGGCCTGCGTCGCGGCGACCTGTTCGAACTGCTCTTTCGCGAAAGCTGGCTGTATCGCACGAGCGACGACAGATGGCGCGCAACGGCGCAGGCGCTCACGGGCGGACTTCCTGTGATGCGCGGACATTCTTCAATCGCGTGGCCGCAACTGACGCCCCATGGCCGGGCTGAAATCTCGCGCCGCCTCGCTCATGGATGAATTTCATGCGACGGACCTGATCTCCTGAATTCGTGAGCCAGCCTGGAAGTGCAGTGCTGTGATATCTGCGAAACGGCCCGTACCGGTGGGCCGCCAAGCGTGCTACAGGCCGCTGACGTCGGCGTGGGGACGTGCCTGGAACCGGTTTGGGCGGACAGATACGCTGCTGTTGAATAAAACATAGCGGAGACAACCTCTTCATGCAGCTCTAGAAACTTTTTGCACTTGCCCTCATCCACGGGTCGTTTTTCGCCTGGCTTATGTTCGTTTGCCGACACAAAAAAAACTGGCTTTCCCCAAAGCGCATACATAAAAGCATACGGCGTACTAAGGAATCGCTGATTAATAGGCCATCCCGCGAGGTTGTCGGCGGCGCTGGTTCGGAATTTCCGGATGCCGAAATGAAGCGTTGGCAATTCTGGTGAGTTTTGACCTGAGGATGCGCCTCATTTCTCGCATTTTTCACACGCATGACGGACTGCTCCCATGAACCGACCGCAACCGGTTTCGCGCGATCACCAGGTTCGCCAGGGCGAACAGACTGAACAGTTGCGCCGTGTTCTTGGCCAGTCCCTTGTAGCGCACCTTGCGATGACGGAACAGGTTCTTGACGATATGAAACGGATGCTCGACCCGTGCGCGAATCTGCGCCTTGGTTCGCTCGACCGCAACCACCAGGTCCTTCAGCGGACCGTCCTGCATCGCCTTGATCTTTCCGCGCTTGGCCGCCACGCGCCACTTCACCGACTTGCCCTTCATTTCGTCGCGTTTGTCTACGCCGATGTAGCCCGCGTCGCCGAACGCTTCCTCTTCATGCCCGTGCAGCAGCGCATAGGCTTGCGAGACATCCGACACGTTGGCGGACGTGCCGACCACGCTGTGAACCAGTCCCGAATCGGCATCGACGCCGATGTGCGCCTTCATGCCGAAGTGCCACTCGTTACCTTTCTTCGTTTGATGCATTTCCGGATCGCGACTCTTCCCGGCGTTCTTGGTCGACGACGGCGCTTCGATGATCGTCGCGTCGACCAGCGTGCCTTCCTTCATCATCAATCCGCGTTCGCACAGCGAAATGCCGATCTCGTCGAACAGCTTCCGCGTCAGGTCATATTCGACCAGCAGGCGCCGGAACTTCAACAGCGTGGTCGCGTCCGGAACGTCCTCGACCGCCAGATCGATGCCGGCGAAGGCTCGCATCGCGATGCTGTCGTACATCGCGTCTTCCAGACCTTCGTCCGACAGGCCGTACCACTGCTGCAGAAAGTAGATTCGAAGCATCCGCTCCAGACCAATCGGCGGACGGCCACGCTCACCCTTCGGGTAGTACGGCTCGATCGCCGACAGCAACCGCGGCCATGGGACGACCCTCTCCATCTCTGTCAGGAAGCGCTGACGCCTGGTCACCCGCTTCTTGCCCGCACTTTCCGCTTCTGCAAAGCTGATCTGCCGCTTCATCACTATGGGTCCGTTCCGTGAGCTTCCTTCTACAACGCACTCGGACACCTCAGCGATGACGGCCGAGCCTGATAAATCAGTGTTTCCCTAACATCGTCCTTGCCGGATCCGGCAATTTTCTGAAGACGTGGGAATGGAAACGCTACGGCCATCGAACCATCGCGTCGGTCGCCGACAGCGCGGATACCAGCGTGTCGATCGAAGCCAGGGATTTGCAAAGCCTTCTCGCGCTCACCGGAGGCGACCATGCCTGAAGTCCTGATACTGAATCCGGGCGGCAAGCCTGATTGTTGGTGCGAGAAGTGCCACCCTCTCACGTTGACGGACATACGTATGATCGTGTGTCCGGACTGCGGCGACAAGCGATGCCCACATGCGACCGATCACCGGAACGCCTGCACCGGATCAGCCATGCTGCGCACTGGTAAGCGAGCGCCCATTCGCAACCCAGCTTGTCTCGAAAGAACGAAGGGTCACGGCACAAGACGCGCTCGACCGGGAAGTCGTCTTGCAGGCGCGTATCGCCACGCTCGAAGCGCAGTTGAAGGATGCGCAGGCGCGCATTCTCAGTATCCCCGCGCCGCTTGACGAGTATCACGAAGACATGCGTCCGGTCGTAGGGTGGGCGGCGGACGAAAACGGCGTATGGCTTGGCGAACCGGCGTGGATCGGCAAGCCGGATGGTAGTGACTGGCCCGGCTATCACACGCACTGGACGTTTCATCCGCAGTTCCCGTCCGTTCCCGCGCGTGCGGCGCACGTCGAGCCGACAGCATCGGACGAAGTTTCACGCCTGTTCCCGCTCGTGAAAGCGCAGACATTGGAGAAGAAATGAAGGAACTGGAAGACTGCCCGTTCTGCGGATCGGGTGACGTCCGCGGCAGCAGCGGAATCGTGCATTGCTACATGTGCAAGGCGCAGATTCAGCGCGCCACGACTGCCGCCGCGTGCGAGGCGTGGAACACTCGCGTGATTTTCATGCGCAACGGCTTCAGCATCAAGGAAGACCAGAACGACCTGAAAGACTACGTTTATCGGGCCGCTGCGGAGTTGCTTGCGCGCGACGGGGCGGCTCTTGCCGCACCGGTCGCATGGATGACGACCTATGAAGTACCGCCGAAAACAACGGTGCGTTTGCTCGCGGACATGAACGAACGCCAGCGCGATTACGTCATGAAGCACGCAATGAAGGTCGTCGCGCTCATGCCGGGCGAGACGTTGAAAGACCGCCCGCCACTGTAACGAGGCACTCGAAGTGAGCGCGATCCTGAGTGAATGCGGCACGTACCGCTACCGGCTTGAACGCCGGATTGAGACCGCCGTGACGTCGCACACCGTGGCGTATATCGGCATGAATCCGTCCACCGCGGACGCCACGCTAGACGATGCGACCGTGCGCAAGTGGCGCGGCTTCACGATCCGTTATGGCGGCTCGCATTTCGTCGTCGGCAATCTGTTCGCCTACCGCGCAACGGACGTGTGCGAGCTTGCGGCGGCGCGTGATCCGGTTGGCCCGGAGAACGACGAGCACCTGCGCGCGATCATGGCGAACGCCGATGTAGTGATCCCGTGTTGGGGCATTCGGGAGAAGGTGCCGCGCGCCCTGCGCTACCGGTTTGACCAGGTGGAAGCGATGCTCCTTGATAGCGGGCGACAGATAAAAACGTTCGGCTTCTCGAAGTATGGCGACCCGTTACACCCGCTCAGGCTGGCCTATTCAACGCCGCTTGTGGATTGGAGCCGATAATGCCCGGATATATCGCAGAGTTCGGCGGCAAGTACTGCGCGTGGAGCACGGTCACTAACTCGCCGACGTCCACCCTCATGACCGAGTGGGAACGGTTTCATGATCTGCGCGAGAAGAATCCCGCGACGGACTGGGAACTGTTTCAGGCGCGCGTGGCGTGCGTTCGCGAGTTCGGTTGCAGCGGAGGCTATTTCGGTTTCACCAAGGCGGACTTGCTGGCGTTCAACCGCGCGGGGCCGAACGAAACGTACGTCGCCACTGAAGCGGAAATGGTCGCGCTCTACAAACGGAGTACCCATGACGAGAGAGCCAGTCCACGAGCGTGGTCGCGTGATCGGCCACAACATCACCTATCCGCCCTTCTATGTGACGGTGCGCGATGCGCGCGGGTATGAGTCGCTCATTCAGGCACAGCCGGGCCGAACGGTATTTGAACCCGTTACGCGCCGGCGTGGCATGTTTGACGAGGATTGAATGAGCCCACTGGACTTTCTTCGGCAGCAGGAAATCGCATTTCGCGAAGGCACGCCGGCTGACGCCCCGGTAATCGTGATCGAGCACTGGCCCCGCCCATGTCGATCGTTGCACTCGTCGCGACGTTCGACTATGCGGCATATGAGCGGCGGACCCGTGAGGATTGAATGAGCACCAATGTGCATCAAATTGCGAACTACGGCGTCTCGCGCGACTATGCCCGACTCGCCGAACTGGCGAAGGCGCATAGCATTATCTGCATCGTCACGCACGATGGTTTCCGCGACGTGGCGAAGACCCTCTATTCGAGCTTCAAGGACGGCGAAATGTGGCAGATAAGCGCGCGCGGAACCGGGTACGTGTGGGCGGATAACGTAGAGGATTTTGTACGGAAGTGCGAGATAGTCGCACTCGAATTTATCGAGCCGCCAACGAAAGAGAATTGATATGGAAAAGCGGTATGCGATCATGGAACTGCCTGACGCGAAAGCGCTGGCCGCGCTCGCGAACGTCCCCGGCACGGCCTACCCTGCCTGCTGCTGCGCTCACACCTGTAGTCGAGCGCATCGGCGTGAATTTCGCCGTGCCGTAGGCGTGTTCGTTCGCCTCGCCGGTTTTGACGACGAAGCGGCAAACATCGATATGTTTCTGGTAAGCGTCCAGCCGCCGCCAAGGGGATACATGATGCTTTTTCATGCAGGAACGTGCGGAAGTCACGCTCGTTTGCGTTGAGCAGCTTGGCGACTTCGCGGAACCCGTCAGGCCGGTTGCTTCGACATAGCGCTCTACGAACTCGACGGCAGGCACGGCGACGCCAAATGCTTTTCTGGCATTCGAGTTGTTCCGCTTGATCTGCCGCAAGGCGAAGGGCTTCGCCAAAGTTCTTCGGCAAGACGACGCAGACGCGGCGGGCGCGAGGCTATACGAGCCAGTCTTTCGGACCGACGGAAGCACTTCGCGCACGACCCACTCTCCGAACTTCTCTGCGGCAGGGAACTTCGAGGGCATGACAAGGCGGTACACATCGCGCTCAGGAATCACGGTTATCTGTTGGACGCCAACCGGCGCAGGGATGCCCTGAATCCGGGCACCCTTGCAGTGCTACGCGCCGCCCGGCATTGGGCTGAATGATTCGTTCGTCCCTTCATGGCCGAGGCGCTTGAGATTGCGACCGGAGACCCCGTTGGTCGGCTTGAAGGGTCTCCTTAAAAACAAGGAGACCTCCCTGTCTTGAACCAGGCCGTCATTCGCAGCCCAGCGCAGTATCATGTCTTTCTCTGTGTGTGTACGCGTGACTTCGCCGTGACCATCACGGCGTCACGTTTAATGTCACGCGTGACATGTTCGCCACCCCGGTGTCGCCACACCGTCCTGCCTTGCAGGACGAACGATCCTGTAACTGTCGCGCTTGCCAACGAGGTGCTCGGTGTATTGCTGGCCATTCCATTCTGCGGATGGGTGTACGCCATCGGCGCACACGTCGAAATGGCGCACTTACGATTGGTTGATGATTGTTGACGGTTACTTGCGGGTGCAGGTGCTGGGCCGACATGAACCCCCTGTCGAATAGGGTGATGGAATTGGCCGGCACGCGAGGAATGAGTTCACGCCTCGAGACCATCTCGTTGATGTCGTAAGGACCGAACACGGCATCACGCACCAGATGCGTCGCAAGCGCGGTGAGCGTTACCGCGCGCAGTTGGGGATAGCTGCCAATGCGGCCATGGGCGGCGGGAGGCGCCGAAATGCCTGCGGTTGGCGGCACTGTCGGCGGTGCGCAGCGTGGTGCCATCCATCGCGAATAGCGAGAATCCCTTGAAGAGGTACTGATCCTGATCCTGCGCAACCCAGTTTCTGGCTGATTCGTGAAGCAGCCACGCCAGTGGCGCCGCGCCGACGCGCTGCCGCGCCTGGGTGATGGCGCTCTTACTGACAAACGACGCATCGGCTACAGGTAACGCAAGGTCCAGCTCATCGACAACCTAGCTGATCGATTGGTGCCGGTACAACGCGAGCGCTATCACCAGCCATACGACCTGTTGCGCGGGCAGCCGACGCCGACGTACGCTGGCACTGCCACTGGCCTGCACTGCATACTCGATCCATTCGTATGGCAGATGCTGATCCAGCCCGCACCAATCGAGCGGCGGCCCGGGATTCAACAAGGAGGCGCAGATCATCGACCAGCATGGCGACGAAAGCTAAGGAAGGTCTGCAAAACTCCTAGTGTTGGCGTGTAGGTGGGCTATCCTGGAAGAAGCATAGTTAATAAGCCGAAACAAAGTACCGGACATGGATCATGCCGCGTAGCGGTCTGACGGATGCTGGAACATGGATCGGACCAAAGCCGGAATTCTCTGCAACGAGCGCAGAACTGCTCGAACACGCTGCTTAAGATGCCCGGGACCTTTGATAGCAAGCTTGCCGATCTTGTGATGTTTGAGATAACCCCACAGGAGCTCATCCGGATTCAGATCCGGCGAGTAAGCAGGCAGGAAGAAAAGACAAAGGCGTCCATCTGATGCTGCGGCAAGCTGGCGGATCGCTTTGCAACGATGAACTGGATGACCATCCGCAATCAGGAAGAACGGCGCATCGGCATTGAGTACCAGTCGCCTGACGAAATCGACGTACGCCGCAATCCTGAAGCTGCCTTCAAAACACATGAAACGGAGTTGACCGCGCGAACTGATCGCCGAGATCAGGTTCACCTTGAAGCGAGCGCCAGTGGTTTCGACAACGCGTGTCTGGCCGATCGGTGCCCAGGTCGTGCCGCTGTGATAGTCCGAGCGCACCGTCGATCCGTCGACGAAGAAAAGCTGTGCCCCACAGCGTTTGGCCTGCCTGACAATCGCCGGATATTCGTCTCGCATCCATGACTCGACCAGTTCAGGGTCGCGTTGGTAAGCACGCGCCAGCGGCCGCTGCGGTGAAAGTCCGAGCTTCCTGAGCAGCCGGCCGACCGATACCTCAGAGAGCCGGACATTGAAATGTTCGCGAATCAACTCCCGCACCATGTCTCGCGTCCACAACGCAAACTCGAACTTCACCTGCATGGGGTTCTTCGTTGTGACCGTCCGATAGACAAAGCGGATAGCCTCGGACGACATCGTCGCAGCCCGCCCCATCTTCATCTGCCGGCACTGCCGGCGCACCGATGATCGTCGTCGACATCCTCGAGCGCAGCGCCCCGATCCGCGCACCGCCGATGTGCCGGGCTCAGACATGAGCACAACGTTTCCCCGATATCTGAACCGACCGTCGGCTTTGCGGCAACGCGGCCCACGAGCGGACGTTCGCGCCGGGCGCTTCGAAAGGCGCCTCCCACGTGCGCATCACCATCGTGATTGCACGACAGCGCCGCTTCGCTACGGCGTCAGCGCCCGTCCGGCATCGCGCCTGGCCGCACCGCATCCGACATCGCTGAACATCCCGACCTATCAATCGCCATAGCGGCGAGTTCCGGCCACAGCGAAGCACTCCGCGGTTTCCTCCATCGGGCTTATTCGACGCCTGCCGGCACGCGCGGAGGCATTCACATTCCTGCGGGCGATGGCAGGCATCGAATAAGCCTTAACGAACGAATAAGCCTTACCGAACCTTGTCCTTCCTGCTCGATCGGCAGAACCTCATTGCGAAGTTTGAGTCTAGCGGAGAGTATGTTAGAGCAAAGATCAGATGTCGTAGCCTGAGCGTTTTCGGCTCATGCCGGGGTGCCGGTTCTGACTGCCGGAATCCATCGATCGGCTCAAGGTCATCGAGGTGCCCATCAGCCTTTCTTCCTCACCGGCCGCGCATAACCCGTCCTGCCTGTTTGGCCCTTGTCGTTCAGAACCAGCATGTCTGCTTCGACGTCCTTCCAGACCGTCGTGCCCGCAGCGATCGTCGCGCCGCGCCCGATCCGCACCGGCGCGACCAGTTGCGTGTCCGAGCCGACGAACACGTCGTCCTCGATCACGGTGCGGAATTTGTTGGCGCCGTCGTAGTTGCAGGTGATCGTGCCCGCGCCGATATTCACGCGCGCGCCGACATCCGCATCGCCGATGTAGGTGAGGTGGTTGGCCTTCGAGCCTTGACCGAGCACCGCGTTCTTGATCTCGACAAAGTTCCCTACATGAGACTCGTCTTGCAGCGCCGCGCCTGTGCGCAAGCGCGCATACGGACCGACAACGGCCTTCGCGCCGACTTCCGCGCCTTCGATGTGCGTGAACGCATCGACGCGCGTACCGGCGCCGATACTCGCGTTGCGAATCACGCAGTTCGGCCCGATGCTGACGTTGTCGGCCAGCTTCACACGGCCTTCGAACACGCAGTTGACGTCGATCGACACGTCGCGGCCGCATTCGAGCGTGCCGCGCACGTCGACGCGCGCCGGGTCGGCGAGCGTCACGCCCGCGACCAGGAGTGCGTCGGCGACATTGCGCTGATGAATCCGCTCGAGCTCGGCAAGCTGCTGCTTGCTGTTGACACCGAGCGTTTCCCACTCGTCGTCGGGCTGCGTGGTGACGACGTCGAGGCCGGCTTCGATCGCCATTTCGACCGCGTCGGTCAGATAGAACTCGCCTTGCGCGTTGTCGTTTCTGAGCGCCGCGAGCCAGCCGCCGAGGCGCGCAGTCGGCGCGACGATGATGCCGGTGTTGATCTCGGCAATCCGCAACTGCTCCGCATTCGCATCCTTCTGTTCGACGATGCGCGCCATCTTGCCCTGCTCATCGCGAACGATGCGGCCATAACCGGTCGGATCGGCGAGCGTCACAGTGAGAACGCCGTAGCAGCCCTTCCCCGCACGATCGGTCAACGCCCGCAGCGTGCTCGCACGCGTGAGCGGCACGTCGCCGTACAGCACGAGCGTGGGCGCCAAAGGATCGAGAAGCGGCAAGGCCTGCTGCACCGCGTGGCCCGTACCGAGTTGTTGTTCCTGCACAGCGAACTGGACGTCGGGCGCCGCAACCGCCTCGCGCACCGTTTCGGCGCCATGGCCTACCACCACCACAAGACGCGTGGGTTCCAGCGTCCGGGCAGTGTCAATCACGTGAGCGAGGAGCGGCCGGCCAGCCAGGGTATGGAGCACCTTGGGAAGCGCGGACCGCATGCGTTTGCCGGTACCTGCCGCCAGAATCACGATATTCATGTCGTTAGCGATTAAAAAATTTCGGGCTGTTCGCCCGGATGACGAGGGTACGAAGGTCGATGCCGCGCGTGACTTGCAGCCGGTGATCAGCCCTCTTTACGGAGTCTCACAGCGATCCGCAGCCGTCGCCGGCTTCACCGCATTCAGGTCGAACTCCGCTTCCTGCAGCCCTTTCGGACTCGTTGCGACCCAATGCAATTGCGTCTGCGAGCGCACGAGCCCGACGCTGCCGGTGTAGGTCCATCTGATCGGCGATGGCTGCGTGCCTTCCAGTTCGATCGACGAGGCCGTCACCCGCAAATGCAGCAGCCGTCCATCCTGTGACGGCGTGAACGCTCGATCGCCAATCACAGCGATACCCGCCTCACGTACCGACGCCGGCATACACGCGAGCGTCGCGGTGGTCTCGCCGTTCTGCTCGATGAGTTGCGCAAAGCCTTTGCCGTCGACCCCCGTGGCGACCACCAGAAAGCGGTCGACGGACGGCACATAAGCCGCCGCATACGTGTAGTACTGCAAGCGTGGTGCAATCACACGCGACTCGCCGAGCGCACCGCTCGCGGGATCGAGCGTCGCGGCCTTGAGCCGCGCGAATGTCTCGCCGGGCACGTATTGCTGCCACACCAGCAGCGCGCGCGTCGGCGAACCGGCGATCATCGGCCACCACTCGCGCACCCGCCGCGCGACATCGACCGCCTGCAGCAGTGCGCCATTACGGTCATAGATCTTCGCGTAGACGCCGTTACCGGTACCGAGATTGTCGACGCCGCCACCGTCGATCCAGTCGTTCGAATAGAACACAACGAAGCGCGAGCCGACCGCCGCGACGTGCCCCGAATGACCGCCCGACAGTACTCCGACCGGATAAGGCCGTACATCATGAAGGTTCGACGTGTAGACGCCGTAACGCTGGCTCACCTCGTTCGGCGTATTCCATCCGTCCTCGAACGTCACCATCACGCGGCCACCGTCGTTCTGCGCAACCGACACCGGCTCCTGTGCTTCCGGCCGACTGATGAACACGTGCGGCTTGCCGAGCTTCGCCTGCTGCGGCGTCCAGCGCGCGATGTACACGTCGTGCGTCCAGTTACGGTCGCGGCCCGCGCCGCGTGGCGGCAGGCCCGAGCTGCTGAAGAACACGGTCGATACGCCGCGCGCGTCGGTCGTCACGCCAATCCCGTGCATATAGGCGCGCAGATCGCCCGTCGGCACGCTGGCCGCCTCCGCCCTGCGCCCGGCCGCCGAAGCGCACGGGACGAGGCCAGACGCGAGGCCGCATGCGGCCGCCACTGCGAGAACTGCAAAGGTCGTTCGCATGCTGTCCGGTTACTCCACGGTGACGGATTTCGCGAGGTTGCGCGGCTTGTCGACATCGGTGCCCCGCGCGCACGCAGTGTGATACGCGAGCAACTGCAACGGCACGACATGCAGGATCGGCGACAACGGCCCATAGTGCTCGGGCAGCCGGATCACGCGCACGCCTTCGCCGCTTGCGACCTGCGCATCGGCATCCGCAAGCACGAACAGCTGTCCGCCACGCGCGCGCACTTCCTGCATGTTCGACCTCAACTTTTCGAGCAGCGCATCGTTCGGCGCAATCGTGATGACCGGCATTTCGTTCGTGACGAGCGCGAGCGGCCCATGCTTCAGCTCGCCCGCTGGATACGCCTCGGCATGCACGTAGGAGACTTCCTTCAGCTTCAGTGCACCTTCCAGTGCGATCGGAAAGTGCACGCCGCGCCCCAGAAAGAGCGCATGATCCTTGCGCGCCAGCGCCTGCGCCCATGCAACGATCTGCGGCTCCAGCGCGAGCACGCTGTTCAGCGCGGCCGGAAGATGATGCAGTTGCCGCAACGCGTGCGCTTCCTGGTCGGCGCGCACGTGTCCGCGTTCCTTGCCGAGCGTGAGCGCAAGCAGGAACAGCGCGACCAGTTGCGTCGTGAAGGCTTTCGTCGACGCGACGCCGATCTCCGGTCCCGCACCGGTCAGGTACCGCAATTCCGTGAGCCGCATCATCGAGCTGTACGGCACGTTGCAGATTGCGAGCGTATGGTGATGGCCGATCTGTTGCGCGTGCTTCAGCGCGGCGAGCGTATCAGCCGTCTCGCCCGATTGCGATACGACGACGACCATCGCGCACGGATTCACCACGCTCTCGCGATAGCGATACTCGCTCGCGATTTCCACCTGCGTAGGAATCCCGGCGATCGATTCGAACCAGTATTTCGCCGTCAGCGCCGAATAGTAGCTCGTGCCGCACGCCAGCAGCAGCAGCGAATCGATCTCGCCGAAAGCGCGTTCCGCCTTCGCGCCGAACAGCGCGGGCGCGATCGCGCGCACGCGCTCGGTCGCATCGGCGACCACCTGCGGCTGCTCGAAGATTTCCTTCTGCATGTAGTGGCGATACGGGCCGAGTTCCGCCGCGTAGTGGCTCGCGTGCTGCGTCTGCACTTCACGCCGCACGCTCGCGCCGTCGCGATCGACGATATGCACGCCATCGCACGACAGCACTGCGACGTCCCCCCCCCTCTTCGAGGAACATGAAATGCTCCGCGGTGCCTGACAGCGCCATTGCATCCGACGCCAGATAGGTGCCGCTGCTCTCGCCGACGCCGATCACGAGCGGCGAACCGGCACGCGCGCCGATGACGCGGTCCGGCTCGTTCTTCGCGAACACCGCGATCGCATACGCGCCGCGCAGACGCTGCAACGAGCCTTGCACGGCCGTCAGCAGATCACGCGATTCGTCCTGTTCGCGCGTGTAGTGAATCAGATGCGCGATCACTTCCGTGTCGGTATCCGATTCGAACGCGTAGCCGAGCCCCTTCAGTTCCTCACGCAGTGCTTCATGATTTTCGATGATGCCGTTGTGAACCAGCGCGATCTCGCCGCGCGAAAAGATCGGGTGCGCGTTGTCGGTGACGGGCGCGCCGTGCGTCGCCCAGCGCGTATGCGCGATGCCTACCGTACCTGACAGCCGTGCTTCCTCAATCTGCGCCGCGAGATTCGCGACGCGCTCGACGCTGCGCACGCGGCGCGGCGCCCCGTGCTGCAATACCGCAACACCGCACGAGTCGTAGCCGCGATATTCGAGGCGGCGCAATCCCTCGGTCAGAACCGCGACAACGTCGCGTTGCGCCACTGCTCCTACTATTCCGCACATGGTGGTCTCCGTGGTGCGTTCCGTAATGGTTGTGAGCCTCTGCGCGACGCCCTCAGGCAGCCTGACGCTCGAACTCGGGCATCGACACGACGTGCGAGATCATGCCGTCGTCGTCGTGATAGGCAACAAGGCAGCGGCCCGGGTTGCCGACGGCGATTTCGCGCGTGGCATGATGGGGCACGTCGGCGCTGACGGGCATGCGGCGCGCGCGGTTGGGGTTCATCGCATCCATCTGGCGGCCGAAGGTCCATAGGATCATCGCCGTCGCGACGGCCGCGATGCCGGCGATGCCGGGCATGAACGCGTCAAGCGACAACTCTTCGTCGCTTGCATTCGCGAGGCACCAGCGGATATAGGCGGCTGCCAGCACCCACATGCACAGCACGAGTGCCGGCCGTACGATGCGATACCACGCGACCGAGCGCATCGCCCGGCCCTTGCTGGATTCTCTTGTGAACTGAGCGACGGACTGCTTCGAGACATCGATGATCGGGAAGTTCATGGTGTGTGCCCTTGTCAGGAAGGTTAACTTGATTGTGTAAGTTCGAGCGAGGCATCGTGCTGCGGCTGCGCAGCCAACCCTGTGGATGAGTCGACCATGACGGCGCCACTCGCGCGGATGCCGCGATCGGGACTGACCCAGCGCGCGCGCTTGCGGCGCCGCTGGCTGACGACGCCGGGCAATGCGATGACCGACGCAATCATGCTGATGGCCCAGAACGCGACCGGATACCAGACGGTGTCGATGAAATAGCGCAACAGGTTGGTGTCGTAGCGCCGGTCGATCAGACAGCCGAGCAGGATCTGCGCGCAGCCTGTGGCGAACAGCAGCACACCTGTGCCACGCGGGACGAAGGCGAAGCGCCATGTTTCGGGCAGCGTAAATATCGCCGTGACCGCCATCATCACAAGTGTGAACAGCATGCAATACGCCCACACGATGCTGACTGCGTATTCCAGAAAGATCGGCCACATCATCATGTTGCGACGGGACAGCACCTCGCCCGCATACTTGAACAGCACCTGGATACCGCCCTTGGCCCACCGCAGACGTTGCCTGTAGAGGCCGCGGAGCGTCTCGGGCATCAGGATCCAGCTCAGCGCGCGCGATTCGAAATGAACGTGCCAGCCCTGCACCTGGAGCTTCCAGCTGATGTCGATGTCCTCTGTCAGCATGTCGGAACTCCAGTAGCCGACTTCCTGCAAAGCGCGCTTGCGGAACATCGACACCACGCCCGATACCGTCAGCAAACGCCCGTACAAATGCTGTGTGCGTTTGATGAGGCCGACGATTGACGAGAATTCGCCCACCTGCATGCGTCCCAGCAGCGACGAGCGCGTGCGGATGCGCGGGTTGCCCGTCACGGCGCCCACCGACGCGTCATCAATAAAGTGGCGCAGCATCCAGCCGATCGCTTCCTTGTCGAGCAGTGAGTCGCCGTCAATGCACATCAGATACTCGGCGTCGCTCAGCATCGCTGCCGTCGTGAGGCCAATTGCCTTGCCCTCGTTCTGATGCTGATGCACGACCACCAGCTTCGGATAGACGTTGACCAGCTCGTTCAGGATCGCGCCCGTTTCGTCACGACTGCCGTCGTTGATTGCGATGATGGTGTAGTTGGGATAGTTCAGCTGATCCAGACACGCAATCACCTCGCGCACGTTGTCCGCCTCGTTGTAGCAGGGCACCACGACCGACACTTTCGGATAAGACGGCAGCGGTCCGGCCGTCTTCTGGCTCGCGTGCTTCCGTTCGATCAGCAGATAGTGCAGCAGTCCCCCCACCATCCACAGATACGCCATCAGCAGCGGATAGTAAAAGACGAAGTTCGATATGACGCTCATCACATTTTTCATTGTTGTCCCCTAGCATGGGCTGTGCGTGGCGGGTTCACCCGACACTCAGCCCAACATTCCCTGGTTGGATCGCAGCGTGCCTTGCACCGACATCACGTCGCGCAACACGGTCGTGTCCGGCCGGTTCGCGATGAAGTCGTCGGGCCCGTAGCCCAGGTGCACGACGCCCGCCGCATTGAGCCGCTTCATCTGCGCGCGCAGCACGTCCGCTTCGACAGGGCGTTGCGACTCACGGTTGACGGCCGGCAACTCGAACACTGTCTTCGCCAGTGCGCCCGGCTGCTTCCCCACTGCCTTTGTCAGTCCGTCGAGCCATGCATCGTCCGGCCGTTCACCGGCGGCTCCGGGCGCCGCGACCAGTGCGATGAAGTCGTAATTCACGAGCGACGACGCGAGGCTCTGCGAGAAGTTGCGCTCCGCGTTCGCATCGAGTACGGCTTCGGCGGGCAGGGTGCGCGCGGTCAGCACGTTGCCGCCGCCCTGATAGGCGCGCACCCGCTCGGCGAGCTGGTTCGTGAACGCGTTCAGATACGCGGTCTTGGCGGCGACCCAGCGCTGCATCAGTTCGTCCGATGCGTGGATCTGCGCGATGTCGGCCGGCAGGCCCCACGACCGGTAGACGGCGAGCGCCGCAGCGCCCGTGTCTTCGTAGGCGTTGAGCGTCGCATCCGGGCCGAACACCACGCCGTTGAAGCTCGCATAGCGCGTGAGGTCGTCGTAGAGGTCCTGGATCACGGCGCGCGCGACGGGATCGAATGGGCTTAGGCGCGGCATGCGCGCGTCGCGCGCGGCCTCCGGGCTGCCGGCCGCCACTTCGACCAGACGGCCCGAAGCCGGATGCAGCGGCGGCAATTCGAACGCCAGCAGCGGCATGCGGGCGTAGACCTGCACGCCGGCGCGCGTGATCAGTTGCCACGCAGTGCGGTTGAACAGATCGGCGCGCATCGGCAGGTGACGGTTCGGGAAGTACATTGCGCGCGCAGCACCCGTGTTGTCCGGGTCCGAATACGCCTGCAGATACACCGATTTCGGTTCGAGATCCTTGATGCGGTCGAGCAGCCGGCCGAGCTTCTCTTCACTCTTCTGCGGGTCCGGGTCGTACATCTCGTCGAGCGATACGTTGACGACGCGCTCCACCGGGTTGTGCTCGCCGCGATACGCTTGTGACGAACGCATCTGCGCGATCAGCGTGCCGACGTCCCAGTCGTACGACACGAGCAGGCGCCGGATCTGCGTAAGCGGCACGTCGGGCGTGTTCGGCCCGTCGTCGAGGGTGAAGTGCACGGCCATGCCGAGCGCCTGCGATGCCTTGATCAGCGCAGCGTTGTACATGCCATACGGCCATACCGCGGAGCGCACGGTGACGCCCGTGTTCTGCTGGATCAGATCGACGCTGCGCTGCAGGTCGCCCTGCACGCGTGCGTGATATTCGTCGTCGGTTTCGTAGCGTTTCAGATCGGTGAGATACAGATGCGCGCTGGCGGCGGGCAGCTCGTTGCCTTGCGGATTCGCAAGCGCGCCGTGGTGCATGTCGTGCGTGTGCGACGCGATTTCGACGAGACCGGATTGCGCCATTTCGCGCAGATCGTCCCAGCTCATGAAGTAGTCGGGCGGCATCACGGACTTGTGGCTGATCCGCACCGCCTGACCGGCCGGCGTATCGGTCCAGCGCGTCACGACGCCGAGCAGCGCCGGATAGCCGTATTGCTGCAACAGCGGGAACGCGCGGGTGTACTGGCTTTTATAGGCATCGTCGAAGGTGAGCAGCACGGCGCGCGGCGGCAGGCGCGGCCCGCCGTTGCGTGACGCGACGATCTGATCGACGCTGACCGGGTGAAAGTCTTTCGCCTTCAGCCACGCGAAGATCGTGCTGAGCGTCGCGGTACTGATCGCGCAGGTGTCGGCGACCGTCGACACGTCCGCGTGAAGGTCGTCGCGCACGTCGTGGATGGCGAGCACGCGGAACGTGAGGCCGTCGTCGGCGTCCGGCGGCGGCAAACGGTCGAGCGCAAGACGTGCCTGCGCGGCGGGAACCGCGGCGAGGCCGGCGGCGAAAGTCAGAAAACGTCTGCGGGTGAGCTTGTCCATGATGGCCTACAGAGGAATGTTCAGGTTCAGGTAGATGAGCTTGCTGGTCTCGCGAACGCGGTCCATGCGCTGGCTCGCTACACCGATGCCGTAGGCGAGCGATGCGTGCGCGCTGAACTGCCACTGCTGTTCGAGGCGAACCTCCCACAGCATGCTGGTGCTGATGTCGGTCTGCCGGTAGCCACCGACCGTTGCATAGGCGCGGTTCGCGAGCGACTGGTCCGCGTTGCGCCACGAGGTCCACTGGTACATCGCAGTGAGCTGCGCGGTCAGGTCACGATGCGGACTGAAGTACGCGGCGTTCGTGAGCGTGTTGCTGCTCGTATTCAGCTCGACCCAGGTCGCGACGAGGTGGCTGGGCGTGTTGATCAGGCGCTCGTACCACGTCGCCACCCACGACTGATTGAGGTTCGAGTCGCTGTAGCGCGCGGCACCGTAAGCGAGTTCGAAGTAGCGGTAATCGTCCACGTCGTAGCGGATCTCGCCCGTCGCCGCGCGGCCCGTTACGCCCGCCTGATAGGCCTTCCACGGCAGCGTGTTGACGTTGCTGTCGACGCCCGCCGAGAATTTCCAGTGATCGTCGGGCGCGAAGCGCAGACTGCCGGCGCCGCCCGTTTTCGCCTGCGGTCCTGTCGAGCGGTCCACTTCGGCGGCTGCATCGATGCCATGAAACCGGAAGTCGCCGCCGATGCCGTTGCGAATGCGGCTCACGCTGTTGCCGTCGCCGGTGTTTGCGCGTCCGCTGAACTGATGCGCGAAGACGCGCCAGTAGTTCGCGATCGGCATCGAATAGAGTTGCGTATCGACGCCCCAGTCGTTGTCCGCGATGACCGAGTTGCCCTTCTGTCCGTTCGCCGCGACGATCAGTTGCGGGCTCTTGTATGCCTCGAAGTCGCGTTGAAACGTCTTCACCGTGTTGTTGTCCGGGAAGCGGTCGCCGAACGTCGCGTTGACGTCCGCGGCGCGGTCGTACTGATTCAGTTGCAACGCGGTCCTGCCCAGGCCCGCAAGCGTTTCCACGTCGCCGGGGTGATCGACGAGCGTGCCCGCGTAGACCTGCTCCGCCTGATGCGGGCGCTGCTGCACAAGCGTTGCATCCGCTCGTGCGCTGATCAACGCGGGATCGAACGGCGCTTCGTGACGCAGTTTGTCGAGCGCCGCAACGCCTTCGCGCGTGCGGTCCGTGTAGAGCAGGTACTGCGCCTGCAGCTTCTTCACACGGCCATAGTCTTCGCTGACGTCTTCCGGATGCTCGGCGAGATCCGCGCGAATCGGCGTGCTCGCCGTGATCGACTTCAGTAGTTGCTGCGCATTCTCGAAACGGCCCGAGTCGAGGTAGGCAAAGAAGAGACCTTCCTGCACGTCGATGCGCTTGAGCGCGTGCGGTTCGAGCGACGGCGTGAGTGGATCGACAGGCGTCTGCAACGCACGCTCATAAGCCGGCGCGGCCTTGCGCGGCTCGTCGAGATAGGTGTAGGCGTCACCCGCAGCGGCGTAGGTATGCGCAGGCATCGGTTGCGGCGAGCGCGCGAGATCTTCGTACAGCGCCGTCGCTTCCTTCATGCGCCCGACGCCTTGCAGTACCGCGACACGTTCGGCGAGCACCGCACGGCGCAGATCCCCGTAGTCTTCGCCGGCCGGCATGCGACCGAGCATGTCGTCGATGTGGTGAAGCGCGGCCCGGGTTTGCGCAAGCCGATCGGGCTCGTCCGTGGCGAGCGATTGCTGACGTCCCCAACGCACTTCCGTTTCAACGACGAGCGCTTCGATCTGCAGCAGATCATGTTCGGAGAATGCATCCGCACTGGCACGCGCCTCCTGCAACGCAAGTTGCGGAGCGCCCGCGCTGGCTTCTTCAAAAACGCGTTTGCGAAGCTGATCGCGTTCGGACACGACCTTCCCTTGTGCAACCGTGGTTTTCGCGATGGTCCCTTCTGCGACGTTCCCCGGTGCCTCCGACGCAGCGCCCGGCTGCGCCGCGCAATAGTCACGCATCAACAGCATCAGCAGCAGGGCTGTCGCCTTGACTGCCGCGTGCTTGCGTCGGCTAGAGCTTTTCGTTTTCATGGTTCCTCGTTTGTCGATACCGACGTTCAGACAAATCGAGGCCATGCGTCATGCAAATGACGCATGGAGAACATTCAGAGAGCCTCGGAGGTCTGGCGTGCGGCGTGGAAGTTCAGGGTCTTATTCAGCATCCGGTCACTGCTTCGCAACGACCAGGTCCACTTGCGCGGCGAGGCATATAGCGAAGTTCGTACCAGGCGGCACCCGATCCTGCTCCGGCAACGATTCGGCTGCTGAAAGACTTTTGCGGCGCAACGACCCGCCGCTATATTCGTTTCATCGGTGAACGGTTCGAAAAACGTGAAATCATCGTCAGGGACGCGAATAGCCAGTTGGCACGAAGGGCTCGCTCGACGCAGACCCATGCGCAGCAATGGCCTGCTTGTGCAATTGAAATGGAGGTCCGGAGTGTTTCAAAGGTGATACAGCGCGCCAGCCATGCATCGATGATGGTGCGTAAGGCGAAAACACCGCATCGCGTCGACGCCCTTTTGACGGGTGGAAAAAACCGGATGAAATCGATCCTGAACGGGAATAAGCCAGTACATCTCGATGCACGCGTGCAGAAAAACACTTCTGGAACGTTTGCCGCAAGATGTGTCGCAACGCCTGCACCGCCCTCTTCGCGGCGACGCGTTCACATGTGGGCTAACGCACAGAGCAAGCATGTGCGCGTTATGTATTGTCTCGCTGCACAAGAAAGAAGATAACAAAATCGGGCGCTCTAACGGGAGTGGCAGAGATCGCCGTAAGACATACATCAGTTATGCTAAATAATACGATGACGGGGAAAACGATGCGCCAGGCGTGAATATCGAACCGCCGATAGATGCGGTGATTCATTGAGACGACTTCACATGGAACGCGAACTGAAAATGAGTTTGGAGCGGGACAGGCGAAGAAGTTGCGCGACTCGCCTTTTCTCGCATCGCTGCTGACCAAAGGGGTAGTGTCGCGACAAGAATGGCAGGACGAGCTAAATCCCGACATGATCAGGATTCCTTATATCACCAGCGAATAGAAGTGGTCGGCGGCAATCCGCTGGATGCCAGCGTCTTTCACCTGTCCATTCTGATCATATGCGTCACTTCGATGCCTGACAGGATGACGCGTGCGGCGACCGATCGGCCGGTGGACTCCTTGCCGCTCATGCACTCGGCGCGTCGGGCATTCACTGCGGCACCGTGTTCCTGCCGACTCATGAATCGTTTGCCCACAACTACGACAAGCAACGCATTATGGAGGCGCAGGCCATCGATACTGTCCACACGGACGTCTATGCGATCAACTGGCCGCCGGGCGTGCCCGTGCGGGTGCTGGCCAACGCTCGTTGAACCAGCAAGCCGCCGACCTGGGTGCTGTGTGACGAAGTGATCGCCGCCAGCGCAAATGGCATCCGGTTTTGTTCCTGCACCTCGGCGCGTGTCAAGCTACTTATCGCCTCAGTCATGCAGCCAAAGGCTGTCTAGGTGTGACGTGCGAGGCCATCGTGACGACTGACTCGCGCTCCGGATTGAGGGTGACGGCGCCGATTGGCGTCCAGTCTCGCGTGCAGCCTGACCGGGCTGTCGCTGAATACGGCCGCTTACCAGTCGCAAATTCTCGGCGCCGGCTTTAAATCAATTCAGCGTGGACAAGTTGAAGCGTTGAAGCGGCGCAGACCTTCAATCTAACGCGCAAGCAGACGCTGTAATTCGTAAGCGACATTTGGCGGCCGTCTTGACGATCAGAATTTGATCTCGACGAGGCGTTCGTTGACGTCCTGGAGGTCAAAGGCAGCAGGATCGAAGCTACCGCCACACCAGTCGAGCAACCGTTGGTGTTCCTCATGAGCGGGATCGATGATCGTGTCGAGGAACTCGATGTAGCCGGGTACGCCGCCAACGTCTTCCGGCGGACAGGCATTGCGGCCGCCCAGGCAGATGGGCGAGCGCAACTCGGGATCAGGCGGCAGGACCTTCTCGACCTTCACACGGATGCTGCCAGTTGTCACCGTAATCGTAGATGTAGGTGAATGACTTCAGCGCACCGAGCGCGCGGCCCAGGTTCACCCGCGCCTCGTTGAGCATCGGCGGGTCACTCGGGAAGTCCGGATCGGGCACCCCGTAGTTGGTGTCGCCGAACACGAATTCGTGCAGGTGGCCGCCATCCCAGCCCATCGCCCACAGCAGCACGACGTGCAGCTTCGGCAGCTTGATTGAGGCGGGGGCCAGTACCCGTCTCCAGACCGCTGGCTTCAGATACTTCAGCTCGATGTGCAACTGGTAGACCGGCACCTGTGAATTGACCGCGCGTAACGCGGGTTTGCGAGTCGATGCCATCGTCATGCGGCCTGCTGGAATGGCTGCTCCACCGGCATCAAATGCCACGGCAGCAACGCGTCGATCCGGTTGATGGGATGCTCGGCAATGCGCTCGAACACCGTGCGCAGATATGCATACGGTTCGATGCCATTCAGGCGTGCCGTTCCGATCAAACTGTAGATGACCGCCGCACTCTGTCCACCGCCATCAGAACCCGCGAACAGATAGTTGCGCCTGCCGAGAACCAGCGGCCTGATCGATCGCTCCGCGGTGTTGTTATCTATCTCGATGCGCCCGTCTTCACAGTAGCGCACCAGAGCAGGCCAGTTTCCCAGCGCATACCGGATCGCCTTGCCAAGGCCCGACTTCGCCGAGACCTGCGCGAGCGTATGTTCCAGCCAGTCCTTCAGTGTGTCTGCGAGCGGCAATGCCCGCGCCATGCGCACGGACTGCCGGACCTCCGGCTTGCGGCCGCGCACCTCGCGCTCGATGGCATACAGGGCCGCGATACGGCTGAGTGCCTCCTGTGACACCGGCGAACGCTCCAGTTCGTACAGGTCGTAGAACTTGCGCCGCACATGCGCCCAGCATGCTGCCTCGATGATCGTGCCATCGCGGTACAGCGCATCATAGCCACTAAAGGCATCTGCCTGCAGGATGCCCGACCAGCCCTGCAGATGCGTACGAGGTCGCTCTCCCTTACGGTCGGGCGAGTACTGGTACCAGACTGCCGGGGGTGCCCGGCTGCCCGCCGGCTGGTCATCGCGCACATACGTCCACAAGCGTGCCGTACGTGTCTTGCCGCCTCCGGGTTCCAGCACCGAGACGGGCGTGTCATCCGTATGGATTTTCTCCGCCTCACGCACATACCGGCCAACGGCATCCGCCAGCGGCTGCAGCAGTGCGGCGCACTCGCGAACCCACGAGGCCAGCGTGGCACGATCGAGTTCAATGCCGGCACGGCGATAGATTCCTGCCTGCCGGTATAACGGCATATGGTCAGCGTACTTGGCGACCATCAGCAAACGCTCGCAATTACCGATGAGCACCAATGACGTCGCGCCGCCCGCTTCTCTCCAGCAGCCTGCGACTTCCTTCACCGAGGTCATCACGGAAGCCGCGCCGTTCTGCTCCCGTGACCAGCCTCGACGATCTGATCGGTATTAAACCGATCGCAGAGGCGCTGATCAAGACGCTCGCCGGTAAGGCACGTACCGGACGGCTGGACGAAATGAAAGCGCTGGAGCTACTGCAGCAGATAGTTTTGCTCTGACCCAAACCAACCATTCACCTGAGTTCCGCGGCGGCCGGGCTGCCGGCGGAACGGAGTGCGATCTCCGCAGCCGTCACGGCCGGGGTCGTTGAGAAGCGAACCGTGCCTCGTCTCATAGCGGATTTGATGGCTTTCGCCGGATGAACCCGAAACGTATCACTTACAGTCAACTCGCCGGCGGCGTTTCTTCGTTTGCCGTAGACCGCACGAAATGTGTCACAGTTTCGCCAAGAAACGTGTCAATCGCGGCGCTTACTCTGTCGAGCGAGAGAATGTCTTGAAATTTTAAGCAGTTACCGCGTGCGAACGAATTGTGTCACCGCACATGTCGGCAAAGCGGCGATCATGGGCTGCTGTACCCGGGTCCAGGTACGAGAACCAATCAAATCACGAACCCAGTCGCCCAACGTCAAGACCATCGTTCCGGCCAACGCCTACGCATAGCCGAGTGAACGCACTGCGATGTTGCAACTACATCGGCCGAGCATTGCCTGACCGCCACCTTGACCGAGCGACCACTCGCGACAGTACGCACAGTTAGATGGAGTTGCACATAGCACCGCCTCGCGTCTGCGCCCCGCTTCACGGCCGCAGCTCGGACCGAAAAAACTTGCGCGGCCCCCTAAAGTTCATCCGAGTGTGGCCGCTAACCTATCTGTAGCCGTCACCTCGCGCGACAGCACTTGCCAACGCGAAATTATATAGTTATAGTTTTTATAACGCTGAACCTGAGAGAACTGCAGCAACAGAAACGCGCCGTCACGGTTGATGGAATAGTCAAAGAATCTCGACCGGTCGGCTGCGTTTCACCCTCGTGGCTGGCGTGCTATCCAACGTTCCAAGACGCGCTGCAAGGCGGGGAGACCAATTTTCGAGCACTGCCTCATAGCGCGAAGCTTTCGGTACTAAAGCGCATAGCCACGGGAGCGGACTCACCAACCGTTACTGCGCCCATACTTAACGAAGTTCGCGTCGCTTACGTCGAACTGGCTACGACTCGTATGGGGGAGGCAATAGAAGGCTACCTGTCAGCTGGCACAAACAGCGAAAACTTACAGGACATTAGTCCGACAGTACTGGAAGTTCTCGCCGCGGAATTTCTGCCAATGTGCGCGCCCTTGGTAGCGAGGCAACCTTGCTTGCTCAGCCCCGGCAATGCGATCTTCCTCATCGGCTGGGCGCGATTCTTCGCGTATTGGTCGCGCAACGATAAAACGATACCTCTACTCGCAGTCGATTGGCCCGTTTTGTACGAACGCCTATCGCATCAAAATTCACGACGAACTCTGTCTTTTTCCTGCTCCGCCCCTAAAGTTCCATCGAAAGTCACCGTTACCTAGCTTGGATCAATTGGGTTTTGCTTCGCCCGACTTGTCATATTTTTTATAGCAGTCCGGCCCGCGTGCCGTTCCCAACCCGTCCGACAAGGCAATGTCGGGCCAACCGACATCTGATCGACACGTCACAGCATGACGACTCTGAACATTGCAGTTTCTATTGAAGACCGGTCACACACTACTCACTCCCTTCGAAACCGTATCCACAACAGATTCGTATTGAGCGCACGGCTCATGACTGGCGCAGCTCTTCGCCAGTTGCTCTACCGCGCCGGAGTCGGTGCGCTGGTTTTGGCATCGCACATCGCAATCGCGGCTCCAGATAACAATATATATTTCGCGGGCGTTGCTTATACAAGTATCGCATCGAATATCGCGGAGGTCTATCCGCATCTTTCAGTGGAACTCGCTGGTGATGGCGCGGCAACCCTGAACAAACGAATCAAAAGCCTTGTTCAAAGCCAAGCACTACCCGAGTCGATAGTCTTCGACGCCCTCGGTTCGATCAAGGACGCATCCAAAGCCACTGCTATGGCTTTGGCTCTCGACGGCGAGACATCCTCGATCGAGCGCGTCGGCAATGTCTACAAACTCCGTACGGAGATCTCTGCCGAAGCACTGTTCTTCAATTTCAAGGAAAAGCAGGTGTTAGGCGGCTTCCCGTTCACCATCGATTACATCGACGTCAGTGCCACCCCGCCCAGTGATGGCGACATACAAAAAGCGTTTCATGACATGGTCGTCGGCGCGGCCGGGAGGCATGACATCGCCGACGAGTTCGTCAACGTCCTTACACGCTCGCGTGCACCCGATGCAGCAAACAAGCATCTGCGCGTAACGTTATCGACACTTGGACCTAAGGCAGTCGAATACATTCACCAAGTCTCTCCAAAGCTGGATCAGGCGGCTTTTACCCAAGAGGTCGCACGGGAATTCGGCAAGTATCTCGGCGCCAATCAGCAGCTTTCGATTCTCCCTTATAGCAGCAATCAGGCAATTGGCTCGTCAATGGCCGCCCGGTTCGTCGAGGGCGAATCCTTCAATCTGAAGGTCCCGGACGCCGACTATGAGATTCATCTTAATGTGGCCGGCTTCAAGAAATTCGAGCAGTCGCGCTCCAACGTCGATGCGCTGCTTTTATACGGCGCTTTCGTCGATGTCGATGTGCTCGAGCCGCTCTCGCAAAAAATCTATTTCTCGCAGCGGATCAAGCAGGGAGCGTCCAGAACGATTCCTGTGACGCAAGCATCCGTGGACGACTGGGCTGCTTCGAGAGACACGTTACTTAGCCTTTTTGACAACTTCACCAAGGCCATGTCCGACTCCGGAAGTGCCTGGCTGAAGTCAGGACTGTCGGACAACAGGCAGGCTCACGACCAATTTTCATCTCTAGAGGAACTAGTCAAGTCATGTCGATGAAACCGTGGGTCAGCAGCGCGCTTGCGATTGGATTGTGCTTCAGCGCGTTCTCCGCATTTGCCCAAACCATTTCGGAAAAGGGTATGGCGAGCGTCACCTATACGGGGTGGTCGCTAAGCGCGTCCGACCGGCAGGAAGCCGTCAAGAAGGCCGAAGTGAATGCTCTAGAGCGCTACATCGCCGATGCGGACGCAGCAAAGTCACGCATTTTCGATGCGAAGAAAGACAGCATCGTTGCGCACATCGAAGACTATATTTTGGGAAGCACCACGCTAAACGAGCAGCAGGACAAGGACGCTAAAACGTACAGCGTCGTGATACGCGCCGACGTCAACAGCAACAAGCTCATGAACGACCTCGGAACGGGTTCGGCATCGGCGACGGAGGTGTCTGCGAACGGGCACGGCAGCATGACGTTCCTGTTCCTCGCCAGAAGCCAGAGCACCGTGCAAAGCTTCGACGACCGTGTGACGAAGCGGGCCGATGTGGACAGCAACTTCTCCCAACGCACCAGCGAGGGCGAGTCCATTCACGCCAGCAACATCGGCACGTCCGACAGCAAGAGCGTTCACGCGAGCGTCGTCATGACGACGGGTGGAAGCGTTCTGCGTCAGGCCGACAAGGTGAACTGGAGCGTTAGTAACGCGAGCGAAGTCGATACCGCCATGACGGGCGTCTTTTCGGACGCTGGTTACGACGTGATCGAGGCCAATCAGGTTGAAGGCGCGAGCGGGGGCCTCGTGAACATCGCGAAGATCAGAACCGCCTATAGCCACGGAAATGATCTTCCGTCGAATGTGATGTACGACACCACACAAGGTGCTCAGCGCGCCGGCGTCAATTACCTGGCGCTTGGCACGCTGGATGTGGGCATGCCCGACCGCGATCCGGTTAGCGGCAATATGCGGGTGTTTGTGGTCGTCACGGGCAAGGTGCTGAACGTCCAGGGCCGTTTTGCACGCACGCTGACTTCCATTGGCCCGGTTCAATATGCGGGGCTCGGGCCCGACCCGTCAGTTGCACAGGTCAACGCGCTCAAGGAGGCTGCGAATCAGACTGCGCGTCAGATGATCGATCAATTGAGCAACAAAGGCATTCACTAACCATCCGTTTCAATCATAGACAAACAAAGGAAACATTCATGAAACCGGTCAAGACTCTCATCGTATACAGCGTTGTGGCAGCGCTCTTCGCAACGACCTCGGCAAGTGCCTTCAATCTTTCTTCCGCTCTTGGCGGTTCGTCGTCCAGCGGTTCGTCATCCAATGGCGCAACCGACAACATGGCGACGCAGGATGCGCTCGTGAAGTCGTTCGTGGCATCCGAGATCGAGGTACTGACGGCCCAGTCGCTGCTTGAACAGGCTTACGGCCTGAAGGACGAGGCCAAGCTTTGCGAAGACCAGGCAAAGAGCCTGCAAAGCACCAGCGTCGATTCGGACACGTTGAAAAAGACCGTCGATGTGTCGAACAAGGCGATGGATGTGATCACGGAACAGCAGAGCAAGCAGTCGTCGCTTTCGGACGAAGAGAAGCAATACTATATTCAGAGCCTTCCCCACTTTGCGAAGGGAATCATCGGAACGCATGACGTCGTGAGCAAGGCAGCCACCTTCACCTCGGGTCTCAAGAACACGGGCACGAATATCGGCAGCCTGTTGTCCGTGGGTACGTCGAAGCTGGCGGCCGGGATGTTTATCGCCAAGTCGACGCCGTCATATTCGAAGAACCTTTTTGATGTCTTCCGCAAGACGGTGACCATTGGCGAGAACAATGGCGTGAACGCCCCCGCCGACGTGACTTCCGCCCTCGGCGGCCTCGATTAAACGAGATGCCCCCGGCTCCGGGCCGGGGGATACTTACTCAAGCGTACCCATGACATCTCCTTCGATCAAAGTCACCTGCGGCGTTATCGTGGCCGCCATTTTGCTGGCGGCCTGCCAGAAAAAAACGACCGACAACGAAGCGGTATCCGCGCCTGCCGCTTCGACCGTGCAGCAGGCAGCGGCTGCCCCGGCGTCCGCGCCGCTCAGAGCAAAGCCGGATTTCGGGGGCGTGACAACGCAGCACGTCGAAGTCACGGCCACCGGTCCGACTCAGGAAGCGGCAGTCAACAACGCAATTCGCCTCGCCATTGAGCAAACAAACGGCAAGCGCATCGATTCTGCTTCGGTGCAAGTCAATACCGGTTCTTCCGGAAAAGGGACAGAAGTCTCCTCCCCTGCCTATGCAGAACTGGTGGCATCCGCCACTTCCGGCGCAGTGTCGCATTTCCAGATTCTCTCGCAACGGCAGATTAGTGCGCCGACCAGCACGGACGAGGAAAACCTGAAGGCATCGCAGGGCGAAAGCTGGAACAAAGGCAATGTGGATGCATCCGCTTCATCGAATGCATCGATGTCCCGGCGTGTCGGCCTTTCAGGCAACGACGACTCCACCAGCGTAGATGCAAGTGCGTCCGGCCATGCATCGGCAAGCGAGTCCGAGAAACTGAAGGGCTCGTGGGACCAGCACCAGGGAGCGCAACAGGTCGACTACAACAAAAAGCACGTCGATTACGTCACCAAATGGGAAGTCCGCATCGGCGCTGATGTCGCTACATATCGGCAGTCCGACGGCGCCAAGCTGACGATAGTGGTTGTCGCGCAGCCTCAAGTCCAGGAGCCATCGTACCAGGTGGGCGACAGTTCCATTTCGTCCGACGCCATCGCGGCTGAAGTGCAGTCGAAGATTTCTGAAGCCTTGACGCAAACGCACCGCTTCACGGTGCTGGATCGCAATGCGGATGCCGCGATCAGCGAGGAAATCAGGCGGATTCAAGCGGGCAATACCACGCCGGCCGATACGGCCCGGCTTGGCCAGCAATTGACGGCGGACCTGATCGTTATTCCGACCATCAATCGCTTCGAGTACGCGCGCCACCAGCACAAGCTCGAAATGGCGGACCGCACGCTGGTCAGTTATTCGGGTGGAGGTGAGGTTGCGTTTCGCGTCGTCAACGCGATCACCGGGCAAATGGTGATGTCGCAGTCCTTCAAGTACGAGTTTCCGTCTACCGCGCCAACGACGCTAGGCGTGTCGGTCGAAGGCAGGAAGCTCGCTTCAGGCATGATGGATTCGATGGATCACAGCATTGTCGCGTCCATTCTCCAGAGCACTTACCCGTTGTCGGTCGTTCAGGCGCAGGGAAAGAATGTCGTCATCAATCAGGGCGGTGATGCATTGCAGGAAGGCGCGACCTATCAGGCCGTCACGCTGGGTAAGCCAATTACCGACCCACAGTCAGGACAATCGTTGGGGCCGACGGAAACGCCTTGTTGCAGAGTCCGCATCGATCGCGTGAGCGTCAATTTATCCTACGGCCACATCGTCGAAGACGGTGTTCAGATTCCAGCTCCGTTTACTCCCGGCAGCATGGAACTGCGCGGCCAGGTGGCTGCAACAACACCGAAGGAGGCCAATTTGGCGGCAAGCACTCGGGTTGCATTGCATGTCGGCAAAAAGCATGCTTCGGAAAGCGGCAATACGCCTTCGAGCAATGATTCGAATTGGTGATCTGCGGACAGTGTCAAAGTGCCATCATGACACCGAGGCGGAAGATACGCTTGAATGTCCCATCAGCCTGGGCGGCCTCAAATCTGAAGTGCAACACCTATCTCGTATAAGGTGTTGCGATGCACGAAAGAACTCAGTACCAGCAACTTCAACCTGAAGAGCGTCTGACCATTGCAAGCCTGCATCTGCAGGGTTCGAGTATCCGGGCCATGGCCCGGATACTCGGGCGCTCGCCGGCCACCGTTAGCCGGGAACTGACGCGAAACAGCTCTCCCGCTGGCTACGCGTCCGTGTCGGCTGAAGCACTCAGTGCCGCACGCCGCAGCGCGGGTCGCCATCCCACAAAGCTTTGCCTGCAAAGCGTCTGCTGGCGTATCGTTCTCACCCTGCTCGAGTGGAAATGGTCACCCCAGCAGATATCGGGCACACTCAAGCGTATGTATCCGACCGACCCGACCCAACAGGTTTCGCACGAAACCATCTACACGGCCATCTATGCCCAGCCGCGCGGCGAACTGCGCCGTCAGCTCATTGCGTGCTTGCGCCATGGCCACAGCACGCGCATGCCGCGTACACGGGGCACAGACCGGCGCGGACAGATTCCTGACATGGTCAGTATTCATGTGCGGCCGCCCGAAATCGAAGACCGACTGCTGCCTGGGCACTGGGAAGGCGACTTCATCAAGGGTGCCGGCAACCAGTCCTCGGTAGGCGTGCTGGTCGAACGGACCAGCCGGCTGGTGCTGCTTGCCAAGATGGAAGACGCCACCGCCGCTTCAGCGCTGGCGGGCTTCTCCGCCAAACTCAATTCGATTGTCGCGCCATTACGGCAGAGCTTCACCTACGACCAGGGCAAAGAAATGTCGCGCCATAAAGAGCTCACCGCCGCAACCGGCGTGAAGGTGTACTTCTGCGACCCCCACAGTCCCTGGCAACGCGGCACTTGCGAAAACACCAACGGGCTACTGCGCCAGTATCTGCCCAAAAGCGCAGACCTTTCGGTCTACAGTCAGGACGAACTTGACGCTATCGCCGACAGTCTGAACAGCCGACCTCGCGCGACTCATGCCTTCCATTCGCCATTCGAGGTCTTCGCCGCGACCCTTGCCTCGGCAAGTCAACCTCAAGGCTCTAAACATTAAACCCGCTGTTGCGCTTCACTCTTGAAACCGCCATGGTAAACAACACGAACGAAATGATCAGCTTCGCTCTCAAGAAAATTGTCCTTCCGTCGATGCTCACCGCGCCGGCTATCGGCGCGTCTAGCGCGGCGTTCGTCGCGCAAGCGGAGGATCGAAATGATTTCCCAACGGAATCCAACAAATGCACGGATGCGTGGGAGAAGGCTTTTCACAAGGCCAATGGCGCTGACGCCCCAATCGCCTACGATCAGGTATGGGAGTTTGTCGATAATTGCCGCGCAGGAAAATATCCCTCCAAGGCAAAGAAAAAGAAATAATTCCTGACCGCGTATTTTCCAATCGGATGCCGACAAACACGGCATCCGACTATTACCATTATTCACCCCATCGGCCACTACGTCCGTTGAACTAGATAGTGTTGGCCAGATTCGCGATCAACGCGCTAACCCAAGCGATTGTTATAAGTATTGTCTAGCGTCCATCGGATATTAAACGGGCCATCGGTCATGCGAGAGCGGCCCCCTTGTGTCGGCAACAAAGACAGAATGTCCTTGACGAAAACAACAAGATCAGCGCACCGGATAGATCACCGACAAACGTCATCCAAAAACGCTCGGCAAAGTTGTGAGCATCCCCGGTCAACGCGAACCAGATGTGGTGCAGCAGCGGATTCGCAATGAATATTGCGACGGCCAACATGAAAGACGCTTCGGCGTGAGATTCGCTCTTTCAGGCCGTCGCGCCAAGTGCAAGACAATAGACCGCGCAAGACTCCACTGCACTAATGATCGCGCCGATAATGGCGCGAACGAGATCGTGAAGGGAATAGTAGGCGGGTTACTTGACGTGGCGTGCTGACTGGTCGTTAAATGCCCTGTTTAAGGCCAGCTGAATGTTGAACATGCCATTCGACATACGGGAAGTGCTTCGCTGTTTCGGCAACATGGCCAAAATGCCCTTCATCGAGTACAGCATCATTAGCGCACCGGTCAGGTCGCCCACGAACATCATGACGAAACTTTCGCCAATGTTCTGCGTATTGCCTTGCAGCGCGAACCAGATGTGATGCAGCAGCGGATTCGCAACCGAGTACGCAACGGCCAGTACGAGCAGTCGCTTCGGCGTGAGATTTGTCAGCGACGCCTTCAGATCGTAGCGTTCCAGCGCAAGCCTATAAACCAGATAGGGCGCTAGCGAACCCAGAATAGCTCCCGCAATTGAGCGAACCGGGTCGTGTGGAAACCAATAGAAAAAGTCCATCAGCAGACCGCCAACCAGCAGGCCAACGAACCCATCAAACCCAACCAGCAACGTGCTCAACAGCCGAACGCCAGAAGGAAGAAATATCCAGTTGATGCCGCGTACAAACGAAGTGTCTGTGAAAACCACCTGATTGATCCACAGCGACACCATAAACGCGATCACTGTGGCCGTGATCGACCAGAAATGCAAACGTAAGCTAGACATTGCGGTAAAGTACCTTCCATGGTTACTATCGACCGAATCATAACGCGCGTGTATGTCGTTCCGCGAGCGCCTATCTTCAACGGTGCGTAAGCAATGACACGTCCTGCTGATATCTATCTCCGATTCCTGCAACTGAGCGAGGCATTGCGCGGTTTGCCCACACTGCCCGGGCTCGATCCGCTCGAAGAGCGGATACTTGAGTTTGTAGCTCGCGCAACACCGGCCAAGAACCGGCTGTCAGTACGGGACATGATGGCGCAAAGCGAGCTTGGCTCGCCCGCCACGCTTCACGCCCGCATTACATCAATGCGCGAAAAGGGCTGGATCATGTTGAGCGACACCGAAGACGCACGCCGCAAGCAGATCGAGCTTACACCTGCGGCACTGCGTCACTTCGACAAGCTCGGTGAAGCTTTCGCCAAAGTTGCAAAGAGCGCATGAGCCCTCTCCGATGTCGGTGCGACCGACAATCCAGGCGTACGGTCAGAAGAAATTTCGCAGGCCAATTGCGACACCCGTCTGGTTGCTGCGACCCGGCAACTCCACCGCTGCCGCTCCGCTGACCTTGTTGAAATCGACCGTGGCGTACACCTCGGTCCGTTTCGACAGTGAATATTCGGCCAGCGCGACTACCGTATAGCGGCTACCGCTGCCAGTCGTATTCACGCCCGTCGTCGCATTGCGCATGTGGTCATAGTAGAACGCGCCCGACAACGAGAGTGGGCCGTTGGCTTTCCACGACACACCTGCATACGGACCATCATCAATGCGGTCCGTGTTCTTCAACTGGTTGATGTCCGGAATCGGCTGCTCGGCAAGCAGCGTATCGACAAGGCCGGTATTGTCGTGGGAGCGCATGTAACCGGCATAAACCTTGGTCTGTCCAAGCGCGTAGGCGAAGTTTCCGTGAAAGAGCGTTTGCTTGTCGTTCGCGTTGTCGCTCACCTGCTGCATTCCAGCACCCACGCTAAGCGGACCCTTTGAATAGGATGCAAGGAGCGCGTACGTCGCTGCGCCAAGATGACCGGGGATCTCGCCTGAGAAGCCACTTGCGCCCGTCGCTTCATAGTTGCTGCCGAACGAGTAAAACGCACCGACGTACATGTTGCCGAACTGGCCCGTGTATTTGATCGCGTTGTCGGCGGCCAAGCCTGCGCCGAGCGCATAAGGCAACCATGAATTTTCCGGATAGTTGGCGTATGTCAGCGGATCGTAGCTGCTGATGAGCTTGTCGAACAGCGGCGTGTTTTGGCGGCCGAATGTCAACGTCCAGTACTGGCTTGCAAGACCCACACAGGCCTGACTATTGAACAGCCGCCCGCTATCACCCATGCTGCCGTTCTGAGGGTTGAAGTTGTTCTCAATGTCGAAGACCGTCTTCATGCCATTGCCAAGGTCTTCCGTGCCACTCAGCCCGAAGTGACTGTTGATGACCGCACCATTGGCCATGAACAATCTGCCGTCGTTTTGGGAATCGTCATTCGTCAGATAGCGAATGCTGATATCAGTCATGCCGCCCAACGTCACCGAACTCTGAGCCGAAACGTGCTGACAGGACAGCGAAAGCGCAGCACAGACAACGGGACAACAAATTCCGGTACTTCTCAAACCAATTCCCCGATACTCGTTTTGGCGTAGTGCGCAAGAAATAGCAATTCTTGCGGCTTTCGGGGAGCACGCTACCACAGTAACGTTACAATTTTGACCGATCGTCTGTGTATTCGATTGTTTATGCGAGTTGCAGAGCGGGGATTTTGGCTACTTCAGCTTTCCCGAACCAAATGATGAAGATGCCAGGATTTGCTGGACTGCGTTGCACTCTGACTTTTTTGCCCGTCCTGTGCGTTCGGCCAACCCCGAACATCAAGACAATTACCCACGCTATTCGCACTTGCTGCCGCTTCAGGCAGCTGCTCGATCGCGGGGAGGCGGTCCATACGGTGCAGCGGGCGATCCAGGTCGGCAAGATCCCCTCGAACTGACCAGAGGCTATGACTCGCTCCCGGCCGTGTCCTCAGCAAGTGGGCTGCTCTCGTGAAGGTGCGCGAGGCTTCCGGGGCGAATGTACTGGATGTGTCGCACGAGTTCAGAGAGGGCGAATGGGCGCTGGTGTGCACAATCGCTGACGCACTCGAATGGTCGTATGGCTGGTCTTCACCGGCGGCGCGGCGGCTGCGGTTTCTGCTCGACTTTGGTTACGCAACAGGACTGCGTGCGAGCGAACTGGTTGGCGCGACGCTCGGTCACGTCGAGATCAATGCGCGGGGTGAGTACTGGCTTCGCGTGACCGGCAAAGGCAGGTAGCTGGCACGTGTTGCGCTACCTCCGCTTGCGTGGGATGCCCTCGCCCGTTATCTGGGTGAGCGTGAGTTGCCGGTCGTGCCCGGGCGCTGGCGACCGGGCACGCCGGTAATCGGCAGCCTCGGGGTCCAACCCACCCGGCCCGGACGGAATCAGTCACGCCTGCTACGGCGCCAGGGGTGAACGCACAAGCGGCCACGGTCAACGAGCTTACTCGTTGCCCTGCCAGGCTCGTTTGAGCCATCCAGCGATCTGCTGGGGCGACCACTGCAACTGGAGCTTGTCGGCCACGATATGGGCCAGCATCCGATGTTCGACCAGTCTGCAGACTTTGGGGCGCAGCGACCGATCCCTTGCCAGCCGGTCGGCGTGGCTGGCCCGATAGCCGCCCTATCCACTGTTGCGCTTGATCTCGCGACAGACCGTGGACGGTGACCGCGACAGCCGCCGGGCGATTGACTGAATCGAATCGCCCGCGACTAGGCCTCGCCAAATCTCCTCGCGTTCGGCAAGTGTCAGCGCCAGCCTGGATCGCTGGCGGGGTGCAGGCTGGATTCCTCCAGTTTGCGCCAGAATTCCCTGTACCGACGAGTGATTGCGGTCAAATAGCCGGGCGATGTGCTGCAACGACTCGCCCTTACGCCAGCGTTCCCACATCAATGCCTTCTGGCTTTCGCTGTAATAGATCCGGCGCCTCTGTTTCATTTGCAACACTCCCGCCGCTCATGCGACGTTCATTGTGTTGCGACGACCGGTTGAATCCGCCCAATACACGTCCATTGCCTTCGGGCGGCGCTGCCGCGAAGCAGGCGTACAGCCGTCGATGGGCACGGCCGGCGATGCCTATGACAACGCGATGTGCGAGTCGTTCTTCGGCACACTCGAAGCCGAACTGCTCTGTCGCGAACACTTCGCGACCCACGAACGGGCACGGCGGCATCTGTTCTCGTTTCTGGAATTGGGTAGCCCCGTGCCCTTGCGGACACGGAGCCCCCCGAAGAACCGTACGTGCGAGTTTCCCCGCATACGCCTCGAGCACCGCGTTAAGCGTCGCACTGACGCCGGCCTTGCCGGAACCGCGCAGGGCCTTCGCAAACCCTCGCGTCGTCGGTCTACCTGATAACTCAGGGGAAGGGCGCTGAACCAGCTTGCGCCGGCCACTCTCAAGCTGCCTTTCCGAGACCTCAGATGCGCGTCTGCGACAGCTGCACCACACGGAAGTCAGCACCCTTTCAGGTCGGGGCAAATTTCGAACCGCTGTCCGGGCGGTTACAGCCCGGCATTCGCTTTTTCCCCGTTCTCTTACCCCCTCCCCCAACAGCTTGCCTCACGGCTCACCTGCCACGGGCCCGACTTCAGGCCGATGGCGGGGAATCGGGCTTACCACGTTCCCGTTCCTGCCGACCCAGATGCAATTTGAACTTCTCCTCGCAGCGGGCCTGTCCGTTTAGCGCCCGTCTTTTCCCCGGCAGCGTTGCGACGACGTGTTCCTACAATCCAAAGGAGCATCCAGCTGCGTGCCTTTTTGGCTCGGGCCTATAAGTCGCTTCGGCCCGTTGTTGTTTACGAGGTTTATCAACGGTTCACATCTGTTGCGCATGCGGAACTTGCCAGGCCTCCACGCCGCATTGCGGCTTGCAGCGTCGTCACTCACCGCCGCCAGTGTTGACGTCTTTCGACGAGACGTTGTCCCTGGAGCTTCGCACCCGACCGTTAACAGTCACGCACGTCCAGGTAGGCAACTGCCGGTCGTACGGCAGGTCACGGCACGGCAAGCCGCGCGTGACAAGACAGAAACAGACTTTGCCATCCACTACATTGCCGATTTACGTCCGGCGGACGGCGACACGTGTCGCACGAGCTGGTACAACATACGCCGCCTGCACAGCAGCATCGGCTACTGTTCGCCGCTCGAGTTCGAAAACCTGCATGCGCAAGGTCAAAGCTTATCGACGCGCGGGTTGTCCACCGCCAGGCAGCGTCGTGGTCGTGACAGGCGACCCGCCGCCCGGCCGTGGACAACCCGCGATCCAACCTTATTCGCAGGTGCCACACCGCATTAAACTCAACTGCAAATCTATCCGTCGAACCGCCCGCCTTGGTAGTGACCGCATCGTAGACGTGCGCCCAGAGCGCGCCGGCACCGGCCGTGACCGCCCTCACCGGTGCCGCATGTCCCTCGCATCCTGTGCCGACAAACGCGTCCTGCACGGTGATGTTGTTCATTTTTCGCGTCCAGACCAGCAGAGAGTCCGGCGCATTCGATGTGCCTTGATAGCTGTGGCCGCCGCCCTTCACCACGAGGCGGAGATTGTTCCGACGTGCGAAGTTAACGGCGACGACGACGTCATCCGTGTTGCGGGCAGCCACCGCGTAGACGCTGGGTGTCGATGTCCACGCGTCAACCCAGCCGAGGGTTTGCGTTAGACCCACCTCGTCGCCGAGAAAATAGGGGTTATTGAGCTCCCTGAATAGTTGCCTGCAGTCGTCACGGGCGCGTTCAGGCAAGCCACCAGGGGCGATTGCACTTTCACCAGTGCATTGCCGACCTGCTGGCTGAGTTCGTTCCAATGCGCCTCGGACGGCCAGCCTGGATCGCCCGGACGCACGCGAGTGAACGCTCCGGATACCGCCGCTTGCGCCGAAGCGAGCATCTGTTTCGGGGCACCATGCAAAAATGTGATTCCGACCGCAGATTGCAAAATACGTCGTCTTTTCGAGGACGTGGTTTTGTTTGAAGGTTTCATCGGCATGCGTGAAATCTCAATATGGTTGCAACCCGGATGACTGAGAAACCGGCGGAACTCTTCGAATAATGGGGTGACCGGAAGACGTGCATCAAGCGTTCGAAGTCCGCCAACCGTGCACCGCAAATCGTTAGCCCCCAGCCCACCGCCGGACAGATTTTCAACGACTTAGCCTTCGGGGTCGATTGGCCGAAACCTGTCCCACGACGACGCGCTGAGCTCGACCCGCAAGAGGTTAAGGCAACTTGGAAAAAGGCAACGACGTGCGCGGCGAGGCGACGTATGTCATCGCTGGCTCGTGTGTTGGGGGGTGTGCGCGTAATCAATGGTACGTCGTCGTAGACGACTGCAGCTTCGTCAGCACGCCGCGTTTGAACTGGAACCAGCCTTGCGAGCTTTGCATCACGACTTCATCGCCTTGCCAGAACACGCGCTTGACCGTCATGCGCTTACCCGAGCGTTGCACAAGCGGCGGATGGTGGCGAAAGTCGTACAGCACCGGGCCGGAATCAGTCTGCACGAGCGTGCGCGTGACGCTGTCATTTGCATTGCCTACGTCGTCGAAATGCGTGAGCATGCTCGCGCTAAAGCGATCGAAAATTTCCTTGTCGAGCATCCCCACGAAATCGCCGTCGACGCGCACGAATTGCAAGTTACCCGAGGGCGTGACGAGCGGGCCAGACGCGTTGCTTTGCGCATGAACGCAAGTCACGAAAGAGGTGGCTGCGAGCCCAGCGAGGAACAGTCGTCTCATGTTTTCCTTTTAGATTCAGCGGCGTCTCCGACGACGGAGCACGACCCGCAATCTTTCCTTGGGAACATTGTCGTCAATTTTGGCCGAGACGTCGAAGGTCTTTAACTGGCCGACCTCTGCCAGATGACGCCACGGGCCTGAATTCGCGAGCTGCGTCTCGCGCGAAAGGCCGAGGCCGACCGCTTGAGACACTCGCGACTGACAGCAATAGGGAATCGAAAATGGTGCAATGAGGTTGTTCCGGCAAATTCATCTTCCGTAGAAACGCCTTGTAGCGCAGATGGATTTCAGATTTTTAGCAGCGGATGTTATTCATCGACTAACTCGCTTGGAGTCCGTGATCCAGCGTCTCGCGGTAGGCAATTCAGCAAGCGAGAACAAGCGGACATCGCCATGAAAAAAGGGTTTTAGCATACCAACCATAACCCGTAGCCATGCGAGATCCGTAACCACTGCGATGTGGCTGAAATCGTGCCAGTGCCTCAGCCCGAACGCGCCGTCATCCCAAAGCGCTCCAACCTCAAATCCCGTGAACTCTTTCCCGACGACATAGAGCATCTTGATCGGCCCCTTGCCCATCATCGCCTCAGCCTTGGGTATGAGTGTACTTTTGTAGTCGTCGTGCGTAACCTTGCCCGTGGCTTCGATCGCGAGCACATCTTGCGGTAACCCATCGATGAATTTGAACATCGCCGTCCCCCATTGGTTCTCCGCAGTGCAATTCGGTGCCTGCGGCCGCGATGATGCGTTCCTATTGTAGGCTCATGAGCGACCGCTTCGGGTAACAGTTCTCGCAGGGTCAGCGACCGCTCATGGCCGGCCGACAAGAGGCGGACACGAATGCGCAGCCGGCAACCTGCGTCCACCGCTTAGCGTGCTTTATTGTCGGAAGGAATTATGAAGCCGCCCCTTCATGCGCGGCCGGGGTGCCGGAGCCGGTTCGGCATCAGCCGACTGTTCCAGCAGGCTCGCGCTGTCGTGATCGATGGCCGAAAGGATGCGTTGCTTGGGGTGCCCGTCGAGATTCGGTTTTTGTCGCCCCGACGGCATGCCGTGTCCCGCCCCACCCGGGAAGGGACGCACGAGTCCCGATTGGATTGAAGGTTAGAATCCCGCGCGTGTGCGCCGCGCGCTCGAATAATTACCTGTGGGCACACACCGGAACGAGCGCATGGCAATCGTCAAGGGCACGCCCGGGTTCGCCGAGCGCCGGGTCGCGGACTTCGACTACAGCATGTTCAGGAAGGCGACATAACCGCCGTGCCGTTTCGGACTAGAATCCTCGGAGGAGGAGTCAGTAATGTCAGCTCTCAAGCGCATCGATCCGGGCCATTCCGCCTATCAGGCCGCGCTGAACAGGACGACCCGCTACCCTGCGGAGCACGTCACATTGACGGCTAGCTCAAGGAAGAGGCTGCGCCCCAGTGTGCCTCATCGAAAGGTCGGGCGCGGCAAGGTCGGCATCGGCGGCAAGTAGGCATCCGCAACCCTTGTATGGCGTCGGGCTTTAGAAGGTGGCTTGACGTGAATTGGCTGTCCGGCGCGAGCACGGATGAGACGTGGTTCGTGACCGACAATCTTGCGATATAGGTAGCCTGCCCCGCATTCGGTGATACTGGTCACAGCTGGGCAGGTACCTGCCAGCAGAGGCGGGACAGGTCGTCCAGAAGCGGCGTTTCGAATGTCGCTGATCGACCCGGCTCGGCCGTTCGCGCATTCACCGACCCAATGGCGGTTTCCGGTCTACATCGGTCGTCGCAATTGATCAGGCGGACCGATGGACTGCTCCATCGACGAATTTTCGCGATTTCAGGCCATGTGTACGGACAGCACGACGGCACGTCGTGCAACTCGGTAGACGCCTATAAAGCCGTCGGTTCGGAGACCATCGTTCAGTGCGGGGCGACCTGCCAGGCGAGAACGGTGGGTGGCACCGGGCAGCATCACCCACACGCCGTTCGGACCGAAGTCCTACCCAGCAAAACTCGTCGGGTCGCTCATCTGGGCGGTAGTAAGCCCGTTCGACGCCGGCAGATTGCCGCCGCTCGATGGTTGGCCCCGTCGTCTGGACGTTCCAGTAAACGTCGCTCCCACGATGGCAATCACCGCTTGTCAAGGTGCGAGCTGCCAGCTCAGCACCGGATGCGTTGCACCTGCGGGCATCGACCATACGCCGTTCGGTTCGAAGCCGTAACCGACGAAGGACGACGGCATGCTCATCTGCGCACTCGTAAGCCCATTCGCGGCGGGCATGGCCGTACCGGAATACACCCCGATGTTCGCCCCGGTGGTGTCCTTGTTCCAATAGACGTCGTTACCAATCGTGCCTGTGTTCGAAAATGCGATACCGACTGACGGGGGAACCTGACCGGGCAGGCCCGCCTGCGTGACCTGGCCCGTCGCGAACGACTGAGTGATCTTCCCGGAGTTGGATGCGACAAGCCCTGCGGCCCCTGAGTCGCAAGCGTAGGAAGTTCCGCCGCAATAGTTGGGCTCGAACGCCACGGCTCCAGTCGCATACGACTGCGTGATCGTCCCTTCATTGCGGCCGGCAAGACCACCGCCGCCAACCGTGTGGGCGACAGCAGTAACTGCGCCGCTCGCATACGACTGCTCGATGACGCCGCCGAGTTCGTTATCGCCGACGAGTCCCCCGGGCAAGCCTTCTGTATAAACGCCGACGCTGCTTGACGAGCGCGCGACCGTGCCGAGGTTCATTCCCACCAGTCCGCCGGACGATGCATCGTCAGCGTTACCGACCAGTCTGATCGAACCTGAACTGGCGCCGCGCACGATGGTCCCTTCATTCACGCCAGCAAGGATGCCGAAGCCGCCATATGTGCCATATGAGTTGATTGAGCCATTCACTGCGATGTTGCGCACGACGCCAGCGCTGCCGATCAAACCGAATAGGCCTTCTGCCTGCAACGTAACGGGCGGCTGGCTAACGCCCCCGTCCACGGACTGCGCGAGCCTGAGCGACTGGATCTGGTGCCCTCGCCCGTCGAACTGCCCCGAAAACGGCGTGCTGTAATTGCCCAGGGGGACGAACCCGCTGTTCGTGCTGGCGCTCGCGTCGATGTCCTTGCCGATCGCATAGTTGCCCGCGAGATCAGCCGACACGCTTTGAAGATCGGTCAGCGAATTGACGAGCCGATAAGCTGTAATCTGCGTGACGAGGCCGCTATTTGGCGGGACCGACCATGCGGCGTTACTGAGGAGTGTGCCCGGCGTAAAGCTCCCGCCGTATGCGCCCATATCGTAGAGCACGGTCACGATGCCTGTGCTTTTCGACCAGTCGACCGTGCCGCCGTTGATGACGCTGCCGCCGTTGTCGATGCCGGACGCGTCCGCGCGCAAGGTCAGATTGCCTGCACCATTGTTCGCTATCGTCGTGCCCGTCGTCACGGAGACGTTGTGGTACGCGGCAAGCGTGAGCGAAGCCGGACCGGACCAGCGCAGGCTCGACGCGACGCCCAGGTCGCCCGTTGCGCCGTTCGCGCCTGTGGTCGTGACATCGATCGACGTGCCCGCGTTCAGGCTGCGCTGCAACGTATGCGCGGCGGAGTCGTCGATCGTGAAGTCGGGCGTCGACAGATTCCACTGCCCCGCGTGAACCGATGCGTGCCTGCCGAAAGTGAGTTGTGCCGCTTGCGTGTCGACCGTTCCGCCGCTGCCATCCGCGTTGTTTGCGGTGATCTTGCCGAACTGCTCGACACGGCCGCCGTCGGCGACGAGCCAGACGTGGCCATCGCGGCTCGCGGTGCCCGTCGCGCGGATGCGCGTGCCGCTGCCCGCAAGCGCGTACACGTTGCCGTCGGCGGCCTGCAGGCTGACCTGCGCGGCGGTTATCCGCCCCTTGTTGACGACCGTGCCCTGACTGCCCGTCTGCACGAACACCTGCCTGCTGCCGGCCGAGTCCTGCAGCAGCACCTGCTCGCCGGCGGCCAGTTCCGCCGTGCCGTTGGGCGCTGCGACGGTGCCTGCGTTGATGACGTCGTGTCGCGCAATCAGGAATACATCGCCGCCGCCCGAACTGATCTTGCCGAGATTGATCACGGCTGCGTTCGAGTTGCCGGATAGCGTGAGCGAGCCGCTGCCCTGTATGAACGCGTCGTTGCAGATGTCCAGCGTCGACGCGACGAAACGTCCGCCGGTGGTAATCACGCCCGATGGCCCGACGACGATGCCCTGTGGATTGATCACATAGACGCTGCCCGTCGCACCGAGCCTGCCGAGGATGGCAGAGGGCGAACCGCCCGTCACCCGGTTCAGCGTCGCGCCGGAGCCGTTGTCGAACGTCACGCTGTTGGTTTTGCCGATCGAAAAGCTGTTCCACTCGATTACGCCGCGCGTCGCGCCCGGTTGGGTAATCACGAGGCCGTTGCCCTGGCTTGCTATCGTGCCGGTGCCGGTCACGTATGTGCCGCCTCGTGGAAGGAGGCCAGCCGCGAGCGTCACGGGTGTCAGGGAAAGTCCAGTCAGCGAAATGCCGATGGCCAGCAAGAAGCCTGCGTTTGATTGCTGACGTCGCAGTGCGCGTCGCGCAGGCTGAGGTAGTTTGGGACGTGACATACCCCCCCTTTTCCGCGTGCATGCGGAAGGGCTGCCGATGACCAGCAGAGTCGAGCGCAAATGCAATGGTCGCCGCGTCTCAAGAATAGCTGTTGGCCCCTGCGTATGCCTGCCGATGTCTCTGCGTTTTGCGCCTTATTGTCTGTGCGGTTGTGGCCGCTGTTTGTGTGGCGGCCTCACCTGATGCGTCCAGGAAATCAATGTGAAACTGTTAAAGGTCGCGAAAGGCCAGGGACCGGTTGCAGTGCGGAGCCGACGTCTGAACGTCTGTCCAAGGGGAGGGTTGAACGACGCTTGATGGCCGACCAGCGCCCGACGAACGAGCGCGACGATCGTCTCGGGCGTGCGAGCAATGCAAGAGGCATGAGCCGACCCACAGCGGACTGACGGCATTACCTAAAGCAGCCAGTCAAACTGATTGACCCCATAAAATGCGTTCATTAGACTGAGTTCCCTTTTGCGTCGCGTCGACAAAAGGGGACCTCTCATGCTTAGCCTTACTACCCTCGGACTCTTCTCGGGGGCCTGTCTCGCCCTTACGATGACGCCCGGTCCGGACATGCTGTTGATAGCGTCCAGAAGCGTTAGTCAGGGACGATCTGCTGGCATTGCATCGCTTGCTGGAATTCTGGCGGGAACCTACTGCCACGCAGTGGCGGCGGCGTTTGGCCTGTCCCAGTTGTTTCTCGCTGTCCCCATTGCCTACGATGTAGTCCGGTTCGCCGGCGCCACCTACCTGCTCTATCTTGCGTGGAAGACCTTTCGCGAGGCCCCCATGTCGACTTCAGCGGCAGCAAGCGAAGCTCGTTTTCCCATTCGAAAGATTTTCAGGCAGGGGTTGCTGACCAATCTGCTCAATCCGAAGATGGCGTTGTTCGTCCTTGCGCTTTTCCCGCAGTTCGTGCGTCCGCAAGATGGCGCGGTTGCCCTTCAGATCTTGACGCTTGCAACCGTGCTCAACTTTATCGGTCTGATCGTGAATGGTGTCGTCATTCTCTCGGCAAGTCAGCTTAGCCGGCGGTGGTCAGGCCGACGCCGCCCGTCGCGAGCCCCTCAATATCTGCTTGGGTCGGTGTTCGCCGGATTGGCATTCAGACTTGCTGTCGCGAGCAGAAAATGAACGTCCGCCAATAATGAGCGTTGATGGTCTCGCCGCCATTTCCAGCACCGATCGTCGACGATATGCGGGCCAGTGTTGACCGGCCGAAACTCGGCCGATCACTGCCTCATGCAATCGGCATACATCGCTCGAACTTCGCAAGGCAGCGATCGGCGGCACGCGACCCGATCCGGCCGTTGGATCCCGCACCAGCTTAACGGCAGCTTTCGAGTGGTTGAACTGCCGTTCCTGCCGCCGCGGCGACCGACACATGTCCCCGCTTGAAGAGGTACCAGCAAGCAGCCGGGGCATGCGCAAATACCGGTTGGTCTTTCGAAACGCGCTGCTACCATTAGGCTGTGTTGTGCGGTATGGCGGCCTTCGCGCCTTGCCTGGTCGCAACAACCTGCGTTCCGCGACGACGACTTTCCACGAACCACGTTTCGGGAGGGATCATGTCGCATCATTCATCCAGACTGGCGATCCAGTCGTCCCCAACCCCGCGCAATGGGCTGTCCTTTACGCTGGCGTATGCCGGCGCGGTACGCATCGCGCCTCGGTCGCGGCCTTCCGCGTGGAAGCGTGTTCTGCGCCCGCTGCCGCTTGCGCTATGGGTGCCGCTTGCGCTTGCCGCGTGGTGCGTGCCGATGGCCCACGCGGCCGGACCGCTGCCGCAGGGCGGCACCTTCGTCCGGGGTCAGGGCGCGATGAGCAGCGGCACCCATTCGCTAACGATCGACCAGACCTCGTCCCGCGGCGTGATTGACTGGCACAGCTTCTCGATCGGCAACGGCAACACCGTCGCCTTCAACAACGGCTCGGGCGCGACGCTGAACCGTGTAACGGGCGGCGATCCCTCTTCGATTCTTGGCAAGCTCACCGCCACCGGCAGCCTCTACCTGATCAATCCGCAAGGCATCCTCGTGGGGCCCTCCGGCGTCGTCAGCACGGGCGGACGGTTCGTCGCGTCCACGCTGGATATCTGTAACTGCGCCTTCATGAACGGCGGCGATGCGCTCACGCTGTCGGGCAAGTCGGACGCGAGCGTGATCAACCTCGGCAGGCTCAGCTCCAGCGGCGGCGATGTGTTCCTGATCGCGCGTCAGGCAGTCGTCAACGCGGGCACGGTAAGAGCGCCCAGCGGCACGGTGGAACTGGCGGCTGGCGAGACGGTGCTGTTGCAGGACTCGGCCAGCAGCAGGCAGGTGTTCGTGCAGGCAGGCAGTCACGGCACCGTCGTCAACGAGGGGCGCATCAAGGCCGCGCAGGTCAGTCTTCAGGCTGCCGATGGCAACGTCTATGCGCTCGCAGGCAGCGGCACCCGGATCCGCGCGACGGGCACGGCCACCCGGGATGGCCACGTCTGGCTGATCGCGGACAGCGGCCTGGTCAGGCAGCAAGGCAAGATCGCGGCAACGGATGCCGACGGCAGCGGCGGAACGGTCGACACGCAGGCGGCGCAGCTGGCGTTCGGCAGGCACGCAGCCGTTCACGCCGGGCAGTGGAATCTTTCAACGCCTGCTTTCACGATCGATGACGCTGCGGCACGCACGTTGCAGCGCAGTCTGAGCGCGGGCACCTCGGTCGATGTCACGACCACGGGTGGCAACGGCGCAACGGGCGACCTGGGCATCGCTTCGAGCCTGCGCTGGCAGGGTCCGGCTTCGCTCACGCTTGCGGCATATCGCAATGTCTCCGTCACGAGCGGCACGACGATCGCGAACGACGGCGCGGGCAATCTGACCTTGCGCGCGGACGCGTCCGGCATCGACAATGGCGGCAGCGTCATCAACGGCGGCACGGTCGACTGGTCGAAGAGTACCGGCATCGTCAGCGCGCTCTACGATATGACCGGCAGCTACAGCGCGGGAAACATCCTTCCAAGCAAGGCATGGACCGCGCCACAGGACAGCGGTCTCGTCACCCAGGTTACAGGCTATAAGCTCGTCAACTCGCTCGCCGATCTGGAAAAAGTCTCGCTGGATCTCGCTGGCATCTATGCACTCGGTAAGGACATCGACGTCAGCCCGCCGCCCGGCACACTCAATACGCCCATCGGCAGTTTCCCGTCGAGTCCCTTTACCGGTCAGTTCGACGGCATGGGGCACACGATTTCCAACCTTACAATTGTTGTGGACTCGTCGTTTGGGATCGTTCCGGGCGTAGGGTTGTTCGCCTCGATCGGGACGCCGGGTGTCGTGCGCAACCTGAGCGTGCAAGGAAATATCAGCAGCCCGGCGAACGGTGGCGACTATGGAGTTCTGGCAGGGGTCAGCACCGGCACCATTGCCGCGGTGCATACCAGCGGCAGAGTGGTAGGTCCGGCACCGGTACCTCTGGGAGGCAACGACGCTGGAGGCCTCGTCGGTTTCTCCGGCGGCACCGTAACGCGTTCTTCCAGCAGTGCAGACGTCGTATTCGGAGCTATTTATATAGGTGGCCTGGTGGGATTAAACGTCGGAGTCATCCGGCAGTCGTTTGCATCGGGAAACGTCGAGGGAGAAGGTGCAGTAGGCGGACTGGTTGGCGCCAATGTAAAGACGATCACGCAGTCCTACGCGACCGGCACAGTCAGTAGGCCCACTCAGTCTTTGATGGTGGGAGCACTGGTTGGGCAGAATGGAGGCACGATTGAACAGTCGTTCGCGACCGGCAGGGTGGAAGCGCCGGGAGGTGGGGCGGGCATAGCCGGCGCCAATTATGGGCCAGAAGTGAACATCACCAGTGACGTCTTTTGGGACAGGCAGACGACCGGCGCCACGGTCGCAGTGCTCGCTGTAGGCGGCGGTGCACAAGCGGGCAGCGCTCAAGGTCTGACCACCGCGCAGATGAGCATGCCGTCCAGCTTCGGCCCGACGTACGATTTCAGCCCGAATGGGATCTGGGCTATGCCGCCGGGAGGAACGCACCCTGTGTTGCGCTGGCAGCTAGCGCCCTGAACCTGACCGAGGCGCACTCATTCGGACACGTTGCTATACAGTGAAATGGAAAAGACGTCGGGGGAAATGTCCATTGCCTAGTGCAGAGCCGACGTTCGGCCGTCCAGATGAGGGCATAGACCAGTGTCCGCTCATGGCCGAACGCGGTCACAAAGCGCAATCCAAGGTTGGCGCACGATGGAACCCGACAAGTTAAGTTTTTGCGTGGATTAAGCCGGATAACTATATTTAGCCACATGTGTTCCCATGCGGCTGCCGACTACCCCTCACCAGATAACGCCGCAGCGGCGGACCTGCTTCATGCATTGCCAAAGGGCCTCCCGACTCCAACTAACGAGGACGAAACATGTCTTTCCGTGACCTGTACGGCCGCACTCACCAACTTGATGCGCCCACTGTCGAAGTAATCGCGAAGCGACTGGAAGCACGATCGAACAGCGATCGGTACATGGATATGCTGCACGACTACCTTGGTGCTATCGATCTCACCGCCGCTCGGGACGTGCTTGCTCTTGGCTGTGGCACGGGCGTCGAAGTTCGCGAACTCCTTCGCCAGCCATCCTTTGCGGGAAAGGTCACAGCGGTTGACATAAGCCCGACACTGATCGAAACCGGAAAATGCATCGCCGCACAACAGGGATTCGCGGATCGAATCGAGTGGCTGGTGGACGATGCACAAAGGCTTGGGTTTCAGGACGCGGCATTCGATGTGGTCATCGCGCACACGTTGATCAGCCACGTACCGGAGCCGGAAGAAGTCATCCGACAAGCAGCACGCGTCGTCAGGCCCGGTGGAAGAGTCGTTGTTTTTGACGGTGACTACGCTACGCTGACGTTCGGAGCCGATCCCGACATGGATGACAAGATTATTTCGGCACTGATAGCAAATCCACGTGTCTTGCGAAGACTGCCGACGATGTTCAAAGACGCACACCTTGAACTAGTCGATAGCCGCGGATGGGCGCTTACCGAAATCGGACGCGCGGACTTCTTGCTGGCGGGCTTGCAATCGTTTTCTGTCCTGTTGCCAAAAGCCGGCGCAGCGACGCCTGAAGAAGTGGAAGCGTTCGTTGCCCGACAACTTCGCGCCAGTGAAGGGGGGACCTTCTTCGGTGGTTATAATTTCTACGTCATGATCGCACAGAAAGCGAGCTAAGGCACATGCAGGCGCACCCATCCCTGCGCATTGCAACTCGTGTAATTCTGTACCTTCGCATCGACTGCCGCTTAACCGGCGATTCCCGACCCACAACTGCCCTTCCACCCGAAGCGAGCGCCGTGGCAACCTGCCAACAGGAGCGGTCATTCGAGCAACCCGTCTAGCCCGGCGAATTCTCGGTACATGAGAACGTTCGTCACGCGCGGTATTGTGCTCGATTCTCCGCTTCCTAATCGTTCTGCGTTAGACTGTGGCGACGGTGAAAGGAAGTTGTGAGAGCACCCGCAATGGACCAATCGGCGAATGCGCTTTCGACCTCGCCTTACGCAGCAAGTCGCAGCGTATTGGACCCGCACCGTGCGTAGTTGAGTCAATGCGCCAGGCGCCGCAGGGACTGTTTGTCGCCGCCCTTTTGTTTGGCCTTTTCGATGGCTGGTGTCTGGTCAACCTGGGCCTCGGCCAAAACTGACTCAGCAGTCGTGTCCGTGCCCGGCATGTGGTTTGGGTCCATGAGCTAAAGTCTGAAGACGTGGACGAGTGAGCTTATGTTTCCGGAGCTATCTACCCTCCCGTCGGCCGTATATAAATGCCTTCTGACAGGGCCGGACAGCCCTGTCTCCGCGGCTAAACTTGTTTGTGGTCCTGATGCAGGCGCGCCCTTCGACAACACCGGGTAGAGTTTCAACGCACTTTCATTAATGGTCAGTGCACCTTTCTTCGGAAAACTTAAATCTGCTACTTCTTCTTGCGCGAGTACCTTCTTGCCATCAATGTAAAAATAATGCGTTGGAAAAATAGATCCGCAGCCAAGCAATTTAAAGATCCCTCTATCATAGGTGAGGAGGAGTTCACACCATACCCACGGAACATGAAAGGGAGAGCCAACATCGTCGCTCACTCCGATTCCATCAGTATGCGAACCAGCTCTAAACTTAATCAGTGCATTTACGCAAACCACTTCATTCTTTGGCGTGGGAGGCAGCACAGTACTTGCGTGTCGTGCGCGTGTCTTAACTAGAGCCCCGGCGGTCGGTCAAACTCCCCCGGGTATGGTCACTTCAAACTCCCCCACCTGACGACCGTCGGCTGAGCCACTAAAGCTGCCGGGAGAGGTGTTGCAGGACGTCTATCTTCGTCTCCTTCGAACAAGAAGGAGTTCAGGGAGTGAACGTCTTGAAGCCGCACCTGCAAAGCACCGTATTCACATTACTCGAACGCAACAAGAGCCAGCGCCAGATCGAGCGACTCACGGGCATCGACCGCAAGACGATCCGTCGCTATCAGGCGATCTTCGAGTCGGAGAAGTCCGCTTCGGCAAACTCCTCCATGGTGACCACCGGCTCCGAAACGGTCGTCACGCAGACTCCTCCACCGCCGCGACCACCGGCTAGCGACGATTCCAGCAAGACCACAGCGTTCAATTTCGCCCGCTCGGCAAGCGAACCGCATCGCGAATGGATCGAGCAGCAGGTCCGCCTGAGGCGCAACGCGCAGGCGATCTATCAGGATCTGGCCGATCAGTTCGCATTCACCGCGAGCTACGAGAGCGTCAAGCGTTTCGTGCGCGCCTTGCGCCACATTGATCCCGAGCAGTTCGACCGTCTCGCGTTCGCCCCCGGCGAAGAAGCTCAAGTGGACTATGGCGAAGGCGCACTGACCCGCGATCCGAAGACCGGCCGGTACCGGCGCCCGCGGTTGTTCGTCATGACTCTCCGATATTCGCGGCGCAGTTTCCGGCGCGTGGTCTGGAAATCCAGCAAGCAGGTCTGGGCCCAGCTTCACGAGGAAGCCTTCCGCTACTTCGGCGGCGCTGTCAGCTATGTCGTCCTGGACAATCTCCGGGAAGGCGTCATCACGCCCGATCTGTACGAACCCGAGATCAACCGGCTCTACGAGGCGATGCTCGAGCATTACGGCGTCGTCGCCGACCCTGCCCGAGTGCGCGACCCGAATCGAAAGGGGACCGTCGAGAACGCGATTCAACATACGCAGGGCACCGCGCTCGCCGGCCGCCGTTTCGAGTCGCTCGAAGCCCAGAACGAATTCCTGATGCACTGGGAGGCGAACTGGGCGGCCAAACGCATTCATGGCAGCACCCGGCGTCAGGTCGAGGCCATGTTCCAGGAGGAGAGGCCGCATCTGCGGGCGTTGCCGACCACCGGCTTTCGCTACTTCATGGAGGTCGTGCGTACCGTCTGGGACGACACCACTGTCAACATCGATCGCAGCAACTATGCGGCACGACCCGCACCGATCGGTAGTCTCGTTTCAGTGCGGATCTACGATTCCACCATCGAGATTCGCGATCGCCGTACGCAGGCCTTGCTGCGCACCCATCCCCGCGCCCTGCAGGCCGGTTCGCTTGAACTGCCCGAAGACGAACGCCCGTTCAATCCGTCCCGCCAGAGCGCCTTCCTGCTCGCGAGCGCTGGCGACATCGGTCCGCAAACAAAGGCGCTTTGCCAACACATGTTCGACAGCGAAGGTCGCGTCGGCCATCGCGCCATGTGGGGCATCGTCGGTCTGGCGAAGAAGTATCCCGCCCGGCTCGTTGAACAGGCCTGCGACCACGCGTTACGTCATCACGTCTACCGGTACAAACAGGTGCGCGCGATCGTCGAGCAGCTGTTCGAACAGGCACTCGAGCGTCTCGATCAGGCACCGCAACTCGAACTGCCTCTCACGCAGGACCACCCGCTGATCCGTCCTGCCGCCGAATACGGCGAACTCTTTACCCTCGGTGCGCAGCACGGCGCCGAACCTCAACCTCCGACGGGAGAAACGCAGGCATGACCATGACATTACCGGAAATCGAACGGGCGCTCGGACAGCTTCGCCTGTCCGGCGTGCGTGACACGCTCGAAACGCGCGTGCTGCAGGCACAAGGCTCCCAGCAGCCGTTCCTTGAAACCTTTGCACTGATCCTGCAGGACGAACTGGATCGCCGCCAGTCACGGCTCATCGAACGCCGCTACAAGCTCTCCGGCCTCGAAGAGAAACTCACGCTCGCGGAATTCGACTGGGGCTTCAATCCCAAAGTGCCTCGCCAGACCTGCTTCCAGCTACACACGCTAAAGTTCATCGCGGCCGGCGACAACGCGCTGATCATCGGCAAACCTGGCACCGGCAAATCGCACGTTGCGAAGGCCGTCGCCTACCAGGCCGTCCTGCAAGGCCACAAGGTTCAGTATCTTGAGACCGACGACTTCTTTAACCGTTACGCGCTGAGCCCGACTGCCCAGCGCGAAGCCCGGCTGCGAGCCACTCTCGAGAGCGAACTGCTCGTACTGGACGACCTGTTCCTGTCGCGTACGATCCCCGACGCCGCCGGCGCGCTGCTGCAAACGCTGATCCATCAACGCTACAAACTGCATCGCAGCGTTATCGTCACCTCCAACCGCGTTGTGCAGGATTGGGGCGCATACCTTGGCGATAACACGATGAGCACTACGATCCTCGACCGGCTCATGCATCACTGCCACCTGCTTGAGTTCGACGGCCGCAGCTATCGCCTCAAGGAAGCCGCTGAAACGCTTGCGCGGAAATCGAAAACCAGCTAAATAAAATTCTTGGTCCTGCTGCACAGGGTGGGGGAATTTACGCGACCATAAGTGGGGGAGTTTCAACTGACCGTCCGGGCTAGAGAGATGCTACTGGCCTCTCCAGGATAAAAATTTGGGTCACTCATTGACGAATTTTTCATCAACTTTGTGCTGCTGAACTTCGATTTATCAAAAGGCGGCGTCCACCCCGGATCGTGTACGGCATCAAGAACATTGAAGCTGCCTACTGCGTTGGTGGTCGGATCTAGTTCAACGGTGAAACGGCAGCACAACAACGCTCGAAATTGCTTCTGAGCTTGGAAAGACTTGAAGTCAGCAATCTCGTTCGGAGGTGTCGGATTGGCCGTGGCGGCCAATCCGATATAGGTTTTCGGGATCCAGTGCGGTGTTTGCGTAAGGGCTTGGAACGCAAATGATACCGGGTGCGAATCGGCGTGAATCCAACTGATGGAGCCAACGGCAACCTTATATAGCATCGCGACCTCCTAAGCGAACAGTTGTTTCGAACGATGCCGATGCGCCATCGGCCAACAGTGTCTTAACTGTTGAGATACTTGTCGACCGGCGCGATGCGCGTGTCCAAAGTATATGTCTCGTAGCATTCGCTACAAACCGATTTGGCGGGCCAGACCTTAAACCAAAGGAACCCGTGAATGTCGGTTTCGATCGGCCATTCAACTCATATGACGTGAACACGAGCGTCCGGTGTTTGGATGGTGTGGACTTCCGAGCGTCTTCCTAAAAGCATGGGCCAACGTCTGAAAGTGGCCCGACAGCCGCCCGACGTTGGCGACCGGGACCAACCTTCTCGGCCGCATTAGCGATTACGCATCAACCCGCCTTCAGCCGCAGCGCGGGGTTTATATATGCCGAGCGCTGACACGCGAGCCTTGGAATGGTTGACGACCTGTTCAAGGCGATCGATCTGTTGAAGCGCCGAAGTCAAGCGCGACTGATCCAGCGCAACGGCGGCAGGTTAATATCGCCGCGCGCCGACCCTGCGTCGTCCTAAAATTGTAAGTACGGTGTGGGGGCAACATGAAACATGGACTGGTACTTGGGCTGCTGAGCGGTGCGCTGCTTGTCGGTTGCATGTCCGCCGGGGTCGAAGTGAGGCCTGAACAGATGGCGATCTTCAGGCGTGGCGTGACGACGCTTCAGGAAGTGACAGCCACGCTCGGTCCGGCATCAGTGCAGACCGCGCTCGACGATGGTTCGATGCTGCTCGTGTACACGTATGTGACGTCGAGGCCGCACCCCGAAAACTACATCCCGATTATCGGGGCGCTGGTTGGTGGTGCCGACACGCACACATCGGCGGCGGTGTTCCTGTTCGATGCGCGCGGCGTGCTCAAGAGTGCGAACACCACCACCTCGAACGTCGGAACGGGCCTGAGCACCGAACTGCAGCACAGAGCCCCCGCGCCAATTGTTGAGGCGCCCGTCCCGGGCAACAACAATCCGCCGGCCGCCGTGCAGAGCGTTGAGCGGCCCGTCGTGGTCAAGAGCATTTCGCCGGCCGCCGCTGAGAGCGTCGAGCCACTTCCGGAAGAAGAGGGCCAACCAGCACCGGAAAACAGCGTCGAACCGCCACCAGAACAAGGCATCCAGCCGTCTGCGAGCAGCTAGCGCCGAACCCTCGGTCGTCCACGACGCGCGCTGAGCGTTCTGTCGTCATGCCGATCGCAGCTGCGCGGTCGAAGGCATCGACGCGCGGGCAGGCGAGCCTTCCTGCTGTCGATGTCCACGTAACGTTGAACTTCACATACCCACGATATGAGGCTTTGCGGCGAAACCGTCCAACGAACGCCGAATCCGCGGTTCATTTAATTTTGAACTATCCAGACTTGGTTCATGATGCCAGCGCAGAGACGCGCGAACGTCTCCGGTCGACCCCTATGCTCAGGTCGCAACTATGCGCAGATGGTCAGTCGCTGACGGCGCCGACCCAAGCATGGCACAGCTCTGGCAAGGCGGGCGAGCAAGGATCTGGACATAGTTCTCGTCTGTGGATGCAGTGATGGTCCCACTTCTGGAGATCACCATGGGCATCGTTCGCCGCCCCCACCGCACTGGCATAGACGGTTTCGCCGACCGGCCGTGGATAACTCTCGAAAGCCAGTTCATGGCGTCAACAGAACGGGTACCGCTCCATACGACTACGATGCACCTGTTGCAGGCGGGCGTTCCATTCAACGTGATCGCCTGGTGGCTCGCTCACGAGAGCCCGATGACAAGCCATCGCTACGTCGAAGCTGACCTCGCGATGAAGGAGAAAGCGCTCGGTCGGCTAGAGGCGCCCGATGCCAGGATTCGCCGGTATCAGGCGCCGGACTCGTTGCTTCGATTCCTGCAGACGCTGTAACTATGCGTAGGCTCCGCCAGCCCGTACCGCACCCCTTAAGGGGCTGGCCGCGTTCGCTATAACCATCTGCGCATAGTTGTGACCTGAGCATAGTGGTCGCTATGAGGTTTACATAGCGACCCACTCCGGCCCTTCGGCGAATATTTGCGAACGTCTCCGCCACGTTCAAGAGCGGCCGTTTCGGCTTGCTCAAACCGAGCCGCTCAAGCCGATCAATGGTCGGTCCCGTGCGTGTTCACGAGAAGTGATCCGATTGGACATGCCGGTTGCGGGTCCATCCGCACCTCTAGCTGCCCACCAACGTTCACAGGTCTTATGTCGAAGACCGGGCCGATGTCGGACCGACTACGGGTGGAACCGGTGCAAGAGTCCGTGTGGGCCCACCTTATCCGGCATTAGGGGTTTATACTTACCACGACTTCTCATGTCTTCCCCGACAAGGATTCAGCCCGCCCACTTAGGCGGGCTTCAATGTTTACAAAGATCGGTTCGAACGCAACAGGACGCTCCCCATTCCGCCTTGCTCTAATCCTGGGGGAAAGGTTCACACCGCAAAGCTATGTTCAGCCCTGTTGGTCTTTATATTGTCGGAATCATGTCGACCGCCGTGAGCGTACTCATATTGAGTTCGCTGTCCGGGATTCCTGGGCTGTACCGCTGGTTCGGTGCAAACATTCTGGCCGTGTCCGCATTGGTTGTTCTGACGTTGTGTGGCGCCTCCCCAACGCCCATGGCTATTCTCATATCCAGTGCGCTCCTTGCAGCCATCCCAATCGTAGCGCTGCAAGGTTTCAGAAAGTTTTTCGCCCTTCGCCCTTCGCAACCCCACGCGGTTGTGGCATACGTCATTCTGGTAATCGGCCTTGTTTACTGGACCTATGTTTCGCCGAACCCGGATGCCCGGATTATTTCGATGGCTGCCTTCGTTGGCTACTTTCGTCTATGTATCGGCTGGACGGTATACATCATGCGTCCTCCGCATCGGCCTCGGTACAGCTATCAATTCCTAGCCTCCGTCGCGGTGCTCGGAGGGCTCGTCTACATTGCTCGGGCGATCGTGACCGGTCTAGGCTGGGAACAGCACGCACACTTTCTAGACCTGACACCTATGAACGTCGCGTATATCGGCATCGGCATATTAACCTTGCCGTGCCTTTCGATAGGTGTAGTCATGCTCGCGTATGACCGCATGGCTGAGCGGATGGAGCGGCTGGCGACTGTTGATGATCTGACCGGAGCGCTCGTTCGGCGCGAGTTTATGGCTCGCGCCGAATTGCTGCTAGCGCACGCGAACCGTACAAGGTTGCGCTTGGCTGTTGCAATCCTTGATATTGACCATTTCAAAGCAATAAACGACGGACACGGTCATGCAGTCGGAGACAGCGCGCTGGTTCACTTCGCTTCCATCATGTCGAAGGGTATCAGGCGAGGCGATATTTTTGGGCGTCTTGGCGGGGAAGAGTTTGCGGTCCTGTTGCCAGAAACCTCCGGAGCAGACGCTGTTGCAATAGTTGATCGTTTGCGCCTGCAAATTGCCACGGCTGCACTAGTCATCCCCGGCGGAGAAGTGGAGTGCACGTTCAGCGCTGGCGTCTCGGAATATGAGACGGGCGAATCGCTGAAAAACCTGATGGCGCGATCCGACGCGGCGCTTTATTCGGCAAAGGCTATGGGGCGGAATCGTGTCGTCGCAGCGGTCTCTGCTCGTGCTCAAACGATCGAAGCCGTCACGGAAGCACCGAAGCCAAATTGACCAAATCTCTGAGAGCGGATGGCGGCCAGACGCTGATCAGCAGACATTCGCCAAGAGAATATGAAGGACCGTTCGTGGCCGGGAATCGCCTCAGCCGGATCTTGAGGCGTGTGCCGCGCCTCACTGCGATCTAGCGCTTCTGTCTGAGCAAGTCAAATTGGCGCTGTTGTCTCAGCGAATCGAGTTCGCGCTGCTGCCTCAGCAAATCCAGGTCGCGCTGTTGTTTCAGTAATTGGAGTTGTTCGTTCTGGAGTTCGATCTGTTGCTTCTGCGCTTCCAATTGCGCTCTATAGGCCCCCGTGCTTTGGTCAGCCAGCGCTCCCTGCGGGTAAGTCTGCGCGTAGGTGATGGAACAGCCAGCCGCCAATGTCGCAGCAACGATAAGTGCTTTCATGATGCCCCTCGCACGGATCTTCTTTGAAATATCTTAGGCCAGAAAGGCCGGGCATCGGCGGGACCGACGTGGCTATCGGCGTCGTGCCTGGACCGGTGATTGCGTATGGTATGTTGAGCGAGCGGCGTGCTTTTCGCAGTGGCAACGAGAGGCCGGGATCGACCCCCAAAGAGACGGTCGGTTTTGCGGAAAGCCGCCGTTCAAAACCGTTGCAGACTGTCCGCCAGACGATGGGACGAGTTACCGCGGCGACCTACTGGCGGACCGGCGTTGATGTCTTCTCTTCATACGACGCTGTCAGAACGTTTCCCAGTCCGCGCCCTCGACCGTCACCGGCGAGTCAGCGCGCCGCGGTATCGGCGCGGGGACTTTCGTGGTTGATACGGCACGCTCGGCCACACGGACGGGCCGCTTCGCTGCTGGCGGCTTCGCAACAGACAGCGGGCGCGCGGCTGGCGCGGCGATATCGGCCTGCGCCGTGCGGAACACCGCAACCGCAGCGCGCAACTGCTTCGCCTGGTCCTCCAGCGAGCCAGCCCCTGCCGCCGCCTCTTCGACCAGCGCCGCGTTCTGCTGCGTGACCTGGTCCATTTGGCTGATCGCCTGGTGCACCTGTTCAATGCCGCGGCTCTGCTCGCTCGAAGCCGACGCGATCTCGCCCATGATGTCGGTCACGCGCTGAATCGCTGTGCCAACCTTGTCCATCGTCTCTCCTGCCCGCGCGACCAGGTCGGTTCCGGCTTGCACGCGGCTGCCCGAGGTCTCGATCAGCTCCTTGATTTCCTTCGCCGCTACCGACGAGCGCTGCGCCAGAGAGCGCACTTCGCTGGCTACCACCGCGAAGCCCCGACCCTGCTCGCCCGCACGCGCTGCCTCCACCGCCGCATTGAGTGCAAGGAGGTTGGTCTGGAATGCGATGCCCTCGATCACGCCGGTGATTTCGGCGATCTTGCCCGCACTTTCCTCGATGCCCGCCATCGTCCCGACTACCTCCCCGACGATTGCCGAACCTTCTTTGGCAACAGCATGCGCACTGTCCGCGAGGCCGCTCGCCTGGCGAGCGTTCTCCGAGTTCTGCTTGACGGTGGCCGTGAGTTCCTCCATGCTCGCCGCCGTTTCCTGCAGCGACGCCGCCTGCTCCTCCGTGCGAGAAGACAGGTCGATGTTGCCCTGCGCGATCTGTCGCGCGCCCGTCATTACCGACTCGGCGCCCATGCGGATCTCGCCGACGGTGTTAGACAGGCTTTCGGTCATGCTGCGAAGCGAGCGAAGCAGTTGCCCCGTCTCGTCCCTGCCATCCGCGTCGATCCGCGTGGCCAGGTTGCCCTGCGCAACTTTCTCAGCCGCATCGACGGCTACTTGCAGCGGCCGGACGATCGAGCGCGTGACCAGCAGCGCGCAGGCCCCTCCGACCGCCAGCGCGAGCGCCGCGAGCACCAGTACGAGCAGGCGAGCGTTGGCATACGATGCGCTCGATGCGTCGTGCTCGGTCGCCACCTGGTTGCCGACATAATCGATCAGGGCTTGGACTGCGCCGAGATACTGGTTCTCCAGCGGCACCTGTTCGCTCAGTAACTTCTGGCGTGCCCCTTCGGCGTCGCCGGCCTTGATCTGCGCGATGACTGCCGCCCGGTCGGACAAATACGCCTGACGGGCGGACGCTACATTGGACCAGAGCTCTTTGCCCTGGTCCGTGTCGAGGAGTTGCTGGATTTCTTCGACTGCCTTGGACACGATATCGTGACCATTGCCGATCGATTGCAGATTGGCGCTTACGACCTCCGACTGGTTGCCTGCCAACGCGGCCAATGCGTCGCGTTCCATCACCGCCTGCCCGCGAGTGATTTCGAGCAGCTTGTGCAGATCCCACAACACCGGCATGCGCGAGCGCGTGACGTTATTGACGTCCTGGTTGAAGCCACTCAGTCCACTCAGTGATACGGCTGCAAGTGCGAACGTTAGAAGCAACGTGACTGCGAACGCCAGCGCGAGGCGCGCTCCTATTTTCATGTTGTTCAACCGCATATCAGAGTTCCATCTTTCAAGATCTGCCACCTGGTCACCGGCTTGCCGGGCAATTCTGTATAACGACAAGAAGGACGGAAACTTAAGGGTTAATACTTATAGTTTGGCTGCAAAGTAGCCGATTGTCCGAATGCGACCGTCCACTTAGCGACCGATGGTCAACTGCCCCGAGCTCAGATTGCATTAAATCCGATCGGGCTCATGTCGACCCTGAGGAGACCTTCAGCGGTCCCGTTAGCGGACATTCGCGAGCAACTATTTGACTGGTCCGCGAGGTCGTTATACTGTCGTCGCGGCGGGGGGAAGGATACCCCGTCAGGGGCACCAGTGGGTAATGCCGACCGCGCCCAGGGTCTTGGGAACCGTCTGCGTAATAGTCAGGCACAGACCTTGCTCCGCCGCACTGCTTGGTTGAAGCTTACCGCTACCGTATCCGGTAAATCTCGGTTTTCCAGTCGAGCAGGAATTCGGCAACTCGCTTGGAATGTCCCGGATTTCCGTTCAATCCCATCCTCTCAGTAGCAACGTTATCCAAGTATGCAGCGATGGGCGAGACGCTCGCTCCCTCCTGCAACATTGAGAACACTTCGGGCAAATACCTTTGGTATTCGTCACGCGTAACGGGATTGGGCGCAACGCCGATAGGGTCCCATACGTAGTACAGAACCTCATCCACTCTTCGGTAAAGTTCCAACTCGGTATCGTCTAGTTTCTGCCCCATAGCGCCTCATTTCGCTTTCCGCTACCGCTCGTCTATGTTTGCCAACGGTGCGTCGTCAGCCTCCAGTGTTAATGTGAGCGTCCTGTGAGAAACCGTGTGCTTTGAGAATCGGGCGTATCGCCCTGACCAGTCGATCGCCGTCACCGCTCGTCATGTATATGGAAGCGCTCCTACCGTCCGGTGCAATCTCGTCGCCGTCAAGTTCCCCGCAATTCGCCGCCCTCGCTGCGACGTCCAGTTCGTCCTCAAGTTGATGCAGTAGTGTCAAGTCGCGACTGCCATACCCTAAGGAGATCACGACCTGCGCGCCCGCAACAGTACCGCCGGCCCAACTCGGCGCCGCAATAACGAGAAACAGGAGAGGTAGGTAGCGTCTCTCCATCAACTTGCGGCCCACCAACGCTCTGCTTCGTCGAGGTATGTGCATAAAGACTCTGCGACTGTCATCGGCGGAGTGCCATCATCGAACCTGAACCAGCGACCATCCAGCCCTGGTGCGGGCTGGCCAAGCCTGTGACGCTGGCGAGGAAGTAGATCATGCGCAGTGACCTTGGTCGCGGGGATTGATTTCCCCAAGTGGGTGGCTATGCCATCGATTCCGCACCGAGATATCTCAACCACGAATCCTCCGCCGTGGCGGTCAAACTGCACCGTCAAAAGGTCGATTTTGCCAGCTCCTAGGCGTCGGAAATGAGGCAATGACCCGGCGGTTTCAAGAGTGAAGCGCAACAGCGGGTTTAATGTTTAGAGCCTTGAGGTTGACTTGCCGAGGCAAGGGTCGCGGCGAAGACCTCGAATGGCGAATGGAAGGCATGAGTCGCGCGAGGTCGGCTGTTCAGACTGTCGGCGATAGCGTCAAGTTCGTCCTGACTGTAGACCGAAAGGTCTGCGCTTTTGGGCAGATACTGGCGCAGTAGCCCGTTGGTGTTTTCGCAAGTGCCGCGTTGCCAGGGACTGTGGGGGTCGCAGAAGTACACCTTCACGCCGGTTGCGGCGGTGAGCTCTTTATGGCGCGACATTTCTTTGCCCTGGTCGTAGGTGAAGCTCTGCCGTAATGGCGCGACAATCGAATTGAGTTTGGCGGAGAAGCCCGCCAGCGCTGAAGCGGCGGTGGCGTCTTCCATCTTGGCAAGCAGCACCAGCCGGCTGGTCCGTTCGACCAGCACGCCTACCGAGGACTGGTTGCCGGCACCCTTGATGAAGTCGCCTTCCCAGTGCCCAGGCAGCAGTCGGTCTTCGATTTCGGGCGGCCGCACATGAATACTGACCATGTCAGGAATCTGTCCGCGCCGGTCTGTGCCCCGTGTACGCGGCATGCGCGTGCTGTGGCCATGGCGCAAGCACGCAATGAGCTGACGGCGCAGTTCGCCGCGCGGCTGGGCATAGATGGCCGTGTAGATGGTTTCGTGCGAAACCTGTTGGGTCGGGTCGGTCGGATACATACGCTTGAGTGTGCCCGATATCTGCTGGGGTGACCATTTCCACTCGAGCAGGGTGAGAACGATACGCCAGCAGACGCTTTGCAGGCAAAGCTTTGTGGGATGGCGACCCGCGCTGCGGCGTGCGGCACTGAGTGCTTCAGCCGACACGGACGCGTAGCCAGCGGGAGAGCTGTTTCGCGTCAGTTCCCGGCTAACGGTGGCCGGCGAGCGCCCGAGTATCCGGGCCATGGCCCGGATACTCGAACCCTGCAGATGCAGGCTTGCAATGGTCAGACGCTCTTCAGGTTGAAGTTGCTGGTACTGAGTTCTTTCGTGCATCGCAACACCTTATACGAGATAGGTGTTGCACTTCAGATTTGAGGCCGCCCCCCTTAAAGCCTATTCGTCGAAGTGCCGGAACGAAGCGAGTCTTCAATGCGTCGTCCATCTCTCTCCGGCTCACTTGTATGTCCTTCCGAAAACATGCCGATTATGTCCGTGAGCGCTAGATCCACTCTCGCCCAAGTTGATTGTCAACGGTCTATATGTCGACGTCTGTCCAAAATGGCCGGACACGACAGTTTGCCGATCAGCCTGAATGGAGGTTGGCTACGCAATCGTGGATGGCCCGCGCGAACTGCGGACTGGACAAATCGATACCGACACGCGCGAGCGAAAGCAACAATTGCTCGACGCCTTCAACAACCCCGACGATGCGCCCGTTTTCCACGGGATCGCTAAAGCTAGTGTAGTGCTTCGTTTTTCTTGGAACCAAGGCGACGGTTGGCGCGAATGACTTTCTGCAAGATGTCATTGGCCTTGGCAGTCCACACGAATGGTTTGGGATCCTGGTTATGCACGGCGATGTACTCCTTGATAGCGAGGACCAGATCGGGAACGCAGCGGAACACGCCACGGCGCAAACGTTCGGTAGTGATATCGCGAAAGAAGCGTTCCACCATGTTCAGCCACGATGCGGAGGTCGGCGTGAAATGCACGGTGAAACGAGGATGTTTCGCGAGCCACTCCTTAACTTTAGGGTGCTTGTGCGTGGCATAGTTATCGCAGATCAAATGCAGCTCTTTGCCCTTGGGAGTTTCACGGTCAATCTGGCGCAAGAAGGCGAGCCATTCGCTGTGACGGTGGCGCTGATCACAGCGGGCGATGACCGAGCCATCGACGGTATTGAGCGCCGCGAACAGGGTCGTGGTGCCGTGACGCTTGTAGTCATGAGTCTGGATGGCCGCACGGCCTCTCTTCAAGGGCAGTCCGGGCTGGGTGCGATCGAGCGCCTGCACCTGGCTCTTCTCGTCGCAACACAGAACCAACGCGTGCTCCGGCGGGGACATATACAAGCCCACGATGTCTTCGAGCTTCTCGGCAAACTTCGGATCTCGCGAGACTTTGAAGCTCTCGATCAGGTGAGGCTTGAGTCCGTTGGCCTGCCAGATTCGCAGCACCGTTGTGTCGCTGACGCCAGCTGTCCTAGCGAGCGTGCGCGTGCTCCAGTGAGTCGCAGCTTCAGGCGTGGTCTGCGTCGTCAACCGTACAATCTCGGCGCGATCGATGCGTGGCTTGCGCCCACTGCGCGGCAGGTCATCTTTTATCGCCGCGACGCCGCCCCGAACAAAGCGCTCGCGCCAGCGTCCCACCTGCACCCGCCCGATTCCCAAGGCTGCGGCAATCTCCCGATTGCCCATGCCATCGGCTGCCAACAGGACGATCTGCGCTCGCCGAACGGCTCTTACCTCGAGGGTTTGCGATCTCGCCATCGCTTCAAGTTTGATGCGTTGTTCGCTGCTCAATTCGATCGGTCTCGCCGTCTTCATGACTCGCTCCATCATTCGTACAAAGAGCATGACAATGGCAAGACCTTCTTGGTTCCACTAATTCAGAAGCACTACACTAGGCAGTGCTTCCGGCAAATTGGATTCGATAATTGCGATTCCGTCCTCAACGCTGAGGTTGATTCCGAACGGCAGCAAAAACGCCCGATTCTTATCCATTCTTCCGATCTCGACGTCGTCCACAGCCGCATTGTCAACGATCCAGCAGGCAATGTCGAACCGCCGGTTGTGGCCGTTCGCGGCTAGTTGGTGATGTTGTCGCGTATCGATGCTGGGTCTTTCGGTTCCCAGTACCCACCGCTACCGTGATACGTTTCCGCGCGCAACCAAAAAGCTTCATTGCAATGCAGGCAGCGAAAATGGTACTCGACGTAGTCGTCCCATGCAGCGCCTGCCGCGAGTTTGTCAAATGAGATGGAGACCCAAGGGCTGTCAGGAATCACTTCTATGAGCGTTTTGTCCGCGATGTTCTCCGCTGCGATCTGTATCGCTTTGCGTAGCTCGCGAGGATGTTTGATTGCATACCGAACGCAAACGTCTTCACATCGAGAGCATGCCACAGAAGACTCCTTCAGGGTTTTTCGCCTTTAACAGGGATGGCCGGGCTGGTGCCAGCAACGGCGACGAACCGAATTGTCGACGATTCCTGCGTCGATGTCGAATGTGGATAGCGTCAAGCAGGAAGTCCGGTTTACCGACAAACATCTTGGCCGGTCGGTCGAGATGTTTGTCGCTGTCAGTTGGACATGGTTGTCGCTCCGTTCGGATTGTCAGCGGGTAATTGACGGCGCCGCTCCTTCTGTTTGTCGCTGGCTTTGCGGCGTCGATAGCTTTCAACGTTCAGTTCGAAGATCGTCGAGTGATGCACAAGCCGGTCGATGGCCGCCACTGTCATGCCGGGGTCGGGGAAGACGTCATTCCAGCCTGAGAACGGCTGGTTGGCCGTTATCAGAAGACTTTTCCGCTCATACCTCTCGGCGATCAGCTCGAACAGCACGCTGGTTTCGGCCTGGTCCTTCCTCACATACGACAGATCATCGAGGATGATCAGGTCGAAGCGGTCAAGCTTCGCAAGCGCCGAAGGCAGTTGCAGACTTTGACGTGCGACCTGGAGCTTCTGCACGATTTCGCCGGTGCGCGTGAACAATACGCGATAGCCGGCGTCGATCAGTGCATGTCCGATTGCGCTTCCAAGATGACTTTTCCCGCCTCCAGGCGGCCCGAACAGTAGAATCGTGGCGCCTTTCTCAAGCCACGAATCGCCGGTGGCCAGCGCCATCACATGCGCCTTTGAGACCATAGGCACAACACCGAAGTCGAAGGTGGCGAGCGTCTTGGTCGGATCCAGATGTGACTCGGCACGATGACGTTCGATTCTTCGTTTGGCGCGCTCGGCAAGTTCATGTTCGAGCAATGCACCGAGTAACCGCGACGCCTGCCAGCTTTCCTTGTCCGAGCGTTCAGCGAAGTCCGGCCACAACCGGCCGATCGTTGGCAGGCGCAGTTCGTTGAGCATAAGTGCGATACGGCCAGCATCGTAGGCGGCGTTCATGCGAGCACCTCCTCATCGAGCAACGTGTCGTAAAGCGCGGCGGACGGCATCTCGACGACAACCACCGGACACTCGGCCTGGCGCGGCGCGAACTCATCGAACAACACCTTCAGATCGGGCAGTTCACCGAGTTCGAGCAATGCATCGAGCCGCTCGGCCAGTTGCGCCTCAACGCCGTGGTGCCCGGCGAGTTCAAGCAGGCCCACCATGGTCTTGCAGGCGCTACGCGGCGTCAGTGCCTGATCCAGCCGTTCCCAGGTGCGACGATAGGCTTCACGTGGAAACAGATCGTCGCGGAACGCGAGGCCCCTGAAGGCCTGCGGCTTGCGTTTGAGCGAATCGATGAAGTGCCGGTAGTCGATGCCGCGACCGCGCCGCTTGCTGGTGTGCGTGGCCCTCGTCGTGCTGTGCACGAGCGCGCCGGACAGATAGCAATCGAGCCGGTCACTGTAAAGGCGCACCTTCAGGCGATGGCCGATCAGCCGCGACCGGGCGCTGTACAGGACGCAACGTACGGTGAACGTGCCGCAGCGGGTCACGCGCGCCTCTTCCTCAACGAAGTCGGTGGTACGGTGCTCAGGCAGATCCAGCAGGTGTTCGCGCTCGATCTGGAACGCTGCAGCATTGCGCCGGTTGCGGCGCATCACCACCCCGCGTACGAACTCGTCGTACGCGGCCCGGTCTGCGAAGTCGCGGTGACCGCGCAACTCCAGAGCCTGATCGATCTGATCCTTCAGATAGCGATGCGACGATTCCACACTGCCATTCTCATGACCCATGCCACGGTTGTTGCGCGTGCCTTCCATCCCGTAGTGATCGAGTAGCACCGCATAGCGAGCTGTGAAGTCTTCCTCTTCCTGCAGGTTCCTGAAGGCCGCCGACAGACTGTCGGAGCGGTGCTCGCGTGGGCAGCCGCCGGCCTGCCACAGCGCGTTCTGCAATCCCGTCGCGAGCGCCTGGAAGCTCTCGCCGCCATCGACCACGCTGGCGTATTCCCAGCGCGAGAATGCCAGCACAAAGTGATACAGCAGGTGGTCAAACGGGACGCCGCCAATTGTCACGCACAGCTTGTCCATGTGGGTGAAGTCCGACAGGCCTCGCGCGCCTGGCTGATACGTTTGAGGGAAGAACACTTCCTGGTTCGGCCCTTCGAGCGCGCGCCACTGGCTGACATGCCGCTCAAACGTGCGACGCATGCTGTCGGGAAAGCGTTCGGGATGGTCGTCCTGCAATTTGCGCAGCAGGGTGATCGCCTTCAGCTTTGGCGCACTACGCAGCAATGGGACGACCTCGGCTTCCCACACGTCGGCAAATGGATCAGGACGCGAGCGCCAGTAGCGCCGAGGCTGCTGCGACGGAAGCCCGGCTTCACGTTCGACGCGTCGCGCCGTGCGCTCGCTCATGCCCGACTTCGCTGCGGCGACCTTCTGTGGATGGTGTTTGCGCTGGTTCATGTAGAGGCGGACCTGTTGGTCGGTGATGCGGGTTCCAGACATGGGCTGACCGCCTCTTTTTCGATTCAGTCAGCCATCCTAGACCTCGCCGACCCGGCGCCGCCGGCAGTTCGTCGTCTCCGGCGGCTACGCCGCCTCCGACTCCTCACTACCGGCCAAGATGAATGTCGGTACACCGGACGTAGTCATTGTCGCCGCCCAGTCGAATGACCGGTTGTGGCCGAACCCAGTCCCACGGATGGCTTGCGTGACAGGACTGAACGCGGCGTGCCGCGACGGGCCGCCCTCGACCCACTTCAGCCAAGGAGTCAGCGGCCGTTCGTCAAGTTGGTGCTGTCGGTGACTGTTGAGGCGAAACGGTGGTCATCGGCTCCCGTCCGCAAACAACGTTTAATGAGGAGTGGATGTTACTGACACAGACGCCATCACATCCTTCGCGACGATGGGCGGGGGGTTGCTGCAAAACGCTGGCGGTGCGGTTGCTTGCGGTGCCGGTCAAGGCTGCGTGTATGTCTGCAACGCCCGTTGCGCTGCATCCAACCATCTAGGTCCACAGCATAGTCATCTGAATGTCGGACGGTCAGCACGGCCTTGTCGGCGATCGGCATGGTTTCTGCGACCCGGTCCTATGCGGCTCCGGTGCAAATAGCGCGCGTGCGAATCGGTTAAGGTGTCGGACTGAACAAATTGAGAGCCGACGATGAGCAAACTGAAGAGCCTGGACGAACTGTTCGCAGGCCGTCACTTTGACCGTGAAGTGATCATTCTGTGTGTTCGCTGGTATTTGCGCTACAAGCTTAGCCTGCGCGATCTGGTCGAAATGATGGCGGAACGAGGTCTCTCGCTGGCGCACACGACGATCCTGCGCTGGGTGCGGCGCTATGCGCCGGAGTTCGTTAAACGGTGGAACCGCTTTGGCAGGCCCACTGGCCAGTCGTGGCGCGTCGACGAGACTTACCTCAAACTGCGCGGCAAGTGGGTCTATCTTTATCGGGCGGTGGATCGGGCAGGCCAGACGGTAGACTTCATGCTCAGCGCCAGGCGCGACGTGAAGGCGGCAAAAGCCTTTTTCAAAAAGGCAATCAAGCATCAGGGGCAGCCACCGAAGACCATCACGCTCGATGGTTATGCGGCCTCGCATCGCGCTGCGCGCGAAATGCAGGTCGATGGCTTGCTGCCTGAGGACACGAAGGTCCGATCCTCGAAATATCTCAATAATCTGGTCGAGCAGGACCACCGCAATATCAAGTCCCGGACGAAAGTCATGCTCGGTTTCAAACGTTTCAGGAACGCAGCGATCACTCTCTCAGGTATCGAATTGGTACATCGTATTCGCAAAGGCCAATTCAGCCTCGCGAAGCTCGACCTCAAAGATACCGCTGCGCCCGCAGTTTGGAAGGCCGTGCTGTCTGCTTGATGAGGTCTCCGTTCTACAGAAATCTCGTCCAGACCGTCTATTTGCACCAGAGCCTTACAGAGCGCCGTGTATCTCGTCAGCCGCGAAGAACAACGACGCGTCCAGCTCCGGACAGGTTCTGCCGACACGCATGAGCCGCGCGATACGCCACGATACCACCATGTACAGCGCGAGCGCCTTCTCCACGCGCTCCATCTGTGAGAGTTGCAGCGCCTCAACCCGGCAGGCGTTCTTCAGGACATTGAAGAACATTTCTATTTCCCATCTCGCGCGGTACCATTCAACGAGTTCGATGAGCGCATGCGCATCGCCCGCTTCGCGGTTGGTCCCAAGACGCCAGATGACGGGCTTCACACCCGCTGGCGCATCCACTTCATACGCCTCGACGCAGGTGAGCGTGACACCGGCGCGCCCGGCCAGCGTGACGCGCTGGCTACGCAGTTCCTGCCTCACTTCACGCGCCTTCTGGCCACTGCGCCCCGGGCAGTACGAAGCTGATATGGCCGAGCACGTTACTCGCATGTACCTTTTCCCACAGCTTTTCTTCGTCCCTCAGGGCACGATTGTGCTGGGACCGGATCAGCCAGTCCGCCGGTTCACCCAGTTCCTGCGCACGCTGCATGAGCGCGGCGATGTCACCTTCACGATCGGCCACATACACCAGTCGCGTGTCAGGCAGGGCCCGTGCCTGTTCGGCCACGATCTCATAGCTTTCGATCCACCGCACACTTTCCCTGACACCGCCACGCCTGCCGTTTGCATCGCGTGGCTCGCGCGCCCACATCCATCCGTTCATCACATCCAGCGGCTCCCGATCCGGTGTCACCGCCTAGGTCGCGTGAAGATACACGCCCACCTGTGCTTCATAACTGAGCGGGCCGGCCCCATCGATGTCCTGACCGTTAAAGTTCAGCTCTGTCGTATCGGCAATGCAGAGCACCACCGGCAACTGCTCCATGCGCGTCGTGGTACGGTCCCAATGCGGCTGCATCATGTCGCGCCAGTCGATGCGCTCATTGCCCAGAAAGCGATATGCCGCCATCGTCTCGGCCCAGCCTTCGCACGCGCCCGGAATGCTGGCCGTGGGCCGGCTGGCGAACCGCCTGACCAGCTCCTTCGCGCGCTGGTCTCGCCGTGGATCACCCAAATCCAGCGTCTCGGGCTCGACGTCAATGTCATCGAAGTCAACCGGGACGCCTTCGCTCTGCTCGAATGTCCGAAGGATCTTGTGATCGTCCCCGGCGCGACCCACCTGTTCGAAGAACCCGGCACACTGGAAGCCGTTTCACGGTACGCGGTGCAGTGGTTCAAGCGTTATCTCGACGCCTGAGCGGGCCGGTCAACGTAATGGTGCGGCGCGCTGAAGAGCCGCGCGTCCGCGTCAGTGCGTGCGGCAACGCGCGTTGCCGCGATCGGTGCACGTAGTGTCCGGACATCGATATGCACAAGAAAGGGCACTATCAAACTGAGCGTGCCTTCGCAACCTATACGGAAGGGCGTAACCTCGTATGAACGGAGGAAGCCGCGCTATGCCGAGCGACGAGCGCAGATCTTCGTCGCTACGTAGCCACCTTCCCTTAAGGCTTAAGGTGCGGAAGAGGTCGTCATGCCTGATACCGAGGTGTACAAATTTCAATACGCGCGTCGACAGGGACTGCAGCGTACCTATGATGTAGTTCTGAATATTTGTCGGCTCGAATCCGGCGTATGTTCTTACGCGGCATGGGTCCATTTCGCCGGCGCATTCAAAGGCAACGGACTGATTTTCCCACTGATTGCAAAAACTACGGAGGAAGCGGCGGTTGAAGCGCGAGGACGTATTGAAAACGACATCGAAGACCTCGCCGGCATCGCTGAATAACATTGCATTTGTTGTCTGGAGTTGGCCATGGAAGAGCAACAGGTGCACCGGGGCTACATTATCACGGTCAGCGCGCGAGAGGACTACGACGGCGGGTCGACTGTTACGTTGCTGGTGGAGCAGCTGTCGCGGCGTGGCGAAATCGACCGCAAGGGCGGCCGCATACCTGAGCCGGAGCACTACCGCTCATTGCTCAGCGTAGCGGCCGCAGTCAGCGACGCGATAGACCTCGCCAGGCGCGCGATCGATGCCCAGCTTGGCGGATCTCCGCGCGAACATTAGCCTCGTACCCGTCCACCCGTTGCCGGGCAAGCGGCGGCAGGCGCCGTATCCTCGAGCAGACCACCACACGCACATCAAACTCACATCAAGTGGACAGTGCAGTCGCTTCAGCACCTGGGCGACGCCAGGGGCAACGTCCTGCGCGGTCTTCGTCGTCCTGGCCATCGGGGTCGTCAGCATTTTCCGGCCACCGGACCTTACCTTAACGCCTTGTTGCGACAGAGCGATCCGTAATACCAGCCGTATTCGACGTGGCGATTGCGCGCGCATTCCGGCTGGACTTTACTGCAAGGTGCCCCATCGCCCGACCGCCGGCTCGGCCGAAGCCCACTTCCAACCGTCCTGATCCTTACAGATCGAAGCGACGAACCAGTCAGCGGGCGCACCGGGCTTCTCGCCAGCAATGACCGAAAATGCAAACTCGCGACAGGTCGCCAGCGCGCTGTCGAACTCGCGCAGCACGCGGACCTCGCCGTGACCATTTTCGAGCGGCAGCACGTGTTTGACCCGCCACGGCTTCGTTTCGCCGACCGGCAATTCACCCGCCGTGGCCGCGATCGCCATCTGCTGGTCGCCGTGCAGCGACTTCATCACGCGCCTGACGGCTTCGTCGGCGGCGGCCTGCACCGCGATGCCCACGCCGATGCCGATGGCAGGATTGCTGGTGACGGCGCCCGTCGATACCGCGGCGACCGCACCGGCCACCGCGCCGACGCGCAGCCACTCATCATTACCGTCAAACTCGCCACAACGCCGGCCGCAAGCATCGCATCAAGGCGGCGCTTCATTGCAGCGCACCCCAGCGTGCCGTGGCCGGTTCCGCCGAGGCCCATTTCCAGTCATCGCCATCACGGCACACCGCAGCGATGTAGAACGAACTGGTCGCGGGCTGATCCTTCTTCGCATCGGTATCGACGGAAAAGACAATTTCCTTGCAGTCGAGCATGCCGGTACTGATCACCCGGCTTACAGTCACGCGGCCTTGTTCGTCTGGCTCGATCGGTACGCTGTGCCTGGTGAACCAGGGTGCCACGGCGCCGACCGCGAGCGGTCCCGCCGCGGTCGCAATCTGCGCCTGCGTATACGCGTGCATCACGCGTTCCGAGTACTGCACGCCGGCTCGGGCAGCGGCCACTGCGCCGAGGCCGATGCCGGTGGCAACGGCCGCGTTGTTGGTCACCGTGCCGGCGATGGCCGCCCCGGCGATACCGGCACCCGCAGTGGCGCCTTCACTGTAAAGTGAACTGCAGCCAGTCAGACCCGTACTGACGGCTGCCAACGCGAGACAGGTCGCCAGCGCCACAACGTTCAGGCAATGCCGCCGAATCGCGCTCTGCATGATTCTTTTCCTCGCTCCGGATGGCTTGTCCCGATCGATGCAGTAGCCGATTGCGCGAAAGCTGGCAGACGCATCGCGAGAGCGGCGCATTCCACATTCTGACGCGAGTGGATTGGTGAAACCAGCGAAATTCGCAGGAGCGGCGCGCAGCGGTGATTTGCGGGATGGCGCGCGATGCCTGCTGGCTCACACCGCCTGACTGACCAAGCTCGATGTCCCTTTCCAGGGCGACAATCAAGATTGTCGAGTCCTCAGGCACAGCCGGTGCGTGCTGTCTGTCGAATCTCATTGAGGGTGCGCCACTTGATGAACACCATCGGGCATTTGCCGCCCGTCCCCTTGCGCGAAACAACGCCACCGGGAACTGGATCACTGCGACGCGTTCTTCTATTTGCGCCGACTTTCAAGCAAGGCAACGCGCGCCTGGTCGATACGTTCCATAAGGTCGAGTTCCGGCCGGTTGACCGAAAAGGCGGACCGAAGATCGCATATGTCGCGGCATCATCGCCGTGATCGATTCGATCGCTGAAACCACGTTGACACCCTGTCAGCGACGTCCCGGCCGTTGTATGCTTAGCCCGAAATAGGAGGGGCCATGACTCAAAAGGCGCGAGAGCTTTACAGGAGCGCGAACGGAGACCGTTGGTCGCTCGTCCACGAATACGACTCTGGCCGGGTTTTCGTCCGACATGAGCCAAACCTCTCGTCAGGTGGCCGGCCGTCCGACATCTCAATTGGCGACTTCCTTGTTCGAAATGGCAAAGGTCCGGAGCATACCGAACTGCTTCGCCTGATCGGGACATTGGTGGAGACGCCAGCCGATAACTAGCGCTTACCTTTTACGGTTGTTCAACTCGCGTCGGTGACTGCGCAGGCCTGCTCCGTGCCAGTATGGCTTTCAACGCCGATGCTTTGCGCTGCTCGCGATGGACGCCGACGCCGCCCCTCAAGGCAATACCGTGGTCGGACGACATCTGCCTGGGGACGCTGCAGAAAACGGAAAACAGGCACGGTAGCGACATAACGATCTGTCGCAAATCGACCAGGCCGTGTGGAAACTCGACGGAGTTGCAATGCGACGGGTAAACCTGGCCCGTCGGCGCGTTTGGCTGTCTTTGGGGGTGTCGCGGCGATGACGGGACGCTGAACGTCTCTAGCGCGCTCCAATCAAGTTCAAGGGGTTAGTTTTTGGACCTACGGGGTGCTCACGCACCCACCAGCCGCATCGCTTTCATCGTTTTCCTGAACCCCAGGATTCTCAGCACTCGCATGAGATTGTAGGCAAGTACGTTCAGGCTCATCTCGGTCCCCACGTTGGGCAGCCTGCGTGTCAGGAAATGCGTGTAGCCCATCCAGTGCTTGAACGTGCCGAAGACATGTTCGACGGTTCGCCTGCGCACCGTCATCGCATCCGGTGTCCGGTCGAGCCGACGTTGAACTGCTTCCAGCACCGACTCATGTTCCCATCGCGTGATTCGTCGCCCTGTGCCTGGAGTGCACTGTGTGTCCCACGGCGTGTCGTTGTGCGTGGACTCGGCGATGTCATGGACAATTTTCTGCGGGTCGGCTGTCTTCATATGTCCTCCATCTACTACTAATAGCAGTGTAGTGAAGATCGCGACCGTGGAAATCGCAAATAGAATCTGTCAATGAAGCGTATGCCAGAGGCCTGCATCCTCGAATGCTGAAATGCATATTCAGTGCCACACGTATCCCCTTAGCGCACGCGGTCACGAGGCATCGCCGATGAGATTCGACGGCAGCCTAGCTCGCCATGAGGCTTCGATTCACTTGACGTTCGCGTTTGACAGCCGTCGCGACGGCGACCTGCGTCAAACACCGCGCGCGAGAGCGCAGCGGCGGTGTTTCGCGCTAGACGCGCTTCAGGTATTGAGACAACGATAGGCGCTCAAGTGGCGCACTAAGCCCTGCCTTTGCCGCAGCAGACTGTAGAGTTTGGCTCCCCGTTTGTCCGGCGCAATGAAATACGCCTTGTCGTAGTACAGCGGGTCGACCGATTCCTCTGGCATGAAGGAGACAATTTCCACGACATGCGTCGCGCCTTCCTCGAGCGCTTTCAGCTCATCAGGCGTGAAAACGACAAACTGTCCCTTCTCGAACTCGTACCCTTTCTTCATGTCAGCACGTGTCACGACCTTGCCGGTGGCTTCACAAACGTACTGCTGTTTCACCCGGCCGCCTTCCGGCGACGGGAAATTGAAGCCTACCCCTGAGGCACTCTCGGTGGCCGAATACAGTTTGACCGGAATGGAAACCAGCCGAAGGAAAGGGTCAACGATGCGATTGAGCGCGCTGCCATGGACTTCTCCTCGTAGCCGGCGGCAGGAAACTCGCGCGGCTTCTGATTACGGCTGCACCAGCCAGCTGTTGGAGGCTAGCCGATACCCTCCCGGCTTTCGCAAGCTTAGCACCGGGAAACCGGTTCCCGAAGGCCGAATCAACTCAGATGCCCGTGGATGCTCGTAGGCCGCCTTCAGTTGCAAAGACCCGCCGTTTGCACGCGAACTGAGCTTTCTGTTCGTCCAGAGCTTTCGCAGAGTCAGTCCAACTCCGAGACGTCGCGCGCCTCGCGCTCGGTCATGCGCGAACCGCCAGTTGTTTTCGCAGGGTATCCAGGTGTGCTAACTGCTAGCGGCGCCGATTTTGGCTCACTGGCGGATAAAGCACTCGAACTGGTAAGGAGCAAGGCGACACCCGGACGGTCGGAGTACCTGAGACCAGTCCGGTCAATCGCCAAGACAGGCGCGTGAGGGCCCTTGCTCAGGCGCCCGCATTGCCTTTGGCGCGCGCCGCTCAGGCTACTGTGTCGCCCTCAGATGCTGCCGGTGACTCGTCCGCATCCAACTGCTGTCGAGCCTTCTCCCAGTATTCGTCCGCGCGTCCTTCGGGAGAGCCGTCCTTCTCCCACAGATAGAAAGCAAGTGTTCGGATTTGTTCTTCAGTGACTGGCACGTCCATCTCAACCTCCTTAAAGAAAGTGGCCCGGGCGGGCAGGCTAATTACGGCTAGTCGATGGTAGCAAGGCGCCTGCTTGATGTCGCTGGTCGTCGGCGACTCACCGTCTCAGTCTGGCACGGACCGTGGTTGCCCGAACGCTCTGCGCACGTGCGAGTGGCTGTAGCGCTGCAGGCGCCAATGTAAAAAATACTCCTGCCCCATCGGCCAGCGGCGGTTTGACCGTGGCGCGACAGTAGCCGGGCCCGGATGGACTGCGCTATCTGCGATGCGACGAACGTGGTCGAATTTACGTGCATTGAAGGCGAGCGCGTCCCGCCAGCTCGCAGCGACAAGGGGCGCAGGACGGACCGAAGCCCGCTGCGACGCAGTCATACCGCCCGGCTGAACTGCACGCTAGCGTGAGCATTCTGGGAGTTGCGCCGTCCGCAACTGCCGTACAAGCTCGATGCCGCAAACTTGCAGTGTCGGAAGCATCTTCTCTGCCGTGGTTCGGGGTCGCCGTTTCATGCTTCGTACTTGAACGACAAAGATACTCGCGCTCGGTATTCAACGACCTTGCCGCTATCGACCCTCATGTCGAGCTTGCAGACTTCGGCGACTCGCAAATCACGTAGCGAGTTCGCTGCAATTTCCACAGCATTTTTCGCCGCATCCTCCCAGGAAGTTGGGCTGGTGCCGATAATTTCCGTGACGCTGTAGACGCTGGATTCGGTGTCTTGCTTGGCCATGATTCTCGCTCCTCTGGGTTAGGAGGCACGGTTTCCGCACCTCAATGATTTCATCATAGGCCGTCCTGCGTGCCACGCGTCGCTTGAAGTAGCAACGCGCGTTGCCATAGTCCCGCCAGGATGCGGGCCAATTTCCAATGGGGAAGCCATGTTCGATTGCACAGCGAAACGCCGACACGCTGGCAGCCAGGCGCCAACGAGACGTTCATCGATTCCACATTAGCTTTTGCAGAAGCGGAGTAGATTGGGGGCACCACGCCGAGCCGTTGTCGAGCAGATTATGAATCGCCTTTATCAACCGGCCCATAGGGGCGGGCTTCAGCAACAATACGTCCCATAGCGGCCCGTCACAAGCAAGAAATGCGGACGCCGCAGAGGTTGGAGTTGGCGATGGCTACAAAGCGGAAGTCCGCATCGAGGAACGACAGTTCTGCGCCGGCGTCGTTGCGACAAGTACGCGGGCCGACATCAGGATGAGTTGACGCACACGGATTATGACTGCGCCGATGTCGCGCGATTCAGCAGCGGCGCATTAGCGTTGGCCTGCTTCGCCTCCCACTGCACCAAGTCATGGCTGACATCCCGGGCCCAGGTCATTTCCGCAACTCGATGGTGTATATCGTCGCAGACCTGGCTGCCGATGGTGCTGACCGACGCACTGACCTGGCAATAGAGGGGCTCGAGCGAGAGTGCTATCGCGAACGCGGAAGCCTGGCGTCGGCCCTCTGCTCCCCAAAATTCAAGTCCCCCATCCTGTCTGACCACAATCACCTCCTTCGCGCCGCCTTCCAGGTACGACGCGACCCTACGGTTCATCTCGCGCTGCCGGTCGCTATCGAGCAACACTTCTACGCAAAGGTCGGGTACAAACGGCACGGGGGTATCACCGTCCAGACCTTCCCATTTTTCGGGCGCCATCCATACCACGTCTGGGACCCTGATACCAAACGATGGCGTCACCGCGGCACTGCCATGGCGGCAAGGTGCCCACGATGCCATGCGGCAAGCAATCCGTTGCGGTCCAGCAGGATGGGCGTGTCCATGTTGTCTCGCAGGGAAATTCTGCTAAGCGTATACCCTCTCCCTGTGGTTTAACAACGTGTAACACTTCATTCGTATTGTGCAGTGCACAATTACAGCTCGGCCAGCAGCCGTTATCGAGTGCCGGCAGCCGACACGATGGGCTGACAGTTCCCTTGCTCCTAGGGGCCTTGCAGTCCTAGTATTCAAGTAGCTTCTCAGGTTCGCTGTGCACTGCCGCAGGAGGAAACCGATGAGAGCCAGGACACGACGTGCCGAAAGGACATTGGGTGGCGTCAACCGCGCCCGCACCTGCGCAGCGCTGAGGGCGGTCGCGACCCGGAATACAATTCGCTTGGCAGCAACGGAAGGCACCCCCGAGGCCGCCTTGCCACACGACGTCCAGCACCGCGAGTCACATGAGCCGTCAACGGAGATTCATGTCCGTCGGAGGCCGAAGCGGGTGCTTAACTGAACTGGTGGGACGCCCGCAAGTTTGCGGGGCCGGACAGCGCCTTGAGGCAGTCAGCTTAGGGTGAGTTCTGCCCGCTGAGGAGTTCCAATATGAAACTTGACGCCGCCACTTTCCGGCAACTGCGTCGCCTGGCTCCCGTCCTCGACGACATCCTTAACGCAGGCGAGGTCGAGTATGCAGACCAGGCTGTGAATCTCACTGCATTGGCAACCCTGTGCTCACAATTGTTCGACGCATACCGCCACCTGCATCCGAACAATACGGAGCAGGCATGCCTCGACGCCCTCGAGTCGCAGTAACACACTTCCTCTGGACTGGCTCGCGGCTTCAGGTATCGCCGGTACAATCAAAGAACCTATCGCTTTGACCCAGAACATGACCGCACCTCCATGCGTACAGGACGATTTTCTGCAGACGCTCGCAAGGGACAAGACCACCGTAAACGTGTTCCTCGTGAGCGGTATCAGACTGATTGGCCAACTGGCCGGCTTTGACCAGTTTGCAGTGCTGTTGGAGTCTGGCCCAGGCGTGCAACTTGTTTACAAACATGCCATTTCGACCGTGATGCCGGTCAATGGCAGGGGCCCGGCACGCGGTTCCGGCGCGGCGGTGAATCGGGACAAGCCGAACAACTTGTGAGTTCGGGTCCGATGAGAACTGTCATGACATGCTGTCGTCTACGCCTGACCTGCGCATAGTCAGGCGACGTCCACGTCGGGAAGGTCAGACAGGCGCGCACAATCCGTACTCTTCGGAACGATAACTCCGGCGCGCCAAAGGGTCACGTCGCGTTCCAGTACGCCGAGCGACCTGGCCACCCGACTGGAAGTAACCTTTGCGCGCTTGATGGTCATGTCCAGCCGCGCAGCGAAGGCTCGCCTGGAACAATGGCGCCGCTAGCTGCGAAGTCGCATCACCGTTCCGTTGCCGTTATTCACGGACGCTATCCGTCTCCCGCGACAACAGAGGCACGCCAGCGTCACTCACTCGTTGAAGAGGTCGCGGCACGGGCCGCCATATCGAACATCGAGCGATGACTCGTCCATGAAAACGAGTCGCTTTACAACTCCACAATCCTGGACTTTTTGAACGGCGTCCCGTTTCACGAAGACGCCTGGACGTTCGTCGGGTAGAACCAGCTGCATCAACGGTCCGTATGTTTGCATGGCGTTGAAAAAGCTGGGTTCCGCAGAGGGCTCCGTCACCCCCAGCCAGTAAACCAGGGCTGCGCTAGGATTTCGGGCGTCGCGTGCAAGAAAGCGCAACGTCTTGCGGGTAGGCAGTATGACTTCCTGCGGGACAGAGGCTGGCCTGCCGCAACGGAATCAAACGCGGGTTAGCATTGCTGTCAGAGCCGCACGGTGCGGACGTGCCGCACCCGGCGATTTCCGACGCGGAGGCCAGCATGGAGCACGATAGCACTCTTTACGTGGGTCTTGATGTTCATAAGGATTCGATCACGGTCGCCTATGCCATTGGTTCGGGCGAGGTTGAACTGCTCGGCAAGATCGGTACTACGCAGGCCGACGTGGAACGGTTGTGCAAGAGACTGCAATCTAAAGCGCGGTGCGTCAGCATCGTCTACGAAGCCGGTCCGTGCGGATATGGGCTTTACCGGCAGCTTGTCCAGAAAGAATTCCAGTGCATGGTCTGCGCGCCCTCGCTGATTCCCCGCAAGCCAGGTGAGCACATCAAGACTGACAGACGTGATGCCGTCAAGCTCGTCCGATCGCTGCGTGCCGGCGACCTGTCGGCCGTATACGTCCCCAGCATCGACGATGAAGCATTCCGGGATCTGGCCCGCGCATGGGTGATTGCCAAGGACGACCTCAAGCGTGCACGGCAACGGGTAAAAGCCTTTCTGCTGTCGCACGGCGTGCGCTACACCGGCTCTGCCGACTGGGGGCCGGCGCACCGACGCTGGCTGAGCGCATACAGCTTCGACAGTGCGTGGCAGCAGTTTGCGTTTGAAGAGCTACGTCGCGCGATCGAAGACCGGCTCGCCCAATGTGACCGGCTGGAGTCCGCGCTGCGTGAGGCAGTCGTCAACTGGCGCTTCTATCCCGCCGTCCTGGGCCTGCAGGCAATGCGCGGTGTCCAGTTCACCACGGCAGTGGGCATGCTCGCCGAGCTGGGCGATCTCTCACGCTTCGTGCACCCACGCCAGTTGATGGCGTGGCTCGGGGTGACGCCGTCCGAGCACTCATCGGGCGGCAAGCGTCGTCAGGGCAGCATCACTAAAAGCGGCAACAGTTATGCAAGAAAGCTGCTAGTTGAAGCTGCATGGAGCTATCGCCACCCTGCGCGTGTGAGCCCCGATATTCAGCGTCGTCACGAAGGTCTGCCTAAACCGATTGTAGATCGAGCCTGGGACGCACAGGTGCGCTTGTGCCGACGCTATCGCAAACTCGTCGCGCGCGGCAAGCAGAAGAATATCGCCGTAGTCGCAGTTGCCCGTGAACTCAGCGGATTCATCTGGGACATCTGCCGGCTCTCCTTGTCGCTGGCCATACCGCGCGAGACACAGATGCCATGATGTACAGCAATGCCCTGCGTCTGCATCCACCGTAACGACACGTGCAGGAGTTTCCTGAAGGCGGCGTAGCCCGGCACACGAGTAACCCGCGACCAGGGTAGGCAACGGATCTCATCCGAATTGCGGTGGTAGGTAGCGGAAGGCTCATTGGGCGGACATCTGTAATGCGGTAGCCAATCCGCGGATATCAGCTTGATCCACCGTCGAGACTTACTGCTACGTCGCCCTCAGGAAATTCAAACATCGAAAACACAGAACCGATCATATTGACACGAGAAGTCATATCACCCTGGTAGGACGAGGGTTCGATATGCGGCGCATCGCACATGCAGGTCCCCAGCTGGTTGTCCTTACGTTTTGCGAAATGGGCCGCATAACGTCCCATTCATCGCGACGAGGCGAGTGTCGGGCTTGTTACAGCGGCTTGATGTTGGCAGCCTGCTTGCCCTTCGGCCCCTGCTTCACTTCGAAGCTGACCTTCTGATTCTCCTGCAAGGATTTGAAGCCGCTGCCCTGAACCTCAGAGAAGTGGGCGAACAGGTCTTCTCCGCCGTCGTCCGGCGTGATAAAGCCGAAGCCCTTGGCGTCGTTAAACCACTTTACAGTTCCGGTTGCCATATTCACTCCACAAAAGTTTAATGTCGCATTCGCGTTTGCTGTATTTTCACAGCGCGGCGAATCAGGAGGAAGAGTCTCACCACGCTGACACTGTCTTCGCGAGTCACATCGGTCGTCGATGTGCGCGACCGGCCCAGTATTATGCCATCAGTGTGGGCGCCGCGAAGCCGCTTGCGTCTCGTCGCCACTTCGACGGGAACGCAGGCCTGGACAGCTAGCGGCACGCGTAAAGCACGCGTCCATCGAGGGCTCAACCCATGTGAAGTCCACCGTTGAGCGAAAAATCAGCACCGGTCGCAAAGCCGGACTCATTGCTGGCGAGCCACGAGACAATTGAAGCAATTTCCGACGCCTCTCCGAGACGGCGCACCGGAATGCCCTGAATAATTGCGTCCAGTACTTCAGGACGCACCGCACGAACCATATCCGTGCCGATGTATCCGGGGGAAACCGTATTCACCGTGATGCCCTTCGTTGCCACTTCCTGGGCAAGCGACATCGTGAAGCCGTGAATACCCGCCTTGGCAGTCGAGTAGTTCGTCTGGCCGAACTGCCCTTTCTGCCCGTTCACCGACGAGATGTTGATGATTCGCCCCCACTCCCTGCTGACCATCCCCTCGATGACCTGCTTGGTGACATTGAAGAGGCTGGTCAGGTTCGTATCAATGACATCGTTCCAGTTCTCCATCGACATCTTGCGAAACGTGCCATCCCGCGTAATGCCGGCGTTATTCACCAGCACGTCAATCTCGCCGACGTCCTTCGTCACCCTGGCAAATGCCGCCACCGTAGACTCCCAGTCACCGACATTCCCTTCGGATGCGGTGAAGGAAAATCCAAGCACCTCCTGCTCCTTCAGCCATCTTTCGCGCCGGGCAGAGTTGGGCCCACAACCGGCGACGACCGTGAATCCGTCCTTGAACAACCGCTGACAGATTTCTGTACCAATTCCACCCATGCCGCCGGTGACATAAGCGATTCGCTTTGACATGTTCTTCCCTCGGTTGTTGCGGTTAAGAATTGAAACTTGTAGTTCGCCTGCATGTATGCGGCTCACGCTGCCTGGCGCGCGTTGGCGCGTTGGCGCGTCCGCGAGGCCGTACCTTTCAGCTTCCGGGCAACAGGTTTGCGAGCAGACACAGGTACTGGCGGCGCGCTGGATACCTCCTCTGGCAAACGGCCGCCCTCAATAAAGTGCTGGAGCACCTTGCCCGCCAGCGGCTTCCCGCGCTGCTCCAGTCTTCTGAGAAGGGCGTGCGCAAATGCCATCAGGTCGTCGCCGCAAGCATGCTTTCCTCGTACAGCGTGCTCGCGATATGCGAGGCGCCTCGCGACAACTCCATCTCGTACTTATTGAGACGCGGCGCCTGGTCGAACGCCGCATCCTGTTTAACTTCCTTCACATTGATTCCCTCCGGGTTTGCGGAAGAGACGCCTGCTGTGCCGCATCCGAAATGCGTACCACTGCATCATTGCGAGTGCGATGCCGACCGGGCTGCGAACTTCAGAACGTACGGGAATCCACGGAGCACAAACTCCCCGGCCCGCGATTCCCGCGAACTGCGAATCAGGCGACCGGAGGCTGCCCGGTGCAAAGCCAGTGAACATCGAGTTGGAGGACGGCGGCAAGACGCGTACAAGCGTTCAGCGGCGGCACGGTGATTCCGCGTCGCCAATATTGCACGTCATATTCGCTCACACCCAGCCCCTTCGCTGCGCGTGCCGAACTGATGCCGGCGCGTGTCAATGCCCTGTCGAGGCGTGCGGCCAGGGCGCGCTTCAGGCGGTCATTCCCGGCACTGCGCTCGAGATGACCGATACTTTGGGTATGTCGATTCATTTGTCTCACTTCTCCCAGATTATATTTTTTGCAACTCAACACCGGTTATTTCGGTGCCGGCCGAATCTAGGTATTTGTCATGACGGCCTCATGACGCCATGTTGCCTTTTCGCCGGCACGCCGGATGCCACTGTGGTTGGCGTTATAGTTGCGAGAACAACTATTCCTTCGCGTGTGCCGTGGCGCCAACCAATAAGTAAATGTTCACATTTGCCGTTGCACACATACGACCAAAAGGTCGTCCGAACCATCCGGACGAGACAACCCTGGCTTGCGTTTAGCTCGGCCTTGGGGTGACCGCATCTGACAGCCAAGCAATGCCTAGGCGGCCAGGCGAGCGCTCGCATCACCACAGCTTTGAGCCTCTTCAATCACTTGCAAAAGTGCCTCGAGGGAGAACGGCTTCTGCAGGCAGACATCGAAAATCCGTGCGAGTCCGCCGTCCTCACTGTCTCCAGTCATGGAGACCATGAAGGGCCGGTCAGCGAAAGGCGTGTTGACAATCGACAGTGCGACAGCACTTCCTTTAATTCCGGGCAGGTTCTCGTCCAGCAGGACCAGTTCGAAAGCGCGGCAGCACAGCAGCGAGAGCGCGCTTTCTCCGTCTTCCGCCACGGTGGCGCGGTGACCATAGCAGTCAAGCAGGAAAGCCAGACTGTCCGCGACCACCTCATTATCTTCGACGACCAGCACGTCCATTCAATGTCTCCTTAAATGCCAAAAACTCGGGTTAACATTGATTCGTATTATTATATTATCCTAATTGTTTTGGATGGCTTACGTATGTTAAATGGTTACGCCCAACTCCACTAGGCGTTTAGCTTAAAAATAGCAGCACGAACGTCCGTGAGTTTGGCGACGGCACTCCAAGGTATTATGTATGTACGTTGACGCACCTTCGTGACCAGCACTATTTAGCCGCCCGGTAAAACTGATAACACGCCTTGCGCATCATGGAAACTTCACGCGACGAACCCTCTGTTTCCGCTGATAACCGCTGTCCTCCGGATTTCCTCGCACCGGCGGACGGTGGAATGCGTTATTGGACAAAAACTTCCTGGTTCAGGTATTTCTGCGCGCCCGACGACGCCGGCGACGCGCGGCTTCCGAAGGGCGTTAGCTGACGGAAGCAGGCGAGTCGCGGTCGTCGCCGGACGGAAGATGCTGAACTGCGCAACACGAGCCCCGTCGTGCTGGACGCCTTGCTGCTTCATTTGTGCACAATCGACGCTACTTTTCTTCTCGCATCCCCGGCGTGAAAGTGATACCGACCAGTAGTCCTTCGGGTGATATGAAAAGACTCACCGTCTGCCCCGAAGGCTCTTTCCTGCTCCTGACGGGCATCCGATGTCCTCGCGATTCAAGCTCCGCCGTTGCCTTTTCGACACTATCAACATCAAACTCGAGCCAGGCTTGTGGAGCAGGAATGTCGTCGGGCGAGGAGTCCTTGCCAAAACACGACTGCGCCGCCTGAGAAAGTGGCCAGAGGGCAAAACTTTTTGCGCCCTTCAGAGCTTCCGTATGAAGTTAGCCACCACTCTCCTCCTTGAAGGGGATGCCGAGGTTCTCGCCGTAGAGCTGTCATGCGTTGGCTATCGATGTCGCCGACCTTAAGCGCGACCACTTCGCCAGCGCGCAACCCTGTGCCGTAAGCCAGCGACAACGCCGTCTGATGCTTTAATTACCTGTTGCCGCAATCAGTCGCCGGACCTCGTCGGGGCTGAGCACGACCGGCAATATGCGCGGCACGCGCACCGGCTGCATCCGAGCCATCGATTCCGGCTTCTGAAGTGTGATCTCGAAGAAGAACTTCAGCCCGGTGATCGCGGCATTAAGGGAGATGGGCGACGTTCCGTGATCAACCAGATACAACTGGTAGTTTCGCACGTCTTCGACCGTCGCTGTGTCGGGCGAGCGTTTCAGATACCGAGCGAATTCACGCACGATGCGCAGATAGCCCGCCCGGGTCTGGGGAGAAAACTGGCGCATGCGCATGTCGTCTGTCATACGCTGACGCAGAGGGCTGACGCCCGGTTGAGTGGAGATCATGATGCAGCTGCGTTTGAAGAACGAGGCGGATTGCCCCGATCCTCAACATACGGAATCGCGCCGCAGACCTCTCAAGTACTCTCCAAGTCGAGCCGCAGCCCCCTACCGCGCGAGCGGTTTCGTTCGCCGACCCTTTCCGGACCAGGAACCCGGCCTCACCTCTACGGCCGCTTTGATGTGTTCAACGGCCATCCACACATCCGAGTCGGCTGGCAAATCGGTGCCGGTGACTGATTTTCGCGGTTTCGGGAAAACCGATTAGATCTCGTTTTGCCTTTCTGCGTGCGTACCGCTCAAATCCGCATTGGGTGGAAGTCTTTCCTGTGCAGATGCCGGCATTTTTTTTTGGGTATTCGGATTCTGCGCAATATGGCGCTGGTTCTTCTGTGCGTGCACCACAGAAAGACCAGAAGTCCTGCAAAAAGGCGTAAAACGCTGAGATATCGGCGCGCATTCGCGGCACCAGTTGCTATTCTTCAGACGCGGCGATCCACGTGGTTCCGGTCGGCCCTGCGGGTCGTCGGCAGCCATTCCGCGCACACGCGGAATGGTACTGTATACCGCGTCCGGGCCTGACCTCGGCTCACGACGCGCACTGCGTCGACTGCAGTCGCGCATGCATCTGGCTCGCCATGAGCAGTTCGCTAACTGGCCTATCCTCGACACCCGTGGCGTTCAAGTCACGTTCGCCGTCCGTCCGACCGCAAGCCTTGCCAACCACGATGGTCATCGAACGTTCCGACTTTGATGGCTATTCGCGCCTTTCGCCCTGATTCGACAAAGCATCCGGCGAATCCGACAGCCGGAGACGGGAAATGTGTTCATATCGTCTTGCACGTGATGTGCCCCGCGTATTAGCTGCATGCATGGTTGTCGTGGGTTTGGGATTGTCCGCAATATCCGACCCGGTACAGGCAGAGCTCGCATACATTACGACATCGAGCGGCCTCGCGATTGCCGACACCTCAACAAACACCGTTCTGACGACTCTATCCGAGATCAGTTCGCCTTACGGCGTTGCACTCAGTCCTGACGGTTCGCGAGCATACGTCGGTACTTACCCCAACCTGATCTACGTCGTTGATACCGCATCTCGAACAGTTGTTGCTCAACCTCAGCTGACCTTGCCACAACAGGTTGTTGTTTCTCCGGACGGAAAATGGGTCTATGCCTCTTCCGGAACCAGCCCTGACGTGAGCGTCATCGACACCTCGACGAACACGGTAACCAGGGTCGTGCCCACTGGACTGGAAAATGCCGCCAACATCGGTCTCACCCCTGACGGCAAGAAGTTGTTCGTCAGTGCCACAAGTACGGTTTACGGGTCGTTCGTTGTCATCGATACGACGACCTTTGCGGTCACACAAATTTCATCACCCGCGTCGAGGTGTACAAATATCGCCATGTCCCCGACCGCACCTCGGGCATATCTTGCGTGCGGCGGGGTGGTACTGATTCTGGATACATCGGCCAACACATTGGTGGGAGCGATCCAGAACCTTCCCTATGTGCAGTACGGGGTAATCTCCGCGGATGGCAAAACCTTGTATGAGGCAGCCCGGTACGCCCTCACGATCTACGTAATCGATTTGACTTCAAACTCTCTGCATACCCAGGTATCCTACGACGGGCCTCAAGAGCTAGGTCTTTCAGCGGATGGCAAAACGCTTTTTGTGACCAGTGAGATCGCTCAGTTTCCTCCGCATGTTGGCGAAATCGACACTACGTCCCTGGCGTCCGTCGGATCCATCCCCCTCCCCGCGGGAACCTTCTCGGTATCTATAGCGATCCCCGCTGGAGCACTACAATTTGCCTCCTTCGCACCGAAAGTCAAGCTCGCACGGAGGTCTAAGGCGTTCACATTCGACGCGACGTTCACGCTTGCGGCCACAGCGAGTGCGCTAACGCCGCAGACACAGTCGACGACGCTGACAGTCGGAGGCCTGACGCTGACAATTCCCGCTGGCTCACTGCAGCAAAAGGGTTCACAGGGAAACAGGTACTTTTTCGCGGGCACCATCAATAACACCAGGCTGACTGTTTTCCTGGAGGGAACGAACCTTGGGCCCTACAGGCTATCAGTCAAGGGTGAGGACTGTCACCTTAGCGGGATCGAAAATCCGTTGCCAATAGCGCTCACCATTGGAAACAACAACGGGACAGCCAACGTGAACCCGGACGTCAGGGAAGGGCGGCAAGGCGGCACGGCGGATCATGATGACTCACCGAAGGACTGAAGAGATTGTTGCGACGGGCTGGCCCTGACCGCGTTGACACGCACTGTCGAACCTGGGAGTCCCCTTTTTTGTCTCGCACTATCGGTCTGGCGTCCGACGAAGGAACGCCATGCGAGGCAGTCCCGCATATGACGTCCATGCGCCAGAAGTACGACATTATCCAGGCGAGTACCAACACAACGAGTGCAGCGGATAGCTACGCCGAGATGCTCGCGTACCACCGCGGAACAAAGCACTCGGGAGGATAGGCGTGCGTGTTCGGGAGGCCAATGGCCGCATGCGATTGGAGAACCGACGTCTGAACCTCTGTTCGACAATAGTGGCGAATGACACTTCATGGCCCAGATTGTGTCAAAACGCATTTTGGAGCGCTAAAATTTGCCATCCGATGGCGAAGGATGAGCAAGATGAAACGGTTCGTTCAAGGCGACAATCGTACGCAAAGCTTTTCTCCTCCCCGAAGCCCTCGATGACTACGTGACGGACACCAATCCCGTGCGCGTAGTTGATGTCTTTGTCGATGAGCTTGATCTGCATAAGCTTGGGTTTGAAGGCGTCGAACCAGCATTGACCGGTCGGCCGTCGTATCACCCCGAGGTGATGCTCAAGATCTATATCTACGGTTACCTGAACCGTATTCAGTCGAGCCGCCGCCTTGAACGCGAGGCCCAGCGCAACATCGAACTGATGTGGCTTACAGGCCGCCTTGCACCGGACTTCAAGACCATTGCGCGGTTCCGTAAGGACAACGGCAAAGCGATCCGTAGCGTCTGCCGTCAGTTCGTCATGCTATGCCAGCGTCTGGACCTCTTCGCCGAAGCGATCGTTGCGATTGACGGCAGCAAGTTCAAGGCGGTGAACCACCGTGACCGTAACTTCACGAGCGCGAAGCTTGAACGACGCATGCGCGACATCGAGTCAAGTATTGCTCGCTATCTTGAGGCGATGGACACAGCGGATCGTCAGGAGCCTGCAATCGCGAAGGTCAGGACGGAGCGACTGCAAGACAGGATTGCGGCCTTGAAGGAGCAGATGCGAGGCCTCAAGGAGATCGAGGTCCAACTCACCGCAGCACCCGACAAACAGGTATCGCTCACGGATCCAGATGCCCGTTCGATGAAGACTCGAGGTACGGGGGTTGTTGGTTACAACGTGCAGACTGCAGTTGACGCAAAGCACCACCTGATCGTCGCGCACGTCGTTATCAATGATGGGATCGATCGTGATCAGTTGACGTCAATGGCGAAGCTTGCCCGTACAGAGATGGCCGTGGACAAGCTCACTGCAGTTGCGGACCGGGGCTACTACAAGAGCGAGGAAATACTCGCATGCCATGAGGCTGGAATAAGCGTGCTCGTTCCGAAACCGGTGACATCGAGCGCAACGGCTAATGGCCGCTTCGGCAAGGATGACTTCATTTACAACGCACAGACGGACGAATATCGGTGCCCGGCGGGCCAGCGGCTAATCTGGCGATTCTCAACTGTTGAGCGCGGTCTGAAGACCAGTAAATACTGGAGTTCCAATTGCCAGCAATGCTCACTAAAGGGGGATTGCACTCCAGGCCCTCAACGTCGCGTGGCACGCTGGGAACACGAAGATGTTCTCGATGAGATGCAGGCGCGACTTGATCATGCGCCTGAGATGATGCGCATCCGGCGACAGACTGTCGAGCATCCGTTCGGGACGATCAAGGCATGGATGGGCGCCACTCATTTCCTGACACGGATCATCGAGCGCGTGAGCACAGAAATGAGCTTGCACGTGCTTGCGTACAACATGAAGCGCGTGATCAAGCTACTCGGTTCAGAAGCGTTGATGACAGCGATGCGGGCGTGAGCCCTGTTGGGAGGTGCTGCGCCTTCGCAATACTTTCGCTGTGATTTGACGCTCGGTTCGCCGCAATCGAAAAGTCGAGACCTGCGTCAAGCCAGGTTTCGTTAATTCCCAGTCGCTGCCCGTTTTGACACGCTCTGGGCCGATCACTGCCTCATGCAATCGGCATACATCGCTCGAACTTCACAAGGCAGCGATCGGCGGCACGCGCCAGGTAGAACAGACATTCCAAATGTACGTGTGAATTGCCGGTCGAGCGTCTCAACCTGCCCCAATCTATCCGCGGTAGACCCATTACGACTGTTGACGCCGACACGATATCGACCCACATTCCGACATCGGACTGACCACGTCTGTTAATTAGATAAAGGTTTCAGCAGCAACGCGATTCGCGGCCCACTCTGGGGGGCAGCCGAATTTCCACATCCCTACTGCATCAGGAGTTCCGCGCACGTAGGTCGCCGTCCAGCACGACCAGATCAGGCATAGATCCGCGCTCGAGACCAATCGGGGCGTAGTCGGCGCATCGCGCTTCGGCGCTGGTAGTCAGGTCGGCAAGAAGACACGCGACACCATCGCGAAACATACCCAAACCAGTCGGAGCGACGAAAAGGACAAGCGTAAGTTCAGGTTGCTTTCCCACGAACGTTTGATCGATCGTATCCGCGACTCACCTGGCCCTTGTGTCGTCGGATGGCTTGGTCGCAGTCTTGACATACCCACATCCCGCTCATTACGCACGTAGATCGAGGGCAAACCCGATCGCCTCCAGTAGCGTCATGGATCTCCCCTGCCTATTCGCGTCCGCGATGGCTTCGGCTTTGAGGCCCGAGCCTGCCTGCTGCAACGTGCGGTCGAGCTCGGCGCGCCAAGCCGGCGGCGCGGGGGCACCTATCTGCTCGCGCACGGCCTGCGCTGCAGCGGCAATGGTGATGGCGCACACGGCCCAGCCCTGCGCGGCAGCCAGATTCGCGAATCCCTCCAGGACGAAGGCGATCCCGCGCCGATCCCCCATTTCGCGGAGGATCGCCAGACTATCGTGCAACAGGGCAGCCGCGCGGTCGAACTCGCCGGCGTCGCGCGCGAGCGCCGCCAGCGTCCCCAGCACGTTGGCCTGGTTCTGTCTGTCGCCAATCTCGCGCCATACCGCGAGCGCTTGGTCAAGACGCGAGCGGGCAAGGTCGCGCTGCCCGCCGGAGCGAGCCACGATCCCCAAGGCCGTGAGCGCCCACCCTTTCCCAATGGGATCACCCAGCTTCTGCCACAACTCAAGGCTCGCCTGGAGCTGCACCTCGGCGGCACCCGCATCGCCTTCATCCCGCGCGATAAGCCCCAGGTTACCGAGCGCCACCGCCACACCTTCACTGTCGCCCGCCTGCCGAAGCTGCGGCAGGCTCTCGTCGAGGAGCTTGCAGGCGCGGACGTAGTCGGCCTGGTAGCGGGCGACAAAGGCCAGATCAACGAGCGCCCAGCCGATTCCGCGCGGGTCAGCGAGCGCACGATACATGTCGAGGCTTTCATCAAAGAGGGTGCGGGCCTCGGCGTAGTCGCCTTGTTCGCGGGCGAGCCAGCCCGCCGCGTGCAGCGCCTTGGCGCGCGACTTGTTGCGACGTCCCGCGGTGGGTAGCGCCAGCAGCGTGGCGAGCCGCTGACGCGCCTCGGTGACGTAGCTGTGGGCGCGCCAGAAACGCGCCAGCGCCGCCGCCAGCCGCAGCCCATGCTCGGCCGGCCCGTGCTCGACGAACCATCGCAAGGCAGCGCGCAGGTTGTCGTGCTCCTGTTGCAGACGGTCGAGCCAGACGCCCTGCCGCGGTCCGATGAGGCCGGGCTCCGCCTGTTCCGCCAGCGTTAGGTACCAGTCGGCGTGTCGCACGCGGAGCGTGTCGCTCTCGCCGGCCTCAGCGAGACGCTCCAGCGCATACTCACGAAGGGTTTCGAGCATGGCGAAACGCGGCTCGTCGTCCTCACCCCGCTCGTCCTGCCGCAGGAGACTCTTATCGATGAGGGAGGCCAAGCCCGTAAGCACGTCGGCAACCGATCCGCAGGCGCAATCCGCCGAGCCGACCACGACCTCAGCCGCGGTCAGCGTACAACCTCCGACGAACACAGCCAAGCGACGGAACAGCCGCTGCTCCTCTGTGCTCAGGAGCTCATGGCTCCAGGTGATCGCCTGCCGCAGCGTTTGTTGGCGCAGCGCCACATCCCTTGGACCGCCCGTGAGCACCGCCATGCGCTGGCCCAGCCGCGCGAGGATTGCAGCGGGCGAAAACATCTTCACGCGGGCGGCGGCCAACTCGATAGCCAGGGGCAGGCCGTCGAGGCGATGGCAGATTTCCGCCACGGTGCTCGCGTTCGCCGCGCAGAGTTCGAAGTTGGGCTTTACGGTCTTTGCCCGCTCCACGATTAGCCGGATGGATTCATAGCGCGACATCTCGTCGACGGACTGCGAGCGCAACAGATCAGGCAGGGCCAGGGGTGGAACGCACAATTGCTGCTCGCCGCTCAGGTGCAGGACCTCGCGGCTCGTGACGAGCGCCTTCACTCGTGGGCACCCCGCAAGCAGGTCAGCCACGTGGGGAGCAGCCGCCAGAAGGTGCTCGAAGTTGTCTAGCACGAGGAGCAGTTGCTTGTCACAAAGGTATTCCTGCAAGGCCTCGGCGAGCGGCCGGCTGGGGGTCTCGTGCAAGCCGAGAACCTTTGCCAAGGTCGGCACCACGAGTTCGGGGGACGGCACGGGCGCGAACTCTACGAAGAAAACGCCGTCGACGTACTCGTCGAGCGCGTCTGCCGCAACGTGCAGGCTCAGCCGCGTTTTCCCGACCCCGCCGGGCCCGGTCAAGGTGAGGAGCCGCGTATATGGCCGTCGGAGCAGATCACGGGCGGCTGCGATCTCCCGCTCACGCCCGATGAACGTTGTTGGCTCCACGGGCAGGTTGTTGCGACGCTCTCCGAGAGTGCGGAGCGGCGGGAAGTCGGCGGCGAGGCCGCAGGCCATGAGCTGGAAGATTCGCTCCGGCCGCAGCAGGTCCTTGAGTCGATACTCTCCGAGGTCGAGGAGAACTGCGCCGGCCGGCAAGCCGTCGCGCACGAGCGCCGCGGTCGCAGAGGAGACCACCGTCTGCCCCCCGTGAGCAGTGCTGGTGAGGCGAGCGCAGCGGTGCAGCGGAGCACCGAAGTATTGATCCCCCTGTAGCTCAACCTCGCCCGTATGCAGGCCCATCCGAACCTTCAGCGCGCCCAGCACTCCCCAGTCCGACGCTTGGAGGTCGTGCTGCCCGCGCAGCGCAGCCGCCACCGCGTCGGTTGCCGCCGGGAACGCCGCGCAGACGGCATCGCCGACTGTCTCGAACACGCACCCGCCGTGAGCCTCCACGACCTCACGGAGCATGGCGTAGTGGCGGGCTATAGCGGTCACGTACACCTCGGGATATCGCTCGAGGAGGCGCGTCGAGCCCTCGACGTCGGTGAAGAGGAAAGTGACTGTGCCAGCAGGTAACCCGGCCATGTCCCGCTCCACTCGCTCCCTCACCCGATTCGCCGCATGCGTTCGTCGACTTCCGCCCAGATGTCTTCGGGTAGTGGGAACGTTGCGGCGCTGACGTTCTCCTCGATCTCCCGCGGCGAACTGGCGCCAACGAGAACGCTGCTCACGCCCATGTGACGTATGGCAAATTGCAGCGCCACGGCCTGCAGCGACACGCCGCGCTCCTGCGCCCATCGCCACCAGTCCAGCGCTGCGGCTGCGTCAGGATGGGCGGCTAGGCGCGCGCTCACCATGGGATTAGGACCGGCAAGAAGACCGGTCATCAGCGCTCGCCCCACGAGCACTCCCATGCCCGCGGCGGCGGCCTCCGCGATCACGCAGGCATCGCTGCTTCGGATCAACGAGAAATCGTCGTGGATGAGAATGGCATCGAAGCGGCCAGAAGCGATTGCCTGGCGATGATAGCTGGCTCCCCGGATCGCGAAGGCGATGGCGCGGACTTTACCTTCGTCGCGCATGCGTTCGAGTTCGCCGACGGCGCCGTGTGGCCCCAGAACGGCGGCCATGTCGATGGCATCGGTCGCATGCACCTGCACGAGATCAACTGAATCGAGGCCGAGGATCTTGAGGCTCTCCTCTACAGACCAGCGGGTGGCGCCCGCCGAGTAATCGCCGTGTCGGGCGGGGTGCATGCCGACCTTTGTGCACACGTGGAGCCCGCTGGGGCGCCCGCCGATCGCGGCTAGCGCTTTGGCAAACCGCTGCTCGCACACGCCGTAGAAAGGGGAGCCTTCAATGTAGTTGACACCGAGGTCAATCGCGCGAAGCACCGTCTGGACCGCCGCGTCCTCCGGCACGGGGCCGTAGCGGCCGCCGAGGCCGGCTCCGCCAAGCGTCAGCGTGGTCACCTCGAACCCGGCGCGCCCCAGCGGCCGGCGGGTCAGGATGGGAAGGAACGCGTGTGGCATTTTTGTCTCCGATCCCTCTTCGTCTTCACATAAGGCTCGGGTGCCAGATGAGACGAAAAAACATCAATCTTTCATCAATAACTCACCCGATAGCGGCAAGGTCGTTGAATACCGTGCGCGGGTGTCTTTGTGGTTCAAGTACGAAGGCTGAACCGATGACAAACGCAAAGGGTATCTGCTTCCCGCCTGTTGTAATTGTTTTTGCTCAACGCTTGCCTGGCGACTCCAAGCGGTGCACCATCCGCACTCCGGTTCAGACGCCGTACCTTGCCCAATCCGCTCTGTGGGATCTTCCTGATTAACGTGCTCAGGCCGGTCTGGACGAACCTGGCAAGCAGTGTGTGCGTGAGGAGCAGCCGCTGAGGCCGGTTACGTACCTGCCAATCCGGTCGCTGAACTCACGCGCTGCCAGTCGCCAGCCGAAGTTACTTACTTCAGGTGAATGAGGACTGATCCCTCCGATACTTCCGGCCCGGTCGCGCCGGTGTCTCCGGCGTTTTTAGCGATCCAGTCCTTCGCCTTTTGCACGCTTTCATCAATGCCTGCCTTGTCCTGGCAAACAGTCACCGAGAATCCGCCATCGCCGCTGCGTGCAAGGGTGTAGCCGACAAAGCCTTTGACCGAACGCATCAGTTCTTCGACGTCAGTCGTTCGCTTCTCCAGCAGATCGAATAACTCCTTTGCACCCTTTCCGGAATACCGCCTTATAACAGTCTGCATGATTGGGTCCTCCTGTTGATGGACCAACGAGACGAGTTACGCCGCACAAACAATGTGCGCAGGCTCTAACTGCTCTTTCCGAAAGCGTGGAGTGCGCGCAACTCATTGAGAAGACCGCGCACCGGATATCCGCGACCTTACCAACCTTACCAGGTGTAGTAACTTTGCCGTCGTAGTAAACCGGGCAAGCCGTGCAAAATCCTGGTGCCTTCAGCCAACGTCCGCAATTGGCCCGGCCTCTGCCTGTCGGCCACTGGCGGCACGCGGACCCGGAGCGACCAGATCATTCTGCGGCAAGCAGCTATTCAATGTTTGAGCTCGGGCCGCGACCCCGTTAAAGCCAACACGTCCGCCACGAAGTGCGGGCGCCGATCCCCGTTGAACTTCAATCCGCTAGACGCCAATCCTATAAGGGCGGGTCATGACCTGAAGAAAATGACCGTCAGGATCGTCGAAATACATTCCCCGGCCGCCGTTGTGCAGATAGTTTTCGCCGGCACGCTGTTTGCTCGGATCGGCCCAATACTGATGCCCTCTGTCACGAATACGAGCGAAGACCCGGTCGAACTCGTCCTCACTGATCAGAAACGCGTAATGCTGCATGGAAATTGCGCTGTCGCTTTCGAAGAAGTCGAGTGAGACGCCATTTAACTCAATGGGATCCGGAAGCCTAGGATGTCCATGAGGAACCTTGTCGACTTCTGCTTATCGCTGCACCAGACGACAGTGTGGTTTAGCTGTACGTCCATGTTGCGACCCTCACTGAAATGTGCCCGGGCATGCCCTTCTGGCCCAGAGATTTCAGCGCCCCAGCAAGCACGTCGCGGAGAGGCTCGGGCGACCGGCCGCCAAGGCGCTCGACGTCGCCGGTCACAATGTCGAACGCATTCGCCGCGAAGCTCACCCGGATGCTGATGACGGTGTTGACGGCCTCCACCCATGAGCGAGCGGCGGCTATAAAGGCCAATGAAGCAACGATCAACATCGCGAATTGAATGGCCACTTCCTGGGTGGAACCGACGCCTGAATGTCCGTGCGACCGAGCCGGCGAATGACGCTTCGTGGCCGAACCCGGTCCGACAGCAAACTTCGGTGAGGGGGCTGAGCACCGCCGGTTGCGTTCGGCGGCACCCATCCACTTCTGCCATTTGGGATCGTATCTGAACTGACGAACGCCAGCTGTCGCCCGATGCGGGACCATCGGAGGTCAATCGAACACGGCATTTGAGTCGGGCTGCCCCCACATCGAACCCTTCGACGAGGGGTCCTCCAGCCATCTCCAGATCGACGGCCCTCAGATTTCGAGCGGGACGCCGCAACGGTAAGCGTCGCGCAATTTTATTGATTTACGCGGTCATACGGACAACAACGACGAAGAAGTCAACCGTCCAATCCCACGCACAATGAGTGCAATCGCAAGTTGCGCCGGCATGCACTCGATCAGGGTTAACCCATTCAGAGCTGTGCCGCAAAGTACATACAGTTCTTGCATGCGAGCCTGCTTCAGACGCGGGGGCATCGCCGCCCATGGTCGTCTGGCGGTGTTTCCTCAGTTCCACGAAATCAAAGGAGATGACAGATGGAAATCCGCAACCCTTCCCCCGGCCTCTACAACGAAGATCTCGCACCTGCCAGGGTGCGCAACTGGGGTGCCTTCAGCATTTTCAACGTCTGGACCTCGGACGTGCACAGCCTCTGGGGCTACTACCTCGCCGCCAGCCTGTTCCTGCTGTGCGGCAGCTTTACCAACTTTGTGCTGGCGATCGGGCTCGGCTCACTCGTGATCTTCGCGCTGATGAATCTGATCGGCTACGCCGGCGAGAAGACCGGCGTGCCATACCCGGTGCTGGCGCGCGCCTCTTTCGGCGTGTGGGGCGCCAACTTCGCCGCGCTGGTGCGCGCCGTGGTGGCCTGCTTCTGGTACGGCGCGCAGACAGCAGCGGCTTCGAGCGCGATAGTCGCGCTGTTGATCCGCAGCACCAGCCTGATGGAGTTCCACAAGGGCACGCACTTTCTCGGCCACTCGGGGCTGGAAGTGATCTGCTACTTCATCGTCTGGGCGCTGCAGCTGCTCATCATTCAGAAGGGCATGGAAACGGTGCGCAAATTCCAGGACCTGGCCGGTCCGGCGGTGTGGATCGCGATGCTGATCCTGGCGATCGGCCTGTGCGTCAAGGCCGGCGGCTTCTCGTTCGAACATGGCATTCCGATGGACGCGCTGCTCGAGAAGACCAAGGACGCCGGCGTCAGCGGCGAGCCCGGGTCGTTCTGGGCGCTGATGGCCGTGGGCGCGACCTGGATCACCTACTTCGCGGCGCTGTACCTGAACTTTTGCGACTTCTCGCGCTATGCGAAAAACCGCGACGCAGTCAAGAAAGGAAATCTGTGGGGCCTGCCGGTCAACCTGATTGCGTTCTCGCTGGTCGCCGGCGTCACCACCATCGCCGCCTTCAGGGTGTACGGCGAAGTGCTGCTGCACCCCGAGCAGATATCAGCCAAGTTCGACAGCTGGATACTGGCACTCATCGCGGCGGTGACCTTCGCAGTCGCCACGCTAGGCATCAACGTGGTGGCCAATTTCGTCTCGGCGGCGTTCGACATCTCCAACACGTTCCCGAGGCAGATCAGCTTCAGGAAGGGCGGTTTCATCGCTGCAGTCATCGCGCTGGTGCTCTACCCGTTTGCGCCGTGGGAAGGCAACGCCGCGCACTTCGTCAACGCCATCGGCGCCACGATGGGCCCGCTGCTGGGGATCATCCTGGTCGACTACTATCTGGTGGCCAAGGGCAACATCAACGTCGCGGCGCTCTACCAGGAGCACGGCGAGTATCGCTACGAAGGCGGCTGGAACGTCAACGCGCTGGCCGCGGCGGCGGTCGGCAGCGTGTTTTCGACCTTCCTGCCCAACTTCACCAACCTGCTGCCGGCCTGGTGGAATACATATGGCTGGTTCTTCGGCGTAGCGATCGGCGGCGGCATTTACCTGATCATGGCGACGCTGCGGCCGCGTACCGCGATCGCCCCTACCCGCGTTTAAGGGTCTTTCCATCCCGATCAGGTAGGGTCAAGCACTGGCGCGGCACCGCCGGGTGCCTCCCGGAAGCGGGCGGTCGGTCACGATAGCCGCGTGCGGCTCGAGAATCGCAGATCTGGCCGACGACCCACCTGATGGCATCGTTCAAAGAAGGGCACTTTCAGCCATCAAGCGTCATTCGTCCGTTCCGTCGCGCAGACATTCAGACGGCGGGTCCGCCCCGGTCGCTGCCTCATGCGATCTGCATACACAGCTTGAACACCGCATGGCATCGATCGGCAGCACGCGACCCATCTCTGCCGTTGGACGCCTCATCATGTAGACGGCAGCTTCCGAGGCGCAACGGTCATCCGTGCCTCCGCGGCTGCCGGTACGCTCACTGCCTTTGCCTACGGTCGCGGATCGCAAGTATCGTGTCTCACGGCTTTGTCCGGTGGCGCTTGCGAGCCGGAAAATTGTCGAGTGATGGGCCACGCTGACGGCACCCGCATGAAGTCTGATGGAGGGGCGGAGGGTCACGAACCAGGAGCGCCTCTGCAGCGAACCCTCCGCGGCACGGTTCGGGCCAGCCTTGGCCACGGCGCCGAAGCCGCGTCGGTGGCGCGCCAGGCCCCACCCGTTCGATGGCACAGTCCGAGTAACGTGCAGGTCCTCACCGCGGCCCTCGACCCAATCCCGATGGCGCCGCGGTCGCCGAAGTGTATCCTGACGAGACGCTTGCGGCTGTAGAACGTTGCAGCCCATAGCGATGCCGTCGCGCGCGCACCCGGCCCATTTAGGCGGACGGATGTTATCGTCCTCTTAACTCAATAACAGGCGGCAGTCTGACGGCAGAGTGCGACAGATAAATGTGTAGTATGGTTCGGGCGCGATGGGTAACAGCTTTCAAATCTTATGGAACGATGGCGAGCGCGTCTTCTGTCGAGGGCGGCGCCCGGGCGATGGCGATGGCGGCGGCGGCGACAACGTCCTGATTGCGCGGCCCGCCGCCGAACATCCCCCACTCGGCATCCTCGAACGCCTCGCGCACGAATTCGGATTGAAGGACGAACTCGATGGCGGGTGGGCGGTGCGGCCACTGGAGCTGGTGCACGAAGGCGGCCGGACCCTGCTGGTGCTCGAGGATCCGGGCGGCGAGCCGCTCGCGCGGCTGCTCGGCGCGCCCATGGAGGTGGGACGTTTTTTACGCATCGCCGTCGGCATCGCCGCGGCGCTGGGCAAGCTCCACCAGCGCGGCCTCGTCCATAAGGACCTCAAGCCCGCCCATATCCTCGTGAACTGCGCGGACGGACAGGCTCGGCTCACCGGCTTCGGCATAGCATCGCGCCTGCCGCGCGAGCGACAGGCGCCCGAGCCGCCCGAGACCATCGCCGGCACGCTCGCCTACATGGCGCCCGAGCAGACCGGCCGGATGAACCGCTCGATCGATACCCGCAGTGATCTCTATGCGTTTGGCGTCACGCTCTATCAGATGCTCACCGGCGTGCTGCCCTTTGCGGCCGCCGACCCCATGGAATGGGTGCACTGCCATATCGCCAGAAAGCCGGTGCCGCCCAGCGAGCGGTTGGAGACCGTCCCTGCTCCGCTCTCTCGGATCGCCCTGAAGCTGCTCGCCAAGACCGCCGAGGAGCGCTACCAGACCGCCGACGGCGTCGAGCGCGACCTGCGGCGCTGCCTGACCGAATGGGAGCATCGGCACCGCATCGATGATTTCCCGCTGGGCGAACACGACACCCCCGACCGGCTGCTGATTCCCGAGAAGCTGTACGGACGGGAGCGCGAGATCGATACCCTCGTTGCCGCGTTCGATCGGGTCGTCACCTGCGGTGCGCCCGAACTGGTGCTGGTCTCCGGCTATTCCGGGATCGGCAAGTCCTCGGTCGTCAATGAGCTGCAAAAGGTGCTGGTGCCGCCGCGCGGGCTCTTCGCCTCCGGCAAGTTCGACCAGTATAAGCGCGACATTCCCTATGCGACGCTGGTGCAGGCGTTTCAAAGCCTGGTGCTGCCGCTTCTGGGCAAGAGCGATACCGAGCTGGCGAGCTGGCGCGACGCGTTGCTGGGGTCGCTGGAGCCCAATGCACGGCTCATCACCGACCTCGTCCCCGAACTGAAGCTCATCATCGGGGACCCGCCACCGGTCCCGGAGCTCGAGCCGCAGCAGGCGCAAAGCCGTTTCCAGCTCGTGTTCCGCCACTTCATCGGCGTCTTTGCCCGGCCGGACCATCCCCTGGCGCTCTTCCTCGACGATCTGCAATGGCTCGATGCGGCGACGCTTGACCTGCTCGCGGACCTGCTGACCCGCTCGGATCTGCAACACCTCATGTTGATCGGCGCCTATCGCGACAACGAGATCGATGCCGCTCATCCGCTGATGCGCAAGCTCGGTGCGATCCGCCAAGCCGGAGCGCACATGCAGGAGATTCACCTCGCGCCGCTCGGCCGTGACGACGTCGGGCAGTTGATCGCCGATGCGCTCCGCTGCGAAGCCTCGGGTCCGGCGCCGCTGGCGCAGCTGGTGCACGAAAAGGCCGCCGGCAATCCATTCTTCGTGATTCAGTTTTTGCAAGCGCTCGCCGAAGAGGGCTTGCTCCGCTTCGATCATAAGGCGGCGCGCTGGTTGTGGGATCTCGATCGCATTGACGACAAGGGCTACACCGACAATGTCGTGGACCTCATGGTGGGCAAGCTGACCCGCTTGCCGGTCGAGACGCTGAATGCTTTGCAACAGTTCGCCGGCTTCGGCAACATCGCCGAGCTGGCGATGCTGTCGATCGTTCTCCAGACACCGGACGAGCACGTTCATGCGGCGCTGTGGCCAGCGGTCCGTCAGGAACTGGTGATGCACCTCGACGGCTCCTACAAATTTGTGCACGACCGGGTGCAGGAGGCCGCCTATTCATTGCTCCCGGGTGCCTCGCGCGCGGCAGTCCATCTCCGGATCGGCAGGCTGCTGCTCGCGGCTCAAACGTCTCCCGACAAACGAGAGGAGGCGATCTTCGACATCGTCAACCAGCTCAACCGCGGCGTCGCTCTGATTACCGAGCAACAGGAGCGGGACCAACTCGCCGAACTCAATCTGATCGCCGGCACGCGAGCCAAGAAGTCCACCGCATACGCCTCGGCACTCGCCTATCTCAATGTCGGCGCGGCACTGTTGGCGGAGGACAGCTGGGAGCGCCAGCATGAGCTGATCTTTGCGCTGAAGCTGCACGGGGCCGAATGCGAGTTCCTCACCGGCGCCCTGGCGGCCGCAGAGCAGCGATTGAATGCGCTTTCGCCCCGCACCGCAAATACGCGTGAACGAGCCACGGTCGCGTGCTTGCGCGCCGATTTGTACACGAACCTCGGTCAGAGCGACCGCGCGGTATCAGTCGGGCTCGAGTACCTTCGACATCTGGGCGTCGACTGGTCGCCGCATCCGACGGAAGAGGAAGTGCAACGCGAATACGACCGGATCTGGTCCCAGCTCGGAGGCCGCAGAATCGAAGAGATCTTTGATCTGCCTTTGATGAGCGATACGACATCCCTTGCGACGCTGGACGTTTTGACGAAGATTCTGCCGCCTGCATTTTTTACGGATGAGAACCTTGTTTCCTTGGTCGTCTGTAGGGCCATCAATCTCAGCCTCGAGCGGGGCAACAGCGATGGCTCATGCCTCGCCTATGTAGTGCTCGGCCCGGTCGCCGGTGCGCGCTTTGGCGACTATCAAGCCGCATTTCGGTTTGGCCGACTCGGCTATGAGTTGGTCGAACAACGTGGATTGAAGCGCTTTCAGGCGAGGACCTATATGAACTTTGGCGCTGTCTGCCTGCCCTGGGTGAGACATGTCCGCGCTGGCCGCGATCTGGTGCGTCGTGCGTTCGAAGTCGCAAACGAGATTGGCGATCTCACTTATACGGCGTATGCCAGCTACCACATTGTCACGAACCTGCTCGCGGCGGGCGATCCGCTCGTCGACGTGCAGCGCGAAGCCGAGCATGGCCTGGCGGTTGCGCAGAAACTGCGGTTCGGTCTCGCGGGCGACATCATCGGCACGCAGCTCGGGCTCGTCCGGATGCTCCGCGGCCTGACGCCGACGTTCGGCTCCTTTAATGACGAGCGGTTTGACGAGTTTCGGATTGAGCGCCGTTTCGCAAGCAACCGGGATTTGGCGCGTGCCGAATGTTGGTATTGGATCCGCAAGCTGCAGGCGCGCTTCCTTGCTTGCGACTATGGGGCAGCTATTGAGGCGTCATCGATGGCGCAACGGCTGCTGTGGACATCGCAGTCACTGTTCGAAACGGCGGAATATCACTTTTACGGCGCGCTTTCCCACGCGGCAGCTTGCGACACCGCCGCGGCCGGCCAGCGCCGGCCGCACGTCGCGGCGCTCGCCGCCCATCACCGACAGCTCCAAGTCTGGAAAGAGAATTGCCCGGAGAACTTCGAGAACCGGGCCGCGTTGGTGGGCGCGGAGCTCGCCCGCATCGAAGGCCGCGCGGTCGATGCCGAGCACCTGTATGAGCAGGCGATTCGCTCGGCACGGGAGAACGGCTTTGTCCACAACGAGGCGATCGCCTATGAGCGTGCTTCCGCCTTCTACCGAGCACGCCGATTCGACCAGTTCGCCGAGCTGTACCTGCGCAACGCCCGCTACGGCTACCTTCGCTGGGGCGCCGATGGCAAGGTGCGGCAGCTTGAGGAGTTGTATCCGCATTTGAGGACGGAAGAGCCCGCACCCGGCCCCGCGGGCACGATCGCGACACCGGTCGAGCGCCTCGATCTCGCCACCGTGATCAAGGTATCGCAGGCCGTCTCGGGTGACATTCTCCTAGAAAAGCTGATCAATACGCTGATGCGCACGGCGATTGAACAGGCCGGCGCCGAACGCGGCCTGTTGATTCTGTCGGACGGCGGCGAACACCGGATAGCAGCAGAAGCGACGAGCGGCGGCGACGCGACCCAGTTGCAGCTGCGCGATGTGCCGGTGAGCGCGGCGATGCTGCCGGAGTCGGTCCTCTACCACGTCCTGCGCACCCGCGAGAGCGTCATTCTCGACGAGGCCGTGGCCGAGCCCCCGTTTGCCACTGATCCTTACATCCGTCAGCAACGTGCCCGTTCGATTCTCTGCCTGCCCCTGATGAATCAGGCCAGGCTGACCGGCGCGCTCTACCTCGAAAACAATCTGACTACCCGCGTGTTCGGCCCGGCCCGGATCGCCGTGCTGAGGCTGGTGGCCTCGCAGGCGGCGATCGCGCTGGAGAATGCCCGTTTGTACCGCGACCTCGCCGGACGCGAAGCCAAGATCCGGCGCCTCGTCGACGCCAATATCATCGGGATCATCGTCCGGAATCACGATGGTGACATTCTCGAGGCTAATGACGCGTTTCTTCGGATGGTAGGCTACGACCGTAAGGACCTTGTTGCAGGCCGCATAAGGTGGACGGACCTGACGCCGCCGGAATGGCGTCAGGGCGACGAACGAGTCCTGCGAGAGATCAGGGAGACGGGGCGCGCGCAGCCCTTCGAAAAGGAGTACATCAGGAAGGACGGCAGCCGTGTGCCCGTCATGATCGGTACGGCCGCGTTTGAAGCAAGTCGGAAGGAAGGTGTCGCGTTCGTGCTCGATCTGACCGAGCGCAAGCGGGCGGAAGAGGCGCTGCGGCAGAGCGAGGAGCAATGGAAGGCCGTCTTCGAGAACAACCCGACCATGTTCTTCATGGTGGATGCGGCCGGCATCATCCTGTCCGTGAACCTCCTTGGTGCCGAGCAGCTTGGCTACACGGCCGACGAATTGATCGGTTCTCCCGTGCAGAACCTGTTTCTCGAGGCGGACCGGGAGGCCGTCCAGAGGAATACCGCCCTTTGTCTCGAACAACTCGGCCGACCGATGAGCTGGGAACTGCGCAAGGTCCGCAAGGATGGCGCGGTGCTCTGGGTTCGCGAGACGGCCAGAACGATGTTGATCAAGGAGCGACCGGTCGTCTTGATCGTGTGCGAGGACATCACCGAGGCCAAGCGCGCAGCGGAGGCTTTGCGTGAGGTGCAGATCGAGCTGGCACACGCGAACCGCGTGGCCACCATGGGCCAGCTCGCGGCCTCGATCGCCCATGAGGTCAACCAGCCGATCGCCGCGACGGTCACTAACGCCCAGGCGGCGCTGCGCTGGCTGAGCGCGCAGCCTCTTGACGCGGATAAGGTCCGGCAGGCGCTCGGCCGTATCGTGAAAGACGCCAATCGTGCGGAGGACGTCATCGGCCGGATTCGTGAGCTGATCAGGAAGGCGCCACCACGGAAGGAACGGATGGACCTCAACGAGGCGATCCGCGAGGTGATCGAACTCACGCGTGGCGAAGCAACGAAGCGCGGCGCCTCAGTGCAGACGCGACTCGCGGGGCGCTTGCCGCATATCGAAGGCGACCGGGTGCAACTGCAACAAGTCCTCCTCAATCTGGTCATCAACGCGATCGAGGCGATGAGCGGCGTCAGCGATGGCGCACGAGAAATAATAGTCACCACGGGGACAGCCGACGCTGGCTGCGTGCTCGTGGCGGTGCTCGATTCGGGGCCGGGTTTTGCCGCGGACAGCGCCGAACACGTTTTCGCCCCGTTCTACACCACGAAGTCCGCCGGTTTGGGGATGGGACTGTCAATCTGCCGTTCGATCATCGAAGCACACGGCGGCCGATTGTGGGCGAGCGCGAACGTGCCGCGCGGCGCTGTCTTTCAGTTCACCGTGCCGGTTTATCCAGAACTTTCATCGTGATTGCACGCAGCACGAGCACTTTTCTGGCGGTTGCGGTCCGCGAGCCGGCTGAGCCGGCGATGCGGCAGCTATGGTCGATCGGCCAGCGTCCGCTGTCTGGCTCGAAGCCGACGTTGCAATGTCCGCCGCGGCGCGCCTACGAGTGTCTCAAGATGGCCGGGTGCTGCCTGACATCGAGGGGCGGCACACGACCCTGAGCCGTCGGGTCGACCCACTGACGTGTAGTGGGCGGCTTTTGTTCTGGAGCGGCCATTACTATGCCCCGAGAGACGTCACTTTTGGCGGCTCGCCCAAGCTTGGTCGGCAACCTGCTGCCCAATGCGGCATCGTTGGCGAGTTCGCGTGCCCGGAGCGGCCTGCGGTCAGCGGGCGAAGGCCGCAGGCGTCCCGGATTCAGGTGTAACCGTCAGTTACCGTGGCACGTAATGGCGGCGTTTGATGTCCCAGCGACTCCCTTGATCTGATCGCTCGTGATCGTGACGCACCGCGGCGTGGATGAGATTCCCGCGCCGCTCACGATAATCGAATAGTCGCCGGGTACCATGCCTGTCTTCAGAGTGAAATCGACCGTCTCCTCGTTCGCACCCTGACCGACGCCCGTCTTGGCCCAATTCGTGGTCCTTCCGTAATACACGTGGCCCGCCGCGTCCTGGAGGCGAACGATGGGGTAGTTTTCATCCGATTCAACATCGTCGCCGTAGCTTGATCCCGCGGCTTGGCCATTCATGCGGACGCCGTGCAACGTGAAAACCCCTGCGCCGCTGTACTTGACGTTCGAAAAAACGGGTAGCCATGATGGCTGTGGAGCGCCATCCGGGCTATATATCCAGAGTTGGCGTGACGAGTCAGAGAACAGTATCTGGCCGTTCGGCAACACCAGCAGCCTTGTGATAAATGCCGGAATGCTGCCAAGGTTAGAATCAGGGATGCTCGGCGACAGAGGCGTAATCGAATTTGCGACTGGGTTGTAATCAAACAGTTGCGTCGGAGGACCGAACAAACCGCTTGTGGGCCCGGCGTCCGCAGCAAAGACGACATGGCCGCTCGGCATCACCGCGCCGGGTGCATCGTCAGAACCAAAAAGAACCGACTTGCCGGCAAGCGAACCAAAGACATCCGGGCCGGGTGTCCACGTGTTGGTCGAGGGTGAGTACAGAGCGGTATGCCCGGTCGCACCGATACCAAAGATCTGCCCCTGAACTCCATTGCCACGAATTTTCAGGAACGGGCCAAGCTCGTATCCGATTGCGGCGCTGCTCAGGGCTGGAATGGTCCCGCGTGCAGAGCCGTCGCTCGGACTGATGCTCGACCACGTATGCGTGGTGGGATCGTAGGTCTCGGCATATTGACCATTCTGCGCGACGCTTTCGAAAAGGTCGTAGGTAAGTACTTTACCGCGGACCATCTTGACCCAGGTCTCCTCGTCGCTGCGATCTGGATAAACCTTGGATCCCCCAAACGACCACGAATTCGATGCGATATCGTAAAGGTAGGTTTGGTTTGTGAAAATCGACCCGGCGAGGATTTTCCCGTTCGGTAGCAACATCGAAGGATCATCTCCAAAGTACTGCTCCGGAAAGTCCGTTACGGGAGCCCACGTATTGGCCAGCGGATCGTACAACTCGCCCGTGTTCGTTATGTTCTGCTGGAGTGGGGTGCCGCTATATTCGCCGCCAAGAACCCAGACCTTGCCGCTCGGTAACACATTCAACGCAAAATACAGACGCGCCTTGCTCATCGGCGCCAAAGCGGACCAAGTGCCGTCCACATAGCTTCCGGTAGCGGAGGGGCTCAGGCGCAACCAGGTGTCGTAAGGATTTCCCTGCACCATGACTGTGCCGTCCGTCAACAGCACCATGGTCCCCACTCCACTGGGTGCAGCATTCGTCAGCTTTGTCCACGTTGCCGCGTGGCCTAACGTAGACCAGCCGAGCACACATACAATGGCGCAAGCAGACGCCTTGACCTTCGCCGCCTTAAGCACTCCATCAATTTCGATATCCATTGTGTTTTCCTAATCATTAGAACGACGTTGATTCGATTTCACCAGATAATGAACACCATCAACACCTGGCCGCTTCGGTGAATCTCTCCGTAGGAAAACGAGTTAATGTCCTCGACGACAGGCAACCACACCACGACCAAAATGCGGTTTCTTGCCACGCGGAGAGCAGGTCCTTCAATGAAAAGAAGGATTGGAGAAGCCCATCGTTTATCTGTGCCGGGCAACGATGAGTGGTGCTGGGACGGGATGCTCGAGTGTTATAGCCACGCGGCGAGACAATATCAATCTGGGATTTTCGCCAAATCTTTGAGCACACGTCGGCGGATTCAGTTTTATCGAGCGGGTTGAGGCCGACAGCGATTACGCCTCAAGCCGGGCCTTTGACCTTGATATAACTTTCATCCATGCGCCAACTCCTGCCCACCGGGCGCTTGTGCTTGCGAAATGTCTTTTCGAAGCAGAGGTCAAACACAAACCGAAACCGCAAGGGGCCGCGGCGTGCGGCCCGGTTGCGGGCTTAACGCATAGCGACATACATCACGATTTCAAAACCGAGGCGTACGTCGGTGTAGCTCGGAGTCGTCCATTGCATACGTGCTTTCTCCTTCGGTTGAAACAGCGGTTGGAACAGCGTTGCGCCGGCGGCCCGGCGAAATTTCATGCCCGGTGTCGACAGCAGCCGGCATCACATGCGAAGCTAGGGCTAGCCCTTATGTAAATGGTGACCACCAGTCTTTGCCTCGTTCAGATTGAAACCGATTGCAGCAGTTCTTCCATTAGCGCCAATCGGTTTCGGCACAAACTGGAATTGGCAAAGGCGTCAGTTCGTGGGCACCCAAGATTCAGGGTCGTCCTTGGCACGAAGAATTGTTTCCGCGTGCCACGCTCCACTGCTGAATGGGCCGAAGACGTGGACGGCCTTTCCGACCACGAGCGGAACGCTCAGGTGAGCCTGCTCGGCAGCCGAAGTGTCAACGAGCACAGGGGCTCCAGTCTGAGGTTGGATGGTTATTTGCAACGTGCCTACCGAAGTGACAATTCCGTAGATTTGGCTGGGCAGAGGTCCTGGCGGAGTAGCCGGGGGCGGGACTACGACCGGAGCGAGCGTCCCGCCCGGAGCGAAGATGTTCAGGGCTGCGAAGCTGGCCACAAAGACCTTGCCGTTGGCGACAGTGGGCACGATGTTGGCGTTGGCGCCGTGAGGCCAGGAGCCGGCGACGGACGAGAAGATCGGTGTTGTGCCACCTGAGGCGTCGAAGGCGTATAGCGTCACGTTGGCCGGCGCAGTAGTGGAGGTGGGGCGACCGACGGCCCAGATGATCGCGGACCCGGATGTTGTGCCGTTCGATGAAATCGTCGTGAAAAAGCCACCATCCTGGCCGGATTGGATGCTAGAAAACGATTTTTCCAGTTGCAGCGTCGCCGTTGCCGGAACCTTCCATAGTTTGATGCTTCTGCCGCCGCTGCTGACAACGCGGCGGACGCCGTCCGATCCCATAAAATACGATGGGCCGCACCAGCAGGAACCGAAATCGGCGATGGAACGCGCTCTGCCGGAGTCGTTGTGACCCATCGCGGCCCGGTCGATGAGGTACAGACGGCCGCGCTTTCCGCCGGCAACGAGCGTAGAAGCCGATTGTCCAGGGATGTCCGGTATAACCATGGCCCCACCGGCGCCGAAATCGTCGTCCGTTTCATCTAGCGATGCGACACCATTAGTACCTGAAGGGGTGAAATAGTCCTGCAAGGTGGTCAAGTCGGCAGAGAGCCTCACCACGCTTTCCTGGATGTTGTTTGGAGGAGCGTAGGTCGTACCAGACGGGTCTGAGTTCCCGGTGACAGCGTACAGCACCCCCGACGGACCTGCGGCAATGCCATACCCGGACATCCAGATGGATGACAGAAAAAAGGTGTTGGGTGAAGTCGACAGCTTGTCCATCAACTGATTCGCAGGCAGCGGTGACAGCGTGCTCGCCTTCCATCCCAACAACCAGCCTCTCGACTCATCGGCGCGTATGTCGCAAAAGCTGCCGAAAGCGGCGTAGACGTTTCCGTTCGCCAGAAGAAGACCGGCACGCTGGCGGCTGAACTGTGCGGCGAAATGGTGGGTCGTGCCGTTCGTCAGGGTATGCGAAGCCGAGACCGAGGTCGGAGAACCCGCTTTGTCAGCCAAGGCGGTGATGTCAAGAGCGTGGAGCCAATAGCTCGGCGTGCCGCTTACCAGCTTGAACGAGACCACATATAGCGTGTGGGTGCCCAGATCGATCACCGGCGTGGAGTTGATTCCCACGGTGGGGCCGTTGTTGCCACAGCCGCCGGGAAGCCTCGATCGCGGTACCGGAGTCCCGAGGTTCCGTTGGAGGAGCAGCTTGCCGGTGGAAGCCGAGTAGGCGTAAATGTTGTTGGCTTCGGTGGCGACGTATACGACATCCTGCGTTGTCCCGTTTACGCTCAACGCTGAAACAACCAATGGCTGCGCGTCGACCCAGTCGTTCACTGGGTCGCCGAGCTTGATTGCATGCGCGACGCCGAACGAACCGGCTCTGACGTTGGAAGGGGTAAGGGTCGTCTCGCTCGAATTCCAACCAGTACGATTCGTGTCGCCATGATAGGTCAACACGTTCGCGGACGTGGCCGCCAACGTATTGATCGGAGATGCCGTCGCGGCAGGAGCTAAGTCGGTGACTTCTGGAGATAAAGGCTGTCCAACTGACTGCCCGGACGCGACGGACATCCAGGCACCTAAAAAGACGGCGGCGAACAGATAGGATAGGAACGAAAAATGCCTCGCCGAAATTGCGCCGGATCCTTCGTTGTTAGGATTAAGCTTCGCGTTTTTCATGACAGTCCTGCCTTCTTTCCAAGGACGTTATGTAGCAGTTCGCTGGACGCGAAAATCTTCGCGTTTGATTAAACATATTTCGTAAGCAATCCTGCGCCAGTCAGGACATAGGTGGGGCTTTGTTCGGAAGGGTCCGAGTTTCCCTGCTACAGGCGCAACTATCCATTTTTGCAAGAAACCGGCCTGCCAAACGAGTTCCATCGGTTAAGGAGGTTGGCGATGACCACACCCTCGCGTTCCTGTGACGCGGGTTGTCGTGTCAGCAGGGACGAGCCGATGCATCTCTTGATCCGGGAGATCTGCGCTTCGACCAGCGCGCGTTGCCCATAGCCATATTTTTTGTGGAACGCATAAATGCCTTTTTCCCTGATGTAGCCAACGATCCTGTCATGCCATTGAGTCCGTTCTTCGCCGTGCACCACCGCATGAGAAGGCGGTGGAATAACAGGCAGCGCGCCTGATCGCGACAGGGCTTCGGCCCGCTCGATGCTGTAGTAGGCGCCGTCTGCAATCACACGGTCAACCCGGATGTCGGCGGGCAGGACACAGTCCATCCCTTCGCTATCCGAAACGTCCGTGCCGGTGATGGCGATCGCGTGAACGTTCATGTCCGCGTCAATCGACAGGTGCATCTTGCGCCACGGCGTTTTCGCCGCCTTTTTGCCGTACTTCTGCTCGTACCACTCACTGGCCCGACCAAAACTCATCCCTGTGCTGTCCACAATGATGCTCACGTCCTCGCCGTCGGCCAGTCGTCTGGCCAGCCGTTCGCAACGCTGCGTGACCTTGACCTCCAGCGCGGCGAACAGATCACACAGGTGGCCGAAGCTGGGAACCCGAATTTCCAACCCATGGCCGGCCCAGTAATCTTCCATATAGCCGGTGATCTGCCGCATCCCCCAGCCGAACAGGCGGTAGAACGTATAGAGCAGTTCAACGTAGGCCGGGGTGTACGATGGCAGCCTGCCCGAGACGCCACGCACGTACGGCGACGCCGTGATGAATTGCGCCTTGAGATCGCCCTCGGGGAAATAGAGGCTGATTTTTCCGCGCTTCTTCAGGCTCTCGTTGTATTCACGACAGTTCATCACCCGGTAGGCGGGCTTTTTGCGCTTACGCTCCTGACCGTCTTTGAGTCTGGCTTTGTACGGCATCCACGTCTTTCCGGGTCTCTTGAGCTTACAATTTTACAACGACTAGGCACCCTTCCGAACAAAGCCTATGAATATCACGTTCCATCTGTTCGCTCCGTACAAGAATGGGAGCGTCCCTTTCGGGTTCGGCTCCCGAAAGGGTTAGAGAATCATGAGTTCACTACAAGCTCAGGCCGAAACTTGCGGTTTGAGCATCTTCAAGCGACTGGTCGGCCGCTGCGAAAATGGGCCGGCCCCCGCGAAAACCGGACACGAGGTAACGCTTAAACTTTGAGGTAGTCTTACGCCTATGTTTAAGCCCAGTTCTAACGTGGAACCCATTGAAGTTTTGACCGAGCCCGAACAGCGCCTTCGGCGCTCTGTCGAGGAGAAGCTCGCGATAGTGCGCGAGACCTTCGAGCCCGGCGCAACCGTTTCCGGAGTTGCCCGTCGTCATCAGCTGCGCGGTTCGCTGGTATTTCCGGTTCAGCCTGAGCCTGCGCGACATTGAAGAGTTGTTGCTCGAGCGTGGTGTCGTGGTCACGTACGAAACGATCCGTTGCTGGTGCGACAAATTCGGCGCTGGATTCGCCCGTTGCGCCAAAGCGGCGCGGCGCAAGCCGGGCAGCACATGGCATCTGGACGAGATGTTCGTGACGCTGCGCGGCGAGCCGTACCTGTTGTGGCGAGCGGTAGACGAGCAAGGTGTCGAACTCGACGTGCTGGTGCAAAAGCGGCGCGACAAGGCCGCGGCCACGCGCTTCTTTCGGCGGGTGCTGCGATCCAATCCGGTGCCGCGCAAGATCGTTACCGACCAGTTGCGCAGTTATCCGGCGGCGAAGGCCGATATTCCTGAGCTCGCCCAAGTGAAGCACGTCTTCGTCAAATCGGCTGCGCGCGTGAACAACCGCGCCGAGAATAGTCACCAGCCAACCCGCAGGCGCGAACGCCAGATGTGCGGCTTTCGCGATGCCCGTCGCACGCAGGCGTTTCTCTCATGCTTCGGCCCGATCCGGCAGCACTTCGCGTTGCCCAGACATCGGATGAACGCGGCATGTCATCGCGCCATGTCGCAAGAACGGCTCGCTACATGGCATGACTGGAGCGCCTCACTCGCAGCCAACCGGGCTATCTGATAAGGATAACTATTCTTGAGGCCGGCACGTAGCCTATGCTTCTCAACTTGACAGTGCCCGCGTAAGCGTTGGCCGCCTCCTTCGTGCTGATGCCGCGTAGCCGCAACTCCTTCACGAGGCGATCCTGCAGTGTAAGGTTCGCGCGCTCGACGCGTCCCTTGGCCTGGCTGCTGTTCGCGCAGAACGTATCCACATTCAGCTCGTACAGCGCGCGGCCAAACTGCGTGACGCCCTTGCCAGGCGTGGTTGAATGACTGTTGCAGTGAAACACGCTCGCCTTGTCGCTGTACAGCGCGACCGGCTTGCCATGCTGTTCCAGGTAGCTACGCATCGCCTCAAGGTAACTGAAAGTCGACTCGGTCGCTGAGAAGTGCAGCGCCATCAGCCGGCTGGTTGCATCGTCGATGAACACCAGCAGCGTGCACGCCGGCGCGCGTTTCCTCGAACGAGCGATGATCGCTGCCGTTGATCTGGATCAGCTCGCCCAGGCATGCGCGGCGGTTTCTCGGCTGGTGCAGTTTCGGCGGCCGCTTCTATCGATCTGCTGCATTTATGTTTTCGTCTCTTGAGGCAGGCGCGGCCGGATGATCCTCAAAGCCTCGTCCAGGGTCACGGCGCGCTGGACGCACGTGCCGAAGTGGGCAGTCGCCTCCATCCTTTCAGACCCATCTGACGGCTGCTCTCCGAAGCCTTCAGCGACAAGGCTCTCGATGTGACCTTGATCATTGCCCATCGGCGGAAAGCCGTCTGGCGGCTGCACTCGAGGGCTGCCTGCATACGATGGCCGTCAGCACCAGGGGAATGACCGGATGAACGACTGCAGTGCTCCCAGCGTCTCCGAGAAGACGCTTGACCGAATCCGCCGAACCCAGCACAACCACACCGTAAACCGCACCTGGCGAAGCGTTGCTTCCGCCAGCTTTGAAAAGTGGATCATCCGGCTGGTATCCAAAAACGGCATGAACGCGGAGGCCGAATGCAGTCAACCCGGCGTCGCTCGTGGGGCGAAACACGTTCACCGAATTCGGCTCAACCCGCATGGCGGGGGTCACGATGGACTGAGTGTCGACGAGACTGGTGACGAAGTCATGTGCCGTTTCTCCGCACGTCAAGTGATTGTCCAGCGCATGACTGAATGCCGGCGCCGGAAAAATTGCAACGATTGCCAGGAGCCCCAAGATTATTCGCATGGCACAGACTTCCTTAACGTCGGTCTGGGAAATGACCACCGGGTCATCACCCGTCAGGCGGCGGCCGGCGCCCCATTATGGGCTCCGCGTGCCTCAATAACCTCAAGCCTTTGCCGTACCAAGGAAGCCCATCGCCACCGCAGTCTTTCAGGCTCCTGATGGAGGTGATTCGGCAAGCCTTATCTCTCCGCCGTTTGCAGGCGCCTGGGAGTCCAGCCCCTGAGTCTCCAGTCCCACGCCCGGCAGCGCCAGGTCCGGTGGCCGAACACTCTCTAGCGGCTGTCCGAATGATCCCCGCGTCGCGGGTAACAACGGCTAAATCGAGCCTCGGCGTCATGCGTTAGCGTTGATCGTCGATGGTTATGCTGCCGTCAGCTCACAGCCGGCATGGCTGACGTCCATCCCTGAAGAACCGCTGCCTCAGAAACGGGATATTGTCCGAGGCGCTTGATCTGAGTTGGCGCCCTTCCCCCCACAAGCCAAGAAAAAACTCGTGGCCTCTCTCCGCTTTGAGCGCAGCCACATGGCGACTACTGCGAACATGTGCGGCGCTCTGCGCTGCGCGCGCCGAACGGCCACCGTCATCTAACTCATGCCCGCGCCGGACTCCCACCGCTTTTGGCGCATGCCGTCAGCCCGAGTCGCCCGCTGCGTGCGAACAAGGGCGGACGGGAACGCCGCCGTTTCTCCGACTCGAGACACGCGGGCATCCTGCGTGCTGCATGCTGCGATCGAAAAGCGGTTGCCAGGGGTGCCAACCGCCGGCAGCAGTCACAATCATTCCGGTCATCGCTGACTCCTCGTAGGACTCAAAATCCGCCGTGTTCGCCGATCATTTCGATGAAGCACTTCCCACAGCAGACGGCAGTAATATTCGGCCAATAGTTCACGCGCTTTTGGACGTCTTCCTTCATCTCGCCGCATTCATCGCAGCGATCCAGAACACTGACCTGCAGCGGTCGGGAGCGCCACTGTTCGAGCGCGTTCATGTCAGCAGCCCTCGTGTTGATCTGCGACGCCGACGGCGATGATGTTCGCGGCCATCTTCAGTTTTGCCGACGTCGGATCATCTCGGCACAGCTCAAGCAAATATCTTGCGTTCGTGCTCATCGTGGCCCTCACTGGATACAGATGCGGCTAAGGTCAACAGTCCGGCGATACACGCTTTTCTTCAGCCAGGGGACGAACGTGAATCCAGTTATGCAGAACATTTAACATGGCGCCACTCAAATGAAAACGCAAAGTCCATGGAATCAAGATAGACGGACGACCCAAAGAAAACCATTCTACGAACGGTTGCTGCAATCCTCCGTTGGCATAGCGCGCTTATACGTTTGGATACCTCGAGGCATCCCGGAAGTGAGTGTTCGAGTGGCGATGTAACGGGATCCGTTACGGTAAGCCAGTCATACCTAGGTATGGGACAGCCATTCCTAAGCAGGAGCAATGCGTGCCATTCGTAGAATGGTCTTTTTTGTCTTGCACGTTTACGTTGGTTCCATGGTCGGTGCGTTCGCGGTACATCTCCGCAACGGCAGCGTCTTCTTTGGTCATCAGTTTCTTCGGTCGGAGAACGTTATGCACGTTCGTATCGTGGCTAGGCGGGATCGTGTATCGGGGAACAGTGAATCTGAGCCGTGTCCGCATTCAATTGCCCGGAGGACGACAGGAACCGGTGACGAGCATCGCATCGATCGGGTTGTTTTTCTTGCACGCCAAGATTCGCACTGTACAGCTTGATACAGGGAGGTCGCTTGTGCTTCATTGTGTTCTGAGTCGCGCGGCCCGCCTGTGCGCGCGGACAACAATCCGGGCTGCCCAGACAGCTACGAGCCGAACGGCGCCGATGCGTGCGCGCATGACGCGCTGGCGATCGAGTCGTTGGCTGAGGTGGCGCCGCCACGGCTGACGATGGTCATCCCGGCACCACGACTGCCTCTGGCTTCGCAGGCATGTAGTTCCGACAGCTCGGCGCGAGGAAGTTCGAGCGTGCGCTGCAATGCAATCGACCAGTGACAGTTCGGGCACCGCTCCAATCATCAACCTTGGTGTCTAGGCGATGACCGAAGGTATAGGGGCAAATCCACCCACAATCACATCAGCGGGGCGTATGGTGGATGTCGCGCGCAGTTGTGAATTGATACAGCAACGCAGTTAGGAATTGATACGCCTCGTTGTAGGGTTGCTCCTTTTGGGCGGCCCGTGATCAGCTACGAGGAGTACATGGAAATCGAGATTCTGCGTCGCCAGGGCAACAGCCTCCGGGATATCGCGGTCGAGACCGGCATGGCAGTCAATACTGCTTCCTTGTAGACGCAACCCGCGCGGAGCGCTTACATGCCGCCTAGGTATTCACCTCCTGTGTCAGGGCTGCCGAGAGGCTGAATGAGAATGTTGCGCCGCCGTAGGAACAACTGGTGGCCCAGATTTGCCCACCATGGGCTGCATCAATAGAACTGGAAATCGCAGACTCATCACCCTGCCGGAAATGCATGTCGTACAGAACGGTTCGAAGGTCGCGGAAGCTTTTCCTCACGAATACCAGACCCCGAGTCGTTAACCGCGGCGATAACATCGCCTTCAGGGTCAAGGCGGGACTGGACTATGCACGGTTCGGCACCGCCCGTTAATCTCCTAAGCGAAGTTATACGCCCGTATAACCACGTAACGCTAACGCGGTATCGACATATCCGACCGCATAGTAGATTTGCCATTCGGCAAAACCTACTCTTCTCTCATCGAGACAGCGTTTCCGTTACGACAGCGCAAAGCTCACGGTTCGGCCCAACCACAACATCCCCTTTGGGGTGGCCCGACCCGTTCGCTTTTTTAACGTCTTCAAGGATTCGTCGTGTCGGCTGTTCTGCATAACTGGATATATATCGGCAGTAACGCGTATGCGGAGTACACGTTCGTGCCGTGGCGTGGCGTGGCAGGAACATCTATCGCCGTACCGTCGACCTCTCCGCAATATGCATCCAGTAGCCGTAGGTCAGGGATTATTCGACCTCTAGCCACGTGCTGCGAAGCTCTGTTGTGCAGGTCGTTGCATTTCAACGGCTCCCCGCACTGACGCATTGCACGGATGCACGCTACCGAAAGACCTTGGGGAGTCACCAATGGCCGCAAAGCGCAAGTCTGCATTGAGGAGCATTACCCCATCGGGAATTCCGACTCTACGCGAAGACCTCAAAACACAGCTCGCGCCCATTGCCACCGCACTGACGGAAGAACTCGCGGCGCTGTGGGCAGCCGCCCTCGACGACGGAAGAGAACAGACGCTCGACCGTCTGTCGCAGGCGCTAAGCGACGCGGTCCCAGAGTTTCTGCGAGGGGCGTTTGAACCGAAAATGCTCGCAGGCGGAAAGTCAGCGTCGGAATGTCGGCCATCGCTTGTCGCGGTAATACGCGCGAGTCAGGCTGCACCCACCGGGCAAACATGCGCACCGGATGAAGACGGAAGCACAGACTTTGCTGTTGGCGGCGTCAGCTGCCGCGAGAACGCTCCCGTCCAATGGACTGCTTTCAACGCGTGGGAGCAGCGGAATAGCTGTTGCCGGCAAACAGACGAAGTGAAAGACCACCGCTTCGGGGGCGGGTCATGGTGACGGTGTTACTGGTCGATGACGACATGAGCCTGCTTCAGGCGCTTGAAACGTTGATTTGCGGAGAAGGTTACGAGGTAATGACTGCGTTGAACGGAGATGAGGCACTGCAGGCAGCACGCCGAAGGCGCCCTGACATCGTGGTTTCCGATTTCATGATGCCGGTCATGGACGGACCCACGCTCATAGGCGCGCTCGCGGCCGAGCCGGACTTCGCAACCATTCCTGTCCTTCTGAACTCAGCGGTGGCGACACCACCGGCCCACCTGCAGGTGTCGGCGTTTCTGAGAAAGCCAGTCGCACCCTCGCGCCTGCTCGAACTGCTTCGACTGCACAGTCACAGTAACGCCCAATCGCCTTGACTGGTCACTTCGATATGCCGCCAATAAAAAAGCCATTCCTGCCTTCATCAAGGAGTACCGCATTTTCGAAGAAAGGGCAGCCGCTGGAAACAGTGGGCGGTTTCAAGAGTGAAGCGCAACAGCGGGATTAATGTTTAGAGCCTTGAGGTTGGCTTGCTGAGGCAAGGGTCGCGGCGAAGACCTCGAAGGGTGAATGGAAGGCATGAGTCGCGCGAGGTCGGCTGTTCAGACTGTCGGCGATAGCGTCAAGTTCGTCCTGACTGTAGACCGAAAGGTCTGTGCTTTTGGGCAGATACTGGCGCAGTAGCCCATTGGTGTTTTCGCAAGTGCCGCGTTGCCAGGGACTGTGGGGGTCGCAGAAGTACACCTTCACGCCGGTTGCGGCGGTGAGCCCTTTATGGCGCGACATTTCTTTGCCCTGGTCGTAGGTGAAGCTCTGCCGTAATGGCGCGACAATCGAATTGAGTTTGGCGGAGAAGCCCGCCAGCGCTGAAGCGGCGGTGGCGTCTTCCATCTTGGCAAGCAGCACCAGCCGGCTGGTCCGTTCGACCAGCACGCCTACCGAGGACTGGTTGCCGGCACCCTTGATGAAGTCGCCTTCCCAGTGCCCAGGCAGCAGTCGGTCTTCGATTTCGGGCGGCCGCACATGAATACTGACCATGTCAGGAATCTGTCCGCGCCGGTCTGTGCCCCGTGTACGCGGCATGCGTGTGCTGTGACCATGGCGCAAGCACGGCTGGGCGTAGATGGCCGTGTAGATGGTTTCGTGCGAAACCTGCTGGGTCGGGTCGGTCGGATACATACGCTTGAGTGTGCCGGATATCTGCTGGGGTGACCATTTCCACTCGAGCAGGGTGAGAACGATACGCCCGCAGACGCTTTGCAGGCAAAGCTTTGTGGGATGGCGACCCGCGCTGCGGCGTGCGGCACTGAGTGCTTCAGCCGACACGGACGCGTAGCCAGCGGGAGAGCTGTTTCGCGTCAGTTCCCGGCTAACGGTGGCCGGCGAGCGCCCGAGTATCCGGGCCATGGCCCGGATACTCGAACCCTGCAGATGCAGGCTTGCAATGGTCAGACGCTCTTCAGGTTGAAGTTGCTGGTACTGAGTTCTTTCGTGCATCGCAACACCTTATACGAGATAGGTGTTGCACTTCAGATTTGAGGCCGCTGTGCTAAAGGGAGGAACACGATGTTGAACGCTGAACCGAGTACGGACTCTGACATCCTGTCAGAGAGTGGCTCCAATCGTACGTCTATTGTCCCCGCGCTGCCTTCAGCCCATTATCCGTCGCCGCACCGGCCGGGCCGGCTCGCCCAGTCAAAGTCCGCTTGCGGCACTTCTTCGCCGAATGGCATGGACCCCTGGGCATCGACGCTCGCAGCCATCCATCGATTTTCTTCCCCGCCAGACCCGATGCGAACTACTCCGGCCCTGTCCGTCCGTCCCCGCTCCACGGGCGAGCCGTTCCGTCCCCGGCAGACGGGCGGCGACGTGCGACCCTTCACTGTGACCGTCGTTGACGAACTGTCCAATTCTCTCTTCGTGCTGCGCTGGCGTGACGCGACGCTTTGCAACTACGAAGAGCAGGTCTGGTCGGCCTGTCTCGCTCGCGCGTCAGGGTGTTGCGCCCTATCCGGCAAGCATATCAATCTGGGCGACTCGGTCTACCGTCCACGAGTCCGCGGACGAGTCATACCACTTAACAGAGACGCAATGATTCTCGCCAGCGAGCTGGTCCAAGCCCGCACAGGCGCCTGACACGCGCTGGAGTTGATGTATGTTGGACTCGGGCTCACTCAGCTAAAGCATCCCCAGAACACAGGCGGTCTCAGGGTGCTCTCCACCGCCTGGCCACAGGAGGTTCAATATGAAACTTGAGGCCGCCACGTTCGTGCGACTACGCCGTCTCGCCCCGGTTCTCGACGACATACTCAGCGCAGGCGAGGTCGACCACGCAGACCAGGCCGTAGACCTTGATTCGCTCGCCCAGCTATGCTCACAGCTCTTCGATGCATACCGCGGCCAACATCCGGGCGAGATTGCGCAAGTGCGACACGACGCCCTTGAGTCGCGGTAACGCACCGCTTATGGACTGGCTGGCTGGTTCAGGTGGCGGCCATTCAATTCACGATGTTGAACGTTGCTTCACGGCCATACCGGCCGGTCGCGTCATGCTTCGGATCCCCACTGAATGACTGTTTCGCGGAACCATGGACCAACTGGCGCTTTCGGGCAGGTTCTGCTCTTCAACATTGGACAATAAAGGGCAGCCCCTTTCCGGACGGCCACCGACCACAGCCGAACGCCGCCTGGCAACTGGCGCGACCGTCAGACGGTCGCGCAGGAATAGCTCGTATTACTTTCGTTACCGTCGATTTCTTCGCGCCGATCTTCTTTGCAGACACTTCTTGGCGCCGGATCGTGTTCTACGATGAACTCGCGCAGTTGCGGATAGATGATGGTGCGCCAGCGGCGGCCGGAGAAGATCCCGTAGTGGCCGCACTTTTCGGCGGTGAAATGCCGCCGGTTTTTCTCGGGGATGCCGGTGCACAGCTCATGAGCGGCGCGTGTCTGGCCGCTGCCGGAAATGTCGTCGAGTTCGCCTTCGATCGTGAAGAGCGCCGTCTTCTCGATATCCTGTGGCCGCACGCGCTCGCCGGCGACGTCCCACGTGCCTTCTGCAAGACGAAACTCCTGGAACACCACGCGGATCGTGTCGAGGTAATAGTTCGCGTCCATGTCGAGCACCGCGTTGTACTCGTCGTAGAAACGGCGATGCGCTTGCGCGTCGTCTTCGTCGCCGCGCAGCAGGCTCTGGTAGAAGTCCCAGTGCGAAGCCGCGTGACGTTCCGGATTCATCGCGACAAAACCGGTGTGCTGCAGGAAGCCCGGATAGACCTTCCGGCCCACGCCCGGATAGTTCGGGGGCACCGTGAAGATCACGTTGTTATCGAACCACTCGTACGAGTGCTGGGTGGCGAGCGAGTTCACCGAAGTCGGGCTCTTGCGCGCGTCGATCGGACCGCCCATCATCGTCATCGTGCGCGGCGTGTCTTCGCCGCGGCTCGCCATCAGCGAAATCGCGGCGAGCACCGGCACCGTCGGCTGGCAGACCGAGATCACGTGCAGGTTCTGCGAGCCGATGTGGCGGATGAACTCCTGGATGTACGCGACGTAGTCGTCGAGATGGAACGGACCGTCTTCGAGCGGCACCATGCGCGCGTCGATCCAGTCGGTGATGTACACCTTGTGGTCCTGCAGCAGCGTGCGCACGGTGTCGCGCAGCAGCGTGGCGTGGTGTCCCGACAACGGTGCGCATACCAGCACGACCGGTTCATCTTTCAATTGAGTAACGGCGTCGCTGTCGTCGGCGAAACGCTTGAAGCGCATCAGACGGCAAAACGGTTTTTCGATGATCGTCTGTTCGACGATCGGGATATTGTGCCCGTCCTTGACGATCTGATGCAGGTTGAACTCCGGTTTTTCGTAGTCCTTGCCGAGCCGGTACAGCAGCTCGTAACCGGCCGACAGACGCGTGGCGCCCGGCACGTAAGCCAATGGACTGGCGGGATTCGCGAACGATTTCGATGCCGCCTGGGCCCAGGCGGTGAGTGGGCTCAGAAGTGCCCGCTGGAATTCGTGCAATTGATAGAGCATGTTTCCCTAAGGATAAGCTGGGTAAGACGCGAGGAATTCCTTGTTGTGTGTATTGGAACGGATGAGGTAGCCGCATGCGACGCCGAGCCCGGGGGCTCGCGAGCAGCCATTCGCTGCGTACGCGACGCGATGGGCTAAACTTGCTGCTCCGGTCCAATTTGGCCGTTCGGGCTACCAGGCTACGTTGTTCAAGGAACCAATCGCGCATGGCTGACGGAATGGAACGCGCCATAACGGCAGGTTGCAATCGCTTCAGCGTCGGACTGTGAAGCAGCCTGTGCGAAGGCAACCGACCACCGGCCGCAGACATCGCGATAACGGATCGAATAGATGAACATGACAATCTCCTGTGGCATCCCCGATCAACGGGGCCTTGGCGCCCTTCGTCCAGTCGGCCAGACGATAGGCTGGTCGAGCGTTTTGATCAGCGTTCGTTTTATGTACCGCCTAGAAGACGCTGGTCGCTACCGTCGACATCGGATCGTCTCGACGCCAGCTGGACCAGATCTCTTGCGTTCCTGCTCATCGTGACCCTCACTGGATACAGATGCGGCCAAGCTAAGGTCAACAGTCCGGCGATACAGTTCTTATCCAGACAGGGGACGAACGTGTACTCGTCGTACGCGCTGCTACGGATATAAGCCCAGCCACGCGGAACGTCTAACATGGCTGCCACTCAAATGAAAATCGCGAATTCCATGGAATCAAGGTAGACGGACAACCAAAAGAAAACCATTGTACGAACGGTCGCCGCAGCCCTCCATGGGCATAACGCGCTCATACCTTTGGATGCAGCGAGGCGTCCAGGTAGCGAGGGTTCGAGTCTTTCCGGCAATGTAGCGGGAGCCGTCACAGTAAGCCAGTCATACGCAGGTATGAGACAGCCATTCGTAAGGTCGATGAATGGAGCGGCGGCGAAGTACTTCAGCGCTATGAGCGCCAAGGGTATTGTCAAGTTGAGGCCGGGGTCGACAAATATAATGGGGCATGAAGAAAGCTTCCGTCTCCGTTTTGCCGTCGGCCGAGGCGCCGATTTCGTTCAAGGGCTATCGATTTCCGCCGGAAATCATCAGTTACGCGGTGTGGCTGTACTACCGGTTCCCGCTCAGCCTGCGCATGGTCGAGGAGCTGCTGGCGGCACGGGGAATCGAGCTTACGTACGAAGCGGTGCGGTGCTGGCCGACGAAGTTCGGTCTTGCGATCGCGAAGCGTATCCGTTCGACAGCGCCGGGTCGCGGCGACAAGTGGCACCTAGCACTTGGATGAGGTGACCCGGCGGGTAGCCCAGATGCATGTTCATCTCCGCGCCCATGGCGCGCTCGATGACGGCCTTGTTGAAAGCCAGCATCAGGTCCTGAACCTCGGTGGGTGTCATCGGTCCCTTGACCAGCTCGTCAAGCAAACCTTCCGGCAGGGCAGGCAGCGGCCCTCGGGCCGCTGCCTGAGAAGCCACGGTGCGTTTCTTCTTCATCGGCATATCCATGATCTTTTACCTCATGATATGCCTCGCCCACGAAATGACGGATAGGTCCCAGGCGCCACGGCTGCCCACGCGTGATCGTCACGGACAAGCTGCGCAGCTACGCGGCGGCGAACAGCGAACTGGGCCTGAACGTGGGGCATTGGCAGCACAAAGGACTGAACAACCGGGCGGAGAATTCGCACCAGCCCACACGCGTGCGCGAGAAGGTGATGCGCCGCTTCAAGTCGGCGCGCCATCTACAGCGATTCACGTCGGTCCATGCTCAGGTGAGCAACCTGTTCATGCACTGCCGCTACAACGCGAACGCGCAACAGAAACGGCAGGCCCGCAAGCAGGCGTTCAAGGCGTGGGAAACCGTAACGGAAAATCTGATGCTGGATCGCATTGCCGCATAAATTAGTGATCCGTATGTTAAGCGCTGTCACAAGCGCGCCCTTCAACAAGTTGACTATACCACCGCACTATCCCAGATCCCGCGTCACTGCTCTGAAGGAAGCGCTGCTCCATTCGCGAATCGCTATCGACGATAGTCGCACCGTATCGCTGCTTACCCCTCTGCAAACTTTGCATGACGTGTTTGGCGTATGGGATTGGGAGCGTCGCCTTAAATCAATCGCAATTGAATTTGATTTGTCCGATCGGGTCTTGACGATTGCCGCATGACATCGCTCGTAGTTAGCTATCCTGAGAGGCTCGCTGTGGTGAACCACTGCATGCCCGGCCACACCGAGTCTCTTTTGGCAGCCCCAAAAAATAGCCCCTAAATAGCGTTCCGCCGTGCGGCAGGCGCTCGCGTAGACGGTTGTTCAACTTGCGCCCAAGTGGTTCAGCCCCACCGCAGAGTTGGACCAGCGCGTGGCCGAGCGCACAGCGCAACTTCATCGGGGCTGAGCATGACGGGCAGCGTGCGGGCAGGCGCACCGGGTGCATCCTTACTGACCATCCGTTCGGGGCGGTCGAGCGCGACTTCGAAAAGGGATTTCTGTCGCGCGATTGCGGCATTCAGTGATAGAGGCGAGGTGCCGTGATCGACCAGATGCTGGTAGCGCCGCAGGTCCTCGGCGGTGGACAAACATGCGCTGGAGCTTCAGGGGGACGTTTGCGTGTGAGGAGGTCATGATTGGCTCCTCTGGGAAAACGAGGCGGATTACCTCATGCGCCGACATACGGAATTGCGTTGCCGGCCTTTCACTGATCTGCAACGCCTGACCGTAGTTTCTACCGGGCGAGCGGTTCCAGTTCTGGACACGCGTCGCCCGTTCGGTTGGCGCGATGGGTTCTTCCGGCTTCAGACGTTATTCAGCGCTGGCGAATAGAAGAAGCGTTCAAGCGCCTCAAGCACCGCTTGAACCTCGAGCATGTTTCGGGGCTGTCGCAACACGCGGTGGTACAAGATCTCGCCGCCAAGGTGCTGTGCGACAACTTGCAGGCCTTGACCACCCTGACGGCCCACGCCTGCCATGAATTGCCGCCCGACCGATGCATTAACCGCGCTTACGTGCATTCCGTGCTCAAGCCTCTACTGCCATACCTGTTGCTCGGCATCGCCGCGGCGACCTCGCTGGCGGACGCCCTGGCCCTCATCGCACGCCATACCTTCCGTCATCGACCAGGGAATCTCAAAGCAACGGAAACCCCGCTCGAAACCCCACAAATCCATGACGCAAAAGCCTTGCTGAAAGATCTCCATTTCTTAACTTGGACGGATTGGGGCTCAGGTGGACGGTGGAGTTTTGCGACTGTTGTCTGTCTGGAAACGGCGTAGGAAGGTCATGACATATCCGACCATGTTCCCTGCCAATATACGGGCGTGGGGCTGCGCGACGGAGAGCTGGAACACCTTTTTGAATCGTTTTATACGACGAAAGCGGGAGGCATAGGCATGAGCCCTGCCATCTGCAGGTCCATTGCCGAGACTCATGGCGGGCGCATCGACACAGGCGCCGAAAGCCTGCCAGTGCGGTGTTTCGCTTCGCCATCCCTGTCGAACGGCATGATTGTCCGCGTGCAGCAGCTCAGCGCGCCTAAGACCGCAGGTTTAAAGCCCGCGGCAGCAGGGGCGATTTGCGGCGGCGTTTGTGCTGCCGGGCATGCAGCGGCCAACAGCAGTTGTTTTCCGGTATCTCCTGCTTTGTGCTGCCCCCCGCGGCGAGCGGGGCCGGGGTGACTGCGTTTGAAGGCGCGTAGAGGTAAATCTGCAGCACGCCTCTGGCATCGACGGCATAGTAAGCGCCGAAAAGAGGGTGTATCGCTCGCCCCATGCCGCGGTTCATGTTCTAGCCGCTTTGTGCGACGCATTGCAGACGTAGATGCAAAGGGTAGCGGGCCGCTTGGGCGGCGGCAAACCTACATTCGGAGATCTACCCTACTCTCGTCTTACCGTGTCATACTCGGAACGCGTCTTATCGGCGCAAAACGGCGGGGACGCGTCTCTGTCAAGCGGCGAAAATGTCTCATCAGTCCGCCGCATTGTGGCGTGTTGAGGACTCGTTTATGGCTACCGATCGGCATGTACCGTCGTCCACGGGTGGAATCCGCGGCTCGACAGTCTTTGTCGTCGACGACGAAGAGTCCATCCGCCTCGCGCTGTGCGACCTACTGGAGTCGGTCGGGTATTCCGTCGAGACGTTCTGTTCGGTGCAGGAATTCGTGACGTTTCGCAAACCCGCCGGCCCAAGCTGTCTCATCCTCGATGTCAGGCTCAAAGGCGAAAGCGGGCTGGCGTTCCAGCAGGCGATGGCACGCGAGGGACTGCAAATGCCGGTTCTCTTCATGACGGGGCACGGCGATATGGAAATGTCGGTGCGAGCGATGAGAGCTGGTGCATTCCATTTTTTCCCGAAGCCGTTTCGTGACCAGGATATGCTCGACGCGATTTCCGAGGCAATTTCGAAAGACTCGCAACGCATCGAAAAGGAACACAGCCTGGCGGCTGTACGCGCCGCGTACGCCTCGCTGACGCCGCGCGAACGCGAGATCCTGGCGCTGGTGGTCAGCGGAATGCTCAACAAGCAGATCGCCGCGCAACTCAACCTGAGCGAAGTCACGGTGAAAATCCATCGCGGCCAGTTGATGAAGAAAATGGACGCGCGCTCACTCCCGGATCTCGTTTTCAAGGCCGCCGCACTCGAAATTGGGCCGCAATAAACAAAGCCGCGCCCTTAGGCACGCGCCAGCCGCCATTGACGGAAAGAGGTCCGCAAAACGCTGTTTTGTGCGCCCCTGCCTAACTCCCGGCGTTGCCGAGTGCTCGCTTTAGGAGCGCCGCGTCCACGGGCTTGTCGAGCAGCGTGATGGCTGTGCTGGACTGCACCTGCACTCGCAGCGCGTCGCTGGGAAACGCGCTCACGAAGATCGTCGGCGGCGCGGCGCCCAGTGCGACAAGACGGTCAAGCAATTCCAGTCCTGACATGCCGGGCATGCGGACGTCGGAAAGCAGGACTCCGTTTTCGGTGCGAAGGTGCGACGCCCGCGCCGCCAGATAGTCCGAAGGCAGCGAGTAAGTTTCGGTCGAATAGCCGAGCGATTGCACCAGGCTTTCGAGCGCCAGGCGGGATGATTCGTCGTCGTCGACAATCCAGACGATCCCGGAAACGGAAGCCCGCGGCTGTCGTTGCGAGGGGCTTCGGGAGGACATAAGGTCGCTTGCCAATGATTGCTTATTCAATCTAGACCCTGGAGCGTCGACTTGTCCATCATACTGACGTATGTCTGACTATCCCTTCCGGAATGATGAGACGCAATGCGTCGGCCCCGCATCCAGACTTGCCGGGCGCGCCATCGCCCAAGATTTCATCGAACGAACGCCGTCCAAGGAACCTTGAGTACGCCTCTCGTGGCAAATCTGCCGCCATGCAAGGAAGCGCACGCGCTGTGCGAGGTTACCTTCGCGCTCGGCCTTCATCATCGACGCGACGATCTCGGCAAGCGTACCGAAGTAGACACTCTTACCGGCACGAACGGCCTCAACGCCAAGCGCTATGCACAGGTGTGATTTGCCGGTTCCGGGCGGACCGAGGAAATGCACGGCCTGACGTCGTTCGATGAAGTCGAGTTCTGCCAGCGCCATGATGCGATCCCGATCGAGACCCGGCTGGAATCGCAATTTCGGGTTGACAGAATTATTGCGTTCTACGGCTTCGTTGCGTGGCCGCTTTCCAGAACCTCGCTGTTTACTGACTACCTTCGACACCCTGTTCACCGCGCGTCCGCCAGCATCGACTGACGACAATCCAATGCGGCGCACCGGCACGCGTACTGCGCGCGAACCTCTTCATCGAGCGGATCGTCAGTCGCCAGCAGATATTAAATAAACAGTTCTTCGCCGACGTCGATCGGCCGCAGCGTCTGGATGAAGATGCGACTGCCGTCTTCGATGGTCTCGCAGTTGGGGGCACACGCATGGTTCAGCCATCGCGCGCTAGTGCCGCCACGGCTGCCGTCAATCACGCGTCCATCGGACAGCCCAAAGAGGAACGTATGTCCAGAGACGCCTTCCCGCCGGTGACGACGCACGGCCTCGCGCCAGCGTGTAATTTCGCCCTTGTACATGGCGCGCTGAATCCGCGCTTCGGCGACAACCCGCACGATGCGCGCCTGGTAGCGCAGCAGCGCCCCGGTGCGCCACGGCATTTTCGCCGCTCATGCTACCAGGTCGACGGCGACCGATCCAGGCGGCTGGCCGCGCGTTGCGCGTCTCAACGATAGTCGCCGGTAGCAACAACAGCCTTTGTGCAGACGGCAAGCCCTCTGGCATTGCCGCCTCCGGCGACACAGGCAACGTGATCCTGCTGTCAGGCGCCGTTCACCGCATCCTTGAACGCCTTGCCGGCCGTGAACTTCACGGTTTTCGCGGCGGCGATCTGGATTTCGGCGCCGGTTGCCGGATTGCGGCCCACGCGCGCGGCGCGCGCGCCTGTCGAAAACGAACCGAAACCGATCAATTGCACGGTCTCACCTTCCGTGATCGCCACCGTCACGGTGCCGATGAAGGCGTCGATCATTTCCGCCGTTGCCGTCTTGCTGTCACCCGTCGCTGCAGCGACGGCGTCGACCAGTTCCTGCTTGTTCATGAGTCATTCCTCGTTGTGGTTGTTGATCGCGCCACCCTACCGCATCGGCGCGCGTTTGCGCAATCGCCGCTGGTAACTGGATCCGGTCCGCCGCGCCACGCCCATCGCCGCGTGACGTCGAAGCGCGATGCTTCCCGCGCCGGCGGCAGGCGCCGCAGCCGCGCCTGAAAGTTCTTGCTTATTATCAGGGCCGCATCATTCCAATGGCGATAACTGACAGCCGTCCCATATTCAGATTGCATCGCCTGTGCAAAAATGTTCTTAACGCTCCCTGAAGCGTCGCCCCTGACCGCCTATGGAACTCCTCGACCTTGAACCGCAAGTGCTCGCGAATCGCCGCGGAGTGGCCTTCGGCCTCCCCCATCAGAACAGCACGGTTGGATGCGTCATCACCATCCGGGCGCTGGAAGCCTGTTTCTGGCTTGAACCGCAGGCCAGCGACGCGCGGATCCTGAAGACATTTCGTGACGGTTACAGCCGCATCCGGGCCATCGCCGAACGGAAGCTGCTCGCCCATCCGACCACAACGCTTGAACTGACACCGACCGACTTCGTGCGTCGCTGATCACCAGACGGCAGGCGAATGCGCACGCGACGCGGTGCTCAGGTGGCGCCCAGATTCGCGCTTCGTGCGCGGGCGGGAGAAGAAGGAGCGGCGCAGCCTCGCTGCGGCGCCCGACGCCCCACCATGTTGCTGGCTGCACAGCGAAGTCGCGCAAATCGGCGAGACCGCATCGCTGCGCACTTCCTCTCTAATGGTGCACGGTGCACGGTGCACGGTGCCCTGGCCGGTAACTGAAAGCGGAAATACCAACGCACGGCGCAACTGATAACGCCAGCGGGAAAACGATGACCGTGATAAAGCGATTTTGATTTCTTCATCGCACCATCTTACGAACGTGACAATGCCCAACAATGAGCAGTTCCTGAAACGCGCATACGCCAGTCGCCCGGTCGAACAGGAGGGACGGTTATCCGCGCCAGTGCGGCGGGTTCTGCCGGCGCCGCAGCGTTGGGCGGCGCGGATCGACGAGCTGCTTCGCGATCGCAAGCGGCGCGCCGGGCGTGTCGCTTGCCCTGGCCGGATGACGCTATCAGTACGACTTGTAGGGCAGGAATTTGCCGCTGAGCACCACCTGGACCCGGTCGCCATTCGCATTCGGCTCGCGCTGGATATCCATCGAAAAGTCGATCGCGCTCATGATGCCGTCGCCGAACTCCTCGTGGATCAACTCCTTGATCGTGGTGCTGTACACATTGACGATCTCGTACCAGCGATAGATCAGCGGGTCGGTCGGCACCGCGTTCGGCAGCGAACCTTTGTACGGGACGATTTGCAGCCACGCGGTTTCTTCGTCGGTGAGGTCAAACAGTTCGCGGGCGACCCCCGCCTGTTTCGCATCGAGCGTCATCTGACCGAGCAGCGCGGCGGTCGTCCACTCCTTGCTCTTGCCGATCTTCGCGGCGATCTCGGCCCACGTCAGCTTGCCGGCAACCTTCGCGGCGACGATTTTCTTCGTGACTTCATTTCGATCCATGATTGAGTTCCTTTTGAAGAGCCCGGCAATACCGGTTGAGAGAGGTGCAGTGATAGTAATAGTAATCTTGGTTGAGATAACATCCACCCGGAGCCCCGAGCCACGAAGTCGCCCGCAAGCTGCTGTATCTGGCCTTGCGCAACATTGAAAAGGATTGGAAGATGCCGCCTATCACCTGGCGGCAAGTTTCCGGTGCCATCAGCTTTACCGTGTGGCCGTACTGCTGGAACATTTGCGCCCAGTGATGTGCACCCGAGCAGGCTTCCATGCCAATGAGACAAGCCGGTAACTGGGCAATCAGCGTGACCAGTTGATCGCGTGAGACACGTGGCCTGATCAATACCGCCTTGCCAGCTTCATCCACTCCGTGAACCGCAAAGACGTTCTTGGCAAGATCGATTCGGATGGTGACAATGGACATGGACTTCCCCTCCTGTCGTGTTGATGAAGGTCGACACTTCATCATGGCACGTTGATGCCGATTCGCGGCTTGCGCCGCAGCCTCGGGACGGGGAAGTCCCTTTCATTCGACACAACCTTTCCGCAGCGTGCTAGACCGTCCATGCCGCAGCCGAGAAATTGTTCCGTGAAGAAAACTGCTACTGGGCGACAGGTTATCTAGGTCCCTCAACCTGACAGAGGCCGATGAGTTCCCTCGCGGTGGACTGCAGCCGGGGCATCCGCCGACGCGATCGTAAGTCGCGCATTTCATTCACGGCCCATCCGCTCGGCCGCGTCAGCGCATAAAGAGAAAGCACACTCGCCGTCATGGCACACATCGGCCTCCATCGCGCTTGCCTCTCGGACCGTTCTCTCAGCAACGCAACGCTTTGCGCTCAAGTCACACAAGAAGCGAACGATCGTATCGATAGGTGTTCCTGGACCAAAAATCGCCGCTACCCCGTGGTCGAATAGCTGCTGATGATGGGCGTGCGCCACGATGCCACCGACTACGACGGGAATGCTGAGTCCCCTTGAGGCAAGTTCGGTGAGTAGTTGCGGCACGACCGTCAGGTGCGCCCCCGCCATCGTCGATATGCCCAGAACTTCGCATTCGCATTGCACCGTCCGCTCGACGATCTCCGAGACTGATTCAAACAATTGCCCTTCCCTCACGTCGAAACCGGCATCCGACAACGCGCCCGCTACGATCTTCATGCCGCGATCATGACCGTCCTGCCCGATTTTCGCGATCAGAATGCGTGGGCGTCTACCCAACTCCCCGCTCAGCGCCTGCACATCGTTACACGCGCGAACCCACTCAGGATTGTTGCCTCTCTCGTTGCCATAGTGTCCTGTGCTATTCGTGCGCGGTGGCATGTAACGCGGCCATACCGCTTCGAGCGCGCGTGTGCATTCGCCGACGGTCGCCCGCAAGCGAATACATTCGACCGTCGCCGCCAGTAGATTCCCTTGCCCGTCGCGTGCCGTCTGGGCGAACCTCGCAAGACTTGCAGCCACGTCCCGATCATTCCTCTGGGCGCGCACCGCCTGGATCCGAAGTGCTTGCAGCTGACGCACGTGCCGGTTATCGACCTCGAAACACTCGGGGGCGACGTCCGACGATTCATCGCGAAAGCAATTTTCTCCGACAATCCGCGTGCCGCCCGAATCGATCCGCGCCTGCGTTTTCGCCGCACATGCGCGGATCCGCTGCTGTACCCAGCCGGAATGAATCGCCGCGAGCACACCGCCGTGCGCGTCCATTTCGGCCATCGCGGCCTCGGTTTTCGCAACGATATCCGCAGTCAGCGACTCCATCATGTATGAGCCGGCCCACGGATCCACGACATCGCACAAGCCCATCTCGTGTTGCAGGATCAATTGGGTGTCGCGCGCCAGCCGCGACGACGCCGCCGACGGCAGTGCGAGCGCCTCGTCATACGCGTTGGTGTGCAAGGATTGCGTACCGCCGAATACCGCCGCCATCGCCTCGACCGCTGTACGGACGATGTTGTTTTGCGGGCGATGCGCGCTGAGCGACCATCCCGAAGTCTGACAATGCATCCGCAGCGCTAGCGCTTTTGTCGAGCGCGCGCCCAACCCGGCTGCAATGCGTGACCAGACGATGCGCGCCGCCCGCAGCTTCGCAACCTCTACGAAGAAGTCCGTGCCGACACCGAAAAAGAAACTGAGTTGAGCACACACGTCGTCGGGTGTGCGACCGCGCCGGGATAGCGTCGACACATATTCGCGCGCATTGGCGAATGTCAGCGCCAATTCGAGAACGGCATCTGCACCGGCCTCCTGGAAGTGATAGCCGGACACCGATAACGCATTGAAACGCGGCATCCGTGCAGCGAGATAATCGGCGACATCGGCAACGATCCGCATCGAAGGTTCGGGCGCATAAATCCACGTGTTGCGGACCATGTACTCCTTCAGGATGTCGTTCTGGATCGTACCGCTAAGTGCGTCGGCACTGACGCCGCTCTCTTGCGCCGCGACGATGAACGCGGCAAGCACCGGAAGCACGGCGCCATTCATGGTCATCGACACCGACACGCGATCGAGCGGAATGCCTGCGAACAGCCGCGCCATGTCTTCGACGGTGTCGATTGCAACGCCCGCCATACCGACATCGGCAAGCGCCTCTGCATCGGTCGAATCGTAGCCGCGTTGAGTCGGCAGATCGAACGCAACCGACAGGCCTTGCGCGCCGTCCTGCAACGCTGCACGAAACGCCCGATTCGAATCCGCGGCGTCCCCGTAGCCCGTGTATTGACGAATCGTCCACGGCTTCTGCGTGTACATCGACGGGTAAGGTCCGCGCACAAACGGCACATTGCCGGGCAAGCTGTCGAGGTGGTCTATACCTGAGAGATCAGCGGAGGTGTAAAGCTGCCGGAGCGGCACGGTACGTGGCTTCTCCCGTGGGCTCATCCTCTCCTCCAGCGCTTCTTCGTCAAGACATCCGCAATCTTCTGACCGTCGCTCAGACGCTTCACTTCGCACCAGTGAGCCAAGTCATCGGAATCGACCGAACGTGCAACGAAAGTCACTTCAAGCGCATCGCCGACATTGATATTGCCGTGATAGAACACGTCGCGACTGACCGTAACGGGCGGTTTGGGAAAGCGATACGTTTGCCACTCTGCGCGGTCGACAAACGAAGCGAAACTAGCGAAATAGAGAAAGTCGGCACCATTGAAATCGTTATTGGGGCAAGGCAAAAACTCGACCGCCTCGGGAAGCTCCAAAGTACTCATCCTCGCACTCGTCTCATAACGGCCTCCGCCTTTACGAAAGCGCTTGCCCGCCTCGGTCATCTCAACCGCTTCGTCTGGCACAGACTTGATGTCACCTGCCAGTTCCTTGAATGCCGCGCGTACCACGGAGCGGTTGTTGCCCGCTTCGGTGCGATTGACGAAGGTCGACATCATCGACAGCGTCGCCACGGTTTGCTGAGCATCAACGATCCGGTGCCGGCTGAAGTGACGCACCGGACCGACGCGACATAGTTCTGTGTCAATGCTGAAGTCATCGTTTTCGTCGATATCGTCAAGCGATTGCGCACGCAAGCTGAGCGCGGTAAACGCGGCATAGGATCGCACCCCATCGTCGGCGATGAACTCAGGCACCGCGCGGCCCGTGTCCACTGCTAACGCTTCCCAATGACGGTGTCCGCACTCCTTTAGCAGCCAGCTTTCGGACAAGCCGGTCAGGCTCAATTGCGGCATACCGGCGCGGTATCGTGCTGAAGACCGCTGCATCGGCTTATGCAGCGAGCGCTGCCGCGCTCGCTGAGCCGACTGCCACCCCGCGCGCAGCACAAATCGCATCAACAATATGTTGCGCATCGCGAGCGATGCCCGAGAAGCGCCCGGAACCCCACGTATGCAGCCACGGCAGGCCAACGAAATAAAGCCCAGGCAGGGCAGTGATGCCACGCGAATGCGCCGGATAGCCGCGTCCGTTGAACACGGGCGCGTCGAGCCACGCAAAGTCCGGCGTAAAGCCAATACACCAGATCACCGACGTGATGCCGCTCGCCGCGAGATCGAGCGTCGTGCGCTCGCTGTGCGGTCGCCATACAGGTTCGTAACGCGTGCCGGCGGGCGCGTCGATGCCATTCCTTTCGATGTAGCCGTCGATGCTCGCGTTGATGCGGTTATACGTATCGTCCGCGTCGTCGAGATTCGCGCCAAGGTTCGGTGTAAAGCGCAACTGCCCGTCGCGCAGATCTTCGAGACGGCCGTACAGTTCCATGCCCTCGGCGGCGAACTTCCGCAGATCGATATCACGCCCGCCGTCACGACCGGTTACGTAGTGATTGGTGTTGTCACGAACGCCTTCGCGTAATGGATGCTGCTCGACCGGCATATCGTAGTAGCGCATGTCGGCCAGCCAGTCCACCACATCGCGTCCGCGATAGAATCGCGCGCAACGGGGCGCCTCACCCACCGCGAGCACCACTTTCTTTCCGGCGAGATGCAGGTCTTCCGCGATCTGCGCACCCGACTGTCCCGAGCCGACGACCAGCACCGCTCCATCCGGCAACGCCTGCGGATTGCGGTATTCGGACGACTGAAGCTGCACGATGCCAGCGGGCAGACGCTCTGCCATGCGCGGCACGATCGGTGTGTGATAGCCGCCCGACGCGACCACCACATGATCCGCCGTAAACGCGCCCGCCGACGCATTCACTGCATAGCGGCCATCGATTCCACGCGTCACGCGTTGCACGGCCGTGTGTTGGAGCACGGGGGCATCGAGCTTCGCAACGAACCTGTCAAGGTACGCGATGATCTCGTCCTTCTTCATGAAGCCGTGCGGATCGTCGCCTTCATACGGATGCCCCGGCAACGCGCATTGCCAGTTCGGCGTGACGAGACAGAATGCATCCCAGCGCTGGTTGCGCCAGGTATGCGTGACGGTGTTCTTTTCGAACACCAGATGATCGATACCGGCTTGCTTCAGGTAATAGCTGATCGACAATCCTGCCTGACCGCCGCCGATGACCAGCACGCTGTAATGGCCGCTTTCGGAGATTAGTTGCTGCGGGATTGCTGTGCTTGACATGACGTGCTCCTCCAGGAAAATGTCGATGATTGATTGAGCGGTTGAGCGAACGGGACGCAACGTCAGCCGAGCGCGAGCACGGTCACCGTGGCATCCGGCTGCGCAGCGAAGCGCGCGGCGTGCGCTTCGATTTGCGCGAGCTGATCCATTGCGGAAGAACAGGCGAAGCCGAATTTCTCGCGTACCCGTTCTGAGCCGATATGGAGCGCTTCGCGCGAGCGCCGCACAAAATCGTCGACGGGATAGCACGTGCCCGGCGTGAAAAAGTCGCTGACGACGGTCGACGGCGAATAGCAGTTCGCTTCGGTGCCGTCGGGCCATTGAATGCGGAAGTGCATGACTGGCATCACAGGTCCTCGGTGGTGTTGCACGGCTGCTTCGCAAGCCAGTGCTGGTAGATGTCGAGATGACGGCGCGCGCTCGTCAGCCAGCTGAACCGGCCGAGCAATGCCGGCACCGCATAAACGAAGTCGGTTGCGTCGGGTCGATCCAGCACATCGCACAATGCGCATGCAATCGATGCGGCGTCGTACGGATCGGCCCAATGGCACAGAGAGTCATTGAGGTATTCGGTGAACGGCGCGATGCGTGAGACGACTACCGGCTTGCCCGATGCCAACGCTTCCAGCACGACGAGGCCAAAGCCTTCGCGCAGCGACACCATCGCGACCGCATCAGAGCAACGGAATAGCGCGGGAATGAGCGCATCGTCGATCGGCCCTGTCACGAGAACCGGTTCCCCCTCACCGACCGCGAGACCCAGCTTCGCCGCACGCGCGAAAAATTCACGCGTGTACGCGTGGTGATCGAGCAGACTCGCGCCGCCTGCGATCACGAGCTGCGCATTGGGGTGCGTCGCCCGCAGTTGTGCAAACGCGTCGAGCAGCATCATCGTATTCTTGCGCGCCTCGATACCGCCGACCGCCAGCACGACCGGCGCACCGACGATGCCGAGCTTCCCGCGCAACGCCGCTGATTCACCAGGCGTCGCGGCGCTCGCGCTAAAGCGCTGTACATCCACGCCGTTTGGCACCGTTAGAGCGTCGACGTGATAGACGTCGCGCATCTGACGGGTCCACGTGTCGCTCACGCAAAGCACGGTGTCCGCATCGCGCCACGCTCGCGTTTGCCACTGCGCGAGCTTTGGGTCCGTGAAGTGGTCGAGATGATGGACCGTGCGCACGAAGCCGTGAATCGCGCCTTCTTCCTTCAGTTCGGCCAGTGCGTTGCCGCTGATGCTGTCCTGCGCGTGCAGCACTTCAAATGCGTCTGCATCGTGCTCGCGATGCGTTCGCATGAAGGCGCATTTCAACGCTTGAATCCGCGCAACGACCATGTCGACGGTATTCGTTTCCGGTTCAGTCACCGGCGCGAGCACGACATTGCATGGAGATTCACGAAACATCACGTCACCGTCGGCGGCCGGCGCGAAGATCGTCACGTGATGGCCGTGCATATGGAGTGCCTGTGCCAGTTCAAGCGTATGCACGACGCCGCCGCGCGGATTGACCGAATGCGTGAACAGCGCGATGCGCAACGACGCGCCGTTCATGATGCGAGGTCTCTGGCCGGGGCGACGGTGCCGGCGCCGATGAATGCGCCGTCGCGGAAGTCCCACAACAACGCGGACTCATCGCGCTGCTGAAGCACGACTTCGTGCGATACATCGACGGTGCCAATTTCCGCGCACGCGAGCGAACGGGCGGCAAAGCGCGCGACCACCTGCTCGACATGCGCCTCGCGTACCGACAGCAGGAATCCGTAGCTCGGGAACGCGCTGAGCCAGCGCTCGAAATCGACGCCATCCGGACGCGGAATCGCATCGAGGTCGATGCGCGCGCCGACCTTCGAGCATTCCAGCAACATCAGCGCCGTGCCGAGCGTACCAGCCATGCTGATGTCTTTGGCTGTATCGCACAGACCGTCTTCCGCGAGTGACGGCAACAGTTCCAGGTCCGCGCGCAAGCGTTGGGCAGGCGAACCGACCGACGCATTCCAGAACGGATGGGGATCTTCGAAACGGCCACGCAGATCGACCGCCATCAACAGGCGATCGCCGGGACGGGCATGAAAGCTCGACAACAAAGCCTGCGCGCGGCCAACGATCGACACCGCGAGTTGCGACGTGGCGCTGCGCGTATTCGTATGTCCACCGACCACCGGCACGCGATACGCGACCGACGCCGCCGCCATGCCCGCGAGGACCTGATCGGCCGAGTCGATGCCGTCGCTCCACAACGCGTCGACGACTGCGAGCGGACGGCCGCCCATCGCGTAGATATCGCTGACGTTGACCATCACGCTGCTGTAGCCCGCAAACCATGGCATCGCCGCAACGAAGTCCGTGACCATGCCTTCGATTGCAAAGAGCAGGTAGCCGTCGCCATCGCGAATCGCCGCGCAATCGTCGCCGACGCCCACCGCCTGCGCGAGGTCGTCGGTGCCGCGCGGTAAGCGGCTCGCCAGTGACGCGACCACGCCCGCGATATCCGTCTTGTGCTGAAAGCCACGGCTTGCGCGCAATCGTTCGACGAGGCGCTTCACGTCAATCGCGTTCGCACGGCTCATGACGCTCTCCGATACGGCACCACGAAACCGCTCTCGGGCGTCGCGCACGGCGGATACGCGTCGAGTTGCGCCTGCATCAGATGATGCGAACGCCCGAACAACGTCTCTTCCTGGATCGTGTCCCAGCGCAACCGCTTGAATAGCGGCACGTTCTGGCTCTGCACGTGCGCAAAAAAACTCTCGCATCCGAGTGCATGCGCACTGCTCACTGCCAGCCGGATCAGTGAGGAGCCGATCTTGCCGTACGAGCGGAACGCCGCATGGACGGCCAACCGCGAACCGACCCACACGCCAGGCTCGCTCTCGTGAATGCGCACGGTGCCCACCACCTGTTCCGGCATGCCGGCGACACAACTCAACGCGACGAGCAGATGCGCAAGCGTGTCGATCTCGTCGCGATCGTCGCCGACGAAAATTCCCTGCTCGACGCAAAACACCGCACGGCGCAGCTTGTACGCTTCGGCAGCTTCCCACGGGAGCGTCGTCCACTTGATGCGAAACTCGCTCGGCGTATAGGCGGCGTCGAGCGTCAAGGTATCGGTTGCGTCACAGAACATGAATCACTCCTCGTACGAAGACAGCGACGAACACGCACCGCACTTGCCGCAACCGGCTTTGATATCCGCCGAGCGCATCCCAGCCTCGGCGAGCATCACGCCGATCGGCGCGAGCACCGAACGCATGAACTCTGGCGTCGGCGCCGGGTGATCTTCGAGCGGCGTGCCGCTGATCGGCACGAAGGGCACGACGAACGGATACACGCCAAGGTCGATCAGTTCGCGCGCCATCGCGACGATCGCGTCGGCCGTATCGCCGAGACCCGCGAGTATGTACGTGCTGACCTGACCGCGTCCGAACACAGCCACCGACGCCTCGAACGCTTCCATGTAGCGCGACAGCGGCACGCTCGCCTTGCCGGGCATCACACGCTCGCGCACTTCGGGCGTAACCACTTCGAGATGCATGCCAAGCGTATCGATACCGCTCGCTTTCATGCATTCGAACCAGCGGTCGTCGTCGGGCGGTTCGCACTGCGCCTGGATCGGCAAATCGACAGCCGCCTTGATCGCGAATGCGCTGTCGCACAGAATCTGCGCGCCGCGATCGGAAGTCGCGGGCGTGCCGGTCGTCAGTACCATATGCTTGACGCCATCGAGCAGGACCGCGGCACGCGCGACTTCCGCGAGTTGCTCGGGCGTCTTGCGTGCAATCGTGCGACCCGCCGCGAGCGACTGCCCGATTGCGCAGAACTTGCATGTCTTGCGGCGGCTTTCGTAACGGATGCAGGTTTGAAGGACCGTGGTGGCGAGCACGTCCTTGCTATGCAGCGTAGCGATGTGCGAATACGGCACACCGTCGAATGTCTGCAACGCATAGAAGCGCGGCGGTTTCGGGAAACTGATATTCGCAATCGGGATCGTGCCGCGCATCAGCGCGCTGGTGCCGCTGACATCCGGTTGCGCCGCAACGAACGGCGAATTCCACGCGGTGCTGGTATGCACCGGCACCATGATCGTCACGCCATCGACAGTGACCGCCTTGTGGTCCGACGGACCGGCGCCGCCGCGCCGGCTCGCAGCGCCCGCATGCGGATCGACGAGACGCAGTCCCGTCGACTGCAATTCAGTCATCAATTGCCGGCTCGCTGCCGACACATTCTCGCGTGCGCTCACGGAAGGCTCCTGTAGTGGCGTGGAAGGCGTCGTCGGCCGGGGCCATCGACGTGACGGGCAATGCGGGCGAATCATTGATCGCAAGACGCAGCAGTTCGGGCCGCGCATAGTGACCGACCGAATCCATCATGCGTTTGCGTTTTGTGATCAGCGACATGTCGAGATCGGCGATCACCATGCCCTCGCCTTCGCGCAACGGTTCGCAGAGATGCTGGCCTTCCGGCGACACGATGGCGGTCATGCAGCCGCCGCGCAGCGCTTTTTGCAGCTTTGGATCGCTCGTCACGGAGTCGATCTGTGCATCGGTCAGCCAGCCCGTCGAGTTGACGACGAAGCAGCCCGATTCGAGCGCGTGATGGCGGATCGTTACTTCGATCTGCTCGGCAAAAATCGGCCCGACCAGCGAGCCGGGGAATTGCGCGCAATGAATCTCTTCGTGCTGGGTCATCAACGCATAACGCGCAAGCGGGTTGTAGTGTTCCCAGCACGCAAGGGCGCCGACCCGTGCAATGGCCGTTTGCGCGACCTTGAGGCCGGCCGCGTCGCCCTGCCCCCAGATCATGCGTTCATGAAACGTCGGCGTGATCTTTCGGCGCTTCAGCACGAGCCGCCCATCCGCGTCGAAGATCAGTTGCGTGTTGTACAGGCTGCCGTGATCGCGTTCGTTGACGCCGAGCACCACCACCATCCCGTGCATTCGCGCACGCTCCGCGACCGCATGCGTGACCGGCCCCGGCACGACGACCGCTTCGTCGTAGAGCCGCATATGATCCGCACCCGACGCAACCGGTGGCCGCACGAAAGAAAAGTACGGGTAGTACGGCACGAACGTCTCGGGAAAGACGATCAGCTGCACGCCTTTGCCGGCAGCTTCGTCGATCGCCGCGCAGACCTTGTCGAGCGTGCCGGCAGCACGTTCGAGGTCCGGCGCGATCTGGACGGCAGCGGCGCGAATGACGCGTTTATCGGACATGATGATGGGCTTCCCTGACTCCGTCAGACGGTCCAGGTGTGGATGACCAGCGCGTTCTCCTTGCGATGGAGTAGCTGGATGTCGAGCACGTCGAGCGGACTGATTGGACGGATGCCTTCGATCAGCGACGCTTCGCCGTGGCCGTACAGCGCCTGCAGCGCGAAGCGGCACGCATAGACCTTGCCGCCTTCCTCCATGAACTTGATCAACTGCTTGTTGAAGTTCAGGTGACCCGGAAACGCCTCGTCGCCGAGCGTCGGGAAACCGCGTTGCAGACCCAGCGTGACGCCCGGGCCATACAGCAGCACCGACGTATCGAAGCCTTTGCGCTTGAGGCGCGTGGCCTGAAGCAGATTCACAAAGCCGATCGAACCTTCGAACGCGACCGTATGGAAGGTCACGAGCGCTTTCTCGCCGGGCTCGGCCTTGACGTCCTCGAAAACTTTCTCCTCGTAGTCGACCAGATAATCGCCGCTCTTATGATGGGGTTGATTGACTGCTGGCATGGCACTCTCCGGTTTATCGCGTCAGTTGAAAATGAATTCCGATCAATGGATGTATCGGCGATGGCATTAACGCAACGGCTATGCCAATCAGCGGCCCGAAAAATGCAATCATCTTCCGATCAATCAAACGGAAATTATCAGAGACGCCCCAAAAAAATTTTCGGACGGCGGTCTGGCAGGCGCTTCAGCGAACAACGAGAGTTTGGTAACGCGTTGATCCGGCACGCTATCCGAGCATTTTTCGCATCTTGATAGTGCATGCATTACCAAAAGAGTGCACTGCCCCGATCAATGCGATCAAAGGATTATTCGGATGCGATCTTGATTACCTTTTGCAGATACAGCGTGGTACTGTGAATTAAGGAATTTGAACGGGCACGCCATCATGAATACGTTGATGCATCACTGGCTCAAACGGCTCGAAGAAAGCCGCAAACCGGCCTATCTGGTAATACCGGATCTGATCGAAGAAGACGTCGCGAGTGGCCGGCTGCGCCCGCGCGACCGTTTGCCCGGTTTGCGCGATCTCGCGGGCACGCTGCGACTGAACTACACGACCGTCGCGCGTGCGTATGCGGAGGCGCGCAAGCGCGGCCTGCTCGACGCTCGCGCGGGCAGCGGTACATTCGTGCGAGGTCGCACGCCGAGCTTGCCGCTCACGGCGGGCAGCAGCGTCGAGATGTCCATGAACATGCCGCCCGAACCGCCCGAGCTTGCCGCGCGGCTGCGCGAGTCTACCGCGAAGTTGATGCTGAGCGCGGACCCGTATCGTCTGTTGCGCTATCAGGACTTCGGCGGCACGGCGGCGGATCGCGCAGCGGGCCGCAACTGGCTTCGGCAACGCGTGCCCGATTGTGAGGATGACCGAACGTTGGTGTGCCCCGGCATTCATAGCGTGCTGGTCGCGCTGGTGTCGCAACTGGCGCGCCCCGGTGAGACCATCTGTCTCGACTCGCTCGCGTATCCCGGCATCAAGGCGATTGCATCGCAACTCGGCGTGCGTTTGCAGGCTTTGCCGCGGGACGACGAAGGGCCGTTGCCGCACGCGCTCGAAGCGCTCTGCAAAGCGGAAACGCCCCGCGCGCTCTACTGCAATCCGACACTGCAAAACCCAAGCACGCTGACGCTTTCCGTGCAGCGTCGCGAAGCGCTTGCGGACGTCGCGTTGCGCTATAGCGTGCCGATCATCGAAGACGACGCATACGCGATGCTCCCACAAGACGCGCCGATGTCGCTCGCTTCGCTTGCGCCCGAGCTGACGTACTACGTGACGGGGATGTCCAAGAGTTTTGGTGCGGGTTTGCGGGTGGCGTATCTGTGCGCGCCGACCGTGCGGCAGACGCAGCGGATTGCAGGTGCGTTACGGGCGACGACCGTGATGCCGAACCCCTACACGATGCTGCTCGCGACACAATGGATCAACGACGGCACCGCAACCGACATGCTGCGCGCGATCCGCGCCGAAGCCCACGCGCGGCAAGAGATTGCAGCGCAAGTGCTCGCGGACTGGCAGTACGAAGCGCACCCGGACGGCTTCCATCTGTGGCTACCGATTCCGACGCAATGCAGCTGGAGCGCGTCCGAACTCGCATTGCAGCTGCGCAATCAGGGCATCGGGGCAGTCGCGGGCGCGGCGTTTTCGACCGACGGCAATCCGCCGAATGCGATCCGCCTCTGCATTGGTGGGCCGCAGAACCGCGACGATTGCCGCGACGGGCTGCAACGGGTCGCCGATACGCTAGAAGACCCGCATCATCTGCATATGCCGATGATGTGATCCGAAGGCTGGCGGCGTTCGTCGCACAAGTTGCGCTGAATGCGCCCGTCTGTCGCACAGTTTTTAAAGTCTGAAAAGCGCATTCTGTCGAAGACACCTAGTATCCGACCCTGATCTCACCGAAGCGCAAGGCTTCATCGCGCAAATGGGTCGGACGGCAAGTGACAGTTTTTCCAGCAAGGATAGCAACAAGAGCGGTTGAAAGCTAGCAAGATCTTGTCGTGTGAGCGGTTCTCGTCGCCCTCTTCCCTCATGTTTCCTTCAAACGCGAGGGGGCGGATAGCTCCGACTATCCAACCTTCGTTTCCTCGAAATTTCAACAAACCTGAGCACGCGCTTCAAAGCGAGTTCCAACTACCTCAAGGTGAAGCGCGCTATAAAGATAAGTTTTCTTATGTGCGACGTGAGGTCGCTTCGTTCGTTGTTTTACCGTCGATGCCTGGCGGGAGGAAACCGGGCGTTCCGTCGCCCGTAGTCTATTGGTGCATGCGGGGCTGGTAACGGCGCCGTGTGAAGCCACCGAGACAATGTAGCCCGGCGCAAGCTAAGCCGTGGTCGTGAGACGACGGTGCCCCTGCGAGTGTCAATGCGGAGGGGGCGCTAGACTGGATGGCATGGCTAAAGTATTTGAACTGCTGATAAACATCGTTAACTTAGACGGGCCAAAGACACTGATAGGCCCCACCCAAAACGGGAACGTAGCAGGTCTGCCCTTTATAAGATGGGGCAGCGCGGACATGGTGCTACCGGTGGAGAAGCAGAGCCTAAACCATTCCTGCGAACGATGCGGAACACGGAAACCCCGTATCTCTGCCCAGTCGGGCAAGCCGACCGTGAGGAAAGCTGTTGGAGGTGCGGGAACAGGAGTGCGGAGAAAGCGAACGCCGTCCTGTAATCGGACGGATAGGGATTGCGCCGCAAGGCAACCTCATCCTACGCGAAAGCGGGCAGACTTCCGCATGGTCTTTCGTCACGAAAGAGTCTGACGAACCTTCAAAGGAGGAGAAGCAAATGACAGTGCAGCAAGCCGGCACCGGTGCGTCCTCCGATCGCGCAATGCATTGGAACGATGTCGATTGGGCCCGATGCTATCGTGGGATTCGAAGGCTGCAGGCTCGCATCGTGAAGGCGACACAGGACGGCAAATACGGCAAGGTGAAGGCTTTGCAGTGGTTGCTGACCCACTCGTTCAGCGGCAAGGCACTCGCCGTCAGACGGGTGACTGAGAATCAGGGTAGACGGACTCCCGGCGTAGACGGCCTCACATGGTCTACGCCGAGGTCCCGCCTCCAGGCAGTGAAGTCTCTAAAGCGGCGGGGCTACCGCCCTCTGCCGCTGAGACGAATATATATCCTGAAAGCCGACGGGAAACGGCTGAGACCTCTTGGAATTCCCTGCATGGTCGACAGAGCGCAACAGGCGCTTCATCTGCTTGCACTCGAACCTGTTGCAGAAACCATGGCGGATCCGAACTCTTATGGGTTCAGAGCCGCCCGCTCCACGGCCGACGCGATAGAACAGTGCTTTATCTCACTGGCCAGCAGCAATCGCGCGCAGTGGATTCTGGAGGCCGACATCCGCAGCTGCTTTGATGAAATTTCGCATGATTGGTTGGTCGCCCACATCCCAACGGATAAAGCGATACTGCGAAAGTGGTTGAAGGCTGGCTACCTTCACAACCGTGTCTTTCATTCGACGGAAGCGGGTACGCCTCAGGGCGGTATTATCTCGCCCACGTTGATGAACATGACTCTCGATGGGTTAGAACGAACACTTCTTGCGAAGTTCTGCAGAGGCGGCCGGAATCCGTCGAAGGTTAACGTCGTTCGATATGCAGATGACTTTGTTATCACTGGCGCGACGCGAGAAGTGCTGGAGGATGAAGTCATGCCGCTGGTCGTGCAGTTTCTTGCACAGCGGGGATTATCGCTGTCACGGGAGAAGACCCGGATCACGCATATCAACGATGGGTTCGATTTCCTGGGCATGAACGTTCGCAAGTACGACGGCAAGTTGTTGATCAAGCCAGCCAAAACGAGCGTTCAGCGCTTCATGCGGAAGCTTCGGGACATCGTGAAAGGCAATGCAACGCTAAGACACGATCGTCTGATCCGCCTGCTCAACCCAAAGATTCGCGGTTGGGCGGATTATTATCGGCATGTCGTGGCGAAGCGTACCTTTAACAAGGTTGCTCATGCGATTTGGCAATGTCTATGGCGTTGGGCGAAGCGCCGACACCCGCAGAAGAACTCGCACTGGGTACGTCGGAAGTACTTTCGAACCGTTGGCGCCCGCCAATGGGTCTTTGGTACGGCGACGGACAAAGTGCTCAGCGATGGAAAGCGTGAACTTCTGAAGCTGTACGACATTGTTGGCACGCCAATCCGGCGGCACCGCAAGATCAAGGGTGCCGCAAACCCGTTCGACCCGCAGTGGGAAAGTTATTTCGAAGAGCGGTTGGGCTTCACGATGATGGACTCGCTCAAGGGCCGGATGCGTCTGATCCGGTTGTGGCTCGATCAGCAGAGGTCCTGTCCGGTCTGTCGTCAAATGATCACGAAATCCAGTGGCTGGCGGCTGTACCACCTGGAGCGAAAGATCGATGGCGGTAAGGACACGATCAGCAACCTGACGATGCTTCACCCGGATTGCCATCGGGCCGCGCGTGCCCTCGGACTCTCAGTAGTGAAACCGGCCTCGGCAATGGGGCTTTGAAAGGCTTGAGCCGTGTGCTGGGAAACTCGCATGCACGGTTCTTAGGGGGCGGCGGTGCAGTAATGCACCGCTGCTACCCGACCGCAAGAGCTGTATGTCGGCCACTAAGTCGCCTTACGCAAATCAAGCCTCTGCAAGACTAGACTGATCCTTGAACCGTCCGCCGTCTTGCAAACCGCTTGTCGCAAGTTCGAGTCTGCAATGGGCGCTGCAATCTGGCACGACATTGCTAAGGATTCCAACTACTCCTTTTCAGTGATTCGCAGACAACGACAGCGCTCCCGCACTCAATGTACTCATCTCCGTTAAACCGGTGAAGCACTCACAAAATCAGTGGGAAGGACCCGACCACAGTTTTGCTGTGGTCGCACGGCGACAGCGATCAACCTGTCGCGTTCTCTGACAATCAGTGACCGGCATAGTGATGTGCCACGTCGTGTCTCCAACCGCACCATTCTTGACCGCTCTACGAAAGCCACGTTGCATTCGTCCGACGACCGTCTATATTGGGGAAGAAGATAGCGAGACATGTCTTTCCCGCGAATCCAGCGCTGAAAGGAACACCTCGCAAAGGAGAACGTCGCATGGACATCCTGAAGCTCGCCATCGTCGTGGCTATCCTGTGCGGGGTTGCAAAGGGAATCCAGCTATTCAGTCGCCATTGCTGGCGTCGGTTCGGTTACAGTTTCTTTTCGGCGCGTGGCTTCTGGCTCGCGGCAATCGGCATCAATTTCCTCTGGTGGGGATACTATTTCTGGGTAACTGCGCCGCTTCGCCATACGCAGCCGTCCGGCGGACTTGTCCTCATGGCGATGGGCCTCGCTATGGCGATCTGGCTGGTAGTTGAAAACGTTCGTGACACCGACCTCCTTCACGGCATCGGCGGCTCGTCGCTCCAGTTCGTACTGTTTTTCCCTGCTGCCCTCTACGGTATTCCGCTTCTCGTGGTCGTGATGTTTTTCCTGCTTTTCGCGACTTATAAGGGCGGACCTGCATGGTTTGTCGATCCATAATCCTTGAACAGGGGCCCATCAGTTGGAGCCCGCTCACGGCCGCATGAAGAAGTGCCGCGGCGTCGGCAAACACCTCCATATGGCAGAGATGCAGCAGAGAGCGCAAAAGCAGGATATCGGCGAGATGCCGCTTGCCGCGATCCGAGGCGAACCGGGCATCTTCGTATCAACGTTCGACATCGGGACCTGTTTTGTCGAGTTGGGCGCCACGGTCCGGCACTATGGGACTCCCGCCGACGGGCTCCCTTTCCGGTCGCGGTCCAATAGCGGGCGCATCCCGCTGCACTGGCAGTGCTTTCACGAAATCCACAATGTCGATAGCCATCGCTCGATCCGCTCTTGTGGGCGACGATGCCATCATCTGCGCTACCTCCCGCCACGCAGCAAATACTCCATCGTGAGAGTTCCAGCCTGCCTGCCTCTGCTCCGTGCTCGCGCCCGCCCGCCAGTACATCGGCACTTCTCCACGCACCTGCATGTGCGCCACACCCTGCCTGGGATAACGCTGCGTAATACCGCGCGTGCGCCGGGGGGTCGCATTCGCTTCGACGCCGTGCTCGCGAAGCTGCTCTGCGAACCGTTGACGCCAGCGCCAAAGATCCTGCTTACGCGGATTGAGACGCCGACCATCCGGCCCACGCACTTGCACGCTCAGATGGATATGCGGATGAGCCTCGTCGTCGTGCGCCGCAAACACATAAGCGCGCCCATCCCCGAACTCGAGCGCCGCGAAATCCCGCGCAGCATCGCGCACGGCCTGTCGGTTCGTCCCTGGCGGCATCGACAGCAGAATATTGAATACCTCACGACGCGTATTCGTCTCCGGAATCCCCCACCCGCCGAGTTGCCAGGTCCGCACAAGGTCACGTACAGCGTCGGCACCAGCAATCGAGTCCCCGTTCTGGTCTTCCAGCTCGACCCGCCCATTGCGGGAGATATAGCGCAGATGCCGACGCACCGCGCCCATACCCTGAGCACTCGACGCCTTGTTGGTGATTTTGACCATGACTTCAGGCGAGCGCCTGAGCGTCCGGGCCAACTGATCGCGCATGCGCGTGGCTTCATCACGCATGCCTGCACGCGAAAGCCGCTGTGCGCGGGCATGCCTGAACGGTTCCTGAAACAGACGGTCGCCCCAGTTCAAAAGCATCGCATCAATGTAGACCTTCGGATAAGGCATGTCACCGGCTCCATCGATCAAGATTCGCGCGAATTACGGCTGCCACGGCGCGCAGATGAACATCTATCACGTCCCGGATTGCGTCCATATTTCCACCCCCATTTCGTCCGATATCTGCCAAACTCCCGTCACGCGCGATCTGTCCAAGCCACCGGTTGATCGCAGCAAGGTGCCGGTTCGAATCTGTCAGCACTTGCATCTCCTGCACGCCGAACTGGGGTTCCTTCAAGAACTGCGCTCGGATCAACGCCACAATCCAGCGGTTGCTGGTCAGGCCCGACACCACTGCACGCCGCTCGACCGCCTCCTGTTCAGCGAGCGTCAGCCTGATCTCGATTCGAGTGCGAGGAACGCCGATAGCGCTCCATCGGAGATTTGCTTCGGCACGGATGTCGGTGTCGTCAGCATCGGCACGCAGTGCGGATGCCATCAGTTGCCGCACGCCTTCACCAGCCGCCATGCCCCTGCGCGCGCACCATTGATCCCAACCCGGCCGCATTTCGCCGAGTTCAACGCACAGGCGTTCGCGCTGAGGCATGGCTCCCTCTAGCGCGCAGGTGAGGGTTCGGTGGGTGTCCGCTCGATCTCGCGGACCGGTGCACGCCCGTCACCCGGCCGTGCCCGGCGGTCCCGCTCCGAAGGTGCTTTCGGATCAAAGACCTTCGGCCGCGGCAATAGGATACCCTCCCTGCCAAACGCGTCCAGCATCTGTTCGGCACGCCGCTGCACGCGTGAAATCGACCGCGCGCTAAACCCCTGCTCCCGCATGGCGCCGACCAGAACCGCCAGGTGAAGAACCTTATCCTCGTCGGATATCGTGGAAGGCTGACGTTCCTGCCTGTCCTCGTTCGTCGGCTTGTCAATAGGAGCCGTGACACGATCGAGTGCGCGCCCGGAGCGGGACACAGACCCGGCCGCCGAGCGTTCGTGCTCCACCACTTCGACCTGCCAGGTATTGCGGTAAACGTCCTTCTCTTCCTCGCCCACCACCATGCCGCGGTCATCGAGGATCGGCACATTGACAGTGACGAGCCGCCGACCCAGGTTTTCCAGCGTGACCTGCTGCCCGGGTTCGGCACGCGACTCCAGCACCGCCCGTTCGAGATCCACACCCCAGACAACGTGATCGGCACCCGTCGCATCGCGGAACACCGCGTAATACGAGTCGCTGCGAGCCGGGTTGTTCTGATAGGGTGCGCGGTCATGTTCGCGCAGTTCGCCGGCATACCGCCGCGGAGCATCGGGCTCGTCGCCATTCGCCGGCTGTCGTCCAACCCGGCGTGACCCCACATGTTCTCCGGTGCGGGACGGCGCCGCGCGAAATGTGCCGCTCACTCCCTGAGGTATTCCGGTTGTGGACGCGGATGCGGGCGCCGACGTGCTGGTCTCTTCGGCACGCGCTTGCGACGTGGCCGCAGGCATCGACGCATCGACCTCGATCCGGTTGTGCAAGCGTGATTGCCGGGCATCCGCCAGACGCGCGAGATCCGCCACCTTCGGCTCATAGCCACTCACCTCAATGCCGAGCAACGTCCCCCGCAGCCAAACTTCGCTTCGGAATACCTCATGTCCCGACACCCGAACGCGACGCCACGATTTTGCCGCCACGATGTCTACCATCGACTCCACGACATCCGGCCGATTGTGTTCCGTGACGAGGTACGGTCCCAGATCCTCGAACGCGAGCTGATACGGCGCATCTTTGAGGAAATACTGGTGACCTGCACGCAGGTATCGCTTACGAACCCGTTCGGGCGGCTGATCGAGTGGCACGCGCGCTGTGTCATTGATCCCCGGCGGCGCATCTGCGGTCGGACGCGTACCGGGCTGCCGTACCGCCTCGGCATCATCGCGGATCGCCTGATCACGCAGGCGTGAGCGCGCCGCATCGAACTCCCGGCGGCGCTGGGCTGATACGGCATCCATCGCGGCCGCGTCCAGTTGACGGGTCCGACCATCGCCACCGGACTGCTCCGCAAACCCCGGACGCCCGGGAATATCCTGCTCGATCACGTTGATGACCGGAGCGGCAAAAGGAGATGTTTCAGTCATGATGCGACCTCTTCCTGATCAGGTACGACTCGCCTCAACCGGCGACACGTGAGACGGCTTAGCGGTCCGGCCCGGGAGGATCCTGCGACGCCGCCCGCTCCTTTGACTGCTCCAGCGCCGCCGCGCGTGCTTCGCGTATTCGTGCCCACGACCGCGCCTGCAACTGGTCGAGCATTCCCTCGAGGTTCGGACTGAAATTCAACTCACGCGCGGATTTCTTGAGTGAGCCGACGGTGCGCTCCAGCAGGTCACGCGCCCGATCCCACGGATAGACCTTCGGCCGGTCACCGTCGTAACCGACCTGCAATTCCGAGCCATTCAGCCGGGCGTTCTGATCCATCCATCTGAGCCGGTCGGAGGCGAACTCCATCTGCGCCTTTGGATGAAAGACGACACTGCGCGTCGCCACCTCCTGGATCAGGTAGTGCTCAGTGTTGAACACCTCGCCGCGGTAGGGGCCGCCGTTCTCACGCGGTGTCCCCATGCGCAACGGTGTGCCGAAACGATGTTCGGCCAGCGCCCGGATCTCGTTGGGCACATCGGCCACTTCGAACAGCGGCTCACCCACCGGTGGGCGTATCGGCGCCAGACGTCGCGACTCGACCGCAGGAGAACCACCAACCGGAGGTACCACGGAAGGCTCCGTTGGCGGGCGCTCTGGAGTCGCTGATTCGCTCGTCGGCCCAGAGGATTCCGGCATGTTGTGCTGCCTTGGCTCGGTACGCTTCGACGAGCGACGACGAGAAACATCCTCTGCATCGTTCACCAGAGTTTCTTTCGCGCGGCTCATGATTTCCTCCTTCAGTTCGTCCAGCTTTCCGCCGGTTGCAATACCTACTGTCGACTCCACACCCACAGCCGCCAGCTCGACATCCCGGTACGCGATTTCCCGCAGGCAATCGCCCACATCCCCAAAGCCCGACAGCACCGCCATGTCGTTGAAATCGGTCGGCACCTTGTAGTTGATACGCGCGCCGTCGGCGAATACCGGCAGTGCCAGACGCGCCTGCGACTCTTCCACCGCCTGACGGGCTCTCGTCTCGCCCGGCCCGAGATCCCCAAGCACAACCAGCCCGACGGCGGGATATCGTTCGCGCAGGATTGCGGCGACCTGAGGCAGCGTCCCGCTCGACAGCGTCGCGAGCGCCGGCCAGTCCGTCGCCCGGTAGGCGGACAGTACGGTGGCCATGCCCTCGCCGATCAGAATCGGTGTGGAGGGGTCTCCGGCAGCCGGTGCCGGCCCGGCAATCCAGTACCCACCCTTCTTGAGGCCACCTGCCAGTGAAGATTTGAGGCCATGTTCATCGATCAGCTCCAGCGTAGAGATCGCCTCGCCGATCCAGAACGGCACCACCAGCACGCGTCCCGTGAGCGGCTGCTCTTCGCTCGCTGGCGCATAGCCCAGCAACGCGTGCAGTTCAACGGCCTCCAGCTCACGCAGTGCCGGCACCGGCTGGAGGTGTTTGCGTACGAGATACGGGTGTTCGGGGCCGACTGGTCGCGCCCACTGCCAGATCGCCTGCGCTTCACGGGCTACTGCCTCATGACGGGCCTGCTGCCGTGCCTCTTCACGTACCCGCCGTTCAAGCACTTCGGGACTCACCGCAAATGTTGTCGCCATCCGGTCGGGATAATGCGTGCGCTTCAGATCGAAACCGTGCTGCCGCGCGAGCCAGAACAGCGAGGCGAGCGTCTTGCCACCCGACTCCTTCACCGAGCGCCACGTGGTGCGGGCAGCACGCTCGTTGTAATTGCCGGCCGTGCGGCTCCATTCGTCCCATAGCTCGAAACCAGCGTCACCGAAGCCGTTCTTGAGCGCAAATGCCATGTCTACCCACGTACCGTATTCGTCCGCGGGAATTACAGCGAGCGCAGCACGCGCGCGTGCGGTCTCGTCAACATGCGGTGCACTCATTTCCAGCCTCCCTGTATCTGCACAACACTCGATCTGGCGGCGGGCACAGGTCTACGCTTCGCACGGATGGGTTTAGCTGGCACCAGCTCCGCGGCATCGAGGTCCGCCACCGACAAGCGACGCTTCGCCTGCGCAACCCGTGCGGCCGGAATACCCAGCAGCATGAAGTGCCGTTCGACATAGGCTGTCACTTCGTCCTCACTGAGATCAGCCAGACGCGGCGGCAGGTCGCGCGGATCCCAGGCCTGCAGCACTTCCAGATACTCAGCCGGCAGATGAACGAGGCCGGTGCCTTCAGGATCGATCTCCGCGGGCTGCACCTCGCGCAGCCGCCGCTCGACCTGGGCACTGAAACGCGCGAGATTCATGGCAGGCACCGATGGTGCGCTTAACACCCGCGAGGCAAAGACGGGATCGCGCCAGTAGGAGATCCTGTCGGCGAGAATCGGCTTGGTGTTCTCCAGCACGATAATTTCCTTGTCACGCCCGAGTTCCTTGATCTCCTGCGGCAACAGTAGCGGCCTGCGCTGCTCGGATATGCTCTCGCTCGATCCACCGCGGCCACCGAAAATCGCATTCGAACGGCTGATGCTACGGGACTGATCTGTGAAGGTGCCGAGCATTTCGGAGTAGTCGTTCGCATCTTTCTGCTCGCGCGGTGCATACAGGATCTGCATCGCGTGGTTCGTCAGGAAGGTACGTGCGTCGGCCCGGCCGTAGACGGATTCGAGTTGCGCCACTGACTGGACGATGGACAGCAGGCGCAGGTTGTAGCCCGCCATGTACGCGACTGCGCGCGCGATGATGTGGATCTTGCCGATCGCCGTCATCTCATCGAGCAGCAACAGGCACTGGAACCGGAGTGCGGGATCGGCCTCCGGCAACTGCTTCGTGTTGAGATTGACGACTTGCGAAAACAGCAGATTCACGATCAGGGCTGCTTCCGACAGGTGATCGGGCGTAATCCCGATATAGACTGACATCCGACGGCGCCGCAGGTCGCGCGGATCAAAGTCGTTGGCGCTCGTGGCCGCATCGACAATCGGATTGGCCCAGACTGTGAGTGGCGCGTGGAACGTCGCGAGAATGCTCGCGAGTACCTTGTCGTCGTTCGACAGGAAGCGGTTCAGGGCGTCGACACAGGGCCCGGTCAGCAAACCACGGTACTGGACGAGCGCGCGCTGCAGGTACGCCTTGACCGGCATGCCGTTGCCCGAGGACTGCCGCAGCACCTCCCCGATCGTGACCGGATAGTCGGGAATCGACTGCCCCTTCCCGGTCCTTCTCGCGTCGCGCCACTCACACAGCAACAGCACGATACCGAGAAACAGGTTGCGCGCCTGGTCCTTCCAGAAATCGTCGTGGCCGCCCGGCGGATACAGGGCATAACCAATCGCGAGGATGTCGCCTACGCGGAACAGCCCGTCCGAGATAGCCGATAGCGGGTTGTACCGATGCGTGCGACCATCCTCGGCGAACGGATCGAACAGGTACACCTCCTGCCCGTGCGCACGCCGGAACCCGGCCGTGAGCGCATAGTTTTCACGCTTGATGTCGAGTACCACGACTGAATCGGGGTAGCTCAACAGGTTCGGGATCACGATGCCCACACCCTTGCCCGAGCGTGCGGGAGCAGCGAGCAGCACGAACTGCTGACCGGTGAAGCGCAGATAACGCCCTCGCCATACGCCGACGACAATGGCCGGTGCATCCACATTGGGGCGCGCGTTCATAGCAACCTCGCCGCGCGGATTTCCGCTTCGCTGGCAAACCGCGCGCTGCCATAGAGGCGCCGACGCACAGAGTGCTCCCATAGTGTGTAAAGCCCCATCGCGGGCCCTCCCACCGCAACGAGTAAGCCCAGAATCGCCGCACCCGCCAGGCGCCGGCCGCCGTGCGGCATCTGGCCGTCATGCCAGGCAAGCAGCGCATCGGGCCAACCCCATAGCCCTGCATGGAAGGGATTAAGTCGCAGGCTCGCGTACAGGAAGAAGGACGCGAGCCACAGCGAAGCCACCAGAGCGCCCGTTACCACCACCAATATCACGAGCGTGACCAGGGCGGTCCGCGCGTGATGCGCTACGGTGCCGGCGGCTTCCATGTGAGTCAGGAATCGATGGTTCGTGTTCATGCCGTTCTCACGCGAACGCCGTGCGCACCTTGCGCACAGGATCGAACCAGATTTCCGTCATGCCCCAGCGCTTGCCGATCTGCTTACCCGCGCCGTCGTAAAGCGCGTGCGCTTCCATGTGCGCGATCACGTCGATGGTCAGAAACAGCAGGCGCTTCAGCGCGGCATCGTCGTATGCGGCGGCTTCGGGATGCTCTTTCGCCATCAGCGCAAAGCGTTCGATCGCGACGGTTGCACTTGATGCGTGATAGCTCGTGATCGAGCCTGCGTGTCCGGTTGTCAGCAACTTCAGGAAGTCATAGGCTTCAGCACCGCGCAGTTCGGCAAGCAGCACGCGATCGGGCCGCATGCGCATCGTGCTCGCGATGAGATCGGCCGGCGTTACGCGCGCCTGCCCATGCCCACCCTTGCTGTACAGAAGGTGGACGCAGTTCTCGATGTGTCGGATAAACAGTTCCCGGACATCTTCGATCGTAACGATCCTCTCGGTTGACGGAATCGACCGGCACAGGGTTTTCATGAAACTGGTCTTGCCGGAGCCCGTATTGCCGACGATGACGATATTGAGCCTCCCGGTCACGGCCAGCCGGAAGAACGCGCCCCAGTCCCGCGCCTCCAGGCACTGGACGAGCTTGCGATCCTCAGCGCGCAGCACCGGCAGCGCCGCGTCGAGGCCATTCGGACGATGCCACACGATGTCGTCGAACAACCCTTCGTCGCGATACACGTCGAGGCTCTTTTCGCTTGCGGACGGCCGGCGGATCGTGACCGAGACCGTACGCGGCGGCACGACGGGCGGCACCACGATCTGGATACGCGCGTCATCGGGCAACAGCGCGGACAGAACGGGATGCTGGGCCGACACTTCCTGGTTTGTGAGGGTCGCGACCGCCACCGCGAACGACATCAGACGCTCGTAGTCAAGATCGGCATAGTCGTGGCCGTGCCAGCCGAGGTGTGTCTCAGTCAGCACGCGCTGCGGACGATTGATGACCAGTTCCGTGACGTCGGAATCGTCGAGCAGTGGCGCGAATGGCCGCATCAGTTCGCGGACCGATGCGTCGTCGGGAAGCCGCGCGAGCACCGCATCGCCAGCTCGATCCTGCATGGCAGCGTGGGCGATCATGGGGCGCCCTCCGGCCGTAGGGCGTAGACGGATCTGAAATCCAGATCACGCGCGACCACGATCGTAAATTCGGCTCCCTGCTTCTGCGTCAGCGTCGGCGGGATGTTGATCCTGCTGTCGAGCACCCGCGTGGCCATGTCGTTGCCCTGCTGCTGCGTGTTCTCGTAAACGACGGACCCATTGCTGTTGCCGCCGCGCGTGGCCAGATAGCCGATCGCGTCCTGGGTGAAGCCGAGCAGCATGGCTGCGCCGATACGCGCACGCCAGTGGTTATCCACGTACCCGTCAATCCCCATGCGCCCGAGCGAGTCAGCCGCTGGCGAATCGATCTCGACGGTCACACCGTGAGGCGTCTCGATGCGGGCCGAGAGGATGAAGGTCCGCTTCTGCCCAGGTGACAGGTTCGAGCGATACTGGCTGTTGATCTGGGACCCGCGCTCGATCAGCACCACCCGCCCGTCATCGGAATAGACGTTCTTTGTCACCGTGCAGCTCGACAGCCCTGCCTCGGTCGAATCAAAAGCGGTGTCGCCTGCGCAGTCGATCTTGGCGCCCTGCGCAAGGATGAGGCTGCGGTCGCCCAGCATGTCCGCGCGCACCCGCGGCGTGGCGGTCGGGGTCAACGCCTGGACAAGTGTTCCGGTCCCGCTCTGACCGGGTGCGGCAGCCGACCGGGCGGAGACGGTTGCAGCCACCGGCGAGGCTGCTTCCGCGACTCCGCCAGACATACCCGCCGCCGGGAGCATGCCCGTCACGCCACCTTCCTGCCCCCCCGCCCCGGACGTGCTGCCCGCCGCGAGTAACGGCGCATCGTAGTAGCTGCGAGCAGGCGCCCGATGCTGAACCGAAACAGGTGGACTGGCCACGACTGGCACCGACACTGGGACAGGTGCGCTCGCCACGGGTGGCGCGGATGCCGCGCTCGCCGCAGCCGGCGTGTCGTTGAACACGCGCCCCTGAGTCGATGTCTCCGCTACGGCATCGCGATGCGCTTTCGTTTCTGCGTCGTGACGCGCAAGGAACGTGTGAATCGTCCAGACCGCGCCGGCACCGGCTACGAGGACGATGACAAGCGGCGTCAGCCACCAGGCGCGCGGGCGCGTGCCCCGGTACTGCCCGAGCACCGGCATCCCGCGATCGGCCGACGTTCCGGACACGCCCTCTGCATCCCGGCCATACCCCGTCGAACCACCATCGGCAGGTTCGTCCGGTTCGATCGTGTCGCGGGTATCGTCATTCATCATCGCGACTCCGCAACACGCGTTTCACGCCGCTAACCGTCGTGCCATCACTGGGCGGCACGCCATCCATGTCATACGCGTCGTTCCAGATACCGACAACCTCCTCACCGAGACGTAACACGAAGCGCTTCGCCACCTCGTGAACGACGATCGTGTCGCCTTCCATATGTTTGTCGACCACGCTTTCCGTACCGTCGTCCGCCACCCGGAACGTCGCCGGGATGCGCCGGTTGCTGGGAATGCGGATGTACGTGAACCTGCCATCATCCCAGGCCGCCGTCGGCGCGATATCGTCCGAATGCAGCATGGCCTGCATCGAATAACGCGTGTTGCGTATCGCGGGCGACTGGGCGAGGCGCCGGGAAACGACTTCAGCATCGGTTTCAGCCTGCGCCTGAGCCTTCATCTCCCCCGGGTACACGAACGTCACGCGATACATCTCGTCGCCGTTTGCGAACCTCGCCTTCAGCGGCAGCACCACCAGATCGAGGCTGTAGCTGCGTTTGTCCGTACGGATTTCGAGATTCGAGTCATGCGCGGCAAGCTGCGGCTTCAGGTACACGTCGTGTTCCCCCCTGTTCGCCACCACCTGCCAGCCGTCGCGGTCACCGGGCGCCACCACCTGGATCTGTTCGTACGGATCAAGCGCAATATGGGTGGCAAAGCCGCGCTGCGCTTCGATACGCACAACGGCGTCAGACGCATACACGATCTGCCGGACCCGCGAATCGTTGGACCAGCCAGGCACGTCATACGCGCGGGCGGACAGGCTCACGACCAGCAGGCAAGCAAACCAGAGAGCCGGGACAGAAACTGCTCTCATGGCGTACCTCCCGCTGCCGCGGTCGAAGCCGGCGGCGTATATTCGGGATCGCGGCTGTAAGCCGTCACCCTGAAACCGAACGGATTCGCGACGGCAACGCTTTCGCGCGTGAATACCGGTGGGCGGTAGGTATAAGCGAGCGTGATCACAAAACGCTGCGTGGGCTCGGCGTTCGCCTGGCCGTTTTTAAACGTCGTGCGCTCGAGATGCACCACCGCATGCCCTGGTTCGTCGGGCGGCAGCGTGGTCGAGAGAATCCGCACACGCCGTTCGGTGCCCGGACCAAGCTGCCGGTCCAGCGCATCGGGTCCGCTGTAAACACCCCGGTAATCACGTGCGACCACGTCATCGCTCATGGCCAGCACGCTGTCGTAATCCATCTGCAGCAGGCCCCAGTCAAAGCGTTCACGAGCACGCACGTATGCCTCGACCCAATGCTTGTCCTGGATTTCCTTTGTGTGCACATGACGCGCATCAAGCACGTCGATCACCTGGGACTCGCCCGTCAGGCGATCAACCTCGATCGGTAACGGCACGACCCGGTAGAACGGCAACATCACAGCAAGTGCCACCGCACTGAGCGCCGCAACGCAGACTGCGGCGTAGGCAACATGCCATGCCCGCCGTTCGGAGCGCTCCTGTAGGTGGGTCAGCGACGCCTCGATGTCAAGCACGCGCCCATAGTCTTCGTGCGCGCTCATGATCCGGCTCCGACGGTCGATGCGGCGGGCGGTACTGACGGAACGGATGACGCTGGAACAGGAAACACGCGGTTGATCGGCACGCGATGTGACCCGTCCGGCAGGACGGCCTTTGGCGGCCCTGACGAACATCCACTGATCAGGATAACGAAATTTACTAGAAATGATCCCATCAGAATTCTGTACATGGCCGTCCCCTCAGTTCCCGAATGAAGCCGGCGCCATCTGATCCTGCAGCCGGGCAGTATTACCGGCCCGGCTCAACACCAGTTCGCTCTGCTGCTCGGCCACGAGCCTGTCTTCGGTCTCAGCCAGCATCCGGAAAAGCTGCAGTTTCGTCATTTCGTTGCCGACCGTCGTGGTCTCGGTCTGGATGCGCGCCTGCAGCTCCGCCACGCCCTTCGGATCCTGCGTCACGTCGATCTGCTGCATCAGGCTCTGGATCTGGTTCAGTTCCTGCAGCTCGGTCTGATACGCCTGCAGGCCGAACGCCTTGTCCTGAAACGGCTTGTTCAGCGCGCGCTGGCACACCTGCTGGTCGATACCCGCCTGGTCCTGGCAGTTGTAAATCTCACTCGCCGAGCGCAGGGACTGAGCGCTCCCCGTCAGCCCGTCGTAGCCTCCGTTCTGAACCGCGGTATAGACGCTCTGCCAGTTCGACGGCAGCGAGCTGGCAACCACCGGATTACCCAAAAGCGCACCAAAGCCGCGCGTGCCGACCGTCGACTGGTAGATCTGGATTTCCTGCTGGACCTCCTGCTCAAGCTGGAGCACCGTCGCAATGGCCTGAGCCACGTTCTGCGCGTCGAATACCGGAATGCCCTGCGCATGACCCGCGGAAGAAAGCCCCGCCCATATGACTGCGATACCGACTATCCTGAATCGTCCTGTCATGATGATCACCTCACTCAACTACCCTGCCGTCCGAGGTTCGCGCGCGCCGCGCGTTGATACGCGGGCATCGATCCACCACCTGAATTCCCCGACCCGCCGCCTGAGCCCGTCCGGTCGCGAATCGTGCCACCGGGGCGCGGACCGTTTCCGCTGCGATTGAATGCCTGTCCGATCGCGGTCGCGATGCGGCGCGACGCGACACCGGCCACGAATGCCCCGAATCCGGATACCGTGGCGCCGCCGGACAGTCCGGACGCCACAGAGGGCAGCTGCCAGCCGACCATCGCCAGGAAAATGGCCGTCGCAAACATGCCAAGTGCTGCGCCCCACGCGGCCGACGCCTCCAGCGCTGCCTGGCCCGCTGCAACGAGGGCGGCTGGGTTGGTACCGGGCGCCGACGTTGTCACCTGGAACGGCGCGAGCTCGGTCGAGAATGCCGTCAGGGCCATGCCCAGGAAAACTGCAACCAGCACCTGCAGCAGGGCGTAATTCGCGACTTTGGCGGTCCACGCTTCGAAGAAGCGGGCAGTCGGTGCAAACGCGGCGCACGCTATGAACATCGGTCCGATGCCGAGCACAAGGTCAAGCAGCATGCGGCCCATCACGACCTCGAACGCGAGCACGATCAGGAAAATCGAGCCACCCACGGCGGCCACGAACCCGCACACAATGTCGCCAATGGCCGCGGCAAGTCCGCTCGGGCTGAGCCCTTCATGCGTCGCCTTTTCGGAATAAGCATCCAGCACAAGATCGATCTGCTGGTCGTAGCAGTCGAGCGTCTGATAGATACTTGTGACACTGGTCGCCGTCACGCTGCTACCGCTGACTGACCCGCATCCGGGATTGCCACCGCCCGTCGTGTTCGCCGCGTTCTGGATCGTCTGGGCGAGGCCCGCCGTCGCACCACTGACGGCCGTCACGACCTGCTGCTGATAGATGCCGCTGCCGAGCGCAAAGGTGAGAATCGCGGCGACCTTGAGCCCACGCCACGCGAACGCGGGCACAGCTTCCTGCGCCTCGCCACGCACGATCGCCAGACCATAGGCGATGACCCAGATCGTGACGGCGGTGGTCACAACTGGAACAAGCGCGCCGGACAGCGCTGACGACACGTTCGTCACGTAGGTCGACATGCCGTTCTCGAGCGTGCCGCCGATCGCGGTAAAGAGGCCGCTCATTACACGCCTCCCCGCTGCGCTGCGCGGCGCTTCGCCAGTTGCGCGTGGAAAACCGGCAGCCACACGTCGGGGTCGTCGCCAACCTGTGCGCGGATCGTGTCGAGCAGTTCGACGGTATCGGTGGTGCCAGACAGCACATCGAGCACATCGCCCAGGCCCGCAAGATCAAGCCGCCCGACGGCCGAGCGGTGGCCCTGCTTGACGAGGAACATGCGGCTGTTCTCGCCGAGATTGCGCACGATGTTGAACTCGGCTTCGGTCAGCTTGAAGCCGTGCACATAATCGTCGTAATCCGCCCGCGGGTTCGGCAGAAAGAAGAAGGTCGCGCTCTGCTCGACCAGTGCGCGCGCAATATCACTGCGCAGCACATCGGCCGGCGACTGCGTATCGAAAATCCCCAGGCCGTTCTGCTTGCGGATCGTCTTCTGCTTGTTCTTCGCGAAATCCGTGAAGACGGGGTCGGAGAGCCGTTTCCAGAACTCCGTCATCACATAGATGAAGCGCCGGCCATCGATCAGGCTTTCCGTCAGATGCAGCAGGTACATCGTGACGGGCGTTGAGACTTCTGCGCCATCGAGCAGCTCGGTATCGTCGAACCCGAAAAGACCCGAGCGCGCAAGATCAATTCGGTCGGTCGGGTTGTCAAGCACCCAGCCGAGCCGCCCGCCCATGCACCATTTCGCGAGGCGCGCATGCAGGCTGTTCTCGCCCACGTTTGGCAGCAGTTGCCGCAGCATCGACAGGCGTCGCAACGGCTTGTCCATGCGGGCGACTTCCCGCACCGCGCGCGAGATGTCGAGCTCGTCTTTCGCGGACAGCGGCCAACCCGTGTCAACGAGCTTGCGCACGAGCCGCTCCCAGAAATCGAGCACGGATTCATCGGGTGTCATCTGGAACGGGTTGAGCCCGGTCGGCACGCCCCGGCGAAACACGGTGTATGTGCCGCCCATCGCGCGAATCGCGATCTCGGTACCACGGTCCTTGTCATACAGCACGGCCGTGACGCCGTACTTCATCGCCATCGCGAGCAGGAACAGCTCAAGCACCGTTTTGCCCGCACCGGCCTGGCCGACGATCTGGGTGTTGGCGAGCGCCTTTGCATCGGCCGAATCCTGCTTCTCCTGTGTGACGTGGAAATTCAGGTACAGCGGCTGACCGCTCGGCGTCCTGACGATCGTGATCGCCTCGCCCCATGGATTGCCGTCGCGCTTGCCGGTCGCAAAGTTGTGCAGGCTGGACAGTCCACAGAAATTCCGGGACGTGAGCTTTGCCTCACGGGGCCGGTAGCGCCAGTTGCCCGGCAGCTGCGCAAACCACGCGGCATCGGCCACGAGATCTATCAGCGCAGTCTGGAATCCAGCGTCGGCGAGCTGCGTGCGCGCCTTCGCGACGTGCTTCGACACGTCTCCAGGCGTATCGGCCAGTACGGCAAGCGAATAGTGATACTCGCCAAGCACGAAATCGCCGTTGATCAGGTCATTCAATGCCTGATCCATTGCCCCGATCTGGGAGACCGCCACATCTTCGCCGGCAATGAGCTGGTTGCGCTGCCGCTCGAGCGCTTCCTTTGCGCCAGGCTTGTCGAGGATGGTGAAACTCTGCGTTTCGATATATTCGAAGTCGCCGTACAGCAGGCCGTTAAGCATGCCGGGCTCAGTGTCTTCGGGATAGTCCTTAAGGTCGAGTAACGCGGCATACCGTGTCGCGGCCGGCATGCGGATCTCGACCTTCTCCACTCCGACGAACAGGCGGGAGGTCGGCAGCGCCTCACGGATTGACCCCGAGGGAACCGGCTGCGGCTCCCAGACGGCATTGATGAGATAGCCAAGCAGTTCCAGCGCCGACGAGTACCGGCGAGGACGCCGGGTATAAGGGCCTGGCTTGCGATAGGCCCCGAGCGCCACCGGATCATAGGGTTTCAGGCCTGATTCGAGTTGAGCCGCCAGCTCGTCCATTGCCTTGAGTGCTTCATGCTGGTCACGCCGGATATCGTCAGGCGTGCGACGCGCAGCCCGACTGAAGACGCGCCCCAGCTTCGTGCGGTTCGGCCGGTAGACGAGCGTCAGATAAAGCTCGTTCGCCATCATCCGGTAGCCTGCAAAGCCCGCGTAATAGCGTGTCGCCAGTTCCTGGCAGAATCGGTTGCCGTACGGCGTGGCAAAGTGATCCGACACGCACCGACGTAGACGGTGCGACCAGAGCGCCACGTGGCCGCCGGGCAGCCCACGCACCAGCTGATTGAATCCGTCATGACGCACGAGGATGTCCACCGGATCGGTGGCCTCGAATGCGATGCCCGCGAGCTTCCAGATCCGCAGGTAGTCGCCCTCGCGCGTGCTGATCACCTGATCCGTCACGTGCGTCGAATACGGGATGGTGTCGGCGAGTGCCACTTCGCGGTTCGCGACGGCGACGTGTTTCGCGGTAGCTGGCATGTCACGCCCTCCTCTTGAGGCGGACCGGCACGTAAGCGTGTACGCCCCAGGAGCGGCGGTTACCCTGACGCAGGACCATGCGCAAGCGCAGTGCGTGCTGCGCCAGGCGCTGGTCGTCGCGGCGCGTGATGACGCGCATCGCAACGAACACCGGGATCATCAGGAACAACAGTCCGACGCCGAGCGGCGGACTGGCCAGCAGCGCCCAGATTGCCGGGATCAGCATGCCGCCACCAATCATGAGGAATGGCACGAGCGGTACACCCCAGATCATCGCGGGCCGCGTGCATCCCTTGAAAACCGGATCCTTGAGCGAGTTCATGATTCGTCGCCTCGGATCAGCTCGTCGGAATCAGCATGCCGGCGATCACCGTCGCGCAACCGACAAAGAGACCGCCGATAAACACGTTTGCGATATCACCGAACCGGGCATGCTGGAACATCATCCGGAAGCCCGCCCAGATGATGGAAATCGAGCAGATCACACCGCCCACGCCGAGCAGCGTCGTCTGGATTGTGCTCAGGAGCGTGTTGACCTGCGAGAGCTGCGCCCAGGCCGGCGAAGCGAGGAGCAGCGTCGCGACCGTAGCGGCGATCTGCCTTGCTAACCTATGATTGGACTGAGACCCGACAGACACATCCCGATATCGCCGACACATAATATGCATTCCTGAATTCATGATCAGCTCCTTTCTCCTTTCGATGGATCTGCTATCGTCTGGCCGGTGGGCTAGAACACCACGGCGCTGCTGCCTGGCTCACCAACGTTTGTACCCGGTGCGGTGTCAGGTGGCTCCGATACCGGGTGATCAGCTGATCGGGATCGCACCGGATTCGAAGGCACGGCGTGATCAACCGGAATAACCGGAATGGGCTCAATCGCCGGTACGACTGCATGAGAGGACGGTGGCGCCGGCAGCCGCGCGTTATCGATAACCCGTTGTACATAGCCGGTGCGGTAACCTGTCGAGAAATTGCCACTTGCGTAGCACGACAGGCTCGCGCGCAGGGTCGACTGCAAATCGCGCTTGGTATCCGCTCGCGCGCGCCGCGCGGTTTCGAAACAGCCCTGCAGTATTGCGGCGCCCGCGGCTAGGTTACGGCACGGGTCGAAGGCGCTCCGCTCGCTCAGCCCGTACGCGGACCAGTTCGCACGGTTCACCTGTGCAAGCCCGACGCTGAAATTCCAGCCACCGGCAGCGAGCGCATGGGTGGTGGCCACCGCCTCGGCCTCGCTCACCGGCTGACGCACCAACCGGCCGTGCGTGACGCCGATCGCATACGGATTGAAGCCCGACTCAGTCCGCACGATCGCCGCCATAGTGATCGGCGCGGCTTGTGGCGCACACAACTGAGCGAGCGTGGTGAAATCGAGCGGCGGCATCATTGCCCTCCTTCACCGAAGCCGTTTTGCTGTTCGGTCTGCTGCAGGAACAGCGCAGCGGACTGCGACGGGTCATACGGCACCTGCGTGCTGCCCGCACCATAGAACTCGTTGATCGTCGGTTCCGAACCCGATACGTCCCACCAGACGCGGGTATATAGCTGATTGTCGATCTCGACGTTGATTGCCCCGGTGGCATGGCACAGCAGCTCGCTCTGCTCGGGACCGCCCCAGTACAGGAGATCTTCTCGGCAGTAAGTGCCGCTCGCGAAGATGTTGGTCGCGAACGTACCCTGCGAGCCGCCTGCGCCAAAATCACAGGTCGGGAAAGGATCGCCGTGGCGCAGCGCGTTCCAAAGTTTCTCGATCGGCGGCACGCACGCGCCGTATTGTTCGGGACCACCCGGATTGGAGAGACAGAGGAGAACCTGGCAGCCCCAGTCGTCGGCGTGAGCCAGAGCCAGGCCGGGCGCGAAGACCGACGTACCGGCGAGCAACGACAAGGCAAGCGACCGCCGGCGCATGATGCCGTGCATCGTGCGCAACCGCGATCCGTCCACTATCGGCTGAAACATCTTCATGATCCGCTTCCTTCCATCAATGCAGCACCGGCGTATGAGAGCGGAAGCGGGAAGAGGAGCCCGCGGCGCCGAGAGGCTCACCGCAAGCTCAAGGGGGATCAAAGCAGAGAAGCCTTCAAACGCAGGCTTCGGGACGTGAAATAACCACCGTGCATACACGCATCCGTCGATACGTCGGGGCCGCTCACGCGTACTCGGTTGTGCCAATCACACATTGGCACGTTGACCGGAACAGATTGTCGACTACGAACGGAGCTTTACCGCCGGCAACCGAAATTGAATCTTATCGGCCATCTGCTCCGTTTCCGAGCGTATTGCCGGGCCGTTCTACCTCATGGCTTCTCCATCAGCAAACCCGCTAATGCCTGCTTGGCGCAGGCCAGTTCGAGTTCAAACCGGGACCACGGATATCGTGGAATCCTGAGTCGACGGCAAATCACTTCGCGACCGGCGCGCCACAGGTACACCATGCGCAACAAATCCCGCTGAGGCGTTGCGAGCCGCCGCCACGCCTCTTCTATGCGAACTGCATCCGCCGGGTCATACGGACCGCGACCCGCACTCGCCCAGTTATCCAGACGGGCATCGAGCGAACGCGGTTTCAGGTGATCATCCATCGCGTGCCTCGTCGTCGGACGGGGGCGTGCGATACCCAGCGGGATCTTCAAGAAAAAGCTCGATGTCGGTCGCACGCCAGCCAACCGCCCGTTCACCCAGGCGGATCGGACGCGGAAAAGTCCCCTCCTGCATCCGCTGGTAGATTGTCGATCGTTTCAGCCCGACTTCCTGTTCGACCTGGCCGCGCCGCAATATCGCGCCCACCCCACGCAATCTATCGGACATGATTGACCTCCCGCTGTATTGCCCGAATGAGTTCCTGCATGGGCTCCATTCAAGCAGCGGGAGAACCTGACGGGCAATTCCGTCATATCGTCGGAACATCCCGTCGGGTAGTGAACGTCAGCGATGGCGGCCATCGGACTCAACAACCGAATCCGGCCTCAGTGCGGCAGCAAAGGTCTGCCCGCTGCGCGAGGCTTCACCATTGGCCTGCCCCTTGAGGCCCAGCTTCTCATCAATGGCGCGCGCAACTGTAGAAGATTTAGGGGGTCGTTCGGGATCCCACTCCGACCAATGCTCCCGCATAACGTCGAAAAGAGCCTCGAGAGTGTGCGTCAGGTGAGGAAGATGAACAATTACTGCGCCCTCACGCTCTGAAACGGCTTCATGCCTGCGGGCCTGACCTGCCACACCGGCCAAAGGCAACCGCTCGAGCCTGCGTTCCAGATGTGTGGCCCAGACATGATGCATGACGGCCGTCCGGGATATGGCGAGTTCCAGCAACCTGATACGACGATCACGCCCTCTAAGACGGGCCGTCAGACGTGCAATTAAAGCCTGCGATTCCTCACTACGACGGCGCCAGTATTCAAGATCAGGGTTTGCATCGATTTCCGGTAGTGTCGGGGCTGGATGATCCTCAGCCGATTCGAACATATTCCCTCCTTCCCAACTCTGCGCGGAGTCGTACTACACAAATGTAGCCCCCTCAGTCAAAGCACGACTGGACCAGATGCTCCGACAGTCCTCCGACATATCTTCTTATGTTTTCTTTAAGGCTCTTTTGAAAGTGGAGTGGGTTATGCGGCTCACGAGGCATGCGGGTTGATGCTGGAGAAGTCGAGTTTGCCTGCGATGAGAAACAGGACCGTTCGCATAGTTTCGAAGCGAGCGTATCCGCGTGCCTTGCGCTTGGCGGCCTGAAACAGTCCATTGATGGCTTCGATGAATCCGTTGGTCTGGCGGGTCTGGGTCCAGGCGACGATTCCGTCGAAGTGTCGGCGAATCAATCGCACCACATCCTTCATCGGTTCGACCTTCGAACGCATAACGTTGGTGCACCACTGCTGCAGCATGTCGGAGACGACATTGATTTGCTTGCGCTCGAGAATCTCGCGCAGTTGCTCGCGATATAGCCATGCGCGGGCGGTGCGCTTCGTGGTGTACTGACTGACGAGCGCCTCGAGGTCGGTCAATTGCGCCAGGTTGAGTTTGTTCGCGTCTTTCAGCAGCGTCCAGCGCATGCCTTTGAGTTCCGGGTCGACTTTCTGTTGTTGTCGACGCACGGTATCGAGCGCCTTGGACGCGTGAGCGACGACGTGAAACTTGTCGAAGGTCAGCCGCGCATCGGGCAGATGTTCGTTGACTCCCTTGATGAAAGCCGGCGACATGTCGATGCTGACCGAATCGACTTGCTCGGGCTTGCCACCATGCTGGCCAAGATAAGCCGCGAAGCGTTCAATTGTGCCGGCATCCTTGCCGGTCGTCACGAACACGACGCGCCGCGCCTGCATGTCGGCCACCAGTGTCAGATACTCATGACCGCGCCGGTACGAGGTTTCGTCAATCGCCACCATCGTCACCTCCGACAGGTCCGCCGACGCGAGCGCCAGTTCCACATAGCGCGAGCAGATGGCATGCACCCGGTGCCACGACAGGTTGACGATGCGCGCCACGGCAGCAAACGGCATCTGCTGAGCGAGCATCAGCACAAGCGCCTCGAACAGCAACGTGAAGCCGCTGAGTTGGCCGACCCAATCAGGTTCCACCAACCGTACCGAGCCGTCCGGCAAACGCACACGCGGCACACGTACTTCCAGAAAGCACTCGTGCTGAAAGAAATTCAAATGGCGCAGACGCTTGATTTGCGTGTCGTGCACGGGGTGCTCGCCGGCTACGTCAGCATAGGCAAACCGGCTACCCGCGACGAAGTCCACGGCAATCGTGAGCTGGCGTTTGCCGGTATCAAAGTCGACGCTTTGTACGTACCACGGGGCCCTGATTCCCAAGGCGGCTTCAAACAATTGGTTCGTCATTATTCGTTTCGTCTTGCATGGCTGGTTGCACCATTCTGCCGCAACCAGCCATGACTCAGCTTATCGAATCAGTGCGCATCAAGGGTTCGCTGCGCCGGGCTTACGCCCGCCCTTGACCCGCCAAACCACCCATTGAGAATTCAAAAGAGGCTTCTTTAATTTATTTGAACACATGACACCGGAGCAAGACCGAACCTGTAGGCGCGAAGAAAATTGCCAGCAATGCAGAAAAAATAACGGGCCCGGGCAGTCTGCGAAATCCGACGTATACGGCCCGCTCAAGGACAATCGCAGGACGCCGCCGCGATTGTTCGTAGCACGGTCATTGCCTGTTCCGCCCGGCCAACCGGAACGAGAATGTGATCGTGGTAATAGCCGGCGATCGTATTGCATGGGATACCCGCCGCTGCGAGCTCGCGGCTGACTACTGCGATTAATCCAACTGCCTCCAGGCTGGAGTGAACCGACAAGGTGATCAGACGGGCGTCGTATATGTACGGGAACCCAAGGCGTTGGGCATCATCGCGCTCGACGATTGCCGTTAGCCCCTCTCGCTCCCTTACGGTACCAAAGGCTAATAGCCCGGACGGCAGGGCGAAGTCTGGAAAAGAACAATAGACATAGGTCGGCTCCGCCATAACTGGACTGAGAGTCGCACACAGCTTTGCAAGATTCTTTTCGCTCAACGTACCCCTCCGAAAAAAGTGACGTTATGCCACAGAGAGGGTGTTCACGCTCCCTGTGTTTAGAAATTCTAGACGCTGCGTAGCAGTTCTAACCGCAGCCTCCCAAATACGATTGGCCGACTAAGATCAGATCAATGCCTCTACTGACACCAAAACGTATTCGAGAGTAGATCCATCGGGGACTTAACGTAACCAGAAGGAGCCCGCGATGAGTTTAGCAACATCATCGTCGGTCATGGCCGATCAGACAACTATACATTCAGCTATCGCCCTGACAGGCGCACGCTGGCACATCCCTCGCGCCAGCGCTTGGCGATCGCTATTGGACATCGCCCTGGACTGGGCGATCATGTGCTTTGCGGTCTGGAGTGCCTACCGCATCGGCGCCTGGATTACGGTTGTGGCAATCTTCGTGATCGGCAACCGGCAGCGGGCACTCGGCAACCTGCTGCACGAAGCCAGCCACCAAAACCTGAGTGCCCGCCGCAACGTCAATGACTGGATCGCGCGCATCTTCCTCGCTCCAGCACTCTTCAATGACCTGACGCTCTACCGCCTCCAGCACGCGCGGCATCATGCCTGGCTCGGCGATCCAACTCACGACCCTGACTACCTATCGAGCGTTACGCATGAGGGTGATCACTGGTTCGACGCTTACGGGCGAGTACTCAATAATCCAGCGATATTGGCTGGTTCTCTCTTCGGGCACTTCGCCGGAAGGCGACTCGCACACCGCCAGCGGCTCGAGATCGTTCTGTGGTGGGTTTCATGCGAAACCTTACTCGACGTAGTCTTCGGCATCCGTTTCGCGCTTCTGTTCTTCGCACTGTGGATGATTGCGAGAGGTACCGTGTTCCATGCCATCACAACGTTCCGCGAAATGACCGATCATTACGGACTGCAACCCGGAGGAATTTTCCAATACACCCGTGACGTTCCGGACCACGGATTCGCCTCGATCTTGCTGCATCCGCATCACAATGGCTACCACCTGACACACCATCTCCTCCCACATATTCCCTATCGCCATCTGCCGCAGGCGCACGCACACCTGAAGCACATTTCTGCATTCAATTGCCGTGCGATCATCTGCGACAGCTACCTGAGCGGCGTACACGCCAGCGTAAAGGGTTGGGGAGCAGCTCATGTCTGAACGAACATTGAACCTGGCACAGGTAACGAGCCTGCTGGTCTCTACGAGCTGCGGTATTGGCTTTCTCCTGGGCACAGGCGAACTCGCCCTGCGCGGGGGGATGGCTGGCTGCCTCTACGCAATCGCGAGCGCCTTGGGTCTGATCGTACTCGCCGCATGGGCGCCAGCCCTGTCGATTGGACGGCAATCCATCTGGGTCAGATTTGATCAACTCTACGGTGCCTCGGTCAGCCGCAGCGTAGCGCTACTGTCGCTCGTCTGGATGACCGGTGTCCTTGCTGCTCAGATGCGGGGAGGAGCCGCAATACTGACGCTGGCCGGCTTTCGACCGACTACGGCACTCCTACTGATAGCTGGTCTTTTGATTTGCCTTTCGCTGATGCGGCTCTCATGGCTTGCCGCAGGATTCGCGATCTGCATGGTTGCGTGCAACGTCGCACTCGTGCGTACGCTGCTCGAAACGGACGGGTTCAGCGTCTGGCTGCATGCGCCAATGCAGTTCCTGGATGGGCTTCGCACAATGACGCTGGCGCATACCGGATTTACCGTCGTCTCCGTCGTGGTGATGGTCATATGTGGAGCGGACTATCAACAGTTCGTGGTCGCAGCGCGAGCTCCTACGACGGCCCGCGCTGGCTGCCTGTTTGCAGCAGCGCTCGTGTTCTTTATCGGATTTCTGCCGGCCTCCGCTGTAATCGCGGCTGCCCCGGTCTGGCATCTGGAGCACGTCGTCGATCCCGTACAGGTTGTTCCGATTGTACTGATGCATACCCTTTCGAGTTACGCAGTGAGCGCCGCGAGCGGTCTCGTTGTCGCCGTACTAGGCATAACAGCTCTTGGTGCCGGATGCTCGATTCTGCGAGCGATGGCTGAAGCTACGGCCACACTCGGCCCACCCTCCATGACAGGACCAATCTGGTCCCGCGTCCTGCCCGTCGTACTGGGTTCCCTCGTCGCCACGCGCGAACAAAGTCTCGTCGACATGATGATCGACCTCAATATGGTCTACATCTCCGCAGTGGGTCCGCTTCTAATATTCGGCTTGGTACGTACATCCGTCTCGCATGCAACTGCCAACGCAACAATGGTGACCGGATTCTGCATCGCCATGACCTGTTACCTGATGCGCTGGACAGGGGCAACAGAAATACCTGAAGCGGCCCCCATGCTTTTCGCGTTGCCGACTTCGCTTGCGATTGGAGCTTTGATGGTTCGCCGATCCAACAACTTTGCTTCAGCTACCCGCGCTGGGCATCGACTACCATATTGGCCGAAGGAATCCTCAAATGGTCAGTCCGCGACTTCGCCCTCATCCCCCTTACCGGACGACGCGGGCGCTGGTTGAACCAATGCTCGACGGGCCTCACGCATCACAGTTTCGCTAATCGCGGTCGCATTAGGCGGTGCCACCTCCCAATGATGCCAATACAGATCAACGGCAATCCTGTTACGCGGCGCCAGGGCAACCAGATCACCGGAATCAATCAGAGATTGAGCCTGCATGGACGGAACAAGGCCATACCCGACACCCACCCGAATCGCCGTCAAGAGCGCCATTGGGGAGGGGAAATAATGCGTGGCGTAACCGCTCACTGGGAAACCGAGCAGGCGTTCAAGGAACGCTGCATGTAAGCCATCCTTTCGATTAAAGAGCACAGCGGGGGCGGCCAGGATATTGTGCATATTGAGTCCATGCGTAAAACAGGCCGCAGAAAATTCCGGAGCAGCCACACACTCATACTCCATCGCACCAAGAGGTTCTGCAACAAATCCGGTCGGCGCAGTACTCGCCGTCGAAACACACCCGATAGCCTCTCCGCGTGCCAATACCGGCAGGGTGTGATCCTGGTCGTCGACTACAAGTTCCAGCGCGAAACTCGCCTTCGCTATAGCACAGGCGGCGGGGCCAAACCATGTCGCCAGCGAATCTGCATTGACCGCAATTGCGATCTTTGCCCGCGCGCGTGCATCTGGCTTGATTTGCTGAATAGTATCCGCCTCCAATGACCTCAGCATATGGATATGCCGGAGGAGCGCTTCACCAGCCGGTGTTGGCGTAGCCCCATTACGCACAAGCAACGGCGTACCAAACGACTCTTCTAGCGCGATTATTCGTTGGGAGACAGCACCACGAGTAATGTTTAACGCGCGCGCCGCTTGCCCAAAATGTCGAAACTCAACGACTGCAAAAAATGTTTCCAGTTGTTGACGGTCGAAATTCATATAGAGCTGCCCCGATATTGGTCCGGACCACGGTTAGGGTGCGAGGTTAAAAGACCGCCGGGCTTCATGCCCAGACAAACTGCTCGGACGTCGGTACCTTAGCACGGCCCGGTGAATCCTACGGTAGATGCACTCTGTGCAACAATGGAAAACCGCAACTGAAGCCGCAGCACATCGGTATAGAAGACGAAGTACATGACGCGTTACGATGCGTAAGGCATATGAGCATGGAGGCGAACGACACGGCAAAGAACATCATGTCGGCCTCCGGCACCGCTATTTTCATGCCTATGGCGACGCGCGCCGCGACGAACGCACCCACTGCGCCGCCGATCCACCAGCGCAACCAGCAGCAGGCCGAGCCCGGGCCGAGATTCGAGCCGACCGCTGCGGCCTGCTTGGCGATCAGCGCGATGGTCGCGAGGATCGCGATCGCCATCCGGACCATGCCGAAGGTATTGCCGATACCCGCCATCTTCGTATTCGATAGCCCCTTGGGGGCCTGAATGAAGCAGACCGAAGCGACCGGATACAGCAGCGTGACGACGTAGATCGCCAGCACGAAGATGGTCAGGTTGATCACCGTGTGATTGATGACTTCCATCCCTGCTCTCCTTTATGACCTGCGCGCGACTTCGCCATCGCGGGACAGAAACGTGGCCGCGACGATATCGTCGGAGAGATCAATGTTCAGCGCGCCTTCGTTCGTGACGATCAGATTCAGGAAGTCGAGCAGATTGTGCGCGTAGAGCGACGACGCGTCGGCCGCGACCATCGACGGGACGTTCGTGTAGCCGACGAGCGACACGCCGTGCTTCGTCACGACCCAGTCCGCTTCGTTCAGCGGGCAGTTGCCGCCGCGCCGGCCTTCGTATTCGGCGCCACGTCCCGCCGCGAGGGTCCGTTGTGCCGTCTGTGGGCGCTACGTAGCGTTTGTCGTCAGCGACGCGACGGCATCGGGAATGTTCGGCAAAATGCTAGCCCCCTCCGAAACCGTCAGAAAACGGCATGTCGTTACCGGTGTGTGCGGTTGCCGTGGGCATAGCACGCACCGGTAAACGCGCGAGCAAAGCCGTCCCGAACTGAGCAACGAACGCGTCCGCTACCCGTCCCCGAAAATTCCGCTTTGTTCCCGCGAGAGCCGTCCGTGGGGGCAAACGTGGGGGCAAAATCGCCCCAAACGAAAAAGGCTCTCAGAGCCGAAGCCATGAGAGCCTTATATCTATTGGTCGGGGCGAGAGGATTTGAACCTGCGACCACCTGCACCCCATGCAGAAGTTGGCGGTTCGACGTCGAACCCTAATCGGAGCACTCGACACGACCTGCTTGTTGAACCTCGTTCCTACCACTGTCTTCCATATCGCCACGGAGAGATTTGGTCAGCATAGCGATGCCATCGAATCCAGCTTGCATAAAAGTCGTGCGTGGCCCATCTTTGATCCAACGATCCAGGGCGTCCGCCCAAGCCTGCAGCATCACCCTTCTCTGCTCCGCGTATTCGGCCTTGCTGTATATCGCTCGAACACCACGCTGTTCGTGCGCTAGACACTTTTCAATCCAGTCGGAGTTGAAACCAGCTTCATGTAGATGAGTACTTGCCGTGCGTCGCAAGTCATGCACGGTGAACGGCTCAAACGCGTCGCCTCTGGCGCAAATTAGCTTCACCGTACTATCGATGACTCGGTTCAACGTGGCCGCACTGATCGGCGCCGCCGTTTCATACCGTCCTGGGTGCAGGTACTGACTTGACCCGAAACAGGTTTTGAACGCGACGAGAATCTCCAGCGCCTGCTCACTTAGGTATACGTGATGAGGGCGCCTGGCCTTCATGCGCTCTTTCGGGATAGTCCAAGTTGCGGTCTCGAAATTCACCTCATCCCACGTGGCATCGATGAATTCAGATTTGCGCACCAACGTCAGCAGCAGAAATTTGATGGCAAGCCGCAACGTCGGCGTCGTTGGCGTCAGATCCAACGCGTTAAAGAAGATGTAAATCTCCTCCGGACTCAGCGCCCTATCGCGTGCCTTAAACGTCGCTATGGCGCTTGGACGGATAGCTGCCGCCGGATTGACTACCTTAATACCCCGAGCTTCAACGAATCGGAAGACCTGCAGCACGATTTCCCGCGCGTGAACCGCTTGAGCAGCCGCCCCGCGCTCCTTGATTTTCTCGCAGCGCGCCATCAGTCGCACGGGCGTGATCTCTTCCAATTTCAGCCGACCGAATTCGGACGCGAGATTGCGTTCATACACCGATTTACGCATCGAACGCGTGGAATCCGCAAGGGCGGTCTCCGCAAAGTATTTCTCCGCCCATTTTCCAAATGTCATCGCCTCGGCCGCTTCGACCCGTTTCTCGACTTTCGCACGTGATGGACTGTGCCCACGCTGGATCGCCCCGTAGGCGTGGTCACGCAGTAGCCTGGCTTCCGGGAGGCTGATCGCCATCCCAAATCCGAGTTCGTCCGGCTTCCGCGGCTTTCGTGCAGACAGTGATGGATCGTACCGGCCAATAACCAAGGTTTCACGGCGACCGTTCACTCGGTAGTCGTACCGGAAGCTCACCGCACCCGACGGCATCACCGCCGCATATAGCCCCTGCTGATCGGCGATCTTGTAGATTTTCTCAGCGGGCTTCAACGCTCGCAACTGCATGTCTGTGAGCATAAGAACTCCTCGAACGTATACCGTCAGCCGATACCGTCAAACCGACGTGACGGTATCGGATAAGGCCGTCCGAGGGGGAAATCGCGATACCGTCAGCGATACCGACATTTCCTCCTGGCACTGTCCGGATCACAGCGGATCATCGCGGATAGTAACCCACTGTTTTTTAACGTAAAAACACTAAAAACCGGAACTCTCGGAACGACTTGGGAGCAGTCTAAATTATTCCCACTCGATCGTCGCAGGCGGCTTCCCCGAGATGTCGTAGACGACCCGGTTGATCCCGCGCACTTCGTTGATGATCCGGTTCGACACATGCCCAAGCAGTTCATGCGGCAGATGCGCCCAATGCGCGGTCATGAAGTCGAGCGTCTGCACCGCGCGCAACGCGACGACGTACTCGTAGGTGCGCCCGTCGCCCATCACGCCGACGCTCTTGACCGGCAGGAACACCGCGAACGCCTGGCTCGTCAGGTCGTACCACGACTTGCCGGTTTCGTTGTCGATCGTGTTGCGCAGCGTCTCGATGAAAATCGCGTCCGCGCGGCGCAGCAGGTCCGCGAAATCGCGCTTCACTTCGCCGAGGATCCGCACGCCCAGACCCGGACCCGGGAACGGATGGCGATACACCATCGAGTGCGGCAGACCGAGCTTCACGCCAAGCTCGCGCACTTCGTCCTTGAACAGCTCGCGCAGCGGTTCGAGCAGCTTCAGGTTCAGCGTCTCCGGCAGACCACCGACGTTGTGGTGGCTCTTGATGGTTTGCGCGGCCTTCTTGCCCTTGCCCGCCGATTCGATCACGTCCGGATAGATCGTGCCTTGTGCCAGCCACTTCGCGTCGGTGAGCTTGCCGGCTTCCGCCTGGAACACTTCGACGAACTCCGCGCCGATGATCTTGCGCTTCGCTTCAGGATCGGTCACGCCGGCGAGCTTGCCGAGGAACGCTTCGCTCGCGTCGACATGAATCACCTTCACGCCAAGGTGATCGGCGAACAGCGCCATCACCTGCTCGGCTTCGTTCAGGCGCAGCAGGCCATGATCGACGAACACGCAGGTCAGTTGATCGCCGATCGCGCGGTGCAGCAGCGCCGCCGCCACCGACGAATCCACGCCGCCCGACAAGCCCAGAATGACGTGCTCGTTACCAACCTGCTCGCGAATCTTCGCGACGGCTTCGTCGATGTAGTGGCCCATTTCCCAATCGGCCTTCGCGCCGCAGATCTGCAGCACGAAGCGCTCGAGCATCGCGCGGCCCTGCACCGTGTGCGTGACTTCCGGATGCCATTGCAGGCCGTAAAAGCGGCGCTGTTCGTCGGCCATCGCGGCGATCGGGCACGATTCCGTCGATGCCATCAGCGCGAAACCCGGCGGCATCTCCAGCACCTTGTCGCCGTGGCTCATCCATACCTTCAGCATGCCGTGGCCTTCGGACGTGGTGAAGTCGCTGATGCCTTCGAGCAGGCTCGTATGGTTGCGCGCGCGCACTTCGGCGTAGCCGAATTCGCGCAGATGACCGATGTCGACCTTGCCGCCGAGCTGCTGCGCCATCGCCTGCATGCCGTAGCAGATGCCGAGCACCGGCACGCCGAGTTCGAACACGGCTTGCGGCACGCGCGGCGTGTCTTCCTCGGTGACCGAGCTCGGGCCGCCCGACAGAATCACGCCCTTCGGCGCGAAGTCGCGGATGAACGACGCGTCGACGTCGTACGGATGGATTTCCGAATACACGTTGGCTTCGCGAACGCGACGTGCAATCAATTGGGTGACTTGCGAACCGAAGTCGAGAATCAGGATCTTGTCATGCATGGCAGCGGACGGAATCAGAAGTGAGCGGATACGGAATGCCGCGCGCGAGGCGCGGCGTCGAATTCAAAGCGGTCCACGCGGCGACGGTCTTGGCGCGGCGCGGACAGCAAACATTACGATGAAGCACAAGGGCGCGGCAAACCACGGAATTCGCCGCCTGCGATGCGCGCGAACGCAATCCGGTAGCTTCGGCAAACGGCCTGGCGCGCGGCGCTTCAACCATGAAACGGCGGGCGGGGAGCGCCGGGCACGTCGTTGCTGGTGTCGTGCGCGGCGCGTTCGGACTCGCTCAGGCCGGGCTCGCTTGCGGCCGGATGAAGCGGCGCGGTAGTGCCAACGGAAGCCGCGGCAGCCGGATTGGCCGGCCGCGTGACCGGCACGACGGGCTCTGGCACCGGTTCGGCGTGATAGACCGGAAAGCCCGCTGAGGCACGTGGCTCGCGCGCGTTGTCGCGTTCGGGTTCACGCTGCCGTGCGGCATCCTTTTCGGCTTCTTTCGCGACACGCTTATCGGCACGACTGTCGGCCTTGCTCGACGAGGGCTTGATCACGATCCCCTTCTCGCGCCGCCGCACCGCACCCGACAGCCGCACGCCGCCGAGCCCGATCACCACCAGCACGACACCGGCCAGCACCGCCACCATCTGCCCGAAGCCGGTCATCGACGGCGTATGCAGCCCCAGCAGCCAGACCAGCATCAGCACGCCGATCAGCCAGTGCGCATGACCGACGACCTTCGCGACCGTCGAGGTCAGCGCCCCGTCGAACGACGCATGCACCGCGAGCCACGCGAGCCCGATCAGCGCGACGCCGAACGCCTGGCCGACCAGCATCGGCTCCGTTGGCACCAGTTGCAACGCGTCGTACAGCGAGGTCCACGGCGTCAGCACGAACAGCAGGCCAAACGCCAGCAGCAACAACGCATCGAGGATCAGTACAACGCGCAGCAGTGGCTTCATGGGCGTTTAGTCCACGTGGTAGTTGGGCGCTTCCTTGGTGATTTGCACGTCGTGCACATGCGACTCGCGCAGGCCCGCACCGGTGATCTGCACGAACTCGGCCTTCTCGTTCATTTCGGCGATGGTGCGGCAGCCGCAGTAGCCCATGCTCGCACGCACGCCGCCGATCAACTGGAACAGGATCGCGTTGACCGAACCCTTGTACGCGACGCGACCTTCGATGCCTTCCGGCACCAGCTTGTCGATGTTGGCCGAGTTGTCCTGGAAGTAGCGGTCCGCCGCGCCGTCCTTCATGGCGCCGACCGAGCCCATGCCACGGTACGACTTGTACTGGCGGCCCTGGTACAGGAATACCTCGCCCGGCGACTCCTCGGTACCGGCGAACATGCTGCCCATCATGACCGCGCTGGCGCCCGCCGCGAGCGCCTTGCTGACGTCGCCCGAGAAGCGCACGCCGCCGTCGGCGACGACCGGCACGCCGGTGCCGTTCAGCGCTTCGGACACGTTGGAGATAGCGGTGACCTGCGGCACGCCGACGCCTGCGACGACTCGCGTCGTGCAGATGGAGCCCGGGCCGATACCGACCTTGACGCCGTCCGCGCCGTATTCGACGAGCGCCTTGGCGGCCGCGGCGGTTGCGATGTTGCCGCCGATCACCTCGACGTGCGGGAAGTTCTGCTTGACCCACTTGACGCGCTCGAGCACGCCCATGCTGTGGCCATGCGCGGTATCGACGACGATCACGTCGACGCCGGCCTGCACGAGCAGCTCGACGCGCTCTTCGTTGTCCGCGCCGACGCCGACCGCCGCGCCCGCGCGCAGCTTGCCGTGCTCGTCCTTGCATGCGTCCGGGTGCTCGGTCTGCTTGGTGATGTCCTTGACGGTCATCAGGCCGCGCAGATCGAAGGCGTCGTTGATGACCAGCACGCGCTCGAGGCGGTGGCTGTGCATCAGCGCCTTCGCTTCGGCGAGCGGCGTGCCTTCCTTGACGGTGACGAGGCGCTCGCGCGGCGTCATGATGTTGCGCACCGGCTCGTCCAGACGCTCTTCGAAGCGCAGGTCGCGGTTGGTCACGATGCCGACGAGCTGCGAGCCTTCGACGACCGGGAAGCCCGAAATGCCATGCTGGCGCGACAGCGCGATCACGTCGCGCACTTTCATTTGCGGCGGCACGGTGATCGGATCGCGCACGACGCCCGACTCGAAACGCTTGACCTTCGCGACTTCACGCGCCTGCTCGGCCGGTGTGAGGTTCTTGTGGATGATGCCGACGCCGCCCATTTGCGCCATGGCGATTGCCAGACGTGCTTCGGTGACCGTGTCCATCGCGGCGGACACGAGCGGCATGTTGAGGGAGATGTTGCGGGTCAGCCGGGTCTTGAGGCTGGTGTCGCGCGGCAGAACGTCGGAGAAGGCCGGGACGAGGAGCACGTCATCGAATGTGAGTGCTGTTTGGATCAGACGCATGGCAAATCCTATAGGCGCAAAAGCGAATTATACGCGATACCACCCCGGTTTTCACTGCGCGAACAGCAGCTTAGCGAATTTCAGACGATTTTTTGCCGCTCCGGCATACGTCGATTTCGCTTGCCTGTTCGCGTCGGGTTCGATCGGGTTTCGTTTGCGCGTTCGCAGGCGAAATCGGGGCAGAGCCGGCGGCATTTTCGCGGCACGTACCCTGTCGAGCGGCGGTCGAGCGGCCCGAATGCAGGATCGAACAAGACACCCCGCTCGCATAACCGCTATTCTGCCGGCCATTCCAGTTTATCCAGCAGAGGCAGTCGATGCAGCGCGGTGTCGTATACGGCGTCATGGCCGGAGCCTTGTGGGGCATGGTGTTTCTGGTGCCGCGGGTGCTGCCCGACTTCTCCCCGCTCCTGCTCGTCGCCGGCCGCTACTCGATGTACGGCGTCGTGTCGCTCGCCGCGGCGCTACCGATCGCGCGTTCGCTCGCCAAACGGCTGAGCCGCGAGGATCTGATCGCGCTCGTCAAGCTCGCGCTGGCCGGCAATATCGTCTATTACCTTCTGCTGACGGCCGCCGTGCACCTGATCGGAATCGCGCCGGCCTCGCTGATCGTCGGCGTGCTGCCGGTCACGGTCACGCTGCTCGGCCGGCGCGATCACGGCGCGGTGCCGCTCGCGCGCCTCGCATGGCCGCTCGCGACCGTGATGGCGGGCATCGTCTGCATCAATATCGACGTCTTTACGGTGGCCGGCGCGGCGCCGGTGAGCATCGCGACGCGCCTGCTCGGCGTGGCCTGCGCGGTGGGCGCGCTCGTCTGCTGGACCTGGTTCGCGGTCGAGAACGCCCGTTACCTGCAGCGTCAGACGCATTTCAGCGGCAATGAGTGGTCGGTGCTGTGGGGCGTCGTGACTGGCGCGCTAGGCGGCGCGTTGTGGCTCGTGGTCGCGGCGCTGCCGTCGGGCGGCCCGCGGGGTGAGTTGGCCGACCCGCGCTGGCACACGTTCTGGCTGCTCAACCTCGCACTCGCGATCGGCGCGTCGTGGCTCGGCAACGGCCTGTGGAATGCCGCGGCAAAACGGCTGCCGCTTACGCTGTCCGGCCAGATGATCGTGTTCGAGACGCTGTTCGCGCTGCTTTACGCGTTCATTTACGACGAGCGCCTGCCGCGCCCGCTCGAACTCGCGGCGATCCTGCTGCTGGTGGCGGGGGTCTGGTGGTCGGTGCGCCGGCATTCGGACGACGATTCGTCGGGTGCGGCGCGCATCGAGGGCATGAACGATAAGGCGCAGACGGCGGCGCCTTGAGGTGACGTGACGCGATGATGCAAGTCGGGCGGCGCGCGAAAAAGTCCGCCGCCCTCCTAACTAGCGCCGCCTAGCGCGAATCCTTGTTCAACCAACGCCGCCCCTCGATCGACCCCGCCTTGCGTGTCTTTTCGACGCGGCGTTGGCGCGACACCTTCGGGTCCACCAGCAACGGCCGGTAAATCTCGACGCGATCATGGTCGGCCAGCACCGTATCGAGCGCCTTGAGCTTGCCGAACACGCCCACCTTCTGCGTGTTCAGATCGATCGACGGAAAGCGCTGCAGAATCCCGCTTGCGCCGATCGCCTGTTGCAGCGTCGCGCCCGCGGGCAACTCGACCGCAATCAGCGCCTGCTCGGCAGCGAGCGCATAGCAGACCTCGACCGTTAGCCGCGCGCTCATGACTGACCATAGCGCTGGTTGGCGCGCTTCACGAAAGATTCGACGAAGGTATTGGCGATGTGATTGAACACCGGCCCGATGATCTTCTCGAGCAGGATGCTGGTGAACTCGTAGTGCAGCGCGAATTCGATCTTGCATGCATCGGCGCGCAGCGGCGTGAAGCGCCAGAAACCGGTGAACTTGCGAAACGGACCGTCGGCGAATTCCATGTCGATGCGCGTGGGGCGCTCCATCGAGTTACGCGTGGCGAAATGCTGCTTGATGCCCTTGAAGTTGATATCGATCCTCGCCTCCATGCTGGTGTCGTCCCGGTGACGAATTTCGATGCCCCCGCACCATGGCAGGAACTTGGGGTAATCGTCGACGTCGGTGACGAGGTCGAACATCTGCTCCGCCGAATGGCGAATCAAAACGGTTTTCTGGACATCTGCCATAAATTGAACAGCGCGTGGCAACGGTGGACGAGCGCCGCGGGCTTTCCTTGCCCCGCTTTGCTAAAATCGTGATTTTAAACGAGTTGGGCACTTTCCATTCATGAGCATCATAGACAACAGAAAAGCCTTCTACGACTACTCGGTCGAGGAACGCTATGAGGCAGGCCTCGTGCTCGAAGGATGGGAGGTCAAGGCGTTGCGCGCCGGGCGCGGCCAGATCAAGGAAGGCTACGTGGTGATCCGCAACGGCGAGCTGTTCCTGATCGGCACGCACATCAGCCCGCTGCCCGAAGCGTCGACGCACATCCATCCCGATCCGGTGCGCACGCGCAAGCTGCTCCTGCATAGCGAGGAGATCAGCAAGCTGATCGGCAAGGTCGAGCAGCGCGGCTACACGCTCGTGCCGCTGAATTTTCACTACAAGAACGGTCGCGTCAAATGCGAGATCGGTCTCGCGAAAGGCAAGAAGATGCACGACAAGCGCGAGACCGAGAAGAAGCGCGACTGGGAGCGCGAGAAGGCGCGCTTGATGCGCTCGCCGACCTGAACGCGATTCGTTTCCGGCTCATGCAAAAATGGCCCGCACATCGATGTGCGGGCCATTTGTTTTTACGTCACGCGCTCATTGCGCATGCATTGCCCGTTCGTCAGCGCAAGTCGCCGCGCGGCGGCTCCGCTGCCGCCTTGCCCTTGTTCACGATGGTCAGCGCCGACGCGATCATCGAACTCATGTTCGACATGTCGCCCGGCACGATCAGTGTCGTGCCCTGCCTGGCGAGGTTCGAGAACGCGTTCACGTATTGTTCGGCCACCTTCAGATTCACCGCGTCCATGCCGCCGTTCAGCTGGATCGCCGCCGCGATCTTCTGGATCGCCTGCGCGTTCGCCTCGGCCACCGCCAGAATCGCCGCGGCCTGCCCCTGCGCCTGGTTGATCGCTGCCTGACGCTCGCCCTCGGACTTCTGGATCGCCGCCTCGCGGCCGCCCGACGCGATATTGATCTGCTCCTGCTTGCGCCCTTCCGATGCCGCGATCAGCGCGCGCTTCTCGCGCTCGGCGGTGATCTGCGCCTGCATCGCGTGAAGAATTTCCTTTGGCGGCGTCAGGTCCTTGATCTCGTAGCGCAGCACTTTTACGCCCCAGTTCGCGGCCGCCTCGTCCAGCGCGGACACGATGCTGTGATTGATGAAATCCCGCTCCTCGAAGGTCCGGTCCAGCTCCAGCTTGCCGATGACCGAGCGCAGCGTGGTCTGCGACAACTGCGTGATCGCGAACACGAAGTTGCTCGATCCATACGATGCCTTCATCGGATCGGTGACCTGGAAATACAGCACACCGTCGACCTGCAGTTGCGTGTTGTCGCGCGTAATACAGACCTGGCTCGGCACTTCGAGAGGAATTTCCTTCAGCACGTGCTTGTACGCGACCCGGTCGACGAACGGGAACGCGAAGCTCAGACCCGGCGTCAGCGTCGCGTGATAACGGCCGAGGCGCTCGAGCACCCACGCATGCTGCTGCGGCACGATCTTGATGGTCTGCGACGCGAGCACGATTACGACGATCAGCAGCACTGCCCCGACGATGGTTGAATCCATATCTTTATCCTCCGGTTCTGCTTCGAATAGTTGTGCGCAGGTTGGTCGGGCCTGCGTTTTCAGCTTAGGCGGCCGGCGCTCAGATGATCAGGTCGCGCTCGCGCGCGCCTTCGGCTGCCGGCTCGCGACGACGACGAGGCAACTGCCCCGTAACTCCCGGATCTCGTAGACCTGCGCGTCTTCCGGTTCGCCCGCGGCCAGCTCGACGTCCCATGCCGCGCCACGATAGGTCGCGCGTGCTTTGCGCCCCTGCCAGGCCGGCACGTTCAGCGTCTGCCCGATATCCAGATTGACATCCGGATTGCGCGACGCCTGCTCGCGCCTACGACGGCCGAAGCGCGAGCGTCTGAGCACCACGACCGCCGCAAGCGCAACCAGCGCCGCCACTACGAATTGCAGATCGGTCCCGGCGCCGGCAATGCGCGCAAGTGCGGCCGCGACGAAGCCGAACGCGATCATCAACAGATAGAAGGTGCCGCTCATCAGTTCCAGCACGACAAGCACACCCGCCCCGATCCACCAGAACAGTCCACCAGGCGCCACATCGACCTCCACAAAGCAAAACACCCCGGTTCTACCGGGGTGTTTATAGCACGAAGCGGACGTGCCTTTAACGCGTGCCGAATGCCGCCTGCGAAGCGGCATTCGATGCCTCGCGAGTTACTGCTTCGCCTTTGCCAATTGCTGCCACGTATCGATGATCGTGTCGGGGTTGAGCGAGATCGACTTGATGCCTTCGTCCGTCAGCCATTGCGCGAAGTCCGGATGATCCGACGGCCCCTGGCCGCAGATACCGACGTACTTGTCCAGACGCAGACAGGTTTCGATTGCGCGCTTGAGCAGGAACTTGACCGCTGGATCACGCTCGTCGAAATCGACCGCGAGGAGCTCCATGCCCGAGTCGCGGTCGAGGCCGAGCGTGAGCTGCGTCAGGTCGTTCGAGCCGATCGAGAATCCGTCGAAGTACTGCAGGAACTCTTCCGCGAGGATCGCGTTCGTCGGCACTTCGCACATCATGATCAGACGCAGGCCCTTCTCGCCGCGCTTCAGGCCGAACTTCGCGAGCAGCCCGACCACGCGCTCTGCCTGCTTCAGCGTACGCACGAACGGCACCATGATCTCGACGTTGTCGAGGCCCATCTCTTCACGCACCTTCTTCAGCGCGACGCATTCCATCTGGAACGCCTCGGCGAAGTCTTCCGCGATATAGCGCGACGCGCCGCGGAAGCCCAGCATCGGGTTTTCCTCGTCCGGCTCATAGCGCGAGCCGCCGATCAGCTTCTTGTACTCGTTCGACTTGAAGTCCGACAGACGCACGATGACGGGCTTCGGATAGAACGCCGCCGCGATCGTTGCGATACCTTCGGTCAGCTTGTCGACGTAGAACGCGCGCGGCGAGGCGTGACCGCGTGCGACGCTTTCGACCGCCTTCTTCAGGTCCTGATCGACGTTCGGGTACTCGAGGATCGCCTTCGGGTGCACGCCGATGTTGTTGTTGATGATGAACTCGAGCCGCGCGAGACCCACACCTGCGTTCGGCAGTTGCGAGAAGTCGAATGCGAGCTGCGGATTGCCGACGTTCATCATGATCTTCACCGGAATCGGCGGCAGTTCGCCGCGCTGCACTTCGGTGACTTCGGTTTCGAGCAGGCCGTCGTAGATCTTGCCTTCGTCGCCTTCCGCACATGACACGGTGACGAGCGCGCCGTCCTTCAGCACGTCGGTCGCGTCGCCGCAGCCGACCACGGCCGGCACGCCCAGCTCACGCGCGATGATCGCCGCATGGCAGGTGCGGCCGCCACGGTTCGTGACGATCGCCGACGCACGCTTCATGACCGGCTCCCAGTTCGGGTCGGTCATGTCCGCGACGAGCACGTCGCCCGGCTGCACACGGTCCATCTCCGACGGATCGTGGATCACGCGCACCGGGCCCGCGCCGATCTTCTGACCGATCGCGCGGCCCGTTGCCAGCACGTTCGACTGGCCCTTCAGCTTGAAGCGCTGCTCGGCCTTGCCGCCGCCCTGGCTCTTCACCGTTTCCGGACGCGCCTGCAGGATGAAAATCTTGCCGTCGCGGCCGTCTTTGCCCCACTCGATGTCCATCGGACGCTGGTAGTGCTTCTCGATGATCACCGCGTACTTCGCGAGCTCGATCACGTCTTCGTCGGTGATCGAGAAGCGGTTGCGCTGTTCGTGCGCGATGTCGACGGTCTTCACGCGGCCCGGCTCGCCCGGCTTCGTGAACTCCATCTTGATCAGCTTCGAGCCGATCGAGCGGCGGATGATCGGGTACTTGCCCTGGGCGAGCGTGGTCTTGAACACGTAGAACTCGTCCGGATTCACCGCGCCCTGCACGACGGTTTCGCCAAGGCCATAGCTCGACGTGATGAAGACGGCGTCCTTGAAACCGGATTCGGTATCGAGCGTGAACATCACGCCCGCGGCGCCGACATCCGAGCGCACCATGCGCTGCACACCCGCCGACAACGCGACTTCAGCATGCGTGAAGCCCTTGTGCACGCGATAGGAGATGGCACGGTCGTTGTACAGCGACGCGAACACATGCTTCATGCGATCGAGCACGTCGTCGATGCCGACCACGTTCAGATAGCTTTCCTGCTGACCGGCGAACGATGCGTCCGGCAGGTCTTCCGCGGTCGCGGATGAACGCACGGCAAACGACAGCTCCTCGGGCGAGCTCTTTTGCAGCGTGTCGAACCCCGCGCGAATGTCAGCCTCGAGTTGCGGCTGCAGCGGCGCGTCGACGATCCATTGACGGATCTCCTTGCCCGCTTCGGCGAGCGCCTTCACGTCGTCGACGTCGAGCGTCTCGAGACGTTTGGCGATGCGTTCAGTCAGATCGTTGTGCTGCAGGAAGTCACGGAACGCGAGCGCGGTGGTCGCGAAGCCAGTCGGCACGCGCACGCCGGCTTCCGCGAGCTGGCTGATCATCTCGCCCAGCGACGCGTTCTTGCCGCCGACGATTTCCACGTCGGTCATCCGCAACTGCTCGAACGGAACTACATACGCCTTGTCCTTTGCGACGGTAACTGCGTTAGTCATACAAGCCCCTAAGTGTGAAAGAAATTCGCGGCTGTGCAAGTGGGCTTGAACACGGGCAGCCCATTGGAAGCTCGACCCCGTGTCTTGCACAACCTGTTAGATAAGCAATCGCCTGGACAGCGGAGATGCGTTGTATGGCGCGCCGGCCGTGCAGCACGAGGCGGACGCACCGAAGAACGCGGTTGAGCGGACTTACCGCTCGATCTGTCGCGTTCAACGCACATTGCCATTAGATAGCATGACGTTGAACGACCGTTCGCGGCAAGTTAGCGGCCAATCGCCTGCAATTGCTTATCCAACAGGTTGCCGTTATTCTACCGTGCCGACTCCTGAAATGTGACAGTCGGTCGAGAATTGCGCCTCGAATCGCGCCCCGAACGAGCCAGCGGGCTTTTGCGAGACCGCCCGCGCGGGCGCGAGCGTGGCGCGCCCGCCGCCGCGCGGTTTGATTCGAGCGCGTTGTCGCGCTCGCGCTTTCCGGCTAATTTGCCTTTCACGTTCACAGCTCCACTGATGCCGCCCACCGTATTCATCGTCTCAGACGGTACCGGGATTACTGCCGAAACCTTCGCGCATTCGATCCTCTCCCAGTTCGACCAGAAATTCCGCCTGGTCCGCGTGCCTTTCGTCGACTCGACCGAGAAGGCCTATGCGACGCTCGAAAAGATCAACGAAGCGGTCGTGCAGGACGGCCGTCGTCCGATCGTGTTCACCACGCTGGTCGATAGCTCGTCGAATCAGATCGTGAAGGATTCGAACGCGCTCGTGCTCGACATGTTCCAGACCTTCGTCGAGCCGCTCGAGCAGGAACTGGAGCTGAAGTCGAGCCACGCGATGGGCCGCGGCCACCAGAACGCGGACACCGAGGAGTACAAGAACCGGATCGAGGCGATCAATTTCTCGCTCGCGCACGACGACGGTCAATCGAACCGCAATCTCGCAGACGCCGACGTGATTCTCGTCGGCGTGTCGCGCAGCGGCAAGACGCCGACGAGCCTTTATCTGGCGATGCAGTACGGCGTGAAAGCGGCGAACTATCCGCTGATTCCCGAAGATTTCGAACGCGGCAAGCTGCCCACGCCGCTGCTCGAGCATCGGCAGAAGATGTTCGGGTTGTCGATCGATCCGCAGCGCTTGTCGGAAATCCGCAACGAGCGGCGGCCGGGTAGCAAGTATGCGGCGCTGGAAAACTGTCGCTACGAGATCAACGAAGCGGAAGCGATGATGCGGCGCGAGGGGATCAAGTGGCTGTCGTCGACGCACAAGTCGATCGAGGAGATCGCGACGACGATCCTGCAGGAGATCAAGCTGGATCGGCCGTCGTATTGACGGACAGCCGGGCAGGCATTGCGTTGCCGCGCCAGAGCCCTGGCAACGCCACTTACGGTGAGTCTACTTTTTGCGCCCGCGCTGCTGCCGGCACTGCTCGAACAGGCAGACCGCCGCCGCGGCCGCCACGTTCAGCGACTCCATGCCGCCGGGCTGCGGGATCGTCACGCGCAACGACACGGCATCGCGCCACACCTGCGACACGCCCGCCCCTTCGTTTCCGAACACCCACGCGAGCGGCCTGCTCAGGTCACAGTCGTAGATCGCTTCGGCACCGTGCGAATCTGTGATGGCGACCGGTACCGCGAGCCGTTCGATCAGCGCACGCGCTTCGACATCCTCATGAATCTGCAACAGGAAGTGCGCGCCCATCCCGGAACGCAGCACCTTCGACGACCACGCGTATGCGGTGCCCGGCGCGCAGAACACGTGCTCGATACCCGCAGCCGCTGCGCTGCGCAGAATCGATCCGACGTTGCCCGCGTCCTGCACGCCGTCGAGCACGAGACAGTTTTGCTCGACGCGCTCGGGCAGCGGCGCGTCGAGCTTCTCGACGAGCAGCAGAATTCCGACCCCATGCACGACATTCGACAACTGCCCGAACAATGCATCCGGTAACGTCACGAGCCGATGCTCACCGATGCGCGAAACGATCGCCCGCGCTTCGTCGTGACGCAGCGCGCCATCAGTGACGACGCATAGCTCCGGCTGACCGGCGATATCGAGATACGTGCTCGCGAGATGGAAGCCCTCGAGCAGCGCGTGGCCGCTGCGGCGCTGTTGATGCGTCGAGCCCGCCAGTGCCTTCAGGCGCTTGTAGAGCGGATTGTCCCGCGAGGTGATGGCTTTCACAGGCAGCGAAGGCGGTGAGAAGGGAAAAGGAATCGGCGGCAATCAACGGCACGCAAGCGCGGAGCGCGCTCGAGCCGCGCTGATGGGGTCGGTCAAGCGAGGCCGGCCTCGCCGAACGCATCGCCGTCGAGCAGCAGCGCGTCGGCCACGATGACGGCGTCCGCCGGCGGCAACGGCACGCCTGTGCCGAACCGCAGATGCGCTTCGCGCACCGGCGCGAACGACCGCCGATGATGTTCGCACGGCCCATGCTCGAGCAGCGCCGCGAGATGCTGCGGCGTGCCGTAACCGGCATGCGCGTCGAAGCCGTACATCGGATACGCCTGGTGCAGTTCGACCAGCATGCGGTCGCGCGTGACCTTCGCGAGAATCGACGCAGCCGAAATGCTCTTCACGAGCGCGTCGCCGCCGATCACGGCTTCGCTACGAATACTGAGCGTCGGGCAACGGTTGCCGTCGATCTTCACGAGCGTCGGCACGACCGACAGGCCCTCGACCGCGCGTTTCATCGCGAGCATGGTGGCGTGCAGGATGTTCAGCGAATCGATTTCCTCGACTGTCGCCGACGCGATGCAGTACGCGAGCGCACGCTCGACGATCTTGTCGTACAGCGCTTCGCGCTTGAGTGCGCTCAGCACCTTCGAATCGTCGAGGCCGCGGATCATCGGTTTGGCGGGATCGAAAATCACCGCCGCCGCGACGACCGGACCAGCCAGCGGTCCGCGCCCTGCCTCGTCGACGCCGCAGACGATGTCGTCGGCGCTCTCGAAGTTCAGGCCGGCTTGCGCCACGACCCGAACGGTGGCCGCGATCTTCCTGCGAGGCGCGGGCGCGGCGGTCATGGCCGCCCCGCCCGCTGCTCGACGACGCTCGCCACGACTTCGGCCGCGCGCTGCGCGGTGTTCTGCTTCAGCACGTGATGCATCTCCGTGAAGATTTCCTTCAGCGTGCGCCGGTTCGCCTCGTCGCGCAACTGTTTCAGCGTCGCCTCGGCGAGCGCCTGCGGCGTCGCGAAGTGCTGCAGGATCTCCGGCACCACGAAACGCCCGGCCAGGATGTTCGGCAGGCCGACGTACGGCAGATAGCCCTGCCGGCGCATGATCTGGCCGGTTAGCCAGGGCACTTTGTACGAAATCACCATCGGCTTTTTCAGCAGCGCGGCTTCGAGCGTGACGGTGCCGCTCTTCACGAGAATCGCGTCGGCGGCGGTCATCGCGAGTTGCGACTGCCCTTCGGTGATGGTCAGCGCGAGGCCCGGATGCGCATCGACGAGCGGCTGCAGCAACGCGCGCAACGCGGGCGTCGCCGCCGGCATCACGAAGCGCACGCTGGGCTCCTGGTGCTGCATCATCTCCATCGCCGCGAAGAACGTCGGGCCGATCAGGTCGATCTCGGAGCGCCGGCTGCCCGGCAGCACCGCGATCACCGGCCCGCTTTCCGCGAGATCGAGCGCGCGGCGCGCACCGAGGGTGTCAGGTTCGAGCGGGATCTGATCGGCCAGCGGATGCCCGACGTACGACGCCGCGACACCCGCCTTTTCAAGCAGCGCGGTTTCGAACGGGAACACGCACAGCATGTGGTCGACGGCCTTGGCGATCTTTTTGATGCGCCCGCCACGCCACGCCCAGATGGACGGGCAGACGAAGTGCACGGTCGGAATGCCGGCGTCGCGCAGTGCGTGCTCGAGCCCGAAATTGAAGTCGGGCGCGTCGACGCCGACGAATACGGACGGCGGTTCGGCGAGCAGTTGACGCTTGAGCTCGTTGCGGATACCGAGGATTTCGGGAATGTGCCGCAGTGCTTCGACATAGCCGCGCACCGTCAGCTTTTCCATCGGCCAGTGGGCGTCGAAGCCCGCGGCCATCATGCGCGGACCACCGATGCCGTAGTACTGGGTGGTGGCCGGCAGCGTGCTGGCGAGACCGTCGAGCAGCGACGCGGCGAGCAGGTCGCCGGACGGCTCGCCGGCCACCATCGCGACGCGCAGCGGACTGGGTTGCAACGTCATCGGTTAGCGGATGATGCCGCGCTGCGACGCTTCGACGAACGTGAGCAGCGTCTGCACCGGGGCGTCGCCGTCACCGCCGGCCGAACCGAGTTCCTTCAATTGCACCTTCGCTTCTTCGAGCGACAGGCCGTTCTTGTACAGCACGCGATACGCGGTGCGCAGCACCGAGATCGCGTCGGCCGAGAAGCCGCGGCGGCGCAACCCTTCGACGTTGATGCCGTGCGGCTCGGCCTTGTTGCCCGCGGCGATCACGTACGGCGGCACGTCCTGCACGAGCGCCGACGCGCCGCCGAGCATCGAATGCGCACCGATGCGCACGAACTGATGCACGCCCGACATGCCGCCGATGATCGCGTAGTCGCCGATCGTCACGTGACCGGCCATCTGCGCGTTACTCGACAGAATCACGTTGTTGCCGACGTGGCAGTCGTGACCAATGTGCACGTAGGCCATGATCCAGTTGTCGTCGCCGAGCGTGGTGACGCCCGCGTCCTGCACCGTGCCGGTGTGGATCGTCGTGAACTCGCGGATCATGTTGCGGTTGCCGATCACGAGCCTGGTCGGCTCGTCCCGGTACTTCATGTCCTGCGGGCGGCCGCCGACCGATGCGTAATGGCCGATGCGGTTGTCTTCACCGAGCGTGGTATAGCCTTCGATCACGCTGTGCGAGCCGACCGTGCTGCGCGCACCGATCGTCACGTGTGCGCCGATCACGGCATAGGGTCCGACTTCGACGGATTCGTCGAGCTGCGCGCCCGGCTCGATGATCGCAGTGGGATGGATCCTGCTCATGCGTCCTCGCTTCTGATTCTGTTGCGTTGTGTGGATGGCCTTGCCGTCAGGGCCATCGCGCGCGTGCCTTGCCGCGCCGCGACCTGCCCCGACACGGGCTTTACGCGTCTTTGTCCGTGTGGCGCACTGCGCACATCAGATCGGCTTCCGCCGCGACGACGCCATCCACTTCGGCGCGCGCCTTGAACTTCCAGATGCCGCGCATGTGACGCTCGAACGTGCAGTTCAGGATCAGCTGATCGCCCGGTTCCACCACGCGCTTGAAGCGCGCGTTGTCGATGCCGACGAACAGGTACAGCGTGTTCGACGGATCGCTCGGTTCTTCCGAGAACGTCAGCAGCGCCGCGGTCTGCGCGAGCGCTTCGAGGATCAGCACGCCTGGCATCACCGGCCGCGTCGGGAAATGTCCCTGGAAATACGGCTCATTGATCGACACGTTCTTCAACGCTTTGATGCTCTTGTGCGGTTCGAGTTCGAGCACCCGGTCGACCAGCAGGATCGGATAACGATGCGGCAGCAGCGTGAGAATCTTATGAATGTCGAGATTGATTTTTTCGGTGCTCATGGTGTTTCTGCTCACGCATTGACTGCGCGATGATGACTGCGGATGCTGGTGCAGGTGGGTTGAAAACGCGCACGACCGGCGCCTCTGATGACCGGTGGCCGTGCCACCCGGTCACGGCCACCGGCTTCGCTTCATGATGCTCGACCACTATTTTACGTGGTGCCGATGGGTCGCCGGGATAACTGTCAGATCTTGTTGCCTGCGGGTTGACCTGCGGCGCCGTCAGTGGCATTGCCGGCTTTGTCGACGGTGGCGTTCTCCAGCGCTTTGATGCGATCGCGAAGCTTGTCGATATTGCGCAGCAGCGCGGCGCTTTTGTTCCAGTCCGCGTGGTTCACGGCCGGGAACGCGCTCGTGTACATGCCGGGCTTCAGCAGCGACTTAGACACGCCCGACTTTGCGGTGACGATCACGTAATCGGCGAGCGTCACGTGTCCGGCGATGCCGACCGCGCCGCCGATCATGCAATGACGGCCGATCGTCGTGCTGCCCGCAATGCCCGCGCAGCCCGCGATCACCGTGTAGGCGCCGACCTTGCAGTTGTGGCCGATCTGCACGAGGTTGTCGATCTTCACGCACTCCTCGATGATCGTGTCGGCCATCGCGCCGCGGTCGATCGTGGTGTTCGCGCCGATTTCGACGTCGTTCGCGATCGACACGCCGCCGACCTGGGGAATCTTCACCCAACTGCCGGTGCGCGCGTCGCCCTCGCCGACGAAGTCCGGTGCGAAGCCGAAGCCGTCCGAGCCGATCACCGCGCCGGCGTGGACGATCACGCGCTCGCCGAGCTTGCAGCCGTGGTACACGGTCACGTTCGGATACAGATGCGCGTTCGCGCCGACACGCGTGCCGCGGCCGATCACGACGTTGGCGTCGAGCCGCGCATGCTCGCCGATCACCGCGCCCGCTTCCACGGTGACACGCGGACCGATCACCGCGCTCGCGGCGACCTGGGCGGCAGGATCGATGGTTGCGCTCGGATGCACGCCGGGGACCGCCCTCGGCGCGGCCAGGTCGATGAAGGTTTGCGCGATGCGCGCAAAGTAAGCGTAGGGATTCGGCGTGACGATGAAGTTTCGAGCTTCGCGCGAGGCGAGCTTCGCAAGGTCGCCGGCATTGATCAGCACTGCGCCGGCGCGGGTCGTTTCGACCTGCGACAGATATTTCGGATTGGCGAGGAACGCCAACTGGTCCGGCCCTGCCTGGTCGAGCGGCGCAAGACTGCTCACGCGCTGCGCCCCGTTACCGACTAATTCACCGCCGAACCGCTGGACGATGTCCTCGAGCGTAAATGCCATGCCTATCCTGTCTCCAACCCGTTCAATCATTGGAGGGCGCGCGCCGAGGCGTGCGGGGCGACCGTGCGCCGCCCTCAGTTGCCCTCAGTTGCCCTCAATTGCCCGATGCCGCCAGTGCCTTCAGCACCTGGTCGGTGATATCGATGCGCGGGCTCACGTACACCGCTTCCTGGACGATCAGATCGTAGTGCTGCGTTTCGGCGATCTGCTTGATGACCTTGTTCGCGCGATCGAGCACCGCCGCGAGTTCCTCGTTGCGGCGCTGGTTCAGGTCTTCGCGGAACTCACGCTGCTTGCGTTGGAAGTCCGAGTCGAGCTGCGACAGGTCGCGCTGCTTCTGCGCGCGATCGGTCGCCGACATTGTCGCGCCATTCTTGTCGAGTGCATCGGACATCGACTTGAGCTTTTGCGCCATGTCGGCGAGATCCTTGTCCCGCTTCGCGAATTCGGCCTCGAGCTTCAGCTGCGCGGCTTTCGCCGCCGCCGATTCGCGCAGGATGCGGTCGGAATTCACCGCGGCGATTCTCGCCTCCTGCGCGTGCGCCATGCCGACCCCGAGGGTCATTGCCAGCGCCAATGCGCACGCTACACGTTTCGAAAACATACCGGTTAGCAAAGTCATCCTCTCGATACTGTAGTTTGGCCGGGTCCGCCGCCGCAGCCGGCCGCCGGCAACGCCGGCCGCCGGGAACACCCGCCGCCCGATCAGAACGCGGTCCCGATCTGGAACTGGAACTTCTGGTACTGGTCGCCAGTGTGCTTCGTGAGCGGGAAGCCAAGGCTCAACTTGAGCGGGCCGATCGGCGAGATCCACGCGAGACCAACACCGTAGCCGTAACGCAGGCCATTTGCGCCGATGCTGTTACCTTCCGTTCCCCACACGTTACCGGCGTCGAGGAAGGTGAACACACGCAGCGTGCGATCGTAGCCCGTGCCCGGCAGCGGGAACGTGAGCTCGATATTGCCGACGAGCAGCTTCGAGCCGCCGATCGGGTCGCCGGTCTTCGCGTCGCGCGGACCGAGCGAGCTCGGCTCGTAGCCGCGGACCGAACCGATACCGCCGGCGAAGTAGTTCTTGAAAATCGGATATGGCTTGCCGCCAAGGCCGTTACCGTAACCGCCCTGGAAGTTGAAGCCCAGCACGAAGCCCCGCGCGAACGAGTAATAGTACTGCGCGTTGATGTCGGCCTTGTAGTACTGCGTGCCGCCGACCGGCGTGCCGTACTCGGCGTTCGCCTGCGTGAAGTAGCCGCGGCTCGGCACCAGTGCGCTGTCGCGCGCGTCCCGCGACCAGCCGACCGTCAGCGGTACGTTGTTCGACACGCGGCCGAACTCGTGCACGTAGTCTATATAGCTTTGCGGCGTGTTCGAGTCGATGTCGAGCTGATTCTGCTCGAAGCCCACGCCGAAAAATACCGTGTCGACTTCAGAGAACGGGATGCCGAACTTCAGGTCACCGCCGATCGTGACGATCTTGAAGCTCGAATCGGTCGAATAGTACAGCGGCTGGTACGTGCGGTAGTAGACGTCGGTGATCCGCTTGATGCCGTCCACCGTGAAGTACGGGTCGACCTGCGTGACCGTCAGCGTACGGTACGTCTTCGCGGTATTGATGTTCACCGAGAGGCTCGTGCCGGAGCCGAACACGTTGTCCTGCGAGATACCCGCCGACAGCACCACCTTGTCCGTCGATGAGAAGCCCGCGCCAAGCGTGATCGCGCCGGTCGGCTTTTCGGCGACCTTCACGTCGATGTCGACCTGGTCGGGCGTGCCTTCGACCGGCACCGTGGTCACGTCGACGTCGGTGAAGTAGCCGAGACGGTTGATACGATCCTTCGACAGCGCGAGGCGGTTCGAATCGAACCACGAGCTTTCGAGCTGGCGCATTTCACGGCGCACCACTTCGTCGCGCGTGCGCGTGTTGCCGACCACGTTGATGCGGCGCACGTACACGCGACGGCTCGGGTCGACCTGAAGCGTCAGGTCGACGGTGTGGTTGTTCTGGTCGATCTGCGGCTGTGCATTGACGGTCGCGAACGCGTAGCCGTACTCGCCGAGCTTGTCGACGATCGCCTTCGTGGTGGCCTGCAGCTTTTCGGCCGAGAAGCGGTCGCCCGGCTTGATCTTGATCAGCTTCTTCAGCTCCGCTTCGCGGTCTAGCAGATTGCCGGCGAGGCGGATGTTCGAAATCGTGTACGGCTGACCTTCATGCAGCGTGACCGTCAGGTACATGTCCTTCTTGTCCGGCGAAATCGACACCTGGGTCGATTCGATGCTGAACTCGAGATAGCCGCGGTTCAGGTAGTACGAGCGGACGTTCTCGAGGTCGCCGGTGAGCTTGTCTTTCGCGTATAGGTCGTTCTTCGTGTACCACGAGAACCAGTTCGGCGTGGACAGCTGCATTTCGTCGCGCAGCGTGCCGGTGCTGAATGTCTTGTTGCCGATGAAGTTGATCTGACGGATCTTCGCGCTCGGACCTTCGGCCACCGAGAACAGGATGCCGACGCGGTTGCGGTCGATCGGCGTGATCGTCGTGGTGACTTCAGCCGCGTAAAATCCGCGCGTCAGATACTGGCGCTTCAGTTCCTGCTCGGCCTTGTCGACGAGGGCCTTGTCGTAGTAGCGGCCTTGCGACAGCCCGACCGCGCGCAGCGCCTTGATCAGGTTGTCCTTGTCGAACTCGTGGATACCGGCGAAGTCGATCGTGCCGATGGCCGGGCGCTCTTGCACCTGCACGATCACCACGTTGCCTTCGGTCGCGATCTTGACGTCGTTGAAGAAGCCCGTCGCGTACAGCGCGCGAATCGCTTCGGACGCCTTGTCGTCGGAAAAGGTATCGCCTTGCTTGATGGGCAGGTACGCGAACACCGTGCCCGGTTCGACGCGTTGCAATCCCTCAATGCGAATGTCTTGCACCACGAAGGGCGTCGTTGCGTGAGCAACCAGCCCATGCGCGGCGAACGCCGCGGCTACAACCGTCTTTGGACCAAAGCGATGAGGTTTGAACAACGTGCTTCCCCAGTGTGTATAGCTGCATCAGGCCTGGCGGCCGCCCTCGTGAACGCCGCCGGACACTTTAAAAATGGATTAAACGAGCCAGATCGTTGAACAGCGCAATCGCCGACAACGCGACGATGCAGGCAAGCCCCGCTCTCTGAAAAACGAGTTGCCAGCGATCGGAGACAACTTTACCGGTCACAGCTTCAACCAAGTAATATAACAGATGACCCCCGTCCAATACCGGAATTGGTAGCAGGTTCAGCACGCCGAGGCTAATGCTGACAAGGGCCAGGAACGACAGAAACGCGGCAGGACCCAGACGTGCGCTCTTTCCCGCGTAGTCGGCGATCGTCACCGGACCGGACAGATTCTTCAGCGACGCCTCGCCGACGATCATCCGGCCGAACATCCTGACCGAGTACACCGCGAGATCCCAGGTACGGCGCGCGCCGAGGTGGAGGCTCTCGAGCGGCCCGTAGCGCACGTCGATCGACGGCACCTGGGTCGCCAGCTCCGCGCCGATGCGGCCGATCTGCTGCCCGCTCGCCGCATCGCGCTGCAGCTGCGGCACGATGGTGATTTCTTCGAGCGCGCCCGCCGCATGACCGCCACGGCCGCCGCGCTCCACCCGCAGCGTGACCGGCACGCCGGCGTGCGACTTTACAAATGCGATGAAGGCCGAGGCGTTATCGGTCGGCGTGCCGTTGATCGCGCGCAGCCGATCGCCGGCGACGAGCCCCGCCTTTTGCGCGGCGCTACCCGCCTGCACGCCCGCCACCGTCAGCTTGCCGCCGCCGGGCTCGAAGCCGAGGCGCGACATCAGATCGTCGTCGACGTCTTTCTCGCCGAGGCCGCGCAGGTCCATCGGAAAATCGGACGTGCCGTGCGCGTCCTTTGCACTGAGCACGATGCGCTGCTGATCGAACGCGGCGCCGAGCAGCTTCCAGCGCAGATCCGACCACGACCGCACCGGCTCGGTCTCATCGCTATGGCCGGTGCGCACACCGACTATCGTCTCGCCGCCCTCGAAACCCGCCAGCGCGGCCGGCGTGTTCGGCGCGGGTGTCGCGATCACGGCGGCCGGTTCGGTCACGCCAGTTGCGAACACGAGCGCGAACAGCACGATCGCGAGCAGGAAATTCGCGACCGGACCGGCCGCGACGATCGCGAAGCGCCGCCACACCGACTGGCGGTTGAACGCATGCGGCAGATCCGCTTCGGGAATCGAACCGGGGCCGGTCTCGCGCTCATCGAGCATCTTCACGTAGCCGCCGAGTGGCAGCGCGGCAATCGTCCACTCGGTGCCCGTCTTCGGACTGACCCACTGAACGAGCGGCTTGCCGAAGCCGATTGAAAAGCGCAGCACCTTCACGCCGCACAGACGCGCGACGCTGTAGTGCCCGTACTCGTGGACCACCACGAGTACGCCAATCGCAACCGCGAACGCGAGCAGTTCGATCAGCAGGTTCATAGGCGCCTCACTGGACGGCGCGTTCCGTGCGACGGGCGCCGTCAGGCAGACGCGCGATGAATTCGGTAGCAGCTCGGCGCGCGGCGGCGTCCGCCTCGATGACGTCGTCGAGCGCGTGCGCGCTGCGGTTCGGCAACGCGTTCAGCACCGAGTCGACCGCCTCGGCAATCGCCATGAAGCCGATGCGGCGCGCGAGAAACGCCTCCACCGCGACCTCGTTCGCGGCGTTCAACGCCGCGCTCGCGACGCCGCCTTCCGCGAGCGCCTTCATGGCGAGCGCGAGGCACGGGAAGCGCGCGTAGTCGGGTTTTTCGAACGATAGCGACGCGATCTCCGCGAGATCGAGCTGCGCGACGCCGGAATCGACGCGATCCGGAAACGCGAGCGCGTGCGCGATCGGCGTGCGCATATCGGGGTTGCCGAGCTGCGCGAGCACCGAGCCGTCCGCATACGACACCAGCGAATGAATCACGCTCTGCGGATGGATCAGCACGTCGATGCGCTCGCCGGGCAGGTTGAACAGCCAGTGCGCCTCGATCACTTCGAGGCCCTTGTTCATCATCGTGGCCGAGTCGACCGAGATCTTGCGGCCCATCACCCAGTTCGGATGCTTGCAGGCTTCGTCAGGCGTCACGTCGACCAGCGTGGCCGGTTCGCGCGTGCGGAACGGACCGCCCGACGCGGTCAGGATGATCTTCGAGACGCCGCCATGCAGCGACGCTTCGCGCGGCAGGCACTGGAAAATCGCGTTGTGTTCGCTGTCGACCGGCAGCAGCACCGCGCCGTTGTCGCGCACCGCGTCCATGAAGATCGCGCCGGACATCACCAGCGCTTCCTTGTTCGCGAGCAGGATGCGCTTGCCGGTGCGCGCCGCGGCAAGGCTCGGCGCGAGACCGGCCGCGCCGACGATCGCCGCGACCACCGTGTCGCAGCCCTCGCTCTTCGCCACGTCGACGAGCGCCTGCGGCCCGTACGTGACCTCGGTCTTGCTGCCCGCTTCGCGCAGCTTCGCGGCGACCTTCGCGGCCGTGTCGGCGTCGCCGACCACCGCCACTTCGGGCGCAAAGCGCAGGCATTGCCCGACGAGCTTGTCGCCGTTGCGATGCGCGCTCAGCGCGTAAATCGAAAAACGCTCGGGGTGACGCGCGACCACGTCGAGCGTACTGTCTCCAATCGAGCCCGTGGAACCGAGCAATGTCAGACGTTTTTGCATATCTCTTTTCTCTAGCCGAGCAGCAGCATGGCGAGCGGCAGCACCGGCAACAACGCGTCGATGCGATCGAGCACGCCGCCGTGCCCCGGCAACAGTCCGCTCGAGTCTTTGACGCCGGCCTGGCGTTTCATCATCGATTCGAACAGGTCACCGACCACGCTGAAAACCACCAGCAGGGTCAGCGCGAGCACCGTGCGCAGCGCACCCAGTTGCGCCAGCAGCGCAGAATACAGGGTCGGCTCGAACGCGTGCAAAAAGATCGCCGCCGCCGCGACGATCATGACCAGCAGCCAGCCACCGATCGCCCCCTCCCAGGTTTTACCCGGACTGATGGCTGGCGCCAGCTTGTGCTTGCCAAATGCCTTCCCGGAGAAGTATGCGCCGATATCGGCAAGCCATACCAACAGCAGCAGCGACAGCACGAACGGCACACCCTGCATGCGCGCAGCGACGAGAGCATGCCAGCACGCGATGAAACCAACGATTCCGGCAAGAAACAGAAAGGCGCGCCAGGCGCCCTGCGCGAGCACGGGCTTGCGCAGCAGCACGAACGGACCGGCGATCACCCAGAAAATCGACGCCGCCTGGAAGAACGGCCGCGCAGGCTCGGTGCCGATGCCCACCCGCGTACTGGTGACGAGTCCGAGTGCCGCGACGAGCGCGTACAGCACCGGGCCCGCGCCGCCGAGCTTTAGCAGGCGCGCCCACTCCCACGCGGCGAACACGACGACGAAAGCGATCAGCGCGCCGAATGCGCCGACAGGCGCGAACAGCGTGACAGGCAGGAACACTGCCAGCAACACGATCGCCGTGATGACACGGGTCTTTAGCATGGAAGCGAATCGACGTTCTGCGATTGCGGCTCAAGCTGAGCACTGGTGCGGCCGAAGCGGCGTTCCCGCTCCGCGTACGAAGCGATGGCGTGACCGAGCGCGTCGGCGTCGAAATCCGGCCAGAACGTGTCGGTGAAATAGAACTCGGTGTAGGCAAGCTGCCACAGCAGGAAGTTGCTGACGCGGCGCTCGCCGCCGGTGCGGATGAACAGGTCCGGCTCGGGTGCGTAGGCCATCGACAGGTGCTCGGCGAACGCGTCCTCGTTGACCTCGACCGGCTTGCCCGCCGCCGCCGCTTGCTCGACGAGCTTGCGGGTGGCCTGCATGATGTCCCAGCGCCCGCCGTAGTTCGCGGCGATGGTCAGCGTGAGACGGGCGTTGCGCGCGGTCTTGGTTTCCGCGCGCTTGATCAGATCGCGGATCTTGTCGTCGAAACGCTCGAGATCGCCCACCACGCGCAAACGGATACCGTTCGCGTGCAGCTTGCCGATCTCGCGCTCGAGCGCGGTAACGAACAGGCGCATCAGGAACGATACTTCCTCGTTCGGACGGCGCCAGTTCTCCGAGCTGAACGCGAACAGCGTCAGATATTCGACGCCCCGCCGCGCGCACGCCTCGACGGCCGCCCGCACCGCGTCGACGCCGCGCGTATGGCCCGCCACGCGGGGCAGACGCCGCTGCGTGGCCCAACGGCCGTTGCCATCCATGATGATCGCGATATGTCGCGGCACCGCGGCGACTTCAGGCACGCGCACGGTTGAGCTGGTATAGGTCATGGCCGTTGGGACAGTAATGCCAGTAAAGAAGTGGAAATCAGAAGGTGCTGAGCCGAACGGCGTCAGACCGTCATGATCTCGGCTTCTTTCGTTGTGACGAGCTTGTCGATTTCGGCGACGAACTTGTCCGTCAGCTTCTGGACGTCGTCACCGGCACGACGCTCGTCGTCTTCCGAGATTTCCTTGTCCTTGACGAGCTTCTTCAGTTGCTCGTTGGCGTCGCGGCGCAGGTTGCGCACGGCCACCTTGGCCGTTTCGGCTTCGCTGCGAACGACCTTGGTCAGCTCGCGGCGACGCTCTTCGGTCAACGCGGGCATCGGTACGCGGATCACATCGCCATGGGTAGCTGGGTTCAGACCGAGATCCGACTCGCGGATCGCCTTTTCGACGACCTGGACCATTTTCTTTTCCCACGGCTGCACGCCGATCGTGCGCGCGTCGATCAGCGTCAGGTTCGCGACCTGCGAAATCGGCACCGGCGAGCCATAGTAGTCGCACTGGATATGATCGAGCAGGCCCGTGTGCGCACGGCCCGTGCGGATCTTCGACAGGTCGTTCTTGAACGCGTCGATGGAGCGCTGCATCTTCTGTTCAGCGCCCTTCCTGATATCAGCCACAGACATTTTTAAACCTCCGAACCTTCAAAACGGTGCGAGCCGCCCGGCACGCTCGATGCGGCGGCCCGGGCTCGCGTCAAAGCCCACGTAAAGTAAACGAAGTTTACACGTGGACGAGGGTGCCCTCGTCCTCACCTAGCACGATGCGCTTGAGCGCACCGGGTTTGACGATCGAAAACACGCGGATCGGCAGCTTCTGGTCGCGGCACAGAGCGAAAGCCGTCGCATCCATCACCTGCAGATTGCGGCCGATTGCCTCGTCGAAGCTGATCGTGCTGTAGCGGGTCGCGCTCGAATCCTTCTTCGGATCGGCCGAATAGACGCCGTCCACCTTGGTCGCCTTCAGCACCACTTCCGCGCCGATTTCCGCGCCGCGCAATGCAGCGGCCGTGTCGGTCGTGAAGAACGGGTTGCCGGTGCCGGCCGCGAAGATCACGACCTTGCCTTCCTCGAGCTGGCGGATCGCGCGGGGCCGGATGTACGGCTCGACGACCTGGTCCATGCGCAGCGCCGATTGCACGCGCGCCTCGATGCCGGCGTGGCGCATCGCGTCCTGCAGCGCCAGCGCGTTCATCATCGTGGCGAGCATACCCATGTAGTCGGCCGTTGCGCGGTCCATACCCGCCGCACCGCCCGCGACGCCGCGAAAAATATTGCCGCCGCCGATCACCACGGCCAGTTGCGTTCCGAGACGGACCACTTCGGCCACGTCCGCCACCATTCGTTCGATGGTTCCGCGATTGATGCCGAAGGCATCGTCGCCCATCAGAGCTTCACCGGAGAGTTTGAGCAGGACGCGTTTATAGGCAATGGGCATAGGGGTATCCAGATCGCGCGGAACAGGGCAACAACAAGGGACTAATGTAGGGGTGAAATGCTGATTCGGGCAAGCACCGCCAAATTGGCGAACCCTAGGGTTCGCCAGCGGCGGCCGCGCCGCGAGGGTCAACTCGTGCGCGGCCTTGCGGCGCTGCCGACCGCAGCGAGGTCTTGCCTCGCCGCGGGTCCAAACGGTACGGCGGTGAAGCTTAGGTAACGCTTATTGTTGCTTTGCAGCAGCGACCTGGGCGGCCACTTCCGCTGCGAAGTCGTCCTGCTTCTTCTCGATCCCTTCGCCGACCACGAACAGCGCGAACTTCTGCACGCTTGAGTTGCCCGCCTTCAGCATCTGCTCGATCGTCTGCTTGTCGTTCTTCACGAACGTCTGGTTCAGCAGCGACACTTCCTTCAGGTACTTCTGCACGCTGCCGTCGACCATCTTCGCGACGATTTCAGCCGACTTGCCCGATTCGGCGGCCTTCTGTTCAGCGATGCTGCGTTCCTTGGCGATCAGGTCCGCCGGCACGTCGTCCGACGACAGTGAGACCGGCTTCATCGCGGCGATGTGCATTGCCACGTCCTTGCCGACCTGCTCGTCCGCGCCGGTGTACTCGACCAGCACGCCGATGCGCGTGCCGTGCAGGTACGCCGCCAACTTGTTCGCGGTGTCGAAGCGCACGAAACGGCGAATCGACAGGTTTTCGCCGATCTTGCCGACCAGCGCGAGGCGCACTGCGTCTACGGTCTGGCCGTCGAGCGGCAGTGCCGACAACGCGGCGACGTCAGCCGGGTTTTGCGTCGCGACGAGTTCGGCGACCTTCTTCGAGAATGCGAGGAAGTCGTCGTTCTTCGAGACGAAGTCGGTTTCGCAGTTCAGCTCGACGAGCGAACCAGCGTTGCCGTTGATGAACGATGCGACGACGCCTTCGGCCGTCACGCGCGATGCCGCCTTGCTCGCCTTGTTGCCGAGCTTCACGCGCAGCAGTTCTTCAGCGCGCGCCAGATCGCCGTCGGCTTCCGTCAGCGCCTTCTTGCATTCCATCATCGGCGCGTCGGTCTTCGCGCGCAGTTCTGCAACCATGCTTGCGGTAATTGCCGCCATCATTTGCTCCTTGAGTTCTGTCTGTCACACGCCGCCCGCATTTCGATGCCGGCGGCAGGAATTCGTTTCAGCGTTTTCGCGCATTTTTTGCGAGCGACGCGCGACGCGTCGCCTCGAACACTCTGCCAGATGCCCGTTACGACAACTGTCATAGACGTCGCGGCTTAAAAAAAGGGGGCCTGTCGAAAGCCCCCTTTTGTGCCGGACACTGGGCAGCCTTACGCTTCCGAGTTGACCTCGACGAACTCGTCGCCGTCGCCGCCACGTGCAGCCTGGACCACTTCGTTGACCGCGTTCGCACGGCCTTCGAGGATCGCGTCGGCCACGCCAGCCGCGTACAGAACGACGGCCTTGCTGGCGTCGTCGTTACCCGGGATCACGTAGTCCACACCTTCCGGCGAGTGGTTCGTATCGACCACGGCGATGACCGGAATGCCGAGCTTGTTCGCTTCGGTCACGGCAATCTTGTGGTAGCCGACGTCAACCACGAAGATCGCGTCCGGAATGCCGCCCATATCCTTCACGCCGCCGATCGACTTCTGCAGCTTGGCCATTTCGCGTTCGAACAGCAGCGCTTCCTTCTTGCTCATGCGCTCCGTTTCGCCGGCTTCCAGCGCCGCTTCCATGTCCTTCAGGCGCTTGATCGAAACCTTCAGCGTCTTGAAGTTGGTCAGCATGCCGCCGAGCCAGCGTGCGTTCACGAACGGCATACCAGCGCGCTGCGCTTCCTGGGCGATCGTGTCGCGCGATTGACGCTTCGTACCGACGAACAGGATCGTGCCGCGGTTCGATGCCAACTGACGCGCGTACTTCAGCGCGTCGTTGTACATCGGCAGCGTCTTTTCGAGGTTGATGATGTGAATCTTGTTGCGATGACCGAAAATGAAGGGGGCCATCTTCGGGTTCCAGAAGCGGGTCTGGTGACCGAAGTGGACACCTGCTTCCAGCATTTGACGCATCGTAACTGCCATGAAATTCTCCACGAGGGTTGGGTCTTAAGCCGGCTGCCGCATCGGTCGCGCTCGCCCTGACTTGGGCTGGAACGCGTCGACACCCTGGGTGCGCCGGCTTGCGAATTGGTTGCCTGACACGACTTTCTCTCACTCACGACACCAGCAACCGGAGTGCCGCGAGAAGCTGTTCCGCCAAGCTGCCATGCGCGAATTTGCGGACTCGCGAATAAAAGCGGACTAGGACCGACTTAGCCAAAGATTATAGCACGCGACGACCGGCTGACTCAACCGGCCCGACCAGCGGCCGATGACCCTACGCACGGGACCGCGCCGCTGGGCCCGAAGCCCGGGCTGGCGTCCTTTGGGCCGCCAATTAGCCGATTCTGGTCGCTTTTAGCCCATTACCGGCCGATCCAGCGCAACGACCCGGCCCCCACTGCTGTAAAATGGCTCGATTCCGCCACGCGCGAGGGATCGTTAAGGATCGACCGGCATTCCGTGCCCGGCAGACGCCCCTCCGCCAGGCCACCGCAATACCCAGCAAGCCTTATCCAGCAAGGCTTCCGAGGAAACCATGGCTATCACCATCAAAAACGAAGACGATATCGCGAAGATGCGCGTCGCCTGCCGGCTCGCGAGCGAAGTGCTCGACTACATCACGCCGTTCGTCAAGGCCGGCGTCACCACTGGCGAGCTCGACCGTCTGTGTCACGAATACATGCTGAAGGACCAGGGCACGGTCCCCGCGCCGCTGAATTACCAGCCGCCCGGCTACCCGCCCTACCCGAAAGCCACCTGCATTTCCGTCAACGACGTGATCTGCCACGGCATTCCGGGCGACAAGGCGCTCAAAACCGGCGACGCGCTGAACATCGACGTCACCGTGATCAAGGACGGCTATTTCGGCGACACGAGCCGCATGTTCATCGTCGGCGAAGGGTCGATCATGGCAAAGCGCCTCGTGCAGGCCACTTTCGAATGCATGTGGCTCGGCATCGACCAGGTGCGACCCGGCGCGCATCTCGGCGACATCGGCTATGCGATCCAGAAGCACGCCGAAGGCCTCGGCTACAGCGTGGTGCGCGAATATTGCGGACATGGCATCGGCACCGTATTCCACGAAGATCCGCAGATCCTGCACTACGGTCGCCCCGGCAGCGGATTCGAACTGCAGGCCGGCATGATCTTCACGATCGAGCCGATGATCAACGCCGGCCGCCGTGACATCCGCACGATGCCCGACCAGTGGACCGTCAAGACCAAGGACCGCAGCCTGTCCGCGCAGTGGGAGCACACGGTGCTCGTCACCGAGACCGGCTACGACGTGCTGACCGTGTCGGCCGGCACGCCCGCGCGCCCGCCCGTGGTCGCGGCCACGGCCTGACCGATTCCGACCTCACCGCCTTCCTGCCAATGAGTAGCGTTCCAGCCGTCGCCCCCTCCCATGCCTCGTCGCTCAAGGCGGACTACAAAGTGGCCAAAGCCCAGTTGCTGGAACGCTTCCGAACGGCCACCAACGTCGACGCGTTGATGGCCGCCCTCGCGCGCGCCACGGACCATTCGCTGCGCGCCGCCTGGGACACCTGCGAGCTGCCCGACGACCTCGCGCTGGTCGCGGTTGGCGGCTATGGGCGCGGCGAACTCGCGCCGCACTCCGACATCGACATCCTGGTGCTGTTGCCCGACGCGCGGCTCGAGCATCTGGACGCGCGCATCGAGCGCTTCATCAGCCTCGCGTGGGATCTCGGGCTGGAACTCGGCAGCAGCGTGCGCAGCGTGTCGCAATGCCTCGAGGAAGCGGCCAACGACGTCACGGTGCGTACCTCGCTGCTGGAAGCGCGCCGCATCACCGGCAGCGCCGCACTGTTCGACGATTTCGCTCGGCGCTACCGTGCGGCGCTCGACCCGAAGGCGTTCTTCCAGGCGAAGGTGCTCGAAATGCGCCAGCGTCACGCGAAGTTTCAGGACACGCCCTACGCGCTCGAGCCGAACATCAAGGAAAGCCCGGGCGGGCTGCGCGACCTGCAGCTGATCCTGTGGATCACACAGGCGGCTGGCTTCGGCAGCAGCTGGCGCGAACTCGAAGCGCGCGGACTCATTACCGAGCGCGAGGCGCGCGAGCTGCGCCACAACGAAGGCTTTCTGAAGTCGCTGCGCGCGCGGCTGCACGTGATCGCCGGACGCCGCCAGGACATCCTGGTGTTCGACCTGCAGACGCCGGTCGCGGAAAGCTTCGGCCTCAAGCCGACCGCGACCAAGCGCGCGAGCGAGCAGCTGATGCGCCGCTACTACTGGGCCGCGAAAGCGGTCACGCAACTCGCGACGATCCTGATCCAGAACATCGAGGCGCAGCTGTTTCCGAGCACGAGCGGCATCACGCGCGTGCTGTCGGATCGCTTCGTCGAAAAGCAGGGCATGCTCGAAATCGCCTCCGACGACGTGTTCCAGCGCGAGCCGAACGCGATCCTCGAGGCGTTCCTGCTATACCAGCGCACCCCCGGCGTGAAGGGTCTGTCGGCGCGCACGCTGCGCGCGATCTACAACGCCCGCGACGTGATGGACCAGCACTGGCGGCGCGATCCGGAAAATCGCCGGCTCTTCATGGAAATTCTGAAGCAGCCGGCCGGTATCACGCATGCGTTCCGGCTGATGAACCAGACGAGCGTGCTCGGGCGTTATCTGCTGAATTTCCGGCGCATCGTCGGGCAGATGCAGCACGACCTGTACCACGTGTTCACGGTCGATCAGCATATTCTGATGGTGCTGCGCAATCTGCGCCGCTTCGCGGTCGCCGAGCATGCGCACGAATACCCGTTCTGCAGCCAGCTGATCGTCAACTTCGACCGGCCGTGGGTGCTGTACGTGGCCGCGCTGTTTCATGACATCGCGAAGGGCCGCGGCGGCGATCATTCCACGCTGGGCATGGCCGACGCACGGCGCTTCTGCCGCCAGCACGGCATCGAAGGCGAGGATGGCGAGCTGGTCGTGTGGCTCGTGCAGCAGCATCTGACGATGAGCCAGGTCGCGCAGAAGCAGGACACGAGCGACCCTGAAGTGATCAGGCGCTTCGCCGAGCTGGTCGGCACCGAGCGCCGCCTGACCGCGCTCTATCTGCTGACCGTCGCCGACATCCGCGGCACCAGCCCGAAGGTCTGGAACACGTGGAAAGGCAAGCTGCTCGAAGACCTCTACCGCACCACGCTCGCCGTGCTTGGCGGTGCCCAGCCGGACGAGCATTCCGAGCTGAAGTCGCGCCAGGAAGAGGCGCTCGCGCTGCTGCGTCTCGAAACCGTGCCGGAAGGCGCGCAACGGGCGCTGTGGGACAAGCTGGACGTCGGCTATTTCCTGCGCCACGACGCGGCGGACATCGCGTGGCAGACGCGCGTGCTGTATCGCCACGTCGAAACGCCGACGCCGCTCGTACGCGCGCGGCCGTCGCCGATCGGCGAGGCGCTGCAGGTGCTCGTCTACGTGAAGGACCAGCCCGATCTGTTCGCGGGCATCTGCGCGTATTTCGACCGCAACGGCCTGTCGGTGCTCGATGCGCGCGTCAGCACGACGCGCCACGGCTATGCGCTCGACAACTTCCTCGTCGCGCACACCGAAGAGGACGTGCACTATCGCGACATCGCCAATCTGGTCGAGCAGGAGCTGACCGCGCGCCTCGCGGGCCACGGCACCTTGCTGCCGGGACCGTCGAAGGGCCGGCTGTCACGGCTGTCGCGCACCTTCCCCATTACGCCGCGCGTCGACCTGCGGGCCGATGAGCGCGGCCAATACTACATCCTGTCCGTGTCCGCGAACGACCGGCCGGGCCTTCTTTATTCGATCGCGCGCGTGCTGGCCGAGCACCGGGTCGGCGTCGCCTCGGCGCGGATCAATACGCTCGGCGAACGCGTCGAGGACGTGTTCCTGCTCGAAGGACACAGCCTGTCGGACAACCGCCTGCAAATTCAGGTCGAGACCGAACTGCTGCGCGCGATTGCAGTGTGAGATTTCATGCGAACCAAATTAACAGCAAAACATCCGCGGCCGGCGTCGTCCGAACGCGCCCCTGTCCGCTCCGGCAGCGCGTCGGCGCGTAAGCCGACCCGTCCAGCGCGGCCGAAGCCATTCGAGGCCGAGGCCGGCGCGAAGCGTGAAGGCGCGGCATCGACGGGTGGTGGCGCGAAGCGGCCGGTCGGCGCGAAGCCGGCGGGTGCCCGTGCACGCGCGCCGCGTGCCGAAGGGTCGGGCGTGCGCGAACGGGGCACGGCTGCCGCGGGCGCACCGCGCCGCTTCGAAGGTGCGGCTGAGCGAGGCGAGCGCGGAGAGCGCGCGCCGCGTCGCTTTGAAGGCGGCGCCGAGCGTGGCGAACGGGCGCCTCGGCGCGATTTCGGCGAACGGACTGAACGCACGCCGCGTCGTTTCGAAGGCAGCGCTGAGCGCGGCGAACGCGCGCCTCGGCGCGATTTCGGCGAGCGGACTGAACGCGCGCCGCGTCGTTTCGAAGGCAGCGCTGAGCGCGGCGAACGCGCGCCTCGGCGCGATGTCGGCGAACGGACTGAACGCGCGCCGCGTCGTTTCGAAGGCAGCGCTGAGCGCGGCGAACGCGCTCCACGGCGCGAATTCGGCGAGCGTGGCGAACGCGCGCCGCGTCGCTTCGAAGGCAGCGCTGAGCGTGGCGAACGCGCTCCTCGGCGCGAATTCGGCGAGCGTGCAGAACGCGCACCCCGTCGTTTCGAGGGCAATGCGGAGCGCGGCGAGCGCGCACCGCGCAGTTTTGGTGAGCGCGCACCGGGCCGCGACGCCGGCGAACGCCGTCCGTTCAGCGGTCCGCGTCCAGGCACAGGCAGGCCGCCGGAAGGCGGCGCGCGTGGCGATCGTCCGGTGCGCCGGGAGCGCGAGGCCGCCGACCATCCGCGCTTCGGTAGCGATCGCGGTGAGCCGCAGGAGCGTCGCGGTGGCGATCGAGGCGCGCGCAGCGACAACACCTCGCGCCGCTTCGAAAGCGAGCGCAGCTTCGCGAAGCCGGCAAAAGGCGGCTACGGCGAACGCACCGAGCGTCGCGAGCGCCCTGCGCGCAGCTTCGACGACACGTTGCCGGCCGCGAACCGCCGCTTCGGCGACGACCGACCAGCCCGCGCCGCCAAGCCGCGGGCCTCGGCATCAGCAACCGCCCGCCCCGTCGACAGCACCATCGACACCCCCCACCCGCCCCGCCGCGATCGCGAAGACGCGCCGGGCATGCTGCGTCTGTCGAAGCTGATGTCCAAGCTCGGCATGTGCTCGCGTCGCGAGGCCGACGAATGGATCGAGAAAGGCTGGGTCATGGTCGACGGCGAGCGCGTCGATACGCTCGGCACAAAGGTGTTCCCGGATCAGCGCATCGACATCGACCCGGCCGCCCAAGCCTTTCAGTCGAGCCAGGTGACCGTGATCGTTCACAAGCCGGTCGGGCTCGTGTCGGGCCAGGCGGAGGACGGCTATCAGCCGGCCATCACGCTCGTCACGCCGGAGAATCGCTGGGAAGGCGACCATTCGGGGATCCGCTTCTCGGCGTCGCATCTGCGCCAACTCGCGCCGGCCGGGCGTCTCGACATCGATTCGACGGGCCTGCTCGTGCTGACGCAGGACGGCCGCATCGCGAAGCAACTGATCGGCGGTCACTCGGACGTGGACAAGGAGTATCTGGTGCGCGTCGCCTACGGCGATCACACGGTCGACGTCGAAAGCCATTTCCCGGCCGAAAAAATCGCGCTGCTGCGCCACGGCCTGTCGCTCGACGACGTCGCGCTGAAGCCCGCGCAGGTCAGCTGGCAGAACGGCGAGCAGTTGCGTTTCGTGCTGCGCGAAGGCAAGAAGCGTCAGATTCGCCGCATGTGCGAACTGGTCGGTCTCGAGGTGGTGGGCCTGAAGCGCGTGCGCATGGGCCAGGTGATGCTCGGCGCGCTGCCGCCGGGACAGTGGCGCTATCTGTCGGAAGACGAGTCGTTCTGAGGTCCGTCCAATGCGCCTCCTTGCTGAGAGCGGGCGCATCGGCACAACAAAAAACCCACGCCGCAATGGCGTGGGTTTTTTGTTGGCGGCAGTTTTGTCAGTCGTCGCTATTCGGATCGAGATCCGGGAACAGGACCTCGGTAAAGCCGAACTTCGAGAAATCGGTAATCCGCATCGGATACAGCTTGCCGATCAGATGATCGCATTCGTGCTGCACAACCCGTGCGTGAAAACCCTCGGCGACCCGGTCGATCGGATTGCCGAACTGATCGAAGCCGTGATAACGGATCATCGAAAACCGGCTCACCACGCCGCGCAGCCCCGGCACCGACAGGCAACCTTCCCAGCTTTCTTCCATGTCTTGCGAGACCGGCGTGATGGTCGGGTTGATCAGCACCGTCTCCGGCACGGGCGGCGCGTCCGGATAGCGCTCGTTCGAACCGAAACCGAAGATCACCACCTGCAGATCGACGCCGATCTGCGGCGCGGCGAGACCCGCGCCATTCGCCGCGTGCATGGTCTCGAACATGTCTTCCACGAGCCGGTGCAGCTCGGGCGTATCGAAGTGAGCGACCGGCTCGGCGATTCGCAGCAGGCGCGGATCGCCCATCTTCAGAATGTCGTGAATCATCAGTGCCCCTCCAGGAGCTTGCGCATACCATCTTCGTCGAGTACGGGGATGCCAAGTTCCTCCGCCTTCGCGAGTTTGCTGCCCGCGTCGGCCCCCGCCACCACGTAACCGGTTTTCTTCGATACCGACCCCGCCACCTTCGCGCCGGCTGCCTCGAGCATTTCTTTCGCGTCCTCGCGCGACAGGTTTGGCAGCGTACCGGTCAGCACGACCGTCTGCCCGGCCAGCACGCCCTGCGGCGCCTTCGGCGCGGGCGGCCCCTCGGGCCACGTGACCTTGCCCGGCGCGCGCAGCTGTTCGATCACCGTGCGGTTGTGGTCCTCGGCGAAGAACTGGTGGATCGATTCGGCGACGACCGGCCCCACATCGTTGACTTCGAGCAGTTCCTCCAGCGACGCATCCATGATCGGATCGAGCGAGCCGAAGTGCTTCGCGAGATCCTTCGCGGTCGATTCGCCGACATGGCGAATCCCCAACGCGTAGATAAAGCGCGCGAGCGTCGTGTGCTTGGCCTTTTCGAGCGAGTCGAGCAGGTTCTGCGCGGACTTTTCGGCGAAGCGGTCGAGTTCCGCGAGCGTCGCGAAGCCGAGGTTGAATAGATCGGCCGGCGTACGGACTAGGCTCTGTTCGACCAGTTGATCGATGATCTTCTCACCGAGGCCGTCGATATCGAGCGCGCGGCGCTGCGCGAAGTGCCACAACGCCTGCTTGCGCTGCGCCGGACAGAAGAGCCCGCCCGTGCAGCGCGCGATGGCCTCGTCGGGCAGCCGCTCGATCGCCGAACCGCACACCGGGCACTGCGTCGGCATAACGAACTCGCGCGCGTCGGCCGGACGACGCTCGAGCAGCGCGTTGACCACCTCCGGAATCACGTCGCCAGCGCGCCGCACGATTACCGTGTCGCCGATGCGGATGTCCTTGCGGCGCACTTCGTCCTCGTTGTGCAAGGTCGCGTTCGTGACCGTCGCGCCGCCGACGAACACCGGTTCCAGCCGCGCGACCGGCGTGATCGCGCCGGTGCGGCCGACCTGCACGTCGATCGCGACGAGCTTCGTCAGCGCTTCCTGCGCGGGGAATTTGTGCGCGAGCGCGAAGCGCGGCGCGCGCGACACGAAACCGAGCGCATCCTGCTCGTCGCGCCGGTTGACCTTGTAGACCACGCCGTCGATGTCGTAGGGCAGCCTGTCGCGCTTCTCGCCGACCGCGTGGAAGAAGCCGAGCAGGCCTTCGGCGCCCTGCACGACCGCGCGCTCGCCATTGACCGGCAAGCCCATCTCCTTGTACCAGTCGAGCAGTTCGCTATGGGTGGCCGGCATCTCGATGCCTTCGAGCACGCCGATGCCATACGCGAAAAACGACAGCGGCCGCTGCGCGGTGATCTTCGAATCGAGCTGCCGCAAGCTGCCCGCCGCCGCGTTGCGCGGGTTCGCGAATTCGCGTTGTTCGGCGGTGCGCTGGCGTTCGTTCAGGCGCTCGAAATCGCGCTTGAACATCAGCACTTCGCCGCGCACGTCGAGCACGCGCGGCACGCGCTTACCCTTCAGCTTCAACGGAATCGAGCGAATCGTGCGGACGTTTTCGGTGACGTTCTCACCGGTTGTGCCGTCACCGCGCGTGGAAGCCTGCACGAACACGCCGTCGACGTAGCGCAGCGAGATCGCGAGGCCGTCGAATTTCAGCTCGGCCGCGTAGTCGACGGGGACCGGCGGCTCGCTCGCGTTGTTGCCGAGCGCGTCGCCGATGCGCTTGTCGAACGCGACGATGTCTTCGTCGGCGAAACCGTTGTTCAACGACAGCATCGGCAGATCGTGCACGACCGGCTCGAAACCGCTCGCGGCCTCGCCGCCGACGCGCTGCGTCGGCGAATCCGGCACGATCAGATCGGGATGCTCGGCCTCGATGCGCTCCAGCTCCTTGAACAGCTTGTCGTACTCGGCGTCCGGCAGGTCCGGTTGATCGAGCACGTAATACGCGTAGTTCGCGCGTTCGAGTTCCGCGCGCAACCACACGGCCCGCTCGGCCGGAGCGCTGGTTGCAGAAGGAGGGACGGAGGATCGGGCCATGCTGTCGGAAGCTTCTCGAGAAGAAAGTCGGACATCGGATTATCGCAGGAAGCGTGCCCCTTTACATCGCTGAATCGGGGCGGGCCGCGCTACGACGTAAGCCGGAAGCGACGACGGCCGCACATCGTGCGGCCGTCGTCAAAACGCGTAGAACGCTGCAAAGGCTTACTGGCTGAACAGGCGCCGCGTGGCCGGCGAACCCGCCGGAATACCCGCCTGTTCGAGCTTCGCGTACAGCGTCATCAACTGTTTTTCGATCGCGAGCAGCGCGCTTTCCGGCAGCGGCCGGCGACCGTCGTCGACCACGCGTCCGCCGATGCGCTCGGCCAGCGACTTCGCGTAATCGCACATCAGCCGGAACGGCAGGATGTCTTCGTCGGCGACCGGCACGTCGAGCACCAGCGTAATCATCTCGCCGCCTTTGTACGTGAGGTCGTCGCGCAGGAAGTTGGTGTCGCCGAACTGCAGCATGAACACCGGGCTTTGCCGCGAGTCGAGCTTGACGAAGCGCGTGCCGTCGCGCGACAGCAGCAGACCGTCCTGCGATGCGACCGCCTGCACGTAGTTGGCCGACCACGGCGCGCCGTCCGACAGCACGTTGATCGACAACTGCGCGTCGCACTGGGCGGCAAAGCCGTCGAGCTCGCGCGCCATCGCGACGGTTTCGAGCATGTCGGGGAATTCCGGCGCCGCGTCGAGCGCATCGGCGAACTGCTGTACGCCGGTCACGAACTCGGAAAATTCGAGCTCGTTCAGAGCGCCGCTACGGTTCGCGAGCTGCGCGGCCGCGCGCAGCTCTTCGTAGCGCGTGCCGTTCTGCAGCAGCTCCCACGCGCCACCGCCTTCGGGCTTGCCTTCGATGTGCACGGGCTTGCTGCCCGCGCGACGCAAGCGCTGCGCGAGCGGAAGCATCTTGTCGCCGGCCACGGGGCCGTTCAGCCGGATCGGCACGATACAGTCGATGCGCCGATCGACGATCGCGGGCGGCGCCGACGAAATCGTCGTGGCGGCCGGCAGGATCGGTTCGACCCGCTCGTGCCCGGCGGACGCGGGCCGCTCCGCGTGCGCGCCCGGCGCCGCCGCATGTTCGCCTTCGCCCACGGTATCGCCGTCCGCCGATGGATAACCGTTCGGCGACGTCATCTCGGCCTGGATATCGGCCGGTGTATCGAGCGGTGCGGCGCCCGCGCCGAACGTCGGCTCGACGCGCGCCGCGGTCGGGCCCGCCGCCGCCTCCGCGCTCACGCTCGGCTCGCGCCGCGTGGTCGGCCGGGCCGGCTCGATGAACGGGCTCTGCTCCTCATGCTCGTCCCGCGCAAAGCTCTCGGCGGTGTCGGCCGGCATCGACCGCGGCATCTTGCGGCGCACCTTCGCGCCCTGCCAGGCGTTGTACACGACCACGCCCCCCACCACCACGGCACCCGCGCCGATCAAACCGAGTGTCAACTCGTCCATGCATGCTCCATCAGCAATTCTTCTATCCGCGCGGGCCTGTCGTCCGCTCCACGTACCGCGCGGCGCTCATCGAGGCCGCTGCGCTGGATGCGGATGCCCGCGAAAGCGTTAACTCAAACGATATTCTGGGCGAAACCCGCCGCCGATTCCATGTCGACCGCGACGATCCGCGAGACGCCCTGCTCCTGCATCGTCACGCCGATCAGCTGCTGCGCCATCTCCATCGCGATCTTGTTGTGCGAGATGAACAGGAACTGGGTTTTGTCCGACATCGCCCGTACCAGATTCGCGAAACGCTCGGTGTTGGCGTCGTCGAGCGGCGCGTCCACTTCGTCGAGCAGACAGAACGGCGCCGGATTCAGCTGGAACATCGCGAACACGAGCGCGGTCGCGGTCAGCGCTTTCTCGCCGCCCGACAGCAGGTGAATCGTCGAATTCTTCTTGCCCGGCGGTTGCGCCATCACCTGCACGCCGGCGTCGAGAATTTCGTCGCCGGTCATGATCAGCTTCGCCTGGCCGCCGCCAAAGAGACGCGGGAACAGCTCGCCGAAATGACGGTTCACTTCGTCGAACGTGCTTTGCAGCAGCGTGCGCGTTTCGGCGTCGATCTTGCGGATCGCGTCTTCGAGCGTTTCGATCGCGCTCGTCAGGTCGGCCGACTGCGAATCGAGGAAGCTCTTGCGCTCGGTCGCGGCCTTCAGCTCGTCGAGCGCGGCCATGTTGACCGGCCCCAGCGCCATGATCGCGTTGTTGATGCGCGTGACTTCGCCCTGCAGGTACGACGGCTTCATGTCCGCCGTCAGCTTGGCTTGCAGTTCGGCTTCATCGACACCGGCCGCGGCCAACTGCTCGACGAACTGCTCGCCGTTGATGCGCGCAGCCTGTTCCTTCAACTGCAATTCATTGATGCGGTCGCGCAGCGGCTGCAGGGCGCGCTCGGCGGTGAGACGCGTTTCGTCGGCCGAGCGCAGCTTCGCGGTCAGGTCGTCAAGCTCGACGCGCGCGGCGCGCAGCGCCTCTTCTTTCACGGCGCGGATGTCGAGCGCGTCCTGCAGACCGGTGTGCGCGGTCTGCTCGTTGATCGTTTCCAGTTCGGCGCGCGCGTCTTCGAGCGCGCCCGCGACGCGCTCGCTCTGCTCGTGCGCGACCTGGATGCTGCGCTTCAATTCGTCGATGCGGTTCGCCATGTTGCGCGCCGCGAAGCGCGCGTCGGTAGCGGCGCGGTCGAGGTCGCGTGCTTCGCCGCGGGCCGTCGTCAGTTCTTCGTCGAGTGCTTCGAACGCGAGCTGGTGGTCTTCGAAGCGCGCCTGCAGTTCGGCGAGCTCGCCGTCGTGACGCTCGAAGTTCGCTTCCGACTCGGCGCGCAGCGCCCGCTGCTCGTCGGTCTGCGCGGCTATCTCTTCGAGTTCCTCGCGAATCTGCGTGCTGCGCTGCGTGTAGCGTTCGTGCGCCTGGGTGAGCCTCAGCACGTCCATCTGCAACGCGTGCACCCGCTGCGTCGCGCGTTCGGCCTGCTGGCGCAGCTCGGCGAGCGCCTGCGCGGCTTGCGTGTGCGCGGCTTCGGCGCGGATCGCGGCGGCCTTCGCCTCGTCGGCAAGCAATGCCTGTGCGCGCACCTGGCGGCCGAGGTTTTCGATTTCCTGCTGACGCGCGAGCATGCCGGCCTGTTCGGAATCGGCCGCATACAGCTGCACGCCGACGCGCGTGACCACGTGCCCCGCCTTGACGACGAACGCGCCGCCCTCGGGCAGCTGTGCGCGCATCGAAAGCGCCTGCTGCAGATCGTCGGCGACGAACGCGAGGCCCAGCCAGTCGGTCAGCACCGCGCGGATGCCCGCGTCCTCGATGCGCACGAGCGACAGCAGCGAGCGCAGCGCGCCCGCCGCCGGGGCCGGCTGACCAGCCGCGGGCGGCGCGTAGAACGCCAGCTTGGCCGGTGGCGCGTCGGTTGCGAACGCCTTGACCCAGTCGAGATTCGACACCTCGAGCGCGGCGAGGCGCTCGCGCAGCACCGCTTCGAGCGCGGTTTCCCAACCGGCCTCGACATGCAGCTTCTTCCACAGACGCGGCAGGCTGCCCAGCTCGTGTTTGTCGAGCCACGGCTGGATCTTGCCTTCGGTCTGCACGTTTTCCTGCAACTGCCTGAGCGCGGCGAGGCGCGCGTCGAGCTGATGGATCTGCGCGCTTTCGGCCTGCACGCGCTCCTGCGCGGCGCGGCGTTCACCGTCGAGCCGCGGCAGTGTTTCCTGCGCGTCGGCGAGGCGGCCCTGCGCGTCGTGAAGGATTTCCTCGTGCTCGGCGAGCTGCATGCGCAACTCCTCGAGCTGCGCCTCGTCGGGCGCGTCGAGGCCACCCTCTTCCGATTTCAGCCGCTCATGGCGCTGCTGCAGCTGCTGCAACTGCTGATCGGCATTGCGCTGATGCGCGGCTTCGAGCTTCAGCGCCTGCTCGGTCTGCGCGATGCCGCCGCGCTCGGTGTTCAGCTCCGCCTGAGCGTCGCGCCAGCGCGCTTCGAGGGCGGGCAGCGCATCGTGCTTCGCGGCGGCGTTCTCTTCGGCGAGCACGGCTTTTTCTTCAGCGACGGCCAGTTGCTCTTCAGCGTCGGCGATATCGTCCCGCGCCTTGTCGGCCTGCGATTGCCACTGCTCGCGCTGCGCGGTCAGCGCGGCGATCTGCGCCTGCACGCGGTTGCGCGATTCGACGATGAAGCGGATCTCGGCTTCCAGCCGGCTCACTTCCGCGTTCGCCTCGTACAGCGCGCCCTGCGCGCCTTGCATCGCATCGCTCGCCGAATAGTGCGCGACGCGCAGCGTTTCGAGTTCCGCCTCGACTTCGCGCAGCTTCGCGGTTTGCGCCTCGAGGTCGATCTGCGCCTGCTCGATCGCGCGTTGCTGGCGCTGCTGCTCGCCGGCCGCCTCGTTCTTGCGCAGCAACCACAGCAGACGCTGTTTTTCCTCGCCGTCGCTTTGCAGCTCGCGATAACGCGTCGCGACGACCGCCTGCCCCTCCAGCTTCTCGAGATTCGCGCCGAGCTCGCGGACGATGTCCTCGACGCGCGTCAGGTTCTCGCGCGTGTCGTGCAAACGGTTCTCGGTCTCGCGGCGGCGCTCCTTGTACTTCGACACGCCGGCGGCTTCTTCGAGGAACACGCGCAGCTCTTCGGGCTTCGCCTCGATCAGCCGCGCGATCATGCCCTGCCCGATGATCGCGTACGCACGCGGCCCGAGGCCGGTGCCGAGGAAGATGTCCTGGATGTCGCGGCGCCGCGCCGGCAGATTGTTGATGTAGTAGCTCGACGTGCCGTCGCGCGTCAGCACGCGCTTCACGGCGATCTCCGCATACTGGCCCCACTGGCCGGCGGCGCGGCCGTCCGCGTTGTCGAACACGAGTTCGACGCTCGCGCGGCTGCCGGGCTTGCGGGCGGTCGAGCCGTTGAAGATCACGTCCTGCATCGACTCGCCGCGCAATTCAGAGGCGCGCGATTCGCCGAGCACCCAGCGCACGGCGTCGATGATGTTGGATTTGCCGCACCCATTCGGACCGACCACGCCAACTAACTGGCCTGGGACCTGGAAATGCGTGGGATCGACGAAGGATTTGAAACCAGCGAGTTTGATCGAGGTGAGCCGCACGGCGATTTCGCTGTTTGAAAAGAGAGAGTGATAGGTGGCTCGCGAGGTTGCGCCAGTCGTTCACCGCCGCAGCGGGACGGCCCCACGCAACCTCGCGAGCCTTCGCAATTTGGTTGCCGGCTGCATGCGCTCATGCACATCTGAGGCACACGCAGGTACGCATGCGCCGGCTAATGAGGGGGAATCATACCATCGCGCGTGGACGATTCTTACCGTCCTTTCGGTGGTCGTCGCTGTCGCCGTCAGGGCCGGGTTCGTCACCGCGGTGGTCACCGCGTTTGCCACGGCATTGACCACCGCGTCCATCGTCGCCGCCGTGCCCGTCCGTGTCCCCAATGGCGGGATCGGGCGGCGCCAATTTCGTCCGATGCACCCAGCTCGACAAGGCCGACGCGAGCACGATGCAGGCGCCGCCGGCCCATTCGCGCGGGCCCGGTACTTCGCCGGCGAACAGCCACGCCGACAGCGCCGTCACGACGAGTTCGAACAGCATGATGATCGACGCGCGATTGGCCGGCACGCGCGAGAGCCCGTATTGCACGAGCATGTTGTTCGACGCGAGCAGCAGACCGAGACCGAGCACCAGCAGCGCCGCGGTGCCGAGATGTGCGCCGACGGGCGGCGCGGGCATCGGCTCGAACAGCGACGCCAGCGCGCCGAACAGCGCCGCGCCGCCGAAGATCACCGCGGTGCGCATTTCGGGCTTCATGTCCGGCAGCACGCGGCTCGTCTTCAGGATCAGCACGTTGCTCATCGCGAAGCCCATGCCGCCGGCGAGCCCGGCCCATTCGGCGGGATTGCCGGGTACCGGAATGCCGAGACGCGGCGACCATAGCATCGTCATCGCGCCCGCGAGCGATAGCGCGGCCAGCGCCGCGCCCGACCACGTGAGGCGCTCGTGCAGGATGAAATGCGCGAACAGCGCGGTCCACGCGGGCGTCAGATAGAACAGCAGCAGCACGCGCATCACCTGACCGTGGATCGCGCCCCACACGAAGCCGAGATTCGTGACACCCGCGGCGAGCGCGAGCGCCGGCAGCAGCCAGTGCCACCGCACGGTCTTCAGCGCGCCATTCCGCACGAGCAGCACGAACAGGCAGCCGGTGCCGCTCGTGAGCGCGCTCGCGGCGGTGCCGGTCACGCCGAGCGCGGCCAGCATCCGCAGCGGATACCAGACCATCCCCCAGACCGACGCGCCCAGCATGATCGCGAGCGTCGGCCAGCCGTTGCGAAGCCAGTTGGTCATGGGGCGGGACTCCGACGGGCGTCGTGGGCGGGTCGTATGAGGGTCCAGCCGGCCGTCTCCTGAACTGCTGCGTACATTGCTGCTCCTGCGTATTCTTTTACGCGAACCGTGGCGGATTCGCGCCGTTCCCGCCGCGGCGCCCCGGTGCGCGGCCTCGCGGATTGCTCCCGCGCCGCGCGCCAGGCTCCCGCCTGGTCCGCGGGCGCGCCACGCTATAATCGTCCGTTCGCCGCCACTGGTGGCCGGCTCGTCGCTGGCCAGTCCATCGCGCGCAGGGATGCCGATTCATGATTGATGCACCGCCGCCCGCCGGCGCGCGTGCCCGGTTGTCCCGCCTTTCATCCGCGTCCATTCCGATCAGGCCATTTCGTCCGTGAATCCGCTACTCGACTCCCTTCAGCCCTATCCGTTCGAAAAGCTGCGCCTGCTTTTCAAGGACGTCACGCCGCCGGCCGGCCTCGCGCATATCAGCTTCGGCATTGGCGAGCCGAAACATCCAACCCCGCCGCTGATCCGCGACGCCGTCATCGATTCGCTCGGTGGCCTCGCCGCGTATCCGGCCACGCTCGGCTCGTCGCCGCTGCGCGAGTCGATCGCCAAATGGGTCACGCAACGCTACAACCTGCCGCCGCTCGATCCGCTGACCGAGGTGCTGCCGGTGGCGGGCTCGCGCGAGGCGCTGTTCGCGCTCGCGCAGACGGTGCTCAATCCGCGCCGCGATGCTGACGGCGAGCCTGCGATCGTACTCTGTCCGAACCCGTTCTACCAAATCTACGAAGGCGCGGCGCTGCTCGGCGGCGCGCAGCCGTACTTCGTCAACAGCGACCCGGCGCGCAACTTCGCGTGCGACTACTCGGCGGTGCCCGCCGACGTGTGGGCCCGCACGCAACTGCTGTACGTCTGCTCGCCGGGCAACCCGACCGGCGCCGTCCTCACGCTCGACGACTGGCGCGAGCTGTTCGCGCTATCGGACCGCTACGGCTTCGTGATCGCTTCGGACGAGTGCTACTCGGAAATCTATTTCGACGAGTCGAAGCCGCCGCTCGGCGGCCTCGAAGCGGCCCACAAGCTCGGACGCGGTTTCGAGCGCCTCGTGATGCTGTCGAGCCTGTCGAAGCGCTCGAACGTGCCGGGCATGCGCTCGGGCTTCGTCGCCGGCGACGCCGCGATTCTCAAGGCATTCCTGCTGTATCGCACGTACCACGGCACGGCGCTGTCGACCGTGTTCCAGAGCGCGAGCGTGGTCGCGTGGAGCGACGAGACGCACGTGCGCGAGAACCGCGCCAGGTACCTGCGGAAGTTCACGACCGTCACGCCGATGCTCGCCGAGGTGCTCGACGTGCGCCTGCCCGACGCCGCGTTCTACCTGTGGGCCAACGTCGAGCGCACCGGCCTCACGGACACCGAGTTCGCCCAGCGCCTCTACGCCGACTATAATGTGACGGTTCTGCCGGGCTCGTTCCTCGCGCGCACCGCGCATGGCGTGAACCCCGGCCGCAATTTCGTGCGCCTCGCGCTCGTCACCGACGTCGACGAATGCACGGCGGGCGCGCAGCGGATCGTCGAATTCTGCCGCTCGCTCAGTGTCAACTGAGTGCAGCCTGAGCCTCGCTTGAGCTACACGGCATCCCCTTCTTCAGACTTCAACCCTTCAGATAATCACGCATATGTCGCAACAACTTCAGAGCATCATCGATACCGCCTGGGACAACCGCGCCGAACTGTCGCCGAAAGCCGCGCCGGCAGAAGTGCGCGAAGCCGTCGCCCATGCGATCGAGCAACTCGATAAGGGCGCGCTGCGCGTCGCCGAAAAGAAGGACGGCGACTGGGTCGTCAACCAGTGGCTGAAGAAGGCCGTGCTGCTGTCGTTCCGTCTGGAAGACAACGCGCCGATGCCGGCCGGCGGCTACAGCCAGTTCTACGACAAGGTGCCGTCGAAGTTCGCGAACTACACCGCTGAAGACTTCGCCGCCGGCGGCTTCCGCGTCGTGCCGCCCGCGATCGCGCGCCGCGGCTCGTTCATCGCGAAGAACGTCGTGCTGATGCCGTCGTACACCAACATCGGCGCGTACGTCGACGAAGGCACGATGGTCGACACGTGGGCCACCGTCGGCTCGTGCGCGCAGATCGGCAAGAACGTGCACCTGTCGGGCGGCGTCGGCATCGGCGGCGTGCTGGAGCCGCTGCAGGCCAACCCGGTCATCATCGAAGACAACTGCTTCATCGGCGCGCGCTCGGAAGTCGTCGAAGGCGTGATCGTCGAGGAAAACTCGGTGATCTCGATGGGCGTGTACCTCGGCCAGAGCACCAAGATTTACGACCGCGAAACCGGCGAAGTCACGTACGGCCGCATTCCGGCGGGATCGGTCGTGGTGGCGGGCAACCTGCCGTCGAAGGACGGCACGCACAGCTTGTACTGCGCGGTCATCGTCAAGAAGGTCGACGCGAAGACGCGCGCGAAGGTCGGCCTGAACGAGTTGCTGCGAGGCGATTGATGGCGCGCGGCACCAAAACCGTCGTCTACGGCATTCCGAACTGCGACACCGTGAAGAAGGCCCGTGTATGGCTCGAAGAGCACGGCGTCGAGTTCGAGTTCCACGACTTCAAGAAGGCCGGCGTGACCGAGCCGCTCGTGCAGGACTGGCTCAAGGACGTCAAGCTCGATGCGCTGCTGAACCGCCGCGGCACGACGTGGCGCGCTCTGTCCGACGACATGAAGGCGGCCGCGGAAACGCAGCCGGGCGCGATCGCGCTGATGATCCACAAGCCGTCGGTGATCAAGCGGCCGGTGCTGGTCGTGAACGGACGGGTGAAGTCGCTCGGCTTTTCGGCGGATGAGTACGCGGCGCTGTTTGTCTGAGCGCGGCGCTGAAGCGCCAGGCTCGAGCACGAGGTAGTCGAACGCGCGGCCTCGCGCCGCGTCGTTCAAAGGCTGTTGCCGGCTGCGGTGCCTCACCGCGAGCCGGCATTTTTTCATTTCAAAATGGCTTGTCCTAAATCCATGTCCGGCACCCTCGCCCTTACCGAACAACTGATCGCGCGCGCGTCCGTCACGCCCGACGATCAGCATTGCCAGCGTCTCCTGATCGAGCGCCTCGCCGCGCTCGGCTTCGAGCACGAGACGATCGAATCCAACGGCGTGACCAACCTGTGGGCCGTCAAACGCGGCGTCGACGGCACGCAAGGCAAGCTGCTCGCGTTCGCCGGCCACACCGACGTGGTACCGACCGGCCCGCTCGAACAATGGCACTCGGCGCCGTTCGAGCCGACCCAGCGCGACGGCAAGCTGTACGGCCGCGGCGCGGCGGACATGAAGGCGTCGATCGCCGGCTTCGTCGTCGCGAGCGAGGAGTTCGTCGCCGCGCACCCCGAGCACCGCGGCTCGATCGCGCTCCTGATCACGAGCGACGAGGAAGGCCCCGCCACCGACGGCACCGTCAAGGTCGTCGAAGCATTGCAGCAGCGGGGTGAGCGCATGGACTACTGCATCGTCGGCGAGCCGACGTCGAGCGAACGTTTCGGCGACATGGTCAAGAACGGCCGGCGCGGCTCGATGTCGGGCAAGCTGATCGTCAAGGGCGTGCAGGGCCATATCGCCTACCCGCATCTGGCGAAGAATCCGGTGCACGTGCTGGCGCCAGCGCTCGCCGAACTCGTCGCCGAGCGCTGGGACGAAGGCAACGAATATTTCCCGCCGACCACCTGGCAGGTGTCGAACCTCCACAGCGGCGCCGGCGCGACCAACGTGATCCCCGGCCATGCGGACGTGATGTTCAACTTCCGCTTCTCGACTGCGAGCACCGTCGAAGGACTGCAAAAGCGCGTGCATGCGATTCTCGACAAACACGGCCTCGAATACGAACTGCAATGGACCGTGAGCGGCCTGCCATTTCTCACCCCGCACGGCGAGCTGTCGAGCGCGCTCGCGCAAGCGATCAAGGACGAAACCGGCGTGGACACCGAGCTGTCGACCACCGGCGGCACGTCGGACGGCCGCTTCATCGCGCGCATCTGCGAGCAGGTGATCGAGTTCGGTCCGCTGAACGCGAGCATCCACAAGATCGACGAACATATCGAAGTCGCCCATATCGAGCCGCTGAAGAACGTGTATCGCCGCGTGCTCGAACAACTGATCGCGTAACCTGGAACTTTGCGATGACGCTTCCTTTTTGCACCGTCCGCGACCTGCTGCGTTATGCAGTGTCGCGTTTTAGCGAGGCCAAACTGTCGTTCGGCCACGGCTCGGCCAATGCCTACGACGAAGCCGCCTACCTGATCCTGCACACGCTTCATTTGCCGCTCGACCTGCTCGAGCCGTTTCTCGACGCGCGCCTGACCACGGCCGAAATCGAGGCGGTGCTGAAAGTGATCGAGCGACGCGCCGCCGAACGCGTACCGGCCGCGTACATCACGCAGGAAGCGTGGATGCACGGCTATCGCTTTTACGTCGACGAGCGCGTGATCGTGCCGCGCTCGTTCATCGGCGAGTTGCTGCAGGACGGCCTGCAGCCGTACGTCGAGGACCCCGAGCAGGTCGGCGCGGTGCTCGAACTGTGCACCGGCTCCGGGTGCCTCGCGATCCTCGCCGCGCACGCGTTCCCGAACGCCGACGTCGACGCGGTCGATCTGTCCGCGCCCGCGCTCGAAGTCGCGACGCGCAACGTGTTGGACTACCACCTCGACGAGCGCATCGCGCTGTTCGAAGGCGATCTGTATGCGCCGCTCGCCGAGCGCCGCTACGACGTGATCATCAGCAATCCGCCGTACGTGAACGCCACGTCGATGCAGGAGCTGCCGGCCGAATACAAGCACGAGCCGGAGATGGCGCTCGCGGGTGGCGCCGACGGTATGGACATCGTGCGACGGATCATAGCCGACGCGCGCAACTGGCTGACCGAAGACGGCGTGCTCGTCATCGAGATCGGCAACGAACGCGAGCACGTCGAAGCGGCGTTCGGCGGTCTCGATCTCGTGTGGCTGTCGACCAGCGCCGGCGACGACAACGTGTTTCTGATCCAGGCCAGCGACTTGCCGGTCTGAGTCCGGCATGCTGACCGTTTGATCGTCGTTTCAAGCGCGTTTCTCAGGCAGGGTCACGAGCAATCGCCGCGACAGCGCGTGGCCTTGCCCGCAACCGCAGCCTGAGCCCGTTGCCCGACGCGTTCGCCGCAGACCACGGAGCGAGCCCGTGCCCGCCTCCGTTTCCTGAACCACGGCGCTTCGCCAACTGTTCGCGAGCTTATGTCATTCGACCTGCTTCACGTCGGCACGCTGGTTGCTGTTGCCCACATTCTCGGCATCATCGCGGCCGCTCACGCGATTCTCCATACCCGCACCTCGCAAGGGGCGATTGCATGGGCCGTGTCGCTGGTCGCGATGCCTTATCTGACGCTCGTGCCCTACCTGTTCCTTGGCCGCAGCAAGTTCGCCGGCTACGCGGACGCGCGCCGCGTCGAGAACGAGCTGCTGCGCACGCACGCGCATCCGCAGGTGTGGGACACGCACGCGTCGTCGGCCGGGGCGCCGACGCAGCAGCTCGGCTCGCGGCTCGTGCAGTCGCTGACGCGCCTCGGCGGCATGCCGTTCCTGCCAGGCAATACCGTGCGCACGCTGGTCAACGGCACGGCGACTTTCGAGGCGATCTTCGAGGCGATCGAGAACGCGCGCCGCTATGTGATCGTGCAATTCTTCATCGTGCGCGACGACGCGCTCGGCGACATGCTGAAGGACGCGCTGATCGCCAAAGCCAAACAGGGCGTGCGGGTCTACTTCCTGTATGACAGTATCGGCAGCTTCGATCTGCCGCACCGCTACGTCGCGGCGCTGCGCGCCGCCGGCATCGAGATGCAGCCGTTCGCCACGAACCGCCGCTTCGTCAACCGTCTGCAACTGAATTTCCGCAATCACCGCAAGATCGTGGCGGTCGACGGCGAGCGCGCGTTTGTCGGCGGTCATAACGTCGGGGTCGAATATCTGGGCGCGAAGCCGCCGCTGTCGCCGTGGCGCGATACGCACATCGAAGTGCGCGGGCCAGCAGTCGCAAGCATCCAGTTCGTCTTTATCGAGGACTGGTACTGGGCCACGCAGCAGTTGCCCGAGTTCGACGCGCCGGCCGCGGATTCCGTGACCCCATCCTTCGACCAGCCCGGCGACCACGGCGCCAACGAACGCGCCGCGAACAACATGCACTGCCTCGTGCTGCCGAGCGGCCCGGCCGACAAGCAGGAGACCTGCTCGCTGTTTTTCGTCGAAGCAATCAACGCGGCACGTGAACGCATCTGGATCACGACGCCCTACCTCGTCCCCGACGAAGCCGTGTTCGCCGCGCTGCGGCTCGCGGTACTGCGCGGCGTCGAGGTGCGCATCCTGATTCCGAGCCGGCGCGATCACCTCGTGGTGTTCGCGGCGTCGAAGCTCTATGCGTACGACTCGCTGCGCGCGGGCATTCGCATCTTCCGCTATCAGCCGGGCTTCCTGCATCAGAAGGTCGTGCTGATCGACAGCAGCGCGGCCGCGATCGGCAGCGCCAATCTCGACAACCGCTCGTTTCGCCTGAACTTCGAGATCATGGTGCTGACCGTCGACCGCGGCTTCGCGCTCGAAGTCGAGACGATGCTGCTCGACGACTTTGCCGAGTCGCGCGAAATCGACCGCGACGAGTACCGCAAGTCGAACGCGCTGCGACGCATGCTGATGCACGTCGCGCGGCTCTTTTCGCCGATCCTGTAAGCGTGCCCGCTTACAGCAGCGCTTCGATATCCGCGGTGATCGCCTCGGGCTTGGTCAGCGGCGCATAGCGCTTGACGACATTGCCGTCGCGGCCGATCAGAAACTTCGTGAAATTCCACTTGATCGCCTCGAGACCGAGCAGTCCCGGCGCCTCGATCGTCAGATAGCGGAACAGCGGGTGCGCGTTCGGGCCGTTCACGTCGATCTTGTCGAACATCGGAAACGTCACGCCGTAGTTCTTCTCGCAGAAGCTGCCGATCTGCGCGGCGTCGCCCGGCTCCTGCTTGCCAAACTGATTGCACGGAAAACCGAGCACTGCAAGTCCGCGCGCCGCGTACGCGTCATACAACTTCTGCAAGCCCGCGTATTGCGGCGTGAACCCGCATTCGCTCGCGGTATTGACGATCAGTATCACCTTGCCTTCGTACTTCGCGAGACTCGCTTCCGCGCCGCCGAGCGTGCGTGCCGAGAACGAATAAATCGATGTCATGTGCCCTCCTGTGAAAGCCGTCAGTCTATGCCAAAAGCGCTGCCGATACAGTTAGCCGGATGGCGGATGGCGGCCGCGCGTAAAGTGACAGCCGGGCCATCGGCGCCGCGCGCCCGGCAACGCGCCGGGCAGTCTAAAATAGCGGTTTTCTTCAGCCGGCCACGTCGTGATCCGCTTCAATCAGTTCAGCCTCGCACGCGGCACCAAGCCGCTTTTCGACAACACCACGTTCACCTTGAACCCCGGTGAAAAAGCCGGCCTCATCGGGGCGAACGGCGCGGGCAAGTCGACGCTGTTCGCCGTGCTGCTCGGCCAGCTGCATGCGGACGGCGGCGATTTCTCGATCCCGCCGACCTGGCGCATCGCGCACGTCGCGCAGGAAACGCCCGCCGTCGACAAAACCGCCCTCGCCTACACGCTAGACGGCGACGCCGCGCTGCGCGACGTCGAAGCGCGCATCGCTTCAGCCTCCGCGGCGCACGACGGCGCGGCAGAAGCCGAAGCGCACGCCGCGTTCGCCGACGCCGACGGCTACACCGCGCCGGCTCGCGCCGAAGCGTTGCTGCTCGGCCTCGGCTTCACGCTCGATCAGACCCGCGAGCCGGTCAGCAGCTTCTCGGGCGGCTGGCGCATGCGCCTGAACCTGGCGCAGGCGCTGATGTGCCGCTCCGATCTGCTGCTGCTCGACGAACCGACCAACCACCTCGACCTCGACGCGATCGTCTGGCTGGAAGATTGGCTGAATCGCTATGCGGGCACGCTGATCGTGATCTCGCACGACCGCGAGTTTCTCGATTCCGTCTGCAACGTCACGCTGCATCTCGAGAACCAGCAGATCAAACGCTACGGCGGCAACTACTCGCAATTCGAAGTGCTGCGCGCGCAGCAGATCGCGCTGCAACAGAGCGCGTACGAAAAACAGCAGCGCACGGTCGCGCATCTGCAGAGCTACATCAACCGCTTCAAGGCGCAGGCCACCAAGGCGCGTCAGGCGCAAAGCCGGGTGAAGGCGCTCGAGAAAATGGAGCTGATCGCGCCCGCGCACGTCGCGTCGCCGTTCACGTTCGAGTTCCGCACCCCTGACTCCGCGCCGAATCCGATGATGGTGATGGAAGACGTGCGCTGCGGCTACCATGCCGAAGACGGCAGCGAGATTCCGATCGTCGAGCGCGTGATGCTGTCGATCCAGAACGGTCAGCGCATCGGCCTGCTTGGCGCGAATGGCCAGGGCAAATCGACGCTGATCAAGACGCTCGCGGGCACGCTCGAACCGTTGAGCGGCCACGTACGCGAAGGCAAGGGTCTGCGCATCGGCTACTTCGCGCAGCATCAGCTCGAAACGCTGCGTCCGGACGACACCCCGTTGCAGCACCTCGCGCGTCTCGCGCCCGATACGCGCGAGCAGGAGCTGCGCGACTTCCTCGGCGGCTTCAACTTTTCCGGCGACATGGCGACCGCGAAGATCGCGCCATTCTCCGGTGGCGAGAAGGCACGCCTCGCGCTCGCGCTGATCATCTGGCAAAAGCCGAACCTGCTGCTGCTCGACGAGCCGACCAACCACCTCGACCTCGAAACGCGCCACGCGCTGACGATGGCGCTCGCGCAATTCGAAGGCACGCTGATCCTGGTCTCGCACGACCGGCATCTGCTGCGCGCGACGACCGATCAGTTCATGCTGGTCGCGAAGCATCGTCTGCAGGAATTCGACGGCGATCTCGACGACTACCGCGACTGGCTGCTGCAGCATGCGGCCGAGCAGCGCGCCGCGCTGAAGGCCAATGCTTCCGGTGCGTCGGACCCAGCGTCCAACGGCGCGGCGAGTGGCGACAGCAACGTCAATCGCAAGGAGCAGCGCCGCCTCGAAGCGGAAACGCGGCAGAAGCTCGCGCATCTGAAGAAGCCGCTGCAAAGCCGCATCGCGAAGATCGAAAAGGAAATGGACGCACTCAACGCGGAGAAAGCGACGCTCGATACATTCGTCGCCGATCCCGCGAGTTACGAACCGGAGCAGAAGAGCAAGCTGACGGAGGCGATCCGCCGTCAGGCAGACGTGAACGCGCGCCTCGACACGCTCGAAGCCGAATGGCTCGAGACGCACGAGGAACTCGAACAGATCGGCTAGCGGCACCGCGCCGGCATCCACGGGAGCTTGGCTTTGTCATTTGCGAATTCATCGTCCGGGTTATCGGCCCCAGAATCAGCAACTGCATCGGCAACCGATGCGCCGCCGTTGCAAGGACTGCGCGTGCTCGACCTCACGCGTCTGCTGCCAGGTCCGGTGGCCGCGCTGCGCCTCGCCGAGCTCGGCGCCGATGTGCTGAAGATCGAGGCGCCCGGCGCGGGCGACCCGACTCGCACGATGATGCAGTCGTCGAGCGATCGTGTCGCGGGCCGACCCGGCGCGTTTTACCGGATGGTCAATCGCGGCAAGCGCGAGACGCGCCTCGACCTCAAGTCCGAAGCAGGACGCCAGGTGCTGCGCGCACTCGCGGCTGAAGCCGACGTGCTGATCGAGAGCTTCCGGCCCGGCGTGATGGAGCGGCTCGGCCTCGGCTACGCGACGCTCAGCGCAGCCAATCCGCGGCTCGTCTATTGCGCGATCAGCGGATATGGCGCGAGCGGTCCGTTCGCGGACCATGCCGGCCACGATCTGAATTACATCGGCTACGCAGGCGTGCTCGATCAACTGGCGAACCGCGACGGTGCGCCGATCCTGCCGAACTTCCAGATCGCCGATCTGCTCGGCGGCGCATTGAGCGCGGTCACGCAGATTCTCGCCGCGCTCTGGCATGTCGCGCGAGGCGGTGCGGGCCGCTTCGTCGATGTATCGATGACGCACACGAGCTATGCGCACAACTTCGTCGCGCAGGTGTCGCTCGTCAACGAAGGTGCGGCGCCCGCCGCGGGCAGTGGTCTCTTGAACGGCGGCGTGCCCTGCTACAACCTCTACCGCACCAGCGATGAACGCTGGCTCGCGGTCGGCGCGCTCGAATTGAAGTTCTGGGAAACGCTGTGCATGGCGCTCGATCGGCCGGAATGGGCGACGCGTCACTGGAGCCTGGGTCAGGCGATCGGCGGTCCCGATGCCGTGGCACTCATTCAGGAAGTCGCCAATCTGATTGCGACGCGCACGCTCGGCGAATGGGTGGAATCGCTGGAATCGCTCGATTGCTGCGTGTCGCCGGTGCTTACGCCCGCTGAAGCGGCGCAGCATCCGCTGTTCAATCCGCACGCGTATGCGGCGGTGGCCGCGAGCGCCGCCGACTCACACGACGACGGGGCCTAATGCGCGTGGCGCAGCCGCGACGCGGGCGGGCGCAATGAAGATCAAGGCCCGGGCAATCGAAAAACCCGCCGCCATCAACGCCGCGTCGGCGTCTGCCTCGGCAGTGTTTGCCGCGGCGACTTTTCGTCGTCGTACAGCAGGTGCTTGCGGCCTTCCACATGGCGGCTAATCGTGGCACGCACTTCGGCGGCCGTTACGTCTTCGGCCACCACCCGCCGCGAGATCTGGCCCGCGGTGTCGATCCACTCGACGATCCGGCAAGCGCCGCCCCACGGCTGATGAATCGGTGCGGAGATCCGGCAGCCGCGCACCAGAATGTGATGGTCGGCAGCGGTTTCACGAGACTGTTTCAAGGCGCGATCCTTTTTTCGAGCATCAGAAGGGATGCATATCGTTACAGCTTAGAAAAATGGTATGGCGGCCAGGTTACAGCCAATATGAAGATATTTACCGGGCATTACGGGACCGCAAGCGTACAAAATACTGGCGAGCCGTCCTCGCCCCCGTCTATTCGAGCGTGCGGACGCGGTCGATGGCCTGTTCGATCCGTTCGACCGCAACGACCTGTAAGCCTTCGATTGGCTGTTTCGGCGCATTGGCCTTCGGAATCACCGCCACCGAGAAGCCGAGTTTGGCTGCTTCCTTCAGGCGCTCCTGACCGCGCGGCGACGGCCGGATTTCGCCGGCGAGGCCCACTTCGCCGAATACGACGAGCCCCTTCGGCAGCGGCTTGTTGCGCATCGACGAATGGATCGCGAGCAATACCGCGAGGTCGGCGGCGGGCTCGGAGATCTTCACCCCGCCCACCGCGTTCAGGAACACGTCCTGATCGAAACAGGCGATGCCCGCGTGCCGATGCAGCACCGCGAGCAGCATCGCGAGCCGGTTCTGTTCGAGACCGACCGCCAGGCGTCGCGGATTTGGCGCGTTGGCCGCATCGACGAGCGCCTGCACTTCGACGAGCAACGGCCGCGTGCCTTCCTGCGTGACGAGCACACATGAGCCCGGCACCGACTGCTCGTGCTGCGATAAAAACAATGCCGACGGATTCGCGACGCCGCGCAAACCACGCTCGGTCATCGCGAACACGCCGAGCTCGTTGACCGCGCCGAAACGGTTCTTGATCGCGCGCACGAGACGGTACGACGAGTGCGTATCCCCCTCGAAATACAGCACCGTATCGACGATATGTTCGAGCACGCGCGGACCCGCGAGCGCGCCCTCTTTAGTCACGTGCCCGACCATGATGATCGTCGTGCCCGACTGCTTGGCGATGCGCGTGAGTTGCGCCGCGCACTCGCGCACCTGCGCGACCGAGCCCGGCGCCGATGTCAAAGCATCCGAATAGACAGTCTGGATCGAATCGATCACGGCGACTTCAGGCCGTTGCTCCGTGATCGTCGCCTGAATTTTTTCGAGCTGGATTTCTGCGAGCAATTGCAGCTCGCTCGCCTTCGAGCCGGGTTCGAGCAACGCCAGCCGTTGCGCGCGCAACGCGATCTGCGCGCCAGATTCTTCGCCGCTGATATAGAGCGCGCGTTTGTCCGCCGCGATTTCCGCGAGCGATTGCAACAACAGCGTCGATTTACCGATGCCCGGATCGCCGCCAATCAGCACCACGCCGCCCGGCACGAGGCCGCCGCCGAGCACGCGGTCGAATTCGCCGACACCGGTGGAAAAGCGCGGCACGTCCGACGCGTCGATGTCGGCGAGGCGCCGTACCGGCGTGCTCTTCGCGAGCGACTGGAAACGGTGACCGGACGGCGCCTCCGCGACCGATTCTACGAGCGTGTTCCACGTCTGGCAGGACGGGCATTGACCGGACCACTTCGGCGACTGTCCGCCGCATTCCCCGCAGATGTACAACGTCTTCGCTTTCGCCACGCGTTACTCCGCCCGAACCGGCACACGCGGCGCGACCGCGCACATCAGCTCGTAGCCGATCGTACCGCAGGCTTGCGCGACGTCGTCGATGGGCAGCGCGGTGCCCCACAATTCCACGCGCGAGCCGACGTTGGCGGTCGGCACCGGGGTCAGGTCGACGGTCAGCATGTCCATCGACACACGTCCAACGACCCGTGTGCGCACGCCATCGACGATCACCGGCGTGCCTTCCGGCGCGACGCGCGGATAGCCGTCCGCGTAACCGCACGCGACCACGCCGATGCGCATCGGACCGCGCGCAGTGAACCTCGACCCATAGCCGACCGAGCTGCCTTCGCTGAGCGTCTGCACGGCGATCAGTTCCGACGCGAGCGTCATCGCGGGCTGCAGACCCGTGCCGTCGATCGCGGCCGTCACGCCGGACGGCGACGCGCCGTACAGGATGATGCCCGGACGCACCCAGTCGAAATGCGCTTCCGGATGCCACAGCGTCGCGGCCGAATTTGACAGACTGCGCGCACCAGCGATGCCCTGCGCGCCACGCTGGAACGCCTCCATCTGATGCGCGATGCCGCGCTCGGCATCGGCATCGGAAAAATGCGTCATCAACGTGATCTGGCCGACACCCTGACAGGCGCGCGCACGTTCCCACGCGGCACGGAATTTTTCGACCGTGTAGCCGAGCCGGTTCATGCCGGTGTTCATCTTCAACTGGATATTGACCGGTTTCGACAGACGCGCCATTTCGAGCATGCGCAGCTGCTCGTCCGAATGCAGCGCCGTGGTCAGACTGTAGCGGTCGATTACGTCGATATCGGTCGGCCGAAAAAAGCCTTCCAGCAGAAGAATTGGGCCCGCCCAGCCCAATTCACGCAACTTCACCGCTTCTTCGAGGTCCAGCAACCCAAAGCCGTCCGTAGCGCGCAAACCGGGAAACACGCGCGCGAGGCCATGCCCATAGGCATTAGCCTTGACAACGGCCCAGATTTTCGATTTCGGCGCATAGCGCCGCGCGACAGCGAGGTTATTGGCGAGAGCAGCGGTATGAATCGTGGCGGAAAGGGGGCGCGGCATGGGATTTTTTCGTAAAGACACTTGCGAATCAGCGGCTTACTGGGCGTTTTCAGCGCTCGGCGGCCCGCTGGGCGGTGCGATCAAGGATTCTGCTAGTCCGAATTCAGCTATTTTCATGATATAAAGCCGTGCGCACAACCCATTTCGATCGGCATAAGCCCGCACGCATGACAAACGGCCGGGGCGGACAGACCGCAGCGAGGACAGCATCGCATCAGATGAAAAAAGGTTTTTACACCATCATGGCCGCGCAGTTTTTTTCGTCGCTGGCCGACAATGCGCTTCTGATCGCTGCTATCGCACTGTTGAAAGATCTTCACGCTCCGAACTGGATGACGCCGCTGCTCAAGCTGTTTTTCGTGCTGTCATACGTCGTTCTTGCCGCCTTCGTGGGCGCATTCGCCGATTCCCGTCCGAAAGGACGCGTGATGTTCATCACCAATACGATCAAGGTGGTTGGCTGCATAACGATGCTGGTCGGCGCGCATCCGCTGATTGCGTACGGCATCGTCGGGTTCGGCGCGGCGGCCTACTCGCCCGCCAAATACGGCATTCTCACCGAACTGTTGCCGCCTGACCGGCTCGTTGCCGCGAACGGCTGGATCGAAGGCACCACGGTCGGCTCGATCATTCTCGGCACGGTGCTCGGCGGCGCGCTGATCAGCCCGCATATCGCCGCGCCGATTCTCAAATGGCACGTCCCCACCGTCAACACGCCCGCGGAAGGCGCGATGCTCGTGATCATGGCCATTTACGTGATCGCCGCGCTGTTCAATCTGCGCATTCCCGACACCGGCGCGCGCTATCCGCGACAGGAGCACGGGCCGATCCGCCTGATCACCGATTTCGCCGACTGCTTTCTCGTGCTGTGGCGTGACAAGCTCGGACAGATTTCACTCGCCGTGACGACGCTGTTCTGGGGTGCGGGCGCGACGCTGCAATTCATCGTGCTGAAGTGGGCCGAGGTGTCGCTGGGCATGTCGCTGTCCGAGGCGGCGATCCTGCAGGCGGTGGTCGCGGTTGGCGTCGCGTTCGGCGCGATTTTCGCGGCTTCGCGTGTGCCGTTGAAGAAGTCGCTGTCGGTATTGCCGGTCGGCATCATGATGGGTATCTCCGTGATGCTGATGGCGTTCTACACGCGCGATCTGTTTCCCCCGCACTGGGGCGTGTATTTTGGCCGCATGCACGTGTCGGGCTATCTGATTTTCGCGTATATCTTCCTGATGTTCGTGGGCGGCCTGTCGGGCTTTTTCGTCGTGCCGATGAATGCGCTGCTACAGCATCGCGGGCACGTGCTGCTGTCGGCGGGCCATTCGATCGCCGTGCAGAACTTCAACGAGAATCTGTCCGTGCTCGTGATGCTGTGCCTGTACGCGGTGCTCGTGTGGCTCGACGTGCCGGTCACCGTCGTGATCGTGCTGTTCGGCACCTTCGTCTGCCTGATGATGTGGCTCGTGATGCGACGCCATCAGGCGAACCAGCGCGCCTTCGATTCGGTCGCGCTGATCGGCGAAGCCAAGCACTGATCGGCTGCGCCGGGCCGGCCGCGACATACACGAGCGCGCCCTCCTTCTTCCTCGCTCGACCATGACTCAATCGATTCCCAATGTGCTGACGATCGCCGGTTCCGACTCCGGCGGCGGCGCCGGCATCCAGGCCGATCTGAAGACCTTCTCCGCGCTCGGCGCCTATGGCGCGAGCGTGATCACCGCGCTGACCGCGCAGAACACGCGCGGCGTGACCGCGATACACGCGCCGGACCCGGGCTTCGTCACCGCGCAGCTCGACGCGGTGTTCGACGACATCCGCATCGACGCGGTGAAGATCGGCATGCTCGCGAATGCGCCGATCGCGCGTGCGGTCGCCGACGCGCTGCGCCGTCACCAGCCCAAACACATCGTGCTCGACACGGTGATGATCTCGAAGAGCAATCACGCGCTATTACTACCCGATGCGGTCGCGGTGGTACGCGACGAACTGCTGCCGCTCGCCGACCTGCTGACGCCGAATCTACCGGAAGCGGCCGCATTGCTGGGCATGCAACTCGCCGACGACGAAGCCGGCATGGTCGAGCAAGGCGAAGCGTTGCGCGCGCTCGGCGCGCGCGCGGTGCTGATGAAGGGCGGCCATCTGAGCGCGACCGATAGCCCCGACTGGCTCGTGCAGGAAAGCGGCACGTTGCGTCTCGGCGGTCCGCGCGTGCCGGTGAAGAACACGCACGGAACGGGCTGCACGTTGTCGTCGGCGATCGCGGCCTTGATTGCGCAGCGCGACGATCTCGCTAGCGCGGTCGCCGATGCGAAGGTTTATCTGACGGGTGCGTTGCAGGCGAGCGAGCGGCTCGACGTCGGCCACGGCGTGGGGCCGGTGCATCACTTTCATCGGTGGTGGTGAGCGACGTCATTGCTTCGCGTAACGCCGCGCGTGCTCGGGCCAGTCGTCGGGCACGATAAAACCGCGCGAGCGTTCAAGTACTCGCCCCGTGTTGTCTTCGATGAATCCGGCGACCATCGTCGGGCCATGTTGCGGTGAGATCTGCGCGGCGAGCGTGTTTGCGTCGGCGTACCGCGTGTCGTCCGCACCGGCTTGCGTTCGATATTGCGGCGCGAGCCATTCGAGCCGCGGCAACACTCGCCACCTGTGCGCATGCGCGCACGCGAAACCCGGCCAGTCGCGATGCGTGACCCACCAGCCGCGACCGTGCGCGGGATCGAGTTCGGCAGGATCGGTGGGCCTCTCGCCATGCCGGTAAAACAGCCAGCCTTTGACGAACATCTGCGGCGTCCACGCGCCCGCATAGCCCGTCGAGGCAAATTCCTCGCGCGCGCTGAGCGGCAACTGATGAGCGAGCAAATGCGCGAGCTTCAGATCGAAGCGGTCTTTCAGATTGGGGCCGACATAATCGGCGAGACGCGCCGCCTCTGCCCCATTCGCATCGCCCGCATGCAGATAGCACTTCACCGCGAGTTCCCAATGCCGTCGCGCGCCTTGGCGCGTGCGCACGAGGAAATCGCATTCACCGAGCGTGAGACCCGCATGTCGTAGCGGCACACCCGCTGCGATCAGTTGCGTCGCCGGTCCATGACGAAGGAAAAAGCCCAGCAGGCGTTCGGCGTAGCGGCCAAGGCGCGTAATACGCGTTGCCGCGAGATCCTGACGCAGAAGTGCCGGCGCGGCGTCGAGCGCGCGCAGCCAGTCGAGCGTGGCCCGCAATTCCCGCGGTGTGCCGAAAGGATCGGCGAGCGCGCCTGTGGGAAGCTGAGGGCGCAACAGATCGGGACTGAGCAGCAGCCACGCGAGATCGCGGACAGCGGGATCGCGCAGCGCATCGACTGAAGCATCGCCACGCAAACCCAGCAAGGTATCGAGAAGCGCCGCGCGGCTGACAGACGCGGCGGGCATGCGCGCCGCCGGTCCCTCGGGCATCGTCACTTTGATTCGTTCGACGGCACGCCGCCGTTCGCGAGCCACGTGGTACGCGCGAGGCACAGATCCGCCCAGGCCTTGGCCTTGTCGGGCAGGCTACGCAGCAGATAGGCCGGGTGATAGGTGACGATCACCGGTACGCCCTCGTACGTGTGCACGCGGCCGCGCATGGACGAAATGCTCGCGTCGGTCTTGAGCAGACTTTGCGCGGCGAAACGGCCGAGCGCGACGATCAGCTTCGGCTTCACGAGCGACACCTGGCGCTGTAAATAAGGCTCACAACGCGCGACTTCGTCCGGCTGCGGATTGCGATTGCCAGGCGGCCGGCACTTGATCACGTTCGCGATATACACGTTGGTGCCGCGCGCGAGCGCGAGCGAGTGCAGCATGTTGTCGAGCAGCTTGCCGGCCTGGCCAACGAACGGTTCGCCTTGACGGTCCTCGTTCTCGCCGGGCGCTTCGCCGATCAGCATCCAGTCGGCCTCGCGATCGCCGACGCCGAACACCGTGTTCGTGCGCTTCTCGCACAGCCGGCACGCCTCGCATCCGGCGACGCGCTCGGCGAGCGCGTCCCAGTCGAGTGTGTGGATAGACGGCAGCGCCGGCGCGTCGCGGCGCGCTTCGGCGGGCGCGGGGGCCGATGCGGCTGGATCGTCGAACCACGCGAAGTCGTCCTCGGAAGGGGCGTCGAAAGTCGCCGGGACTGAAAAGTCAGTTTGCGGTTGCGATGTTTCGCGCCGCGCTGAAGTTTCGTCGAAGCGCGCAGTGGATTCGCTCTGCGCTTGCGGCGGCTGCACCTCTGCGGACGCCCGCAGCGGTTCGCGCGAGGTCTGCGTCACAGGCTCCGCGCGACGCACGTCGTCTGCGTGTTCCCGCAGCGACTGCAACGGCTCCTCCGCTTGCTTCAGCGTCGCGGGCTCGCAAGACGGCTGAGTTGCGTCATCCGCCATAGCCGCGTCGTCGCGCACCGGCGCACGTCGATCGCTGGGCGTTTGCGCCGCAATTGCATCACTCCGCCCGGCCTCCTCGCGCGCCGCGAGACCGCGACGCACCCACAACGGCGCGAGTCCGAATTCTTCGAGCACCGATTCATGCAGCGCCATCTGCGCCCTCCGTGGCTAACGACAGACGCATCACGATCGCGTCCTCCCGGCCGCGATGCCGCGCCGGATAATAATTTTTGCGCCGGCCGATCGACGCGAAGCCGAAGCGCTCATACAACCGGATCGCCCGATGATTCGACGGCCGCACTTCGAGCAGCAGCCCCTCGAGCCTCTCCGCGTGCGTGATGCGCACCGCCTCGCGCAGCAGCGCGAGACCTGCGCCGGCGCCTTGTGCTTGCGGCGTGACGCATAGATTCAGCAGATGCATTTCATCGACGACTGGCATCAGCACGCAGTAGCCGATCAACGTCCCCGTCACGTGACGCAGACAGACGCCGAAATAGCCATTGCGCAGCGAGTCGCCGAAGTTGCCGCGGCTCCACGGAAACTCATACGCGAGCTTCTCGATCGCGGCGACTTCGTCCAGGTCGCTTTCGGTCATCGGCGACATGTAGCGGTCCGTGAGCAGCACGCCGCTCATGGGCGCGCCTCGTCGTGGGACGGTTGGCCTGAGCCGCCATCGGGCGCGTGCTGCGCGGACTGCTCGGCGCTATGAGCCGCTTTAGCTGATTTCGCCGCTTTGTCGGCCATGCGCTCTGCGGTCGTCTGCGCGACCTTGTCGCGCACGTACTCGGGTGCGGCCTGATCGGCGCGCACCGTGCGGCCCGCATGAAACGCGCGCAGCGCCGCGTACGCGAGCGGCAAAGCATGCGGCAACGCTTCGCCATCGACGCTCCGCGCGGCCGCGACCGCCGGCAACCGCTCGCCGAACGCGGCGGCCGCGTTGCCGGCGAGTATGAACGGCACGTCGGGCAGCACGAGCCGCTCGGGTGCATCGAGCGTCGCCGTCTGCACGGTGCGCCATTCGTGTTGCGTGTCGTCCCACGCATAGTCGGCCCAGTAGATTTCGTCCATGCGCGCGTCGAGCGCGGCAAGCACGCGCGTCGTCGACGGATCGCGCAGGCGGGCGCTCTCCGCGCACGCGAGCAGCGTGCCGATCGGTACGACCGGCAGCTTCAGGCCGAACGCAAGGCCTTGGGCCACGCCGGTCGCCGTACGCAGTCCGGTGAACGAACCCGGACCCGAGCCGAACGCGATCGCGTCGCAATCCGCCAGCGTGAGGCCGGCTTCGTCGAACAGTTCGCGAATCGCCGGCAGCAGGCGGGTACTGGACACCGCGCCGGTTTGTTCGTGACGAACCCAGACGCGCGGTTCGGCGCTGAGCTGACCGGCGGCATCGACGGACGCGGACACGAGCGCCACCGAGCAGAACTCGGTCGATGTATCGAGGGCAAGAAGCACTGTTTGAGTCATGGACCGTATTGTAATCGGCGCGGTGCGCGTGAATGGTGGATTGCGCGGCCGCGCTGCCAGGCTTCGCGGCCGCCACCGTTTGGAATAAGCCCTCGGCCCCACGGCGGCAGGCAATTGGTATGATTTTCGGCCGATCTCATCTATCCCGCCACGCGGGCCAAACGACCATGACCGACATCAATTCCCAGTTCGAGCAAGCCCAGCAAGACGTCAAGCAATTGCCCGAGCGTCCGGGCAATCTGACGCTGCTGCGTCTCTATGCGCTCTTCAAGCAGGCGAGCGAAGGCGACGTGCACGGCGACAAGCCGGGCTTCACCGACATTGTCGGCAAATACAAGTACGATGCGTGGGCGGCGCTCAAGGGCACCGCGCAGGACGCTGCGAAGCAGCAATACATCGAACTCGTCGAATCGCTGAAGAGCGGCGCCGCGGCCTGAGTTTCCGGCGCGCCAATCATCTGTCGAAATGACCGTCTGGCAATTCTGCGACCGCCTCGCGGCGATTTCGGACCCGAAGCTCCGGGCCGCCGCCCTCACTCGCCTACTTCATTCCGGCACTTTCTTCTGTCGGAACTGCCTGAATGGTGGCGCAGTGCAGCAAATGTCGCTATAATGCCGCCTGCGCTTCACTGCTTTGCCCGTTTTTTCCAGCGGTCCTCGCGGCGCAGCGTCCATAGCGTTTGCTCCAATCCAGTTTAGAACCTGTCCCCTTCTGCCTAGCCCCCTACGGGCTCAAGTCCCAGGCTGGCGACTCGCCATGTTGGCACGTCGCATCCGATACAGCTTCTAACGAAAAACTCGCCTTCACGGTCGCGAGTTGCCCCCGTTTTTCGATTTGCTCGCTGCTTTTTTGCTCGCTGAATCCGACGACTTGGGTATGCCGATTGGCGTTGACGTTTTCATCCGATGAACCACCCAGGATCGTTTTCAAGGATTCAAATGACTTTGAGCCACACCCCCAGCAGCCCGTTGAACGCCGTCGCCGACGAAGCACTCGGTCTTACGCCCGCCGCTCCCGAAGCCGTCGCGCAGGCTGACGCCAAGCCGACCTTCGCGTCGCTCGGCCTGTCCGCGGACGTCGTCTCCGCGCTGACCGCCGCCGGCTACGAGCACCCGACGCCGGTGCAGCAACGCGCGGTGCCGGCAGCTATCGCCGGCCGCGACCTGCTGGTTTCGAGCCCGACCGGTTCGGGCAAGACTGCCGCATTCATGCTGCCCGCCATCGAGCGTTTCTCGCAGTTGCAAAAGACGCAGGCGAGCCAGCCGCGCGAACCGCGCCCGGCCGACGGTGGCCGCGGCCGCCGTCCGCAGCCGATCGCACGTCCGACCATGCTGGTGCTGACCCCGACCCGTGAGCTCGCGATGCAGGTCACGACCGCCGCAGCAACGTATGGTAAGCACCTGAAGCGCCTGCGCACCGTCAGCATTCTCGGCGGCGTCGCTTATGGCCAGCAGCTGATGCTGCTCGCGAAGAACCCTGAAATCCTCGTCGCGACGCCGGGCCGTCTGATCGACCACCTCGAGCGCGGCCGCATCGATCTGTCGCAACTGCAGATCCTCGTGCTAGACGAAGCGGACCGCATGCTCGACATGGGCTTCATCGACGACATCGACACGATCGTCGCCGAAACGCCGGCTACGCGTCAGACCATGCTGTTCTCGGCCACGCTCGACGGTAAGATCGGCTCGCTGACTGGCCGTCTGTTGAAGGACCCGGAGCGGATCGAGATCGTCCAGCGCCTGGAACAACGCACCAACATCGCGCAAACCGTCCACTACGTCGACGACCGCGATCACAAGGACCGTCTGCTCGACCATCTGCTGCGTGACGACGGCCTCGACCAGGCCATCGTCTTCACGGCCACCAAGTTGGACGCCGACCAGCTGGCGGGCCGTCTGGCCGATGCCGGCTTCGAATCGGCCGCGCTGCACGGCGATCTGCCGCAAGGCGCGCGTAACCGCACGATCCGCGCACTGCGCGAGCGCCGCGTGCGCGTGCTGGTTGCGACCGACGTCGCCGCTCGCGGTATCGACATCCCCGGCATCACGCACGTGTTCAACTATGACCTGCCGAAGTTCGCCGAAGACTACGTGCACCGTATCGGCCGTACCGGCCGCGCGGGCCGCTCGGGTATCGCGGTGAGCCTCGTGCATCACGCCGAACAGGGCGCGTTGAAGCGTATCGAGCGCTTCGTGCGCACGCCGCTGCCGGTCAACGTCGTCGAAGGCTTCGAGCCGCGCAAGGCCCCGTCTTCGGGCAGTGGCCGTCCTGGCTTCGGCGGCCGTGGTCGTCCGGCTGGTAACGGCCGTCGCTTCGGCAGCGGCTCGGGCAAGCCGGGCGGCTACGGCGGCTCGCGCAGCGGTAATGGCAATGGCAGTGGCAATGGCAACGGCGGCGGCTGGGGCAACAAGTCGGCCGGCGGTTCGCGCGAAGGCTTCGGCGGTGGCTCGCGCGAAGGCTTCGGCGGTGGTTCGCGTGACGGCTACGGCGCGCGCCGCAACGACGGTCCCCGTTCGGCACGTCGCGGCAGCTAATAGCGACCTGACCGACCGGATGGCTTCGCGCCGTCCGTGACACAAAAAGAAAACCGGCGCTCGGGCGCCGGTTTTTTTTCGTCTATCGACTGCCCGACCCAAATTTCACGATGTAAAAAATTTTTTTGCGTCGTAAAAAGTCATGCTGCAAAGCACAAGAAGGACTATTGCAACAGGGAAAATATCGTTTCTTATCGCGAAACGCAGACGTCAAGCCATTGATTTCATACAGAAATATATATTGAAAAAACACATTGCGGCGTCTATGGCGCGTCCTTCGATTTGCCTAGACTCTTATATAAGACTTCACGAAACAGAACGCCTCTCCGGGCCCGCCGCTTCGAGAAGACAGAGTCACCCATCCTCCATAACTGGCATCGAAGGAGCACATCATGACCATGACCCGCGAACAGCAAGTGCAGCAACTCAAGCAGCAATGGGAAGCGGACCCGCGTTGGAAAGGTGTCAAGCGCACCTACTCGGCCGAAGACGTGGTGCGTCTGCGCGGCTCGGTGCAACCCGAGCACACGCTCGCGAAGCGCGGCGCGGAAAAGCTGTGGGCCGCCGTCAACAACGAGCCGTTCGTCAACTCGCTTGGCGCGCTGACCGGCAACCAGGCGATGCAGCAGGTGAAAGCTGGTCTGAAGGCAATCTATCTGTCAGGCTGGCAGGTCGCGGGCGATGCCAACGTCGCCGGTGAAATGTACCCGGACCAGTCGCTGTATCCGGCCAACTCGGTGCCGCTCGTCGTCAAGCGCATCAACAACACGCTGACGCGCGCCGACCAGATCCAGTGGTCAGAAGGCAAGAACCCGGGCGACGAAGGCTACGTCGATTACTTCGCACCGATCGTGGCCGACGCGGAAGCCGGTTTCGGCGGCGTACTGAACGCGTTCGAACTGATGAAGGCGATGATCGAAGCGGGCGCGTCCGGCGTGCACTTCGAAGACCAGCTCGCATCGGTCAAGAAGTGCGGTCACATGGGTGGCAAGGTGCTCGTGCCGACCCGCGAAGCCGTCGCGAAGCTGACCGCCGCGCGTCTGGCCGCCGATGTGTCGGGCGTGCCGACCGTGCTGCTCGCCCGCACCGACGCGGAAGCCGCCGACCTCGTGACCTCGGACATCGACGACAACGACCGCCCGTTCCTGACCGGCGAGCGTACCGTCGAAGGCTTCTACCGCACGAAGCCCGGTCTCGACCAGGCAATCTCGCGCGGCCTCGCCTATGCGCCGTACGCCGACATGATCTGGTGCGAAACCGGCAAGCCGGACCTCGAGTTCGCGAAGAAATTCGCCGACGCGATCCACAAGGAATACCCGGAGCAGCTGCTGTCGTACAACTGCTCGCCGTCGTTCAACTGGAAGAAGAACCTCGACGACGCGACGATCGCGAAGTTCCAGCGCGAACTCGGCGCGATGGGCTACAAGTTCCAGTTCATCACGCTGGCCGGCTTCCACGCGCTGAACTACTCGATGTTCAACCTCGCGTACGGCTATGCGCGCAACCAGATGACCGCGTTCGTCGAAATGCAGCAGGCGGAGTTCGCGGCGGCCGAAAAGGGCTTCACCGCGGTCAAGCATCAGCGCGAAGTCGGCACCGGCTACTTCGACGCCGTCACGCAGACGGTCGAGCGCGAAGCATCGACGACCGCGCTGCACGGTTCGACGGAAAACGAGCAGTTCTTCGACAAGAAGGTCGCCTGAGATCAGCCAGTCGGGTTATGCAGTCCCGTGGCCTGAGCGCAGGAACGATCGGCAAACGTCGAGCGGCACCACCAGATTGCCGCCGACGCACGGAGGGCCGTGCCGTCCCGAATTGGCGAGAGCGTCAGCGCGAATGCCGACGGCCGGAAAGTCTGAAAAAAGCCAGCGCGCGGCAAGCGTGCGGCGAACCTGAACGCGCCGGCAGCGCCGCCGGCGCGTTTTTTTTTCGAGGGCGGTGCATGCCGGCACGCGGCCGGCAGTGCCAAGCGATTCAGCGATAGACGATCACAGGAATTTTCGTATGCGTGAGCACGCGCTGCGTTTCACTGCCGATCAGCAGGCTGCCGAGCCCGCGCCGCCCATGCGATGCCATGAAGATCACGTCGCAGCGCCCCTGCTCGGCCGCTTCGATGATGCCGAGATACGGCGCCGGATGCACGCTCGTGCGGCTCTCGACACTGACGCCGACGCGGTGCGCCGCATGCTCGACTTCGCGCAGATGCACACGCGCCTCGCGCTCGCTGCGTCGCAGGAACTCGCCGGGCGGTTCGACCACGACATCGGAGAACGGCGAGTACGGATATTGCGGCAGACAGGCGTATGCGGTAACGCGGGCGCCCACGGCCTGCGCGAGGTCGATCGCGCCCGCTATCGCCTTGCGTGACAGATCTGAACCATCGGTCGGAACCAGGATGTGCCTGAACATGTTCCCCTCCGTCGCCGGCTGCGCGCAGCACGGCGTCAGCGTCCAACAAAGCCCAGGGTGCAGGCTGCTCGAAACGATTGTAATGCGTATGAATGCGGGTATTCGCGTCTGTCTGGAGATTGGCGCATCAGTCCCAGTAACCGGGTTCGCCGTACGTATGCTTGAGAAAGTCCAGAAACAGCCGCACCCGCAGCGGCAGATGACGGCGCTGCGGGAACACCGCGTGGATGCCGATCGGCGGCGCGGCGAATTCGTCGAGCACGCTGACGAGGCGGCCTGTCGCCATCTCCGCGCCGACCTCCCACCACGAGCGCCACGCGAGCCCGTGTCCGGCGAGACACCATTCGTGCAGCACCGCGCCGTCCGAGCACTCCATCGTGCCGGACACTTTGATCGACACGACCTTGCCATCGTGCTGAAACATCCAGCCGCGCTGCTGGTTCGCGCTGGCGGCGAGCGCGAGGCAGTTGTGACGCGCGAGATCGGCCAGGCTGTGCGGCGCGCCGCGCCGGCTCAGATACGCGGGCGACGCGACGCATACGCGCCGGTTCTCCGCGAGCTTCAGCGACACCAGCGACGAATCGGGCAACTCGCCGAGCCGCACCGCGCAATCGAAGCCTTCGTTGACGAGGTCGACGAGGCGGTCGGACAGATCGAGCGTGATCGACACGTCCGGATGCGCGACCGTGAACGCGGGCACCAGTGGCGCCACGTGCCGGCGCCCGAAGCCGGCCGGTGCCGACAGCCGGAGATGGCCGCTCGCCTTCACGCCGCCCGCCGACACGCTCGCCTCGGCGTTCTGCATGTCGTGAAGAATGCGCTGGCAGTCTTCGAGAAAGGCCGAGCCTTCGAAGGTCAGCGTGATCTTGCGCGTCGTGCGCACGAGCAGCTTCACACCGAGGCGCTCCTCCAGTGCGTCGATGCGCCGGCCGATGATCGCGGGCGCGACGCCCTCGGCGAGCGCCGCCGCGGACAGGCTCCCTTTGGCCGCGACAGTGGCGAAGGTCTCGATCTGCTTGAAACGGTCCATGAACGATACGCGCCGCGGCGAGCCGGAAAAGTGAGCAGTGCGCGTCAGATTAGGCACGAAAAAGTAAAAGATCAAGTGATCTTTAGCCTATTTTTTAGCACCTAAGGTCAGCAATACAATCGATTCCGACCTCTGACAGGAGCGCATGGCAATGTCGGCCACAACGACACCTTCCCCGCGAGCAGTGATTTTCGACGCCTACGGCACGTTGTTTGACGTGCATTCGGTGATCGCCGCCGCGGAGCAACTGTTCCCCAGCCACGGCGACGCGCTGTCGCAGCTGTGGCGCCAGAAGCAGATCGAATACACGCAATTGCGCACGCTCGCCGCGCGCAGCGACGCCCCCGGCGAACACTACCGCCCGTTCTGGGACATCACGCTCGACGCGCTGCGCTTCGCCGCGAAAAGACTGCAGCTCACGCTGGGCCGCGCGGCCGAAAAGCGGCTAATGGACGAATACGCGTGCCTGTCCGCGTTTCCCGACGCGGTGCCCGTGCTGCGCGCGTTGCGCGAGGCCGCCGCCGGGCCACGCGTGGGGCTCGCGATTCTGTCAAACGGCAATCCGCAAATGCTCGACATCGCGGTCAAGAGCGCCGGCATGAACGCCCTCTTCGATCACGTGCTGTCGGTCGACGCCGTGCGCGCGTACAAACCCTCGCCGGCCGCGTATGCGCTCGGCCCCGACGCGTTCGGCGTGGCCGCGCGCGAGATCGTGTTCGTGTCGTCGAACGGCTGGGACGTCGCGGGCGCGACATGGTTCGGCTTCACGACATTCTGGCTGAACCGGCAGAACCTGCCCGTCGAAGAACTCGGCGTGACGCCGCATGGCACCGGCGGCGGCATGAACGATCTGCTGGACTTTCTGCACACACTCGCGACGTCGTCACGCTCGAGCGGCGGCCGTCAAACGAAAGTTCCTGAAAGTGGCAGTCGCAAGCGCGCCGGCCCGCGCGTATGACGGCGCCCCTCGCATTCGGCAATCCACTTCCCCCTTCTCAACCTTCGCATTTTTGCAATCTGACCGACCAAGGAGAAAACATGGCTAATCCGCTGTCGTTGCCGCAAGGCATGGAAATCACCGGCGACATCAAGCCCGGCTTTGAAGCGATCCTCACCCGCGAAGCGCTGGAACTCGTCGCGGCCTTGCACCGTACGTTCGAGCCGCGCCGTCAGCAGTTGCTGCAGGCGCGCGTCGAGCGCGCGAACCGGCTCGACGCAGGCGAGCGGCCTGACTTCCTCGCCGCCACGAAGAGCGTGCGCGAAGGCGACTGGAAGATCGCGCCGCTGCCGCAGGATCTGCAGTGCCGGCGCGTCGAGATCACCGGCCCCGTCGAGCGCAAGATGATCATCAACGCGCTCAATTCGGGCGCCGACTCCTACATGACCGACTTCGAGGATTCGAATGCGCCGAGCTGGGACAATCAGATCACCGGTCATATCAATCTGAAGGACGCGGTGCGCCGCACGATCTCGCTCGAACAAAACGGCAAGTCGTACCGGCTCAACGACAGGACCGCGACGCTGATCGTACGTCCGCGCGGCTGGCATCTCGACGAGAAGCACGTGAAGGTCGACGGCCAGCGCGTGTCGGGTGGCATCTTCGATTTCGCGCTGTACATGGTGCACAACGCGAAGGAGTTGATCGCGCGCGGCTCGGGCCCGTACTTCTATCTGCCGAAGATGGAGAGCCATCTCGAAGCGCGGCTGTGGAACGACATCTTCGTCGCCGCGCAGGAAGCGGTCGGCGTGCCGCGCGGCACGATTCGCGCGACGGTGCTGATCGAGACGATCGTCGCCGCGTTCGAAATGGACGAGATCCTGTACGAACTGCGCGAACATAGCTCGGGCCTGAACGCGGGCCGCTGGGACTACATCTTCTCGGCGATCAAGAAGTTCAAGAGCGACCGCGACTTCTGCCTTGCCGATCGCTCGCAGATCACGATGACTTCGCCGTTCATGCGCGCGTACGCGTTGCTGCTGCTGAAGACCTGCCATCGCCGCAATGCGCCGGCGATCGGCGGCATGAGCGCGCTGATTCCGATCAAGAACGATGCGGCCGCTAACGACAAGGCAATGGCCGGCGTGCGTTCAGACAAGGCGCGCGACGCGGGCGACGGCTACGACGGCGGCTGGGTCGCGCACCCCGGCCTCGTGCCGGTCGCGATGGAAGAGTTCGTCAAGGTGCTCGGCGACCAGCCGAACCAGATCGGCAAGCAGCGCGTCGACGTGCTCGTGACCGCGACCGACTTGCTCGACTTCCGCCCGGAAACGCCGATCACCGAAGCGGGCTTGCGCAACAACATCAACGTCGGCATTCACTACCTCGGTTCGTGGCTCGCGGGCAATGGCTGTGTGCCGATTCACAACCTGATGGAAGATGCGGCCACCGCCGAGATTTCGCGCTCGCAGGTCTGGCAGTGGATCCGCTCGCCGAAGGGCAAACTCGACGACGGTCGCAAGGTGACGGTCGAACTGGTGCGCGAGCTCGCGGCGCAAGAGCTCGACAAGGTCAAACAGACGGTGGGCGGAGATACGAAGCCGTATGAGCGTGCCGCGCAGATCTTCGAGCAGATGTCGACCGCGGAGCAGTTCACCGATTTTCTGACGCTGCCGCTTTACGAAGAGATTTGATGGTGTTGACGATGCGGGCTCGAGCGCCTTGGGCCTGCTCGAGCCAGGTGATCGCATCCGCTTGAACGACGGCACGCCGCGGACATACGTGGCGCGCCGTTTTTTTGCTCGCCTTCGTGGACCAGCTCAGCGCGTGCGCCGATGTTCGACCCAATCTCCTGAACGGATCTCGGGCAGCCCTCTTACCGCGCTCGGCGCGACCGGATAGAAGCGGCAATTCACGACGTTGCCGTCCACTTTGACCATCACCTCACGTGCCAGAAAACGATTCTCGACGCCCGGATACACGGCTTCGATTTCGTCGAGCACCGCGACGAGCGCATCGTCGATTTCATAGACGTCGCCGCGCACTTCGATGCCCGTTTCGTCGACGACGAGACCCGGATAGTCGCCAAAATCGAACAGATGGCCGCGCACGGTGGTACTGCCGAGCAGGCTCGGTGCGGGGATCTCGTTGCGGGCGGCGGCTTCGCTGATGTCGTTGGTTTCACCGGCACGCAGCGTGCCGTAGACAAAGACGGTCTGCATCGTCGTTGAGTCTCCATGGTCAGAGGTGATGTCGGTGGCTCGGGGGGCCATCGGGACATTATGCAACGGCGGCCCGTCGGCAACAGAAAACTGGGCACGCCCTACAATGCTTGATGCCCGCGGCGGAGAATGGCCTCGAGCGCGCTTCGCCTTTGCTGCTCCGTGATCCCAACCGACCTTGCCATGACTTCGCCCACCGACTCCGACCTGTCGAGCCGCGTGCGTTTCGCCGACATACCGCCCGAGTTCGCGCCGAACGACATGCATCCGATCCGCGTGCGCTCGCGGCCCATGCCGGCGGGCTGGCATATCGCGCGTCATACGCATGCCTGGGCGCAGGTCGCGTATGCGTCGCGCGGCGTGCTGCGGGTCGCAACGACGGGCACGACATGGATGGTGCCGCCATCGCGCGCAATCTGGTTGCCGCCGCATGTGACGCACGAAGTGGTCGCCGTCGAGGATGCGTTCCTGCGCACGCTGTACATCACCGAGAGTACGGTGCCGGCCGGGCTCGATACGCCGCGCGTCGTCGAAGTATCGAACCTGTTGCGCGAGGTGATTGCCGCGCTCGATACGCCTGGCCTGTCCGCCGCGCGCGAGCAGCTGCTCGGCGCGCTCGCGCTCGATGAACTGACGCGCTCGGAGCCGTTGCCGCTGTCCGTGCCGATGCCCAGCGAAAAGCGCCTGCGCGCGCTGTGCGAGGCCGTGATCGCCGACCCGATGCATGGCGAGTCGCTCGAGCAGTGGGCATCGACGGTGGGCGCGAGCACGCGCACGATCGCGCGGCTGTTTCGCCAGGAGCTGGGTGTGAGTTTTTCGCAGTGGCGTCAGCAGGCGATTCTCGCGCGCGCCATTCCATTGTTGAGCCAGGGACGGCCGCTGTCGCACGTCGCGCAGGAACTGGGCTATCAGAGCCAGAGCGCCTTCTCCGCGATGTTCCGGCGTGCGTTCGGCGCGAGTCCGCGCGCGTTTATCGAGCGAGGCGCCGAGCATCGCGCGAGCAACGGCGAGCATGATGACGCCCAAGCGGATGATGAAACGGCACAGGATCAAGCCGGTTCGACGGACGTCGCCGAGCGGTGAATGGCGACAACTAGCGGTGCGCGTCGGCCATCAACGCGGAGCCCCGCCTCAAACCCGCCGCGCCAGATGACGGATTGCGCCTAGCTGCGCGAGCCGCGGCCCGGCGAGCTTATAGCCCTTGCGCTGATAGAGCCGCGCCGCCGGATTGTCGACGAACACGCGCAACTGCAACTCGCGCAGCCCGCGCTCGCGCGCCCATTGATGCGAGATGTCGAGCAGAAACGTACCGGCGCCAAGCCGACGATATCCTTCGGCGATCTGCACGTCGCGGATATGCAGCGAATCACCCTCCTCGGTGATACGCAGCACGCCCATCGGCACGCCATCCACTTCGAGAATGAAATTCTCCGATTCACGCCAACTGCCGAGAAACAGATCGCTGCGCCACACCAGATGATGCCGGCGATAGTAACCGCCCATGTTATTGCGGGTCAGCGCCTCGGCAAACTCGAAATCGTCCATGCTGGCCGTGCGCAGGTGAAACGGTGACGGAGCTTCGGTGGGATCGAACATGGCAGGACCGCGAGGATAAGTCGGATAAACGGTAAAACAGGCCGCGCGCGCTGGCAATGGCTGTTTGTCCCGAGCCTTCCGGGAGGCGGCCGGCAACGGCAGTAGAAACGGAGCGGTTGCGGTCCTATGTGCAGGCGCCATCATCCGCTCACCAGCACGACGACGGCTGCGGACATACACGTTCGCATCGTCGGCACAGCGCACGAAGCAGTGGCCGCGCCGTTCCAGTTCCTTGTCCACCTCGTCGAGCAACACGTTAGCCAGCAACGGCGGATCAGCCGGATCGCGCTGGCCTCCCCAATTCGTTTCTGTAGACGGTCAATCAGGATGTCGTGGTTGACCCGGTCGAAGAACTTCTCCAGATCAACGTCCACCACGATTCACCGGCCCGACTACACGTACGACTGCGCGGCAAGCACCGCATCGTGCGCACGCCGTCCGGGCCGGAAGCCGCAGCTGTGCTCGTTGAAGGAAGGGTCCCAGAACCGGCTGCAGCACCTGCTGCAGCGCCTGCTGCATCAGCCGGTCCGTTACCGTCGGGATGCCAGGCTCGCGCTCACCTCCGTCCGGTTTCGGCATCATCAGCCGCCCTACCGGACTGGGCCGGTACGTCCCCTTCAGCAAAACTGTTCACGGATCGCGGGCCACGCTGTCACCAGATCGCGCGACGTCTGGTCAATGTCCAGACGGTCCACGCCCAGCGGTTCCCTTGTTGGCCCGTACCCGTTTAAACGCGTGCTTCAGGTTCTCTTTCGTCAACGCCGCTACCAGCAGCGATGACAGCGGTGACCCTGTGTGCCCGGATTCATGGCGCGGGCAACAGGCTTCGTCGCTCACGGAAATAGGCGCAGCTTCACCGTGCGTGCCTCCGATCGCCCGGCTTGCGCGGGCATCTGACGCAATTCCTGTCGCATCGACATGGCGCTGGACACTCCCTCCCGTTCGGCCCTTCATCACCAGCTTCAGTCTCACCGATCTGTCCTGCGACTACTACGGCCTCTGCTGACTTCTAGCTCCGGCTCGACGCCGTCGCCCTTTCAGGCATGAGGCGAAATCTCCCAAGGTACGAGCGCACTCCTTCATCGCACAGCCGCCGCATTTACGCCGCTTCGCCTTGGTCACGAGAGCTTCGCGATCTATTGCTCGCCCGCCGTGCTTGACAACGCCTTCTATGCAGTTCATGTTCATCGGCTCGCTATTTTCGCTCCACGCTTCCTTCCCACATTCGGCCGCCCTCATACAGTTGAGCTTCACTTCATTCGCTGTGACCAGCTTATGGCGGAACTTGCACCCGCAGGAGTGCGCCCATGCTGGGCGCACAATAAAAAAAAGCCCGCTTCTTGCGAAGTGGGCTTTCTCAATTCTGGCGGAGCGGACGGGGCTCGAACCCGCGACCCCCGGCGTGACAGGCCGGTATTCTAACCAACTGAACTACCGCTCCAGATTTTGCACCGCAGCCTGCGATGCCATACTCTCAGCTTGCTGCACCGTTCAAACTTCCAACCGAACGATGCCGATGTTCTGGCGTCCCCTAGGGGATTCGAACCCCTGTACTCACCGTGAAAGGGTGATGTCCTAGGCCTCTAGACGAAGGGGACAACGTACTGCTTACACCTTTAATGAAAAAGCCCGTTCAAGTATGTGTGAACGGGCTTTGTCTGGCGGAGTGGACGGGACTCGAACCCGCGACCCCCGGCGTGACAGGCCGGTATTCTAACCGACTGAACTACCACTCCAGTCTTTACACCCTGCTTGCGAGCGTCGGTTAATTCTCTGCAAGCTGCGCTGCTTTACTACTACTTGAATACCAAAGCGACGCTGATGTTTGGCGTCCCCTAGGGGATTCGAACCCCTGTACTCACCGTGAAAGGGTGATGTCCTAGGCCTCTAGACGAAGGGGACAAAATCTTTTCAGATCCGTCTCAATTCGCTTTTGACTTGATCAACTCGCGCTAACTTTTCAGTTAATTCGCCAAGCTATCTTCTGGTCAAAAGCGAAGACCGCTACTTTAACTACATTTCAGCGGTTTGTGAAGTCTTTTTTCTACAACCATCAGACTTCTTAACCACTTTAATCTCTCTGCTCTGTTGGTGGAGGTAAGCGGGATCGAACCGCTGACCTCTTGCATGCCATGCAAGCGCTCTCCCAGCTGAGCTATACCCCCGCGCACATCAGAGAAACGAGATTCTAGAGGGCGATCTGCGCTTTGTAAATACCCTTTGAGCAATTACATGCGGATTTTTCCGGCGGCATGCGAAACCTCTGACGCACGCCGCCAACGGATTAGCCAAGCGCTTTTTCGATGCGGCTAACGACGACGTCGCGACCGAACAGCATCAGCACGCTATCGATCGACGGTGTATGCGTCGCACCCGCCACCAGCAGACGCACCGGCATCGCGAGCTGCGGCATCTTCAGCTTGTGCGTGCCGAGCGTCGCTTTCAGCGCGGCAGCGATCGTCTCCTTGGTCCATTCGACCGTCTTCAATGCAGCGGCCAGATCAGCGAGCGCCGGACGAACCGCATCGGTTACGTGCTGTGCAAGCAACTCAGCGTCGGGTGCCGGGGTGCGATAGAACATCGCGGCGTTCTGCGCGATCTCCTTCACGGTCGACGCCCGATCCTTCATCAGTCCCACCACGCCCGTCAGGTCCGGACCTTGGGCGAGTGTGGCTTCCTCGATGCCGAGCTCCGCGAAGAACGGTTTCGCCAGTTCGGCGAGGCGTGCGTTGTCGGCTTCCTTGATGTAGTGCGCGTTGAGCCAGTTCAGCTTGTCATGGTCGTACTGCGCCGGCGACTTGCCGAGGTGCTCGAGATCGAACCACTCGACGAACTGCTCGCGCGTGAAAATCTCCGCGTCACCATGCGACCAGCCGAGGCGCGCCAGATAGTTGACTACCGCTTCCGGCAGATACCCCGCATCGCGATAACCCATCACGCTCATCGCGCCGTGGCGCTTGCTCATCTTCTCGCCCTGCTCGTTCAGCACGGTCGGCAGGTGTGCATACACCGGCGGCTCGCCACCGAGCGCGCGCAGTATGTTGATCTGGCGCGGCGTGTTGTTGACGTGGTCGTCGCCACGAATCACGTGAGTGATGCGCATGTCGAGATCGTCGACGACGACGCAGAAGTTATACGTCGGCGTGCCGTCTGGACGCGCGATCACGAGGTCGTCGAGTTCTTCGTTCGAGATTTCGATGCGGCCTTTCACCGCGTCGTCCCACGCGACCACGCCGGTCAGCGGATTGCGAAACCTTAGCACCGGCTTCACGCCCACGGGCGGCTCCGGCAGCACCTTGCCCGGCTCCGGGCGCCACGTGCCGTCGTAGCGCGGCTTTTCGCCTGCTTCGCGCTGGCGCTCGCGCAGCGCGTCGAGCTCTTCGGTCGACATGTAGCACGGATAGACAAGCCCCGCCTCCCGCATTTGCTTCAGCACTTCGCGGTACCGGTCCATGCGCTGCATCTGGTAGAACGGGCCTTCGTCGAAATCGAGGCCGAGCCACGCCATGCCTTCGAGAATCGCGTCGACGGATTCGGTCGTGGAGCGCTCGAGGTCGGTGTCCTCGACCCGCAGCACGAAGGTCCCTTTCATCTTGCGCGCGAACGCCCACGGATACAGCGCGGAGCGGATGTTGCCCAGGTGGATGAAGCCGGTGGGACTCGGTGCGAAACGGGTACGAACGGAGGTGGTCATTAGCGGTTACTCGGAAAACAGGCGCCGGCGCTCAGGCGAACATGACTGCGAAGCGTGCCCATGCTGCGCGCGACGTCGCGCACGGCCACGAGGGAATAAGTGCAAGAGCCGAATTATACCTTCCGCACGCGGGTTGCCGCCCTCGTCCGAACGGCCTATGGCGCATGGGCGAACGGCGTCCGGACATCTGCGTACGCACCTTCCCAACGCTCGCCCAACTCATCTTGAAAAAGCGCCGCGTCAGTTCCGAATACTTCCTCTGCAACGTTTCATTACAGCGGACCGCGCGAGCCGATCGTTTGCATTAAGATGTGCGCGCGCTGCGATGCGGGCTTACCGCACATCGATCCGATCCGGAGCGAACACCGCTGCAGCGCGCGCAATCGCCGTCGGCGATCCGCCCGGTCTGACCTCAGCCTGATCGCGGTACGCGCGACGCCGCTCGCGTCGCCCGCGCCGTTGCTGGAGAACTCGTTGAAACCCTCATCCCCGAACTTGAGCCGCCGCAGCTTTTCGCTGGCGGCTGCATCCGCGGTGCTTGCTGCCTGCACCACGACCGCCGGCAAACTCGATGGTACGCCGATCACCGCGACGCCCGCCGTTCCCCCGCCGCCTGAAAAAGCGCAACAGAAGCCGGTTCGCGTCGCGCTCGCTCTCGGCGGCGGCGCCGCGCGCGGCTTTGCGCACATCGGCGTCATCAAGGCTCTCGAGGCGCGCAATATCCAGATCGACCTGATCGCCGGCACGAGCGCCGGCTCCGTCGTCGGCGCGCTGTACGCGTCGGGCATGAACGGCTTCGCGCTGAACAAGCTCGCGCTGTCGATGGACGAAGCGTCGATCAGCGACTGGGCGATGCCGTTTCGTACGCGCGGCTTCCTGCAGGGCGTCGCGCTGCAGAACTACCTGAACACGACGCTGAACAACCGCCCGATCGAGAAGATGGCGAGGCCGCTCGGCGTGGTCGCGACAGATCTGCAAACCGGCCAGCCGATCCTGTTCCAGCGCGGCAACACCGGCATCGCGGTGCGCGCGTCGTGTAGCGTGCCGTCGATTTTCGAGCCGGTGAAGATCGGCGGTCACGAGTACGTGGATGGGGGTCTCGTGAGTCCGGTACCGGCGTCGTTCGCGCGCAAGATGGGCGCGGATTTCGTGATCGCCGTCGATATTTCCCAGCGACCGGAAACCGGCGTCACGGCAAGCTCGTTCGACGTGTTGATGCAAACCTTCACGATCATGGGCCAGACGATCAAGGTCTACGAACTCGACAAGTACGCCGACGTGGTGATCCGGCCGAATCTCGCGGCAATGAGCGGCAGCGATTTCTCACAGCGCAACGCCGCGATTCTCGCCGGCGAGGAAGCGGTCGCGAAGATGATGCCGGAGTTGCAGCGCAAGCTAGCCGCGCGGCAGATGGGAGCCTGAAAGCCCGTTGGCGCACAGTCGCTGTGCGTCGCCATGGCAAAAATGCGCGCATCAAACGCAAAAAGCCTGCTTCGAACGAAGCAGGCTTTTTTATCGCCCCGGCGCAACGCGGAATCAGTTATTCCCGCCGATCGTCGCGGTCACGCGCTTGCGCAGATCGTCGGCCTGATACGAGGTCTCGATCCGACGCGCACCCGTAAAGCGTTTTTCCCAGTAGCCGTCATCCATGTCGTCGACGCGGATCGTGCTGCCGGTGGACGGCGAGTGCACGAACTTATTGTCGCCGATATAGATGCCGACGTGCGAGAACGTGCGGCGCATCGTATTGAAGAACACCAGATCGCCCGGCTTCAGGTCGCTTACCCGCACCTTCTCGCCCAAGCGGCTCATTTCCTCGGCACGGCGCGGCAGCGCGAGACCGAGCGTGTCCTGAAACACGTAGCGCACGAAACCGCTGCAATCGAGCCCCGAATCAGGCGTATTGCCGCCCCAACGGTAGCGAACGCCGATCATGTTCAACGCGCCGACCACCACGTCGCCCGCTTTGCCGGCCATGCCCGAAAGGAACGATTTGGCGCTGCCGCTTTCGCTGCCGGCGGCCTTGGTTTGCGGAGTGAGAAGAAAAAGAGGATCCGAGCCGTTGGTGGCCGGATATGGGGCATTCTGATTAAAACCGCTGACTTCGTCGGCGAATGCGCCGGGAGCTGCTGCCATCAAGACGCCAATGAACATCCCGGCGACGACGCGCGTGCAAGCCTGGGTGAAGTTTCTGTGCTGCATTGGTCGGTAGTTTTTGCCAAAAAATCAGGGGTCTAGAAAAAAAGTTTGCTCGATACTAGCCAGTAAGTATTTGCGTGTCAAAAGGAATAGGAAAAATCAATCGACGGGCGCACTCAATTGGGGAAAGGGTGAAAAATCAACGATCCAGCGCCGCTTTCAGTAGCTTTCGCGTGTAAGGATGCGCGGGGGCAGCAAAAATTTTCTCGACTTCGCCGGTTTCGACGATCGATCCGTTCTGCATCACCAAGACTCGGTGCGCCATCGCCCCGATCACTTCCAGGTCGTGACTGATGAACACGAAGCCGAGGTTGTATTTGTGCTGCAAACCGGTGAGCAGCTTGAGCACCTGCTGCTGGATCGAGACGTCGAGCGCGCTGGTCGGTTCGTCGAGGATCAGCACGCGCGGCTCGAGTACCAGCGCGCGCGCGATCGCGATGCGCTGCCGCTGCCCGCCCGAAAATTCATGCGGATAGCGATACAGCGCGGTCCGGTCGATGCCGACTTCGCGCAGCACCGCAACGACCTTGTCGCGCCGCGCCTGCGGAGTCATCTGCGGACGATGCAGCGCGAGCCCCTCGCCGACGATCCGCTCGATCGTCTGCCGCGGCGAAAGCGAACTAAAAGGGTCTTGAAAGACGACCTGCATATTCGAGCGCAGTGCGGTCTTTTCGGCGCCGCGATAGCTCGCGAGCGCCCTGCCCTGAAACTGGATCTCGCCACGCGCGGTGCGCTGCAGACCGAGCAGTGCCATCGCGAGCGTCGACTTGCCCGATCCCGATTCACCGACGATCCCGAGCGTCTCGCCCTGGCGCACCGACACGTTCGCCGCGTCGACCGCGCGAAACCGCCCCGCGCCGAACCAGCCACGCAGGCCGGGCAGTTTCGTTCTGAAGTCGACCACCACGTCGCGCGCTTCGAGCAGCACCGGCGAGATCGGCAGCACCGGCACGACCTCGCGCTGCGGCCGGCTCGCGAGCAGTCGCTGGGTATACGGATGGCGCGGCGCCTCGAACACCTGCTCGACCGTGCCGGTTTCGACCAGCACGCCTCGCTCCATCACCGCGACGCGCTGCGCGAAGTGACGCACGAGGTTCAGGTCGTGCGTGATCAGCAGCACGGCCGTGCCGCGCTTTTGTGCTTCGTCGCGCTGCAGTTCCAGCAGAAGCTCGACGATTTGCGCGCGAATCGTCACGTCGAGCGCGGTGGTCGGCTCATCGGCGAGCAACAGGCGCGGCCGGCAGGCGAGTGCCATCGCGATCATCGCGCGCTGCCGCTGCCCGCCCGACAGCTGATGCGGGTAGCTGTTGATGCGCTTCTCCGGCTCGGTGATGCCGGTGCGCGCGAGCAGCGCGACCGCCCGCCTGCACGCTTCGGTCGCGCTGACGCCGTCATGCACGACGATCGTTTCCGCAATCTGGTCGCCGATCGTATACAGCGGATTGAGCGCGGTCATCGGTTCCTGGAAGATCATCGCGATGTCCGAGCCGCGCAGGCCACGCATCGCACGCTCGCTCTTCGCGAGCAGATCTTCGCCATCGAAGCGGATCGCCCCGCTCACCTGCGCGTCGTTCAGCAGGCGCAGCACCGACAGCGCGGTCACGCTCTTGCCCGAGCCCGACTCGCCGACGAGCGCGACGCGTTCACCGCGCGCGATCGCGAGCGTGACGTCGTCGACGGCCACCGTGTCGCCGAACGCGACGCGCAGATGGTCGAGTTCGAGCAGCGGCGCGTCCGTCGACTGCGGATCGATTTGCGGCAGCGCGCTCATTGACCACCTCCGGCGTGTATCGCATCGGAGATACGCGTGTCGAGCGCGTTGCGCAGCGCGTCGCCCATGAAGGTCAATAGCAGCAGCATCGCCACCAGCACGCCGAAGGTCGACACCGAGATCCACCACGCGTCGAGATTCGCCTTGCCCTGAGCGAGCAGTTCGCCCAGGCTCGGCGTCGGCGGCGGCACGCCGAGGCCGAGGAAGTCGAGACTCGTCAGCGCGAGAATCGCGCTGCTCATGCTGAACGGCAGGAACGTAATGACCGGCGTCAGACTGTTCGGCAACACGTGACGCCACATGATCTGCCAATGGGACAAGCCCATCGCGCGCGCGGCGCGCACATAGTCCTGCTGGCGATTGCGCAGGAACTCGGCGCGCACGTAGTCGGACAGGCCGATCCAGTTGAACAGCGACAGCAGCACGATCAAAAGAGCGAAGCTGCGCTCGAAGATCGATGAAAAGATGATCAGCAGATAGAGCTGCGGCATCGCGTTCCAGATCTCGATCAGACGCTGCCCGACGATATCCGTTCGCCCTCCGAAGTAACCTTGCACTGCCCCCGCGACGATGCCGACGATCGTGCTGATCACGGTCAGCACGAGGCCGAACACGACGGACACGCCGAAGCCGTACAGCAGACGCGCGAACAGATCGCGGCCACGGTCGTCGGTGCCGAGCCAGTTCTCGCGCGACGGTGGCGCCGGGTTGGGCGCCTTCGAAAAGTAATTGAGCGTGTCGTAGTAGTAATGATTCGGCGGATACAGCGCGAAGTTGCCCGGCGCATCGAAGCGGTGACGGATGTACGGATCGAGATAATCGGTCGGCGTGGGGAAGTCGCCACCGAAGGTGGTCTCGGCGTAGGTCTTGACGAGCGGGAAATACAGATGGCCGTCGTAGCGCACGACGACCGGCTTGTCGTTCGACCACAGCGGCCCCACGAGGCTCGCCGCGAACGCGACGACGAAGATGATCAGGCTCCAGTAGCCGAGACGCTGCTGGCGAAAACGCTGCCACACGCGACGCGCCGGCGACGGCGACATCAGTGCGCGCGCGGGTTCGGTACGCGCCGCCGCGTCGGCGGAAAGGCGGGCTCGATTCATCAGCGCTCCAGTTGTTCGAATTGGATGCGGGGATCGACCCACACATAGCAAAGGTCGGAGATCAGCCGCGTGACGAGGCCGATCAGCGTGAACAGATACAACGTGCCGAGCACGACCGGATAGTCCCGCCGCATCACCGATTCATACGACAGCAACCCGAGCCCGTCGAGCGAGAACAGCGTTTCGATCAGCAGGCTGCCGGTGAAGAACGCGCCGATGAACGCGCCCGGAAAATTGACGATCAGCGGCAGCAGCGCATTGCGAAACACGTGCTTCCACAACACTCGCCGCTCGGACAAACCTTTGGCACGCGCGGTCAGCACGTACTGCTTGCGGATTTCGTCGAGGAACGCGTTTTTTGTCAGCATCGTGACGACCGCGAAGCTGCCCACCACCGACGCCGTGATCGGCAGCGTGATATGCCATAGATAGTCGAGGATCTTGCCGACGAGGCTCAACTGGTCCCAGTTGTCGGAAGTGAGGTTGCGCAGCGGAAACAGCTGCAGGAACGTGCCGCCGCCGAACAGCACGAGCAGCAGCACGCCAAGCACGAAGCCCGGAATCGCGTAGCCGACCAGCACGACGAGGCTCGTCGCGATATCGAAGTGCGAGCCGTTGCGCACCGCCTTCGCGATGCCGAGCGGCACCGATATCAGATAGGTGAGAAAGAACGTCCACAGGCCGATGCTGATCGACACCGGCAGCTTCGACACGATCAGCGACCACACGCTTTGATGACGGAAATAGCTCTGGCCGAGATCGAAGGTCGCGAAGCGCTTGAGCATCAGCACATAGCGTTCGAGTGGCGGTTTGTCGAAGCCGTACAGCTGCTTCAGTTGCGCGATCTGTTGCGCATCGACGCCGCTATGCGAGCGCAGCCCGAACGGCGAGGCGCCCTCCGCGCCCTTGCGCAGTTCGTGCTGCATCTGCTCGACGGGGCCGCCCGGCACAAACTGGATCACGACGAAGGTCAGCGTCAGCACGCCGAGCAGCGTCGGGATCATCAGCAGCAGGCGTTTGAGGATGTAGCTCCACATAGGCGGTGTTCCAGTGCGAACGCGTTGGTGGGGGCGATGGATCGGCGAATCAGTCGGCGCTGCCCGTGGGCGTGCGCGCCTGCGGGTCCTCGTACCACCACATCGTCGTGATCCAGCCCTCCGCGCCATAGTACAGCGGCAAAGTCTTCGGCCACGCGAGCCCGCGCTTGAACGCGACGCGATGCGTGCCGCTATACCAGTGCGGCACCACATAGTAGCCATGCGTCAGCAGACGGTCGAGCGCGTGCGCGGCATCGGTCAGTTGCTCGCGCGTTTGCGCATGCACGAGCGCGTTCAACACCGCGTCGACGGCCGGCGACTTCAAGCCGATCGCGTTGTCCGAGCCGGGCGTATCGGCGGCCTTGCTGCCGAAGCGGGTGATCTGCTCGGAGCCCGGCACCTGCACGTCGGGCATGCGAATCGTCGTCACGTCGAAGTCGAATGCGTCGAGCCGCTTCTGATAGACCGCGAAGTCGGTGGTGCGGAAGTTCGCGGTAATGCCGAGCTTTTGCAGATTGCGCGTGAAGGTCGCGATGATCGGCTCCATCGACGAGGCCGAACCCGAGTCGTCGAGTATCTCGAACTGGAACGGCTCGCCCTTCGCGTTGCGCAGCGCGCCGTCACGATAGGTCCAGCCGGCCTGCTGCAGCAGATCGCGCGCCTGCAGCAGATTCGCGCGCAGCGAGCCGGGCGGATCGGTATCGGGCTGCTTCGGCGGCGGCCCGAATACCGCCGGGTCGAGTTGGGCGCGAAACGGCTCCAGCAGCGCGAGCTCGCCCGGTGAAGGCAGCCCCTTCGCCTGCCATTCGGTGTTGGCAAAATAGCTGTCGATGCGCGTGTACTGGCTGAAAAACAGCTGGCGGTTCAGCCACTGAAAGTCGAGCGCGAGATCGAGCGCCTTGCGCACCCGCACGTCCTGGAACAGCGGCCGGCGCGTGTTCAGGAAAAAGCCCTGCATGCCGGTGCCGTTGTGCTGCGCAAACTCGCGCTTGATCAACTCGCCACTGTCGAACTTCTTGCCGACGTCGCGCCGCACCCAGTTGCGCGCGATGTATTCGACCAGCGCGTCGTACTCGCCAGCCTTGAACGCCTCGAGCCGCGCGGTGCTATCGGCATACAGCTTGTAGACGAGGCGATCGAAGTTGTTCATGCCGACGCGCACCGGCAAATCGGCGCCCCAATAGTGCGGGTCGCGTTTGAACGTGATCGTGCGGCCGTTGTCGTAGCTGTCGATCAGATACGGCCCGCTGCCGATTGGCTTTTCGAATGCGAGCTGGTCGAACGGAACGCGGCTGCCGTCGGGCTTCATCCCCCACTTGCGCGAGAACACCGGCATGCTGCCCGCGAGCAGCGGCAACTCGCGATTGCGCTCGCGAAACTCGAAGCGCACCGTGGCCGGATCGACGACGACCGCGCGCTTGATCTCGCTGAAAAGCGATGCGAACTGCGGCGCGGCCTGCGGGCTCTTCAGCGTGTCGAGAGAGAACTTGACGTCGTCGGCGGTCACAGGGTCGCCGTTCGAAAAGCGCGCGCGCGGATTGATGCGGAACGTGACCGACAGGCCGTCGGGCGCGACGACGATGTCGTCGGCGAGCAGCCCGTAGGCGGACGCGACTTCGTCGCTGCTGCCGATCGTCAGGCTCTCGAACATCAATTCGAGGCCGGGCGCCGCATTTCCACGCAGAGTGAACGGGTTGAACTTGTCGAAGCTCGTTAGACGGCTCGGGTTCGCGAGCACGAGCGTGCCGCCTTTCGGCGCATCAGGATTGACGTAGTCGAAGTGCTTGAAGCCGGCCGGATATTTGGGCTCGCCGTATTGCGCGATCGCATGCGCGGCATGCGCGTGCGGCGCGACGAGCAGACTCGCGCACAGAAGCGCGATGGCGAGCGCGGCGCGGAAGGGTCCGTGGATCACGCTGTGTCGAAGTCCCTCAGGCGTTTGAACCCGTCGCGAGCCAGTTGTCATGGAGTCGTGCTGGTAAGTGGGCAGTAGCGATGTGGGGGATTCTACCCAATTAGCTTGCGCGATCTGGCGGGCGACTTCGACGAAATGCGTCAGCGACGGATGTTTCAGCACAAAAAACAAAACCGCCCTCCAAGGGCGGTTCTGTCATCGCTGCGGCCGGTTGGCGCGCTTCAGCGCCGACGCAGTGGCGACTCAGTGCCAGCCGCGATGCTGGTCGTAATGGCCGCGCGTATAGCCGCCGTGGCCCGGCGGATGGTGGCGATACCAGTCGTCGCGCGCCCAGTAGCGACGGCCGTCCCAGTAACGGTCGCCATGCCAGCCGATCACGATTTGCGGACCGCCGTAGTACACGGGAGCCGGCTGATAGACGACGGGCGGCGGCGGAGGCGGTGGCGGTGCGTAGACCGGCGCCGGTGCGACGTAGACCGGCGCGGGAATGCCGATATTGACCCCGACGTTGAGCCCCGCGGCCATCGCGGCACCCGATGCAGCCAACGTCAACACTCCGAGCACAAGCGGAACAAGACGAGCGGACTTCATTGATCACCTTTGTAGGAACATGTTTTGTTGGCGGAAATATAACGCAAGGCAGCAACGCGCGTATTTCAACTTTGTAATAACTGATGCTGAAAATCGCCTCGCCGGGCGGCGGCGTAATGTCTGGTTACACACGCCAGACGGCGGTAAAAAACACCCTCCGCGCGGGCGCCGGCTCGCGGCCTGGCCGACATCCTAAAACGAACATTTTCAAGTTCGAAAGAACATATCTTTTCGACATTATTCATCGAAGTCATCCGATCACTGATCGGGAGACCGGGCAAAAAAATCAAAATGTCCCCGGTATATCACGGAAAACGCGGCAATAGCTATGGTTTCCCCGGATATCCAGGTCACTTCCAAGTGGTAGGATGACTTCCATCGAAAACCAACAAATGTTCGAATTCGCGCATCCCTGAGCACTGCATCGGAAGCAACTGCTCAATGCGCCACGGAGACTGATTTTGAAAACGATCAAGGGATTGCGCTGGTGGATCATCGCCCTCGTGTGCGTTGGGACGATCGTCAACTATCTGTCGCGCAACGCGCTCGGCGTGATGGCGCCCGAGCTGATGAAACTGCTGCACATGAACACGCGGCAGTACTCGTACGTGGTCGGCGCGTTCCAGGTGGGCTATACGGTGATGCAGCCCGTCTGCGGCCTGATCATCGATCTGATCGGCCTGCGCCTCGGCTTCGCGCTGTTCGCGTGCCTGTGGTCGCTGACCGGCGTGTTCCACGGTTTCGCGGGCAGCTGGTTTTCGCTCGCGGCGCTGCGCGGCTTCATGGGCCTGTCCGAAGCGGTCGCGATTCCGGCCGGCATGAAGGTCGTCGCCGAATGGTTTCCCGATCGCGAGAAATCCGTCGCGGTCGGCTATTTCAATGCCGGCACCTCGCTCGGCTCGCTGCTCGCGCCGCCGCTCGTCGTTTTCCTGTCGCTGCGCTACGGCTGGCAGAGCGCGTTCGCGGTGACTGGCGCGCTCGGCTTCGTGTGGGCCGCCGCATGGTTCGTGCTGTACCGCTCGCCCGCCGAGCACAAGCGCGTGAGCGACGCCGAGCGCACCGCGATCGCCGAAGGCCAGGCACCGCCCGCGGCACGCCGCGCGAGCGTGCGTGAAGTGCTGCGCACGCGCCGCTTCTGGGCGATCGCGCAAGCGCGCTTTTTCGCCGAGCCCGCGTGGCAAACGTTCAGCTTCTGGATTCCGCTCTATCTCGCCACGCAGCGTCATATGGATCTGAAGCAGATCGCGATGTTCGCGTGGCTGCCGTTTCTCGCCGCGGACCTGGGCGGTCTGTTCGGCGGCTATCTGTCGCCATTCCTGATGAAGCATTTTCGCGTGCCGCTGATCTGGTCGCGCATCTCGGGCGTCGTGCTCGGCGCGCTGATGATGATCGGGCCCGCATCGATCGGTCTCGTCGCGTCGCCCTACCAGGCCATTGCCCTCTTCTGCGTCGGCGGCTTCGCGCACCAGATGATCTCGGCGCTCGTGAACACGCTCGCCGCCGACGTATTCGATCCGGGCGAAGTCGGCACCGTCGCCGGCTTCGCGGGCATGGCCGCGTGGACCGGCGGCCTCGGCTTCTCGCTGATGGTCGGCGCGCTCGCCGATTCGATCGGCTACACGCCGCTGTTCGGTGCGCTCGGCGCATTCGACATCATCGGCGCGACGCTGCTGATCATCCTGATGCGCGATGTGCCGCGCCACGGCCGCGCGCGCCGCGCCGACCTGAGCGTCAACACTGCTGCCTGACCTCCCTCGAAGACTCATCATGCGTTCACAGATCAATCTCAAACATCCGCCGCGCTTCGCGCTCGCCCCTCACGCTGGCAACCCCGCGGCCAACCCGGTCGTGCTAAGCGCGCAACCGAATTGCCGCATAGAGCTGTTCGTGCTCGCCGATGACATCATCCGCGTGCTCGTGCTGCCGGACGGCGCAACGCGCGGCCCGCGCACGTGGGCGATCGCGCCCGGTATGGACGACGTGCCGCTCGAAGGCCGCGAACGCCGCGACCTGAATGGCTTCACGCCGCCGCCGTTCACGGTGAACGAAGCAGCCGGTCACATCGTGATCGAAACGGCGCGCGTGCGCGTGAGCGTAGCGCTCGAAGGCGGCGCCTGCGCCTGGGACATCCTGCACGAAGGCAAGTGGCATCGCGTGATGAGCGATCGCAAGACTCAGGCGTACAACTTCGGCTGGTGGGATTCGCGCGTCTATCACTACGTCGAGCGGCGCCGCGACGAGATGTACGTGGGCCTCGGCGAGCGTGCCGGCTCGCTCGATCGCGCGCGGCAAAGTTACGAGATGCGCAACATCGACGCGATGGGCTACAGCGCGCGCACCACGGACCCGCTGTATAAGCACATCCCGTTCTACGTGACGTGGCAGCCGCAGACGTCGACGGGTTTCGGCCTGTTCTATGACACGCTCGCCGATTGCCGCTTCGACATGGGCCGCGAGCTCGACAACTATCACGGCCACTATCGGCACTTCATCGCCGAGCATGGCGATCTCGACTACTACTTCATCGCGTCGCCCGGTTCGCCGCTCGACGCGGTGCGCCGCTTCACGTGGCTCACCGGACGTCCCGCGTGGATGCCGAAGTGGGGCCTCGGCTACTCGGGCTCGACGATGAGCTACACCGACGCGCCGGACGCGCAAAAGCAGATGGGCGAATTCATCGAGCGCTGCCGCGAACACGACATGCTGTGCGATTCGTTTCATCTGTCGTCAGGCTATACGTCGATCGGGCCTAAGCGCTACGTGTTCAACTGGAATCGCGAGAAGTTTCCGGACATCGACGGCTTCGTGCGGAGCTATCTCGATCACGGCGTGCGTCTGTGCGCGAACATCAAGCCGTGTCTGCTGCAAGACCACCCGGCGTTCGACGACGTCGCCCAGGCCGGCCTGCTGATCGAAGCGCCCGATGGCGAGCCCGCATGGGTGCAGTTCTGGGACGAAGTCGGCGCGTACCTCGACTTCACGAATCCCGCGACGATCGACTGGTGGAAAGCTCGCGTGAAGGACGCACTGCTCAAATACGGCATCGCGGCCACCTGGAACGACAACAACGAGTTCGAGATCTGGTCGCCGCATGCGATCGCGCGCGGCTTCGGCAAGCCGTATCCGGCACACCAGGCGAAGGTGCTGCAGACGCAGCTTATGATGCGCGCGTCGCACGACGCGCAGCGCGAGCATGCGCCTGACAGGCGCCCATTCCTCGTGTCGCGCTCGGGCGGCGTCGGCATGCATCGCTATGTACAGACGTGGTCGGGCGACAACTACACGTCGTGGGAAACGCTGCGCTTCAATCTGAAGATGGGTCTCGGGCTCGCGATGTCGGGCGTGTCGAATAGCGGTCACGACATCGGCGGCTTCTCGGGTCCGGCGCCGGAGCCGGAGCTGTTTGCGCGCTGGGTCGGGTTCGGCATCTTCCTGCCGCGCTTTTCGATTCACTCGTGGAACGACGACGGCACCGTCAACGAGCCATGGATGCATCCCGAAGTCACGCGGCACGTGGCAGACCTGATCAAGCTGCGCTATCGCCTGATCCCTTATCTCTACGAGTTGCTGTGGCAATCGCATAGCGCGTACGAGCCGGTGCTGCGGCCGCTGTTCGCGGAGTTTCCGCATGATCCGGGCTGCCTCGTCGATGGCGACGACATGATGCTCGGCTCGTCGATGCTGGTCGCGCCAGTGGTCGATCCGGGCCAGAGCACGCGCGCCGTGTACCTACCGGCCGGTTCGCGCTGGGTGTCGTACTGGAGCGGCGAAACGTTCGACGGCGGCCAGACCGTCACGTTGCCCGCGCCGTTCGAGCGGCCGGTGTTCCTGCTGCGTGAAGGCAGCGTGATTCCGCTCAACATCGCCGAGCAGCATTTTGGCCGCCCTGCCGACGAACGCGCATTCCTCGCGGTGCCGTATTCCGACGCGGGCACCGCGCAAGGCGGCTCGATCGAGGACGACGGCGAGACCGAAGCCTGGCGCAACGGCGAGCAAGGCCGCTGGAACGTCACGCTGACGGGCGACGCAAACACTTTGCGGGTGACGCTCGAGCGTACGCAATGGATGCCGCGCGTGCAGCCTCAAGTGCGCGTATTCGTGCCGATGCGCGAAACACGAGCGGTCGTCTGCGCTAACGGCACGCTCGTCACCGATCACACCGCGGACGGCTGGCGCTGCCTGACGATTTCGGTGCCGCACTGAACAACCCACCGCACCGGCCTGAGGGATCAGGCCGACCCATCAGTCTGGAGACATCCCAATCATGAAAATAAACCAGCGCGCGCGCACCCGCGCGTTCGTCCTCTGCTGCCTGCCGTTCGCGGGCACCGCGTTGTCCACCAGCGCATCGGCGCAAAGCAGCGTCACGCTGTATGGCGTCGTCGACAATGCGTTCGCCTATGCCAGCAACCAGAAAGGGCATTCGAATTTCTATATGAGCCAGGGCAACCTGCAGGCGAGCAAGTTCGGCTTCCTCGGCTCGGAAGATCTCGGCGGCGGGACGAAGGCGATCTTCCGGCTTGAGAGCGGCTTCAATTCGCTGACTGGCGCGCAAAGCACCGCGGGCTACCTGTTCAATCGCCAGGCCTATGTCGGCCTCGCGAACGACCGCTACGGCACGGTGACGCTCGGCCGCCAGTACACACCCTACTTCCAGATGGTCGGCGCGCTCGGACCGACCGGCGTGCTGACCGGCGCGACCGGGGCGCACCCCGGCGATCTCGACGCCCTCGACACGACGCTGCGCTTCAATAATTCGGTAACCTACCTATCGCCGACGATCGGGGGCCTGCAGGCAAGCGCGCAGTATGGTCTCGGTGGCGTGCCCGGCAGCGTCGCGAACGGCAGCCTGTTCAGCGCAGCGCTGCGTTATGACTTCCAGCCCGTGTCGCTCGCAGCCGGCTACGTGAAGCTGAAGGACATTTCGACGAGCGCGGCGCTCGGCAGCTTCGCGATCAACTCGCCGGTCAACAACGGTTACGCCAGCGCGCGCAGCGCACAACTGTTCGCCGCGGCGGGTCGCTATACGTGGCACGATCTGATGGTTGGCCTCAACTACTCGAATGTGCAGTACGCGCCGGGCCACGGCTCGCTGTTCTTCGACAAGGCCGTGTTCAACACGTACGGCGCGATCGCGACGTACCGGATCACGCCGAGCGTGACGGTCGGCGGCGGCTATAGCTTCACCCAGGCAAGCAAGGCGAACGGCATCAGCGATCCGGCACACTATCATCAGATCTCGCTCGAACAAACGTACAACCTGTCGACCCGCACCACGCTGTATGCGCTCGAGGCCTATCAGCATGCAGGCGGCAAGTCGCTGATCTCGTCGGGCAGCGGCGTGACCATCGCCGACGCGGTCGCGGTGGTCGGCGACTCGCAGAACACGACGCCGTCATCGGGTCCGTCTCAGTTCGTCGGCATGGTAGGGTTGCGACACGCGTTCTAAGCGAGGCGGTCTCGGTCAGCAGCACGATGGGATCGGTCATGCAGACTCCTTGCGCGCGCCGCGCTGGATCTGGCGCGGTTTTCTGCGGACCAGCGTGTCTGGGCGAACGGCGCCATGCATTGATCAGCAGACCTGCATATTCACGTAGGACGTGGTCACATGCTGGAGGGTTGGGAATGCCGCTGACATCGCTGAAGTATCGAGCGAGATCAAAATCAAGCCGCGGAAAAACAAAAACCCCGCAGAGCCTGGACTCTGCGGGGTTTCGCCACCATTGCTGGCGGAGACGGAGGGATTCGAACCCTCGATCCAGGTTTTGGCCCAGATGCTCCCTTAGCAGGGGAGTGCCTTCGACCTCTCGGCCACGTCTCCCAAACTTTCTGTCGCACAGGGAGTCAGTGCGACGAAGCCAAGATGATAGCGGGCCGGGCCGATAAGGTCAATGTCTGACCAACATTTTTTGTGCCAACGTGGCGTCTCATCACGCAATTCATTCACATGAACGCCACAAAACAAACGGGATGCTCTAGAGCACCCCGTTTTTACCGCCACTTATGCCTGATCGAGTTCGAAGGCCTTATGCAGCGCGCGTACCGCGAGCTCCATGTACTTTTCGTCGATCAACACCGAAATCTTGATTTCCGAGGTCGAGATCATCTGAATGTTGATGCCCTCTTCCGACAGCGTGCGGAACATCTTGCTGGCGATGCCGACGTGCGAGCGCATCCCGACGCCGACCACCGACACCTTCGACACCTTCGGGTCGCCCAGCACCTGCTCGGCCTGGACGTGCGCCTTTACCGTGCCGGTGAGGATTTCCATTGCACGCGCATAGTCGCCGCGGCCAACCGTGAACGTGAATGCCGTCTTGCCCTCGACGCTCTGGTTCTGGATGATCATGTCGACATCGATATTCGCGTCCGCCACCGGGCCGAGAATCTGATACGCGATGCCCGGCTTGTCGGGCACGCCCATCACGGCGATACGAGCTTCGTCGCGCTGGAACGCGATGCCCGAGATGACTGCTTTTTCCATGGTCTCGTCTTCTTCAAAAGTAATCAGGGTGCCCGACTTCATTTCTTCGTCGAGCGGCATCAGCGGATCGGTCAGGCTCGACAGCACGCGCGTCTTCACCTGATATTTGCCGGCGAATTCCACCGAGCGGATCTGCAGCACCTTCGAACCCAGGCTGGCCATTTCCAGCATTTCTTCGAACGTCACGCGGTCGAGCCGGCGCGCTTCTTCAACGACGCGCGGGTCCGTCGTGTACACACCGTCGACGTCCGTGTAGATCAGGCACTCGTCGGCCTTCAGCGCGGCCGCGACCGCGACCGCCGACGTGTCCGAGCCGCCGCGGCCGAGCGTCGTGATGTGGCCGTCCGGGTCAATGCCCTGGAAGCCGGTGATCACGACCACCTTGCCGGCTGCGAGGTCTTGCATGACGCGCTCGCCGTCGATGTCGCTGATGCGCGCTTTCGTAAACGCGCTATCGGTCTTGACCGGCACCTGCCAGCCTGCGTAGCTGACTGCTTCGACGCCGGCTTCCTGCAGCGCGATCGCGAGCAGACCCGAGCTGACCTGCTCGCCGGTGGCGGCGATCATGTCGAGTTCACGCGGGCTCGGTTGAGTCGTGATTTCTTTCGCGAGGCCAAGCAGGCGATTGGTTTCGCCGGACATTGCCGACGGCACGACGACCATCTGATGGCCGGCCTTGTGCCATTTCGCGACGCGCCTGGCGACGTTCTTGATGCGCTCGACCGAGCCCATCGAGGTGCCGCCGTATTTATGTACGATGAGTGCCATTGTCGTTCTGAACTGGAAGAGAAACCGCGCTGGCGCGCTGGAGACGACCGCACAGAAAGCACAGGGGCGCAACGTCTCGTGAACGGCGGCAAAGTGTGTGGCGGCGTAGATGCAGCACGCGTGCAGCACGCGCGGATTTGCCCGGGATGAAATCGCAAATGGCTGATCGGAATTGAGCGGCGACGACGGATCACGCACGCCTGCCGGCACTACCGACCGATAGCGACAAAAGCGACGGCGAAATCGGGTCGGGCAAACAAGTTAACGTACCTGATTAGGCGCAAAAAGACAAGACGCAACGAGCGCTCAAATGCGTCGAATCAGGCCTGCAATGGCCTGTTTTATCGCTGATTTGCGCCCTGTTTCACGCTTTCGACATGGGCACGCACGGCTTGCGCAACTGTCCGGCCGGCGCTCAGGCAATCAGCAGATCCTCGCGCCAGACGATTTTCACGCACGCTTCGCGTTCCGGAGATGCGTCGCGCACGGTCCCGCGATTCACGCCGATCAGCGGCACGAACAGCAGTTGATCGCCAACGTAAAGCAATGGCACGTCGCGCTTCCATGCGGGAATGCCGCGCTCCTGAAACAGGTTCTTCAGCGTGCGGCTCGGCGTGTTCGGCACACCGATGCGCATGCGTTCTCCGCCGCGGCGCGCCCGCACGCTTAGAGAGGCTCGTTGCAGGACGCTGACGGGAACCATGCCGCATGCTTCGTTACGTGGCGCCGCGTGGGCTGCGTCGGCTACGTCGGAAGCAGCGGCTGCATCCACCATCGCGAACACAAACGTGCCGCGCCATTGCGGCAAATGCCAGATCTCTTGCCCTTGCCACGCGAGTTCACTGATCTCGCGCTCGACGAGCGCGGTTTCGTCGGCGGGTTCGCTGCTATCTCCGGCTTCCCAGTAGACGAGGCCGCGATAGCTGCGCAACGCATGCCCCGCATGATCGATGCGGAGCCGATGTCCGTCCTTCCCCGCAGCCACTTCGCGCAACTGCCGCAGCGCATCCGCGACACGCGCGCTCGATGCCGCGACGAAGCCGAGCGTACGCATCCAGTAACGCAGCAGATTCAGCGCGCGATCGTCGTCGAGAGCGAGCAGCACGTCGTGCGCGAGGGCGCGTCCTTCATCGCGCGACGCGCTTTCCATGTCGGCGCGCGCGAGCGTGTCGAGCAATCGCTGCGCCGATGCCGCATGCGCGGCCGTGCGCGCGAGCGCATCGCGAAAGCCCGGGAAGTGCACCGCGAGCACCGGCAACACCTGATGACGCAAGGCGTTGCGCGCATAACGCGTGTCCGCGTTCGATTCGTCGTCGATCCAGCGCAGCTTGCGCGCGCTCGCATAGTGTTCGAGCTGCGCGCGCAGCAGATGCAAAAGCGGCCGCACACGTGTCGTCGACGCACCTGTCGGCAGCGTGCCGGGCGCCATCGCCGCGAGACCCGCGAGCCCCGCGCCGCGCAGCAGTTGCAGCAGCACGGTCTCGGCCTGATCGTCCGCATGCTGCGCGAGCCATAGCATGCTAATGCCGTGCGTCGCGCACATCGCATCGAGCGCGCGATAACGCGCGTCGCGTGCCGCGGCCTCGATGCTCAGGCCCGGCGCGCGCGAAACATCCACGCGTCGCGCGTCGAATTCGACGCCACGTTCGCGCGCGAAAGCCTCGCAATGCGCGAGCCACGTATCGGCATGTGGACTCAAACCATGATGCACGTGCAGCGCGATACAGCGCGACGCACCCGCGACGCGCACCGCCGCATCGAGGAGCACGCTCGAATCGACGCCGCCGCTGAATGCGACCGCAATGCGCGCGTTCGAATCGAGCCCGGACAGGGCGGCGCCGAGCGCCTCGATCACGAGGCGCTCGGCGGATGAGTCGGCGGTGGTGGTCACGTCGTTAGCGCGGAAAGCGCCGGTGGACGAAAGAGACGGGCCAACGCGCGGGCTTATGCGCCCGGCGTCGTTTCCTTGAATTTGCCGTACGCCATCAGCCGTTCGAAACGGCGTTCGCGCAGGTCGTTGGTGCTCATACCCTGGAACTGGCGCAGCGAATCGGCGAGCGCACGGCGCAGCATCGCCGCCATGCCCTTCGGATCGCGATGCGCGCCACCGAGAGGCTCGTTGACGATCTTGTCGATCAGACCGAGCGCCTTCAGACGATGCGCGGTCAGGCCCAGCGCCTCCGCCGCTTCCGGTGCCTTGGCGGCGCTCTTCCACAGGATCGATGCGCAGCCTTCCGGCGAGATCACCGAGTAGGTCGAGAACTGCAACATCAGCACGCTGTCGCCCACCGCGATAGCGAGTGCGCCTCCCGAGCCGCCCTCGCCGATGATCGTCGCGATCAGTGGCGTCTTCAGCTCGGCCATCACATACAGGTTGCGGCCGATCGCCTCGGACTGGCCGCGCTCTTCCGCGCCGATGCCCGGGTACGCGCCCGGTGTGTCGATGAACGTGAAGATCGGCAGGCCGAACTTCTCGGCGAGGCGCATCAGCCGCTCGGCCTTGCGATAGCCTTCCGGACGCGGCATGCCGAAGTTGCGCAGCGCGCGCTCCTTGGTGTCGCGGCCCTTCTGATGACCGATCACCATGCACGCCTGGCCGTTGAACCGCGCGAGACCGCCGACGATCGACAGATCGTCGGCGAAGCTGCGGTCGCCGTGCAGTTCATGGAAATCGGTAAACAGCTCGCTCACGTAGTCGAACGTGTACGGACGCTGCGGATGACGGGCGATTTGCGAAACCTGCCACGGCGTGAGGTTCGCATACAGATCTTTGGTGAGCTGCTGGCTCTTCTTGGACAGCCGCTCGATCTCTTCCGAAATATCGACGGCCGAGTCGTCCTGCACGAAGCGCAATTCTTCGATCTTCGCTTCGAGTTCAGCGATCGGCTGTTCGAAATCCAGAAACGTGGTCTTCATTGGTTGTAATCCTTGGACTTACCGGGCAGCGCGTATTCTAACCGCGTGCGCCGATGTCAAAACCATTTCTCAACTATCGATATCATATACGCGATAGTCTTTGAAACGGCTTCGTTTCCTGTTCTTCTTTAGTAGTCGACCGGTAACGGATCGAGACTACGCCACATGTACCAGGTCGCCACCGTGCGCCACGGCTCCCAATTCGCGGCAACCTCGCGCGCTTCGCTGCGCGTGACGGGTTCGCCGCTGAAATAGTTGACGCTGATCGCGCGGATCAGCCCGAGGTCGTCGAGCGGTAGCACGTCGGGACGCGACAGGTTGAAAATCAGGAACATCTCCGCGGTCCAGCGGCCGATGCCGCGAATCTGCGTGAGTTCGGCGATCACCGCCTCGTCGTCCATCGACGTCCACTTGCCGACGTGCAACGCGCCCGACACGAAATGCCTCGCGAGATCGAGCACGTATTCGGCCTTGCGTTTCGACAAACCGCACGCGGTCAGCTTCTCGAGACCGAGCTTGATGAACTGCTGCGGCACGAGCTTCGGACACGCGACTTCGACCCTCGCCCACACGGCCTGCGCCGACGCGACCGAGATCTGCTGGCCGACCACCGAGCGCGCAAGCGTGACGAAAGGATCGCCACGACTCAGCAAATGCACGGGGCCGAACTTCGGAATCAGCTTCTTCAAAATGCGATCGCGCTTGACGAGATCCGCGCACGCCCTGTCCCAGTACGCGGGACGCGTGACTTCAGGCGCGAGACCGCCGATCTGCACCGGCACCGCGACTTCGTTCGCGAGCGATGCGACACCGGCCGCTTCGCCGCCCGCGCTGGCCGTGCTCGCCGAGGTGGCCGATACGCGCGTCTTGCGCACGACTTCGCCCGCGTTCGTGTCGCGCGCGAGTTCCTGCACGTCGCCGGCGAGTTCGGCCGCGAGTTTGGCCGGCAACGCACCGTTGCCCTTCGCACGCGACGCCGTTTTCGCGCGTTTCGCAGGCGCGTGTGCAGCTTCAGTGCCTGCGCCATTGAGCAAGCGTTTGGCCGCGCTCTTCTTTGCCGCGGCCGAGTCGGCTTTCGCCGCCGCCCCGCCCGCTTTCGAGGGTGCTTTGTCTACCGCGCCGCCGCTCGCACGAGTCGACTGAGCTGCGGCAGCCGATGCCGCGGCTGCCGCACTGGTTTGAGACGCCGCGCGTTTAGCCGGCGTCTTCGTGGCCGTTGCCATCCTGCCTCCTGCCTGGCGAGTCGTTCAGAGGGAAGTACGAGGTGCGCTCACACGCGCCGCCACTCGGTCAACCCGCCGGGTTTGTCTTCAAGGGCAACGCCGGCATCGAGCAATTCGGCCCGGATCCGGTCTGCTGCCGCATAGTCCTTTGCCTGCTTGGCGGCGATACGCGCGGCGATCTTCGCTTCGATCGCGGCGGGCTCGAGCGCGCCTTCGGCTGCAGCACCCGCTGCCTGCTGCAGGTATGCACGCGGTTCGCGTCCGAGCAGCCCGAGCACCGCGCCAAGCGCGCGCAATTGACGGGCCAGCGCGGGGTCGCACGTGCGGTTCACTTCGGTGGCCAGCTCGAACAGCACCGACACGGCCACCGGCGTGTTGAAGTCGTCGTTCATTGCCGCCTGGAAACGCTGCGCGTACGCTTCGTTCCAGTCGAGCACGGCGCTATCGGGCGTCACGTCTTTCAACGCCGTGTACAAACGCGCGAGTGCATTGCGCGCGTCGTCGATATGTACATCGCTGTAGTTCAACGGCGAGCGGTAATGCGCGCGCGCGATGAAGAAACGCACCACCTCTGCATCGTACTGCGCGAGCACTTCGCGAATCGTAAAAAAATTGTTCAACGACTTCGACATCTTCTCATTGTCGATCTGTACGTAGCCGTTGTGCATCCAGTAATTGACGAATGTTTGTCCGGTCGCGGCCTCACTTTGCGCGATCTCGTTTTCGTGGTGCGGAAACTGCAGATCCTGGCCGCCACCGTGAATGTCGAACTGTTCACCGAGCAGCGTGCAGCCCATCGCCGAGCACTCGATGTGCCAGCCGGGACGACCGCGCCCGTACTTCGAATCCCAGCCAGTGTCGGCCGGTTCCTCGGGCTTCGCCTGCTTCCACAGCACGAAGTCGAGCGGGTCCTGTTTCGCGTCGTTGGCCGCGACGCGTTCGCCTGCGCGCAGGTCTTCGAGCGACTTCCCCGACAGCTTGCCGTAGCCTGCGAATTTGCGTACCGCGTAGTTGACGTCGCCGTCGCTCGCCTGGTAGGCGTAGCCGTTTTTCTCGAGCGTCTCGATCATGCCGAGCATCTGCGGAATGAAGTCGGTCGCGCGCGGCTCGATGTCCGGACGCTCGATGCCGAGCGCGTCCGCGTCTTCATGCAGCGCGGCGATGAAGCGATCGGTCAGCGATTTGATGGTTTCACCGTTCTCGACTGCGCGCCTGATGATCTTGTCGTCGATATCGGTAATGTTGCGCACGTAGGTCACGTTGTAGCCAAGCGCACGCAACCAGCGCTGCACGATGTCGAACACGACCATCACGCGCGCATGACCGACGTGACAATAGTCGTACACGGTCATCCCGCAGACGTACATCCGCACGACACCTTCGCGCAGCGGCACGAAAGTCTGTTTGTCACGCGCGAGCGTGTTGTAAATGCGCAGAGATTCCATAGAGAGCGGTGCGTGGGCCGAAAGAAGTCCGCATTGTGCTTCATGCGCGCCACGACCCGCGAAACGAACAGGATGACGGGGTGCATCGCATACAGCTGAAACCGGCGCACCTCGTGCGGCGATCAGGCTGCAGACGAGGCTGCGAACCGGGCGGAGACGGCCACGAGTGGCGAAAAGACAGTCGGCGGTTCGACGGAACGCGCAGACCTTTTGTTAGAATGGCTCGGAGTATAACATCCAGACCTGAGCCTATGAAACACTCCAGCGGCCGCGCGCGCAGCGCTGCGACCCTCGCCGCGACTGCGTTTGGCAACGTTGTCGGTGGCGTTACTTTCGAAGCGGCGCGTGCCCTCGCGTGGCGCGTCACCGTCGTTGCCGCGCTTGCCGCGGTGCCGGTCGCCAGCGCTTATGCGCAGAAGGCCGCGGTGATGCCGCAAGGCCCCGCCGTGCGCGACAATACGCCGGAAATCGACGCGTCGATCGCACAGAAAAACTGGCAAGCCGCGCTGACCCAACTCGATGCGCGCGTCGCCGCGAATCCGCGCGACGCACAAGCGAAGTTCAAACGCGCAAACGTGCTCGTGCATCTGAATCGCGACGACGAAGCGATCACAGCGTTCACCGAACTCACGCAGCTGTATCCCGAGTTGCCCGAGCCGTACAACAACCTCGCCACACTCTTCGCGAGACAAGGCCGCCTGACCGAAGCGCGCGCGGCGCTCGAGATGGCCACCAAGGTGAATCCGAACTACGGCCTCGCGTTCGAGAACCTCGGCGACCTCTATCTGCGCCTCGCCGATGCCGCGTACCGTCGCGCGGAGAGCCTCGGCAAGGCGAGCCCGAGGACCGCGCAGCGTCTCGCGGATATCCAGAAGGTCGTGTCGCCGGCAACGCCCGCTGCCGCGGCGTCGCAGCCTGCCGCCGAGCAGACGACCGTGCCCGCCGCGCACCCCACGTCGAACATCACGGACAGTCCGAGCTTCCAGTTCGGCGGCCCGAATGGCTCGCTCGCCATGCCGCCGTACATGGCGCCGTCGCGCTGAGCGCCGGGCTCGTTGCCTGCCGCAACTTTTCTCCAACCCCGAGGACTTTCATGAAATGGTTGATGTTGGCGCTCGGCAGCGCCGCCCTGATCGCAAACGCACCCGCCTTTGCGCAGTCCGGTTCGCAGGCCGCTCATCCTTCCGTGCTGCTGAAGACGTCGGAGGGTGACATCCGCGTCGAGCTGTATCCCGAGAAAGCGCCAAAGACGGTCGCCAATTTCCTCGACTACGTGAAAGCCGGCCAATATAGCGGCACGATCTTCCATCGCGTGATTCCGGGCTTCATGATCCAGGGCGGCGGCTATACGCAGAGCTTCGTCGAGAAGCCGACGCGCGCGCCGATTCCGCTCGAGAGCCGCACCGGTCTGAAGAACACCGCTGGCACGATCGCGATGGCGCGCACCAGCGACCCGAATTCGGCCACCGCGCAATTCTTCATCAACACGGTGGACAATGCCAATCTCGACTACCCGAATCCGGACGGCAACGGCTATGCGGTATTCGGCAAGGTCACGAGCGGCATGGACGTCGTGAAACGCATCGAAGCCACGCCCACCACCACGCGCGGCCCGATGAGCGATGTACCGCAGAAGCCGGTCGTGATCCAGTCGGCGACGGTGGTGAGCAAGTAAAAACGAACCAGCGAGCGAACGAGCAAGCGAACCCGCGCGGCCGAAGCCCGGCCCCAACCAACGCCCCGGCGCGGCCGGTCGTCAGCACATGACGACGCGCCGCGCCTTTTATCCACCTGTTCATCAAAGGATTCCATCATGGTTGAACTGCATACGAACCACGGCGTCATCAAACTCGAGCTGAACGCCGAAAAGGCGCCGAAGTCGGTCGAGAACTTCCTGAACTACGTGAAGGCCGGCCACTACGACAACACGGTGTTTCACCGCGTGATCGACGGCTTCATGATCCAGGGCGGCGGCTTCGAACCCGGCATGAAGCAGAAGCCGACGGCCGAGCCGGTCACCAACGAGGCGAACAACGGTCTGAAGAACGAGAACGGCTCGATCGCGATGGCGCGTACCAACGACCCTCATTCGGCGACCGCGCAATTCTTCATCAACGTGAACGACAACGACTTCCTGAACCACTCGTCGCCGACGCCGCAAGGCTGGGGCTACGCGGTGTTCGGCAAGGTCGTCGAAGGCATGGACGTGGTCGAGAAGATCAAGAAGGTCAAGACCGGTTCGAAGGGCTTCCATCAGGACGTGCCGGTCGATGACGTCGTGATCGAAAAAGCTGTCGTCGTCGGCTAAGCCGTGAGTGAGTCGCGCCTCATCCGGGCGTCGACTCGTTTGAACTGAAATCAGGCACCTTCAATGCTGCAAGAGACGCCGCTGCGAAGCGTCGCCGCGGGCGTCCCAGGCGAAGGCCAACGCCCGCACGCCGCGCGCCCTTTTTTCTTCCTCTCCGATCTGCATCTGAGCGGGGCAATTCCGCGCACGGTGGCCGCGTTCGAGCATTTCATCCGCGTGAGCGCGGAAGCGGCCGACTCGGTGTTCATCCTCGGCGACCTGTTCGAGTACTGGGTCGGCGACGACATGCTGAGCGAGCCGTTCTTCGCCCATATTGCGGCGCTGCTGCACACGCTATCCGAGCGCGGCATCGCGCTCTACATCATGCACGGCAATCGCGACTTTCTGCTGGGCAAGCGCTTCATGAAAGCGGCCGGCGCGATCTGGCTGCCCGATCCGTTCGTGATTACCGCGTTCGGCACGCGCATTGCACTCGCCCATGGCGATGGTCTGTGCACCGCGGATCGCGGCTATCAGTTGTTCAGGCGTTTCGCGCGCAATCGACTCGCGCAGATTCTGTTTCTCGCGTGGCCATTTCGTTGGCGTCGCAAGCTCGCCGAGAACATGCGCTCGAAGAGCGAGCATGGCCGCACGCGGCCGATGCCGATCAAGTATGACGTGACCCCGCAAGGTGTCGCCGCGCTGTTCAGGAAATCGAAGACCGCGACGATCATTCATGGGCATACCCATCTGCCCGCGCGGCATCGCGAGCCGGGCGGCACGCGCTGGGTTCTGCCCGACTGGGATCTCGATCACGGCGAGCGCCGGGGCGGCTATCTGAAGATCGATGCCGACGGGATTCGAGCGTTGCCGCTGGATTGACTTCGTGGGTACGGCGTGCGCTTCGCGCTGCGGAGACGCCGAGGCGCCGATATCTAGCGCTCCGCCGCCAGCCCCTCCACCTTCCCCGCGATCGCCGCCGATAGCCGCCGCAAATCGAGCAACGCCGCATCCGCGCCTTGCAGCCCTTCGAGGCTCGTGCCGAGCCGCTCGAGCGCATCGACGATTTCATCTATACGTCGCGCCTGAGTCGCCGCATGGTCGATCAGACCGTGAATCGCGAGCGAAACCGGATCGTCCGCGTTGGGCGTGATGCCGTATGCGCAAAACGCGCTGATTTCGCTGCCGCGCTTCGCGTCACGCGCGGCATTGTTCGCATTCGGGTTCGCACCGTTCGCAGCCGCCGCGGCCGGCACGATGATCCGCGCCGGATTGCCGACCGCCGTGCCACGCGCGGGCACCGGCTTCGTCACGACCGCGTTCGATCCGATCTTCGCGTCCGCGCCGACGGTGAAGCCGCCGAGCACCTTCGCGCCCGCACCGACGATCACACCGCGCTCGAGCGTCGGATGCCGCTTCGCGCCGCGCGTGAGCGACGTGCCACCGAGCGTCACACCCTGGTAGATCGTGCAGTCGTCGCCGATCTGCGCGGTCTCGCCGATCACGACGCCCATGCCGTGATCGATAAACACGCGCCGCCCGACGGTCGCGCCCGGATGAATCTCGATGCCGGTCATGAAGCGCGCCATCTGGGACACGAAACGCGCGAGCCAGCGGCGCTTCGCGCGCCAGCACGCGTGAGCGATCCGATGCAGCACGAGCGCGTGCAGCCCCGGATAACACGTGAGCACTTCCCATGCGCTGCGGGCGGCGGGATCGCGCTCGCGGATGGTGGCGATATCTTCGCGAAGTCTCGTGAACATGGCAGGGACTGTATTGTTGGGGGAAAAATCCGTCTGCGTGAGCGGATCCGCGCGGTTTGCGCGTGCGCGGGACTCTGCATTTCACGCCATAGGTAGCGGCATCGCTGCCGCTTAGCACGGCGGCAGCTTTGCTTCTAACGTTTCGTGGATTGTAGGGCGATTGCGCGAAACCTGCCGGAAGTCCCCGTCACCTGCAAGGTTGTCGTCAGACGAAGGCGGCGCATCAGGTGCGCCGTCACGGGCTGGTCGACGGACCGTCAGTCGGTCCGCCTGGTCTTGAGCAGGATGTGCTTGGCGATGCCGCGCATGATGTTGACCTCCTCGCGCTCGAGGCCCGAGCGCGCGAAGAGCCGCCGCAGCCGTGACATCAGCTTCTTCGGATTGGCCGGATCGAGAAACTCGAGCGCGACCAGTGCGCTTTCCAGATGCGCGAACATGCTCTCGATCTCGTCGCTGGCCGCCATCTGCGCGCGTGGAGCGGCGGGTTCGGCCAGCGCCGCGTGTGCTCCCGCGGTGGGTGCGCCGTCGCTCGCTTCGTCGGCGCCGAGGTACGCGGTGCGTAGCTCGTAGGCGAGCACCTGCACCGCCTGCGCGAGATTGAGCGAGCTATAGGCCGGATTGGCCGGAATATGCGCGATCGCGCTGCATCGCTCGACGTCCTCGTTCGACAAGCCCGTGCGCTCGTTGCCGAACACCAGCGCGATCTCGCCGTGCATCGCCTCTGCGTGCGCGGCGGCGGCAGCCGCACGCGGCGTCCATTGCGGCGGACCGTATTCGCGCAGCCGCGCGGTCAGCGCAATCGACCAGTGCACGCCAGTCAGTGCATCGGCGAGCGACGGCACCACGTGCACGGAGGCGAGTACGTCATCGGCGCCGCTCGCCATCGCAATCGCCTCGGGGTCGTTCTGCACGTTCGGCACGCGTGGCGACACGAGCACTAGCCGCGAAAAGCCCATGGTTTTCAGCGCGCGCGCCGCGGCGCCGACATTGCCCGGATGGCTGGGCTCGACCAGCACGAAACGCGTCGACGTGAAGCCGCCGCGCAAATCGGCCACGGCGGGGTCGGAGGAATGGTGGGTGTGATCCACGATGAAACTCGACTGGCTAGGACTCAAGACGCGTATGGTAGCGCCAACGGGCACCTATGCCGAATCAGGCGCGCGCGCGACTCACGCGCGCGGACGAGGGCGCAGCATCTGACCGGCACCGGCGGCCGCCTACGCGGTACATCAGCCGCACGTGAGCGAGCACCGGCGCGAGGGCGCCCGGACTCAGGTAAAATACCGCTTCTCGCGTCCGGCGCCGACGTTTGCTGAAGCTTCCGTCGAACCGGTCGCACCGTTCTTATTCAATTCGTCTCCGTCGACGGAATGCTCTCCGGTTTGATAGCCGGTCTGCCGTTCCGTGCTGTTTTTGCGTCGTTGCGGCGCCCGTCAGCGCAGTTTCGCGCTTATTTACCGGCCGGCAGCCGTGCTGCCCCGGCACAAGGATCAGTTTATGCATCCCATGCTCAATATCGCTGTGAAAGCCGCGCGCCGCGCAGCTCAGATCATCAACCGCGCATCGCTCGATCTCGACCTGATTCAGGTCAGCAAAAAGCAGCATAACGATTTCGTCACGGAGGTCGACAAAGCGTCTGAAGCGGCAATCATCGAAACGCTGAAGACCGCCTATCCCGATCACGCCATCCTTGCCGAAGAGTCGGGCAAGTCGGACCACGATTCCGAATACCAGTGGATCATCGATCCACTCGACGGCACCACCAACTTCATCCACGGCTTCCCTTACTACTGCGTGTCGATCGCGCTCGCGCACAAGGGTGTCGTCACGCAGGCCGTCGTCTACGATCCGACCCGCAACGATCTGTTCACCGCATCGCGCGGCCGTGGCGCGTTTCTCAACGATCGCCGCATCCGCGTCGCCAAGCGCGACCGCCTGGCCGACTGCCTGATCGGCACCGGCTTTCCGTTCCGCGCGCAGGACAGCCTCGAATCGTACGGACATCAGTTCGCCGAGATGACCGAAGCCTGCGCCGGCCTGCGCCGTCCGGGCGCCGCCGCGCTCGATCTGGCCAACGTCGCGGCCGGCCACATGGACGGCTTCTTCGAGCAGGGCCTGAACGCATGGGACGTCGCGGCGGGCAGCCTGCTGATCACCGAAGCCGGCGGCCTGGTCGGCAACTACACCGGTGATTCGGAGTTCCTGCACGTCGGCGAAGTCGTCGCGGGCAACCCGAAGGTCTACGCGCAGATGATTCCGATCCTGTCGCGCTACAGCCGCACGCGTCAGCAGTCGGCGTAAGGTGCGCCGCCGCGGCCGGTCCGCGGCAACGCATAACGATTGCTGAGAAAAGCGGCTTCGGCCGCTTTTCTGTTGGCGGCGCTCCAGTGTGTGGGGCGTCGTGCTAAAAAGCGGAAAGTAATTCGGGGCGGTACTCCGCCGGGACCGTTCCCTGCTCCATGCCGCTTTGACCCTGCCCGACTTTCGCCCCGGGCGCAGCCTCCAATCTGCCCCATGAAAAAAGGCTTCCATACGATCATCGCGGCACAGTTCATTTCGTCGCTGGCCGACAATGCGCTGTTGATCGCCGCCATCGCCCTGCTTTCCGTGATGCGCTCGGCCGCGTGGGTTACGCCGCTGCTGCAGATTTTTTTCACGATCTCGTACGTGCTGCTCGCGCCGTTCGTCGGCGCGTTCGCCGATTCGATGCAGAAGCGCCACGTGATGTTCATCTCCAACGCGCTGAAAGCGAGCGGCTGCCTGATGATGATCCTCGGCGTTCATCCGATGATCGCCTACGGCGTGGTCGGCTTCGGCGCAGCCGCGTATTCGCCCGCCAAGTACGGCATCCTCACCGAGCTGCTGCCCGCCGAAAAGCTCGTGCAGGCGAATGCGTGGCTCGAATCGGCGACGGTGCTGTCGACGATCGCCGGCACGATGCTCGGCGGTGCGCTGATCAGCACCGTCGTCGAGCATTTCGTCACGCGTGCGCATATGCCGCTGATCCGCTCGGCCGCCGATCTCGCGATGGGCGCGGTCATGCTCACCTACGCGATCGCCGCCGCGATCAACATCTTCATTCCAGACACTGGCGCGCGCTATCCGAACCGGCTAACCGAGCCGAATAAGCTGGTCGGCGACTTCCATCACTGCTTCCGGGTGCTGTGGGCCGACAAGCTCGCGCAGATCGCGCTGTGGGTGACCACGCTGATGTGGGGCGCCGCCGTGACGATGCAGCTGCTGGTGCTCAAATGGGCGAACGTGAACCTCGGGCTGTCGTTGTCAAAGGCGGCGGTGATGCAAGGCGTGACAGGCTTCGGCATCGCAATCGGCGCGGCGGGCGCGGCCGCGCTGATTCCGCTGCGCCGCTCGCTGAAGGTTTTGCCGGTCGGCGTGCTGACGGGCGCGGTGGCGATCGCGATGGCCTTCTACAACAAGGACTTGTTCCCGGCGGGCGCGGGCCTGCGCTTCGGCACGCACGTCGCGCCCTACTACATTCTGCTGGCCTATCCGCTGATGATCGTGCTCGGCGCGCTGTCGGGCTTTTTCATCGTGCCGATGAACGCGATCCTGCAGCATCGCGGCGCGACGCTGCTGTCGGCCGGTCACTCGATCGCCGTGCAAAATTTCAACCAGAACCTCGCGGTGCTGCTGATGCTCGGGGCATACGCGCTGCTGCTCACGGCGAAGATGCCCGCGCAGTGGATCATCGTCGTGTTCGGCAGCTTCGTCACGCTGATGATGTGGCTCGCGAAGCGCCGCAGCGCCGCGAACGAACGCAGCGTGGACATGCGGGCGATGATCGAGGAATGAATGCATCACAGAGCTCCAATAATGACAGCACGAGGCGCGGCTCGACGTGCGCAACGCGCCGCGACCGCGTGAAACGCACGCTTCGATCGAAGCAGTCATGCTGCCATTCGGCTCTCGGGTTTGGCATCGTCCGTTCGGCCAGGGTCCGCTCGCCGCGCCGGCGGGTTAAACTCACGCCCTGAGCATCTACCGCAAGAAGACACGAAGGATGGGTATTCAAACCGCAGCGGCCAACGACGTCGCACAACACACGCCGATGATGCAGCAGTACCTGCGCATCAAGGCGGAGCATCCGGGCACGCTGGTGTTCTACCGGATGGGCGACTTCTACGAACTCTTTTTCGACGATGCGGAAAAAGCCGCGCGCCTGCTCGACCTGACGCTCACGCAGCGCGGCGCGTCGGCGGGCAATCCGATCAAGATGGCCGGCGTGCCGCATCACGCTGTCGAACAGTATCTGGCCAGGCTCGTGAAGCTCGGCGAATCGGTCGCGATCTGCGAACAGGTCGGCGACCCGGCGACCTCGAAAGGCCCGGTCGAGCGCAAGGTCATGCGCGTGGTTACGCCCGGCACGCTGACCGACGCCGCGCTGCTGTCCGACAAGAGCGACGTCTATCTGCTCGCGCTGGGCGTCGCGCACAATCGCCGCGGTGTCGCCACGAGTGTCGGTCTCGCGTGGCTCAATCTCGCGAGCGGCGCGCTGCGCCTCGCCGAAGTCGCGCCCGATCAGGTCGCCGCCGCTCTGGAGCGTATCCGTCCCGCGGAAATTCTGGTCGCCGACGCCACCGCCGATTCGACCAGTTGGACACCGCCTGTCAACGCCAGCGCGCTCAAGCGTGTACCGGCCTGGCACTTCGATATCACCTCGGGCACGAAGCGCCTGTGCGACCAGCTCGAAGTCGCTAGCCTCGACGGCTTCGGCGCGCATTCGCTCGGCTGCGCGTGCGGCGCGGCCGGCGCGTTGCTGCTGTATGCGGCGTCCACGCAAGGCCAGCAACTGCGTCATGTGCGCAGCCTGAAGGTCGAATACGAATCCGAATACATCGGCCTCGATCCGGCCACGCGCCGCAACCTCGAACTCACGGAGACGCTGCGCGGCACCGAATCGCCGACGCTGTGCTCGCTGCTCGACACCTGCTGCACGACGATGGGCAGCCGCCTGCTGCGGCACTGGCTCCATCATCCGCCGCGCGAATCGGCGGTGGCTCAGGCGCGTCAGCAGGCGATCGGCGCGTTGCTCGACGCGCCGCCGGGCGCCGATCTCGATACATTGCGCGGCGCATTGCGGCAGATTTCGGACATCGAACGGATCACCGGACGTCTCGCGCTGCTGTCGGCGCGGCCGCGCGATCTGTCGAGCCTGCGCGATACCTTCATCGCGCTACCTGCATTGCGCGCGCAGCTCGCGGCGGTGGCATCGGACGCGGATTCGCTCGCGCGCATCGACGCGGCGCTCGAACCGCCGCACGCGTGCGTCGATTTGCTGAAGCTCGCGGTCGCGCAAGAGCCGGCCGCGATGGTGCGCGACGGCGGCATCATCGCGCGTGGTTATGACGCCGAGCTCGACGAACTGCGCGATATTTCGGAGAACTGCGGACAGTTCCTGATCGATCTCGAAACACGCGAACGCGCGCGCACCGGCATCGGCAATCTGCGCGTCGAGTACAACAAGGTGCACGGCTTCTATATCGAAGTCACGCGCGGCCAGACCGACAAGGTGCCGGACGACTATCGCCGTCGGCAAACGCTGAAGAATGCCGAGCGCTACATCACGCCCGAGCTGAAGACCTTCGAGGACAAAGCGCTGTCCGCGCAGGAACGCGCGCTCGCGCGCGAACGCGCACTGTACGACGCGTTGTTGCAATCGTTGCTGCCGTTCATTCCCGACTGTCAGCGCGTTGCGCTCGCGCTCGCCGAACTCGATCTGCTGGCCGCGCTCGGCGAACGCGCTCGCGCGCTCGACTGGGTTGCGCCGACGTTCTCGGCGAACGCGGGTATCGACATCGAGCAGGGTCGTCATCCGGTGGTCGAGGCGCAGGTCGAGCAGTTCATCGCCAACGATTGCTCACTCGCGACCGAGCGCAAGCTGCTGTTGATCACCGGTCCGAACATGGGCGGTAAGTCGACTTTCATGCGCCAGACCGCGCTGATCGCGCTGCTCGCTTACGTAGGCAGCTATGTACCAGCGCGGCGCGCAGCCTTCGGACCGATCGACCGCATCTTCACGCGCATCGGCGCGGCCGACGACCTCGCCGGCGGCCGCTCGACCTTCATGGTGGAGATGACCGAAGCCGCCGCGATCCTCAACGACGCGACACCGCAAAGCCTCGTGCTGATGGACGAGATCGGCCGCGGCACGTCGACGTTCGACGGCCTCGCGCTCGCGTGGGCGATCGCGCGCCACCTGCTCGCCCACAACGGCTGCTACACGCTGTTCGCGACGCACTATTTCGAGCTGACGCAACTACCCGCAGAGTTTCCGCACGCGGCCAACGTGCATCTGTCGGCGGTCGAGCATGGGCACGGCATCGTGTTCCTGCACGCGGTCAACGAAGGGCCCGCCAATCAGAGCTACGGTCTGCAGGTCGCGCAACTCGCCGGCGTGCCGAACGCGGTGATCCGCGCGGCACGCAAGCATCTCGCGCATCTGGAGCAGCAATCGGCCGCGCAGCCCGCGCCGCAACTCGATTTGTTCGCGACGCAGCCTGCCATGCTCGCCGAAGACGCCGACGACGACCACGAGGCGGCGAGCGACGCAACGCCTGCGTCGCCTGCGATGCAGACACTCGTCGAGCGTCTGCGCGGCATCGATCCGAACGATCTGCGGCCGCGCGAAGCGCTCGATCTGCTGTACGAACTGCATGAACTGGCCGTCGCGCCGGATGCGGACCACTGACACGCCGAGACACCAGCCGCGCCCGTGCGGGCTTCGCGCGGCGCTGCGCCACGTGCTCGCACCGGCAGGCGGCATCGTCGTGCTCGCGGCAGTGTGCGCATGGACCGCGCCGGCGCACGCCGAGGCCTCGCGCTTCGCGTTCGCGGTGATTTCCGGCACGATGCACAGCCCCGCCGACGAAGCCGCCACGCAACGGCTGCTCGAGGCGATGGGCCGCGAGCGCGACGTGCGCTTCATCGTCTACGACGGCAATCTGAAGGGGCCGAAGGAAGTTTGCCGCGACGCGCTGTTCGAGCGCCGCCAAGCGCTGCTCGACAGCTCGCGCACTGCCCTCTTCTTTATCCCCGGCCAGCATGACTGGGTCGATTGCGGCACGGCGGAAGCCGGCGGCTTCGATCCGGTCGAGCGGCTCGACCAGTTGCGGCAAACGCTGTTCGCCGATCCAACGTCGATGGGGCAGAACCCGATCGCGTTGACACGCGAGAGCGAGGTGTCGCGCTTCCGCACGTTCCGTGAAAACGTGCGCTGGGTGGTCAACGAAAAAACGAACGACAAAGCGAACACCAAAGCCGGCGACATCGTCTTCATCGGCCTGAACGCGCCGGGTCCGAACAATCACTACCTGAGCGCGGGCGGCCGCAACGGCGAGTTCGAAGATCGCGTGATCGCCAACGCATTCTGGCTCGAGCACGCGGCCGAATACGCGAAGCGCCGCGACGCGCGCGCGATCGTCGTGTTCATTCAGGGCGACTTCGACCCAGAGCGCTACGAACGACCCGAACGGTTCGCCTGGCTGCACTTCGCACATAGCTCGCGCCGCGACGGCTTTCTAGAATTCAAGCGCAGTCTGGTCAAGCTCGCGCAGATTTTCCCCGGACCCGTGGTCGTCATTCATGCAGACGACGACCGGCCGGCCGGCGGTTTCGTCATCGATCAGCCGCTACGCAACGACAAGGGGACGGTCGTGACGAACCTCACGCGGATTGCGCTCGCGCCGCATGATCGTCTCAACCAATGGATTCAGATAGAAGCGGATTTCGGCAGGAAGCCGCCGTTCAGAGTCAGCGTACGCGATGTGCCGAAGCAGATGCCGCTGCCCACCACGCCGCCGGTCTTGCCGCCCGCATCGCCGCGCGACGGATCCGGCGCGTCGATGCCGGTTGCGCCAGAGATGCCGAATGTGGAAGGTTTCAGGCCGGCGTCGGAATTGCCGCCCGTATTGGGGACGCCTGGAGAGTCGCAGGACCAGCAGCCGCGCATCCCGTCCGACCAGGGCGGCGGCGACTATGGGCCCGCTATCTCGATGCCGCCGGGGTCGATACTGCCAGCCTCGCCTGCGTTGCCCGCATCGGTGCCGCCTGCCCCCGCGACAACACCGCGCATGCCCGCAAACTCAGTGCAGGGTCGGTTTTGAGTCGTCTTGTTCGTCCTCGTCTTCATCGTCGTCGAGAACTTCGAGGCCGTCCGCGCCATGCGCGTGCTCGTGCTGGATTTCGTCTTCAGTAGCCGGACGCACGTCTTTGACGGTCAACGCGAAACGCAGCGCCATGCCGGCGAGCGGATGATTGCCATCGAGCACGACCTTGTCTTCCGCGACGTCGGTCACCACGTACACCAGCGCATCGATTTCCTCGTCGCCATCTTCCGGGGTGCCTTCGAACTGCATGCCGACTTCGAGCGGTTCCGGGAAGCGATCGCGCGGCTCGATCTTCACAAGCTCAGGATCGTATTCGCCGAACGCGTCTTGCGGCTCGAGCTGGATCTGGGTCTCGAAGCCAGCCTCGCGGCCGTCGAGCTCTTCCTCGATCTTGGGGAACGTGCCATCATAGCCGCCGTGAAGATAGACCATCGGCTCTTCGCTTTCCTCGATCAGATTGCCCTGCGCATCCGACAGTTTGTAGGCGACCGACACGACGGTGTTCTTTGCGATTTTCATTCGATTCTCCAGAATACAACTCACATTATACGATGCCCAGGCGGCCCACTCACCTCCCGGCCGATGCAGGTTCGGCAAGCAATTCGCCGTCTGCCGCAAAGCCGGCCACGCGGCCCATTCTTCCGCCCTCGCCCCACGTTCCGACCGCACTTCTCGGCAATCTGAGCCCGTCGCAATTCATGCGCCGCTACTGGCAGAAGAAGGCGCTGCTGATCCGTCAAGCGATTCCGGACATCGAAGCGCCGCTATCGCGCGACGAGTTGTTCGAGCTGGCCGATCGGGACGACGTCGAAGCGCGCCTGATCACGCACTTTCGCAACAAATGGCAGCTGGAGCACGGCCCGTTCGCGCCCGACGAACTGCCGTCCGTAAAACAGCGCGCATGGACACTGCTCGTGCAGGGCGTGGACCTGCACGACGACCGCGCGCGCGCGTTGCTCGACCGTTTCCGTTTTCGTGCCGGACGCGCGTCTCGACGACCTGATGATTTCGTATGCGACCGATGGCGGCGGCGTCGGCCCGCACTTCGATTCCTACGATGTGTTTCTTTTGCAAGTAAAAGGCAAGCGCCGCTGGCGCATTAGCGCGCAGAAAGATCTGACTCTGCAGCCGGGCTTGCCATTGAAAGTTTTACAGCACTTCGAGCACGAACGTGAATGGGTACTCGAGCCTGGCGACATGCTGTACCTGCCGCCGCACATCGCGCACGACGGCATCGCCGAGGGCGAATGCATGACCTGCTCGATCGGTTTTCGCGCGCCCTCCGAAAGCGAGCTGACCGCGCAGTTCCTGTACCACCTGGCCGAGCGCGGAGAGGCCACCGGCAAGGCGGGCGCCCTTTATCGCGACCCACGGCAGGCCGCCGTCGAACAGCCGGCCGAGTTGCCCGCGGCGCTCGTCGAACGGGTGGGCGCGATGCTTGCTAATGTGCGATGGAATGAGCAGGACATTGCGTCGTTCCTTGGCACGTACCTCAGCGAACCCAAGCCGAGTGTGGTCTTCGATCCGCCGCAACGGCCGCTCAACGAAGCCCGTTTCATTGGCGCAGCGTCCCGATCCGGTCTACGGCTCGATCGCAAGAGTAACCTGTTGTATGAACGACGTTTTTTCTTCGTAAATGGAGAAGAAATATCGTGGACCGGCGCGAAAAAATGGCTGTTTGAACTCGCAAATCTACGGTGCATGAGTGCGAAACGCTTTGTAACACTATCGCACGATTCATCGGTGACAGCACTGCTACACGAGTGGTATTGTGCGGGCTGGATACAGGTAGGCGAGATTGCGTAACTCTGCCCGCCTGTTATACCGTACAGTGAAATTTTGTATGAGAAAGACAACGTATTGACCCGCATTTATCGACTGTCAGTACGAAAGTGCATATAATTTCCGCCCAAGCCGTAGGGAAGATTCCAGCTCGTCAAAAGAGCATCTCCACCAGCGGCCCAGGTCGGTGTTGGAGCACATTACCGGTTTTATTTTGCGCTGTTGCTTACCTTTAAACCATAAAAGGACGTGATCATGAAGAAATCCCTCCTCGTAGCATCCCTGTTGGCAGTTGTGGCACTCGCTGCATGCAACAAGAGCAACGATCAGGCTGCTGCACCGTCGGAAGCTGCGTCCGCACCGGCGGCAGCGTCGCCTGCTGAAGCAGCATCGCCGGCAGTTGCGGCATCGCCGGCCGAAGCAGCATCGCCGGCCGAAGCAGCATCGCCGGCAATGGCAGCATCGCCGGCTGAAGCAGCATCGCCGGCAGCAGGCGCAAGCCAGTAAGCCGCAACGGTTCGGCGCTGTAGCGGCGCTCCCGCTACAGCGCCTGCGCATGAAACGTTTGGAGGCTGGCCGGAAACGGCGCGAGCCGCAAACGGGAAAAGAAAAACGCCACGAATTCACATCCGTGGCGTTTTGTCATTCAGGGCCGCTTTCCGCTGCGGAGCTTATCGCATGTGTGGAACACATCCCCTATCGAACCGGCGCCGCTGGCCCAGCGCTCTCCTCAAAGAACTCACGCACCACGTCGATCTCGCGGGTGCGCTTGAACGGCGGCAGACTCTGCCAGATGCGGCGGCCATAAGGTTTATCGACGAGACGTGTATCGCAGATCATCAGCACGCCACGATCGGTCTCCGCGCGAATCAGCCGGCCGGCGCCCTGCTTCAGCGTGATGACGGCCTGCGGCAGCTGATGCACGGCGAACGGGCTCAAGCCCTTCTTCGTCAGTGCGTCGAGCCGCGCGGCCAGCACGGGATCGTCCGGCGGCGCAAACGGCAGCTTGTCGATCACTACCAGCGACAGCGCGTCGCCGCGCACGTCCACCCCTTCCCAGAAGCTCTGACTGCCGACCAGGATCGCATTGCCGTAGGCGCGAAAGCGGTCGAGCAGTTCGGTGCGGCTCGCATCGCCCTGCACGAGTAGCGGATAGTCCCAGCCGCGCGACTCGATCGCGTCGCGCAGCTTCGCCGAGATACGATCCACCGCGCGCAGCGTCGTGCACAGCATGAAGACGCCGCCGCCCGAGGCTTCGATCGCGGGCAATGCGGCATCGAACACGGCGTCCGTGAACATCGGCGATGACGGCTGTGGCAGATTGCGCGGTACGTACAGAAGCCCTTGCGATGGATAGTCGAATGGGCTCGGCAATGTCATCGAGCGCTTCGAGTTCAAGCCCATCTGCGCCGCATAGTGCGTGAAGTCGCCGCGCACCGACAGCGTCGCCGATGTGAAGATCCACGCGCGCGGTACGCCGGCGCGCTGCTTCGCGAAAATCGGCGCGACCGACAACGGCGTTTCGTGCAGCTGCACCGTGTGCGAGAACACCTCGATCCAGCGCACCATTTCGTTCGGATCGGCGCGCTCTGCGCTGGCGTCACCCTCGCGGGTCGCAACCGCGTCGCGTTCTGCACTCGTGGGTGGCGTGGTCCAGCCGCTCAGCACGTCCTGCAACTCGCGCGCGCGACGCAAACACGCGCCGAGCGATTCGGCTCGCTCGGCCTGCCCCGCCAACGCCGAGGCCAACGCGTCGAGTTCGGCCTCGAGCGTCTCGAGCGCGGCGAACAGCGGGTGATCGTCGGGCAGCTGGCCGATCGACAGACGCACCGAGTCTTCCTTGAACGCGAGCCGCACGTCGCGCGCGGCGCGCTCGAGCGTCGCGCCGAGCTTGACCCAATCGACCGCATCGCGTGCGTGACCGAGGCCCTCGGCCACCGAATCGCGAGCGAGTTCGAGAAACTGCGCGGTCGATAGCGTCTCGCCGAAAAACAGCGTCGCGGTTTCGGGCAGCTGGTGCGCTTCGTCGAAGATGACCGTATTCGCAGTCGGCAGCAGCTCCGCCATGCCGGTATCGCGCAGCATGATGTCGGCGAAAAACAGATGGTGGTTGACCACCACGATATCGGCCTGCTGCGCTTCGCGGCGCGCCTGCATCACGAAGCAGTCCTTGTAGTGGGGACACTCCTGGCCGAGACAGTTGTCGCGCGTCGACGTGACCATCGACCACACCTGCGCCGTTTCCGGCACGCTCGCGAGTTCGGCCTTGTCGCCCGTGCGCGTGATCTTCGCGAAGCGCACGATGTCCTGCAGATACGAGGTCTCCTGGCGCGACGGCAGACGGCCGTTGTCCGCGGTGCGTTGCAGGTAGTAATGGCACAGGTAGTTCGCGCGGCCTTTCAGCATCGCGACCGACACCGGCACCGCGAGCGCGTCGCGTACGGTCGGAATGTCGCGCTGGAACAGCTGATCCTGCAGATGCTTGGTGCCGGTCGAGACGATCACCTTGCCGCCCCACAGCATGGCCGGCACGAGGTACGCATAGGTCTTGCCGGTGCCGGTACCCGCCTCTACGATCAGCGTATTCTCACCACCGTCGACGCCATCGGCTTGTGCGTTGCTCGCGGTCGACTCAGAGACGGCTTCAGCGCCGGTCTGCTGCAGGCGCCGCGCCGGGCGTTTCTGCGTCTCGAACATCACGGGCTCGGGCATCGCGCGGCCCGACGCCTCCATCGCCGCGGCAACCGCGCGCGCCATCTCGATCTGCGACGCACGCGGCCGATAACCGTCGATCTGCCGTGCGAGCAGACCATTGTCGGCGAAGATGTCGTCGAGCTCGCTCGCGCGGCGCCGATTCAGCGACACACCTGGCACCGGTGCTGCCGCGCGCGGCGCGGGCGTGCCCGAAGCAGATGCGTTGTCCGGCGCGGCCCGGGATGAAGTGTCATGCGATGAATTCAAGGCAAGCGTTCCTGCTAAGTCCGGCTCGCGCGCTGCGCGCCCGGCGCCTGCCAGGCCGCGAACTCAGGCGCGCGCGTCCGGTTCGAGCTGCAATTGCAGCAAGATGATGGTGTCCTTCACTTTAAGTTTGCGCTTTTTCAGGCGCTGCAACTCGAAGTCGTCGATGCCGGGTTCATCCGACATCCGGTCGATCAACCGGTCGAGTCCACTATGCTCCGATTCCAGTTGCAGAATGCGATCGCGAAGTGTGTTTGCGTCGATGACGTGATGACGATCACGCATGCTCGCCTCCTCTGGTCGGCGGCACGAACCGCGTGCGCGCGGTCCGATGCCTGAGGTTGCTGTCCGCCTCAAAACGCATTACGGCGACTACGGCGGCCTGGCCACGACCGCCACGGCTTACTCTACGGCACAGCCACTACAGCACGCTTACTGTTGCTCTTGTTGCTGCTTTTGCTGGTCTTCGAGCTGTTGCTGCTTCAACTCGTCCTGACGCTTCTGCTCGGCCTTCTCGTCGGCCTGCTTTTGACGTGCTTCAACATCGAGCTTGTGCTGCGCGGCCTCGGCCTGCTTCCGCTCGAAAGTCTCCTGTTTCTGCTGGCGCTCCGCGGCCTTTTGCGCACCCTGCCGACGCGCTTCCTCGAGCTTGCGCTGGTAGTCGCTCTGCTTCTGGTCGTAGGCCTTCTGATTGGCCGCCGCCTGCGCAGGCGTGACACCACGCTGCGCCTGATCGAGCGCATGCTGGCGCTGCTTCTCCTCGTAGGCCTGCGCGTTGGCTTCGTGCTGCGGTGCCGCGGCGTTGCGCTGCGCCTGATCGAGCGCGTGCTGACGTTGCTTCTCCGCGTAGGCCTGCGCATTGGCTTCGCGCTGCGGCGCCTCGGCGTTGTGCTGCGCCTGATCGAGCGCGTGTTGACGCTGCTTTTCCTGATACGCCTGCTCGTTGCGCGCGTCTTCGGCGGCACGTTGCGGCGCTTCCGCCTCGTTTTGCGCGCGCCGCAACGCGGTGCGTTCGTCGCGTTCACGGGCGCGCTGCGCACGCTGCTCGGCGTCGAGCGCGAGCTGTTCCTTGCGGATGTCCGCCTGCACGCTGCGCATCGCGTCGCGCGCGCGGTTCAGACAGTGATTGACGAAGAAGCGGCTGTAGCAGTTGTGTTGCGCGACAGCGAATTGATAGTTGTTGTCGTCGGTGCGCTGATTGAGCACCTGTTGCCGCTCGTCGAACGACTTGTCCAGCACGGCTACGTCACTTGCGCTTTGAGGGCCGTCGGCGGTTGCGGCGGCTTGCGGGCCCGAGGCCGCGACGGGCGCCGTACCTTGCGCCGGCGTCGCGCTTTGCGCCACGGCCGACACCGGCACGACGAGCGCTGCGGCGATCACGCACGACGCGGCAGCCGTTAAAGCCGACCGACCGAACGAGCGCAAAGAAACCAGCGGCAATTGAGACGAACCCGGCAGTGAACCCGGCAGTGAACCTGACGCCAGCGAAGAGACCAGGCGGTTGAGGGACAAGGAGATTGGCAACGTCGTAGAGGGTCAACGGAACATGCCCGAAATTCTAACACCCCGCGGTTGAGCCCTTTGGCATTTATGGCAAAATGCCCCGCTCTAGCAACCTGGTCGCGGCGCACGCCCGGCCTGTCCGATTTGCCGCCCGCGCGCGGCCCATCACTGAGTCCGCAGGAACACCAAGACCTTATGACGGAAACCGTAGCACTCAAGATCGTCCAGCGCATCGCCACCGAACTGTCCGTCCAGCCGCGCCAGGTCGCGGCCGCGGTGGAACTTCTCGACGAAGGCGCGACCGTTCCGTTCATCGCCCGTTATCGCAAGGAAGTGACCGACAATCTCGACGACACGCAACTGCGCAATCTCGAGGAACGCCTGGTCTATTTGCGCGAGCTGGAAGACCGGCGCGCGGCGATCATCGCGAGCATCGACGAACAGGGCAAGCTCACCGACGAGCTGCGCGGCGCGATCGAAGGCGCCGACAGCAAACAGGTGCTCGAAGACCTCTATCTGCCATACAAACCGAAGCGCCGCACGCGCGCGCAGATCGCGCGCGAAGCCGGTTTGCAGCCGCTCGCCGACGCGCTGCTCGGCAATCCGCTGCTCGATCCGCAAGCCGAAGCCGCGGCGTACGTGGACGCGGACAAAGGCGTCGCCGATGTGAAGGCCGCGCTCGACGGCGCGCGCGACATCCTCTCCGAACAATTCGGCGAGACTGCCGAACTGCTCGGCAAGCTGCGCGACTATCTGTTCAACCAGGGCGTGGTGTCGTCGAAGGTCGTGGAAGGCAAGGAAACGGCGGAAGAAGAGAAATTCCGCGACTACTACGACTACGCCGAAACGATCCGCACGGTGCCGTCGCATCGCGCGCTCGCGCTATTCCGCGGCCGCAATGCCGGCGTGCTGATCGTCAAGCTCGGCCTCGGCGAAGAGCTCGACGCGCAGGTGCCGCATCCGGGCGAAGCGCTGATCGCGCGGCACTTCGGCATCGCCAATCAGAACCGCCCCGCCGACAAGTGGCTCTCCGACGTGTGCCGCTGGTGCTGGCGCGTGAAGGTGCAGCCGCACCTCGAAAACGAGCTGCTGACCAATCTGCGCGACGAAGCCGAACACGAAGCGATCCGCGTGTTCGCGCGCAATCTGAAAGACCTGCTGCTCGCGGCGCCGGCTGGTCCGAAGGCCGTGATCGGTCTCGATCCGGGCTTGCGCACCGGCGTGAAGGTGGCGGTGGTCGACCGCACCGGCAAGGTGCTCGCGACCGACACGATCTACCCGCACGAGCCGCGCCGCGACTGGGACGGCTCGCTCGCGAAGCTCGCGCGAATCGCCGCGCAGACGCAGGCCGAGCTGATCAGCATCGGCAACGGCACCGCGTCGCGTGAGACGGACAAGCTCGCGAGCGAGCTGATCGCGCGTCATCCGGAGCTGAAGCTGCAGAAGATCGTCGTGTCCGAAGCCGGCGCGTCGGTGTACTCGGCGTCCGAACTCGCCGCGAAGGAATTCCCCGACATGGACGTGTCGCTGCGCGGCGCGGTGTCGATTGCACGACGTCTGCAGGACCCGCTCGCCGAGCTCGTGAAGATCGAGCCGAAGGCGATCGGCGTCGGCCAGTATCAGCACGACGTGAACCAGCGCGAACTCGCGCGCTCGCTCGACGCGGTCGTCGAAGACTGCGTGAACGCGGTCGGCGTCGATGCGAACACCGCGTCGGTCGCGCTGCTCGCACGGGTGTCGGGTTTAAACGCAACGCTCGCGCGCAACATCGTCGACTATCGCGATGCGAACGGGCCGTTCCCGTCGCGCGAGCATCTACGCAAGGTGCCGCGTCTCGGCGACAAGACCTTCGAGCAGGCTGCCGGCTTCCTGCGCATCAATAACGGCGAGAATCCGCTCGACCGTTCGTCGGTGCACCCGGAAGCGTATCCGGTTGTCCAGCGCATCCTCGCGAAGATCAGTAAGCAGGTCGGCGAAGTGCTCGGCAATCGCGACGCGTTGCGCGGACTGTCACCCACCGAATTCGTCGACGAGCGTTTCGGTCTTCCAACCGTGCGCGACATCCTGGTCGAACTCGAGAAGCCGGGCCGCGATCCGCGTCCCGAGTTCAAGACCGCGACGTTCCGCGAAGGTGTCGAGAAGGTCAGCGATCTGATCCCGGGCATGGTGCTCGAAGGCGTCGTGACGAACGTCGCGGCGTTCGGCGCGTTCATCGACGTCGGTGTGCATCAGGATGGCCTCGTGCACGTGTCGGCGATGTCGACGAAATTCGTGAAGGACCCGCACGAGGTCGTGAAAGCCGGTCAGATCGTCAAGGTCAAGGTGCTCGAAGTCGACGTGAAGCGTCAGCGTATCGCGCTGACGATGCGTCTCGACGACGAACCCGGCGCCGCGGCCGCGCGCAGCAGCGGTGGTGCGCAGCAGGATCGCGGTGGCTCGGGCGGCAGCTTCAATCGCGGCGGAGCGGCACGCGGCGCGCCGCAACGTTCGCGCGAACCGGAGCCGGGCGGCGCGATGGCGGCTGCGTTTGCGAAGCTCAAGCAGAAGTAAGGGTCACGGACCGGAGCACGTCGTCGCACGCGCTCCGGTCCGTGACATGACTGCGTCGCGCGCTCAACCGCTTGCACGCACGCATGAACAAAAAGCCCACGCATTGCGTGGGCTTTTTGTTTGCGCTCTCGCACGTCACGCGCGGGCCGTCAAATCTCGATCTTCGTTCCCAGTTCCACGACCCGGTTAGCCGGGATGCTGAAGAAGTCGGTCGGCTTCGCGGCGTTCTGATGCATCCACGCGAACACACGCTCGCGCCATACCGACATGCCCGGCAATTGCGTCGGCACCACCGTTTCGCGCGCGAGGAAGAATGACGTGTCCATCAATTCGAAGGTCATGTCGTGCGTGCGGCCGACGTCGAGCAGCACCGCCTTCACGTCGGGCGTTTCGTTAAAGCCATAGGCTGCCTTCACCAGCCACAGCCCACCGTTCATGTCCTTCACGGTCACGCGATCGGCGTCCTTCACGTATGGAATGTCGCGCGTGACGAAGGTCAGAAAGATCGTGCGCTCGTGCAGCACCTTGTTGTGTTTCAGATTGTGCAGCAGGCTCACCGGCACCAGCGAATCGCTGCCGGTCAGATAGATCGCAGTGCCCGACACGCGATGCGGCGGATGCGCGAGCAGGCCTTGCAGGAACGGCATCAGCGGAATACCGTCGGCGGCCGTGCGTTCCTTCACGATCATCCTGCCCTTGAACCACGTCATCAGCAGGAAGAACAGCAGGCCGCCGATGCACAGCGGCAACCAGCCGCCCTCTTCGACCTTCAGCAGGTTCGCGCCGAAAAAGCCCAGGTCGACCACCATGAACACGCCGATGATGAGCCCAACGAGCAGTTTGTTCCAGTTCCACACCTTCACCATCACCACGCAGGCAAGGATCGTCGTGATCACCATCGTTGCCGTCACCGCAATACCGTACGCGGCCGCCAGATTGTCGGAACTCTTGAACGCGATCACGATGCACAGGATGATGAACAGCAGCAACCAGTTCACGACCGGCACATAGATCTGCCCGATCGCGAGTTCGGACGTGTGCAGGACCTTCATGCGTGGCACGTAGCCGAGCTGGATCGCCTGGCTCGTCAGCGAGTACGCGCCCGAAATCACCGCCTGCGACGCGATCACCGTCGCGACCGTCGAAAGCACGACGAGCGGCAACAACGCCCAGTCCGGCGCCAGCAGGAAGAACGGATTTTCGATCGCCTTTGGGTCGTGCATCAGCAGCGCGCCCTGGCCGAAGTAGTTCAGAACGAGCGAAGGCATCACGAGCACGTACCACGCCATGCGGATCGGCTGCGCGCCGAAGTGGCCCATGTCCGCGTACAGCGCCTCCGCGCCGGTCAGCACCAGCACGACCGAGCCGAGCACCACGTAGGCCTGCAGCACGTGCGCGGCCATGAACGTGTACGCGTAGTAGGGATTGAGCGCCTGGATCACATTCGGCGACTGCATGATGTGCCACAGGCCGAGCACGGCGAGCACGAGGAACCAAAGCGTCATGATCGGCCCGAACAGACGGCCGACCGTGGCCGTGCCGTGCCGCTGGATCCAGAACAGCACGATCAGGATCACGACGGTCAGCGGAATCACCAGATGCGCCAGATGCGGCGCGGCGATTTCGAGACCTTCGACCGCCGAGATCACCGAGATTGCCGGCGTGATCACCGCGTCGCCGTAAAACATGCAGGCGCCGAAGATGCCGAGCATCATCAGAAGACCGGCCATTTTCGATTTCTGATCGACCGAGCGTATCGCCAGCGCCATCAGCGCGAGGACGCCGCCCTCGCCGTTGTTGTCGGCGCGCATCACGAACAGCACGTACTTGACGCCGACCACGATCACGATCGCCCAGAACAGCAGCGAAATAACGCCAAGGATCGACTGATCGGTCAACGGGATGCCGTGCGACGGACTGAAGGCTTCCTTCAGCGCGTACAACGGGCTCGTACCGATGTCGCCGAACACCACTCCGATCGCGGCAATCGCAAGGGAAGGCAGTGGCTGTTTGTGTACGTGATTGTTATCTGTCATGGACGCGAGGAAATCCGTTCCCGGGCGGAAAAAACGACCGCTATTTTAAACTGCCCATCCGGTACCGCCCGGCTTGTTGTGGATACGCCACGTGGATGTCCGCGCAGTGTAGCACTGCGATATGGACGCGCCTGTCGCGGTGCGGACGTCCTGGCGCCGCGCGTGACGCATAAAAAAACGGAGCCCGGCTGGGCTCCGTTTTGTGACACTGCGATGACGCGCGAGATCCGATGCGACAAAGCATGAGGCGCGCGGCTTCGCGTCAATTGCCCGACGCCTCATCGGCCTGGGCGATGCCGCGCTTGATCCACGCGCCGAGGTTATGCGGACGCACCGTGTCCCACTCCTCGAACGGCTGATGAATCCACGGGTTGGTCGGCAGATACTGCACGTGGTAATCGGGCTTCACCTTCGAGCAGCCCTTGTACCACAGCACCGCCGAGCGCACCGCGGTGATGGCCGGATAGCGCTCCTTCAGATGCTGCTGCACGCGCGCGAGCGTGACGCCCGAATCGACGAGGTCGTCGACGAGCAGCACGTTGCCGTGCAGTTCGCCGCGCGTCATCGTGATGTATTGCGCGATGTCGAGTTCGCCCTGTTCCGTGCCTGCCGCCTCGCGATACGAGCTCGTTGCCAGAATCGCCAGAGGCAGATCATAGATGCGCGACAGCTGGTCACCGACGCGCAGACCGCCGCGCGCGAGGCACAGGATCTTGTCGAATTTCCAGCCCGATTCGTGCACGGCAAGTGCGAGCGTCTCGATCAGCCGGTGATATTCATCCCAGCCGACCCACAGGTTCTTGTCGTCGTTACGCGGATCTTTCATCGCGATCATGGGTACACCTTGCATCGCTTAGACCTTGAACGGATGACGCCGCAGAATCGTTTCGTCGCGATCCGGACCGGTGGAGACCATGTCGATCGGAATACCCGCGACTTCCTGCACGCGCGTGAGATACGCACGCGCGTTGGCGGGCAGCTTGTCCCACTCCTTGATGCCGACCGTGCTTTCTTTCCAGCCCGCGAAGCTTTCGTAGACCGGCTCGCAGCGCGCGACTTCCGTCGCGCCGCGCGGCAGCAGATCGACGTTCTGGCCGTCGATCGTATAGCCGATGCACAGCTTCACTTCGTCGAGACCGTCGAGCACGTCGAGCTTGGTCATGCACAGACCCGACACACCGTTGATCTGGATCGAGCGGCGCAGCGCCGCGACGTCGAGCCAGCCGGTGCGGCGCGGACGGCCGGTGACCGAGCCGAATTCCTTGCCGACGGTAGCGAGTTCGAGGCCGATTGGCTCCTGGCGCGACGCGTTGTCCGCATCGTAGAGCTCGCTCGGGAACGGGCCCGAACCGACGCGCGTGCAATACGCCTTCGTGATGCCGAGGATGTAGTTGAGCTTTTGCGGACCGACGCCCGCGCCTGCCGTGGCGGCACCCGCGACGCAGTTGCTCGACGTGACGAACGGATAGGTGCCGTGGTCGATGTCGAGCAGCGTGCCCTGCGCGCCTTCGAACAGCAGATTGCCGCCGTTCGCGTTGACGTCGTACAGACGGCGCGACACGTCGGTGACCATCGGCTTCAGACGGTCGGCGTAGCCCAGCATCGTGTCGAGCGTTTGCTGGAAGTCGACCGCGGCGACGCCAAGGTACTGCGTGAGCACGAAGTTGTGATAGTCGAGGTTTTCGCGCAGACGCTCGGCGAAGGCTTGCGCGTCGAACAGGTCCTGCACGCGCAGGCCACGGCGCGCTACCTTGTCCTCATAGGCCGGGCCGATGCCGCGGCCGGTCGTGCCGATCTTGCTCGCGCCACGGCGCGCTTCGCGGCCCTGGTCGATCGCGATGTGATACGGCAGGATCAGTGTGGTGGCTTCGGAAATGAACAGGCGTTTCTGAACGTCGATGCCGGCGGCTTCGAGTTCGCCGATTTCCTTGAACAGCGCTTCCGGCGACAACACGACGCCATTGCCGATATAGCACGCGACGCCGGGATGCATGATGCCCGACGGAATCAGACGCAAGATGGTTTTCTTGCCGCCAATGATAAGCGTGTGACCGGCATTGTGACCGCCCTGGAAGCGAACGACGCCCTGAGCGTGGTCCGTCAGCCAGTCGACGATCTTGCCCTTGCCTTCATCACCCCATTGGGTACCCACGACGACGACGTTGCGCCCGGGGTTCACATTCACTGCGCTGGCAGACATGTTGTTTCGTAAGCTGGTTAAAAACGTATTTTACCTAGGTTCACGGAAGCTTCCGGAATTTTTCCGTTTCCGCTCAACGGTATGCACGTTATGTTGAGTATGCGAGGGATGCGCGGCCGCGTGTCTGCCCTCTACCGCGCCCGGTTCGGGCGACTGCGTGGCCGCCCTGTGGCGAACACCGGGGACGCTTTCCCAGCAGTGTCGATCGGAATGCGCGGCTCAAGCGCGCGGTTCGACCACCCATGCGCCATTGCGCTCGACCAGCACTCGGTCGAACGCGAATTCATCGAGATCGTGCTTGTGGCCAGGCAGCGCCTGGATCACCACTTCACCGCCATCACGCAATGCCGCGACCGCGACGCGCAAGCCTTCGTCGTGCCGCCACGGCGCAAGGATCGCGCTGCTGCGCGCTTCGACCGGCGAGATGCGCGCGACTTCGCGCAGATCCAGCGAAAAGCCGGTTGCCGCGCGAGCGCGGCCATAGGCCTGACCGACGTGGTCGTAACGGCCGCCGCGCGCGACCGCGTTCGGCACGCCGTCCACGTAAGCGGAGAACATCACGCCGCTGTGGTACGCGTAGCCGCGCAGATCGGCGAGGTCGATCATCACTTCGGCGCCGTCGACCTGGCTCGCGAGGAACGCGAGGTCGTCGAGCGCGCGGGCGATCGCCGGTGAATTCGGCAGACGCGCGCGGGCCTCTTCGAGCACCGACGCGTCACCGTACAGCGTCGGCAGCGCGCGCAGCGCGTCGCGAATCACCGGCGAGAATTGCGCGGTCATCTCGACGAGACGCGGCACGTCCTTGCCGGCGAGCGCGTCGTAGAGCGCCTGGCCGAGTTCCTCGGCGGCCGGCTCGGCTTCGATTAGCGCCGCCAGCACGCCCGCGTGACACAGGTCCAGACGCACCTTCGCGAGGCCGGCGAGACGCAGCGCGTCGAGCATCAGCTGCTGAATTTCGAGGTCCGCTTCGAGCCCCGCGTGGCCGTATATTTCCGCACCGATCTGGATCTGCTCACGCGTCGCATGCAGGCCGCGCGGGCGCGTATGCGCGACGTTGCCCGCATAGCAAAGACGCGTGACGCCCTGGCGGTTCAGCAGATGCGCATCGATGCGCGCGACCTGCGGCGTGATGTCGGCGCGCAGACCGAGCGTGCGGCCCGACAGCTGATCGACGAGCTTGAAGGTGCGCAGATTCAGATCGTGCCCACCGCCCGTCAGCAGCGACTCGAGGTATTCGAGCAGCGGCGGCATCACCATCTCGTAGCCGTACGAGCGGAAACGGTCCAGCAAATGACGCCGCAATTCTTCGATCTTGCGGGCCTCCGACGGCAGCACGTCGGCGATATTCTCAGGAAGCAACCAGGTCGACATCGATACAGTCCTACGGCGTTGAAAGCGGCGTCTTGAAGCGCCGATGATGAGTGTGAATGGCGTATAGCGGCTTGACTCCGGCGGCTGACACAGACGCTCGGGCGGCGTTTCGCGGCACGCGCGCGCCGCGCGGCGGCCTGACCGGTCAGTAGGCGTTTTGCTCGGGCCGGCATAACACGCCGCAACACGCGGCGTTCATCAGACAAGCAAGCCGGCTTCAGGTCGCGATGAACAGTAGAACCAGCCCGAGCAACATCACGATGAGCCCACCGACACGAATCTGATGCGACGGTCGTTCCGCAATTTTACGGAACGTGTCGCGCCAGGCGCTCGGAAAAACGAACGGAAACATCCCCTCGATAATCAGCATCAGCGCAATCGCGAGCAATAACGAACCAGCTATGTCCATGCGAGTGAAGCGGCCGCGATACGGATGCCGCGGCCTTCGGTAATCAGCGTTTGCGCGCAGCAGGCGCGGAAGCGTCCGGGGCGACGCCGCCGGTCGGGCTACGCATGAAGCGGAAGAACTCGCTACTGGAGTCGACCACGATCAGGTCGCCCGGCTTGAAGGTCTTCCGGTACGCCTGCATGCTTTGATAAAACTGGTAGAACTGTGGATCCTTGCCGAACGCTTCGGCAGCGATCTCCGCGGCCTTTGCATCGCCTTCGCCGCGAATGCCCTGCGCCTGCGCGAGGCCGTCGGCGAGCACCGTCTGCTGCTTCGCGAGCGCGTCCGCGCGGATCTGGTTCGCTTCGGCGGCGCCCTTCGCTCGCTCGTCCGCCGCGACCTGCTGGCGCGCGGCGATCATGCGCTTGAATACCGAGTCGGCCACCGCGGCCGGGAAATCGACGCGGGTGAGTTGCACATCCACGACCGATACGCCGAGCGATGCCGCGCCCTTGTCCATCGCACCGCGGGCCTCCTCGGCGACCGCCTGTTGTTTGGCGAGCGCGTCGGACAGCGTGAACTTGCCGAACGCGTCGCCGAGCGCGCCGCGCGACAGCAGCGCGAGCCGGTCGGGCAGACTCTCCGGATCACCCTTCGTTTCGGCGATCAGCTTCAGCGGATCGGCCACGCGGAACTTGATGACTGGGTTGACCAGCAGATCGGTTTTGTCGGACGTGACGTAATGATCTTCGTCGGGTGCGTCGAGCGACTGGATGCGATTGTCGACGAGCGTGACCGTTTGCAGCGGCGGCGGCAGCTTCACGTGCAGTCCTGGGCCGAGCAGCGTGGGCGTCGCGTCGCCGCGCGCGGACAGCACGGCCATATGCCGTTGATCGACGACGAACACCATCGACGATGCCGCGAACAGCACGATAACGACGGCGACGACGAGCGCAATGATTCGGTTCATATTCTTGTGCGCTCCTTATTGAACGTCGTCTTCGCGCATGCGATTGCGGAACGCATCGCGCGAGCGCAGCGACGCGGCGCTCGGCCGGCTCGCTGGCGCAGGCGCGGAAGCGGCGGGTCCGGATGCGCCATCGGCGGCGGAGCCTGCCGCGGCACCGGTCTCGGCGGCTGACGCGGCCGACGGTGCGGCCGCACTCGCCGCTTGCGGCGCGCCCGCGACAGCAGGACCCGAAGCGGCGGCGCCCGCCGCCGCGGCCTGGCGTTCGCGGTTCTGCTCGACGAGCCTGTCGAGCGGCAGATACAGAACGTTGTTGCCGTTCTTCGCGTCGACGAACACCTTGGTCGCGTTCGCGTAAATCTGCTGCATGGTTTCCATATACAGGCGGAAGCGCACGACGGCCGGCGCCTGCGCGTATTGGGCGTAGATCTGCTTGAAGCGCTCGGCCTCGGCCTGTGCCTGCGCGACCGTGGTCTGGCTATAGGTTTTGGCTTCCTGGACCCGACGATCGACGTCGGCCTGCGCGCGCGGCAGGAGATCGGCCGCATAAGCCTGCGCATCGCGTTTCGCGCGTTCGTTTTCGTCGTGCACCTTCGCAGCGTCGGCGAACGCCGGTTGCACCTGCTCGGGCACCTGCACACTCTGGATCGTCACGCCCGTGACTGCCAGACCGGACTGGTACTGATCGAGCGATTGCTGGATCGCCGCAATCAGCTGCTGGCGCAAAGTTTCGTGATCCTGATCGAGAATATCGCTAGTGCTCTGCGCGCCGACGATGCCGCGCACCGCCGCCTGCGCGGCATGCATCACGCTCTGATCGGGATCGACGCTGCGAAACAGAAAGTCGTTGGGCTTGCGCACCTGGTACTGCACGGCGAAGCGCACGTCGACGATGTCGCCGTCGTGCGTGAGCATTGACGCGTCCTTCACGTTCGCAAGACGCACCACATTGCTACGGCCGATCTCGACCTGGCGGATCTGCCCGACATTGACGAACTCGTGGGACTCGAACGGATACGGCAGACGCCAGTGCACGCCCTGCGCCGCGGTATAGCGATACTTGCCGAACTGCAGCACGACGGCCGCCTGGCCATCCTGCACGACGAACACGCCGCTGCCGAGATAGATTGCGATCAGCACGCCGATTACGATGCCGACGCCGATGCGCGCGCCACGGCCGTTGTCCGGCCGGCCACCGCCGACACCGCCGCCCCTGCGCCCGAAAATCCGGGACAGACGGCGATTGAAATCGCGCCACATTTCGTCGAGATCGGGCGGACCTTCACCGTCGCGTGCCGGTCGCTTCGGATCGTTCGGCCGTTGCCGGTCGCCGTTGCCGTCGCCCCGGCCCCAACGCGGATCGTTCAGTGAAAGCAAGGCGCGCATACGCAGCCAGATACTCCGCTCGTTGTAATCGTTCACCTGTGTTCGTTCACCAGAGTAGACAGCGGGTCAGTGCAATTGGAACGGGTCAGTGCCCGAGTTCTGGAATCTTGTGGTCGTCGCGCAGTTGCGCCGCGCGGTCATCTTGCGACGCATCGAGCGGCATGTCGGCAAGCGGTTCGGCTGTAGCGATTTCAGCGATGGCAGCGCGCAACGCATCCAGCCCCTGCCCGGTGCGCGCGCTCAAAAAGACGCGCGAAATATTACCATACTCGTCCCGCTCGACCGCGTCGCCACGGGCTGCCAGCTCTGGCACCGCGTCGATCTTGTTGAACACGAGCACCTGACGGATCGTGTCCGCGCCGATCGCGTGCAACACCTCGTTGACCTGATCGATCTGGTCGAGCCGCACCGCGCTCGATGCATCGACGACATGCAGCAGCAGGTCCGCGTGAATGGTTTCCTCGAGCGTCGCGCGGAACGCGGCGACGAGCTGGTGCGGCAGCTCGCGGATGAAACCGACGGTATCGGACACCACCACCTGCCCCGCTTCGTCGCCCAGATACACGCGCCGCGAGGTGGTATCGAGCGTGGCGAACAACTGGTCGGCGGCATACGCCTGCGCCTTGGTCAGCGCGTTGAAGAGCGTCGATTTGCCGGCGTTCGTGTAGCCGACGAGCGACACCGACATCGTCTGGTTGCGATTACGCGCCCGGCGTTGCGTGCCATGCTGGCGGCGCAGCTTGTCGAGGCGGATCTTGAGCGCCTTGATGCGCTCGCCGATCAGCCGGCGGTCGGTTTCGAGCTGCGTTTCGCCTGGACCGCGCAATCCGATACCGCCCTTCTGACGTTCGAGGTGGGTCCACGCGCGAATCAGCCGGGTTGACAGATATTGCAGCTGCGCGAGCTCGACCTGCAGTTTGCCTTCGTGGCTGCGCGCGCGCTGCGCGAAAATGTCGAGGATCAGACTGGTGCGATCGACCACGCGCCGATTAAGCGCCCGCTCCAGATTGCGCTGCTGCGCAGGCGCCAGAGCATGGTTGAAGATCACGAGTTCGATGTCGTTTGCTTCGCACGCAAGGCGCAATTCTTCGGCCTTGCCGCTGCCGACGAACATCTTCGCGTCGGGACTGGAACGGCGTCCGGTGAGGGTGACCAGGGGGTTCGCGCCCGCGCTTTGCGCGAGCAGGCCGAGTTCTTCGAGACTGGCTTCGAAATCGATCTTGCCGAAGTCGATGCCAACGAGCGCTGCATTGATCAAATTGGAGGATATCAAAATGACGCGGCCGGGAATGATCGCCAACGGGCGACGGTGTGCCGGCCGCGGCGAGGGTTAGGACTGTTCGGAATCCGGGTGGAAATTCACCGGACGGGCAGGCACGACCGTCGAAATGGCGTGCTTGTAGACCATCTGGGTAACCGTATTCCGGAGCAACACGACGTACTGGTCGAACGATTCGATGTTCCCTTGAAGCTTGATGCCGTTGACCAGGTAGATCGACACCGGCACATGCTCTTTACGCAGTGCGTTCAAAAACGGGTCTTGTAACAATTGCCCTTTGTTGCTCATAGCAAACTCCGTATTTTTTTGCAGGTTGACTGAATTGACGGCGAAGAAAAAGAGATCCGCCGCCAACCGCTACACTATAGCTGATTTTCATTTCGACGCGCGGGCCCGGGACCCCCGGCCAAACCCAGCATACACGCGGGTTTCAGCCCAGGTTTAAGACCAGCTTCCGCTTGCTTCAGCCTTTGTCCGCGTAAGGGTTCGTCGACGATCTGAACTCTATTCGCAATGGAGTCCCCGTCAGCTTGAAAGTTTCCCGGAAGCGATTTTCGAGGTACCGCTTATACGTGTCGGTGATCGCGTCGAGCGCATTGCCGTGAATCACGATAATCGGCGGATTCTGCCCGCCCTGGTGTGCGTAACGCAGCTTCGGGCGCACCGGACCGCGACGGCGCGGCTGCTGGAATTCGACCGCCTCGATCAGCGCGCGCGTCAGCTTCGGCGTCGGCAGCTTCGACATCGCGGCCGTGTACGCGTCGTCGACCGAACGCATCAGCGGCCCGATTCCGGTTTTTTCCGCGGCGGAAATGAAATGGAATTTGGCGAAGTCCAGAAATTTTAGTTTGCGTTCGAGGTCGGCTTTGGTGCGCTCGCGCACATGCGGATCGAGACCGTCCCATTTGTTCACGCCAACCACCAGCGCGCGGCCCTGCTCGACGACGAAGCCAGCAATGTGCGCATCCTGGTCCGAGATGTCCTGACGCGCGTCGAGCAGCAGGATCACGACGTTCGCATCGGAGATTGACTGCAGCGTCTTCACGACCGAGAACTTTTCGATCGCCTCGAACACCTTGCCGCGGCGGCGCAGGCCGGCCGTGTCGATCAGCGTATACGGTTTGCCGTTGCGCTCGAAATCGACGTAGATCGAGTCGCGCGTAGTGCCGGGCATGTCGAACGCGATCACGCGCTCTTCGCCGACCAGCGCATTGATCAGTGTCGACTTACCAACGTTCGGCCGGCCGACGATGGCGATCTTCACGCCGCGCGCTTCCTTGTCTTCCTCGCTCTCTTCCGGCTGACCGGCATACGCGACTTCGAGCGCCTCGTTGATCATGTCGGTGACGCCGTCGCCGTGCGCGGCCGAAATCGCGCGCGGATCGCCGAGACCGAGTTCGTAGAAGTCGGCCGCGACGTTGGCGTACTTCATGCCCTCGGCCTTGTTCACGACGAGGAAGATCGGCCGGCCGACCTTGCGCAGATAGTCGGCAATCGACTTGTCCTGCGGCGCGAGACCGTTGCGGCCATCGACGATGAACACGACGACGTCCGACTCCTCGACCGCCTGGCGGGTCTGGCGCGCCATCTCGTGCAGGATGCCGTCTTTCGCGACCGGCTCGAAGCCGCCGGTGTCGACGACCAGATACGGCCGCTCGCCGGCGCGTCCTTCGCCGTAATGGCGATCGCGCGTGAGACCGGGCAGGTCGGCAACCAGCGCGTCACGCGAACGCGTAAGGCGGTTGAACAGCGTGGATTTCCCCACATTGGGGCGCCCAACGAGGGCAATAACGGGTTTCATCTGATGTTGTTCACGGTGAAACGCGGGATCGCAACCGATCGCGCGCGTAGCGATCGCCAGGCGGCCGCCACGGGGTGGCGTTCTGACGAAATTATCACGAATTCAGTCTGCTCCGGATGCGCGATCGATATGCGCATCCAGGCAGACGGGCGTGGGCTTCACAGACGCCGCCGGGGGGCGCCTGCTTCAGACCGGGCTGCTCGACGGCTGACGCGCTCGTGTTCGAGGGCGTCTTTAATTCGCAAGGCCGCCGACGAAGCGCACGTGCCGCCTTGCATGTCGGCGGCCACAGCCTCGATCCGACTTGCCGGACCAGCCCATCCGGCGATTTTTTTATTGAGCCTGCCCGATCACGCGACGGGCAGCGTGGCAACCCGACGCAGGAGCCGCACGCCAAAGCCGGCGCAGACTTCAATTAAAAAGCGCGCGGCCGGCAAAGCCGGCCTGCGCGCCTGACATCATCTATCGCGATCAGCGCGGACGATAGCCGAACAGGCCGCCGTCGCGCGTCTGTACGACCAGCGTGTCGCCAGCCAGCACCGGCGCCGCGGTAATCGCGCTGCCGTCGGTCTTCACTCGTGCGACGAGCGTGCCGTCGACGGTCGACAGGAAATGCACGAAGCCCTTGTAGTCGCCGAACACGGCCGCGCGGCCGAGCAGCGTCGGCACGCTCAGGTCGCGGTTCTTCAGCGTGTCGTTCTTCCACAGCACCGAGCCGTTGCTCACGTCGAATGCGGACACGACCGACCAGTCGTCGGCGGCGACCACGCTGCGCTCATCCTGTGCGAGGCCGCTCGTGCTCGAGAACGGCTTGCCCCACAGCGCGCGACCCGAGTTGGCGTCGAAACAGCCAATCTGGCCCTGGAACGTCACCGCGCAGGTCTCCGAACCCACCAGCGTGGGTGGGCCGGTCACGTCGTTGATACGCTCGACCTCGGTCACGCCCTTCGGATACGACACCGGCGTCTGCCAGTAGGCGTCGCCCGTCTGCAGGTTGATCGCGGCGAACGAGCCGCCCGGGAAGCCGGCCAGCACGGCCGCGTCACCTGCGAACGTCATGCCCGACGACACGCGCAGGTTCAGCGGCACGGCGCGGTTGCGGAAGTTCCACTTCTGCTCGCCGGTTTGCGCGTTGAACGCGACGATCTGGCCGTCGATCGTGCGCACGATCACAAGGCCGTTGCCGACGAGCGGCGGCGTAATGATCTCGCCCGGCGCCTTCGCGGTCCACAGCTGCTTGCCGTCCGCGCCTAGCACGTACACGTCGCCCTTCAAGCCACCGACCGCGGTGAGCGTGCCATCGCTGCCGACGCCCGCCGACAGATCATCGTGCAACTTGACTCGCCACACGTCCTTGCCCGTTTGCGCGTCGATCTTGGCGACCGTGCCATTCGTGCCGGCAGCGTACACGGCATTGCCGACCGCAACCGGCGAGAACAGGTAGCGGCCCGCCTTGCCGACGCTCGCCGACCAGGACTGCTGCACGTCGAGCACGGGTTTGAACTCGGTGAGCGGCGTCGGCACACGGCGCTCGTCTTTCGTGGATGAGCAAGCCGCCAGCGTGAGAACGGTCATCGCACAGATAACGGGCACGGCGTAACGTTTCAGCAGATTCATCGGTGGACGAAGCATTCAGGAAATTGGATTAAAGGAGACCGCCTTGCGGTCGTGGCTCGCGGCGCGCCGCGCGGGACGCTCAGCCGCCAAGCGCATCCAGCTTGAACTGGATCAGCTGGCGCGCCGAACTGTCGCTGTTCGACAGCGAGTCGAGCGCGAGCTTGTAGGCCGCGCGCGCGTCGTCGCGCTTGCCCTGGGCGGCGAGCAGGTCGCCGCGGCGGTCCGCCACGACGCCCTTGAAGGCATCGGATTGTGGCTCGACCAGGAGCGCGAGGCCCTGGTCGTATGCCTTGTCGTCGAGCAGCAGCGATGCCATGCGCAGCTTCGCTATCTGCTTGAACTCGTCGTCCTTCGCGTGATCGATCGTCCATTGCAGCTGCGCTTTCGCGCCGGCTTCGTCGCCAGCGGCGTAGAGCGCCTTGGCGGCGCCGAGCGCAGTCATCTGCGCGTAGGCAGTGCGGCCGAACTTGTCTTCCATGTCGGCGGCGACGCGCGCAATCTGCGCCTTATCGCCCGATGCCGCGGCTTGCTGAACCTGGTCATACAGCACCGCGGCTTCCGCGGCCTGACGACGCTGCCAGAAATTCCAGCCGTTCCAGCTCGCGCCTGCCAGCAACACCACCAGCACGATCCACGTGGTCGCATTGCCCCACTGCTTCCACCATGCCCTCAGACTTTCAATCGATTCTTGTTCGTCGTGGTAACTCATTGCCCGGCGATTTCCTCTTTCTTGCTACGTGTGCGTGTCGAGCCAGCCGGCCCAACGACATCGCGATCAGTCGTCGCCGTCTTCGGCGGATGCAACCATCGCATTGATTAGATATTCGGTCAAGTCTTCGGCGGCCACGTTCTGTTGCTCGTTCTTACCACCGTTGGCTTGCGTATCGCGCAGCGGTTTCACGCCGACCGTGCCGTTGGCGATCTCATCTTCGCCGAGCACGACCGCGAACGCGGCGCCGCTCGCGTCGGCGCGCTTCATCTGCGACTTGAAGCTTGCCGACTGACCGTCCGCGCTGCAATGCAGAATCACGTCGAGACCGGTATCGCGCAGACGCTCGGCGATGATGAACGCCTGCTCGCGCGCGGCGTCGCCCTGATGGACCACGTACACGTCGCAACCGTCGTCTTCCGGCACGAGCTGCTCTTCCTTCAGCAGCTCGAGAATCCGCTCGACGCCCATCGCCCAGCCGCACGCAGCCGTCGGCTTGCCGCCGAGCTGTTCGATCAGCGGATCGTAGCGGCCGCCCGCCGCGACCGTGCCTTGCGCGCCGAGTTTGTCGGTCACCCACTCGAACACGGTCAGATTGTAGTAATCGAGACCGCGCACGAGACGCGGATTGATCGTGAACGGAAGGTTGTTCGCCTTCAGCAGACGCTGCAGAGCTTCGAAGTGCGCGCGCGATTCTTCCCCAAGAAAATCGATCAGCTTCGGCGCGTTCAGCGCGACTTCCTGCAGCGCAGGATTCTTCGTATCGAGCACGCGCAGCGGGTTCGTATAGAGACGGCGCTTCGCGTCTTCGTCGAGCACGTCCATGTGCATTTCGAGATACGCGATCAGTTCGACACGATGCGCGGCGCGCTCTTCAGCGAGGCCCAACGAGTTGATTTCGAGCTTGATGCCAGTCAGTCCGAGATCGTCCCACAGACGCTGGCACATCATGATGATTTCCGCGTCCGCATCCGGACCCGCGAAACCGAGCGCCTCGACACCGACCTGGTGGAACTGGCGATAACGGCCGCGCTGCGGACGCTCGTGACGGAACATCGGACCGATATACCACAGACGCTTCGGGCCATCGTACAGCATGTTGTGTTCGATCGACGCGCGCACCACCGCCGCCGTGTTTTCCGGGCGCATCGTCAGGTTTTCGCCGTTCAATGCGTCGGTGAAGCTGTACATCTCTTTTTCGACGATGTCGGTCACTTCGCCGATACCGCGTGTGAACAGCTGCGTATGCTCGACGATCGGCGTGCGGATATTCTGGTATCCGTACGAACGCAGCATCGACTTGACGGTGGTTTCGAAAAATTCCCAGAGCCCTGCTTCCTGCGGAAGGATGTCGTTCATGCCTTTCACGCCGGACAGCTTCTCGAGCTTTTTCTTCTGTTCAGTCATCTGTGTTTCGATAGCCGGTATTTAGTTGAGCGCGTCGGCGCGGCCATAGCGGCGCTCGACGTAGTCGCTCACGATTTGCTGGAATTCTTGCGCGATGTTCTCGCCGCGCAGCGTCTTTGCCTTTTCGCCGTCGATGAACACCGGCGCGGCCGGATTCTCGCCCGAGCCCGGCAAGCTGATGCCGATATTCGCCTGCTTCGATTCGCCCGGACCATTGACGATGCAGCCCATCACCGCGACGTGCATCTGCTCGACGCCGGGATACTGGTCGCGCCACACCGGCATCTGCTGACGCAGGTAGGTCTGGATCTGCGACGCGAGTTCCTGGAACAGCGTGCTCGTGGTGCGCCCGCAGCCGGGGCACGCGATCACCATCGGCGTGAACGACCGCAGGCCCATTGTCTGCAGAATCTCCTGACCAACGATCACTTCGCCTGTGCGCGACCCGCCCGGTTCCGGCGTCAGCGAAATACGGATCGTATCGCCGATGCCCTGCTGCAGCAGAACCGACAGCGCCGCGGTTGACGCGACGATGCCCTTCGAACCCATGCCCGCTTCGGTCAGGCCAAGATGCAGCGCGAAATCGCAACGGCGCGCGAGTTCGCGGTACACGGCAATCAGATCCTGCACGCCGCTGACCTTGCACGACAGGATGATCTGGTCGCGCCCGAGGCCGAGTTCGACCGCACGTTCCGCCGAGCCGATCGCCGACTGGATCAGCGCTTCGTACATCACGCTTTGCGCTTCCCACGGAGCGGCGCGCGAGCCGTTTTCGTCCATCATCTTCGCGAGCAGGTCCTGGTCGAGGCTGCCCCAGTTCACGCCGATGCGCACCGGCTTGTCGTATTTGACCGCCGTCTCGATCATCTGCGCAAACTGCGTGTCGCGCTTCGCGCCGTGCCCGACGTTGCCCGGATTGATCCGGTACTTCGACAGCGATTCCGCGCAGCCCGGATAGTCGCGCAGCAGCAGGTGGCCGTTGTAATGGAAGTCGCCGACGAGCGGCACCATCACGCCCATGCGGTCGAGTTGCTCGCGGATCGCCGGCACGGCCGCCGCCGCTTCCGGCGTATTCACGGTGATACGCACCAGTTCGGACCCGGCTTGCGCCAGTTCCTTGATCTGGATAGCGGTGCCGATCGCGTCGGCGGTGTCGGTGTTGGTCATCGACTGCACGCGCACCGGCGCATCGCCGCCGATGGTCACGAGCTGGCCGCCCCAGCGGACGTTGACCGCATGCGACTTGCGCCGCATCGCGGGGCCGCCGAACACCGGCTCGTCTGAAACGATCTTGCTACAGGATTGGGATTGAGCTTCGGTTTGCATCGAAAAACCCATTTACGCCGCACGCGCTATGCAAAAACGCAGCGCCTGAATTGAAAAAGCGCCGCGGACCGGTTGGCCGCGGCGCGTACCGTATCTGTCAAGGCAGCGCAAAGCGCGCCACGTTGCCCTTTGCTGTCGCATATTTCGACGGATCGACCGGCTGGCCGTCGAGCGTCACCGACTCGAGACCCGCCTTGTTGCCGACCGTGACCTTGAACGGACCGACACCCGTCACTTGCTTCGGATCGCCGGCATGCACGAGGCCGGAGAACAGTTCCTTGCCGTTCTTGTCACGCACGCTGAACCAGCTGTCCTGCGTCACGCGCAGCGCGACGACCGCCTCGCCGAGCGCTGGCGTGACCGCCGGTGCCGACGCGTTCGCCACGACCACCGGCGCATTTGCGCTCTCCATGGCGGCCTGTGCCTGAGCCTGCGAGCCGGCCTTCGGTGCCGCGGCCGTCGGTGCCGGCGTTGCCGCTGTATTCGCTGCCGGGCCCGAGCCCGGCGTGGTGCCAGTGGCAAGCGGAGCCGGCATCGGCGTTGCCGACGCAGACGCCGCATTATCCGCGCTCGCCGCGTTGTCCGCCGTGGCCGCCGCCGATGCCCCTTCCGCCGCCGTCGCCGGACCCTGAGCGACCGCGCCCGAAGCCGCCGTGTCGCTGCTAGTCGAACTATTCGCGCTTGCCTTCAGGCGCGCGAGCCACGCGGACGAATCACCGCCGTTAGTGCGCCACATCCCGAGTGCGATGACCGCGACGACGATCGCCGCAATGCCCCACAGCCACGAACGGCTCTTGTGCCCGCTGTCGCCGAGCGACAGCGAAACCTTGCCGCGCGGCAGATCCTTGCCCGATGACGCCGGCATCGACAGATTCGGCGCCGGCACGCCCTTCTCGCGACGCAACGCCGCCGTAAAAGGCGCTGGATCGGCGCCGAGCATTTTCGCGTAGCTGCGCACGACGCCGAGTGCAAACGTCGTGTCCGGCAGATGGCTGACGTCGCCCGCCTCGAGCGCGCTCAGCTTGACGACCGACACCTTCAGTCGCGCCGACACGTCCTCGATAGTCCAGCCTTTCGACTCGCGCAACTGGGTCAAGCGCGCGCCAACCGCTGCCAGCGAATCAAGGGCCGGGTGCACGACAGGCTGGACCACCGCCCTTGCAACAGGTGCAGGATGGCCATCGTTCGTGTCTGTCTCGTGCGGCTGCGGGTGCTGCGGCTCACTCATCCCAAATCCTTTCGCGTCGATTCTTTTTAATCGTGCGACCGGACGGGCTCGAGCGTCACGTCCAAATCGCAGACCGTTTATAACAAAATGTGCGGCTTTGTGTACTGCTCCCGATCGATTCTGCAAACTTTCATTTAATCGCCGGTGACATGGGAGCATTTTTGCGCTCGCGGTGCTTTCCGCCGAACGCCGACGCCCTGCTGCCCCTCGCGATTACACGGCGCGAACCTCGATCATCTTCGCCGCCTTCCCGGTGCGCTCAGCAAGACGCGTGCGGTCTTTCACCGCGCCGGCCAGCTGACCGCAGGCAGCATCGATATCGTCGCCGCGGGTCTTGCGCACAGTGGTGACGACGCCAGCGTCGATCAACACCTGCGCAAACCGCTTGATCTGTTCCGGCTTCGAGCGGATAAGGCCCGATTCGGGGAACGGATTGAACGGAATCAGATTGAACTTGCACGGCACGTTACGCGTGACGGCGAGCAACTCGCGCGCGTGCGCCTCGCTGTCGTTCACGCCATCGAGCATGCAGTATTCGAACGTAATGAAATCTCGCGGCGCAACTTTCAGATAGCGCTCGCACGCCGCCATCAGCTCGCCCAGCGGATACTTTTTGTTGAGCGGCACCAGCACGTCGCGCAGCGCGTCGTTCGAGGCATGCAGCGACACCGCGAGCGCCACGGGCAGATCCGCGCCGAGCCGGTCCATCATCGGTACGACGCCCGAAGTGGACAACGTGACGCGCCGGCGCGACAGGCCGTACGCATTGTCGTCGAGCATCAGGCGCATGGCCGGCACGACCGCGTCGTAATTGAGCAGCGGCTCGCCCATTCCCATCATCACGACGTTCGTGACGACGCGCTCGCCCTTGCCGTCGCCGCCCATCGCGCGGCCGCCAACATCACCACGCGACGCGCGCAGCGCAAACTCAGCCATGCGCAACTGGCCGATGATTTCGCCGGTGGTGAGATTGCGGGAGAACCCTTGCTTGCCGGTCGAGCAGAACCGGCAGTTGACCGCACACCCGGCCTGTGACGACACACACAGCGTGCCGCGCGTTTCTTCGGGGATGTAGACGGTTTCAACGGCGTTGCCGTTTCCGACGTCGATCAGCCACTTGCGTGTGCCGTCCGACGAAACGTGGTCGCTGACGACGCCCGGCATCGTGATCGCGGCGCGCCCTTTGAGCTTTTCGCGCAAGGACTTCGCGAGATCGGTCATGCCATCGAAGTCGGAAGCGTTGTATTGATGAATCCAGCGCTGCAATTGCTTGGCGCGAAACGGTTTCTCGCCCAGGCTGTCGCAGTAGGCGACGAGCCCTTGGGCGTCGAGGTCGAGAAGGTTGACGGAGGGACTGCTCGTCATATCGAATCCTGCCATTTCATTGCGAGACTACGTTCATGCAACAAGCTGCATGAACGCCGTGCCCGTTCGCGCCCATTCCTGCTGCTTTTACCTTACTACTTTGTCGTGCAACGCGCGCGATTCATGCGATAAAACAATTCGGCTGCACGAAACGCGCCAGGCGGAACACGGCTTACGACCGAGGCCAGTGCCTGACCTCAGCGCGAGGCGCTCAACGCGAGTAGACGTTTACTTGGGGAAAGAAAAATGCGATTTCAATCGCGGCCGTTTCCGGTGCGTCCGAGCCGTGCACCGCGTTGGCGTCGATGCTGTCCGCGAAGTCGGCACGGATCGTGCCCTTTTCTGCCTTCTTCGGGTCAGTCGCACCCATCAGATCACGGTGTTTCAGGACCGCGTTTTCGCCTTCCAGCGCTTGCACGACCACCGGACCCGAGATCATGAATTCGACGAGGTCCTTGAAGAACGGACGTGCTGCGTGCACGGCGTAGAACTTCTCGGCGTCAGCACGCGACAGATGAACCATGCGCGATGCCACGATCTTCAGACCAGCGTTTTCAAAACGGGTATAGATCTGGCCGATCACGTTCTTGGCCACTGCGTCCGGCTTGATAATCGACAGGGTGCGCTCGATCGCCATAAAAACTCCAAAAAATTAAGAAGTTACAGATTCAAATGAATCCGCTATTGTAGCATGTTCCCGTGTATCATTGCGATTGAACCCTTACAGCACTGAAAGGATCAAAGCAAAGGGCGCGAAATACTGGTAGCGTAGGCCATGTGGGCGACTGGAGGCATTGAAACTCCGTGCTGCCGCGCTAATCTTACGGATGAACGGTGCGCCCGCCGGCGCTTCGCAAATTGCCGTATCACCATCACGAAACACGCTTCCGAGGTAAGGAGAGATCATGAACGAACATCCGTATATGTTTGGCCGCAACGGCGCGGTCAGCACGGTCGAAACACGCAACCGCGTGCTACGGAATACCTACTGGCTGCTCGCACTGTCCATGATTCCGACCGTGCTCGGCGCGTGGGTGGGTCTTGCCACCGGCTTCTCACTGTTCGCCGCCACCAGCCCCGCCATGAGCATGCTGGCATTCTTCGCGATCGCCTTCGGCTTCATGTTCGCGATCCAGCGCACCAAGGACAGCGCCGTCGGCGTCTTCGTACTGCTCGGCTTCACGTTCTTCATGGGGCTGATGCTGTCGCGCATTCTCGCGTTCGTGCTCGGCTTCTCGAACGGCCCGTCGCTGATCATGCTTGCTTTTGGTGGCACCGGTGTGATCTTCGCGGCCATGGCGACCATCGCCACGGTCAGCAAACGCGACTTCTCGGGCCTCGGCAAGTGGCTCTTCATGGGCGTGATCGTGATCCTGCTGGCTTCGGTCGCGAACGTGTTCCTGCAACTGCCGGCGCTGATGCTGACGGTTTCAGTCATGGCAATCGTGATCTTTTCCGCCTACATCATGTTCGACGTGCAGCGCGTCGTGAACGGCGGCGAGACGAATTACATCACGGCAACGCTGGCGATCTACCTGGATCTGTACAACGTGTTCGTCAATCTGCTTGCGCTGCTCGGCATTTTTGGCGGCAACCGCAATTAAGTTTGGCCGGTCGCGCGGCGTGCCCCACGCCGCACTCGACGCTCAAATTAGAAGCCCATAACGATTGCTCGTTATGGGCTTTGTTTCATTACCTGACCGGCCGGTGCATGGCGTGCAGCGCGACTGAAAGCCAATCGGGCGCCACAGTCACAACGTCAACCACGCGAAACCTTCGCTCTGCGACGCAACCACCACCTCCGTGGGAGCCGCGTCAAGCACGCCCGCCAGCGCCGCCTGCGCAAGTTCCGGCAGATTGTTCTGCTGGCTCAGATGCGCCGCGACCAGATGCTGCAAGCGCGAGCGGTCGAGCGACGCCAGGATTTCAGCCGCCGCGTGATTGTTCAGATGCCCGTGATTGCCGCCGATACGGGCCTTCAGCGACGGCGGATAACGACTGCCCGCGAGCATCTGCACGTCGTGATTGCATTCGAGCACGAGCGCGTCGCAGCCACTTAGCACCGCGCTGATATGCGGCGTGGACGTGCCCACGTCGGTGAGCACGCCAAGCCGGCTCGCGCCGTTCGAGAACACGTATTGCAGCGGTTCGCGGGCGTCGTGCGGAACGGTATAAGGGAGAATGCTGAGCTCTCCGATCGCTACCGCCTCGTCGCCCCACAGCACCTGCAGGTCAACATCGGCTTCGTCGGCGCCCACCGCGCGCGCGGTGCCCCAGCTCATGTACAGCGGAATCGACCACTTGCGCGCCAGCGTCAATGTGCTGCCGATGTGATCGCTATGTTCATGCGTAATCAGGATCGCGTCGAGGTGCTCGGCACTCGCGCCGAGCCGCGCCAGACGGCGCTCGACTTCGCGCGCGGAAAAACCGCAATCGAGCAGCACGCGCGTGGTGACCGCGCCGCTGTGCGCCTCCACCAGCAGCGCGTTGCCTTCACTGCCGCTGCCGAGACTTGCGAAGCGCACGACCCGCCTAGTTCAGTTGCGCGTGCAGCAGCGACACGATGCGCTGCGCGTCCGACGACGTGTCAATCTGCCCATTCGCGTCGACGACCGCGATCTGCGTCACCGCGTCGCCCTTCGCGCGCACGTTGACGAGGAATTCCTGGCCCGGCTTGCGCGTCGAATTGCCGCTGTAGAACAGTTTGCCGAACAGGCCTTCCTTCTTCAGTTCCTGCATCGAATCCGCGTAGCGGACGTAGTAGATGCCCTTCTCGCGATCGCGGTTGTCGACCGTAAAGTTGGTACGATCGAGCGCGAGGCCCACACGCAGCCAGGCACGGTCGAACGACTCCTGCAGATCGAGCGTCGACGCACCCGCGTTCTGCTCGATCGTGGTCGGCGCGGCGGCGGGGCGCGCGTCGGTCAGCAGCTGCTTCGACTGAGCTTCAGTCAGGCCGAATTTCTGCATCAGCTTGGCGAGAAACAGCGCCTCGAGCGCCGGATCACGCGGACGCTCTTCCCAGCGCGAAGACGTCTTGTCCTGCCCGGTCATCACCTCTTCCATCGCGCTGTGCGTGATCGAGATATCGGTCGCGCTGTCCGAACCGCGCGATACCAGCGTGCGGAAACTGTCGCGGGTGCCCGACGAATAGGCGAAGTCGATGACCTTGCCGATCGTGCGGCGGAACCAGTCGTCCGGAATGTTCGCGCGGTTTTCCGCCCAGTCGGTCGTCATGATGCCAGTGGCCGGCGCATCGGTCTTCAGCACGAAGCCGTTCTCCTGCCAGAACTCCTGCAGCTGCGGCCAGAGCTGTTCCGGGGAACGGCCGTCTACCACTAGCCAGCGACGGTCGCCGTCGCGGTCGATATGCATGCCGAGCGGATCCTGCGCGTTCGGCTGACCTTCGGTCGCGTTGCCGGCCGCCGTGACAGCGCGCGTCGGCGTGCCACCAAGCGCCAGATTGGCGGGCGGTGCCACATAGCGTTGGTCGTTCGGCGACGTGCTCAGATCGCTCGGCACGGCGAGCGGCGGCGCGCTCGAGGTCGCCTTGTAGTTGACGCGGTCGGAAGCGAACCAGTCGTTCAGCGTGTCACAGCCGGCGAGCGTCGATAGGGCAAGCGCCAGCGCCGCCATGCGGGTTGCGTGGAGGGAAAGTGCGGAACGTTTCATGAGGTCCTTCGTGATGCTGGAACGCGATGCCTCGTTCGATCTGCCGGGAACGTGGGCTGAAGCGACGTCGGTTAATGAAATGCCGGTGGCGGTCTTGCGTGGGCGGCGGGACGGTCGGCCCGTTCAGCCGAGCAGGCCCGCTTCGCGCAGCGCGCCGCGCACCACTTCGTGGTATTGCGCGTCGAGCGGCGTGAGCGGCAGGCGGATGCCGCCCTGCACACGCCCCAGTTGCTGCAGCGCCCACTTCGCCGGAATCGGATTCGCTTCGGCAAACAGGTACTTGTGCAGCGACAGGAGTTTCAGATGAATGTCGCGCGCGGTCTTCACGTCCGCGGCGAGCGCGGCCTTGCACAGTTCGCTCATTGCGCGCGGCGCGACGTTCGCGGTGACCGAAATATTGCCGTGACCGCCGAGCAGCATCAGCGCGATCGCGGTGGGGTCGTCGCCGCTATAGATGCCGAAGTACGCCGGCGCCGACTTGATCAGATGCGCGGCGCGGTCGATGTTGCCCGTGGCCTCCTTCACGCCGACGATGCCCGGCACCTGCGCGCAGCGCAGGATGGTCTCGTTGCTCATGTCGGCGACGGTGCGGCCCGGCACGTTGTACAGAATCACTGGCAGATCGACGGTTTCGGCGATCTTCGCGAAATGGCGGTAGATGCCTTCCTGGGTCGGCTTGTTGTAGTACGGCACGACCTGCAGCGTGGCATCCGCGCCGACGTCCTTCGCGTGTTGCGTGAGTTCGATCGCCTCAGCGGTGGAATTGGCACCCGCGCCCGCGATGACAGGAATGCGTCCAGCGGTGTGCTCGACCGCGGTCTTGACCATCAGCACGTGTTCTTCGACCGACAGCGTGGCCGACTCGCCGCTCGTGCCGACCACGACGAGCGCATTCGTGCCTTCCTCGACGTGCCAGTCGATCAGTTTGCGAAACGCCGGCAGATCGAGGCTGCCGTCTTCGAGCATCGGAGTGATGATGGCAGGAATGCTGCCGCGGATCTGAACGCCGTCCTGGTGACCGCTGTAGTTGCCGTTAGTCATGAAACGCCATGAATATGATCAGGTAAAGCGCGATTGTAGCGGATTAGCCAGCCAACTCGTAACAAGGTGGCGCTGTTGCCCGTGCGGGATCATGCGCCCGAGCCGTTTCCCGAACCGCGCAGATGCGCTGAACGTAGGCCGGACGCGGCTCGGCGAGAAATCCGTCCTGAAATGCGATCACCCGCAGGTGGCCCCGCACGGTGTCGAGCAGCTCGCCAGGCGCGAGCAAAAACACCGGATTGGAGGGTTTGCCGACGCTTTCGTTTCCTTGCGCGAAGGTCTCGTAAACCAGTACGCCGCCGGGCGCGAGCGCGCGCAGCAACTGCGGAAAAAGCGGCCGGTGCAGGTAGTTGGTGACCATGACAGCGGCGAACGCCGCATCGGCCGGTAGTGGCCACGTCGCGCCTTCGAGATCGGCCACGAGAGGTGTGACGAGCGGCGCGTCGCGCAGCAGGTCGAGAGCAGCCGCGTCGCGATCGATCGCGGTGACCGGATGGCCGAGCGATGCAAAAAAGCGCGCGTGCCGCCCGGCCCCCGACGCGACGTCGAGCACCGCGCCACCCGGCGCGATCAGGTGCGCCCAGTGACGCACCCAGCGCGACGGTTCACCGAGGCCATGCAAGCCACTGGTAACGGGCGTGCTCATCGCTGCGCCGCGGTGCGTCGAGTGCGCATCAGTTGTACGACAGCCCCATCGCCTCACGGACCTCGCGCATCGTTTCGGTCGCGAACCGGCGTGCCTTGTCGCAGCCATCGGCGACGATCGCGCGCAACAGCGACGGGTCGTCCATGTACTTCTGCGCGCGCTCGAGCATCGGCTGCTGCTCGCGCAGAATCCCTTCGACGACCGGCTGCTTGCAATCGAGGCAACCGATGCCTGCCGAGCGGCAGCCTTTCTGCACCCACTCGTGGGTCGCTTCGTCGGTGTAGACCTGATGCAGTTGCCACACCGGGCACTTGTCGGGATCGCCCGGATCGGTGCGGCGCACGCGCGCGGGGTCGGTCGGCATCGTGCGGACCTTCTTCGTGATGGTTTCCGCGTCTTCGCGCAGGCCGATCGTGTTGCCGTACGACTTCGACATCTTCTGGCCGTCGAGACCCGGCATGCGCGACGCCTCGGTCAGCATCGCCTGCGGTTCGACGAGGATGATCTTGCGCGAACCTTCGAGATAGCCGAACAGGCGCTCGCGATCGCTCATCGACAAGCTTTGCGATTCCTGCAGCATCGCCCGCGCGCGTTCGAGCGCTTCGTCGTCGCCTTCCTGCTGATACGCGTTGCGCAACTCGTGATACAGCTTCGAGCGCTTGCCGCCGAGCTTCTTCGCGGCTTCGTTCGCCTTCTCCTCGAAGCCCGGCTCACGGCCGTACAGGTAGTTGAAACGACGGGCGATTTCACGCGTCATCTCGACGTGCGGCACCTGGTCTTCACCGACCGGCACGAGCGAGCCGCGATACAGCAGAATGTCCGCCGCCATCAGCACCGGATAGCCGAGGAAGCCGTAGGTGGACAGGTCCCTGTCCTTCAGCTTTTCCATCTGCTCCTTGTAAGTCGGCACGCGTTCGAGCCAGCCGAGCGGCGTGCTCATGCCGAGCAGCAGCGCCAGCTCGGCATGCTCGGGCACCTTGCTCTGGATGAACAGCGTCGCCTGCGCCGGATCGATGCCGGAAGCGAGCCAGTCGATCAGCACGTCCCACACGTTCTTTTCGATCACTTCGGGCGTTTCGTAGTGCGTCGTCAGTGCGTGCCAGTCGACCACGCAGAAGAAGCACGGGTATTCGGACTGCAGCCGCACCCAGTTTTTCAGCACGCCGTGATAGTGGCCGAGGTGCAGCGACCCGGTGGGCCGCATGCCGGAGAAGATACGGTCTGGGAACATGGTTATTTAGAAAAGCGAAACAAGTGGAGTCAGAATTGCGGTGATCGCGCTATAGCCGAGCGTCACGAGTGGCCTCAACCAGAAACGCGTGAGCGTACCCGTCATCACCAGCGCCATCACGATGAAAAAGCCGTACGGCTCGAGCCGCGACAACGCAATCGATTGCTTCGGCGGCAACAGGGCCATCACCACGCGGCCGCCATCGAGCGGCGGCAGCGGAAACAGGTTCAGCACGCCGAGCACGAGATTGACGCCGACGCCCGCGCCCGCCATGCGCGTGAAAAACGGTTCGTTGACATTGAGCCCCGCGAGCGCAACGCCGAACACGCCCCAGAACAGCGCCTGGATGAAATTGCACACGGGCCCGGCCGCCGCGACCCATAGGCTGCCCCAGCGCGGGTTGCGCAGATTGCCGAACGCGACCGGCACCGGCTTCGCATAGCCGAACATGAACGCGCCGCTCGTCGCGAAGTACAGCAGCAACGGAATGGCGATCGTGCCGAGCGGATCGATGTGCCGCATCGGGTTCAGCGACACGCGGCCGAGCACGTACGCGGTGTTGTCGCCGAGCCAGCGCGCGACGTAGCCGTGCGCAGCCTCGTGCAGCGTGATCGCGAAGATCACCGGCAGCGCGTACACCGCAATCGTCTGTATCAGGGAAGAATCCATAGCTCGCTATTGTAACAATGCGCTCGCGCGTGTCTGTCCGCTTTCGTTCATGCCGCTCACGCCGTTTCCTCGAGACCGAACGGCTCGAGCGGGCCGCGCCCTGCCCGCACCAGCACCGGCTCCGAGCCGGTCAGATCGATTACGGTGGACGGCTCGCACACGCACGCGCCGCCGTCAATCACCAGATCGAGCTGCTTTTCGAGCCGCGCGCGGATTTCCTCGGGGTCGTTCAGCGGCTCTGTTTCGCCGGGCATGATCAGTGTCGAGCCGAGCAGCGGCTGGCCGAGCTCCTCGAGAATCGCGAGCGTGATCGCGTGATCCGGCACGCGCAGGCCGATCGTCTTGCGTGACGGATGCGACACGCGCCGCGGCACTTCCTTGGTGGCCTGCAGCACGAACACGTACGGACCCGGGGTCACCGACTTAAGCAGCCTGTACTGCCAGTTGTCCACCATCGCAAAATTGGCGAGCTCCGACAGATCACGCACGAGCAGCGACAGTAGTTGCTTTTCGTCGAGTCCGCGGATGCGCCGCAGGCGTTCGACCGCATCCTTGTCGTCGAGACGGCAGGCGAGCGCGTAGGTCGAATCGGTCGGCAAGGCGACCACGGCGCCGTCGTTGATGATCTGCACGGCCTGCTTGACGAGACGCGGTTGCGGATTGTCGGGGTGAAGCCGAAAGTATTGGGACATGGAGACTCATGATGGCGGCAGACGAACTGCGGCGGATGGGCTGCGGCGAGCAGAGCGCGTGCCGCAGCCAGCCGGCGCGCGGTCACAGCCAGCGTTCCCAAACGGGCTTCAGATCGGCGGGCAGCGGCGGCAGTGCACCGAGTTCGATGCGGCCTTCGCCAGGCGCATGGAAATCAGAACCGCGCGAGGCCTCGAAGCCATAGCGACGCGCGACGTCCGCATATTCGCGGTACTGGTCGGGCGTGTGGCTGCCCGTCACGACCTCGATCGCCTCGCCACCGAGGTCGATGAATTCGCCAAAGAATGCGTCGAATTCGAGTTGCGAATACGCGTAACGACCGGGATGCGCGACGATCGCGACGCCGCCCGCGGCCTGGATCCAGCCGAGTGCGTCGGCGAGCTTGGCCCAGCGGTGCGCGACGTACGCCGGCTTGCCATCGCCGAGATAGCGGTCGAACACTTCCTGGGTGTTTGCGCAGTGGCCTTGCTCGACCAGGAAGCGCGCGAAATGGGTGCGCGACATCATGTCGGGATTCGACACGAAATGCAGCGCGCCCTCGTACGCGTCTGGAATGCCGAGCGTGGCCAGTTGCTCGCCGATTGCTTCGGCGCGCGCGGCGCGGCCGTCGCGCGTGCGAGCGAGACCGTCGATCAGGATCTGGCTGCCCGGATCGATGCCGAGTCCGACGATGTGCACGGTGCGCCCCGCCCACGTGACCGAAATCTCGACGCCGCTCAGGTAATTCATGCCGAGAGCCTCGGCCGCGGTGCGCGCCTCGTGCTGGCCGCCCACTTCGTCGTGATCGGTGAGCGCCCACAGCGTCACGCCGTTAGCGTGCGCGCGGCGCGCGACGTCGGCCGGCGCGAACTGGCCGTCGGAAACGGTGGAGTGGCAGTGAAGATCGGCGTTCATCGTGGTCCTGGAAGGGTGCTGCGGTCATTTTACTGCAATGCAGTAAGGGGCCGCAGGGGTATCTCGCGACGCCAGTGCCGGTTGCCGCGTTCCGCGAGGTCAAGACCAGTCAGCGCCGATCCCGCGACCTCCGGGCGACCCACGAGCGCCGTTTCAAACGTAGCTTCTGGCGCAGTGTCAGGCGCAGAACCCCTCGATCAACGCGGCGATCTGCTCCGGCTGGTCGTGATGCACCATGTGCCCCGCGCCGTCGATGATCTTCTCGCACCAATCGGGAAACGCCTGGAAACGCGCCTTGAATTCGTCGAGCGGAGTGTCGCCGGCGATCTGCGCGAGCGTCGGCGAGCCGGCGGCCTCGACGTGCAGCACCTTCGCGCTGACCTTACGCCACACCGCCATCACCTCGTCGAGGCGATACAGCGTCGGGCCGCGGACCTTGTGCGCCGGATCGGCGAGCAGCATGAAGCGCCCTTCGCCATCCGGCTTCGACCAGTGCTGGGCGAGAAAGTGCGCACGCCGCGGAACGAGGCGCGGATTGGTTTTGATCAGACGCGCGGCGACCTCGTCGAGTGACGCGTAGCGCTTGAGCTGCGGTGGATCGCGCAATTCGTCGAGCCAATTGAGCAGGCGCTTCGGCGCCTGCGCCGGATGCGATGGCGCGAGCCCGAAGCCCTCCAGATCGACCACGCGCCGTACCCGCTGCGGCCGCACGCCCGCATACAGGCACACGACGTTCGCGCCCATGCTGTGACCGACGAGGTTCACCTGGCCGTCCGGCGCGTAGTGGTCGATCAGCGCGTCGAGATCGCCGAGATAATCCTGCACCCAGTAGCTGCCGCCGCCGCGCTCGGCGACCGGCCAGTCGGACAGACCGAAGCCGCGCATGTCGGGCGCGATCACCTGCCAGTCGCCACCGAGCGCATCGACGACGAACTGGAACGACGCGCCGACGTCCATCCAGCCGTGCAGCATGAACAGTGTCCGCGCATCTGGATGGCCCCAGCGCCGCACGTGCAGCCGGACGCCGCGCACGGCAACGAACTCAGAGCGGGATGTATTCATGAACGGCGCACCGTAAAAAAGAATGGTCGTTCGATTATAGGGACAGCGGCGCAAGAAGCGGTAACGGTTTATTGACGCGATGCTCGGTCGTCCGTTGCCTGCATGGCTTGCTGTGCATCCTGACTCGCGAGCGCGGCGAGTTCGGCATCGTCGAAACCAGCGTCGCGGCGCGCTTCGAAATTGAATGGGCCACGCAGTTTCGGCGCGTGATACTGGTCGGCGAGACGCAGATAGGTGTGGTGCGGATCGAGACCGTCCGCTTCGCACAGGTGACGAAACCAGCGGTTGCCGATCAGCACGTGGCCGATTTCATCGCGCAGGATCACGTCGAGAATCGTCGCCGACGCGTGATCGCCGGCCTGCTGCAGACGCGCGCGGATCGGCGGCGACGCGTCGAGGCCGCGCGCTTCGAGCGTACGCGGCACGAGCGCCATGCGCGCGAGCACGTCGCCACGGGTGCGCTCGCACATGTCCCATAGGCCGCCGTGCGCCGGGAAGTCGCCGTACGCGTGGCCATATTCGGCGAGACGCGCGGCGAGCAGCGAGTAGTGATACGCCTCTTCGGCGGCGACCTTGAGCCAGTCGGTATAGAACCCGGCGGGCATACCGGGGAAACGCCAGACGGCGTCGAGCGCCAGATTGATCGCATTGAACTCGATGTGCGCGAGGGCGTGGAGCAACACCGCGCGGCCCTGCGGTGACTGCATGCTGCGTCGACCGAGTTGGCGCGGTTCGACGAGGTCGGGCCGTTCGGGGCGGCCCGGCAGGCCAGCGGGCTCGGCGAGATCGAGGCCGGAGTCACAGAGCGCGCGACCGTCGAGTACCGCAGCGTACAGCTCGCGGGCCGCCGCGGCCTTCGCGCCCGGATCCCGCTCGCGCAACGCCGCGAGTGCGGCGCGGCGCGCGCACGGCGGCTCGTCGTGAGAATTCGACGCGGGAGAAGCGACAGAAACGGGCGAAGCGGCGGACGTCATGACAAACGGATCGGCGATGGAAGCGGTAAAGACGGCGGACAGACGGCGGCTGAGCCGCGCGCGAGCGGCCAGGCGGCTCAAGCACACAACCGTTTACAATACTCGATTCGACCATCCGGCGCGCGCTTTCGGGCACGCCCGTCAGTTGGCGACGCAAGACCGCCAGCTTCGCACCGCGCCGGGTGCACGCCGCCCTGCCCGTGCGTGGCAACCGATCAGACCATCACCGTGCACAGAATCGGAGTCACCGAAGGCCTGGCTCTGACCAACAAGGAGACGTTGTGACGATTTACAAGCTGGGCGAAGCCGCCCCGATCATTCATGAAAGCGTGTTTGTCGCGGATTCGGCGAACATCATCGGCAACGTAACGCTCGAGGAGAACGCGAGCGTGTGGTTCGGCGCGACACTGCGCGGCGACAATGAGCCGATCACGATCGGCGCCGGCAGCAACGTGCAGGAAAGCGCGGTGCTGCACACCGACCCCGGCTATCCGCTGAAGGTCGAGTCGAACGTGACGATCGGCCATCAGGCGATGCTGCACGGCTGCACGATCAAGGAAGGTGCGTTGATCGGAATTCAGGCGGTGGTCTTGAATGGCGCGGTGATCGGCCGCAACTGTCTGGTCGGAGCGGGCGCCATCGTCACCGAGGGCAAGGTTTTTCCCGACAATACGCTGATCCTTGGCGCGCCCGCGAAGGCGGTGCGCGAACTGACGGAAGCGGATATCGCCAACATGCAGCGCGGCGCGGCAAGCTATGCCGGGCGCCGCGAGTATTTCAAGGCGCAGCTCGTACGCATCGGCTAGACGGCCGGCGCGCGGTGCGCAAAGGCACGGCGTCATGCCGCGTCATTCCAGCGAGGAAAAGTTGTGAGCGACCAGTTGCAAAAATTCATGTTCAGCGCGGCGCCGGTGCGCGGCGAGATCGTTTCCCTGCGCAACACCTGGCAGGACGTGCTGACGCGCCGCGATTATCCGGCGCCCGTGCGAACGATTCTGGGCGAAATGATGGCCGCGTGCGCGCTGCTGTCGGCGAACCTGAAGTTCGACGGCACGCTCGTCATGCAGATTTTCGGCGATGGCCCCGTCAAGATGCTGGTCGTGCAGTGCAGCTCGAATCTGACGATGCGCGCCACCGCGAAGCTGTCCGGCGAAGCCGCCCATACGATCGACGACACGACCTCGCTCATCGATCTGGTGAACGCGAGCGGCCATGGCCGCTGCGTGATCACGCTCGACCCGACCGACAAGCAGCCCGGCCAGCAGCCGTACCAGAGTATCGTGCCGCTGTCGGGCGTGAACGGACCGCTGAAGTCGATCGCCGAGGTGCTCGAGCACTATATGCATCACTCCGAGCAGCTCGACACGCGCATGTGGCTCGCAGCGAACACCGAGTGCGCCGTCGGCATGCTGCTGCAGAAGCTGCCGGGCGACGGCGGCATCGTCCCGCATCCGGGCGAGCTCGACGCGGATACGTGGGAACGCGTGTGCACGCTCGGCGGCACGCTGTCGCAGGACGAACTGCTGAAGGAAGAACCTGAGACGGTGTTCCGACGCCTGTTCTGGCAGGAAAACGTCCAGCATTTCGAGCCGGTTACCGCGCGCTTCGAATGCACGTGCTCGCGCGAAAAAGTCGGCGCGATGCTGAAGATGCTTGGCCGCGATGAAGTCGACGGCGTGATCGAGGAACGCGGCCACGTCGAGATTCACTGCGAGTTTTGTAATCAGCGCTACGAGTTCGACCCGGTCGACGTCGCGCAACTTTTCGTGGCCGGCGGACTCTCACAAGGTGTGACGCCAGCGGCCGCGCAGCGGCACTAGACCGCGCTTTCGCCGAAGCGGAATACGTGCCCGTGAACTGATCGCGCTCTTCAACGCTAGTCCTGACCGCGCCGCCCCATGCCTCGTCACGGCTCGGGCGGCGCGTTGCTTTTGAGCGCGGTGTTGATACTCTGGAAGGATGCGGCGCTGTGCGTTGGAAGACGCTTGCTCGAGCCATCGGACCGATGGAGATTCGACCATGAAGCACATGCTTTCGTTGATCCTTGCCATCCTCACGGGCAGCGCGGTGCTGGCCGGCTGCTCGATCGATCCGCCTGGCCCAGCGCCGATTCTGAGCCGTCTGCCGCCTGATCAGGCCGAAGCCATCAGCCATCAGCAGACGCTGACACCGGAGGAACGCGCGCGCTATGACGCGATCGAGCAACAGGTCATGTTCGAACAGAATCAGACGATGGCCGCCGACGCCGCCGCGCAAACCTGGTCGCGCTATTACTCGCGTTCGCCGCCCGTGAGGTTTTCCGCGGGCTTCTCGAGTGGCGGCTGGGGACGTGGCTGGGGAACCGGGATCGGCGTCGGGTTCGGGCCGTATTGGGGCTGGTAGGCCGAACACGGCAGCATAAAAACAAAAAAGCGCGGTTCAAAATGAACCGCGCTTTTTTGTGCCTTCCTGCGAGGCCGCTGCGAATATCGAACCTCAGTGCACCGGCTTCTTCTCCTTCGCAGCCGCTGCCTTCCCGCCATGCTTGCGATCCGGCTTCGCGCGCGACTCCGGATTCGGTACCACATGCAGCGGCGCGGCTGACACCTCACCGCGCGTCGAGGTATTCGCCGACGGGGTATTCGCCAACGGCAACGGCTGGTTCGGCGACACGAACTGAACGAACACTTCGCCGTCCTTGACCATGCCCATTTCGTAGCGCGCCCGCTCTTCGACCGCGGCCGTGCCATTCTGCAGGTCCTGCACTTCGCCCTGGATGCGCTCGATGCGCAGCTTCGCGTCGGCATTCTTCTGCAGTTGCTGCGCGAGTTGTCCCTGCAACTCATGCACGCGCAGCCAGCCGCCGTGCCCCCACCAGAGCGGGTACTGGATCAACGCCAGCAGAACGATCAGGACAGCAGTGACAAGCCGCATGAAGTAAGCACAATAAATACGCGCCGCCCTGCGCTATACGCAGGGCGGCGAGGTCAATCAGAAACGAAGGATAACCGGCTCATCGATCGGTGTGAACAATTTGGCGAAGGCCGCTTAGCGCAGATTGTAGAAGGCCGACTTGCCCGGGTAGCTCGCGATATCGCCGAGATCTTCCTCGATACGCAGCAGCTGGTTGTACTTCGAGATGCGGTCGGAACGCGACAGCGAACCTGTCTTGATCTGGCCGGCGTTCAGACCGACGGCGATGTCCGCGATCGTCGAGTCTTCGGTTTCGCCCGAACGGTGCGAAATCACCGCCGTGTAGCCCGCGCGCTTGGCCATTTCGATCGCCGCGAAGGTTTCCGTCAGCGTGCCGATCTGGTTGATCTTGATCAGGATCGAGTTCGCGATGCCCTTCTCGATGCCTTCCTTCAGGATGCGCGTGTTCGTCACGAACAGGTCGTCGCCGACCAGCTGGACCTTGTTGCCGAGCTTGTCGGTCAGGGTCTTCCAACCTTCCCAGTCGCCCTCATGCATGCCGTCTTCGATCGACACGATCGGGAACTTGTCGGCGAGGTTCGCGAGGTAGTCCGCGAATTCCGTCGACGACAGCTGCAGGCCTTCGCCCGCGAGCTGGTATTTGCCGTCGTGGTAGAACTCGCTCGCCGCACAATCGAGCGCGAGCAGCACGTCTTCACCGGCGCGATAGCCTGCTTTCTCGATGGCTTGCAAAATGGTGGACAGACATTCCTCGTTGCTGCCGAAGTTCGGCGCGAAGCCGCCCTCGTCGCCGACTGCCGTGCTCATGCCACGATCCGACAGGATCTTCTTCAGCGCGTGGAACACTTCGGCGCCGCAGCGCAGTGCTTCGCGGAAGCTCGGCTGGCTGACCGGCACGATCATGAATTCCTGGATGTCCAGGCTATTGTTCGCGTGCGCGCCGCCGTTGACGATGTTCATCATCGGCACCGGCAATTGCATCGCGCCCGAGCCGCCGAAGTAGCGGTACAGCGGAAGGCCGGCTTCTTCAGCCGCGGCCTTCGCGACGGCCATCGACACGGCCAGCATCGCGTTCGCGCCGAGGCGCGACTTGTTGTCGGTGCCGTCGAGCTCGAGCAGCGTCTTGTCGAGGAATGCCTGCTCGGAAGCGTCGAGACCCATGATCGCTTCGGAGATTTCAGTGTTGATGTGCTCGACGGCCTTCAGCACACCCTTGCCGCCGTAGCGGCCGGCTTCGCCGTCGCGCAGTTCGATCGCTTCGCGCGAGCCGGTCGACGCGCCCGACGGCACGGCTGCGCGCCCCATCGTGCCCGACTCGAGCAGCACGTCGCATTCGACGGTGGGGTTGCCTCGCGAATCGAGAATCTCTCGACCGATGATGTCTACGATAGCACTCATGGTTTCCTCAAAGGATGACGTTGAATTCTTTACTGTGACCTTGCATCGCGCACCTGCCGGTCTCCCCGACAGACAACTCGCGCGCCGATACGTTCGACGACCACTATGCGAAAACGCCGCGGCTTGATTGTCGAGGGCAATCGTGACACGCGGCGCACACCTGAATCAGTTGAAATCGCTTTCGAGGAACGGCCCGCGCTTGACGGCCCGGTCGAGCGTGACGAGCGTCTCGAGCAGGTCGGCCATGCGATTGAGCGGCACCGCGTTCGGCCCGTCCGACTTCGCTTGCGCCGGATTCGGGTGCGTTTCCATGAACAGACCGGCGACGCCGACCGCGACCGCGGCGCGCGCGAGCACCGGCACGAATTCGCGCTGCCCGCCCGAGCTCGTGCCCTGACCGCCCGGCAACTGCACCGAATGCGTCGCGTCGAACACGACCGGCGCGTGGGTCTCGCGCATGATCGCGAGCGAACGCATGTCCGACACGAGGTTGTTATAGCCGAACGACACGCCGCGCTCGCACGCCATGAAGCGGTCTTCGGACAGACCCGCTTCACGCGCGGCGTCGCGCGCCTTGTCGATCACGTTCTTCATGTCGTGCGGCGCGAGAAACTGGCCCTTCTTGATGTTGACTGGCTTGCCCGAGCGCGCGCACGCGTGGATGAAGTCGGTCTGACGGCACAGGAACGCGGGCGTTTGCAGCACGTCGACGACCGACGCCACCTGCTCGATCTCGTGTTCGGCGTGCACGTCGGTCAGCACCGGCAGACCGAGCTGGCGCTTCACTTCCGACAGGATGCGCAAACCTTCGTCCATGCCCAGACCGCGAAACGACTTGCCGCTGCTGCGATTGGCCTTGTCGTACGACGATTTGTAGATGAACGGAATGTTCAGCTTCGCGCAGATTTCCTTCAGGCGGCCGGCCGTGTCGATCGTCATCTGTTCGGATTCGACGACACAGGTACCGGCGATCAGGAAGAACGGCTTGTCGAGCCCGATGTCGAAATCGCCCAGTTTCATGCTTTCTCCTCGACCCTCGACTGCTGATGCGCGAGCGCCGCTTCGACGAACGACTTGAACAGCGGATGACCGTCACGCGGCGTAGACGTGAATTCAGGGTGGAACTGGACGCCGACGAACCACGGGTGCATGCTGCGCGGCAGCTCCATCATTTCCGGCAAATCCTCGCTCGGGGTACGGGCGCTAATGATGAGGCCACCGCCTTCGAGTTGGGGCACGAAACGGTTATTCACCTCATAGCGGTGACGGTGGCGTTCGTTCACATCGGTGCCGTAAATCTCTTCGGCGAGCGTGCCGGGCTTGATCGGGCAGCGCTGCGAGCCGAGGCGCATCGTGCCGCCGAGATCCGACTCTTCGGTACGCTTCTCGACGCGGCCTTCGCGGTCGTACCACTCGGTGATCAGCGCGACCACGCGGTTCTTCGTTTCCTGATCGAATTCGGTGCTGTTCGCGTCCTTCAGGCCGACGACGTCGCGGGCGAATTCGATCACGGCGAGCTGCATGCCGAGGCAGATGCCGAGATACGGCACCTTCGCTTCGCGCGCATAACGGATCGCGGCGATCTTGCCTTCGGTGCCGCGACGGCCGAAGCCGCCCGGCACGAGCACCGCGTCGAGATGCTTGAGGCTCCCGACGCCTTGCGTTTCGATTTCTTCGGAGTCGATGTACTCGATATTCACGCGCGTCGACGTATGCATCGACGCATGACGCAGCGCTTCGATCAGCGACTTGTACGACTCGGTCAGATCGACGTACTTGCCGACCATGCCGATCGTCACGTCGTGCTTCGGGTTCTGCAGCTTCTCGACGAGGTCAGACCACATGGACAGGTCCGCCGCCTTCGGCGTGAGCCTGAGCTCTTCGCAGATGATCGCGTCGAGACCCTGGTCGTGCAGCATCTGCGGAATCTTGTAGATGCTGTCCGCGTCCCACACGGAAATCACCGCGTCTTCGGGCACGTTCGAGAACAGCGAGATCTTCGCGCGCTCGTCGTCCGGAATGCGGCGGTCGGCACGGCACAGCAGCACGTGCGGCAAGATACCGATTTCGCGCAGCTTCTGCACGCTGTGCTGGGTCGGCTTGGTTTTGAGTTCGCCGGCCGTGGCGACCCAGGGCACCAGCGTCAGGTGCACGAAGCACGCGCTGTTGCGGCCGAGGCGCAGGCTCATCTGGCGCGCGGCTTCGAGGAACGGCAGCGATTCGATGTCACCCACCGTGCCACCCACTTCGACGATCGCGACATCCGGCTCGCCGCACGTCGCAGACGCTGCGCCGCGCTCGACGAATGCCTGGATTTCGTTCGTGATGTGCGGGATGACCTGCACGGTCTTGCCGAGATAATCGCCGCGGCGTTCCTTGCGGATTACCGACTCGTAAATCTGGCCCGTGGTGAAGTTGTTGGCCTTGCGCATCTTCGTGCTGATGAAGCGCTCGTAGTGGCCAAGGTCGAGGTCGGTTTCCGCTCCGTCTTCCGTCACGAACACTTCGCCGTGCTGAAACGGGCTCATCGTGCCGGGGTCGACGTTGATGTAGGGATCGAGTTTGAGGAGGGTGACTTTAAGACCGCGCGATTCGAGGATCGCGGCGAGGGAAGCGGCGGCAATACCCTTGCCGAGGGAAGATACTACGCCGCCGGTGACGAAAACATATTTGGTCATCGCTGGATGCTCGCGGGAAAAACGGATTATACCGTAAAGGATGGTCCCGACCCAGCAAAAAACGGCCGACCCACGCGTGCCGATGCCGCCTCGCGTGGCAGCTGGAGCAGAGGTTTGGGGCCCGCTTCGTGCGCGCAACGTCAGGCGGTTCGCTCCAGTTCACGCAGCATGCGTTGCACTGCGCGCGCGGTTTCGATCGGCCTTTCCATCGGATACAGATGGCTGCCCTCGATCCACTCGATATGCCCGCCGGTCGCGCGTCGCGTCGCGTCGAGCCCGGCCTGGCGGATTTCCTTCGAGTGTGTCCCGGCGATGAAGCCGACCGGCACCGGCGCGCCGCGCGCGAGCCGCGCGCCGAGCGTATGCGGCAGCGTCCGGTAGATCTGGTATTCGGTGCGACGATCGAACGCGAGCACCCGGGTGCCGTCGGGCGAACTCTGCGGAATGCCGAAGTCGATGTAGTCGGACAGCATGCGCTCGTCCCAGCGGGCGAACGCGGGCTTCGAATGGAAGTGCCGCCATGCTTCGTCGCGGCTCGTCCATTGCGTGCGCCGCTTGCGCGTCGCGGCGGCGGGCGACAGCCGCTCGTCGAGCCCGGTCCATTGCGACACGCGCAGCATGCTGCTGCGCCAGCCGGCGATCACCGGCGAGTCGAGCATCACGACGCCTCTCACCCACTGCGGCTTTTTCAGCGCCGCCATCAGCGACAGATAACCGCCGAGCGAATGCCCGACGAGCCACACCGGCTGCTCGTACTTGCGGGCGATGTCGTCGAGCAGTTGCTCGACCAGATGGGGCCAGTCCTGCGTGACCGGAAAGCGCGGATCATGGCCGATCCGCTCGATCGAGCGCACGTCGTAGTCGTCGGAGAGTTCGGCGAAGATCGTCCGGTAAGTCGAGGCCGGAAAGCCGTTCGCATGCGAGAAATGGATGATGTTTTTCAACTGCGGCGATCTCCGTTGTGTTTTTTACGCGTGGGCGGTGCTTTGCCTGTGCCGCTGCTTATACCCCTGCTTGAGCCTGTTGTCTGCGCTGTTGCGCTCATCGGGCCGCGACGCGCTCATGGCTCCATCCAGTAGCGGCGCTGCGTGTCCCGATAGCGCTCGAGCGTGAGCGCGGCGCCCTCCGCACCGCGCGCGCCCGGATCGACGTCGACCCTCACGGCGCCATCGCGATCGCTGCGCCCGAGTTCGATATGACGCGCCGCGTAGCGCGCGAACACGCCCGCATTCGGATGATGGAAGCGATTCTCGTAGCCTACCTGAAATAACGCGATGGACGGATCGACAGAGTCGAGGAACGGTTCGGTCGACGACGTCTTGCTGCCATGATGCGGCACCATCAACACTTGTGCGCGCAGCATAGCGGGATCGCGCGCGAGCAGCGCGCGTTCGGTCGGCGCTTGGATGTCGGCGGTCAGCAGGGCCGTGAAACGCGGCGCGTTCGCACCGACCAACGCCGCCGCCCGGCTTGCGTCGGTGGCCGGCAACGTGCTGACCCTCAACACGCAGCAATGCTCGTTCGCCTTGCCCGTGAGTGCCCCGACGTCAGGCCACAGCACGGCGAACTCAACACCATCCCACTGCCAGCGCTGTCCCGCCACGCACGGCAGCGTCTGCGTGCCATGCTGTTTTGCCTTCGGCCACAGCGGATTGTCCGGCTCCAGAGCAGCCACCAGCTGACGCACCTCGATCGCATCGAAAACGGCAGGCGCGCCGCCCGCATGATCCGAATCTGCGTGACTGATCATCAGCGTATCGAGCGTCGTCACGCCTTGCGCCTGCAGGAACGGCACCACCACGCGCTCGCCAGCGTGGCTCGATTCCGGACCGGGACCCGCATCGAACAGCAACGCGTGATGCGCGGTCTGCACGAGCACCGACGAGCCCTGCCCGACATCGAGCGCAGTCAGACGGAACGCGCCTGATGGCTCGGCGAGTGCGCCGCTTGCGCTGGGCATCAGTAGCGGCAGCCACGACAGCGGCGCCGCCCAGCGCAGGGGCCAGCCGCGCGGCGCGAGACACCACAGCACACCGAGCGCCGCCGCGGCCAGCGCCCACGCATGCGGCTGCGGCAGCCACCACAGCGTCCAGCGCGGTCCCGACGCCAGTTGCAGTCCGGCCGCGAGACCATCGAGCAGCGTGTGCGCGGCGCGCCACGCGAACGCATCGAGCGGCGCGGGCAATGCGACGCCCGCGAGCACCGTCGGCGTGACGAGCAGGCTCACCCAGGGAATCGCGAATGCGTTCGCGAGCGGACCGGCGAGCGGAATTTGCGCGAACCAGTAGGCGGTCAGCGGCGCCAGCGCGACCGTCACCGCGAATTGCGCGTGAGCGGCGCTGCGCAATCGTTCGGCGAGTACGCGCAGACGCCGGATCGATACGGGACCCGCCGCGCTGCCCTCCTCGTCTTCATGATGATGGGACGCCAGTGGACCCCGCACGCGCGGCCGCCCCGACATCGCGAACAGGATCGCGCCGACTGCGCAAAACGACAGCCAGAATCCGGCCGACACGACCGCCCACGGATCGACCAGCAGCACGAGCCCGAGCGCCCACGCGAGCACAGTGGAGCGCGCTAGCTGCCGGCCGCCGACGAACGCCAGCGCGACGAGCGCGGCCATCCACAGCGCGCGTTGCGCTGGCACGTTGAATCCCGCGAGCGCGGCATGCAGTGTGGCGAACATCGCACCGGCCGTCACGCCGACGAACTGCGCGGGCAAGCGTAGCGGCCAGTTGTGGCCGAGCCACCCCGAACGTCGCCAGATTGCTGCCGCGAGCCAGCCGGTCAGCCCCGCGACCAGGCCGATATGCAAGCCCGAAATCGCCACCAGATGACTCGTGCCGGTGCCGCGCATCAATTGCCGGTCGGCGGGGCTCACTTCGTCCTGCGCGCCGATCGCGAGCGCGACGACGACGCCGCGATGCGGCGCATCGGCAAGCACCGTGTCGATACGCGCACGCAACCCGGCACGCCAGCGGTCGACCAGCACGGGGAGCCCGCGCGCGTGACCGGTCAGGCGCCGCGCATGGTCCGGCACGCTCACATAGCCGGTCGCGCGGACGTTGCGCGCGAGCAGACTCGCCTCTGCATCGCGCACGCCGAAATTCGCGTTGCCGTGCGGGCGCTTCAGGCGCACGGTCAGACGCCAGCGTTCGCCCGGTTCGAGCCGCGGCGCCGCGGCGTTGCGTGCGATCCAGGCTAGCTGGATCACGCGCGGGAAAGCGGCGAGCCGCGCACCGTTCGTATCGACGTCGAACAGGAAGCGCGCGCCTTTGTCGTCACGCGTCGGCAATCCCTTGATCGTGCCGACCACCTCGATATCGCGCCCTTCCCACTCGTGCGGCAGGCTCACCGCGAGCCGCGCTTGCGCGCGCACCGCCGCGTAGCCGAAGCCGACGCAGATCGCCGCGCACCACACCGCGCCCCAACCGGCCACCCGCCGCATCCGAGCGTCGCGCCATACGCGGCTAGCGAACTGGTGCGAGAAGCCCCGCTCGTATTCGCGCTGGAGCGCCACACCGGCCGCACCGGTCGCACCTGTCACACCCGCCGCAGCCGCTCCGCCGCCACGCAAACCCCACACCGCAACGCCGGCCGCCGTGCAGCCGACCAGTATCAACGCGCACCATCCACCTGTATCCGGCAACACCGCCTGTCGCTGCAGCCAGACCACGCCCAACGCAAACCCACACCAGACCGCCCGCATCCGCCCTCCGTATCCGCTGGCGCCGGGCGTCGTCACCGCGCCAGCGAACGGGCAGCAGCGAGCCCGCCGGGCGTGGGGATCGCCCGACGCGAACCCTTTCGATCAACGGAATCGATTATGCAGAGGAAAGCGCGAGTCGCGGCAGCGCGGCGAGCGCGTTAGCCGTTGTGCCAAGGGCGGCTGCGTCGGAAGTGACACCGCGCAGTCGCGCGAGGCTCGCGCCGATCGCCGGAATCTGCTCGGGTGAATTGCGCTGTCTGTACATCCATGACGGCGCTATATCCGGCGCGTCGGTCTCGACGACCAGCGCATCGAACGGCAGCTGTTCGGCGAGTCGCCGGATCTGCCGGGCGCGCTCGAACGTCAGGTTGCCGCCGAATCCAAGATGCATGCCCTGATCGATGTACGCCTGCGCCTGCTGGAAACTGCCATTGAACGCGTGCGCGATGCCGCGATGGATCTGATGCCGGCGCAGCCCTTTGATCACCTGATCCTGCGATTTGCGCACATGGCAGATGACCGGCAAATCGAATTCGCGCGCGAGCTGCAACTGGCCGTTGTAGAAAAACTGCTGGCGCGCATCGTCGAGACCGTCGACGAAATAGTCGAGCCCGATCTCGCCGATGCCGACGAAGCGCGGATCGTCGAGACTCGCCTCGATCTCCATGCGCAGCAGGTCGAGGTCGGCATCGACGGCGTGCGGCGTGAGCAGCGGATGAATGCCGAGCGCGTACGCGCCGCCGTCGACGCGATGCGCGAGCTCGCGCACCGCCGCGAAGTTCTGTCGCCCGATCGCCGGAATCACGATGCGCGACACCCCCGCATGGCGCGCGGACGCCGCAACCGCATCACGGTCGGGGTCGAATTCCGAAGCGTCGAGATGGCAATGCGTATCGATCCACATGGGTTATCTCGCTGGCAAGAGGACGGACCGAAGGCGGCCCGGCGGTCCGCGTGGCGGTGAGTCATCCGCGACCCGCCACGACCGTGCCGGCCCGCACTCAGACTGGCACCGGCGGCTCTTCGTGCAGGACGCCGTCGCGCAACCGCATGATGCGATCACAGCGGCCCGCCAGCTCCGGGTCGTGCGTGACGATCACGAAGCTCGTCTCGAGCGTGCGCGACAGTTCGAGCATCAGGTTGAAGACCGTGTCGGCGGTGCCGCCGTCAAGGTTACCGGTCGGCTCGTCGGCGAGCACGCAGGCGGGCTTCGTGACGAGCGCACGCGCGATCGCGACACGCTGACGCTCGCCGCCCGACAGCTCGCCTGGTCGATGCTTCGCGCGATTCCCCATGCCGACGCGCTCCAGCACCGCCATGGCCTCGCGGCGCGCGACTTCGGTCGTCTCGCGACGAATCCGCAGCGGCATCGCGACGTTATCGAGCGCGGAAAACTCCGGCAGCAGATGGTGAAACTGATACACGAAACCGAGCGCGCGATTGCGCAGATCGTTGCGCTCGCGCTCGGAGAGCTTCGTGAACGGCTTGCCGAGCACCGACACGTGGCCCGCGCTCGGATCGTCGAGACCGCCGAGCACGTGCAGCAGCGTGCTCTTGCCGGAGCCCGACGCGCCGACGATCGCGAGCTTCTCGCCGCGCCGCACGGCGAGTTGCGCATTGTTGAGCACCTGCACGTTCAGCCCGCCCTGCACGAACGATTTGGAAATGCCGGTGGCTTCGAGCACGAGCGGATGCGACGCGGAGTCCTGAGCGGTCATGGGTGAATCGGTTGAGGGATGGGCGAGGCGGTCATTCATAGCGCAGCGCCTCCGCCGGACGGACCTTCGCGCCGCGCCAGCTCGGATAGAGCGTCGCGAGCGCCGACAGCACGAACGCGATGGTGCCGATGCGCGCGACGTCCGCCGGAACCAGCTCGGACGGCAGCTCGCTGATGAAGTACACCGACGGCGGCAGGAATTGCACGCCGAGCAGATGCTCGATCATCGGCACGAGCCACGGAATGCTCCACGCGATCAGGCAGCCGAGCGCGACGCCGGTCGCCGTGCCGATGAAGCCGATCGTCACGCCCTGCACGACGAAGATCTTCATGATCGAGCCGGGCTGCGCGCCGAGCGTGCGCAGGATCGCGATATCGGCCTGCTTGTTGGTCACCGTCATCACCAGCGACGACACAAGATTGAACGCGGCCACCGCAATGATCAGCGTCAGGATGATGAACATCATGCGCTTCTCGATCTGCACCGCCGAGAACCAGGTCTTGTTCTGCTGGGTCCAGTCGCGAATGTACAGATCGCCCGACAGCGTGCGCGCGAGCTGATGCGCCACTTCCGGCGCGCGCTGCATGTCGGTGAGGCGCAGCCGCACGCCGGTCGGTGCGGGCAGCCGGAACAGCGCCTGTGCGTCCTTGATGTTGATCAGCGCGAGGGTGCTGTCGTATTCGTAATGGCCCGACTCGAAGATGCCGACCACCGTGAACTGCTTCAGGCGCGGCAGCATGCCGGCCGGCGTGATCGTGCCTTCGGGCGCGACGAGCGTGATCTTGTCGTTCAGCTGCACGCCGAGATTGGCCGCCAGATCGGCGCCGAGCACGATGCCGAAGCCGCCGGGCACGAGGTCGGCCAGCTTGCCGCTTTTCATTTCCTTGCCGATGTCGGACACTTCAGGCTCGAGCGTCGGCTCGATGCCGCGCAACGCGACGCCGCTCACCGCATCCTGGCGCGTGAGCAGCGCCTGGGCCTCGACGTAAGGCGCCGCGCCGATCACCTCCTTGTTCTGGCGCGCCTCCTTCGCGGTCAGTTGCCAGTCGGGCATCGAACCGGTCGGCGAAAAGATCTCGACGTGCGCGAGCACCGACAGCATGCGGTCGCGCACCTCTTTCTGAAAGCCGTTCATCACCGACAACACCACGATCAGCGCCGCGACGCCAAGCGCGATACCCGACATCGACACCAGCGCGATGAACGAAATGAAGCCGTTACCGGTCGTGCGTTTGCCGGCGCGTGTGTAGCGCCAGCCAATCTGCCATTCGTAGGGAAATTTCAAGCGAATCCTTTTGTGCGTTCTTCGACTGTATGTCGGGACCGGCGGTCATCGAGCGTCCGCCGTGCGGCCCGAGCGTCGTGATCGTTGGGCTCGCGGCGGCGCGGATCGTTCCTCGCTCGCCCGGCCGCTGCGCAGCTCTGCCGGCGCATAGAGCCGCGGCGCCGCGATGCGCCACCCTGCCGGGTCCAGCGATCAAGCGCGAAGTTTGCCACACAATGCCGCCGGCTCGCGCAAAGGACGTGCCTCGGCCGCGCCATCGACAAACCGGCCGCGCTTCGTCGAAATACTCGCACCGTTTGCCCTACAATGCGCAGCATCATGCCTGCCGACCGCCTCCATCTTCTGCTGCCCTTCGCGCTGCCTGCCGCGGCCGACGCCTCCACCGCGCTTCACGACATCCAGTGTCCCGCTCTCGACAGGCTGATCGCGCGCGCGACGCTGATCGAACGCGTGATCGGCGAGGATTTTCAGCGCACGCTGCCGCACGAGCGCTGGGTCGCGCGACAATTCGGCGCGCTGCCCGGCGGCGCCTCGGCCGCCGCCGACGAAGCCCCGCTCGCGCCCTACATGCTGCGCGCCGACGGCGGCGAACCCGGCAACGCGACGTGGGCCTGCGTGCAGCCGGTACACGTGCACATCGCGCACGACCACCTGGTGCTGATCGACCCGGCGTCGCTCAATCTGTCGGACGACGAAGCGAGCACGCTGCTCGCGCTCGCGCGTCCGCTGATCGAGGAACTCGGCGTGCGCATCGAGGCGCCCAAGCCAATCCGCTGGTATCTGTCGAGCGACGCTTTCGGCTCGCTCGCGGGCGCGTCGCCGTTGCGCGCGAGCGGCCGCAACATCGAGATCTGGTTGCCGCACGAAGCGCATTCCGGCGAACGCTCGCGCGCGTGGATGAAGCTGCAGAACGAAGTGCAGATGGCGTGGTTCGAGCATCCGGTGAACGAAGCGCGGGAGGCGCGCGGGCTGCCGGCCGTCAACTCGATCTGGTTTCATGCGCAAGGCGCCGCGCGGAACGTGCGCAGTCCGTTCGCGCAGGTGCTGTCCGATGCCGCCGCAACGCGCGGTCTCGCGCTCAGCGCGGGGGTCGCGACAGGCGCGCCGCCGGCGTCGTATCGCGAACTGGCCGCGGCGCTGCGCGGTACCACCAACGGCAGCGGCGCAACGCTCGTCGAACTCGACCCCTTCTCCGCGCCCTACATCGAACAGGACTGGGCGCGCTGGAACCAGGCATTCGCCGCGCTGCAGACCGACTGGTTCGCGCCCGCGCTCGCGGCACTGCAGTCGGGCGAACTCGCCGAGCTCGGCCTCACGCTGTGCGGCGACACCGGCTCGGTGACGCTGACGGTCACGCGCGGCGATCTCCGCAAATTCTGGCGGCGGCGCGTGCTGGCCTCGCTTTTCATCGAATGATCCACGGCCCTTCCGCATGACCCGAATCGTTACGCGCCCCTGCTCCCCCGTCGACGCCGAAGTGCTGACCCGCTGCGGCCTGCATCCGGTGCTCGCGCGCCTGTATGCATCGCGCGGCGTGTGCCTGCCCGAGGACGTCGAAACCGGCCTCGCGCGGCTCGTGCCGCCCGCCGAACTGAAGGGCTGCGACGCGGCCGCCGCGCTGCTCGCCGACGCGCTCCAGCAGCAGCGCCGCATGCTGGTCGTCGCCGACTACGACTGCGACGGCGCGACCGCCTGCGCGGTCGCGGTGCGCGGGCTGCGCATGTTCGGCGCGCGCATCGACTACCTGGTGCCGAACCGCATGGAGCACGGCTACGGGCTCACGCCGGACATCGTCGAGCTGGCGGCGCGTAGCGCGGCCGGCAAGCCTGATCTGCTGATCACCGTCGACAACGGCATCGCGAGCGTCGACGGCGTCGCGGCTGCCAACGCGCTCGGCATCGACGTGCTCGTCACAGACCACCACCTGCCCGGCGACGAGCTGCCCGTCGCGCGTGCAATCGTCAATCCGAACCAGCCGGGCTGCACGTTCCCGAGCAAATGTCTCGCCGGCGTCGGCGTGATGTTCTATGTGCTGCTCGCTCTGCGCGCCGAACTGCGCCGCCGTGGGGCGTTCGGCGACGCGCTGCCCGAGCCGCGCCTCGACGGCCTGCTCGATCTGGTCGCACTCGGCACCGTCGCCGATGTCGTCAAACTCGACGGCAACAACCGCGTGCTGGTCGCACAAGGTCTGCAGCGCATCCGCCGCGGCCGCATGCAGCCGGGCATCGCCGCGCTGTTTCGCGCCGCCGCGCGCGATGCGCGCAACGCCTCCGGCTTCGACCTCGGCTTCGCGCTGGGACCGCGCCTGAACGCGGCGGGTCGGCTGTCGGACATGTCGCTCGGCATCGAATGTCTGACCACCGACGACGTCGGCCGTGCCTGGGAACTCGCGCAGCAGCTCGACATGATGAACCGCGAGCGCCGCGAAATCGAGGCCGGCATGCAGCAGCAGGCGCTGGACGACCTGTCGACGGTCGATCCCGACGGCGCGACCACGATCACGTTGTTCAATCCGGGCTGGCATCAGGGCGTGATCGGCATCGTCGCGGGACGGCTGAAAGAGAAGTTCCACCGCCCGTCGTTCACGTTCGCGCCGGCCGACGATACCGGCGTGCTCGTCAAGGGCTCTGGCCGCTCGATCGCGGGCTTCCATCTGCGCGACGCGCTCGATCTGATCTCGAAGCGCGAGCCGGACCTGATCGTCAAATTCGGCGGCCACGCGATGGCCGCGGGCCTGACGATCGCCGCCGCCGACGTGCCGCGCTTCACCGCCGCGTTCGAGGCGGTCGGCCGCGAGTGGCTGTCCGCGCAGGCGCTCGCGCGCACGATCGAAACCGACGGCGAGCTCGAAGACGCGTACTTCACGCCGCAATTCGTCGAAATGCTCGACGCGGCCGTCTGGGGCCAGGGTTTTCCGGCGCCGGTGTTCTCCGGCGAATTCGAGGTCGCCTCGCAGGCGTTGGTGAAGGACAAGCACCTGAAGCTGCAACTTCTGCGCGGCCGCCAGCGCTTCAACGCGATCTGGTTCAATCACACCGACACGCTACCCGCGCGCACGACCGTCGCCTACCGGCTCGCAAGCGATACATGGAACGGTGTGTCGCGCGTGCAACTGATCGTCGAGCACGCGGTGAGCTGAAATCTCCCGCAAAATCAATCGCGAACACGCGCTGGATCGCCCGCGAGGCTCCGGCGCGGCGTGCCGATCGGCTATAATTTCTGCTTTTTACGCAGAATAGAAGATCGACATGGAAGCGGAACGTCTCAACGCGATCGAAGCCTCTCTGGCCGACCTGCGCAAGCGCGCGGACGACCTACGGGGGTATCTTTGACTACGACGACAAAGCATTGCGTCTAATCGAAGTCAACCGGGAACTCGAAGACCCGGACGTCTGGAACGACTCGAAGCACGCCCAGGCACTCGGTAAGGAAAAGAAGCTGCTCGACGACACGGTGGGCAAGCTCACGTCGATCACGAACGACGTGCGCGACGCGCAAGACCTGTTCGAGATGGCACGCGAAGAAGCCGACGACGAGACGCTGCTCGCCTGCGAGGGTGACGCCCAGGCTATCGAGGCGCGCGTCGCCGACATGGAATTCCGCCGGATGTTCGCGAACCCGGCCGACCCCAACAACGCCTTTCTCGACATCCAGGCCGGCGCCGGCGGTACCGAAGCATGCGACTGGGCGTCGATGCTGTTGCGCCAGTATTTGCGTTATTGCGAGCGCAAGGGCTTCAAGACCGAAGTGCTCGAGCAGACCGAAGGCGACGTCGCCGGCATCAAGAACGCGACGATCAAGATCGAAGGCGAATACGCGTACGGCTTCCTGCGTACCGAAACCGGCGTGCACCGGCTCGTGCGCAAGTCACCGTTCGACTCGTCGGGCGGTCGTCACACGTCGTTCTCGTCGGTATTCGTGTACCCGGAAATCGACGACTCGATCGAAGTCGACATCAACCCGGCCGATCTGCGCATCGACACGTACCGTGCTTCTGGAGCGGGCGGTCAGCACATCAACAAGACCGACTCGGCGGTGCGTATTACACACATGCCGTCGGGCATCGTCGTGCAGTGCCAGAACGACCGCTCGCAGCACCGCAACCGCGCCGAAGCAATGGCGATGCTGAAATCGCGCCTGTATGAAGCGGAAATCCGCAAGCGTCAGGCCGAGCAGGACAAGCTGGAAGCCGGCAAGACCGATGTGGGTTGGGGCCATCAGATCCGTTCGTACGTGCTCGACAACAGCCGCATCAAGGATCTGCGCACCAACGTCGAAATCAGCAACACGAAGAGCGTGCTCGACGGTGATCTCGATCCGTTCATCAGCGCGAGCCTGAAACAGGGCGTCTAGGCGCGCACGGCGCGGCCCCGTTCACCGATCGGGACCGCGCCTTCTCCGTTGCTGCTTTTGCGTTGCTTCCGCGCTAGTTGTTCGCCGTTTTTCCCGTACCGCCTGAGGTTTTTACACTGACTGGCTTCCCGCCAGCGGAGCACTCCGCGGCGGGCCACCGAATACCAAATCATCATGACTGAACCGACCCAGCCGACTGTCGTGCCCGAAGCGGACGACAACAAGATCATCGCCGAGCGCCGCGAAAAGCTGCGCGAACTGCGTGAGCAAGGCGTCGCCTATCCGAACGATTTCCGTCCCACGCACCGCGCCGAAGATCTGCAGGCGCAGTACGAGCACGCCGACAAGGAAGCGCTCGAAGCGAATCCGCTCGAAGTCGCGATCGCCGGCCGCATGATGCTGAAACGCGTGATGGGCAAGGCAAGTTTCGCGACCGTGCGCGACGGCTCGGGTCAGATCCAGTTCTTCATCACGCCGGCCGACGTCGGACAGGAGACCTACGACGCATTCAAGAAGTGGGACATGGGCGACATCGTCGCCGCGCGCGGCGTGCTGTTCCGCACCAACAAGGGCGAGCTATCGGTGCGCTGCACGGAGCTGCGTCTGCTGTCGAAGTCGCTGCGTCCGCTGCCGGACAAGTTCCACGGTCTCGCCGACCAGGAAATGAAGTACCGCCAGCGCTATGTCGATCTGATCGTCACGCCGGAAACGCGCCGCACGTTCGTCGCGCGCACGAAGGCGATTTCGTCGATCCGCAAGTACATGGCCGACGCGAACTTCATGGAAGTCGAAACGCCGATGCTGCACCCTATTCCGGGCGGCGCGGCGGCCAAGCCGTTCTCGACGCACCACAACGCGCTCGACATGCAGATGTTCCTGCGCATCGCGCCGGAGCTGTACCTCAAGCGGCTGGTGGTGGGCGGCTTCGAGCGCGTGTTCGAGATCAATCGTAATTTCCGCAACGAGGGCGTGTCCGTGCGCCACAATCCGGAATTCACGATGATCGAGTTCTACGCGGCCTACACCGATTACAAGTGGCTGATGGACTTCACCGAGCAGCTGATTCGCCAGGCCGCGATCGATGCGCTCGGCACGGCCACCATCACTTATCAGGGCCGCGAGCTCGATCTGTCGAAGCCGTTCCATCGGCTCACGATCACGCAGGCGATCCAGAAATACGCGCCGCAATACACGAACGAGCAGCTCGCCGACGGCACGTTCCTGCGCGCCGAGCTGAAGAAGTTCGGCGTCGATGCGTCGCAGCCGCAGTTCCTCAACGCGGGCGTCGGCTCGCTGCAACTGGCACTGTTCGAAGAGACCGCCGAGTCGCAACTGTGGGAGCCGACCTACATCATCGACTACCCGATCGAGGTGTCGCCGCTCGCGCGTGCGTCGGACAAGGTGGAAGGCATCACCGAGCGTTTCGAGCTGTTCATCACTGGCCGCGAAATCGCCAACGGGTTCTCGGAGCTGAACGATCCGGAAGATCAGGCCGCGCGCTTCAGGAAGCAGGTCGACCAGAAAGACGCCGGCGACGAGGAAGCGATGTTCTACGACGCCGACTACATCCGCGCGCTCGAGTACGGCATGCCGCCGGCGGGCGGCTGCGGTATCGGCATCGATCGTCTGGTCATGATGCTGACCGATAGCCCGAGCATCCGCGACGTGATTCTGTTCCCGCATCTGCGTCGCGAAGACTGAGCGACGCTCGGCGCGAGCGCTCGATATGCTTCGCGCGCAATGCGATGGTTTGAAGAGCGCCCGGTCGATGCCGGGCGTTTTCTTATGCGCGCGTTTTCGCTTTGCGGGACCGTTTTCTGCTTCTCATCGTTTGTAACCAGCGGTAAAAGCTGCTCGTTCGCGCGCAAGTCGCCGCGGACTCGATGGTCCTGGAAGCTTGTTGCAACAAAGCGCACCGCGTGAAGGGCGCCTACCCACGCCCGAGGGCGCCACCTGAGCGGTTACAAATAGAAACGCTGCCCGGATCGAATTGCCCGACACCCAGTCTCATCAGAAGTCGGCTCTGCCAGAAACGGAGGCCCTACATGGACACCCCTACTCATCAACCCACGCAGCCACGTCGTCTTCATCCGTTGATCGCGGTGGCCGCCGGCGCGGTGCTCGTCGCGAGTCTCGTCGCTACCGCGGCGATCACCGGCGTGTTCCCGAAGGCGTCGGGCAACGGCGCACAGAACAATCAGACGCAGGCCGCGCAGGTCAGCACGCAACCGCCGGGCGTCGTGGATTCGGCCGCGCCGGTCAATCCATCCGCGCAACAGCCGCAGGTTCAGGCTCAGCAAGCGGCGCCATCCGCTCCTGCCCCGGCTCCTGCTTCGGTGCAGCAACAGCAGTACTCGCAGCAGCAGGCGCAGGCCGCACCCCAGTCGCAATACACACAACCACCCGAGCCGCAAGCGGCGCCGCAGCATGCGCAGCAGCCGGCTCCGCAAGCCGCTTATTGCGCGACTTGCGGCACCGTCGTCGCGATCTCGGCGCTTCGCCATGAAGGACATGGCACCGGTATTGGCGCGGTCGGCGGCGCGGTGGCCGGCGGCGTCGTCGGTAACCAGTTCGGTGCCGGCGGGGGGCGTACCGCGATGACGCTCCTTGGCGCGCTCGGCGGCGGGTTCGCCGGCAACTCGGTCGAAAAACATCTGCGCAGCACGACGTCGTATTCGGTGCGCGTGCGCATGGAAGACGGCAAGATGCGCTACTTCACCTATCAAGAGGCGCCGCCGTTCCGCGACGGCGAGCGCGTGCGCGTCCAGAACGGCCGCCTCCTCGCCGACTGAGGTCAGCGCTCCAGTTTCTTCGACGCAGCAATGAAAAAAGGCGATTCCAGTGGAATCGCCTTTTCTTTGGAGTTCAATGCACCCGTTCGAACACGCGCTCAGTAATCCGCGTCTTCGATCCACGCCGCCTGAATCGCTTCGAGAATCTTTTCGTTCGAGCGGTTCGGATCGTCGTCGAAGCCTTCGAGCTCGGTCACCCAGCGATGCAGGTCGGTGAAACGAACCTGCTGCGGATCGACGTCCTGATGCTTGTCCGTCAGAGCCATCGCGATGTCTTGCGTATCGGTCCACTTCATGGCGGCGCCCTCCTGTTAGTGATTTTCCTTCGCGTGATTGATCGAGTAACGCGGAATTTCGACGACCAGATCCTGCTCGTCCGGCACGAGCGCCTGACACGACAGGCGCGAAGCGGGTTCGAGCCCCCATGCCTTGTCCAACAGATCGTCCTCGTCTTCCTCGGACGGCGTCAAGGCGGCGAAACCCTCACGCACGATCACGTGACAGGTCGTGCACGCGCACGACTTCTCGCACGCATGCTCGATTTCGATACCGTTATCGAGCAGGTTGTCGCAGATGCTCTTGCCGGGAACGGCGTCGATCACCGCACCTTCCGGGCACAGTTCGACGTGAGGCAGCACAACGATTTGAGGCATACAGTTTCCGTTTGGGTCTGAGGCACGGCGGCTGCCAGCATATTGCCGCGTGCAGGCTCCGTGTCATTTTACTGGCGTCGCGCGGACTTTTTAAGCCCACGCGGCGCGCTCCGGTGGTTCGTGGGATGTTCGCAATTCGTCCGTGGGTGGAGCGCGCGTTGCCGGTTCGCTCACGCAACGCGCATAGCGCGTGCGCGGCCTTCGCTACGTTCGCCCGTTCAGATCTCGTCGAGCTTGCGTCCCGCCAGCGCGCGGCGAATTCCCTTGTTCATGCGGCGCGCGGCGAATTCGTCGGTGCCTTCGGCGAGCGCCTTCGTCGCGGCTTCGATCGCGCCGACGTCTTCGCCTGGCGCGACGTTGCGCAGCGCGGCGAGCAGCGCGTCGAGTTCGGCGCGTTCGCTGTCGTCGAGCAGCTCGGCGTCGGCGGCGAGCGCCGCGTCGGTCGCTTCGACGAGACGCTGCGCTTCGACCTGCGCCTCGCGCAGAGCGCGCGCCCGCATGTCGATTTCAGCGGTCGAAAAGCTGTCTTCGAGCATGCGCGCGATGTCGTCGTCGGCGAGGCCATACGAAGGCTTCACGACGACCGATGCCTCCACGCCCGACGCCAGCTCGCGCGCAAACACCGACAGCAGGCCGTCGGCGTCGACCTGATAGGTCACGCGAATGCGCGCGGCGCCGGCGGCCATCGGCGGAATGCCGCGCAGCTCGAAGCGCGCGAGCGAACGGCAATCGCTGACGAGCTCGCGCTCGCCCTGGACGACGTGAATCGCCATCGCGGTCTGGCCGTCCTTGAAGGTCGTGAAATCCTGGGCGCGCGCGACTGGAATCGTCGAGTTGCGCGGAATGATCTTTTCGGTGAGACCACCCATCGTCTCGACGCCGAGCGACAGCGGAATCACGTCGAGCAATAGCCACTCGTCGCCTTCCGCCCCGCGGTTGCCGGCCAGCAGATCGGCCTGGATCGCGGCACCGAGTGCGACGACCTGATCCGGATCGAGGTTGACGAGCGGCGGCTGGCCGAAGAACGCCTCGACCGCGCGGCGGATCACCGGCATGCGCGTCGCGCCGCCGACCAGCACGACGCCCTTGATTTCCTTCGTGGTGACCTTCGCGTCGCGCAGCGCCTTTTTCGTCGGGCCCAGCGTGCGTTGCACCAGCGCGGCCGTGATGGTCTCGAAAGTGGCTTCGTCGATCGTCAGGTCGAGCGCGGTGCCGTTGGAAAGCGTGAGCTTGAGGCTAGTTTGCGACGCGCTCGACAGCGCCTCCTTGGCCTCGCGCACACTATCGAGCAGCAGGCGCACGTCGTGCGGCGCGAGCGTCTGCGGCGCGATGCCGGCCTGTTCGAGCACATGGCGGTACAGCGTGTGGTCGAAGTCGTCGCCGCCGAGCGCGGAATCGCCGCCCGCCGCGAGCACTTCGAACACGCCCTTGGTGAGCTTCAGGATCGACAGGTCGAAGGTGCCGCCGCCGAGGTCGTAGACCGCGTACAAACCTTCGGCGCCGTTGTCGAGACCGTAGGCGATCGCCGCAGCGGTCGGTTCGTTGAGCAGACGCAGCACGTTCAGCCCCGCGAGACGCGCGGCGTCCTTGGTCGCCTGGCGCTGCGCTTCGTCGAAGTAAGCGGGCACCGTGATTACCGCGCCGACGAGCTCGTCGCCGAGCGTGTCTTCGGCGCGCTGGCGCAGCGTCGCGAGAATTTCAGCCGATACCTCGACCGGGCTCTTCACGCCGTCGACGGTGCGGATCTGCACCATGCCGGGTGCATCGACGAAGTCGTACGGCGCGTTTTCGGCGCCCTCCACCTCAGCCTTGCCGCGACCCATGAGGCGCTTGACCGACACGATCGTATTGCGCGGGTCGCTCGCGGCCTCGGCCTTCGCCCGGCGGCCGATGCGACGGCCGCCCTGCTCCAGGTAACGCACCACCGACGGCAGCAGCACGTGCCCGTCTTCGTCGGGCAGCACATCGGGCAGGCCGCTGCGCACGGCGGCGACGAGGGAGTTAGTGGTGCCAAGATCGATACCGACCGCCAGACGCCGCTGGTGAGGCGCCGGCGCCATGCCGGGTTCGGAGATTTGCAGTAAGGCCATCTGGATTTTCTCGGGGACGTCGTGCCCCGTCCTGAATGTTCGCGTTGCTGGGGGTGATGCCGCGGCTCGCGGCCGCTCTGATTTTTTGTTTGTCGCTTACTACGTCGCTGCCTACTGTTGCTGCTTGCCCGCGCCGCGCTTTTGCGCGCGTCGCACGAAACCGCGCTAGCCTTCGAGCCGCTCGATCTGGGCATCGATTTCCGACGCGACGCGCTCGATGAACATCAGCTGCCGCACCGCCTCGCCCGCCGCCTGATTCGCGCCGCTATCGAGCGATGCGCCGAGCTTGTCGAAGCGCCGACGCTCCTCGTCGCGCAACTCGATGAGCAGCGCGTCGAGCGCGTCGACGTTCTTCGCCGCGGCCGCGTCCTCGATGTTCTCGCGCCACTCCATCTGGTGCATCAGGAACGCGGGCTCCATCGCGGTGTTGTTCTCCGCGCCGACGTTGATGCCGCGCAACGACAGCAGGTAGGTCGCGCGCTTGAGCGGATCGCGCAGCGTCTGATAGGCCTCGTTCGCGCGCGTCGCCCACTGCATCGCGATACGCTTTTGCGCATCGCCGGCCGCCGCGAAGCGATCCGGATGCACCTGCGCCTGCACGGTGCGGTAAGCGTGATCGAGCGTGCTCGCGTCGAGCGCGAATTGCGCCGGCAGACCAAATAGGTCGAAATGGCTGTCGTTCAGCGAGACCATCGGATTAAAGTCCGTTGATGAAAACTGGTATGGAGACGTTGGGCCTTGTCAGGCGTGACCGGTTCAGTGGAGCGCGGATCAAAACTAAAAAGGCGGCCCGCGCCGCCTTTTATCCGCCGCACGCGGAAGGTAACGAATCTAGACGCGGAACGACTCGCCGCAGCCGCATTCGTCTTTCACGTTCGGGTTGTTGAACTTGAAGCCTTCATTCAGCCCTTCGCGCGCGAAGTCGAGCTCCGTCCCGTCGATATACGCGAGACTCTTCGGGTCGACGATGACCTTCACGCCGCCAGTCTCGAACACCTGATCTTCCGGCGCGAGTTCGTCCACGTACTCGAGCTTGTAGGCGAGGCCCGAGCAACCGGTGGTGCGCACGCCGACGCGCAACCCAATGCCTTTACCGCGGCGGATCAGATACTTCTGGACGTGCTGTGCTGCCTTTTCGGTCAACGTAATTGCCATAACGTTTCTCAGTTGCCAGAGTGCGCGGCGCGCGTGTTCGCGCCGCGCTCACCGGTTGCTTCTTTCTTACCCTGTTGCTCAGGCGGCCTTGCCGTCTTCGGCAACCGCTGCTTCGCCGTGGCGCTGCTTGTAGTCGGCGACGGCTGCCTTGATCGCGTCTTCCGCGAGGATCGAGCAATGGATCTTCACCGGCGGCAGTGCCAGTTCTTCGGCGATCTGCGTGTTCTTGATCGACATCGCCTGGTCGAGCGTCTTGCCCTTCACCCATTCGGTGACGAGCGAGCTCGATGCGATCGCCGAGCCGCAGCCGTAGGTCTTGAACTTCGCGTCTTCGATGATGCCATCCGCGCCGACGCGGATCTGCAGCTTCATCACGTCGCCGCAGGCCGGCGCGCCGACCATGCCGGTACCGACCGTGTCGTCGTCCTTCGCGAAGGAACCGACGTTGCGCGGGTTTTCGTAGTGGTCGAGGACCTTGTCGCTATAAGCCATGATTACACTCCTTGATTCGTTTCAACCTGCAATGCGATGATCGTTCGATGTCCGCTTCGTCCAGCCGGCGCGTCAGTGCGCGGCCCACTGGATGGTCGACAGATCGATCCCGTCCTTGTGCATTTCCCACAGCGGCGACAGATCGCGCAGCTTGGAAATCTTCGACTTCAGCAGGTTGATCACGTAGTCGATTTCCTGCTCGGTCGTGAACCGTCCCACCGTGAAGCGGATCGAGCTGTGCGCGAGTTCGTCGTTGCGGCCAAGCGCTCGCAGCACGTACGACGGCTCCAGCGACGCCGATGTGCACGCCGAGCCCGACGACACCGCGACGTCCTTCACCGCCATGATCAGCGATTCGCCTTCGACGAAATTGAAGCTGATGTTCAGGTTGTGCGGCACACGCTTTTCCATGTCGCCGTTCACATACACTTCCTCGATTTGCGACAGGCCTTTCAGCAGCCGGTCACGCAGCATGCGGATGCGCTCGTTTTCGGTCGCCATCTCTTCACGCGCGATACGGAACGCTTCTCCCATGCCGACGATCTGGTGCGTGGCGAGCGTGCCCGAACGCATGCCGCGCTCGTGACCGCCGCCGTGCATCTGCGCCTCGATACGGATACGCGGCTTGCGACGCACGTAAAGCGCGCCGATGCCTTTCGGGCCGTAGGTCTTGTGCGCCGAGAACGACATCAGGTCGACCTTCAGCTTCTGCAGATCGATCTGGATCTTGCCGGTGGACTGCGCCGCGTCGACGTGAAAAATGATGCCCTTCTCACGCGTGATCTCGCCAATCGCCTCGATGTCCTGGATGACGCCGATCTCGTTGTTGACCGACATCACCGACACCAGAATCGTGTCCGGGCGCAGCGCCGCCTTGAACGCGTCGAGGTCGATCAGACCGTCGTCCTTGACATCCAGATAGGTGACTTCGAAGCCTTCGCGCTCGAGCTCGCGGGTGGTGTCCAGCACCGCCTTGTGCTCGGTCTTCACCGTGATGATGTGCTTGCCCTTGCTCTTGTAGAAGTGCGCGGCACCTTTCAGAGCGAGGTTGTCCGACTCCGTCGCACCCGAGGTCCAGATGATTTCGCGTGGATCGGCGTTCACGAGCGCGGCCACCTGCTCGCGCGCTTCCTCGACTGCGCGCTCGGCGGTCCAGCCATAAGCGTGACTACGCGATGCGGGATTGCCGAACTGCTCGCGCAGATACGGGATCATCTTGTCCACCACACGCGGATCGATCGGCGTCGTGGCGCTGTAGTCCATGTAGATGGGCAGATGGAGAGAGTCGTTGTTCATCAATTGCTCCGGGGACGTCATGTGCTCTGGCTTCTGGGTTCGATATGGGGCTGCGGCGAGGGTTTTCTATTGCGTGCCGCGCTTCACGAACCGGCCATGTTGAAAACGGAATTGGGACCCTTGGGCGCCACGCGGACGGGTTCGACCGCCGGAGCGTCGTTGCGCCTGTCGCGCAGCACGGCCGGCGTGCCTTCGCGCGAACGCTGCTGATCGACCAGATCCTTCAGCGAAACCGAATCGAGGTATTCGACCATTTTCTGGTTCAGCGTCGACCACAGCTCATGCGTCATGCAGTGGCCGTCGTGCTGCTTGGTGCCTTCGCACGTGCCCTTACCGCCGCACTGGGTGGCGTCGAGCGGTTCGTCGACCGCGATGATGATGTCGGCCACCGTCACCTCTTCGGCACGGCGCGCGAGATTGTAGCCACCGCCCGGTCCGCGCACGGACTCGACGATTTCATGACGGCGCAGCTTGCCAAACAGCTGCTCGAGATACGACAGGGAGATGTGTTGGCGCTGGCTGATACCCGCAAGCGTCACCGGGCCCTGCTCCTGGCGCAGCGCCAGGTCGATCATCGCCGTGACGGCGAAACGGCCTTTCGTGGTGAGTCTCATATGATGTGGGAACCGCAATTCTCGACAAGTTTGGTCAAGTATAAATACATGAGCGATTTAGTCAAGTATGTGCGGTGAATTTTGTGTCATTCGCTTAATTGATCACCATACTTCGACGCCGCGCCCCCACCCGTGTGATGCGTCTGCATTCTTCGCCCGATGCCTACGCGAGCAACTGCGGGCGCAGCGCGGCGATCAGCCCGCGGCAGGCTGCTTCGCACTGATCGAGCACCAACTCGAAGCCTTCCGCGCCGCCGAAATACGGATCGACAACCTCTCGCGCGCCGCTCCAGCGGCCATCCGACTCAGGCACGAACTCCATCAGCAGACGGATCTTGTCGCGCTGTGCGGGCGGGCACAGTTGACGCAACGCGGCGACGTTTCGGTCGTCCATGGCAATCAGCAGATCGAAGCGCTCGAAGTCCGCGACCGTGATCTGGCGGCCGCGCAGCGCGTCGAGCGCATAGCCGCGCTGGCGCGCCGCGTGTTGCGCGCGTTCGTCGGGCGCCGCGCCGATGTGCCAATCGCCGGTGCCGGCCGAATCGATCAGGATGCAGTCCGCAAGCTTCGCCTCGTCGACCAGATGACGCATCACGCCCTCCGCCGTCGGTGAACGGCAGATATTCCCGAGGCAAACGAAACAGATCGACACAGTTTTCATCAGGGATTTTTCGACGCTCGAGGCGCCGCGCGTGAGGTCGTCAGACAGTCAGCGGACTGCGCCGCGATTATACAAATCTCGACAGATTTGCGCCGAGCGGGGCGCAGCCACGCAAGACCAGCGGCTTCGGACCGTCGCGGTCCGCCGCGCCGGCTTACGATGACTCGGCGAGCGGCGTCGCCGTGGCGGCACGCATCGGCTTGGCCGGCAATGCCGACGCCGTGTCGATCATGCCGTACGACACCGCGCGTGCGAGTTCGGCGGTCAGATGGTTGGCGTCGAGCGGCATCTGCGAAGCGCGCGAACCGGTTTGGCCGTTGACATGCAGAAAGGCGAGCACCGCGAGCGGTACAACGATGGCTATGGGCCAGTACACCGATATTGTGTTTTTCATGATGGTTTTTCAATTAGGGGCGTATGAGCTTATGACGCGCTATGCCCTAATTGAATCCTATAGGAATTCACAATCGGGAAAAACCCGGCCGCGCGAGATAGATCGTTGCTCGACACGAAACAGTCCATTGAGACCTCTTGCGGGAACGAATGGCGCATCGCTGGCACACAAAAGTAAAGCTTACAAACGCATACAAAGCCGCCGCGACGGACGGCCATAATAATGGTCTTATTCTTACCCCTACATTTCTTTGCACTGGCATTGGCCCCACAAAATGAAACGCATTGCACCTCTCACTGGCCTGGTGGCCGCTGCGCTGCTCGGCGGCTGCGCGGTCTATCCGGACGGCACGCCGATGTACGGCAACGGCTACGGCGCCTATAGCGGCTACAACGGTTATGACGATTCCGCATACGCCCCGGGCGCCGCGCTCGTGCCGCAAACCAATGTGTACCTCGGCTACGGCGATTACGGTCCGGGACGCTACTACGGCCCGGCGCCGGGCTCCGGCTATCGCGGCTATCCGGATCGCGGTCACCCGAACGACAACGACTGGCACCACGGCGATCACGGCAACGGTCGTGGCAACAACGGCGGCGGTCCTGGACAACCGCACGGCGGCCCGCCGCCGCAGGGCGCAGCGGGCGGTCCGCACGGCCCTGGTGGCGCCAATGGCGGCCCGCATCCCGGCGCGGGCGGCCCGCCGCCGGGCCAGCCGCAAGCCGGCAACGGCGGCGGACGAGGCAACGATTTGGGGAGAAATGCACCCGCGCGTCATCCGGGGCAGATTACCGAACATTGAAGACGGAGCGGCGCTGAAGTATCCCGCCGGCTTCTTCGCCCATCTCGACGGTTGCGCGAGCGCGCAGCCGTCAAACCAATCCCAATGCCGCCCGCTCAGCCAATATGGCTGCGCTGCGCGGCATACAACTCGCGAAACGTACGACCCACCGGCGCCGGCATGTCGCGCGTATCGGTCCAGCCCGCGCCGCCGAGCGGCAGTTTGGCGATCGACCGATTGCGTCCGCCCATGCGCTCCAGCACGCGCACGGCGAGTTTGGTAAAGAGCGCATAGGCATCGGGATGCAGCGCTAGCCAGCCCCACAGCGCCAACCCGGCGCGCTCCTTCCACGGACGTAGGTGTCGCTCCATCTGCTTTTCGCGCAGCTTGCGCAACAGATCGGACAGCGGGATACCGACCGGGCACACGCTATTGCATTCGCCGCATAACGTCGCCGCTTGCGGCAGATCGAGCGCCTTGTCGATGCCGACATAGCTCGGCGTCAGCACGGACCCCATCGGCCCCGGATAGACCCAGCCATACGCGTGCCCGCCGACCTTCTGATACACCGGGCAATGGTTCATGCACGCGCCGCAGCGGATGCAGCGAAGCATCTCCTGGAAGTCGCCGCCGATCAGCCCCGTGCGGCCACCGTCGACGAGCACCACGTACATCTGGTCGGGCCCATCCTGATCGCCCGCGCCACGCGGCCCCGTCAGCATCGAAAAATAGTTCGAGGTGGCCTGGCCGGTTGCCGAACGCGGCAGCAGGCGCATAGCAGTCGCGAGATCCTCGAGCGTCGGCAGCACCTTCTCGATGCCGGTGACAGCGACATGCACGCGCGGCATCACCGTGCACATGCCTTCGTTGCCCTCGTTGGTCACGACCGCGACCGAGCCCGTTTCCGCGATGATGAAATTGCCGCCCGTCACGCCCATGTCCGCGCTCAGAAAATGCGGCCGCAGCATCTCGCGCGCCTCGCGCGTCATGTCGGGAATCTCGGTGAGCCGCGGCCGGCCATGCGTTTTCGCGAACAGATCGGCGATCTCGTCCTTATCCTTGTGAACGACCGGCGCGATGATGTGACTTGGCGGCTCGTTATCGTTGATCTGCAGGATGTATTCGCCAAGGTCGGTTTCGATCGACTGCACGCCCATCTGCCCGAGCACTTCGTTCAGGCGCATTTCCTCGGTGACCATCGACTTGGTCTTGATCACCTTCTTCACGTCGTGCTTGCGCGCAATGTCGCCGACGAGCCGCGCGGCCTCTTGCGTGGTCTCCGCGAACAGCACAGTCACGCCGCGCCGGGTCGCCTCGCGCTCGAAGGTTTCGAGCCACACGTCGAGATTTTCGAGCGCGCGATCACGGCGCTCCTTGAGCGCGGCCCGCGTCGCGGGGAAATCGATCGCGGTCATCGCGCTCGCGCGCGCCGACACGAACTTCGTGGACAGCTTGGTCAGGTTCTGCTGCAGGCGCTGGTCGGCGAGTTTCTGACCGGCGCGAGCCTTGAACTGCATCGATTGGACTTGCATGGCGGTCCTGATGAGATCGGAGTGAAACGCGCGGCGCATTCGCGCCCGACGCAATGCGTGACAGACAAGATAAACGTGACGCGAACAATGGCGGTGTTCGCCGCGCGGGGATTACACGTCGCCGGCCAGCACCTGCGCGATATGCAGCACGCGCGTCGTCGAGTCGCCGTTGCGGCGCAGCCGCCCTTCGATATTCAACATGCAGCCGAGGTCGCCGAGCACCACCGCACCGGCGCCGCTCGCGGCGATGTTCGCGCACTTTTCGTCGACGATCGCGGTCGAGATATTGCCGTATTTGACCGCGAAAGTGCCGCCGAAGCCGCAACAATGCTCGCAGCCTTTCATCTCGGTGACCGAGACGCCGACCTGCGCGAGCAGTTCGCGCGGCTGTTCCTTGACGCCCAGTTCGCGCAAGCCCGAACACGAGTCGTGATAAGTCACCTGTCCCGTGAACTCGCCCGGTTGCAACTGCACCTTCGCGACGTTGACGAGGAAATCCGTGAGTTCGAACACCTTGCCGCGCAGGCGGCCGAAACGGTTCATCAGTTCGGGATCGTCGCGGAACAGGTCGCCGTAGTGCGCGCGGATCATGCCGCCGCACGAGCCCGACGGCACCACCACATAGTCAAACTGTTCGAACTCGCGCAGCGTTTTCTCGGCAAGGTCGCGCGCGAGGCGGCGGTCTCCCGAGTTATACGCAGGTTGGCCGCAACAGGTTTGCGCGGGCGGCACCACGACCTCGAAACCGGCGCCTTCGATCAGCTTGATGACCGAAAAACCGATCTCGGGACGCATCAGGTCAATCAGGCACGTGACGAACAATCCGACTCGCATGAGCCCTCCTTTCGGGGAAACGTCCCTGATTATCCGCTGTTTGGTGGTGCAATACCAACGGCCGGAAGGCATAGGAAGTACGCCGCGCTGGATTGGAAACGCGCCTCGAAGCGCGTTCGCTTTTTTCACAATACGAGATACAATCAATTTCCGCAGTTTGACGCATTCACCAATTCTCATATGAGCGATACGAACCCGGATCCCAAAACTTCGATCCAGGTGATCGAACGCATGATGCGCCTGCTCGACGCACTGGCGGCGCATAGCGACCCGGTCAGCCTGAAAGAACTGGCCCTCCGCACGGAGCTGCATCCATCCACCGCGCACCGCATCCTGAACGATATGGTGATGTGCCGGCTGGTCGACCGCTCAGACCCCGGCACCTACCGTCTCGGCATGCGCCTGCTCGAACTGGGCAATCTCGTCAAGGCGCGCCTGTCGGTGCGCGACGCGGCGCTCACGCCGATGCGCGAGCTGCACCGCGAGACCGGGCAGACCGTGAACCTGTCGGTGCGTCAGGGCGACGAAATCGTCTATATCGAACGCGCGTATTCGGAGCGCTCGGGCATGCAGGTGGTGCGGGCGATCGGCGGGCGCGCGCCGCTTCATCTGACCTCGGTCGGCAAGCTGTTCCTCGCGGCCGACGAAGCCACCCGCGTGCGTGCCTACGCAACCCGCACCGGTCTGTCGGGCCACACGCAGAACAGCATCACCGATCTCGCGAAACTCGAGCGAGAGCTGTCGCATGTGCGCCAGCAGGCCTGCGCGCGCGACAACGAGGAACTGGAGCTGGGCGTGCGCTGCATCGCCGCCGGCATCTACGACGATACCGGCAAGCTGGTCGCGGGGCTGTCGCTGTCGGCGCCGGCCGATCGTTTGCAGGATTCGTGGCTCGGGCAGTTGAGCCAGACCGCGTTGATGATTTCGGAATCGCTCGGCTACCGGCCGCAGGCGCAGCAAGACCATTCGCACGCTTCGCACAGTTCCCACAGCCAGCATTCGTAGGCGACGCAGCGGCCGTCGGGTCGCGGTTGCACCCTTTCCCGTCGTGCCTTCGTCAACGCCAATAAAAAAGCCTCGCATCCGCGAGGCTTTTTCTCTGCAGCCGGACTGACTACCACCGGCTGAGTATGTGTTGCGGCTTCAGGTGCCCGGACCGCCGGCATCGGCGCTCGTGATACGCGGCTGGTCGCCGCCGTTGTCCAGCCACGTACGCAGACGCGTCGCGTCCGCGAACCGCGAGTACTTGCCCGACGAATCGAGCAGCACCAGGATCATCGGCCGGCCGTGGATGGTCGCCTGCATCACGAGACACTCGCCCGCTTCGTTGATGAAGCCGGTCTTCTGCAGACCGATGTCCCACGTCGGGTTGCGCACCAGCGCGTTCGTGCTGTTGTACGCGAGCGTGCGCTTGCCGGTGTACACCTCATAGCTGTGATCGGTCGAGAACTTGCGGATCAACGGGTACTGATACGCCGCGTTGACCATCTTCACGAGATCGCGCGCGCTCGACACGTTCATGCTCGTCAGACCGGTCGGGTTCTCGAAGTGTGTGTCGCTCATGCCGAGCTGCCTCGCCTTCGCGTTCATCGCCGCGAGGAACGCCGGACGGCCGCCCGGGTAGTAGCGCGACAGCGCCGCCGCCGCGCGGTTTTCCGACGCCATCAGCGCGATGTGCAGCATGTCCTCGCGCGACAGCACCGAGCCCACCGACAGACGCGAACCGGTGTTCTTCTCGTAGTCGCGGTCTTCGTCGGTGACTTCGATCTGATCGGTCATCGGCTCTTTCGAATCGAGCACCACCATCGCCGTCATCAGCTTGCTGATCGATGCGATCGGTACCACCGCGCGCGAGTTCTTGTCGAACAGCGTCTCGCCGCTGTTCTGGTCGATCACATAGGCGACGCTCGAGCGCAGCATCAGCGCGTCCGGCGTCTCGTGCAGACCAAACGCCTGGCCGACGCTCGGTTGGCGCGGCTCGTACGCGACGCGTCGCATCACCGAACGGTGCCGGCCGTTCGCCGTGAATGTGACGCGCTTGCGTTTGACGCCGGCGTGCGGCGCATCTTCATCCGCGGCAGCGCCTTTCACGGCCTCGCCCTTGCCGGCTTTCGCCGCATGGCTCGACACCTTTTCGGTGGCGGCCGCCTGCGCCGGTTTCCTGGCAGTTTTAGCGTGTTTGGAAGTTTTTGCGGTTGCAGCAGACGTAGCTGCAAAAGTGCTGACAGGCGTAGCGAACGCTGCGATGGCCAGCGAGACGGCCACCGACAGAGCGGTGCTGCGCGCCGCGCCGTGGAGCACTTTTAGCGACGAAAACATGTCGGTTTTCATGGGTGTTCGATAGGGAGCGGCGAGAGGTTTCCGCAAGTGTAGTAAAGCAACGAAAAATTAGCAATTTGAAGCACTTATACACGCTCCTTAAACCGGCTTGTCAGCTCCGATCGCGAAAACGCAAATAAGTGCCGTGCCTCGATCGAAAAAAACGATCGTCGCCAGCAAGCCTCGCCATTGCCGCCGCCCGCTCCAATCGAGCAGATCCTTGCAGGATAACGGCAATTTTGAGACAACCTTGATCCGGGGAAATACTGTCAGAGCACAGGCGGAAACTACTGCACCGCGCCATGAAGGCGTTGCGAACGTGCGACAGACTTTTAAGTGTCCGACGAAAGTCGCTAACGCGCGTTCGACTGCCATCGTTCTTTAACGTTCCTTGTCAACTTGTGGTTTACATCGAATCGACGAGAATTGGTTTTTCAGGGGCGAATCGCTGCTACACGGAAAAATAATCTCCCGACGGCCTGCCGATCAGTTATTTTATGTCGCACCAGCACGGTGCAACGCGCAATCGTTCCGGGTCATATTAATGACATGCCTACTGCATAAGCTGTTGTTTTGTCAGCATTTTCTTAACATTGTGCGATGCACAAAAAACGCTTGACATTCCTTGTAGCCATCCTAAAATGGGAACCATTGCTGCGATGCACAATACATCGCGGTCCGGGCAGACGATGAATCCGCGTCTTGCCACCCACCCAACGCGGTCCGCACAGACCGGCCGCGATCCAGGAGCGTAAACCATGACTCTGCTGACCCCTGAGCAATTCGCCGCAGCCCAGAAAGCCAACTTCGAAACCCTGTTCGGCCTGACGACCAAAGCATTTGAAGGTGTCGAAAAGCTGGTCGAACTGAACCTGCAAGTTGTGAAGTCGACGCTCGCCGAAAGCCAGGAAAATGCCCAACGCGCGCTTTCCGTGAAGGACGCGCAGGAACTGCTGGCACTGCAAGCAAGCCTCGCGCAGCCGGTGGCTGAAAAGGCGCTGTCGTATGGCCGCCATGTGTACGAAATCGTTTCGGCAACGCAGGGTGAATTCACCCGCGTCGCGGAAGCGCAATTCGAAGAGCAAAACCGCAAGGTTCAGGCGCTCGTCGAAAACGTGGCCAAGAACGCACCGGCCGGTTCGGAAACCGCTGTCGCCGTGATGAAATCGGCTATCACCGCCGCCAACACCACGTACGAAACGGTCCACAAGGCAACCCGCCAGGCTGTCGAAATCGCCGAAAGCAACTTCAACGCAGCTGCAACGGCCGCTTCGAAGGCAGCTTCGCAAGCCGCTGCGCAAGCATCGCGCGCCGCTGCCAAGAAGGCCGTCTAAGCTTTACGCGTCAACACGCCAGGCTTTATGCCTGGCGGCGTCTTTCACGCCGGCCCAGCCTATGCGCTGCGCCGGCGTTATCGCAAGCAACAGCGTCGTGCCGTTGCCGCTTATACGGTTTGATGAGCCGAACGCTCCGATACGTTGCAATGACGTATCGTTTGCCCGGCCGCCAAGCCGGGATTTTTTTGCCCGCTACCGGCCGCCACGAAAACAGAAACGGCGCGCTCCGACATGGAGCGCGCCGTTTTTCTTTGCCGTACGGCTCGACCGGCTTTGCCGCGCCCGCATGTCGTCACGCAGGCGCGGTGCACCGCGTTACTTCTTCTTGACGGGCGGCAGATCGGTACAGACGCCTTCATACAACTCGGCCGCCATGCCGATCGATTCGCCGAGCGTCGGATGCGGATGGATCGTCTTGCCGATATCCGTTGCGTCCGCGCCCATCTCGATCGCGAGACAGACTTCGCTGATCAGGTCGCCCGCATTCAGACCGACGATACCGCCGCCGATCACGCGATGCGTTTGCTCATCGAACAGCAGCTTCGTGAAGCCCTCGTCGCGACCGTTGGCGATCGCGCGACCCGATGCGGCCCACGGGAACACCGCCTTGCCGAACTTGACGCCTTCGGCTTTCAGCTGGTCTTCCGTCTTGCCGGCCCATGCCACTTCCGGATCGGTATAGGCCACCGACGGAATCTGCAGCGCGTCGAAGTACGCCTTCTCGCCATGCGCGGCTTCCGCCGCCACGTGGCCTTCGTGCACGGCCTTGTGCGCGAGCATCGGCTGACCGACGAGGTCGCCGATCGCGAAGATGTGCGGCACATTCGTGCGCTGTTGCCTGTCGACTTCGATGAAGCCGCGATCCGTCACCGCGACACCGGCCTTTTCCGCGCCGATCCGCTTGCCGTTCGGCGAGCGGCCGACGGCCACCAGCACGAGGTCGTAGCGTTGCGGCTCGGCCGGCGCCTGCTCGCCCTCGAACGACACGTAGATACCGTCGTCCTTCGCTTCGGCGGCGACGGTCTTGGTCTTCAGCATCACGTTCGCGAAACGCTTGCTGTTGTACTTTTCCCAGACCTTGACCAGATCGCGGTCCGCGCCGGTCATCAGGTCTTCGAGCATTTCGACGACGTCGATCTGCGCGCCGAGCGTCGAGTACACGGTCGCCATTTCGAGACCGATGATGCCGCCGCCGATCACGAGCATGCGCTGCGGAATCTGGCGCAGTTCGAGCGCGCCGGTCGAATCGACGACCCGCGGATCTTCCGGAATGAACGGCAGCTTCACCGCTTCCGAGCCCGCTGCGATGATCGCCTGCTTGAACCTGACGACCTTCTTGCCGCCCTCGGTCTGCACTTCCATGTGGTTCGGATCGGCGAACGCACCCGTACCGACCACCACTTCGACCTTGCGCGCCTTCGCCATGCCGGCGAGACCGCCGGTCAGCTTCTTGACCACGCCGGACTTGAAATCGCGCAGCTTGTCGAGATCGATCTGCGGCTTGCCGAACGTGATGCCGTGGGCGGCAAGATCAGCCGCTTCGTCGATGACGAGCGCGGTGTGCAGCAGCGCCTTCGACGGGATGCAGCCGACGTTCAGACACACGCCGCCGAGCGTCGGATAACGCTCGACCAGCACGGTCTTCATGCCGAGGTCGGCGGAGCGGAACGCGGCCGAATAACCGCCGGGGCCCGAACCGAGCACGAGCATGTCGCACTCGATGTCGGCGCTGCCCGAATAGCTGCTGGCTTGCGCAGCCGGTGCGGCTGCCTTCGGCGCCGCAGCAGCAGGCGCCGGCGCGGGAGCCGCCTTCTCGGGCGCTTTCGGCGCCGGCGCCGGCGCGGCCGCAGCCGCGCCGCCCGCCGTTGCCTCGACGAGCGCGATGACCGTGCCCTGCGAGACCTTGTCGCCCGGCTTGATACGCACTTCCTTGACGGTGCCGGCGGTATCGCTCGGCACTTCCATCGACGCCTTGTCGGATTCGAGCGTCAGCAGCGACTGCTCTTTTTCGATGGTGTCGCCCGGCTTGATGTTGACTTCGATGACGTCGACGTCCTTGAAGTCACCGATGTCCGGCACTTTTACTTCGACGAGACTCATGGTGTCCCCTTCTCTTATTGACCGATGATGAGCAGCGCGTTCGCGCTCGCGTACAGCGCACGGGAATGCGAACGCGCGGACGGCGCGAGGCGGATCGGTCGAAACCATCCGCGCCCGCGCCGGCGAACCTCACCAGCCGGTCAAAGAATCACACGCCGGAAATCGGCAAGAATCGAACCGAGGTATGCGTTGAAGCGCGCGGCTTCCGCTCCGTCGATCACGCGATGGTCGTACGACAGCGACAGCGGCATGGTCAGGCGCGGCTCGAACTGCTTGCCGTCCCACACCGGCTTCATCGCGCTGCGCGACAGGCCGAGAATCGCGACTTCAGGCGCATTGATGATCGGCGTGAAGTGCGTGCCGCCGATACCGCCCAGCGACGAGATCGAGAAGCAGCCGCCCTGCATCTGGTCCGGCTTCAGCTTGCCCTCGCGCGCGGCCTTCGACAGGTCGGCCATTTCCTTCGCGATGTCGACGAGGCCCTTCTTGTCCGCGTCGCGAATCACCGGCACCATGAGGCCGTTCGGCGTGTCAGCGGCAAAACCGATGTGGTAGTACTGCTTGAACACCAGGTTGTCGCCGTCGAGGCTCGCGTTGAAGGTCGGGAATTTCTTCAGGGCCGCCACGCAGGCCTTGATCACGAACGCGAGCATCGTGAACTTGACGCCCGCCTTCTCGTGTTCCTTGTTCAGCTTGACGCGCAGCGCTTCGAGCTCGGTGATGTCCGCTTCGTCGTTGTTCGTGACGTGCGGGATCATGACCCAGTTGCGATGCAGGTTCGCGCCCGAGATCTTCTTGATACGCGACAACGGCTTCGGATCGATCGGACCGAACTTCGTGAAGTCGACCTTCGGCCACGGCAGCAGATTCAGCTCGCCACCGCCGGCGGCCGGCGCGGCCGCACCAGCCGGCGCCGCGCGCTGGCCCGTCATCACGCCCTTCACGAACGCGGTCACGTCGGCCTGCGTAATGCGGCCCTTCGGACCGGTGCCCTTCACCTGGCCCACGTCCACCCCAAGTTCGCGCGCGAACTTGCGCACCGACGGCGACGCATGGCTCGGATGACGCGAGCCGCCTTCTCCAGCCGGGATCAGCGGCGCCTGCGCGAGCGCGGACGGCGCGGCCGGTGCCGGAGTCGGCGTGGCCGGCGCGTCGGACGGCATTTCAGTCGGCGCCTTCGCGGCCGGTGCCGGCGCGGGTGCCGGGGCAGCGCCGCCTTCCGCTTCGATCACGACGATGACCGAGCCTTCCGACACGGTATCGCCAACCTTGACCTTCACTTCCTTGACGACACCGGCGGCCGAGCTGGGCACATCCATCGTCGCCTTGTCGGATTCGAGCGTGACGAGCGACTGTTCCTTCTCGACACGATCGCCGACCTTCACCGCGATCTCGATCACGGGGACGTCTTTGTAGTCGCCGATATCCGGCACCTTGATTTCCTGCACGCCACCGCCTGCCGCCGCGGGGGCGGGCGCCGCAGCGGGAGCTGCCGCCGGCGCAGGAGCAGGAGCCGGAGCCGGAGCAGGAGCCGGCGCGGCAGCCGCCGCAGGCGCCGCGGCAGTGGCGTTGGCGCCTTCCAGCACGATGATCAGCGTGCCTTCGGACACCGCATCGCCAACCTTGACCTTCACTTCCTTGACGACGCCGTCGGCCGAGCTCGGCACGTCCATCGTCGCCTTGTCGGATTCCAGCGTAACGAGCGATTGCTCTTTTTCGACGGTGTCACCCGCCTTCACCAGCACCTCGATCACAGGGATGTCCTTGTAATCGCCGATGTCCGGCACCTTGACTTCGATCGCTTGACTCATTGTTAGTGTCTCCTGGGCCGCGCACGCCGCCTGCCCCTCGCGATGAGGAGCGGGCGCGTACGCCATGGCACACGGGTGATGCCTTAGACGGTCATCGGGTTGGGTTTGGCGGGATCAAGGTCGTACTTCTTGAGCGCCTCGGCGACCACCTTGCGTTCGATCGAGCCTTCGTCCGCCAGCGCGTTCAACGCGGCGACCGTGACCCAGTAGCGATCGACTTCGAAGAAGTGACGCAGCTTTTCGCGCGTGTCCGAACGGCCGTAGCCGTCGGTGCCCAGCACGACGAACTTCTGCGGCACGAACGCGCGGATCTGCTCGGTCAGCGCGCGCACGTAGTCGGTCGATGCGATGACCGGACCCGGCGCATCCTTCAGCAGCTTCTCGACGTGCGACAGCTTCTTCTCTTCGGTCGGGTGCAACAGGTTCCAGCGCTGCACTTCGTGACCTTCGCGCGCGAGCTCGGTGAAGCTCGGCACGCTCCACAAGTCGGCGTTGACGCCCCAGTCGTTTTTCAGCAGGTCGGCCGCGGCGATCACTTCGTTGAAGATCGTGCCTGCGCCCATCAGTTGCACGTGCGGCGCCTTTTTATCGGCTGCGGTCTTGCTGAACGAGTACATGCCCTTGATGATGTCGGCCGCCACGGTCTCGCCCTGCGGAATCGCCGGGTGCTCGTAGTTCTCGTTCATCACGGTGACGTAGTAGTAGACGTCTTCCTGGTCGGCGACCATGCGGCGCAGACCGTCCTGCACGATGACCGCGAGTTCGTAGCCGAACGTCGGGTCGTAGCTGATGCAGTTCGGCACCGAAGCCGCCCACATCAGCGAGTGGCCGTCTTCGTGTTGCAGGCCTTCGCCGTTCAGCGTCGTGCGGCCCGCCGTGCCGCCCAGCAGGAAGCCGCGCGAGCGCATGTCGCCAGCGGCCCATGCGAGGTCGCCGATGCGCTGGAAGCCGAACATCGAGTAGAAGATGTAGAACGGGATCATGATCTCGCCGTGCGTCGAGTACGACGTCGCGGCCGCGATCCAGTCGGCCATGCCGCCGGCTTCGTTGATGCCCTCCTGCAGGATCTGACCGGTCTCCGACTCACGGTAGAACATCAGCTGGTCGGAATCTTCCGGCACGTACTTCTGGCCGTCCTGATTCCAGATACCGATCTGACGGAACAGACCTTCCATACCGAACGTACGCGATTCGTCCGGCACGATCGGCACGACGCGCTTGCCGAGCGTCTTGTCCTTCAGCAGGATGTTCAGGATCCGCACGAACGCCATCGTCGTGGAGATCTCGCGGCCTTCGCCCGTGCCCTTGAGCAGCGGCTCGAATGCCGACAGTTCCGGCACCGGCAGCGACTCGGCCTTCTGACGACGCGCCGGGAGATAGCCGCCGAGGTCCATGCGCTTCTGGCGCATGTATTCGAGTTCCTTCGAGCCTTCCTCGAACGTCAGGTACGGCACGTCGACGATCTGCTCGTCCGTGATCGGTAGACGGAACTGGTCGCGGAACTTCTTCAGCTGCTCCACCTGCATCTTCTTCTGCTGGTGGGTGATGTTCATCGCCTGGCCGGCTTCGCCCATGCCGTAGCCTTTGATCGTCTTCGCGAGGATGACGGTCGGCTGGCCCTTCGAATTCGACGCTTCCGTGAACGCCGCGTAGATCTTGTGCGGATCATGGCCGCCGCGGTTCAGATTCCAGATGTCGTCGTCGGACCAGTCGGCGACGAGCGCCTTCAGCTCCGGCGTGTTGAAGAAGTGCTCGCGCACGAACGCGCCCGACTCCGACTTGTACGTCTGGTACTCGCCGTCGACCACTTCCATCATGCGGCGCATCAGCACGCCCGACTTGTCGCGCGCGAACAGCGCGTCCCAGCGGCTGCCCCAGATGACCTTGATGACGTTCCAGCCGGCGCCGCGGAATTCGCTTTCGAGTTCCTGGATGATCTTGCCGTTGCCGCGCACCGGACCGTCGAGACGCTGCAGGTTGCAGTTGATCACGAACACGAGATTGTCCAGACGCTCGCGGCCGGCCATGCCGATCGCGCCGAGCGATTCCGGCTCATCCGTTTCGCCGTCGCCGAGGAAGGCCCAGACCTTGCGGCCGTCGGTCTTCGCGATGCCGCGCGCCTGCAGGTACTTCATGAAGCGCGCCTGGTAGATCGCCATGATCGGACCCAGGCCCATCGACACGGTCGGGAATTGCCAGAAGTCCGGCATCAGCCACGGATGCGGATACGACGAGATGCCCTCGCCGCCGACTTCCTGGCGGAAGTTGTCGAGCTGCTTGTCGGTCAGGCGACCGAGCAGGAACGCGCGCGAGTAGACGCCCGGCGACGAGTGGCCCTGCACGAACACGAGGTCACCGCCATGCTCGGCCGACGGTGCGTGCCAGAAGTGGTTGTAGCCGACGTCGTACAGCGTGGCGGCCGACGCGAACGACGCGATGTGGCCGCCGACGTTGGTTTCCTTGCCGGCGCGCAGCACCATCGCCATCGCGTTCCAGCGGGTGTATGAGCGGATACGGTGCTCGATGTCCTGGTCGCCGGGGTTCTTGGCCTGGCGCGCGACCGGAATCGTGTTGATGTAAGGAGTGTTAGCGGAGAACGGCAGATGTTCGCCGTGCACGCGTGCGAATTCGATCTGTTTTTCGATCAGGTAGTGGGCACGGTCAGGGCCAACAGCAGAAATCACGCCATCCAGCGCTTCCAGCCATTCGCCGGTTTCCTGGGGATCGTCGTCTTTATCGGCGGCGACATATTTCATGACTTCGTCGGGTACAGCGGACATGCTCGTCTCCTGGATATGGGAACGCACTTTTGAACAGACGACGCGGACGCAGGAATGGCCGCGGCAGCTCCCGGCGATTGTAATGAGGGTCCAGACGTCAGCGCAACCAAATTTTCAAATTACGAGATCAATTCTCATAATGCGGAAAATTGCTGCAACGCAACCTGGTTTGACTGCCGATCGACTGATCCGTCGGCTAGTTTGCGCCGATCAACTGCACTTTCCGTGCTTTTTTGCGTCATTTGTCGGGGACGTGCTGAGCTACAATGCCACGCATGTTGACCGAACGGCTCTTCTCTCGCTCGGCGCGCACCGCGGGTTCGCCGGCGGATTCGTCGCCGTCCTCGCGCTGGCACCACGGACCCTGGTGGTCCAATTCCTATTTGCTGACGCCGCTCCTGTCGATCCTGGTGTTCCTGGTCGTCATGAGTCTGATTCTGTGGAGTCTGAACCGGCGCGAGCAGCAACAGCAGGAAGACACGCTGTACCGCAACGTCGCGTGGGCGCAGCAGCAGATCCGCCTGTCGATGACGGGCGCGCAGGAGCAGATCCAGGCGCTCGCGCGCGACCTCGCCGCCGGCCATGCCGACGAGCATTCGTTCCAGGTGAGCACCACGGACATCATGCAGGGGCATCCTGAGATCCTCTACATGAACTGGTACACGGGCCAGCAGCAGCCGCGCTGGCCCAACGCCGCGCCGCCGGTTCTCGGCCAGCGGCTCGCGCGTCCGAACGACGCGCAGATGGACGAGGCTGTCAAGGCCGGCTTCGCAGAGGCGCGCAACACGCGCCGCCAGGTGTACTCGCCGCTCATCTACGACGACCTCGGCAACGGCTTCATCACGCTGCAAACGCCGATCTTCCGCGACCGCGATTTCCTCGGCACCATCGCCGCGGTGTTCTCGGTGGAAGGCATTCTGAAGCGCGACATCCCGCCCGAGCTGTCGGCCAAATACAAGATCTCGATCATCGACGTGAACAACCGCGAGTTGACCACCACGTCGACCCGCCCGCGCCTGCCGCGCGACATGTTCTACGACCTGCCGCTCGACCCGCCGGGCCAAGGCATTTCGGTGCGCGTGTACGCGTTCCCGCAGATCACCAACTTCACGAACAACACGCTGGTGTGGCTGGTGGCCGGCCTCTCCTGCTTCGTGCTGTGGAGCCTGTGGAGTCTGTGGAAGCACACGCGCCAGCGCTTCGAGGCGCAGCAGGCGCTCTACGCGGAAGCGTTTTTCCGCCGCGCGATGGAAAATTCGGTGCTGATCGGCATGCGCGTGCTCGACATGCACGGCCGCATCACGCACGTGAATCCGGCGTTCTGCCGCATGACCGGCTGGGACGAAAGCGACCTCGTCGGCAAGAGCGCACCGTTCGCCTACTGGCCGCGCGATGCATACCCCGAAATGCAGCGCCAGCTCGACATGACACTGCGTGGCAAGGCGCCCTCGTCCGGCTTCGAGTTGCGCGTGCGGCGCAAGGACGGCTCGACGTTCCACGCGCGGCTCTACGTGTCGCCGCTGATCGACAGCTCGGGCCGCCAGACCGGCTGGATGTCGTCGATGACCGACATCACCGAGCCGAAGCGCGCGCGCGAAGAGCTCGCCGCCGCCCACGAACGCTTCACGACCGTGCTCGAAAGCCTCGATGCCGCGGTGTCCGTGCTCGCCGCCGATGAAGCCGAGCTGCTGTTCGCGAACCGCTACTACCGGCATCTGTTCGGCATCCGCCCGGACGGCCACCTCGAACTCGCGGGCGGCGGCTTCGACAGCTCGCAGGCGTCGTCCGATTCGATCGACATGGTCGACACCTTCGTCGGCCTGCCCGCCGCCGCGCTGACCGAAAGCGCCGCCGACGCGCAGGAAATCTACATCCCCGGCATCCAGAAGTGGTTCGAGGTGCGACGCCAGTACATCCAGTGGGTCGACGGCCATCTTGCGCAGATGCAGATCGCGACCGACATCACGACCCGCAAGCGCGCGCAGGAACTCGCGCGCCAGCAGGACGAGAAGCTGCAGTTCACGAGCCGCCTGATGACGATGGGTGAAATGGCCTCGTCGCTCGCGCACGAACTGAACCAGCCGCTCGCCGCCATCAATAACTATTGCTCCGGAACCGTCGCACTGGTTAAATCCGGTCGAACGACGCCCGACAATCTGCTGCCGGTGCTCGAAAAGACTGCGCAGCAGGCGGTGCGCGCCGGCATGATCATCAAGCGCATCCGCGAGTTCGTGAAGCGCAGCGAGCCGAAGCGGCAGGCCACGCGGGTCGCGGATATCGTCGCGGACGCGGTGGGTCTCGCCGAAATCGAGGCAAGGAAGCGGCGGATTCGCATCGTTACCGATCTGCGCTCGCGGCTGCCGGTGATCTACGTCGATCCGGTGCTGATCGAGCAGGTGCTCGTGAACCTGCTGAAGAACGGCGTCGAAGCGATGGCCGAAGCGCGCCCCAACGCGGTCGACCCAGTCATCCGCGTGGTCGTGCGACTGGAGAGCGGATTCGTTTGCATCAGCGTCGTCGACCAGGGGCCCGGCGTCGACGAAGCGACCGCCGAGCGTCTGTTCGAACCGTTTTACAGCACCAAGTCCGATGGCATGGGCATGGGGCTGAACATTTGCCGTTCGATTATCGAATCGCACCGCGGCCGTCTGTGGGTGGTCAACAACGTCGAATCCGACGGCCACATCACGGGCGCCACGTTCCATTGCAGTCTGCCCATTGGGGAGCCTGACGGCCCGAGCAACGGCGGGTCCGAGGCGCCGATACCACAAACCGTTACGGGAGAGCTATGAACAGCCCAGTCACCACACAGGAAACCGTCTTTGTCGTCGACGACGACGAGGCCGTGCGAGATTCGCTGCGCTGGCTGCTGGAGGCGAACGGCTACCGCGTTCAGTGCTTCTCGAGCGCCGAGCAGTTCATCGACGCATGGCAGCCGCATCAGCATCCGGGCCAGATCGCGTGTCTGATCCTCGACGTGCGGATGTCCGGCATGAGCGGGCTCGAGTTGCAGGAACGCCTGATCGCCGACAACGCGTCGTTGCCGATCATCTTCGTGACGGGCCACGGCGACGTGCCGATGGCGGTGTCGACGATGAAAAAAGGCGCGATGGACTTCATCGAAAAGCCGTTCGACGAAGCCGAACTGCGCAAGCTCGTCGAGCGCATGCTCAACAAGGCACGCAGCGAAAGCACCAGCGTCCAGCAGCAGCGCGCCGCGGCCGAGCGCCTCGGCAAGTTGACCGCGCGCGAGCATCAGGTGCTCGAGCGGATCATCGCGGGCCGCCTGAACAAGCAGATCGCCGACGACCTCGGCATCAGCATCAAGACGGTCGAAGCGCATCGCGCGAACATCATGGAAAAGCTGAACGTCAACACGGTCGCCGATCTGCTGCGACTCGCGCTGTCGAACAAGCCGCAAACGGCGCAGTAACAGAGGCACGGGCGGCCCTTCGTTCGGAGGGGCCGTTGGTACGTGGCCGCCATCCGTGGCGGTTGCGTCGCCGGTTCGCGACGGTCTGACCGACGCCGAGTCCGGCGTGCGAGCGGCCTGCCCCGGCGCTCGCAGTGCGCTTCCTTGCTGCCACAGGACCGCCGCCTCACATCCCGGACGCTCCCACGCGCGCAGCGCCCCGAATCGACTGCGGAAGCGCGCCCCCGCGCCGGTATAATGTTTGACTTCGCGGCGGCGCCTTGCCCGAACCCGAAGCGCGCCTCTCGCAGGGCGACGGGGCTCCGTCAGCCAGCCGAAGCACGCCGTCGCGCGCCCCTCCGCGCGAGCGCTTCGCCCCGCCTGCCAAATCGCCTGTCCCGACCTGATTCCCGATCCCAATCTCGACCCAACGTTCGACCGACCATGACAGCCAAACTGATCGACGGCCTCGCCCTCTCCAAGACCCTGCGCGCCGACGTCGCGGCGCGCGCCGCCGCCCTGACCGCCCGCGGCCATCAGCCGGGCCTCGCCGTGATTCTGGTCGGCGACAATCCGGCCAGCGAAGTGTATGTGCGCAACAAGGTAAAGGCCTGCCACGACAACGGCCTCGGCTCGTCGTTTGACCGCTATCCGGCCAATCTGCCCGAAGCCGACCTGCTCGCGCGCATCGACGAGCTGAATCGCGATCCGGCCATCCACGGCATTCTCGTGCAGTTGCCGCTGCCGAAGCACATCGACAGCCACAAGGTGATCGAGGCGATCGCGCCCGAGAAGGACGTCGACGGTTTCCACGTCGCCAATGCGGGCGCGCTATTGACGGGTCAGCCGCTGTTCCGTCCGTGCACGCCGTACGGCGTGATGAAGATGTTCGAGGCCTACGGCATCGATCTGAAGGGCGCGAACGCGGTCGTGATCGGCCGCTCGAACATCGTCGGCAAGCCGATGGCGCTGCTGCTGCTCGAAGCGGGCGCGACCGTCACGATCTGCCACAGCAAGACGCGCGATCTGGCCGCGCACACGCGCAACGCCGACGTCGTGGTCGCCGCGACCGGCCTGCGCAACATCCTGACCGCGGACATGGTGAAGCCGGGCGCGACCGTGATCGACGTCGGCATGAATCGCGACGACGCCGGCAAGCTGTGCGGCGACGTCGACTTCGCGGGTGTCAAGGAAGTGGCCGGCCACATCACGCCGGTGCCGGGCGGCGTCGGCCCGATGACGATCACGATGCTGCTGGTCAACACGATCGAAGCGGCCGAGCGCGAGGCGGACGCGACCAAGGCGTAACCGCCGGGCGGTGAGCGCGAGGCGGAGTGAGGCGACTCATCCGTCTCGTTCCCCGGGGACATCACCCGCCCTTCTCTCTCGCAGAAGCACCACCTCCTTACCGCGTCGCCGGAACCCGCGGCCCACGCCACGCCCCGCCCCAACGCGCGCCCAGCGCGCCGCAACATCTGTTAATTTGTCAGCCGATGGATTGGAATCGGCGCCCCCCGCCCCAATAATGTCCATAGCCGGTGCCGCCATGCGCCGAGCGTCGAGCGACCCACCACGAGACGGCACGCGCGAGCGCCGCACCGCCCCCTTCACCCGCGTCAGACAGGAAGCCTTATGTCCACTACCGCCACGCATCAAGACAACCCGCTCCTCGATTTTTCCGATCTGCCGCGCTTTGGCTCCATCCGACCCGAACACGTGACGCCCGCCCTCGACGTGCTGCTCGCCGACGCGGCGGCCGCCGTCGAGCGTGCCGCGCTGCCGGCCACGCCCGCGTCGTGGGCCGACGTCGTCGAACCGGTCGAGCGCGCCACCGAGCCGCTGTCGCGCGCGTGGAGCGTGATCGGTCATCTCAATGCCGTCGCCGATACGCCCGAGCTGCGCGCCGTGTACGGCGAAAACCTGCCGCGCGTGACCGAGTTCTGGTCGAGCGTCGGCCAGAATCTCGCGCTCTACGAGAAGTACAAGGCACTGAACGCCAGCGACGAATTCGCATCGCTGAACGGCGAACGCAAAAAAATCCTCAGCAACGCGCTGCGTGATTTCCGTCTGTCCGGCGCCGAGTTGCCGGAAGACCAGAAGCCGCGTTTCGCCGAATTGCAGGAGCGCCAGGCGGCGCTGTCGAAGGCATTTTCGGATCACGTGCTCGATGCGACCAACGCGTATGCGTACATCGTCGATGCGGGCAACGAAACGCAACTGGCGGGGCTGCCCGAAGACGTGATCGAAGCCGCGAAGGAAGCGGCTGTACGCGACGGCAAGACCGGCTACAAGTTCACGCTGCACTTCCCGTCGTATTTCCCGGTCATGCAGTACTCGGAGAACCGTCCGATGCGTGAAGCGATGTATCGCGCGTACGTGACGCGCGCGTCCGAACTCGGCGCGCAATACGGCAACGGCAAGACCGAGTGGGACAACACCCAGGTGCTCGCCGACGAACTGAAGCTGCGCGCCGAAGAAGCGCAGATGCTCGGCTACGGCAACTTCGCCGAAGTGTCGCTCGCACCGAAGATGGCCGAATCGCCGGCGCAGGTGATGGCGTTCCTCGAAGACCTCGCGACGCGCGCGCGTCCGCATGCCGAGCAGGACTGGAAAGAGCTGCGCGAATTTGCGGCGAGCGAACTCGGCATGACCGATCTGCAGCCGTGGGATATGACGTTCGCCGCCGAGCGTCTGCGTCAGAAACGCTATTCGTTCTCGGAAAACGAAGTGAAGCAGTACTTCCCGGAAGACGCGGTGTTCAAGGGCCTGTTCAAGGTCACCGAGACGCTGTTTGGCGTGCGCATCCGCCGCGACGAAGCGGCCGTCTGGCATCCGGACGTGCGCTTCTTCCGCGTCGAGAATCAGGACGGCGGCCTCGTCGCGCAGTTCTATCTCGACCTGTATGCACGCGAAGGCAAGCGCGGCGGCGCATGGATGGACGACGCGCGCGGCCGTCACAAGCTCGCGCATGGCGCGGTGCAAACGCCGGTCGCGTATCTAACCTGTAATTTCTCGGCGCCGGTCGGCGGCAAGCCCGCCTGCTTTACGCACGACGAAGTGATCACGCTGTTCCATGAGTTCGGCCACGGCTTGCATCACATGCTCACGCGCGTCGATGAGCTCGGCGTGTCGGGCATCAACGGCGTCGAATGGGATGCGGTCGAGCTGCCTTCGCAGTTCATGGAGAACTTTTGCTGGGAGTGGGACGTGCTATCCGACATGACCTCGCACGTCGATACTGCGAAGCCGCTGCCGCGCGAGCTGTTCGACAAGATGCTCGCCGCGAAGAACTTTCAGAGCGGCCTCGGCACGCTGCGGCAGATCGTGTTCTCGATGTTCGACATGCAACTGCATACGGGCTTCGATGCGAACGGCGCGAAGAGCGCCAACGAACTCGCGCGCGAAATCAACGAGCGCTTCCATGTCGTGCCGCAAGCGCCGTTCTCGCGTTGGCCGAATACGTTCAGCCATATTTTCGCGGGCGGTTACGCGGCCGGCTACTACAGCTACAAGTGGGCGGAAGTGCTGTCGGCCGACGCGTACGCGGCGTTCGAGGAAGCCGCGCAAGCCGCGGGCAGCGTGCTCGATCAGACGACCGGCATGCGTTATCGTCGCGAGATTCTCGAAGTGGGCGGCAGCCGTCCGGCGATGGAATCGTTCAAGGCGTTTCGTGGCCGCGAGCCGAATATCGATGCGCTGCTGCGGCATAACGGCATGGCGCCGGGTGCCGCGCACTGAGCGATTGAAACGTCGCGATGATCGTTCGGCCTGGATGCGATGGCGCTGAATGAACGATGCCGATAGAAAAACCGGCGGTCTGCGCAAGCAGGCCGCCGGTTTTTCATTGATGCGCGAGATACGTCGCTACGCGCGATGCAGCTTGAAATCGACCTGCTCAGGCCGCCCTTCTAGCGATAACGACACGCTCGCGGCCGGCGCGCGGCCGACCACCCTGCCCCGGCTCACCACCACGAGCCGCGCGGCGCGCAGACGGATCGCCTCGACCTCGTCGCGCGCATCGAGCACGACGAGATTGGCCGCGCATCCGGGCGCGATGCCATAGTCTTCCAGACCGAGAATGCGCGCCGCGTTCACGGTCACCGCGTCGAAACAGGCGTGCATGCCGTCGACGCTGGTCATCTGCGCAACATGCAGGCCCATCTGCGCGACTTCGAGCATGTCGGCCGAACCAAGGCTGTACCACGGGTCCATCACGCAGTCGTGGCCGAACGCGACCGTTATGCCCGCGGCCAGCATCTCCGGCACCCGCGTCATGCCACGCCGTTTCGGGTATGTGTCGCTGCGGCCTTGCAGCGTGATGTTGATCAGCGGATTCGCGATCGCCGCGACGCCCGACTCGCGCATCAGCGGCAACAGCTTGCTCACGTAGTAGTTGTCCATCGAATGCATCGACGTCAGGTGCGAACCGGCGACACGTCCGTGCAGGCCGAGCCGGTGCGTTTCGGCCGCGAGCGTTTCGATGTGGCGCGACAGCGGATCGTCCGATTCGTCGCAATGCATGTCGACGCGCAGGCCCTTTTCGGCCGCGTACTCGCACAGCATGCGCACCGACTGGGCGCCGTCGGCCATCGTGCGCTCAAAATGCGGAATGCCGCCGACCACGTCGACGCCCATGTCGATCGCGCGCTTCAGATTGTCGAACGCCCCGGCGCTGCGCAGCAGACCGTCTTGCGGGAAGGCGACCAATTGCAGATCGAGATACGGCGCGACGCGGCGCTTCACTTCTAGCAATGCCTCGACCGCGAGCAGACGCGGATCGCACACGTCGACGTGGCTGCGGATCGCGAGCAGGCCGCGCGCGACCGCCCAATCGCAATACTGCATCGCGCGTTCGATCAGCGCTTGCTGCGTGAGCTCGGGCTTCAGCTCACCCCATAGCGCGATGCCTTCGAGCAGCGTGCCCGACGCGTTCACGCGCGGCAAACCGTACGACAGCGTCGCGTCCATATGGAAATGCGGGTCGACGAATGGCGGCGTGACGAGCGAACCGGCTGCGTCGATTTCGTCGCGCGCGCTCGCGGCCAGGTTCGGCTCGATGGCGACGATACGGCCCGCGTCGACGCCGATGTCGATTGGGGACTGGTGATGCGGGGACAGCTGGGCGGCACTGCGCGGCAGCGTCGCGCGGCGGATGATCAGATCCATGTTCGCTCCGGTTGATCGCGTTCGGACTCGCTACGATTCTATCGGCGCCAGAAAAATGCGGGCACCGATGCGTACCGGCGCGCAGGCCGAATTCCGTACCGGCTGCGCGCGATGCGACGCGCCTATACTCGCCGTTTCGGCCATGCAATGACGGAGCGTACAGATGAAAACGATCGGCGTGATCGGCGGAATGAGCTGGGAGTCGTCCACCGAGTACTACCGGCTGCTGAACCGCCACGCGAAGGCGCGGCTCGGCGGACATCACAACGCGCGCAGTCTGCTGTTGACCGTCGATTTCGCGTCGATCGAGGCGAACCAGCGCGCCGGCGACTGGCACGCGCTCGGCGAGCAGATGGCCGACGCCGCGCGCCAGCTCGAACGCGGCGGCGCCGATCTCGTGATCCTTGCGACGAACACGATGCATCGCGTGTGCGAATCGATCGAGCAGGCAATCACGGTGCCGTTCCTGCACATCGCCGATCCGACCGGCGCGGCGCTGCGCGCAGCGGGCATCGAGCGCGTGGGCCTGCTCGGCACGCGCTACACGATGGAGCAGACGTTCTATATGGGCCGGCTGCGCGAGCGCTATGGACTCGACACGCTCGTGCCTGAAGACGATGAGCGCGCGGACGTGCACCGCATCATTTACGACGAGCTATGCCACGGCAACGTGGCCGACGCGTCGCGCAAGGTTTATCAACGCGTGATCGAGCACCTGGCCGCGCGTGGCGCGCAGGCGGTGATACTCGGCTGCACAGAGATCACGCTGCTGATCAAGCCGGAAGATTCGGTGCTGCCTGTGTTCGATACTACTGCGTTGCATGCGCAGGCGGCGGTGGAGTGGGCGATCGGGTCGGAGTGAGGATGGGCGCGGGACTCTGGTTTTGCGCCGGAAGGAAAACAGATTCGCCTCCCTTTGTCGGTGAGAGAAGGCGCGAGTCGAAAGCGATAGATCGACACTCATAACGTCCCGTGCATACACATCGGTCCGGATGGAACTGTCCGCGCCTTGCAACAAGCCGATTACGCGTTGAGGAGGCGCTGGATCTCGTCAAGAAAAGAGGCGACGGTGTAGCCCCACGGCTCGGGAGAAAATCCGCGCCCATACATCTGATCGAACGCAATGGCCCGATCGTGCGGGTGTTCGTTCCTGAACGAGTCTATTTCCCGAACTAAATTGGCGTAATCATGAGGACTGTCCTGCTTGTAACCCGCGACTATTTCCGGGACGGTTTCTCCGAACAGGTCGAAGTCCTGGCCGAAATGCGTTCTCATGAGGTGGTCCCCCTGATAGGTTTGATTCGGCGTTGAATCGGCGCGCCGGTTCAACCCTGCGCCGATTCAATGCCCCGATCCAACGTACACCGCAAACCCGCGCCAGACAAAGCGCTCAGCGGGCGCGTTGATTGTTTGACAGGCGTATGCGCCGATTCTGAAATTGAGTCTGCTCTAACGACAGATGAGGTTTCAGATGCAGATGGTCAACTCGCTGATGCAGCGCGCTGGATTGCTGCAAGTCCTGCCGACTGATGAAGCCGCCGCTGTGCTTAACCGCAAGCCGCAGACGTTGCGCAAGTTGGCCTGCCTCGAAAATGGTCCGATCCGCATCAATGGTCGTCTCGCCTGGAAAGTCTCGGACCTCGCCCTGCTGCTGAACGGAGGCGCAGCATGAGCACGCTTCCGATACTTCCGGCTTTCACCAAAGCCTGGATCAAGGGTGGCCGCCATGATGTCCTGCCCGTCACGCTGCTGCAATTCTATGGAGAGGCGCTGCGCAAACGATATGCGCCTTGTTGCTGTGTGTCGTGCTGATTGTCTTGTTTTTCTTGGGCCGGCGGCAGGAAGTGTCAAGTCGCTTGCCAGGCGAGGGCGGCCGGAGCCGTTCTGATGCGCAATGAATCACATGTGCCGGATTTTCTTTAACGATTGTCAAGATGCGCCTATCTCATATTGTTTCCGTTGACCTCGCGAAATCTAAATGGTCAGTTAACGGGTTTTACAGCCAATGCTGTGTCGCTGGTCTTTTCAAGGAGCAGGGAGTGGCAGAATTCGACCCGTTAAGCCAGGGTATCACGGGGCACCAGGCGTGCCACCTGTCGGTGCCAGGCACCGACAGCGCGTCAGCCTTATCGGTCGTTTCGTTCACGGCCACCGAGACGATGGGCGAACCCAACGTCGTCCATATCGAGTTGAGCCACCCGCAGCAACTGCTGCGCTCGGACTATCTCAACCTCGACGCGGTGTTCACCATCGTGGCCGGGGACGGGACCGTACGGAAGTTCTCGGGCTATATCGAGCGCTTCTCGACCATTCAGACAGCGAAGGATTTTACGAAGTATGCGATCACGCTGAGGTCGCACTTCGGGCGGCTCGCCGCCGTCACGACCACCCAGCCTTACCAGCACCTCACGACACCGCAGATTATCCAGGCCGTCCTGGGCCGGCACGGTATCCCGGCTCACCTGATGGCGGTCCGCCTGCGCCGCCAGTATCCGGTTCACGCGTGGCGTTTCCAGTACCAGGTGAATGATCTGGCCTATGTCCAGATGTTGATGCAGAAGGCCGGCATCTACAGCTATATCGTGGAAACGGAACATGGCGACATGACCGTTTTTGCCGATGACATCGACCACTACCTCTACGACGAGCCGCAACGGATCGTGCCGTACCGCGAGGCGGCGGGACTCGAAGCGGACGGGGTGGAAGCCGTCACGGTCATCAGGACCCATACCGTGACGGTGCCGCAATCGTTCATCGTGGCAGACTACAACCCGGAAGGCGCCTGGGAGCGTTTGCGCGACACGGCGAATGTCGCGCCTGCCGATCCGACCACCTACGGCCAGCCGTACCTCTATGGCACGAACCACCTGGACCAGGCCGGGGCCAAGTGGGAGGCGCAGCTCCGCCACGAGGCGGCCATTGCCCGCCAGATCGTGTATGAGGGCGAGAGCAACGTGCTCGCATTGCAGTGCGCGAGCGTACTCGAAACGGATATCGTGCTGCCCGATGCGCCCAAAGGTCAGGTCGTGATCGAGGTCACGCACAGCGGCGCGCGCGACGCATCCTACACCAACAGCTACAAGGCGATCCCTGCCGACCGGCGTTTCCGGCTGGAACTGAAGCCCGAGACCTGGCCAAAAATTCCGGGAACGCTCTCCGCTCGTATTTGCAGCCCGGACAAGTACACCTATGGCTATCTGAATTCCGCAGGCTACTACGTGGTTCGGCTCGATGCCGATTTCGGCACCTGGCCCAACGGCGGTGAGAGCGTGCCGCTGCGTCTCGCGAAACCGTTCGCGGGCAAGCTGCAGACCGGCATGCACTTCGTTGCGCTGGATAACGACGAAGCAGTCATCTCCTTCAGGGACGGGGACCCGGACAAGCCGGAAATCACGGCTTTCCATCACCACAGCCAGGCGCGCGACCTGGTGACGAATGACCGCCGCTGGCTCTCGCGCAACACGATCCGCACGCAGAAAAACAACAAGCTGCGTATGGAGGACTGGGAGGGTCAGGAAGGCGTCAAGCTCAGCACCGACCATTCGGGCAAGTCGCAACTGAATCTCGGCTACCTCGTCAACAGCAAGCTCGAATATAGGGGCGAAGGGTATGAGCTCAGATCGTCGGGCTGGGGGGCGCTTCGCGCAGGCAAAGGCGTGATGGTTACGACCTATGACCGTCCCGGCGCCACCGGCAAGCAGCTTGACATGCAGGAGACCATCGCGCAGCTTGAAAGCGCGCTGGCGACCGCAAAGGCGCTCGCCGCATCGGCCGCGAGCGCGAAGGCCGAGCCTGCCGATACCGACGCGCAGCAGCAGATGAAGGACGATCTGGACGGCCTGAAGCAGCCGGGCCTGCTGATGAGCACGCCCGCCTCGGCGGCGCTTGTCGCGGGCGGCGGCGTACAGTTTTCGGCGCAGGATAGCATCTCGACCGTCGCAGGGAAGAACGCCGACTGGAGCGTGGTCAAGCGCTTTACGATTGCGGCGGGCGAAAAGCTGTCGCTGTTCGCGCAGAAGTTTGGCATCAGGATTTTTGCCGCCAAAGGTCCGGTTGAAGTCCAGGCCCAGAGTGGCCCGATGTCCCTCATTGCGGACAAGGACGTGAACGTTGCCAGCGTCAACGGCAAGGTCAATCTGTCTGCCGCGAAGGAAATCATCCTCGAATGCGGCGGTGCGTTCATCCACATGAAGGACGGCAGCATCACCTTGGGCGGCCCGCTCGACCTGTTCATCAAGACCATCACCGTGCAGAAGCAGGGCAAGGCGTCGCTGCACATCCCGGTGTCTGCGCTTCCGCTTTCTCCGGACGAACACCTTTTCAGCAACCGGGTTGACCTTTCCAGGGCAGCTTTTGCTGCAGAACGTCTCGGTTGTCCCTGGGCGAACCTTCCCTACGTCGTGACGAACAAGACGGGCACCCAACTGGATTCCGGCCTGCTGGACGAAGCAGGCTCCGGCCCGCGCTTCTTCAGCCGGAAAGCCACGGATGCGCAGGTATGGGTTGGCACGACCGGATGGGATGCCGACGAGCAAACGCTAATCGACAACGGGGACGAGGAGGAAACCGCATGAGTGCCAATCCAATGACGGATGCGCCGGAAGTCTATGTCGTCCAGCCCGGCGATACGCTGGGCGGGATTGCACGGACCTATGGCACGACAACTCACGTGCTTGCAAAGATGAACAGGCTTCAGAATCCCGACCGGCTAACCGTTGGTCAGCGGCTGGTGGTCAGCGAAAAGAAGGTGTGTGCGGTCGTGCCACTGTTCATTGATCGGGACCGCAATCCAATCAAGGGACTGCGCTACCGTATCGAAAGTGGGCGTGCATCGGCGTTTGAAGGGGTGAGCCAGCTAAATGGTCTTGGTGAGCGGTTCATTACAAAGACCGAAGGCGATGTTGTCCGCATTCAGGTGCGTAAGCTCGATGGCACATGGAAGCTCATACACGAAACCCAGGCGCGAATTGGCGAAAAGCTTGTCACGCTGAAGAGCCGCAGGATTGTCCTGCCCCTCAGGATGGAGCCGCATCCGCAGACGCCGGACGGCTTGCCGGTCAGTGATCAACCATCGGCACCCAGGCCCAGGCCTGTTCCGATTGGTACGCCGCACCAGGCCAGCGGTGACATGCATCATCCAGCGGCAAAAGGCGCGGACAAGGGCATGAAGGGTCAGCAGACCAGGACTCCGCAGGGCGCGACCGATACGCACTACAGCAAGGACCGGCCCGACCTGCAAAAATATTTCGCGCTATACACGGGCGAAAAAATCACAGACGCCGATTGGGATCAAGCCGCAAGGACTATCACGTGCGAAATAGCGGTCATTAAGGCGTTCGCCCACGTTGAATCGGGAGTCGCGGCGTTCGACCGGAATCATCGTCCGACTATCCTCTATGAGAGGCATAAATTTTCTAAGCATTCGAATCACCGCTTTGATGCGGCAAACGCCGATATTTCCAGCGAAAAACACTATACGCGGAAAAAACTTGACAAGGCTGGGCATCCCATCGCCCCGAACGATCGATATGGTGCAGACCAGTATGAACGTTTCGAGCGCGCATACCTGCTGGATGCGGATGCAGCGATCCAGGCCTGTTCGTGGGGTAAATTTCAGGTGTTAGGCGAGAACTACCGGGATTTGGGCTTTTTAACTGTACAGAGGTTTCTTGAAGCGGCCTGCACTTCCGAGCGCAGACATCTTCTCGACTTGTTTATACCCTTCGCACTGAGCAAGCGTGATCCCAAATATGGGCGTGGGACGTTGAGAAATGCGTTAATTGAGAAAAATTGGGAAAACGCCGCCTGGCTCTATAATGGACCGGGTTACAGTGAAAATAATTACGACACTCAACTCAGGGAGGCTTATGAAAAAATCAAGGCAGGCACTCTACATGTTTAGCATGCTTGCTGTCCTGTACGGACATGCAGTTTTTTCCGCAGCCACAACCCTAAGCAATAAGGTCGGAGCACTTGATATTGGCAGGCTTGAGGTTTCAATAAAACAGCGGCCGGACTTCTTCCGTTTAAACGAAGTACAGTCTTTCCGCACGCAATTTGAAAACGGAAGTATTTATTTTCTTTCGTCAAGCACGATGCTTTCGCCAGTCGTAAAGCCTGTTACCCACGGGTATCCTGGCGGACGTGGCTGGTGCGAATTCGATTTCTTTGACCAAAACTACAGGTACGTGAATGGCATCCGGGTCAATATTCAGGACCATAGCGACACAAACGTCTGTAACTGGATCGAAGGCGTTTCTGCCGTGACGTATAAGGGCCAGCCCGCATTGCTTACGACGGTTCAATACAGTCGTGGCATCGACCCGGCCAAGTCGATAGACGAGATCGGGAACAACTATCACCGTTTCACCGCGCTGCTTGTGCTGACCCCTCACCCGGACGGCTCACTCTCGATCCGCCAGGACGATAGTTGCCTGGGTCCGGGGAATCAGATTGGCGAGCTTGCTACCGCACGAAAACGGCTTGCTGAATGTAACCAATAGCACGAGCCCTCCTTGCGGGTAGGCATTTTGACTGTTTCGCCTTTGTTAAAAAATATTTCGTGGCAGCCTTTCCAAGAATGAGGACGTGAAATTGAATTTTTTTCGCAGAATTGATTGTGCAAAAAATTGTTTCTTACTTGCCCTGTTGACGGCGGGCATGGTCCACGCAGCTGTATTGCCAGCAAACATTGTCAAACTCATACCGAAGGGGTTTGAGGTATTGAGCTACGCAGTGGGCCAGCTAACTGATGATAATCGTCAAGACTATCTGATCGTCATCCATCATCCTGTTGACACTATGCAGCGGCCGTCTGTGCGCCCTCTACTTATCTTTACTCAAAATATCGATGGGACGTTCAGACTCGCGACACGGAATGACGCTGTTGTCATGCAGGCCGACGAAGGTGGGCAGTGCGAGCCCTTCACAGATAGCGGTGACAACGGGTTAGCAATTAAAGATCGTTACTTTACGGTCCAGAATAGTGTGGCCTGTGGAAATCACTGGACGGATTACATTACGTTCCATTACGACGTGAAGCAGCATAATTGGTTGTTCCACAACGAGATTGCGCAAAGCTGGCGTCTTAACCCCGCCTCAAGCGGCGATGCCATGCTGGCAGATCCGCCCCATGTTACGAAAGCAGACAGAAAGCATCCGATTACGTTCGAGGCTTGGAGACCGACTCAGTAATTTACCATCCGGGAGACGGCCGGCGCGCGGTGCCCTTCGCGCCACGGAACAGATATGCGCCGCCCATGCCTCCATCATCGGACGCCGCTGGTCCAAAAGGTTGTCCCGCTGAGGTAGTCAGGCGACCGTCCCGTCCTTGTCCGGTCAAGGTAATCGGCCCACTCCTGCATCATCTCGCGGCGCGCGCGAATGAATTTTGTGCGGTTGTACGCCGAACCAAGGTTAAAGGATGGGCGGCCTCAAATCTGAAGTGCAACACCTATCTCGTATAAGGTGTTGCGATGCACGAAAGAACTCAGTACCAGCAACTTCAACCTGAAGAGCGTCTGACCATTGCAAGCCTGCATCTGCAGGGTTCGAGTATCCGGGCCATGGCCCGGATACTCGGGCGCTCGCCGGCCACCGTTAGCCGGGAACTGACGCGAAACAGCTCTCCCGCTGGCTACGCGTCCGTGTCGGCTGAAGCACTCAGTGCCGCACGCCGCAGCGCGGGTCGCCATCCCACAAAGCTTTGCCTGCAAAGCGTCTGCTGGCGTATCGTTCTCACCCTGCTCGAGTGGAAATGGTCACCCCAGCAGATATCGGGCACACTCAAGCGTATGTATCCGACCGACCCGACCCAACAGGTTTCGCACGAAACCATCTACACGGCCATCTATGCCCAGCCGCGCGGCGAACTGCGCCGTCAGCTCATTGCGTGCTTGCGCCATGGCCACAGCACGCGCATGCCGCGTACACGGGGCACAGACCGGCGCGGACAGATTCCTGACATGGTCAGTATTCATGTGCGGCCGCCCGAAATCGAAGACCGACTGCTGCCTGGGCACTGGGAAGGCGACTTCATCAAGGGTGCCGGCAACCAGTCCTCGGTAGGCGTGCTGGTCGAACGGACCAGCCGGCTGGTGCTGCTTGCCAAGATGGAAGACGCCACCGCCGCTTCAGCGCTGGCGGGCTTCTCCGCCAAACTCAATTCGATTGTCGCGCCATTACGGCAGAGCTTCACCTACGACCAGGGCAAAGAAATGTCGCGCCATAAAGAGCTCACCGCCGCAACCGGCGTGAAGGTGTACTTCTGCGACCCCCACAGTCCCTGGCAACGCGGCACTTGCGAAAACACCAACGGGCTACTGCGCCAGTATCTGCCCAAAAGCGCAGACCTTTCGGTCTACAGTCAGGACGAACTTGACGCTATCGCCGACAGTCTGAACAGCCGACCTCGCGCGACTCATGCCTTCCATTCGCCATTCGAGGTCTTCGCCGCGACCCTTGCCTCGGCAAGTCAACCTCAAGGCTCTAAACATTAAACCCGCTGTTGCGCTTCACTCTTGAAACCGCCATGAATAAGAAGGAAGCGATCGCCCGGATTGAAGAAATGCTCTCTGCCGTTGCGAAAAAACGGGACTGTTTACTGCACTCTCTGGAAAAGGCATCAAGGATCGCCACGAAAGGCGAATGGGGAATATGTCTTTTCGGATTGAGAGTCACTAACACAACCTAGGCATTGCTCGCAGAACTTTGAGAGAGATCGTGGTCTTAACTTTAATAATTCTCGTCATCCTCGTCACGGTGCTGCTTTGGCGGTACTCTGTTGCCTCCAAGGCGTTGTCGGCAAGCAGGAAGGAGTCCATTGACCTAAGCGCGCGCTTCGACGTGTTGCGAACGGTCAAAGAGGAAAACGACGCTACTAATGCACATGCGATAGCTGCCTTGAGGGAGCAACTGGCAGCAACAGCCGCCGACAGGGACTCCCTTTGCCAGTTTGTCAGCATACGCGACACCTCGGTCGAGGCCGATCGTATCAGAGCCGAAGCGATACAAATCCTGAACTTCGCCGAGAGCAAATCAACCGCATCGCTCGCGGCCACAGAGGAAGAGGTCGCGCGACTGATGGCAGAGGCGACCGCTGCGGCCAAGCAGAAGCGTGGCGAGGCTGAGCAGATGATTTCGCGCACCAGCTTGCAGGCGGCAAAGGTTATCGAGGATGCCAGCAAAAGAGCGGAGGAAATTGGCGGCGATGCCCTGCGCGCGCTACAGGACGCCGACAGCCTGACGGCGACTGTTGCCGCAATGAAAAACGTTATCGATGGCTATGGGGACTCCTACATGATTCCCAGCCACAGTTTGCTGGACGACCTCGCGGAGACCTACTCGCATACGGAAGCAGGAAAACAGCTCAAGGTCGCACGCGACTATTCGAAATTGATGGCAACGCAGAACCGCGCGGCTGAGTGCAACTACGTCGAAAAAATCCGCCGTGACACTGCTATCAGGTTTGTTGTCGACGCTTTCAACGGTAAGGTGGACTCCATCCTTTCTCGTGCCAAGGTAGACAACTTCGGCACGTTGCAACAGGAAATCAAGGATGCCGCCGCACTGGTGAACCACAATGGGGCGGCGTTCCGGAACGCGCGGATTCTGAAGGAGTACATTGGCGCGCGCATCGAGGAACTGGTCTGGGCGGTGCGCACACACGAACTTCGTGAGCGTGAAAAGGAAGAGCAACGACAGATTCGCGAGCAGATGCGTGAGGAGGAGAAAGCTCGTCGGGAGTACGAGCGCGCGATGCGTGAGGCAGCGAAGGAGGAGGACCTGATTCGACGCGCGATGGAGAAGGCGCAAGGTCAGATTGCGCGCGCAACGGAAGAGCAGAAGGCGCAGTTCGAGGCTCAGTTCGCAGAGCTTGAAGAAAAGCTCCGCCAGGCGGAGGAAAAGAACCAGCGTGCGCTTTCGATGGCACAGCAGACGAAGGCTGGGCACGTCTACATCATTTCAAACGTCGGCTCGTTTGGTGATCACGTTTACAAGGTTGGCCTGACACGCCGTCTTGAACCAATGGACCGCGTCCGGGAGCTTGGTGACGCGAGCGTGCCATTCTCGTTCGATGTCCACGCCATGATCTGGTCCGAGAATGCTCCTGACCTCGAACGGACGTTGCATCGCAAGTTCTTCGAGGCGCAGGTCAACAAGGTGAATCCGCGCAAGGAATTTTTCCGCGTCGGGCTTGCGGATTTGCGTGCGACCGTGGAAGACATGGGACTGAATGTGTCGTGGACGATGACCGCCGCTGCTATAGAGTACCGCGAAAGTCTTTCGATTGCGCGCCAGATTGAGGCGGACCCGGAGCAGCGAGACAAGTGGTTCAGTCAACAAAATGCTTACGAGGCAGGCTTGGAGGACGACAAGGAGAGTGAGCTCGAATCCGCATCCCCGTAAGCGAACCGCTTCACAACTTCGGGCTAGGGTTTATTGCGGCTAAAGCGCCGACTCGAATCGAAATAGTGCGTTTGATACCGATTCAGTTGATGTTTCCGATCACGTTTCCAATTTTCATGAAAATCACTTTTCAGATGTCCAAAGCGAAATTGGCTACAGCACTTGCTCTTGCGATAGCCGCATTGGCGGTGACACCGGTTTATGCTCGCAACTCGACGGCAGACGACTGGACCCAGCCAGACGAGGCCGACCTGACGCGCCACGGCCACTACATCAACCACGATGGCCATAATGGGCACGCTCCCTCAAGAACGAAAGATGACGCTGTTCCACCGGGCGCTACGGCCCATTGCAGCGACGGAAGCTACAGCTTCAGCCAGCATCACTCGGGGACCTGCTCGCGGCATGGTGGCGTCGCGGAGTGGGAGTAGCACGCGCATCTCGCGGGCGCTTCCAACAATCTGATCGTCTCGCTATCGTCGTGACTCGGCACGTTCAGGTATGACTTGTTAGCGGATGCGAGCATCTATGCACCGCGTCGGCTTTCTAGCCCCGTCCACCGCGCTCGGCCTCCAGGTAGCAGCGCCGGACGACCCTCGGAACAATCAGCGCCAAGATGATATGCGAGGCGCGTTAATCCGGCAGTGAACTGGAAATGGGCATCGCTTGGCTTGCTAAACTATTGTCGCCCCAAAAAATAAGGAGATGCCAACGTGGAGAATGCTGTGCGCCTTGAGGCCCACTATTACCTGAAGAATAATTCGCATGCCATGGACGCGTTCATCCGAAACCGCTGCGAAGCGGAATTTTTGGCCGCAGTCTCCTATATCGCGCACCGTCTAGGCGTCGAGCTTCAGTTTGAGGCAAGCATCCCTGCCGAAGGTGGTTTTCGCGACATTTGGACGGTATTGATTCACAAGGACAACCGAGCCGTCTCAATCCCTGCATTTACCGCCTTTTTGGTCGCGCTCTTGCCTTTGATAGTGCAGATATGGCTTGCTCCCGCCAAGCCGAATGAGGAACTGGAGAGGCAACAGTTGGAGATGAACCGCTTGGCCATTGAGCACTCGAAAATAGAAAATCTGCGCTTGGAGCTAGAAGTACAGAAGCTACAACGTGAAATTAACAGTGAACCGCCATCAACGCCTCGTCCCGCGTTACCCGCACCGCCCGCAGGCCAAAATTCCGCGTCGTCAGTTTCCGCGCCTTCATCGATCCATCATCTCGCGCAGTCAACTGGGTACGGTTTGCCAGGGAGCAATGGGGCTAAAGGCCTAAATCTGCAAATGGACGTCAAGGTCAACAGGAAGCGTTCTAATTTTTATAAACAACTGATGCCTCTTTTGAATTCTCAATGGGTGGTTTGGCGGGTCAAGGGCGGGCGTAAGCCCGGCGCAGCGAACCCTTGATGCGCACTGATTCGATAAGCTGAGTCATGGCTGGTTGCGGCAGAATGGTGCAACCAGCCATGCAAGACGAAACGAATAATGACGAACCAATTGTTTGAAGCCGCCTTGGGAATCAGGGCCCCGTGGTACGTACAAAGCGTCGACTTTGATACCGGCAAACGCCAGCTCACGATTGCCGTGGACTTCGTCGCGGGTAGCCGGTTTGCCTATGCTGACGTAGCCGGCGAGCACCCCGTGCACGACACGCAAATCAAGCGTCTGCGCCATTTGAATTTCTTTCAGCACGAGTGCTTTCTGGAAGTACGTGTGCCGCGTGTGCGTTTGCCGGACGGCTCGGTACGGTTGGTGGAACCTGATTGGGTCGGCCAACTCAGCGGCTTCACGTTGCTGTTCGAGGCGCTTGTGCTGATGCTCGCTCAGCAGATGCCGTTTGCTGCCGTGGCGCGCATCGTCAACCTGTCGTGGCACCGGGTGCATGCCATCTGCTCGCGCTATGTGGAACTGGCGCTCGCGTCGGCGGACCTGTCGGAGGTGACGATGGTGGCGATTGACGAAACCTCGTACCGGCGCGGTCATGAGTATCTGACACTGGTGGCCGACATGCAGGCGCGGCGCGTCGTGTTCGTGACGACCGGCAAGGATGCCGGCACAATTGAACGCTTCGCGGCTTATCTTGGCCAGCATGGTGGCAAGCCCGAGCAAGTCGATTCGGTCAGCATCGACATGTCGCCGGCTTTCATCAAGGGAGTCAACGAACATCTGCCCGATGCGCGGCTGACCTTCGACAAGTTTCACGTCGTCGCTCACGCGTCCAAGGCGCTCGATACCGTGCGTCGACAACAACAGAAAGTCGACCCGGAACTCAAAGGCATGCGCTGGACGCTGCTGAAAGACGCGAACAAACTCAACCTGGCGCAATTGACCGACCTCGAGGCGCTCGTCAGTCAGTACACCACGAAGCGCACCGCCCGCGCATGGCTATATCGCGAGCAACTGCGCGAGATTCTCGAGCGCAAGCAAATCAATGTCGTCTCCGACATGCTGCAGCAGTGGTGCACCAACGTTATGCGTTCGAAGGTCGAACCGATGAAGGATGTGGTGCGATTGATTCGCCGACACTTCGACGGAATCGTCGCCTGGACCCAGACCCGCCAGACCAACGGATTCATCGAAGCCATCAATGGACTGTTTCAGGCCGCCAAGCGCAAGGCACGCGGATACGCTCGCTTCGAAACTATGCGAACGGTCCTGTTTCTCATCGCAGGCAAACTCGACTTCTCCAGCATCAACCCGCATGCCTCGTGAGCCGCATAACCCACTCCACTTTCAAAAGAGCCCAACTGATTACCTATCAACAGGTCACAGCAGTTGGTGTTCGTTGGACTACCGATGACGAGCCAGCAATGAAAGAGCAGATTATCCAAAGGTCGGAGTTCTCCAGTTTCGTGTGGCATTCCGATAAGCTTTCGCCCAATGTCACAGAGGCTGTAATCGAAATTGTGTCCCCTGTTATTGTCCAAGGAGACATCCAATGGAAGGGCCGCTGGAACGATCAGAATATCTCTTTCGCGATGGATGACAGGGCGTTCAAAGAACAGGTGTTCCGAAAGGAGGAGCGTTTCCAGCATGGAGACTGCTTCCGATGCATTTTGGAGACAGACCGCCAGCTGGACGAGGCCGGCAAAGCTAAGGTTACCGGTTATCGAGTCACCACCGTGCTTGATAAAGTCGATGGGACCGGCAAGACCCACGAGACACCGCAAGGGCGGGAGAGACGGTTCCAGATGAAGCACGCAGGCGGTCAGCCTGATCTGTTCGGTGGTGATGTGTTCGTCTGAACCGTCCATCCGCGTGTGGGGCGCTCATGCATGCCTTACGGAGACGTTGATGCAATGGCGTGGCAAGCGATATCGCTCTACTTCACTTTTCACCGGTTACACATAGGTTACACGGGCGCCAGAAACACAAAAGGGTTACACGCCGATGCGGTGTAACCCTTTGATTTCATTGGTTGCGGGGGTAGGATTTGAACCTACGACCTTCGGGTTATGAGCCCGACGAGCTGCCAGACTGCTCCACCCCGCGTCAGAAAAAAAGAGTATATCGGATCGCTGACACAACGTCAAATGTTGGCGCGAAATACATATCGAGTGCGGTCGACCAAGCGGCACATTCGCGCGGCGCGATGCGTCGCACGCGCTACGAAACATCGCAACGGCAAGTTGCACACTCCCCGCTCGCGCACGCGGATAAGATACGGGACTACCGCGAATCGGAGCAACTGGCCGGGACTTCATTCATCGAGCCTCGCCCGCGCGAACGCAACAACGCAAGAAGCTAACTTCATCGTTGAGCGGAACTTGATATGACGTATCCACCCGATGCAATTCTTGCTGCGCTGCCCGACGGCGCGTGAGCCGATCATGTGCTGACATCGCGAATCAACTCGCGCGACTGACGCCGATAGCCATGCAAGCGCCGCAGCGCGCCGCGCGGCCCTTGCTGCGCGACCACCGCCACCGCCTGAAACGCGACCGGCGCAAACACCAGCCCGAGCAAGGTCGCCGTCACGACGCCGCCGAACACGCCCGTACCGATCGACCGGCGGCTTTCCGCACCGCCGCCGCTCGCCAGCACCAGCGGCACGACGCCCAGCAGGAACGCCGACGACGTCATCACGATCGGGCGAAATCGCGCGCCCGCCGCGCGTATCACCGCGCGCGTCAGCGGCACGCCGCGTAGGCTCAGGTCGCGCGCGAATTGCACGATCAAGATCGCGTTTTTCGCGGACAAGCCGATCACTGTGATCATCCCAACCTTGAAGTAGACGTCGTTCGGCATGCCGCGCATCAGCATCGCCGCAATGGCGCCGACTACGCCAAGCGGTACGACCATCAACACCGCGAGCGGAATCGTCCAGCTTTCGTATAGCGCGGCCAGCGCCATGAACACCGCCAGCAGCGACAGTCCGAGCAGCAACGGCGTCAGCCGCGCCGCCGCGCGTTCTTCGCGCGCCGCATCGACCCAGTCGAACGCGATGCCCGCAGGCAAGCTCGCCGCGAGCCGCTCCATCGCCTCCATCGCCGCCCCCGAACTGACACCGCTCGCCGCACGGCCGTTCAGATCGAGCGACGGATAGCCGTTGTAGCGCGTCAATGCGACTGGCCCGATGGTCCAGCGGCGCGTCGCAACCGACGACAGCGGCACCATCGCGCCCGACTGGTTCGGCACCGACAACGCCAGCAGATCGGTTTCCGTCATCCGCGTCGACGCATCGCCCGCCACCAGTACGCGACGCATCCGGCCACCCGCCGGAAAATCGTCGACGTAGTGCGAGCCAAAGGTGCTGCCGAACACGTCCGCAATCCGGTCGAACGATACGCCGAGCGCGTACGCCTTCGCGCGGTCCACGTCGAGTTCGATACGCGGCGCGTCGGGCAGATCCTCGAAATGAATCGACGCCAGCGACGGATCGGCCTTCGCGCGCTCGGCAAGCTGGTCGCGGGCGGCCTTCAACGCGTCGCGGCCCAAGCCGCCGCGATCTTCGAGTCGGAACGTGAAGCCGTCCGAATGCCCGACGCCCGGCACCGACGGCGGCAATTGCGCCTGCACGTTGCCGTCGAGAATCCGGCTGAACGACCGGTTCAACGTGTCGCGCAGCGTCATCGCATCAACGCCGCGCTGGCCCCAGTCTTTCAGCGTGACGAATGACATCGCTACGTTCTGTCCGCTGCCCTCGAAACTCCAGCCGATCACGCTTGTCACGTTCGCCACCGCCGTTTGCATGCGCAAAATCGACTCGGTCTTTTCGACGACGGCGAGCGTGCGCGCCTGCGTCGCGCCGGCCGGCAACTGGATCATCACCTGCAGCTGGCCCTGGTCTTCGACGGGCAGGAAGCCGCCCGGCATCCGCCAGTACAACGCGCCGCACAGCAGCAGCAAGACGGCATACACCGCGAGCAGCGGCCCGACCCGGCGCATCGCGGCGGCCGTCATGGCCCGGTAGACGCGCGACGCGCGATCAAAGCCCTGTTCGAAATGCGTCGAGAGGCGGGCGGCAACGCCACGCAAACCGCGTCGCGCGTCACGCTGACGGACCGATTGCGCAGGCGCGCCCAGCAGGTTCGCGCACAACGCGGGCGTCAACGAAAGCGCCATGAAAGACGACACCAGCATCGACGCAATCATCGCGACCGCGAATTGCCGGTAAATCCCACCGACGCCGCCAGGAAAGAACGCCATCGGCACGAACACGGCGGTCAGCACCGCCGTCACGCCGACGATCGCACCGCCGATCTGTTTCATCGCTTTCAATGTCGCGTCGCGCGGCGCCATGCCCTCCTCGTCCATCACGCGATGCACGCTCTCGACCACCACGATCGCGTCGTCGACCAGAATGCCGATCGCCAGCACGAGGCCGAACATCGTGAACACGTTGATCGACAAGCCGAATGCGTACATCGTGACAAACGCACCCATCAGCGTGACCGGAATCACCACTGTCGGCACCAGCGCGTAGCGCAGATCGCGCAGGAACAGCCACATCACGAGAAACACCAGCACGATCGCCTCGGCCAGCGTGATCAGCACTTCGCGAATTGCAACGTTGACGAAGCGCGCGCTATCGAACGGCACCTGAACCGCGACGCCCGGCGGCAAACGGTTCGCCAGTTCCGCGAGCCGCGCCCGAATCGCGTCGGATGTTTCGAGCGCGTTGCCGCGCGGCCCGAGTTGAATCCCGACCGTCGCCGACGGCTTGCCGTTCAGGCGCGACCAGAACGTATAGTTGTCGCGGCCGATCTCGACCCGCGCGACATCGGCAAGCCGCACTGCCGAGCCGTCGGGGTGCGCTTTCAGCACGATCTGGCCGAATTCCTCCGGCGACAGCAACTGCCCTTTGACGTTCACCGACGCGGTCAGCTGCTGGCCGTCCACCAGCGGCGCGTCGCCGAGTGTGCCTGCCGCGACGCTCACGTTTTGCGCGGCAATCGCGGCGTTGACGTCGGACGCGGCGAGGCCGAATTCGCGCAGCTTCATCGGATCGAGCCAGATGCGCAACGCTTCGTCGGCGTCCCACAGTTGCGCGGAACCGACGCCCGGCGCGCGCTTCAGTTCGCGCATGATGTCGCGGCTGAGGATGTCGCTCAGTTGCGCGGAATCGCGCGTGCCATCGGTGGATGTCAGCGCGACCAGCATCAGGAACGTGTTGGCGGCCTTGAAAACGCTGATACCCTGCTGCACCACCTGTTGCGGCAAACGCGGCTCGACCTGCTTGAGCCGGTTCTGCACGTCCATCATCGCGATATCGGGGTTGGTGCCGGGCGCGAAGGTCGCCGCGATTTCAAGGTTGCCGAGGCCGTCGCTGCCGGTTTCGTAGTAAAGCATCCCGTCGGCACCGTCGAGACTTTCTTCGATGATGCTGCCAACGTTCGCATCCACGGCTTCCGTCGATGCACCCGGATAGACGGCGTCGATCACGATACGCGGCGGCGCGAGTCGGGGATATTGCGCGACCGGCAGTTGCGTCAACGCAAGCGCGCCCGCGATGACTACCGCAAGCGCCAGAATCCACGCAAAGACCGGTCGGTCGATAAAAAAGGCGGCCAAGGCATGCTCACGCGTGTGGGTTCGGTGCGAGCGCGACCGGCGAAGCGAACACCGGCGCATCGGCGAAACGGGCCATATGGAATGCATCGACCAGCTTGCCGTCGCGCATTGCGAACGCTGGCGAGCGTCCTTCCTCGACGAAACCGAAGCGCTGGTACAGAGCGATCGCGCGGTGGTTGTCGACGAACACGGTCAACTCCAGCCGACGCAGGCCGAGCAGCGTATCCGCGCACTCGACGGCCGCCGCGAGCAGCGCCGTGCCGACGCCGCGCCCGACGTAATCGTCATGCACGGACAGACCGATTCCCGCGCAATGCGCCATCCGGTGCATGCGCGGCAACACGTCGATCATCCCGACCACGCGACCGCCCGCCTCCGCGCACAGCCCGAGCGTGTTCGCGGGCATTTTTTCGAGCCAGCTCCCGACCGTCGCGTTCGAGCGATACGGCGTCTGCAACGTGCCATGCCGCGCGCCGGGGCAGTTCATCAACGAAGTGATCGCGTCGAGGTCGGACACTTCGCGGGCGCGGATAATCACATGCGCCGTGTCGGGTTTCAACGAGACGTTCATACGGTCGCCTCGATTTCCGCTTGCAGATGACCCATCGGCGCGCGTAAGCGGCCCATGAACACCGAGTCGATCAGCATGCCGTCGCGCAGCACGGCGCCGCGAAAGGTCGCTTCGTGCGAAAAACCGAACTTGCGATACAGCGCAATCGCGCGATGGTTGTCGGCGAACACGTTCAGCTCGAGACGGCGCAGCCCGTACCAGTTGTCGGCGGCATCGATCAGTTCGGCCATCAGCCGCGTGCCGATGCCCTTGCCCTGCCAGTCGTCGTGCACGCTGATACCCAGCCAGCCGCTATGCGCGCGACGCAGCGCGCCCGGATGCAGATCGGCCGAGCCGACCAGCGTATCGCCCACCAGCGCTGCAATCGCCATCGACGGCGCCGCGAGCTTCGCGAGCCAGCCTTGAGTCTGCTGCAAGGTCGGATACGGACGCATCGGGTTCTGGCGCATCACACCGGGGCATAAACGCAGCGCGTGGAGTTGCGCGGCGTCGTCCGGATCCAGCGGCCTGATGCTGATCTCGACCGGTTCGGCCCCGAACCGTGTCGTGCTCTCAAATATTGTCGTTGGTTCTGTCATTGTTATGGCGTTCAGTCTGTCATCGGAAACTCACTCACAGCGTCAGTTCGAACGAGCGTGCCAGCAAGCCGGGTAGTTTCCAGCCGCCGGTCTGCCGCTCGCCCTCCGTTCCATCGTTCAGCAGCAGTTCCGGCTGGGCGTCGAGACGTTCGAGTTCGCTCGACAGCAAACGGTACAGGCTGTCGTCGAAACGCATCGCGTCGACCGGCGCGACGATCTGGCCGCGTTCGACCCAGAACGTCGCGAAACGCGTCATGCCGGTCAACCGGCAATTCATCCGGTCAGAAAAATTCACGTACCAGAGATTGCCGACATACAGTCCGGTATCGAGTTCGGCAAGGATATCGGCGGCGTCGAGATCGCCGCCGGCCATCGCCAGCGAGTCGGGCGTTTCGCTGGCGAGCGCGCCGTTCGGCGTCAATCCGTATTCGCGCGCGCTACGGGCGTTGGTCAGTTGCCCGGCGTTGCGGCCGTCGTGAATCAACGGCACGCTGTCGCGCTGATAACCGTCTTCGTTGAAGCGCGGCGTGATATTCAGGCTCAGGTCTTCGGTCATCGACACGCGCGGATCGAGCGCGACTTCGCCGCTGTGCAGCCGGTAAAACGGGCTGCGCGCGGTGGCATTCGCGCGCGCGGAAAACCCGCCCCACGACGCCGTGCCGAGCAGTTCCAGCATCGCCGACGGCGCCAAATACGTGCGATACCGCCCCGGCGACAACACGCGCGGCGTGCGTCCAAGCACCGGCAAACGTGCGGCGCCCTGTTCGACCTTCGCGGCGAACACGCTGTCGTCCCAGTGGTCGCCGGTGTACGTGCTTTTGATCGCACGACCGCTCGGGTCGTACAACGACCAGCTAAAGCTGAAGTTGCTGACTTCGTACCAGCCGCGACTGCCGCGCGACGACGAGAAGCCGCGCACCATCGAGCCACCTGCATAGAAGCCGACGAAATCGAGTCCGCGCGCGCTTTCGGTGGCGATCCGCAACAGCGCGTCGGGCGCGGGCAGCTTGCCGCTGCGGCGCGTCGATTGGGTCCATTGGGTGGCGTCGTACAACAGATGCGGGTCGTCGGGCGCATCGCGCAAGCCGTCGCGCAACGTATTCAGCGCATCGGCGATATCGCGCAGATCCGTCGCTGGATCGCCGCATACCGTGAAGCTCGAATACGCCTGGCTGGCGCCGTCGATCAGGCGGACGGTCAGTTTGCCTTGCGACACCCGGCCGATCTGCCGAACCTTGCCACCGTTGAAGCGGATAAAGTCGGATTGCTCCGCCGACAGCCGCGTCAACGCCACTTCGTCGCCGCTGAGCAACGTGTCGATCGCATCGGCGAGCAGCGCGAAATGCGCGTGCCAATCCGGCGACTGCGCGTTCGAGGCGAAATCGAAGCCGCTCGATGCATTGACTGCATGGGTTGTAGTCATCGCGCGCCTCCGAATACATCGACATGCGTGAACACGCACGGCGGCGACGCATGGCCGACGCGCACCATCTGCGTCGGTTCGCCTTTGCCGCACATCGACGTGCCGAACACTTCGCGCGTGCCGGCATTGCCGACCGCGCTCAGGCTGCGCCAGAAATTCGCGGATATGCCGCGATAATTCGGTTGCTTGACGATTTGCGTGAGCTTGCCGTTTTCGATCAACTGGCCGAGCTCGCAGCCGAATTGAAACTTGTTGCGGTGATCGTCGATCGACCACGACGTATTGGTTCGCATCAGGATGCCGCGTTCGATGCCGGAAATCATTTCGCCCAGCGTGCTGGTTCCCGGTTCGATATTCAGGTTCGCCATCCGGTCGATCGGCGCACGATTCCAGCTCGACGCACGCGAATTCGCGACGCCCGCCATCTTTGCGCGCTGTTGCGACAGCGCGCCACCGAGCGGACGTTCGAGTACGCCATCGCGAATCAGATACTGTTTGCGCGCTTCAGTGCCGTCGTCGTCGAATGCGTACGACGCGGCTTCTTCGCGCAACGACGGATCGAATGTCACGTTGAGCAGTTCCGAGCCGTAACGGTAAGTGCCGAACATCTCCGGCTTCACGAAACTCCATCCGGCGAAGTTGCGTTCGTCGCCGAGAATCCGGTCGAGTTCGAGCGGATGCCCGATCGATTCGTGAATCTGCAACATCATCTGATCGGGCATCAGCAGAAGGTCGCGCGGACCAGACGGACAGTTCGGCGCGGCCAGCAAGGTCAGCGCGTCGGTGGCGAGCCGCACGCCTGCGCCGTCGAACGCGTAGCGGTCCAGCACTTCGACGCCGCCTTGCGCGAGCGTGCCGTAATTGCCGCCGAGCGTGCGCACCTGCGTGTCGCCGTTCGCGTGCGCCGCGACGCTCATTTCCGGCATGACGAGGCAAAAGCGCTGCTCGATTCGCGCGCCGTCGCTGGTCAGATAGACCTGTTCGGTGCGCGTGATCTGCACGGATGCCGTGCGCTCGACGATCCGGTCGTCGATTTTCGCGGCGGCGCATTCGTGCGCGAGACGCGCGAGCCATTCGCCGCGCGTCGGCAGCGGCTGGTCGGCATTGGGCGAGACATACGCGCCGCTGAGCGCTTCGCGCGACACCGCGCGATGGTCGATCAGCGATGCGCCGGCGCTCGCCAGCGCACGTTGCGTCGCGATATCGAGCGCAGCCTGCAAGCCCGCGATGGACAGATCCGTGCTCGCCGCATAGCCTGCGCCCGCGCCGGCCCACGCGGTCAGCATGGCGCCGCGTTCGCGCTGCGTGCGCAGCGGCTGCGCGACGTCGTTGCGCACTTCGTGGTCGTCGATCTGTTCATCGCAAATCCGTAAGGACCAGAACGCCGCGGTGCTCTTCAACGCACGGGTGGCCTGCGTCCAGCGCGATTCACTCATTGCAGCACCTCGGGTTCGTCGTGCTCCGGCGCGATCATCGACGCGGCGAGCAACGACTGCGTATAAGGATGTGACGGCGCATGCAGTACGTCGAGCGTGTCTCCCGCCTCGACCACGCGGCCGTTCTTCATCACGATCACGCGATGCGCCATCGCACGCATCACCGCCAGATCATGGGTGATCAATAGATAACTTAACCGGTACTTCTTCTGCAAGCCCGCCAACAACTTAAGCACCTGTTGCTGGATCGACACATCGAGCGCGCTGGTCGGCTCGTCGAGAATCAGCACTTCCGGTTCGACCGCCAACGCACGCGCGATCGCTATGCGCTGCCGCTGCCCGCCGGAAAACTCGTGCGGATACCGCAGCATCGATTCTTGCGGCATGCCCACTTCTTCGAGCATCGTCCCCACCCGCGCGCGACGCGTGCGCGCGTCGATTTCCGGCCGGTGCACCTCGATCCATTCCCCGACGATCTGCTCGACCGTCATGCGCGGCGATAGCGACCCGAACGGGTCCTGAAACACCACCTGCATCCGCGAGTACAACGCGCGGCGCGAGTTCGCTCCACGCAAAGCGGACAACGGCGCGCCGTCGATATGGATATAACCGGCGGCGGGCCGTTGCAGACCGAGCAGCGTCGCCGCCAGCGTCGATTTTCCGGAGCCCGATTCGCCGACCACGCCGAGCGTCTCACCGCGACGCAGCGTCAGATCGACGTCGTGCACTGCGCGAAACGTCGAACCGCTGAACAGCGAGCGCCAGCCTTTCGCGGCCGTCCGGTAATCGACCGCGAGGCCTTGCACCTCGAGCAACCGACGCGCGTGCGGTTCGATCGGCTCGATCTCGCGATGCGGTTCGCTGTCGAGCAATCGCTGCGTGTAAGGATGCTGCGGCGCTGCGAACAGCGCCTGGGTCGTATTGGTTTCGACCAGCACACCCTTTTCCATTACCGCCACGCGTTGGGCGAAACGGCGCACGAGATTCAGGTCGTGCGTGATCAGCAGCACCGCCATGCCGCGATCGGCGGCTTCCTGTTCCTGCAACTCGATCAGCAGATCGACGATCTGCTGACGCACGGTGACGTCGAGCGCGGTAGTGGGTTCGTCGGCGAGCAGCAGGCGCGGACGGCACGCGAGCGCCATCGCGATCATCGCGCGCTGGCGTTGTCCGCCGGACAGTTGATGCGGGTAGCTGTCGATCCGCCGTTCCGGCTCGGGAATGCCGGTACGGCGCAGCAGTTCGATGCCCCGTGCGTGCGCCGCGTTCGGCCGCAAGCCTTCGTGCAAACGCAGGCTTTCGGCGATCTGCTGACCGATCGTGAACAGCGGATTGAGCGCGGTCATCGGCTCCTGAAACACCATCGCGACGTCGGCGCCGCGAATCCCGCGCATCTGCTGTTCGGTTTTCCGCAATAGATCGACGCCGTCGAGACGTATCTCGCCGCTGGTCTGTGCATGTTCGACGAGGCGCAGGATCGACAGCGCCGTGACGCTCTTGCCCGAACCGGATTCGCCGACCAGCGCAACGCGCTCGCCACGCCCGATCGTCAGGTTCAGTTCGCGAACCGCGACCTTGTTGCCGAAACGGATCGAGAACGTATCGATTTCCAGCAAAGGCTTGTGCAACGTTGCATCGCTCATCACTTTCCCCCGCCGAACGCCGACCCGCGCGAACGCGTGTCGAGCGCATTGCGCAACGCGTCGCCCATGAACGTCAGCAGCAACAACGTGATCACCAGCGCGGCAAACGCAGATACCGAAATCCACCATGCGTCGAGGTTGTTCTTGCCTTCCTGAAGCAGTTCGCCCAGGCTCGGCGTGGGCGGTGCGACACCCAGCCCCAGAAAGTCCAGACTCGTCAGCGACAGAATCGCGGCGCTCATCCGGAACGGCAGGAAGGTGATCACCGGCGTCATGCTGTTCGGCAGCAGATGACGCCAGATGATCTGCCAGTTGCTCAAACCCATCGTGCGCGCGGCGCGAACGTAATCGAGCGAACGGTTGCGCAGGAATTCGGCGCGCACATAGTCGGACAGCACCAGCCAGCCGAACATCGACAGCAGGATAAACAGCAGCCACAAACTCGGCTCGAAGATCGAGGCGAAGATGATCAGCAGATACAGGTCCGGCATCGAACCCCATACTTCGATCAGGCGCTGCCCGATCAGGTCGGTGCGGCCGCCGTAAAAGCCTTGCAACGCACCAGCCAGCACGCCCAGCACGATACCCGATACCGTCAGCGCAAGCGCCATCAACACCGACAGCCTGAAGCCGTACAGCAATCGCGACAGCACGTCGCGGCCGTATTGATCGGTGCCGAGCCAGTTGGTCGCGGACGGCGACGCCGGAAACGGCCGCGTCGCGAAGTAATCGATCGTGTCGTAGTGGTAGTGATTCGGCGGGTAGATCGCGAAGTTGCCTTTCTCCGTCAACTGCTTGCGGATAAACGGATCGAGATAGTTCGCGCGGGTCGGAAAATCGCCGCCGAACATCGTTTCCGGATAATCCTTCACGATCGGAAAATAGTAATGGCCGTCGTAGCGGACCATCAACGGCCGGTCATTCGCGAGCACTTCGCCGAGCAAGCTCAGCACGAACAGCGTTGCGAACACGATCAGACTCCAGTAACCGAGCTTCTGCCGGCGGAAACGCTGCCATACGCGTCGCCCAGGCGACACGGATACCGGCAACGCGCCGGGCGGCAGTTCATCGGTCCAGGCTGTTGAATTGGATACGGGGGTCGACGAGGACATAGCAGACGTCAGCAATGAGTTTGGTCACGAGACCAATCAGCGTGAACAGGAACAGCGAACCCAGCACGACCGGATAGTCGCGGCGGATCACCGAGTCATAAGACAGTTGGCCCATGCCGTCGAGCGAAAACAGTGTTTCGATCAGCAGGTTACCGTTCAGGAAGGCGCCGATAAACGCAGCGGGCAGCCCGGTCAGCAGCGGAATCGCGGCGTTGCGCAATACGTGCTTCCACAGCACGTCACGCTTGGGCGCGCCTTTCGCCCGCGCGGTCAGCACATATTGACGACCAATCTCTTCGAGAAACGTATTCTTGGTCAGGATCGTGACGATCGCGAAGTTGCCAACCACCGACGCCGTCACCGGCAACACGATGTGCCATAGATAATCGAGCACCTTGCCGAACGCATTGAGTTCGTCGAAGTTATCGGACGTGAGGCCGCGCATCGGGAAGACCTGCCAGAACGTGCCGCCGCCAAACAGCATCAGCAGCAGCACGCCGAACACGAAGCCCGGAATCGCGTAGCCGGTCAGCACCATCACGCTGGTGGCGGTGTCGAAGCGCGAGCCGTTGCGCACCGCTTTCGCGATCCCGAGCGGCACCGACACGATGTAGGTCAGCACGACCGTCCATAACCCAAGCGTGATCGACACCGGCAGTTTCGAGCGGATCACCGCCCACACGCTCTGATGGTGATAGTAGGACTGGCCGAGATCGAAACGCGCGTAGTCCCTCAGCATCTTCAGATAGCGCGTCAGCGGCGGTTTATCGAAGCCGAACTGCTTCTTGATCTGCTCGATCTGCTGCGGATCGACGCCCTGGCTGCCGTGATACGCGTTGCCTCCGCCTCCGCCTTCGCCGTCGCGCTGCTGGCCGTGACGCAACTGCGTCATCATCTGTTCGACCGGGCCGCCCGGCACGAACTGCGTCACGAAGAACGTCAGCGTTACGACGCCGATCAGCGTCGGGATCATCAGCAGCAGACGTTTGATGATGTAGATAAACATAAGCCCCTCACTTCGCCTCGGCGGTGTTGGCCGCAGCGGACGGCGTCTTGCGATACCAGTAGCTGACGATCCAGTCCTCGCCCTGGAAACTGACCGGCGTCACCGACGGGTAGCCGAGCGCGCTTTTGTACGCTATGCGCGTATCCGGCGCGAAATATTCGGGCACCAGGTAATAGCCGTTGATCAGCACGCGGTCGAGCGCATGGGTCGCGGTTTCGAGTTCGTTCAGCGTGCTCGCGCGCATCACCGCGCGCACCAGCGCATCGACCGCCGGCGACCTCACGCCCGGATAGTTCTCCGAGCCGACCTGCGATGCCGATGCGCTGCTGAAACGACGCTCCAGTTCTGAACCGGGAATCGTCACGCGCAGATAGATGAACGTCGTCATATCGAACTCGAAGTTGTCGATCCGCTTCTGATACAACGCACTATCTATCTCGCGCATATGCGCATCGATGCCGAGCAGTTGCAGGTTGCGCATATACGGCAACAGTACGCGATCGTTGCCAGGCTGATCGTCGATGATTTCGATCGACATCGGGTTGCCGTGCGCGTCGCGCAACTGGCCGTCGCGCACCGTCCAACCCGCTTCGGCGAGCAGGCCGCGCGCTTCGAGCAGGTTGTCGCGCAACGTGTGCGGCGCAATCGTGTCGGCCTGCCTGACCATTGGACCGAACACGGCCGCCGGCAAACTCGCGCGATACGGGTCGAGCAGCGTGAGTTCGGCAGCGGTGGGCACGCCTTGCGCGGCGAACGGGCTATCGTCGAAGTAGCTGTTGGTGCGCCGGTACTGGCCATAGAAGGTCATCCGGTTCAGCCAGTCGTAGTCGAACGCGAGTGCAAGGGCATGCCGCACCCGCACATCCGAAAACATCGGCCTGCGCGTGTTGAACATCAGCCCCTGCATCTGCGCGCCGTGATCCGGAAAGAGTTTGCGCTGCAACGCGCCGTTCTCGAAGTTCTTGCCGATATAACGGCGCGCCCATTGCATCGAACTGTATTCGACCATCACGTCGGTATCGAGCGCTTTCAGCGATTCGAGCTGCGTGTAATGATCGTGATAGAGCTTGAACGCGACGCGCGCGAAATGGTCCATGCCGCGCCGCGACGGCAAATTTGCAGCCCAGTAAGCCGGATTGCGACGGTAGACGATATGCGTGTCGTTCTTGCGCTGCTCGATCAGATACGGGCCGCTCGACACCGGCGGCACGTTGGTCAACTGATCGAACGCGATGCGCGTGCCGTTGGCTTGCATTGCCCACTTGCGCGAGAAAACCGGCAGGTCGCCTGCGATCAACGGCGCGTCGCGTTCGACGTGCCTGAAGTCGAAGCGCACCCGCGACGGGTCGAGCACCGTGGCGCGGCTGATCACCGCGAACTGCGAGTTGAACAGCGGCGATGCCTGCGGGCTGGTCAGCGTATCGAACGAATACTTGACGTCCTCGGCGGTGATCGGATCGCCGTTCGAAAAGCGCGCTCGCGGGTCGATATGAAACACCGCTGATTTGCCATCCGGCGCCACCTCGACGTCGTCGGCGATCAATGCGTATTCCGACGCGAGTTCGTCCCAGCTGCGCTGCATCAGCGTATCGAACATCAGATGCAGGATGTCCGGCGCCGACGCACCACGCGTCAGGAACGGATTCAGCGAATCGTAGCTTTGCGCTTCGTCGTAGTTCTGGAAAACCAGTGTGCCGTCGGTCGGCGCATTCGGGTCCGCGTAATCGAAATGCGTGAACCCGGACGGATACTTCGGCGCGTCGTACTGCGCGATCGACGCCCTCGCGAACGCGGGCGCGGTCGTCAACGGCACGACCAGCAGCCCCGCGACGAGCGTCATCGCAACCCGCGCCGTAACGACGCTCGCGCGCGGGCCTCGAAACCTGTCGGTTGTCATCATGCGTGTCTGGACGCGCATCGGCTCGTAGCCGACGCGCGATGCTTCGAAACCGCGCGGGCAGCGGCGGGTAGCCACCGCTCGCGCGGTTCCGGGTTGAAGGCCGGATGGGTAAATTGCGAAGGCCGGAAGTTCGCGTCGAAGCTGAGCTTATTCGTCGTCGTTACTCGTCGTGGTTACTCGTCGTCGGACGGTGTGGTCTTGAACGAGAACTGAACTTCGCCGACATACGGCTCGGCATTCTTCTCGCACTTGTACGCCTTGCCTGCGGCAATCACGGCTTCGTTGAACACCGACGTCGGCGGCGTGACGCGAATGATCTTCACGTCGCTGACCTTGCCGTCCGTACCGATCGTCAGATGCGCGATCACGTCCGCCGAAATACCGTCCGTCAATGCCTTGCGCGGAATCACCGGCTGCACCGACTGGCAATGACCGCGGCCGTCCACCACGCCATGCAGCGCGGGTGGCGCCGGCGGCGCGGCCGGTGCAGGAGCGGGTGCCGGCGCAGGCGTCGGCGACGCGACTGCCGGAGCGTTCGGAGCCGGATTCGCCGTGGGCTGGATCACCGGCTGCGGCGTCGGTCGCGGCGGCGGCGGCGTCGGGGTCGGCTTCGGTATTTCGTGCTTCGGCTGCGCTTTTGGCGGCGCCGGCGGCGGCTCCAGCTTCTTCACCTCGGGCGGCGGCGGTGGCGGAGGCGGCGGCGCAATCTGCACGCGCATCTCCTTCGGCGGCGGAGGCGGCGGCGGCTGGAACTTCATGTGCGACACGCCCAGAATCACCAGCGCCTCGACCAGCACCGCAACGCCGATCGCCAGCTTCATGGGCATGCGACCGTGATGCGCCGGCGTCGTCGATGCCCAGAGTGCGCCGTCCAGGCGGTTTTGCGGATCTTTCATGTCGATGGCCGGTGAACTCATGTCGTCGGGTTCGTGGCCAATGCAACCGAACTGATGCCCGCCGCGCGCACCAGGTCCATCACCTTGACGATATTCTTGTAGCTCGTGCCTTCGTCGCCGGCAATCGCGACATCCACTTTCTTCGAGTCGTGAACCAGACCTTGCAGACGCGCGGTCAGTTCTTCCGGCGTCACGGGCTTCGAATCCAGATAGATTTCATCCGTCTTCGTCACGCCGATCGATAGCTTGACGGTCTGCTGCAACTGCTCGGCGGTGCTCGATTGCGGCAGGTCGAGCTTGATGCCTGTGCCCTGGATCATCTTCAGCGTCGCGAGCATGAAGAACACCAGCAGGAACATCATGATGTCGATCATCGGGATGATCTCGATGCGCGCTTTCTCTTCACCGCCGAGGTAATGGCTGCGATGGTTTCGCATGGTCCGTCTCCTTGAGTGAGGGCGTCAGACTGCGAAGCGCGATACGAGCAACGACTTGATGAGATCGAACTGGTTGACCGTCATCCGGATACGCTTGTTGAAGTAGTTCAGGAAGATCACGCAGATGATCGCGATGGTCAGCCCGCACGCGGTGGCCGTCAGTGCGTGACCGATGCCGCCCGTCACACCGTTCGGGTTCGCGGTGCCGCTGGTGCCGAGCACGTTGAACGATTCGACCATGCCGATGATCGTGCCAAGCAGACCCAGCAACGGGCCGAGCGTCACGGCCGTGTCGAGAATCCACAGGTTACGGTCGAGACGCGGCAACTGGAACATGATCGTTTCCTCGATCTCGCGTTCGACCACGGCTTCGCTCTTGCCCTTCACTTTCATCGCCGACTTCACGAGTTCGCCTTGCACGGTCTGCTTGTAGTGCTCGGCCACTTTGGCGGCATCGTCGGGATTGGCTGCATCGACGAGTTTCAGGTCATGTTCGAGGGTCCTGCCGGCACGCACGGCACGCGAGAAGAACATGAATCGTTCGATGATGATCGCGATGCCGAGCAGGAAGATGAACGCGAGGAGAGGGATCAGACCCATCGACTGGATCGAGTAGTTAATGAGGGTATTCAGCACTGCGGACTCCGGTTAGTACGGGCTCAAGCGGCCGTTGAATAACGGTGGGTATCGAGATGCCGGCTGCCTTATGGGTCGCCAGCTAAAAAGGCCTGCCAGCAATGCAAAGCCCGTACCAGGTCGAGTGTCTGATTGCGCCGTAAAGACGTCGCCAACCCCTTACATGGAACGCTTTGCCTTTTATTTCATGGCCTTACGTAGCGCAACAAAAACTCGCATCCCGAAGGCTTGCGTGGCGCTCGCACACGCGTATATCAAAACAAATTGATTTCGGTAATGTCGTAAAGCCGCTTTCGAAGACTTACCCTGGCAAGGTCTTTAATTCGCCATTGCCGAAATGGTGCGAAAAATCGCAATTGAAACGCTTTGGTGCAACGCCCAATACGACATAGCCAACTTTATTACATGTATCGTTCTTTCTACTTTCTGCTGTCTTACACCCTAAACACCAATTGAAGACCAATCCCCGCCACAAAAACGCTTCACGCAACGCGAAGCCATCTTACCGATCATTTCCTTACATTTATTACTTAGCGTTTTTAAGGCATCTTAATTGCCCAGAATTAGGGAATCTCATTGCGTTTGATCCACCTTTATTTAATGCACCAATTCGGAATTAACGCATTCGCGCGGTGCGAATTTCGCACCAATCGTAACAACAACGAACCACCGGCCTGTATTCTTTTTTAATTGAAATTTTCTTGTGTTCTGTTACACGCACGAGGAGAGCTTTATTTCCAGGCATTACCCGCGTAACAAAATTTTTCGTAAGACTTAATTCCTAAGCAAATCAATCGCCTCGATGCATTTGCGGAGGCCGCTCAAGGCCTTTCCGACGGTCCGCGACCTCACACATGGCATATCTCGTGCTCTTGCTGCGCTCGCTTCAAGACCAAGGCGCGCGTCCGACACGATCGGCGACGCACCCTGGACGGGATGTGCGGGACGGCGCGGGGATGCGCCGGACAGCGAAGAACTCGCTGACGTCAACGCACGGCAGCGCATGCGCAACTCGCGCCTGCGTTTGCGTGATCGTTCAACGGAAGTGGCCTTAACAACAAGAAGGAGCGGAAGTGAAACAAAAGCGATTGGCCTCAGCCATCAAAAGAATCATCGGAGCCGAGCTGGTGTTGACAGCGGCGTTCGTCCCGCTGGCTCACGCACAAAGCCAACCTGATACAGCGGCCGTTCCGACGGCCGCAAGCACGCCAGCGGCGACTCCCCCCGCCGTCAGCAAGCTCGAAAAAGTAGAAGTCACCGGTTCGCTGATCCGCACATCGGACAAGACCGGCAACGTCGAAGTCCAGACCGTTACAGCAAAGGAAATCCAGCAAAGCGGCTACACGACCGTGGCCGACTTCCTGCGCGGCATGTCTGCCAACTCCGCGTCCAGTTGGGGTTCCACCACGATGAACGGCACGGCGCCGGGCGGCTCGGGGATCGCATTGCGCGGTCTGTCCGAGAAGTACACGCTGGTGCTGGTGGACGGCCAACGCGTCGCGAACTACGCACAGGCGGTGAACTTCACCGACACGTTCTTCGACGTCAACACGATCCCGCTGAACATCGTCGATCACATCGAAGTCGTGAAGACGGGCGCCGTGTCCGAATACGGTTCCGACGCGATTGCCGGCGTGGTCAACATCATCACGAAGAAGAACTTCCAGGGTCTTCAGATCGACGGGCAGCTCGGCAAGGCACAGCATCCGGGTGACGGTCAGGGCAACTTCAGCGTGCTCGGCGGCTTCGGCAACCTGAACTCGGATCGTTTCAACGTGACGGCAGCCGCCAGCTACTATCGCGATTCCGGTTCGACGCTCGACCAGCGCGACATGACCAAAAACGAAGACTTCAGTCAGTTCCCTGGTGGGTCGGCTGGTCCTCTGGGTCCGAATCAGCAGTCATTCTGGCAACTGCCCGACGGCTCGACCGCCGCGTTGAGCCCATGCCCTCCGGGCAGCACTAACGCGGCGGGTGCATCGTGCGTGTACAAGAACGCGAACACGTACTCGCTGATTCCGCAGACGACGCGTATGAACGCGAAGGTGCGTGGCACCTTCAAGATCAACGACGACATACAGGCTTACGCCGACCTGTGGGCGAGCCGCAACGAGACGGTCCAGTATTTCGGCAGCCCGGCCATCAGCAGCACGTCGAACGTTTTCAATCCAGCGACCGGCTCGGTGTCGCAACTCGACCGCACGGTGTCGGCGCTGAATCCGTACAACCCGTACGGTGTCGATACGCCGATCAACCTGACCTTCCCGGGCGTTGCGCAGCGCGCAGACACGGTATCGACGTTCTGGAAGGCGTCGACGGGCGTGAAGGGTTCGTTCACCACGGCGAAGATCGGCGACTGGGACTGGTCGGTGGACTATGGTCATTCGCAGAGCACGGTCGACACGACGTACTCGAACATGATCAACACGGCCGCGCTTGAAAACATCCTCGGCCCGAACGGCGGCTACAACTTCGCGAACCCGGCATCGACACCGAACGGTCTGAACGGCCTGTTCCAGAACGACAACCAGCAGGCGATCTCGAAGCTCGACAGCGTGACGGCGAAGACCTCGACCGGCAATCTGTTCAACCTTCCGGCTGGCCCGGTCGGCATGGGTTTCGGTACGGAATTCCGTCACGAAAGCTCGCTGATCAACCCGCGCACGTACTCGTCGCAAGGGATCGTCGTGCCGGCGAACGTTCAGTCCGTCGACGGCGAACGCAACATCGCGGCCGTGTATTACCAGATCGATATTCCGATCATCCACAACCTGACGTTCACGCAAGCGGGCCGCTACGACCACTATAGCGATTTCGGCGGCGCGTTCTCGCCGAACTTCGCACTGCGCTTCCAGCCGGTCCAGATGCTGACGACGTACGCGTCGTACAGCCGTGGTTTCCGCGCGCCGACGCTGGTCGAAAACTCGCAGGCAACCTACCTGGCTCACCAGAACCTCGTCGATCCGAACGACCCGAGCGGCGTGCCGACCAAGCACTTCACGACGGAACAGATCAACGGCAACCCGAACCTCCAACCGGAGCACACCAAGAACTACAACATCGGCTTCGAACTGTCGCCGGATGCGTCGACCGATATCGGTGCAGCGTTCTACAAGATTCATATCGACGGCGTAATCGGTACCGACGATCCGAATGCCGTGCTGGATGCCAACGACCCGTCGAGGGTCGTGCGCAATCCCGACGGCACGGTCCGCTACATCGCGCAACAGTTCGTCAACCTCGGCTCGCTGGACACCGACGGCTTCGATATGAACTTCCGCAAATCGGTCGGCACGAAGTACGGCACGTTCACGCTGTCGGGCGACTGGGCGTACGTGTGGCACTTCAAGCTGAACAGCCCGGGCTCTGCAACGCAGGACTTCGCGGGTAACAACCTCGCGCTGCTGCAACCGTTCGGTGCATCGAATCCCCGCTGGAAGGGCAACACGAACCTGACGTGGGATTACCGCAAGATGACCACGACGCTGAGCTGGCAGTACACGGGTCCGTACACCAACGCGGTGGCGGCCGAGTTCGGCGACGGTGGCACGGGTTCGGTGGCGTCGTATAGCCAGTTCAACCTGATGATGACGTATCGCGGCTTCAAGAACTGGACGATCTATGGTGGCATCCAGAACATCTTCGACAGGACGCCGCCGTTTGACGTGGAGTGGCAAGCAACGCCGGACATCACCGGCTACGACCAGTCGCTGTACACGAATCTGGGCCGCTTCTTCCAGATCGGTGCGACCTACCGCTTCTGATCGTCGCAGCGGGCTTTATCGCAGGACCGAAGGTCTCCTCTTGCCTCTTCTTCGTTGTTGAAGAGGATTGGCGGCGGTGCCTCGCGCACCGCCAGCTTTTTTGCTTTTCGGATGCCACTTGGAATACGCAATGAAACCGATTCACGCCACTCGGGCGGCGTTGGCCGCGTTGGCGCTCGCCTTTCTCTCTCCCGCCCACTCCGTGACGATCCCGCCCGGCGTCACGCTCGCAGCCACCCAGGAACTCACGCGACAAACCCCGGTCGAGGCAGAATCGATCGACCCCGCGCATATCGAATCCTGGGCCGCTAATACCATCGGCCTCGACCTGTTCGAAGGCTTGACGCGAATCGCCGCCGACGGTGCGGTCGTGGCGGGCGTCGCGCAATCGTGGAGCCGCAGCGCGCCCGATACATGGATCTTCAAGCTGCGCCACAACGCGCGCTGGAGTAACGGCGAGCCGGTCACGGCCGCCGATTTCGTCTATTCATGGCAACGCGTGGTCGATCCGAAGACCGGCTCGAAATACACGATCCTGGTCGAGTTCGTGAAGAACGCGAAGGCGATTCTGGCGGGCAAGGCGCCGCTCTCCAGTCTCGGCGTGCGCGCGGTCGATCCGTACACGCTAGAGGTCAAGACCGAAGACCCGACCGCGTTCTTTCCGCAACTGACCGCAATGTCGACGATGGCGCCGGTGAACCGCGCGACGGTCGCGAAGTACGGCGACGAATGGACCCGTCCCGGCCACATGGTCAGCGACGGTGCATATGCGTTGAGCGACTGGCAACCGGGCAACCGTCTAGTGATGGTGAAGAACGACAAGTACTGGGATGCGAGCAAGGTCGCGATCACGAAAGTCACCTATCTGCCGATCGAAAGCGACGAAACGGCAATGCGGATGTATCAGGCCGGCCAGTTCGATTACACGTATTCGATTCCGTCCGGCATCTATAACCAGGTCAGCAAGCAGTTCGGCTCCGAACTGAAGACCGGAATGTTTATCGCCACGTACTACTACTCGCTGAACAACGCCGACCCGGCCTTCAGGGACAAGCGCGTGCGCGAGGCGCTATCGATGGTGATCGACCGCAACCTGCTGACGTCTAAACTGACCGCAAGCGGCGAGTTGCCGCTGTACGGCCTGATTGCAAAAGGCACGCAAGGCGCGGCGCAATTCCAGCCCGACTGGGCCGCGTGGCCGATGGCGAAACGCATCGAAACCGCGCGAGACCTGCTGAAACAGGCGGGCTATTCCGCTGCAAAGCCGTTGACGTTCACGCTGACATACAACACCAACGACCTGCACAAGAAGGTCGCGCTATTCACGACGTCGGAATGGCGCACCAAGCTCGGCGTCAACGTGAAGCTCGAAAACGTCGAGAACCGCGTGCTGCTCAAAATGCGCCACGACGGCAAGGTGCAGGCGTCGCGCGACGGCTGGTTCGTCGACTACAACGACGCGATGTCGTTCTTCGACCTGATCCGCTGCAATAGCGTGCAAAACGACCAGCACTACTGCAATCCGAAGGTCGATGCGTTGATCGATCAGGCGAACCAGCAGATGGACGAAGCGAAGCGCACCGCGATGCTAACGCAGGCGCACGACATCGCGATGAACGACTATCCGCTGATTCCGATGTTCCAGTACTCGGCGGTGCGGCTCGTGAAATCGTACGTGGGCGGCTATTCGCCGACCAACTACGTCGATCAGCGGCAGTCGCAGGACATGTACATCATCAAGCACTGAGCGCAAGGAGCCTTGCCATGCTGGCTTATACATTGCGCCGCGCGTTATGGGCGATCCCGACGATTCTCGCCGTGATCACCGCGTGCTACCTGCTGCTGCACCTGACGCCCGGCGGCCCGTTCGATTCGGAGAAGCATCTGTCGGCGGCCGTGCTTGCGAATCTCGACGCGAAATATCACATCGATCAGCCGCTGTGGAAGCAGTATTTGCTGTACATCGACTCGCTGCTGCACGGCGATCTCGGCGCGTCGTTCCGTTACACGGATTGGTCGGTCAGCGAACTGGTGTGGAAAGCCCTACCGGTCAGCCTCGGCGTCGGCGGCATTTCGGTACCGATCGCGCTGGTGATCGGTGTGGCGCTCGGCACGGTTGCGGCAGTGCGCCGCAATGGCGTGATCGACTACGGCGTGATGTTGCTCGGCAATCTCGGCAGTGTGGTGCCGCCATTCATCCTCGGCCCCGTGCTGGTGTGGGTCTTCGCGATCCTGATCAAGCGCGGCGAGCATGGTCTGCTGCCCGCTGGCGGTTGGGGCGATGGCGACTGGCACTACCGCGTATTGCCGATCGTACTGCTCGTGATTATCAACGTATCGACGATTGCGCGCGTGATGCGCGGCAGCATGATCGAAGTGCTGTCCGGCAACTTCATCCGGACCGCGCGCGCGAAAGGTCTGGCCGGGCGCACCATCGTCTTGCGTCATGCGCTGAAACCGGCGCTGATGCCGGTCGTATCGCTGCTCGGCTCGCTGTGCATTTCGTCGATCACCGCTGCGGTCGTCACCGAATCCGTATTCGCACTGCCCGGTCTCGGGCAACTGGTCGTGAACGGCGCGATCAATCGCGACTACACGCTGGTGCTCGGTCTGGTCGCATTGATCACGGCATTCGCGGTCCTGTTCAATCTGCTGGTCGATCTTGCTTACGCATGGCTCGATCCGCGCATCCGGTACTGACATGAAGATTCGTCTATTCAACCTGGCCGCGCGTGCGTTCGTCGCGCCGCCGGCCGATGCGGCGTCCGCAGGCGGCTGTCTGTCCGGCGACATCGTCACGAAGGCTGCGCGCGGACCGTTCGCGATTGCCGGCATGCGCTTTTTGCGTAATCGCGCGGCATTTGCAAGTCTCGTGATCCTGCTGCTGATCGTCGTCGCATGCTTTGCGGGGCCGCTGTTTCTGCCCAACAATCCGGTCGACAGCGACTGGGGATCGATCAGTCTGCCGCCGTCGTGGCTCGGCATGCATCTGTTCGGTACCGACGAACTCGGTCGCGACCTGCTCGCGCGCACGCTGGTGGGCGGGCGCGTATCGCTCGAAGTCGGGTTGCTCGGCGCGCTGGTGTCCGGACTGATCGGCGTCGCGTGGGGCGCGACAGCCGGCTTCATGGGCGGACGCGTCGATGCCGTTATGATGCGCGTCGTCGACGTGATGTACGCGATTCCGTACATGCTGATCGCGATCATGATGATGACGCTGTTCGGCCGCGCATTCTATCTGGTCGTGCTGACCATCAGCGCGTTTTCGTGGCTCGATATGGCGCGCGTGGTGCGCGGTCAGACGCTGTCGCTGCGTTCGCGCGAATTCGTCGACGCGGCGCGTGCGACTGGCGTCAGCACCCGCGCCATCATCGCGCGGCATATCGTGCCGAACCTGATCGGCGTGGTGGTCGTGTATGCCACGGTCACAGTTCCGTCGATCGTGCTGACGGAATCAGTGCTGTCGTTTCTCGGACTCGGCGTCCAGGAGCCGATGACGAGTTGGGGCGTGCTGATCGAAGACGGTGCCCAAAAACTCGAATCGATGCCGTGGCTTCTGCTCTGCCCTGCCGTCATGCTGTGCGTGACGCTTTATTGCGTGAACTTCGTCGGCGACGGTTTGCGCGACGCTCTCGACCCCAAGGATCATTGACATGGCGCTGCTCGAAGTGAAGGACCTGAGTGTGCGCTTCACGCGCCGCGAAGGACCGCCGGTCGATGCGGTCCAACGCGTGTCGTTTTCGCTCGACGCGGGCAGCACGCTCGGCATCGTCGGCGAATCGGGGTCGGGCAAGAGTCAGACCGTGATGGCGTTGCTCGGTTTGCTGTCGTCGAACGGCAGCGTGTCGGGCACCGCACTGTATCGTGGCGAAGACGGCGGCGATCTGCTGACGATGAACAACGCAGCGCTGAACAGGATTCGCGGCAACCGGATCGGCATGGTGTTTCAGGACCCGATGACGGCGCTCAATCCGTTTTTGACCATTGAACGGCAGATGACGGAATCGCTGCAATTGCACAAGAAGCTGTCGCGTCGCGAAGCGCGTCGGCGTGCCATCGAGGTGCTCGACACGGTGCGGATTCCCGATGCCGCACGCCGCATCGGCATGTATCCGCATGAGTTTTCCGGTGGTATGCGGCAGCGCGTGATGATTGCGATGGCGTTGCTGTCCGAACCGGAAATTTTGATTGCCGACGAACCGACTACCGCGCTCGACGTCACCGTTCAGGCGCAAATCATCGAATTGCTGCGCGAACTGAATCGCGAGCGCGGCACGGCAATCGTCCTCATCACGCACGACATGGGCGTGGTTGCCGGATTGTGCGATACCGTGATGGTGATGTACGCAGGGCGCACGGTCGAGCAGGCAGACGCGCGTGCGCTGTTCGCCGCGCCAACCCATCCGTACACGATCGGCCTGCTGAACGCGCTGCCGCGCATCACCGACGACGACGACCGCCCGTTGCAAACCATTCCGGGCAATCCGCCTTTGCCGGGGCAAATCGGCGCGGGTTGCGCGTTCGCACCGCGTTGTTCGTTTGCAGACGATACTTGCCGCACCACAGTGCCGTCGCTCGATGCGCGTAGCGATCTGGCGGGTGCATTGCGCGCGTGCCACCGTCCGGTTTCAGCCATTCTGGAGGCCGTTCGATGAACCAGCATTCCGCTTGCAACACTACCGAACCGCTGCTGTCGGTGAACGAACTGAAGGTGCATTTCAGCGTGCCACGCGGCAAATTACCGTGGTCTGGCAAGGCCACGCTGCGCGCTGTCGACGGCGTGTCGTTCGATGTACGGCGCGGCGAAACTGTCGGGCTGGTGGGTGAATCCGGCTGCGGCAAGTCCACGCTCGCGCGCGCGATCGTCGGTCTTGCGCCTGCGTCGGGCGGCAGCGTCAAGCTTCATGGCGTCGAAACCGTGCAAGGCGCGAAGCGCGATCTCGGCATCTTGCGGCGCGACGTGCAGATGATCTTTCAGGACCCGCTGGCGTCGCTCGATCCGCGCATGACGATCGAGCAGATCGTCGCGGAGCCGTTGATCACGCATCGACCCGATGTCGCGCGCGCCGATGTGCGCGCTCGCGTGCTGACCATCCTCGAACGCGTCGGCCTGAATGCGCAGCATTTGCGGCGCTATCCGCATGAGTTTTCGGGCGGGCAATGTCAGCGCGTCGGAATTGCACGGGCATTGATCAGCGAGCCGCAACTCGTGATCTGCGATGAACCGGTGTCCGCGCTCGACGTGTCGATTCAAGCGCAAATCGTTAATCTATTGCGCGACTTGCAACGCGAACTGTCGTTGTCGCTGCTGTTCGTCGCACACGATCTGGCCGTGGTGAAAGCAATCAGCCATCGCGTGATGGTGATGTATATGGGGCGCGTGATAGAGTTCGGCGAAAAACGCGCGCTGTACGCGGCACCTGCGCATCCCTATACCCGTGCATTGCTGTCGGCCGTACCGGTTCCCGACCCGACCGTCGAGCGCGCGCGACGGCATCTGCTGCTTCAAGGCGAGATTCCGTCGCCCTTGCAACCGCCGTCGGGATGCGCGTTCCGCACGCGCTGCCCCGCCGCGATCGACGAATGCGGCGAGGCGCAACCGCAAGCGGTTTCCCAGCAAGGTGATGCACGGCGGGTTGCGTGCATCCGGGTTCCCGTTCCTACCGAATAGCGCCTCTCTCATGGGCGGGAGTTCAACAACCGGGCCAGTGGTGAAAGCCCACGCTCGACCGGCCCGAGCTGATGGTCAGAATGCACCCGGTGCGCGTGCCCCGCATATTGCCCGTCGTTGCTCAGTCCGATGAAGTGCGTCGTCTCATCGAGGCGGCCGGCAACCTCAAGCACCAGCCTGTTGATGGGCCAAAAGCAAAAAGCCCGTTCAAGTTCCCATGAACGGGCTTTGTCCGGCGGAGTGGACGGGACTCGAACCCGCGCCCCCCGGCGTGACAGGCCGTATCATATAGGCTGCGACGCCGGACTGGCATGGCGTTTGACTCCTGAGTAACGGAACACCACTCGTGGTCAAATATTTATTGAAAATCAACAATTTGTGCAACTGATGAAAATCGCCACCTGGAACGTCAACTCCCTCAAAGTCCGCCAGCAGCACGTCATCGACTGGCTCGCGAGCAGCGGCACCGACGTGCTGTGCCTGCAGGAGCTGAAGCTTCCCGACGAAAAATTTCCGCGCGCCGAACTCGAGGCGGTCGGCTATCGATGCTGGTACGCGGGTCAGAAAACTTATAACGGTGTCGGCATTCTGGTGCGCGAAGGTTTGAACGTCGACGAAAGCAGCATCGTGCGCAACATCCCCGGTTTCGAGGACCCGCAGCAGCGCGTGATCGCGGCAACCATCGACGGCGTGCGCATCATCTCCGCGTATTTCCCCAACGGCCAGGCGCCCGGCACCGACAAGTTCGCGTACAAGCTGCGCTGGCTCGACGCGCTGCACGACTGGCTCGCAACCGAGATGACGCTGCATCCGAAGCTCGCCTTGCTCGGCGACTACAACATCGCGCCCGACGATCGCGACGTGCACGATCCGAAGGCATGGGAAGGTCAGAATCTGGTGTCGCCCGAGGAACGCGCGGCGTTCGTGCGGCTGATCGGCCTCGGCCTGCTCGACGCGTTCCGCCAGTTCGAGCAGCAGGAAAAAATCTATTCGTGGTGGGACTACCGGATGATGGCGTTCCGTCGCAACGCGGGACTGCGCATCGATCACATCCTGCTGTCGAAGGCATTGGCCGACATCTGCTCGGCGTGCGACATCGACAAGGTGCCGCGCAAGTGGGAGCAGCCGTCGGATCACGCGCCAGTGTTCGCGCAGCTGGGTTGATCCGGCATACAGCGATGAAACGAGGCAGCGCTGCCTCGCTTCCCTATTGCTTCAAGCGCCGCCCAGCACACCCCACAAGAACCCGAACACCATCGCATCATGCTCTGCCTGCTCCAACTCATCGGAGCCGCCGTGGCCGCCTTCCGTATTCTCCCGATACCACACGTGCTGCGCGCCCAGCGCCTGCATGCGCGCGGCCATTTTGCGCGCATGGCCGGGATGCACGCGATCGTCGGCGGTCGACGTCGTGAATAGCACCGGCGGATACGCGACACCCGCCGCGAGGTTGTGATACGGCGAATACGCGGCGAGCGAGCGCGCTTCATCGGGTTCATCGGGGTCGCCGTACTCGTCGATCCACGAGGCGCCCGCATGCAGCAGGTGATAGCGGCTCATATCGAGCAACGGCACCTCGCAGACGACCGCGCCGAATAGCTGCGGCCGCTGCACCATGCAGGCGGCCACCAGCAGACCGCCGTTGCTGCCGCCCTGAATCCCAAGCTGTGCGGCGCTCGTCACGCCGGTCGCGATCAGCGCCTCGGCGACCGCGATGAAATCATCGAACGCGCGCTGGCGATGCTCGCCTTGCGCCGCCGTGTGCCAGCGCGTGCCGAACTCGCCGCCGCCGCGAATATGCGCGACCACGTACACGCCGCCGCGTTCGAGCCAGCCGATGCCCTGCCCCGTCAGATAGCTCGGCAGCAGCGGAATCGCGAAGCCGCCGTAGCCGCTCAGCAGACATGGGCGCGTCGGGCTGTCATCGCCCGGCGATGACAGCGCTTCCTTCGGCCCAATCACCGTGTACGGTACGCGCGTGCCATCGGCCGATACCGCATGTCCGCGCGTCACCACAACGCGCGTCGCGTCGAACTGCGTCGGCCAACGGTCGAGCAACTCCCATTCGTCGGGCTCCTCGAGCGCGAGATCGGAGAGCCAGTAGGCGGGCGGTTGCAGATAATCGTCGGTGTCGACGAACACTTCGTCGTTCAGTATCGACTCGACCGGAGACACGTCGACCTGCGCATCGCCGCGCGACGCGAACACGCGCTCACGCCACTGCCACGTGCCGTCCTCGCGCTGCGACGGCGTCCAGATCAGCGTCTTGCCGCGCACGTCGTCGAGATACGACACGATCAGATGATGGCGCGTATGCGACCACTCGCAGGCCGAGGTCAGCGGCGTCGGCGTGAAGAGCGGCGTCACGTCACGCTCGCCGCGCAGAAACGCGTCCTCGCGAATCGCGAGCAGCGCGCCGCCCGGATAGCGCGCGAGATTGCCGTCCCACTCGCATTCCCAATCGAGCCGCGGCTCAAGCAACAGCCAGCCCTGCCACGCCCCCACCGCGACGTGCGACGGCACTTCGTAACGATGCCAGGCGTCGCTAGCGTCGTCGAGGTAATACGCGTGCGAATCGAAAAAGTCGACGCTGCTCGTTACCGTATGCCGGCGATCGACCGGATCGTAATGCGCCTCCACGCCGATGTCGCCAAACTCGCCGCGAAACACGACGGGCGCATCGGCGAGCGCGGTACCGCGGGTCCAGCGCCGCACGTCGCGCGGATAACCGGAGCGCGTCAGCGTCTTGCGCCCATTGTCCCAGCCGACGTACAGCGTATCGCGATCGATCCACGACGCCGTGTGCTTGCCCGCCTTCGCAATCGCGAAGCCATCGTCGACGAAACGCCGCGCGTCGAGATCGAACTCGCGCACGACGAGCGCATCCGAACCGCCCGGCGACATCGTGATCAGCGCGCGGTCGCCGTCCGGATAAAGGATATCGAGATCGACGCACACCCACGGCGTGCCTTCGGCCGCGCCGAGCGCGTCGAAGTCGAGCAGGTTCTGCCACACCGGCGCGCCGTTGCGCCATGCGGCCCACGCGGTGCGTCGCCAGATACCGCGCGGATTGCGCTCGTCCTGCCACAAATCGTAGGCCCAGTCCTTCCAGCGATCCGGAATCACCGGACGCTCGCGCGGCAGATAGGCATCGGCAAGCCGCCGTCTGAGCGTGTCGAACGACTCGCCGCTGCACCACGCCACGCGGGTGCGCGCATTCTGCGCGTCGACCCATGCGAGTGCGTCAGCGTCGTACAGCTCTTCGAGCGACAGGAAAGGATCGGGGGAAAGCGGCCACTCGAACGGGGCGGGAGAAGCTGAAGAAGCTGGCATCGTCGGCTGTTGGATCGGAACAGCGTTGATTATGCCTCGTGCGCGGTGGTTGACGGTTTGCCGCGGGGCGCGATGCAAAAACGACGAAGGCGGCCTGAGCCGCCCCCGCCTGCCATGCAGCATCGCTCAGACCGAGCGCGTCATGGCTCCAGATTGAGTTCCTGAATCTTGCGCGTAATCGTATTGCGCCCGATGCCGAGCCGCTCGGCCGCCTCGACCTTGCGGCCGCGCGTGAAGTCGAGCGCCTCGCGGATCACGGCCGCTTCGAAGCGGCGCGCGAGTTCGTCCATCACGTCGGCCGCGTTCTCGCGCAGCATGCGCGCCACTTCGGTGCGCAAGCCGCCTTCCCATGCGCTCAGCGCGGTGGCGACCGACGCACCGGCCGCCCCACCCGGATGCACAAGCGCGCCGCCGCTCGTGCCAGCGAGCGGCACGCCGCCCGCGATTCCCGCATTGGTCGCCACGGTGCCATCCGTCGTCGCGCCAACAGCGGCGCCCGCACCAAGCTCGCTCCCGCCGCCGTGCGCGGGACCGAGATCGGGCGGCAGATCCTTGATTTCGATCGTCTGCGCGGGCGCCATCACCGTGAGCCAGTTCGCGAGGTTCTCGAGTTGTCGCACGTTGCCCGGAAACGGCAGCGACGCGAGATACGCGAGCGCCTCCTCGGACACGCGCTTCGGTTCGACGCCGAGATCGCGCGCACTCTTTTGCAGGAAATGCCGCGTCAGCAGCGGGATATCCTCGTTGCGCTCGCGCAACGCGGGCAAGCGCAGACGGATCACGTTCAGACGGTGATACAGGTCCTCGCGAAACAGTCCCTGCCGCACGCGCGATTCGAGATTCTGGTGCGTCGCCGCGATCACCCGCACATTCGCGCGCAACGGATTGTGGCCGCCCACGCGATAGAACTGCCCGTCCGACAGTACGCGCAACAGACGCGTCTGCAGATCGAACGGCATGTCGCCGATTTCGTCGAGAAACAGCGTGCCGTTCTCGGCCTGCTCGAAGCGTCCCTGGCGCATCGCCTGCGCGCCGGTGAACGCCCCGCGCTCATGACCGAACAGTTCGGACTCCAGCAAATCCTTCGGAATCGCGGCCGTGTTCAACGCGATGAAGGGGCCATTCGCGCGTGGGCTATGTCGGTGCAACGCACGCGCGACCAGTTCCTTCCCGGTGCCTGATTCGCCCGTAATGAGCACGGTGGCCGCCGAATGCGACAGGCGGCCGATCGCGCGAAACATGTCCTGCATCGCGGGCGCCTGGCCGAGCATCTCGGGCGCTTCGGCGACGCGCTCGTCCCACGTCTGCTCGCCGCGCATGCTTTCGTCGACCGCGCGGCGAATCAGCTCGACGGCCTTGTCGACGTCGAACGGCTTCGCCAGATACTCGAACGCGCCGCCCTGGAATGCGGCGACCGCGCTATCGAGATCCGAGAACGCGGTCATGATGATGACCGGCAAGCCCGGCACCTTGTCGCGTACGGTTTGCAGCAGTTCCAGCCCGGAGCCGCCAGGCATGCGGATATCGGAGACCAGCACCTGCGGGCTGTCGTGATCGAGCGCGGCCGACGCTTCGCGCACGTTCGCGAAGCTGCGCGTCGCGAAGTTCTCGCGAGCCAGCGCTTTCTCGAGCACCCAGCGAATTGATTGATCGTCGTCTACTATCCAGATCGGCTTCATATAGGTCGGTCAGAAGTCTTGAGGTGCTTGTGTTATCTAGAGGTCGAGCGGCAGCAGAATCTGAAACTCGGTATGGCCCGGCCGGCTGTCCACTTCGATCAGACCTTCGTGCTGCTGCACGAAGGTCTGCGCTAGTGTGAGACCGAGACCGCTGCCGTCGTCGCGCCCCGACACGAGCGGGTAGAAAATGCGGTCGCGAATCTCTTCGGGAATGCCTGGGCCGTTGTCGATGATATGCAAGTCCAATGCCAGCTTGCACAGGCGTTTTGAAATCGTGACCTTGCGCGCCACGCGCGTACGCAATTCGATGCGCGCATCGCCCTGCGAGATCCGCTCGCGCAACGCCTCGGCCGCATTGCGCACGATGTTCAGCAGCGCCTGGATCAGCTGCTCCTTGTCGCCGCGCAGATCCGGCACGCTGACGTCGTAGTCGCGCTCGATCGTCAGGCCGCGCGGAAACTCCGCGAGAATCACCTGACGCACGCGCTCGCACACCTCGTGAATATTCACGTCGCCGACGATGTGCGGATGCCGGTGCGGTTCGAGCAAGCGGTCGACCAGCGTCTGCAGACGGTCCGACTCCTTGATGATGACCTGGGTGTACTCGCGCAACTCGTCGCGCTGACGTTCGCCGAGTTCGAACTCGAGCAGTTGCGCGGCGCCGCGAATCCCGCCCAGCGGATTCTTGATTTCGTGCGCGAGATTGCGGATCAGATGCTTGTTGACGGCCGTCAGGTCGTTGATGCGCTCTTCGCGGTCGGTGCGCAGATGCCGCTCGTTCTCGAACAGTTCGAGCAACACGTAGTCCTGCGCGCTTTCCAGAAAACCGACGATCGCATGCACGTGCAGCGGCTCGTGGCCGGGACGCTCGAGCACGGCGTCCAGATGCGTCGCGTGAAAACGGTGCGCGGCGATCGCGGTGATCGTCGCGACCAGCTCGTCCGCGTTCGAGAAGATGTCTGGCCACGCCATCTGCGTGAGTTGCTTGCGAGACATCTCGAGCATCGATTCCGCCGACGGATTCGCGAACGCGACGCGCAGCGTGCGCTTTTCGAGCACCAGCACGACGGTCGGCAGCGCCTCGAAACCGGGCAACAAACCGGAGCTCACGAGCTGCACGTCGTCCGACAGCGTCTGTTCGTGTCCTTTCCTTGCCTTGATCAGATTCTTCAGAACCATCTTGCAGTCTGGCCGGTAGGAGATGGTGATAAATCAGGAGTGCTGCTTTATTGTGCTTCACCGAATGCCGGGTTGCCTGCGCGCGGCCGGCCGTGCGTACGGCCTAACAAAAAAGGGACGGCGCCGCCGTCCCTTTGTGACCGATCGCGAGCGTCGGGCAAAGCGCTTCGCCGGGTGATGGGCGAAGCGCCATGGCCGCTTACAGCGAGTAGTACATTTCGAATTCGATCGGGTGCACCGACTGACGATAACGCTGCAGTTCTGTCGTCTTCAGTTCGATGTACGCGTCGAGCATCGCATCCGTGAACACGCCACCGCGCGTCAGGAACTCGCGGTCCGCGTCGAGCGAGTCGAGCGCCTGGTCGAGGCCCGCGCACACGGTCGGGATCTTTGCATCCTCTTCCGGCGGCAGGTCGTACAGGTTCTTGTCGGCGGCTTCGCCCGGGTGAATCTTGTTCTGCACGCCGTCCAGACCCGCCATCATCAGCGCGGAGAAGCACAGGTACGGATTCGCCAGCGGATCCGGGAAGCGCGTTTCGATACGGCGGCCCTTCGGGTTCGAGACGTGCGGAATACGGATCGATGCCGAACGGTTGCGAGCCGAGTAAGCGAGCTTGACCGGAGCTTCGAAGTGCGGCACGAGACGCTTGTACGAGTTCGTACCCGGGTTCGTGATCGCGTTCAGCGCGCGAGCGTGCTTGATGATGCCGCCGATGTAGAACAGCGCGAATTCCGACAGACCCGCGTAGCCATTGCCCGCGAACAGGTTCTGGCCGTCCTTCCAGATCGACTGGTGGACGTGCATGCCCGAACCGTTATCGCCGACGACCGGCTTCGGCATGAATGTCGCCGTCTTGCCGTACGTGTGCGCGACGTTGTGGATGACGTACTTCATCTGCTGCAGCCAGTCGGCGCGCTGCACGAGCGTCGAGAACTTGGTGCCGATTTCGTTCTGGCCCTGGCCCGCCACTTCGTGGTGATGCACTTCGACCGGAATGCCGATCTGTTCGAGCAGCAGACACATTTCCGAGCGGATGTCCTGGAACGAGTCGACCGGCGCGACCGGGAAGTAGCCGCCCTTGGTGCCCGGACGATGACCGGTGTTGCCGCCTTCGAATTCCTTCGCCGACGACCACGGTGCTTCTTCCGAACCGATCTTGATGAAGCAGCCCGACTGATCCGTATTCCACTGGACCGAGTCGAAAATGAAGAATTCGGGTTCCGGACCGAAGTACGCGGTGTCGCCGAGGCCCGAGTTCTTCAGGTACGCTTCGGCGCGCTTCGCGAGCGAGCGCGGGTCGCGCTCGTAGCCCTTGCCGTCAGCCGGTTCGACGACGTCACAGGTCAGCACGAGGGTCGATTCTTCGTAGAACGGGTCGATGAAGGCGGTGTTCGCGTCCGGGACCAGCAACATGTCCGATGCTTCGATGCCCTTCCAGCCGGCAATCGACGAACCGTCAAACGCATGGCCGCTTTCGAACTTGTCTTCATCGAACGCCGACACCGGCACCGAAACGTGTTGCTCCTTGCCGCGCGTGTCGGTGAAACGGAAGTCGACAAACTTGACGTCTTCGTCTTTGACGAGTTGAATGACGTCGGCCACGGATTTACTCATAACCTATCTCCTGATTAACAATTTCGGCGGATTCAGCCGCCGCCCAATCTAGCTGACCCGTCCCGGAACCTCCACCCATATGGCGTCGCAGGGCGGAAAATTCTGCCGGGGCAAAATCGATCGGCACCAATAAAGCAGATAGTGTGCCACGTCTGGGCCCGGGCGGGCCAATCCGGCGCACACCACTGCGCCGCTTGGATTTGCCGGCCACGCACGAGGCGCGAGCCGCGTCGCAAACAAACGTGCGGGCACTGCGACGCACCCATTTCGTGCATTCACCGCTTTGGAAACGGCGCTCTCTACCATTTTGGTGCATTCAGCGAGAAATGCACCATATTCGCGCATCGAGATTGGGGCGCTGCCCGTCGACTGTCCGGCGCCGTCCAGTCTACACAGGTCCGTGCGCTGCCTGCCGCGCGCTAGAATAATCATTTGGTCCGAAGGAGTTGACGCTCATGAGCACGCTCGAACAACTTTACGCGAAGGCGGACGCCCGCCGCACCGAGAACCAACTGCCCTATGCGGGCGCGGTATCGCCGGCCGAGGCGTTCGAACTGCTGGAACTCGATCCGCGCACGCGTCTCGTCGACGTGCGTACCCGCGCCGAGCTCGATTGGGTCGGCCGGCCGGTGATCGGTGATGGCCAATACGCGCATGTCGAATGGACGCGCTATCCGGGCGCGGTGCCCAATCAGGAATTCGTGCAGCAACTCGCGCAGGTCGCCTCGCCCGATACGCCGGTGCTGTTCCTGTGCCGCAGCGCCGCGCGCTCGAAGCTCGCCGCGATCGCCGCGACCCAGGCCGGCTTCACGAAGGCGTATGACCTGCTGGAAGGCTTCGAAGGCGACAAGGACAGCCAGGGGCATCGGAAGACGGTGTCCGGATGGTGTTTTCGCGGCTTGCCGTGGATCGGAGCCTGATGGCGCGTGGCGCACTGCCCGCATCTGCGCAAGCCCGTGGCGCGGCGCTGAAGCAGGCCGATTGAAACGGTTCGCGCCGACCACGCATTGATTGCATCGTCGGCGCGGGTTGTGACACTGCGATGTCGCGGTTCGCGCCAACCTAACCCTCAGGCGCGGACCGCTTGTTTCGTCGAGCGCCGCGCGCGCGGCGCTCCATTGTGTTCAGGGCGCGGCCGAATTCCCGAACACGTGCAACTTGCCCGCGCTGACCTGTTTCGGCAACGTGACGCTCGCCACGAGCTTGCCCGGCGACAGTGGCACGCTCTGCGCGAACAGATAGGTCTTGACGCCGTCGTTGCTGCCGTCGCCGGCATTGCGATAGCTCGTCGTCGACGCGATCGGGTCCACCGGCGCCGCACCGCCACCATTGAGCGTCCAGTCGTCGAACCAGAGCGTGAAAGGTTTGGTCGTGCCGGGCGGCATCGCGATGGCCTGCCCCACCGCCACCGCGTTATCGAGCGGACCGCCAGACAAGACGAAGCTCGCGCCACCGAACGAGAACGGTTTGCCCGGCGCCGCACCCGCCGCCGTCAAGGCCTGCGACGAGTAGCTGAACAGCGAGCCGTCGAAGTCCGCACCCGGACCATCGGTATCGGTGCTGCCGTCGCTGCCGATGCCGTGGTTGTTGAATGCGTCGGCCACATTCCGCGCGAGCGGTACGCCATACGAAGGGGTGCGTCCGCCGCGCTCGTCCACAACCCGTCAAAGCACCGGTAATAAGCAAAGCGACCGAAAGACGGCGTATATCTATCACGGCTGCCTCCTGAGTATTGTTTAGTCATCCGTTTGGTCGTCTCGATTATCGTTTGACAATCGGCTCAATGAACGGAGGCCGTGCTATAGGAGCGATTCGAATTGCGTCAATCGATTATCCATTCCGATTTAAGTTTATTTTAATTTACTAAACAAACTAAAATTCGCGATGGAATATCCAATTATTGGACTAATCGAGGCAATGGAATGAACCGGGTCTGGAGGAATGCCCGGTTATGCATAACGAATTTTATTTAGCAATGCCCGTAGAGATACTTGAATGCCGACGATGAGTCGCATCGAGAGGCACGCAGAAGAAGCGGCGGTTAGTTGCGCGGAGTTGCCGTCCCCGCGCCGCGCGCATGTCGATGGGCGTTGAAGCTGCATGCGCGCGCGGCGCCCGACATCCTGAACTGCACGGGTCGTACACTACAGCTGCCCGGCGGACCGCTGTCGCCCGCTCAGCTTCGCGGCTTACCCGTGGCCGCCGCCGCTGCCGCCGCTTCAGGCTCGACGATATCGCCACCGAGCAGATGCACTCCCTCTCGCAGCTTCACGAACGCCGCGGCGACGGCTTCCGGCTCGCCCTTCACACCCAGATCGATGTGATGCCGCGCATACACGCCGCCCCGCTCCGCATCCCCGACGCTCGGCAGGCTGAACACCCGCACGCCCGGAAAATCGCGCTCGATTTTCTCCATCAACGGCGTCACGCGCGACTCCGGCAACTCGAACACCAGCAGCGACTTTTCAGCGTGCGGCGTCGTGTGATGCAGATGCGCGTACTGCGTGTCGAGCACCCATTCGATCATCGGCCAGGCCATCACCGGGAAACCCGGCACGAAATGGTGTTGGCGGATCGAAAAGCCCGGAATCTTGTTGTAGCCGTTCGGAATGATATCGGCGGCCTGCGGGTACGTGCCCATATTCAGGCGATGCCGGTTCTCGGGCGAGTTCAGATCGAGCGGCGCCGGCGAGTTCGCCGGATACATGTCGCGGATACGCTCCTGGATCAGCTTCGCGGCTTCCGGATGCAGCTCGAGCGGCACACCGAGCGCGGCCGCCGCGCATTGGCGCGTGTGGTCGTCCGGTGTTGCACCGATACCGCCCGTCGAGAACACGATGTCGCCCGACGCGAACGTGCGCCGCAGCGTCGCCGTGATGCGCTCCGGATCGTCGCCGATGTACTCCGCCCAGCCGAGCGACAGCCCGCGCGCGCGGAGCAACTCGATGACCTTCGGCAGATGCTTGTCGACGCGTCTGCCCGACAGGATTTCATCGCCGATGATGATGACGCCAAATGCCATTGCCGCCTCTTTCGTTTGATCAATAGGGAACCGGCGCGATCTCGCGCGCGCCGCCATGCGCTTCCGCCCGCATGCGCTGCAGCGCGCGCAGGCAGTAGTTGCCGAACCATAGCGCCGAGAACACGAGGATGAACGCGTAAATCCAGATCGTCACCGCCGTGATCACCGGGAACAGCACAATCAGCCATACCGACGATGCCCACAACAGCGTCGGCAGCGAACCTAGCAGGCCGCTCACGATACCGATCAGCAGCAACGGCAGCCGGTGGCGCCGCACCAGTTCGCGCCGCTCGTCGCGCGTCGCATGCAACGAGAGCGCATCGTAGGTCATCACGCGATACGTGAGCCATCCCCACAGCAGCGGCGGAATCAACGCGAAGAACGGCGGCACTAGCCACAGCGGCAACGTGACGATCAGCAGCGCGAGACACAGCAGCGTGGTCCAGAGCGCCTGACCGAGGCTACCGTACCACGTTCCGCCGCGGCGCATCTCCAGGCCGGCGAACTGGCGGGCCGCGAGAAAGCGGATCACGGCTGGCATCGACAGCATGGCGATCAGCAGCAGCACCGTGACGACGATCAGCGGGATCGCCATCGCGATCACGATGAACGGCGCGATGACCGCGTGCAGCGTCGAAAAACCGAGCACGTCGAACAGATGATAAAGCGTGGCGGTGAAGGACCAGTCGTCGAGCCAGGTGCGCGTCGCGCCGGTCAGCGTCTGCCAGAAGAACCACAGGAGTATGCCCCAGCCGACCGTCGCGACGAAAAACGGTTTGAAGGTCAGCCAGAGCATGCGCGGATGCAACGCGCTTGCGAGCGCGCGCCCAAACGAGCGCAACAGATCATTCATGCGAGCCAGTGCCTGCGAACGAAACGATGGACGGGAAAAACGCGCTGCGCGCGGGCCAGGCATGCTGGGGCACTGGAGGGTGCGCTCGAACGTGCACAGCATAAACCAAGGGACCGCGCCGCCGGCGGAAGTGAGCAGCGCGGCGGAGTGCGCGCTCGAATGGATCCGCAATGGACTCAGAACGGACTCTGAACCGACTCTGAATCGACTCAAACGGCGGCGGTGTCGTTGCCGGGTGCGCGGCGCTTCGATACGAGGCGATGCGCGATGCGCACGAAGGCGAACCAGTGCTGCGCCCAGAATCCATCGCCATAGCGGCGGCCTTCGAGCTGATCGCTGATACCGGTCGGCTCCATATCGCGGCTCCACGACACGCTGCGGAACAACATGTCCCACCACGGGAACAGCACGCCGAAATTGCAACCGTAATTGAGCCCTTCATGACCGTACCCGATCGCGTGGTGACGGCGGTGGAACGCCGGGCTGACGAGCAGCCGCTCACCGAGCCAGCCGTAATACAGACGGATGTTCGCGTGCTGCACGCTTTGCGCGAGATTCGTGATCGCAACCAGCACGACGAACTGCGACGGCGGCACACCGATTGCGAGCGCGATCATCGCGAAGAACGACGCCTGCAGCAGATCGTCGAGCAGATGGTTGCGATCGTCGGACCACAGCGACATCTGCCGCTGACTATGGTGTACCGCATGCAGTTCCCACCACACGCCGAAGCGGTGCTGCCAGCGGTGATACCAGTAGCCGGCGAAATCGAGCACGAGCAGGTACATGACGAATGTGACGAGCGGCTGCGTGGTCACGCCGGGCCACAGGTTGTCGAAGTTCAGGTTCGCGATGCCGTGCAGCCGCAGCCAGCCTTGCACGTTGTCGAAGAGCGGTTGCATCGCGAAGAAAAAGAACAGGTTCAGAATGCCGAGCTTGGCTATCCACGTGTACAGCACGTCGACGCGCACGGCCTTGCGGTTCTCCCATTGCTCGGCCGGGCGCAGCGCCTCGAGCGGACGCAGGATCGCGTACATCGCGAGCACCTCGAGCACACCGACGATGACCCAGTACAGGCTGTCGTAGGTGTCCTCGTCGTAGTCCATCAGATTGAACCGGAACAGCAGCGGCTGCACCACGTCGACGTACAGCCACGTCTGCACGGCTGAAACGAAGCTGTCGAGTGAGGAGAAAATCAGATGGAACATGATGCTGGCCTGTTACTTCATCCTTGATGGCTCATGGCGCCCTGGCTCTGCTCTGGTGCCCTCAGGCCCCTCACGCACCGTTCGGCGCCGTCACCGGCGCGCGGTTGAAGAAATAGATGCCGTGCGGCGAGCGGCCCACCGCAATCGTCTGGATCAGCTTGCGCGTGTTGAGATCGATGATGCCAACGTGCTTCGCGAAGCGGAAGGTAACCCACAGATAGCGTTTGTCGGCGGAAAGTTCCATATCGTCCGGTCCCGGCATCAGGCCGGTGATGTCGCCGACGTTGGTGAGCGTGTCTTCGTCGATGATGCTGATCGTGCTAGCGACGCGGTTAGACACCGCGACATGCTTGCCGTCGGCGAGCGAGCGGAAATTGTGAGCGCCCTTGCCCGTGTGAATCGTCTTGACGACCTTCTGGTTGCGCCAGTCCACCACGGCGACGCAGTCCTCGCCGGTCATGCCGACGAGCAGGTACTTTTCCCCCGGCGTCATCCAAAGACCCGCGGGCACCTTGCCGACCTTCATCTTCCATTTGACGGTTTGCGTGGGCAGGTCGATGGCGGCGAGCTCGCCCGAGATCTGCAGCGAGACGAACACCGTCTTGCTGTCATTCGAGAACGCCATGTGGCTCGGCATCACCGCGAGCGGCAGCCGTGAAGCCAGCGTCATCTGGTTTTTCTGGTTGTCGTAGTGATAGATATCGAGTCGGTCGAGCCGCAGTCCCGTAGTGACGAGCCACTTGCGATCAGGCGAAAAACCGATTTGATAGGGATCTTCGATGTTCTCGACCCAACGCTGTAACTGCCCCGTTTTCGGATCGACGAACATCAGGTTGTTCGACACCGAATTGGCGACGATCAGCGAGGAATTGTCCGGCGTGGCCATCAGGTGATGCGGTTCCTTGCCCGTGGGCACGGTGCCGATGACCTGGCGGCTGTTCTCGTCGATCAGGCTCAGCGTGGCCTCGCCGGAATTGAGCACGATCACGTTATTGGCGTGCGCCGCTGGAGAAAAAAAGCCTGCGGCGGCGACCAGCACCGCGGTCGCGGCGAACGTGGCACTCAAGCCGGGAAGAAAAAATTTACGCATGAAAACTCGCTTCGGAGAACAACGGTCATTGTAGAACGTTTGCTGGTCCGGGCGGTTGACGTAAGTCACTTGCGACGACCGAAAAATGACGGGTTGCGATGAAGCGCGGCCGGGTGCGGGAGGTTTCGTCTGCCACGTCCGGTTTGATGCTCGCGCCGCGGGTTTTCGAGCGAGGAATCAATGTGCTCTCCCTGTCAGGGCCAATCATGCATCAGCCACACGTTAAAATCGCGCAAATGATTAGCGGGAGCAATAAGAATACTCCTCTTTCCTTATCAATAAAAACCTAGCCGTATTAATATATTTTTTAGCCCGATTGAATTTCGGAGTTTGCTGATATCTGAATTGCACGCGGACAGCGGAGAATTCTCCATACGCGCCGCCCCGGTAGCGCCTCTCCCATGAAACCCGAGCGTATATCGCCGGGCCGACGCGCGCTCGACCAAATAATGCAAGCCTTACCAATGACCGGCGTTTTTGTATTTTCAATATTTTCAAAACCACGCAATAACATCACGTCAAAGTCGGAATACGCGCTGCGTGCCACTAACTCCAATAATGCGGAGGATTTTTAATTAATGAACCTCGGTCAGCTGAACGCGGCGCTCGAAGGCGCGATCAATAACGCGACGATCGGCTCAGCCGACGCGTTGTTCAGCGCGGCAGGCGATAGCGCGACTGAGAGCGCGCAGGCGTCCGGCGCGCACGCGATTGCGGCCGGGGCGAACGCGCGACCGAGCTAACACGGTATCGGTTGGCGCGGCGGGCCAGGAACGCCAGATCGCCAACGTCGCGGCCGGCGTGCGAGGCACCGACGCGGTCAACGTCAATCAGTTGCAGCAAAGCGTGAGCGGCGCGATCAGCGCGTCGAACCGCTATACCGACGACCAGATCCGCTCCGCCCGTCGGGACTGCTACGGGAGCACGGCATCGGCGCTCGCGATGGCAGCTTTGCCGCAAGCGGTCCTGCCGGGACACGGCATGGTCGCCATGGCGAGGGCACGTACGGCGGTCAATCTGCGCTCGCGATCAGCGTGTCGCAGTTGTCGGACACCGGCAAATGGATCTACAAGGTCCAAGGCAGCACCGACTCTCGCCGAAAGTTCGGCGCATCGATCGGCGCGGGGATGCATTGGTGAAATCAGCTCGAGCGAACGTGTCGAACAGAGTACGGCCGCGACGGCGCTCAGAGGACGCTCGGCGTACCCCGCGCGCATCGGTGCGCGGGCCCGCTCATCGGCCGCGGTGCACATCCAGTGTCCAGCGTCCGCGAGCGAGCGCCCTGGCCTTAGCGCTGCATCGACTCCCACACCTTGTGCAGGCGCTTCACCGAAACCGGCATCGGGGTGCGCAGCTCCTGCGCAAACAGCGAGATGCGCAATTCCTCGAGCAGCCAGCGGAATTCCGCAAGCCGCGGATCCACGACGCCGCCGCGCTGCGACACCGCGCGCTGATAGTGCTGCAGCAGCGGCTGGAATTCGGCGAACTGGCGCGCGTCGCGTATGGCGTCCGCGCGCAGCTTGTCGATACGCAGCGCCATCCCCTTCAGATAACGCGGGAAATGTGCGAGTTGGGCATACGGCGTATCGACGACAAAACGCTTGCCGATCAGCGCATCGAGCTGATTCTGCAGATCGGTGTACGCGGCCGCGAATGGCTTCGCCTGCAGGAGCTTCTTCGTCAGGCTCGCGTATTCGCCAAGAATCTGACCGACCAGCCGCGAAATTTCCTGCGCGAGCAATGTGAGGCGGCTACGCCCTTCGTCGCGGCGGACATGGAAGCTCGCATCGTCGTCGGGCAGCGGATCCTGCAGACACGCGCGGTCGAGTGCGGTGTCGATCAGCTGATCGCGCAGTTCCTCCTGCGTGCCGCGCGGCATGAACTGCATGGCCATTTCGCGCAGGCCCGGCAGATTTTTCTCCAGATACTTGATCGGCTCCTTCAACTGCAGCGCGAAGAGCCGACGCAAGCCCGCCCGATGAATCCGCGCGGCTTCTTCCGGCGAATCGAACACCTCGACGTCGCAATGGGTGCTACGGTCCACGAGCGCCGGGTAGCCAAACAGCGTCTGACCACCACGGCGAATTTCGAGCAACTCGGGCAACTTGCCGAAATTCCACGTGGTCAGGTTTTCATACAGCGCGGTGGCTGGTGCGCCTTCCGGTGTCGCGGGCTGTGGCGCGGCCGCGCCCTTGCCGCGCGACGCGCCACTCTGAGGCAGATCTGGAGAGCGTGCAGGTGCCGCAACACCGCCGCCGCCCGCGTCGGCCAAGGCGGCGCCCGCCGCGCCCGAAACGAGCTTCTGGAAATGCTGCTGCGCCTGAGCGCCGAGCTCGGCGCGCAGTTGCGACAAATTGCGCCCCATCGCGAGCTGCCGGCCATGTTCGTCGATGACCTTGAAGTTCATGAACAGATGCGCGGGCAGCGTCTCGAGCTTGAAGTCGGACTGCTTCATCGTGACTTGGGTCTGCTCGCGCAGGTCGGCGATCAGCGCCTCGAGCAGGCCGCCTCCTCCGAAGCGCTGTGCGCCGTGCCGTTCGGCGAAGCCCGCCGCGTACTCGGGGAGCGGCACGCAATGCCGACGCAGCTTTTGCGGCAGCGACTTCAGCAGCATCTGCGCCTTTTCTTTCAGCATCCCGGGCACGAGCCACTCACAGCGGCGCGCGTCGACCTGGTTCAGCGCGTACAGCGGCACTGCGAGCGTCACGCCGTCGCGCGGCGTGCCCGGCTCGAAGTGATAGGTCAGCGCCATCTCGATGCCCGCCATCGTCAGCCGCTTAGGGAACAGATCCGTCGTGACACCCGCCGCCTCGTGCCGCATCAGATCGTCTCGGGACAAATACAACAGCCGCAGCTTGTCCTCCGCCTGGCCACTCTTTTTGACCTCGTCGCGATACCAGCGCTCGAACGCGGCGCCGGTATGGATGCCGTCCGGCAGCGCCTGATCGTAGAACGCGTAGATCAATTCATCGTCGACCAGCACGTCCTGGCGGCGCGACTTGTGCTCGAGCTGCTCGATGTCGGCGAGCAACTTGCGGTTGTGCGCGAAGAACGCAAGCTTCGTGTCGAACTCGCCTTCGACGAGCGCACCGCGAATGAACAGCTCGCGCGCCCGCGCCGGGTCCTGCGTGCCGAATGCGACGCGCCGCCGGTGATAGATCGGCAGGCCGTACAGCATCGCGCGCTCGAACGCGGACACCTGCGCCGCGCGCTTTTCCCAATGCGGCTCGGACAACGACTTCTTGAGCAGATGCGCGCCGACCTTCTCGACCCACTCCGGCTCGATTTTCGCGATACAGCGCGCGTACAGACGGCTCGTTTCGACGAGCTCGGCGGCCATCGCCCACTTGCCTGCTTTTTTCACGAGCGCCGAGCCGGGCCACAAATAGAACTTGATGCCGCGCGCGCCGAGGTAGTACGGCTCGTCGTCGGCTTTCAGGCCGATGTTGCCGAGCAGACCGGTCAGCAGCGCCAGGTGGATCTGCTCGAATGTCGCCTCCGCTTCGTTCAGCCGCCAGCCGTGCTCGCGCACCACCGTCAGCAGTTGCGAGTGGACGTCGCGCCATTCGCGCAGCCGCAGTTGCGACAGGAAGTTCTTGCGGCACTCGTCCTGCAGCTGCCGGTTCGATTTCTTGTGCGCGATCGCTTCGTCGAACCAGTTCCAGATCTTCAGCCACTGCAGGAATTCGGAGCGCTCGTCGGCGAACCGGCGATGCGCCTGGTCCGCCTGCTCCTGCGCTTCGATCGGGCGATCTCGCGGGTCCTGCACGGACAGCGCACTCGCAATGATCAGCACTTCCTTCAGCGCCTGCTGGTCGCGCGCGGCGAGGATCATGCGGCCGACGCGCGGATCGAGCGGCAATCGCGCGAGTGCGCGGCCGAGCGGCGTCAGGTGGGTGTCGTCGTCGACGGCGCCGAGCTCGTTGAGCAACTGGTAGCCATCGGAAATCGCACGGCCCGGCGGCGGTTCGATAAACGGGAAGGTTTCGATCGCCGTCAGATGCAGCGACTTCATGCGCAGAATCACCGAAGCAAGCGACGAGCGCAGAATTTCCGGATCGGTGAAGCGCGCGCGGCCTTGGAAGTCGCTGTCCTCATACAGACGAATGCAGATGCCATCGGCGACTCGGCCGCAACGCCCCGCGCGCTGATTCGCGGCGGCCTGCGAAATCGACTCGACCTGCAACTGCTCGACCTTGTTGCGATACGAGTAGCGCTTCACGCGCGCAAGGCCGGTGTCGACCACGTAGCGGATGCCCGGTACCGTCAGCGAAGTTTCGGCGACGTTGGTCGCGAGCACGATGCGGCGCGCGTTCGACGTGCGGAAGACGCGCTCCTGCTCGGCGGCCGAGAGCCGCGCGAACAGGGGCAGGATCTCCGTATGGGGCGGATGATGTTTGCGCAGCGCCTCGGCGGCGTCGCGAATCTCGCGCTCGCCGGGCAGGAACACCAGTACGTCGCCGGGGCCTTCGCGACACAGTTCGTCGACAGCGTCGACGATCGCCTCCATCAGATCACGATCAGTCTCGCGCTGCGTCTTCGGGCGCTCGCGGCCAGACGAGGTTGCACCCGAGGTCCCTTGCGCCGCCTTGACCGCCGGGCTGTCCTCGACGACCGGACGGTAACGTACCTCGACCGGATACATCCGGCCGCTCACTTCGATTACCGGCGCGGGCTTGTCGTCGCTGCCGAAATGACGCGCAAAACGGTCGGCATCGATTGTCGCCGAGGTGACGATCAGCTTCAGGTCGGGACGCCTGGGAAGAATCTCCTTCAGGTAGCCGAGCAGAAAATCGATGTTGAGGCTGCGCTCGTGTGCTTCGTCGATGATCAGCGTGTCGTAGGCATTCAGCAGCGGATCGGTCTGCGTTTCAGCAAGCAGAATGCCGTCGGTCATCAGCTTGACCGATGCGCCCGGCGCGAGGTTGTCGTTGAAGCGCACCTTATAGCCGACCACTTCGCCGAACGGCGTGCCGAGCTCCTCGGCGATACGGCGCCCGGTCGCCGACGCGGCGATCCGGCGCGGCTGCGTATGGCCGATCAGACCATTGCCGCCGGCACCGAGACCACGGCCCAGCGCGAGGCAGATTTTCGGCAACTGCGTGGTCTTGCCCGAGCCGGTTTCGCCTGACACGATCACGACCTGATTCTCCGCGATCGCCCGCGCGATCTCGTCGCGACGACCGGAGACAGGAAGCGCTTCGGGGAACGTGACCGGTGGGATCGGATTCGGCTCGACGACCCGCGACGGCCGCGCTTCGCGCGGCGCGCGAGGTTCCTTGCGCGGCTCGCCCGATTGTTTGTCGCGCGATCCGTGACGTTGCTCGCCGCGGGTAGATTCGCGTTGCTCGCTACGTGGCCCGCGATCTCCCTGTTCGTTGCGAGACGCACGACGCTGTTCAACTCCCTCGTCGCGAGCCTGCTGGCCATGCTCACCGCGAGGCACGGCCGAAGGCGTATTGCGGCGCTCGCTTTGCGGTCCACCCCGCTGCCCGCTTTGCGGCCCATCGCCCTGCTGCTCACGGGCCGCGTTATGAAGCGCAGTACGGAATTGTCCAAGCTGCTCGCTCAACGAAGCGCCACGTTGCTCGCCACGAGCCCCACCGCCCCGCTTCGCACCAGACGCTTGATCCGATTCATCGCGGGATTCACCGCGCCGTTCGTCACGCGCGCCAGCGTGCTCTTCGCGATCTTTTCGACCTGCACCGCCCCCTTCAGGCGGCACCTTTCGCGCAGACGCGCCCGCCCCCCGACGCTCGTCACGCGCCTGATCGGGTCTCGCATCCTGCGCTGGGCGGCGCATCGTATCGCCGGGGTTGGCCGGCTCGCCGGCCGACGCCGGTTTCTCGTTCGCCCCAGCGGGACTTTTGGGTACATTCGACATGGGGGCGCATTATAATCCCCGGCATGAATTCCCAAACCGACCTCGTCCCCGCGCCCGCGAGCGTTCCGGCGCCCTCCGACTCGCCGGAAACTCTCGCCCAGCACGCGCAATTCGTCGACTGGATGCGTTCCGTCGCCCCGTATATCCACGCGTTCCGAAACAAGACATTCGTCGTGGGTTTCGGCGGCGAAGTGGTGCATCAGGGGCTGCTGAATGCGCTCGTGTCCGACATCGCGCTGCTGCAGGCAATGGGCATCCAGATCGTGCTCGTGCATGGCTCGCGCCCGCAGGTCGAGGAGCAGATGAGCCTGCACGGCGTCGAATCGGAGTTTTCACACGGCATGCGCATCACCGACGCGCGCGCGCTCGAGTCCGCGAAGGAGGCGGCCGGCGAAGTGCGTCTGGACATCGAAGCCGCGATCAGCCAGGGTCTGCCGAACACGCCAATGGCGCACGCGCACATCAGCGTCGTATCGGGCAACTTCGTGACGGCGCGCCCCGTCGGCATTCTGGACGGCGTCGACTTCCAGCACACGGGCCTCGTGCGCAAGATCGACGCGGATTCGATCCGACACTCGCTTGCGAGCCGCAAGCTCGTGCTGCTATCGCCGCTCGGCTTCTCGCCCACCGGTGAGGCATTCAATCTGTCGATGGAAGACGTGGCCTCGGCCGCGGCGATCGCGCTGCGCGCCGACAAGATCGTGTTCCTGACCGAAACGCCGGGCTTGATGGAAACCGGCGAAAGCGGCACCGCGCTGATCCGCGAACTGTCGCTCGACGACGCCTACAAGCTGAACGAAAGCGGCGAAGTGACCGGCGACGCCGCGTTCTACCTGAAGCATTCGATTCGCGCCTGCCGCGGCGGCGTGGCGCGTGCGCACATCATCCCGTACGCGCTCGACGGCAGCCTGCTGCTCGAACTGTTCCTGCACGATGGCGTCGGCACGATGATTTCGTACGAGAACCTCGAAAGCCTGCGCGAAGCAACGCCGGACGACGTCGGCGGCATTCTCGCGCTGATCGAGCCGCTCGAAACTGACGGCACGCTGGTACGGCGCGGCCGTCACCAGATCGAACGCGACATCGACCATTTCTCGGTGATCGAGCACGATGGCGTGCTGTTCGGCTGCGCGGCGCTGTATCCGTATCCGCAGGAGCGCATCGGCGAAATGGCGTGCCTGACGGTCGCGCCGGAAGCGCAAGGCACTGGCGACGGCGAGCGTTTGCTCAAGCGGATCGAGCAGCGCGCGCGGGCACGCGGCCTCACGCGCATTTTCGTGCTCACCACACGCACCGAACACTGGTTCCTGAAACGCGGCTTCGTCAAGGTTTCGGTCGACGACCTGCCCGAAGACCGCCGCCGACTCTATAACTGGCAGCGCAAGTCGCTCGTGCTGATGAAACAGCTTTGAGTACTTCGTGATCGCCCCCATCTGATCCGAACCGGCGCCTGCCCGCCCCACATCGATTACAGGAGAAGCACAGCATGACTCGTATGGTTCAATGCGCGAAGCTCGGCAAGGAAGCCGAAGGCCTCGATTTCCCGCCGCTGCCGGGCGAACTCGGCAAGCGGATCTACGAAAGTATCTCGAAGGAAGCCTGGCAGAGCTGGTTGAAGCAGCAGACCATGCTGATCAACGAAAATCGCCTGAACATGGCCGATCCGCGCGCGCGTCAGTATCTGATGAAGCAGACCGAAAAGTTCTTCTTCGGCGAAGGCGCGGATACCGCATCGGGGTACGTGCCGCCGTCAGCCTGAGCTTGCCTCGTCGAGGACGACACGACACAACGCGTCGCCCAAACCGAGCAAACACACGCCTGAAAGTCCGCGCCGCGAGCGCGGATTTTTTTCGCCCCGATACCGGCCGCGTGTCGTGTCCGCAGTTCGTGTCGCCTTCGCCTCGAAAATGAGTCTGCAAATGTTCCAGGCGGTCCGTTTTCCAATTCGGCCGATCCCGCCAGATCCCCCGCCCCGCAATGGATTGAGCCACATCGGCGGCCTTCGCCCGCACCACCGGTTTGCACGATCCTCTGTCATCGTGCTAATATGTGCGGCGTTTCAACAGCAATTCGCCTTCATTCGTGTTCTATTCAAGTTGGCTCGCCGTGCGTTTTCCGCGCGTGCGTCATCCTGAATCGAGCTGTTTTTAAACAAGAAGGCTCGTCGGTCGTTTCCCCGCCTGAAGCGGAAAATTCAAGACCGGCCTTTTTCGTTTCAAGCCTTCAGTGGCGCATGGGTCAGTTTCCCGCCAGCCCCGCGTCCTTCATGCATCTGCCCCCCTTCCACGGCCACGCAGGTGCAACAGTCAGCACAATCTAGTCGAGTGTTTTTTCGCGAACTTACCGCGAGGCACGGGCGTTTGCTTCTTTTCGCCATCCGTTCCGCCGCCGGATAACCGGTGCCGCGAATAGCCTCGCCTTGCTCACGAAATTACACTTCCCAGCAACCGTGGCGGAACGCATCACGAGTTTCGTCGCAGTCATTGGAGTTTCAACCTTGACCGCTTCCAGCAACGGCTTCTGGCGACATCACAAACCGGAACAGCGTCTTTCCCTCGACGACATCACCGTTGTCGATCACTCCCTCCTGAAACGGGCCGTCGGCGCCATGGCGCTCGGCAACGCGATGGAATGGTTCGATTTCGGCGTGTACAGCTACATCGCGGTCACGCTCGGCAAGGTGTTCTTCCCTTCGTCGAGCCCATCGGCGCAACTCATTGCGACATTCGGCACGTTTGCCGCGGCGTTTCTCGTGCGGCCGATCGGCGGCATGGTATTCGGGCCGCTCGGTGACCGCATCGGCCGTCAGCGCGTGCTGGCGATGACGATGATCATGATGGCCGCGGGCACCTTCGCGATCGGCCTAATCCCCAACTACGCGACGATCGGCATTCTCGCACCGGCGCTGTTGCTGCTTGCGCGCCTCGTGCAGGGCTTCTCGACCGGCGGCGAATACGGCGGCGCCGCGACTTTCATCGCCGAATTCTCGACCGACAAGCGCCGCGGCTTCATGGGCAGCTTTCTCGAGTTCGGCACGCTGATCGGCTACGTGCTCGGCGCGGGCACGGTCGCGCTGCTGACGGCGACGCTGTCGAACGACGCGCTGCTGTCCTGGGGCTGGCGCGTACCGTTCCTGATCGCCGGACCGCTCGGTCTGGTGGGTCTGTACATCCGCATGAAGCTCGAGGAAACGCCCGCGTTCAAAAAGCAGGCCGAAGAGCGCGAAGCCGAAGACCGCGCGCTGCCCAGCCAGTCGTTGCGCCAGTTGCTCGTGCAGCAGTGGAAGCCGCTGCTGCTGTGTGTCGGCCTCGTGCTGATTTTCAACGTGACCGACTATATGGCGCTGTCGTATCTGCCGAGCTATCTGTCCGCCACGCTGCACTTCAACGAAACGCACGGTCTGTTCCTCGTGCTGCTCGTAATGATCCTGATGATGCCGATGACGCTCGCCGCCGGCCGTCTTTCCGACGCGATCGGCCGCAAGCCCGTGATGCTGCTCGGCTGCGTCGGTCTGTTCGCGCTGTCGATTCCCGCGCTGCTGCTGATTCGCATGGGCACGGTGCTGCCGGTGTTCGGCGGTCTGATGATTCTCGGCGTGCTGCTGTCGTGCTTCACCGGGGTGATGCCGTCGGCGCTGCCGGCGCTGTTCCCGACCCGGATCCGCTACGGCGCGCTCGCGATCGGCTTCAATATCTCGGTGTCGCTGTTCGGCGGCACGACGCCGCTCGTGACCGCATGGCTCGTCGACCGGACCGGCAATCTGATGATGCCCGCGTACTACCTGATGGGTGCATCGCTGATCGGCATCGTGTCGGTGCTCGCGCTGCGCGAAACCGCGCGCAAGCCGCTGCTCGGCTCGGGTCCGTGCGTCGGGACGCGCGCTGAAGCGCACGCGGTGCTGCGCGGTGAGCGCGAGGCCGAGGAGATGGATGAACGGTTCGCGGCGGCTGCGACCGCGCGTGCCTGATCCGCGCAGTCATCACACCAAGCGTTGTTTCTGAGCGGGCCGGCGAAATTCGCCGGCCCGCTTCTTTTACATCAGGAGCGAATCGAACGTCGCACCAACCTGCGCGCCTTCGACGGTCAGCGTGCCCGCGCAGACCGGCAGCTTGAAGCGCCGCGGCCCCGCGCTGCCAGGATTGACATACAGCACGCCGTCGCGCTCGGCGATCGACGGCTTGTGCGAGTGGCCGCTCACCACGACGCGAATGCCATCGTGCTGCGGCACGCAGCCCAGCTCGGCGATATCGTGCACGACCAGAATCGTCACCTGCTGGATCGTCAGCCGCGCATGCGTCGGTAGAGACGCGGCCCAGTCACCGGTATCGTTGTTGCCGCGCACCGCGGTGAGCGGCGCGATCCGCGCGAGCGTGTCGAGCACGTCCGGGTTGCAGATATCGCCCGCGTGAATGATTGCGTCGCAGCCGTCGAGATAGCACAACGCTTCCGGACGCACGAGGTTGTGCGTATCCGAGATGAGCCCGATGCGGGTAGCGGTCGAAGGTGAGCGACGTGAAGCCATGCGCAGTCTCACTCCGTCTGCGGCTGCGTCAACTCTCGCGCCGTCGCCTGAGCACGGCGCTGCCCAGCCAGCATGCGCCGCGTCAACCCCTGCACGACGACCGACACCACCGCCGCGCACGCAAACCCCGTCGCCACACCGTACCGCGGCAGCAGCATCGCCGTCACCGCGAAGAACGCCGCGAACGAGCCGCGCCCGACCACCATGCCGCGCATCAGCAGCGCCACGAAGTCCGCGCCATGCGCACGCTGCGCCGACACCGCGAGCACGATGCCGAGCAGCGGAAACACCGACACCACGCCACTCCACGCGGCGCCCATCGATGCCGAGGCAGCCGTCACCGCGAGCGTCAGCAATGCGCCCGCGAGCATCCGCACGGCCAGATCCGCACGCCCGACGCGCGCCGCCGGCACATGGCCCGTCGCGCGCGGCAAGCCGCTCTGCGACACCGCGACGGCCACGCACGCCGCCGCCAGCGCCCACCCAAGCGAGCCGGGCATCCGCACGATCAGCAGTCCCGCGCCGAGCCAGCCGGCCATGCCCGCGACCAGTGCGAGCGGCCAGTCGAAGCGTCGGCAGCTCCATCCATAAGCAAGATTGAATGCCTCGGATGCGGCGATTGCCGCAACCGACGCCGCCGACGCCTGCGCCGCGAACGCCGGCCCGCGCTCGACTGCGAGCAGCAGCACGATCGGTCCGGCGACGACCGGCAGTCCCGCGAGCCATCCCGCGACCGACGGCCCCCAGACGCGCGCGGCCGCCGTCAGCGCGGCGAGAAAGGCCGGCACCAGCACGAGCTTCAGTGCGAGCAGCATGCTCAGGCCTCCAGCACGTGTTCGATTCGACGGTCCGGTACGAACCACCACGCGGCGGCGAGCGCGTACAGCACGGCCGACGCCCACGGCACGACGAACGCGAGCCCGATGCCGGTCAGGTAAATGACGACGGAGACCTTGCCCTTGAAGTCGTTGCCGAGCGCTTTGGCCAGCGTCGAGTCGTGTCCATGCTGCGAAATCAGCGCGCGCGTCAGGATGAAATACGCGATCGCCGCCATGAACAGCACGATGCCGTACATCGCGGTCGGCCACGCGGCCAGATGGTTCGCGCCGACCCAGTGCGTGACGGCCGGCAACAGCGACAGCCAGAACAGCAGGTGCAGGTTCGCCCACAGCACCTTGCCGTTGACCTTCTGCACCGCATGGAACATGTGATGGTGATTGTTCCAGTAAATGCCGACGTACACGAAGCTCAGCACGTATGCGCAGAACACCGGCACGACCGGGCGCAGCGCCGCGAGATCGTGGCCTTCAGGCACCTTCAGCTCGAGCACCATGATCGTGATGATGATGGCGATTACGCCATCGCTGAAGGCTTCGACGCGTCCCTTGCCCATGCGAGTCCCGAAGATCAATGCGGTGGGGCGCACAGCCCGCCTTCGCCTTGCGCGCGGGCCGCGCCGCTGCCGATTATCGGTGATGGTGTGAGGATTTGTCGATGCGCGAGAGCGGGCCGCGCGGATGGCTCGATCCGCCGCCGCTCACGGGTAATGGACCGCGAGCCACACGCTCGGCTCGGTGTCGCTCGTCCATGCGACGCGGTGCCGGCAATGCGCCTCGATCAGCACGTGATCGCCGGGCTTCATCGGATGCGGCTGGGGGTCGCCGTCGAATTCGAGCACCGCCGCGCCGGTGAGCAGCACGACCCATTCGGCGCGCGGGCTGTCGTACCAGAAGCCGGGCGGACTCGCCTGCCCGGTCGAGACGATCCGCTCGATCGTCACGCCGCCACGCTCGACGAGCGCGTCGACCTGCTCCTCGGGCGTCGTCCCCAGCTGCGCGACGGCGTCGAACAGGTTGCCGCTGTTACGTGCGGGTTTGAGCGGGCTTGTCATCAGCGTGTCGCGCCAGCGTCAAGGCAGTTCATTGCATCGGCTTGAGCCCATCGAGCAGCGTCGGCACCAGTTCGCTGATGGTCGGATGCACGTGCATCGCGTATTGCAAAGTCGGATACGGCGCGCCTGCGGTCATGATGTCGACGAACGTATGGATCGCCTCGTCGCCCTCGATGCCGTGAATTGCCGCGCCGAGTATCTGTTTGCTGTGCGCATCGACGAGCGCCTTCATGAAGCCGTCGGTTTCGCCACGCTCACGCGCACGGCCCACGCGCGACATCGGCATCGTCGCGATCAGCGCGTCGCGGCCGCTGTTGCGCACCTCCTGCTCGGACATGCCGACGCGCGCGAGCGGCGGATCGACGAACACCGCATAGGTCATGATCCGCGTGTCGACGCTGCGCGCGCCGCCGTCGAGCAGGTTCGCCGCGACGATCTGGCAGTCGTCGTAGGACGTATGCGTGAACGCGCCGCGGCCGTTCACGTCGCCGATCGCCCACACGCCCGGCACGCTGGTGCGCAGCTGGCCGTCGACGATGATCGTGCCGTGCCGGTCGGTCTCGATGCCGGCGGCGCCGAGGCCGAGGTCGTCGGTATTCGGCCTGCGGCCGGTGGCAACCAGCAGGTGCGATGCCTCCATGGCCGGGATGTTCTGCTCGAAGCCGATGCACACGTCATTCGCGCGATGCGCATGCGGCTGGACGCGCGTCGGCTGCACGCCGAAATGAAACTCGACGCCCTCGCGCGCGAGCACCTTCTGCACCGACTCCGCGAAATCGGCATCCTCGCGGTTGAGCACGCGCTCGCCGCGCACCAGCACGCTGACGCGGCTCCCGAAGCGGCGAAACACCTGCGCGAATTCGAGCGCAATATAACTGCCGCCGACGATCACCAGATGATCCGGCAACGCGGTCAGTTCGAGCAGCGTCGAGTTCGTGTAGTACGGAATCCGCTGGATGCCTTCGAGCGGCGGCACGACGGCGCGCGTGCCGGTGTTGATGAAGATTTCGAACGCGCTGAGCTCGTCCAGCAGTTGACCGTCGTGCCCGCTGATCGCGAGCATGCGCGCGCCGGTGAAGCGCGCGTGGCCGTTGAACACCATGATGTTTTCCGTGGCGCGCAGCCATTTTTCGACGCCGCTGCGCGACTCTCCGATGATCCGGTCCTTGCGCGCCTTCACGGCCGCCAGATCGACGCCGACCGAACCCACCTGCACGCCGAGGTCCGCCGCATGGCGCGCCACGTGCGCCGCTCGGGCGCTCGCCACATAGGATTTGGTCGGCGTGCAGCCGACGTTCACGCAAGTGCCGCCGAACTCCGCGCGCTCGATCACCGCGGTGCGGCGCCCGCTTTGAGCGAGGCGCACGGCGAGCGGCGAACCGCCTTGTCCCGTACCGATCACGACTGCGTCGAAGTGCTGTGCCATGGCAACTCTCCAGGGTCTGGGTGCAGGTCGTAGCATCTTACGCTTCGCGCCACGGGCTGCCATGCCATGTCTGATTGCGCGGGCGCTTTGGCGACGGCCCGTCTTGCCAGGCGCCGCGCGCGAGGCGGCGCCAATCAGTCTGGATTACTGCAGATCCTCCACGCGACTCCTCAGGCGTGGCAATGAACCGCGCAAATCAACTCGCGCGAACGTTGCAATGCGGCCTGCGCGCCGCGTGCCGCGAACACCCAGCCGACCTGGCCGAGATTGAAGTCCTGCGACACCATCACCTGCATCAGCGCGACCATCGGCAGTACGACCGATGGCCGGTAAAGCTGGTTTCTGATCAACTCTGACATCACGACCCCCAAACGCGGGGCGCCGCTTCGGCACCACGCACCAATAACGTTTCGATGGGGGAATTTTAGGGAGCGCGTCGCCGCCGATAAATAGCGGCAACGCGAAGTCACTTGTTCGGCAATCTGAACAATCGCGTCAGGATGCCTTCGCCATGCCGATCAGCTGCGCGTCGTACAGCGTGCGCGCATACGCGCTCGCGCCGACCGGCCGGCTGTACAGGTAGCCCTGCTGCTTGTCGCAATCGATCGCGCGCAGGAACGCCGCCTGTTCGGCGGTCTCGACGCCCTCGGCGGTCACGTTCATACCGAGCGAGTGCGCCATCGCGACGACCGCCTGCGTGATCGCGACCGAATCGCGATGATCGGGCAGCCCCGCGACGAACGAGCGGTCGATCTTCAGGTTATGCAGCGGAAAGCGCTTCAGGTACGACAGCGACGAATAACCGGTGCCGAAATCGTCGACCGAGACGCGCACGCCCATTGCGTTCAGCGCGCTCAGCATCGGCAGCACGGTATCGCTGTCGCTCATCAGCAATCGCTCGGTGATCTCGAGTTCGAGCGCGGCCGGTTCGAGCCCGGACTGCGCGAGACAACCTTCGATGCGCTCGAGCAGCCCGTCGTTGAACTGCCGCGGCGACAGATTGACCGCGACGATCAGATGCGGCGCGAGCGAGCGCCGCCACTGCGCGACCTGCTGGCAGGCGTGCTCGAGCACCCAGTCGCCGATCTCGACGATCAGCCCGGCATCCTCGGCGACCGGAATGAATTCGCCCGGCGACACGTTGCCCAGCTCGCTGTTGTACCAGCGCAGCAGCGCTTCCGCGCCGATCGTGCGGCCGCTTTGGCTATCGACGATCGGCTGGTACACGAGGCTCAGCTCGTTGGCCGCAAGCGCGCGCCGCAGCGACTGTTCGATCGTGAAACGCCGCTGCAGATGCTGGTTCAGCTCGGCGGTGAAGAACTGGAAGTTGTTGCGGCCGCGCTGCTTCGCGTGATACATCGCCGAATCGGCGTTGCGCATCAGCGTCGCGACGTCCTGGCCGTCTTCGGGAAACAGGCTGATACCGATCGACGCGCCCAGGTAGTACTCGTTGCCCGCCACCGCGAACGGCACCGCGATCATGTCCAGAATGCGGTGCGCGAGGCCGATCAGCTCGCCGGTATTGCCGTACGCACTGGCGACGATCACGAACTCGTCGCCGCCGACGCGCGCCAGCGTGTCGCCGCACCCGACGCAGGCCGACAGCCGTTCGGCGACGCTGCACAGCAACGCGTCGCCAGCTTCGTGACCGGCGGTGTCGTTGACCTTCTTGAAGCCGTCGAGATCGACGAATAGCACGGCGACGCTGGTGAGCTCGCCGTCATGGTCGCCGCCGGCGCGCGGCGCGAACAGGTCGCGCATCCGCTCGGTCAGGTAGGCGCGGTTGTAGAGGCCGGTTAGCGAATCGCGCGTGGCGAGGTACTTCAGCTGGCGCTGCGCCTCGCGCACCGGCCCGATGTCGGAAAACGAAATCAGCACGGAGTCCGGCTCGCTGTCGCCGGGCCGCAGGATCGGCACGACGTTCTGCGTGATCCACACGACTTCGCCGCCGATCAGTTCGAGGCCGACCGTCACGCCGAGCATCGGCTTGCCGGTCGCAAAGACCTCCGAGACCGGACGGTTGACTTCGCCGATGACCGAGCCGTCCTCGCCGAACGCGCGTGTCATCACGGTCCGCATGCTGCTGCCGACGACCTCCGGTGTCACGTGCAGCATGCGCTGCGCACTCGGATTGCAGGCGAGCACGATGCCGGTGCGCGACTGCACGACGATGCCCTCGCTGAGATGATCGACGACCAGCCGGTGACGCTCCTCGCTATGCGCGAGGCGCTGCGCCATCGCGTCCTGATGGACCGCAAGGCCGACACTGCTGCCGATGTCGCGCAGCATCGCCTCTTCCTCGACGGTCGGACGGCGGGTGGCGCGGTAGTAGACGGCGAACGCGCCGAGCACGATGCCCGCGTCGTTTTCGAAGGGCACGGACCAGCATGCGCGCAAGCCGTGCGGCAACGCGACATCGCGGAAGTTTTCCCACAGCGGATCGGATTCGATGTCGTCGACGATCACCAGACGCCGCTCGAACATCGCCGTGCCGCACGAGCCGGCGCGCGGACCGATCGCCGCGCCCTCGATCGCGGCGCTGTATGCGGGCGGCAGCGACGGCGCGCCGCCGACGCGCACATGCACGCCATCCGGGTCGAGCAGCAGGATCGAGCAGCACGCGCCGTCGCCGAGCAGCGCCTCGGCGCGACGGCAGACTTCGTCGAGCAGCTCGGGCAGCGGCGTGTTGCGGGTGATCAGCCGCAACACGCTGCGCTCGGATGCGAGTACCTCTTCGGCCCGTTCCGGCCGATAGCGGGCGCCCTCCGGCGCGGCTGTCGTCGTGCCACGTGATGTTGCTTCGCAAATCATAGTTGCGCCCCCCAACCCAACATCGGCAAGTTAGTGTACGCGGCACACCGGGGTTTACGCTAAGCCCAGCGTGAAAATCTGCCATGCATCGCGTGCGGACGGCTCCGGTGTGGCGTGCCAGCATCGGTTGATGCCGGTACGACGGGCGACGGCAGTGCGGGCGCCGTCTGTTCGTGGCCTCGAGGCGCCGCAGCGGCTCGACGCTGGGCCGGCCGCGGCAGACTGCGACGGCCCATTTGGCTTGATGGTCTGCAGCGTGGCGGCGGCGTCAATCCTCAATGGTTGCCACCGCCTCCGGGAGGCCGTGTTCCGCCGCCACCTCCACCGCCTTGGGGACCGCCTTGGGGTCCGCCCTGATGGCCGCCTGGGGGGCGATTGCCGCCGCCCTGCTGGTCGCCACCCGGTGGCCGACCGCCTCCGCCGCCTTGCGGTCCGCCGCCCGGTGGCCGACCGCCCCCACCGCCTTGCTCCGCGCCGGGAGGACGCCCCCCGGCGTTGCCCGGCGGCGGGCCGCCCGGTGGGCGTCCGCCCGCGTTGCCTGGTGGTCGGGCGCCCTCGTGACCTGGAGGCCGTCCACCCGCATTGCCCGGCGGCGTCCCGCCCGGCGGACGTCCGCCGACATGCCCCGGCGACGGCCGCCACTTCGGCGGCGGATGCCCGGCGCCCGGTCGCGGCGGCGGGGGCGGCGCATGACGCGCCCAGCGGGACCGCTGGCCGTACCACGGCTGGCCGCGGTAGTAGTTGCCCCAGTAATCGTTGATCGAGAACGCGAGGATCGGCAGGCCGAGCGCGGCGCCGTAGTTCAGCGGCATGTTGTAGCCCTGGTACGGCGAACTGAGCCGCGATGCATACACCCAGCCGCGCAGACTCGGCGCGGCGACGTCGCACCACTGGTAGTTGCTCAGGCACCCCATCACCGTCACCGGAACGCCGCCCGGCAGCTGCGCGACGATCGGGTAGTCGGCCGCAGGGCCCGCGCGCACGTTGGTCCCGCTGTTCGTATAGGCCTGTGACTGCGCGCTGGCCGCGCCGGGTAAAGTCAGAAGGCCCGCTGCCATGTAAAGACCGATCACGAGTCGTCGTTGCATTCGTTCTCCCTCTTTCGATGGCCGCCTTCGAACACGCCGGCCCAAGTGCCCCCACTTCCAATATCTAGACGTTGCGCCTACTTCATGACACGCGAAGGTGCGCGAGCGCCGACCTGAGCCGGCAGCCCGCGCGGCAACATCTGGTAACGACCCGCCCGAATTCCCGCGTTGTTCGGACGTCCACGAGGCGCGCGACCGGTCGATCATCGGCGGCATGATCAATCGATGCACCGCCCAGACCCTGATGACCCTCTTCCGCCCTCTCCTGATCGCCGGACTGCTGCTCGCGCATCCGTACGCCAACGCTGCGAGCTTCGATTGCCAGCGCGGCCGCTCGCCGGCCGAGCGCATGATTTGCGGCGACGCCGCGCTGTCGACGCTCGACGACACGTTGGGCCAACTCTACTGGAAAGCACGTCGGCGAGTCGCCCAACGCCGCGCGTTCATCGACGACAGCGACAGCAAGTGGGCCTGGCGCGAAGCGAACTGCCGCGACGCCGCGTGTCTGCGGACGTGGTACGCGACGCGTATCGACGAATTGCAGCGACTGCTGGCGAGCTTGCCGAGCGGCGCGCGGAACGCGGCGTCCGTGAATGTGGATGCGCACTCCGACCCGTCGACGCTGCAATGCACGGCCGCAAAGCCCGACCTTGCGGTGAACGAGCAGTGTGCGAGCGTGATCGGGCAGTCGAGCAAGCGGTGGAAGTATCAGCCGCGCGATGCCGACTGGTTCTGCGGCGTGGCCACTTTAGAGGCGGCGGACATGGCGCCATCGCAATCACAATCGCAGGTGCAGGCGAGCGTTGGGCAATGAGACGGCGGAACGCGCTGACTACGACAACAATCAACCCGTGCGCCGGATCAATTGCGCGCCGGTGGCAGTCGCGCCGGGTAGCTCAGTCGGCGGCCGACGGCTCGCCGCCCTGGCTCGTGCCGAACAGCTCCGCGCAAAGCTGCGCGCCGATTTCGCTCAGCGACGCGGCTCCGGTGCCATCGTCCTGGAACATCGTATCGACGAGACCGCTTCCCGAGAGCGCCGCCAATTGCCGCCGCAAGCTGCTCATCGGCACGCCGGCCTGCTTCGACAGCTTCGCGAGCGACCACGCGCGCCGGGGTGTCTCGCGATGCGCGCGCCATAGCTGCGCGAGTATCGCGGCGAGTTGCGGGTCGATGTCGTCGTCCATGTCGGTCTACCTGTCGTGATGTGTCGTTTTGCATCGCCCTGGCGCCTGTCACGCCATCGCCGTAGCCAGCTCACCGAGCGTCTTCAACGCCGCCTCGGCCTGCGCGGTCCACGGATAGCTGTAGTTGAGCCGGATGAAGTGCCGAAAATCGTTGCGCGTCGAAAACATCATCCCCGGCCCGACCGTTATCCCGCGTTCGAGCGCCGCCTGATAAAGCCGCATCGAATCGATCGCAACGGGCAACTCGACCCACAGCACGTAGCCGCCCTGCGGCGTCGACACGCGCGTGCCGACCGGGAAAAAGCGCAGCACCAGCGCGCTCATGATGCTCGCCTGCTGCCGGTACACGCGGCGCACATGCCGCAGATGGCGGTCGTAGCCATCCTGACGCAAATAATCGGCGACCGCGACCTGCGGCACCGACGGCGTCGTCAGCGTATTGAGGAATTTGAGCTTCTCGACCTGCGCGCGATAGCGCCCCGGCAGTGCCCAGCCGATCCGGTACGACGCCGTCAGGCTTTTCGAAAACGACGCACAGTGCAGCACGAGCCCTTGGGTGTCGAAGGTCTTCAGCGTCGACGGCCGCGTGTCGCCGAAATACAGCTCCTGGTAGACATCGTTCTCGATCGCCGGAATCTCGTGCGCAGCCAGCAGTTCGACCAGTTGCCGCTTGCGCTCGTCGGACATGCAGAAACCGAGCGGATTCTGGAAATTCGGCATAACCATGCACGCGGCGATCTTCTGCCGCGCGATCGCCTTCGCGAGCGCGTCGATGTCGATGCCGTCGACCGGATGCGTCGCCACCTCGATCGCGCGCATGCCGAGGCGCTCGATGGCGTGCAGCATCGCGTAGTAGGTCGGCGACTCGACCGCGACGGTGTCGCCCGGCTTGGCGACCGCCTGCAGGCTCAGGTTGATCGCCTCGGTCGCGCCGAGCGTGATCACGATTTCGCCCGGATCGACCGGCAGACCGTTTTCCGCATAGCGCCGCGCGATCTGCCGGATCAGCTCGGGGTTGCCCGGCGGCAGATCGTCGATCAGATTCCAGCTCGCGTGCCGCCGCGCGATCCCGTTGGCATACTGGTTGATGCGCCGCCACGGGAACAGCGACGGATCGGGATACGGCGAGCCGAACGGCACGGCGTCGTGCGCGCGGATGCTGCGTAGGGTCGACAGCACGAGCCGGCTCACGTCGACCGTCGCGGGCACGGGCGGCAGCGCGGACTTGCGGCCCGCGCGGGCCGCGGCGGGCGCCGGCGCAAGCGCCCACGCGGCCGCGTCGCGCACGAAATAGCCCGACTGCGGCCGGCTCTCGACGATGCCGCGGCTCTCCAGCAGCGCATACGCGTGCAGCACCGTCTTGATGCTGACGCCGTGCTGCTGGCTCGCCTGACGCACCGACGCAATCCGCTCGCCGGCCGCGAACACGCCGCGGCGCACGGTTTCGGTAATTTCGTCGGCGAGTTTTTCGTAGAGCTTCATGCGATTCGGGTGGATTCGGGCGGCTTCAGGCATCGTCGCGCAACTGTACTCCTATTCTTTCCGGTTTTCTGTATCCGACGCGGTTTGTGGAACACAGTAGGCTCCTCGGCATTGGTCTGCAAAGCCTGTCGAATCTATCCACCGCCACGTCATGAAGAAGAACGAAACACAAGCCGAAGCCCGCATCGAGCCGTACAAGCACCCCGCCGCTGGCTGGGGCGCGCTGAAGTATGTCGCCATCAACCTGCTCAAGGAAAAGGTCGCGGGCGGCAACTACCGCACGCTGCTCAAGCAGAATCAGCCTGACGGCTTCGACTGCCCCGGCTGCGCGTGGCCGGATCGCGAGCACGCGTCGACATTCGAGTTCTGCGAAAACGGCGTGAAGGCCGTGGCCGCCGAGGCGACCGGAAAGCGCGTGACGCCCGCGTTCTTCGAGCGGCACAGCGTCACGGAGCTGATGACGCAATCCGACTTCGAACTCGAGCAGCACGGCCGCCTGACCGATCCGCTTGTCTACGACGCCGCGCGCGACCGCTATATGCCGATCGGCTGGGACGATGCGTTCGCGCTGATCGCGAGCCATCTGAAGCGTCTCGACGATCCTGACCGCGCCGCGTTCTATACCTCGGGCCGCGCGAGCAACGAAGCCGCGTTCCTGTACCAGCTGTTCGTGCGCATGTACGGCACCAACAATTTTCCCGATTGCTCGAACATGTGCCACGAGGCGACGAGCCGTGGCCTGCCGCACACGGTCGGCATCGGCAAGGGCACGGTCACGCTCGATGACTTCGAACACGCGGATACGCTGCTGATCTTCGGCCAGAATCCGGCCACCAACCATCCGCGCATGCTCGGCGAGCTGCGCGAATGCGCGAAGCGCGGCGCCACGATCGTGTCGATCAATCCGCTGAAGGAGCGCGGCCTCGAACGCTTCGCGAGCCCGCAGCATCCGGTCGAAATGCTGACGATGGGCAGCACGAAAATCAGCTCGGTGTTCATCCGTCCGAAGGTCGGCGGCGATTTCGCGCTGATCAAGGGCGTCGCCAAACGCGTGCTCGAACTGGATGACGAAGCGCTCGTGTCGGGCTTCGAGCGCGTGCTCGACGTCGGCTTCATCGCGCAGCACACAGTCGGCTTCGCTGCCTTCGCCGACGATCTGCGCGCCGAGCGCTGGGACACGATCGTCGCCGAGGCAGGCGTGCCGCTCGATGAGGTGCTGAAGCTCGCCGATATCTACGTGAAGGGCCGCGCGGTGATTTCGACCTGGGGCATGGGTCTCACGCAGCACAAGAACTCGGTCGCGACGGTACAGCTGCTGTCGAATCTGATGATGATGCGCGGCAATATCGGCCGGCGCGGCGCTGGGTTGTGCCCGGTGCGCGGCCACTCGAACGTGCAGGGCGACCGCACGGTCGGTATCGAGGAAAAGCCTACTGAAGCGTTTCTCGACAAGCTCGGCGCAGCCTACGACTTCGCGCCGCCGCGCGAGCACGGACTCGACGTCGTCAACACGATTCAGGCGATGCTCGACGGCAAGGTGAAGGTGTTCATCGGGCTGGGCGGCAATTTCTCGATCGCGACGCCGGACACGCCGCGCACGTGGGACGCGATGCGCGCATGCGATCTGACCGTGCACGTGACGACGAAGCTCAATCGCAGCCATCTCGTGCATGGCCGCGACGCGCTGATCCTGCCGACGCTCGGACGCACCGAGATCGATCTACAGAACGGCGTGGCGCAAGGCGTTAGCGTCGAGGATTCGATGAGCATGGTGCACATCTCGTATGGGATGAACAAGCCGGCGTCGGACAATCTGCTTTCCGAAGTGGCGATCGTCGCGCGCATGGCGCATGCGACTTTGGGCAGCGGCAAGCTGGACTGGCTCGCCCATGCGGCCGACTACGCGCTGATTCGCGACGGCATCGCGAAGGTGATCGACGGTTTCGACGACTACAACGAGCGTCTGAAGAAGCCGGGCGGCTTCCATCTCGGCGTCGCATCGCGCGATCGCATCTGGAAAACGCCGAGCGGCAAGGCGCAGTTCATCGCGCACGCGATCGCGCTCGACACGCCGATTCATCAGGCGAAGAAGCAACATGGCGAACGCCTGATGACGCTGATGACCACCCGCTCACATGATCAGTACAACACGACGATTTACGGTCTCGACGATCGCTATCGCGGTGTGTACGGACAGCGGCGCGTGCTGTTCGCCAACAAGGACGATCTCGCGATGCTCGGGTTCGCGGCTGGTCAGCGCGTCGATATTACGAGCGTGTGGGCCGATGGCATCGAGCGACGCGTGGACGGTTTTCTGCTCGTCGAGTACGACATTCCGCGCGGCTGTCTCGGCGCTTATTATCCGGAGACGAATCCGCTGGTGCCGCTCTCCTCGGTCGCGGATGGCGCGGGTACGCCGACGTCGAAGTCGATTCCGGTGTTGTTGACCGCGTCGATGGTGGAGGACGCCGCGGAACTGGCGGCTTGAAGTCAGCTCCGTTTGTCGCGCCGGCCGCGCGGCGTACCTCACACGGTCTTTTTCGCCAGATCGCGATGCGTCAGATACAGACGTAGATCGAATTCGATCTGGTGATAACCCGGCTGCATGAACTCGCACAGACGATAGAACGCTTTGTTGTGATCGCTCTCCTTCAGATGAGCGAGTTCGTGCACCACGATCATCTTCAGAAACTCCGGCGCCGCGGCCTTGAATAACGACGCGATGCGGATTTCCTTCTTCGCTTTCAGCTTGCTGCCCTGCACCCTCGAAATGCTCGTGTGCAGGCCGAGCGCGTGACGCATCACGTCGAGTTTGCTGTCGTAAGTGACCTTGTCGATCTGATCCGCGCTGCGCAGGTATTCGCGTTTGAGTTCCGCGCAGTACTCGTAGAGGGCGCGGTCGGTTTGCACCTCGTGCGTGCTCGGGTACTTCTGCGCGACGTAGGAGCCGAGGTGATCGGCGGCGATCAGGTTTCTCACCTTGTCTTGCAGAGGTGCGGGGTAGCCGGTGAGGTATTTGAGGAGGGACATGAAGGCGGAGTGAGGTTGGCGGGGGTGATGTTACGCATGGTCCGGCGTGGCGACAAGTTTGATTCTTTCCGGACGACTTAAGGCGCGTAGGCGTCACCGTGCATGCTTGACGTCGAGCGGCGCAGTTCCGCAAGATCTGAGTCTTTGAGCGAGCACATTTCGAATTGCTGAATTTCGTCGTTGTATGAGATGACGAATGATTGTGGGGCGACCATGCTTAGTATCATCGGCACTGGTTACTCCATACGTATCCGTGGCCTATGCCCGAAAGCCTGGCGCTTGCCTGGCTTTCCATCGCGAACGGGTTTGGTCTGCATGATCCTGGCGATATTTATATCCCCGTAATGATAGTTACCGAACTGATCGTTACAGTTCTTGCCTATATGGGATCGTGAGACTATGGCGCAAATATCGGAGGAGAAGTAAGCGCATAGATTGATGGCGCGACGTAGGCTACGCATGTCGTGCCCGAACTTGATGTGTTCGCGCTTCCATCGTGGCGCGGATGCCTGATCCAGGGAATCGGCTCGCTCGCACGCGGGCCGCTCATTTATGTGGAACCGTCCACGCCCGTAATCCAATCAGGGCGCCGGCTTTGTGCTCACACTCGAGGCGGCGCAATCGCGCCGGCTGAATCCTTGTGAACTCTAGTGGTGCCGGGACCGGCAGGCTACAACCATTGAGCAATTCATCGCGGTAGTCGATTCCTACATCCGCTGGTATAACGAAAAGCGGATCAAAATCTCACCGGGCTCCCTCAGTCCCCGCGAATACCGGGCGCCTCAGACTTGCAGCATAAGCGAGTCCAAGATTTCTGCCGCACCGATAGCCGCACGAGCGGTAACTTTTCGACAGGCTGTTGAACGTGATGGTTAGCACGTCTTCCGACAGCGCGGCCATTGCCGTGTGCTTCTTGCTGTCGTAGACGATCTTGTCGTAGACCTCATCGGCAAAGATCACAAGACCGTGCTGGCGCGCGATCTCGATCAGGCCGAGCAGCAGTTCGTCCGAATACCGCGCGCCGGTCGGATTGTTCGGGTTGGTGACGACGAGCGCACGCGTGTTCGGCGTGATTTTCTCGCGGATGTCATCGAGGTCGGGCATCCAGCTATTCGACTCGTCGCAGATGTAGTGCACTGGCGTGCCGCCCGCGAGGCTCACGCCGGCCGTCCACAGCGGATAGTCGGGCGCCGGTAGCAGCAGTTCGTCGCCATCGTTCAGTAGCCCCTGCATCGCCATCACGATCAGTTCGGACGCGCCGTTGCCGATGTAGATGTCGTCCAGCTCGACCCCACGCACGCCTTTTTGCAGGGCGTAGTGCATGATCGCCTTGCGCGCGGCGAATACGCCCTTCGAGTCTGAGTAGCCGGACGAGTCCGGCAAGTTCAGGATCATGTCCTGGATGATCTCGTCCGGGGCATCAAAGCCAAACGGCACGAGATTGCCGATGTTCAGCTTGATGATGCGGTGGCCTTCTTCTTCGAGACGCTTTGCATGCTCGAGGACAGGCCCGCGGATGTCATAGCAGACGTTCATCAGCTTGGCGGATTTAAGAATCTGTTTTCACGGCAGCCACCTCATCGTGGACAAATAGTTGAGCAAGTCAGCAACGTGCAGCATAGAGGCACAAACGACAGCGCCTTACCCATGCTCGTATAGGGAATCGTCATAGCGCCGTCGCAGTTATGACCATGGTTGCACCCTTCGCTATGTCATTGATCCGGTCTTGAGCACCGGCAATACGTTGATCTGCGTACTCGTAGTCATTGGATTCGCCTCTTGCTCGTTCAACCGGCCGCAATCATGCGTACCGTAGCGCCACGATCAACAACGACGCGCGAATCATTCCAAGCGTCGCAGCGTCTCGTGCCGGGTCAGGCGCGCTCCAGCGCAGCGAGCTTCTTCTGACCACGGCATGCAGACCCGGAAAGACGCGGGCTTCCAACCGGGAATCTTCCGGTTTCCTCCATGCTCACCCGTGCATGGCATTACCGGAAGTCACCAGATCCAACGAGATAATCACCGCTCCCGGAACGCTTCACGAGCCTTGAAAATCGGCTTCAGAATGTAGTCAAGAATGGTTTTCTCACCGGTACGGATGTCGACCGTCGCGACCATCCCGGGCAGAATCGGTAAGCTCTTTCCGCCTGCATGCAACTCACTGGAGTCTGTCAGCACAAGCACGCGGTAATACGTCGCATCGGGCCGACCCGCGGCGGCCTTCTGGTCGTCCTTGAGCGTGTCGGGGCTGATGTGCTGAACCGTGCCTTTCAAGCCTCCATAAATTCCGTAGTCGTAAGCCGTAATCTTCACGGTGGACGGTTGATTAGGATGCAGGAATGCGACGTCCGAAGGCTTGATGCGTGCCTCGACGAGCAATTGATCTTCCAGCGGGACAATTTCCATGATGTGCTCGCCCGGCTGGATGACCCCGCCAATCGTATTGAAGCGTATATTCTTCACCGTGCCGTACACCGGTGCAATCACAGTCGTACGCTGTAGAACATCCGCACGACCCACTACGGTTTCGCTGGTTTGCGCCAGTTCCAGTTCCAGCTTCGTGAGTTCCGAGTTTGCGTCGGCCTGAAATCTGTTGCGACGCTCCACGATCTGTGAGCGCAGCTCGTTTGCCTGCCGGCGCATGCGGAGCAGTTCGACTTCAGAAACAAGACCTTTGGCTGCCAGCGGCTCGGCCAGGCCAATTTCCTTGTTCGACAGCGAGTAGCTCTTTTCCAACGCGGCCACGCTATCGTTCAGTGCACGACGTCGCGCGTTGTAAGCAAGCGTCTCCTGCTTCACGACCGTAGGCACGGCTTTCACGTCGTCAGGAAAGGTCAGCGGCTGCTCGTACGCCTCGGCACGCAAACGCGCAATCGTCGCCTTCAGTCCTACTGACTTGGACCACGCTTCGCGATAACTCGTCTCGGCTCGCGTCGGATCGATCTTTGCCAGCACTTGTCCCTTCTTGACAACGTCGCCTTCACGTACGTCCAGTTGTTCGAGAATGCCGCCCTCAAGACTCTGGATGACCTGTTCGCGGCTCTTCGAAATGATGGTCCCCTCGCCGTGCGTTATCTCCTCCACGCGCGCAAAGTACGCCCAGGTCAGCCCGCCGGCCAGGACCGTGAGAATGACGTAAAGCATGATCATTGAGCCCGGCGTCGACTGCGTCAGCAGCGATTCCCGGATGTCGCTCATGAAAGCAGCGTCGCCTTTGGCGAGCTTAGCCTTTTTCTTGCCTCGTTTGAAAATATTGAAGTTCATTGCGATTGCTCCTTGTTCGGTGCGACTGCCTGCGTACTACCCGCTTGCGCATCGGCTGCCGGTACCGTCCTTTTGGCGCTCATGATCCTGATCTTCGTGGCAACGGTCTGAGGCGCCACGGGCGTATTTGTTGCGGCCGCGACGCCGGGCGAGGTGTCCGGTCGCGCGTGCTTCGGCGTTCCATCCACCGCTGCCGGTTCGCTCTTGCCTGACAGCATCGCGAGGATCTTGTCCTTCGGACCATCGGCCACGACCTTGCCTTCTTCGACTACGACAATCCGGTCAACCAGGGCCAGCAAGGATGGGCGATGGGTCACCACAACGATCGCCTGCCCCGCAGTTGCACGCGCGAGATGTTCAAGGAAGAGCGCCTCGGTTTGGGCGTCCATTGCGCTCGTCGGCTCATCGAGCAACAGGAGCTCCGGCCGGGCAAGGAGGCTGCGGGCCAGCGACACCAGCTGACGCTGGCCACCGGAGATGCCCGCACCACCTTCTCCGATTGGGAGGTTGATACCCTGTGGGTGGCGGCTAGCGACATGATCAAGCCCTGTCAAACGTATCACGCGTAGAAACTCGTCGGCGCTCGCTTCAGGCCGTCCGATCATCACGTTTTCGCGCAGACTGCCGTGAAAAAGACGCGCGTCCTGGCCCACGTACCCCACAGCTTTGCGCCAGTCGGCGAGGTCAATCTGCTCAACGTCCAGACCGTCCGTGAACATCTGCCCTCCGACCGGCGAGTAAAGACGCGCCATCACACGCAGAAGGGTCGATTTACCGCTCCCAATACGGCCCAGGATAGCAACCCGCTCGCCGGACTGGATGCTCAAATTCACGTCCTTCAGAACCGGCGGATTCGGTTGCATCTCCTGTGTGGGATACGAAAAGCAGACGTCCTTCAGGGTGATTTGCCCCGAGAGCGAAGGCTTCGGCAGATATGTGCGCGATGAATCGCGATCGACAGGCATCGCCATCAAGCTATTCAACGAATGTAGCGCGGCCTTTGCCTGCTGGAAGCGCAAGGCGAGTCCCATCACCTGGCTCAGCGGCGCAGTAATCCGGCCAGCCAGCATCACCGTACCGATCAACGCGCCTTGCGTGAGCTCGCCTGCGTCGATCAGGTAGACGCCGAACACGATCAGCACCACGGTCTGCAACTGCTGCAACAAGGTAATGAAGCTCGTCGCCTTGCTGGAAATCTGACGCGACTTCATCGAAGAAGATGCCGCCATCGCGCTGAAAGACTCCCAGCGCTTTTGCATATGCCCTTCGCCACCCACCGCCTTGAGTGTTTCCAGACCTTCAACCGATTCGATCAGCACGCCCTGCTTGAGCGACGCTTCCTTGAGGTTCCCTTTCATGATCCGCGCGAGCGGCCATTGCACCAACAGACTCACACCGATGATCAACGGGATCATCAGCAACGGCACCCAGCCGAGCGAACCGCCGACCGCGAATACCACGCCTACAAAGACGAGCACGAATGGCAGATCGGAAATTGCAGAGAGCGTGGCAGAGGTTGCGAAGTCGCGCACCGACTCGAACTCGCGCAACTGGTTGGCGAATGACCCTGCCGACGACGGTTTGTGCTCCATGCGGATGGAGAGCGCCTGGCGGAACAAAAGCGTGCCCATGACCAGGTCGGCTTTCTTGCCGGCGACGTCGAGTAAATGGCTACGTACATGGCGCGAAATCGCTTCGAACAGCATCGCAATTCCAACCCCGATCGCGAGCGACCAGAGGGTGACGTAGGCCTGGTTCGGGACCACGCGATCATACACGTTCATCGTAAAAAAGACGCTGGCAAGGCCGAGCACATTGATCAGCAATGCACCGAGCGCAGCACTCGCGTAGTAGCGTCGATAACGCCATAGCGTGCCCAGCAACCAGTGGCCGGCCGGTTCGACGCTATCCCCTTCGCGCAGTTCGACTTTGGCCGTCGGCTTGACCAGAATGGCGTAGCCCGAATAGATTTCATCCATTTCCTCTTGGGTGTACTCCACGGGCTCGGAACCAATTTCCGGCACCATCACCTGATATAGAACGCGGCTTTTGGCTTCCTTGTCCGGATTCGCACGCCGACCCAGCAGCACGCAGCCACCCGTGCGGCGGTGCAGCAAGATGACCGGCAGCACGTGCTCCGGCAGCAGTTGCAGAAGACGCTGCACCAGGCCCGCCGTGAGGCCCGCGTTTGACAGGGAGTCGAGCGCCAGTGACGGCGAAAGCATGCCGCTCTTCGGCAGCCCCGCGGTGAGCGCCTGCGCCGTCTTGCCGCAACCGTAGCGCTCGCAGATCCACATCACGGAACCGAGGAGGCCATCCTCGTTGGTGAGGGGCGCGGCAGCCTGTACGTCAGGAAAATCGTTTCGAGTCATGATCGTAACCGGTTAGATTGAAGTATGTGGTGCGACACCTGAACCGCAATCCAGACTCAGAAAACAATGAAGCAAGCTCGTCGTTTAAAGGATCGATTCGGCTAATTCGGGTGACCTGATGAACGAAACACGAGATTTCGTACTGGCTCCAATTGTCCGGATATCGGTGACCCCGCGAAATCAGACAGCCGCGACAACATAGTGAGACTGGTACGAATTTTTAGTTCGCAGTCTTTCACAAGCACTTCCGCGCGCGATTGTCTGACCAGATAGGGCCGCCAGTATCAATGGTGGCCAACCCACTATTCGCCTGTTAATCTTGTCTCGTTGTAATGCAAGGCATTTGTGACTGGAGATAAAGGACGCCCCAAATGGAGAATGCCGCCATCCAGGTCATGTTTGCCGACGATCACCCTGCGATCGTTGCCGGACTGATTTACATGCTTGAAGAACACCGTACCATCACGACAGTGGGCACCTGCACAAACTCGACCGAGCTGATCGCGGAACTCGGCACGCAGCCATGCGATGTACTGGTGTGCGATTACTCCATGCCGGGCGGCAATTACGGTGACGGCATTACGCTGTTTTCATTTTTGCGGCGCCGATACCCGGCCATGCGCATTGTCGTGCTGACGATGATCGACAACCCAGGTATCATCCGCTCGCTGCTCAAGCTCGGCATTCAGTGCATTCTGAGCAAGGCCGACCCGATGGAACATCTGGTCGCCGCGATTCACGGCGCATATGCGGACGTACGTTATTTCTCTCCAACCATTTCAAAGATTGTCTGGCAACTCAACGTGGATACGCCTGCCTCCGGCAGTCGAGCGCTTACTGCACGCGAATCCGAAGTTGTCCGGCTCTTCGTGTCGGGACGGTCGGTCAACGAAATCGCAGCGCAACTCAAGCGCAGTAAACAAACCATCAGTTCGCAGAAAGCCAGCGCAATGCGCAAGCTAGGCGTGGGAAACGACATCGAGCTGATTAAGTGTTCGATTGACACGGCGCCTACCCTCGTACCGGAAGATGGTGCCCATGATGCGTCCGATCCGACGCAGCCACGCGACGGCAAACCCTGACGACGAGATGAGAGCGACGACGAGGGCCTTTAAGTGCATACGCGACCGAGGGTCGCATCGCAACAAAAAACACTAAAAGCGCAAAAGCGATGAGTTTGGACGCGTGTGATGCGAAGACTGATCCGGTCAGATCTCCGGCTGCGACCCATCGGTCGCGACACCAAGCCCAGCTTCGTATGCAAAGTGAAACAGGTCGGCGTCCCGTTCAATCCCGAGCTTTCGCATCGCGCTGGTCTTTTGGGCACTGATTGTCTGCTTAGTGCGATGTAGTCGGTCGGCGATTTCATTCACAGACAGACCTGACACGAACAGCCGGATGACTTCCGTTTCGCGCGTGCTCAGCGTTTGGGTGCGTTCGTTCCGACCAGGAGAGGAATCCGGAATAGCGTCTTTCAGGCTTCGCGAGGTAGAAAGAAAGTAGGTGGCGCCCGCATAGACAGCGTGAATCGCGGAGATCAAATGGCTCGTGTCATGAGCTTTACTTAACACCGAATGCACGCCACGCTTTGACATTTCACGCGTAATGGCAGGGTTTTCGATAGTCGTGAAGACTACGATCTTGAGCGCCGGGTAGGTTCGTCGCAAGAATGCCAGCAACGTCAAGCCGTCCCCGTACTCTCCACCGGGCATCGCGAAATCGGTAATGAGGACATCGCAAGGGGCGCTGTTCAGCACCTTGATGAGTTCGCCGGAGTCTCCTGCCGTGCCTGTAATTTCCAGCGTAGGTACAGCGGAAAGTTCGTGCTTGATACCGGAAAGGAGTGCCGGATGATCGTCGGCCAGCACGACACGGATTTTCATTTTGCTCATGCAAAGCTCCGCGGAAATGGGATGAACCGGGCCGCGACGGCAAGCTCAATGTACCCGAATCTGACTTATCCGAGAATATCCTCTGGAAAACTGGAAAGCAAAAAAAGTGGGGCAAATTCGACTGACTGGAGAATTTATGGCTTTCCCTCGTATGTGTCGGATTTCCGAGGGCTGGCCACCTGGAACCGAGAGCCGGGCCATTGTCGACGTTGTCAGGTAGCTGAGGTCGTCGCGAAGAGGGCCAGATGAAGAAATCAAAATCGCCGCTTCACGGTCACCGTTTGTCCGCTGGCGTCATCAGCACGGCGTGCGTTGGTATTTTCTCCTTCAGTTGAGCTTGCACGTCATCGAGGAGTTGCTCCTCGAGCGCAGCGTGGTCGTGACGTACCAGACGATCCGAGGCTGGTGCGACAGATTCCGTGCAGGCTTTGATACCGCTTGAAAGCGGCCCGACGGGGGTGTCCGGAATTTTGTGTAAACGGGTTGAGGTCTAACCCGGCACCAGCCGCTCTTCGAACTGGATCGTGAAGCGGTTCAGTGCAGCCTTCCAGCCGCGGATCGGCATCGTCCACTACTTGCTGATGTTGTTCAGGGCCAGGTAAAACAGCTTGGTGACGGCCTCATCGGTCGGGAACGAACTGCGGGTCTTGATCACCTTGCGCAGGCTCATGTTGATCGATTCTATGGCATTCGTAACCGGCATGATATGAACCGGTGCCCCAGCGCGTCCCCGCCGTGAAGTTTCAGGCGTATCGTACGACCATCCGGGACAGGGGCACCGGGGGAGCACTTCGGGTGGGCAGGCCGTTCGTACACGATGAGCCGCGAGCTCGTGTTAGTAGTTGGCCGCCCCTGCGACCCGCCCGGTTGCGCTGTGAGCGCGAATCCATAGTTGTCGTGCTGTCCCACCGGCTCCGTGTGTGTTTCCATGGGAGAACGGCTATGCGCATTGTTGGTCTGGACGTGTCGCGATCGGTCGCCGAGATCGCGTATCTGGAAGATGGCGTACTGCGTGCCGGCGGTCGTGCCGGACTACGCCGGGATGAACTCGAGAGATTTGCTGCTCGGCCTAGACCTGACGATCACGTTGTGCTCGAAGCGACTGGCAATACTGCGGCGATCGTCAACGTGCTTCGGGCACATGTCGGTCAGGTCATCGTTGCTAACCCTCTGCAGGTCAGGCTGATTGCCGAAGCACGGGTCAAGACCGACAAGATCGACGCGGCAATCCTGGCCCAGCTATACGCTAGCGGCTTTCTGCCTCAGGCGTGGATTCCTGATGAGACTACGCAGGCGATGCGACGGCAGGTGTCACGACGAGCGCAGATCGTACCGCAACGCACCCGCCTGAAGAACGAAGTGCATGCAGTGCTCGCCGCGCATCTGATTGAGCGCTGCCCCGCTACGGATCTGTTTGGCAGGAAGGGGCGCGCCTGGCTGGCCGATCAGCCTCTGCCGACCGATGAGCGATTGGGCGTCGAGCAACGGCTACGTGAGTTGGACCGTCTTGGTGACCTTAAGCAGAACATCTGGACACATTGCCTGGCTGGGCGAAGCACAGTATCAGCGATCTGCTCCAGCATGCTGGCAATATTGAGGATCGCCTGGTTGAATACGATCGCGCGATCGCTGAAATCGCGCGTGACGATGCGCGTAGCAAGAGGCTGATGCAGTTGCGCGGCATCGGCCCAACCACGGCCAGTGCGTTGCTCGCCAGTATCGGTGCTGGGCACGACTTCAGAAACGGCCGGCAGGTGGCAGCCTGGATCGGACTTACGCCGGGTCAACACAGCAGTGGCGGTAAGGCACGGCTGGGCAGCATTACGAAGGCAGGCGACGCCTATCTGCGCGGCCTGCTGGTCAATGGCGCCCGCGCCGTTATTGCCAGTCTCGGCGAGAAACAGGATTGCTTCAGCCGGTGGGTCCGAACTCTGGTCGAGCGCCGGGGCTACTGGCGGGCCGCCATCGCGATCGCCGCAAAGAACGCAAGATTGGCGCGGGCCTCGCTGAAATATGGCGATGACTTCAAGCTCGAACCAGTGGCAGACTGACTTTGATCCGAGCCTGTCGATCAACCGGCAACGAGACACGAGCGCAGACGTCATGAGCACATAGAAACGATTACTTTGCACTGCCAGCGGTGATGTGAAGCGGGTTGGACCCCGCGTGGGGCGTACCTGACTAACACGGCGGGGATATCCATTCCCGGCTAGAGAATGAGGCCTCTGCGCGCGTCTTTCATCAGGGTCCGGGCCATTGGCCCAACATGACCGGTTGTAGAACCGCAGTCCTTCACCTTCCCACATATACCCGCACGGCATTGCAGCATGCATCACGCGAACTTCGATTGAGCTTGTGCTCAACGGGGAGACCTTGTAGCGTTCTGGCTTTCGCTGTAATAGATCCGGCGCCTCTGTTTCATTTGCAACACCCCCGCCGCTCATGCGACGTTCATTGTGTTGCATCGACCGGTTGAATCCGCCGGTGTTTGCCGTCAATAACGGCTATCAAACCGTTTGTATTCGCCGCGCCGGGCCAGCGACGACAATGCCTATAGCCTTCCGGGAACATCAGAGTTCACCAAAGTTTTGCCCTGAAGTTGGGCAATGATTTCCCGCCGTCCTTTTGGAGAGGCTCGAAGCAGGAGGTTCATTGTTACTATAAATTCGCGCTCTTCATTCTTTTTGAGATTGACGAAAGCGAGTAGCGCCTGAACAGTTGCGGCCCCTTTGTTATTCGACATTTCGATTTCCTTTGATCTTCACACTACATCGCAAGTTGTAAAACTGCCGAAGAAGGGAAAGGCTTATATCGCCCTGAAAAAATCAAGCAGAACTCAAAAAAATAACAGCCAAACGTTGCTAACTGAAGTTGCAAAGGTTTCCCGAGAACGCACTGCGTATTGCCGATACAAGCTCGCCGACGTCAGCACTCTTTAGAATAAGGGAATGCACCCCAATCCGCGCGAGCGACCGTCGAAGATCAGGGTCGCCATTCATACTGAATACGATGATCTTCAAATCCGGAAAACACTTTCTCAAGAACGCCAGATAGGGAACTCCGACGCCGTATTCGCCTCCGGGCATCGCGTCGTCAGTGACGAGTACGTCGCAGGGCACGCGAGCAAGACGTTCAACAACCTGAATCGAGTCGCACGCAGTCGCTACCATTCTTAAATCAGTATGTCCGCTCAGTACCATTCTGACACCCGATAATACGACAGGGTGGGCATCAACCACAATAATATTGATTATTCCTTGCACTTTACTACCACGCGATCTATCGGAAAGACGGTTTTTTGCGCCATCTCGCCTGAGTCGCGACTCCAGGTGCACAATCCAAAACCCTGCATTGCCGTGAGTTTTATGAATTCAGATCGCACTCGGAATATTCATGCTGGAATAAAAGCACTTTCTATACAAATAGCATCAACCACCGCCTTTCATACATTCTATTTTTCTGAGTATCGACGGAAATGCGACGGGTGTTATTTTTCTTTTACACCAGTCGGACTCGTCATAAATTTGTTTTTGGTGTTGTTGCGGCGCATAGAAAGAGGCTAGAGTTGCTCCTGTAACTCAGGACGTGGACACCGTTAGGTTGATGGCGCAGCAGTTCGCCGGAACCCGCGAGCGAAGCTGCGCGTGCCACGGTCGATGTAGGCAGGGCCGTTGTCCGACAGCCGTTCGACGGCCGCACCCGCCTGGGTCGCTCCGAAGCGTCGCTCGACCGCAGCGAGCATCACATCACGCACGACGCGTCGTCATTATGTGCGCCAGTAGTCGCTGCCCAACGGGTGTCACCTACCGGCCATGGCAGTCCAGCGCGAAGGTCCCACGTAACGGCGAGCCATCGTCACAACGGAACTCGAAGCCTTCTGAGGATCAGCGGGCATTGCTCCGATCAACGGCGACGAGTCCATCATGCCAACGATGCTTCGCGCTCGCGTGAACTGGATAAGGCTCGACGCTCTTGCGTGTCAATGGCAGTACCAGGCCCGACATCAATCCTCAAACCTGACATGGCGATATGGCATCCTAACGTCTGCGCTCCAGTTCATATATATTCGTCAGATTCGTCGACTCCTCCTTTCAACAAAATCGCTCGAATTCTTTCCACTAAATAGTACCAGGCATTGGCTGACGATTATATACCCGTATTTGGGTATAACCTGACATTCGCGTCGATATCCTCTGCATGAATCGCGGAGGCCGAAAATCCGCTTTCATATGCAAACCTGAATAAATCAGCGTCACGTTCTATGCCCAGCTTGCGCATCGCCGCTCTTTTCTGTGCGCTCACTGTCTGCTTCGTCCGATTCAACTGAGCGGCTATTTCGTTAATCGTGACGCCGGACACGTACAGACGTACAACCTCGGCTTCCCGCCCCGAAAGATTGCGCGGGGGTATGGCTTGCGTTGGGCTGACTCTTTCGGGTTGCTCGCGTGAAGTCGGCGAAAAGTAGGTTGCACCCGCGTGAACTGCATGTATAGCGGTAATCAGATAGTCAACATCTTTCGATTTGTTCAGTACGGATTGGATACCAATTTTCCGCATCTTGGAAGCAATGGCGAAATTGTCGATCGTGGTGAAGACGATTATCTTAAGGTCGGGATATCGGCGCTTTAAGAACGAAAGCATGGCCATCCCGTCACCGTATTCTCCCCCAGGCATCGAGTAGTCTGTGATGAGAATGTCACATTCGACATTTGACAGCAAATTGACGATTTCCGTCGAATCCTGCGCCGTCCCAAGGACGCTGAGAGTATGGACTCTGGATAGTTCGTATTTGACGCCAGTGATTAATGCCGGGTGGTCGTCTGCAAGTATCAGCTTGATTTTCATTGCTCGCTCGATCGGTCAACTGCATTTATGAATCGAATTTTTGAATGCTTAATGTAACGGCGGCCATCGAGGGCGGGTATCTTACTAGCCTCATTCAACCAACAAAATTGTCTGACTAATCCGAAAAACCAACGGGATATTTCTTGAGATAGCGCATTGCCACCCGTATGATCCGACGACAGAGTGGTTCGTTTTCAACGAGCTTCGGGCGGCGAGAGCGTCAGTCAGATATTGCTGGGACGGTATGGAATTCACATACGAAACGGTGCGACGCTGGTCGGTGAAGACCCAAGGATGTCTTCGAGGCGCAAGAAGCTGCAACCGGAAACCCGATTCTTGATCGCTTTTTCTACTAGATTAGTATAACTAACGTCACTCACTTTCTCATTCACGTCATTCTGGCAATTTAGCAATTTGGCAATTCCTCAATTCCACATCGCTCGAAGATTCCAGGTCTTCTAAAACATCGTGGTTACCGTACAAGTTGGTCAAACGCCCGCACTGTGATTCTGAAAAGTATTGCAGGGGGAAAATAATGCCAGATCTTTCTCTCGCTCATTGAACTTGATGTGAGACGTTCTTGTCAGACCAATCCTCATCTTGCTTTCACCTGCATGACTATCGATTGGATCATGCCCTGATCGATACGCGCGATGAACTCGTTTCATTTTACATAGCCTGTGTTCAAAGGGTCCACCTTGCGACCAGGCTTTACCTGATCAGGGAGCTAGTGGCAATGCATCGTCCCAAGAGCATGCTTCTCGCCAATATCGTATGGGCGCGAGAAAGAGCCTGTCAGAAATTTAGTGTGTCGAGGTCATGAGACGATAACGGAAATAACGTCCTATGACCGACACAACAGTGATCAAGAAAAGCAAGAACCTGAAGGCGCCGAAGCTGTTCCCCGATGAGCTGATCGATCAACTGCTGGCGCAGGTGCAGAACAAGGATGCCGGGTCGATCCTCGGCGAATCGGGCCTGGCCGGGCAACTGAAGAAGCAACTGGCCGAGCGCATGCTGGCGGCCGAACTGACGCATCACCTGGAAACCGAGGGCGGGCAAGGCAAGAGCGGCAACCACCGTAACGGCACCAGTTCGAAGACGGTCATCACGCCCAATGGCGAGCTGCACCTCGATATTCCGCGTGACCGTCAGGCGACGTTCGAGCCGCAACTGATTGGCAAGTATCAACGTCGGCTGCCGGGATTCGACGACCACGTCATCAGCATGTACGCGCGCGGCATGAGCGTGCGCGAGATCCAGGGCCATTTGCTGGAGTTGTACGGGCTGCAAGTCTCGCCCGACCTGATTTCCACCGTCACCGATGAAGTGCTGGCTGAAGTTGAGCAATGGCAGCAACGCCCGCTCGAGGCGATGTACCCGATCGTGTATTTCGATGCCCTGAGGCTGAAGATTCGCGACGAAGGCACGCTCAGGAACAAGGCGGTGTATCTGGCGCTGGGCATCCGCGCCGACGGCCGCAAGGAAGTGCTGGGCTTGTGGATCGAGCAAACGGAAGGCGCCAAGTTCTGGCTGAAGGTCTTTAACGAACTGAAGAACCGCGGCTTGCATGACGTTCTGATCGCGGTCGTCGACGGCCTGCGCGGCTTTCCGGAGGCAATCGAGGCGGTCTATCCGGCCGCCCAGATCCAGACCTGCATCGTGCATTTGATCCGCAATTCGCTGAATCTGGCGAGTTGGAAGGACCGCAAGCCGCTGGCATCCGCGCTCAAACCGATCTATCAGGCCGCCACGGCTGAAGCCGCTGCGGCGGCGCTCGACGCCTTCGCGCAAAGCGAGTGGGGCCGCAAATTCCCCACCGTCGCGGCGATGTGGCAACGCCAATGGGAACAGGTGATCCCCTTCTTTGCCTATCCGCCCGAAGTGCGTCGAATCATCTATACGACCAACGCCATCGAGAGCATGCACATGCAGTTGCGCAAGATCGTCAAGAACCGCGGCCACTTCCCCAGCGACGAAGCCGCCAGCAAGCTGCTGTATCTGGCCTTGCGCAACATCGAAAAGGATTGGAGGATGCCCCCTATCACCTGGCGGCAGGCGGTCAATCAGTTCGCCATTCTGTTCGGCGAGCGATTCACCGCCGCCATGAGCTGAGATTTTTTAACCGACCTCAGCACACAAGATTTCTGACACCTCCCATGCGTCGCAGTTTACGAGTCTTCGATGTGGTTTACAACATCGACAGAGCAGCGGTGCGCCGCGGCTGTCGCCAGTCGATGCCCTCGAGCAACATCGACAGCTGGGCGCTCGTCAGATGGATCTTTCCGCCGTCGGCTTGAGGCCAAATAAACCGGCCTCGCTCCAATCGTTTTGCGAGCAGCCAGAGTCCGTCGTCGGTCGCCCAAAGCAGCTTCACGAGATCGCCGCGGCGACCTCGGAAGATGAATACATTGCCGCCCAGCGGATTCTCTTCGAGCGCTGTCTGCACTTTCGCGGCCAGCCCCGGGAACCCGGAGCGCATATCGGTCACGCCGGCCACGAGCCAAACGCGCGTACCTGCCGGCAGCGCGATCACTTCAGGCATTCCTGCAGGAACGCTTCAGCACGCTCGACAGACAGGCCGCGAATCCTCACGCGCCGTTTGCCGATCTCCACCTCGATTTCGCACACGGGTGTCGGCATCGGTACGCCGCTCGTCGCTTGCGACGACACTGCCGGCTCCGGCGATCGCAGTACCAAGGCCGAGTCGATCACGTCGACGCTCAGCAGATTCGTGCTGGGCACGCTCGGTGCAGCTTCGAGTGCAGGGACGAGAAGCTTGCCTTCACGATGTTGCTTGCGCCATCCGAACACCACATTGGCGTTGATGTCGTGCCGTCGCGCAACAATCGAGACCGACATGCCGGGCTCCAATGTCTCCCTGATCACCTGCTGCTTGAATTCTTGCGCATACGTGCGATGGGAATGCGCACGGCCCGCTGCGTTCGACATGGCTGACTGTCTCCATCAATCTGAACGCGACCATCATGCTTCGGCTAAATCAGCATGGGGGAACGGCCGTGCCAAGCCGCTTACCTTGCGAAGAGGCCCTCTACGACAGCGCCAGCCTGCGTCGCTTTGCCGGAATTGACCTGGGTTGTGAAGCCGTACCGGACGCGACGACGCTGCTCAAATTCTGGCGCCTGCTGGAGACGCACAAACTGGGCGGGCAATTGTTTGCCGAAGTCGGCCGGGTGCTGCAGGCCAGCGGCATGAAGCTCAAAAGCGGCACCATCATGGACGCGACGATCATCGGCGCGCCGAGTTCGACGAAGAATGAGCAGAAGGCGCGCGACCCCGAGATGCATCAGACCCGCAAGGGTCGCCAATGGTATTTCGGCGCCAAGCTGCACATCGGTGTGGACAGCCAAAGCGGTCTGGCGCACAGCGCGGTGCACACGCCGGCCAACGTGCATGACAAGCATCCACTGCCGCAATTGCTGCACGGGCAGGAGCGGCGCGTCTACGGCGACAGCGCCTATGCGAGCCAGAAGGAACTGATCCACAGCAAGGCCCCCAGGGCGCGCGACTTTACCAATCAGCGCACGCGCCGTGCGTGCGGCGAAGTCGACGAAGTGCAACGGGGCAAGAACCGCAACAAGTCGAAGATCCGCGCCCGGGTGGAACATGTCTTCGCGGTCGTGAAGCGACTGTGGGGATTTACGAAGGTGCGCTATCGCGGGTTGGCAAAGAACGCCAACCGGGCGTTCGTCGCGCTCGCACTGGCGAACGTCTACCTGTCGCGAAAGAAACTGATGGCACCGGTACGCCCATAGTGGGCGAAAGGCGGGCAAAGTGCCCGCCCAACAGGCCTGCGAGGGCCGAAAAGCAATGGCTTAAGCTCGGCCTCATGACTTGGCGACGTTCAAGTCGCTGACACGTCGCCGATTTAGTGGCTTGTTCAGCTTAGCCTTAAGTAGCCCGCGAAAAAGTTGACGACTTTCTTGAGATGTTGGCGGAGTGGACGGGACTCGAACCCGCGACCCCCGGCGTGACAGGCCGGTATTCTAACCAACTGAACTACCACTCCTTTTCGAAGTTAACCTTAGCATGTCTGCCCGCGTTTTTCCAGCAAGAACCTTGCTCAAAAAAGCAAGAATCCCGATTGCGTCGCTACATGGAAGATGATCCCGACAAATGTCAATATGACCAGTATTACTAATCGTGCCAACGACTAGCATGACCAGGGCCATCGCACGAACGGCCGTTAAGGAAGGTCTGCACAACCCGCTTTTGAAGCATTACCTTTCACATCAAGCGCAGCCTCGGCCTTCAGATCTTTGTTGGTGAGTTGATTGCCATGGTTTTTCCGCGCGCATGCTCAACGAGTTCTATCGCATCGCCTTCCGCAGGACGATCTACGACTCGATCGCCGCCCTGCAGAATGATCTCGACGTATGGCTTGACCAGTACAACAATGAGCGCGAACATCAGGGACGATGGTGCTATGGCAAGACACCCATGCGAACCTTCCTCGATTCGCTCGGGCTCGCCAGGGAGAAACTGATCCCTCACTAAATCGCCTTCTTCCTTTACTCGCCCGACTACCTGTCAGGTGCAGTCCAGACTAATACAAATCAGCGAGTCGCGTGCCGGGATCGCGAAGCTGGCAGTTCTTCGAGCCCAACAAACTTCAAACTTCAAGTGGATCAAGTCAGGATAGTGGCACTCAACTGGTTATCGAAAGCATCAATCATGTCCTGCGCCGCCCCGACACCCTCCTTCGATATCGCGACTTCCATTTGAGCGCACTGCTCTGCAAGCGTGCGGTATCCAAACACATTTAGCGCGCCCCGCAACGAATGCAACTCGGCGAGTATCCGGGCCGCGTCGCCGGCATCGTACGCGGCATGGATCGCCGCCAGCGCCTCTTCGCACGATTTCAGGAATGTAGCCCGCACGTGGGCTGGCATTGCACGGCCGCCCAGCATCCCATCACGTTTCCTTTCCTGTTCCTGTTCCTGTTCCTCCGCCTGCACCGCCACACCCGGCATGCCGGTCACCTCCGACAGCGTTGCCGACAGCTCGTCCAGCTGCAGCGGCTTGGCCACGACCCGCATTACCCCGGCTGCCTCGCAACGCACTCGCTCCTCCTGCGTCACGCTCGCCGTCGCCACCACGATCGGCATTTCTGGCCAGCGTGCCTGTGCCTCTCGCACGAGCCCATAACCGTCCAGCACCGGCATCGCCAGATCGGTCACCAGCACATCGAAGCGCTCCCGCGAGAGACGTTCCAGCGCCTGCAGCCCGTCTTCCGCCACCTGCGGCTCACAGCCGAGCATCTTCAACTGCTCGCTGAACAGTTCCCGGTTCACCGCGTTGTCTTCCGCCACCAGCACCTTCAGGGGGCGCGACAATACCCGCTGTGTCTCTTTGCCCGCCTCCAGCGGCATGCCCTGCAAGGTATGGCGTAGCGCCGCCGCCAGCCCTTTCAGACCATAGTTTGAGACCTTCACCGCCCGTCCCGTCGCTACGGGATACGCCGGTCCTTCCGCGCTGCAGTCAATCATCCAGGACGACGCTTCCAGCAGACGACGGACGTCGTCCGCATGCCAGGTGTCGTGCTCGCCGCAGACAATCAGGGTATCCGCCTCCTCCAGCGTCTCCAGATCGAGTTGCGCAGGATGACGATACGCCTGAACCTTCAGCCCCCAGGCCTCCAGTGCCGGCACCGCATACGCGTGCCAGGTGTCCGCCGCCGCGACGAACAGCACCTGCTCGCCCTCAAAGTGCGGCATATCCAGCCCAAGCTCGCCGTGACAGTCGCCCAGCGGCACCCGCACCGTAAAGAGGCTACCCTCGCCGGGCACGCTGTGCACTGCGATCGTCCCTCCCATCGCATCCGTCAGCCGCGCGCATAATGCCAGTCCCAGACCGGTGCCACCGAAGCGACGGTTGATCGTCGTATCCGCCTGGCTGAACGCGCGGAACAGCATCGCCTGCTGCTCTGGCGATATCCCGATCCCGCTGTCTTCAACTTCGATCACAAGCTCTGGCTGATTATCACTGCCCGCTTCCGCCGACAGTCTCAATGTCACCTCTCCGTGCCCGGAAAACTTGATGGCGTTCGACAGCAAATTGTTCATCACCTGGCCAAGCCTCGTCGGATCGCCCTGCATCGGTTGAGTGGTCGATGTGCCAAATTCGCCCGACAACCTCACGCCCTTCGCCCGCGCCACCGGCCCGAACATCGTCAGAGCCCGCGAGGCCACCTCCTGCGCGTCGAACACGATCCGCTCGAGCGTCATCTCACCGGCCTCGATCTTCGAGAAATCGAGCACGTCGCTCACGATTGCAAGAAGTCCGTCCGATGAACCCCGAATCGTTTTCAGCCGGTCACGCTGCAGCGCATCGAGCTGCGAGTGCGACAGCAGCTCGAGATTCCCCAGGATCGCGTTGAGCGGTGTGCGGATCTCATGGCTCATCGCCGCCAGGAAAGCGGATTTCGCGGCATTGGCCGAGTCCGCCGCCTGCTTTGCTTCCCGCAGTTGCCGATTGAGGCGCTTTTCCACCGTCACGTCCGTGAACGCCGTCACCAGCACGTCCTCGCCCTGGTAGCGCGCCGGCACGACACTCACCGAGAGATCCATCGTCCCACCCTCGCGTGTCGGCAGCGACCACGCCTCGTGCGCCATGCTGTTTGTACCGGTTACACCGCTTACATCTGCGCGTTGCCGGTGACGGTGAACCAGTTCTGCCGAAAGTGTCCGTGCCGCCGGCAGGACCACCCGCGCCGCGGCCTCGATCATCGTCGGACTGCGCAACAACGGCTTACCGCTCTCGACGGCAATCAGCCCGAGCCCTACCGGTGCCGTCTCGATCAGCGCGCGGCTCAGGTGCTCGCTCTCGAACACGCGTCGAGAGCGCTCAAGAACAGGCAGGAACACGCGCCGGTTGAACAGTAGAATCAGCGACCACACCACGAGGAGGATCACTCCAGTCGTCGCGGCCGACGTTCCAATCTGACCAGTCAGTGCCCGGGCAATCGAGCGCCACGACTGCGCAAACACGAGCGTTGCGCCAGTCTCGCCGATTGGCCAGCCAAACAGCATGTGGCCGTCACGAAAGATCCTGCCTGTCGGCTCGACAATTCCTGCGACACCTAAAGCACGGGCGGTATCCGACGCCTTCGGGTCGACCGGTTGACGCGAAAATGAAGAGATAACCTGTCCATTGCGCGCGAACAGCATAAGAGAGCCGTCAAGCCCACTCTCCCCTAGAGCGGCAGTGATAATGGTGACCGGTAACTCGTAAACAGCGACGGCGAACGGCTTCCGCTCCTTGTCAAACAGGGTCGCTGCAACTCGAACTGATCGCCTGCCGCTTAACGGACTATCGTAGGGAGGGAGCCACCGAAATGCACGCCCACCGGTGCGGGGATCGAGCAAGGGCACGTCTCGCGGAACAAGGAGATTGCCGCCAGGTCCCGCGAGTGCAGAAAAAAAAGCAGCACGATCGGCAAGCAACGTCGCCATCCGGGCATCGTCAGGCGATGGTACCAGGATGAGCAGTGGACGGTCAGGTCTGTACAACCAGAATGTCAACAGGCCTCCGTTTCTTTCGGAAGCTGCCGTCGCCGCCTGACTTATCTGTTTAGCAAGCCGAATGTACCGGGTTGCCAGCAAATCGGGAGGCGTTGAAGACGAGGCACCCACCACGAGCACCGGCAGATGATCTGGGGCCTGCTGAAGACGAAGCATCTGGCCATTGCCTGTGAACTGTTCGATAAGGCGTGGCTCGGCCCGTTCGCCGGCCCTCCAGGCGACCTCGATGAGCCGGACGCCGTTTTGCATAAGCACGACGTTGCGCGAGTTAAGGTCGGTGAGCCGGTTCACGCCGGACATCAGTTCTTGATGCTCGAGCGCAACATAGGTACGTACAGTGGCCACCGTGTTCAGGACGAACGCAACCAGCACCACCGCCGTTACCACTGCCCCGCCGCCGAACATCAACAAATGCTGATAGCGGCGAAAGCGGTCCAACACATTACGTTGTGCGTATGGAGTCATAGGTGCCAGCGGAGTTGACGCTTTCGCCGGGTGCCCCCTCGAAGGAAGGTTCACGTGGCAGGTAACAATCTGATTATCCACCGCGCGGCGCGACAGCGAAACGCTTCTTTACACGCGTGCTGACGGCCTGTCCCGAAGCACCGAAGAAAATCGTTACCGACCTGTTACGCATTTACCTGACCGCGAAAGCAGAACTCGCCGCGCTGGCAAGCGTGAAGCACATCAACTGCTGCGCTGTTCGCTTTATCGCCAATAATTCGCCGCGCAATGCGTGGCGTTTTTCATAGGCGTCGCCCTAGGGAAACACTGATTTATCAGGCTTGGCCGTCATCGCTGAGGTGTCCGAGTGCGTTGTAGAAGGAAGCTCACGGAACGGACCCATAGTGATGAAGCGGCAGATCAGCTTTGCAGAAGCGGAAAGTGCGGGCAAGAAGCGGGTGACCAGGCGTCAGCGCTTCCTGACAGAGATGGAGAGGGTCGTCCCATGGCCGCGGTTGCTGTCGGCGATCGAGCCGTACTACCCGAAGGGTGAGCGTGGCCGTCCGCCGATTGGTCTGGAGCGGATGCTTCGAATCTACTTTCTGCAGCAGTGGTACGGCCTGTCGGACGAAGGTCTGGAAGACGCGATGTACGACAGCATCGCGATGCGAGCCTTCGCCGGCATCGATCTGGCGGTCGAGGACGTTCCGGACGCGACCACGCTGTTGAAGTTCCGGCGCCTGCTGGTCGAATATGACCTGACGCGGAAGCTGTTCGACGAGATCGGCATTTCGCTGTGCGAACGCGGATTGATGATGAAGGAAGGCACGCTGGTCGACGCGACGATCATCGAAGCGCCGTCGTCGACCAAGAACGCCGGGAAGAGTCGCGATCCGGAAATGCATCAAACGAAGAAAGGTAACGAGTGGCACTTCGGCATGAAGGCGCACATCGGCGTCGATGCCGATTCGGGACTGGTTCACAGCGTGGTCGGCACGTCCGCCAACGTGTCGGATGTCTCGCAAGCCTATGCGCTGCTGCACGGGCATGAAGAGGAAGCGTTCGGCGACGCGGGCTACATCGGCGTAGACAAACGCGACGAAATGAAGGGCAAGTCGGTGAAGTGGCGCGTGGCGGCCAAGCGCGGAAAGATCAAGGCGATGCAGGACGGTCCGCTGAAGGACCTGGTGGTTGCGGTCGAGCGAACCAAGGCGCAGATTCGCGCACGGGTCGAGCATCCGTTTCATATCGTCAAGAACCTGTTCCGTCATCGCAAGGTGCGCTACAAGGGACTGGCCAAGAACACGGCGCAACTGTTCAGTCTGTTCGCCCTGGCGAACCTGGTGATCGCGCGAAACCGGTTGCGGTCGGTTCATGGGAGCAGTCCGTCATGCGTGTGAAAAATGCGAGAAATGAGGCGCATCCTCAGGTCAAAACTCACCAGAATTGCCAACGCTCCATTTCGGCATCCGGAAATTCCGAACCAGCGCCGCCGACAACCTCGCGGGATGGCCTATTAATCAGCGATTCCCTAGTTCCGTCCGTTAAGCTTTGAATGATGGCATCGCCTGCCAATCTTCCGCCGCGTGAACGCTAATGTGACAACGCCGTTCTTTGCCCCGGTCGGGACTGCGATTGCCCCACAGCCCTTACCCAGCAGGGCGCCGACGCCGGGACCGGATTGACGAACTCTGCTACACCTCTCGGCGAGGTCAATCCTTCAGCGTGAGCGACAATACCCTCACGACCAGTTCCTGATAGCTGATACCAACCGCGCGAGCAGCCTTCGGCAACAGCGAGTGATCGGTCATTCCTGGTGATGTGTTCACTTCGAGGAAGTACGGCTTGCCCTCGCCATCCATCATGAAGTCGACACGCCCCCAGTCCCAGCAACCGAGCACGTCAAACGCGCGGCGCGCGAGTTGCTTCAGGCGCATCTCTTCCTGGGATGCCAGTCCGCATGGAATCAGGTACTGCGTCGAATCGTGAACGTACTTCGCGTCATAGTCGTAGAACTCGCCCGCTGGCACAATTTGGATGACCGGCAGATCGAGGTCGCCCGCAATGCACGCAGTGTATTCACCGCCGCCTTCGATACTCTTCTCGACCAGCACGATAGCGTCGAACTTTGCTGCTTCCGCGATCGCTGAGGGTAGCGCCTCGGCCGCTTTTACCTTGATCACGGCGACGCTTGAGCCTTCGCTCGCCGCCTTCACAAATAGCGGCAACCCGAGTTGCGCGACGATCTCCTGCGCACGCGCATCGTAATCGTCGCCGCGCATCACGGCCTCGAACGGCGGCGTCGGAACACCCAGTTGCTGCCACACAAGTTTCGCGCGGAACTTGTCCAGCCCGAGCGCCGAACCAAGCACGCCGCTGCCCGTATATCGGATCCCATAAAAATCGAGCGCGCCCTGAATCTGTCCATTTTCGCCGTAGCCGCCGTGCAGGACGTTGAACGCGCGCACAAAGCCCTCGTCCTTTAACGCTGACAACGGCCGCGTGGATGGATCGAAGGGGTGTGCGTCGACGCCTGCATCGCGCAGTCTCTGCAACACGAGACAACCAGAATTGAGCGACACGTCACGCTCGGCGGACACTCCACCAAACAACACTGCCACCTTGCCGAATCGCTTCGGATCGATACTGTCCATCGAGCTCCCTATTTATGCGCAAGGCACCTTTATCTTCTCGTCCGCTAATCGAGACTTTGACCAGCGAGGCCGGTATCTGGGGGTGCCCCTAACGCGCGACAAAAAACATAGCCCCCTGCTCAAACCCACGACCACCGTTTCGCGATCATCCCATCGCAAGCAACTTCGGCACGAGCCCGGTTTCGAAGCGTCATACAGCCAAATCGGAACGGAAATTGAGGCGGCAACTTTCAACCACAAATCTCACTGTCGAAGCCAAGGACGCAGCGAATAACAAGCAACCAGCCGTGAACAAGTTTAGGAAAAATACCGTCAGGTGTCCATCGACAGTGGATGCTGTTCCGGGCTAACGTAACGACGGAAACAACTACCCAAACGAAAGCGCGCGGTCTGTCCGATCGGCTGCCGCAGGCTGACGGCGACAACGACACAACGAGCTTTCGGACCACTACGAATCGGCTGCATGGGTCGCTTGACGGCATCAACGTCAGCCCCCCACGCCCGGCCCGATTTGCTGACCAATGCTCCTCACCATGACAACGCCAGTCAGTGCTCCCCGGAGGTCGCACCTTTTCGTGGCTTACTTAACCTGCGACAGGTCAAGTTCTGCAAGCGCCATGTGGATTTCCTTCGCTGATTTCCCTTGAGCCAAAAGCGTTGCAGCGCGTTTCGCGTGTCCGGCGAGCAGGTGATGTTGCGGCCCGGGAGCATTGGCGTAGATGTGATGCGGCTTGAGGCCGGCGGCACGCAGACGGCGGACATAATACAGCTGGCTGTAAAAGGGAACCACACGATCCTCCGGATCAGAAATCACATAGATTTCCGGTCGTGGATTCTGGCGAATGCGCCCGATTTCGTCCACAGGATCGTAATAGCTCCGGGCATCGTAAAGCAGTCGACCGGGGATTTCCCGCTTGTATTCCCAGTACGCCGCGACCTGTTTGGCGGAAACAAGGGCAGAAGAAACCACCGATGCCGCGACGTCTCCGCGTCTGTTCAGGAGCGCAGCGGCGATCTGGCCTCCTGCGGAATGTCCGGTCAGAATGAATGATGCAATGTTGTAACGCTCCTTGAGCATGTCCAGTGCGCGATCCATCAGTTCGATCTCGCGATGCGTGCGGCGCATGTTATGGTCGCCAGAGGAGCCATAGATACCCGGCCGGGCAAGATAGAGCGTGGGACGGCCGGAATCAGCGGACCATTTAGCCATATCTTTCCCAATCTCCATGGGCGAAACAGACAGGTAGGATTGTGTAACGTACCTGACTCCCTTCGTCGTTCTCAGCATGACATCCCCGCTGAAATAAACCAGCACAGTGGGGCTTTCGCTGCCGGACAATCCATGCGCGTAGTATCGAATGCAATCTCCCTTGCCGTTGACTTCGACCCACAGGCTATCGGGCACTCGCGCGCAGTGTTCCGGTGAACTGAATGAACCGTTCAGGGCTTGTGCGGCATCGAATGGCTCGCGTCCCACAGGGATATTAAGCTCCCCAGGCCGTGGAGTCTCAAACGGCCCCAGTGTGGGTCGGTCCGCCAGACCGGGTTCGGTAACGCCCAAAACGCCAAAGACAACGAACAGGAAGCGCCGGAGTCTCCAGCGCAGAAGGTGCGATAAACGCCGACAATGTCGGCCAAACCATTTCATAAATAAGGTTCCGTGAGGTTATGCAGAAAAGACAGAAATGATCAACGATGGCCATGCGCGCGGACAACGAGCTCGCCTGCACCAGACGCAGGCGAGCACCTTGGGTAGTACGGCTGATTTGGCATTCGGGTCCCGTGCTGCGCGCAGACTACCCCGCGCGGCTTACCACCATCGGGGGTGAGCGTTGCAAGCTTTCGGGTCGTTCAGGCACGCCTGAAGACCCATTGCTCGCAGGGCCAGAGGTCAATGCTACTTTTGCGCGCCAGCTCGCAGCCACGCTACGACCTCATGGAGACGCGTACTGTTCGAGCCCTTGAGCAGCACTACGTCCTTGTCGACAAGCTCTTCTTGAAGTGCAAGCTTCAATTCGTCAAGCGAATTCGTGTAGCGCCCACGGCGTGCAGCCGGCAACCGTTCCCAGAAGTCGGTATAGAGTTTGCCCATGACATAGACGCGATCGATCCCGCAACGCTCGACCACTGCAGCCAGGTCGGTATGAAGCAGCGACGCCTGGGGACCGAGCTCCGCCATCTCGCCCAGCACAGCGACTCGTCTGGCTGCATTCTTCATGTCCCGCAAATGTTCCAGAGCGGCCTGCATCGAGCCGGGATTGGCATTGTAGGCATGGTCCACAATGGTCACGTGCCGTCCGTCGAGCGTCAGCTCAAACTCCTCGCCGCGGCCGGACAGGGCAGCAAAGCGTGCGATCCGTTCGAGCGCAGGTTCGAACGGATAGTTGAGCGCCGAGACAGCGGCAAGTACTGCCAGGCTGTTCAACGCCATGTGCAAGCCTGCCGCCCCGATCGGATAGGTGATATCGCGGCCTCTAATACGCGCATCGACCCGCTGCCCCGACGCGTCATGATCCACGAGTTGAAACTCGCTCTCGGCAGTCGTGCCGTAAGTAAAGATTTTCAGATCCCGTTCGATGGCCGCCTGGTAGACGGTATCCCATTCCAGCATGTCACGATTGAGCACCACGACACTTCCCGCAGACATGCCAAGAAAAAGCATGCTTTTGGTCCGGGCAATATCAGTGATTGTGCTGTTTTTCCCGAGGTGAGCGGGCTGGATGTTAGTGAAAATGCCGACGTCCGGGCGGGCAATGGCCGCGCTCTGTCTCATTTTGCCCACGGCAACTTCCAGGACGACATGAGGGGTGTCCCACTTGATTGACGCAAGATTCCAGCTCACACCTTGGGGAAGGTTTGCGTTGAACGCGCTCGCCGCTGTCGGACCGTAAGCATTGAGGGCGTCAGCCAGCATGGCCACGAGTGTGGTCTTGCCAGCGCTTCCGGTCACCGCCAGGACAGTGCCGCTCATCTGGCTGCGTGCATAGGCTCCCATCGCAAGAATTGCCGCGGCCGTATCTGCGACATGCAGGACCGGCAAATCGGCAAGTTGAGCCTGCACATCAGAATGGCTCGAGATAACACCCGCCGGGCGCGGCTGCATCCGTCGAATGACAGGAACAGGGATCCCCCGGCTTACCTCGCCGGTTCGGGCAACCACGACGTTTCCAGGCTGCATGGCAGGCGCGTAAATGCAAAGGCCGCTCGCCGTCCACCCCAATGGCGGCTGCTTGAGCCACGTCCCCTGCGTGGCCGCCTCGATCAGGGAGGCGTTCCATTCCCGCGCCAGCGTTGAGGATACTGAATGCCGCTGCGACTCCAGATAGTTCAGATAGGCGACAAAACCCGATAGATAGTGTTCGACATCGTCAATGCGGACCCGGAAGGCATGGTGGCGAATGAAGAAGCTGCCGGTGATCCTGCCCGGATTGGCAAAGTACATGGCAAGTTCCGGCCAGAAATGGCCATCTAACAGGCGCTGCGCCCGCGCATGCAGTGCATGAAAGAACTTATCCAGATCGACCTCGGCAAGCAGGTGCTCCAGGCCGGGCTGCTGCTGCATGCGGCTAATCATCTGCTCGGCAGCCGTCATCAATTCAAGCAGGGTTGGAAACGTCGTCACCCTTTCAGCCACGAAATCAAGATAGGTGGCGAAGTTCTGGATTCCAAATTTGTAATACGCTTCCAGTGGCCTGTGACGGGTCAGTTCGTTCACACAATAACTGAGCCAGTGGTCATGCGCCTTCCAGTGTTTTGCCTCGATGAAATGGCCGAACGCCTTTTCTACTGCTGCGAGCCACCTCGCATCGCCAGTCAGACCATAGAGGCGCATCAGGCCGAAGGCCGCTTCGCCATCGTAATAGATGATCCGGAATGCCTGCTTAACCGACAGATCCGGATAGTTCAGCACATGGCTGAATTTGCCGGTGTCCGCATCCTGCATGAAGAGGATGCCTGTTGCGAGCTGTTCTAGCAGAGTCAGATATTCGTCTGAGCCGGTCAGCTGGCTGTATTTGACCAGCGCCAGAAGGCACACGCCGTTGCCACCCAGTTTGACTTCGCCCTGCCGGTCAACCAGAAACGCCGCGCGGGCACCGGACGGCAATTCCGCCGGCATGATGAGTTCATTGACGAGATAATGCAGCGCTGCGTCGATTGCTGTCTTGAGGTCGTTGTCCTGGGTCACTTCCCAGGCTTCGAGCATCGCATAGATCGAACTTGCATGACGCAGGGTGTTGTAAGTGCCGATTTCGCGATCGAAACAGGGATGCCAGCCATAGTGGAAGCGCCCGCCAGGCTGTACCTGGCCGGCCAGATAACGGCTGCCGGATGCGACGAGCGCCCTGACGTCTGCCGGCCGGAGATGTTCGATGATGCGGCGGCCCGCGTTCAGACCAGTCCCGTGCAGAAGGTGTACCTCCGGCGCTTGCAGGCTTGCGAACGCCCCGCGGGTCGAGAACACATTAACGTTTTGCTGATCCTCGAAATTCACGCTGGCAAGCTGGTGCCGAATGGCGGCATACCGTTCGAAGTTCTTTGTGTTCACAACCGCATGCGTCTGTGCCGGGCCGCCATACAGCATGGCATTGCCATTCAGTTCGGTCTCCAGAAAGGCATGCCTGAAATTACTGTCCAGCGACAGGCCGCAACGAAAATAACTGCGCCGGGTCTGTTCGAGGCGGCCCCGCAGTGCCTCCCAGGTCATGCCTTCAACGCTGGTAACCCAGTCCACCCGAAGCCACTGGACGACCAGTCCGGCCGCGCCGGCAGCCTGCGTCACCTGCTCCATGCCTGCGTCCCAGGCCTCGGCAAATGTCGCCGCCGTTGTGGTCACGACGTCGGCCCGCCGCTGCCCGTCGCTCCATGAAAAGAACAGGACAAAGGGCGGCCAGGACGCCGCAAGGGGATTGACCTGCGGTTCAACGACGGAGCGCAATCGCGCGAATAATGCGGCGAAGCCTGTGGGGTGGGGACGCGCGTGCTCAGACGGGGTAGATGTCATGTGGTTTTACCCTCGGGTAGAGGCAGCCAGCACGCCTGCGGCCAGATACCTGGCGACGATGTCTCGTCTGGCCGCAGACATTAAAATCTTACCGAACACGATTTCGCTCTTCAGTATATACATTTGTTGTTCGAGATTTTTGCAGGGGCACGATCCGCGTGGATCGAAAGACTCATGCTCTGCACTCCGGCAAATTCTCCAGCCGCCAGGATCTGCATTTCAGCAACTGCAACTAATCCGTTGCAGCCTGGAGATCTGACTACGCCTGACAGTGCCCTTCATTTTGAAGATTCGTGTCTATCGGCGTTGTTCCGGTAGCCGTGAGCGCTCGCTGCCACTGCTCGATGAACTCACGTTTGCTCGATCGGGACGCAAACACGAACTCATTGAGCTTCCCGTTAAAAAATACCTGATCCCTGTCGCGCAACTCTGCATAGGCGAGCAGCACATTGATTGCAGGAGTCTCTGTTTGTCTGGTCATCGCGACACTCCCCGTTCTCGGAAGGCCCTCACCGTTTGCCTGGGCATGCGGTAAAGGCCGGTAGGTACGCGACCTTCCCGATTCAGGAAGATCGCGCCTCAGGGCTCAACATCAGGGCTCAGCATCCCCCCATGCCCTTTATCGGGCCGGGCCCGACAGACTCAGTTGCACCACCACCCGGCGGTTGGGCTCATTGCAGGCAATCTTCTGCTGCATCGTGCCGCTGCAGTCGGCGACCACCGGATCGGAATTGCCCGCACTTTCCGCGGTGATCTTCTGCGCCGGAATACCCTGCTCGATCAGCATCCGGCGAACCGTCATCGCACGCTGCTCGCCAAGCTTCTGCGCCGCCGCCGCCGAGCCGATCAGGTCCGCGTGGCCGATCACCGTCACGGCTTGCAGCGAGGTGTTTTCCCCGCGAATCTGCTCAGCCAGATGTGCAATTGCCGCATGGCCTTTGACAGTCATGTCGCGATTGCCAGACTTGCCGAAGGCGAACAGCGTGTCGCCCTTGAGCGTGTATTCTTTCGCCGCGACAGGCTGCGCCACCGGGGCTGACGTCACCGGGATCGACGCAGGGCCACACGCCTCCACTGCCGATGCGCGGGAAAGCACGTGCATCTGGGCGCGCATGCCTTGCAACTGGGCTTCGGCTTCGTTGCGCGGCACCATGATCGGTGCGTCATTGCTGCCAGCCGGCCTGACCTTCACGAAGTAGGTCATCCCGCCCTTCAGTTCAGCGCGGGATCCACCGGTGGTCTTGCCTGTGTACAGCGGCGCATCGTGGATGTACGCACCCAGCGTGTGCTCGCCCGGCTTCACGCAGAAGATGCTGTAGCCGTTAGGCAGCAACGCGGTCTGCAGCTCGCCATCAACGTAGACGTCAGCGGCGGCCGAACGACCCGCCCCGGCCGATGCGTCACGGTAGTAGACGATCTGCGCCTGCTGCGGGCCGACCTGGCCAACCGGCGCGTAGGTCTGGCCGAATACCTTGCCCGGCTGTGTGCCGGCGCCGGCCATCGGTCCGGCACCGGATGCGCCTGCCCGGGTAGCCAGCGACTGCTGGTTGGAGAAAGTGTGCTGTGCGACGGCGGGCAAGATGCCGGCTGTCACGAGCAATGCGCCTGCGAGCGCATGCTTCAGGGTTTTATTGAAAGTCATGTTAGTTCACCAAAAACGGTTCCCCGCACCGCCTGAAGCGGTTCAGGGGACCTGGTCAAATGATTGGTCAAGTCCAGGGTCCGCGACGCAGGTCATGCGTCGCGGACCATCCGGAGTTCAGTGGTTAAGCAGCGTCGTATCGACACCGTGCTGTACCAGCAGTTCGGCGCTCAGACCCGAGTGGTAGAAGACGTCATACGCGACGCCGTCCACGGTCGTGGTGCCAGACTGCTGCATCCAGTTGCCGACGTCCCAGTCGTCCCGCAGCAGGTCGGACAGGTTGACCTTGTCGCCCGCATTGCCCTTGACCATCATCTGCGTGCGACCATCGGCGATGAACAGGTTCTGGCCGCCCTGGTCAAGCACATCGCCCAGCGACAGCTTCAGCGTGTTGTTGCCGCTGCCGGTGATGTCCACCACTTCGACCGATGACATCCTCACGTGAACGTTGCTCAAGTCCAAGGTCTGGCCTGCACCTGTCAGCTTCAACGTGTCGATGCCGCCGTTGCCTTGGAGAATGTCACTACCCCCCGGATGGCTGTCGAAACTCCTCACGTCATCCAGGATGAATGTGTCGGCTCCGCCCGTGCCGACGTAAAAGCCCGCCTCCGGGCCTATGTGGAAGATATGCATCTCTGTCGTATCGATGGGACCTTTCCCGACATAAGCGGAGCAATTTCCAGCCTCATCAACCATCCGAACTCCCCATACAGCGCCTGATTGAATTGCGAGCTGATCGACCTGATCTAGCGGCCAACCTCCTCTACCCTCAGCGAGCCTCTCAGCGCTCACGTATTGAAATATGACATGGTCGCCCATGAGAATGCTGACGGAATCCCCCACCTTGGTTCCCGCAGGCAGTTTGTAGCTGATGACCCCGGCCTCATAGCTGACCCCATCCGGTATGGCTGGGGCAATCTGATCAAGCGTTACATCTTGCGATACGATTTTGCCAATATTACCGGCCGCATCGATCACGCGCGTTTGGATCGTCCAGGAGGCGTTATGTGTCGTATTGTCCTGGAACACCCAGCGGTTCCCGTTGACCAGCGCATCCTGCCAGGTCTTTCCGCCGTCCAACGACACCTGAACCTTCTCGTTAGCCGCGAGTGATGCCGTCAGACGGCCAACTACGTAGCGCCCGGCCGAACCATCATTGGTCAAGAAGTCGGTCGACAAGAGGCCAGCGTCCTTGCCCATATACGAGATGGACGGCTGAGCACCCGGCGCCACCGTGTCTACGGTCACGTTCCACGAACCCGCCTCCGCACTGACCTTGCCGGTCGCCGGATTCGTCGCGGTCGCCGTGAAGCTGTGCGATCCGTCAGCCAGGTTGGTTGACGGCGTAAAGCTCCACTGACCGCTGCCGTTCGCCACCGTCGTACCCAACAGCCTGCCGTTCTCGTACACCGAGACGGTCGAGCCCGCTTCGGCCGTACCCTGAATGGTTGGCCGAGCGTCGTCGGTGACCCCGCCCTTGGCCACCGCACCCTGGATCGCACCCACGTCGTCAGTCACCGTAGTGATGACCGGTGCTGACGCGCCGGTATCCACCGTGACCGGCCAGGCCGTCGACTCCGCACTGACCTTACCGGTCGCCGCGTTCGTCGCGGTCGCCGTGAAGTTGTGCGACCCGTCAGCCAGGTCGGTTGACGGCGTAAAGCTCCACTGACCGCTGCCGTTCGCCACCACCGTACCCAACAGCTTGCCGTTCTCGTACACCGAGACGGTCGAGCCCGCTTCGGCCGTACCCTGAATGGTTGGCCGCGCATCGTCGGTTACCCCACTCTTGGCCACCGGACCCTGGATCGCACCCACGTCGTCAGTCACCGTAGTGATGACCGGTGCTGGCGCGCTGGTATTCACCGTGACCGGCCAGGCCGTCGACTCCGCACTGACCTTACCGGTCGCCGCGTTCGTCGCGGTCGCCGTGAAGTTGTGCGATCCGTCAGCCAGGTCGGTTGACGGCGTAAAGCTCCACTGACCGCTGCCGTTCGCCACCACCGTACCCAACAGCTTGCCGTTCTCGTACACCGAGACGGTCGAGCCCGCTTCGGCCGTACCCTGAATGGTTGGCCGCGCGTCGTCGGTTACCCCACCCTTGGCCACCGGGCCCTGGATCGGACCCACGTCGTCAGTCACCGTGGTGATGACCGGTGCTGACGCGCCGGTATTCACCGTGACCGGCCACGCCGTCGACTCCGCACTGACCTTACCGGTCGCCGGATTCGTCGCGGTCGCCGTGAAGTTGTGCGATCCGTCAGCCAGGTTGGTTGACGGCGTAAAGCTCCACTGACCGCTGCCGTTCGCCACCACCGTACCCAACAGCTTGCCGTTCTCGTACACCGAGACGGTCGAGCCCGCTTCGGCCGTACCCTGAATGGTTGGCCGCGCGTCGTCGGTTACCCCACTCTTGGCCACCGGACCCTGGATCGCACCCACGTCGTCAGTCACCGTGGTGATGACCGGTGCTGACGCGCTGGTATTCACCGTGACCGGCCAGGCCGCCGTCTCCGGACTGACCTTACCGGTCACCGTGTCCGTCACGGTCGCCGTGATGTTGTGCGATCCGTCGGCCAGATCTGTGGAAGGCGTAAAGCTCCACTGACCGCTGCCGTTCGCCACCACCGTACCCAACAGCTTGCCGTTCTCGTACACCGAGACGGTCGAGCCCGCTTCGGCCGTACCCTCAATGGTTGGCCGCGCGTCGTCGGTTACCCCACCCTTGGCCACCGGGCCCTGGATCGGACCCACGTCGTCAATGACTTTGTCAACCGACGGTGCGTCCGGCGCGGCCGTTTCCACGATCACGGTCCACGGATCCGACAAATTATCCGTGCCCTCCACGCTATCAGGGTAATGCGCCCTGAATTCATGCGAGCCATCGGCTAGCACGTGCGGCGTATACGTCCAGTCACCGTTGTTGTCCACGAACACGGCTCCTGCCACGTTACCGTCGATGGTGATAATCACTATCTTGCCCGGCTCACCCTTGCCCACCAGCGTCGGCCTGGCATCGTCGGTCGTATCGCCGTTATTGATCGGCCCCTGGATGGCACCTACGTGATCAATGACTTCGACAATCGACGGCTTGCCCGGCGGCGTCGTGTCCACGATCACCGTCCACGGATCCGACGGCTCGCTTTCGTTGCCCGCCGGATCACGTTCCACCACCGTGAACTCATGCTCGCCTTCGTCCAGCGGCGTGTCCGGCGTGAAGCTCCAGTTGCCCTCCTCGTCGACCTGCGTCTTGCCAATCGGCGTGCCGTTGTCGATCACGATGATCGTGTCGCCCGGCTCACCCTTGCCCACCAGCGTCGGCGTCGTGTCGTCCGTGCTCTCGCCATTGCCCACCGGACCCTGGATCGCACCCTTGTCGTCAATGACCTCGTCAACCGACGGCTTGCCCGGCGGCGTCGTGTCCACGATCACCGTCCACGGATCCGACGGCTCGCTTTCGTTGCCCGCCGGATCGCGTTCCACCACCGTGAACTCATGCTCGCCTTCGTCCAGCGGCGTCTCAGGCGTGAAGCTCCAGTTGCCCTCCTCGTCGACCTGCGTCTCGCCAATCGGCGTGCCGTTGTCGATCACGATGATCGTGTCACCCGGCTCACCCTTGCCCACCAGCGTCGGCGTCGTGTCGTCCGTGCTCTCGCCATTGCCCACCGGACCCTGGATCGCACCCTTGTCGTCAATGACCTCGTCAACCGACGGCTTGCCCGGCGGCGTCGTGTCCACGATCACCGTCCACGGATCCGACGGCTCGCTTTCGTTGCCCGCCGGATCGCGCTCCACCAGCGTGAACTCATGCTCGCCTTCGTCCAGCGGCGTGTCCGGCGTGAAGCTCCAGTTGCCCTCCTCGTCGACCTGCGTCTCGCCAATCGGCGTGCCGTTGTCGATCACGATGATCGTGTCGCCCGGCTCACCCTTGCCCACCAGCGTCGGCGTCGTGTCGTCCGTGCTCTCGCCATTGCCCACCGGACCCTGGATCGCACCCTTGTCGTCAATGACCTCGTCAACCGACGGCTTGCCCGGCGGCGTCGTGTCCACGATCACCGTCCACGGATCCGACGGCTCGCTTTCGTTGCCCGCCGGATCGCGTTCCACCAGCGTGAACTCATGCTCGCCTTCGTCCAGCGGCGTGTCCGGCGTGAAGCTCCAGTTGCCCTCCTCGTCGACCTGCGTCTCGCCAATCGGCGTGCCGTTGTCGATCACGATGATCGTGTCACCCGGCTCACCCTTGCCCACCAGCGTCGGCGTCGTGTCGTCCGTGCTCTCGCCATTGCCCACCGGACCCTGGATCGCACCCTTGTCGTCAATGACCTCGTCAACCGACGGCTTGCCCGGCGGCGTCGTGTCCACGATCACCGTCCACGGATCCGACGGCTCGCTTTCGTTGCCCGCAGGATCGCGCTCCACCACCGTGAACTCATGCTCGCCTTCATCCAGCGGCGTGTCCGGCGTGAAGCTCCAGTTGCCGTCCTCGTCGACCTGCGTCTCGCCAATCGGCGTGCCGTTGTCGATCACGATGATCGTGTCGCCCGGCTCACCCTTGCCCACCAGCGTCGGCGTCGTGTCGTCCGTGCTCTCGCCATTGCCCACCGGACCCTGGATCGCACCCTTGTCGTCAATGACCTCGTCAACCGACGGCTTGCCCGGCGGCGTCGTGTCCACGATCACCGTCCACGGATCCGACGGCTCGCTTTCGTTGCCCGCAGGATCGCGCTCCACCAGCGTGAACTCATGCTCGCCTTCATCCAGCGGCGTGTCCGGCGTGAAGCTCCAGTTGCCGTCCTCGTCGACCTGCGTCTCGCCAATCGGCGTGCCGTTGTCGATCACGATGATCGTGTCGCCCGGCTCACCCTTGCCCGCCAGCGTCGGCGTCGTGTCGTCCGTGCTCTCGCCATTGCCCACCGGACCCTGGATCGCACCCTTGTCGTCAATGACCTCGTCAACCGACGGCTTGCCCGGCGGCGTCGTGTCCACGATCACCGTCCACGGATCCGACGGCTCGCTTTCGTTGCCCGCAGGATCGCGCTCCACCACCGTGAACTCATGCTCGCCTTCATCCAGCGGCGTGTCCGGCGTGAAGCTCCAGTTGCCGTCCTCGTCGACCTGCGTCTCGCCAATCGGCGTGCCGTTGTCGATCACGATGATCGTGTCGCCCGGCTCACCCTTGCCCACCAGCGTCGGCGTCGTGTCGTCCGTGCTCTCGCCATTGCCCACCGGACCCTGGATCGCACCCTTGTCGTCAATGACCTCGTCAACCGACGGCTTGCCCGGCGGCGTCGTGTCCACGATCACCGTCCACGGATCCGACGGCTCGCTTTCGTTGCCCGCCGGATCGCGTTCCACCAGCGTGAACTCATGCTCGCCTTCGTCCAGCGGCGTCTCAGGCGTGAAGCTCCAGTTGCCGTCCTCGTCGACCTGCGTCTCGCCAATCGGCGTGCCGTTGTCGATCACGATGATCGTGTCGCCCGGCTCACCCTTGCCCACCAGCGTCGGCGTCGTGTCGTCCGTGCTCTCGCCATTGCCCACCGGACCCTGGATCGCACCCTCGTCGTCAATGACCTCGTCAACCGACGGCTTGCCCGGCGGCGTCGTGTCCACGATCACCGTCCACGGATCCGACGGCTCGCTTTCGTTGCCCGCCGGATCGCGTTCCACCAGCGTGAACTCATGCTCGCCTTCGTCCAGCGGCGTCTCAGGCGTGAAGCTCCAGTTGCCGTCCTCGTCGACCTGCGTCTCGCCAATCGGCGTGCCGTTGTCGATCACGATGATCGTGTCGCCCGGCTCACCCTTGCCCACCAGCGTCGGCGTCGTGTCGTCCGTGCTCTCGCCATTGCCCACCGGACCCTGGATCGCACCCTTGTCGTCAATGACCTCGTCAACCGACGGCTTGCCCGGCGCATCCTGATCAGCATCAGCATCAGCATCAGCATCGGCATCCGCATCCGCATCCGCATCCGCATCCGCATCCGCATCCGCATCCGCATCCGCATCCGCATCCGCATCCGCATCGGCATCGGCATCGGCATCGGCATCGGCATCCGCGTCGGCGTCCGCATCAGCATCCGCATCACCATCCGCGTCAGCGTCCGCATCCGCATCCGCATCGGCATCCGCATCGGCATCGGCATCCGCATCGGCATCGGCATCGGCATCCGCATCCGCATCCGCATCCGCATCAGCGTCAGCATCGGCGTCAGCATCAGCATCAGCATCAGCATCAGCATCAGCATCAGCATCAGCATCAGCATCAGCATCAGCGTCCGCATCGGCGTCAGCATCAGCATCCGCATCCGCATCCGCATCCGCGTCCGCATCCGCGTCCGCATCCGCGTCCGCGTCCGCATCCGCATCAGCGTCCGCATCCGCATCCGCATCCGCATCCGCATCAGCATCAGCATCAGCATCCGCATCAGCATCCGCATCGGCATCCGCGTCGGCGTCGGCATCCGCATCCGCATCCGCATCCGCATCCGCATCCGCATCCGCATCCGCATCCGCATCCGCATCCGCATCCGCATCCGCATCGGCATCGGCATCGGCATCGGCATCGGCATCGGCATCGGCATCGGCATCGGCATCGGCATCGGCATCGGCATCGGCATCCGCGTCGGCATCAGCATCCGCGTCCGCGTCCGCATCCGCATCCGCATCCGCATCCGCATCCGCATCCGCATCCGCATCCGCATCCGCATCCGCATCGGCATCCGCGTCGGCATCCGCATCCGCATCCGCATCAGCATCGGCGTCGGCATCAGCATCAGCATCAGCATCAGCATCAGCATCAGCATCAGCATCAGCATCAGCATCGGCATCAGCATCCGCATCCGCATCGGCATCCGCGTCGGCATCCGCATCCGCATCCGCATCCGCATCGGCGTCGGCATCAGCGTCCGCGTCCGCATCCGCATCCGCATCCGCATCCGCATCCGCATCGGCATCGGCATCCGCATCGGCGTCAGCATCCGCGTCAGCATCCGCATCCGCATCCGCATCGGCGTCAGCATCCGCATCAGCATCAGCATCAGCATCAGCATCAGCATCAGTGTCGGCGTCGGCGTCAGCATCCGCGTCAGCATCCGCATCCGCATCCGCATCCGCGTCAGCATCCGCATCCGCATCCGCATCAGCATCAGCATCAGCATCAGCGTCAGCATCGGCGTCAGCATCAGCATCAGCATCCGCATCGGCATCCGCGTCGGCGTCGGCATCCGCATCCGCATCCGCATCCGCATCCGCATCCGCATCCGCATCCGCATCCGCATCCGCATCCGTATCAGCATCAGCGTCAGCATCCGCGTCCGCGTCCGCATCCGCATCAGCATCAGCATCCGCGTCGGCGTCCGCATCCGCATCAGCGTCAGCATCGGCATCCGCGTCGGCATCGGCGTCCGCGTCGGCGTCCGCGTCGGCATCGGCATCCGCGTCAGCATCCGCGTCGGCGTCCGCATCCGCATCCGCATCGGCGTCAGCATCCGCATCGGCGTCAGCATCCGCATCGGCGTCAGCATCCGCATCGGCGTCAGCATCAGCGTCAGCATCAGCGTCAGCATCCGCGTCAGCATCCGCGTCAGCGTCAGCGTCCGCATCGGCATCGGCATCGGCATCGGCATCGGCATCGGCATCCGCGTCGGCATCAGAATCAGCGTCAGCGTCCGCATCGGCATCAGCATCGGCATCGGCATCGGCATCGGCATCGGCATCGGCATCGGCATCCGCATCCGCATCCGTATCAGCATCAGCGTCAGCATCCGCATCCGCATCCGCATCCGCATCCGCATCCGCATCCGCGTCCGCATCGGCATCCGCGTCCGCGTCCGCGTCCGCATCCGCATCCGCATCCGCATCCGCATCAGCATCCGCATCCGCATCCGCGTCAGCATCCGCGTCAGCATCCGCGTCGGCGTCAGCATCCGCATCAGCATCAGCATCAGCATCAGCATCCGCATCCGCATCGGCATCCGCATCCGCATCCGCATCCGCGTCAGCATCCGCGTCCGCATCGGCATCCGCATCCGCGTCGGCATCCGCGTCGGCATCCGCATCCGCGTCGGCATCCGCATCGGCATCGGCATCGGCATCGGCATCCGCATCGGCATCAGCATCGGCATCTGCATCAGCATCGGCATCCGCGTCGGCATCAGAATCAGCATCCGCGTCAGCGTCAGCGTCCGCATCGGCGTCGGCATCCGCATCCGCATCGGCATCGGCATCGGCATCGGCATCGGCATCGGCATCGGCATCGGCGTCAGCATCCGCGTCGGCGTCCGCATCCGCATCCGCATCGGCGTCAGCATCCGCATCGGCGTCAGCATCCGCATCGGCGTCAGCATCCGCATCGGCGTCAGCATCCGCGTCGGCATCCGCGTCGGCATCTGCGTCGGCATCTGCGTCGGCATCGGCATCCGCGTCGGCATCGGCATCGGCATCCGCATCGGCATCCGCGTCAGCATCCGCATCCGCGTCGGCATCCGCATCCGCATCCGCATCGGCGTCAGCATCCGCGTCGGCGTCAGCATCCGCATCGGCGTCAGCGTCCGCGTCCGCATCCGCGTCGGCGTCAGCATCCGCATCCGCATCCGCATCCGCATCCGCATCCGCATCAGCATCGGCATCGGCATCCGCGTCAGCGTCCGCATCCGCATCGGCATCCGCGTCAGCATCGGCGTCAGCATCCGCATCGGAATCAGCATCCGCATCCGTATCGTCGTCAACTGCACCCGGCGGCGTCTGTTCATCCACTACAGCAGGAGCGCTGCCGCCATTACCACCACCGCTCGCGGCAGCAATCCCCGCACCCAGCGCGGCAAGCGCACCCAGGCCCAGGAGGCCGAAGCCCACCAGACCGACACCCGGCGCAGCGACGAGATTCGCGCCGAAACCGTTCAGTTGCGCCGCACCCAGAACCAGAGGCGAGTCCGCGCCATCCACAAGAAAAGCGGCCTCATGATCATCCTCGCCGTCCGCAGCGATATATTCGTGATACGACCCGTCTTCACCCAGGCCGACCAGCTCGCCTTCATTGCCGTAGAAGTCCTCAATGATCAGTTGCGGCTGGTCGAGCTCCGCCCCTTCCAGGCTGACCAGAAGATTCTTGCCGGAGCGTCGCACGGTAATGTTTTCGGGGCCGTGGCCGGTCTTGCTCTCGGCCAGAATGAATTTGCCACCTTTGATGGCGCTTACACGAACGGGAGCGCCTTGCGCGGACCCGCGCAATTCAACAGTCTGCTTGATGGTGCTGCCGTCGACAACGGCCAGCTTCACTGAACTGGTACTCATCATAGTAGTTAGTAGTGCCTCTTTGAGTGCGTATGCTGGTCCACCTGGCCAGCGTATAGATAGAAAACGGCGACATGGCAGTCGCAAGATTGCTGCTCTACCTCCCTCTATTCTTGATGGGTGAGCAATAAAACGAAATATGACGAGTTCGAATTTGACGAGACAGAAACGAGACATTTCTCGGCACGGGAATCGCGAGCAGCGGTGCCTGTGCACGATTGCGTAAGGGCTAAACAGACAGTTGTCCGATGTTTCTCGCCTCTGTGCGCCAGACGCAAAAAGGGCCGCCATCCAGAAAGGAAGGCAGCCCACCGCGACGCCCTGTATCCGGTGCGGCTCTGATCCGCAACACCTAACCGCCGGAGCGCCCGGTCTCCAGCCAGTCAACGAGCGAACCTGCGGACGCGTGCTCCCGCAGTACCGCCGCGTAGCCATCGAACCGGTTCGTCACTTCGCTCACGCTGTTGCCGTAGTGATCGTTCTCCGCAAGGAGCACATCGAGCAGGGTTCGTTTGCCCAGGTGGTACCACTGTTCGAAGAAGGCCTTGCGCACCTGATCGGTTTCAGCGGAGAGTCGTTTGTACTACTCCGCGCGGGCGAGCCCTGATCCGCAGTGCGCGGCTCGTGATGACGCCCGCCGGGCCCGGCTGCATTTGCCGAATGACAGGAACAGAGATCCCCCGGCCTGCATGGCAGGCGCGTAAATGCAAAGGCCGCTTGCTGTCCACCCCGATGGCGGCGTGAGCCACGTCCCCTGCGTAGCCGCCCCGATCAGGGAGGCGTTCCACCCCCGCGCCAGCGTGGAGAATATTGAATGCCGCTGCGATTCCAGATGGTTCAGATAGGCGACGAAACCCGATAAATAGTGCTCGACGTCGTCAATGCGGACCCGGAAGGCATGGTGGCGGATGAAGAAGCTGCCAATGATCCTGCCCGGATTGGCAAAGTACATGGCGAGTTCCGGCCAGAAATGTCATTTAACAAGCGCTGTGCTCGCGCACGCAGTGCATGGAAGAATTTAGCCCTGAATCAACCGCAACTAATCCGTTACAGCCCGAAGATCTGACTGCACCTGACAGTGCCCTTCTTTTTGAAGATTCGTGTCTATCGGCGTTGTTCCGGTGGCCGCGAGCGCTCGCTGCCACTGCTCGATGAACTCACGTTTGCTCGATTGGGACGCAAACACGAACTCATTGAGCTTCCCGTTAAAACATACCTGATCCCTGTCGCGCAACTCTGCATAGGCGAGCAGCACATTGATTGCAGGAGTCTCTGTTTGTCTGGTCATCGCGACACTCCCCGTTCTCGGAAGGCCCTCACCGTTTGCCTGGGCATGCGGTAAAGGCCGGTAGGTACGCGACCTTCCCGATTCAGGAAGATCGCGCCTCAGGGCTCAACATCAGGGCTCAGCATCCCCCCATGCCTTTATCGGGCCGGGCCCGACAGACTCAGTTGCACCACCACCCGGCGGTTGGGCTCATTGCAGGCAATCTTCTGCTGCATCGTGCCGCTGCAGTCGGCGACCACCGGATCGGAATTGCCCGCACTTTCCGCGGTGATCTTCTGCGCCGGAATACCCTGCTCGATCAGCATCCGGCGAACCGTCATCGCACGCTGCTCGCCAAGCTTCTGCGCCGCCGCCGCCGAGCCGATCAGGTCCGCGTGGCCGATCACCGTCACGGCTTGCAGCGAGGTGTTTTCCCCGCGAATCTGCTCAGCCAGATGTGCAATTGCCGCATGGCCTTTGACAGTCATGTCGCGATTGCCAGACTTGCCGAAGGCGAACAGCGTGTCGCCCTTGAGCGTGTATTCTTTCGCCGCGACAGGCTGCGCCACCGGGGCTGACGTCACCGGGATCGACGCAGGGTCACACGCCTCCACTGCCGATGCGCGGGAAAGCACGTGCATCTGGGCGCGCATGCCTTGCAACTGGGCTTCGGCTTCGTTGCGCGGCATCATGATCGGTGCGTCATTGCTGCCAGCCGGCCTGACCTTCACGAAGTAGGTCATCCCGCCCTTCAGTTCAGCGCGGGATCCACCGGTGGTCTTGCCTGTGTACAGCGGCGCATCGTGGATGTACGCACCCAGCGTGTGTTCGCCCGGCTTCACGCAGAAGATGCTGTAGCCGTTAGGCAGCAACGCGGTCTGCAGTTCGCCATCAACGTAGACGTCAGCGGCGGCCGAACGACCCGCCCCGGCCGATGCGTCACGGTAGTAGACGATCTGCGCCTGCTGCGGGCCGACCTGTCCGACCGGCGCGTAGGTCTGGCCGAATACCTTGCCCGGCTGTGTGCCGGCGCCGGCCATCGGTCCGGCACCGGATGCGCCTGTCTGGGTAGCCAGCGACTGCTGGTTGGAGAAAGTGTGCTGTGCGACGGCGGGCAAGATGCCGGCTGTCACGAGCAATGCGCCTGCGAGCGCACGCATCAGGGTTTGATTGAAAGTCATGATCAGTTCGTCAAAAACGGTCCCCCGGGCAGCAGCGATGCTGCTCAGGGAGCCTGATTAAATGGTTGGTGATTCCGGGTCCGCGACGCAGGTCATGCGTCGCGGATCATCCGGAGTTCAGTGGTTAAGCAGCGTCGTATCGACACCGTGCTGTACCAGCAGTTCGGCGTTCAGACCCGAGTGGTAGAAGACGTCATACGCGACGCCGCCCACGGTCGTGGTGCCAGACTGCTGCATCCAGTTGCCGACGTCGCCTCCGTCCGGCAGCAGATCGGACAGGTCGACCTTGTCCCCCGCATTGCCCTTGACCATCACCTGCGTGCGGCCGTCGGCAACGAACAGGTCCTTGCCGCCCAGATCGAGCACATCGCCCAGCGAAAGCCTGAGCGTGTTGTTGCCCGTGCCAGTGATGTCGAACACTTCAATCGACGACAGCTTGCCGTGATGCTCGTTAAGCAGGTCCAAGGTCAAGCCTGCTCCTGACAGCTTCAGCGTATCGATACCGCCTTCGCCATCAAAAGAGACACTGCCACCCTGGAAACTCGCCAAACCTGTCGCCTCCGTAAACGCCGGTCCAAGCTCAGGTTGACCGAACTGGAACACGTTGCTCTCATCGTCGCCGACGAAAGGTCCATAGCAGGCATGTAGCCCATCGACAACAGTATCGAAAGAGAAGTCCAGAAGACTAACGCTGTCCTGCGAGAAGCCGAACACCAATTTGACCGTGGCGATCGGCTCGCCGTTTAACGGCGCGTCAAAGTGATAGTCCACGCTGCCAGTACTTGCAGTGATAGCGGTTCTTCCAATCTCGTGTCCTGCTGCATCCAGATACGCTATGTAGTTGCCCGAACCGATACCAACCTTGCTCAAACGGAGCGACACCGAACTTGCGGGGTCTTCGAGCTCGATGTTGATGGATTCCGACACCAATGCCCCCTTCGGCCCGAGCACAAGACCTCTGTCCCCCCCAAGACGACGAATAGCCGTTCACCTTAGTTGAGTCCAGAGTAAAGCCGTTGAAGCCGATAAGTTTCTGATCCGCTCCTATACTCCACGTCACAGTTTCAAAGTCCTCATGGTGATGGGTGTTCAAATAGAGATTGCCAGCACCATCAACAAGCCCAACCGCGCTAATCCACGAACCCACTTCCAAGACAAAACAATCCACGACTGCAATCCCCGAGGCGATGTCGGAAGGCGTCAGCTCGTAACCTGATTCAATCGAATTGACGGTCGCGTTGTTATAGATGACTCTATCACCCGCTGCCGCACCTTCAGGCAATACGATCACCAGCTTATTACCACGTACCTCCCACGAGATCGGCGCACCCGGGCCCGTCGTCTCGAGCGCTACATCTTGCGATACCACCTCGCCGCTGTTGCCGTACGCATCGGCCACGCGTGTCTGTATCGTCCAGTCGGCGACGTGCGCCGTATCGTCCTGGAACAACCAGTTTCCCTTATCGTCGATCAACGCGTCGTGCCACGTCTTGCCATCGTCCGTTGAGACCTGAACCATCTCGCCAGCCGCCAGTTCCGCCGTCAGCGAACCCATGATCAGGCGCCCCGCTGAACCGTCATGGGTCAGGAAGTCGACGGTGCCGCTATCCTTGCCCATATAGGTGACATGCGCGAGCACAGGCTCCCTAGGCTCCACGATCACGGTCCACGGGTCCGACGGCCTGCTTTCATTACCCGCCGGATCGCGTTCCACCACCGTGAACTCATGCTCGCCTTCGTCCAGCGGCGTATCAGGCGTGAAGCTCCAGTTGCCATCCTCGTCGACCTCCGTCTCGCCAACCGGCGTGCCGTTGTCGATCACGACGATCGTGTCACCCGGTTCGCCCTTGCCCACCAGCGTCGGCGTCGTGTCGTCCGTGCTGCCGCCATTGTCCACAGCACCCTGGATCGGACCTTCGTCGTCAATCACTTCGCCAATGACCGGCTGGTCCGGCGGCGTCGTGTCCACGACTACCACGTGCGGCTCCGACGGCCTGCTTTCGTTGCCCGCGGGATCACGCTCCACCACCGTGAACTCGTGCTCGCCTTCGTCCAGCGGCGTGTCCGGCGTGAAGCTCCAGTTGCCGTCCTCGTCGACCTCCGTCTCGCCAACCGGCGTGCCGTTGTCGATCACGACGATCGTGTCACCCGGTTCGCCCTTGCCCACCAGCGTCGGCGTCGTGTCGTCCGTGCTGCCGCCATTGTCCACCGGACCCTGAACCAGACCCACGTCGTCAATCACTTCGCCAATGACCGGCTGGTCCGGCGGCGTCGTGTCCACGATCACCACGTGCGGCTCCGACGGCCTGCTTTCGTTGCCCGCGGGATCACGCTCCACCACCGTGAACTCGTGCTCGCCTTCGTCCAGCGGCGTGTCCGGCGTGAAGCTCCAGTTGCCGTCCTCGTCGACCTCCGTCTCGCCAACCGGCGTGCCGTTGTCGATCACGACGATCGTGTCACCCGGTTCGCCCTTGCCCACCAGCGTCGGCGTCGTGTCGTCCGTGCTCTCGCCATTGCCCACCGGTCCCTGAACCAGACCCACGTCGTCAATCACTTCGCCAATGACCGGCTGGTCCGGCGGCGTCGTGTCCACGATCACCACGTGCGGCTCCGACGGCCTGCTTTCGTTGCCCGCGGGATCACGCTCCACCACCGTGAACTCGTGCTCGCCTTCGTCCAGCGGCGTGTCCGGCGTGAAGCTCCAGTTGCCGTCCTCGTCGACCTCCGTCTCGCCAACCGGCGTGCCGTTGTCGATCACTACGATCGTGTCACCCGGTTCGCCCTTGCCCACCAGCGTCGGCGTCGTGTCGTCCGTGCTGCCGCCATTGTCCACAGGACCCTGAACCAGACCCACGTCGTCAATCACTTCGCCAATGACCGGCTGGTCCGGCGCAGTCGTGTCCACGATCACCACGTGCGGCTCCGACGGCCTGCTTTCGTTGCCCGCGGGATCACGCTCCACCACCGTGAACTCGTGCTCGCCTTCGTCCAGCGGCGTATCAGGCGTGAAGCTCCAGTTGCCATCCTCGTCGACCTCCGTCTCGCCAACCGGCGTGCCGTTGTCGATCACGACGATCGTGTCACCCGGTTCGCCCTTGCCCACCAGCGTCGGCGTCGTGTCGTCCGTGCTCTCGCCATTGCCCACCGGTCCCTGAACCAGACCCACGTCGTCAATCACTTCGCCAATGACCGGCTGGTCCGGCGCAGTCGTGTCCACGATCACCACGTGCGGCTCCGACGGCCTGCTTTCGTTGCCCGCGGGATCACGCTCCACCACCGTGAACTCGTGCTCGCCTTCGTCCAGCGGCGTGTCCGGCGTGAAGCTCCAGTTGCCGTCCTCGTCGACCTCCGTCTCGCCAACCGGCGTGCCGTTGTCGATCACGACGATCGTGTCACCCGGTTCGCCCTTGCCCACCAGCGTCGGCGTCGTGTCGTCCGTACTCTCGCCATTGCCCACCGGTCCCTGAACCAGACCCACGTCGTCAATCACTTCGCCAATGACCGGCTGGTCCGGCGGCGTCGTGTCCACGATCACCACGTGCGGCTCCGACGGCCTGCTTTCGTTGCCCGCGGGATCACGCTCCACCACCGTGAACTCGTGCTCGCCTTCGTCCAGCGGCGTGTCCGGCGTGAAGCTCCAGTTGCCGTCCTCGTCGACCTCCGTCTCGCCAACCGGCGTGCCGTTGTCGATCACTACGATCGTGTCACCCGGTTCGCCCTTGCCCACCAGCGTCGGCGTCGTGTCGTCCGTGCTGCCGCCATTGTCCACAGGACCCTGAACCAGACCCACGTCGTCAATCACTTCGCCAATGACTGGCTGGTCCGGCGCATCAACATCGGCATCGGCATCGGCGTCCGCGTCCGCGTCCGCATCCGCATCCGCGTCAGCATCCGCGTCAGCATCGGCGTCAGCGTCCGCATCAGCGTCAGCATCGGCATCCGCATCCGCATCCGCGTCAGCATCCGCGTCGGCGTCGGCGTCGGCGTCGGCGTCAGCATCCGCATCAGCGTCAGCATCCGCATCAGCGTCAGCATCCGCATCGGCATCTGCATCAGCATCCGCGTCGGCATCTGCATCTGCATCTGCATCTGCATCTGCATCCGCATCAGCGTCAGCATCCGCATCAGCGTCAGCATCAGCATCAGCATCCGCGTCGGCATCAGCATCCGCGTCGGCATCAGCATCCGCGTCCGCATCCGCATCCGCATCCGCATCCGCATCGGCGTCGGCATCAGCATCCGCGTCCGCATCCGCATCCGCATCCGCATCCGCATCCGCATCGGCATCGGCATCCGCATCGGCATCTGCATCCGCATCGGCGTCCGCATCGGCATCCGCATCTGCGTCAGCATCGGCATCCGCGTCGGCGTCCGCGTCCGCATCAGCATCAGCATCAGTGTCGGCGTCGGCGTCAGCATCCGCGTCAGCATCCGCATCCGCATCCGCATCGGCGTCAGCATCCGCATCAGCATCAGCATCAGCATCAGCATCAGCATCAGTGTCGGCGTCGGCGTCAGCATCCGCGTCAGCATCCGCATCCGCATCCGCATCCGCGTCAGCATCCGCATCCGCATCCGCATCAGCATCAGCATCAGCATCAGCGTCAGCATCGGCGTCAGCATCAGCATCAGCATCCGCATCGGCATCCGCGTCGGCGTCGGCATCCGCATCCGCATCCGCATCCGCATCCGCATCCGCATCCGCATCCGCATCCGCATCCGCATCCGCATCGGCATCGGCATCGGCATCGGCATCGGCATCGGCATCGGCATCGGCATCCGCGTCGGCATCAGCATCCGCGTCCGCGTCCGCATCCGCATCCGCATCCGCATCCGCATCCGCATCCGCATCCGCATCGGCATCCGCGTCGGCGTCGGCATCCGCATCAGCATCAGCATCAGCATCAGCATCAGCATCAGCATCAGCATCAGCATCAGCATCAGCATCGGCATCAGCATCCGCATCCGCGTCCGCATCCGCATCCGCATCCGCATCAGCGTCAGCATCCGCATCCGCATCAGCGTCCGCATCGGCGTCAGCATCCGCGTCGGCGTCGGCGTCGGCGTCGGCGTCGGCGTCAGCATCGGCATCCGCGTCAGCATCAGCATCAGCATCCGCATCCGCATCCGCATCGGCGTCAGCATCCGCATCGGCGTCAGCATCCGCATCGGCGTCAGCATCAGCATCCGCATCCGCATCCGCATCGGCGTCAGCATCGGCGTCCGCATCCGCATCAGCATCAGCATCCGCATCCGCATCCGTGTCCGCATCCGCATCCGCGTCCGCATCCGCGTCCGCATCGGCATCGGCGTCCGCATCCGCGTCCGCGTCGGCATCAGAATCAGCGTCAGCGTCCGCATCAGCATCAGCATCAGCATCAGCATCCGCATCCGCATCCGCATCCGCATCCGTATCAGCATCAGCGTCAGCATCCGCGTCCGCGTCCGCATCCGCATCAGCATCAGCATCCGCGTCGGCGTCCGCATCCGCATCAGCGTCAGCATCGGCATCCGCGTCGGCATCGGCGTCCGCGTCGGCGTCCGCGTCGGCATCGGCATCCGCGTCAGCATCCGCGTCGGCGTCCGCATCGGCATCGGCATCGGCATCGGCATCGGCATCGGCGTCGGCATCGGCATCCGCATCGGCATCCGCGTCAGCATCCGCATCCGCATCCGCATCCGCATCCGCGTCCGCATCCGCATCCGCATCCGCATCCGCATCCGCATCCGCGTCAGCATCCGCGTCAGCATCAGCGTCAGCATCAGCGTCAGCATCCGCGTCAGCATCCGCGTCCGCATCGGCATCGGCATCGGCATCGGCATCGGCATCGGCATCCGCGTCGGCATCAGAATCAGCGTCAGCGTCCGCATCGGCATCAGCATCGGCATCGGCATCGGCATCGGCATCGGCATCCGCATCCGTATCAGCATCAGCGTCAGCATCCGCATCCGCATCCGCATCCGCATCCGCATCCGCGTCAGCATCTGCATCTGCATCTGCATCTGCATCTGCATCTGCATCTGCATCTGCATCTGCATCTGCATCCGCATCGGCATCCGCGTCAGCATCGGCGTCAGCATCCGCATCGGAATCAGCATCCGCATCCGTATCGTCGTCAACTGCACCCGGCGGCGTCTGTTCATCCACTACAGCAGGAGCGCTGCCGCCATTACCACCACCGCTCGCGGCAGCAATCCCCGCACCCAGCGCGGCAAGCGCACCCAGGCCCAGGAGGCCGAAGCCCACCAGACCGACACCCGGCGCAGCGACGAGATTCGCGCCGAAACCGTTCAGTTGCGCCGCACCCAGAACCAGAGGCGAGTCCGCGCCATCCACAAGAAAAGCGGCCTCATGATCATCCTCGCCGTCCGCAGCGATATATTCGTGATACGACCCGTCTTCACCCAGGCCGACCAGCTCGCCTTCATTGCCGTAGAAGTCCTCAATGATCAGTTGCGGCTGGTCGAGCTCCGCCCCTTCCAGGCTGACCAGAAGATTCTTGCCGGAGCGTCGCACGGTAATGTTTTCGGGGCCGTGGCCGGTCTTGCTCTCGGCCAGAATGAATTTGCCACCTTTGATGGCGCTTACACGAACGGGAGCGCCTTGCGCGGACCCGCGCAATTCAACAGTCTGCTTGATGGTGCTGCCGTCGACAACGGCCAGCTTCACTGAACTGGTACTCATAGTAGTGCCTCTTTAAGTGCGTATGCTGGTCCACCTGGCCAGCGTATAGATAGAAAATGGCGACATGGCAGTCGCAAGATTGCTGCTCTACCTCCCTCTATTCTTGATGGGTGAGCAATAAAACGAAATATGACGAGTTCGAATTTGGACGAGACAGAAACGAGACATTTCTCGGCACGGGAATCGCGAGCAGCGGTGCCTGTGCACGATTGCGTAAGGGCTAAACAGACAGTTGTCCGATGTTTCTCGCCTCTGTGCGCCAGACGCAAAAAGGGCCGCCATCCAGAAAGGAAGGCAGCCCACCGCGAAGCCCTGTATCCGGTGCGGCTCTGATCCGCAACACCTAACCGCCGGAGCGCCCGGTCTCCAGCCAGTCAACGAGCGAACCTGCGGATGCGTGCTCCCGCAGTACCGCCGCGTAGCCATCGAACCGGTTCATCACTTCGCTCACGCTGTTGCCGTAGTGATCGTTCTCCGCAAGGAGCACATCGAGCAGGGTTCGTTTGCCCAGGTGGTACCACTGTTCGAAGAAGGCCTTGCGCACCTGATCGGTTTCAGCAGAGAGGCGTTTATACTGCTCCGCACGGCTGAGCATGGTGTGCGCATCCTGATCGGCGGTGCGAATGCCGTACTCGAGGTCACGCCGCTGCTGGTCGAGGCGCTGCCACGAAGCCTGTGCCCGGTACCCTGCCGCAGCCGTCGCCGCCTGCGTCGAACCGCCGCGGAATGCCGCCCAGTTGAGCGTCAACATGGTTTGCCATGGCGCACGTTGTCCCGCGCCCGTGCCTCCGATTCCGGCATTCGCATTGACAACCAAATTCACCGACGGCAGGCCCGACGCTTTCACCACTTTGGCATTCAGGTCGGCCGCATTTGCCTCGGACTGAATCTGATGCAAGCTCGGATGAGCATTCACCCGCTCCAGGAGTTGCGGCAGATTGCCCGGTTGGAGCGGCCAGTCGCGCGCGTGCGGAATCGGCGGTACGCTTTCGCCCAGCAGCTTGTGCAACGCCAGTTCCGCATCACGTGCCTTCGCTTGCGCTGAATCGCGCGCAGCTTCAGCCTGCAGCAGACGCGCCTTGGCCTGCGTGAGTTCGCTGCCGCGACCACGGTCGACAGCCACAATTTCGCTGAGCATCGTCACGAGCGTGGCCATACGCTCAACAAATTGCTGGCTCACGTCAACGATCGTGCGCTGCTTGCCCAGTTCAACGAGCGTGCTCGTCACCTCGAACGCATTCTGATTGCGGGCCGCTACATAACTACTGAGCGCGGCATCCGAAAGTTGTTCACGACTTCCGATTGTGTTCTTTGTGCGCCCCCAGTCGTACACCGTTGTCGTGACGTTCGCCGTCACTACGTTCCCGTTGTTGGAGCCATTTCGATTACCGGGACCAAATTGCACACCCTGTGTCTGCGAACCGATGTCGACTTGCGGCCACCGCAAGCCTTTCGCTTCGTCGACGTCTGATTTCGCGGCTTCGTAGGCGGCATACGCCTGCCCGACTTCGGGACTGCGCTTCTCCGCTTCCTCGACGGCGCTCAGGAAGATACGGCGCAGCGTGGCGGAATCCACCGGAGGTCCTCCCTCGCTACTGGACGGTTGCGTTTCGAGCCACTGTGAGAACGTCACCGGAGGAGCATGGCTTCCCGGGATCGACGGCTGTTTAATCTCGACCGGAGTCGATCTGCTTGCAGTTGCTGCATCGCTCGCCAGCGCCAGATCAGACTTCGTTTGAGCGCCCGCAATGGCACTCGCCGGCAAGGCGAGCACGACCAGCAGCGACGAAACCAGCAATGACAGGGGGCGGAGCCGCAAAGCGGAGAAACCGTCCCCGTTGGTGAGGGGCGCGGCAGCCTGTACGTCAGGAAAATCGTTTCGAGTCATGATCGTAACCGGTTAGATTGAAGTATGTGGTGCGACACCTGAACCGCAATCCAGACTCAGAAAACAATGAAACAATGCTCGTCGTTTAAAGGATCGATTCGGCTAATTCGGGTGACCTGATGAACGAAACACGAGATTTCGTACTGGCTCCAATTGTCCGGATATCGGTGACCCCGCGAAATCAGACAGCCGCGACAACATAGTGAGACTGGTACGAATTTTTAGTTCGCAGTCTTTCACAAGCACTTCCGCGCGCGATTGTCTGACCAGATAGGGCTGCCCGTATCGACAGTGGCCGACCCATTGCTCGCCTATTTTCATCGAACCGTTGGCGCGAGAGCGGCGTGTTGAACAGGCGTGCGGCGAGGTGCGGATAGGGCACGTTCATGGCTGTGCCGAACAGTGAAGTTGTCACACGATTTCCTGCCGCGTTCGAAAGTCCTGGGAGCGGCATCGTTTCTGACTAGTTCGATATACTGCAAAATGTTATTCTCATACCATCTCATTTATGTTCTTGAGTTCTGCACGGAGATAGCCATGAAGCGCTTCTCTCTGATTGAATTTTCGAACTCGCACAGCCATGCAAGCATCGCGAACCATGCCCACTTCCGTCTCGTTCCCGTGGGCATGCTGTCGGTGCTGCGAAATCTGTTTGGCGCGCATCGCTAAGATGTGCAACATATCTTCCAGGTTCACGCATTTCCGCCTGTCGGGGCGAGAAACTGTGAAGGAGAAGGGTAATGCCAAAGTGCCGACTGCTGCGTCGTTAGCCACTTTGTCTGTCACCTGCAGGTCTGAGGGCACGTAGTCTCGCTACGGAAAATCTTCACCACCGCAAATCGATCTTTGGTTTCGATCTGCTTTTGATTGTGATTTTGACGGAACCCACCACACTCCTTGTACGAGGGTTAGGCGAGAACGCTGGCAACTATCTGTCGAATCTCGCCACTTTGTCGATGCGTAGCTATGCATATGAATCTCTGCGCGCCGATGACGGGCTCAATGACCGGACGATTCTCTACTGAAAGTGGCGGATTACGTGGCCGCCTTTAGCCGGCATTTTTATCGCGCGGACTTCGCGGGGTCATATGATCTGTCAATTCGTCGTCGGCGCGCTGCTTGTGCTAACCATCATCTGACATAGATAACGGTGTTCGAAGACAGCGCGATCAGGATCGATGCGCATGCTGCCGCCGGTGCGATCACGCAATCCGCGAGGGTCTGAGGGTGATCGCGGCGATAACACTCATTGCCGCATCGGCTCTTGCCATAATCATGTTCATGTTGTCCTTCGGGCGGAGGCGCCGGCCGAAAACCGACTACGCTCATAGCTCGCTACACATGGCCGACCACCAATGTGCAGACCTGTCACCACTGGCGGCCATTGGAAACAACGTCTTGATCGTGAGCTGAAATCCGTTAGTGTCACGAATCGTCGTGACCGTCCTGGAAAATCACGCAGCTTGAACCGCCATGTGTTTTCTGAATAGACTTCCGGGCCTGATCGTTGTACTTATCGGTTCGGTCCGGCTGAATTCTTTTCAGATCTTCTAATTGCAATGCACGGAATTATCCTATGACAGTATTTCAGGTGGCGGGAGTGTTTGTTCACCCTAGTCGCGATTTTTGGCGTTATCAACCACCGCTACATCAAGCTGCCCGATACACTCGGCATCACAGCTGTTGGATTGATCACCTGCCTGATCGTATCGGCGCTGGCTTTCCACTATCCTGAGATGGTTACGCAGGCCCGCAAGATCGTCACCCGGATCGACTTCTCCGATATCGTATTTCATGGCTTTTTGAGCCTGCTACTTTTCGCAGGAGCGCTTCACGTCGACCTGTCACGCATGCGCGAGCAGCGGCGCGTAGTGCTGATGTTGGCTACTGTCGGTGTGCTCATCTCCATTGGCGCGGCTGGAGCGGGGTTCTATTACGTGGCTCAATTGCTTGGACACCCGATCAGTCTGCTGTGGTGCCTGGCGTTTGGGACATTGATTTCGCCGACCGACCCGATCGCTGTGCTTAGCGTACTCAAGAAGGCCGGCGCACCCCAAATCGATGCACAGCAGGTTGGCGTAGATAAGTCCTTCAGTACCGAAGGTTCCCCAAATCGCGCATGAAGTTGAAGAATGTGGAACCCTTGTCCGGACCCTTCTTTAGCCATTCTTCGAGGAATTTGCGATTCTTGGCGACCGCCTTTGCTACGTACGCACTTGCCCCAGCACCCTCGGGCCGTACTATCCAACCCTTTCCACCGAATTCCCTGCCAATAACCATGATGCGCCGCGCATCAGGATCTTTTGGCCCGCTCACTAGAAATGGCGTCGAAAGCCCTCGATCTTTCGCTATAGCGGGATCCAGAAAGGACGGGTCTATTCGCTCCAGGATCTCGGAGTAGCGCGCTTCAAGTATTTCATCCATAGCGTCGTTTCGTGTCTTAGGGGATAGCCCATGCGCGCGTCCCTTGGATTTTTAATAAGCCACTGCGCACGCAAGCACAGTCATCAGCGCTCAGGCTAGTCGAATAGCTAAGATTCCTAGCCCGGTGTCGAATGACCCTTCAGGAAACGCTGATCAATGGGTTCGCCGCCACCGTTGTCGACGAGTCAGTTTGAAAGCGTCAGAACGGCGAACGAATTTTTGTTGTGACCGGGATGAGTTTTGCTCGAATACGGGCCAACTGCTCGCGTTTTTCATACACATGACGGACTTTCCCCATGTGTCGAGCGCAGTCGGTTCTTCGCGATCACCAGATTAGCCAAGGCGAACAGACTGAACAGTTGCGCCGTGTTCTTGGCTAGACCTTTGTAGCGGACCTTGCGATGGCGGAACAGATTCTTGACGACATGAAACGGATGCTCGACCCGTGCGCGAATCTGCGCCTTGGTTCGCTCGACCTGGATCAGCAGATCCTTCAGCGCACCGTCACGCATTGCCTTGATTTTTCCGCGCTTGACAGCCACACGCCACTGCACCGGATTGCCGTGCATCCCGTCGCGCTTTTCAACGCCCGTGTAGCCGGCATCGCCGAACGCTTCCCGCTCATGCCCGTGCAACAAGGCATGGGCTTGCGATACGTCCGATACGTTGGCCGATGTACCCACCAGGCTATGCACCAGACCCGAGTCGGCATCGACGCCGATATGCGCCTTCATGCCAAAATGCCATTCGTTGCCCTTCTTCGTTTGATGTATCTCGGGATCGCGGCTGTTCCCGGCGTTCCTGGTCGACGGCGGCGCCTCGATAATCGTCGCATCGACCAACGTGCCTTCCTTCATCAGCAAGCCGCGTTCGCACAGCGAAATGCCGATCTCGTCGAACAGCTTGCGCGTCAAGTCATGCTCGACCAGCAGGCGGCGGAACTTCAACAACGTGGTCGCGTCTGGCACGTCGTCGACCGCCAGATCGACGCCGGCAAACGCACGCATAGCGATGCTGTCATACAGCGCGTCTTCCAACCCTTCGTCCGACAGCCCGTACCACTGTTGCAGGAAGTAGATTCTCAGCATACGTTCCAGGCCTATCGGCGGTCGGCCCCGCTTGCCCTTCGGGTAGTACGGCGCGATGGCCGACAGCAAACGTGGCCAAGGGACAACCTTCTCCATCTCCGCCAGAAAGCGCTGCCGCCTGATTACGCGCTTCGCGCCCTTGCTTTCCGCTTCTGCAAAACCGATCTGCCGCTTCATCGCCGTGGATCCGTTCCGTGAGCCTCTTAACGTCCTCGGTGGCCGATGCGATGACCGCCGAGCCGAATAAATCAGTGTTTCCCTAGCCGATGCAGTGGCGAAGATCGGTCAGAAACGGAAGGAATCGACGAATCCGGTTTAGGGCAGAAAAACCCGCACGGCTAGCGGACGTCTCTAGATGGCGAAGTCCGCGAAACCCATACTGGTCTTGTGGTGCCGGGGACCGGACTTGAACCGGCAGGCCCGAAGGCGGCGGATTTTAAGTCCGCTATGTTTACCAATTTCATCACCCCGGCAGAGGTGGCAATCGCGCGTGGTCGCGAATTCTACCATCGCCTCGCGGCAGCCCCAAAAAAGCGCCCGACACCCGCATTCATCCACAAGTCACAAACGTTGCCGATAATCCGGTCACGAAAACGATTACAGCGGGCCGCAAACCGATGACGCCGACGATCAAGGATGTCGCCGCCCACGCGGGCTTTTCCATCGCCACGGTATCGCGCGCGATCAACGCGCCGCACACCGTGAACCCCGTCACGCTCGACAAGGTACGTCAGTCGATCGATGCGCTGAACTTCCGCCCCAGCCCGCTCGGCCGGCAATTGCGCGGCGAGCGCACGCGCCTCGTCGGCGTCGTCCTGCCGACGCTCGCGAACCCGGTGTTCGCCGAATGCCTGCAAGGCATCGACGATCTCGCGTCAGCGCAAGGCTATCGGCTGATGCTGATGACCACGCAGTACGACGTGGACCGTGAACGTCACGCAATCGAAACGCTGCGCGAGCATCGCGTCGAAGGACTGATCCTGACCGTCGCCGATGCCGACACCCATCCGCTGCTCGACGAACTCGACCGCGACGGCCTGCTATACGTGCTGATGCACAACGACACGGTGCGCCGCCCGTCGGTGTCGGTCGACAATCGCCTCGCCGCCTACGACGGCGTGCGCCGGCTCATCGCGCACGGCCATCGCCGCATTCTGATGCTGGCCGGGTCATTCGCGGCGTCGGATCGCGCGCGTCAGCGGCATCTCGGCTACACGCAGGCGATGCAGCAGGCCGGCCTCACGGCCGCGCCCGCGCTCGAAGTCGATTTCAACGCCGACGAACTCGCGCCGTCCGTGCTCGCGCACCTGACGCACGGCGCAAACCGTCCGACCGCCCTCTTCTGCAGCAACGATCTGCTCGCGATGGTCGTGATGCGCGGCCTGCGTCGCGCGCGTCTGAGGATTCCGCAGGACATGTCGATTCTCGGCTTCGACGGCCTCGCAATGGGCGAACTGCTGTCGCCGGCGCTCGCGAGCATCTGCGCGCCGAATCGCGAAATCGGCTGTGCGGCGTGGCAGCGCTTGCTCGCACGCATCGGCGTCGCGCGCGACGCGCGCGCGTTCTGCGCAACCTCGCGCGCGTTGACGCTGCCGCACAGCTTGCGCGAAGGCGCGACGATCGCGGCGCTCGGGTCGCACGCGAATCTCGACGGAGCGTCGCCGACCCACGTCCCGAGCGCTGCGGCCGCCATCGAGAAGCCGCCCGCATAAGAAGCCCAATGAAGGCACGCGCATACGCGCGCCCTGGCTGTTATCCCCAACCCGCGCAACCCATCCGACACAGGGAGACCCGCAGTGCCCCGCTCAACCTCACGCTTCGCATCCTCGCTCATACCGCTGTGGCAAAAACTCTCGCGCGCCGCCGCGACCGCACTGCCGGCGAGCCTGCTCGTCGCCGGCGCGGCGCTCGTCGCGCTGGCGCCGCAAGCCGCGCACGCCGACGAAACCGCGATCTGCTACAACTGCCCGCCCGAATGGGCCGACTGGGCGAGCCAGATCAAGGCGATCCAGCAAAAGACCGGCATTCGCGTGCCGTTCGACAACAAGAACTCGGGACAATCGATCGCACAGCTGATGGCCGAGCAGAAAAGCCCGGTCGCCGACGTCGTGTATCTCGGCGTATCGTCGGCGTTCCAGGCCAAGGACAAGGGCGTGATCCAGCCGTACAAGCCCGCGCACTGGGACGACATTCCCGCCGGCCTGAAAGACCCGCAAGGCTACTGGTTCACGATCCACTCGGGCACGCTCGGCTTCTTCGTCAACAAGGACGCGCTCGAAGGCAAGCCGGTGCCGCGCTCGTGGGCCGATCTGCTGAAGCCGGAATACAAAGGCATGATCGGTTATCTCGATCCGTCGAGCGCGTTCGTCGGCTATGCGGGCGCGGTCGCGGTGAACCAGGCGCTCGGCGGCACGCTCGACAACTTCGAGCCGGGTCTCGACTGGTTCAGAAAGCTCAAGGCGAACGCGCCGATCGTGCCGAAGCAAACCGCGTACGCGCGTGTGCTGTCCGGCGAAATTCCGATCCTGCTCGACTACGACTTCGACGCGTACCGCGCGAAGTACAAGGATCACGCGAACGTCGAGTTCGTGATTCCGCAGGAAGGCACGATTTCGGTGCCGTACGTGATGAGCCTCGTGAAGGGCGCCCCGCACGAAACGAACGGCAAGAAGGTGCTCGACTTCGTGCTGTCCGACGAAGGCCAGAAGCTGTGGGCGCAGGCGTATCTGCGGCCGGTGCGCGCGAGTGCGATGAGCGCCCAGACCGCCGCGCAGTTCCTGCCCGCCAGCGAATACGCGCGCGCGAAGCCTGTCGACTTTGCGAAGATGGCCGGCAAGCAGTCGAGCTTCGGCGAGCGCTATCTGCAGGTGATGCATTGAACGACGTCACGTTCCCGCTGCGCTGGCGCATCGCGTTGCCCGCGCCCGCGCTCGCGGTGTTCATCGCGTTCTGGCTGCTGCCGATGGGCGCGCTCGCGCAGCTCTCCGGCGGCGGCCACGCGTTCGCGACCTATCGCGCGATGCTGACGAATCCGCGCTATATGTCGAGCCTTGGCGCGACCGTCGTGCTGTCGGCGGCGGTCACGGCGGCCACGCTGGTGCTGTCGGTGATCGCGGGGCTGCTGCTCGCGCGTCGAGAGTTCGCCGGCAAGCGCACGCTGCTCGCGCTGCTGACGTTTCCGCTCGCGTTTCCGGGCGTCGTCGTGGGCTTCATGGTCATCATGCTCGCCGGACGTCAGGGGTTGATCGGCGCGCTGTCGCTGAAACTCGCAGGCGATCGCTGGGTGTTCGCGTATTCGATGAGCGGCCTGTTTCTGGGCTATCTGTACTTCTCGATTCCGCGCGTGATAGTCACCGTGATGGCATCGGCGACCAAGCTCGATGCATCGCTCGAAGAGGCCGCGCGCTCGCTCGGCGCATCGCCGTGGCGCATCATGCGCGACATCGTGTTGCCGGCGCTGTCGCCCGGACTGATCGCGGCGGGCGCCGTGTGCTTCGCGACCGCGATGGGCGCGTTCGGCACGGCGTTCACGCTCGCCACCGACATCGACGTGCTGCCGATGACCATCTATACCGAGTTCACGCTGAACGCGAACATGGTGACGGCCGCGGGCCTGTCGATCGTGCTGGGCATCGTCACGTGGGCGGTGCTGGCGATCGCGCGCAGCGCGAGCGGTTCGGGCGTGGCGGCGAGCGCATGAACGGCGCGTCGCTTGAAGCCAGCATGAGCGCACACGACGACAACCTATCCATGAACTCAGTCACGGCTCCTTCGCCCTCGTCTCCGTCGCAACCGGCAGCGGGGCCGCGCGCGCGACGCGCGTGGCCTTCCATGCGAACATGGCTCGCCGCGGGTCAATGGTTCGTCACACTGCTGCTGTGCGCGTTCCTGATCGTGCCGGTCGTCATGTCGATCGTCGCGGGGCTCACGGTCAACTACTTCAAGGGCGTGTCGAGCGGACTCACGCTGCGCTGGCTCGTCGAAGTGTGGATCCAGTATCACGACTCGGTGTGGCTATCGCTCGAAGTGGCCGCGGCGACACTCGTCGTCACGCTACTGACCGGCGTGCCCGCGGGCTATGTGCTCGCGCGCAGCAAGACGCGCTTCGCACGCATCGTCGAGGAGTTTCTGGTGCTGCCGATCGCGCTGCCCGGCCTCGCATCGGCACTCGCGCTGCTCGTGATCTACGGCGGCTTCACGGCGTTTCGGATGAGCGCGGCATTCATCGTCGTCGGGCATGTGGTGTTCACGCTGCCGTTCATGGTGCGCGCGGTCGCGGCGGTCTGCGCGAGCAGCAATCTGCGTACGCTCGAAGAAGGCGCGGCGAGCCTCGGCGCGAGCTTCTTCACGCGCTTCGTCACCATCGTGCTGCCGAACGCGCGGCCAGGCATCGTCGCGGGCGCGCTCGCGGTGCTCACGCTGTCGATCGGCGAATTCAACCTCACGTGGATGCTGCACACGCCCGACACGAAGACGCTGCCGGTGGGCCTCGCCGACACCTACGCGTCGATGCGCATCGAGATCGGCAGCGCGTACACGATCCTGTTCTTCATCATGACGATGCCGCTGCTCGTCGCGATGCAATGGCTCGGCGTCGATGCGACCGGCCAGCGCAGCGCATCGAAAAAGCGCGGCGCCGCCTCTTCCGCGAAGCCCATCGATACGCCATGAAACTGACCTCGATTCCCATCACGCTCACGCAGTGCGCCAAAACGTTTCGCGGCACGCGCGTGCTCGAACCGCTCGACCTGACGATCGGCGCGGGCGAAACCCTCGTGCTGCTCGGACCGTCGGGCTGCGGCAAGACGACGACGCTGCGCCTGATCGCGGGCCTCGAAACACCTGACGCCGGCGGCCGAATCGCATTCGGCGACGACGACGTGACCACGCTGCCGATCGAAAAACGCGCGGTCGGTATGGTGTTCCAGAGCTACGCGCTGTTTCCGAATCTGACCGTGCGCGGCAACATCGGCTACGGTCTGAAGATCAAACGCGTGCCGGCCGCAGTCGCGCGACAACGCGTCGACGAACTGCTCGGCATGATGCGGCTCATCGCGCACGCCGACAAACCGATCGATCAACTGTCGGGCGGCCAGCGTCAACGTGTGGCGCTCGCGCGCGCACTCGCGGTGCAGCCGCGCGTGCTGCTGCTCGACGAACCGCTGACCGCGCTCGACGCGCGTCTGCGCGACGCATTGCGCAGCGAGATGAACGCGCTGTTGCGCGAACTCGGCATCACGACCGTCTACGTGACGCACGATCAGGCCGAAGCGATGGAGCTCGGCGATCGCATCGTCGTGATGAGCGCCGGACGCATCGAGCAGATCGGTTCGCCGCGCGACATCTACTATCGTCCGGCCAATCGCACGGTCGCGCAGTTCGTCGGCACGATCAACCGTGTCGCGGGCGAGCCGCGCGACGGCATGCTGGCGACGAGCGGCGGCGCCGTGCCGTTGCCCGCGCATGCGTCGAACGCACGCGGCGCGCACGAAATCTTCTTTCGCCCCGAGGATGCCCGGCTCACCGACCCCGCGCTCGCGCAGCTGCGCGGCCAGATCGAAAGCACCGCGTTCCTCGGCGAACGCACGCGTCTGACGATTGGCGGTGCCGCGCCCGAGCCGCTTTTCGTCGACGTCGCGGGCCGCATCGAGCTTGCGCGCGGCACGCCGGTCGGCATCTCGATCGAGCCGGACGCACTGATTGCGCTATCGTAGGTAAAAACAGCGCCGCATCCTGGCTCCCAACACGAAGCAACCCGAAGGACCTCTGTCATGCTGCTGGCTCAAATTAGCGACCTGCATATCAAGCAACCCGGCGCACTCGCGTATCGCCGCGTCGATACCGCCCCCTACCTCGCGCGCTGCGTCGACGCGCTCAACGCGCTCACACCGCGCCCCGACGCGGTGTTGATCACCGGCGACCTCGTCGATCAGGGTGACCCCCAGCAGTACGCACACCTGAAAACACTGCTCGCGCCGCTCGCGATTCCCTACTTCCTGATGGTCGGCAATCACGACGAACGCAACGCGCTGCGCGCGGCGTTTCCCGAGCGCGAGGAATTGCTGAGCGGCGGCGAGTTCGTGCAGTACGCGCTCGACGTCGGCCCGCTGCGCGTGATCGCGCTCGATTCGCTGGTGACCGGTTCGAGCGCCGGCATGCTGTGCGACACGCGGCTCGCGTGGCTCGAGCGGCAGCTCGATGCGGCGCGCGGCAAGCCGGTCGTGGTCGCGCTGCATCACCCGCCGTTCGCGTGCGGCATCGGGCATATGGACGAGATCCGGCTCGACCGGGCGGCGTCGCACAAGCTCGCGGCGTTGATCGCTCAGCATCCCAACGTCGAGCGCGTGCTCTGCGGGCACGTGCATCGGTCGATGTTCGTGCGCTTCGGCGGCACGATCGCGAGCGCGATTCCAGCGCCCGCGCACCAGGTGGCGCTCGATTTTCGCGAGGACGGACCGTCGGCGTTCGTGATGGAGCCGCCCGCGTATGCGCTCCATTACTACGATCCGGCGACGGGCATCGTCACGCACCATGCGTATGTCGACGCGGCCGACGGCCCGTATCCGTTCTACGACGCTGGCGCGTTGATCGACTGAACCGCCGGACACACTTCGCAACCGCCAGACACCGGATGCGCGGGCGAGCCTCGCGCGGCCGTCAGCACGAACCCCGCCGCTCCGGTATGATCGGCACGCTTGAGGACCGCGCATGGGCCGGTCCGTCGATCCGCCCCTGTCATGTCCACTTCCGACGCTTCCACTTCCGCTTCCTCCGCCCGGTCGTTGCGCGGCGTCTTGCTGCTGCTAGCGACGATCGCCGGTATCTCGGTCGCGAACATCTATTTCAACCAGCCGTTGCTCGACAACTTCCGCCAGTCGTTTCCGGACAGCGCGTCATGGGTCGGCGCGGTGCCGGCCGTCACGCAACTCGGCTACGCCGCCGGCATGCTGCTGCTCGCGCCGCTCGGCGATCGCTTCGACCGGCGTCTGCTGATCCTGCTGCAGATCGCCGGCATGTGCGTCGCGCTTATCGTCGCAGCGTCGGCGCCGACGCTCGCGGTGCTGATCGTCACGAGTCTCGCGATCGGCGTGCTCGCGACGATCGCGCAACAGGCGGTGCCGTTCGCGGCCGAACTCGCACCGCCATCCGAACGCGGCCATGCGGTCGGCACCGTGATGAGCGGCCTGCTGCTCGGCATCCTGCTCGCGCGGACCGCGGCGGGCATCGTCGCCGAATACTTCGGCTGGCGCGCGGTGTTTGGCGCATCCGTCGTCGCGCTGCTCGCGCTCGCGGTCGTCATCATTTTGCGTTTGCCGAAGAGTCAGCCCACCTCGACGTTGCCGTACGGCAAGCTGCTCGTGTCGATGTGGCACCTGGTGAGCGAGCATCGCGCGCTGCGCGAGGCATCGCTGACCGGTGCGGCGTTGTTCGGCGCGTTCAGCATTTTCTGGTCGGTGCTCGCGCTGCTGCTCGCGGGCGCGCCGTTTCATCTCGGGCCGCAGGCCGCGGGGCTGTTCGGTATCGTCGGCGCGGCCGGCGCGCTGGCCGCGCCGCTCGCCGGCAAGTTCGCCGATCGGCGTGGACCGCGCGCCATCATCACCGTGTCGCTCGTGCTGGTCGTGATCGCGTTCGTGATTTTCGGCGCTTCGGCGAAGAGCATCGCGGGCCTCGTGGTCGGCGTGATCGTTCTCGACATCGGCGTGCAGGCCGCGCAGATTTCGAATCAGTCGCGCATCTACGCCTTGAAGCCCGATGCGCGCAGCCGCGTGAATACCGTGTACATGGTCGCGTATTTCATCGGCGGGGCGCTGGGCTCGGGTGTCGGCGCGATCGTGTGGCCGGTGTTCGGGTGGATCGGCGTGACTATCGCGGGGATCGCGTTTGCCGGGCTCGGCGCGTGGAATCATTTGCGGTTGCCGGCGCGGGCTGGGCATTGATATCAGGCTGGCCAGCACCATCTCGGCGCATCCGTCGGTCGAGCAATTCCCAGAGTGGGGTGGATAGTCACCGCATCTGACGTGGCAATAATCGGCTGCGAGACGATCAATGCATATAACCGCCCGGTGAAACCGGAGGATCGTCTGCAATGAACGACACGTGGCTCGATCTCGCTCGGTTCATCCGCGAAATGCGCACTCCCGCCGGTCGAGTCGTTACACCCCGCCACCCCGCCCCAACGCATACTCATGCAGCGCATCGAGCACGCGATCGAACTCGAACGATTTGTCGTAAAAGTGCCGCACGCCATACTGCTCGCAGCGCTCGCGGTACGCGGGCAACGCGTGATTGGTCAGCACCGCCGCGAACATCGAATCGATCAGCCCCTCGCGCTGCAGATACGCGAGCACCGGCACGCCCGAGCCCTGCTTCAGCTGCAAATCGACGATCACCGCGTCGAACGCTTCGTCGCCGAGCAGCGCGATCGCCTGATCGGCGGAATCGGCATAGGCGGCCACGCGCAGCAGGCCCGACGCATCGATCGCCTCCACGAGGCTGCGGCGGATCAGCGGCGAATCCTCGATCAGCAGCACGCGCAACGGCGCGCGGCTGGCAGACTCGGTAGCGGGGTTCGGTTCGCTGTTCATCGGGATATCTCGATCGTCCGTCATTCGATCAGGCCATTCTTGATCGCGTAATACGTGAGGTCCGAGTTGTTCGCGAGACGCATCTTCTCGAGCACCCGCGCGCGATACGTGCTCACCGTTTTGACCGACAGATGCAGCTCTTCGGCAATTTCGGTCGGCAACTGGCCGGCCGCGAGCTTGCAGAAGATCTGGAATTCGCGCTCCGACAGCGCTTCATGCGGACGCCCCGCGGCAGGCTTGTCGAGATTGTCGGCAAGCGCGTCGGCGACCGCCTCCGACAGATAGCGATGCCCGCGCGCGACCGAGCGGATCGCGCGCACGATTTCCTCCGGCTCGCAGTCCTTGTTCAGATAGCCGTTCGCGCCCGCGCGCAGCAGATTGATCGCGTACTGGCTCTCGGGGTAGCCCGACAGGATCAGCACGCCCTGCTCGGGACGCACCTGCCTGATCACACGCAAGGTGTCGATGCCGTTCTTGTCCGGCATCGCGATGTCGAGCAGCACGACATCGAATGCCTGCTCGCGCACGAGGCAGATCGCTTCCTCGCCGGTGGCGGCCTCGGCGGCGACGCACATGTCCGGCTCGTCGGCGACGAACTGTCTGAAACCACCTCGAACGATCGCATGATCGTCAGCTATCAGCACTCGAATCATCGGTTGGGTTCCGTGCAAAGGGAGTCGCTCCGACGCGGACATTGAAATGATCCGGGGCCTCGGCTGGACGCGGAACGCGAGGGCGGGTTCGCACCGCAGCCGCCGGCATTCCCGAGTTCGCCCGCGACCCGGTCCGTCGACGCTTCCCTGTCGCCTGGTGCGCTACTCTCGCCCCGCGAGCAGATCCGCCATATCGTCGGCATGCTCTTCTTCGACCGCGAGAATCTCCTCGAACAGCCGGCGCGTGGTCACGTCCTTCTCGCCGAGATACCGTACGATCTCGCGGTACGTGTCGATCGCGATGCGCTCCGCTATCAGGTTCTCGCGAATCATGTCGGTCAGATCGGTGCCTTCCTTGTATTCCGAATGCGCGCGTGCCTTGATGCCGTCCGGCGCGAAATCCGGTTCGCCGCCAAGCTGCACGATGCGCTCGGCGATGCGATCGGCGTGCTCCTGCTCCTCGGTTGCGTGCTCGGCGAATTCCCTCGCGACCGCTTCCGAATTGATGCCCTTCGCCATGAAGTAATGGCGCTTGTAGCGCAGCGTGCAGACGATCTCGGTGGCGAGCGCGTCGTTGAGCAGCTTGAGCACCGTCTCGCGATTCGCGCCATAGCTCTGCGTGACCGGACCATCCGACATATGCTTGCGCGCGTCCTCGCGGATCTTCTTGATGTCCATCACGAACGTGTCGCCAGATTGCTTCGTCATCGAACTTCTCCTTTATCCGGTATTGGGTGAATCGCGCATCAGCACGAATCGCGCCTGATGCGCCGAGGGTGGAATGACGGCGCGTTTCGAACTCGGGCGCCTCAATCGGGGACTCAAACGCCGCGCGTTCACGCGCCTCGTTGACTACCTGTTCCTACGTATTGCGTACTTCGCTGCCTACCTCATGTTGCGTTCATCCGGCTCGCTCGGCTAGGTTCGAAACACGCCGAGCAGCAACGTGACCACGAACACGACGAGGAAGATGTAGAACAGGATCTTCGCGATTTCGGCCGCGCCGGCCGCGATGCCGGTAAAGCCGAACACGGCTGCGATGATCGCAATCACGAAGAAGACGAGAGCATAGTGAAGCATGGCATTTCTCCCTTTTGTTGGCCTTCCAATCGACTACCAGCAAATCGCTCGCCTGCTGTGAGGGCGCGGCTTGCCGCCACTGCGATGGCCGCGCTAATCGATCGTTTTCTTCGTCACGACGAAGCCCAGTACGAGGAACACCACGCACAGCACGACAAAGACGAAGAACAGGAACTTCGCGATCGCCGCCGCGCCGGCCGCGATGCCGGTGAAGCCGAGAAGACCGGCGATCACCGCGACGATCGCGAAGAACAGTGCCCACTTCAACATGATGGCTTCCTCCCGAAACATTGCATGAACGATCGGGTCCATGCTATCGATGTGCGGCGCCGCGCGCATTCCGACGCTCGCCGTTTTTCGTGTGAGAATCCGCTTACATTGGATTACGACGACATTACGCGCGGCTTCGCGCCATGCTGGAGTCGATGCCCTCTTTCTGGAGCCGGAAGTGTCGAATCTGCAGAACCCGCCGGAACAACCTGGCGCGCGCGCCACGGCGCGGCTTGCCGACTGGATGCGCAATCGCAGCTGGGCGATCGCGATGACCGTGGCGATCGTGATCACGGTGGGAGGCCTCGTGATTCTGGAGACCGCGCGTCAGCGCATCACCGCCGAGTATGAAACCGCGCTTGAAGCGCGCGACGTCACCGTGCGACTGAGCACACTCGCGAGCGATCTGTCGCGCCTCACCGCGCAACAAAACCAGTTTCTTCTGACGAAGGACGACGCATCTGCCCACGCGTTCTGCGCGAGCGCCGCGCGCATCCGCGACACCACGCAGCAGTTGGACCACTTCTATCGCGGCGGCCGCGCGGACAGCGCGGAACTCGCGAGCTTCACGCAGATTCTCGCGCTAATCGACGCGCGCATCGGTGCGGGCGCCGCCGCGATGCAGCACGCCGCGCCGCATCCGCTCGATCTCGGCGCATGCGGGCCCGCGCGCGACGTCAATCCGGCGGACGCGTCACTGATCGACAGTACGCTCACGCTGCTGCGCGACAACGAGGAGCGCCGCGCTCAGCACGCGCTGGCCGCGAGCCGCGCCGATCAGCGGCTGTCGACGCTGTGCGCGGCGGGTCTGTCGGCGCTGAACATCGTGCTGTTCATCCTGCTGTTTCGCAATCTCGGCATCCAGATCGACCGGCAGGCGCGCGCGCAGCGTCAGTTGATCACGCAGCAGGAGGAACTCGACCAGCTCGTCAACGAGCGCACGCGGCAGCTCGAAGCGCTCGGCTGGCATCTGCAGGCGGTCAGCGAAAACGAAAAGACCCAGCTCGCGCGCGAGTTGCACGACGAGCTCGGCGCGATTCTGACCGCATGCCGGATGGACGTCGCATGGGCGCGCCGCAAGCTGAAGGACAGCGAGCCGGACATCGCCGACAAGCTGCAGCGCGCGCTCGCCAATCTCGACCAGGGCATCGCGTTGAAGCGGCGCATCATCGAGGACATGCGGCCGACCGTGTTGGCCAATTTCGGGCTCGTTACCGCGCTGCGCACGCTCGCCGACGAAGCCGCGCAGCGCAACAACTGGACGCTCGATCTGCACCTGCCCGCCGACGATATCCAGCTCGACGAGCAGACCGAAATCGCGCTGTTTCGGGTCGCGCAGGAATCGCTGACGAACGCCGCCAAGTACGCGCGGGCCTCGAAGGTCGGAATCGCATTGCGGGTCGGCGACGGCGAGGTCGCGCTGCATATCGCGGACAACGGCGTCGGCATCATGCCGGCCGACCTGAAGCGCACACATACGCACGGCCTGCTCGGCATGCGTCAGCGCGTGGCCGCGCATGGCGGGCGCTTCGACATCCGCCGTGGCGCGCAAAACGGCACCGACATCGACGTCGTGATGCCGAGCGCGAGCGCCGCGACGCCTTCGGTCGATCAGCCGCTGACGTCGCCGGCCACTTCGTCGCAAAGCCCCGTCTGACAGACGCTCGCCGCAGCGCCCCCAAGCCGTTGTAGGAGTGCGCCGACGCAAACACCGGAGCACGCCTACAACAAAATCGCGGCACGGCCGACAGCGCCGCCCCCGCCCTTTTTTTACCATGCAATCAGGCCGGTTCGAAACCGGGTCCAGACCTGATCGACTGGCATGGCCCCGGTCGGACGACATCAACCGATGCATTCTCGACAAGGAGAAGTTTCATGACTCGACTGATCGCTTTGCTTGTGCTTGCAGGAACCGCCATGCTTGTCACCGGCTGCAACACGATGGCGGGCGCCGGCGAAGATATTTCGAAGGGCGGCCACGCCATCACGAACGAGGCGGATAAGGCGAAATAAGCCGGCACATGGCAGCAGGATTTGCAAAGCCCGTCGCGGAATGCTGCGGCGGGCTTTTTTTGCGTGCTGGCTGGCACTCGACGCGACACGTTTTCAGAACGCGACGAAACGGCACGGCGACCCACCCTCGCGGATCGCCGTGCCGTCCCGCCCGGCGCGCGGTGTATCGTTCGTGCGGCCCCCACTTACACGGTCCCTGCATGTCTTACCAACGTCGCGACCGGCATCGTGCCGCGGCGGCCGGCGATTGCCGGCATCGGTTCGATGAGAACCGCGCCGCTATCAGGCGCTGCGCTTCTTCCGGTAATCGAACCAGAAAGACATGCCGACGCTGATCAGAATCACGATCGTCGCGATTACCGTCGAGCGGGTGACCGGCTCGCCGAGCAGCAGCGCGCCCAGCGCGACCGCGACGACCGGATTCACGTACATGCAGCTGCTCGCGATGATCGGGCTCGTGTGGCGAATCAGATAACCGTACGCGACGTACGCCGCCATCGTCCCAATCAACATCAGATACAGGAACGCGACGAGAGGCAGAAAATGCAGCTCGAGCATCCGCTCTCCCGACGCCCACGCGACCAGCGTCGACATCGCGCCGCCGAGGCCGATCTGCAGCGAGGTCGACAGAAACAGGTCCGACGGCAGCTTCAGCTGTCCGGCCAGATGCGCGCCGCCGGCCCAGAACAGCGCGCCGCACAGAATCGCGAGACTGCCGCCCGTCGAGCCCGGCGTGCTGTCGCCGTGACTCAGAATCACGATGCCGGCGAGCCCTAGCCCAACCGCGAACCATTCGCCTCGGCCGATCTTGCGTCCGGCGACGGCCGCGATCACGGTCGCGAACAGCGGCACGGTCGCGACCATCACGGCCGCGGTGCCGGTGCCGACCGTGCGCATGCCGTAGGCGAGCATGCCGCTCGACAGACCCACCAGCATCGTGCCGACGAGGCCCGCGCTGCGGATTTCGGCGAAGCTCGGCCAGATTGGCTTGCGGCGCGCGGCGAACACGAACAGACCGATGCCGGCGAACAGGTTGCGCAAGCCCGACATCAGCAGCGGCGGGAACGAGCCGAGCGCGACGTGCACGCCGAGGTACGTCGAGCCCCACACCAGATAAACGACGGCAAGCGCGAGCGCGATCCGCCCGCTGCGCGACTGCGGCAGACGCAGCGGCCAGCCGCGCGGAGAAAAAGCTGAACGTTGCAGCGACATGCTTCAGTCCGCCGTCGCCACTCGACCCGCGCGATGCGCTCGATGCCCGCGAGGCGCCGAGCCTGCGTCGATACCTTTCGGGCGGGATGGCGGGCACCGCATCGGCGATGCGGTCGGACGGGCGAGGCTGGCGGACATGTCGGTGGAACGGTAAGACGATGGGCGGCGCCGGAAGCGCCAGAAACGGCGGTGGCGGCCGCGCCGGTCAGACCGACACGATGGAACTCGGCCGCGCTGCGCGGCGGCAAGATTGGCAAAGCCGCGGCGCGCACCGCATTATGCAGTAAGCGCCGAGAACGCCACGCGACAGAATCGTAACTTTTTGGTTTCCCGCAACAGAAAAGCCGGGGACGCATCCCCGGCTTGCGGTCAGTGTCGGATCCTTTCGATGCGCGGCCATGCATCGAAAGGATCGCTAAGCGCCCTCGGCGCCGACTCAGTTGCCCATCGTGCCCGACGCCTCGTGCTTCATCGCGTCGCCGCCCTTTTTCATCGAGTCGTGCTTCATCGTGTCCTTTTTCGTGCCGTCCTTCGACATGCTGTCTTTGGACATCGAATCTTTGGACATCGCATTCTTCGACATCTCATCGTTGGACATCGCGCCGCTCGCCTGCGCGAAGGCCGTGCCGCCGCTTGCCAGCATCAACAACGCGATCGTGGTAACTGCAATCTTCTTCATGGGATGACTCCTTGGTGGTGGATGAATCGAAGCCGGCGAGAGCCGGCGTGCTTCCGAAGCCGCTGCCGCAAGCGCGCGTGCGCCCGCATGCGTCAGGAGCCTCCGAACCAGTTGTAGCCCTGGTCGACCCAATAGCCGCCGGGATACGTGTTGGTGACGAATATTTCGACGATGTGCTTCGGGTTCTTGTAGCCGAGCTTGGTCGGCATGCGCAGCTTCATCGGGTAGCCGTATTTCGCGGGCAGCCGTTCGCCGTCGTAGGAAAACGTCAGCAGCGTTTGCGGATGCAAAGCGGTCGGCATGTCGATGCTTTCGAAGTAGTCGTCCGCGCATTTGAAGCCGACGTACTTCGCCGTCGTGTCCGCGCCGACGCGCCGCAGAAAATCGCGGAATGGCGTACCGCCCCAGCGGCCGATCGCGCTCCAGCCTTCGACGCAGATATGTCGCGTGATCTGCTCCGCGTGAGGCAGCGCGTACAGCTCGGGCAGCGTCCACACGCGCTGGCCGGTCACGAGACCGCTCAGCTTCAATTGATAATCTGAGCCGTCGACGTGCGGCACGTCGTCGATGCCGTAGTACGCGTTGAATGGAAACGGCCGCGTGATCTGCGCTTCGGTGTAGGTCGGCGCGAGCTGCTTCGGATCGAACAGCGCGGCCTGCGCGCGATCGTTCAGCCGCGACACGGCGGTCAGGAAACGGTTCACGGAAGCGTCGTCGGTCAGCGAGCAGCCGGTCAGCATCGACAGGCCGCCGAGCGTCAAGAGCTGCTTGCCGAACAGGCGCCGCGACGGCATCGCCAGTTCGCGCGTCGCATCGAGCAGGATCGATGCGCGGTCGAGCTTGTGACTAACACGATGTGTGGATGGGTCCGCTGGTTTCTCTATCGGCTTGTTCATGATTCGGTATCCGTTTGGAATTCGCGTTGCGTTTTCATGAGCGTGAGCATGAGCGTGGGTAGCCGCGGCTCAACGTCCGCGCAGCATCGCGAGCAGCGAGCGCGGCACGAGCGCCACCATCGCCAGATGCACCGCAAGAAACGCGGCCAGCAGCGACATCGCGCTGAAGTGCACGATGCGCGCGTTGTCGTAGCCGCCCATCAGTTCGCGCAGCAGCGGAAACTGAACTGACTTCCAGATCGCGAGCCCCGATAGCACGAGCACGATCAGATCGACGATCGCGAACAGGTAGGCAAATTTCTGCACCGCGTTGTAGACGCGCAGATCGTCGTGCGACAGCTTCCCGCGCAAGGCGGCGATGAAATCGCGCAGTACCGCGCGCGGCGTCAGTGGCAGGAACTTGCGCACGAAACGCCCGCTCGCGAGATTCAGCGCGATATACATGAGACCGTTGAACACCAGCAGCCACATCGCCGCGAAGTGCCATTGCAGCGCGCCGCCGAGCCAGCCGCCCAGCGTGATCGCGGTCGGGAAGCTGAACGCTGGAAAGATCGGCGACGCGTCGTAGATGCGCCAGCCCGACAGCATCATCACGATCGCCGCGAGCGCATTCAGCCAATGCGTGATGCGCAGCCACAGCGGGTGAATGACGCCGCGCTTCGGTGCGGCGGGCGCGGCGGGTGCGCCGGGGCGCAAGGCGTGGGGTGTGGCCATGGGGCTCTCCTCAGGTAGCGGTGGAGAATGCGGCGCGCGATGTCGATCAACGGCACGCGGGAAGATCGGACGCTTGCAGCACGTCGCCGCTCGTGTCGCTTTCGACAAACGCTACCACGCCGAAGCGGTCGGCGGCGTTGGCGCTCGGATCGGCTTGCGCATCGACGCTCGCAGCGTGTACATCGATGTCCTGATGAATCCGCGCGTGACCGGAGACGAGCGGCACGGGCCCGAACCAGGCGCGCACGACGCGCTCGTGATGCAGCGTCGCGCCGCGGTTTTCGCCCGCGCCGACCTGCGTCGTCAGCGCGTTTTCATAGACCGCGAGATAGGCGCTCGACGCACCCGTGGTGGCGGTTGGCGTCGTGCTGAACTGCGCATCGACATCGAACGCGCCGGGCGCACGCGGGCTCAGCGCAAGTGCGACGCTCGCCTGGGCGGGTTCGGCGACGAGCTCGGCGATGCGGCGCTCGAAACTGTCGCGTTGCGACCAGTCGCGCAGCTCGCGGCCCGCGACGAACACTTCCGGCGTATAGAGCGTGTGCGCGCCCGCGAGACGCGTCAGCGTTTGCTGACGTTCGGTGAAGCGATGCTGGGAAAAGCGGTCGGTCCAGCCGAGGCTGTTCCAGTAGTCGACGTGCAGCGCGAGCGGCACGATGCCGTGCGCGGCACCGTCGCTTTTCCATTGACTGAGCCAGCGGTCGGCGGGCGGGCAGCTATCGCAGCCTTCGCTGCTGTACAGCTCGACGAGCGCGACGCGGTGCGCGGGGCTGTGCGTGGCGCACAGGGGCCCGGCCGCGTCGGCCGCACTTACGCCAGAACCGCTCAGCAGAAAAAGCGCGAGGCCGACGGCGGGCGTCGAAAAAGTCGTAAGGCGCTGAAGTATCGAGCGATTGTGCGCGGTCGACATGACGTGCTCCGATCGTAATCTGCACGTTTGTCGAACCGCGTGGCCGGTTATGACACGCCTCTTTTAATTTTTTTCCGGCGTCGGATAAGCCAGCCAAAGCTCGCCCGCGACTCAGTCGTAACTGACCACCACCGTCAAACGGCAATCCTTTGACTGGCTTGAACGCAATGCGGACCACACCGCTTTCCTCTCGCACCGCACAAAAACGGTCAATCGACGGGCGCGACGTCGCAAACGGAGCTGCGTGAGACAGCGTGCTAACATTAAGCTTTCGTCTCGCTGCTGCCGCGCGGCCTCACGCTTTGTCGCCCGGCACCTCTCGATCGCTCGTCCCCAACACCTGGTCGTTTTGCCCGTGACTTCTCTGCGTCGTCCGACTTTCCGTGCTCTCGCCCGCTTGCGCCCATGCCGCGCAGGCGAGTGCGCGCGCGCGGGCGTCGCGTCGCACGGCCCCGGCGAGACGTCCCGAACGGTCCCGCTTCACGCCGCCCGGCGCCCTCGCTGACGCAGCCCGCCAATACCCAGGGCCGCGTCGCCGGGCACCGGGCTCTCCCATTCGTCCACTCATCCGCCGACCACCCCATGGGTCGTTGCACGCGGCCATCCATGACCGCCTTATCCGGAGTCCTGATGATGAAGAAGATCAAAACCTGCTACCTGACCGAACTCGACGTGACCCGCCTCGAGAAATACGCGGCCGCCGACGCCAAGTTGCAGCACATGCTCGACGATGTGCTCGAACGCGCGGTGATCGTCGACTCGCACGACATCCCCGCCGACGTCGTCACGATGAACTCGCAAGCGACGCTGATCGACACGGCGAGCGGCGAACAGATGACGTGGACCGTCGTCTATCCGCCCAACGCCGATTTCGGGCAAGGGCGCCTGAACGTGTTCTCGCCGGCTGGCCTCGCGCTGCTCGGCGCGCGCCGCGGCGAGAGCGTCCGCTTCACGCCACCAAGCGGCGACCAGAAAGTGCTCAAGCTCGACAAAATCCTGTATCAGCCTGAAGCCGCCGACGATTTTTCACTGTAAGCCGGCCGTTCCCTCGCTGTAAGTTGCCTTGTCTGATGCGGTGTCGAATCAAGCATAGGAGATGTCTGGTTTCATCCGGACCAGTTTTTTTGAGTCATTCAGACAGGTTGCCAAACCGCGGGCGGGCGGTGTATCGTGTGCGCTGCTAACGCGGGGGTCCTGCGTAGCGCGGAGCTGGAGGTCCGTGTTGCGTGGGTGAGAAATACCCTTTGAACCTGATCTGGATAATGCCAGCGCAGGGAAGCGTACGGATTTCGCTCCAGCCTCAAGGGCCTCACCTCTCCGCGATTTCCGACTACTTCCATCTCGGTCTCCTGCTTAGCCGCCCCACTTTGTACGGAGACTTACATGAACGCCAATCCGAAGTTTATTTCCGCCGAAGCCCACGTGGACGAGGCGGCCGTCGCGCCGTTGCCGAATTCGCGCAAGGTCTACGTGAGCGGCTCGCGCCCGGACATCCGCGTGCCGATGCGCGAAATCTCGCAGGCCGACACGCCCGACAGCTTCGGCGGCGAAAAGAATCCGCCGATCTACGTGTACGACACGTCGGGCCCCTACTCCGACCCGGACGCGGAGATCGACATCCGCGCGGGTCTGCCCGCGCTGCGCCAGGCGTGGATCGAGGAGCGCGGCGACACCGAGCCGCTGACCGGTCTGTCGAGCAGCTTCAGCCGCGAGCGCGCCGCCGATCCGGCCACCGCGCAGCTGCGTTTTCCGGGACTGCATCGCACGCCGCGCCGCGCGATCGCCGGCAGGAACGTGACGCAGATGCACTACGCGAAGCAAGGCATCATCACGCCGGAAATGGAATACATCGCGATTCGCGAAAACCAGCGCCGTGCCGAGTACCTGGAGACCCTGAAGACGAGCGGCCCGAACGGCGCGAAGCTCGCCGCGATGATGGGCCGTCAGCACCCCGGCCAGGCATTCGGCGCGAGCGCGTTCGGTCCGAACGGCCTCACCGAAATCACCGCGGAATTCGTGCGCGAGGAAATCGCGCGCGGCCGCGCGATCATCCCGAACAACATCAATCACCCGGAAAGCGAGCCGATGATCATCGGCCGCAACTTCCTCGTGAAGGTCAATGCGAACATCGGCAACTCGGCGGTGACATCGTCGATCGGCGAGGAAGTCGACAAGATGACGTGGGCGATCCGCTGGGGCGGCGACACGGTGATGGATCTGTCGACCGGCAAGCACATTCATGAAACGCGCGAATGGATCATCCGCAACAGCCCGGTGCCGATCGGCACGGTGCCGATCTATCAGGCGCTCGAAAAGGTCAACGGCAAGGCTGAAGACCTCACCTGGGAAATCTTCCGCGACACGCTGATCGAGCAGGCCGAGCAAGGCGTCGACTACTTCACGATCCACGCGGGCGTGCGTCTGCAATATGTGCCGCTCACGGCGAACCGGATGACCGGCATCGTGTCGCGCGGCGGCTCGATCATGGCGAAGTGGTGTCTCGCGCATCACAAGGAAAGCTTTCTGTACGAGCATTTCGAAGAGATCTGCGAAATCATGAAGGCCTACGACGTGGCCTTCTCGCTCGGCGACGGCCTGCGTCCCGGCTCGATCTACGACGCGAACGACGAAGCGCAACTGGGCGAGCTGAAGACGCTCGGCGAACTCACGCAGATCGCGTGGAAGCACGACGTGCAGGTGATGATCGAAGGTCCGGGCCATGTGCCGATGCAGCTGATCAAGGAAAACATGGACCTGCAGCTCGACTGGTGCGACGAAGCGCCGTTCTACACGCTCGGGCCGCTGACCACCGACATCGCGCCGGGCTACGACCACATCACGTCGGGCATTGGCGCCGCGATGATCGGCTGGTTCGGCACCGCGATGCTGTGCTACGTGACGCCGAAGGAACACCTCGGTCTGCCGAACAAGGACGACGTGAAGACCGGCATCATCACGTACAAGCTCGCCGCGCATGCCGCCGATCTCGCGAAGGGTCATCCGGGTGCGCAGGTGCGCGACAACGCCCTGTCGAAGGCGCGCTTCGAATTCCGCTGGGAAGACCAGTTCAATCTCGGTCTCGACCCGGACAAGGCGCGCGAATTCCACGACGAAACACTGCCGAAGGATTCGGCCAAGGTCGCGCATTTCTGCTCGATGTGCGGCCCGCACTTCTGCTCGATGAAGATCACCCAGGACGTACGCGAGTTCGCCGCGCAACAAGGCGTCACCGACGACGAAGCGCTGAAGAAAGGCATGGAAGTAAAGTCGATCGAGTTCATGAAGCAAGGCGCGGAGATTTATCAGCGGCAATAAGCGGGTTGCGCGATTCGCGCGAACCAGCACTGAAGTATCGAAGCCCGCCGGCATGGCGGGCTTTTCTTTTCCACCGCATCGAGCAGGCACGTTGCGTGCTGAGAGAAAGGAAACATCTGTTTCCAACAACGAGCGGAGTCAGCATCATGAAATCGATCCGTCATCTCGGTACTCGTCTTGGTACGGTCGCAGCCGCCCTTTCACTCGTCGCGGGCCTCGCGGCATGCGGCGACATGTCTCCGCGTACACGCGACACCGCGATCGGCGCGGGTGTCGGCGGCGCCGCTGGCGCGGCGATCGGCGGCAATGGCTGGTCGACGCTGGGCGGCGCCGCGGTAGGCGGTGTCATTGGTAATCAGGTCGGCAAGTGAGCGTTGCGGCCGATGAGCGTCTAACGGTTCATACAGGACAGCAAACGATTTTTTCGGACCACGATCCGGACTGCCGAGGGCGCCGGATGCGGCGCGCCCTCGTCCCGACAACGCGCGTGGAAATAGGCTGAAATATGCGGTTGCGGTTTTGCCACAGCGCTGCCCCGGCAAGAGCGTAAGCTCCTCATAACGACGTCGCGCAAGGCGGCATCGGTTCATCGAGGAGCACGCCATGAAGTCCCGCGTCGTCACCCATTCTTGCGTGGTGCGCCTCTCGACGCCACGCGATTCGTCCAGTTTTTCCGCGAGGTTCGCGCGGCCCGCCACCGCGATTTGCGTGCTCGCCTCGAGTCTCTGTTTTGCCGGCTGCTATTACCCCGCCGGCTACTATCCCGCCGGCTATTACCCGTCGTACTATTCGACCGCGCCCGCGACCACAGCCGACCAAACCGCGCCGGCGACCGATCAACAGCAGCCGCCTCAAGCCCAGGCGCAAATGCAGGTCGCACCGCAAGACATGCCGCCCGGTTATGCGGTTCCCGCGCCCGTGTATGCGGCGCCGCCGGTCTATCCCGCCTACTATCCGCCGCCGACTTATCCTTATCCCGCTTATTACGGCTACCCCGCCTACTACGGACCGTCGATTGCGATCGGCATTGGCGGTTATTGGGGCGGCCATTGGGGCGGCCATGGGGGCGGCCACTGGCATTGACCCGTCCTCTTTCGTCGCGGAGCGTGCACGCGCCGGCACTTCAACTGCCGGCGCGCGCGCTTTTTCAAGAGTCGTTTTTCCGCGCGTATCGCCCTCCACCGCGCATACCCCGCCCGTACTTTCCCGGCTTGACGCGCCGATATGGCGCTCTATCCTTAGAAGGTTTCATGCAGCACCCGCTTAAATCGGGCGACGCCGCTTTGTCGAGGCCACTTGTGAGCGTCCGCCGAATCAGAGCGACGCGCCGTCATGCGCAATCCCCCGCGTCGAATTACACAACAACGAAGGAGACGTGATGTTTCATCAACTACTCACTCCGGTTGGCAATTCGCTTTTTCCGTCGTTCATCGTCGCGGCGCTGCCGATCATCGCCGTGCTCGCGCTGCTCGGCTGGGCGCGTAGACCCGCGTGGCAAGCATCGCTCGCGGGACTGATCATCGGTTTGATCGTGGCGATTTTCGTGTGGCAGTTTCCGGTCGGGCTCGCGTTCAACTCGGTCGCGGCTGGCGTCGTGTTCGCGATCTGGCCAGTGATGTGGATCGTGTTCACCGCGATCCTGCTGTACAACATCGCGCAGCGCTCGGGACGCTTCGAGGCCTTCCGCCTGTGGATGATCGACAACCTGCCGAACGACCGGCGCATCGTGCTCGTCGTGGTCGGCTTTTCGTTCGGCGCGCTGCTCGAGGGCATTTCGGGATTCGGCACGCCGGTCGCGATCACGAGTTCGCTGCTGATCATGCTCGGCTTTCCGGCGCTCGAAGCGCTGACCTTCACGCTGATCTTCAACACCGCGCCAGTCGCATTCGGCGCGCTCGGTGTGCCGATCACGGTGCTCGGCGCGGTCACGCATCTGCCGTCCGACGTGCTCGCGAAAATGGTCGGGCGGCAATTGCCTTTCTTCGCGGTCCTGCTGCCCTTCTATGTGATCGGCGTGTACGCGGGTTTTCGCAACATGCTGCGGATCTGGCCGGTGCTGCTGGTCTCGGGCGTCAGCTTCGCGCTGACCCAGTTCGTCGTCTCGAACTTCGTCAACTACAGCCTGACCGACGTGCTGTCTTCGCTGGTTTCGCTGATCCTCACCGTTGCGTTCCTGCGCGTCTGGAAGCCCGTCGTCGATCCGAAATTCGCGGTCAACGTCGATCGCATCAGCGAGGTGCGTGGCAAGATCGGCGGCGCACAGGGCTGGTATCCGTGGATCATTGTGTCGGTCGTCGTGATCATCTGGACGATCGCGAGGATCTTCACGATCGGCGACATCAAGGTGTCGTGGCCCGGTCTCGACAAGGCCGTGTTCATCACGCTCTACAACACGCCGTACGGCGCGATCTGGGACTTCCAGCCGCTCGCGACCGGTACCGCGATCCTCGTCGCCGCGTTCATCACCGCGTTCGTCGTACGGCTCTCGCCCGCCGAGTTCGGCAAGGCGATCTCCGATACGTGGGTGCAAACGCGCATCGCGATCCTGACCGTGGCAACGATCGTCGGCCTCGCTTTCCTGATGAACTACTCGGGACTCACCTACACGCTCGGTCTCGGCGTTGCGTCGGTCGGGCCGCTGTTTCCGCTCGTGTCGGCGTTCCTCGGCTGGGTTGCGGTGTTCCTGTCGGGCAGCGATACGTCGGGCAATGCGCTGTTCGGCAATCTGCAGGTGGTCGCGGCCAACCAGCTCAATCTGAATCCGGTGCTGATGGCGGCGACCAACTCGTCGGGCGGCGTGATGGGCAAGATGATCTCGCCGCAGAACATCGCGACCGGCGTCGCGACCACCGAGTTGAAGGGCAAGGAAGGCGTCGTGTTCGCCAAGACCTTCAAACATTCGATTCTGCTGACGGTGCTGCTCGGCGTGCTCGTCTGGGCGCAGCAGAACGTCCTGCAATGGATGATTCCGCATTGAGGTCGCGCCAGTAACGGCGCAATGCAATTCACATCTTCTCGGACGGCCGCCCGCGCATCGCGGGCGCCGTTTCCGATCCGATCCCCACTTCCGTTCCGCCCATTGCAATTTTTCTCACATATCGGCGAGAATTGCTCGTTTGGCGCGCGCCCTCGCAGCGCTTACCATCGACCTCATCGGACGCGGCTGTCTCCCGGATCTTGCCGTTTCATCCTGTACTGAAACGATTCGCGCGATCGCACTGTTACGATGAGCTGGCGTCCCGACTCAACTGCGCGCGGCGCCATTCCAATGCAAACCAGAAACCTGCTGCAACTGCTGATCCTCGCTGCCCTGTGGGGCGCATCGTTCCTGTTCATCCGCGTCGGCGTGACCGACTTCGGCGTCGCACCGCTGATGGCGCTGCGCGTCGGCATCGGCGCACTCTTTCTCGCGATCGTCCTGATCGCGCGACGGCCGCTGCAACAGTCCGCCACCGTGTTGCGCACGCGCGCAGTGCCGCTGCTCGTGGTCGGTATCCTCAATTCGGCGGCACCATTCTGCCTGTTCGCGTATGCCGAGCTGACGCTGTCGGCGGGCGTCACGTCGGTGATCAATGCGTGCGCGCCGCTGTGGGGCGCGCTGGTCGGCTTCCTGTGGCTGCGCGACCGGCTCAGCGCGTTGCGCACTCTCGGTCTCGTGGTCGGGTTTCTCGGCGTGCTGATGCTCGTGTGGGATCAGATCGCGGCGCCGGCCGGCTCGGCCGCCTCGCCGCTGAGCGTCGCGCTCGCGGCCGGCGCCGCGCTCGGCGCTACGCTGCTCTACGGCATCGCCGCCAACTACACGAAGCGTCACCTGACTGGCGTCGACGCGCTGACCGTCGCGACCGGCACGATGATCGGCGCGACGATCGTGCTGCTGCCGCTCGCGGTCATCTACTGGCCCGCCGCGCCAATCTCGCTGCGCGCGTGGGGCGCGGTGATCGCGCTCGGCGTCGCCTGTACCGGCATCGCGTACATGCTCTTCTTCCATCTGATCGCGGTCGCCGGGCCGACGCGCGCGATCACCGTGACCTTCGTGATTCCGATCTTCGGCATTCTGTGGGGCGCGTTGTTTCTCGGCGAGACGGTGTCGCCCGGCATGCTCGAAGGGTGCGCGGTGATCCTGGTCGGCACCGCGTTGGCGACCGGCGTGGTCAAGCGCTTGCCGTGGATGGGGACGCGGCGCGCGGATACCTGAGCGCACGGAGTCAGTCCGCAACCGCGCCCGGTCGCGGCTTGCCGATCCGGTCACGTTACATGGGCTCACGCGCGCGCCCTTCGCGCGTCAAATGCATAGTCAAAAAAAACCGCCCGGATTTCTCCGGGCGGTCTCGTCGAACCGGCGGCGTCGGCCGCGAGGCTCTCGTATCAGTGCAACTGGTCGGCCATCAGGCTCATGATCTGCTTGGCCTGCGAGCTTTCGTCGAGTTGACCCTTGTCGTCGACCACGGCCACGCGGGTCTCGTTCGGCGTCACCGCGCGCACGTTCACGCGATACTGCCTGGCGACCTTCTCCTTCTTGCCGTGGAAGACCTGGCTCCAGAAGCCCTGCTCGGCCGACGACATATCCTTCGGATCGACGTAGCGCACGAAATAGAGGCCGCGGCTCAGGTCGCGATCGTCGACCGTGAAATTGCTGCGATCGAGCGCGAGGCCCACGCGCAGCCACGCGCGGTCATACGGCTCGGCGAGCGTGAGTTCGGTCGATGAGAGCTGCGCCGACGTGTTGTTGGCCGAATCCGCGTCCGGCATAGGCGGTTGCGCCGCGAGCACGACGTTCTGCGCGGCGACGGAGGCCGTCGCCGACTTCGCACCCGCCGTCGCCGCGTTCGGCGCGATCTGCGTGCCCGCGGGCGACAGCTCGGCGTTCTGCGTGCCACCCGCGTTGCTACCCGAATCGGCCCGCGCCAGCGAGACCATCAGGCGCTTCAGATATTCCTGCTCGAGCGCCGGGTCGTTCGGCTTGGGTTGCCACTGGGTCGACTCGTTGTTCGTACCGGTGATCGCCTCACGCATGCCTTTCTGGCTGACGAACACATAGGTGCCGCCCTTCGGCGCCGCTTCGAGACGCGTGCGGAACTTGTTGCGCTCCGAACTCACGTAGCTGTTGCCCATAGCCTTCGACAGCGTGTTGCGGATAAAGCCGTCGTTGATCTGCGCGTGGGTTTCGTTCCAGTCCGTTTCCATCACGCCCTTGTCGCGCTGGTCGACGACGAGCAGGAAGCCCTGTTCCTGCCAGAAGCGGCGGATTTGCGGCCAGGCCTGATCGGGCGTTTTATTGTCGATCACGAGCCAGCTCTCGGTGCCGTCGCGCTGGATGTGGATGCCCTGGACGGGCGGCACGACCGCGACCGCGTCGCCGGCCGGCGACTGTGCCTGGACCTGTTTCAGCATGGACAGCGAGGTTTCGCCGCCCTGCGGCGGCAGCGAACGCTGATCGGCCGTCTCGTCGATCATGTTCGGCGGTACGGCAAGCGATACCTGCTTCGAACGCGAGTCGCTCCTATAGTCGATTTTGGTCGGCGACGAGGTGCCGCAGCCGGCGACCAGCCCGCCTGCCATGAGCATTACTGCAAACCGCTTGGTGAGACGAAAATCAGTCATGTTCGGGGAATCCTTCCGCTACGCCACGGCAAGTTTCCGTGGATCAACCCAACATTTTACCGGTCCCGGCGAGGCCTGTGCAAAAACTGGGGTTTGCCCGCGAATCGCCGCATGCCGCGGCTACGAAACGACCACGGGAAAAAAGTCCGCGCCCGTCATGATATTTGCCTTCTTATGGGGTAAATTTAACACTCGATAACACTTTCGAGTTGACATCGGGAGTATTCCCAAGTCTACACCGGAGGCCCGCCGAATAAGGGCTTCCGGTCTGCATGCGGCTTGCTTTTAAACATGGCGCGCGGTCCTGTCCGCCGCGATGTGCAAAGACCAGAAAAAACCGGTGCTACGTTAATCGAGTTATCTCAATAAAAAATCCGGCGCCAAACGAGGAAGGCCTCATGTCCCAGTCCTGTCTCAATCCATCCGCGATCGCCTCGGCGATCGCCGTCGTCGCGTGCTGCGTGAGCTTCGGCGCGCATGCCGAATTGGGCGGCACGATGCCGAGCCAGGCGGTGTCGGGCGCGAGCGCGCCGCGCACGCTACTCAATGGCGCACTGCGCGAGCGCACGTGGACCGACGCCGGCAATACGACCATCAACGAATACGCGACCAGCACCGGCCTGATCGTCGCCTACGCGTGGCAAGGCCCGACGATGCCGGATCTGCACGCGCTACTCGGCAAATATGGCGACTCTTACAAGACAGGCGCCGCGGCGGCGGCCGGCAGCGGCAATCTGCATTCGTCGCGCGTCACGCGCGCCGACGTGATCGTCGAGTCCGGCGGACCGATGCGCGGCTACGTCGGCCGAGCGTGGCTGCCGGCGGCTTTGCCCGCCGGCGTCACCTCCGACGACATCCAGTAACGCGTGCGCCCCGCACGCGTCGCTCGCGCCCCCTTCACGCCTGAGTTCCACCCGACGGATCGCCACGCCATGAAATCCGCCTTGCGTTTCCATGCCCTGCTTCTGATCGTCTGCGCGGCCCTCGTCGGCTGCGGCGGCGGAGGCGGCAGTTCCTCGTCCAGCTCGTCCGGCTCGGGCTCGACGCCGTCCGCGACCGCGCCGAGCTCGTCGACCGGTTCCACGAGCGCGTCGAACACGACGCAGAGCGCGAACGTGCCGCAATCGACCACGCCCAACGTGCAGCCGGTCACGGTCGGCCTATCGCCCGGCAATACACGCAACATGCTGACGACGAGCGTCACCGTCTGCCTGGCCGGCACCAGCAACTGCGCGACGATCGACGACATCCAGGTCGACACCGGCTCGAACGGCCTGCGCATCCTCGCATCGGCGCTGCCGACGACCCTGTCGCTGCCGACCATCGCCGCGGGCGGCGGCGTGAGCGCCGAATGCGCGGTGTTCGGCAGCGGTTATGCGTGGGGCTCGATCCGCAACGCGGACGTACGCATGGCTGGCCAACAGGCGTCATCGATTCCGATCCAGGTCATCGCCGACAGTGCGCTGCCCGCCGCACCCACCGACTGCGCGAACTCCGGCGCGTCGCTGCTGACGGTGTCGAGCCTGCACTCGAACGGGATCCTCGGCGTGGGCCTGTTCCCGGTCGACTGCGGCAACGGCTGCTCGAACTCCGCATTGCCGCGCTGGTACTACAGCTGCACGACGAGCGGCTGCACCGCAACCGCGCAGCCGCTCGCACAGCAGGTGACCAACCCGGTCAGCGGCTTCCCGCTCGACAACAACGGCGTCGTGATCGACCTGCCGGCCGTCGCCGATGCGGGCGCGGCCAGCGTGTCGGGCTCGTTGATCTTCGGCATCGGCACCCAGTCGAACAACACGCTGACGAGCCCGAACGTCCTGAAGGCGAACGCGGCGACCGGCTACGTGACGACGAACTCGGGCGGTCAGACCTATGCGGTGAGCTATCTCGACAGCGGCTCGAACGGTCTGTTCTTCCACTCGACGCAGTTCCCGTTGTGCGGCTTCTGGTACTGCCCGACTTCGACGCAGTCGGCGAGCGCGTCGATCACCGGCATCGATGGGGTGTCGAGCACGGTGTCGTTCGACATAGCCAATTCGAGCACGCTATTCTCGTCGTCGAACAACGCGTTCGACAATCTCGCCGGCAATTCGAGTCAGGGCTTCGGCTGGGGCTTGCCGTTCTTTTACGGCAAACGCATTTACACGGCGATTGCGACGCGCAATACGTCGGCCGGCCAGGGGCCGTATTACGCGTTCTGAGATCGATTGGGTTGGATGCGCAGCGAGGGCGCGGAACGCGGACGGGAACTCAGCCCGCCGCGCTGGCCGGTTGCGCGGCCGGCGCGGCCAGCTTTGCCGGCGCGAGCCAGCGGAATACGTCCAGCTCTTCGCCGTGGAAGGTGCACTCGGCGGCGGCCGGCGTCCTGACCCTCTTCGGCTCGGTCGGCTTCGCGGCGACGTTGACGTCCGTCGCCGCTTGCGATGCCGATGCCGCGAGCGGCGCGGAGACCGCCACCTCGGACGCGCTTACCCGATGCTCGATCGTCCCCTCCACCACGACGCGCGAGCCGCGAATCGCGGCCCCGCGATGCGTGATCCGCAGCGTATCCGACGACATCCCCGACGACGCCTCGGCCAGCTTGCTGCGCATCAATTGTTCGCATGCGCTCGAGTTGCGGGTAACGCTCGTGCAGGCCGCCAGCAGCGCCACGGCGCTCGCGACACAGGCGATAGAGAGAAGGCGAATATTCATCGATGTTCCGTTGTTCCAAGCCTCGATCATTGTAGCTTACGACCCCGTCGCCCGGCTTCGCGGCCGCCTGCCGCTTGACCTTGACGCGGCGCATCGGCATCGTGTTGACCGGCCGCGCCCTCGGTGGCGCAGCCTGCCGCCCGCTTGCCCAAATTGCGCGGCGAATTCAAAACGACTCTACCCCCGGTAACGATCCCGGCTTCTTCATGCTCAGCCTCGTCCTGCTCGCGATCGTCGCCTATGCCGCGACCAATATCGACAACCTGTTCGTGCTGCTCGGCTTTCTGACCGAAGCGGGCGTGGAGCGGCGCCGTGTGGTCGCGGGACAGTACGCGGGCTCTTTGATCCTCGTCGCCGCGGCGCTCGTGCTCGCGGCCTTTCTCACGCGCCTGCCGGCCGGTTATGTGGGCCTGCTCGGCTTACTGCCGATCGTCGTTGGCCTGCACAAGGCATGGCGGCGCTTCGGTCCCGGCCACGCGCGGCGCAACGCCAGCGAAGACAGCGAGGACAGCCGCGCAAGCGCTCCGCCATCCGTTCGCGGCTCATCGAGCTGGACCGTCGCGAGCGTCGCCATCGCCAACGGCTCGGACAACCTCGCCGTCTACGTGCCGCTGTACGCGAGTCGTACGCACGCCGAGAACGCGCTGGTTTCGCTCGTGTTCGTCGTGATGATCGGGCTCTGGTGCGCGGGCGCGGCATGGCTAGTCGACCACCCGTTGCTCGGCGCGCCGATCCGACGATACGGCTCGGCGCTGCTGCCGCCGATCCTGCTCGCGATAGGCGTATCGGTGATCGTGAACGGCGATACGTGGCGACTTTTGTCCGGCGCGTGATCACCGGGGGCGTCGACGAAGACTGCGCGGCACGCAACGGCTTCAGCTTGCCGCCTTCAGCGTCGTAGTCTTCGTCTGCCGATCCTGCTTCGCCAGTCTCAATTCGCCGGCTGGGGCGGTTGCACGTACGTACGCACGCCCGCCAGCGGCGCGCCATAGCCGCCCGCGCTCGCGTTGTTCGGCAAGCCGTTGACCAGTTGCGCACGCGGATCGGTCGGATTCAGATTCAGCTCGCCCGCCTGCTGGTTGCCATGCGTCGGATACTCGCTGCCGCGCGCCGCCTCCGGCATCAGACGCGTACTGTTCTGCGGCGCGTTCATGTCGTTCTGCGCGCCGAGGCCCTGCGCGCCGGCCTGTCCGACAAATCCACATGCCAACGCCGCCCACGCGCAGATCCTCGCGAGGCCGGATATCTTCGCTACCCTTTTCATGTTCACCTCCTGCTCTGTGAATTGACGACGCCTCGTGAGCTCACCCTTGAATCGAGTGCCGCGCGAGCGTCCCGCGGCACCTTCCCTGCGAGGGGGCCGGTCGCCCCCTTTCTGCAGCCGAGCAGGCCGCGGCCCACCTGACCTCGGCCCTTGACGCTTTCTCAATAATATGTTCCCATTGCGCACTATGTACCGCGCCCAGACCACCCTATCGCTACTACTAGCCCGCTCTACCGGGCTAGGTCTGCTGCTGCGCGCGTCCGCTTCTCTCTGATACACCGAAGCATCGCTTGAATCCCCAGTAACTGACCCAGCCCCGGTTTTCGACCGGCGGCCCAGTATCGCGTTTTCGTCGTCCGGTCGACACCCATTCCACGGTCTCTCCCCCGGATGATGAAAATGTTGAAAAACCCTGCTACCAAGTACCGTTCGTTCAAGCCGATCAATTTGACGGATCGCCAGTGGCCGTCGCGCACCATCACGCGCGCGCCGATCTGGATGAGCACCGATCTGCGCGACGGCAACCAGGCGCTGTTCGAGCCGATGAACGCCGAGCGCAAGATGCGCATGTTCAAGACGCTGGTGCAGATCGGCTTCAAGGAAATCGAAGTCGCGTTTCCCTCGGCGTCGCAGACCGACTTCAACTTCGTGCGCGAGCTGATCGAGGGCGGCCATATTCCCGACGACGTGACGATCGAAGTGCTCACGCAGGCGCGCGACGATCTGATCGAGCGCACCTTCGAATCGTTGCGCGGCGCCCCGCGCGCGATCGTCCATCTGTACAACGCGACCGCGCCGGAATTCCGCAAGATCGTGTTCGGCCTCGAAAAGAGCGGCGTGATCGAACTCGCGCGGAAGGCCGCGCGCACGATGAAGCGCCTCGCAGACGCGCAATCGGACACGCACTTCACGCTGCAATACAGCCCGGAAGTATTCAGCGGCACCGAGCTCGAATTCGCGAAGGAAGTCTGCGACGCGGTGTTCGACATCTGGCAACCGACGCCCGAGCACAAGGCGATCGTCAATCTGCCGGCCACCGTGGAAATGGCCACGCCGAACGTCTACGCCGACCAGATCGAATGGATGCACCGCAATCTCGCGCGTCGCGACTCGCTGATCGTCTCCGTGCACCCGCATAACGACCGCGGCACGGCCGTCGCGGCCGCGGAGCTCGCGGTGATGGCGGGCGCGGATCGCGTCGAAGGTTGCCTGTTCGGCAACGGCGAGCGCACCGGCAACGTCGACCTCGTCACGCTCGCGTTGAACCTGTACACGCAGGGCGTCGACCCCGAGCTCGATTTCTCGAACATCAACGAAGTCGCGCGCACGGCCGAGGAATGCACGCAGTTGCCGGTGCATCCGCGTCATCCGTATGTCGGCGATCTCGTCTTCACTGCGTTCTCGGGCTCGCACCAGGACGCGATCAAGAAAGGCTTCGCCGCGCAGAAGCCGGACGCGATCTGGGAAGTGCCGTACATGCCGATCGATCCGAGCGACCTCGGCCGCACCTACGACTCCGTAATTCGCGTGAACAGCCAGTCGGGCAAAGGCGGCATCGCTTATCTGCTCGAGCAGAGCTACGGCGTCGTGTTGCCGCGCCGCCTGCAGGTCGACTTCAGCTCGGCCGTGCAGCGCTTCACCGACCAGAGCGGCCAGGAAGTCACGCCCGCGCAGATCTGGGAACTGTTCCAGCAGGAATACGTGCGCACGGCGGAGCCGGTCCGCTATATCAGCCACAGCCTGTCCGAGCACGACGGCCGCGAGCACATCAAGCTCAATGTCGAAATCAACGGCACGCCGCGCGTGCTGAGCGGCGCCGGCAACGGCCCGCTCGACGCGCTGATGCACGCCTTCGACGTGCCCGTGCGCATCCAGCACTACGAGGAACGCGCGCTCACGCAGGGCGCCGATGCACGCGCGATCGCAATCGCGGAAATGGCCGGCGCCGATGTGGCCGGCAGCGCGTTCGGCGTCGGTGTCGATGCGAACCTGATCACCGCGTCGATCCGCGCGGTGATCAGCGGCGTGAACCGCGCGTATGCACGCGTGAACACGGATGCCCAGGAGCGCTTCTTCGACGCCGCGCTGAGCGACGCGACGGTGTGAGGCCAGCGTCTGCCGCGTTGAACGTGCGGCATGCCGCATGTTCGACGGGCTGACGACAACGAAGAAGGGGCGTTTCGACGCCCCTTCTTTTTTAATGTGGATTTATCCGCGCCAACCTCGGCCGACGGTCAATGAAACACGTCCCGACCGAAGTACTTCAGTGAAATCCGCTGATACGTACCGTCTTTTCTCATGCCGGCGAGCGCGTCGTCGATCGCCAGGCGCAGCTTCGGATTGCCCTTGCGGATCAGTACGGCCGACTTGTCGCTGCTATCGGGCGACGTATCGACCGCGGCGACCTTGATCCTAGCGTCGGGCTCGCGCTTCCTGTAGTCGAGAAACGACAATGAATCGTTGACGGTCGCGTCGACGCGGCCCGCGACGAGCAGATCGATCGATTCGTCGAAGCCCTGCGCCGGAATCACCTGCGCGCCGTGCGCGGCCGCGATCCTGCCGACGTTGCTGGCTAGCGTATTGGCCGATTTGCGGCCCTTCAGGTCGTCGAAAGATCTGATCGTCGTGTTGTCCGATGCGACGATCAGCACCGCGTGCGACGTGATGTACGGGTCCGAGTAATCGTATTTGAGCTTGCGCTCGTCGGTGATCGCGACCTCATTGATCACCGCGTCGTAGCGATTGACGTCGAGACCGGCGATCAGTCCTTCCCATTTGCCTTCGATGAATTGCGGCTTGACGCCGAGACGCCGCGCGATCGCGCTCCCAAGCTCGACGTCGAAGCCGGTCAGCTTGCCCGCGTCGTCGCGGTAGGTGAACGGGGCGTACGTACCTTCGGTGCCGATCCGGAACACGCCCGATGCCTTGATCCGCGCGAGATCGTCGGCGCTAGCCGGATGGGCCAGTGCTGCCTGCAACAGCGCAATCATCGCAAGTGAACGAATCGGCTTCATCGGACGGCTCCGTCTGAGTGGCTGCGCAAGTGGCGGACTGCCGCGTTTGGCGGGGAGTGCCGGCGTGCGGCCGACTGTAGCAAACCGTCCGCGATTTTAAAAGCGCTTCGCGCGCGGTGCGTCGATCCGCACAGGTCAGCCGCGGCGCTGTTCCGTCAAGCATATGGCGCAGACAAAAAGGCCCCGCAAGCGCTCATGCTTTCACGAGCCTTTGCGGAGCCTTTTCGCGGAGCTTTCGGTGTGGGTCGGCGTGTCGGCGCGCCGCTCAGTACGTCTCCAGATGCAGCCGCCCTTCCCGCTTCAGCTTCGCCCACAACGCTTCCCAGTCGAGCTGATGCTGTTCGCCGATATCCTTGAGCGCCTGCAGCACACCGTCCTCCATGCCCTTGAGGCCGCACACGTAGATATAGGTATTGTCGTCCCTCAGCAGGTTCGCGACATCGGCCGAACGTTCGCGCATTGCGTCCTGCACGTAGCGCTTCGCCTGTCCCGGCGTGCGCGAAAACGCGAGCGTGGTGTCGATGAAATCCTTCGGCAGATTCGTCAGCGGTCCAAAGTACGGCAGCTCCTCCTTCGTGCGCGCGCCGAAGAACAGCATCAGCTTGCCGGTCGCGCCTTTGAGGCGCTTGCGGCGGCGGTACTCGGTCATCGCGCGCATCGGCGCGGAACCGGTGCCCGTGCAGATCATCAACAGGTGCGAGTTTGGATGATTCGGCATCAGGAAGGTGCTGCCGAACGGACCGATCACGTTGACCACGTCGCCCTTCTTCAGATCGCACAGATAGTTCGAGCACACGCCGTCGATCGCGTCGCCGTGCTGCTGCGACACCCGCTTCACCGTCAGCGACACGTTGTTATGGCCGGGCCGCTCGCCATCGCGCGGACTCGCGATCGAGTACTGGCGCGCGTGATGCACACGGCCGTCGGCAGCAGCTCCCGGCGGCAGAATGCCGATCGACTGGCCTTCGAGCACCGGAAACGGCATCGAGCCGAAATCGAGCACGATGTGATGGATGTCGCTCGACGTCGCGCTGTCGGTGAGCCGGTAGTTGCCGACCACGGTCGCGGTGGTCGGCGCCTTGTGCGTGTAGAGATTCACGTACGGCTTCGCGGCAGACCACGGTGGCACGACAGCGCCGCGCACGGTATCGACCTCGATGCCGTCCGCTTCGGCGGAGCTGTCGCCCGAAGCGGAAGCGGCCGCCGCTTCTTCAGCCGGCACCGCCATCGTGTTCTGCTCCGGCAACACGTCCCATGTGAACTGCTCGTCGATCGAATACGCGTCGGCCTTCAGCACCGTGCGCCAGTTATCGATCGCGCCAGTCGGGCACGGCGGCACGCAGGCCATGCAGCCGTTGCAGACGTCGGCCTTCACGACGTAGTTGTTGGCGTCGTGCGTGATCGCATCGACCGGACAGGTCTCTTCGCAGGTATTGCAGCGAATGCAGATCTCCGGATCGATCAGATGCTGCCGCAGAACTTCGACCGATACTGGGCCGTTCATGACTTCCTCCACCTGGATACGGCGAGCGCGTAACGCGCCTTTCGTGCTTCGCCTGCTTCAGTTGAAGCGCACGTATTCGAAATCGACCGGCTGACGGTTCACGCCCATCGCGGGCGGCGCGATCCAGTTCGCGAACTTGCCCGGCTCGGCGACGCGGCCCATCAGCGAAGCGACGAACGCGCGATCTTCCGGCGTGGCGAGCCAGTTCGCTTCGTTGGCGGCCCATTCGGCTTCGCTGAGCACGCGGCCATCGGGCGACACCCGCGTGCCCGCGAACGTGCCGATCTGCCGGTTGAACGCCTTGTGCGGCACCGTCATGCGAAAGTCGATGCCGGCCTTCTCGAGCACCTTGTTCCAGCGCCCAACGCCCGCAATCGAGTCCTTGATGTAATCGTCGCGCAGCACTTCGTTCATCGCGTTGAGCATCGGCACTTCGCGCTCGACGAGCTTGCCGTCCTGCACGTCGAGCAGCTTGTAAGCATGCTCGTTCAGGCGATGATCGTCGGCGCGCTTGCCTTCCTCGTAGCGGCCCTTCAGGCCCGAGCTATAGAACGTCGCCGCGTTCGACGAATGATCGGCGCCGAACAGGTCGATCGTGACCGAGTAATGGAAGTTCAGATAGCGCTGGATGGTCGGCAGATCGATCACGCCGGCCGCGCGGATCTTCGCGACGTCGTCGGTACCGAGTTCGTTCATCACCTGCGCGGTACGCTGGATCACGCGCGACACGCCCGATTCGCCGACGAACATATGATGCGCTTCCTCGGTCAGCATGAACTTCGTCGTGCGCGCGAGCGGATCGAAGCCCGACTCCGCGAGCGCCGACAACTGGAACTTGCCGTCGCGGTCGGTGAAGTAGGTGAACATATAGAACGCGAGCCAGTCCGGCGTTTTCTCGTTGAACGCGCCGAGAATGCGCGGGTTGTCCTCGTCGCCCGAGCGACGGCCGAGCAAGGCTTCGGCTTCCTCACGACCGTCGCGGCCGAAGTAGCGATGCAGCAGATACACCATCGCCCACAGATGACGGCCTTCCTCGACGTTGACCTGGAACAGGTTGCGAAGATCGTACAGCGACGGCGCGGTCAAACCGAGGTGACGCTGCTGCTCGACCGAGGCCGGCTCCGTATCGCCCTGCGTGACGATGATGCGGCGCAGGTTCGCGCGATGCTCGCCGGGCACGTCCTGCCACGCGGCTTCGCCCTTGTGTTCGCCGAAGTGGATCTTGCGATCCTGCTCGCCCGGCGTGAGGAAAATGCCCCAGCGGTACTCGGGCATCTTCACGTAGTCGAAGTGCGCCCAGCCGCCCGCATCGACGCTGACCGCGGTGCGCAGATACACGTCGTACCCGTGCGAGCCTTCCGGGCCCATGTCGCCCCACCATGACAGAAAGTTCGGCTGCCATTGTTCGAGCGCGCGTTGCAGCGCGCGGTCGTCGGCGAGGTTGACGTTGTTCGGAATCTTTTCGCTGTAGTTGATCGAGGACATGGTCGGTTCCCTGGGTCAATTCCCTGTTCGGAAGCTGCAGTGGCGAGAGGCGCGTATCGGCAGGCGGCGTCGTTTAGTCGGAGTGAGCGCGGCGCATCTCACACGCGCGACACATCGAATTGCGCCTTACTGCCCTTGCCGTACACCTTGAGCGCACCCTTCTCGCCCACTGCGTTCGGCCGGTTGAAGATCCAGTTCTGCCAGGCGGTGAGACGGCCGAAAATGCGCGTCTCCATCGTCTCCGGCCCATTGAAGCGCAGATTCGCTTCGAGGCCGGTCAAGGCATCGGGCGACATTGCCGCGCGTTCTTCGAGCGCGATGCGGATTTCGTCACCCCAATCGATGTCGTCCGGCGACGCGGTGACGAGACCGAGGCGCTCCGCGTCGAGCGCCTTGACCGGCTGGCCGATCAGCGCGCGCGCCGCGTCGAGCGGCTCGGCTTCCTCGTAGAAGCGCCGCGCGAGCCGCGACTGATGCGTGACCATCGGATACAGGCCGAAGTTGACTTCCGACAGCGTGATCGCCGGCTCCTCGTCCTCGTTGTCGGGCAGCGCGGCCATGTAGGTGCGATCGGCGGCGAACGCGAGTTCCGCGAACGTGCCGGCGAAGCATGAACCCGGCTCGATCAGCGTGAAGATGGAGCGCGACGACACGTCGAGGCGCGCGAGCGTGCGGCGCAGCATGCCGATCGTTTCGCGCACGAACCAGTGATCCTTGTGCTGCAGCAGCGTCGCGTCGACTGCGAGCAGGTGTCGCGCGTCGCCTTCGGTCTTGAACACCCAGGTGCCGATGTCGAGCGCGTTGGTGCGCATCGAGAGGATCGCGTCGTCGAGTTCGCGGGCGAATTGCAGCGGCCACCAGTTGGCGCCCGCCGCGACGATCGCGGCGAGGTCGGTCGGTTGCCCGGTCTGTGGCGCGCGCGCGGTGAAGGTCGCCATACGTTTCGCGCGATCAATCGTGACGTCGACCGTTCGATAGCTAAGGCCAGCTTCGCGATCCGTGCGTTCGATGCGCGTGAGCGCGACGCCCGGCGCTCCGGCCGGACGATCGCTGTGCGCGCCGAGTTCGAGCGCGCGCACCTGAATGGCCTGCTCGAACTGATTCGGCTTCACGACTTCGTCGACGAGGCGCCATGCCTTCGCGCGTTCGCCGCGCACGCCCTCCACCACCGTGCAGAAGATATCCGCGCGATCGTGGCGCACCTTGCGCTTATCGGTCACGCGCGTGAGTCCGCCGGTGCCGGGCAGCACGCCGAGCAGCGGCACTTCCGGCAGCGACACCGAAGAGGAACGATCGTCGATCAGATAGATTTCATCGCAGGCGAGCGCGAGCTCATAGCCGCCGCCCGCGCACGCGCCGTTCACCGCGGCGAGAAACTTGAGACCCGAATGGCGCGACGAATCTTCGAGCCCGTTGCGCGTTTCGTTCGTGAACTTGCAGAAGTTGACCTTCCACGCGTGCGATGACAGCCCCAGCATGAAGATATTCGCGCCGGAGCAGAACACCCGGTCCTTCAGGCTCGTCACCACCACCGTGCGGACTTCCGGATGCTCGAAGCGAATGCGCTGAATCGCGTCGTGCAGTTCGATATCGACGCCGAGATCATACGAATTGAGCTTCAGCTTGTAGCCGTCGCGAATGCCGCCGTCCTCGGCGATGTCGATGCCGAGCGTCGCGACCGGACCGTTGAAACTGAGCTTCCAATGCCTGTACTGCGACGGGTCGGTGCGATAGTCGACCGGCGCGGCCTGAGCGACGGCGGTGGCTGCTGTGGACATGGGGCGTCTCCTGACTGGACGATGCAATCTGTTTTTTGAACAATAGTGCATCGTCATACCCGCGTAAAGCACTTTAGTGCATTTTTACGGGGAAACCCTGGCGCCCGCGATCGGTCAGTTCACGCGCGCCTCGTCGGGGGCTTCGGCCGCGAGACGCGCGGCGAGACGGTCGCGCAACTGCAGGTACGCATCGGCGAGCGTCTTTTCGCTGGTGTCGAACGACATGTCCGCACGTCCGTACAGCTCGGCGCGCCCGGCCAGGATGCGCTTCAGGTCGTCCATCGCCTCGCGGTTGCCGGACATCGGCCGCAGATCGCCTTGCGCGACGACGCGACGCATATGTTCCTCGGGCGTCGCCTGCAACCACACCGTGAAGCAGTGCGACAGCAGCATGTTGAACGTGCCCGATTCCGACACGAGCCCGCCCGGCGACGCGATCACCGCGCGCGGATGCTCGTGGATCACCGCCTCGAGCGCGCGTTGCTCGTAGCGTCGATACGCGCTCGCGCCGTACAGCGAATGGATCTCCGACGGCGGACAGCCCGCGAGCTGTTCGATCACGCGCGTGAGCTCGATGAACGGCACTTTGCGCTCCTGCGCGAGCATGCGCCCTAGCGTCGATTTACCCGCGCCGCGCAGGCCGATCAGCGCGATGCGGTCGCTGCGGTGCGGATCGCGCGGCGCCTGCGCGAACATCTCGGCGAGCGCGATGCGCGCGCGCTGCAGTGCCGCCTGGTCGCGCCCCTGCAACAGCTCGCGGATCAGCAGCCATTCGGCGGACGCGGTGGTTTCGTCGCCGATCACTTCGGCGAGCGGGCAGTTCAGCGTGGCCGCGAGCTGCCGCAGCACCAGCACCGACGCATTGCCGACGCCTGATTCGAGGTTCGCCAGATGCCGCTCCGACAAACCGGTTTCGGCCGCTAGCGTCTTGCGTGTCATGCCGCGGCGCGCGCGCAGCAAACGCACACGCTCGCCCATCGCGGTCAGGAACGGATCGCGTTCTTCGCGCTCGCCGCCACGTTCGGCCGTGCGTTCACCCGCGGGCTCGGTGCGTTCGGCGCGGGCCGCGTCGTCGGTTTCGTCCAACGGTGCGGGAGGGTACTTTTGATTCATGTTTTGCGACCTCGTGACTACGTTACATGTACTATAGTGCTTGACATGCATCAGGTGAACGGTTTAATTTTCGCCAAAAGCTGATCCAATCACAAACACAGTCGCGCGCCGCCTTGGCATTCCGGCCGCGTCACGGAGACGGCGCCGCAATACGCATGCACCAAAGTTCCGGCGGCCGGCGATCCGGCGGCCGGCCTTCCGGACATCCGGCCTGCGTGAGCGCGCTTCTGGAGGCTCGCATGTCCCCACAGGAATTCCAGCGTCTGATCGCAGGCGTCACTGCGCAACTCGCCGGGCGGCCGCTCGACGCCGCGCTCGCGGACTGGCTGAACGACACCTGGCCCGCCGGCAGCCCCACCTTTCACGAACTCGCGAACGCATGCCGCAACGGCGTCGCCGAAGGCTGGCTGTGCAACCGCGAGTCCGGCGGCATCCGCTACGGCCGCATCTTCAAGGCGCTCCCCGACACGCACGGCTTTTCCGTCGACGTCGTCGACATGCAGGACATTGCCGGTCCGCACCACGCCCATCCGCACGGCGAGATCGATCTGATCATGCCCCTCACCGACGGCGCGACGTTCGACGGACATCCGGCCGGCTGGTGCGTGTACGGCCCCGGCTCGGCGCATCGTCCGACCGTCGCGAACGGCCAGGCGCTGGTGCTGTATCTGCTGCCGCAAGGGGCGATCGAATTCACGCGCGCGTGAGCCGCGAGCGGATCACGATCACACAAGAGCCGGACCGTGTCCACGGATGGAGGAGACATATGGAAGCCCTGCTGGAAACGAGCCCGCGCGAGCCGGTTGCGCCGCCGCCCCCGCTGTTCAACTTCGCGAGGCATCTGTTCCAGTTGAACGAAGCGCGCGCGAGCAAAGTCGCCTATATCGACGACTACGGCACGATGACCTACGGCGAACTCGAACAGCGCGCGCGGCGTTGCGCCAGCGCACTGCGTGCGCTCGGCGTGCATCCCGAGGAACGCGTGCTGCTCGTGATGCTCGACACCGTATCGCTGCCGGTCGCATTTCTCGGCGCGCTTTACGCCGGCATCGTGCCGGTCGTCGCGAACACCTTGCTGACCGCCGCCGACTATACGTACATGCTGACGCACAGCCACGCGCGAGCGGTGATCGTATCGGAACCGTTGCTACCTAACGTGACGGAGGCGCTGCGCAGCATCGACGACGACGGCTGCCAACCGATCGTCTCCCAGACTCACGCCTCCACCGAAGCGCCGCTCGCGGCGCCCCGCTTCGAAACGCTGGTCGACACAGCGCTACCTGCCGTCAAAGGCTGTGCAAGCAACGCGGACGACATCGCGTTCTGGCTCTATTCGTCGGGCTCGACCGGCAAGCCGAAAGGCACCGTCCATACGCACGCGAATCTGTACTGGACCGCCGAGCTGTATGCGAAGCCAGTGCTCGGCATCGTCGAGAGCGACGTGGTGTTTTCGGCGGCGAAACTGTTCTTTGCATATGGGCTCGGCAACGCGCTGACGTTTCCGCTGTCGGTCGGCGCGACCGCGATCCTGATGGCCGAGCGCCCGACCGCCGACGCGATTTTCGCGCGCCTCGTCCAGCATCGCCCGACCGTGTTCTACGGCGTGCCGACCTTGTACGCGAACATGCTGGTGTCGCTCAACCTGCCCGCGCGCGCCGACGTCGCGATCCGCGTGTGTGCGTCGGCCGGCGAGGCGTTGCCACGCGACGTCGGCGAACGCTTCACCGCGCATTTCGGCGCCGAGATTCTCGATGGCATCGGCTCGACGGAAATGCTGCATATCTTCCTGTCGAATCGCGCTGGCGAAGTCGAATACGGCACGACCGGGCGCCCCGTGCCGGGCTACGAAGTCGAGTTGCGCGACGAGGCCGGGCGGCCGGTGCCCGATGGCGAAGTCGGCGATCTGTTCATCAAGGGGCCGAGCGCGGCGCTGATGTACTGGAGCAATCGCGAGAAAACGCGCGCGACGTTTCTCGGCGAATGGATCAGAAGCGGCGACAAATATCGGCGTCTCACGAACGGCTGCTATGTTTACGCGGGCCGCAGCGACGACATGCTGAAAGTGAGCGGCCAATATGTGTCGCCAGTCGAGGTCGAGATGGTGCTCGTCGCGCATCCGGCGGTGCTCGAAGCGGCGGTGGTCGGCGTCGATCATGGCGGGCTCGTGAAAACTCGCGCGTTCGTCGTGCTCAAGCGCGACTTCATGCCGTCCGACCTGCTCGCCGAGGAACTGAAGACCTTCGTCAAGGAACGGCTCGCGCCGCACAAGTACCCGCGCGATATCGTGTTCACCGACGATCTGCCGAAGACCGCCACCGGCAAGATTCAACGCTTCAAGCTACGCGAACAGTCATAGGTGAGTCATTGATGCAGAATCGAGGTACTGCCCCAGCCACTTCCTCCGCGAGTGCCGCCAGTTGCTTTGCCGAACTGCCGGCGAGCGCGTCGCATGGATCGCTGCGCATCGAGTACCGCTGGGTCAACGAGCAGGCGAATGCTCAGCAGGACGATTCGCCGATCGCGGTATTCCTGCACGAAGGTCTCGGCTCGATCGCGATGTGGCGCGACTGGCCGCAGACGTTGTGCGCGCGACTCGGCATGCGCGGGCTCGTCTATTCGCGGCCAGGCTACGGACTCTCGACAGCGCGTGCGCCTGACGACAAATGGCCGGTCGATTTCATGACCGCACAGGCGCGCGACATCCTCCCCACCCTGCTGGACGCGCTCGATATCGACCTGCGCCAACGCCAACGCATGTGGGTGATCGGTCATAGCGACGGCGGCTCGATCGCGCTGCTGTATGCGGCGCTGTACCCCGATGCGCTCGCGGGCGCGGTCGTGATCGCGCCGCACGTATTCGTCGAAGACATCTCGGTGCAAAGCATCGCCCAAACGAAGCAGCTTTACGAAACCACCGATCTTCGCGCGAAGCTCACCCGCTATCACGCGGACGTCGATTCCGCGTTCTACGGCTGGAACGATATCTGGCTCGACCCTGCGTTCAGGCGGTGGTCGATCGTGGAGGCGCTCGCGCCGATCCGTCGACCGCTGCTCGCGATCCAGGGCCACGACGACAACTACGGCACGATGGCGCAGATCGACACGATCGCCGTGCGCGTGCCGCACGCGCAACTCGTGAAGCTCGACGCATGCGGACACTCGCCGCATCGCGACGCGCCCGCCGCGCTCAACGACGCCATCGCGGCATTCGTGCGCGCACAACGATAAGCGGCGTCCGTCTGTTACCGATACTTCATAAAAATTACACGGATCGGCGATTATGCTGCTGCATCGCTGACCTCGGCACCTCGATGGCGAGGCATCCCTTCCCCGTCCGGAGACAGTGCCATGCCCTTCGTGTCGAAGCCGATTCGTGCGCCCCGTCGCAAACGTTTGACGGGCGCCATCGCGGTGATCACGCTGTGCGCGCTAGCGGGAGCGTGCAGCGACGACGCCCCGCCCGCCAAGACGAATACGATCAGTTCAACGGAACATCCCGCCGCTAACCCCGGCGACCCATCGATCGCCCCGCCGCCGGCCGACTCCGCGCCGCCGACGCTGACGATACAGACACCGGCGGCACCCGCATCCGAAGCCGGCACGGCGCTGTCCGCCACCTCGCCGCCGCTGGCCAGCCCCGTCATTCATACCGTCGATTGAGAATCGCGCCGCGCGCGGCGGCTAGCCCGCCTTCGCGCGTCCGACGCAGCATCGCCGTTTCAGTACCGCAATTTGTCGTCCCCGTGCCTTTTCCTCCACCGAAGATCAAAGCCACCACCGCCCCAACCATGACTTCAAACAATCGTCGTGATTTTCTGCGCTCGGCCGCGCAAGCCGCCGGTTCCTTCACCGCGTTGAGCATGCTGCCGCCGGGCATCCGCAATGCGCTCGCGATTCCGGCCAACAACCGGACCGGCACGATCCGCGACGTCGAGCACATCGTCGTGCTGATGCAGGAGAACCGTTCGTTCGACCACTACTTCGGCACGCTCAAAGGCGTGCGCGGCTTCGGCGACACGCGCGCGATCAACCTCGCGAACGGCCAGCCGGTGTGGTATCAGCCGCAAACCGCCGATGCCAGCGGTGCCAGCTACGTGCTGCCGTTCCGTCCGGGCGCGCCGAACCTCGGCCTGCAATTCCTGCAGGATCTTGCGCACGACTGGGGCTCCACGCATGCCGCATGGAACGGCGGCCGCAACGATCAGTGGGTGCCGACGAAGGGCGCGACCACGATGGCCTACCTGACGCGCGACGACATCCCGTTCCACTATCAGCTCGCCGACGCATTCACGATCTGCGACGCCTACCACTGCTCGCTGATGGGCCCGACCGATCCGAATCGCTACTACATGTGGAGCGGCTGGGTCGGCAACGACGGCAGCGGCGGCGGTCCGGTAATCGACAATTCGGAACTCGGCTACGGCTGGTCGACCTACCCCGAAGTGCTGCAGAACGCGGGCATCTCGTGGAAGATCTATCAGGACATCGGCACCGGGCTCGACGCGAACGGCTCGTGGGGCTGGACGCAGAACGCGTACATCGGCAACTACGGTGACAACTCGCTGCTGTATTTCAATCAGTACCGCAACGCGCAGCCGGGCAACCCGCTGTACGACAATGCGCGGACCGGCACCAACGCGGCCAACGGCGACGGCTACTTCGACATTCTGAAGCGCGACGTGCAGAACGGCACGCTGCCGCAGGTGTCGTGGATCGTCGCGCCCGAAGCGTACAGCGAGCATCCGAACTGGCCGACCAACTACGGCGCGTGGTACATCGATCAGGTGCTGCAGATCCTCACGTCGAACCCGGACGTGTGGAGCAAGACCGTGCTGCTGATCAACTACGACGAAAACGACGGCTTCTTCGACCACATCGCCGCGCCGTTCGCGGCCGCGTCGAGCGCGAACGGTTTGTCGACCGTCGACATCACGCACGAAATCTATGCGGGCGATCCGAAGAACGTCGCCGGGCCCTACGGGCTCGGACCGCGCGTGCCGATGCTGGTGGTCTCGCCGTGGTCCAAAGGCGGCTACGTGTGCTCGGAAGTGTTCGACCATACCTCGGTGATCCGCTTCATCGAAAAGCGCTTCGGCCAGCAGCACAATCTCGGCGAATCGAACATCACGCCGTGGCGTCGCGCGGTGTGCGGCGATCTGACCTCCGCGTTCAACTTCGCGAATCCGAACGCGTCGGTGCCGTCGCTGCCGGGCACGAGCGGCTATGTGCCGGCCGACCAGAACCGTCACCCCGACTACGTGCCGCAACCGCCGACGGTGCAGACGGTGCCGAAGCAGGAAGCGGGCGTGCGCCCGGCGCGCGGGTTGCCGTACGAACTGTTCGTGCGCGTCGACGAAGGCTCGAACGGCAAGCTGACGATGCGCTTCGTCAACACGGGCCGCGCGGGCGCGGTGTTCCTCGTGTACGCGGCCAATAGCGCCGACGCGCCGCGCAGCTATACCGTCGAAGCGGGCAAGCATCTGCAGGACACGCTGCTGCTCAACGCCGACGGCAGCTACGACTTCAGCGTGCACGGGCCGAACGGCTTCCTGCGCCGCTTCGCGGGCAAGGTGGTCACACGGAACTGGTGGAAGGGTTCGGACACCGCACGGCCGGCCGTCGCCGAAGGCTACGATGTCGCGAACGGCAATCTGCAACTGCGGCTCGAGAACGTCGGCAGCGCGCGTTGCCAGTTCACGATCGTCAACGCGTACGACGCGAGCCATGTGATCAAGCATTCGGTACGCGGCGGCGACACCGACAATCTGTACCTCGATCTGCGCAAAGCATACGGCTGGTACGATCTCGCGATTACCGTCGACACGGACCCGACGTTCGCGCGCCGCATCGCCGGTCATGTCGAGACGGGAAACAACAGCATGAGCGATCCGGCGCTGGGCGGCTGAGCGTCGCTGTAACCCAACGCTGTAAAAGCAACGGCCGCTGGCTCTTCGAGCACAGCGGCCGTTTTTTATCCGGCTCTCGAACGCGAACCTGGAAACGCGCGCGAGCGTCTACGATTCGAAATCGAGCCCGCCGATCAACGTAACCGGCTCACCCTGCGTGTGCGTGGAGAAATCGAGTTCGCGCGCCTGGGTCCACGCATTGAGCTTGCGCGGCAGCGCGGCCAGATATCTGGCGAAACGCGTCGCGCCCTGCTCGCCCATCAGCCTTTCTATTTCGTCGCTGTCCCAGGTCAGATACAGATTCAACGGATGCGGGTAATGACCGAGCTCATCGAGCGGCGTGGCGTGAATCCGCACGCGGGTGGGCTGACCCTGTTCGCCATGCGGCAACACGTCGGTGTACACGGTCTTTGCGATACACGCGGCGATCGCCTCGGCAATGCGCGGCGCGAACTCCTGGTCGAAACGAATTGCACTCTCGGGGCGCATCCAACCTCTCCGCTGTGATTCCCATCGTGGGTTGGTCATCGTAGCAGACTCAGGTTTTCGCCGGTGGGATCGCGTCCGGGCCGTGCGTCACCGCCTCGCGCAGCGTCTTGCGGATCACCTTGCCGGTGGCCGTCATCGGCAGGCTTTCGACGAAGCGAATCTCGCGCGGGTATTCGTGCGCGGCCAGACGCGTCTTCACGTGCTGCTGGATCTCGCGCACGAGCGCATCGTCGCCGACGAAACCCGCTTTCAGCACGACAAACGCCATCACGATTTCGGTGCGCTCGCGATCGGGGGCGCCGACCACGGCCGCCATCGCTACGGCCGGATGACGCAGCAGCGAATCCTCGATCGACGCCGGCCCAATCCGGTAACCGGCGCTCGTGATCACGTCGTCGCCACGGCCGACGAAGCGAATGAAGCCGTCCGCGTCGCGGGTGCCGAGATCGCCGGTCAGCAGAAACCTGCCGCGGAATTTGTCGTTGGTGGCCGCAACGTTGCGCCAGTAGCCGAGAAACATCACCGGATCGGGCGCCGCCACCGCGATATCGCCGATCGCGCCGGGCGGCAGTTCGTTGCCGGCGGCATCGACGATCGCGACATGGTGCCCCGGCACCGCGCGCCCGATCGCGCCGAAGCGCGGCTCGAACAGCGCCGCGCACGACGACACCACGACGTTGCACTCGGTCTGCCCGTAGAACTCGTTGATCGTCACGCCGAGCGCGTCGCGCCCCCAGCCGATCAGTTCCTCGCCCAGCGATTCGCCGCCGCTCGCGACCGATTGCAACGCGAGACGCAGATGAGCGGGCCGCTCGACGCCGCGCATCATCTTCAGCGCGGTCGGCGGTAGAAACGCATGGGAGACCGCGTGACGCGCGAGCAGATCGAACGCGGCGTGGCCGTCGAATTTCGCAAAACGGCGCGCCAGCACCGCGACGCCGTGATGCCACGATGGCAGCAGCACGTCGAATAGCCCGCCGATCCACGCCCAGTCAGCGGGCGTCCACATCAGCGTCGCGTGCGCGGGAAAGCCCTGCTGCGACATCTCCACGCCGGGCAGATGCCCGAGCAAAACGCGATGCCCGTGCAACGCGCCCTTCGGTTTTCCGGTCGTGCCCGACGTATAGATGATGATCGCCGGATCGTCCGCGGCGGTATCGACCGGCGTGAACTCGGCGCAAGCGCTATTCAACGCCTGCCAGAACGACCGCACGGGCGCATCCGATGCTTCGTCGTCCTGCTCGATGTCGACACTGAACACGTGTCGCAACTCGGGCAGCGCGCCGCGAATTTCGTCGATCTTTTGCACGCCGGCGCGATCGGTGATCAGCGCGACCGCAGCGCTATCGCCGAGCCGATGCTCGATCGCGTCCACGCCGAACAGCGCGAACAGCGGCACCGCGACCATGCCGGCCTTGTAGGCCGCGAGATGCGCGATTGCCGTTTCGATCGACTGCGACAGGAAGATGCCGATGCGCTCGCCGCGCCCTGCGCCCGCCGCGAGCAGCGCATTGGCGAAGCGGTCGGACAAGGCTTTCAGTTCGTCGAACGTATAGCGGGTCGCGCGGCCGTCGGCGTCTTCATAGATCAGTGCAAGACGCCCCGAGCCATCGGCCCACTTGTCGCATGTGTCGACGCCGATGTTGTAGCGCGGTGGAATGCGCCAAGCGAATCTGGCCGTGAGCGAATCGTAAGTCTCGCCGTCGAGGTTCATCGGGTCTCCTGGATATCGTCGTTGTCGCTGCATGGCGTGATGCATGGTCCGTCGCTTGCTGACCCTGCGCATATGGCCGGTGTCCTGCAGTTTAGCCCACGACCTTGCGCAGTCAGTTGATGCATTGCCGTGTGCAACTGAATTCGCCAGATACGACATAGTTCCGCTCATAATCGCCGACTCGTCGCGCTGCACTCAACGTTTTGCGACAACTCCTGTGCGATTCAAGCCCTTTACATCTGACCTCTGCCGTGCCCGTCTAGGATCGTTACACAGGTTCGGCGCGCATGTTGCGCCGCACGATCGCTACCCGGATGACATATGCGCAAGGCAAGATTTGCATCGTTCTGGCATGGCCCGGAACTTTCCCACTACGAGATCGCCTGTCTGAATTCGTTCACGCTGTATGGCAGCGAGGTCGCGCTTTATAGCTACGAACCGATCGCCGGTCTGCCGCCCGGCGTGATCGCGAAGGACGCGACCGCGATACTGCCGCGCGATTCGCTGCACGATTTCCCGATTCACGGCGTACCGTCGATGGCGCATTTCACCGACTATTTCCGCTTCGTGATGTTCACGAGGACCGACGAGATCTGGGTCGATACCGATCTGCTGCTGTTGCGGGATTTCGATCTCAACGCCAAGGGCGACCTGATCGGGCGAGAGACTTCATCGAGCATCTGCACGGCGATGCTGCGGCTCGACCCGGATCAGCCGCGCTTGCACGAACTCATCGAACGTGTCGAAGCAATGAAGGGCACGGCACTGAAGTGGGGCGACACTGGCCCGCGTCTGCTGACCGCCATCTACGGCGTGAAGGCCGGTCTTCCCGAAAGCCTGTTCTATCCGGTGCACTTCAACGATTACTACAAGGTGTTCCTGCCGCGCTATTTCGACGAGTGCGCGGCGCTCTGTTCCAATGCGTACACGCTGCATCTGTGGAACAACCGGGTGGTCAAGATGGGCCTGTTCAAGCGCATCGGCCCCCCCGTTGGGTCGTTCCTGCACCACGTGTTCGAGCAAACCGGCGCCAACACGCTGTTTCGCGAGTTTTATCCGGCGAGCGTGATGCAGGCGATGATCGACAACGCGGTGGAGAAAGTCGGCAGCGACGAAGGCGTGCGCAAGCTGCTGCGCGTCGGCGTGCCGATGGTCACGATGGCCATCGCGCGCAGACTCGGCGCCTGAGTTCGCAGCTTCAGTTCGCGCCGCCCCTGCCCGAGCCCTGCGCCTGCTCCAGCACGAAGTCGATGAACGTCGCCGCCGCGCGCGTGTGATGCCGATCCGGCATGTACAGCATGTACATGTGCGTGCCGAAGATGCTGAGCCGCCAGGCATCGAGCGCGGTCAGCACGGCGCCGAGCTTCAGATCGTCCTGCACCACGTAGTCGGGCACGAGTCCGACACCGAGACCGGCCAGCACCGCCTGGCGCAAAAATAGAAAGTTTTCCGAAATAATCGTCGGTTCGAGCAGGACTTCATGACGCTCGTCGCGCAGATACGCGGCGAGCCGCAACTGCTTGCCGATCACGGCCGCGGTAATCAGCGGCGCGGTGCGCAGGTCATCGAGCGTCGCGGGCATGCCGTGTGTCCCCGCGAATTCGGGGGATGCGCAGGCCACGTACCGGACTGGCCCCATGTCCCGCGCGACGAGGTTTTGCGGCGGCTCCGACATCACGCGCACCGCGATGTCGATCTCGTCGCGCATCAGATCCTCGACGCGGTTCTCGAACATCACATCGAGCACGATCCCCGGATACAGCCGCTTAAACGCGATCAGCCAGCCGGACATCACGAGCTGGCCATAGCCGCTCGGCACGCTGAGCCGCACGCGCCCCTGCAGGCTCTGGCCCAGTGTCGTCACCGACTCGCGCGCGGCCAGCAGCGCGTTGCGGATCGTGCGGCCGTGCTCGTAGAGCCGCAGACCGATCTCGGTCGGCTCGACGCGACGCGTGGTGCGTCGCACCAATTGCAGGCCGACCGAACGCTCGAGCTGATTCAGGTGATAGCTGACGTTCGCGCGGCTCATCTTGAGCCGGCGTGCCGCTTCGCTCAGATTGCCGGCGTCGAGGATGTCGACGAGCAGGGTCAGCGAGTTGACGTCCATCGCCCAGTCTTTGTCAAAATAATTTTGACAGTCTGTCAATCAACGGTGTAATTGTCAATGAACGTTGACCACTCCAGAATGGGACGATCCGGCGCGCCTCGCCATCCTCAATCGGAGACACCTACGATGACCCTTTCCTCCTCAGCCGACGTCGTCACGCGTGAATTGCGCGGCAAGGTCCTGCTCCTCACGATCGACCACGCGCCGGTCAACGCGCTATCCGCCGACGTGCGGCGCGGCCTGCTGGCCGCGATCGAAGCCGCCGACGCCGACCGCGCGGTCGAAGCCGTGCTGATCGTCGGCGCGGGGCGCAACTTCGTCGCCGGTGCCGATATTCGCGAGTTCGGCAAGCCGCCGGTGCCGCCTTCGCTTGCGGACGTGTGCAACCGCATCGAGGCATGTACGAAACCCGTGATTGCCGCGCTGCATGGCGCCGCGCTCGGCGGCGGGCTCGAAGTGGCGCTCGCCGCGCATTACAGGATCACCGTCGACGGCGCGAAGCTCGGCCTGCCCGAAGTGCAGCTGGGTCTGCTGCCTGGCGCGGGCGGCACGCAACGCACGCCGCGTCTGATCGGCGCGCCGGCGGCGCTCGACCTGATGCTGAGCGGCCGTCACGCGAGCGCGAAGGAGGCGCTCGCGCTCGGCCTCGTCGACCGTCTCGGCGACAGCGGCGACATCCTCGCCGAAGGGCTCGCCTACGCGCACGAGCTGCTCGCCGCGCACGCGCCGGTACGCCGCACGCGCGACGCCGCCGCATTGAACGATCGCGCCGCGAGTCGCGCCGCCGTCGCGAAAGCGCGTGACGAAACCGCGAAGAAAGCGCGCGGCCTGTTCTCGCCGCTGAAAATCGTCGATGCCGTCGAAGCCGCGATCGGACAGCCCTTCGAGGAGGGCTTGAAGCTCGAACGCAAGCTGTTCCTGCAATGCCTCGACAGCCCGCAGCGCGCCGGCCTGGTTCACGCGTTCTTCGCCGAACGCGAAGTGCTGAAGGCGCCCGAAACGCGCCACGCGAAAGCGCGCGCGCTCGAGGCGATCGGCGTGATCGGCGGCGGGACGATGGGCGCGGGCATCGCGGTCGCAGTGCTCGACGCGGGGCCGCCCGTCATGCTGATCGAACGCGACGAAGCGGCGCTCGCGCGTGGTCGCGCGCACATCGACAAGGTCTACGACGGGCTGATCGCCAGGGGCCGCCTCACCGCTGAGAAGAAAGCCGCGACCATGGCGCGCTGGAGCGGCAGCACGTCGTACGATGCGCTTGCTCACGCCGACCTCGTAATCGAAGCCGTGTTCGAGGATCTCGACATCAAAAAGGCCGTATTCGCCGAGCTCGATCGCGTCTGCAAGTCCGGCGCGGTGCTCGCGACCAACACGTCGTATCTGGACATCGACGCGATCGCAGCCAGCATCTCGCGCCCCGCCGACGTAATCGGCCTGCACTTCTTCTCGCCCGCCAACATCATGAAGCTGCTCGAAGTCGTGGTGCCGAAGCAGGTCAGCGCCGACGTCGTCGCAACCGCGTTCGAGCTCGCAAAAAAGCTGCGCAAGACGCCGGTGCGCGCCGGCGTGTGCGACGGCTTCATCGGCAATCGCCTGCTTGCCGTGTACCGCGCCGCCGCGGACGCGCTGATGGAAGACGGTGCGTCGCCGTATCAGATCGACGCGGCGGTGCGCGCGTTCGGCTTGCCGATGGGCCCGTTTCAGGTGGTCGACCTCGCGGGCGGCGACATCGGCTGGGCGGCGCGCAAACGCCGCGCGGCCACGCGCGACCCGAACGCGCGCTACGTGCATATCGCCGACCGCCTGTGCGAGCGCGGCTGGTTCGGCCAGAAGACCGGCCGCGGATTCTATCTGTACCCCGAAGGATCGCGCGGCGGCATGCCCGATCCTGAAGTCGAGGCGATCATCGACGCCGAGCGTGCGCGCGCGGGCATCACGCCGCGCAGCTTCACCGACGAGCAGATCATGCGCCGCTATCTGGCCGCGATGATCAACGAAGGCGCGAACGTCGTCCACGAAGGTATCGCGCTGCGCCCGCTCGACGTCGACGTGACCCTGCTGTACGGCTACGGCTTTCCGCGCTACCGCGGCGGTCCGATGAAATACGCGGATAGCGTCGGCCTGCCGACGATTCTCGCCGACATCCGCGAGTTCGCGAAGGAAGACCCGCTGTTCTGGCGGCCGTCGCCGCTGCTCGTCGATCTGGTCGAGCGCGGCGCGGATTTCGCGAGCCTGAACACGACGGCCTGAACCACCACGAACACTGACGGAACGACTGCGATGGATCTGAACTTCACCTCCGAGGAAGAAGCGTTTCGCGCCAGCGTGCTGGCGTTTCTGCGCGACAAGCTCCCGCGACGTCTCGCCGGCAAGGTGCACGGCGGGCGGCGTCTGACGCGCGACGACATGGCCGGGTGGCACGCGATTCTGAACGCGCAAGGCTGGCTCGCGAATCACTGGCCGAAAGAGTACGGCGGCCCGGGCTGGAGCGCAGTGCAGAAATTCATTTTCGAAAACGAATGCGCACTCGCCGGCGCGCCACGCGTCGTGCCGTTCGGCGTCAACATGCTCGGGCCGGTGCTGATCAAGTACGGCAGCGAGGCGCAGAAGCGTCACTGGCTGCCGCGCATTCTCGATGGTTCCGACTGGTGGTGCCAGGGCTATTCGGAGCCGGGCGCGGGCTCCGATCTCGCGTCGGTCAAGACGACGGCACTGCGAGGCAAGGACGCGCAGGGCGAGCACTACCTCGTCAATGGCCAGAAGACGTGGACCACACTCGGTCATTACGCGAACATGATCTTCTGCCTCGTGCGCACCGCGACCGACGTGCGCAAACAGGAAGGCATCAGCTTTCTGCTGATCGACATGAACACGCCGGGCGTCGAAGTCCGGCCGATCATCACGCTCGACGGCGAGCATGAGGTCAATGAAGTGTTCTTCACCGACGTGCGCGTGCCGGTCGGAAATCTCGTCGGCGAAGAAAACAAGGGCTGGACCTACGCGAAATATTTGCTTACGTACGAGCGCACCAATATCGCCGGCGTCGGCTTTTCCGTCGCCGCCTTCAACCGTCTGTGCAAGATCGCCGCGACACAGCTGCGCAATGGCCGGCCGCTCGCCGAGGATCCGGCGTTCGCGGCACTCATGGCGCGCGTCGAGATCGATCTCGAGAACATGAAGACGACCAATCTTCGGGTGATCGCGGCCGTGGCGGGCGGCGGCGTACCCGGTGCCGAGAGTTCGATGCTGAAGATTCGCGGCACGGAGATCCGTCAGGAGATCTCGTCGCTGACGCGGCGTGCGATGGGCGCTTATGCGCAGCCATTCGTCGAGGAAGCGCTGCACGAAGGCTTCGACGGCGTGCCGGTCGGCCCCGACGAAGCCGCAAGTGCCGCGTCGCAGTACTTCAATAATCGCAAGCTGTCGATCTTCGGCGGCTCGAACGAAATCCAGAAGAACATCATTTCCAAAATGATCCTCGGACTGTAAGAGGCGCACGTCATGAATTTCCAGCACACCGAAGACCGCCGCATGCTGGCGGATACGCTGAATCGGTTTATCAGCGAGCAGTACGGCTTCGCGACCCGCGATGAAATCGCAGGCTCGACGCAAGGCTTCAGCACCGAATTGTGGGCACGCTTCGCGGAGCTCGGCGTGATCGGCGCACTGTTCGACGAAGCGAGCGGCGGTTTTGGCGGCGCCGGGTTCGATATTTCCGTGGTGTTCGAGAGCATCGGCCGCGGGCTCGTCGTCGAGCCGTTTCTCGATACGCTGATCGTCGGCCGGGCGATCGCTCGCAGCGGCAGCGGCGCGCAGAAAGCGGCGCTGGGTTCGTTGATCGACGGCTCGCGGATCGTTGCGCTGGCGCATGGCGAACCGGACAGTCATTACGAGCTTGCCCGGGTCGAGACGACGCGCGCGCGCCGCAGCGTAAATGGCAACAGCGGCGTGTGGACGTTGCACGGCGCAAAGGCCGTCGTTCAGCATGGCGAGCATGCTCAGGTGTTCCTCGTCTCGGCACGCACGAGCGGCGAGGACGATGCCGAAGCCGGCATCACGCTGTTTCTGGTGCCGAGGCACGCGACAGGTGTGAGCGTGCGCGGCTACCGCAAGATCGACGGAGGACGCGCTGCGGAAGTGACGTTCGACGACGTCACGCTCGGCGACGACACCGTGCTCGGCTCAGTGGATCACGGCTTTGCGACGCTCGAATATGCGGTGAGTTGCGGCGTGCTCGCGCTGTGCGCGGAAGCGGTCGGCGCAATGGACGTCGCGAAAGACTACACGCTCGACTATCTGCGCACGCGCAAGCAGTTCGGCGTGCCGATCGGCAGTTTCCAGGCGTTGCAGCATCGCATGGCCGATCTGCTGCTCGAAATCGAGCAGGCGCGCTCGGCGGTGATCAATGCAGCTGCGGTGCTCGAAGGCGAACGCAACGCGCGCGAGCGCGCGGTGTCGGCCGCGAAGTACAGCATCGGCCGGATCGGCACGCGGGTCGCGGAAGAATGCATCCAGTTGCACGGCGGGATCGGTATGACGTGGGAACTGCCGCTCGCGCATTACGCGAAGCGGCTCGTGATGATCGATCATCAGCTTGGGGACGAGGATCATCATCTGGAGCGGTTTGTGGCGTTGGGGCGCAAGGGCGGTGATTCGTGCGCGCTTGCGAATGCGAACGCGTGCCGGTGACAAGTCCGCTAGATTGCACTCGCCTGTTCTTGAGGAGCTGAACGTGACAAGCGAATCAAAAAAGTTGAGCGATGCCGAATGGACTGCATTGCGGATGCGCGAGCGCGCTGTCCTTCGCTACGACAACGACGTAGCGAACAATTGCACCTTCGGGATATGCGCGCTTGCGCACTTTGGCCGATGCACGAATGACGAAATGCGGCGACCGGTGACTTGGCAGAGGTCAACGCTTAACTCGCAACAAGGGTTCGTGCCGCGGATGGTGCAGTCAAAAGCAGAGTTACGGATCATGAGCTAACGCAGCAGCGGTTCGACGCTTTAGCGGTAGCAAGTCGTGCGCAGAACGATGAAGTCGCAATCGAAATGGAACGCAACGTCCATGCACATCCTCGCGATGCCCACGGGCGACGGCTACCGCCTGTGCGAGTGCCAGGCTTGCTAAATCGCCTCCGCGAAGAAGCGGCGCCGTTCCTGATGCAGGGCCGGCAATGAGACGGCTGTGTGTCGCACTTGCGCTTGTTAGCAGTTCGGCACTGGCAGCCGCATCCAATCCAGCCGACGTCATCGCAACCCGCAGTGGACTGCCCGCCAGTGAGGTCGACGCGGCCCTGTCGCATTGCGACGCGAATCAGATGAGCATGAATCTGTGCGCGTGGCGCGATCAGATCGTCGCGGAGCACAAACTCGAGCAGGTGGTCAAGGCCAAGGCCGCGGTGTCGGCGAGTTGCAAAGCGGCGATCGGGAAGAGGCTCACCGCGTGGAAAACGCGCCGTGACGCCAACTGCAAAAAATCGGCTTCGCGAGAATGGGGCGGCGGGTCGATGCTGCCCACGGCGGTCGCGACGTGCAAGACAGCCGAAACCGAGCGCATGAGCAAAGCAATCGAGGCTTCGGGATGCAGATGAGCGTGGGCGAAGCGTTGACAGCGGGAAACGCTGCCCCGCGCGACGGGCAAGAAAAAAGGACTTACGGCTTTCACCGTAAGGCCTTGATTTCTTTGGTCGGGGCGAGAGGATTTGAACCTCCGACCACCTGCACCCCATGCAGGTACGCTACCAGGCTGCGCTACGCCCCGAACAGAAAAAAATTATAACAGACACTTCATTCGATTAGAACCGCCCGACCCGAACAAAGCGAACAAGTCCATGAATTAGTGGCCCAGCAGATCGATTACGTTTTGCAGTTCCTTGCGCAACTTCTCGACATCGAGCGCAACCGTTGCCGCCGATGCCTGCACCTGACCCGCGACTCCGGCGGCAGCCTCACCCTCTTCGACCACCGCATCCGGGCCACCGCCGCCATGCGAATCGAGCCGGTTGCGCGCCCCGTTGATCGTAAAACCCTGCTCGTACAGCAACTCTCGAATCCGCCGGATCAGCAGCACCTCGTGATGCTGATAATACCGACGATTGCCGCGCCGCTTGACCGGTCTCAACTGGGTGAACTCCTGCTCCCAGTAACGCAGCACGTGAGGCTTTACCCCACAAAGTTCGCTGACCTCACCAATCGTGAAGTACCGCTTCGCCGGAATCGGAGGCAAGACGACTTTTTCGATCGTCGCTGTCATCGTCAGTTAGCCGTGATTGGTTGCCCGAAAGCGCGCCAGTCAATCAGCGCGCGAAGCTCGCTTCGGCGCCGTTTTCGACGAGCGCCTTCAGCTTTTGACTTGCATGAAACGTCACCACTCGACGTGCCGCAATCGGAATCGCCTCGCCCGTCTTCGGATTTCTGCCGGGACGCTGCGGCTTGTCACGCAACTGGAAGTTGCCGAAGCCCGACAGCTTCACGCTGTCGCCGCTCTCGAGCGCATCGCGGATCACCTCGAAGAACGCCTCGACCATGTCCTTCGCTTCCCGCTTGTTGAGCCCGACATTGTCGAACAGCAACTCGGCAAGTTCCGCCTTGGTGAGTGTCGGCGTTTCATTGGAAACGACGGCGGATGATGTCGGAATATCTCGAATCATGGCGCTGCGTTGCGCCGTAAGAAGGGCTTCGAAATCACTCGAGTTCATTTCATTCATATCTATCAAATGGCGCGCCAAGCGTAAAACAATGGATGCGGAAACAGCCGTGCAATTGTTGAATGCGGGTTATCCGCGCAACCGTGCGCCATATACTCGAGCTAGACGTTCCACCAGAGTTTGAATAGCCAGATCGACCGTTTCATCCTGAAGGGTTCCGCCAGTATCTTGCAAGGTCACCCGGAACGCAAGGCTTTTCTCGTGCGCGGCCAGACCACCGGAAGTGTTTGATTTTGGACGAAATTCGTCGAAAAGTGCAACCTTCTGGACAGCCTTGCAGGCCGGTTCGGACTGGGCCTTCTGAAGCTCGTCGAGCAGCGCCTGAACCTCGATTTTCTGATCGACGACCACCGCAATATCACGTCGTACCGGCGGGAATTTTGAAACTTCCGACGGAATCGGCAATACCCGCTGCATTAATGCTTCCGCTTCGATTTCAAACAGAATCGGCGCATGCGGCAAATCATATTTTTGCATCCAGCGCGGATGCAATTCGCCAATCCAGCCCACTGCGCGGCCATTCAATTCGATAGTCGCGCTGCGTCCCGGATGCAGCGCCGGATGCTCGGCCTGTACGAACCGCGCGAGCGCCGGTGCGACCAGCGCTTCGAGGTCACCCTTCACGTCGAAGAAGTCGACGGCACGCGTCGGTGCGCCCCACTGCTCGTCGAGCGCGGGCCCATAGGCGAGCGCGCCGATCATCTTCGGCTGCGCGAAACCCTCGACGGTCAACTCGCCGGCCTTGATCGACGGATCGTGCAGGAATACACGACCTGCTTCAAACACGCGCACGCGGTCCGCCGCGCGACGGTTCAGATTCGTGCGCAACACATGAATCAGGCTGCCGAACAGCGTCGTGCGCATCACCGACAGCTGGCTCGCGATCGGGTTGATCAGACGCACGGGGTTGCTGTTACCTGCGAAGTCCTGCTCCCACTCCGCGTCGACGAAGCTGAAGTTCACCGTTTCCGCGTAGTCGCGCGCGGCGAGCGCATGACGGATCGCGTGGATGGAGCGTTGCGTCTCGTTGGTCGCGCGCATTTCGCTGGTCGCGACCGGCGGGCGCGCCGGAATCTTTTCGAAGCCGTGGATACGCGCGATTTCTTCGATCAGGTCCTCTTCGATTTCGATATCGAAGCGGTATGACGGCGGCATCACCGAGAACGTATCGCCGTCACGCTCGAACGAGAGGCCAAGGCGCGTGAAAATCTGCGCGATTTCATCGACACCGATCGCGACGCCGATGATGCGGTTCGCGCGCGAAACGCGCATCTTCACGGGCGCGCGCTTCGGCACGTTGACGATCTGATCGTCGACCGGACCCGCTTCGCCGCCGCAGATGTCGAGGATCATCTGCGTGATGCGCTCGATATGATCGACGGTCGTCGCGTAGTCGACGCCGCGCTCGAAGCGATGGCCTGCATCGGTCGAGAAGTTGTACTTGCGCGAGCGCCCACGAATGCTGTCGGGCCACCAGAACGCGGCCTCGAGATAGATGTTGGTGGTGTCGAGCGTGACCGCGGTGCTGTCGCCGCCCATGATGCCTGCGAGGCTTTCGATATGCTGCTCGTCGGCGATCACGCCGACCGTTTCGTCGAGCTCGACCGTGTTCCCGTTCAGCAGCTTCAGCGTTTCGCCCTTGCGGCCCCAGCGTACGTCCATGCCGCCGTGGATCTTGTCGAGATCGAATACGTGCGACGGACGCCCCAGCTCGAGCATCACATAGTTCGAGATGTCGACGAGCGCGGAAATGCTGCGCTGGCCGGAGCGCTCGAGACGCTCGATCATCCATTGCGGCGACTTCGCGCGTGCATTGACGCCGCGGATCACGCGGCCCGAGAAACGGCCGCACAGATCGGGCGCGGAGATTTTCACGGGCAGCGTTTCGTTGAGCGCGACCGGAGCCGGCTTGATTTCGAGCGGACGCAGCGGCGCTCCGGTAATCGCCGACGTTTCTCGCGCGACGCCGAATACCGACAGACAGTCGGCCTTGTTCGGCGTCAGCTTGATTTCAAAAACGGTGTCGTCGAGATTGAGCGTGTCGCGGATGTCCTGGCCGATCGGCGTGTCTTCCGCCAGGATCATCAGACCGCTGTGATCTTCGGAGAGCTTCAGCTCGCGCGCCGAGCACAGCATGCCCTGGCTTTCCACGCCGCGCAGCTTCGACAGCTTGATCGCGAACGGTGCGCCGCCCTCTTCGGCCGGCGGCAGTTGCGCGCCGACCAGCGCGACCGGCACCTTGATGCCGGGCGCAACATTCGGCGCGCCGCACACGATGTTGAGCGTCGCGCCGGTGCCAGCGTCGACCTGACACACGTTGAGCTTGTCCGCATCCGGGTGCTTGACGACTTCCAGCACCTGGCCGACGACGATCTTCGAGGTCGGCGGCGCGGCCGTCCGCAGGTCTTCGACTTCGAGACCCGCCATCGTCAACGCGTGCGACAGCTCGTCGGTGGTCAGTTGCGGATCGACAAAAGTTCTGAGCCAGGATTCCGGAAATTGCATGGTTCTGTGTACGTTGTGATCAGGTTAGGTCCACGTCCGGCAGATGCTTCGTAAAGCCCGGTGGTCTTGCGCCGGTTCAGCGAACTCTGCCGGGGACGCTCGCGGCGCGCACCAGGTGCGCTGCCGCGATTTATGCTTCGTCGCGCTCGCGCGCGCCGGGTCACGCGAATTGACGCAGGAATCGCAGGTCGTTTTCGAAAAACAGGCGCAGGTCCTGCACGCCGTAACGCAGCATCGTGAGACGCTCGAGGCCACTGCCGAAAGCGAAGCCGATGTAGCGCTCCGGGTCGAGACCCATGTTGCGGATCACAGTCGGATGCACCTGGCCGGAGCCCGAGATTTCGAGCCACTTGCCCGCGTTCTTGCCCGTTTCGAACTGCATGTCGATCTCGGCCGACGGTTCGGTGAACGGGAAATACGACGGACGGAAGCGCACGAGAATGTCGTCGCGCTCGAAGAATTTCTTCAGGAAGTCGGTATAGACGCCCTTCAGGTCCGCGAAGCTGATGTTCTCGTCAATCCACAGGCCTTCGACCTGGTTGAACATCGGCGAATGCGTCGCGTCGCTATCCACGCGATACGTGCGGCCCGGCACGATCACCTTGACCGGCGGCGTGTTGGTGCGCGCGTAGCGCACCTGCATCGGGCTCGTATGCGTGCGCAGCAGCAGCGGGCGGCCGTCGGCATCCTTGCCGTCGACGTAGAAGGTGTCCTGCATCGAACGCGCCGGATGGTTTTCCGGGCTGTTCAGCGAGGTGAAGTTGTACCAGTCGGTTTCGATCTCGGGGCCGTCGGCCACGTCGAATCCGATCGTACGAAAAATCTGTTCGACGCGCTCCCAGGTGCGCATCACCGGGTGCAGGCTACCTGCATTGGCGCCGCGGCCGGGCAGCGTGACGTCAATCGCTTCAGCAGCGAGACGCTGGTTCAGAAGTGCGTCGGCGAGCGCCTGACGATGTGCCGTCAGCGCGGCTTCAACCTGTTGCTTGACGAGGTTGATCCGTGCGCCTTCGGTCTTGCGCGCTTCGGGATCGAGTTTGCCAAGGCCCTTCAACAGCTCGGTCAGCGCACCCGCCTTACCGAGAAAGCGTGCTTTCTCGTTCTCGAGGGTGGTGACGTCGGGGGCTTCTGCGAAGGCTTTTTGCGCGTCGGCGACAATCTGGTCCAGATCCATTGATCCCATCATTTCAACGTCAGTGTTCTATCGAAACAAAACTGGTTCTACCAACAAAAACGGGGCTCGGTGAGGAGCCCCGTTTTTGTTGCAGCGTCACCGAGACTACCGGATGTTCGCTGCAACGAACCACGCAGTTTTAATTGCCAGAAGCGCAATCAGGCTGCAACGGCGGCTTTCACCTGCTGAACGATCGCAGCAAAAGCAGCCTTGTCGAACACAGCCATGTCGGCCAGCACCTTGCGGTCCAGTTCGATCGACGCCTTCTTCAGGCCGTTGATGAACACGCTGTACGTCATGTCGTGCTGACGCACCGCCGCGTTGATACGCGTGATCCACAATGCGCGGAACACACGCTTCTTATTGCGGCGATCGCGGTAGGCATACTGGCCTGCGCGCATGACCGCCTGCTTGGCGATGCGATAGACGTTATTGCGACGGCCGCGGTAACCCTTGGCCAGCTTGATGATCTTCTTGTGACGGGCCCGTGCGGTAACCCCACGTTTTACTCGAGGCATGTTTCGCTCCTATGAGTGTCGGTTAAGGGTTAAGCGAACGGCAGCATTGCGCGAACGGAGTTCAGATCGGAATCATGAACTGCCGTGGAGCCGCGCAGATGGCGTTTGTTCTTGGTGGTCTTCTTGGTAAGAATGTGACGCTTGAAGGCCTGACCGCGCTTGACGGTCCCGCCCGGACGCACCACGAAGCGCTTTGCAGCGCTCTTCTTGGTCTTCATCTTCGGCATGACAACTCCATTATTAGATGGACATGGGTGTGCGATCGGCCAGATGGCCATTTCCCGCCCTTCGAAACCCATTCCACTTGGTATGCAGACCGCCGAAACCGCCAGCGGCCGCTTTTCGGGAACCACTGCGCACTTGCATGCGCGACGTTCCGAAACCTTCCGACACCAAGCCGGACACCCAGCACAGCATCAAACAACCTTGCGCCACCAGAGCGCGCGCCACATGGCACGCCGCCGCTCCGGCCAACTGCTTCGCGCTTATTTCTTTTTCTTCGGAGCGAGCACCATGATCATCTGGCGCCCTTCCATTTTCGGCATCTGCTCGACCTGACCCACTTCGTCGAGGTCGGTGCGCAGGCGTTCGAGCATGCGCATGCCGATTTCCTGGTGAGCCATTTCGCGGCCACGGAAACGCAGCGTGATTTTCGTCTTGTCGCCGTCTTCGAGGAAGCGAACGAGGTTGCGCAGCTTGACGTTGTAATCACCGTCGTCGGTACCCGGGCGGAATTTGACTTCCTTGACCTGGATGACCTTCTGCTTGAGCTTAGCCTCGTGTTGCTTCTTCGCTTCCTGGTACTTGAACTTGCCGTAGTCCATCAAGCGGCAAACTGGCGGAACCGCTTGCGGAGCGATTTCGACCAGATCTACGTCCTGCTGTTCCGACATGCGGAACGCATCAGCGAGTTTCACGATGCCGAGCGGTTCGTTCTCGACGCCGACCAGTCGCACCTCGGGTGCTGTAATTTCACCGTTGATGCGGTGCGCAGACTTATCAGTAGCGATGTTACGTTTCCTCTAAAAATTAAAAAAAACGAGCCGGGTACCAAGTGGCTCAGTTGAACGACTGCACGTCCTGGCGCAGACGCTCAATGAAGGCGTCAACAGGCATTACACCCATATCGACACCACCACGGGCACGCACGGCTACCGTTTGCGCTTCACGCTCCTTGTCGCCGACCACCAACAGGTAGGGGACCTTTTCCAGCGTGTGCTCGCGTATTTTATAGCTAATCTTCTCGTTGCGCAAATCGGCCTCGACTCTAACCCCTTGTTTTTGCAACGATTGGGCTAGCGCGTGTGCGTATTCGGCCTGACTTTCCGCAATATTCATCACAACGACCTGCATCGGCGCGAGCCAAGCGGGCATTGCACCAGCATGGTGCTCGATCAGAATCCCGAGGAAACGCTCCATCGATCCGACGATCGCCCGGTGCAGCATGATCGGGCGACGGCGACTGTTGTCTTCGGCGACGTATTCGGCACCCAGCCGTTCCGGCAACACCATGTCGAGCTGCAGCGTACCGCACTGCCACGAGCGGCCGAGCGCGTCCTTGATGTGATACTCGACCTTCGGGCCGTAGAATGCACCCTCGCCGGGCAACTCTTCCCACGTGACGCCGCAGGCCGTCAGCGCCTCGCGCAGTCCCTGCTCCGCGCGTTCCCAAGTTTCGTCGGTGCCGGCGCGCGCATCCGGGCGCAGCGACAGCTTGATCTCGACGTTGTCGAAGCCGAAGTCGCGGTAGACGCTCATGGCCAGCGTGTTGAACGCGATCGATTCACTGATGAACTGATCTTCTGTACAAAAAATATGCGCGTCGTCCTGCACGAAGCCGCGCACGCGCATCAGTCCATGCAGCGCGCCCGACGATTCGTTGCGATGGCACGAACCGAACTCCGCGTAACGCAGCGGCAGATCGCGATACGAGCGCAGACCGTGGTTGAACACTTGCACGTGACCGGGGCAGTTCATCGGCTTGATCGCGTAGTCGCGCTTTTCCGATTCCGTCGTGAACATGTTTTCACGATAGTTCTGCCAGTGGCCCGACGCTTCCCACAGCGAGCGGTCCATGATCAACGGCGTCTTGATTTCCAGGTAGCCGGCGTCGTTCACGCGACGGCGCATGTACTGCTCGACTTGCTGCCACAGCGTCCAGCCGCGCGGATGCCAGAACACCATGCCCGGCGACTCGTCCTGCATGTGGAACAGGTCGAGCTGCTTACCAAGCTTGCGATGGTCGCGCTTCTCGGCTTCTTCGAGCATGTGGAGATACGCTTCCTGATCTTCCTTCTTCGTCCAGGCCGTGCCGTAAATGCGCTGCAGTTGCTCGTTCTTCGAGTCGCCACGCCAGTACGCGCCCGCGACTTTCATCAGCTTGAAGACCTTCAGCTTGCCGGTGGACGGCACGTGGGGGCCGCGGCACAGGTCCGTGAAGCCGCCATGCGAGTACAGTTTGATTTCGTCGCTAGCGGGGATCGATTCGATGATCTCGGCCTTGTACTTTTCACCGATGCTCTTGAAGTACTCGACCGCTTCGTCGCGGGACACCACGCGACGCGACACCGGCTCGTCCCTCTTCGAGAGTTCTTGCATGCGCTTTTCGATCTTTTCGAGATCTTCCGGCGTGAAAGGACGGTTATAGGAGAAGTCGTAATAGAAGCCGTTGTCGATGACTGGGCCGATCGTGACCTGCGCTTCCGGGTACAGATCCTTCACCGCGTACGCGAGCAGGTGCGCCGTCGAGTGGCGGATGATATCGAGACCGTCTGCGTCCTTTTCCGTGACGATGGCGAGCGCCACGTCGTGATCGATCAGCGCGGACGTATCGACCAACTCCCCGTCGATCTTGCCGCCGAGCGCGGCCTTCGAGAGACCCGGCCCGATCGAGGCGGCCACTTCGGCGACGGTCACCGGATGCTCGTACTGTCGAACAGAACCGTCAGGCAAACGTATCGAAACCATTGCGTTCTCCGTGGTGCCGACCGGCGGCGGCACATACAACCAGGGTCAAAAAGATAAAAAAAATGCGGCCCCGCTTTCGAGGGGCCGCATTCACATTTTATGCAAACTTCACTGGCGAAAGTGGTCCTCGACTAGCGTCGCTCCGAAGTGGTTTCGGTCAACGTTCGCGGTGTCATAACCGTATTCGCCTTTTTGCGCTCAAAGCGCTTACTGCAGCTTGCGAAACCCCGGCGAGGCCGGAATTTCATTTTCGTTGGTAGGCTCGATTGGACTCGAACCAACGACCCCCACCATGTCAAGGTGGTGCTCTAACCAGCTGAGCTACGAGCCTGAAGAAACGAGAGTATATGGAGTATAGCGCAGCTTGGCAAGTGCTTTTATGCAGCGACTTTAATTCGTCGCGCCACTAGCGGGTCTTTTCCAACCGCCCGCGCCTCAGTTCTTGCGCGTCGCCCGCACGACACCCGTGATCTCGCCCAGCAGCGTGCACGCGCGCTGAATCTGCGCGGAGCTCGACACCTCGACGGTAAATTGCATGAACGCGGCATTGCCGCGCGATTGCGTCTTTACGCCGATCACGTTCATCTTTTCCCGCGCGAATACTTCGGAGATATCGCGCAGCAGACCTTGCCGGTCCGTCGCCTCGATGCTGAGGTCAACCGGGTAGACGGACTGGCCGCGGCCGCTCATCACGTCCGCCGACCATGCGGTCTGCAACACGCGCTCCGGCGTGCGCTCTGCCATGCGGCGGAACATCGCGCAGTCGCTGCGGTGAACTGACATGCCCTTGCCGCGCGTGACAAAGCCGCAGATGTCGTCGGGCGGCGCGGGCCGGCAGCAGCGCGCGAGCTGGGTAAGCAATGCATCGACGCCGACCACCAGCACGCCCGTGGACGCGCCGCGCGCGACACTCGCGCCGCTGCTGCGTTTCTCGAATTTCTCCGGTGCATCGACCTCGGGCTCGGGCGGCGGCGCATCCTGCAGCGCCTGCTCGACGAGCCGCAGGCTGAACTCCTCCTTACCGACTACGGAAAACAGGTCGTCGGTGGTCTTGAAACCGAGCCGTGCGGCCAGCTGATCGAGATTGACCGAGGTCTTGCCTTCGCGCTGCAGGGTTTTTTCAACCATCGCGCGACCGTTCGCGATGTGCTCTTGTAACTCCACTGCGTTGAACCACGCGCGCACCTTCTGCCGCGCGCGCGGGCTTTGCAGATAGCCAAGCTGCGAATTAAGCCAGTCGCGCGACGGACCGCCCTCCTTTACCGCCACGATCTCGACCGTCTGGCCGTTCTGCAGCGGCGTGTTGAGCGGCACCATCGCGCCGTCGACGCGCGCGCCGCGGCAGCGATGCCCCAGCTCGCTGTGCAGGTGATACGCGAAGTCGATCGGCGTCGCGCCGTGCGGCAACGGAATCACGCGTGCCTGCGGCGTCAGCACGTAGATGTGATCGTCGTCGAGCGTGGCCCGGCGCAACTGCTCCCACGGCTGCGCCGAGCCCGCTTCGGCATGCTCGCCCTCGGAGACCTCGTCCTTCCACGCAAGCAATTGCCGCAGCCAGGCGATCTTCTCGTCGTATTTCTCGCTCGCGGTGAACGTGCCGCCATAGCCGCGCGCGCCCGCTTCCTTGTAGCGCCAGTGCGCGGCCACCCCGTATTCGGCGAAGCGATGCATTTCCCGCGTCCGGATCTGCACTTCGAACGCGCGGCCGTCGTCACCGATCACGACCGTGTGCAGCGACTTGTAGCCGTTCGGCTTCGGCCGGGAGATGTAATCGTCGAACTCCTTCGGCACCGGCTGCCACAGGTTGTGCACGATGCCGAGCACGGTGTAGCAGTCCTTGATGTCCGGCACGATCACGCGAAACGCGCGCACGTCGTACAACTCGGCGAAGTCCAGCTCCTTGCCGCGCATCTTGCGCCAGATGCTGTAGATATGCTTCGGCCGACCGCTCACTTCCGCGCGGATATGCGCGGCGGCCAGCTCCTGCTGCAGGCGTTCGATCGCCTGCGCGACATAGGTCTCGCGCTCGACGCGCTTCTCGTCGAGCAGTTTCGCGATGCGCTTGTAGGTGTCCGGCTCCTCGAAACGGAACGCGAGGTCCTCGAGCTCCCACTTCAATTGCCAGATACCGAGGCGGTTCGCGAGCGGCGCGTAGATATCGAGCGTTTCGCGTGCGATGTCGGGCGACGGCGTGAGCTTCGCGGCCGCGTAGTAACGCAGCGTTTGCAGCCGCGACGCGAGGCGGATCAGCACGACGCGAATGTCCTGCGCGAACGCGAGCAGCATTTTGCGCAGCGCCTCGACCTGCACGCGGCGCGCAGCCTGCGCGTCACGCCCGGCCTCGGGCATCGCGTTTTGCGCCGCGCGCAAACTGACCGTGCCGAGCCGCAGGAGCTTGCGTACGTCGCCGACCAGTTGGGCGACTTCTTCGCCGAAGTCGTCGGCGATCACGCGCTCCGGATCGCGCAGATGCGGTGTCAGCGCAAACAGCGCAGCGGCCAGCACCGCCGGCGGATCGACGTTGAGCTTGCGCATGATCGACGCGGTGCCCGCCGCGTGATCCGCGAGCGATTCGCCCGACGACAGCCGCACCTCGCCCGCATGTTCGCGCACGAACGCCATCGCTTCGTCGAAGGAACGATGGGGATGATGAGGCGCGCTCGGAACGGTATCGGTGTTCATGGTGCGACGGCCCGCCGGGCCAGACGATTCAACGGAAAATCAACCACGGTGCTGCCGGACGGCCGCGACTCAGTTGCGCTGCGCCGCGATCACGACGATTTCGACGAGGCACTTCGGATTCGCGAGCTTTGCCTCGACGGTCGCGCGCGGCGGCGTGTCGCCCTGCGCGACCCACTCGTCCCACACGGCGTTCATGCCGGCGAAATGCGCCATGTCCGAAATATAGATCTGCACCGACAGCAACAGCGACTTGTCGCTGTTCGCTTCGGCGAGCAGACGGTCGATGTGACCGAGCACTTCGCGCGTCTGGCCGGCGATGTCCTGACCGTCGTCTTCGGCGATCTGACCCGCGAGGTACACGGTGCCGTTGTGCACGGCCATTTCCGAGAGACGCTTGCCGACGTGATAACGAATGACTGCCATGAAAAGTCCTGAGCTGAGGGGTTAATCGAACTACGTCCCGCACGACACTGCCGATGAAAACGAAAACGTCATGCGAAACTCAATATTATGACGCGTTCGTGGCCTGACCGATGAAGAACTCCCTCGCGAGCGCGATCTGGTCCGCCGCCAGGAAGGCCGGCGCATGCCCGACGCCGGCGATCTCCACGCTCGATGCGGCACGCCCGGTCGACACCATCTTCGCGACCGTTTCCCGCGACAGCAAATCCGACTGCTCGCCGCGCACCACCAGCACCGGCCCCTGGAACGACGCGAGCGAATGCCACAGCGCCGCCTCGCCGAGCTTCGCCGCTTCCTCGGTGACCGCCGCGAACGGCTGCGCGATGCGCGGGTCATAGCGCAGCACCCATGCGCCGTCCTGTTCGCGCAGCAACGGCGTATTGATTTCGCGCCATTCGTCCGGAGTCAGCGGTCCGAAGCTCTCCGCGAGCTGCGCGGCATAGTCAACGCCCTGCTGCAGCGTTTCGAAGCGCGCGGGCTTGCCAAGGTAATCGCCGATGCGCTTGACCGCGACCGGCTCCAGATGCGGCCCGACGTCGTTCAGCAGCAGCTTGCGAATCGGCGTGTCCGGCAGGCCGGCGAGCCCCATGCCGATCAGGCCGCCCATCGAGGTGCCGAACCAGTCGACGGTGTCGACGTCTAGCCGCGCGATCAGCGTGACCATGTCGGCGACGTACTGCGGCACCGCGTATAAGTTGGGGTTCGCGAGCCACGACGACAAGCCCCGGCCAACCACGTCCGGGCACACGACGCGATAGGCGTCCGCGAAGTTGGCGGCGAGGCGGTCGAAATCGCGTCCCGATCGCGTGAGTCCGTGCACGCACAGCAACACCCGCGGATTGTCCGGATCGCCCCACTCGGTATAGGCGACGCGATGCAGGCCGGCAGCGCTCGCGCACCGCACGTAACGTTGACGCGGCGCGGGCCGCCCGGTGGTGAAAGCGGAAGTCGTTGCGGTCATCTGGTGTCCTTGCAAAGACGCTGCGGATTGCGCTGCGAACGATTGTAAACCGCTTCGTCGCGCGGCAAGCATCGGCCAGAAGGCTTAGGAAGGTCGGTCCAACCGTCCGGCGCATCAGCCGCCGCGCGCCAAAAACAGAACGGGCAAGACTCACGTCTCGCCCGTTCGGAAAACACCCTTGCCGCCGCGCGGTCGCGTCGACGCGCGCAGCGGCGCTTCAACCCGCGTCAGCTCACCGCGCTCACATCGAGCGGCGCGCCGGTTTTCGCCTTGATTTCGTCGACGCTCACACCCGGCGCGAGTTCGGTCACTTTCAAGCCGTTTTCGGTCACTTCGATCACGCCGAGATCGGTGATGATCTCGTCGACCACACCCACACCGGTCAGCGGGAGCGTGCATTCTTCGAGGATCTTGTGCTGGTCGCCCTTCGCGACATGCTCCATCAGCACGACCACTCGCTTGACGCCCGCGACCAGGTCCATCGCGCCGCCCATGCCTTTGATCATCTTGCCCGGGATCATCCAGTTCGCGAGATCGCCCTTCCTGCTGATCTGCATCGCACCGAGAATCGCGAGATTGATGTGGCCGCCGCGAATCATCGCGAACGAATCCGCCGAAGAGAAAATCGACGAACCGGGCAGCGTCGTCACCGTTTGCTTGCCGGCGTTGATCAAGTCGGCGTCGACTTCGTCTTCGGTCGGCGACGGGCCGATACCGAGCAGACCGTTCTCCGACTGCAGCCACACTTCCGCGCCCGCCGGCACGTGGTTTGCGACCAGCGTCGGCAAGCCGATGCCGAGGTTCACGTAAAAGCCGTCCTGCAGTTCCTTCGCCGCGCGCGCGGCCATTTCGTCACGAGTCCATGCCATGATCAGTCTCCTTTCGCGCGGATGACGCGTTGTTCGATGCGTTTTTCCGGATGCGCATTCAGCACGATGCGCTGCACGAAGATGCCGGGCGTGTGGATCGCGTCCGGATCGAGCTCGCCCACTTCGACGATCTCTTCGACTTCCGCGACGGTGATGCGGCCCGCCATCGCGCACATCGGATTGAAGTTGCGAGCGGTGCGGCGATAGATCAGGTTGCCGGCCTTGTCGGCCTTCCATGCCTTGACGAGCGCGACATCGGCGGTCAGCGAATGTTCGAGCACGTAGTGGTTCTCGCCGAACTGGCGGGTTTCCTTGCCCTCGGCGATCTGCGTGCCGAAGCCGGTGTTCGTGAAAAACGCCGGGATGCCCGAGCCGCCCGCGCGCAGCTTCTCGGCGAGCGTGCCTTGCGGCGTGAATTCGAGCTCGAGTTCGCCGGCCAGGTACTGGCGCTCGAACTCCTTGTTTTCGCCGACGTACGACGAGATCATCTTCTTGATCTGACGCGTCTCGAGCAGCAGGCCGAGGCCGAAACCGTCGACGCCCGCGTTGTTGCTGATGCAGGTGATGCCCTGCACCTTCGAATCGCGCAGCGCAGCGATCAGCGCCTCAGGAATGCCGCACAGCCCGAAGCCGCCGACGGCGAACGTCTGCCCGTCCTTGACGATGTCCTTCAGCGCCTCGGCGGCGCCTGGATAGACCTTGTTCATCTGTATGTCCCTTCCTCTATGGAAACCCGAAACGTGTACGTAGTGCGCCGGATCATTGCGGCTGATATCGCAACGGGCGAACTTCACGTCGCCTCACGATACCGCTACGTCATTCTAGTCATCCGCGGCTTGAGCCGCGTTGTCATCTGCCCGAAAGAGTACGCTGGGCCCGCCATGCGGCACAATACGCAAAAATACATAAGTACTTGCCTCCCGCCCATGCCCGCCCTGGATTACCGCACTGCGTTTCACCTCGCGCCGATCGGACTCGTGCTGTCCCGCGAGCGGACCATCGAAGACTGCAACGACGAGCTAGCGTCGATATTCGGCTACGCGCGCGACGTGCTGATCGGTCAGTCGTTCCAGGTGTTGTATCCATCGGCGGATGAGTTCGAGCGGATCGGCGCGCGCATTCCGCCGATCATGACCGCGCAAGGCAGCTATGCGGACGACCGGATCATGAAGCGCGCGAACGGCGAGCTGTTCTGGTGTCACGTGACGGGCCGCGCGCAGCAGCGCACCGACCCGCACGCGGCGGGTGTCTGGACCTTCGAGGATTTGAGCGCAACCCGGCGGGTCGCGGTGGAACTGACGCCACGCGAGCGCGAAATCGCCGCGCAACTGGTGACGGGCAAGACCAGCAAGCAGATCGGCCGCGTGCTCGACATCAGCCCGCGAACGGTCGACGTCTACCGCGCGCGGCTCATGCGCAAATACGATACGGGCAATGCGACCGAGCTGTTGCAGCGGCTGCTCGGGGATTGAGAGAGGGCGTTTGAAGCGCGCGACAGCGCTGTCAAGCCGCGCGCTCAGGCCACCTTGACGAGCGCCGCGCTCTCGATGGCCGCGCGCAGTACGTCAGGCACCGGCACCGACTTGCCCGCCGCGTAGTCGATCCACACGCATCGCGCGGCGCCTCGCGCATAGAGCGTATCCGGCTCATCGGCGCGCAGGAGCTCGAAAGCCGTATCGAAGCTGCTGCGCCCCGGTGTCGCCACCGACATCCGGCCGATCACGTCGCCCGGATAGTGCAGCTGCTTCAGAAACTCCATCGACGCATTGACGATCACCGGCCCCTGCCCGTCCGCGCGCTGGCCGACAAAGTCCATGTGCTCGAACCAGGAAATCCGCACCTGCTCCATGTAGCGGAAATAAACCGTGTTGTTGACGTGACCGAAGGCGTCCATGTCGCCCCAGCGGATCGGCATCGTCATTTCGAAAACTGCGTGAAAATCGCTCATTCTGTACTTCCGTTCTTCCTTTTTCTGCCTGACTTTTGAAACTTTGGACGACCCGCTCACGCGAGTCCGAAGCCGTCGTCGGCGACGATCACCGAGCCGTTGATGAACTGCGATTCATCCGCCGCGAGCAGCAGGAGCAGCCCGTCGAGATCCTCCGGCTTGCCGACCCGATGACGCGGCAGCATCGCCACGAGTTTCTGCCCCTGATCGGTCGACCAGTGGTGATGGTTGATCTCGGTGTCGATATACCCGGGGCAGATCGCGTTCACATTGATGCCGTGCTTGCCCCACTCGAGCGCCATCGCCTTCGTCATGTGGACCACCGCGGCCTTGCTCATCGAATACAGGCCGATTTGCGGCAGCACGCGCAAGCCCGCCATCGACGCGATGTTGATGATCCGGTACGACGGCTTCTGCGCGTTGTTGCCGCGCATGATCATGCGCTTGGCGACTTCCTGCGCCACGAAAAACGCGCCGCGCGTATTCGTGTCGAACACGTATTCGAAGTCCGCCGGCGTGACCTCGGACAGCTTCTGCGTGGTCGACACGCCCGAGTTGTTGACGAGGATATCGATGGTGCCGGCCTCGGTCTCCGCGTGCGCGACCGCCGACTTGATGCTCTGATAGTCGGTCACGTCGAGCGACACGACGTGCGCGGCGCCGCCGGACGCCTCGATTTCCGCGCGCAGCTCCTTGAGCCGCTCGGTACGTCGGCTCGCCAGCACGACCTTCGCGCCCGCCTGCGACAGCACCTGCGCGAAGCGCTTGCCCAGCCCGCTCGAGGCGCCCGTAATCAGCGCGACCTTGCCTTCCAGATTGATCGAACGGCCCATTGTCTTTCCTTGTTCGGTTGTGGTGACAACTGCGGTTGACGGGTTCGGTAGGATCCGACTAAGGGTCTTTACCGTATCATGAAATAGTACGCTCGTGCTAATCTGTGGCTTTTCAGGTTGCGGCGCGGGGATCGATCGCCCACAATACGAACCCGAAAAAAGCATTCTAACGGTAAGAGGAGCATCAATGACCCCCGCAAGTCTCATTGAGCAGTACGGCCCGCGCGAGTCGATGGAGTATGACGTCGTCATCGTCGGCGGCGGCCCTGCGGGCCTGTCGGCGGCCATTCGCCTGAAGCAGCGCGCCGCCGAACAAGGCGCTGACATTGGCGTATGCGTACTCGAAAAAGGCTCTGAGATCGGGGCGCATATTCTGTCGGGCGCGGTGATGGATCCGCGCGCGCTGACCGAATTGATCCCGGACTGGAAGGAGAAAGGCGCGCCGCTGACGGTCGACGTGACCGAAGACCGCTTCCTGTTCCTGTCGGAGACGGGCGCGAAGAGCGTGCCGAACTGGGCGTTACCGGACAATTTCAAGAATCACGGCAACTACGTGATCAGCCTCGCGAACGTGACGCGCTGGCTGGGTCAGCAGGCCGAGGCGCTCGGCGTCGAGATTTTCCCGGGCTTTTCGGCGGCTGAAGTGCTGTACAACGACGACGGCTCGGTCAAGGGCGTCGCGACGGGCAACCTCGGCATCGGCAAGGACGGCGAGCCGACCGAGAACTTCCAGCTCGGCATGGAACTGCACGCGAAGTACACGCTGTTCTGCGAAGGCGCCCGCGGCCACCTCGGCCGCCAGCTGAACGAGAAGTTCAAGCTGCGCGACGGCGTCGATCCGCAGGTGTACGGCATCGGTATCAAGGAGCTGTGGGAGATCGATCCCGCCAGGCACAAGCCGGGTCTGGTGATGCACACGGCCGGCTGGCCGCTCGAAAACGACACGTACGGCGGCTCGTTCCTCTACCACATGGACAACAACCAGGTCGTGGTCGGCTTCGTGGTCGGCCTCGGCTATTCGAATCCGTATCTGTCGCCGTTCGAGGAATTCCAGCGCTACAAGACGCATCCGGCGATCCGCGCGATTCTCGAAGGCGGCAAGCGCGTGTCCTACGGTGCGCGCGCGATCACCGCGGGCGGCCTGATGTCGTTGCCGAAGCTGGTGTTCCCGGGCGGTGCGCTGGTCGGCGACGACGCGGGCTTCCTGAATGCGTCGCGCATCAAGGGTTCGCACGCTGCGATCAAGACCGGCATGCTCGCCGCCGATGCCGCGTTCGACGCTGTCCAGGCAGGCCGTCAATCAGACGAATTGAGCGCCTACCCGGAAGCGTTCAAGACGTCGTGGCTCTACACCGAGCTGTATCGCGCACGTAACTTCAAGCAGTGGATGAGCAAGGGTCTCTACCTCGGCACGCTGATGGTCGGTCTCGAGCAGAAGCTGCTCGGCGGCAATGTGCCGTGGACGCTGCACCATCAGCATTCCGATCATGAGATGCTGAAGCCGGCTTCGCAGTGCAAGCCGATTACGTATCCGAAGCCGGACGGCAAGCTGACGTTCGACCGGCTGTCCTCGGTGTTCATCTCGAACACGAATCACGAGGAAAATCAGCCGGCGCACCTGACGCTGAAGGATCCGACCGTGCCGGTCAACGTGAACTGGCAGACCTACGCGGGACCGGAGGCACGTTATTGCCCCGCTGCAGTGTACGAGTTCGTGAAGAACGACGACGGCAGCGAGCGGCTCGTCATCAATGCGCAGAACTGCGTGCACTGCAAGACCTGCGATATCAAGGACCCGACGCAGAATATCGTGTGGGTCACGCCGGAAGGCGGTGGCGGTCCGAACTATCCGAATATGTGATTGAGATGCCGTTTGCCTTTGCGGCGCTGCGCGATAACCGGCAGCGTCGCGCAGGCAAATTCCGATAGCGCGCTCGCGCTTTCGTCTGCGCGCATTCTTGCGCGTTTCGTTGGTCCCCTTCCCTATTCTTTTCTATGGCGGCTCGTTCGCCGCCAATCGCGGGACCGCGTCAGGGTTACGGCGCGCTCGCCGCGATCTTCGGCGTGCTCACGGCCACATCACCGCATTGCGCGCGATGGCGCAACGCGTGATCGATCAGCACGAGCGCAAGCATCGACTCGGCAATCGGCGTCGCACGAATGCCGACGCAGGGGTCGTGCCGCCCGAAGGTCTCGACGATCGCGGGGTTCCCCTCTTTGTCGATCGAACGGCGCGGCGTGCGAATGCTCGACGTCGGCTTGATCGCGATCGACACCGTGATGTCCTGCCCCGTCGAAATACCGCCGAGCACGCCGCCCGCGTGATTGCCGACGAAACCTTCCGGCGTCAGCTCGTCGCCATGCACCGAGCCGCGTTGCGCGACGCTCGCGAAGCCCGCGCCGATCTCGACGCCCTTCACCGCGTTGATGCCCATCATCGCGTGCGCGATGTCGGCGTCGAGGCGGTCGAACAGCGGCTCGCCGAGGCCGACCGGCACACCGGAGGCAACCACGTTGATGCGCGCGCCGATCGAATCACCGTCCTTGCGCAGCGCGTCCATATACGCCTCAAGCTGCGGAACGATCTCCGCATTCGGCACGAAAAACGGGTTTTCGCGCACCTGCGCCCAATCGACGAACGGCACGTCGATCTCGCCGAGCGCGGCCATATAGCCGCGAATTTCGGTGCCGAACTTCTCGCGCAGCCACTTCTTCGCGACCGCGCCCGCCGCGACCGTCGGCGCCGTCAGCCGTGCCGACGAGCGGCCGCCACCGCGGTAATCGCGAATGCCGTACTTTTGCCAGTACGTGTAGTCGGCGTGGCCGGGGCGGAACGTTTCCGCGATGTTGCCGTAGTCCTTGCTGCGCTGGTCGGTATTGCGGATCAGCAGCGCAATTGGCGCGCCGGTGGTTTGACCTTCGAACACGCCCGAGAGGATCTCGACCTTGTCTTCTTCCTGGCGCTGCGTCACGTGGCGCGACGTGCCCGGCTTGCGGCGATCGAGTTCGAACTGGATGTCGGCTTCGTTGAGCGCCATGCCCGGCGGGCAGCCGTCGATCACGCAGCCGATAGCGGGGCCGTGCGATTCGCCGAAGGTCGTGACAGTGAAAAGCGTACCGAGCGTGTTGCCGGACATGAGCGTCGTCCAAAGAAATACGGGGAGAACGCTATTATGCCAGCCCGCTCGCCTCGAAGCCGGGCCTGGCGACGGCGATGGCCGATCGGTCAAGGCGCACTCGGCCGACCACGATTGATGGCGGGCGAGCTCGCCATCTCTCTCGGCGTCCGCGCACCGGCCCACGGCTATTTGCGGGCGCCTCGCAGATCGGTCACGATCCGCTGCAGTGTCTCCGGCGTCGCGAGCGCCGGGTCGATCGGCTCGCCGACGGCGAGGCTCAGCCGGCTCATCACACCTTTGCTGATCGGCCGCGGCCAGGTTGCGTCCACCGCGCGCGAAAACACGCTGCCCCACAGCCCGCGCAACGCCATCGGAATGACGGGCGCCGGCGTCCGCCTGACGATCTCGGCGACGCCGTGGCGAAACGGATTCAGCTCGCCGGTACGCGTCAGCTTCCCTTCGGGAAAGATGCAGACGAGTTCGCCGTCCGCGAGCGCCTGCGCGCACAGGTCGTACGCACGCGCGAGCAGCGCCGCGTCCTGATGCGCGGACGCGATCGGAATCGCCTTCGCGTGCCGGAACAGCCAGCCGACGAACGGCGAGCGGAAGATCTGGTGGTCCATCACGAAGCGGATCGGCCGCGGGCTTTCGGCCATGATGACGATCGCATCGACGAAACTGACGTGATTGCACACGAGCACCGCCGCGCCCTGCTCCGGAATCCGCTCCGCGTGCACGAGCCGGATCCGGTAGAACGTATGCACGAGCAGCCACGCGATGAAGCGCAGCAGGAACTCGGGCACGAGCGAATAGATGTGGCCCGCGACGACCACATTCAGAAGCGCGGTGACGAGGAAGATCGCCGGAATACTGAAGCCCGCAGCGGTCAGGCCCACTGCCATCAGCGCCGACACGATCATGAACAGCGAGTTGAGGATGTTGTTCGCGGCGATGATGCGCGCGCGATGGCTCGGCTGACTACGACTCTGGATCAGCGCATACAGCGGCACGCTGTAAAAGCCGCCGAACATCGCGAGCAGGAACAGATCGGCGAGCACGCGCCAATGCGCTAGCCGCGCGAGAAATTCGCCAACGCTGAGCAGATGCCCCGCCGGCGGCAGCGCGTGGCTCGCGAAAAAAAGATCGATCGCGAACACGCTCATGCCGATCGAGCCGAGCGGCACGAGGCCGACTTCGATTCGCCGCTTCGAGAGCCGTTCGCACAACAGCGAGCCGATGCCGATGCCGATCGAAAACGTGGCGAGCAGCACGGTCACGACGTCGGGATCGGCGGACAGCACGTCCTTCGCGAAGTTGAAGAACGACGCGAGGAACGTCGCGCCGACGAACCACAGCCACGAAATGCCGAGCAGACCAAGAAACACCGTGCGGTTTTCGTGCGCGAGCTTCAGATTGCGCCACGTTTCGCTGACCGGGTTCCAGTTGATGCGCAATCCGGGCTGCGGCGCGGACGTAGCCGGCACGAAGCCCGACACGGCGCGCCCGATCAGCGCGATCGCGATACACGCGCAAGCGAGCACCACCGCGCCATGCTCGGCGAACCCCGCGCCCGCGCCGCCGACGATCGTGCCGATCAGGATCGCGACGAAGGTGCCCATCTCGACCATGCCATTGCCGCCGACCAGCTCCGCCTGCGAGAGATGCTGCGGCAGATACGAGTACTTGACCGGCCCGAATACCGTCGAATGCACGCCCATCAGGAACGTGCACAGGTACAGCAACGGCGCGCTATGCAGCCAGAACCCCGCGCCGCCGACCAGCATCACCGCGATCTCGAAAGTCTTGACGAGGCGCGTGAGCAACGCCTTGTCGTACTTGTCCGCGATCTGGCCGGAAGTGGCCGAAAACAGCACGAAAGGCAGAATGAAAATCGCGGAGATCAGGAACGCGGCGGTTTTCGGGTCGACGCCCGAAAACCGCGCCGCCTGATACGTGACAAGCGACGTGAAGCCGATCTTGAACACGTTGTCGTTCATCGCGCCGAGAAACTGTGTCCAGAAGAACGGCGCGAAGCGGCGCTGGCCGAGCAGGCGGAACTGGGATTCGTGCGCTTCGTGCGCGCGAGCGGCGCGGCGGGCGGCGGGCAACGGACGATCGTTCATGAAGTCAGGAGAACGGCGCGGAAAAATGGCGATGAAGCGGGCGGCACGGCCGGCAAGCGGATCGCCGCGACTCGCGCACGCGGCTCCCGCAATCCGCCCGCACCAGCTCCAGGCACAAAAAAAAGCGCCCGCTTGCGCGCGCGCCCTGTCGGCGGATTCGCGCTCGCGGCGACGGCCGGAGCGCGACCTTCGAGCCACGCGCATCAACGCGCCGGCTGCTGGTCCTGTCCCTCCTGCTCTTCCGGCCAGTCGCGGATATAGGCCTTCAGCATGCGGTTCTCGAACCCCTGCTCCTCGACCACCGCCTTCGCGACGTCGTAAAACGAGATGACGCCCATCAGCGTGCGGCTTTCCATGACGGGCAGATAGCGCACGTGATGCTCGAGCATCATGCGGCGCACTTCGTTGACGTCGGTTTCGGGTGTGCAGGTGAGCGGATGGTCGTCCATCACCTTGCGGATCGTCGAGGTGCCGACGCTGCCGCCGTTCTCGCTCAAGGTCAGAATGATTTCGCGAAACGTCAGCATGCCGACGAGGTCGCCGTACTCCATCACGACGAGCGAGCCGATGTCGTGCTCGGCCATGGTATTGACGGCGTCATGCAGCGTGGTATCCGGCGTGACCGTAAAAAGGGTATTGCCCTTGACTTTAAGAATGTCGCTGACTCGCATGATCTATCTCCTGATACCGCCAATCTTGCAGTGCATGAAATGTTTTTTCGATCCTATCGGAAAGGCCCATAAAAGGAAAGCGGCCCGCCAGCCAAGGCGCGGCGGGCTTCGGAGACTCGTATTCATCCGACTTCCAGATTGCGAGCATGCCACGCTCCCGGCTCGAGCCGCACGAACCCGCGGGAAAACCGCGCTTGAAGCGGCGCGCGCCAATGATAGGATGGCCGCCCACCCCGATCTTTCGCGAGGCCGCTCGCGGCCCGCCGCCCACGATGTCCGCCAACCGTTTCGATACGCTTGCGCTGCACGCCGGCGCAGCCCCCGACCCTGCCACCGGCGCGCGCGCGACGCCGATCTACCAGACCACGTCGTTTTCGTTCCGCGACTCGGATCACGCCGCCGCGCTGTTCAACATGGAGCGCGCCGGCCACGTCTACTCGCGCATCTCGAATCCGACCGTCGCCGTGTTCGAGGAGCGCGTCGCCGCGCTCGAAAACGGCGCCGGCGCAATCGGCACCGCGAGCGGCCAGGCCGCGCTGCATCTGGCGATCGCGACGCTGATGGGCGCGGGTTCGCACATCGTCGCGTCGAGCGCGCTGTACGGCGGCTCGCACAATCTGCTGCATTACACGCTGCGACGCTTCGGTATCGAGACGAGCTTCGTCAAGCCCGGCGACTTCGACGCGTGGCGCGCCGCGCTGCGCCCCAACACGCGCCTGCTATTCGGCGAAACGCTCGGCAATCCGGGCCTCGACGTGCTCGACATCGCCGCGCTCGCACAGATCGCGCACGCGCACCGCGTGCCGTTGCTGGTCGACTCGACCTTCACGACGCCCTACCTGCTGCGCCCCTTCGAGCACGGCGCCGACCTCGTCTACCACTCGGCGACCAAGTTTCTCGGCGGCCACGGCACGACGATCGGCGGGGTGCTGGTCGACGGCGGCACGTTCGACTTCGAAGCTTCCGGCCGCTTTCCCGAATTCACCGAGCCGTACGACGGTTTCCATGGCATGGTATTCGCGGAGGAAAGCACCGTCGCGCCGTTCCTGCTGCGCGCGCGTCGGGAAGGCTTGCGCGACTTCGGCGCGTGCCTGCATCCGCAGGCCGCGTGGCAGCTGCTGCAAGGCATCGAGACACTGCCGTTGCGCATGGAGCGTCACGTCGTCAACACACGGCGCGTGGTCGAGTTTCTCGCCGGTCATGCGGCGGTCGAATCGGTCGCCTATCCCGAGTTGCCGACGCATCCCGACCACGCGCTCGCCAGGCGGCTGCTACCGCGCGGCGCGGGCGCCGTGTTCAGCTTCAACCTGCGCGGCGACCGCGCGGCCGGGCGAGCCTTCATCGAAGCGCTCACGCTCTTCTCGCACCTCGCGAACGTCGGCGACGCGCGCTCGCTGGTGATTCACCCGGCATCGACGACGCACTTCCGCATGGATGCCGCCGCGCTCGCCGCGGCCGGTATCACCGAAGGCACGATCCGTCTGTCAATCGGGCTCGAAGATCCGGATGACCTGATCGACGATCTGAAGCGCGCGCTGAAGGCCGCGCAAAGAACCGCGCAACCGGCGAGCGGCGGTCGTACCGCAACGCCGAACGGCAGCGCCTCACAACAGACCGCCACTGCCGCGCCCGCCGCCACGAGCACCCCCGCCCGCCCGGAGTCCGAATGATCGTCACCGTTCAAGGCAAACCGGCCTACGCCTACACCGGCGGCAAACCCTTCGACGCGAGCCTGCCAACCGCCGTGTTCATCCACGGTGCCGAGCACGATCACAGCGTGTGGGCGCTGCAAAGCCGCTACTTCGCGCATCACGGCTTCGGCGTGCTCGCAGTCGATCTGCCGGGCCACCGACGCAGCGCCGGCCCCGCGCTCGCCAGCATCGCCGCGCTGGCCGACTGGCTCGCCGCGCTGCTCGATGCCGTGGGCGTCACGCGTGCGTTCGTCGCCGGTCACAGCATGGGCTCGCTGATCGCGCTCGACTTCGCCGGCCGCTATCCGCAGCGCGCAACGCATCTTGCGCTGCTCGCCACCGCGCTGCCGATGACGGTCTCCGACGCGCTGCTCGACGCCGCGCTCAATCGCGAGCCCGAGGCAATCGGCATGGTCAACCAGTGGTCGCATTCAACGCTCGCCGCGAAGCCCTCGTGCCCCGGCCCCGGCTTCTGGCTGCACGGCATGAACCAGCGGCTGATGGAGCACGTGTCCGCCAGCGGCGAGCCGCATCTGTTCCACACCGATTTCACCGCCTGCCATACCTATGCGGACGGCCACGCTCGTGCGGAGCAGGTACGTTGCGCCACGCGCCTGATCGTTGGCCGGCGCGATGCGATGACGCCGCCGCGCGCGGCGAAAGCGCTTGCCGATGCGCTCGCGCAGGCGGGCACGCCGGTCGACACCGTCACGCTCGATGCGGGCCACGCGTTGATGACCGAGCAACCCGACGCGACGCTCGATGCGCTCTACGGCTTCGCTTCGCGGCCGCCGCACGAAGCGCGCTGAAGGGGCGCGAGTTGGCGGCTCGTCGCGCGCCTCGGTGCTCCGCGGGCGGCCGTCGGGAATGCCGTTGCGAATCGCCACCGAATCGCTACGAACGACCACGATACCCACGCCGAACCCGCCGCGCCATCTGCCGAATGGCCAGGTTGCGCCAGGCAGGCGATCGCCGGAGAATGATTGAAGCTGTCTTTTTCAGCCTCCGGAGGCCGTCATGGCTCATACAGCGCATACCGATCACTTCGCGAACTTCGCGGAGTTTTATCCGTACTACCTGAGCGAGCATCGCAACCTCGTGTCGCGGCGGCTGCATTTCGTCGGCTCGCTAGGCGTCATTGGCTGCCTCGCGATGGCGCTCGCCACCGGCGACTGGCTATGGTTGCCGGCGGCCGTGGTGTGCGGCTACGGCTTCGCGTGGGTCGGCCATTTCTTCTTCGAAAAGAACAGGCCGGCCACCTTCCGTCATCCGTTTTACAGCCTGATGGGCGACTGGGTGATGTTCAAGGACATCTGCGTGGGGAAGATTTCGTTGTAGCTTTATCGGGCGGCTCGAAGTCTGGCCGCCCTATCATGCTGCCTGGTGCGGCATCGAAGCCGCCGCGCGCTCGCCATCGCCGGCTTGCGCCGCCCGTGCCGCCGCGCGCGAGGCGAGCAACGCGGCGAGCGTCACCTTCAGCTGGTCGTTGTCGAGCGCGGCGAGCAGCATGCCGCCGTCCACGCGCGTGGAGTCGAGTTCGAGCTGATACGCAAGCTCCGCGCGGTCGATCACGAACAGGTCGTACAGCCGCTGCACGGTCACCTGCGCCGGGTTCGCGAGCAGCACGAAGTGCGGGCCGGTATGGTCCTCCTCCAGCCGCGCGATCCACTCGATCTCCTCGAGACGCTGCAACAGCATCAGCGTCGTATCCTTGTCGCGGCGAAGCATCCGGGCAAGCTCGGGCATCGTGTAGCCGGGTCTGCCGCCCTCACGCGCCTCGCACAGCCGCGCGAGCAATTCGAGCGAATCGAACAGATTGCTGCCATAGAACACAGGGCGGTGAAACTGACCGATGCGAATCGCCGGCAACGCCGATGCGATCATCGCGCCGGTCAGCGTGATGAACCAGCACAGGTACATCCACACCAGGAACAGCGGCACCGCGGCGAACGCGCCGTACACCGCCGTATAGGTCGGAATACGGCGCACGTAGTAGCCGAAGCCGCGCTTGGCGAGCTCGAAAGCGACTGCGGCGATCACGCCGCCGACCACCGCGTCGCGCCATTCGACACGGCAGTTCGGCAGATAAACGTAAAGGATCGTGAACGCGAGCATCGTGAACGGCAGCGAGGCGCTCGCGAGCGCCCATTCGATCAGCGGTGTGATGCGCTGCGCGGCGCTAAACGACATCGATTGCGTGAACAGATACGACGAGATGGACAGGCTCACGCCGATCAGGATCGGACCGAGCGTGATGATCGCCCAGTACACGAGAATGCGCTGCGCGACGGGCCGCGCCTTGCGCACGCGCCAGATCACATTGAACGCGGACTCGACGGTCATCATCGTCATCACCGCGGTGACGAACAGAATGATCATGCCGATCGTGGTCAGCCCTTTGGCCTTCGATGCGAACTGGTTCAGATACTTGAAGATCTGATCGTTCAGTTGCGCGGGCATCAGGTGGTCGGCAAGAAAAAACTGCAGCGACGCCTGGAACGAGCTGAAGATCGGAAACGCGGTGAACAGCGCAAACGCGACGGTGGCGAGCGGCACGAGCGCGAGCATCGTCGTGAACGTCAGGCTGCCCGCGACCTGCGGAATCCGGTCCTCGCCGATGCGTTGCGCCGCGAATTGCGCGAGCCGTTTGAGCGTGTCGAGATCGAAACGCACCTTAACCAACAAACCTGCCTCCTTGCTTGCTGAACCGTCAGACCGGGACTGCGGGAACTCCGCGCGGCGTTTGGCCGAAGCACCTGGCCGAACGGCTATGAGCGGCCTGTGCAACGGACCGAGCCCCTATAATACCCGTTCAATGATGAGGCCTATGAAAGACATTCTCGTGCTTTATTACAGCCGTCACGGCGCCACGCGCGAGCTCGCGCTGGCGATCGCGCACGGCGTCGACAGCGTCCCCGGCACGCAGGCGCGCGTGCGCACCGTGCCGGCGGTTTCCACGGTTTGCGAGGCGAGCGAGCCGGACATTCCCACCGAAGGACCACCGTACGTCGAGCTGCACGACCTCGAAGAATGCGCGGGCCTCGCGCTCGGCTCGCCGACCCGCTTCGGCAACATGGCGGCCGCGCTCAAATACTTTCTCGACGGCACCACGCCGCAGTGGCTATCCGGTGCACTGTCGGGCAAGCCGGCCTGCGTGTTCACGTCGACCGGCAGCCTGCACGGCGGCCAGGAATCCACGCTGCTGTCGATGATGCTGCCGCTGCTCCATCACGGCATGCTGATCGTCGGCATTCCGTACACGGAGAGCGCGCTGTCCACTACGCAGACCGGCGGCACGCCGTACGGCGCGTCGCATTACGCGCGCGCGGGCACGGCTGGCCATGGCATCTCCGCCGACGAACGGACGCTGGCGATTGCGCTTGGCGCGCGCGTTGCGCGCACGGCGGCGTCGATGTCCGAAAGGCCGTGAGCGTAAAGCCGTGAACGAACCGGATCGGCAACCCTCCGAACGCGACGACGCCCGTCGTCACGCGGGTGGCGCTGAACTCGCGGCCACGAACTCCGGGGGCCACGCGAACGCGGCGCCCGCAAGCCTCGCGGCGAACGCGTCGGTATCTGCAACCGTCGTGCCCGTCCAACCCAAAGCTGCCGCCGCGCTCGTCGCCGCTTTCACACTGGTCTCGATGATCGTGCTTGCCGTCGCATGGGAATGGTGGCTCGCGCCGTTGCGCTCTGGCGGCTCGCTGCTCGTGCTGAAAGCGTTGCCGCTACTCTCCGCGTTGCCGGGCGTGTGGCGACGTCGGCTTTACACGATGCAATGGGCGTCGATGCTGATCCTGCTGTATTTCGCCGAAGGCGTCGTGCGTGGCTGGAGCGATCATGGCTTGAGCGCACGGCTCGGTTGGCTTCAGGCAGCGCTCGCCATGATCTTCTTCGCCTGCGCACTCGCGTATGTCGGACCGTTCAAGCGCGCGGCGAAACGGGCCGCGAAGCAGGCTGTAAAGCAGGCTGCAAAGCAGGCCGTCAGCGAACCGACCCCGCCCGCCTGACGCCCAAGCCCCAACACCGTCAACCGATCCACATGACCCACACCGCTTTTCTCGCCGCCTGCCGCGACGCCATCGGCGCGACTCACGTACTGACCGATGCGCACGACACCGCTCCCTTTCTGACCGACTGGCGCCGCCGCTACACCGGCGCGGCCTGCGCGGTGCTGTGCCCGGCCACGTCCGCGGAAGCCGCCGCGCTCGTCAGGCTCGCGGTCGAACATTGCGTCGCGCTGGTGCCGCAGGGCGGCAACACCGGCCTCGCGGGTGGCGCGACACCCGACGCGAGCGGCGCTCAGGCGGTCATCAGCCTGCGCCGCCTGAATCGCGTGCGCGACATCGATCCGCACAACAACACGATCACGGTCGAAGCCGGCGTGATCCTCGCCGACGTGCAGAAGCACGCCGAAGCGGCCGGGCGTCTGTTTCCGCTGAGCCTCGCCGCCGAAGGCAGCTGCACGATCGGCGGCAATCTGTCGACCAACGCGGGCGGCACCGGCGTGCTGCGCTATGGCAATACGCGCGAGCTATGCCTCGGCCTCGAAGTGGTGACGCCGCAAGGCGAACTGTGGGACGGCCTGCGCGGGCTGCGCAAGGACAACACCGGCTACGATCTGCGCGACCTGTTCATCGGCGCGGAAGGCACGCTCGGCCTGATCACCGCGGCGGTGCTCAAGCTGCATCCGCAGCCGGCCGCGCGCGTCACCGCGCTCGCCGCGCTCGCGTCGCCGCATGCGGCGCTCGATTTTCTCGCGCTCACGCAACGCGTCGCCGGGCCGCTCCTGACCGGCTTCGAACTGATGTCGGATTTCTGCCTGCGCCTCGTCGGCCGGCATTTCGAGCAGATGCGTTATCCGTTCGCCGAACCGCATGCGCAGGTCGTGCTGCTCGAACTGTCGGACAGCGAAAGCGAAGTGCACGCGCGCACGCTGTTCGAGGGGCTGATGGAAACCGCCCTCGAACAAGGTCTCGTGGAAGACGCCGTGGTGGCGGAAAACCTCGCGCAGTCTCGGGCGTTCTGGAATCTGCGCGAGCACATTCCGCTCGCCCAGGCCGAGGAGGGCCTGAACATCAAGCACGACATCGCGGTGCCGATTTCACGCATCGGCCACTTCATCGAAACCACCGATGCGGCAATCGCGCAAGCCGCGCCGGGCGCGCGCATGGTCACGTTCGGCCATCTCGGCGACGGCAATCTGCACTACAACGTGCAGGCGCCCGAGGGCGTCGATGCGAAGGCGTTTCTGCGGCAGTACCAGAGCCCGATCAACCGGATCGTCTACGACAGCGTCGATGCGCATCGCGGCAGCATCAGCGCGGAACACGGACTCGGCCAGTTGAAGATCGACGAAGCCGCCCGCTACAAGCAGGACGTCGAGGTGCGGATGATGCGCGCGATCAAGCAGGCGCTCGATCCGCTGAACCTGATGAATCCGGGCAAGGTGCTACGCTAATGTCTGAAGCCTGCACGATCCGGCGCGCAGGCGTTTTGCAGGAGTCGCGTCCGTGAAGATTCGCGTGCTGTCCGATCTGCATCTGGAAAACGACGAGCCTGAACTGATCCCGCATGCGCAGGCGGATCTCGTGGTGCTGGCGGGCGACATCCACAATCATGCGGCCGGCCCGCGCTGGGCAGCGCAGGCGTTCGACGACGCGGTGCCGGTCGTCTACGTGCCGGGTAATCATGAGTACTACGACGGTGAATTCGGCGCGCTGGAGAGCGCGATGCTCGACGCGGCCGCGCAGGTCGATAACGTGCATATGCTGAACAACGCCGCGCTGGTCGACAGCCAGGGCCGCTGGCGCGTGCTCGGCACGACGTTGTGGACCGACTTCGCGCTGTACGGCGCGACGCCGGATGCAATCGAGGAATCGATCGTCGCCGCGCGCCGGGTCATGCTCGACTATCGCGGGCTGATCCAGATGAACTGGCCGCACGACCCGCGCGACGCCGCGCGCGACTTCACGCCCGCCGATTCGCTAGCGCTGCACCAGCATGCGCGCGCGTGGCTCGAAAGCGAGCTTGCCAAACCGTTCGCCGGCCAAACGATCGTGGTCACGCATCACGCGCCGCATCGGCTGAGCCTGGCCGGGCGTTTTGCCGAAGACCGCGTATCGGCGGGCTTCGTCAACCATCTGCCCGAGCTCGTGCGCGCGCCTGTCGCGTTGTGGATTCATGGCCACACGCATACGTCGTTCGACTACGTGGTGGACGGCACGCGCGTCGTGTGCAATCCGCGCGGCTATTTCGACCGGCGCACGCGCCAGTGGGAAAATCCACTGTTTGCGTGGGACAAGGTCGTCGAGATCTAGCGGGTACTAGCGGGCCTCTTGCATCGGATCAACCCGCCGCCGCTCACCGCTCGCGCCGCTGCGCATCCTGTGACTCGACCTCGACCGGCACGAGTTGCGGCTGCTGTTCGCGCATGCGGCGCAGCAGATCGCGCGACGCGGCGACGCCGATCAGTCCAAACATGACGGCCAAGCCGATCATCAGGTGCGTATCCATGGATGTGTCGTCCTTCAGTGGTTGCGAGGCGCCGAACAGCGGCGAATCCAGCGCGTCCGGCAAGAGCGGCGACGCGTGAACGACACGTTAACAAATCGGCTGCGCGGGAGAAGTAAAGAAATGTTGCGACGCGGCGCGTGTGTAACAGCTGTCACGCCGCGTGCCCACTCCGCGTGCCGCACTCCGCGTGCCGCTCGAACGTCAATGCATGACGAGCAGACCGTTCAGGTCCGCACGAACTGCCGCAACTCCTCCTGATCCGCCGCCAGCGTCGAAGGCAACTCGTCGCGCAGGAATTCGACCCACGTGCGGATCTTCGCATCGAGATACTGCCGCGACGGATACAGCGCATACAGATTCATCTGCTGCGACGTGTACTCGGGCATCAGCCAGACCAGTTCACCGCTGCGCAAACGGCTGATCGCCGAGTAGATCGGAATCAGCGCTACGCCCATGCCCTGGGCGACGGCCACGACCATCGCCTCGGCCACGTTCACCTGAAACGTCGCCGCGCCGAGCGAGACGACTTCCTCGCCGTTCGGGCCGTCGAAGGTCCATTTGTCCGGCGGATTCACCGGCGTCACCATCTGCAGGCAGGCGTGCTGCGCGAGGTCCGCAGGCGTTTGCGGCACGCCGCGCCGTTCGAGGTACGCCGGCGACGCGCACGCAATGCTGAACGCGCTGCCAAGGCGCTGCGACACGAGCCCCGAATCCGGCAGGCCGGTTGCGAGGGTCAGCGACACGTCGAAGCCTTCGTCGAGCAGATCGGGCATGCGCTGCGCGAGCGTCAGTTCGATATGCACGTCCGGGTAGCGCTGCTGATAACGGCCCACGGCCGGCACCACATAGTGCTGGCCGAAGCTCGTCATCGCGTGAACCTTGAGCTTGCCGGACGGACGCGCGTGCGCGTCGCTCGCCTCGGCCTCCGCCTGATCCACGTAGGCGAGAATCTGCTCGCAGCGCTGCAGATAGCGCTCGCCAGCTTCGGTCAGCGCGATGCGGCGCGTGGTCCGGTTCAAAAGCCGTGTGCGCAGATGCGCTTCCAGATCCGAAACCGCGCGCGACGCGTAGGCCGTCGTCGTATTCAGATGCTGCGCGGCGCCCGTGAAGCTGCCCGCTTCGACGACGCGGACGAAAACGCGCATGTTTTGAAGCGTGTCCATACCTATCCTCAGAAATCGGCAGCGATTGTTACACGATCAGCAATGGCGATTATCTCATGTCTGGTAAAAATGCCTTGCATCTTTACCGGTTATTCCGCAATCGATCGAAAAATATAATTGCGCACAAGCTTCTATAGTCAAATTTGGAGGAAATCGTGCAGTCTCCGGTACCCAAGGGGATCGCCGCAGCCGCGGTTCTTACGATCCTATTAACAATCGCCGGATGCGCAAGTACCGGAGGCGTCGCGCCGCAAACGCACACGATCAATCCTGCGTCGCTCGATGCGGGCAACGCAATCCGCGCCGCCAACGCCGATGCACAGTGGCCCGCCGCCGACTGGTGGCGCGCCTATGACGACCCGCAGCTGGACCGGTGGATCGCGGACGCGCAAGCCGGCAATCCCAGTCTCGCGGTCGCCCAGGCGCGCGTGCGTGAGGCGGCGTCGATGGCCGGCGTCGCGCGCGCGGCGCTCGCGCCGCAAGTCAACGGCAGCCTGTCGATCCAGCGCCAGCAGTGGGCCGACAACGTGTACTACGGTCCGGGTCCGCTCGCCGGCGAGCAGTCGTGGAACAACACCGGCACGCTCGCCCTCGCCTATCACCTCGACTTCTGGGGCAAGGACAAGAACGCCGCCGAGCGCGCGCTCGACCTCGCGCACGCCAGCGCCGCCGACGCGCGCGCCGCGCAGCTCGAACTGCAGGCGAACGTCGTGCGCACCTATATCGAGATGTCGCTGAACTACGCGTTGCTCGACATCGCGAAGGCCACGCTGCAGCAACAGCAGCAGATCGTCGACCTCGCGAACCGGCGCCTGAAGGGCGGCATCGGCACGCAGCTCGAAGTGAGCCAGGCCGAGACGCCGATGCCCGAGTACGAGCGCCAGATCGATGCGATCGAGGAGAAGATCGCGCTCGGCCGCAATCAGTTGGCCGCGCTCGCGGGCAAGGGTCCGGGCGCCGGCGACGCGATCCAGCGCCCGACGCTGTCGCTCGCCGCGCCCGCCGGCCTGCCGGCCGCGCTGCCCGCGGATCTGATCGGCCACCGGCCGGACGTGGTCGCGGCACGCTGGACGGTCGCCGCGCAGGCGCGTGGCATCGACGTCGCCAAGGCCGGGTTCTATCCGGACATCAACCTGCTCGCGTCGATCGGCGGCTATGCGGCGATGGGGCCGCTGTTCCAGTTCCTGAAGAATCCGTCGCATAGCTGGAGCGTGGGTCCCGCGCTGACGCTGCCGATCTTCGACGGCGGCCGGCTGCGCTCGCAGCTCGGCGCGGCGTCGGCGGGCTACGACGAGGCCGTCGAGCGCTACAACCAGTCGATCGTGGGCGCGCTGAAGGACATCTCCGACCAGGTGATCCGCATCCGTTCGCTGACCACCCAGGCCGACGACGCCGACCGCTCGGTCGCCGCCGCGCGCAGGAACTACGAGCTGTCGCGCGAAGGCTACCGGCGCGGCTTGACCGACTATCTGAACGTGCTGGTCGCGCAAAACCAGTTGCTGCGCGCCCAGGAAGGCGTCGCCAAAGTGCAGGCCGAGCGGCTCCGCGCGCATGCGTCGTTGATGACGGCGCTCGGCGGCGGTCTCGACGATCCGGCCAACGGTCCGCGGGATAACGAAACGTTGCCGGCGCATGGCAAGGGCAGCGGCGAGAGCAAGAGCGGCGCGGCGATTAGCGACACGGCAACAGCGGATGCGGATGCCAACGCCAAGACCATCACCGCCACCACCGCCTCGCACGCCCCGAACGCGCGCGCGTCCGAGTGAGGAAGGCCATGTCCTCCTCGCCCTCCCCGTCGAGCGCGCGCCCCGCCTCGTTCGCCGCGCTCTACGAAGCCGCCGCCCACTGGGCGCGCACCGACGGCCTCGTATGGATCTATCTGTTCAAGTCGCTCGCCGCGTGCTTCCTCGCGCTCGGCATCGCGATGAAGCTCGATCTGCCGCAGCCGCGCACCGCGATGACCACCGTGTTCATCGTGATGCAGCCGCAAAGCGGCGCAGTGTTCGCGAAGAGCTTCTATCGGATCTGCGGCACGCTGGTCGGTCTCGTCGTGATGCTCGCGCTGATCGGACTGTTCGCGCAGCAGCCGGAGCTGTTCCTCGTCACGACCGCGATCTGGGTCGGCATCTGCACAGCCGGCGCCGCGCGCAATCGCAACTTCCGTTCGTACGGCTTCGTGCTGGCGGGCTATACGGCCGCGCTGATCGGCATCCCCGCTTCGCAGCATCCGGACGGCGCGTTCCTGAGCGCGCTCACGCGGGTCGCGGAAGTGGTGATCGGCATCATCTGCGCGGGCGCGGTCAGCGGCCTCGTGTTTCCGCAGTTCGCCGGCCTGCAGATGCGCGGCACCGTGCGTGCGCGCTTCTCCGCGTTCGTCGAGTACGTGTCGGCGTCGCTTGCCGGGCGCAACGACCGCGCCCAGATCGAGGCGACCAATGCGCGCTTCGTCGCCGACATCGTCGGCTTCGAGGCCGCGCGCAGCATCGCCGTGTTCGAAGGCCCCGATTCGCGGATGCGCGGCGGGCGCCTCGCGCGTCTGAACAGCGAGTTCATGACCGCGTCTACGCGCTTTCACGCGCTGCATCAGCTGATGAACCGTCTGCGCGACGGCGGCATGCACGGCGCGGCGATCGCGATCGCCGCGCTCGAACCGTACTTCAAGGAGATCGCGCCGTTGCTCGCGAAGTCGGGCGAGCCGGTGCTGAGCGCGGCCGACGCCGCGCACGCCGCGGCCCAGCTCGACACCTACAGGAGCGAGTTGCCCAAACGCGTGCGCGCGACGCGCGACGAGCTCGAAACACACCCCGACGCGCCGTTGCTCGATTTCGACACGGGCGCCGAGCTGCTGTACCGCTTCATCGACGACCTGCACGCGTACGCGGCGACCTACGCGTCGCTCGCCGTCGACAAGCACGCGCGCGAACGCTGGATCGAGCGCTACGAGCCGAAAACCAACGCGATCGCGGCCGGCGTCGCGGGCCTGCGCGCGGCCATCGTGATGATGGTGCTCGGGGCGTTCTGGATCGCCACCGCTTGGCCGAGCGGCTCGACGTTGACGCTGGTCGCAGCGACCGTGTGCGCGCTCGCGTCGGCGTCGCCGGATCCGAAGCGCACCGCGTTCAAGATGGCCGGCGGCACGGTGCTCGCGACGCTGATGGGCATGATCGCGGTGTACGGCGTGTATCCGCACATCGACGGCTTCGTGATGCTGTGCGTCGCGCTCACGCCGTTCCTGCTGCTCGGCGTGTTGATGACCACGCGTCCGACGCTCGCGGGCTACGGCGTCGGCTACTGCATCTTCTTCTGCTTCCTCGCCGGCCCCGACAACGTGATTCACTACGACCCGAGCGCGTTCATGAACGACGCGCTCGCGCTGGTGCTGTCGATGCTGGTGTCGTCGATCGCGTTCGCGGTGCTGCTTCCGCCGTCGACGCCGTGGCTGCGCAACCGCCTGCTCGTCGACCTGCGCCGCCAGGTGCTGCTGGCCGGCCGCGCGGGTCTGGCACGCGTGCGCTCGCGCTTCGAAAGCGGCGCGCGCGATCTGATGTTCCAGATCGACGCGCTGTCGCAGAACGAGCCCGAAACGAAGCGCGACACGCTGCGCTGGCTGTTTTCGGTGTTGGAGATCGGCAACGCGGTGATCGACCTGCGCCGCGAAATCGCGACGCTGCCCAACGAGCCGCGCTACCACAAAGCGGCACCGTGGCGCGTCGCGCTGCGCGCGCTGCGCGATGCGCTCGCGGCGCTGTTCGAGCGGCCGCGGCAGCAGCACTTCGCGCGCGCGCTCGCGGCGACCGCCGATGCGATCGCGCAAGTGCAGCAGCTGATGGCAGGCTTCACGCCATCGCGCGAAGAACGCCATCAGCTGTTGCGCATCCTCAGTCAACTGCATTTCATCCGTACCGCGCTGCTCGATCCGCAGTCGCCGCTTGCCTCGGCGATCGGCGCGCGCGCGGACGCATCAGAAGAAAAAGGAGTTCCTCATGCCGCGTGAAATCGCCGTGCTCGATGCCTATGTGCCGGCCATTGTGCTGCTGTTCATCGCGGGCGCCGCGCTGACCTGGCTCGTCGACCGCGTGGTCGCCTATACGGGCCTCTATCGCGTGGTGTGGCACCCCTCCCTGTTCCGGGCCAGCTTGCTCGTGTCCGTGTGCGGCCTTCTCGGCCTCGCCGTTTATCGTTGATCAGAGTCGAAACATGACCATCCGAAATCTTGTGGGCTTCATCGCGACAGCCGTCATTTTCATCGTCGCAATCGTGATTGGCCGCGTGCTGTGGGTCCATTACATGGACGAACCGTGGACCCGCGACGGCCGCGTGCGCGCCGAGATCGTCAACGTCGCGCCGGACGTGTCGGGCGCGATCGTCGATCTGCCGGTCAAGGACAACCAGTTCGTGAAGAAGGGCGACCTGCTGATGCAGATCGATCCGTCGCATTACCAGATCGCGGTCGAGCAGGCGCAGGCCGCCGTTGCCGCGCGCAAGGCCGAATTGCAGATGAAGCGCGACGACGCGCAACGGCGTGCCGACATGGATTCGCAGGTGGTGTCGAAGGAAAGCCGCGAAAACGCCACGCACACCGCGTCCGCCGCCGATGCCGCCTATCAGCAGGCACTCGCCGCGCTCGACGCCGCGAAGCTGAACCTCGAGCGCACGCGCGTGGTGTCGCCGGTCGACGGTTACGTGACGAACCTGTCCGTGTTCCGCGGCGACTATGCGACTGCCGGCGCCGCGAAGCTCGCGATCGTCGACAGTCACTCGTTCTGGGTGTATGGCTACTTCGAGGAAACCAAGCTGCCGCACGTGCGCGTCGGCGATCGGGCCGAAGTGCGGCTGATGAGCGGCGGCACGCTGCAAGGCCACGTGGAGAGCATCTCGCGCGGCATCTACGACCGCGACAATCCGCAAAGCCACGAACTGCTCGCGGACGTGAATCCGACCTTCAACTGGGTGCGCCTCGCGCAGCGCGTGCCGGTGCGCGTGCGGATCGACTCGGTGCCGCCCGACGTGATGCTGGCGGCGGGCACGACCTGCACGGTGGTGGTGCGGCCGGGGACAGGCTCCGGCTCCTCGTTGGCCAACGCGAGCTGACGCCCGCGCCGCCTTTTATAGCCTGAACTGTCCCACCATCGCCTTCAGCCCGCGTGCCTGATCGTCGAGCGAGCGGGCCGCGGCGGTGGCCTCCTCCACCAGCGCGGCGTTCTGCTGCGTGCCCGAGTCCATCTGCGTGACCGCGAGATTGATCGCCTCGATACCGGCACTCTGCTCGGACGACGCCGCCGAAATCTCGCCCATGATGTCGGTCACGCGCTTCACGGCCTTGACGACTTCGTCCATCGTCTGACCGGCGTCCGCGGCGAGCGTCGAGCCGTTGCCGACGCGCTCGACCGAAGTCTGGATCAAGCCCTTGATCTCCTTGGCGGCCGCCGCGCTGCGTTGCGCGAGGTTGCGCACTTCCGCCGCGACGACCGAAAAGCCGCGCCCCTCCTCGCCCGCGCGCGCCGCCTCGACGGCCGCGTTCAACGCGAGGATGTTGGTCTGGAACGCGATCCCTTCGATCACGCCGATGATGTCGCCGATGCTGCGCGCGCTGTCGTTGATGTCGTTCATCGTCGCGACCACGCGGCTCACGACCGCGCCGCCCTGCTCGGCGATCGCCGACGCGTTGTTCGCGAGCGTGCTCGCCTGCTTTGCGTTGTCGGCGTTCTGACGCACCGTCGAGGTCAGCTGCTCCATGCTGCTCGCGGTGCGCTCGAGTGCGAGCGCCTGCTGCTCGGTACGCTGCGACAGATCGAGATTGCCCATCGAAATCTGCCCGGACGCGGTCGCGATCGCATCGGCGCTCGACGCGATGTCGGCAACCGTCGTCGCGAGTCCGCTTTGCATGTCGGACAGCGCGAACAGCATGCTCGCACGGTCCTTGCCGCCGAGCACGATGCGGTTCGACAGATCGCCCGCGGCGATGCGGCGCGCGATCTCCTTCGCGTACGCGGGCTCGCCGCCGAGCTGCGCGGTGAGCCGCCGCACGACCCACGCGGCGATGCCGACCGCGAGCACGATCAGTGCGAGCGTCATCGCCGCGATCATCACGAACGACGAGTGATAGATGAAGCCGGACGCGTCGATCGTCGCCTTCGCGGCGGTGCCGCGCTGCGCGACGAGTTCGTCGACGAGCTTTTCGAGCTTGCCGGTTTCGACGAGCAGCGACACGTCCTGCGTGCCGACCTGCCAGTTCATCTGCGACAGATCGAGCGGCTGCGCTTTCACGAGTGTGACAAAGTCGCGCAGATGACCGCTCCATACCGCGACCGCCGCGGCGAACGCCTTCTGCGCGCCGACCGCCTTCGCGTCCGACTTATTGACGTACTGCTGGAGCGTGCGCAGTTGCTCGTCGAGACCCGCAAGGCCGCGCTCGATATCGGCCCCGAGTTCGTCGCGCTCCTTCGCGGTGGTCGCCGTGAGCAGCATCTTTTGCGCGCGGCTCGCGCGCAGCATGTGGCCGCGCGCTTCCTCGGCGGCGCGGCTCGCGACGTGGCCCTGGTCGTAGATCGATTGCGCGGACGCGTTCAGCCGGCCGATCTGCAGCAGCGAAAACACGCCGATCAGCAGCGTGCCGGCGAGCAGAATCGCAAACGCGATCCGCAGCGTCGCCTTGACCGACAGGCCATTGAACTTCGTTGCCGCTGCGCTGTGTGCCACTGCTTCCATAGTCTCCGTCCCCACGTGTCGACGCGCCGGAAGGTCGGTTCCGGCATCACCACTTATCTCTCCGGGTCTACGGCAGACCGTCCCGCGATCTTGAATTTCGCTTGCGCAAGCCGCGGCGGGTCGTGCGCCGCTTGCCGTTCCCGGTTCCATGCTCGACGCGCCGCTTCGTGAGCCGCGCAATCGCGAGCGCTTTATACCGTGGCCAAAAACTCGCTAAAAGAAGTTTCTTCAGGCCAGGGCTGACCATTCGTCCTTTCACCGCCGAATGAAAAGTCATCCGCCCCCTTGTCCGATTCGCGACAAAACTTGTCCTTACAATTCGCTCCGGCCACATTAAACTTCGGCTAAATATTCAAAACGCCGGTTGTCGCGACGAAATGCCGCAGCGCTTCGCGGAACGCGCCTCGCAGGCGTGTGCTGCCCGCACCGGTTTTCGGCGCCGATTTTTCATTCCACCGTTTTCCCCGATCTTTTTCTAGCGTATGGAAACGAGCCTCGATAAAAACGCCCTTGCCGGCGCATCCGCCACGGGGGCGAGCGCGTCCCCGGCCGCCGCCGCGCCGGCGGCCACCAAGGTCCAGCGCACGGTGTATTCCGTGCTCGGTGCGATCAGCTTTTCGCACTTGCTCAACGACATGATCCAGTCGCTGATCCTCGCCATCTACCCGATGTTCAAGGACAACTTCTCGTTGTCGTTCGGGCAGATCGGTCTGATCACGCTGACCTACCAGATCACCGCGTCGCTGCTGCAGCCGCTCGTCGGCAGCTATACCGACAAACATCCGAAGCCGTACTCGCTGCCGGTCGGCATGGGCTTCACGCTGACCGGGCTGCTGCTGATGTCGGTCGCGCCGAACTTCGGCGTGCTGCTGGTCGCCGCGGCGCTGGTCGGCTGCGGGTCGTCGGTGTTCCATCCGGAATCGTCGCGGGTCGCGCGGATGGCCTCGGGTGGCCGTCACGGTCTCGCGCAGTCGTTGTTCCAGGTCGGCGGCAATGCGGGTTCGTCGCTCGGGCCGCTGCTTGCCGCGCTGATCGTGATTCCGCACGGGCAACGCAGCATTGCGTGGTTCTCGGCGGCGGCGCTCGTCGCGATCGTCGTGCTCACGCAGATCGGCCGCTGGTACAAGCGTCATCCGTCGGTCAGGAAGGCGCGCGGCCAGGGCGCGCATGTGACGCTGCCGCGTAACAAGATCATCCTGGCGATGAGCGTGCTGGTGTTGCTGGTGTTCTCCAAGTACTTCTATCTCGCCAGCATCAATAGCTATTTCACGTTCTATCTGATCGAGAGGTTCCATCTGTCGGTGCAGGCCGCGCAGATCCATCTATTCGTGTTCCTCGCGGCGGTCGCGGCGGGGACGGTGATCGGCGGGCCGATCGGCGACAAGATCGGGCGCAAGTACGTGATCTGGGTGTCGATTCTTGGCGTCGCGCCTTTTACGCTGCTGTTGCCGTATGCGGATCTGTTCTGGACTGGTGTGCTGACGGTTGTTATTGGGGTGGTGCTCGCCTCGGCGTTCTCGGCGATTCTTGTTTATGCGCAGGAGTTGATCCCTGGGAAGGTTGGGATGGTGGCTGGGTTGTTCTTTGGTTTTGCCTTTGGGCTTGGCGGCGTGGGCGCCGCAGTGCTTGGGGAACTCGCCGACGCTACCAGTATTGCGTTTGTTTATAAGGTTTGTTCGTTTTTGCCGTTGATTGGGGTGCTGACTGTGTTGTTGCCGGATGTTGAGGGGAAGCGGCTTAAAGGGTGAGCGCGTGCCGCGGGGTTGGGGGCTTTTCGCCTTTTCCTTATCGTGCGGTGTTGGCCTTTCCTTGCTTTGTTATCGGTCTATTGGCGTTGCCCCTGTGCGGGGCGGCACCTACTTTCTTTGCTGCTGCAAAGAAAGTAGGCAAAGAAGACAGCTAAAACCGCCAGCTCATAAGCGGGTCCCCTGGCTTGGAAGCGGTAGTGGTGCATCTGGAATCCGGGCCCCCGCACATTCCCCGTTCGTGACAAAGCCGTCATCCCTCCCACTCCGCACTACGTGCGTCGCGGACGGGTCTGTCTGGGAAACCAATGGTTTTGCCCGCGCAGCGGGGGCCGTCGGCTGCGCCTCGGCGATGCGCCGAAACAACCGGTGGTTTGGGAACGGGGTTTCGGCGCGCGTAGCGCCGCCGGAAGAATGACTGCCTTGTCACTACCGCGGAATGTGCGGGAGCACGGATTCCAGATGCACCACTACCTCACGCCGACCGAGGGCCCCGCTTAAGAGCTGGCGGTTTTAGCTGTCTTCTTTGCCTACTTTCTTTGCAGCAGCAAAGAAAGTAGGTGCCGCCCCGCACAGGGGCAACGCTAATAGACCGACAACAAAGCAAGGAAAGGCCAACACCGCCAGAACAACGACTTCTTCTGTTGCCCTTGCTTGCCCCTCCCCCCGCCCGTGACTATGCTTGTGCGCATAACCAGCGCCGCACCGGGCGCGCAATTTGCAATTCCGTTTCATCCAACCCCGTCCACTCCCGCCGCACGAGGATCGCCGCCGATGACCCGCTACCGCGATTTCCACCGCCGCTCGATCGACCACCCCGAAGCCTTCTGGCGCGAAGAAGCCCGGCGCATTCACTGGCACACGCCATTCGGCACCGTGCTCGACCGCTCGAAGCCGCCGTTCGCGCGCTGGTTCGTCGGCGGTCGCACGAACCTCTGCCATAACGCGGTCGATCGGCATCTGGCCGAACGCGCGCAGCAGAACGCGCTCGTCTACGTATCGACCGAAACCGGCATCGAGCGGCGCTACACGTATGCCGATCTGTACGCCGAAATCAACCGGATGGCCGCCGTCATGCGCTCGCTCGGCGTGAAGCGCGGCGACGTCGTGCTGCTCTATCTGCCGATGATCCCCGAGGCGCTGTTCGCGATGCTCGCGTGCGCGCGGCTCGGCGCGATCCACTCGGTCGTGTTCGGCGGCTTCGCGGCGCCGAACCTCGCCACGCGTATCGACGACGCGAAGCCCGTGCTGATTGTCACTGCCGACGCCGGCGCGCGCGGCGGCAAGGTGGTCGACTACACGCCGCTCGTCGACGAAGCGCTCGCGCGCGCCATGCACAAGACACCGCATGTGCTGCTGATCGACCGGCAGCTCGCGCCCGCCCGACTGAACGCACCCTACCTCGTCGCCTACGAGCCGCTGCGCGAACAGTTCTTCGACGCCCACGTCCCGTGCGAATGGCTCGAATCGAACGAGCCGTCGTACGTGCTGTACACGTCGGGCACGACCGGCAAACCGAAGGGCGTGCAGCGCGATGTCGGCGGCTATGCGGTGGCGCTCGCGGCATCGATGGAGTACATCTTCGAGGGCAAGCCCGGCGACACCATGTTCACCGCGTCCGACGTCGGCTGGGTGGTCGGCCACAGCTACATCGTTTACGCGCCGCTGATCGCGGGGCTGACCACCGTGATGTACGAAGGCACGCCGGTTCGCCCGGACGGCGGCATCTGGTGGCGGCTCGTCGAACAGCACAAGATCAACCTGATGTTCACCGCGCCGACCGCGATACGCGTGCTGAAGAAGCAGGACCCGGCGCTGATGAAGGCGGCCAATCTGTCGAGCCTGCGCACGCTGTTTCTCGCCGGCGAACCACTCGACGAACCGACCGCCGAATGGATCTCCAGCGCGTTGAACAAGCCGGTGATCGACAACTACTGGCAGACGGAAACCGGCTGGCCGATGCTCGCGATTCCGCGCGGCATCGAGGCACTGCCGACCAAGCTCGGTTCGCCGGGCGTACCCTCGATCGGTTATAGCCTGACCGTGCGCGACGAGCTGACCGGCGAGCCCTGCGCGCCCGGCGAGAAAGGCGTGCTGACGCTCGACTATCCGCTGCCGCCGGGCTGCATGTCGACGGTATGGGGCGATGACAGGCGCTTCGTCGGCACCTACTGGTCGAGCGTGCCGAACCAGCAGGTCTATTCGACGTTCGACTGGGGCGTGCAGGACAAGGACGGCTACGTGACGATCCTCGGCCGCACCGACGACGTCATCAACGTCGCGGGCCATCGCCTCGGCACGCGCGAGATCGAGGAGGCGCTGTCGAGCCATGCGGCTGTCGCGGAAGTCGCGGTGGTCGGTGTGACCGATCCGGTCAAGGGTCAGGTGGCCATGGCCTTCGTCGTGCTGCGCGGCGCGCATGGAGAAGGCGACCCGAGCGAGCGCGCACGGCTCGAAACCGAGCTGGCGATGACGGTCGACCGCCATCTCGGCTCGATTGCGCGGCCCGCGCGCGTGGTGATGGTATCGATGCTGCCGAAAACGCGCTCCGGCAAGCTATTGCGCCGCGCTATCGCGGCGCTCGCCGAAGGGCGCGAGCCGGGCGATTTGCCGACGATCGAAGATCCGGCCGCGCTGCAGCAGGTGCGCGACGCGCTCGGCGACGGCAGCAAGAAATAAGCGGGCCGATCAGCGGACGACCAAGCGGGCGCTCAGCCCGCGGTGTCCCGCGTGCCGAGAAAGCGCGCGAGAATCGCGTTCGAATACGTGCCCGCGATCCCGGTCAGGAACGACATGAACGATCCCGGCGCGTGGTCGTCGGCGGTATCGGAGATCGTGCGCACGACCGCGCACGGCACGCCGTACTCATAGCAGACCTGCGCGATCGCCGCGCCTTCCATCTCGACCGCGAGCGCGTCGGGCAGCGCGTCGCGCAACGCCGCGACGGCCGCCGCGCTCGCGACGAACTGATCGCCGCTGACGATCAAGCCGCGATGCACGCGCGGCGCGCGCGTGCCGAAGCGCGCCGCGCAGGCCACGCCTTCCTCGGCGACGAACTGCTCGCATGCGGCGGTTAGACGGTCGGCGAGCGCCGCATCGGTGGTGAAGCGCGACATGCCGAGCAGCGGCACCTCGAAGCGCGGAAAAAGCGGCGACGCGTCGACATCGTGCTGCATCAGCGCGCTCGCAACGACGATGTCGCCGACATGCACGTCGCCGCCGACACCGCCCGCGACACCGGTGAACACGATCGCCTCGACATCGAACGCGTGGATCAGCGCGCTGACCGTCGCGGCCGCCGCGACCTTGCCGACGCGCGCGAGCGTGACGACGCACGGCGTGCCGTGCACGGTGCCGACGTGGTAGTCACGCTGGCCGTGCGTGACCGTGCGCACGCCGGACTCAGCGCGCATCGCTTCGATCAGGTCGCCGAGTTCCTGCGGTAACGCGGCCAGAACGCCGAGCGGCCGCCGCGCATCGTGGCTGAGATTCAAGGGCGTGCTCATTCGACCGCCTGCAATTTAGCCACCGCCAGCGCCAGCCACTTCTCGCCGTGCCGCTTGAAGCGGACCTGCGCCTTCGCGTCGGTGCCGCTGCCTTCGAGCGCGGTGATCGTGCCTTCGCCGAACTTCGTATGGAAGACCTGCTGGCCAACGCGGAAGCCCGTGTCGGCCGCGCGCTGCTCGTTCGCGAACGCGGGCGCCGGCGCGGAGGTCACCGCCGCCGTCGACGCCGAACCGCCGCCGTACCCCGGCCGCGCGAACCAGTCGCGCCCGTAGCCGGCGTTGTCCGAGCGGCCGCCCCAGCGCGAGCCCGCCTCGACCTTCGGCGTCAGCCACTTCAGCGTTTCCTGCGGCAATTCGTCGAAGAAACGCGAGCGGATGTTGTAGCGGGTCTGGCCGTGCAGCATCCGGCTCTGCGCGAAAGACAGGTACAGCCGCTCCTTCGCGCGCGTGATTGCGACGTACATCAGACGCCGCTCTTCTTCGAGGCCGTCGGCCTCCATCGCGCTGTTCTCGTGCGGGAACAGCCCCTCTTCGAGGCCGGTGATGAACACCGCGGTGAATTCGAGCCCCTTTGCCGCGTGCACCGTCATCAGTTGCACCGCTTCCTGGCCGGCCTGCGCCTGGTTGTCGCCCGCTTCGAGCGATGCGTGCGACAGAAAGCCCGCGAGCGGCGTCATCGTGTCGGGGTTTTGCGCCGGATCGGCGATGTCCGGTGCGTCGAGGACCACCGTGGTCGGATCGTCGGTCGCGACCGCGAGTTCGGGCGCGGCGCTGGCTCCTGGGCGCAGCGGAATCGAGCGCGCGGGCGTATCGAGCCCGTAACCTTCTTCGCTGACGAACGCGGCTGCCGCGTTGACGAGTTCCTGCAAGTTCTCGAGCCGCTCCTGACCTTCGCGCTCGTTCTGATAGAAGTCGGCAAGACCGCTCGCGCGGACCACGTACTCGACGGTCTCCGGCAAGCTCATCTGCTGCGTGTCGGCGCGCATCTTGCCGACCAGGTTCGCGAACGCGGCGAGGCTCGAGCCGGCCTTGCCGGCGACGTAGGGAATCGCCGCGGCCATCGAGCAGTTGTACAGACGCGCCGCGTCGGCCAGCTGTTCGATCGAACGCGCGCCGATGCCGCGAGTCGGGAAATTGACGACGCGGCCGAACGCGGTGTCGTCGTTCGGGTTGTCGATCAGGCGCAGGTATGCGAGCGCGTGCTTGACTTCCTGACGTTCGAAAAAGCGCAGGCCGCCATACACGCGATACGCGATGCCCGCGTTGACGAGCGTGTGCTCGATCGTGCGCGACTGCGCGTTGCTGCGGTAGAGCACCGCGATTTCGCTGCGCGACAGGCCGGTGTTGATCAGCGCGCGGATCTCTTCGACGATCCAGCCGGCCTCCTGCGAATCGGTCGCCGATTCGTAGACGCGCACCGGTTCGCCGTGACCCGCGTCGGTACGCAGATTCTTGCCGAGGCGTCGCGAGTTGTTCGCGATCAGCTGGTTGGCGGCATCGAGAATATGGCCGTGCGAACGATAGTTCTGCTCGAGCTTGATCAGATTGCGCACGTTGAACTCGTGCTCGAAGTCGCGCATGTTGCCGACGTTCGCGCCGCGGAACGCGTAGATCGACTGGTCGTCGTCGCCGACCGCGAAGATCGCGTTGTGCTGGCCCGCGAGCAGCTTGAGCCACGCGTATTGCAGCTTGTTGGTGTCCTGAAACTCGTCGACGAGGATGTGCCTGAAGCGCGCCTGATAATGCGCGCGCAGCGGCGGATTGTGCGCGAGCAGTTCGTAGCAGCGCAGCAGCAGTTCGGGGAAGTCGACGACGCCTTCGCGCTGGCATTGCTGATCGTAGGCTTCGTAGAGTTCGACGAACTTGCGGTTGAAGTTGTCGGTGGCGTCGACGTCTTTGGGGCGCAGGCCCTGCTCTTTCGCGTTGTTGATGAAGTACTGGAGATTTTTCGCGGGGTACTTTTCGTCGTCGATGTTGAGGCCCTTCATCAGGCGCTTGATCGCCGACAGCTGGTCCGCGGTATCGAGAATCTGGAACGTGGCGGGCAGCCCGGCGTCGCGGTGATGCGCGCGCAGCATACGGTTGCACAGGCCGTGGAACGTGCCGATCCACATGCCGCGCGTGTCGATCGGCAATAGCGCCGAGAGGCGCGCCATCATTTCGCGGGCGGCTTTGTTCGTGAAGGTCACCGCGAGGACGGTCGCGGGGGACGCGAGGCCTTGCTGAATCAGCCACGCGATGCGGGTGATCAGGACGCGGGTTTTGCCGCTCCCCGCGCCCGCCAGGATCAGGGCGGGCTCATTCGGGAGCGTTACGGCGGCGTGTTGTTCGGGGTTTAGATTCGAGAGGAGGTCGGGCATTTTTTTGCTGAGGCGCAGTTCGGGGGACATTATATGCCCCGGCGGGGGCTGCGCTTTTTTTGGTTTTTTTGTTCTTCTGGATATGGGTTGGGGGTTTTTCGTTGTTCTGGCGGTGTTGGCCTTTCCTTGCTTTGTTGTCGGTCTATTAGCGTTGCCCCTGTGCGGGGCGGCACCTACTTTCTTTGCTGCTGCAAAGAAAGTAGGCAAAGAAGACAGCTCAAACCGCCAGCTCATAAGCGGGTCCCCTGGCTTGGAAGCGGTAGTGGTGCATCTGGAATCCGGGCCCCCGCACATTCCCCGCTCGTGACAAGGCCGTCATCCCTCCCACTCCGCACTACGTGCGTCGCGGAGGGGTCTGCCTGGGAAACCAATGGTTTTGCCCCCGCAGCGGGGGGCCATCGGCTGCGCCTCGGCGATGCGCCGAAACAACCGGTGGGTTTTGAACGGGGTTTCGGCGCGCGCAGCGCCGCCGGAGGAATGACTGCCTTGTCACTGGCGCCGAATGTGCGGGAGCACGGATTCCAGATGCACCACTACCTTCTGCGGACCGAGGGACCCGCTTAAGGGTTGGCGGTTTTAGCTGTCTTCTTTGCCTACTTTCTTTGCAGCAGCAAAGAAAGTAGGTGCCGCCCCGCACAGGGGCAACGCTAATAGACCGATAAGACAGCAAGGAAAGGCCAACACCGCCAGAACAACGAAAAAAGCGCAAACCCCTGTCCACACCGGCCGCCAGCCGGCAAAAAACCTCGTCCAGCTATAATCAACCCTTCCCCGCCTCCAAAATCCTGCCTTTAACAGAAACATGAGCGACACCCCGAGCGACCCGACCTCGACGCTTGCAAAAAGCTTCGAACCCCACACCATCGAAGCCCACTGGGGCCCTGAATGGGAAAAGCGCGCCTACGCCGCACCCTCCTTCGACGCGAACCGCAAGGATTTCTCGATCCAGTTGCCGCCGCCGAACGTCACGGGCACGCTGCACATGGGCCACGCGTTCAACCAGACCATCATGGACGGCCTGACCCGCTATCACCGCATGCTCGGCGAGAACACGCTGTGGGTGCCGGGCACCGACCACGCGGGCATCGCCACGCAGATCGTCGTCGAACGCCAGCTCGACGCGCAGGGCGTGTCGCGCCACGACCTCGGCCGCGAGAAGTTCGTCGAGCGCGTGTGGGAGTGGAAGCAGCAATCCGGCTCCACGATCACGAATCAGGTGCGTCGTCTCGGTGCATCGATCGACTGGTCGCGCGAATACTTCACGATGGACGACAAGACATCGGCCACCGTGCGCGACGTGTTCGTGCGTCTGTATGAACAGGGCCTGATCTATCGCGGCAAGCGCCTCGTGAACTGGGACCCGGTGCTGCTCACCGCCGTCTCCGACCTCGAAGTGGTCAGCGAAGAAGAAAACGGCCACCTGTGGCACATCCACTATCCGTTGACCGACGGCTCGGGCCATCTGACCGTCGCCACGACCCGTCCGGAAACCATGCTTGGCGACACCGCCGTCATGGTGCACCCGGAAGACAAGCGCTACGCCCACCTGATCGGCAAGACCATCACGCTGCCGCTGTCGAACCGCGAAGTGCCGATCATCGCCGACGATTACGTCGACCGCGAATTCGGCACAGGCGTCGTCAAGGTCACGCCCGCGCATGATTTCAACGATTATCAGGTCGGCCTGCGCCACAAGCTGCCTCAAATCGAAATCCTCACGCTCGACGCGAAGATCAACGGCAACGCGCCCGAAAAATACCGCGGCCTCGACCGTTTCGAAGCCCGCAAGCTGGTGGTCGCCGATCTCGAGGCGCTCGGCGCGCTCGAATCGGTCAAGCCGCACAAGCTGATGGTGCCGCGCGGCGACCGCACCGGCGTCGTGATCGAGCCGATGCTGACCGACCAGTGGTTCGTCGCGATGAGCAAGCCGGCGCCCGAAGGCACGTTCAATCCGGGCAAGTCGATCACCGAGACCGCGCTCGACGTCGTGCGCAACGGCCAGATCAGGTTCGTGCCGGAAAACTGGACCACCACGTACTACCAGTGGCTCGAAAACATCCAGGACTGGTGCATCTCGCGTCAGCTGTGGTGGGGTCATCAGATTCCGGCGTGGTACGGCGAGAACGGCGAAGTGTTCGTCGCCAGTACCGAGGAAGGCGCGCGCGCGAAGGCCGTCGCGGCCGGCTACACCGGCGCATTGAAGCGTGACGAAGACGTGCTCGACACGTGGTTCTCGTCGGCTCTCGTGCCGTTTTCGTCGCTCGGCTGGCCGAACCAGACGGAAGAGCTGACGCACTTCCTGCCGTCGTCGGTGCTCGTCACCGGCTTCGACATCATCTTCTTCTGGGTCGCGCGCATGGTCATGATGACCACGCACTTCACGGGCAAGGTGCCGTTCGAAACGGTCTATATGCACGGTCTGGTGCGCGACGCCGAAGGCCAGAAAATGTCGAAGAGCAAGGGCAACACGCTCGACCCGATCGACATCGTCGATGGCATCGACCTCGACGCGCTCGTCGCGAAGCGCACCACCGGCCTGATGAATCCGAAGCTGGCCGCGTCGATCGAGAAGAAGACCCGCAAGGAGTTTCCGGACGGCATTGCGGCGTTCGGCACCGACGCGCTGCGCTTCACGATGGCGTCGATGGCCACGCTCGGCCGCAACGTCAATTTCGACCTCGCGCGCTGCGAAGGCTATCGCAACTTCTGCAACAAGCTGTGGAACGCCACGCGCTTCGTGCTGATGAACTGCGAAGGCCACGACTGCGGTTTCGGCCAGCCGGCGCAATGTGGCGAATGCGGGCCAGAAGGCAATCTGCATTTCTCGCAGGCCGACCGCTGGATCGTGTCGCAACTGCAGCGCGTGGAAGCGGAAGTCGTCAAGGGTTTTTCCGACTATCGTTTTGACAATGTGGCCAACGCCATATACAAGTTCGTATGGGACGAATATTGTGACTGGTACGTCGAACTCGCCAAAGTGCAGATCCAGACGGGGCAGCCGAACCAGCAGCGTGCCACGCGGCGCACGCTTTTGCGTGTGCTCGAAACGGTGCTGCGCCTCGCGCATCCGGTGATCCCGTTCATCACCGAAGCGCTGTGGCAGAAAGTGGCGCCGCTCGCGGGACGCTACCCGGAAGGCAAGGCCGAGGGCGAGGCGTCCATCATGGTGCAGCAGTACCCGGTCGCGGAGCCGTCGAAGCTCGATGAAGACGCCGAGCGGTGGGCGATCGACCTCAAAGCGGTGATCGATGCGTGCCGGAATCTGCGCGGCGAAATGAACCTGTCGCCGGCGGTGAAGGTGCCGTTGCTCGCCACCGGGAACGCCGAGCGTCTTCGTACTTTCGCGCCTTACGCTCAGGCACTTGCGCGTCTGTCGGAGGTGCAGATCATCGCCGACGAGGGCGCGCTCGATGCCCAGGCGGATGGCGCGCCAATTGCTATCGTAGGAACGGACAAGCTCGTGTTGAAGGTCGAAATCGATGCAGCGGTCGAACGCGAACGCCTGTCGAAAGAGATCACGCGGTTGAGCGCCGAAATCGTCAAGTGCAACGGTAAGCTGCAGAACCAGGCCTTCGTTGCGAAGGCACCGGCGGCGGTCGTGGAACAGGAGCAGAAGCGGCTGGCCGATTTCGAAGCCACCGTCGGCAAGCTGAAAGCCCAACTGGCCCGCTTGCCGGCCTGACCGACGCGCCCGCCCCCCTCAACGGCGGGCAAGGATTTAACCAGAGGACTCAGGGTATTCACATGCTAAAAGTTACGAAGGCGGTCTTTCCGGTAGCCGGTCTTGGCACCCGCTTCCTCCCCGCCACGAAGGCTAGCCCGAAGGAGATGCTGCCGATCGTCGACAAGCCGCTGATTCAGTACGCGGTCGAAGAGGCGATGGCGGCCGGCATCACCGAAATGATCTTCGTCACGGGCCGCAGCAAACGCGCGATCGAAGACCATTTCGACAAGTCCTATGAGATCGAGGCCGAACTCGAGGCGCGCGGCAAGGACAAGCTGCTCGAACTCGTGCGCAGCATCAAGCCGAGCCACGTCGACTGCTTTTACGTGCGCCAGGCCGAGGCGCTGGGCCTCGGCCACGCCGTGCTGTGCGCCGAGAAGCTGGTCGGCGACAACCCTTTCGCCGTGATTCTCGCGGATGACCTGTTGTACGGCACGCCGCCCGTGATGACGCAGATGATCGAGGTGTTCGATCACTATCACAGCTCGGTGATCGGCGTCGAAGAGATCCCGCCGCAAGACACGAAGTCGTACGGCATCGTCGACGGCAAGGAATGGGAAGACTCGATCATCAAGATGTCGGGCATCGTCGAAAAGCCGGAGCCGAGCGTGGCGCCGTCGAACCTCGGCGTGGTGGGCCGTTATGTGCTGAAGCCGCGTATCTTCGATCACCTGCGCTCCATCAAGCCGGGCGCGGGCGGTGAATTGCAACTGACGGACGCGATCCAGTCGCTGCTCGCCGACGAACAGGTGCTCGCGTACAAGTATCACGGCACACGTTTCGACTGCGGCAGCAAGCTGGGCTACCTGAAGGCGACCGTCGAGTTCGCCCTGCGTCACCCGGAAGTAGCCGCCGATTTCGAAGAATATCTGCGTACCCGCTCGCCTGTTCTCGAAGGCTGACGTCGAAAGTCCGGCTGAGACGAAGAAGGCGCTGTACCCCGAATAATGGGGACAGCGCCTTCTTTTTTACATCGGACCGACAGTTTTACCGAATGCAGCTCATCGACGCCGCATCAGAAACGTAAACACCTTGTCATGCGCCGAGCTTTCGACGATCTCGTTGCCGGTCTGCTTCGCGAACGCGGCGAAATCGCGCTGCGAGCCGGGATCGGTGGCGAGCACCTTGAGAATCTGGCCGCTTTCCATGTCGGCGAGCGCCTTTTTGGCGCGCAGGATGGGCAGCGGGCACATGAGCCCGCGCGCATCGACTTCCTTGTGAATCTGAATTTGCATCGACGATGACCTTCGGGACGGGGCGTCGCTGACAACGCCGGACAGAGGGTCAAATTCTACAGCAGGCGGAGCGGCGCCGCCGGGCATCGCCACGACGCCCACTTCCACGCGCGAGCCGTGCCGCGCGCCGTTACAGCGTCACCGCCTCACCGCTTTGCAGCGACTCGCGCAGCGCCACACCGATACGCGTCGCTTCGAGCGCATCGGCGAGCGTCGCGCCACTCTGTGCCGCGTCGCCCCTCCCCGGCCCTTTTTGCACCGATGCGACGAACGCGCGTGCCTCGTGCAGAAACGCGTCCTCGAACCGGTCGAAAAAGTTCGGCGTGCATTCGTTGCGAATGCCGGTCGCGTCGTAGATCTCGACGCGGTTCGCGCGCGGATTGCGGCCGATCGTCAGCGCGCCCGCCGTGCCGATCACTTCGCTATGCGTATCGTTGCCGTGCGCCTGGGTGCGCGACGCATAGAACATCGCGAGCTTGCCGCCCTCGAATTCGCAGATCGCGACACCGTTGTCGACGTCGCCGAATTCGCGCAGACCCTCGTGCAGAGCGATCGTGCCCGCCGCGAACACGCGCGTCGCGCGCGGCTTGCCGAGCAGCCAGCGGGCGACGTCGATGTCGTGCACCGTGCAGTCGAGAAAGATGCCGCCCGAGGTCGCCGCGAAGCGCACGAAGAAACCGTCGTCGTCGTTTTTATCGGTGGTTTGCGAGCGCACGAGGAACGGCCGGCCGATCTGGCCGGCGGCGATTTTATCGAACGCGTCGCGGTAGCTCGGATCGAAGCGGCGCATGAAGCCGATCGTCGCCTGCAGGTGCGGATAGTGCGCCGCTTCGGCCAACACGCGCTCGCATTCGGCGACATCAAGCGACAGCGGCTTTTCGCAGAACACATGCTTGCCGGCGCGCAACGCGTCGACGATCTGCTGCGCGTGCAGCGACGACGGCGTGACGAGCCATACCGCGTCGACGTGCGGATCGGCGAGCAGGTCCGTGTAATCGGCGTAGAGACGCGGTTCGGGTAGTGCATCGCGCGCCCATGCGAGCTCGTCTTCGAGCGGGCTGCACGCGGCCGCGAGCGTCGCGCCCGGCACGCGATACGCGAGATTCTCCGCATGCCGCTTGCCGAGCCGCCCAAGGCCTACCACGCCGAGCCGCAAGCGTTCCGTGGCGCGCTTCATCACGCTGCCTCGCCGAGTTTGACCGCGCGGCCCTCGCGCCACGAACGCGTCGCGGCTTCCGCGAGTTCGAGCGCTTTCAGGCCATCCGCGACGGTCGTGCGCACCGGCTTGCCGTGCGTGACCGCGTCGAAGAAATGCGCGATTTCGAGCGCGTACGCCGCGCGATAGCGTTCGAGAAAGAACGCCTCGGGCACGTCGGTCGACACTTCCGTCTTCGAGTAAGCGGTGACCTCGGTCGGCCGCACGTTGCCCGCCTGCAGCATGCCGGTGCTGCCGAGCACTTCGAAGCGCTGGTCGTAGCCGTAGGCAGCGCGCCGCGCGGTGTTGATCTGGCACAGCCGGCCGCGCTTCGTGCGGATCGTCACCGCGGTCGAATCGATGTCGCCCGCGTCGGCGATCGCGGGGTCGGTGAGGCAACTGCCGGTGGCGTGCAGCGTGTCGGCTTCGTCGTCGAGAATCCAGCGACAGATGTCGAAGTCGTGAATCAGCATGTCCTTGAAGATGCCGCCCGAGTGCCGGATGTACTCGACCGGCGGCGCGCCCGGATCGCGGCTCGTGACGACGAGCATTTCCGGCGTGCCGATCTCGCCCGCGTCGAGACGCGTTTTCAACGCCGAAAACGTCGGATCGAAGCGCCGCTGAAAGCCGATCATGCACACGACACCGGCGCGCTCCACCGCTTCTGCGCACATCCGCGCGCGCTCCAACGTGAGATCGACCGGCTTCTCGCAGAACACGTGCTTGTTCTGCGCGGCCGATTTGACGATCAGGTCCGCATGCGTGTCGGTGCTCGAACAGATCACGGTCGCACCGATCGATGCATCGCCGATCGCGCCGTCGCTATCCGCAACCCGCGCGCCATGCTGCGCGGCGAGCGCGGCGGCCGCCTCGCGATTCACGTCGACCACGTATTTGAGCCGCACGCCGGGCTGCCGCGCGAGATTCGCCGCATGGATCTTGCCGATGCGCCCCGCGCCGAATACGGCGACGTCGATCGTGTTTACCGCGTCAGTCATCGTAGCCTCCAGTGTCGTTGGATTCTTCAACGTTCAGTTCGAGCTTGTACGCGAGCGCGATGAAGAGCGCCTGGCACAGGCAGATCGTGCTGGTCAGCGAGCGGAACGCGAACGCGCTGCCCTCTTTCACGTACAGCTGCGTGCTGGCGTAGCGTGCGAGCGGCGATAGTTGGCTATCCGTAATGACGAGCGTCTTCGCCTGAAGATGATGCGCGACGCGCAGACAGTACTGTGTCTCCTTGCCGTACGGCGCGAAACTGATCGCAATCACCACGTCGCCCTTCCTCACACTGCGGATCTGCTCGCGATACATGCCGCCGAAGCCAGACACCAGATGCACGCGCTTATGCGTGTGCTGCAACGCATAGACGATGTAGCTCGCGACCGGAAACGAGCGCCGCACGCCGATTACGTAGATGTTGTCGGCCTGCTGCAGCATCTTCACGGCGGCGTCGAACTGCTTGTCGTCGAGGCCCGCTTCGAGTTCTTCGAGGCCGCCGCGCGACGCGGCGATGAACTCGCGCGCGACCGCGCCGCCCGACAACGTGCCGGGCTTCTCGTCGATCAGCTTGCGAATGCGCTGCTGATAGCTCGACGACGACACGCCCTGCTCCGTATACGCCTGACGAAACACCGCCTGCAGATCCGAAAACCCGGAAAAGCCGAAGCGCTGCGCAAAGCGCACGACCGCCGACGGATGCACGGCGCAGCTCGCGGCGATATCGCTGGTGCGATCCATCATCACGCTCGAGCGATGCTGCTCGATGTACGTCGCGACGCTTTTCAATTGCCGCGGCAGCGACTCGTAGGTATCCGCGATGCGCTGCATCAATTCGTCGACGCTCGGCAACGCTTCTTCGGTGATCTGTTCCGCCATGACTGCCTCTCGGGGTTTCCTGCAATGCGGCAGACGCGCCCGCGGCCCGCCGCAACGTGCATCCGACGTTGCCGAGTATAGGCGGCCGCCCCATCAAATGGAACGTATTTTCCATTTTTATTTCTCATGAAATTTTCTTTGCAAGGCTTCGGAAGATGACCTACTCTTGGTCGTGAGCGATGGCGCTTCGGCCTCGTTGTCTGGGTCATCGGAATGGAAAGCCGCCCGCCAGTCGCTCCCTCAATAACGAACGACAGACCGAGAAAGGTGGAGACAATGAGACTTTGCAGAGGCAAGGCAACGCTCAGGCTTCTGGTGACGGCGTTGACGTTGGCGACGGGATTCGGCGCGGCCTCGGCCGCCCGCGCGGCGGACGCCCACTTCGTGCTGATCAGCCACGCGCCGGATTCGGACTCGTGGTGGAACACGATCAAGAACGCGATCAAGCAGGCCGACGAGGACTTCAACGTTCAGACCGACTACCGCAACCCGCCGAACGGCGACATCGCCGACATGGCGCGTCTCGTCGAGCAGGCGGCCGCGCGCAACTACGACGGCGTGATCGTGTCGATCGCCGACTTCGACGTGCTGAAGAGCTCGATCGCGAAGGTCACCGAGAAACACATTCCGCTCGTCACGATCAATTCGGGCACCGAGGAGCAAAGCGCGAAGCTCGGCGCGATCATGCACGTCGGCCAGCCCGAGTTCGCGGCCGGCAAAGCCGCCGGAGAAAAGGCCAAGGCCGCCGGCATCAAGTCGTTCCTGTGCGTGAACCACTACGCGACGAACCCGGCTTCGTTCGAACGCTGCCGCGGTTTCGCCGAAGCGATCGGCGCCAACTTCAAAACCTCGACGCTCGACACGGGTCAGGACCCGACCGGCGTGCAGTCGAAGGTCAGCGCGTTCCTGCGCAATCATCCGGATACCCAGGCGGTGCTGACGCTCGGTCCGCTGTCGGCCGATCCGACGCTGAAGGCGCTGCAGCAGATGGGCCTCGCCGGCAAGATCTGGTTCGCGACGTTCGACTTCGACAGCGACATCGCGAAGGGCATCCAGGACGGCACGATCCAGTTCGCGATCGACCAGCAACCGTACTTGCAGGGCTATATCCCGGTTGCCGTGCTCGCGATCGTGAAGAAGGACCACACCACCGATCCCGCCAAGATCCGCGAGATTCTGCAGGCGAATCCGAAGTTCAAGGAACGTCTTGCGACCTACGGACTCACGCCGTCGTATGGGCCGCGCAATATCGGCTCGGGTCCGGGCTTCATCACGAAGGCCAACGTCGACAAGGTGCTGAAGTACGCCGGCCAGTACCGCTGAACGCACGGCAACGCATCGCATCGCGCGCCTAAGCCGCCGCGCCGGCGGCAAGGTTAAAAGGCAGTGACTGGCGGGACGCATGGCGTCTTGCCGGCGCTCGCCTCCGCAGCGGATTCGCAAACGCCCACGGCATTGCGCCGACCCGCCGGTCGCGGGCGTATCAAGGAGAGCTTCAATGGGTGTCGCCGACCTGTTTCATCCCCATCACCGCAAGCAACCGCCGCCTGATCCGCAGGACCCGGCGAAGTCTGCTGCGACGACCGCCTCGCAATCCGCTGCCGTCGACGAACGCGTGCGCGAGGAATCCTGGTTCCGCCATCTGCTCGGCCGACCGGAATTCGCGGCGCTCGCCGGCACCGTGATGGTGTTCATCGTGTTCGGCGTGGCGGCCGGCAACTCGGGGATGTTCAACCTCGACGGCGTGATGAACTGGTCGCAGGTCGCCGCCTATCTCGGTCTGATCTCGGTCGGCGCGTGCCTGCTGATGATCGCCGGCGAGTTCGATCTGTCGATCGGTTCGATGATCGGCTTTGCCGGCATGATGGTCGCGCTGCCGACCATGTACTTCCACTGGCCGATCTGGCTGGCAATCGTGTTCGCGTTCGTCGGCTCGATGCTGCTCGGCGCGCTCAACGGCTATCTGGTGATGCGCACGCGCCTGCCGTCGTTCATCGTCACGCTCGCGTTCCTGTTCATACTGCGCGGTCTCACGCTCGCGCTATCGGTGATGTTCGCCGATCGCACCATCATCTCCGGCGTCGGCGACGTCGCGCGTCAGGACTGGTTCGCGCACACGTTCTTCCAGGGCGTCGCGTTCAGAGGTCTGTTCGTATGGCTCGGCCACCTCGGCCTCGTGAAGATGCTCGACAACGGCACGCCGCTCGTGCCGGGCATTCCCAAGGTGCTGCTGTGGTGGCTCGTGCTCGCCGTGGTCTGCGCGTTCACGCTCGCCAAGACGCGCTTCGGCAACTGGATTTTCGCGGTCGGCGGCGATGCCAACGCGGCCAAGAACGTCGGCGTGCCGGTGCGTCGCGTGAAGATTTCGCTGTTCGTGCTGACCGCGTTCTGCTCGGCCCTGTATGCAGTACTTCAGGTGTGCGACATCGGTTCGGCCGCGGCCGACCGCGGTTTGCAGGCGGAGTTCGAGGCGATCATCGCCGCGGTGATCGGCGGCACGCTGCTGACAGGCGGCTACGGCTCGGTGATCGGCGCATGCTTCGGTGCGCTGATCTTCGGCGTCGTGCAGATCGGCATCACGTACACCAACGTCGATTCCGACTGGTTCCGCGTGTTCCTCGGCGTGATGCTGCTGTTCGCCGTGCTGTTCAACCACTACGTGCGCGGCCGCGTCGCGGCATCGCGTTAGACGGAGGTTCACGATGAGCACCCCCGAACAGAACACCGACGACATTATTCTGTCGCTGGAAAACGTCAGCCGTTATTTCGGCAACATCATCGCGCTGAACGACATCACGCTGCGCCTCATACGCGGCGAAGTGCATTGCCTGCTCGGCGACAACGGCGCCGGCAAGTCGACGCTGATCAAGACGCTCGCAGGCGTGTATCAGCCGAGCAAAGGCACCTACCGGGTGGACGGCAAACCGGTGCACTTCACGTCGCCGAAAGACGCGCTCGACCTCGGTATCGCAACCGTCTACCAGGATCTCGCGCTGGTGCCGCTGCTATCGGTCGCGCGCAATTTTTTCATGGGCCGCGAGCCGCAGAAAAAGCTGTTCGGCCTTCTGAACGTGATGGACCTCGAAACCTGCGCAACCACCGCGCGCGACAAGCTCGCCGAAATGGGCATCAACGTGCGCGACCCGCATCAGCCGATCGGCACGATGTCGGGCGGCGAGCGTCAATGTCTGGCGATTGCGCGTGCGATCCACTTCGGCGCGCGCGTGCTGATTCTCGACGAACCGACCGCCGCGCTCGGCGTCAAGCAGAGCTTCAACGTGCTGAAGCTGATCCACAAGGCGCGCGCCAAAGGCATCTCGGTGATCTTCATCACGCACAACGTGCACCACGCGTATCCGATCGGCGATTCGTTCACGCTGCTCAATCGCGGCCGCTCGCTCGGCACGTTCACCAAACAGACGATCAGCAAGGACGAAGTGCTCGACATGATGGCCGGCGGCGCCGAGATGCAGAAGATGATCGGCGAACTCGAAGGCGCGACGATCTGACCGATTCGCGCGGCACGTCCAGCCTCGGCGCGTTTTGCCCGGCTGGCCAACGCGCACCCACCGCGCACTGTTACTCAGGACTATTCATGGCTCACTCCAGCACCTCCAGCGGTAACGCAGCGGGCAGCCGGTTCGCGCCGGGGCGCGCCCGCGACATCGTGTGCCTCGGCCGGCTGGCCGTCGATCTGTACGCGCAGCAGGTCGGCGCACGGCTCGAAGACGTGTCGAGCTTCGCGAAGTATCTCGGCGGCTCGTCGGCGAACATCGCGTTCGGCTGCGCGCGGCTCGGGCTTGCCGCAGCCATGCTGGCGCGCGTCGGCAACGATCATATGGGGCGCTTCCTGACGGAGACGCTCACGAAGGAAGGCTGCGACGTGAGTCACGTGCGCATCGATCACGATCGGCTGACCGCGCTCGTGCTGCTCGGCCTGAAGGACCGTGACACCTTTCCGCTGATCTTCTACCGCGAGAACTGCGCGGACATGGCGGTCGACGAGGCCGATTTCGACGAGGCCTTCATCGCGTCGTCGAAAGCGCTGCTGATCACCGGCACGCATTTCTCGACCGAGCAGGTCAATCGCACGAGCCGTCGCGCGCTCGACTACGCGCGTCGCAACGACGTGCGCACCGTGCTCGACATCGACTACCGCCCGGTGCTGTGGGGACTTACGGGCAAGGCCGACGGCGAGACGCGTTTCGTCGCGAGCGAAGGCGTCAGCGCGCATTTGCAGCGGATTCTGCCGCTGTTCGATCTGGTGATCGGCACCGAGGAAGAGTTTCGCATCGCCGGCGGCAAGACCGACCTCGCCGACGCGCTCGCGATGGTGCGCGCGGTGACGGCGGCCACGCTCGTGCTGAAACGCGGGCCGCTCGGCTGTCAGATCATCGACGGCGAGGTGCCTGCATCGCTCGACGATGCGCCGGTTCATGGCGGCGTCGAAGTCGAAGTGCTGAACGTGCTCGGCGCGGGCGACGCGTTCGCTTCCGGCTTCCTGTCCGGCTGGCTGCGCGATCAGCCGCTCGACGCCTGCGCGCACGCCGCGAATGCGAGCGGCGCGCTGGTCGTGTCCCGGCACGGCTGCGCCCCGGCGATGCCGACACCGGCCGAACTCGACTACTTCCTGCGCGAAGCGCAGGCCGATCCGCAACGCATGCGCCGCCCCGATCGCGATGCGAAGCTCGCAAGACTGCATCGCGTGTCGCCGGCGCGCAAAGCGTGGCACGAGGTGCTCGGCTTCGCTTTCGATCATCGCAACTCGTTCTTCGAACTCGCGCAGCAGACCGGCGCCGACGAAGCGCGCATTGCCCGGTTGAAGGGCCTGTTCGTCGAAGCGGTCGCGCAAACCGAACGTGCATTGAACTTGCAGGGACGCATCGGCGTACTGATCGACGACCGCTATGGTCAGGACGCGCTGAATGCCGCGACCGGTCGCGGCTGGTGGATCGGCCGCCCGGTCGAACTGCCCGGCTCCGTGCCGCTCGTATTGGATCATGGTCGTTCGATCGGCACCACGTTGATCGCGTGGCCGCAGGAACACGTCGTGAAATGCCTCGTGCAGTTTCATCCCGACGAGCCGATCGAGCAGCGGCTCGAACAGGAGGCGCAACTGCGCGCGCTGTATGACGCGACCCAGACAAGCGGCCACGAACTGCTGCTCGAAGTGATTCCTCCGAAGCATGCGGCGCTGCCGCAGGGACCGGACATCGTGTATCGCGCGTTGAAGCGCCTGTACAACCTCGGCATCTACCCCGAGTGGTGGAAGCTCGAACCGATGGACGCGGCGCAATGGCAGGCCATCGACGCGCTGATCGCCGAGCGCGATCCGTATTGCCGTGGCGTCGTGCTGCTCGGTTTATCGGCGGCGGTCGAGCAATTGAGCGAGGGCTTTCGCGCGGCCGCGCAAGCGGCGACGTGCCGCGGCTTTACGGTCGGCCGCACGATCTTTCACGAACCAAGCCATGCGTGGCTCGCCGGTGAAATTGGCGACGACGAACTGATCGCGCGTGTGCGCCTCACGTTCGAAACGCTGATCACCGCGTGGCGCGGTGCGCGCGGCGAACCGGCGGCGCACGGCACACCTCATCACGCTCATCAGGAGCAGGCCGCATGAACGAGCGCATCATGCATGACGACACCCCATCCGCCAGCGGCGCGACGCAAGCGCACGCGCCTGCGCGCGCCGGCGGCACGATTCGCCTGACGATGGCGCAGGCGCTCGTGCGCTATCTGGCCGCGCAGCGCGTCGCCAGCGAAGACGGCACCAACGTCGAACCGCTGTTCGGCGGCGTGTTCGCGATTTTCGGTCACGGCAACGTCGCGGGCATCGGCGAGGCGCTGTATCAGCATCGCGACGCGCTGCCGACGTTGCGCGCGCACAACGAGCAGGCGATGGCACACAGTGCGATCGCCTACGCGAAGGCGCACTTTCGCCGCCGCATGATGGCCGTGACGACGTCGATCGGCCCAGGTGCCACCAATCTGCTGACCGCGGCCGCGCTCGCGCACGTGAACCGTTTGCCGGTGCTGCTGTTGCCCGGCGACATCTTCGTGTCGCGCGCGCCCGATCCGGTCTTGCAGCAGGTCGAGGATTTCAACGATGGCGGCGTATCCGCGAATGACGCGTTCAAGCCGCTGTCGCGCTACTTCGACCGCATCGTGCATCCTGCGCAATTGCTGAGCGCGCTGCCGCGCGCGATCCGCGTGCTCACCGATGCCGCGTTGTGCGGCCCCGTCACGCTGGCGCTGCCGCAGGACGTGCAGGCGCAGGCGTGGGACTTCCCGGAGGACTTTTTCACGCCGCGTGTCGTGCGCTTTCACGCACCCGCGCCGCGTAGCGACGATATCGACGCCGCGTGCGCGCGCTTGCGGCACGCGAAGCGTCCGTTGATCGTCGCGGGCGGCGGCGTGCTGTACAGCCGCGCGGCAGATGCGCTGCACCGCCTCGCGAGCGCGCATGGCGTGCCGGTCGCGGAAACGCAGGCCGGCAAAAGCTCGCTCGCGTGGAACGATCCGCTGAATGCAGGCGCGCTCGGTGTGACCGGCTCTGCGGCTGCCAACGCGCTTGCGCATGACGCCGACTGCGTGCTCGCGCTCGGCACGCGGCTGCAGGACTTCACGACCGGCTCGAACACGCTGTTCACGCAAGCCGACGTGATCGCGATCAACGCGAACGGATTCGACGCGCTCAAGCATCGCGGCTTCGTCGTCGAAGCCGATGTGAAACTCGCGCTCGATGCGCTAACGGGGCCGCTGCAAGGCTGGCACGCCGAGCGCAGCTGGACCGCGCGCGCACACAAGCTCGCTGCGAGCTGGCGCGACACCGTGCAAACGCTCACCCATGCGCCGCAACGCGACGCGGTACTGCCCTACGAGGGCGACGTGATCGGCGCGGTGCAGCGTTCGAGCGCGCACTCGCCGACCGACGACATCGTCGTCTGCGCGGCCGGCACGCTGCCCGCCGATCTGCACAAGCTATGGCGCGCGGGCCGGCCCGGCGCGTATCACGTCGAATACGGCTATTCGTGCATGGGCTACGAGATCGCGGGCGGCCTCGGCGTCAAGCTCGCGCGGCCCGAGCGCGAGGTGATCGTGATTCTCGGCGACGGCAGCTATCTGATGATGAACAGCGAGATCGCGAGCTCGGTGATGCTCGGCGCGAAGCTGATCGTCGTCGTGCTCGACAATCGCGGCTTCGGCTGCATCAATCGACTGCAACAGGCTTGCGGTAGCGCACCGTTCAACAATCTGCTCGACGATTGCGTGCACGCACCGGAAGGCGCGCCGCACATCGACTTCGCCGCGCATGCGCGCGCGCTCGGCGCGCAAGCCGAGCATGCACGCAATCTCGCCGAGCTCGAAGCCGCACTGCAACGCGCGCGCGCGGCGCGAGGCACGTACGTGATCAGCATCGACACCGACCCGGCTCGCACCACGGAAGACGGTGGCTGGTGGTGGGAAGTCGCGGTGCCCGAAGTATCGACGCGCACCGAGGTGCGCGACGCCCGCGCGAAGTACGACGCGCAGCTCGTCGCGCGCGCGGCGCCGTCCGCGACGCCTGCGCCGTCACAGGGCGCCGATCACGACTGAGAACCATGAGGACTCCGGCATGACTGCTTTCGACGTACGCATCGGCATCAACCCGCTGTCGTGGATGAACGACGACCTGCCGTCGCTCGGCGGCGAGACGCCGCTCGAAGTCGCGCTGACCGAGGGTCGCCAGATCGGCTATCAGGGCTTCGAACTCGGCAACAAGTTTCCTCGCGAGCCGCAAGCGCTGAAAACGCTGCTCGCACAATACGACCTCGCGCTCGTGTCCGGCTGGTACTCGGGACAACTGGCCAGGCGCAGCGTCGCCGAAGAAATCGACACGGTCGGCCCGCATCTGGAGTTGCTCGCGCAGAACGGCGCGACCGTGATGGTGTATGGCGAAGTCGCCGATTCGATCCAGGGCGCGCCGCGCCCGTTGTATCAACGGCCGCGCTTTTTCAGCGACGCGCAATGGGCCGGCTACGCGGCACGCGTCGATGAATTCGCGCGTTATACACTGAGTCGCGGCGTGCGGCTCGCCTATCATCATCATATGGGCGCGTACGTCGAAACGCCGGCCGACGTCGACCGGTTGATGGCGCGCACAAGCGACGCGGTCGGCCTGCTGTTCGACGCCGGGCACATCACGTTCGCGGGCGGCGATCCGTTGGCCGTGCTCGACCAACACATCGCGCGCGTTTGCCACGTGCACTGCAAGGACGTGCGCCCCGCCGTGATGAAGCTCGCACGCAATCGCAACTGGAGTTTTCTCGATGCGGTGATCGCCGGTGCGTTCACGGTGCCCGGCGACGGCGCGGTCGATTTTCCGGCGCTGATCGACCGGTTGAAGCGGCACGGTTATTGCGGCTGGCTCGTCGTCGAGGCGGAGCAGGACCCGGTGGTCGCGCCGCCGTTCGACTATGCGCAGAAGGGATACGGAACTTTGCGGGCGCTCGTCGATGCGCCCCTCGGCAAGGAGGCAGCATGAGCTTATTGGTGAAGGCAGAGCGCGAAGGCCAGACGATCGCGCGCGTGACGCCGCAGTCGGCCTGCTGGCGCTATGTGGGATTCGCCGCGTACCGGCTCGGCGCGAACGAACTCGTCTACGTGTTCGAGCCGGCGCGCGAAGCGTGCATCGTTGTGCTGAGCGGCGCGGTCGATATCGAAACGCGGGACAGGACGTGGAGCTCGCTCGGTTCACGCGACAGCGTGTTCGAAGACGCGGCGCCGTACGCGGTGTATGTGCCGCCGAATGTGCGCGCGACGGTGCGCGCGTGCCGCGACGCGGAGATCGGTGTCGCGAGCGCGCCGGCCAGGGGCGAGTATCCGGCGCGGCTGATCGAGCCGGCGTCGATGAAGCGCTCGACGCGCGGTAAGTCGCTGAATACGCGTTATGTGTGCGACATTCTTCCGCACACCGAGCCGGCGGAATCGCTGCTGGTGGTCGAAGTGAGGACGCCGGGCGGTCACGCGTCGAGCTACCCGCCGCACAAGCACGACACCGACAATATCCCGCTCGAAAGCTCGCTCGAAGAAACCTATTACCACCGGCTCGATCCGCCGCAAGGCTTCGCCTTCCAACGCGTGTACACCGACTCGCGCGATATCGACGAATCGATGGCCGTCGAGGATCACGACGTCGTGATGGTGCCGCGCGGCTATCACCCGGTCGTCGTGCCGTACGGCTACGACTCGTATTATCTGAACGTGATGGCGGGCAGCCAGCGAGTCTGGCATTTCCATAACGATCCGGCGCACGAATGGATCATCAACAAGGATGCTTGACTAATTTGTTCGTAGTCGCGCGTCAGCCAACTCCGAGCCATTCGCGCATCACGTCGTCGCGCGACATAAACGACGCCAGCGCGCCGTCGAACACGATCTCGCCGTGCCCCATCACCGCGACGCGGCACGCGATGTCCCGCGCGATCACGAGCCTCTGCTCGATCAGCAACATCGCGACGCCACGCTCGCGCAGCGCGTGCAGGCAGGCGGCGACCTGCTGCATCACGAGACTCGCGAGCCCTTCGCCGGGCTCGTCGATCAACAGCAGATCGGGATCTCCGAGCAGCGCCCGCGCGAGCGCGAGCATCTGTTGCTCGCCGCCCGACAGCGCGCCGGCGCGCGTTCGCTTGCGCTCGGCGAGCACAGGGAACAGCGCGTACGCGTCGTCGAGCGTGAAGCGCGGCGCTCGGCCGCGCGCACGCGATGCGGCGGCCGGCGCAATGCCAAGCAGCAGGTTTTCATGCACGCTCAGCGCGGTGAACACGTCGCGATGCTCGGCCACATAGCCGAGCCCGAGCCGCGCGATCTCGAACGTGCGCCGACCGGCGAGCGGACGCCCCGCGAAACGTAGTTCGCCCTCGCAGCGCACGAGGCCCATGATCGCGCGTGCGAGCGTCGAGCGGCCCGAGCCGTTGCGGCCGACCAGCGCGACCACTTCGCCGGGCTCGATGCTCAGCGTGACGCCGTGCAACGCCTGGCTCGCGCCATACCACGCATTCAGGTCGCAAATGTCGAGCAGCGCGCTCATCGGCCTGCTCCGTGGTCCGGTTCATCACCCGCTCGCGCGCCTGAGCCGACGTCGAAGCGTTCGCCCAGATACGCGGCCCGTACCGCCGCGTCCGCACGAATCGCGGCCGGCGATCCACTTGCGATGATGCACCCCTGCACCAGCACCGAAATGCGATCGGCGATCGCGAACACCGCATCCATATCGTGCTCGACCATCAGCAGCGTGCGGCCGGCGGTGGTGTCGCGGATCAGCTCGATCGCGCGCGCCGCTTCCGCGCGGTTCATGCCCGCCGTCGGTTCGTCGAGCAGCAGCGTGTGCGCGCCGCCCGCGAGCGCGATGCCGAGGTCGAGCGCGCGCTGCTCCGCGTAGCTGAGCGTGCCGGCCGCGACGTCGCGGCGCGCGCCGAGGCCGACCGCGTCGAGCACGTCGGCGGCGCGCGCATCGACCGCGGCCGTGCCGGTCAGACACTGCCACCAGCGCGTGCGATCGCGTTCGGCAAGCTGCGCCGCGCAGCGCAGGTTGTCGAACACGGACAGCCGCGCGAACACGCTGGTGCTCTGAAAGCTGCGCGCGAGGCCACGGCGCGCGATCGCGGCCGGCGCGAGCCGCGTGATGTCCGCGCCGAACAGGTGGATACGCCCCGCGCTCGGCCGTGCGCCGCCCCCGATCAGATTGAACAGCGTGGACTTGCCCGCGCCGTTCGGGCCGATCAGCGCGTGCCGCTCGCCTGGCTCGATCGCGAGATCGACGCCGCGCAGGATTTGCGTCGAGCCGAAACGCTTTTCGATGCCGTAGAGCGCGAGTGCGGGGATCATCGTGCGGCTCCGGGGAATCGTGCCGCGCGTGCGTGGGCCGTGACGCGCGCATGCGCGCGCAGCGCGTGGCGCGTGGTCAGCGCAGCCAGAGCGGCGAGCGCAACGAGCGCCAGCGCGAGCAGAAGTGGCGAGGCGGCAAGCGGCGACAGCGGCGGCGGCGCGATGGTGGCATCGGTATCCGCGCCAGCGCCCGCACCTGCACCGGCGCGGAACAATGCGCCGAACAACACACCAGAAGCCGCACCCTCGTCCGCGCCGAACTGCGCCGCATAAGCCCACTGCACCGCGAACACGATGGCCGCGAGCCACAGCAACCCCGCCGCCGCGCTCCACCAATACGCGGCGCGGCAACGTCGCCAGCCGTTGGCGGCAATCCGCGCCGTCTGCCGCGAGGCAAAGCCGGCGAGCCCATCCGGCGCGGCCAGCACGACGGCGACGAAGAACAGCCCGAGGTAGAACAGCCACGCCCGCGTGACACTGGCGACCACCACGCTGAAAAACGTCAGCACGATCGCCCCCGCGACCGGCCCGAAGAACGCCGCCGTGCCGCCGATCACGGTCGCGATCAGCACCGCGCCCGAGCGCATCGTGCCGACGCTCTCGGTCGATACGAGTTCGATATTGATCAGCCCGAGCGTGCCCGCGACGCCCGCGAAAAACGCCGACAGCACGACCACGCCATAGCGAACCCGCCGCGGATAGCAGCCGATCGCCGCCGCGCGCGCCGGGTTGTCGCGCACGGCGTTCGCGAGCCGCATGAACGGTGTGCGCGACAGCGCGAACATCGCGACACTGGCGACGACGCACCACAGCGCGATCAGCGCATAGGCCTCGCGCGCCGGACCGAAGCTCCAGCCGCCGAGGACTGGCCCGCTCGCGCGATCGATCGCGACGCCCGCCTCGCCGCCGAACCAGTCCGGCAGCGTCCACGCGGCCGCGACGACAAGCTCGCCGAGACCGAGCGTGATCATCGCGAATGCGGTGCCGGCTCGGCGCGTCGCGATGAAGCCGAACAGCACGCCGCACAGCGCGCCGCCGATGCCGCCGACCAACGGCAGCAGCACGAGCGGCATGCCGCCCGCGTTGAACACCCGCGCGGCGATCAACGCGCCGAGCCCCGCATAAGCGGCGTGCCCGAACGACAGCAGCCCGGTCCCGCCCAGCAGCAGGTTGTACGACAGCGCGAACACGATCATCGTCGCGCTTTGCGCGAGATACGCGAGCAGCCAGCTGTGCGGCCAGATGAAAGGCGGTACGGCCAGAAAGGCGACGAGCGCGAGCCACGGCGCGACCGCACGGCCGCCCCCGCGAGGCTGCACCTCGCTTTCCAGCGCGTCTGACGACCCGCCCCGCTTACGCATGATCGTCACGCCGTCCGAACAGCCCGCGCGGCCTCGTCGCCAGCACTGCGACGAGCAACAGGTACGGCAGCAGCGGCGCGAGTTGCGCGAGCGTCAGCGCGTCCCATTCGGGCGGCAGCACCGCGCCGGCGAGCGACACCACGTCGCCCAACGACAGATCGCTCGCGACCGCCAGCGTTTGCAGGCACCCCACCAGCAGCGACGCGACGAGCGCCCCGCTCAGCGACCCGAGCCCGCCGATCACGACCACGACGAACACGATCGAGCCGAGCGACTCCGCCATCGCCGGCTCGATGACGAATAGCGGCGCGCCGATCACGCCGGCCAGCGCGGCGAGCGCGGTGCCGGCCGCGAACACGCCGGTGAACACGCGCGGCACGTCGTGCCCGAGCGCTTCGACGGCCTGCGCATGCGTGAGCGCGGCGCGCACGATCAAGCCAGTCTTCGACACGCGCAGCATCGCGACGAGCGCCGCGAGCATCGCGAGCGACACCGCCATCATGAACGCGCGATAGCGCGTGAAGACCGCGCCGTACAGCGAGAACAGCGGACCGTCGAGCACCGCCGGAATCTTCGCCGACAGCGAACCGAGCCCCCAGCCGAGCTTGACGAGTTCGCCGAGCAGATAGGCGGCGCCGAACGTCAGCAGCAGTTCGGGCAGATGCCCGTGCCCGCGCACGCGCCGCAGCAGCCAGCGTTCGAGCGCCGCGCCGAGCAGACCGACGAGGAGCGGCGCGACCACCAGCGCGCTCCAGAAGCCGGCGCGCGCCGCCACCGAAAAGCCGACGTACGCGCCGAGCATATAGAAGCTCGCATGCGCGAAGTTGAGCACGCCGAGCATGCTGAAGATCAGCGTCAGCCCGGCCGACAGCATGAACAGCAACAGCCCGTAGCTCAGGCCGTTGAGCAGAGTGATGATGAACGACTGCACGCGTCTAGTCCGCCGGCCCGACGACGCACAACGGTTCGAGCGCCGCGCGCAGCTCGGCGGGCAGGTTCACGGGACGGCGCGTCGCGCGGTCCACGTAGACGTGCACGAAGTGCCCTTGCGCGGCGGGCTCGGCGTCGCCGTCGCGAAATAGCCCCACCTCGTAGCGCACGCTCGACGTGCCGAGCCGCGCGACGCGCAAGCCCGCGTCGATGCGATCGGGAAACACGAGCGGCGCGAAGTAGTTGCACTGCGTCTCGACGACCAGCCCGATCGTCGTGCCGTGCTCGAAATCGAGTACGCGCGCGCGGACCAGATACTCGTTCACGACGGTGTCGAAATAGCTGTAGTAGACGACGTTGTTCACGTGGCCGTAGACGTCGTTGTCCATCCAGCGCGTGGTGATCGGCAGGAAGTGCGGATACGCGGCGCGGCCGGCGGGGGCGGGTTTGTTCATCGGACGTGGCCGTTGGTGGATGCGAGGATCACAGCGACTCGGTCAGCATGCGGCGATAGTCGTCGGCGCTCGCCTCGCGCGGATTCGTGCGATGACAATGGTCGACCAGCGCGCCCTGCACGACCTTGTCGAACATGCTTTCGTCGACGCCCATTTGCCTGAGGCCGGTCGGCAGTCCAAGCCGCGCCGTCATGTCGAACAGCGCATGCGCGAGATCCGCATGCTCGGGCACCCCCATCACGCGACGCATGCGCGCATAGCGACGCTCGGCCACCACGCTCGGCGCGCGCTCGTTGAAGCGCAGCACCGCGGGCAGCACGACCGCGTTCAGCGTGCCGTGATGCAGCGACGTGCGGCCGTTCACCTTCAGGCCGCCCAGCGGATGCGACAGCGAGTGCACACAGCCGAGGCCCTTCTGGAACGCCATCCCGCCCTGCATCGACGCGCTCATCATGTTCAGGCGTGCCTCGCGATCGCGGCCGTCCGCGCACGCGCGCTCGATGCTGTGCCACGCGCGTTCGAGGCCGTCGAGCGCGATACCGTCGGCGGGCGGATTGAAGGTCGGCGCGAGGAAGGTCTCGATGCAATGCGCGATCGCGTCCATGCCGGTCGCGGCGGTCAGCCCCGGCGGCAGGCCGAGCGTGAGACCGGGATCGCACGGCGCCGATTTCGGCAGCAGATTCCACGAGTGAAAGCCGAGCTTGCGGCCGTCGTTCAGAATCACGATCGCGCCGCGGGCGACTTCGCTGCCAGTGCCGGCCGTGGTCGGAATCGCGATCAGCGGCGCGACGGCGTCGGTGATCTTCGCGCTGCCGCCTTCGATCGTCGCGTACTGCGTGAGCGGCCCCGGATGCGTGGCCGCGATCGCGACGCCCTTCGCGAGATCGATCGACGAACCGCCGCCCACCGCGATCAGCCCGTCGCAGCGCTCGTCGCGATACACCTGGGCGGCCGCGAGCACCATTTCCTCGGTCGGGTTCGACGGCGTGTCGTCGAACAGCGGCACGTCGCCGAGCTTCAGCGCGTCGAGTGCCTGCCGCGCGATGCCGGCCGCGACGACGCCCTTGTCGCTGATCACCAGAGGCCGCTCGATGCCGATGCGCGCGCACTCGGACGACAGTTGCGACAGTGCGTCGTAGCCCAGATGAATGTGGGTCAGGTAGTAGATGTAGGCCATGCCGTTTCTCCCTGAGCGTGCGCTCATTGACCGCCGATTGACGTGGATGATCGGTTCGGTGATGCGTCGATGGATCTGCCGGGTCGTGTGGTGTCGCGTGGGTTGTGGGCTGTCTCCATGTTGGCTGTGATTTCTGCGTCGTCTGTGTGCTGGCTGATGTTGCGGCTCGGTGGGCCGAACGCCTCACTGCCCCGGCCGCTCGACGAATTCGAACGGCAACCCGCGTCGCCGCATCCATTCGCCGAGCGCCTGGCCGGTGCCCGCGCGCCACGGCCGCAGCTTCGCGGGCTCGACGAGCCGGTATTCGAGCAGCTCGGGCGACAGCGCGATCGTCCCATGCGCCTTCACGTGATACGCGATGATCAGCTCGTTCTTGCGGATGAATTCGTACACGCCGATCAGTTCGACCGACTCGGCGTGCAGCGACGTCTCCTCCATCACTTCGCGCGCGATGCCCTGCTCCGGCGTCTCGCCGTTTTCGAGGAAGCCGGTGATCAGCGCGAACATGCCCTCGGGCCACGCCGCATTGCGCGCAAGCAGGATCTTGCCCTCGTACTCGACGATCGCCGCGACGACCGGCAGCGGGTTATTCCAATGGACGTAGCCGCACCCGGTATCGGGACAGCTCTGACGGACGCGGCCGCCCTCGTGGTCGGGGTCGGCGCGTTCGGTCAGGGGTTTCGCGCAGCGGGGACAGAATCGGTACTCGGTCATGGCGGGGGACGTCTCTTTGTTTCGTGTTTTCTGGCGGGTCGCAGTCAGGCGGCCTTGCTTGTGTGCCGATGGGTACGTCGAGGCGCCGGGGCAATTCAGGTTCCAGCGACCTCACGCGTCTTCCATCACGCGACGCACAGCTCACGCACGTCGGCGGCGAAACGCTCGACCGTGTCGGGCTGCGTGTCCCACGCGCACATCAGCCGGCAACCGCCCGCGCCGATGAACTCGTAGAACTTCCAGCCGCGCGCGCGCATCGCCTTCGCGGCATGCGGCGGCAACTGCGCGAACACCGCGTTCGATTCGCTCGCAAACATGATGCTCACGCCGGGGATTTCCTGCAACCGCGTCTCCAGCAGACGCGCCATCGCGTTCGCGTGACGCGCATTGCGCAGCCATACGTCGTTGTCGAGCAGGCCGAGCCACGGCGCGGAGATGAAGCGCATCTTCGATGCGAGCTGTCCCGCCTGCTTCAGCCGATAGGCGAAATCGTCGGCGAGCGCGCGGTCGAAGAACACCACCGCCTCGCCGACCGGCAAGCCGTTCTTGGTGCCGCCGAAACACAGCACGTCGACGCCCGCGCGCCACGTGATTTCAGATGGATGCACGTCGAGCGCGGCGACCGCGTTCGCGAAGCGCGCGCCGTCCATGTGCACCTTCATATGACGACGCTTCGCGATCGCCGCGATGGCGCGCACTTCCTCGACGCTGTAGACGGTGCCGACCTCGGTCGACTGCGTCAGCGTGACGACCTTGGGCTTCGGATAGTGGATATCGGCGCGCCGCGTGACGATGGACTCGATCGCATCGGGTGTGAGCTTGCCGGCGATGCCCGGCGCCGTGAGCAGTTTAGAGCCGCCTGAAAAGAACTCGGGACCGCCGCATTCGTCGGTCTCGATGTGCGCGAGTTCGTGGCAGATCACCGAGTGGTACGACTGGCACAACGACGCGAGCGCGAGCGAATTGGCCGCTGTGCCGTTGAACACGAAGAACACTTCGCAATCGGTCTGAAACAGGCCGCGCAGACGGTCGCAGACCTGGTTGGTCCAGGAGTCGTCGCCGTAGGCCGGCTCGTGGCCACTGTCGTTGGCGGCGATCAGCGCGTCGAGCGCTTCGGGACAGATGCCGGCGTAGTTGTCGGACGCGAAATGTTGCATGGTCGAGCGACGCGCCCGGCGACAGGCGCGAGGGAATGACGGAAAGCGGTCATTTTAGTGCGCTCGTGCGAGATTTGTTTTCGAGTCCTAGCTGCAACCGCAATCCGGCGCGCGGCCACGGCGTGGGCCACGCGGCATGCGCGTCACTGCGATCAGTCCCGCCGCCCCCGCCAGCAGCGCGCCCGCGGCGAGCCACAGCGCCAGCGAAAACGACCCCGTGTGCGCGGCAATCGGCGCGGCCACCAGGGGACCTGCGATCTGACCGATGCCATAGGCGGCCGTCGCATAACCCATCAGCCCGGCCGCGTCGTCGCCGCGCAGACGCCGCGCCTCGCGCATCGCGAATAGCGTGATCGCGGTGAACGGCAGGCCGATCAGGATGCTGCCGAGCGAGAACCCGCCCGCCGTCGGCCATACGATGCCCAGCGCAATGCCGAGCGCCTGCAGCACATACGAGCCCGCGAGCAGCGCGCGGTTGTCCCAATGCACGGGCAAACGCGCGGCGAGCAACGCGCCGACGATCAGCGCCGCACCGAGCATCGGCCAGAACAGGTCCGGCCACGCCGAGCCCGGCAATGCGTGGCGCGCGATGACCGGCAGAAAGGTCGCGGTGATGATGTAGCCGAAGCCCGGGATACCGTAGAGCAGGACCAGCCAGAACGCGTCGGCGCGGTGGACGGCATGGCTCGTCTCAATGCCGGCAGTACGAGGCGGCTGGTTTGCGCTGGCGCGCGATCCGGTGGCGGGCTTTGCGGTTGCGGAGCTTGCAGCGCCAGGCTTCGCTGTTCCCGCACGCCGCGCTTCGCCAAACACCGGCCACACCAGCACCGACAGCACCGCGCCGATCACCGCGAAGCCGATCCATCCGACCACCGCGCCATAGCCACCCGCGACGCTGACCAGCAAGCCAGTGCCGACGATGCCCACGCCCGGTCCCGTATAGATGACGCCGCTCCACGCATGCGCGCCGAGTTCGGCGAGCCGCCGCAAGCCCCACTGCGACGCGAACACGAAGGTCCACGCGCTGACCGCGCCGGCGACGAAGCGCACCAGCGCCCACGCCCAGAACTGGCCGGTGACGCCCATCGCGAGCGTCAGCAGCACGGTCGCAGCAAGTCCGACGCGCACCATCCGCGCGGGCTCGATCCGCAGCGCCGCGCACGTCATCGCGCCGGCGAAATAGCCCGCGTAATTGAACGACGCGAGCCAGCTGCCATGCTGGATATCGATCTGCGGCTGGCCGAGCGCGGCGCCGTGCAGCATCAGCGGCAGCAGCGGCGTGAATGCGAAGCGCCCGATACCGAGCGCGACGGCCAGCGTGACCATGCAGGCGAGCGCCGCGCGCCGGGCGGAGTGCGGCTCGTGGAAGCGCGGGTACGCGTGGGAAGCGAGATCGTTCATGATCGGACGGGCAAACGGCGATGGTATGAATCCATACTAGCTTGACCTTTGAATCACAAAAAATGAATAATTAGGATGTTATTCATCGCCAGGAGAGAATCATGGATCTGGCCGCTCTGACCATTTTTCGCGCGGTCGTGCGCGAAAACGGCGTGACGCGCGCCGCGGCGAAGCTCAATCGCGTGCAATCGAACGTGACCACGCGCATCAAGCAGCTCGAGGAGCAGCTCGGCACCGAGCTGTTCATCCGCGACGGCCGCCGGCTCGTGCTGACGCCGGCCGGCGAGACGCTGCTGCCCTACGCGGAACGGCTGCTCGCGCTCGCCGACGAGGCGCGGCACGCGGTGCGCGAGGATCGTCCCAGCGGGCGTCTGCGTCTCGGCACGATGGAAAGCGTCGCGGCGACGCGTCTGCCGGGCCTGCTCGCGCAATATCACCAGCAATGGCCGGCCGTCGAACTGGAACTGGAGACCGGTACGACCGGCAGGCTGATCGAACGGGTGCGCGAGTTCGAGGTCGATGCGGCGCTGGTCGCGACGCCGCTCGATCCGGCCACCCTCGGCGATCTGTTCGAGACCGTGCCGATCTTCCGCGAGGAACTCGTGATGCTGACGCCGCGCGGTCATCGGCCGATCCGCGAAGTGCGCGACATCGCGCTATCGACGCTGATCGCGTTCGAGCGGGGCTGCGCGTATCGCGCGTATATCGAGAAGTGGTATCTGGAGCACGGCACGCGACCGCAACGGGTACTGGAACTCGGCTCGTATCACGCGATCGTCGCGTGCGTGGCGGCCGGCGCTGGCCTCGCGGTCGCTCCGCGCTCGGTGCTCGATCTGGCGACCGACAGGAGCAATATCGCGGTGCACGAATTGCCCGATATCGGCATGATCGACACGCTGCTGGTGTGGCGACGCGGGCATTTTTCGTCGGCGCTCAATGCGTTGCGACGCACGCTGGTGGCGTCGCAGGAAGGGGCGGCCGAGGTGGATGCGGTGGCGGCCGCGGATGCGAATGTGGTCTGATCGTTGAATCCGCCCCAGCAACAAGGTTCGGCGCAACCCGGTCGGCTTCAGCAAAAGCGAAGGGGCCACGCAACGCGCCGATCCTGCTGGCGCACCGCGTGACCCCTTCGTCGAACCCGGCTCGACTTCGAGTCGAGCCGGACTCAACCGACCATCAGAATCAAAGCTGCCCTTCGACCCAGCCCTTGACGCCCGCGAGCGCCGCCGGCAGGTTGGCCGGCTCGGTACCGCCGGCCTGCGCCATGTCCGGACGGCCGCCGCCCTTGCCGCCCACCTGCTGGGCCACGAAGTTGACCAGTTCGCCCGCCTTGACCTTCTTGCTGGCGTCTGCGGTCACGCCCGCGATCAGGCTGACCTTGCCGCCTTCCACCGACGCGAGCACGATCGCCGCGCTCTTCAGCTTGTCCTTGAGCTTGTCGACCGTTTCGCGCAGCGTCTTCACGTCCGCGCCTTCGAGCGTCGCCGCGAGCACATGCACGCCGCCGACTTCGATCGCCTGGCCCGCGAGTTCGTCGCCCTGGCTCGACGCCATCTTCGACTTCAGTGCGCCCAGTTCCTTCTCGAGCGCCTTCACCTGGTCTTGCACCTGGCCGATGCGCTGCGTGAGTTCCGCCGGTTGTGCCTTCAGCACGGCCGCGGCTGCATTGACGCGCGCTTCGAGCTCCTGCACGTAGCGCACCGCGTTGTCGCCGGTGATCGCCTCGACGCGACGGATACCGGCCGCGACGCCGCCTTCCATCACGATCTTGAAGAAACCGATGTCGCCCGAGCGATTCACGTGCGTACCGCCGCACAGCTCACGCGAGAAGCCGAGGTCGAGCACGCGCACTTCGTCGCCGTACTTTTCGCCGAACAGCGCCATTGCGCCGCCCTTCACGGCCTCGTCGTACGACATCACACGCACGATGCCGGGCGCGTTCGCCAGCACTTCGGCGTTGACGATTTCCTCGACGCGGCGGATCTGCCTGTCCGTCATCGGCGCGTTGTGCGCGAAGTCGAAGCGGGTCTTGTCGGCGTCGACGAGCGAGCCCTTCTGCTGCACGTGCGAACCGAGCACTTCGCGCAAGGCCTTGTGCATCAGGTGCGTGGCCGAGTGGTTGCGCGCCGTGCGGGCGCGCCGCACCGCGTCGATTTCGGCCTTGACGATGTCGCCGAGCTTCAGCGTGCCCTGCTCGAGCGTGCCGTGGTGGCCGACTACGTCGGCCTGAACCTTCAGCGTATCGACGACCGCAAAGCGCGTGCTGGCGTTCGCGAGCACCCCCTGGTCGCCGACCTGGCCGCCCGACTCCGCGTAGAACGGCGTGTGATCGAGCACGACGACCGCCTGCTGGCCGGCCTGCGCCTGCTGCACCGACGCGCCGTCCACGTACAGCGCGACGACCTTCGCGTCGTCGAAGACGATTTCTTCGTAGCCGTGGAAGGTGGTCTTCGCGCCCGAGTATTCGAGACCCTGCGCCATCTTGAACTTGCCCGCCGCGCGAGCCTGCTCGCGCTGACGCGCCATCGCGTCGTCGAACGCGGATTCGTCGACCGTCACTTCGCGCTCGCGGCAGACGTCCGCGGTCAGGTCGAGCGGGAAGCCGTAGGTGTCGTGCAGCTTGAACGCGAGTTCGCCGTCGAGCGTCTTGCCGCCCTTCGTGTCGAGATCGGCCAGAGCGGTTTCGAGAATCGACATGCCGTGTTCGATCGTCTCGAAGAAGCGCTCTTCTTCCTGACGCAGCACGTCGGTCACGCGCTGCTCGGCCTGCTTCAGTTCAGGGTAAGCGTCGCCCATCTGCGCGACCAGGTCGGCCACGAGGCGATGGAAGAACGAACCCTTCTTGCCGAGCTTGTAGCCGTGGCGGATCGCGCGGCGCACGATACGGCGCAGCACGTAGCCGCGGCCTTCGTTGCCCGGAATCACGCCGTCGACGATCAGGAACGAGCACGCGCGGATGTGATCGGCGATCACCTTCAGCGAGTTGTTGCCCAGATCGGTCACGCCGGTTTCGCGGCCAGCGGCTTGAATGAGCGCCTGGAACAGGTCGATCTCGTAGTTGCTGTGCACGTGCTGCAGCACGGCGGCGATGCGCTCGAGGCCCATGCCGGTGTCCACGCATTGCTTCGGCAGCGGCGTCATGTTGCCCTGCGCGTCGCGGTTGAACTGCATGAACACGAGGTTCCAGATTTCGATGTAGCGGTCGCCGTCTTCCTCGGGCGATCCCGGCGGGCCGCCCCACACGTCCGGGCCGTGGTCGTAGAAGATTTCCGAGCACGGGCCGCACGGGCCGGTGTCGGCCATCTGCCAGAAGTTGTCCGATGCGTAGCGCGCGCCCTTGTTGTCGCCGATGCGGATGATGCGCTCGACCGGCACGCCCACTTCCTTCGCCCAGATGTCGTGCGCTTCGTCGTCTTCCTGGTAGACGGTGACCCACAGCTTGTCTTTGGGCAGCTGGTAGACGCCGGTCAGCAGTTCCCACGCGTAGTGGATCGCGTCGCGCTTGAAGTAGTCGCCGAACGAGAAGTTGCCGAGCATCTCGAAGAACGTGTGGTGACGCGCGGTGTAGCCGACGTTCTCGAGGTCGTTGTGCTTGCCGCCGGCACGCACGCTGCGCTGCGCGGTCGTGGCGCGCGAATACGGACGCGATTCCGCGCCGAGGAACACATCTTTGAACTGCACCATCCCCGAATTGGTGAAGAGCAGTGTCGGGTCGTTGCCGGGCACGAGGCTCGACGAACGGACGATCGTATGGCCCTTCGATTCGAAGAACTTGAGGAATTTCTCGCGGATTTCAGCGGCTTTCATAGCGGGCGGGGGACGGTCCTGACGGTTCCTGACGGAGACTGGCGGTCGGTGGGATGCGCCAACTGTCGGTTTCTTTAAACGACTGATTATACGGGATCGGCAAGCGCGCGCGGCACTGCGCGCCGCCTGGTGGGCGCTCGCGCGTCCGATCGTCCGATCCGCGCCATGACGTTCGGCTGACTGCGCCCGCGAGCGCGAATCGCTTAAGATGACTTCCGCGAAACTACGCGCGAAATAACGCATGGCAACTCGCCGCGCGGCCTGCAACCATCAGGAGACATTCAAGAACATGGGCGCTCTCAGTCACATCCGCGTGCTGGATCTCACCCGCGTGCTCGCCGGTCCGTGGTGCGCGCAGACGCTCGCCGATTTCGGCGCCGACGTCATCAAGATCGAACGCCCCGAGATCGGCGACGACACGCGCCACTGGGGGCCTCCCTATCTGAAAACGCCGGACGGCGCGGACACGCGCGAGGCCGCCTACTATCTCGCGGCGAACCGCAACAAGCGCTCGGTCACGCTCGACATCGCGTCGCCCGAGGGTCAGCGGATCGTGCGCGAACTGGCCGCGCAAAGCGACGTCGTGCTCGAGAACTACAAGGTCGGCCAGTTGAAGAAGTACGGCCTCGACTATGAATCGCTCAAAGAGGTCAAGCCCGACCTGATCTACTGCTCGGTGACGGGCTTCGGGCAGACCGGCCCGTATGCGCAGCGCGCCGGTTACGACTTCATCGTGCAGGGCATCGGCGGCTTCATGAGCATCACCGGCGAGCGCGACGCTCAGCCGGGCGGCGGCCCGCAGAAGGCTGGCGTCGCGATCGCCGACCTGATGACCGGCATGTACTCGACGATCGCGGTGCTGACCGCGCTCACGCACCGCGACCGCACCGGCGTTGGCCAATACATCGACATGGCGCTGCTCGACGTGCAGGTCGCGATGCTCGCCAACATGAACTCGAACTACCTCGCGAGCGGCCAGCCGCCGGTGCGCTGGGGCAATGCGCATCCGAACATCGTGCCCTACCAGACCTTCCAGACCAGCGATGGCTGGATCATCGTCGCGGTCGGCAATGACGGACAGTTCCGCAAGTTCGTCGAGGTGGGCGGCCACCCGGAACTCGCCGACGACGAGCGTTTCGCAACCAACCCCGCGCGCGTGCGCAACCGCGAACTGCTCGTGCCGATGCTCGCGGACATGGTCCGCCTGCAGGGCAAGCAGCAATGGATCGCGGCGCTCGAAGCGGCCGGCGTGCCGTGCGGGCCGATCAACAACCTCGACGAAGTGTTCGACAACGAGCAGGTGGTCGCGCGCGGTCTGCAGGTCGATCTGCCGCATCCGTCGGGCGGCACCGTCAAGCTCGTGCGCAATCCGATCACCATGACCGGCACGCCGCCGCAGGCGCTGAGCCATCCGCCGCTGCTCGGCGAGCATACCGAGCGGGTGCTGAGCGACGTGCTCGGATACGACGCGCAGACGATTGCCGAGTTGAAGCGCAAAGCGGTGATCTGATCGAGGAGACGGCGAGACTCAGCGCATCGCCGTTAGGGAAGCCAGCCAGCCCCGCCCCTCGTCCCAATCGTCGAGACCGCTGTCGGCGTTGATGTGGCCGCGCGCGCCGATCCCGATCCAGCGGCTGCCCCACGCGTTCGCGCAGGTTTGTGAAAACGGCACGCCGCCATAAGGATCGTCGCTGCTCGCCACCACGATCGTCGCAAACGGCAGGCGGGTGAGCGGCACCGGCGCAAAGCCGCCCGCGTCCCTCGGGAAGTGCGCTGCGTCCGGATCGGGCACGGCGACCAGCAGCGCGCCGGCCACCTTCGCGAGCTGCGCCGCGCTTGCGTACTGCGAGGCCCAGAACGCCGTGGTCAGACAGCCGAGGCTGTGAGCGGCGAACACGACCGGCGCATCCACGGCGTCAAGCGCGGCGGCCAGCGTACGGCACCAGGCGTCGCGCGAAGGGTGGTCCCAGTCCGGCATCTGCACGCGGACGAACGCGGGATCGAGCGCTTCCCAGCGCGTTTGCCAGTGGCCTGGGCCGGAGTCCAGATAGCCCGGCAGAACGAGTGTGGTTGGTTGTTGTTCGCTCATCGTGCTTACCCGTATTCGGCTTATGGCCCGCTCGCGGGATAGCGCGGCGGGCCGTCTACCGTATCACGCGTGCCACGCCGCCACCACGGGGATCGCTTGCGGGCTCGGGTGTCGTGCCGTCCACGCGGATCATCTGCACGTCGCCGTTGAACGACTGCTGCTCGACCGTATAGCCGAACGCCTTCAATTGCGTGGCGAGCTCATCCGGCGCGGGACGGTACGGCTCGAAGTAGATTGTCTTTTGCGGCAGCAGCTGATGATGGAAACGCATCGCGGCGAGCGCGTCCGTCGGTGACATGTCGAAGTCGTACAGATTCGTCATCACCTGGAAGATCGTCGTCAGGATGCGAGAGCCGCCGGGCGTGCCGATCGCTAGCGCGATCTTGCCGTCCTTCAGCAGCAGCGTGGGCGTCATCGACGAAATCGGGCGGCGGCCCGGCGCGATCGTATCCGGCTCGGCATCGGCGGCGCCGGGTGTCGACGCCGCGCCCGTCGCGCCAGCGCCGGCTGGCTTGATCACGAAATCGTCCATTGCATCGTTCAGCAGGAACCCGCCGCCGTCTACCACGACGCCCGAGCCGAAATCGCCGTTCAGCGTGTAGGTGTTCGACACCGCGTTGCCCCATTTGTCGACCACCGAGAAATGCGTGGTTTGCGCCTTCTCCGTCGCCGCGCCGCCGTCGACACCGGGTTTCGCCGTCGCGGCGGCCGGCGCTTCGTCGGTTTTGACTTCGGCCGCGCGCTGCGCGAGGTAGGCGTCGTCGATCAGCTTCGCGACCGGCACGGGCGATGCGTCCGGGTCGCCGATATGGCGTTGCCGGTCCGCGAACACGCGATCCTCGATCTGCGCGATCAGATGGATGTACGGCGCTGAATTCAACGCAAGGCCGTCGAACGCCGGCTGCAGATCGGCCCGCATCTTCAGCATCTGGATCAGCCCGAGGCCGCCCGAGCTCGGCGGCGGCGCGGTGATCACGCGGTAGCCGTGCCAGTCGGCCGCGAGCGGCTCGCGCCACAGAGCCTTGTACTGCCTCAGATCCTGGCTCGTGATCAGGCCGTGGCCGTACATCTGCGCGGCGATCATTTGAGCGGTGCGGCCCTCGTAAAACTCGCGGCCGCCGTCGCTTGCGATCCGCCCCAGCGTCTGCGCGAGTTCCGGTTGGCGCAGCATCGCGCCCGCCTTCAGGTTCGCGAAGTAGGCGTCGAAATTGGTCTTGCCGGCGAAACTCTTCGCGGCCGCGTCGTGTCGCTGCTGCAGCCGCGGGTCGACCTGGAAGCCGTCGGTCGCGTAATGGATCGCGGGCGCGAGCACCTGCTTCCATTTGAGCTTGCCGAAGCGCCGCTGCGCTTCCCACATGCCATCGACAGTGCCCGGCACGGCCGCCGCGCGATGCCCGACCGTGCTCACGCCCGGCGCCACGTTACCCTTGTCGTCGAGGTACATGTCGCGGGTCGCTTGCTGCGGCGCGCGCTCGCGATAGTCGAGAAAATACGGCTTGCCGTCGACCAGCAGCGTCATGAAACCGCCGCCGCCGAGGTTGCCCGCATCGGGCCGCGTGACGGCGAGCGTGAAGGCCATCGCGACCGCGGCATCGACCGCGTTGCCGCCTTCGGCGAAGATCTGCTGCGCGGTGTCAGCGCTGTAGCTATCCGGCGCGGCGACTGCCGACGCATCGAGCGCCGGCTTCGGCGCCGGTGTTTTCGCGGCGGCGGACAGCGGCGCGGCCACGTTCACGGCAAGCGCGGCAAACCAGGCCGAAGCGAGCACACGACGGTTACGGCAAGAAAATCGGGCGCTAGCCAAAGCGCGGGCAAAAGGCGCGCGAAACGCGCCGTGCGTCGGGACAGACATCCGATAAAACTCCGGCAACGAGGCGAGCATGGCGCACGAGCAGCGGAGCCTCGTGCAGGAAGATGAAGGACAGCGTGGACGGCTCGGGCAAGCCCGCCCGCGCGAAGGCCCAGCACAGGCGAGCGGGCCGCGCGCAGCAGCGCATCCTAAGTCGGCGCGTCGCGCGTCGCCAACCCGTTTTACCTCCTGTTACAGCCCCGCGCGCCGGCGTCCCTGACTCCGGCAGCCGCGCCAAACCCGCCCCGCCGTTGGCTGCGCGCCGCAACCACCTGCCGCGAACGGGCTCGTCAGGTAGAATTGACGGCTAAACGGGCGCATTGCGCGCCCCCATGGACTCTCATCTTCTCGCATGAATACCGAACGCAACGACGCGCCCGCGGCATCCAATTTCATCCGCAACATCATCGACGACGACAATCGCACCGGCAAATGGAGTCAGCGCGTCGAAACGCGCTTCCCGCCGGAGCCGAACGGCTATCTGCACATCGGTCACGCAAAGAGCATCTGCCTGAACTTCGGCGTCGCGCGCAGCTACGGCGGCGTGTGCCATCTGCGTTTCGACGACACCAATCCGGAGAAGGAAAGCGTCGAGTACGTCGAGTCGATCATCGACTCGGTGCGCTGGCTCGGCTTCGAATGGGAAAAGGACCGCACCGAGCATCTGTACTTCGCGAGCGACTACTACGACAAGCTGTACGAGTTCGCGGAGCTGCTGATCCAGCGCGGCCGCGCGTACGTGGATAGCCAGTCGGCCGAGGAAATCCGCGCGAACCGCGGCTCGGCCACCGAAGTCGGCACGCCGTCGCGCTTCCGCGAGCGTCCGGTCGCGGAAAACCTCGACCTGTTCCGCCGCATGAAGGCGGGCGAGTTCAAGGAAGGCGAGCACGTGCTGCGTGCGAAGATCGACATGTCGTCGCCGAACTTCAACATGCGCGACCCGGTCATCTACCGCATCCGCTTCGCGCATCACTACCGTACCGGCGACGCCTGGTGCGTGTACCCGATGTACGACTACACGCACTGCATCTCGGACGCGCTCGAAAACATCACGCATTCGCTGTGCACGCTCGAGTTCGAAGATCACCGCCCACTGTACGACTGGATCCTGAACGAACTCGCCGAGGCCGGTGTCTTCAGGCGTCCGCTGCCGCAGCAAATCGAGTTTTCGCGCCTGAACCTGACCTATGCGATCACCAGCAAGCGCAAGCTGCTGCAACTCGTCAACGAAGGCCATGTGGAAGGCTGGGACGACCCACGCATGCCGACCATCGTCGGCCTGCGCCGGCGTGGCTTCACGCCCGAGTCGATCCAGCTGTTCTGCGAGCGCATCGGCGTGACCAAGGTCGACTCGTGGATCGACATGAGCGTGTTCGAAGGCGCGCTGCGCGACGATCTCGACGAGAAGGCGCCGCGCATCGCCGCCGTGCTCGATCCGGTCAAGCTGATCATCGACAACTTCCCCGAACGTCTCACCGAGCCGTGCCACGCACCGGTGCATCCGCATCATCCTGAACAGGGCCTGCGCGAGTTTCCGATTTCGCGCGAGCTGTGGATCGAGCGCGAGGACTTCACGGAGACGCCGCCGAAGGGCTACTTCCGCCTGTTCCCGGGCAACAAGGTGCGCCTGCGGTACGGCTACGTGATCGAATGCACGCACGCGGACAAGGACGAGAACGGCAATATCGTCGCGGTGCACTGCAACTACTTCCCGGACAGCAAATCGGGCACCGAAGGCGCGAACAATTACAAGGTCAAGGGCAATATCCACTGGGTCAGCGCGGCGGCCGCGTGCCCGGCCGAAGTGCGCATCTACGACCGGCTGTTCAAGGAACCGCAACCGGACGCCGGCGGCCGCGATTTCCTCGAAGCGCTGAATCCGGACTCGAAGCGTGTGGTCCAGGCCTACCTCGAAACCGGCGCGCACCATGCAATGCCGGAGCAGCGCTACCAGTTCGAGCGCCACGGCTACTTCGTCGCCGACCGCGTCGATTCGAAGCCGGGTAAGCCCGTGTTCAACCGCATCGTCAGTCTGCGCGACAGTTGGGGCAAGCCGGCCTGAGCCGCCGCCAGCGAGGGCCCGGCGTTACGGGCCCGTCCGGGTTGCCGGATGTTTCGATCGACACTCACTGCGCGCTCGCCTGAGCGCGCCGGTCCGGGAGGTCCGATGAAGGTTGCAGACCGCCACGGGGAAGGGTCTGAAGGTAGGGTTCGCGTCGCACGGAGCGCGTGCGGCTCACGCTTCCCGCATCTGCTGCGCGGCATGCACAGCATGCTGCTTACGCTGGCCGCCTGCGGCGCGCTCGCGTTCACCGGCCCCGCCCGCGCGGATGAACTGACCGGCACGCTGAGAAAGATCCACGACGACGGCGTCGTCGTGCTCGGCGTGCGAGAGGCGTCGATCCCGTTCTCGTACTTCGACGGCAGGCGCACGGTCGGCTACTCGCAGGCGATCGCGATGCAGATCGTCGATGAAATCAGGAAAACGCTCGGCATGGCGCAGCTGCGGGTTCACGAAGTCACGGTCACGTCGTCGAACCGCATGCCGATGCTGCTGAACAACCAGATCGATCTCGAATGCGGCTCGACCACACACACGGTCGAGCGCGAAAACGTCGCCGCGTTTTCAGACAGCTTTTTCCAGTACGCGGTGCGCATGATCACGCGCAGGAACAGCGGCATCACTGATTTCCCCGATCTGGCCGGCAAGCCGGTCGTGACGACCGCCGGCACGTCCGACGAGCGCCTGCTGCGCAGCCTCAACACCGACAAGCAGCTGAACATGCGCATCACGAGCGCGCGCGACCACCAGGAAGCCTTCAACGCGATGAAGGAAGGCCACGCGGTGGCGTTCGTGATGGACGAGCCGATCGTCTACGGTTTCAAGGTGACCGACCCGCATCCCGACGATTTCATCGTGACGGGCACGCCGCTTGGCTACGAAGTTTATGCGTGCATGTTCCGCAAGGGCGACGAGCCGTTCCGCGCGCTCGTGAATCGCGTGATCGCGCGCTCGCAGACGTCCGGCGACGCCGAGCGTCTGTATCGGCAGTGGTTCACGCAGCCGATTCCGCCGCATGGCATCAACGTCAATTTCCCGCTGTCGGAGCAGAACCGCGCGTTGTTCGCGCATCCGAACGACCACGCGCTCGATTGAAGGCGGCGTGCGCCGCCTATAGCGACCGGTGCAACTCCGCGAGCGACAGCGTCGTCTCGAAGAGCCGCGTCAGACTACGGCTCGCATAGCGCGGCACCTCTTCGATCGACGCCCAGCGGTAGTCATCCATTTCGGGGATCAGCGTGCCGTCCGAGCGGCGCGGAAACAGCGACGTGCAGGTGCACGTGCTCAGATCGAGCTCGCCGGCACCCGCGCGCGCCGCGAACAGATGCAGGTCCTTGTCGCGCCGGTAGACGAACAGGCCGAGATCCTTCAGCCGATCGGCCTCGAGCGCGATGCCGGTTTCCTCGACCATCTCGCGCAGCGCCGTCACGTGCGGCGCCTCGCCGTCCTCGCCCTGGCCTTTCGGGATGTCCCAGTGCGTCGTTTCGGTGGCGTGCGCGAGCAGCACGCGTCCGTCGGGATCGAGCAGCACGATCCCGCACGAGACGATTCGCGGGCTCATCGCTCAGCCTCATTGCATGCACCTTTCGCGCCGCGCTCACGCATGCTCAACGCTTCTGCAGCTGCCAGGCGCCGCCTTCCTTGCAGAAGTTCGGACGCAGGTTCATCGATTGCCCTTTCGCATTGAGTACGACCCCGAGGGTGCGGCAGGTGCGTCCGCCTTCGGTCGAGGTGCTGTCCATCGAGATGGTCGCGTCGATCTTCACGCTATTGCCGGTGCCGTCGTTGACCCACGTGAAGCTCTCGCCGTCCTTCCTGTCATTGAGCGCGCTCATGACCGCATGCTTGATCGAGGCGTTGTCGCGCTGTCTCATATAGGTGATCGGCGTGTCGCTCAGGAAGCCGAGGTTCGCCGCTTGCGCGCCGATCGCCGCGCCGAGCAGGAGGCTCGCGGCACTGAGGTGGAACAGCACACGGGTTCGCGTCGACATGTAGGACTCTCCTCGAAGTGTGCACGGCGCGCACGGCGCACGGCGGCTTTGATCCTGACCTCAAAAGCATAGCATGCACACTTCGGCGGGCAGCGCGCCATCGACGCGGCCATCAACGCGCGGCGGCCGTCCCCTGCAGGCGGAACGTGTTGACGACGTCGCGCAGCATCTGCGCCTGCTCCTGCATCGACTGCGCGGCGGCCGCCGCCTGTTCGACCATCGCCGCGTTCTGCTGCGTGGTCTCGTCCATCTGCGCGATCGCGAGATTGACCTGCTCGATGCCGCGGCTCTGCTCGTCGGACGCGGCGGAAATCTCGCTGATGATGTCGGTCACGCGCTTCACCGCATCGACGAGCGACTCCATTGTGCCGCCCGCCTTCTCGACGAGCGTCTTGCCGCTGCCGACGCGCGCGACCGAATCCTCGATCAACGTCTTGATCTCCTTGGCCGCGTCGGCGCTGCGGCGCGCGAGGTTGCGCACCTCGCCCGCGACGACCGCGAAGCCGCGGCCCTCCTCGCCGGCGCGCGCGGCTTCGACGGCCGCGTTCAGCGCGAGGATGTTGGTCTGAAACGCGATGCTTTCGATCACGCCGATGATATCGACCACCCGCGCCGAGCTCGCCGCGATGCTCTGCATGTTCGCGACGACGTGTTGCACGGCCTCGCCGCCCTCGCCCGCGAGCTGCGACGCCGAGCGCGCCATGCGGTTGGCCTGCAGCGCGTTGTCGGCGTTCTGCTTGACGGTCGCCGTCAGCTGCTCCATGCTCGCGGCCGTTTCGCCGAGCGACGACGCCTGCTGTTCCGTCCGCGCCGACAGGTCGAGATTGCCCGCGGCGATCTCTTCGGCCGCGACCGTGATCGTTTCGGTGCCGCCGCGAATGCGCCGGATCGCGTCGGCGAGGCGGCTTTGCATGCGCTGCATCGCGAACAGCATGCTTTCCCGATCGTCGCCGGCCAGCGTGACCGGGCACGAAAGATCGCCGTCGGCGATCGTCTCCGCGACGCTCGCCGCATAGGCGGGCTCGCCGCCGAGACTGCGCTTCACGTTGCGGATGATCAGCACGAGCGCGAGGGTGCTGAAGCTGCCGATCACGAGGATCGTCAGCAGATAGCGCAGCAGGTCGGCGCGGAACGCCGCGTCGATGTCGTTGACGTAGACACCCGAAATCAGATACCAGTCCCACGCGGCAAAGCGCTTGACGAAGCTGATCTTCGGCACGCGCTCGTTGTTGCCGGCGAGGCGGCCCATGTAATCGACGAAGCCCTGCCCGTGCGCCTGCGCGACCTTGACCATTTCGACGAACAGCAGCTTGCCGTCGCTGTCCGCGTAGTGCGACACGTCCTTGTTGCGCAGATCGGCGAGCATCGGATGCATGATCACGACCGGCGTGGCAGTCGATACGATCATGTAGCCGCTGCCGTGGTAGCGCATCGCGGACAGCCGCGCCAGCGCCTGCTGCCGCGCCTGTTCGGGCGTCAGCTCATGCTGGTCGGCGCGCTGCGCGTAGTCGGCGACGATGCCGTACGCGCTTTCCACGACGTTCTGCACGGCCGACTTGCGCTCGGCCAGCATCGTCGCGCGCGACTGCCATGCGGCCCAGCCGCCGAGGCCGAGCAGGCCGAGCCACGTAATCAGCAGCGCGAGCCAGAGTTTGGTGTTGAGGCTAAGTCGGTTCACGCTGATTCCTCCATCGCGGCGCGTCATACGGTTCTGTTGAATTAACGGCGCCGCGCGCGATTTCCTGAGTCGGGAAACACCCGAAGCGAGCCGTACGAACACGCGACAGCCCGACAGCCACCGGGCGCGCAACATTTGCACAAAAACAAAAAGGGTTACAGGCGCGAAACCTGTAACCCTTCGATGATTCTGGTACGGCAGGAGGGACTCGAACCCCCCACCCTCGGCTTAGAAGGCCGAATAATCCCGCATTTCCTCGCGTTGACTTAGATTCCACTGTTGGCTAAAAACTGCCGCCTGTCAAGGGTTTCAGGCATTTGTACCAAATCCAGGCGTTGACCGGAATAGATCGATTTCCATAAAATGCGGTTACATGGCGGTTACATGGAATTCCGCGTAACCCGAAACGGGACCGATCACAACAATGGCGAAAGTAAACTTCACAGTGGGCCGAGTGAATGGACATAGCTGCCCTGCTGGCAAGTCCCAGGCGTTTATATGGGACAGCGGGACGTCCGGCTTGGGCCTTCGTGCCACAGCGGCAGGCCGCCTGTCCTATGTGTTTCAGGGCAAGCTGAACGGCGCGACGGTGCGCGTCACCATTGGCTCCCCGAAGGACTGGGGGATTGACGATGCGAGGGAAGAAGCGCGTCGCCTGCAACGGCTGATCGACGCCAGCAAAGACCCGCGCCTTGAAGCCGCCGAGCAGCGCGCAGCCCACGAAGCGCGAAAGGCTGAGGCACGTCGCAAAGATGTGATCGTTAGCGAGGCGTGGCACGACTACTTGGAAGGCCACAAATCGAGATGGAGCGAGCGACACTACCGTGACCACGTGAACCTGGCCCAAGCTGGGGGAGCAAGCAAGAAGCGCGGTAAGGGCTTGACTGTCGCCGGGCCACTGGCGGCATTGATGACGCTCAGACTGTCTGACCTCAGCGCGCAACGCGTCGCCGACTGGCTGGAGGCCGAGGCGCAGGTTCGACGGACGGGCGCGGAGCAGTCATACCGCAAGCTGCGTGCGTTCGTTCGGTGGTGCGCCGACCGCTTCGACTATGCCGGCCTCATTCCCGCCGATGTCTACACGGCCCGCATAGTGCGCGACGTTGTTCCGCGCCCAAAGGCAAAAAATGACTGCCTCCAGCGAGAGCAGCTTTTTTCGTGGTTTGCTGCCGTCCGACAGCTCGGCAATCCGGTTGCGTCCACCTACCTGCAAGCCTTGCTTCTAACTGGCGCTCGACGTGAGGAGATGACCGGGCTTCGCTGGGATGACGTGGATTTTCAATGGCGCAGCATGCGTATCGCGGACAAGGTCGAGACTGAAACAGGTCGCGTCATTCCCCTGACGCCTTATCTCGCGAGCCTGTTGCTCGAATTGAAGCGCATCAACAACACGCCACCGAACGTCCGGCAGATGCGGAAGCTAAAAGCGAACGACAAGACGTGGCAGCCGTCGCCGTGGGTATTCTGGAGCGCACGCGCTGCCAGTGGCAGGCTGGTTGAGCCGCGCGACGCGCATGACCGGGCGCAACTGGCCGCCGGACTGCCGCACGTGAGCCTGCACGGCCTGCGTCGTTCGTTTGGCACGCTAGCCGAATGGGTTGAGGTGCCAGTCGGCGTAGTCGCACAAATCCAAGGTCACAAGCCGTCGGCTTTGGCCGAGAAGCACTACCGCCGCCGCCCGCTCGACCTGCTGCGCAAGTGGCACGACACAATCGAGGCATGGATTCTCGAGGAGGCTGATATTGATTTCAAGCCTGAGCAGAGCCAACGGGGACCGCAGGTCAGTGCATGACACCGAGCGGAACGCCGTCACTGCCGCCGAGCGCGACTGCGCCGACTACCAGAGAGTGGAGTATCGCGCTCGCGATTCCGCTGATAACGAACGAAAATCGACTACGGGGAATAGCATGGAACGACAGTCGCATATGCGCTCGGCAGACACGCAGCCGGATGCGACCAACCGCCCCCACCTCAACGAGACTGCCGTCGTCGACCGGCTAATCCGCGACTTCACGCGCACGGCTCTAGACGCCGTAGGTAGAGCCGATTTCATGGCTTACCTCGACTTCGAGTGCCGCCGCATGAACAGCCTATTCCTCGGCGGTCCGGCGCCGGCCGAGCGCTACGAGCGCGCGCAGTGGAACACGCCCGATCAGTTGGGCGAACACTTGCTCAAGGCGCTACAAATCACAGGCGAGACGCGCCTCGCAGTGCGCGACGCCTTCATGGTGTACTTCTCGCGTGCGCTGGACCTCGCAAAAGACTGCGGACGGTTCAATGACGCAGCCTTGGAGCCGCTCATTGACGATCTAAGTCGGGCGCTGGTAGGCCAATTCGCTAGCCGCTCATAGGCCGCGCGCTCGACGCAATGAATGCCCGCAGGCAAGCAGCAGACCCAGCATTTACGTGGACTCTATCCAACTACAAAAAGTACTGGGATCGGCAACAATCGGCCAGTTTCGGAGGCCCGAGGGCGCTTTCAGGTGGACATTCGAACGTCAGCTTCGCTCAGTTAAGGGACCTTCCCCTAGCAATCATGTTCGACGCGTCCTCGGCCACCCGTATGTTCGCGTCACTCACGCCCCAGCGAGAAATTCAAAGGGTTACAGCGTTTTCGCTTATAGCCCTTTTTTCGTTCATGGCGTTCGTGTAACCGCCATGTAACCAGACTCACTCAGCGCAAATCCATCAGCATTCATGTTCCAAGCTTGGTGCCCGTCTCAAACCCCTTCCTGGCTGCGTTTACAGCAAGCGCTGGCAATCCGGCTTTAGATCTGCGGGTCGGCCGCTCCCAGCGATTATTCATCTTTAAATCAGTGCCGTATGACTTTGCGCGCAACGAAGCGAGACCGGTCAGGCGAATTGGACCCACTTCAGGCCTCTTCTCATCGGATCGCACTGTTGCGGCCGGGAATAACATGCACTCACGGATAACCACCACGTACTCCGGCCCTCGGGCGCCGGGCTCACGTCCCACGGCCATTTTGCTGTTAACCGAGCTTGGGGATTGAGCTGGTCCTCTTTTGTAGCTAAACGGCAAAGCGGCCATAACGGCCATATTTCAAGGAGTCTTTCATGCTGCGTTTCATCCGATCCCTGTCGCGCGACGAGCGCGGCGTCAGTGCGCTGGAATATGCGGTTCTCGCCGGCATCGTTGTGGCCGCCTTGGTCCTGGCCGGGACTTACTTCAACACTGCCCTCACAACCGTCTTTACGGACATGGTCACCAAGGTTACCACTGCGATTGGCACCTGATCCGCTGGCCGTCCGGCGCAAAACGCGTACGCGCGAGTCCGGCGGCCCGCTCTTTTCGGCTCATTCGGCGACAGATGACCCACATGGACGTGATCAAAGCTGCCGCCTGCATGACTCTGGCGATGCTCGCCCTTCTTGACCTGCGCACGCGGCGTTTGCCGAACGCCGCCGTCGCCGCCTTTGCCGCACTTTACTTCGTTGATGCAGCACTTACCCAAAGTACCCTTGCCTCACTGCAGTTGCATGTGGCCGCGGGTGCCTTGTCGCTGGCGCTGGCTGCGTTGGTTTTCCGTTTCGGCTGGCTCGGCGGCGGCGACGTAAAGCTTGCCGCCGCGGTCTTTCTTTGGGCAGGGCCTGAATACTGGACAGTTTTCGTCATTGTGTCCTTTTGCGGATTGCTTGTGGCTCTCGCGGTACTCAGCGCGGCTGCCATGACGCGCATCCCTACGTTGGCAGCAGTGGTAAGTCGGCTCGACTGGATTGCCCTGTCGCGCGGCGTGCCGTATGGCGTCGCACTCGCCTTGGGGGGCATCATTGCGGTCCTGCTACAGCCCACCGTCGACAACCACACTGCGCTTGGCCCGCTCAAGCCCACTGTTAGCCATCACGCTGAATTTGCGCTTCCTGCTCCTGCGCGTCTAGCCTGAAGAAAAAGCGCCTCCATGCAAAACATCATCAAGCTTGCCGCGCTTGTCGTCATCGCCACGATTGGCGCTTTCATCATCCGCGCGCTCTTCGTTGCCTCGTCCGGCCCCAGGGCGGCGGCGCCACCGCCGATGGTTCGCGTGCGCGCCGCGGCCGACGACCTTCCCGACGGGCTTCTCTTGCGCGACTCGGATCTCATCTGGAAAACGATGCCTCGCGGCCAGGCTCCCGCAGGAGCGTTCCTCGAAGGCTCGGCGGAGGTCGGAGCCGATCTGGATCTGAAAGGCGATCTCCTGCGGCACGCGGTGCGCGCGGGCACGCCGCTCGGCCCGGCCGACGTAATTCTGCCGAGCGCGCCCGGATTTTTGGCCGCCGCGCTCAAACCCGGCATGCGTGCGATCTCGGTCGCCGTCGACGATGTATCTGGCAATGCAGGACTGATCCAGCCGGGCGACTATGTCGACGTGCTGCTCACACAGCAGATCCGCGCGGACGCCGGCGTCAACGTCGCGCCGGCTCGATCCGTCGAGTCTGAGAGGGTCGCCGAGCGCGTGCGCGTGCTCGCGGTCGGCTCGGCGTTCCGGCGTCCGAAGGAGGATGCGGCCGCGCCGAGTATGAACGTGCGCACCGCAACATTCGAAGTGACACCGACAAGCGCTCAGATCATCACAGTCGCCGCGCATCTCGGCACCCTGTCGCTCGCGCTGCGCAGTTTCGCGACGCGTGACAGGCACGCCCCCGATCTCGAAGACGTGGCCCAAACATCCACGCCTCCGGTGTGGGCAGGTGACGTTTCGCGCGCGCTGCGCGCGATGCCATCTGATCCACAGGGAAGAACTTCCGCGCCAACCCCGCACGTGACCATTTACCGCGGCTCGAACATCGAGCAGGCACGCGGCCAGCCGACTAGCGGCGCTTGGGCAGGTACGCAGGGCGTGCCGCCGCTACCGTCAGGCACTCCGCCTATAGCACCGACAGCCACCGCCGAGGCACGCGGCACAACAGCCGCAGGATCATAGGACCACTCATGGCCAGCTTCACACGCGCGCCCTTCTTTTCACGCAGCGCCGGCCGCTTTGCAGGCAGCAGGATCGCCGTTTCTGCCTTTTTCGCCGGACTCCTTTGCACCGTGGTGCTTGCTGGCCCGGGTGCAGGCCTCGCGCGCGCGGCGCAGCCCGCTGACGTACTTTCCGTCCCTGCCGGCAGCGGCACGATGATCACGCTGCCTGCCCCGGCCGTCGCCGTCTTCGTCGCCGACCCCGACGTAGCCGACGTACAGGTGCCGTCGACGCGCTCCGTCTTCGTGCTAGGCAAGAAAGCTGGCACGACGACGCTCTTTGCGCTCGGCGCTAACAACAGAGAAATTCTGCGCAAAACGGTCAGCGTTTCGACCGATACCGCTTCGATTCAGCGCCTCATAGACAGCAGCTTCCCCCGGTTCGGCATCAGGGTGACGAGCGCACCCGGGTCGTTGACGGTGAGCGGGGCAGTGCCGAGCGCAATCGATGCCGACGCCGTCGTGCAAGCGCTGCAGCCGTACCTGCACAGCAAGGAGCAGCTCGTCAACAGTCTGACGATCGCTCACCCCGTCCAGGTCCTACTCCGCGTGCGTATCACCGAGGTCGACCGCAACGTAACGCAACAGCTCGGCATCAACTGGGATGCGCTCGGCACGAGCGGCAACTTCGGGGGCGGGCTTGCCTACGGCACGACAGCGACGCCCACGGCGAGCGCTTTCTCGATCATCGGCAAGTTCGTCACAGGTGGGAGCTCGATCGAAGCCGTTCTCAACGCCCTCGATCAGGAGGGACTGCTGACAATGCTGGCGGAGCCGAACCTGACAGCAATGTCAGGCCAAACGGCCAGTTTCCTCGCTGGCGGCGAACTGCCGATCCCGGTGCCTCAGAGCGGCACGACGAGCACAATCACGATCGAATACAAGCCCTACGGCGTCTCGCTCAACTTCACCCCGACGGTGCTCGCCGACAACCGTATCAGCCTCAATGTGCGGCCTGAAGTGAGCCAGATCGACCCGAGCAATAGCATCACACTGAACTCGATCGTGGTTCCGGCACTGACGGTACGCCGCATGCAAACCACCGTGGAACTGTCTAGCGGGCAGAGCTTCGCTATCGGCGGACTGCTGCAAAGCTCGACGAGCGACGTACTTTCCGCGCTGCCCGGGCTCGGCAGTCTACCGGTGCTCGGCAAGCTTTTTTCGTCAAAGAACTACCAGAACAAGAAAACCGAGCTCGTTGCGATTGTCACGCCGTATATCGTCGCGCCGACCGGGCCCGGGCAATTGCACGGCGCGCTCGACGAGGTCATGCGCCCAAGCAGCGATATCGAGTATGCCGTCCAGCATTCGCTCGGCATCGACTCACTTTCCGGCAATTCGCCGCGCCTCGTCGGTGCAGCTGGCTTCGTCTATTGAATGCCGAAGGGGAACACCATGAACGCACGGCTCACCTCCACTGCAACAGTCCTCGCTTGCGCCGCAAGCGTCGGCCTTGCGTCGTGCATGTCGCCGCCTCCGCCGCTTGGCATGCCCGATCCGTCCATCATCAGCGTCGCGCCAGGCGAAAGCGGGCATGCGATCCCGCCCTCGTGCGAAGCACTCAATCAGCGCTCCCAAATGATCGACGCCGGCATGGCTCGGCCCGGTGTCGCTTTCGGCTGCGCCACTTACTCGAATCTGGCGGCGATGGTCGCGCGGCCTGCCGATCTCACGGCACCGCTGCCGTACGCGGGCGCGGACGCGCCGCTCGCAGCCAGTGCGGTACGGCGTTACGAGGAAGGACGCGCGACCCCGTTGAACTCGTGGTCTTCGTCGTCTTCGTCATCGTCGACGACCTCGACTGGATCACAGTAACGGAGAGAGGGCACAAATGGGCGCTTTCGAATCGAACGTTCTCAAACGCGGCCGCCGCCCATCCGGCGCCGAGAAGCTCATTGCCGTGGTCTCGGACGCGGCAAGCGAGGCGGTCGTCAACAGCTTTGTCGTCGACCAGGGCATCGCAACCTCGCATGTAGCGTGCGGCACCCTCGACGATGTGGTCGCGATCATGACCTCGCTTAAGGAATCACCGCGATACCTGATCGTCGATGTGTCAGGTTCGACCATGCCGATCTCCGACCTCCAGAGACTCTCGGAGGTGGTCGATCCTTCCGTTTGCGTCGTCGTCGTCGGCGAGCGGAACGACGTCGGGCTCTTTCGCAGCCTGTTGCAGCTCGGCGTGCAGGACTATCTCGTCAAGCCGCTTACCGTCGAGCTCGTGCAGCGCGCGTTCGCGTCGACCGACTCCAGCACGTCGGCGCGCATGGGCAAGACGCTCAGCTTCGTGGGCGCGCGCGGCGGCGTTGGTGTCACGACGATTGCGACAGCGTTGGCGCGCCACCTCGCCGACAAGACGCGGCGCCGCATCGCCTATGTCGACCTCGACCCGTACGGCGGCGCCGCTGCCTCGATGCTCGGCGTCGCAAGCAACAACGGGCTGATGGAGCTGTTGCAAAACCCGCAGCGGCTCGATCAACAACTCATCAGTCAGGCCTTCGTCGCCCACAGCGACCGACTTTTCGTGCTCGCGCCGGAATTCCCATTCAACGATGACTTTGTTCTACGGCCCGGCGCGCTGACGGAACTTATCGGAATGCTGAAGCGCGATTACCACTACATCATGCTCGACCTGCCCGAGCGGGCGGGTGGACTCGTCGACGAAGCGTTCAACGCGAGTGCAATGATCAATGTGGTAGCGGATCACTCGGTGCATTCAACTCGCGAAGCCGCGCGCTTGTGCCGGTTCGCAGAAGGTCGGGATACGAATCCCTCAATTTTGGTGCTGCTCAACGAATCGCGGCAGCCTGTAACGGGCCGCGTCAGCCCAGCCGACTTCGTTGCCGCACTCGCACATGGGTCAATCCGTCCGCTCCCCTATGAGCCCCAGATGCTAGCGCTCGCCGAGAACCTCGGGGAACCGCTCGCCGAAGCGCAACGTTCGCCGTTTGCAGCAGAGATCATATCGCTTGCCAATGCAATCACGGGAGGCGAAGTGGCGGTAGCAGCGCGTCAACCATGGTACAGCCGCCTGTTGCCAAACTGGGGGATGCACTGATGTTTGGCCGCCGCAGCGCCCATGCGACCGATTCGTTCGCAGCCAATTCGGACGAGCTGCAACCCTCGCAAGCGGCAACCGGCTCCGCCGCTGTCAGGGCGGCCACCGATCCGGGCGGGATTGCGGAGGCAACGTCGGCGAGCTTGACCGTTGCGACGGCCCTATCCGCCGCGAACCGCCAAGGCGCACCGATCCGCTCGGAAACGTTCAGGACAATTCGCGCCGCCGTCTTCTCGTCGATGAACATGTCGGCTGCGCTGATGATGTCACGCAGCGACGTGCGCGCAGGCATCGAGCAGATCACGGGCGAAACGATCGTCCGCGACCGTCTGACGCTGACGCTTGCCGAGCAAACGTCCATCGTCGACGAGATCCTCAATGACATGTTCGGCATCGGCCCAATCGAGCCGCTGCTCGCCGACGAACGCGTCACCGACATTCTGGTGAACGGGCCGGACCAGGTCTACGTCGAGCGCGGGGGACGCCTCGAGCTAACTGCGCTGAAGTTCCGGGACAACGCCCATGTCATCAACGTCGCGCAGCGCATCGCTACGGCCGTTGGGCGGCGCGTCGATGAGAGCAGTCCGATGGTCGATGCGCGGCTTGCCGATGGCAGCCGTGTGAACGTCGTACTGCCGCCGATTGCCCTGCGCGGCGCCTCCATTTCGATTCGCAAGTTCTCCAAACGCAACATCACGCTCGGACGCATGTCACAGCAGGGCAACATCTCTGCGGCTATGGTTGACGTGCTACGCATCGCTACCGCATGCCGGCTCAACATCGTCATCTCCGGCGGCACGGGCTCTGGCAAGACGACGCTGCTCAACGCACTGTCGCGCTTCATTGACGAAGAACGAGCGCATTGTGACGATCGAGGACGCGGCCGAACTTCAGCTTCAGCAGCCGCACGTCGTCAGCCTCGAGACGCGGCCGGAGAACGGCGAGGGGCTCGGCGGCGTCTCGCAGCGCGACCTCGTACGAAACGCGCTGCGGATGCGCCCTGACCGCATCATCCTCGGCGAGACGCGCGGCACGGAAGCCTTCGACGTGCTGCAGGCGATGAACACGGGGCATGACGGATCAATGACTACGGTCCACGCGAATACCCCGCGCGATGCTATTACGCGGCTCGAAAGCATGGTCATGATGGCGAACGGTAATCTGCCGCTGATGTCGATCCGCCGGCAGATCACAAGTGCGGTTCACCTGATCCTGCAAATCGAGCGCATGCGCGATGGCGTGCGGCGCGTCACGCATGTGACCGAAATCGCAGGCATGGAAGGCGACGTCGTCATCACGCAGGACCTCTTCAAATTTCGCTACAGCGCGAGCGCTTACGAAGCACAGGTTCGCGGGGTGTTCGAAGGATCATCGCTGCGGCCTGTCTTTGCGCAGCGTGCCGCCTACTATGGGCTCGAGGAGGCTCTACTCAGGGCAATCCAATCATGAATGCCGCGAATGTCGTCGCTGTCGGCAGTTTTTTCGCCATCGTCATAGCGGGCCTCATCACGCGTGCGGTTCGAGAAATCGTGAGGCAGCGCCCGAGTGCCCGCATCAGGACGCGCGTCGCAACGTTGCGCGATGAGCGTCAGCCAGTTAAGCCCGAGCACGACAACGAGGACCAGCATCAGCTCTTGCACCCGAAGCGCCGCGTAGGCGATCAGGCGGCCCTGCTGGCCATGTTCGCGGTCTGGCACGAGCGCGTACGCGCGGTCGGCGGTCCTGGCGGCATGCGCGCAATCTGCTTCGTCGCCGCGGCAGCGCTTGCAGCTTCACTCATCGGAACGTCGTACGCATCGATGGCTCCGCTCCTGCGGTTGCTGACTTCCATCGGCATTACGGGCATCGCCGGCCGCGCGGCCTACCGCTGGATGATCGCGCGCTTTCGGCAGCGCTTCCTCGCTGCCTTTCCCGATACGCTCGACCTCATCATTCGCGCCGTGCGGGCTGGTATTCCCGTCGTCCAGGCGATCAGCACCGCGGGCGTCGAAAGCGAGGAACCTGTTCGGGCGACGTTTCGCACGATGGGCGACGCCTTGCTCGTCGGTGCCGAACTTAAGGACGTGCTTCAACAGGCAGCAGCGCGTCTGCAGCTGTCCGACTTTTCGTTTTTCTCGGTCTGCCTGATCCTGCAGCGTGAGACGGGGGGCAATCTCGGCGACACGCTCGAGAACCTCTCGGCAATCGTGCGCTCACGGCGCGACATTCGCGCTAAAAGCAAGGCGCTCACCGCTGAAGGCAGGCTCGCCAGCAAGATGATTGCGGCGGTCCCGTTCTCGATCATGGGCTTTCTTTACTTGGTGAACCGGCCATATCTGGACACCCTGACGCACACGCACGCCGGGCACAAGATACTCACGCTCGCGGCCGTGCTGTTGACCATTGGGCTCTGCATGATCAGCAAAATCTCGAACCTCGATACGTCACGATGATGAACGCCGACCTTTGGCGCGATGCCGCTCTGCTCGCCCTGCTCATCTTGGCTACGCTCTGGCTCGTCTTGCGCAGCACCAGCAGGCGCGCGCGCATTGCCCAGCGCGCGCGGCAAAGCGTGGCGAGCGCGGCGGCCGAAAACACGCCCGCCGCGCTCGCCGCGAGGAGCATGCCGGAGAACCTCGCCAAACGCGTGGCCACGCTCGGTGAACGGATCCCCGTCGTGCAGGCCGAAGACCGAGCCAAGCTTGCAACCCGCCTCGCCAGCGCTGGCTTTCGCGAACGGCGCGCGGTTGCCGTCGTGTCGGGGGCCAAGATCGTCGTTGGTGCCTGTCTTGCGCTCGGCGCGATCGCGCTCGGCGGGCATCTGCCGGCGCTCGGCCAGCACTTTGTGTTTCGCGCCTTGCTGATGGCGGGTGCCTTCGTCATCGGCATGACGCTGCCCGAGTATGCGCTCGGCTTCATGATCGGGCGACGCCGCACGGCGATTGCAGTCGCGCTGCCCGATGCGCTCGATCTGCTCGTTATCTGCACGAATGCAGGCAACAGTCTCGTCGCTGCGCTCAAGCGCGTCTCGGCCGAATTGCGGACGATTTCTCCTGCACTCGCCGACGAGCTTGCCGTCACGGCGGATGAGCTCAGCATCGGCGGCGACAGCGCGCGTGCGCTCCAAGCGTTGGCGGCCCGAGTCGGCTTGCCGTCGATGCGCGCGCTCGTGACCACGCTTGTCCAGTCCCAAAAGTACGGCACGCCGATCACTCAATCGCTGCGCACGCTCTCGCGCACCGAGCGCACCATGCAGATGGTCAGGCTCGAGGAAAAGGCCGCGAAGCTCGCACCGAAAATGACGATTCCGATGATGCTGTTCATCATGCCGACCGTCGGGCTCATCGCGGCGGGCCCCGCCGTGATCCGGCTCATGATCCTCTTTCGTCATCACTAATGTTTCGGTCCTGGAGGTGAAATGACCACGCACCGTCCCTTGTCACTGCATAGGGCGCTGCGAGCGCTATGCGCGCCTGTCGCCGTCGCGGCGCTTGCGACTGGTTGCGCACACACTCACTATGTGACGTCGCAGCCCGTCGCGTCCACGCATGTACCCGATGGGCGCACTGACCAGCATATCGCTGAGAGCGCCCTCGAGGCCGGCGACACGCAGCTCGCCGTGTCCCTCTTTGAAAAAATGCTAAAGGCCGATCCGCACTCGATCACGGCCCAGCTCGGGCTTGGCGATGCGATGTACCAGATCGGCGATCTCGCGCGAGCCGGCGTCTTTTATGCGGGCGTCGTGGCCGCCGCGCCTGCCGATCCACGCGCTCATCTGGGGCTCGCACGGGTGGCACTGCGCGAGCGCCGGCTCGACGAGGCCGTGTCGCGTTATCGCGAGCTTGTCGCAGTTCACCCCGACAACCCCGTGGCCGCTGAAGGCCTCGGCACCGCGCTCGATTTGCAGGGCAAGCATACCGAGGCGCAGCAGGTCTATCAGACGGCCTTGCAGCGCCATCCCGAGATAGAGGGGCTGAGGGCGGATCTTGGCCTGTCGCTGGCTCTGTCCGGCAACGCGCGCGCGGGCGCAAACGTGCTGCTCGATATTGCGAGCCTTCCCGATGCGCCACCGGCGGCTCGCGAGAACCTCGCCCTCGCCTACGGTCTGCTCGGCAATAGCGCGGCAGCCAAGCGCATCCTGATCGCTGCGATGCCGAGCGATTCCGTGGAGGACAACCTGCGGTTCTACAGTAACCTGCGCGAGCGGTTCATGGCGCAAGCGGGTGACGGCGCGGCGCAGGCGCGACTGGTACCCGATGCCGGCGTGACGTCGCGCGGAGCGCTGAAATGAGACACCGCCAGCGCCTCGCGGCCAGCGAGCGTGGCATCGCCGCGCTCGAGTTCGTGCTGATGTTGCCGTTCGTGCTGATGGTGATGTTCGGCATCATCGATGTCAGCCTGCTGCTTTGCGACAAGGCCGTCATCACGAATGCCGCAGGCGAAGCCGCGCGCCAGGGCGCCGTACTGAGCATGCCGCGCGCCAGTGTCAGCCGGATCCAGAGCGTTGCCCTTTCGTATATGCAGAACAGCCTGGTCACGGGCGGTACGGCAACGACGCCGAGCGTATCGGTTCCGTCTGGACAATGTCCACCGTCCGGCAGCGGCAATACGCTTCAGGTCACGATCACCTACATCTATCAGGGGCTCGTCCTCGGTTCGACGCTGAGTGCGCTGACAGGACCGGTCACGATTACAGCCGACGCGGTGAAGTATTGTGAATAAGCATGCCGACCAGCACAGTGCGCCGTTCATCAGCGCTCGCGCGCATCCGATGACACGTCGTCGACGGCCGCCGGCTTCCGTATGCGCTCGCCAGCGCGGATCGATCACGCTGTGGTTTCTCTTGACGCTGACGTTTCTGCTGGCGTTCGGTGCGTTTGCAGTCGACGTGCCGCGCGTCATCACTGTCCGCAACGAATTACAGAACGCTGCGGATGCGGCGGCTATGGCCGGAGCCTCGGCGCTCGCGAGTGCGAACAGCCTGAACTGGTCGGCTGCCGCTGCCTCGGCGACCGCTGCCGTTCCACTAAATGCCTCGGACGGCATCAAGCTTAAGAGCGGCACGGTCACAACAGGGTACTGGAATCTCGCCGCATCGTCGCCCTCTTTGCTGGCGCCGAGCACAGTCACGCTGCCGGCCCCTGCCGGGCAGTTGCCAGAGCCCGCTGTGCAAGTCACGATCACGCGCGATGCCAATGACAACGGTGGCCTCGTGGCGCTCCTGCTCGGCTCACTGCTTGGAAAACCGACTGCGGCGGAAAGCGCGACGGCTGTCGCGGTCATCTCGCCTCCCTCCACCGTTCCGGCCGGTGGGCTTTTTCCCGTCGCCATGGATCAGTGTGTGTTCAACCAGTACTGGAACTCGAATACCAACCAGCCAAAAGTCGACCCGTCCACGAACCAACCCTACGAATTCGAGGTCGGCAATGGCCAGAGTTATGGCTCCTCCTGCACGGCGGGCCAGTGGACATCATTTACGACCAATGCGAGCGACGTTCCCACCATCCGCGATCTGATCACGAACGGCAATCCGACGGCGCTGTCGATCGGCGACAACATCTACATCGAGCCCGGGGTCAAGACGACGATTTACGGAAACGTCCCTAGTGGGGGTATCACCGTCGTGATGCCGGTCGTCGCCCAAGTCGCGACCACGAGCTACGGACCGATCCTCGCGTTTGCTGCCATTAAGATTGACGGATCGTATGGCGGCAGCAGCAAGTATATCCAGGGCCACTTCGTCAGTGGCTATACGATACCGGCGCAAGCATCGGGCGTCGGCACCGTCAGCTACGGTGGCTATGTCGCGCCGCGTCTCGCATTCTGACCCAACGCCGAAACAAACACGGGCGAGCGCCATGGCCGCCGGTGTTCGTTCCTTGTCAAGCCGTTTTGCAGGCAGACTGGCTAAGCGATGTGCGAACCATTCCTGAGTGCAACCCGGCGGGTTGCGCGCGTTGCGAAGAAATGCAAGGGCCTGAAGCCGGATCAGCAAGGCCATCGACGGACGACAGGTATCGAGCCATGAATCAAGCCACACGGCATCGGCCCGCGGAAATCACACTTGTTCTTTCCCTTGCCGCCCTATTCCTGTTGACACACCCTTATACCGGCATACGGCACGACGCCATTCTTTACACCACGCAGGCGTTTACGAAACGCTTTACAGTAAGCTGCTTTCGACGTTCGGGATCCGCGCGAGCAATCTCGCCTGCCTATTCGTCGCTCAAGTACTACTGTGGTGGAGTGGCATGTGGCGCTTGATCCGGAAACTTCTGCCCGCGCCGTGGCACTGGTTCTGCCTGTTCCTCGTTGCCTGCATGCCCGCCGAATATTTCGGTGCGCCGCGTTTCGTCGAAAGGTAGTTGCCGATGCAGCCAAGGGCAACGCGGTCCCCAAGGTCATAGCGTGCGGTCAGGATCGCTCAGCTTCCGGCTGGCTTAGCGAACCCTGCAAGACCTGTCGTGCGAGCGCATAGGCGTCGGCGTAAGTCTCGGGAGAAACCGGCCTCGGCGCGCGCCGCTTTCGCTTTGGAGTCTCTTTTTCTGATTCGGCCATTCCATTCTTCCAGGGCGGGAGAGCGTCAAGCGGTACATAGTTCCAGAATGTAACAGATGTACGGAGGATCAATGAAAGTGCGCTTGCAAACGAAGGCGACCATCCGCGTCGCGCGATAGTCGATCAAGATACGGTCAACGACAAGACGCTGGAACCTAGTGACGACTAGGAGACCGAGGCCGCCGGCATTCTCGAACTGCGCGAACTTGAAGCCCGTGCCGACCCGCATCCGGGCAGTCTGAGTAATTCGGTAATTCCAGTCTCACGAAAAGCGCCCCAGTCTCACTAATCCCGTTTCCCTGCAGTTTTGCAGGAATATCGGACTCGTGAGACTGGCGCATTCGAAAAATCAATGACTTGCTCACGAATTCCGTCATCGCGAGGCTCGGCCACAACGCTGAATTCGTGAGACTGGCAGGATTTGCTTCGCGAATTCGTGCGACTGTCGGGACAGAAGCGGCTCAGTTCGGCCAGTTCTTGCCGTTCGCTAGAGCCATGGAGCGGTCACTCGAACGGCTGATCCAATTCGAAACCCGCCCAATTTTCAGCGAGAGCAACGCGGCCGTTGCGGCCAGTGAAGTCCTGAGTGATTCGATCAACGCAATCAGTCGCCGAACCGTCAAGCGACCGGTTTGTCGGCCTGGAGACGCCCGCTCGGCTGTCGAGCAAGCAGATTTGTGCGGGATACGCATGTCCCGCATGCCAAGAGAAATAGCGCGGCGAGTACATCGTGTGCATCAAGCTGCGGAGAGATTCTACGCAAGGCGAGCAGGAGTGAAATGAGGTATCGAGGCGGTCGGCGAATATTTCGAGGTCGTCACGCCATTGGCCTCTCCATCAGTAAGATGCCGAAGGCCAACTCCCTTAATCAAAGCAACACCCGCGGGAATCATTTGCCCTCACGCGCTTCGCCTGGTTGGCGTCTAAAAGCACTCGGTCGATTGGTCTAAAGGTTCAGGCCATTTTCGCCGATAGCACAGGGACCATGCAAATCATATTCGAAAAAACGCAAGCATGCGGCGCGCATTGGCTGAACCGTGTACGTTTGCGTGCATACAGCGGGACGATTCTTCTCGCGTCACTCATCTACCTGCTCCGCTGCGCTTGGCATAGCTGGAAACTCTACGGTCATCCAAACGGGGCGGACTTCACGACATTCTGGGCGGCGTCACGCTTGTGGCTCGACGGTGCACCGCTTGATGCCTATTTTTACCCGGCGTTGAATCACGCGGCGCGGCAGATCTCGGCGACCCTTCCGGCGCCGGGACCGTTTTTCTACCCGCCGAACTTCTTGCTTCTGCTGCGGCCGCTCGCGTGGTTGCCGAGCCCTGTCTCCTATGTGGTGTTTGCACTGGCCACTGCCGCCGCCTTCGTCCTGCTGCTGCGCAAGGTATTGCCGATGCGCGGGGCCCTTCTGCCGATCATCGCGTTCCCCGGTATATGGCTGACGACGGCCCAAGGGCAGAACTCATGCCTTACCGCATCTCTCGCTCTCGGTTCGCTGATGATGCTGGAGAAGCGTCCCGTTACGGCCGGAATATGCCTGGGGATGTTGTCGATCAAACCTCATCTGGCGATTCTGTTTCCTATAGCGCTAGCATGCGCGGGAATGTGGTCCGCCTTTGTTGCCGCCGGCGTGACCGCCGTGCTGCTGACGTGCATATCGATCTTCGTCTTCGGCTCGGCTGCGATCCCGGCATTCCTGCATGCGCTTTCTCTCGCCAATCACGCGATTTCGACCGGTGCGCTACCGTGGGGCCAGACCGCGAGCCTCTTCGCGACCTTGCGCCTCGCTCACGTGCCGTTGGCGCCCGCTTTTGTGGCGCAGGCATGCAGCGCGATCTCTGCCGCAGGCGTCGTCATTTGGGTTTGGCGACAACCGAGCGATTCGAGCGTGCGGGCGACGGCATTAGTCGCCGGCACGTGCATGGTGAGTCCATATATCTTCAACTACGACACGACTTGGCTGGGCGTGCCTGTCGCGCTGTTTACCGCGAAAGCGCTTCGAGACGGATGGTTGCGCTGGGAGCGCGAGATTTTATGCATCGCGTGGCTATATCCGGGACTGGGCGACCTATTCGGAATTTTTCTGCATGTGGGGATCGGCCCGCTCGTCGCCGCTTCGCTGTTGTTCGTTTCGGTGCGTCGAACCCTTGTGGAAAAAAGCATAGCCGCGCCAAGAGAGTCGGCCGAGCCGGCGCGAGACCAATCGAGCGGCTGCGACACCCATCACGAGGAGAACGGGGCGACACCAAGATCAACTGCTGAGCACGTGACAACGCAGTGACAAACGGCGAGATTATTTCCACCCTTTTCGCTCACAGCATGATTCAAGCGGGCGCCCTGACGTCCGAACCGTGACATGCCTAGGCGGTGCTTTTTGACTAATGACCACCTGCCGCGGTCGGCGTGACCAACCATGGAGCGGCATTGCGGCACGTCTAAGCATCGGCGATTCCTTATTGAGCGGAGCGTATGGTCCCGGGACAAAGGCCACCAACGGGTCATCGGCCCGACTGCTGTCTCCGAAGAGGATTATTGAATGACCGAACGACTCGGTTAGCTGCCAGTGGTGCCCCGACTGCGCGACCGACGGCAATAGGGGTCGATCAGCGACGGTCCCGCACTCTAGACGTGCGCTTGCCCACTGGCTCATTCTCCGGCAGTTGACCAGCGCGGTCCCTGGTACGCGCCGGACAAGAATGGGCCAATACGCGCAGCATGCGCGCGTGATCGACGGCAAGACGCGCCACGCCGTGCTCGACGCGTTCATGCTGTACTTCCCGCACATCATCAATTTCGCAGACAAGAACGGCGACTTCGGCGCCACGGCGCTTGGACTGTTGATTGCTGCGGTGCGGAACGCGCTGCTCGTCGAACAAGCCGCCTCCGTGGATAGGACGTATGAAATGTTCGGGGTGCCCAAAACGAGAAACCCGAGGTTGTGAGCACGTCGTTCTACGGGGCACGCAACCGTCCGGTATCGTGCAGGGGACGCGGCGAAGTTCTGATGGGCTCCCGGCCCTCACGATTAGAGACTCGCGATTATCGCGACAGGCATACCTGCATTTTTGAAACGGGGCGGTGGCATCTAGCTCACCGCACACGCAAGGCGCACAAGGCACCCTTGGGGACGATCAGATCTGGGGAAGGCGGTAGCTGCTGACGGCCCCGCGCAGCGCTTCGCTGGGACTCCACAGATTCCACAGCGAATCATCGCGCTTGCCGCTCGCACGGTAGCGCTCGACCAGCGCGCGCAGCAGTTTCGTTTCGAGATCAAGGATCTGACGGTCCAGCGCCTGAGCAGTAACGCCGCGCTCGTAGGCAGCCACCGCTGCCGCTGCAGCACGGACCACACGCCCGGTCTGCTCGACCAGGACCCCGGCGGCAGATGCACGCGACTTCGCCTCGCTCGCCAATCCTTGTAAGTCGCGCACGTCCTCGTCGAGGATCGCGAGGCGCAGCGCGGCCGTCGGCTCTTCGAGATTGCCAGCACGCACGTCGGCTACCACCTGCGCGCGTGCGGCGGACTTTTCGGAAATGCGCTGCTCGATCGCGAGCACTTCGCCTGTGATGACGGACAAAGCCTGAGAGGCCGCTTTGTGCTCGCGCTCGGCGAGAACCGACTGCTCATATGCGTTTTCGTTCATGGTCAAGCTTCCAGTGTGGAGAGAAGAATTTGGAGACGGCTCGCCGAGGCTTCGGCGCGCGCGCGGGCGTCGCGTTGAATTGCAGCGTTTTCAGCCGCTATTGCCTCGGCTGTGGCGCGCGCGCGGCGCGCGGCTTCGTCGCTCTGGGCACGCCCGGCGACCTGGAGATCGGCACGGATCGCCGAAGCGTCCTCGCCGGCCAGCAGCGCGGCACTCAAGGCAGCGCGTAGGGATTCGATTGTTCTTTTCGGCATGACGGTCCTCAAAAGAGCTTCGCAGCCAGCGCGGCTGGTACCGTGCGGTGCTCGTTCAGGCAGTGCTCAATGCGTATCGCTTCGTCGGCGGTAAGGCGGCTGCCCCTGATTGCACGCGCACACGCCGCACGCGCCTCCGCCTCAGTCAGCGAAGATCCACGGTGGACGACGCGGTAAGCGCGTTTTCCGCCGCCGAGCAGCTGGCCGGCATTCGGAACTTTGCGACGGCGCGAGGCAGAGTCGACCGCGGCGTCCTTGATCATCTGGTTTGGCACGTCGCCGAGCGCCTTCATTAGCGGCTGCGCACCCGTCACTCTTGGCACGCTCGACGCCGAGCGCCGGCCGGCCACTTCCGCATGAAGCAACGCCTTCAATTCGTTGAAATTCACTGATAAACCACCGGTTGATTGATCGAGCCGCGCACCGCACGCGGTCTGGTCCTGATCCAGTTCGACACTTCCGACTGACGCCACGCGATCGTCGCCGGCGAGGTGCGAATCGGAACTGGGAAGCCGCCAGAGGCAATCAGACGATCGAGCGTCGCCGACGCGAGCCCGGTCAGATTGAGAACGGCCGGCCGACGAATTAGTTTTTCAGGTGGGCGTGCCATTGGACCCCTCTAAGTTGCGACACCGCCAGTGTCCTGTCACGACTCGCGCGTGAGGTGCCATGAGATGCGATGAGTGACCGAATGAGACCGCATCGCCACAGAAAAAACCGACTTTTCAGGGAGAAGAAAACACCAGGAAGTCGTGACGCGAGGATCGAGTGCGTTACCACCACGCGCCGCAGCCCATGACCGAACTCGCTTTCGCGCGGCCCGTCGCAGTTATCCGACAGCGCGTAGCGCCCACGGCATCCGCCGACCGTGTCGACCTTCACGAGCTGGACGGCATGCCCGGGTTCCTGGTGTTCAGATGCGCCGCGCTGCATGCCGAGATCTCGCCGACCGCGTGCGCGAGGAATTTCGAAGCCCCTCGCAGCGAGGCCTGCACCATCTGCCCGATCGGCGAACGTTTTCAACGCGAAACAGCAGCGCAGAAAGCGCCCACGCAACGGCTCGAGTATCCCTCGTCGTTCAAGGCGATCCGAACCGAATCAGACATCGAGGACCGTCTTCGGCGCCGCGCCGCAGCTCTGGCGACTGGCAGCCGATTGGCGGCGCATTCATGCGTGCGATGCGAGCGAACAGCTCGCACTGCCGAGCGCCTGGTCGGGCGGCTGCGTCTCGTGCGCGACCACACACTCTGCGTCAGTTGCTATAACCGGGAGCGCGAGGTGATCACCGGCAAGAACGCGAAAGGCGCGCGCCCGAGGATGTGGGACGAAAAGCTGTTCGAGACGCGGCTCGTCTGCGTCGAAGCTGGCCTACAAAAGCGCATCCCGATCGGCCTGTCTACCGGCGTCGACGAAGCACTGCGCCATGCCGCGCGCGTCCATCCGAGGGCTCGCGTCATCGGTATCTTCGTGGCGGATGATTTCTACTTGCTCATCGCACCGCACGGCGAAGGGCTCGACCGTGCGAAATGGGAGCGTCGCGAACGCATCGCAGCGCAAAAGAAGGCGCGAGCCGCGGCGCAACGCATTACACAGGCGCCATCCGAAACGGAAACCAATGATAAACATCGTGTTTCAGTGACGGAGCAGCGGCCGGCCACCACGGTACCGCACAAGCTGGTCATCGGCGCGCGGGTCGGCCGTCTCGAGCTGCAGCGCGATGTCGGCCGCAGCAAGTGGGCGTGTCGTTGCGACTGCGGTCGGGGGTTGGTAATGCACGCCACCCCACTCCGCGGCACGCGAGAGCCCTCATGCGGATGCGCAGCGCGCGCGCCTACCGTACCGCACGGTCCGCCGCGGCAGCCCGCCAGCGAATCGTCGGGGCTCCGCAGAACGCCGCCCGTCGTCGCAGGCACGCAGCGAGGATATTTGACCGCCCTGCGGCCCGTGCGCGGATCTCTGTGGCGATGGAGATGCGCGTGCGGCGCCGAGCTGACCATCGACCTCGCACGGCGGCGTCGGGACTGCGGATGCGGCGGAAAGGAGCGCGCCGACACAGCAACGAGGACGACCGACGAGCAGCGCCGAGCGTTCTACGCGACCATGCCAGCCGTCCAAATCCGCTCCACCTGATCTGCGCGCGCCCATACGGAGGTGGACGATTCACACACCTTCCGCACAGCCTGCAACGTGCCGCGACGGTCGACCGCATAAACTGATTCTTGGGGACGAACGTCCCAAGTCCTGGTTTTAAAACTCGCTCCCGTTTCATTTATATAATGAGATTTCTAGCACTGGTCCTGCTTTTTGGCGTTGCTGGTAACGCACTGTGGGATGTTTTTCAGCCTCAAAGTCAAGGCGACGACAGTTTGACGACTGCCGCAGTTAACCATTGGAAGACGTTGCGATTCGTTGGCGAACTTTTCTTCTCTGCTTGGCTTTTGACTGTCCTGTCTCGTGACACGATCAAGACAGTGAGAGTGTGTGTTTGGAGCGGTCTAAAAAATTGTACGACCACGAACGAAACGCCGGCCTCTAAATTTAATTGCAGGCGAGGGTATTATTCTCCGGAATTAATAGACCATTGAAGCTAATCTCCGTCTTCTTTGGCCTATAAATTCCACAATACGCTTCCGCATGCTCAAATCCAAAATATCTGAATATCTTTTCGAACGCCGGCAACTGCTCTTCCGAGACAGAAAGGAGCGGCGCTTTGTTATTCAATAAATCGAAGGACTTGTCAAAAAGTCGCACTCCGGCACCCGTGCCTTGGAATGCTGGAAGCACACGCAGACAGCAGAGCTTCTGCTCGTCCGGAGTAACTTTAAGAACCGCTATCCCCGAGAGCACGCCGGATATATTCTGAAGAACGATAGTCCGCTCGCCCGCAGCAACCCCTGGCATCACCTTCTCAGTGAACCATGTCCCAAAGCTCGGATAGAAATCCGACAATGTTTCGAGGTAGCCTCGCGCGTCCCGGAGTCGCATCCGAAATGCTTCGGGGTCACTCCGCAATAGAGAGGCGTCGAGCAGCTGCACGTTCATGTGTTCATTGTAATCCGGAAGAAGTTCAGCCGCTTTTCACGTCAATTTTTTCCTGAGGCGTCCTATCATCAGGCAAACTGTAACTCCGCCTGTCGGTCGCTCGCGTTCAATTCCGTGAGGTATCGAAACGACTGAGGAGGTGTGATATCAGCGCCGAATGCCGACAACTCTAGCGGCGTCTCATAGCGCTGTACGGTCCCCACCCCAATAGCGACTGCGACCTCGCGTCCCTCGTAATATTCGTCGAAAAATACTTTGTCGATTCCAGCAAATTTTTTGGTCTTTGCCCAAATTTTTGCCGGTTTATCCTTGTAAATTCCATTCACCTCGAATTCACCGACGACTTTCCCGACAGGCTTCGTGGCGTAAATCACTACCGATTTTATTGACTCAGTGTCGAAAGTGACTTTTCTAAATTCAAATCGCTTCTCCCCATCCAAAATCTTTTCTGCAAACTGAGGCTTAATCGATAATAATATTTTCATTGACTTCACCCATGGTTGCAATATTCCTAAGTTGCTCATTCGAAAGATTCAGAAAATCCCATCGAATCCCTTTTGCAGTGGGCAAACCGGCTTCTCCCATTAGACGCCCGCGTGTTACTCGCTTTGTAAGGGCAGCATTGTACACAAAGCGTATTATATACGAGCGCTGCTTGGTAGCATAATAATTTTTTAATTCTATATCTGTGAAGATGCTATACGGTTTTGCATATTTAACAAACGCAGTCTCTGACGCGAAAGAGTTGATTTTCCTAACTTCCTCGACAACTCCGATTGACGTTGCCACCGAACGGTAATAGGCGGGGCCTTTTTTATCCGATGTACGATAAATGACAAGCACATCGCCACGCTTCATTTTATTCGTGCGATGTATACCAGAGATATAAACTTTATGAATGCTGTTTGTGTGGGACACATCCGTTACGATGTCGTGCGATTCGTTATTCAGAATGGAGTCCGGCAAGAATTTCGTGTGATATTCCGGGTAAATCGCCAGCAAGTAGCAATCCTTGTCTTCGAGCGAGATAAAGGGAAAATCCAGCAAAACATCTCCACTTAATTCATGAAGATTACGCAAAAGAACCATTTCGGTTCCGTTTTTCGTTTCTTTTTTTGCGTGCTCGACAAACCCATACCGCTTCAAAAGGTTAATCAGCCCCTCATGCTTCTCAAAAGCCGTGACGTAGATGTCATCGACGTTGGCGTCTATAGCGTGGTCAAAGATTTTCTTTATGAATCTTTCGCCAAGTTTTGTGCCGTGGGCGTTGATTTTCAGCGTCCCGATTTTGAGATGCTTTGCTGCGGGCAGCGGCGGTTCAACGTCCCCGACGATTCCTTCTTCAATTTTCAAGAAGAGGAACCCGTCCAATTTACCGTTCGACTTAAAGAACGCGTAGCCGCGAGCGCCTTCTTTCGCTTTCTTCTTGAACCAATCTACGAATTCTTTGTAGTCCGCCTTCAGCGAATCAAAAAAAACATCGTCAAGATTGAGGTCTGAAAACAGCTTATAACTCAGGTTTTTCATTTTTTCCCCGGCGGCCTCAATGACCGCTTCATGCATCCTGCATAGTTGGCCGCATTTTTAGACGCACCTGTACTCTACTGCAGTTACCTAGTGTGGGAAAGAATTCATCGCGCGACGTTTAGCGCCCCACTCCACCGTTGCGGTATCACGCGCTGTGGACAAGCGCTGGGTAATGCACTGACTACTACGGTGCGTACTTTCGCGCCCCTGAAGGAAACAAGCTCTGCGTCGCTATGCATCCCTCTCCTCCCGCCCGTGCAACCTATCTCTTAAGCAGCGCTGGTTCTCGTCGATGATTGGCCGCTAGCGGACGCGGAGCCGCCTCCTGTACCAGCGGATAACTTTCCGACCAACGTCCCATCATGGCCGACAGTCGCCCGATGCGTTTGACCGTAGCCGACCCCGAAGAGACAGCCGCATTCCTCGATAGCGGCCATTCAATTTATGCGTCATCGAGTTCCGGGACGTGACTAGATTTCGCGTCGGTCCGAGCATGGAGACTAGCTTCCGGGTGAATCGAGGGTCATGCGAAGCGTCACGTTGCAAGCTGAGCCTGCAAATTGCGTTAAAGCTTGCAACAGCAGCCCGCACTTGAACGCGCTTCTCATTTCGCTGCCTCGAAACGTTAAAGTCTTACAAGTTTCCTCCCGTTAACGCAGGCGTCTTTCGAAGTTCAATCCGGCTACCGAGGTAGTTTTCAGGAGGCTACGTTTGAAAATCATCTTTAGCCGCAAAGGATTTGATTCACAGTATGGCCGGGTGCCGAGCCCGATTCTCTCCGATGGGTCGCTTCTGACCTTCCCGATCCCATCACGTTACGGCCGACCGCTCGGAGACATCCAAGGTCCACTGGGTCCTATGCACGAACTGGCTAGCGACCTTACGCAAGGCGCGATCACAGCGCGCACTTCCGTCCATCTCGATCCTGACCTGAGTGACGGCAGCGTGGCGCGCCGGCCGGGATGGATGGCTTCGCTCGGGCAGGTGGGCTCAGCGCAGAAGCACCTTGCCAAACAGGGCGTGGGGCCGGGAGACGTGTTCCTGTTCTTCGGATGGTTCCGTCAGGCCGAACGCGTTAACGGTCGGTGGCGGTATGTACCGGGCGCGCCGAACCTCCATGCCTTGTTCGGCTGGCTAAAGGTGGGACAAGTGCACAAGGTGGACGCATCTGAGTGCCCGGAGTGGCTCGAGGATCATCCGCACGTACAGCATGCCGCGCGCATCGGCGTGAACAACATGATCTATATTGCCGGCGAGAGCTTAGCTGGTTCGCGCCAACGAGTACCAGCGGCCGGTGTATTCCGGAACTGGGGACCTGATTTGCAGCTGACTGCCCCGGGGTGTTCACGCTCTGTATGGCGTGTGCCACGCTGGCTGCTCAAAAACCCCGAGCAGCCGACGCTTAGCTACCACCGGGATCCGGGCCGGTGGCGTCTCGACAACGACTGGGCCATCTTGCAATCGGTCGGTAAGGGCCAAGAGTTCGTGATCGACGTGGGCAACTGCACGGAGGCCTCTCAGTGGCTGGAGAGCCTGGTGTCCCGTCATGGCACCTCGACAGGAGTGTTGGTATGAGCGTCACCATGGGCTACAAAATGACCCACGACACCGGCTTCGCCCCCAACCCGTTTCACGGCGTGCTGACGCTTGCCACGTGCAAGCCGAAGATCCGCGCATGCCGGAACGCCGGCGACTGGGTGGCTGGGTTTGCTTCTCAGGAGCTGGTCACGAGCGCAGCTCGCCGAGGCGTGGCTATCCCGCGCGACGGACTCGTGCACCTCATGCAGATCCAGGAGATTCTGCCGCTGCACGCGTACTTTGACGACAGCCGCTTTGCGGTCAAACAGCCGCCGCGTGAGTCGTCAGACGCCGTCGCCTTGTGCGGAGACAACATTTACTATCGCAACCATCTCGGGCAATACGAGCAGCTTGAGAACCGTTACCACACGCGAGAGGATATCCGCCGCGACACGTCCGGCGTGAATGCGCTGGTCGCAGGACGCTTCTACTACTTTGGACGCAACTGCTTCGTGCCGGACAGTGGGTGGGCTGCACTGACCGGTTCCCCGTTGTCCACGGGCCGACAGTTCCGCTGTCCGGACGGGTTTGCCGAAAAAATTCTTCGATACTTCGACGCAAAAGGTATCGCCGAGGGGATGCATGCACTTCCCTCTCTGATGGACGATGACGGGCCTGTGCATCCGAAGAAACCCTTCACCTTTCCCCTCCAGGAGGAAGGAGGCTTTGCGCCGCCGGTGCGCCCGGGCGGTCGCCGCAGATCGGGTTCCTGCGGAGGTTGAGCCAAACCACGCTTCTGAACCTAAGCATCCACTGTGGACGGACGACGCACGACAGCTCGGGCAGAGGTTCGGCGTGGCGCAGACCGAAACAAATGGAGGGGAGCCGCTCATAAGGCCGAGTATTCTGCGGCCGATACGGCCGCCTCAACGGCCGTAGCATCGTTGAAAGCTGCCGTTGGCGCAGTGGTACCTCGAACGACTCAAGTGGGTCGTTCGCCGTCTGACGGGCGACGCACGACCGGGGACCTCACGCGCGACGCGGCAACCGGCAAGCTTCGGCGGCGGATTCAACCGGTCGATTCAACGCGGCCTTACTTGACAGGGTAAAGGCCGGTGCGACATAACCCTTGAGTTTTCGGATCCGAGTCCGCCGAACGTCGCGGCCTGAAGGCGCGTCCCACGAACCGGGATTAAGGGCAGGCTTTCGAAGTAGGGTTTTGCGAGATCTCGCGCAGGCGCGGGGGCGCGCCAAGCCCTGAACACGTGAACACCCGCCTAAGGGCTGGCATAATCCTCGTTTCGAAGATGAAACTTCCACGAGGGATTTATGATCACGGATTGGATTGACGTCGGTGAAGTTTCGGCCGAGCGGGACCAGAATCTTCGCCATTATTTTTACGACAACGGCGTTTCTAAGAAACTGATTGGCAACAACAAGCAATACCTATTATTAGGGCGAAAAGGCGCGGGCAAAACCGCGGTCTTCTCGCACTTGGCGAGTAGCCCCGCTGGTATTTTTGCTCAAACTGACGTCATCGTTCCGCTGTCCCTTCAAAGCTACAATTGGCAGGCCCATAATCTCCTATCTGATAATCAGAAGGCCGGCGGATTTCAGCATCGCGACTCTTGGCGGTTCGTGCTGTACGTTGAAGCTGTTAAAGCGGTTCGCGAAAAATTGCGGGCCCACGGCGCAGCCGTTCCCAAGAAAATCGAAAGGGCGGCAAAAGCTCTGGAGAGGATCTTCGCTACGCCGGTACCGTCATGGACCGACTTGCTCGGTCAGAAGCTGTTCAATCTGGCGAAGGTTGAACTCCCAAAGGCCGGACTGGACGACGATGGCCTGTCCGTGGGGGGCGGCGAGATCAGCTTCGAGCAACTCCGCGATGACGCGGGACTTAAGCATCAGTTGAACAAGAATGTCGAGGGCCTCACGGCGTTCTTGGAGTCAAGCCTTTCGGAAACGCCAGAAAATATTAGAGTCTTCTTCCTGTTCGACAGGCTGGACGAGGCATGGGTCAACAGTTTCATTGATGAATCCAAGTCGATTGTTTCGGGCTTGTTACACGCATCAGAACATGTTCTGCACCAGTTTGATGGTCGACTACGACCGATCGTATTCTTGCGTGAGGATATCTTCTCAACGTTTGATATCAACGACCGAAACAAGTTAAAGCATGACTGTAGTGAGAGCTTGTTATGGGACCAAGAAAGCATTGAGCGACTCATCTTGGAGCGCGTCAACTTCTATGCGGCGCAGAAGTCTGTATCCGCGTTGAACGAGCTACAGCAGATCTTCATTGAAAAGGAGATGCGAAGCCGGGCAACGCCCGTTAAACATATCTTCAATAGAACGATGTGCAGACCGCGCGATATGGTGGCGTTTCTCGACAAGACCTTCAAAATTGCTAAAGCTGACGAGCTGCACAGCGTCGACGGAACTCAGATCTCGACGCAAGCGATCTACGACGCAGAGTCCGGCTACGGCGACTATCTATTCGAAGAACTTAGTGACGAATGGAGGAACCAAAATCAGCACTTTCTTGAATATCTAAGAACTTTCGAGAACCTCAGATACGCTGCTATCACCTCAGACGAACTGAAAGAGGCGCTGATTTTAAAAGGACTGGCGAGCGATCATGCAGAGTTTAGGTCGATCATGCGATTCCTCTTTGAGAACTCGATCATTGGTATCACGGTCGGAAAGTCGAAACAGTGGCGATACAAGTGCTTCTTTCCGAGCCAGGCGTTCAGTGACGCAGATGTCGTTAAGGTCCACCCGGGCCTTATCAAGCGACTTGGTCTCACCGAAAGCAGCTCGGAACGAGCGAACGCAGTGTCCGACAAGTTCGTCTTGGAGCGGGAACCGGGCGACAGCGGCGAACCGTCCGCGCCAACGTCGGTTTGAGCCCGGCGCGCGAACAGAGCGGCACCGATAACGTGCCGACTATGCCCTAGTTCGAACTTGTCGCCGACGACGCCCACCGGACGCGGCGAAAGATGTGCGACTGACCGTTGCACGTCATCGAGAGACTCCCGGCGTGCTGCGTTTCGAACGGCAGCTCGGGTTGACAGCCGTCTTACGATCGAACGGATAGCGATGACGTCAGCCGCAGCTCCCGCACCTGCAACCTCCTGCCGGCGGCCTACGAGCCGTGCAGCGGAGCCGAGCAACAACTGTCCAATGAGCACGTAGACGGAGCGTTCGCTGACGCAGAATTCGTCGATCGTACGCGGCCCCGGTCCCGCATTAGGACTTACGCCAACGGCGGAAGTGCGATCACGCCCCGGCAAGCCAGTCGATAAACTGAACGCTTCACGTCATGGCGCAGCGACTCCGGCACCGTCAGGTTCGTGCCGTACGCGAGCCCCGCCGACGTGATGCACCAGTAGCTTTTGACGCCGCGCTTATCCGCGTAACGCTGCGAACGCGTTTTACGCGTGCGTTTCTGTTTCAGCCCAGCCTGCTCGGGCAAAAGGTTAAAGTCGTGCGCAGAGAGAGATGGAGACACCGCGCGCCCTCAGAAGCTCCGTAAGGGCTGCGGTCGCCTCGCCTGAGCCGTCGACCGAGCCATATGGCGAGTCAACCACGTACGCCGGCAACAAACCCGTGTCGAGCCCGTGGTTCTCAGCGACCTTGCGTAGAAGCGCAACGCAGCTGCTCTGCGAGACGTTGCAAAGGCGCGCGTAAGTTTCGATTAGGGCAAGGTCGCCGACAGGGGAGACAATCGGAACAGGTTTAGGTGCCGGCGCTGGCGCGACGTACGAACCAGTGCGGTTCCTGCGCTCCTCCGGGGGTGTTAATCCGTTCAACCCCCTTCCACTCACCCGGAATATGGCTGATCAGATTCACCTGCCACTTGTACCCGAGGGCGTCCGCGACATCGCGCCCAACGAACCACGGCTCGCCGTCGACCTGTGTCACGCGCACCCGCGACGCCTCGAAAGGAAATGAAAAAACGAGATTGCTCATGACCAGTAGCCGGGGAGTTCCACCGGCCGCGCCGGCGAGGCGCGGCAGTCAGACCGGCCGCGCCACGGCGCCATGACCAAAACCGACCGGTTCTGTGCTCCGCCTCAAGGGGTGCACAAAAATCAGGTTGACTACTTTCGGACGCTCCGCATAATCGTTACGGCGTTTTTGAGCAGCCCGATTAACGTTGATAACGAAGGAAAAAATGAGCCGCACCTTTCTTTACGCTCGCGTGAGCACCGCGGAGCAGACCACCGCGAACCAACTCAACGAAGTGCAGGCGGCCGGCTTCGCCGTCGAGACGAAGCGTATCGTCGCGGAGTGCATCAGCGGCAGCTTGCCGGCCAGCGAGCGGCCCGGCTTCGCGAAGCTGCTCGATCGCCTCGAAGCCGGCGACGTCCTGATCGTCACGAAGCTCGATCGACTTGGCCGCAACGCTATGGACGTGCGCGCTACCATCGAACGCCTCACAGGGATTGGCGTGCGCGTGCATTGCCTCGCGCTGGGCGGCATGGATCTCACCAGTGCGGCCGGCAAGATGACGATGGGCGTGCTGACTGCCGTCGCCGAGTTCGAACGTGATTTGCTGATCGAGCGCACGCACGCGGGCCTCGCACGTGCCCGTGCCGAGGGAAAGGTCATGGGGCGCCCTCGCGCCCTCGACAATCAGAAGAGAGGCGCGGTTCTCGACCGGCTCGCCGCTGGCCACAGCGTGGCCAGCATCGCCCGCGATTTCAAAATCAGCCGCCCAACGGTCTCGCGAATCCGCGACAGCGCGCAGCAGGTGGCCTTATGACGGGCGACAAAGTCAGCGACGCCCTGCTTAACTGGCGCGCGAGGCTCGCGACGCTTCCAGCAGATCAGCGCACCGCAGCGACGGCCGTGCTTCTCAGGCTTACGCGGGCACGAGCGGCGGCAGACCGCCGATAGCTTCCGCCATCTCACCCAGCGTCGCCGCGAGAGACTGCGCGATGGAAGGCGGCAGCCAGCTTAGGCCCGCGCGGGCCACTTCGGCGAGCAAAGGATCGCCGCCCCCTTCCGTCCGCGCCCATCCATCGCGGCATGCATGCTGATAGACGGCCTGCCGCGTGACCCGTAGCCGGCGCCCAAGCTCGGCGTAGGAGACGCCCTCGTCCCACTCCCAGGAAACGCGTGCGAGTTTCCATCGCGACGGAGAAATGCTGCTTCGTTTCACGCCGGAGCCCTCCCAGGCCTGCGCACGATCGTCAACTTCACGTTCGCGCCGGGCGCCCCAGGCTTCGGGGTCTCGCTGTCCAGTCCCCACGCGCGCCGTTCAGCTTCGTGCAACAATTTCATCGTCTCCGTGATGACCTTCGCGCGCCGCGCGGGCTCGAGATCCGCGGCCTTCATCGAAGCGTAAAGAGTCGACCGCGCCGCAAGCAATTCCTTGCGGTGCCGCGTCAATACCTCCGAGCGCTGATCGACAGCGGTGCGCTCCATGTCCGCCTGCGCCTGCTCAAGCGGCATGCCCACCGGGGGATTCGGGAGCCCGGTCGGCAACATCAGCGCGCGGTCCACATTTTCGGCAGCCAGAGCGACAGGCAACGCCGCTCTTTCGGACGAATCAACAGCCGAATATGTAAATTTTGAATCCGCCTGCGCGTGGGCCTTTTCGGCGACAGCCTGCAGGTCGAGGCGACGCTGCCACCCCTTCTTAGCTGCGTGCTCGCGGACGGATTGCCTCGTAATGCCAAGGTTTTCCGCAATATCCGCGTATGTGAGAAGCGGCTCGCCCTCCCATTGCAGGCGAGCACGCTCCCATTGTTCCTTCGCGATGACTACGCGACCCATGATTCGATGAACGTTGATTGACCCGCGTCCACTCTGCTGTCACGACAACGCCCGTGCCTGTCGGGCGACAGGTTCCCGACAGGCCCCGTATAAATCGCCCGCCTTTTCAACGCTAACCGCCGAAAAAGGCCCGTCAATTGACAGTGTGCGCCACGCTCTCAAACGCGCCACTGAGTTGACCGTATAGATCGTTCAGCACCGCGCAAATGTCGCGCGGGTCCGCAGGCATAATCGGAAACCGTACAGCCGCATGGGGGAAAAAATGGAGCAAAACGACAAGCCCGCGCACGTCGCGGAGTGGGATGGCTCATCACCGCTCCCCGAAGGCGCAACGGACTCGCACTTGCTCGAGGACGCGGACGCGCCGCTTTCGACGGATTGGGATATCGCCGTCGAAAATCCGCCGCACGGCGGGTACGATGGACCACTGCCGCATCCGGATCTGCAGAAGGCGGCACGGCGATGACTCCGCGCACGCTGGAAAGGTCGAACGCGTGAATGCTCACTGGATACTAGAAGCCCCGGCCAAAACGCCCGTCGAGGCTGGGTACCTGGAGACCTCTTGATCAAGCAGATTGAACCGTCACTACGGAGAGGATGCTAAACCGCCGCTTCTGCCGTGGCCGCACGAGCTATCGCAGCTGCCGCCTTCTGCTCCGCGTCAAAGTGCTTTAGCGCAATACGCAGACGTTCGCGGGCTTGCGTGGCAAGGGAGCGCTGACGCAAATACTCTCCGTACGTGCGATCCGTGAACGCTCGAAATGTCGGATCATCATGATCGAGATGCTCGATGCAGTGGCGCAGTTTGAAGATCTCGCAGCGACGGAGTGACTGCGCACGCGCCGCTGCCGCCGCCTCTTCGTGGCGATGCATTTCAAGCGCACGCTTCGCGATCTCGTTAGCATCGATCTCGCGTGTCTGCGCCGCGGCTTTCGGCGGTTCGCTCACTTCGGCTACTCGGGCCTTCCCGTCGGCATTCAAGATCGCCAGGTATTCCGCGAGCACCACATCCTTCGTGAAACCGAGTTTTTCGAGTGCCCGCGCCCACATCAGATCCTCGTCAGCCGCATATTCGTGCTTGAATTGCGCCGGAGCCCGCACCTCGACCGGATTGCCGATGTGCGCCTTCCCGAACGACTCCAGTTGTGCCAGTGCCGCATGGTCCACGCCAAGATCGCGGGCCGCACGCACTGCGTTGTCGACGGTCGATGCTATCCAGCGAGAAACCCACTTGCGACGCTCGTACACTTTCACCGCGGCGGTCACGTCTGGCACCAGGTGAGTGCGCACGCGATCCCCAGTAACGGCGTTCAGAAGATCCAAGAGAAGTGCGGCCGAACGACCTTTGAATTCTACGAGACGGACCGCTGCACCACCCGGGTAGATGACGGCCGTAGTTTCTTTGCGACTTTCTTTTTGCATAGTAATCCTTAGTTAAATATAACCGATGTGCACACCCACTGCGCGCCCAGTTCGTCTAGCTGCGCGCCCTCGCGCCAAAGCCCTTCGACGCTCTCTCGCGCGGCGAACCGAAATTCACACCGGGCTCCGCGTCATAGAACGCTGTACGCTCGCCGACGTAGATTGCGGGCACGATGCCGATTGAGCCGTTGCGCTGCTTCGCGACGTTGATCTCGACGATGCCCTTGTCCATCGAGTCAGGGTAGTAGTACTCGTCCCGGTAAAGCAGCACCACGATGTCGGCATCCTGCTCGATTTCGCCAGAGTCACGCAGGTCCGACATCAGCGGCCGCTTGTTCGGGCGCTCTTCGACCTTCCGCGAGAGCTGCGCGAGCACAACGACAGGGACATCCAGTTCCTTCGCCAGCGCTTTGAGCCCGCGGCTGTTCGCGCCGACCGATTGCGTCCGGTTGTCACCTGCGGACTCGGCCATTAGTTGAAGGTAGTCGACCACGACGATGCCTAACTTCCCGTGCTCGCGCTTGACCTCGCGCGCGGTGCTCCGGATCTCGGCAATCGAAAGTGCAGGACGGTCATCGATGATGATCTTGTCGCCCATTAAGGCAGTGACGCCTCGCGTGAGAAGATCGAAGTCAGCGACCTCCATCTTGCGACCATCTTTCAGCCTATTGATCGGGATGCCGGACGCACGCGACAGCGCGCGCAGCGTCAACTGCTCGCCCGGCATTTCCTGACTGAAGATCAGCGCAGGCGTATCCGAGGCACTGGCGGCGTCCGCAATACCGAGCGCAGCAGCCGTTTTGCCCATGCCCGGACGGCCGGCGACGATGATGACCTCGCCAGCACGCATGCCACCATCGAGCTTCACGTCGAGCGCGCGTAGACCGGTGGACGCCAGCTTCGTGTGCTCGTCGCTGCCGCTGTACTCGGCGTCGATGCGTTCAACGATAGCGGACAACCAGCCGCTCAGGAACCGCCGGCCCTTCGGAACCTTCGGCATCAACTCCTCCAGCGACGCAAACGCGCTCTCGAGGATCTTGCGCGGCTCGGTGCCCTGCGGGTTACGCGCCTTCGCGGCCAGATCGAGCGCGACGCGGACGATGTTGCGCAGTGTCCAGCGGTCGACCACCATCTGAGCGTAGCGCTTCGCGTTGGCGCCGCCGGGAGTGCTCTGCGCCAGTTGGTTGAGGTACGGAAGCGAATCACCGTCGACATGGCCCGCGTCCTTCATCGCGGACCACACCAACACCAAGTCTGGCACGTCGCCCTTCATCGACAGTCTGCGGATGGCGGCAAAGATGCGACGGTGAGTCTGCACCAGGAAGTGCTCCTCGCGCAGGAAATCAACCTTGTCGATTGCGCGCGAATCGACTAGCAAAGCTCCGAGGATTGACTGTTCGGCTTCAGTGGTGACGTCTGCTACCGGGCTTTCGGGAACCGTGCTCATGCTGCTGCCTCTCCGTGATACTTGTCTTCAAGGGCGCGGGTGAAGCCCTTCTCGCCCATCAGGAATTCGAAATCTGCCTTCCAGTTTTCGTGGCCGGGGCTTGGCGGCGTCTGGTTCGTCAGGAACGCCGATTCGTTACAGACCTCGAAGAACGCACGCCATGCAGCCAAGCCTTCCGCCTTAGTTCTGTAGCCGAACGGCGCACACGTCATCATTGCAGCTTCACGCCAGCGGGTCTCAGTGAGGCGTCGGCGCAACCTGCTCAGCACGCGCACTGTGGGATTTCGAGGCATGCACTCGTGGTACAGCGCGACGATCTCCTCGACCGGACACGGAGGCAACTTCTTCGTCACGGGCGTCGGCCCGGTGGGCTCCGTCAGCGCGAACAGCGGATCACCATGGACGCCTGACGAAACAGGATCGTTACTCGCGGCCGGCGCCGCTACCGAGTCGCCGTTGCCAAGAGGCGACGGGAATGTAGTGGTTTTGTCTTTGTCTTCTACTCTCCTCTCATCTTCTCTGTCGTTGCCGTGCGTTGCTTCGCGTTGCATTTCCGTGGCACGCGTTGCTTCGTGTTTCAATCTTTCCCGCCGAACGCGACTGCGTTCAGTGCTGGAAAGCGCGCCAGTATTGGGATTGCCGGAATCTTCACGCTTTGGCTGACGGCCATCCCAACTCGCGAGGCGACCATCAACGATCAACTTTTTCTCGACCATGGCATCGTGAATTTGCTGCACGGTCCCATCATCGAGCTCGAGCAAAACATCGATATCGTTGCAATCGAACGCGGCAACGTTGCCTCGTGTTGCATCTGCGTTGCAGTGCGTTGCAGTGCTGGCGCATTCAAGAAGGCATGCCCAAACGGAAACGACATTTGCCACCGTTTGCTTGCTTCGCCGCGCGACCCACTTGAATTTTGGATCAGTCACGGTGCCGTGCCACCAGCGGAACCAATCCATCACGCGATCTCCGCGACGCCGATGCGAGCCAGCAATTGCGAATATGCATCGCGATATTTCACACGCAATTGCTGCAGATCGGATTTGGCCTTGACAATGTATGCATCCCGCTCCTCTCCATCCAGCGACGCTGCGCCCACCAATGCCATGATGACCGAGCAGAGAACATCCTCCTGTTCCCAACCGTTGGGGATAGCGACTGTGCATATCGCACGGCGTAGCGCCTGTTTGATCGCGGATTGGCAATCTTCGACCGAACGCGGCACATGATGCTCGTTATGGGTCAGCGCCAATCGCTCGGAACCGATCGCCACGTACCGGCGCCTCGGAGAATTCAACTGGCTGAAAAATCGCGGAATGTCTTCGCCGAGCGTGGCGCACATCCGCTCAAAAGCACTTCTCTTATTAATCATGTGCACTACTAACTCCTGTTAGGGAGCAGTAGCAGAAAATTTGCAATTTCTGCTTGAGACGCAAAGGAGGCCAATGCTAGACTGCGTCAGTCAGCGGGGATCGTCGTGTGGCAACGCGATTAGATCCTAGCAAATCTACTGCACCTGCTGGTTCGAGTGATAATGCCCGCCTTGCGCGGGCATTTTTTTTGCCCATCGCTCAGCGAACGGTCGGATGTTAGCTCTGCCTCAACCGGCTCGGAACACGACAAAGCAGTGTTGAGCACGTGCGTTCCGTCAGATTCGGAGCGTTTTCAACGGAAACCGATCTATAGAATTTTCCGTTATATAGAAACGCAACATCCTCATGAAAAGGTTTGGTCATCGGGGCGACGCCCACATTTTCTGGGCTTTATCAGCGGAATCGCGCCCACCGAAAAAATGGCAGCGCGCTGCTCGACGACGTGGTGCAATGAGGCCGTCAGACGGACCGCCGCTTCCTGCACACAGCTGGCGACCATATGCACGCCGCAGAGCCCGCCACGAGCATCTGCAACAGCTCGTACGCGTTGCGCAGACCGTCATCAGCACGCAAGCGCTCAAGACCCGCAACAAGCCCGCGCGCATCGAAGCCGAGCGCGCCGACCGCGAGGCGCACTCCTTCCTCGAGCGCGCGCCAGTCGGACGGCGGCTCAATGCGCACCGGTTCGAACGCCGGCATCATGCGTTCCCCACCTCGATGGTTGCCGCGCGCGCCAGAACGGCACGAGTGAGCGACGCGGCCACGCCTTCGATCACGCGGTCGGCATGATCGGCCAACTCGCGCCATGCGCCGGAAGCGACGTCGAGATGCTCGAGCACCGCGTCGATCTCCTCGGCTGCGCCTGCCTCGAGCAGGGCGCAAACAAGCTCGTCGAGGCGCGTCGCGTCCGTGCCGCCGAGCTGTCGAACCAAGGCATAGGCGTGCCCAAGTTGCGTGATCGTGCGCTCGCGCTGAGCGCGCACTTCAGAATCGGTTCCGAGGAAGTTGTCATGCATGGCGGAACTCATCTGCGCGGGCCAGTTCAGCAAGGCGGCGCAGCGCATCGCCGGCCAAGTCGAGCGCGTCGAAGACGGTCGGCGCCAATGCGGCATCGCGCAGTGCGGTACGAATAATTTCGAGGGGCGAGCGCCCGCGCTCGGTAAAATAGGCGTTAGCCATCAGCGGCCTCCGTTAAAGGTCGTTTGCGTGGTCAGGCAGGAACGGGCGCGCCACGCCCGTTCCTGCCGCTTCCCATCGCGCCAGTCTGGCGCGGGGCGTCCGCATGTTGGCATTCTCACAGGCCGTGCGCAAGTCACACCGCCTCCGCTGTCAGTTGGGCAAGAGCGTCAGCCGGCCACATCAGGCGGCCATTAGGCAGCTTGACCGGGCGCAGCGAGAAATACGAGCCGGTCAGGCAGTAGCGCTTGCGGACGGACTGCGGACGAATCGAGAGGAGCGTCGCCAGTTCCTCCGTCGTCATCGGGCGACGCGGGACTTGGTACGCCGTGAGTTGCTGCATTATGAATGTCACCTTGCCGCCATAGACGTTGATTTAAGGTGATTGCATTAAATCTCCCACACACCGTCCCTTGGCAACGGTCCCCTCTACTCCAATTTGGGGGATACCTCGTCCTCGCCAATGTCGCGGCTCTTGCGCAGGCGTTCCCATGCCTTGTTAAAGATGCTCGGACTGAAAGAGAGTTTTGAGCGCACGGCCGCCTTAATGCCCCTGTGTCCCGCTCTCTGCTTCGGCAGCTTCTTCGGGTCGTGGCCTAACTCGCGGATAACGCGTAGCACTTCTTCCTCTTGGTGCTGATGCCGCGTCACCGGTCGGCGCACGTCCGGCTCAATCGAATGTTGGACAGTCCTAGCTTGGGCTAACGCCAGCTGATTCGCGAGAGGCGCGGGCATCACGGCAAATCGCGCGAACCTGAACGGAGTGCGCGACTCGTGCAGGTCCAGCCACGCGTCCACGTCTTCGAGATATGCCTCGCAATTCATTAACAGCGAGGGCTGCTGCAGCTTGTCGAGCGCGATGCTCTGGAATTCGCCGGGGTTGTAGACCTTCAGGTCGCCCGATCTTGCCGCTGTCATCAGCTTATCGAGCAGCGGCCATTCACGCTCCCACTGCACATTGAGCTTGCTTTTGGCAGTCTGTGTCGCGGCCTCGTGCCTGATGATGAGCCTAACGATATCGGTGAGCGGCAGGCGGTTGTGAGCTTGATTCATCGCGTCGTTCGGTTTATGTCGCCAGCGGCGGAGGCGGTGTTTCTGCTCGCTGCCCGCGGGCCTGAGGATCGGCATTTAACCGGTGACCCGATTGATGGAATTCGGTTACACAGCGGTTACACGGATCCTAAAAAACAAAAAGCCCGGTTTTAAAAACCGGGCTAATTGCTTGATTTTACTGGTACGGCAGGAGGGGCTCGAACCCCCGACCCTCGGCTTAGAAGGCCGATGCTCTATCCAGCTGAGCTACTGCCGTATGGATCGATATCTGCATGAAACCGGCACTCGCCGCGAGCCACCCGATTTCCCACAAACTGAAATTCTAACTGACCTGCAACCAGGCGGGCCCGGATTATAACCGATCGCCCGGCGCGCTCAGACCGGCTGCGGATGCAGCATGAACCAGCCGAGGAACAGGATTCCCGCGATCGCGCAGTACGCGCCGAACGACGCGAGACGTCCGCGGCCTTCGAAATAGCGCATCAGGAAACGCACGCTCAGGTACGCTGCGATCGCGGTCAGCACGCCGCCGAGCACCGCGTCGGCAAGCTGGCTCGGCGCGTGAAGCAGCTTCGGCACTTCGAGTACGCCAGCGGCGAAAATGATCGGCGTGCCGAGCAAGAACGAAAACTCGGCGGCTTTCTCGGTGGTGAGGCCGGCCGCATTGCCGGCGATCATCGTCAGGCCACTGCGCGAGAAGCCCGGAATCAGCGCGCCGATCTGCGCGAGGCCGACGAAGAAGGCCTGGCGGAACGTCAGCTTTTCCGGCGCCTGATGCGCGCGCGCGCGTTGCAGGCGATCGCCGAACCACAGCAGCACGCCGTTCACGATCAACGCAATCGCGACGATCCGCAGATCATGAAAAAGCGCCTCGAGGCGCTTTTCCAGCACGAGACCGACGAGGCCCGCCGGAATCGTACCGATGATCAGCGCCCACATCATGTGACCGTCGTCGTTGCGGCGGCCGCCGAGCGACGCGAAGAAACCGCGCACCAGCGCGTACCAGCGCGCGCGGAAGTACCACAGCAGCGCGAACGCGGTGCCGAGATGCAGGGCGACGAGGAACGGCAGCAGTTGCGGCGCATGCTTGTCGATATGCATGTCGAACAGGGCTGGCACGAGCAGCGTGTGGCCAAGGCTGCTCACCGGAAACAGTTCGGTAACGCCTTGCAGCACGCTCAGAAAAATGAGAAACGACAGGTTCACGCGGCGGTCCTTGTAAGGAAAGTGTCGGGGAACTGCGCGCCGCACAAAAGGGGGAGCCGGCGCGTCAAAGGCGCACCGATTATGCCTGGCTACACACCCAGCGCCAAGCGGTTAGGCGACATTCGGAGAGATATTGACGCGCCGCGTCACAACTCGACACCGTTATTACGCGAGTGCAAGGAAGCGGGCGGCGGATTCGTCGCGCGCGTGCTGTGAAACAGAGAATGAAACCAGCGGGATCAGCGTTCGAGCGAATGGAAGAAGTAGTACGTGCTGGCAGTGAATATACCGAATAAGGCCACCGCCATTGCCGTTGCGAGATCCATGATGCCTCCTGAGCCGATTCGCCCGGGAGTCGGATGGACCGGACGCTGAGGCGGATTATCAATAGGATTCGCTCTTTTCCGACACCCGCAATTTCCCGGGAAGGGTTTCCCCGTAGCGCAAAGCAGCGCAAAATCGCGGTTTCGCCGCGCAAGACGCAGTCGCAGCGAATGGCGCAAAACGCCGCTTCGATGCGGTTGCAACGGCCGACGCACGCGGCCGCCTTGTGCGACCCTCAACCTCTATCTGGCTACCTATTGACCATGCCCCTCTCCCCGGAACAGGACATTCTCGAGATCGCCCAGGACGCCTCGGTGCTCCGTTTTTCGCCGCAAGCCGGCGGCCGTCTGCTGTCGTGGACGATCGACGGCGAAGAGGTGATTCACTGGCCCGAGCACGCCGACTGGAGCGTGCCCGCGCGGATTCGCGGCGGCAATCCGCTGCTGTTTCCATTTCTCGGCCGTCATCGCGTCGACGGCAAGATCGGCTATTGGCGTGACGCGCAGGGCACCGTGCGCGAGCTGCCGATGCACGGCTTCGCGCGCGACCTGCCGTTCGAGCCTCACGCCGACGTGCATGGCGCCGGCCTGCGGATGGTACTGACCGACAGTGAAGCGACCTGCGGCTCCTATCCGTTCGGCTTCCGCTTCGAGGCCGTCTACGAGCTCATCGATCCGCGCACGCTCGACGTGACGCTGACCACCACCAATACCGGCGACACGCCCCTGCCTTACTACGCCGGCCATCACTTCTACTTCGCGCTGCCGCATACGCAGCGCGCGCAGACGACGATCGAACTGCCGCGCACCGAGCGGTGCCGTCAGCTCGACGACGGCTCGATCAGCCCCGCCGAGCCGGGCGAAGCGAGCTACACGCTCGACGAAGACCGCATCTACGACCGCTTCCATTGCCTGACCGGCACGCCCGATCGACCGGTGAGGGTCGAGGCGCCGGGCATCGATCGCGTGATCACGATCGATCTGCAGCGGCCCGGCTCGGTGCCCTGGTACTCGGTGACGACATGGACTGAAACGCCGCAGTCGGACTTTTACTGCGTGGAGCCGTGGCTCGGCTTGCCCGATGCGATCCACAACGGCCGAGGTTTGCGCTGGCTCGAGCCGGGACAAACCGAAACGGCGGCACTGCGCATTACCGTCGAGAAGACCAGCTGATACGCCGACGCCGGCGGCGAGCCGCTCGAAGCGCCCGCCTGCCACCTCGCCCCCCTCGCCGGGGGGCGCAACACAAAACCGTTAGAATCGAACGCTTTGTCTGTCTGTGCCGCGTGATCGGGATCAGCGCGGCAGTGCTTTGCGAGGTCCAATGCTGGAAACGACAAGAATCAAACGACTCGGCTGCGCGGCATTGCTCGCGCTGCTCGCCGCGTGCGGGTCGGCGCCGGTGGGGCCGGGCTACTACCGGGTCGAACGGGGCGACACGCTGTCGAAAATCGCGCGCGGCAACCGGCAATCGGTGCAGAACATCGCACGCTGGAACAACCTGACCAATCCCGACAGCATCGAGGTCGGGCAGGTCCTGCGCGTCGCGCCACCAGCCGGCGCGGCGTCGACGAGCGGCGCGATCCGCAGCGGCGGTGGCGGTAGCAGCAGTGGCAGCGCGAGCGCGGCGGCCACGCCGCGTCCTGCGCCCGCGGACACTACGCCGGCGACCGCACCCGCGCCGATCTCGCTGGTATGGCCGGCCGACGGCACGGTGTTCCGCCGTTTCGACGGCGGCAACTCGAAGGGTATCGATATTTCCGCGCCGGCCGGCACGCCCATCGTCGCGGCGGCGCCTGGCACCGTCGTCTATGCGGGCAACGGTCTGCGCGGCTACGGCAATCTGCTGATCCTCAAGCACAACGCCGACTATCTGACCGCTTACGCGCATAACCGCGCGCTGTTGGTGAAGGAAGGCGAATCGGTCAAGCGCGGCCAGAAAATCGCCGAAATGGGCGACACCGATACCGATCGCGTGATGCTGCATTTCGAACTGCGCTACCAGGGCCGCTCGATCGATCCGTCGAAAGAACTGCCGCCGCGCTAGGCGGCGGGCGCGGGAACCCGCCGTGCTATAAACGCTCAATTCGAAGCGGCGTGGCTGCGCGCCACGCCCTTCCGCTATTTGCAAGGAATCTGAAATGAAAAGCCCATTGGCGCGCGTCGCGACGGCGGCAACGATCAGTCTTGGCCTCCTGACGCTTGGCGGCCTCGGCGGCTGCTCGACCACGACCACGATGACCTATCTGCCAAGCGGCGACACCGGCTTCGCGATCAACTGCAGCGGCAGCGACGCCAGCACGAGCTGGGCCGAGTGCTATAAGCGCGCGGGCGAAACCTGCGGCAACTACGGGTACGACGTGGTTTCGAAAGACGTCGACAACGGCGCGACGTCGGGCGGCACGATCGGTGGGATTTTCGGCGCGAATGTGAAAAACCGTTCGATGGTCGTCCGCTGCAAGCAGTAAAGGCAGCGCGCCGTGCGGCACGCGCGGCCGCCGAGCGCCACCGCTTAGCGGCCTCGCCGGCGCCCGGAGCGCGGATCGATGCGCGCGGCGAAGCGCACCAGCAACGCGAGCGCGATTAGCCACACGCCGACAAAAATGATCACCCCGGTCATGAGTCTCGCGCCGATAAATAATCCGCTATCATCGGCCGCATATTGTGAATTCGCGGTGAAGATCGCTGAGGCACGGTTAAACATCTGCGTAAATCCATTCAAAAAAAAGCCCGGCACGAGGCCGGGCTAACGGGGGTTCGGCGCATATCGGCAAAGGACCGGTTCACCATGCGCCAGAACGAAATCTAACAATCTGCATTTACAAGCGCAATGCATTAATTTTGCGGACAGTGTTACACGGCGTACGGATTCCGCAATCCGTGAATCGGAAATGTCGGAATCAGACCGGCTTAATGCGCCGCAGCTGGGATACTCCACACGCCAGATCATTCGAACAGGAATGTCGGAGTATCGCATCGGCCAATGTTCCTAGGCTATCAGCGGAAAGTCCCGCCAAAACAGCAGAGGAAAGACGTCTGGCCGAATAACACTAACTCATTCGGCAATAACGCAGCTCCGGGTTGCGAATATTAACTTGGTGCGGAAACGCACGTAACGCATCGATTGGTCGCGGCAACTCTTCCGAATAAGCGTCAATACTTCTTCACAATAATTCGCGAATAGTGAAATCTTTAACATTGACAATTCCGCCGACAATATTGAAACCGCATTCAAACTCGTTTCCGCTTTGAACATTCGGACGATTAATGGCCGGTGCTGATGGGCGGCACGCCTCGTGCGCCGCCGTCGTTGAATCCGCCGTCATCCAGGTTCAGAATCCGATTCAGTCCGCGCTGCATAAAAGACCGCCCGGCGCGTTGCGCAAGGCCGCCACGCAGCCCGCCGGTCCTTGCCAATAGTTTATAGTGACGGCCCCGTCCGACCCTGCGCACGATGACTTCCAGCGACGCCTCCCAAAGCCCCCTTTACGCGAAGCTGCTCGGCGAAACCGCCAAGATCGGCTGGAGCGAACTCCAACGTTTCTTGGCGGGCGGCATACTGCTGCACGTCGCGCGCGACCTCGATCTCGTGAGCGTCGCCGAAGCAATCGCCAACGACGACACCACCCAGGTCGCCCAATGGTTGTCCTCCGGCCTCGTCGAGCGCGTGCAGCCGGAGACGGCCGCCGATTTCGCCGCGCGCGACCCCGAGCTTTGGGCGGTCGTCGTCTCGCCTTGGGTGTGTGTGCAGGAGCGCTCTTGAACGACGCGAGGACGCCCGATGCCGGTATGCCCGATGCCGTTATGCCCGATCCCGGTACGCCCCCCGCCGCGCCATCCGAAACCGCCGCACACCCAGCCAGCGCGCCCGCGCTGCCGGTGCGCTGGCATCGCCGGGTGCTCGCGCTCGCATTCCCGATCGTCCTCGCGAATCTGACGCAACCGATCCTCGGCGCGGTCGACACCGCCGTCGCTGGTCATCTGGACAGTGCCTCGTACCTCGGCGGCGTCGCGCTCGGCGGGCTGTTCTTCAACTTCGTGTTCTGGGGCTTCGGCTTCCTGCGCATGGGCACGACCGGCCTCGTCGCGCAGGCGCACGGCGCGGGCCGCAGCGACGAGTTGCGCAATACCGTCGTGCGCGCACTGCTGATGGCGGCCGCGATCGGCGCGCTGGTGCTGCTCGTGCAGCAACCGCTGATCGACTATGCGCTGCGGGCGATCGGCGGCAGCGACGCCGTGCAGCGGCACGCGCAGATTTATTGCCACGCGCGCATCTGGGCCGCACCGCTCGCGCTCGGCAACTACGTGGTGCTCGGCTGGCTGCTCGGCACGCAGCGGGTGCGGCTCGCGTTGCTGTCGCAGGTCTTCATCAACAGCGTGAACATCGTCGCGGTGCTGCTGTACGTGTACGCGTTTCATTGGGGTGTGGCCGGCATCGGCGCGGCTACCGCGACCGCCGACGCGCTCGGCTTCGTGCTCGGGCTCGCCCTGCTATGGCACGGCAGGCCGCGCGGCCTACCCGCGCTGAATCGCGCCGCCTTGTTCGACGCCGCCGCGCTGAAGCGGCTCGTCGTGCTCAATCGCGACATTTTCGTGCGCACGCTGTGCCTGCTGTCGTCGTTCGGCTGGTTCGCGCATCTCGGCGCGCGGCAAGGCGACGCGACGCTCGCCGCGAACGCATTGCTACTCAATTTCCAGACCTTCATGGCGTACGGCCTCGACGGCTTCGCGCACGCGGCCGAGGCGCTGGTCGGCGCGGCGATCGGTGCGCGCGATCGTCACGCGTTCGCGCAGGCGCTCAAGGTCACCGCGCTGTGGTCGGCGCTCGGCGCGATCGGCTTCTCGTGTGTGTACTGGGGCGCGGGTGCGTGGATCATCGAGCGGCTGACCAATCAGGCCGCTGTGCGTGCCGCGGCCGAAACCTATCTGCCGTGGGCGGCGCTGTCGCCGGTAATTTCGGTGTGGGGCTTCCTGCTCGACGGCGTGTTCATCGGCGCGACGCGAACGCGCGAGCTGATGATGTCGATGGTGGTGTCGCTTGCGGTGTTCGTGGCGGCGGCGTCGGCATTGCTAGCGTGGCACGGCAATCACGGGCTGTGGATCGCGCTGCTGATCTTCATGGCCACGCGTGGCGCAACGCTCGCGCGTTACCTGCCGGGCGTGTCGCGGGGGATTGCGGCCGCGTAGCGCGGTGCGTTGGGCGTCATTGGCTATCCGGCGGACGACAGACCGTTACGGCTTGAAACAAGCGCATACATATCGCATAACGAGCGCGTCCTAGAATGCTCTCAGCCCGTGCTCTCCGCGCGAACAGTCGGCACGGGTCAGAAGTGCCGGCGTGCCCGCGCCGGTGCTTCGCTTTCCCCATCCTTTCCCGGTCGTTTTCACTTCAACGACGGTTTCGCGCTGCAGGCGCTTTCTCGTTGCACAGCTTCATCACGGGCTGCACTCTTTTCTCTTCGCTGAACGAGCGCTCACTGTGCGACGGGGGCGGGCACCATCGCGGGCGGCCGATCATCGGTGGGCACGCCGTGGTAGTCGGCGGGATCATGTGGCGGGCTGCCGCGATGCGCGGACGGATTGTCCGCACAGCCGGCGACGCCGGCGCAAAACAGCAAGGCAAGAGTCAGAACGCGGGTCATTTTGCAATCGTCTCCGGACAAAGCGATGGCGGACGTCCGCCGGCGCGCCGAGAGTCTAACCGCAAAGCGCGTTCCGCCCGTTCCATTTCGTGAGATTTCGCCAGAGCTGCGCTACTATGGGTTCATGGCTGAACCTACCGGGAGACTGCCATGGACGGTGAATCGATCGCGGGCCTGATCGGGCTCGCAATAGGTCTGATCGTGCTGGTGGCGTTGTCGATTTTCGAATCGCGGGCATACCGGCGTGAACACGATGGCGAGGGCATGCTGCATCACTGGACGCATCAGCATCTACATATGCCGCATTGGAGGCGTCCAAGGCATTGATGCAGGTGATCTTCGACTCGGACCGAATGGCCTCTGGCCGCGGCACCGGCATGTCACGGTGCCTCAGTCGCGCGTCCGCGCGATGACGCGTTGACCGGCTTTGCGGCGCCTGCGCGCATCGAGGTCCGCTGGACGTGCGCGACGCCTTTCCGGTTCTTTGGGCATACATACATCGAACGACGACGCTTCCTGCGTCGCTCTCTCCTTCTGCGCCTTCGTCCAAGGCCTCACTGCATCGAGCTTAACGGGTGCTGGGCACATGCCTTGCTGATTCCGATCCAGCAACAGACGCGCGACACGCGCGTCGATTGTCGCGGCGCGTGCGCCACACCAGCGTGACGATGCGGCCAGCGATTTCGCGGCCCCCGCAAAAAGGAGAACGCCATGACCGTCGGAACCATCCTGCTAATCGTGCTCATCCTGCTGCTGATCGGCGCGTTGCCAAGCTGGCCGTATAGCAGCGGCTGGGGCTATCGGCCGACTGGACTCGTCGGCGTCGTGCTGATCATCGTGATCATTCTGCTGTTGATGGGGCGTATATAGCCCACCGCGAGGCCGGCGCGAGCCCGCTACGGCGAACGTCGTTGCCCGTACGGTTGTTGCCGCCAAGGGATTGACGCTCCTGCACGCACCCCCTATACTCTCGGATTCGTCGGAGCGTAGCGCAGCCTGGTAGCGCATCTGATTTGGGATCAGAGGGTCGTAGGTTCGAATCCTATCGCTCCGACCACGAAAAGCAGGTCGAAACCCGCGAAGCCTCCGGCTTCGCGGGTTTTTGCTTTTTGGGCTCGCGTTCACGTGGACGCCGACAGCCGCCCCGTCAGGCACTCGCCTTGCAAATCATCACTCGCGCATGCGACAGTGCTTGCGCAGGTACCTCGCTGCGAAGACGCGTAAGCCCGCCGCAACGCCATCCCAAGCCGCTCAAAAAGGAGACTCCCATGGACCTGATCCTCTGGCGTCACGCCGAAGCAGAAGATGTCGCCGCGAGCGATCTCTCCCGCGCACTCACCACGCGCGGCCGCAAGCAGGCGCAGAACGCCGCGAAATGGCTGCGCGCCCGTTTGCCCGACGACGCGGTCATACTCGCGAGCCCCGCCGTGCGCACCATCCAGACCGCCGAGACGTTGAGCGACCAGTACCGCGTCGTGCGCGAACTCGCGCCGAACGCGAGCGCGAACGACGTCCTGGAAGCGGCCGGCTGGCCCGGCGGCATCGCGCAAACCGTGGTGATCGTCGGCCATCAACCGACGCTCGGCCACGTCGCCGCGCAACTGCTCGGCGACAGCCGCGCGAGCTGGCCACTGAAAAAAGCCGGCATCTGGTGGATCGAGAGCCGCGAGCGCAACGGCGAAGATGAGGCGGTGTTGCGCGCCGCCATCAGCCCCGATCTGATCTGAGCGCGCGTGTCGCGCGACGCCTCCGACATTACAGGCACCCACGCGAGGGCTTACGGGCAGTCATCCAATCGTCACGGCTTTGCCATGCGAGCGTCACCGCGCGTTACTACATTGGCGAAAAAAGAAATCCTCACTCTTTTCGACCAGGACAGCCAATGCGAGAACTGCCGACGCCCACCCTGCCCTTCGCCTCGCTTTTCGAACCGCGCCGTCTGCCGCGTGCCGAGGAAACGGTCACCGCGCAGCATCGCCTGCAAGTGTCGTGGGCGCGTACCGACGAAGAGCTGCGTGAAGCGCAGCGTCTACGCTATCGCGTCTTCGCCGACGAAATGGGCGCACGCCTCAGCGGCCCCGCGGGCCTCGACGTCGATGCCTTCGATTCGTACTGCGACCATTTGCTGGTACGCGATCTCGACACGTTGAAAGTAGTCGGCACGTATCGCGCTCTGCCGCCGCATCAGGCCGCGCGCATCGGCCGTCTATATGCGGAAAGCGAGTTCGACGTGTCGCGTCTCACTCATCTGCGCGCGAAGATGGTCGAGGTCGGCCGCTCGTGCGTGCATCCCGACTATCGCAGCGGCTCGGTGATCATGTCGCTGTGGGCTGGGCTCGCCGCGTACATGAAGCACAACGGCTACGAAACGATGCTCGGCTGCGCGAGCGTCGCGATGGCCGACGGCGGCCACTATGCGGCGAACCTGTATTGCTCGCTGCGCGACAACGCGCTTACCGCGCCCGAATACCGCGCGTTCCCGCATACGCCGCTGCCGGTCGACGAACTGCAGACGGGTGCCGCCGTCGCGCCGCCGCCGCTCGTGAAGGGCTACTTGCGTCTCGGCGCGAAGATTTGCGGCGCACCGGCGTGGGACCCCGACTTCAATACCGCGGATTTCCTGACGCTGTTCCGTCTGTCCGATATCAACGCGCGCTATGCGCGGCACTTCCTCGGCGACGCGTTGCCGCGATAAGCTGCACCGAGATACGAAAAAGCCCTGCATTTGCAGGGCTTTTTTTGTTCATGCACACGCCGCGAATCGACGCGTGCGTCGAATCGCATCGCGTCAATCGTCCGTATAAACGACACGGTACGGAATCCCGACTTTCTCCCACTCCGCCGCCTCCTGGATCAGGCTGTAATCCGTCAACGGATTGTTGGCGACCCACGCGTTCGGCAAACGCACCTCGTAGCCGCCGTTCGCCTGAGCAACCGTGATGCCCGGCAGGCCGACGTCCGCGCGTCGACGGCACAGCAACGCCGCGAGCCGCAGACAGAACAGCAGCGGCCATTCCACGTCGCGCGTCTGCGACAGCTTGCCGAGCTTGCCCGCGTGGCCGAGCACGAGCGCGGCGAGGCGCGCCTGGTCGGTACGCGAAAAGCCCGGCATGTCGGCATTGCTTGCGATATAAGCCGAGTGTTTGTGATACGCGCTATGCGAGATCGACAGCCCGATTTCGTGTAGCGACGCCGCCCAGCCGATGAACATGCGGTTTTCCGTGCGGCGTTCCTCGTCCGGTTCGACGAACTGGTCGTAGAAGCTCGTCGACAGATCGCCGATGCGCCCCGCCTGCGGGCGATCGACGCCATAGCGGCGCATGAAGCCCTCGACCGTCACCGTACGCATGTCCTCGTGCTGCGAACGGCCGAGCAGGTCGTACATGACGCCGAGGCGCAGCGCGCCGTCGGTGGTGTCGACATAGTCGACGCCCAGTTCGTCGAACACCGCGATCATGATCGACAGCCCGCCCGCGAGCACCGGCACGCGGTCGCTCTTCAGCGCAATCAGTTTCAGCCGGTTGACGTTTTCGGCCTTGATCAGCGCGCGCTTGAGCCGCTCGAGGCCGCCGCGCGAAATGCCGTGCGTGACGCCCGCATCGTTGAAATTGTTCGCCTCGACCAGTTCGGCGAGCGCGCGCGCGGTGCCCGACGAGCCGATCGCCTGCTCCCAGCCGGTCTTCTTGTATTCGGCGGAAATGATCTGGATTTCGCGGCGCGCGGCGAGCTCGGCCTGGCGCATCGTGTACTCGTCGACGTTGCCGGCCGGGAAAAACGCGCGGCTATGGCTCACGCAGCCGATATACAAGCTCTCCATCATGATCGGCGTGTAGTGCGAGCCGATGATGAATTCCGTCGAGCCACCGCCGATATCGACGACGAGCCGCTTGCCCGCGCTCGCCGGCACCGAGTGCGCGGCGCCCGCATAAATCAGGCGCGCTTCCTCGCGACCGGCGATCACTTCGATCGGAAAACCGAGCGCGGCCTGCGCTTCGCCGAGAAATTCGCCCGCATTCTTCGCGATGCGCAGCGTATTGGTCGCGACCGCGCGCACGTGGTCCGGATGAAAATCGCGCAACCGCTCGCCGAAGCGCTTCAGCGCATCCCAGCCACGCACCTGCGACGCGCGATCGAGCATCTTGTCGCTCGATAGCCCGGCCGCGAGCCGCACCGGCTCGCGCAAGGCGTCCACCTGATAGATCTGGCTGCCCGCGTCGGTTTCCTCGACCCGGCCCACGATTAGCCGGAAGCTGTTCGAACCGAGATCGACGGCGGCGAGGAGATGAGGAATATTGACCATCGGGTAAGCGTACTCCATGCGCGCGAGCGCGGCGGATGCGGCCGAGGGCGTGGCGGCGGACTCCGGCAGCGCCACGCGCCTGCCCGGCGCCTTCGGCGCACGATGCGCGTCGCGGCCGGCCGCACTGTTCAAAGACGCCATTCTAAGCGTAGCAGCCTTCACGGTGTCACCTCGCGGCGCAGGGAGTTCGGTATCGTCGCATAGGTAGCGCGTCATATTGACGACAGACGACGATTGCGGCATAAAATCTTAAGAACATCACCGATGTCATCAGGACGTCACCAAACCGTGAGAATTTCCGAGCGTCTTTCTGTCTCCATTTCAGACATTTCAATCTCGCCGCCGATGTCCGTCCGCTATCCCTTATTGAATCGCGAGCTGGGCATTCTGGGTTTCAACGAGCGTGTGTTGGCGCAAGCCGCCGATCCCGCCGTCCCCCTGCTCGAACGTCTCCGCTTTATCTGCATCACCAGTAGCAATCTCGACGAATTCTTCGAAGTCCGCATGGCCGGGCTTCAGGAACAGATGGGCGACAACCCCGGCGCATTGTCGCCCGACGGCATGTCGCTGCTTCACATGTACGACCTCGTGGTCGAACGCGCGCAGAAGCTCGTGCATCGCCAGTACACGATGCTGCACGACACGGTGCTCACCGCGCTCGAACAGGAAGGCATCTATTTCCACGGCAACGAAGCCTGGAGCGACGCGCAGACCGAATGGGCGCGCAACTACTTCTTCAACGAACTGCTGCCGGTGCTCACGCCGATCGGTCTCGACCCCGCGCATCCGTTTCCGCGCGTGCTGAACAAGAGCCTGAACTTCGTCGTCGAGCTCGAGGGCAAGGACGCGTTCGGTCGTCAGGCGATGATGGGCATCGTGCAGGCGCCGCGCGCGCTGCCGCGACTCGTGCGCATGCCGCAGGAGCTGTCGGGTTATCCGCATGGCTTCGTGCTACTGAGCTCGCTGCTCCAACACTTTGTCGGCGAGCTGTTTCCGAATCTCGTCGTGCGCAGCTGCAATCAGTTTCGCATCACGCGCAATAGCGAGCTGTTCGTCGACGAAGACGAAATCACCAATCTGCGCGTCGCGTTGCAGGGCGAACTGCCGGCGCGGCATCTGGGCAATGCGGTGCGGCTCGAAGTGTCGGCGGAAACGCCCACGCATGTGGTGCGGCGCCTGCTCGACGAAAGCGGTCTGTCGAACAAGGACTGCTACTACGTGAACGGCCCCGTCAATCTGGTGCGGCTGATGCAGCTGCCCGAGATGGTCGACCGGCCGGATCTGAAGTTCGTGCCGCACATTCCGTCAACGCCGAGGCAGATCGCCAACAGCGCGAGCATGTTCGACGTGATCGACCAGGGCGACGTGCTGCTGCATCATCCGTACGAGAGCTTCCAGCCGGTGCTCGAGCTGCTGTTGCAGGCGGCCAAGGACCCGAACGTGGTCGCGATCAAGCAGACCATCTATCGGACCGGCACCGACTCGCCGCTGATGGATGCGCTGATGCAGGCCGCGCGCAACGGCAAGGAAGTCACGGTGGTCGTCGAGCTGCTCGCGCGCTTCGACGAGGAAACCAACATCAACTGGGCCTCGCAGCTCGAAGCGGTCGGCGCGCACGTGGTCTACGGCGTAGTCGGCCACAAGTGTCACGCGAAGATGATGCTGATCGTGCGACGCGTGTCGGCGGGCGGCAAGGCGATCCTGAAGCGCTACGTACACCTCGGCACGGGCAACTATCACCCGCGCACCGCGCGCCTCTATACCGATTTCGGTCTGATGACCGCCGATCAGAAGATCTGCGAGGACGTGCACCATGTGTTCCAGCAGCTCACCGGCATCGGCGGCGAGTTGAAGCTGCACGAGCTGTGGCAGTCGCCGTTCACGCTGCATCCTAAGCTCGTCGACGCGATCCGCCAGGAAGCCGAGCATGCGCGCGCGGGCAAAAAGGCGCGCATCGTCGCGAAGATGAACGCGCTGCTCGAGCCGACGGTGATCGCCGAGCTGTACGAAGCATCGCAGGCCGGCGTGAAGATCGATCTGATCGTGCGCGGCGTGTGCTCGCTGCAGCCGGGCGTGCAAGGGCTCTCCGAGAACATCACGGTGCGCTCGATCGTCGGGCGCTTTCTCGAACACCATCGCATCTACTACTTCTACGACGGCGGCAAGGAACAGGTTTATCTGTCAAGCGCCGACTGGATGGATCGCAATCTGTTCCGGCGCGTCGAAGTCGCATTCCCGGTCAACAACCGGCGGCTGAAGCGGCGCGTGATCGCGGAAGGGCTGTCGGCGTTTCTCGGCGACAACCAGTCGGCCTGGCTGATGCAGAGCGACGGTCACTATCGCCGGCGCCGGCCGGGCAAGGCGTCGCGCAATGCGCAGATGAGTCTGCTCGGCAAGTTCTGTTCGTAGTCGCCCGCGTTTCAGTCGACTGCCGCGTTCAAACCTGTGCGGTTTGAACGTGCGCCGTCCGATACACCGGAAAGCGCACCGTGAACGTGCTGCCGCGCCCTTCTTCGCTCTTTACGTCGAGTTGCGCATCGTGCCGTTGCAGTACGTGCTTGACGATCGCGAGACCGAGCCCGGTGCCGCCCGTATCGCGCGAACGGCTGCGATCGACGCGATAGAAGCGCTCGGTGAGCCGCGGGATATCGGCGGCCGGAATGCCGAGGCCGCTATCGGTGACCGAGAACACCGCATGGCCACCCTGCGCACGCCAGTTAACCTTGATCGAGCCGCCGTCCGGCGTGTAGCGGATCGCGTTCGTCACCAGATTGCCGAATGCGCTGAAAATCTCGGTTTCGACGCCGGTGACGGTCAGCGCTTCGTCGGCATCGAAGACGATCTTGTGATGATCGCTGGACAGGCTCTGCGCGTCGTCGCGCAGATGCCGCAACACCGCGCGCATGTCGATCATCTGATCGCTCGGCGGCTTGTTGTCGCCTTCGAGCCTCGCTAGCACGAGCAGATCGCTGACGATATGACGCATGCGCGACGCCTGCTGCTCCATCAGCTCGAGATAACGCGCGCGCTCGGCTTCGCCCAACGGCAGCTCGCGCATCGTCTCGAGAAAGCCGGACAACACGGTGAGCGGTGTTTTCAATTCGTGCGACACGTTGGCGACGAAGTCACGCCGCATCGCATCGGTGCGCTCGAGTTCGGTGATGTCCTGCGACAGCACGAGCTTGCGATTGTCGCCGTAAGGAAACACCTGCACCGACAGCACGTTCTGGCGCTTGTCGCCCATGCCGCGCATGATCAGCATTTCCTCGTACCGATGCGAATTCAGATAGCGCACGAAATCCGGATGACGCACCAGATGCGTAATGTGCTGACGCAGATCGCGCTTCGCATCGAGCCCAAAGTGGCTTTCGGAAATCGCATTGCACCACTCGATCTGATCATGATCGTCGAGCATCGCGACACCGTTAGGCGACGCCTGGATCGCCTGGATGAAACGCGAATGCTGCTGCTCGACCTGGCGCACCTGGGCGTGCCAGCGCTTCGCGAGCTTGTGCAGACGATAGTAGATTTCGCCCCAGATGCCGGGGGCGCTCGGCACTTCGCCATACACCGGCGCGTCGAGCAGACGCCACAGACGCTGCTTGTGGAAGGTACTGAAGACGCTCTGTCCGAGCAGCAGGACGATGGCGAGAGCGAGCCCTGCCTTGACGTTCACCAGTGCGCCGACCACCGCGCACAGAACAGCAAGCAGCACGACCGACACGATGGAGCGCGCCCAGATGATGTTCATGGTCTAGCGATCGAAGAGAAAATACAGCGCAGGAGGGAGGTACGGCGGCACAGCGCCATGCAATGCAGCGCGCCGCCGATGGCTATCAGGCGCTCTTCGCCAGCCGGTAACCGCTGCCGCGTACCGTTTCAATCATAGCATCGCACCCTGCCGGCTTGAGCGCCGCGCGCAGACGCTTGATGTGCACGTCAACGGTCCGCTCTTCGACGAACACGTGATCGCCCCACACCTGATCGAGCAGTTGCGTGCGGCTGTGCACGCGCTCCGGGTGAGTCATGAAGAAGTGCAGCAGACGGAATTCGGTCGGGCCGAGATCGAGCTTGATCTCGCTGCCTTCCGCATGCGCGGCGACGCGGTGCGTGGCCGGATCGAGCTTCAGGCCGTTGATCGCGACCACGTCTTCGGTCAGCTGCGGCGCGCGGCGGCGCAGCACCGCCTTGATGCGCGCCATCAGCTCCTTCGGCGAGAACGGCTTCGTCACGTAGTCGTCGGCGCCGATCTCGAGGCCGAGCACCTTGTCCTGCTCGTCGCCTCGCGCGGTCAGCATGATGATCGGGATATGCTTCGTGCGCTCGTTGTTGCGCAGATCGCGCGCGAACGAAATACCCGATTTGCCCGGCAACATCCAGTCGAGCAGCACGAGATCGGGCAGCACGTCGCTGATCAGGTTGTGCGCCTGCTCCGCGTTGTAGGCGCGAATCGGGCAGTGCCCGGCGTGTTGAAGATTGACCGAAATCAGTTCGGAAATGGCGGGCTCATCTTCAATGACGAGAATGCTGCTGGGCATCGGCACCTCTGTTCCTTATCTCTGGATTAGCTGAGCGCTTCGCGTTCGAGCGCGTCGCGCGATTGGTGCCGCACGTCGGTACCCTTGACGATGTAGATGATGAATTCCGCGATGTTCTTCGCGTGGTCGCCGATCCGCTCGATCGCCTTGGCGATGAACAGGAAGTCGAGGCCCACCGAAATCGAACGCGGATCTTCGGTCATATACGAAATCAGCTTGCGCACGAACGCGCGGAATTCCTCGTCGATCGCCTTGTCGTCGCGTACGATCTGCGCGGCGGCGACCGTGTCCAGACGCGCGAACGCGTCCAGCGCACGGCGCAGGATCGACACGGCCATTTCGCCGGACAGCTTGATCTCGGCGATGTTGATGGTGCGCGACGCGCCGTCTTCCATCAGACGCTTGGTACGCTTCGCGATCTTTTCGGCTTCGTCGCCGGCGCGCTCGAGGTTCGTGATGGTCTTCGAGATCGCGATCAGCAGGCGCAGATCGCGAGCGGCCGGCTGACGGCGCGCGATGATGTTGCTGCACTCTTCGTCGATCTCGACTTCCATCTTGTTCAGACGGTCTTCGGCGACGATTACCTGCTCGGCGATGTCGAGGTCGAATTCGTTGAGCGCCTGCATCGCGTTGACGATCTGCGATTCGACGAGACCGCCCATTTCGAGCACCTTCGACGAAACGAGGTTCAGGTCGGCGTCGAACTGGCTGGACAGATGTTTATCGGACATGTCGTACTCCGTTGTATTGCCCGGCGGATCAGCCGAAGCGGCCAGTGATGTAGTCCTCGGTTTCCTTGCGGACCGGCTTGATGAAGATCTTTTCGGTATCGCCGAATTCGATCAGTTCACCGAGGTACATATAGGCAGTGTAGTCCGAACAGCGGGCCGCCTGCTGCATGTTGTGCGTGACGATCACCACCGTGTAGTCGCTCTTGAGTTCAGCGATCAGCTCTTCGATGCGGCCCGTCGAGATCGGGTCGAGCGCCGAGCACGGCTCGTCGAGCAGCAGCACTTCGGGGCGAATCGCAATGCCGCGCGCGATGCACAGACGCTGCTGCTGGCCGCCCGACAAACCGTAGCCACTCTGGCCGAGCTTGTCCTTCACCTCGTTCCACAGCGCCGCCTTGGTAAGCGCCCATTCGACGCGGTCGTCCATTTCCGAGCGCGACAACTTCTCGAACATCTTCACGCCGAAAGCGATGTTGTCGTAGATCGACATCGGGAACGGCGTCGGCTTCTGGAACACCATGCCGATGCGCGCGCGCAGCAGCGAAATGTCCTGGCGCGTGGTCAGCAGGTTTTCGCCGTCCATCACGATCTCGCCTTCCGCGCGCTGCTCCGGATAGAGCGCGTACATCTTGTTGAAGGTACGCAGCAGCGTGGACTTGCCGCAGCCGGACGGGCCGATGAACGCGGTCACCTTGCCTTCGGGAATCTCCAGATTGATGTTCTTCAGCGCGTGATACTTGCCGTAGAAGAAGTTGAGGTCCTTGACCTCGATCTTCGGACGCGACGGCGTTTGTGCGTGAGCGCTGCTTTCGGGGTCGGAGCCCGCGGGCGCGGCTGCGTGCCCGATCGGATTGAGTTGGGTTTCTGCCATGTTCATCGGATTCACTCCGCCCTTACTTGTTCGTGAAGATCGTGCGCGCGAGGATGTTCAGTCCCAGCACCGCGAGCGTGATCAGAAAGACGCCGGCCCACGCGAGCGATTGCCACTGCGCGAACGGGCTCATCGCAAACTTGTAGATCGTGACCGGCAGGTTCGCGACCGGCTGGCCCATATCGACCGAGAAGAACTGGTTCGACAACGCGGTGAAGAGGAGCGGCGCGGTTTCGCCGGCAATCCGCGCGACACCGAGCAGCACACCGGTGACGATGCCCGCGATCGACGCCTTCAGCGTGATCGACAGCACCATCTTCCACTTCGGCGTGCCGAGCGCGAACGCGGCTTCACGCATCGCGCTCGGCACGAGTTTCAGCATGTTTTCGGTCGTGCGGATCACGATCGGAATCTGCAGCAACGCGAGGGAGAGCACGCCGGCCCAGCCGCTGAAGTGGCCCATCTTCGCGACGACGAGCGCGTAGACGAACAGACCGATCACGATCGACGGCGCCGACAGCAGGATGTCGTTGATGAAGCGCGTGAGGTTCGCGAGCCAGCCCTTCTGGCCGTATTCGGCGAGATAGACGCCCGCCATGATGCCGATCGGCGTGCCGACGAACGTTGCGAGCCCTACCAGCATCACGCTGCCGACGATCGCGTTGGCGAGACCGCCGCCATCGGTGTTCGGCGGCGGCGTCGACTGCGTGAACAGGTCGACCGACAGACCGCCGATACCAAGACGCAGCGTCGTATAGAGAATCCACACGAGCCACAGCAGGCCGAACGCCATCGCCGCGAGCGACAGCGTCAGCGCAAGCGCGTTGGTCATGCGACGGCGTCCTTGCAGACGCACGCGCATCCTTTCGAGCGTCGCGGCGTCCTTCAGACCTGGCATGTTCAGGGACGGCCCGCTCATTTCGCGCCCTCCCCTTTCTCGAGACGCAGCAGCATGATTTTCGAAATCGCCAGCACGATGAATGTAATCACGAACAGGATCAGGCCGAGTTCCATCAGCGCCGACGTATGCAGGCCCGGGTCCGCTTCCGCGAACTCGTTGGCGAGCGCCGACGTGATGCTGTTGCCCGGCGAAAACAGCGAAATATTGTCGAGCAGATTGGTGTTGCCGATCACGAACGTGACCGCCATCGTCTCACCCAGCGCGCGGCCGAGACCGAGCATGACGCCGCCGATCACACCGCTCTTCGTGAACGGCAGCACGATCTTCCACATCACTTCCCACGTCGTGCAGCCGATACCGTACGCCGATTCCTTCAGCAGCACCGGCGTGACTTCGAACACGTCGCGCATCACCGCTGCGATGTACGGGATGATCATGATCGCAAGGATCACGCCCGCGCACAGAATGCCGATCCCGATCGGCGGACCGGCGAACAGCGCGCCGACGATAGGAATACTGCCGAGCACCGCGCCTAGCGGCTTCTGGAACCACACCGCGAAGATCGGGGCGAACACGAGCAGACCCCACATGCCGTACACGATCGACGGAATCGCGGCGAGCAGCTCGATCGCGATGCCGAGCGGCCGGCGCAGCCACGCGGGCGACAGTTCGGTCAGAAACAGCGCGATACCGAAGCTGACGGGCACCGCGATAAGGAGAGCGATGATCGACGTCGCGAGGGTGCCGTAGATCGGCACGAGCGCGCCAAATTGTTTGCTGGGTGGATCCCACACCGCCGTCCACAGGAACGCGAGACCAAACTCGCGAATCGACGGCATCGAGGCGATGATCAGCGACACGATGATGCCGCCGAGCAGCAGCAGCGTGACGATGGCGGAAAGGCGTGCGAGGCCGCCGAAGATCACATCGCCCGAGCGGCCAGGCGCTTTCTGCTGCGACGCGCTGCCAGGCGGAGTGGCCCGGCTCGTGCCGGACGCAAAATCGATATCGGACATGAGAGCCTGAGGGACCTGTTTCCAGTTGCCGGACGACACATGTCGGGCGGTCGGTGATACATGCGGCGCATGCCGCGTGAAAGTCGCCGGCCGTCCTCGCACGAGGACGGCCGGGGTGCTACAGGGCGCGGCCCAGATCGACCGCGCCAGCTTACCCTGTTACTCGGCGAGCGTCTTGCCTGCCGAATCCTTGACCTTCTGCTTCCACTGCGTGCGGATTTCCGAGACGACCGACTGCGGCAGCGAGATGTAGTCCAGATCGTTCGCAGCCTGGCCGCCGTTCTTGAACGCCCAGTCGAAGAACTTCAGCGTTTCCGCGCCTTGCGGTGCCTTGTCCTGCGTCGTGTGCAGCAGCACGAACGTCGCGCCGACGATCGGCCATGCGTTCTTGCCCGGCTCGTTCGTCAGGATCTGGTAGAACGACTTCGACCAGTCGGCGCCAGCAGCCGCTGCCTTGAACGTGTCGGTCTCCGGCTGAACCACCGCGCCGGATTCGTTCTTCATCGCGACATAGTTCATGTGGTTCTGCTTGGCGTACGCCCATTCGACGTAACCGATCGCGCCCGGCAGACGCTGCACGAAAGCCGCGACGCCGTCGTTGCCCTTGCCACCCGTGCCGGTCGGCCAGCTGACCGTCGCACCTTCACCGACCTTCGTCTTCCATTCCGGGTTGACCTTCGACAGGTAGTTCGTCCAGATGAAGCTGGTGCCCGAACCGTCGGCGCGGCGCACCACGGCGATGTCCAGATCCGGCAGCTTGACCTTCGGGTTCAGCGCGACGATTGCCGGGTCGTTCCACTTCTTGATCTTGCCCAGGTAGATGTCGCCGAGCACTTCACCCGACAGCACCAGTTCGCCCGGCTTCACGCCCGGCACGTTGACTGCCGGCACCACGCCGCCGACCACCGTCGGGAACTGGAACAGGCCTGCCTTCGCGAGTTCGTCGTCCTTCAGCGGAGCGTCCGACCCTGCGAAATCGACGGTCTTCGCCTCGATCTGCTTGATGCCGCCTGACGAACCGATGCCTTGGTAGTTAACCTTGCCGCCGCCGGTCTTCTGATAAGCGTCGGCCCACTTCGTGTAAATCGGTGCCGCGAACGTGCTGCCCGCGCCGGTGATGTCTGCGGCTTGCGCTGCGATTGCGAAGAGCGCGCCAGCGACGCCAGCGAACACGGTTTGCATCAATTTCATGAGACCTCCAGGTGGGTGTGAGCGTGTGGTGTGAGCGTGAAACTCGAACACCGCGAAGCTTAGGGTCTCTTTATGACAAAAACGTGACTGATAATGAATCAGATGTGACAGTAATATTACCCGGTGAAAGGTGCCAAAGCCGCCGAATTGCCGCTGTGCCGATGCCCGTTGCATCGAATTTTTCAAGGTAGACGAAAAAGATGGGGCGCGAACGTTTGCGCTTCGGGCGGAGGTCGGTTTTGTGCGGGGTGTGCCGTCCTTTTGGCGACTGCGGAGTTGGGATTCGATGGGGTGAGGAATGAGCCTCGTCGGGTGTGAAAGCCCGCCCACCCAGTTTATGGAGTCCGCTGAATCTTCTGCTTGCGACGCTCAGACAGGCGGCAAGCGGCCGCCACCGCCCGCCGCCGTCTCGGGAATCGATCAGGCCGTCGCTACCCGCACGGCTTCGGCAATCGCTTCAGAATGCTCGAGCGCGTCCGCGAAGTTCTGCGCCTCCACCATCACGCGCAGTACCGGCTCGGTGCCCGACGCGCGGATCAGTACGCGACCGCGGCCGTCGAGCGCGCCTTCGGCCACCTTGATCGCGCTGCGGATCGTCTCGCTGCCCTTCCAGTCTGCACCGGGCTTCATGCGCACGTTGATCAGCTTCTGCGGGAACAGGGTGACACCGTCGAGCAGATCCGCGAGCGATTTGCCGCTCCGCTGCATCGCCGCCAGCACGAGCAGAGCGGACACGATGCCGTCGCCGGTCGAATGGCGATCGAGTGACAGAATGTGGCCCGAACCTTCGGCGCCGAGCTGCCAGCCGTGCTCGCGAAGCTGTTCGAGCACATAGCGGTCGCCGACCGCGGCGCGCACGAACTTGACGCCGGCATTCTGCAGTGCGACCTCCACGGCCATGTTGGTCATCAGCGTGCCGACTGCTCCTTCCACGTGGCCGGCGGTCGCGATACGGTCCTTGACCAGCACGTACAACAGCTCGTCGCCGTTGAAAAGGCGGCCGGACTCGTCGACGACCTGCAGACGGTCAGCATCGCCATCGAGCGCGATACCGAGGTCCGCGTGGTTCGCGCGCACCGCGCGAACCAGCGCATCCGGCGCGGTCGCGCCGACGCCGTCGTTGATATTGAAGCCGTTCGGCGAGACGCCGATCGGGATCACTTCCGCGCCGAGCTCATGGAACACGTGCGGCGCGACGTCGTACGCGGCACCATGCGCGCAATCGACGACGAGCTTCATGCCGCGCAGGTCGTACGCGGCCGGGAACGTGCTCTTGCAGAACTCGATGTAGCGGCCAGCTGCGTCATCGAGACGGCGCGCTTTGCCCAGTTGCTCGGAGGCCGCGCACGCGAGCGGCAGCTCGAGCTGCTCCTCGATCTGCGCCTCGACGTCGTCCGGCAGCTTGTTGCCGTCGGCCGAGAAGAACTTGATGCCGTTGTCGTAGTACGGGTTGTGCGATGCGCTGATCACGACACCGGCGGCAAGCCGCAGTGCGCGCGTGAGATAGGCGATGCCGGGCGTCGGCATCGGGCCGGCCAGCATCACGTCGACGCCGGCCGCCGAGAAGCCCGATTCGAGCGCGGCTTCGAGCATGTAGCCCGACACCCGCGTGTCTTTGCCGATCAGCACGGTCGGACGGGTGCCTGTTTTCGCCCATTGATCGGCGCCCGCGAGCACCTTGCCGGCCGCATAGCCGAGCCGCAACACGAATTCCGGCGTGATCGGGCCTTCGCCGACCTTGCCCCGAATGCCGTCCGTTCCGAAGTAACGACGTGCCATCTTTGTTCTCCCTGTCCGTGGCTGCGGGTTCAACCGTGCGCGCGGCTGTGCTTGTCCGCGTCGCGCAGGGTTGCCCATACTTTCAATGCATCGACTGTTTGCGCGACGTCGTGTACGCGCAGAATCGCGGCGCCCCGTTCGGCCGCGCACACCGCCGCGGCGATGCTGCCGGCCACGCGCTCCGGCGCCGGCCGCCCCGTTATCGCGCCAACCATCGACTTGCGCGACATGCCCGCAAGAATCGGATACGGCGAAGCGGCGCGCGGGGCCGCGTCGCGCAGATGCGCGAGCAGCGCGTAGTTATGCTCGACGACGACCTTGCCGAAGCCGAAACCCGGATCGACGCTGATGCGCTCGCGCGCAATCCCCGCCTGCTGCAACGTCGCGACACGCTCCTCGAGGAAGTGGCGCACTTCGCCGACGACGTCGTCATAGTGAGGCTCGCCCAGCTGCATGGTCTGCGGCTCACCCAGCATATGCATGACACAAAGGCCGCAGTCGCTGTCGCGCACCGCGTCGATCGCGCCAGGCAAGCGGAAGCCCCAGATGTCGTTGATCAGGTCGGCGCCCGCGTTCAACGCATGACGCATCACTTCCGGCTTGTACGTATCAACCGACAATGGCACGTTCGCGCCACGCAGTTGCTCGACGAGCGGCAACACGCGCTCCAGCTCTTCGTCGAGCGGCACCGGCGGCGCGCCAGGACGCGTCGATTCCCCGCCGATATCGATGATGTCCGCGCCCTCGAGCATCATGCGCTCGGCTTGGCGCAGCGCATCGCCGCGCGTCGCGAACTTGCCGCCATCGGAAAAGGAATCGGGAGTGACGTTCAGGATGCCCATGACCAACGGGCGTTCGAACGTCAGCTTGAAGCGGCCACACTGCAGCGGCTCTGGAAGGGGTGCGGAAGAAGAATCGGCTTTCGACACGTAGCAATGCTTCACTTGGAACGGATAAATGCAATACGGGCCGGTGTGTAGCACACCGGCCCGCACTTTCTACTGGCTGCCGATCAGGCCGGCGCGGTTGCGCTGCCCGGCTTGACTTCGGTGCCCGGGCTGCCGCCCGACGAGGCGTCGCTTGCCGACGGAGGCGAGCTCTTCGGCGAACGCGGCGGACGGCCTGCCATGATGTCGTTGATCTGATCGGCGTCGATCGTTTCCCACTCCATCAGTGCGGCGGTCATCGCTTCGACCTTGTCGCGGTTCTCTTCGAGCAGGCGCCGTGCGAGATTGTACTGCTCGTCCAGCACATGACGGATTTCCGCGTCGACCTTCTGCTGCGTCGCTTCCGAAATGGTCCGCGTGAAGCCACGGCCGAACGGCGAAGCGTCGTTCTCGTCATCGACATAAACCATCGGTCCGAGCGCATCCGTCATGCCGAAGCGGGCAACCATTGCGCGAGCCGTCTGCGTCGCCTTGTTGAAGTCGTCCGACGCACCGGTGCTGATCAGGTTCAGGAACAGCTCTTCCGCGACGCGGCCACCGAACAGGATGGCAAGGCGGTCGAGCAGATATTCCTTCGAGTACGTTTCGTTGTCATGCTCCGGCAACTGCCATGTGACGCCCAGCGCACGGCCGCGCGGAATGATCGTGACCTTGTGCACCGGATCGGCCTTCGGCAACAGCTTCGCGATCACCGCGTGACCCGATTCGTGATACGCGGTAGCACGCTTGGATTCTTCGCGGATCACAGCCGACTTGCGCTCTGGACCCATGAAGATCTTGTCCTTCGCGTCCTCGAAGTCCGTCATTTCTACGATGCGCTTGCCGCGGCGCGCCGCAAACAGTGCTGCTTCGTTGACGAGGTTTGCGAGATCTGCGCCCGAGAAACCCGGCGTGCCGCGCGCGATCACTGCCGCATCGACGTCGTTCGAGATCGGCACCTTGCGCAGGTGCACCTTCATGATGTGCTCGCGGCCGCGAATATCGGGCAGACCCACGTACACCTGACGGTCGAAACGGCCCGGACGCAACAGCGCCTTGTCGAGCACATCTGAACGGTTCGTCGCGGCGATCACGATGACGCCCGAGTTCGCCTCGAAGCCGTCCATTTCGACGAGCATCTGGTTCAGCGTCTGTTCGCGCTCGTCGTTGCCGCCGCCCATGCCGGCGCCTCGATGACGGCCGACCGCGTCGATTTCGTCGATGAACACGATACACGGCGCGTGCTTCTTGGCCTGCTCGAACATGTCGCGCACGCGAGCCGCGCCGACGCCGACGAACATTTCCACGAAATCTGAACCTGAAATGCTGAAGAACGGCACCTTCGCCTCGCCGGCGATGGCGCGCGCGAGCAGGGTCTTACCGGTTCCCGGCGGGCCAACGAGCAGCACGCCGCGCGGAATACGACCACCGAGCTTCTGGAATTTCTGCGGATCGCGCAGGAAGTCGACGAGTTCCGACACCTCTTCCTTGGCTTCGTCGCAACCGGCGACGTCGGTGAAATTGATTGCGTTGTTGTTCTCGTCGATCAGCCGCGCGCGCGACTTGCCAAACGAGAACGCCCCGCCTTTGCCGCCCCCCTGCATCTGTCGCATCATGTAAAACCAGAAACCGATGATCAGGATCGTCGGTCCGAGGTAATACAGCACGGACATCAGTGCATTGGGTTCGTCGTCAGCCTTGCCGCTCACCTGTACGCCATACTTCATCAGATCGCCGACCATCCAGATGTCGCCGGGCGACACGATCTGGTACTTCTGGCCGTCTGCTGGAGTGACCGTGAGGTTCCGCCCCTGGACGATGACGTTCTTGACTTTGCCGTTCTTCGCGTCGTCCATGAACTGCGAATAGGAAACGCCTTCCTGGACACGGGGCTTGTCGAACTGCTTGAACACCGTAAACAGCACCAGTGCGATTACCAGCCACACTGCTGCTTTCGAAAACATATTGTTGTTCAAAGCACCACTCCTTCACTTAGACGGGCGCCTACACTTGCCTTGCGGCACCACGAAAGCATTCTAATCCAGTCCGCAGACCCCTGCCATAACGTTTCACTACCACGGAAATAGGGTAGCGGGCCGACTTGACGCCCGTCTCCGGACGCATCGGGTTCATTATTGGCAGGGATGGAACCGGCTCGCGGCATCCCTATGCGGGACGCTTCAGATGCTTACCCAAAATAAATGTTTCTGACGATTTGTCCCGCGACGCCTTCGGCTTGCGGGCCGCCACCACCTTGAATTGGCGTTTGAACTTTTCGACAATCTGACTATATCCGCTGCCGTGAAAGCATTTGACTAAAAGGGTACCATCCGGCTTCAGGTGATTTTGCGCGAATTCGAGCGCGAGATCGCATAAATGCTCGATCCGCGCCGCATCCGCGATCGCCACGCCCGACAGGTTGGGCGCCATATCCGAAATTACAAGGTCTACCTGGCGCGCACCGACCAATTCTTCGAGCTGGATCAGCACCGCGTCTTCGCGGAAATCGCCCTGGATGAAGTGCACGTCGGCCACCGGCTCCATCGGCAGAAGGTCCAAAGCGATGATCGTGCCGTCGATGCCACCTTCGCGCTCCGCGTTGCGCTGCGAGCCGCCCGCGAGTTTGTTGCGCACGTACTGGCTCCAGCTGCCCGGCGAGGAACCGAGATCGACGATCACTTGTCCGGGACGGATCAGCTTGTCCTGCTCGTCGATTTCCTTGAGCTTGTAGGCCGCGCGGGCGCGATAACCTTCCCGCTGCGCCATTTTGACGTACGGATCGTTGATGTGGTCGTGCAGCCACGCGGTATTGAATTTGTTTTTTGCCATTAAAGATTGAACTATTGCTGCGTCGGGTCGCGCTTTAGGGGATAATACGCGGTTATTTCGCGCGGCCCCCCGCCAGACTGGCGGCGATCCGCGATTCTGTTGTTCTGACGCGCGCCCTGCTGAATCGAGTCGCCCGAATCGCTCGGCGATCGGACGAAACCGCAGGAGCCGCCATTTTAGTCGAGTCTCCCACTTTCCATGCCAGCCCTTAAAGTCTCTTCCGACCAACGCGCCGAGTTGCGCTCCCAGGCACATGCGCTCAAACCGGTCGTGCTCGTCGGGACCGAAGGCTTGACCGACGCTGTGCTCGCCGAAATCAAGGTGCACCTCGCCGCGCATCAACTGATCAAAATTCGCGTGTTCGGCGATGAGCGCGAGGAGCGCATCGCTATCTACGAAGAAATCTGCGACGCGCTGAACGCGGCACCGATCCAGCATATCGGCAAGCTGCTCGTGATCTGGAAGCCAGAATCGGCACAGCCGGCGGCAAAAGCGAAGCGCGGCGCGTTGCCGAGCGCCCGCGAAGCGGCAGCCGAAGAAACCCGGCCGGCCAAGGGACGCGCACCCCGCATCGTCAAGGTCGCCAAGCCGACCGACGTGCCGATGCGCAAGCCGCGAGCGAAAGCGGTGCTGGTGCGCGGCAATGAACGCGTGACGCAGGGCGGCAACATCAAGCGCGCGAAGAAGCGTCAAACCAGCGCGAAGCGTTCGCATCAGTCGAAGTAGAGAATACGCGCCCAAGGTGCGGACCGACTCCGCACTGCGCATTGGCGGCCTTGAGCGCGAGGCCCGAAGCAGCGCGAATGAACCGTAGTTGGCCACCGGAATCGCGACGATTCGTCGCAATGTGAGAATCATCGCGGGCATCGGCATCGACCCGGCGGCCATGGCACGCGCACCGTCGCACCATCAGCCACCCGCCAGCTTCAGCCCGCCACCTTGCCCGTGGCGCCGCGCGCGCCCTCTTCCTCGGCCGCGGCACCAACAGGCGCCGGCAGCAGCCAAACGAGCGCAACCCCTAGCAGGCTCTCGATCAGGTAGAACAGACTCGACACGCCATGCAGGATGCCGAAGCGCGTCGCATAAACGGAATGGCCGATGTCGCTGCCCGCCTCGAGCGCCGCCACGCGCATCGCGTTCATGAATGGCTGCAACGCGAAATAGCCAACCAGCACGCATACGAGCATACCGGCGAGCAGCCAGCGCAAGCGGCGATACGCGCCATTCCCGCGCCGCACGAGCAAATTGGCGAGACCGAGCAGCAAAATGCCGCACACGACGCCAATCACACCCTGAATACGAAACAGCTGCGCAGCGACGGCGCCCGCCGTCATCCGGTCGAGCGTCGTGAACAGCACGGGCGCAACCGCATAGCCGATAGTCAATAGACTACCGACCCACACCACCGTCAACAGGCGGAAAAAACGATGAGGCATCAAAGACACCGGCGCCACCCTCAGATGTAGCTGACCGCGATGATTTCGTATTCGCGCACGCCGCCCGGCGCTTGCACCGACGCGACATCGCCTTCCGACTTGCCGATCAGCGCACGCGCGATCGGCGAGCTGATCGAGATCAGGCCGTGGTCGATGTCCGCTTCGTCGTCGCCGACGATCTGGTATTTAACCGACGCGCCCGACTCGAGATCTTCGAGCTCGAGCGTCGCGCCGAACACCACGCGGCCGTCCGCTTCCACTTGCGACGGATCGATCACCTGCGCGCCCGCGAGCTTCGACTCGATCTCAGCGATACGGCCTTCGATGAAGCCCTGCTTTTCCTTCGCAGCGTCGTATTCCGCGTTTTCCGACAGATCGCCCTGGGCGCGCGCTTCCGCGATCGAGTTGATCACAGCCGGACGTTCAACCGATTTCAGGCGCTGCAATTCATCGCGCAGCATGTCTGCGCCGCGCTTCGTCAATGGAATAGTGCTCATAAACAACTCTGGAGGCAAAAAACGGCCATAAAAAAAATCACCGCGGTTAAGTGCATTCCGCGAAAGCCGCCGCCCGTGGACAAACCCGGGCCGCAGCACCTGCGGAACGCCGCTTAACCGCGGCACTTACATCTTGGACAGGTAGTCGAAGCCTTAGTTTAGGCGAGCATGGAGTCCTTGTAAATCATAGACTTCCAGGTCCTTCAGATAACGAAGACCCTCCACCGCCGCGCGTGCGCCCGACATCGTCGTGTAGTAGGTGACCTTGTTCGCCTGCGCGCTCATGCGGATCGAACGCGAATCGGCGATCGCCGCGCGCGTTTCGTCGACGGTCGTGAAGACGAGCGCGATCTCGCCGTTCTTGATCATGTCGACGATGTGCGGACGGCCGTCCTTCACCTTGTTGACGACCTTGACTGGCACGCCGGCCGCTTCGATCGCGGCAGCCGTGCCCTTGGTCGCGACGATCGGGTAGCCGAGCTCGTGCAGCATGCGCGCGACTTCGACTGCCTTCGGTTTGTCGGCGTCCATCACTGTCAGCAGCACCGTGCCCGATTCAGGCAGACGCGAACCCGCCGCGAGCTGCGACTTGAACAGAGCCTCGCCGAACGTCTGGCCGACGCCCATTACTTCGCCGGTCGAACGCATTTCAGGTCCGAGCACCGGGTCGACAGCCGGGAACTTGACGAACGGGAACACCGCTTCCTTCACGCTGAAGTACGGCGGCTCGACTTCCTTCGTCACGCCTTGCGCGGCGAGCTTCTGGCCGACCATCGCGCGCGCTGCGATCTTCGCGAGCGGCAGGCTGGTCGCCTTCGACACGTACGGCACCGTGCGCGACGCGCGGGGGTTCACTTCGAGCACGTAGATAATGTCGTCCTTCGAGCGGTCAGCCTGCGGTACCTGCTGGATCGCGAACTGCACGTTCATCAGGCCGACCACGTTCAGCGCCTTCGCCATCGCGGCGGTCTGGCGCTTCAGTTCGGCGACGGTGGCCTTCGATAGCGAATACGGCGGCAGCGAGCAGGCTGAGTCGCCCGAGTGCACGCCCGCCTGTTCGATGTGCTCCATCACGCCGCCGATGAACACGGCATCGCCATCGGAAATGCAATCCACGTCGCATTCGATCGCGTCGTTCAGGAAGCGGTCGAGCAGCACCGGCGAGTCGTTCGACACCTTCACCGCCTCCCGCATATAGCGCTCGAGATCTCGCGGCTCGTGGACGATTTCCATCGCGCGGCCGCCCAGCACGTACGACGGACGCACGACGAGCGGATAGCCGATTTCGTCGGCGAGCTTCAGTGCTTCGTCTTCGGCGCGCGCGGTGCGGTTAGGCGGCTGGCGCAGACCGAGGTCCTGCAGCAGCTTCTGGAAGCGCTCGCGGTCTTCGGCCGCGTCGATCATGTCCGGCGACGTACCGATGATCGGCACACCGTTCGCCTCGAGGTCGAGCGCGAGCTTCAGCGGCGTCTGGCCGCCGTACTGCACGATCACGCCGACCGGCTTTTCCTTGTCGACGATTTCGAGCACGTCTTCGAGCGTCAGCGATTCGAAGTACAGACGGTCGGAGGTGTCGTAGTCGGTCGACACGGTTTCCGGGTTGCAGTTGACCATGATCGTTTCATAGCCGTCCTCGCGCATCGCGAGCGCGGCATGCACGCAGCAGTAGTCGAATTCGATACCCTGGCCGATCCGGTTCGGGCCGCCGCCCAGCACCATGATCTTCTTGTTGCTGGTCGGATTCGCTTCGCACTCTTCCTCGTAGGTCGAGTACATGTACGCGGTCCTGGTTGCGAACTCGGCCGCGCAGGTGTCGACGCGCTTATACACCGGACGCACGTTCAACTCGATACGACGCGCGCGCACGTCCGCCGGCTTCGCGCCGAGCAGCCTGGCCAGACGACGATCCGAGAAGCCGCTCTGTTTCAGATACTTCAGCTCCTCCTTCGTCACGCTCGCCAGCGTGCGGCCTGCCAGCGCCTTTTCCTTCAGCACGATCTGTTCGATCTGCGCGAGGAACCACGGGTCGATCGCGGTCTCCTCGAAAATCTCTTGCGCGCTCATGCCCACGCGGAACGCGTCGCCAACATACCAGATGCGATCCGGACCGGCTTCGCCGATCTCGCGGATGATCTCGTCGCGATTGGCGGTCTTTTCGTCGAGACCATCGACGCCGACTTCGAGGCCGCGCAGCGCTTTCTGGAACGACTCCTGGAACGTGCGGCCAATCGCCATCACTTCGCCGACCGATTTCATCTGCGTGGTCAGGCGCGAATCGGCTTCGCGGAACTTCTCGAACGCGAAACGCGGGATCTTCGTGACGACGTAGTCGATCGTCGGTTCAAACGACGCCGGGGTCTGGCCGCCGGTGATTTCGTTCTTGAGTTCATCCAGCGTGTAGCCGACCGCCAGCTTCGCCGCGACCTTCGCGATCGGGAAGCCGGTTGCCTTCGACGCCAGCGCCGACGAACGCGACACGCGCGGGTTCATTTCGATCACGATCATGCGGCCGTCTTTCGGATTGATCGAGAACTGCACGTTCGAGCCGCCGGTGTCGACGCCGATCTCGCGCAGCACCGCGAGCGACGCGTTACGCAGGATCTGGTATTCCTTGTCGGTCAGCGTCTGCGCCGGCGCGACCGTGATCGAGTCGCCGGTGTGGATGCCCATCGGGTCGAGGTTTTCGATCGAGCAGACGATGATGCAGTTGTCCGCCTTGTCGCGGACCACTTCCATCTCGTACTCTTTCCAGCCGAGCAGCGACTCTTCGATCAGCAGCTCGCGCGTCGGCGACAGGTCGAGACCGCGCTTGCAGATCTCTTCGAACTCGTCGCGGTTGTACGCGATGCCGCCGCCCGAGCCGCCCAGCGTAAACGACGGACGGATCACGACCGGATAGCCGCCGCTGCCGGTTTCCGCGCCGATCTTCGCCTGCACCTGCAGCGCTTCTTCCATCGAATGCGCGGTGCCCGACTTGGCCGAACCGAGGCCGATCTTCGTCATCGCGTCCTTGAACTTCTGACGGTCTTCCGCCTTGTCGATCGCTTCCGGCGATGCGCCGATCAGCTCGACCTCGTACTTCGCCAGCACGCCGTGCGCGTGCAGGTCGAGCGCGCAGTTCAGCGCGGTCTGGCCGCCCATCGTCGGCAGGATCGCGTCCGGGCGCTCCTTCGCGATGATGCGCTCGACCACTTCCCATGTGATCGGCTCGATATAAGTCACGTCGGCCGTGTTCGGGTCGGTCATGATCGTCGCCGGATTGCTGTTGACGAGAATGACCTTGTAGCCTTCCTCACGCAGCGCCTTGCATGCCTGCGCGCCCGAATAATCGAACTCGCACGCCTGACCGATGATGATCGGACCCGCGCCGATGATGAGGATGCTCTTGATGTCTGTCCGCTTGGGCATAACGCTCTCGCTAATGTATTGCTGAATTCTTTCCGTCGGCGCGCGCCATTTTCACGTTGCGCGCGCTGTTTCGCGGCATGTCCGCCGCGTAGCGCCGCGGGCTGCGGCGGCCGCCGCGAGCGGTTTCCGGCTGGCCTCTGCGGCTGGCCTGTACTACTTCAAGCCGCGGCGCTCTTGCCGTTCTTGTGCGCGTCCATCAACGCGGTGAAGCGGTCGAACAGGTATGCGACGTCGTTTGGACCGGGCGACGCTTCCGGGTGGCCCTGGAAGCAGAACGCCGGCTTGTCGGTCAGCGCGAAGCCCTGCAGCGTGCCGTCGAACAGCGACACGTGGGTGACGCGAGCGTTGGCGGGCAGCGTATCGGTATCGACCGCGAAACCATGGTTTTGCGACGTGATCACCACGCGGCCGTCTTCGAGATCCTTGACCGGATGGTTCGCGCCGTGGTGGCCGGTCTTCATCTTCATCGTCTTCGCGCCGACCGCGAGGCCCATGATCTGGTGGCCCAGGCAGATGCCGAAGGTCGGAATGCCGCGCTCGATGAACTCCTTGGTCGCCGCGATCGCGTAGTCGCACGGCTCAGGGTCGCCCGGGCCGTTCGACAGGAACACGCCGTCGGGGTTGAGCGCGAGCGCGTCAGCGGCGCTCGCTTGCGCCGGCAGCACGGTGACATGGCAGCCGCGCTCGGCCAGCATGCGCAGGATGTTCTGCTTGACGCCGTAGTCGAACGCGACCACGCGGTATGTCGGCGCTTTCTGCTCGCCGTAGCCCGTGCCCAGACGCCATTCGGTTTTGGTCCACTCGTAGGTTTCCTGGGTCGACACGACCTTCGCGAGGTCCATGCCGGCGAGGCCGGGGAACGAGCGCGCGAGTTCGATTGCCTTCGCTTCGTCGTCGGAACCAGCGAGGATCGCGCCGCTTTGCGCGCCCTTGTCGCGCAGGAGGCGGGTCAGCTTGCGGGTGTCGATGCCGGCGATGGCGACCACGCCTTCATCCTGCAGATATTGCGGGAGCGTGCGCTCCATGCGGAAGTTCGACGCGAGAACCGGCAGGTCACGGATGATCAGGCCGGCGGCATGGACTTTCGTCGCTTCGACGTCTTCGGCGTTCACGCCGACGTTGCCGATATGCGGGTACGTGAGTGTCACGATCTGGCGCGCGTAGCTCGGGTCAGTCAGGATTTCCTGATAGCCGGTGATGGCGGTGTTGAACACGACTTCACCGATGGTATGCCCTGGGGCGCCGATCGAATAACCACGAAAGACCGTGCCGTCGGCGAGCGCGAGTAGAGCGGGAGAAAATGACGGCAACACGGGAGACTCCTTGGGGGAACACCCTGTTGCCACCTGTCTATCCGATTGCAAGCCGCAGCGAAGCACATCGTGGATGCGCGCGCAGACTCGCTCGCGAGCTGCCGGTGACGCTGCAAGGGGCGCGATGGGTCCATTGTGCGGACGACTCGGCTGGGTGTGGAGCCCTTCTTGCTACGCCAATGGCGCGCGGCGGATGAACGGTATGAGGGAGGTAGGCGCTAGGGTGCGGGTGGATAAGCTCAAACCTTGAAATTATAGCCTGAATCCACTGTTCCCTCCAAATCTGAGATAGGACGAGGCGTTGAGGCGGCGTGCCGGGGCGGACCTTCAAAGCCTTGCCGGGCCGACGGGACTGAACCGCCGTCGCGGCCCCTCCGGGTCCGACGCAAGGCCTGGCGCGGCCGTTCAGGCCTCCTGCTCCGAGCGCATCTCGCCAGAACGGGCAAGCTGCCGACCCGGCAACACGTACCAGATCGCACTCAGCACCTGCAGCGCGACGAGGATTTTCCACGCGCTCAGATGCGCGAGCGCCGGGTAATGCCCGCCGCTCGCCGGCCAGTGCGACAGCACCGCGCCAACGCCGATCTGGAAACCGAAGATCAGCAGAAAAATAATTAGCGTCAGCGTCGTGTTGACCCGGCCGATCATCTGCGGCGGGAAATGCCGCGCCATCACCGCGTAGCTCAGAATCCCGGTGCCGCCGAAGATGCCGTAGGCGGCCCACAACAGGCTCGCCGGCAACGGCGCGTTAAACATGATGAGCATCTGCGTCAGCACATACAGCGCCATGCCGATGCCGCAGAACGCGTACAGCGAGAGGCCGCGCCGCTCGAGACTACGCGCCGCCGCGCCGAAACCGACGCAGCCGGCCATCATCGCGAAGCCGAGAATCGACACGAGCGCCGCCGCCTGGTGCGGCTCGAAGCCTTGTACGTCGCGCAGCCATGCTCCGACCCACAACGACTGCATCGCGTAGAAGACGCCTTGCGTAACGACCGAGAACGACGCGATTTTCCAGAACGCCGCGCTGCGCAGGATGTGCCATGTACCCTTGAACTGCGCGACGATGCTCGCCTGGCGATGCGTTTCGCGCGCGTCCGGAGCGAGCGTCCATTGCGCGAGCGCAACCGCTACCGTCAGCACACCGAGTCCGACGCAAACCGGGCGCCAGTTGGAAAAACCGAGCACCCACGTGAGCGGCGAACCGACCATCACGCCGCCGAAACCGCCGATCGCCATCACAAGCCCGTTCATCAATGGCAAACGCGCCACCGGAAAATGCTGCGCGAGCGCCTTGAACGCGGCGCCGAGGCACACCGACACGCCAACGCCGATCAGCAGCCGCCCGACCATCATCATGGCGAGACTGTGCGCGGCGCCGAATACCCAGATGCCGAGCGCGGCAAAAAGCAGCGTGACGGACGTCACGCGACGCGCGCCGAAGTGATCGAGCAGCACGCCAGCGGGGATCTGCGCGCCCGCGAAACCGAGGAAATACAGACTCGTCAGCACACCCAGATCGGCGGCTGACAGACCGAGATCGCGCGTGATGAACGGCGCGAAACCAAGATTGACGCCGCGAAACACGTAAGAGACGAAGTAGCCGGCGGAAAAAAGCAGAAAGACGCGCAGTTGGGTCGACGACATAAATCAGGAAGTAAACCTGGAAATGACCTCAAGAACCTCTCTCGAGGTTCGGACGGATCAGGACGGACCGGCACCCCGCGGGCCGAAGCACGAACAATAAAGTAAATACCGCAAACGCGCAGGAATCGTCCGCGCAATGAAAAACGCCGTCACCCTGAGGTGACGGCGTTGGATGAACACGATACGTGATCGGAGCGCAATCCATGCGCTGCCCCCGCAACGCATGTGGTCACTACCGTGAGAGCCGCTATTGGTCTATTTATCCTTCTTCTTCGCGTTGGCCACGGTCTTCGGGCGGCTCTCAGCTGCGGCCTTCGACGCCTTGCCGGGCTCCGAGGCCGAGACCTTCTCGACCTTGCCTTTGCTGGCAACGGGCGCCGCCGGCTTGTTACCCCTGGCGCCCGGCTCGGAGACCTTGACGACGGCGGAGTGGCCGCGCCCTTTCTTCTTATCGTAGTGTGAATCGCCGTGTGCGTCTGCGACGTGGACGCCAATCTTCTGCACACTGCCGCCTTGCACGTCGGCGGCGATCTTTTCCGGACCCGGCTCGCTGGGTACCCGCTTGCCGACCGGCACGTGCAGCACGATCACCTGGCCGCGCGAAACCTGATCACGATGCGTCCTGTTCCACGCCTTCAGCTGACCGACCGAAACGCCGTAGCGCAATGCGATGGCCGCCATCGACTGATTGCGACGCACGCGGATCAGCATCTTGCGCGTGTCGGGTACGTCGGGTTCCATCGCGAGCACCGCGCTTTCGGCGACGTCGGCGCTGATGTCTTCATCGTCGTCCGAGCCGCGCGGCACGACGATCGTCGAGCCCGGCTTCAGGCGCATACCGACCGGAATCTTGTTCACTTCCATCAGCGTGTCGGGGTCGACGCCGATCTTCTGTGCGATCGCCGCGGGCGTCGCGCGTGCGTCGACCGTGTAGGTGGTCCAGGACGACAGCGAGCCCGAGTACGTTTTCAGATTGCGCTCAAACGCGGACGCGTTGTCGAAAGGCAACAGAATCTGCGGCTGCGTCGCGCCGAGAATCACCGGCTTCCTGAACGACGGGTTCAGCGAACGGAACTCGTCCGTCGACATGTTGGCGAGCCGCGCGGCGACGTCGACGTCGATGTCGTGCGAGGTCGTGACCGTCACGAAGTACGGGTGGTTCGGAATAGACGGCAGAGTGAGCCCGTACATCTGCGGGTTCATCACGAGGTTCTTGACCGCTTGCAGCTTCGGCACGTAGTTGCGCGTTTCGTTCGGCAGACGCAGGCTCATGTAGTCGGTCGGCAGACCCGCCGCCTCGTTGCGCGCGATCGCGCGCTGCACGTTGCCCTCGCCCCAGTTATACGCAGCGAGCGCGAGTTGCCAGTCGCCGAACATGTCGTGCAGGTTCGACAGGTAGTCGAGCGCGGCACTGGTCGACGCAAGCACGTCGCGGCGCTCGTCCTGCCACATGTTCTGCTTCAGGTTGTAGGTCCGGCCCGTGCCCGGCATGAACTGCCACATACCTGCAGCCTTGGCGACCGACAAAGCCTGCGGGCTATATGCAGACTCGATGAACGGCAAGAGCGCGAGCTCGGTCGGCATATGGCGCGACTCAAGTTCCTCGACGATGTGATACAGGTATTTCTGCGAACGCTCGGTCATGCGCTGCACATAATCGGGACGCTGCAGATACCAGTTCAGCTGCATGTCGACGAGGTCGCTCTGCAGGTCCGGCATCTGGAAGCCACGGCGAATGCGGCCCCACAGATCGGCGTCCTGGCTCGTCAACTGATTGACGGAGCTCTGGTCGACATTGATGGTTTCTTTAGCGGTGGCGTTCTTGCGAAGGGCGTCGGCTACGGCCTGCTGGCTGGCGGGGTTATTGGCGGTATTCGTCGTCGGTCCCTGACTCGCGCACGCGGCGAGTGTCAGGACCAATAACGCACTTAAGATAAATCGCATGAACGTCTCGGTTTCCACAAGGGCTGGAATTTGCAGCCGATAGTACGAAACGTCAACGTTTCCGTCAATTGGAAAATCAAGAAAAAAATCAACCAAATCTGGGGCTTGGCGAATTTTTCCGATTCATCGCGTGAAGAACCTCCGAATGCGCTCCGGATCAACGGAAGCGGTTCTTCCATTCGCGCATCAATGTGAAGGCTTTCAGCCGGTCGGACACCGTTTCGTGCAATCGTGCTTCGAGGTTCGACTGGATCGCCGGCTCGCCTGCGCGCAGGAACGGATTGACCGCGCGCTCGTGCGCGATCGTGGTCGGCAGCGTCGGCTGGTGGCGGGCGCGCAACTCGTTCGCCTTGTCGCGCCACGCCTGTAGTTCGGCATTGTGCGGCTCGCAAGCGAGCGCGAAGCGAATGTTCGACAGCGTGTATTCGTGTGCGCAGTGCACTTCGGTTGCGCCGGGCAGTGCGGCGAGCGAATCGAGCGAGTTCAGCATCTGCTGCGGCGTGCCTTCGAAGAGGCGCCCGCAACCGCACGCGAACAGTGTGTCGCCGCAAAACACGTGCGGCGTGCCGCGCGTATCGGCCGCCTGGAAATAGGCGATGTGTCCGCTCGTGTGACCGGGCACGTCGAGCACGCTGAATTCAAGTGCGGGTGCGGCGATCGTCACGTGATCGCCACTTTTGAGACGATGTGTCAGGTGCGCGATCGCTTCGCCGGCGGGGCCGTAGACCGGGACGTCCTGGCCGTTCAGCAGATCGGCCACCCCGCCGACGTGGTCTTGATGATGGTGCGTGAGTAAAATAGCGCTCAGCCGCCAGCCTCGTTGCGCCAGACAGGCGCGCACAGGGGCGGCTTCGCCCGGATCGACGACGACCGCGTGGTGTCCGTCGGCAACGACCCAGATGTAATTGTCTTCAAACGCCGGGACCGGTACGTACTCGAGCGCATTCATAGGCGACGCATTTTTAATATGACTGACCGAGCGATTATAGACTGGCCCGCCTGGACCGATTCGCCGCCAGGCCGCTACGTGCTCGACTGGGAGCAAACGCAGCTCGATCGCGTGGTGTCGGACGTGTTCGGCTATCATGCGCTACAACTCGGCCTGCCGCAGCTCGACGCGTTGCGCGAGAACCGCATGCCGTGCCGCGGCCTCGTGCTCGACGCGGCGAGCGGCGCGAGCGCGCCGTACACGTATCCGCGCTCGGCACGTCGTGGTAGCGTGAGCGGCATCAGCAGCGCGGGCACCGCTGGCGACGACAATCCCGCGAACGCCGCGCCAGGCGCCCCTGGTCTGCACGCGCCGGCCGGGCGCAGCGCGGTCTGGTGCGACCTGCTCGATCTGCCGTTCGAAGCGCAAAGCGTCGACTTGCTCGTGATGCCGCATACGCTCGAATTCACCAGCGACCCGCATCGGCTGCTGCGCGAAGCCGAACGCGTGCTGGTGCCTGAAGGCCAACTGATCATCCTCGGCTTCAACTCGCTGTCGGTGTGGGGCGTACGGCAGTCGATCGGCAAGATGACAGGCCGCCCGTTCGTGCCCTCCGCCGTCGATCTGATCGCGTTCACGCGCCTGAAGGACTGGATCAAGCTCCTCGGCTTCGACCTTGAACGCGGGCGCTTCGGCTGCTATCGTCCGCCCCTCGCGAGCGATCAATGGCTCGCGCGTTACGGCTTCATGGAAGCCGCCGGCGACCGCTGGTGGCCGATTTTCGGCGCCACCTACATGATCAAGGCGATCAAGCGCGTGCGCGGCATGCGTCTCGTCGGGCCGCTCAAAGTGAAAAAGCCCGTGCTCGCGGCAGGCCTCGCGCCCGCCGCCACCCCGAATACACGAAACCACACCGAATGACTCCAGATCACATCGACATCTATACCGACGGCGCTTGCAAGGGCAATCCCGGCCCTGGCGGCTGGGGCGCGTTGCTGCGCTTCGGCAGCCAGGAAAAAGAACTGTTCGGCGGCGAGGCCAACACGACCAACAATCGCATGGAGCTGATGGGCGTAATTTCCGCGCTCGAGGCGTTGAAGCGCCCTTGCAAGGCGATCGTGCACACCGATTCGCAATACGTACAGAAAGGCATCAGCGAGTGGATTCACGGCTGGAAAAAAAAAGGCTGGATCACCGCGGCGAAGCAGCCGGTCAAGAACGCCGATCTGTGGAAGCGGCTCGATACGCTCGTCGCGCAACACGAGATTGAATGGCGCTGGGTGCGCGGCCACAATGGCCATCCGGAAAACGAGCGCGCCGATCAGTTGGCCAATCGCGGCGTGGCATCGCTCGCCGAGATGTAAAGAGCGTGCGTGCGTGCATCGGCAACGACGCGCGCCGCCCTCCCCGCTTTTTTTCCGCAATTTTTTCGAAGCAGGCTAATCCGACATGCGCCAACTGATCCTCGATACCGAAACTACCGGCCTGAACGCCCGCGGCGGCGACCGGATTCTCGAACTCGGTTGCGTCGAGCTCGTGAACCGCCGGCTGACCGGCAACAACCTGCATTTCTATATCAACCCCGAGCGCGACAGCGATCCGGGCGCGCTCGCGGTGCACGGCCTCACCACGGAATTTTTGAGCGACAAGCCGAAGTTCGCGGAGATCATCGACCAGGTCCGCGATTTCATCCAGGACGCAGACCTGATCATCCACAACGCGCCATTCGACATCGGTTTTCTCGACGCCGAGTTCGCGCTGCTCGGTCTGCCGCCAGTGAGCACGCACTGCGGCGAGATCATCGACACGCTCGCGCAAGCCAAGCAGATGTTTCCCGGCAAGCGCAATTCGCTCGATGCGCTGTGCGACCGCTTCGGCATCAGCAATGCACACCGTACGCTGCACGGCGCGCTGCTCGACTCGGAACTGCTCGCCGAGGTCTATCTGGCGATGACGCGCGGTCAGGAAAGCCTCGTCATTGACATGCTCGGCGAAGCGCAGGTCGGCGGCGATACGCATGCGCCGCGTGTCGCGCTCGACTCGCTGGAGCTGGTCGTGATCGCTGCGAGCGACGACGAAAGCGCCGCGCACGAAGCCGTACTCGACGATCTCGACAAGGCTCTCAAAGGCGCGAGCGTATGGCGTCTTGAACCCGCGCCAGCAACTGATGAGCAAACTGCTTAAAAAAGCTAGACGAACCCTAAATTCCCTGACATAATTTCAATCTCTTCGGGTGGTTAGCTCAGCGGTAGAGCACTGCCTTCACACGGCAGGGGTCACTGGTTCGATCCCAGTACTACCCACCAGATTCTTGGTGTGTCGATCACCGAAGACAAAAGGGCTTACGCAGCAATGCGTAAGCCCTTTTTCTATTGTCGGCAAATACGTCGCGTGCGCCATACGAGATACCGTTGGCTATAGAACCACGTCGTTCCGTAGGTTGGCGAGCGCCCCGCACTGTTGCTATATTCGGCAAACGGGCATTCGCCCGGTCCGGCTCCGTCCGGTTTCTCCATCTTGAACCATCTCAGGGAGGCGCCACATGTTTGCAGTGCATCGCGCGCTCCCCGGCATGGTTCCACGACCGTCGGCCCGTCCGCCACGACCGATGCGACCTTGAAGCCGCAGCGTTGTCGCTGATGCGCCTCCGCCTCGGCAGGCGCCGCGTTCATTCCAGACAGTCCGTTGTTCCGTTGCTGTTGTTTGCCGTCGTATTTTTTCGCGCGTTCCCGCGCGCATTCCGGCATCCGCTGGCTGTCTACCCTTTTTTTTCGCTTCTGACTGGAATCTCGGCGCGCACGTGCTTCGCCGGGTCCAAAGCAAATGGCCAACAGAAAACTCGACTTTCGCGGACAAGCCTTCAAGGATGTCCTCGGCTTCACCTTCCGTCACTGGGCGCAACAGCCGTGGCGCATCGTCGTGATCGCGGCGCTCGCGCTGTTCACGGCGGGCGCGGACATCCTGACGCCGGTCTTCGCCGGACGTCTCGTCGACGCGATCGCGGCCGGTCCGGCATCGTCGGCGCCCGTCTGGCATCACGCGCTCGCGGCCTTCGGCGCGCTCGCCGCGCTCGGCCTCGCCGCGACGCTGCTGCGCCAGGGCGTGTACTTCAACATCATCCGCTTCACGCTGAAGATGATGAGCGAGATCGCCGCGCGCGCGTTTCATCGCGTGCAGCGCTTTTCGACCGACTGGCACGCGAACAGCTTCGCCGGCTCCACCGTGCGCAAGATCACGCGCGGCATGTGGGCGCTCGACCTGCTGAATGACACACTGCTGATCGCGCTGCTGCCATCGCTGGCGATGCTGATCGGCGCGACCCTGCTGCTCGGCTCGCGCTGGCCCATGATGGGCATCGTCGTCGGCATCGGCTCGCTGCTGTACATCGGCGTGACCGTGACGGTGTCGCTGGGCTTCGTCGCGCCGTCCGCGCGTCTGGCCAACGCGTGGGACACACGCATGGGCGGCGCGCTCGCCGATGCGGTCAGTTGCAACGGGGTCGTCAAGGCATTCGGCGCGGAAGCGCGCGAGGAAGCGCGCCTCGCGCACGTGATCGGCAAATGGCGGCAACGCACACGCCGCACGTGGGTGCGCGGCACGCTCAACGGCGGCCTCCAGGGCGGCATGCTGGCCGCGATCCAGGCGGCGATTCTCGGCGTGGCGGTACTGCTGTGGGCACGCGGCGAAGCGAGCGTCGGCGACATCACGTTCGCGCTGACGATGTTCTTCATGCTGCAAGGCTATCTGCGTGACATCGGCATGCACATCCGTAACCTGCAGCGCTCGGTCAACGACATGGAGGAGCTGGTGTCGCTCGAGAGTCAGCCGCTCGGCGTCGAGGATCGTCCCGGCGCCGGCCCCATCGCGATTCGCGACGGCGAGATCCGCTTCGAGCACGTGTCGTTTCACTATGGCGCGCACAGCCGGCCGCTCTACGACGACTTTTCCATCCGCATCGCGCCGGGCGAGCGCGTTGGGCTGGTCGGTCATTCCGGCTCGGGAAAGACGACCTTCATCAAGCTGATCCAGCGCCTTCACGACATTTCGGGCGGGCGGATCACGATCGACGGCCAGGACATCGCGCAGGTCCAGCAAGCGTCGCTGCGCAGCCAGATCGCGATCGTCCAGCAGGAGCCGGTACTGTTTCACCGCTCGCTTGCCGAGAACATCGCGTATGGACGGCCCGGCGCGAGCCGCGCCGACATCGAGCGGGCCGCGCGGCTCGCGAGCGCGCACGACTTCATCGCCGCGCTGCCGAACGGCTACGACACGCTGGTCGGCGAACGCGGCATCAAGCTATCGGGCGGCGAGCGTCAACGCGTCGCGATCGCGCGGGCATTTATCGCCGACGCGCCGATCCTGATCCTCGACGAAGCCACGTCGAGCCTCGACAGCGAAAGCGAAGTGCTGATCCAGCGCGCGATGGACCGGCTGATGCAGGGGCGCACGACGCTGGTGGTCGCGCATCGGCTGTCGACGGTGCGCGCGCTCGACCGGCTCCTCGTGCTCGACAAGGGCAAGGTGATCGAGGAAGGCAGCCACGACGCGCTGATCAAACGCGACAGCGGCTTGTACCGTCGCTTGTTCGAGCGTCAGGCGCTGGAGCTGATCAAGGGTCTCGGCGAGCCGGAGCTCGTGCGCGAGTCGGCAAAGGTCAAAGCCGACCGGGTCGACGATTCTGGCTTGTTGGTCGGCTAGCGCGACGCAGGCATGCGCCAGGCTTCACGGCAAACGATGCCACGCCTGGCGCCACCAGCCCCTGGCAATAGAAGGCCCGCCGCGCTATACCGCGCCGGCGGGCAACCCGATGCCGCGCGCCATTCCGGTCGCGGCAAACACCATCAGAACCAGCAGCACGGTCTGGATCACGCTGAAATGCGCGTAGGATCGCGCCTTCTTCAGATTCGGCGCCGCGCCGCTGCGGATCGACGCGCGCCAGCGCATCAGGCCGAGCATCGTGGGCACTTCGAGGATCAGGATCAGCACCAGTAACGTCATCTTCACGTGAAAGAGCGGCTGGTGCAGGTAGTAGTCGGCGCCCTTCTCATAGCTACCGAACACGCGCATCAGACCGGTCACGATCAGCACCAGCGCGGCGATGCCCCAGCGTGAATCGGCGCGGAACACCGAACGCAATGCGGCGGGCACCGACGCGCGACGCAGCGACCACGTGCGTCTGAGAATCGATGCGAGCGCAAAACCATAAGCGAGCAGATGAAGGGCGGCAAGCAACCAGCGAACCAGCATGGCGACTCCTGCGAAAGACGCAATACGATCGATGAGTGTCCCACTCGCCCGCCTGCAGGCCGGGCGCCTTGATTGCATTATCGACGAAGCTTCGCTTCGGGATGCGTGCATCGGCCACGCGATGTGACCGATAGCACAAAACATGCATCGTCATACCTGGCGCAGCGTCGTGTCGAGCGCGCGGGCGGCGACGCGATCGCCTTCGGTCGTCAGCGCGGCGCGGAAAACGGTCTGCCGGTTATGACCCGCGGCGGCCGGCGAATCCCACAGCAACTCGACCTTCGGACGTACGCCGAACGCGCTGCGCGCAAGCGAGGCCGCCGCGACCGACCCTATCGGCGCCGCTGACGCGCCGGCCTCGCCCGCCGCGCCGAACGCGACCGCGGGCGCCGGCGTCGCGCGCGCATTGGAACCGCTCGCCCAGCGCACCGACAATTCGCGCGCATCGTATTGCCCCACCTTGCGCCGCTCGGCCCACACGACGACGGTGCGGGTCAGCGGATCGAGCGACACCGCATAGCGGCCGATCGCAAAGCGCCGCGCGGCCACATTGGTGCGCCACAACGGCAGCGGCCGGCAGATCCACAAGACGATCGCGTACAGCACCGGCGCCGCGACGAGCCAACCGTTGGTGGCCGCGACCGCCTGCATCGCGCGACGCCAGCCTGCGCTCGCGACGAACGCGCCGACCGACCACAGCGCAAACAGAAACCCGAGGAACGCGAACAGGCGCAGCGCCTGACGCAGCCATTGCGGCAACGGATGGAACGGACGCTCCGCGAGGGCGCGCGCGCCCGGCAGGAAGATCAGCAGGAATAGAAAGACAAGGTTGATACATGCCCACGGCGAAGACGCCATCGCGGTCAGCGCGGTGCTCAGATTCATCTCGGACATCGAGAAAAGCCAGCGGGCGGCGAGCACGAGTCCGATGGCGCGCAACGTAAAAATCGTGCCGGCGCCGGGCGCGGCATTCGCACGCGTCTCTTTCGTTCTCGCCAAGGCATCCTCCTGTCGTCGGCGGCACCGCAGCCCAATTTGCGGCACGGCAATTATAGGGATATTACCGAGACTGGCTCGTTCGCGCCGCGCGGAATCCCGTATTTTCAGTTGTGCGCCTATGAAAAACGCGGCGCACATGCAACAACGCCCCGCCGGCGACGTGCCGGCGGGGCGTTCAGAGCAGCGAGGGAAGCGTGCAACGGGTTCCTGCCGCCAGCGTTTTTCTACCGCGAAACAACCGCGGCGAATCGACCGCAATCAGCTCGCGTTGACTTCGCGCAGCACCGTGCGATGCTTGCGGCGCAGGAGCTCTTCATAGGTGGCGACGTAGTTCTGCGCCATCACCTTCGACGAGAAGCGTGCCTCGAACGCCTTGCGCACGCCAGCGCGGGGCAGCGTGTGCAGACGTTTGACGGCGGCGACCGCGCTGATTTCGTCCTCGACGACGAAACCCGACACGCCGTTTTCGATCACTTCCGGCACCGAACCGCGATTGAACGCGATCACCGGCGTGCCGCAAGCCATCGCCTCGATCATCACGAGACCGAAGGGCTCCGGCCAGTCGATCGGGAACACCAGTGCGTGCGCATTGCCGAGAAACTCGCGCTTTTCAGCTTCGCCGATTTCGCCGATATACTCGACGTGCGACAACGACATCAGCGGCTTGATGACTTCTTCGTAGTAGGCACGGTCGGCCTTGTCGATCTTGGCGGCGACCTTGAGCTTCATGCCTGCCTGCCCGGCGATGCGAATCGCCCTGTCAAGCCCCTTCTCCGGCGAGACGCGGCCGAGGAATGCGAGGTAGCCGGGCTCGACGTTGGGGATCGGCTTGAGCACGTCTTCCGGCAGACCGTGATAGACGGTTTGCAGCCAGTGCGCCTGCGGCAGCGGAATGCGCTGGTTGTCCGAGATCGACACGACCGGCACGTCATTGAACGTGTTGAAGATCGGCTGCAGTTCAGGCAGATCGAGACGGCCGTGCAGCGTCGTGACGAACGGCACAGGCTGACGCGCGAACAGCGAGAACGGGTAGTAGTCGATGTGGAAATGCAGCACGTCGAATTCGTCCGCGCGGCGGCGCACTTCTTCGAGCAGCAGCATGTGCGGCGCCATCACGTCGCGGATCGTCGGGTCGAGGCGCAGCGCCTGCGGCCAGAAAGCTTCGAGCTTCGCCGAGGTTTGCGAATCGCCGCTTGCAAACAGCGTGACGTCGTGGCCCTGCTCGACCAGCGCCTCGGTCAGATAGGACACCACGCGTTCGGTACCACCGTACAGCTTGGGAGGCACCGCCTCGTGCAGCGGAGCGATTTGAGCGATTCGCATATTGACGAACTCCTAGTAAAAAATCAGGCAAAAGTACTGCATTTGGAAAAAGCGACTCGCTTGCTCGCCAGGGCGGTCTGGCCGGAAATGCCGGCGCGGGCCTGATTCTTTTGAGAAATCCTGCGATGGATCGCTTGGTAAGGAGCCCAGACAAGTGGATCAGCGACTGGGCATGTGCGAGTAAACGCGCACGTTGCACCTACGTTGACAAACTGTCAGAAAAATTGGCGGGCTAACGAGCACGCATTATCAATGCCCGGATTGTTGCAGCACCACGACATTTCAAAGTCTTTACGTTGTTACAAACGCGAAACACTTTGCAAACCCTTGTTTTCAAAGACAGTTCTACAGTATCAGAGGTTTCAGGAGGCACGACGGTACGGGTGTCTGTGCGTTCTCGCCCATCAACGTTGCCGGTAGGAATTGCAAAATTGCCGCAGCGCGGTTGAATGCACCTGTAATGGTTGAATGCAATCCGTAATTATATCTCGAAATTTTCCGCAATCTGCCTGAATGGCCTGTCGGCTCGTGGTGTCGAGACGGCGCAGATCGCGGAGGTCCATCGCGAAATCAATCGCGTCAAAGCCCGGATACACAGGGCGCAATCGCCTTTGCATGTTTACAATGCGAAGCATCGGCTTCACGGAGAGCCATGCTTGTCCGTGTGGTCCGCGCGCATTGCATGCACAACCCGCAACATATCGATCTAAGCTCAATTGGAACACTTGACCATTGCCCAGCGTAATGCCCAGAACGCAAAGCTCGCGAGCTATGCGCACCGGCCGCTGGCGTTTCTCTTCCGCTTTATCCGCCGTCATCCGCTCGCGCATGCGATCGTGTTGTGCAGCGTGTTTGCGGCCGTGGGCTGTGCACTCGCTTCGCAATACGCGATCAAGCATCTGATCGACGTGCTCGGCGGCGGCCGGCATCATCCGGGGCCGCTGTGGGGCGCGTTCGCGATCCTCGTCGGGCTGATCGCCGCCGACAACCTGTTGTGGCGGATCGGCGGCTGGTTCGCAGCGCACACGTTCGTCGCCGTGACGGGCGATCTGCGGCGCGACCTGTTCCAGTACCTGAGCGGCCACTCGCCGACCTACTATGCGGAGAAGCAGCCCGGCATGCTGGCAAGCCGGATCACCGCGACGTCGAACGCCGTTTACACCGCCGAAAACACCACCGCGTGGAACGTGCTGCCGCCGTGCATCGCGGTGCTCGGCGCGATCGTCATGATCATCGCGGTGAACCCGTTGATGGCAGCCGGCCTGATGCTGTGCTCGGCGATCCTGTCGGTGGTGCTGTACAAGCTCGCGGGCCGGGGCTCCGCGCGCCACCATAATTTCGCGACCAAGGCGGCATCGGTCGACGGCGAACTCGTCGACGTGATCAGCAACATGGGCCTCGTGCGCGCGTTCGGCATGACGTTTAGCGAGCAGCGCCGCTTTGCCTCGACGGTCAAGTCGGAGATGGACGCGCGCCAGCAGAGCCTGCTGTATCTGGAAAAGCTGCGTCTGTTGCACGCCGTGGTCACCGCGCTGCTGTCGGCCGGCCTGCTCGGCTGGGCGCTGTGGCTGTGGGACCAGGGCCGCGCGACCTCGGGCGACATCGTGCTCGTCAGCTCGCTCGGCTTCACGATCCTGCACGGCACGCGCGATCTGGCCGTCGCGCTCGTCGACGTCACGCAGCACGTCGCGCGACTCGCGGAAGCCGTGCGCACGCTGCTCGAGCCGCACGGCATGCCCGATCGCGACGACGCGAGCGAACTCGTGCCGCAAGGCGGCCGCGTCACGTTCGACAGCGTCACGTTCGCCTATCCGCGGCGCCGGCCGATTCTCGATCACTTCGACCTCAATATCGAACCGGGTCAGCGCGTCGGACTGATCGGCAAGTCGGGCGCGGGCAAATCGACGGTACTCGCGCTGTTGCAGCGTTTCTACGAAACCCAGGGCGGCGCGATCAAGATCGACGGCCAGGACATCGCGTCGATCACCCAGGACAGCCTGCGCCACGCGATGGCGCTGGTGCCCCAGGACATCTCGCTGTTCCATCGCTCGGTGTACGAGAACATCGCGTATGGCCGCCCGGACGCGAGCCGTGAGGAAGTGCTCGCCGCCGCGCGCGAGGCGCGTTGCTCTGAGTTTATCGAAGCGATGCCGGAAGGCTACGACACGATCGTCGGCGACCGCGGCGTGAAGCTGTCGGGCGGCCAGCGCCAGCGCATCGCAATCGCGCGCGCGATTCTGAAAAACGCGCCGATCCTGCTGCTCGACGAAGCCACGTCCGCGCTCGACAGCGCGTCCGAGGAAGCGATCCAGAAGGCGCTCGACCGGCTGATGGTCGGCCGTACCGTGATCGCGATCGCGCACCGTCTGTCGACGCTGAACAACTTCGACCGGATCATCGTGATGAGCGCCGGCAAGGTCATCGACGACGGCACGCCGGAAGAACTGCGCCAGCGTCCGGGCCTCTATCGCGACCTGCTCGCGAAGCAGTATGGCAAGGGACAGACGCTGCATATCGGCGGCAAGAAGGTCGACGAACAGCACGTAGCTTGACGCACACCGGGTCCACGCGCTGCGCATCGCTTGAAAAAAAGCCGCTCCCTGGAGCGGCTTTTTGCTGTCTGGCTCGCGGCCCGGCTTGGCTTAGCCGGTCACGCTCTCGCGCGCCGCCCTCTTCCGCGCGGCGCCCGCCGCACCCGTGGCCGCGCGCGCTTTCCCGCTTCTGGCGCGCTTCGCGCCCTCGACGCTCTGCAGATTGCGCATGAAGTTATCGCGCCACACCGACACGTTGTTCGCGCGCAGTTGCACCATCATGTCGCGATAGCGCGCCTGCCGCTCGGCGAGCGGCATGTCGAGCGCCCGCGCGAGCGCTTCGGCCATGCCGTCGATATCGACCGGATTGACGATCAGCGCGCCGTCGAGCTCCTGCGCCGCGCCCGCGAAGCGCGACAGCACCAGCACGCCGGGATTCTCCGGATCCTGCGCCGACACGTATTCCTTCGCGACGAGGTTCATGCCGTCGCGCAACGGCGTCACATAGCCGACGTGCGCGGTGCGGAACAGCGCCGCCAGCACCGAGCGCTCGTACTGCTTGTGGATGTATAGGATCGGCGTCCAGTCCAGCTCGGCGAAACGTCCGTTGATCCGTCCCGACTCGCCTTCGAGCTGTAGCCGGATGTCTTGATACGCGTGCAGGTCGGCGCGCGTCGGCGGGGCGATCTGCAGGAACGACACCTTGTTGCGCTGCGCGGCCGTATGCTCGAGCAGGCGCTCGAACGCGCGGAATCGCTCGACCAGCCCCTTCGAATAATCGAGCCGGTCGACACTCATGATCAACTTGCGCGAATGCAGCGTCGCCTTCATCGTGCGCACCGGCTTGCCGCGTTCGCCTGCCTTCGCGAGCTCGGCGATCTCATCCGGATAGACGCCGATCGGATACGCAGAGGCGCGCAACGTGCGGCCGAACGCATGCACACTCAGCGGTCCTTTCGCCGACGCGTCGATCGAGCCGCCCGCCTCGTTGATCACGTAGTCGCAGAACGCGCGCAGATCGGGACCGGTCTGGAAGCCGAGCAGGTCGAACGAACACAGCGCCTCGACGAGTTCGCGATGCGGCGGCACCGTCAGCAGCACCTGCGCGGCCGGAAACGGAATGTGCAGAAAAAAACCGATGCGGTTCTTCACGCCAGCCGAGCGCAGCGCCTGAGCGAACGGAATCAGGTGATAGTCGTGCACCCAGACCACGTCGTCTTCGCGCAGGAGCGGCAGGAGTTGCTGCGCAAGCCACGCGTTGACGCGGCAGTAGCCTTCGAAGTCGTGCCGGTCGTAATGCAGCAGGTCGGATCGATAGTGGAACGCGGGCCACAGCGTCGCGTTCGAGAAACCGCGGTAGTACTGGTCGTAATCGCGGCGCATCAGCGGAACGGTCGCGAAGGTCACCGGACCGCGCTCCTCGAGCTTGATCTGCGGCTGGCCGGAGGTAAGCACGTCGCCGCTCCAGCCGAACCACATGCCGCCGGTCTCCTTCAGCGCGTCGTACACGCCGACCGCCAGACCGCCCGCCGCCGGACCGCCCTCCGAAATAGGCGCCACCCGGTTCGAAACAATGATCAATCGGCTCATGAAGCGCGATTCCCGATGCAGTATGTTGTTTTCGTTGAACGGGGCGTCGGCGTCATGCGCCGCGCGCCGCCGCGACAATCGTTTCGAGCCAGTCGAGCAGTGACGACACCGACTCGACGCGCGTGCGCGCCATCGTTTCGCCCGCGCCAACCTTGATCGACAGACCACCGCGCTCGTTGACGACCGCGAAACCCTTCTCGTCGGTCAGATCGTCGCCGGCGAAGATCGGCGTGCGGCCGGTGAACGGCAGCTCGTCGAGGAAGGCGCGTGTCGCGCGGCCCTTGTCGACGTCCTTCGGCTTGATCTCGTAGACCATCTTGCCGGGCTGCAGCACGTAAGAAGCGGGGTAGTCGGCGACGAGCCGCTCGGTCGCCTCGCGCGCGACCGGCTCGCGGTCCGGCGCGTTGCGGTAGTGCAGCGCGAGCGCCGCGCCCTTGATCTCGAGCAGCATGCCCGGATGTTCGTTGACGACCTGCGCGAGCACCTGCTCCATGCGCAACAGGCGCTCGTCGTGAAAGCCGATGCGCTGCGTGTCGCCATTCGCATCGCGCCGCTCGGCGCCGTGCAGACCCGCGACCGGCAGATCGGGCATGCCGAGAAAACTGTCGATGCTGTCGATGCCGCGCCCCGACACCACCGCGACCGCGCCATTCGTCAGACTGCTCAGTTCGCGCAGCAGGTCGATCACGCGCGGCTGCACCAGCACGCCGTCCGGCGTGGGGGCGAGTTCGACGAGCGTGCCATCGAAGTCGAAGAAAAATGCCGTCTCGCTCGGAGACAGAACAGCCGGAAGTGCTTGCATCGCCTAGGTTCGCCTTTCAGCCATCTATGGCCGGAAAAGTGTGCGCATCTTACCGCGCATCCGTCAATTTTTCGAGAAGGTAAGCTGGGACTCAAGCCCGATGGGCGGTCTATCCATCCGCTTCTGTCGATTGCGTTCAAAGCGCAACGATTCGATTTCGCCGAGCTTTCAGCCAGCTGCGGCAAATTGACTCGCAATTCGTGCGCCCGGCGCGTCGCGCGACGCTGGCGCCAATTTTGCGCTACAGTCGCTGCCACGCGGACCGTCGGCGTGATGGACATCGTTGCACGCTCTCAATCAATCGCGTGTGGCGCGCGAATCTTGCGCGGCATGATCGGGAGACGGTGCGGCCTGCCTGCTCCATCGATTCGTGTTGCCTGCTCTTCAATCGAGTCATTGAACCCTGCTTTGTTCCCGATCCTTCCACCCCAGCGCCCGCAGCCGAACCTGTCCCGCGCACGACCGAGGCGACTCACGCACCGGTTGACGCACGGGTTGGCACGCCGGTTTGCGGCGGCAGCGGCGCTGGGCACGCTGGTCGCGCTTGCCGCACTGACCGGTTGCACGCAGCACACCGAGCCGTGGCAGTTGACCAACGTGACCGGCCACCTGCCGGATCTGGACTTCACCTTGACCGACGACACCGGCCGTCCCGTCAACGCTGCTTCGTTCAAGGGCCACACGTCGCTCGTCTACTTCGGCTACACGCATTGCCCGGACGTCTGTCCCGAAACGATGGGACGCCTGATGCAGGTGCTCGGCAAGCTCGGCCCCGATGCGCAGAAAGTGCGCATCCTGTTCATCACCGTCGATCCCGCGCGTGACACGCCGCGGGCCTTGCACGACTATGTCGGCGCGTTCGACGCACAGCACGCCGAAGGGCTGACCGGCACCGACTGGCAGATCGAGTCGCTGGCCAAGCGCTATCGTGTCGCTTATCAGATGGAAAAGCGCGACCCGAACGGCAACTACGAGGTCACGCACAGCTCCGCCGTCTATGTGTTCGACAGCCGGGGCCGCGCGCGCCTGCTCGCCACCGATCACGACACGCCCGATGCGATCGCGCAGGACCTGCGCCGCATCATCGATGACCAATCCTGATTCTTCTTTGATCCCACTCCATTCCATCATGACGATCAAGCTCAAACCATTCGCTTCCCTCGCCTGCGCGCTCGCGCTGTCATTCGGCGCCGCATCGGCCGCGCAAGCGGCCGATGCTCACGCGATCAGCATCAAGGACGCGTGGGTGCGCTGGCTGCCGAACAACCTGCCCGCGGCCGGCTATGCGACGCTCGTCAACGCGAGCGACAAGCCGATCGATCTCGTCGATGTGTCGAGCGACGACTACGGCGACGCGATGCTGCATCAAACCGTATCGAACGGTTCGACGCAGAAGATGGTGATGGTCGATAAGCTGACGGTGCCCGCGCATGGCCAGGTCGCGATCGCGCCGGGCGGCTATCACGTGATGCTCGAGGACGCGAAGCACAAGGTCGCGCCGGGCGACACCGTGCGTCTGACGCTGAAGTTCTCGGACGGCGAAACAGTGAGTGCGCCGTTCGCGGTCAAGTCGCCGGGCCAGACCAAGTAAGCGGCACCACGGGCCGCCGCCACAGCACGCGCCATCGCCATGAACCTGCTCTACTGGCTCGATCCCTGGGAGTTTTCGCCGACCGTTGTGATCGCGTTGCTGATCCCCGCGATCCTGTTCGTGCGCGGCGCGCGCAAGGCGCGGCTGTCGTTCGCGCGGCGTCTGTCATTCTGGTTCGGGCTGGTCGCGCTGTATGTCGTGCTGCATACGCGGCTCGATTATTACTTCGAGCATGAATTCTTCATGCATCGCTTGCAGCATCTGGTGCTGCATCATCTCGGGCCGTTCTTCATTGCGCTGTCGTATCCGGGCACGGCGTTGCGCGCGGGAATTCCGTTGCGCTGGCGACAGCGCTTCGTGCGGCCCGCGCTGCAAACACCGCTCGTGCGCAGGGCGCTCGACGTCGTCATGCACCCGGTCGTCGCGGTCACGCTATTCGTAGGGCTGATCTATTTCTGGCTGCTGTCGCCGATCCATTTCGTCGCGATGCTCGACTGGCGGCTCTATCGCGTGATGAACTGGAGCATGGCGATCGACGGCCTGCTGTTCTGGTGGCTCGTACTCGATCCGCGTCCGGCGCCGCCCGCGCGTCTGTCTCCGGGCAAGCGCGTGCTCGTCGTGATCGCGGCGATTCCGCCGCAGATCATCCTCGGCGCGTTCATCTTCTTTACGCCGCACGAGCTGTATCCGATCTATTCGATCTGCGGCCGCGCGTTCACGTGGCTGAGCCCGATGCGCGATCAGCAGATCGGCGGGCTCCTGCTATGGATTCCGGGTTCGATGATGAGCGTGGTCGGCGCGCTAATCGCGCTGCGTCACTGGATGCGGCTGTCGTCGCGCGGACGCCTGCGCGCCGAGCGGCGTGCAAAAGTGGCGCGCGGGCTCACGCATGCGGCGTCGACGACGGCAAACGGGCATCGTTGACCCGCTCGCGCTCAGAGCGAGCGCATCCACACATGCGGGATGCCGTCTTCGTCGTGAACCTCCGAGACCGGCTCGAAGCCGAACGCACCGTAAAAGCCTTGCAGATGCGCCTGCGCGTGCAGACGGATCGGCGTATCGGGCCACTGCGCACGGATCTGCGCGAGCGAGCGTTCGAGCATCGCATTACCGAGGCCGATGCCGCGAAACGACGCGGTCGTCAACACCCGGCCGATGCGCACGTCGGCATCCGCCGCATCGGGCAACAACACGCGCAGATAGCCGGCCAACGGCGGCAGCGCCGCACCGTCGCCGGTGCCATAGGCGAGCAGATGCCAGGCTTCGACGTCGAGCCCATCGATGTCGCCATACACGCAGTTCTGTTCGACGACGAACACCGCGCTGCGAGCGGCCAGCATCTCATAGACTTCGACGCTCGTGAGGTTCCCGAACGGCTTCCAGCGCCATTCGAACTGGGCGAGCCGCGCGGCGGCGGTGTGCTGCGGTTCAGTCATCGGTAGCTTTCAGGGTCAATGCGCGACAGCGCGGGCAACGATCCGCAATTATGCCGCGCGCCTCGTCATCGAGCATGTGCAGGCCCAGCATCCGGGCGGTCGACACGGCTGTATTCAGTCGCGAAAGCCGCGCACGCGTTCAGAACACCGCTTGCACGGGTCGCGCGAGACGGTCGGGGAGATTACCGGGGCCGCACAGATGCAGCGCGCCGACGACCATCAGCGTACGCTCGCGCACGTCCAGCAATTCGCTCAGCCGCGCGGACCACGCGCGATTGCGCACGTCGAAAATCGCCTGACGGATGCCGGCCAGATTGAACATCGGCGATTCGACGGCGATTTGCTGTATCGCGTGCAGATCGCCCTCCAGCCACGCCGCGTGCATCCGTTCGAGCGTGCGCTGCGGTTCGCCGCGGTCGGCCATCAGCATGTCGAGCGCGGCGGCAATGGCTTCGAGCGGAATCGATTCGAGCGCGACTGCGACGTCCCGCGCGGACTCGAGATAGCGATACGGCTTCGCCTGCGCGAGCGCCGAGCGCAACATGCGCGGCTCGACACCCTCCACGACCTGCTGCAGCAGTGTCGGCGCGACGATCATCGCGGCCCACGGACGCAGTGTTTCAAGCGGCGCGAGCAGGCCATCGGTCGGCCACAGCGCCCGCAGTTGCGTCCAGGTTTCGTCGCGCATCAGGGGCCGCAGTTGCGCGGCGTCGGGGTGCGCGTCGGCTTTGAGAAACGGCAGGATCGTTGCTGGGTCGGACTCGAATACGAGCACGTCGGCCCAGTCATACGCTTCGGCGACCCATGGCGGCGTTCGACGGCTCGTCGCGGGAAACAGATGCATCGAGCCGAGCAGGCGGACCTGAGTGCCGGTGAGTTGGAAATACATGCGGCCTCAATGAAAACGGGCGATGACGATGGTGCGATTCTATCGCCCGGCCTGGATGAGGCGCGCCGGCGTGCGTTGCCCTTCCCGTGCGCGTGCCGGACACGCCGTTAATCGGAATGCGGCGCTCGCGCGTGAGCCAAAAAATCAGACGCGATATTTGCGATCCCCCAATGAATGCGAGAACGCCTCAAACGCCTGAACCCGATTATTGCCCGCCTTTTTTAAACGACTCGAGTTCGGTCGTATAGCGCTCGTTTCTCACGCCATTGCTGCCGTAATACTCTTCAACCGATTTCACCCAACGGCCGACTTCCGGCACATACCAGAACGCTTTATACGTACGTCCCGTCGCCTGAACAGGACCGATTTTCTGCGCATGCGTGATCATCGCGGTGTCGCCCTGCTCGACCTGGGTGGCTTGCGTGACCGTCTGCCGCGGCTCGAGTTGCGCGACCCAGTCGCCTTCGGCTTCGATCTTGATCGCCTGAAATTTGCCGGCGGGCACTTCGACGCTTTCCGTTCCGACCACCCGATACTGCGAGTTCCACTTCCGCGAAGCGAATACCCGGCTGGGATGCTGCTCGGCGTATTCGACCGTCCAGCTCTTGCCCGGCGACAACGGAAACACGAACGGCCGGTTCACGACTGTATCGGTGCCGTTCACGCTGCGCTCGCGGCTCCAGTCCGCTCCGGCGATGACTTCGCGTGGCGCCTGCGTCGAACCCGAGATCTTCGATTCGAAATAGATGTGCGATGACGTCGCCCGCAGCACCGTTACCTGCTCGTGCGTCTGGTTCCAGCCCGACGGCCCTCTCTCCCTCGTCGACGTATATGTCCAGGTGTCCCCGGGTTTGACGTCGGGGGCTGGCGCCGATTGCGCAATCGCCGACAGCGGCAAAACGAGGCTCAGCATAAGGGCGGCGATTCTTATTTTTTTCATAGGTCGAATGTAGGTTTTATGTGCAACGAATAAGCAGCCGCGAATATCCGGGCGAATACTCGACGACGGACTTTAAAAAGCAAAAAAGCCAGCTCGACGGACGATAAGACCTATCAGCTTTCCGATGGCCAGCTCGATCGACTATCGCGTGTATTACCAGTACAACGCCGGCATCTACGCGGGTCACATGATCAGGAGCGGCACAATGATGCAGATAGCACCGCTCGGAGGCGGTACGCCGCAAGAGGACTACTACTTCCTGAACAATGCTGCGTGCAGTCAATCAAATCCGCGCTCAATTTCTGATCGATTCGGAGGGACGTCTGCGGCACGCGGTCGGATTGACCCGTCCCCTCACATTGATGACGACGGTCGACAAGGCTGGCGAAGAGAGGAACAGAAAAAGAAAAGCCCCGACAAGTCGGGGCTTTCGCTTTACATCAAAGACTGGAGGCGCGAGCCGGAGTCGAACCGGCCTAAACGGCTTTGCAGGCCGCTGCATAACCGCTTTGCTATCGCGCCGCAAGCAGACTGGAACCTGGACACGGGTTCGCAGATTTATCTGGTGATTACCAGAAGAACCGAAGCTCTGAAAAATTCAGAACGAGCGGCCTTCCAAACAAAAAGGGAAGCGTTGCTTCCCCTGATGTATGGAGCGGGAGACGAGGCTCGAACTCGCGACCTCAACCTTGGCAAGGTTGCGCTCTACCAACTGAGCTACTCCCGCATTGAACTACTTCACATCGCGCTGCGTTTTTTACTTCGCCAAACAACGCGATGCTTCGAATTCTGGAGCGGGAAACGAGGCTCGAACTCGCGACCTCAACCTTGGCAAGGTTGCGCTCTACCAACTGAGCTATTCCCGCATTGTGCTGCATTTACTGCTTTACGGCGTTTCCGGTGTTTCGCGTTGCGTGCATCGGAGAAGCGAAATTATGGAGAATCGACTGAAACGTGTCAACCCCCTTGTCCATCTGTTTTAAAGAAAATATTTCGCTCGTAGTAGCGCGGGGTTCGAACACACTTTTGCGCCCACCGCGCTCTTCTATTCACACGGTCACGCGATACCGCCGCGCTCGCGAATCTGCGGCCACGCGAGCTTCATGTAGTACAGCATCGACCAGATCGTCAGGAACGCGGCCAGATAGATCAGCCACAGGCCCCACACGCGCGTGTCGACCGTCACGCCGCCACCGAGCGGCAGCGGGCCATAGAACAGCAGCATCGGAATCGCCACCATCTGGCAAGCGGTCTTGAACTTGCCGAGCGAGTTCACCGCGACGCTCTTCGACGCACCGATCTGCGCCATCCATTCGCGCAGCGCCGATATCGCGATTTCACGTCCGACGATCACGAGCGCGATCGCGGAATCGATCCGCGTGAGTTGCAAGAGCACGAGCAGCGCCGCGGTCACCATCAGCTTGTCGGCGACCGGATCGAGAAACGCGCCGAACGCCGAGGTCTGATTCCATTTGCGGGCCAGAAAGCCGTCGAACCAGTCGGTGAGCGCCGCCAGGATGAAGATCGTCGCGGCCGCGAGATTGCGGTGCGCGGGGCTCATCATCATGTCGGGCAAATAGAACACACCGACGACGAGCGGAATCAGCACGATCCGCAGCCAGGTCAGGAATATCGGGAAATTAAACGGCATGGGGCAGGCGCAGCGTCTGACGAGTGAGTTGCAATTGTGCCGTGTCACAGGGCCTGCCACAAGCAAGCACGCCCAGGCATGGCCGCGCGGGGCGGTAAGCGAGCCGCCCCCGGCGCGTGGTTCGCAGCCAGCGCATCCGCAGCGCGACGCCTCGGGTCCGACGAACCGTCGTTCCGATCACAGCGCGGCGCGGCCCGCCAATTCAATGCAGTTGCCGGTAGATCTGCTCGGCGAGCGCCTGCGAAATGCCTTCGACGCTCGCGAGATCCTCGACGCTCGCGGCCACCACGCCGCGCAAGCCGCCAAAGCGTGCCAGCAGGCGCTGACGCCGCTTCGCCCCTACGCCTTCGAGTTCTTCGAGCCGCGAGGTCTGGCGCGTCTTGCCGCGTTTGGCGCGCATGCCGGTGATGGCGAAACGGTGCGCTTCGTCGCGGATCTGCGCGACCAGCATCAGCGCGGCGCTTTCCTTGCCGAGTTCGAGCGGCGTGCGGCCGTCCGCGAAAATCAGCGTCTCGAGACCGACCTTGCGCCCCTCGCCCTTCGCGACGCCGACGAGCATGCCAGTATCGAGCCCCAACTCGGTGAACACCTGCCGCGCGATCTCCACCTGCCCCTTGCCGCCGTCGATCAGCACGATGGTCGGCAGCACGCCGCCGGCCGAGGCCGGCTCGGCGGCATCGGCGGCGAGCGCGGGATCGGCGGCCGCGTCACTTTGCGATTCGGCGGCTTCGTCGCTCGCATTCGCGGCGGCCTGCGCGACCATCTTTTCGTAGCGGCGCGTGAGCACCTGGCGCATCGCCGCGTAATCGTCACCGGGCGTGATGCCGGCGATGTTGTAGCGGCGATACTCGGACGACTGCATCTTGTGGTGGTGATAGACGACGCATGACGCCTGCGTCGCCTCGCCCATCGTGTGACTGATGTCGAAGCATTCGATGCGCAGATGCGCGAGATCGTCGCACTCCATGCCGAGCGTGTCGGTCAACGCGCGCGTGCGCGCCTGCTGCGAGCCCTGCTCGGAGAGCAGGCGCGCGAGCGCGAGCCGCGCGTTCTGCTCGGCCATCGCGAGCCACGCACGCCGCTGTCCTTGCGGTTGACGCAGTACGGTCACCTTGTGGCCCGCCTGCTCGGTCAGCACGTCGACGAGTTCGCGCGCCGGCGCGTGGCTGACCACCAGCACCGGCGGCACGCGATTGCCGAGGTAATGCTGCGCGATGAACGCTTCGAGCACTTCGGATTCGATGCCATCTGTTGCGCGGCCTTGGCGGCGCTTCGCCGCGGGGCCGGATTCGGCGTTCCCGTCGGCGCCTTCGTCCGCGCCTTCGTCGCTGACGACGTCCCGGGTCGCTTCGGCAGCCTCGTCGATCGCGTCTTCCTCACTACCATCGGCGTCCTCGTCTTCCGACGGCATCTCCTGAGCGATCGCGAGCGCATCGGCCGAGGCGCTCGCCGCCGCGGCCGATGGCGCGACCGCTCGCGCGTCCGCCAATGCATCGCGCTGATCGCCGTCTTCTTCGAGCCCGCCTTCCTCCGCCGTCAACGCGCTCTCCACGTGGGTGGGAAAGTACGCCTTGTCGCCGAGATGTCGTCCGCCGCGCACCATCGCGAGATTCACGCACACGCGGCCGCCCAGCGCGACTACCGCGAGAATGTCGACGTCGCTGTCGCTGCCGACTTCGATTGCCTGCTGATGCAGCACCGTCGACAGCGAACTCATCTGGTTGCGCACCGCCGCGGCCTGCTCGAACTTCAGCTCGCTCGCGAACGCATGCATCTTCTGCTCGAGCTCCTTCATCACCTCGCCCTGGCGGCCCAGCAGAAAGCGCGACGCGTTGGCGACGTCGCGCGCGTAATCCTCCTCGCTGATGTTCGCGACGCACGGCGCCGTGCAACGGCCGATCTGATGCAGCAGACACGGCCGCGTGCGGTTGTTGAACACCGAGTCTTCGCAGGTGCGCAGCTGGAACACGCGCTGCAGGATCTGGATGCTCTCGCGCACCGCCCACGCGCTCGGGAACGGGCCGAAGTACTGGTTCTTGCGATCGACCGAGCCGCGGTAATAGGCCATGCGCGGAAACTTGTGGCCGGTCAGCTTCAGATAGGGATACGACTTGTCGTCGCGAAACAGGATGTTGTAACGCGGCGTGAGCGCCTTGATCAGGTTGTTTTCGAGCAGCAGCGCCTCGGCCTCGGAACGCGTGACCGTGGTCTCGATGCGCGCGATGCGCATGACCATCATCGCGATACGCGGCGATAGCTGCGTCTTCGTGAAGTAGCTCGATACGCGCTTCTTCAGATCGCGCGCCTTGCCGACGTAGAGCACCGCGCCACTCGTGTCGTAATAGCGGTAGACGCCGGGCAGATGCGGCAGTTGGGCGAGCACTGTTTTCGGCTCGAAGGTGTCGGGGGCGTCGCTGGCTTCGGGTTCGGTCATGCGGGATCGATTGGGGTGGGACTGTCTCGCGCTGCCTCGCCGCTTGCACCGATTGCACCGATTGCACCGATTGCGCCGCCGGGTGCCCGGCATCGTGCGCCGGGGGTCGTGTCGCGTGTCGCCGATGCGGCCCGCATGGCGGACAAAGGGCGCGCGCGATCGCGAGCGAGGCTTTAGAATCGCCAGTTTAGAACATTCCGCGTTCGTTCGAACCTGCTCCGTTCGCCGGAGTCATCGAGCCAGCCGAGCCGCCATGTCCTCCCTCGCGCCCGATTCCGGATCACCCACCGCCGCCGCCAACCCGATCGCCTGCGATATCTTCTGCGCGGTGATCGACAACTTCGGCGACATCGGCGTGTGCTGGCGCCTTGCGCGCCAACTCGCGCGCGAGCACGGCTGGCAGGTGCGCGTGTTCGTCGACGATCTGCATGCGTTCAGGAGGCTGTGCCCGTCGCTCGAGCTGGAGCGTGCGCGGCAGACGCTCGACGGCATCGTCGTCGAGCATTGGCACGAGCCGTCCCATGCTGGCGATAGGCTCGAAGTCGCCGACGTCGTGATCGAGGCGTTCGCCTGCGAACTGCCGCCCGTCTATATCGCGGCGATGACAGAGCGAGCGCGCGCGCCGCTCTGGTTCAACCTCGAATATCTGAGCGCCGAGGACTGGATCGCAGATTTTCATCTGCGGCCGTCGCCGCATCCGCGCTACGCGCTCAGCAAGACCTTCTTTTTCCCCGGACTCGGCCCCGGCACCGGTGGCGTCCTGAAGGAGCGCGATCTCGACGCGGCGCGCGCCGCGTTCGAAGCATCGCCCGCCGCGCGCACCGACTGGTGGCGCAACGTCACGGGCCACGCGCCGCCGCCCGCCGACGCGACGGTCGTGTCGCTGTTCGCCTACGAAAACCCGGCCATCGACAGCCTGCTCGAACAATGGCGCGACAACGCAAGCCCGATCGTGCTGCTGGTGCCCGAAGGACGCATTTCCGGCGCGCTGGCGCGCTTTTTCGGCCTACCGTCGTTTGCAGCGGGCACCCATGCGACACGCGGCAACCTCAGCGCGCACGCGCTCGCGTTCACCGAACAGCCTGGCTACGACGTACTGCTCTGGGCGAGCGACGTCAATTTCGTACGCGGCGAGGACTCGTTCGTGCGCGCGCAGTGGGCCGCCAAGCCGTTCGTCTGGCACATCTACCCGCAGGCCGACGACGCCCATCTGCCAAAGCTCGACGCCGCACTTGCGCACTACACCCGCACGCTCCCAGCTGACGCGCGCGCCGCGCTCGAGCGCTTCTGGCACGCGTGGAACGGCGCTGGTCAGCCGGACTGGGCGGAATTCCAGCGCCACTATCCGCCCCTGAAACGGCGCGCCGCCAGCTGGGCGGTCGAACTCGCGCAAGTCGGCGATCTCGCCGGAAATCTGACCTCGTTCGCAAAAACTCAGTTAAAATAAGCGGTTATCCAACGGCCGACGACGCAAGCGCGGCCCGATTAGACCAACAACCCCATGGTCAGCCCGTCTGACCGTCCCCTCGAAAAACACAGCACGCGTTCCAATCTTCCGGTCGGGCACGCGAATGTCAAAAAAGGGACGTATGTTTGGGCGTGTTGCTGATCGGCGCCACTCGTGTACACGCCCGAACAGGGTAAAAATCAGGTAACGGACAGGTGGAACGCCGAGGCATCACGCCCACGGGTTTTCGCCGCGAGCCGATCCCGTTTCACGCATCCGGGCTGCGCGGCCGCTTCACGCGGCGCGCGGCAGGCGGTGGGCGAAACGCCGAAGCCGCTTGGCGCCGTATGCCGTTGAGCAACAGTTAAGCTATTTATCTCGTACAGGACAGTTTTATGAAGACCGCACAGGAACTCCGCACCGGCAACGTCGTGATGATCGGCGCAGACGCAATGGTCGTGCAAAAGGCCGAATACAACAAATCGGGCCGTAACTCCGCCGTCGTCAAGATGAAGTTCAAGAACCTGCTGACCGGCGCAGGCATGGAAACCGTCTACAAGGCGGACGACAAGTTCGACGTCGTCGTGCTAGAGCGCAAGGAAGTGACGTACTCGTACTTCGCCGACCCGATGTACGTGTTCATGGACGCCGACTACAACCAGTACGAAGTCGAAGCCGAAATGATGGGCGACGCGATGCACTACCTCGAAGACGGCATGGCTTGCGAAGTTGTGTTCTACAACGAGAAGGCGATCTCGGTCGAACTGCCGACCACGCTCGTTCGCGAAATCATCTACACGGAACCGGCCGTCAAGGGCGATACGTCTTCGGGCAAGGTGCTCAAGAACGCCAAGCTGAACACCGGCTTTGAACTGCAAGTGCCGCTCTTCTGCAACATCGGCGACAAGATCGAAATCGACACGCGTACGCACGAGTACCGCAGCCGCGCCTAAGCGCCCGCCTGCGTCACCCCGACAGCGCCGGCGCTCTGCCGGCCTGCACAAAAGCGCTCAGTTTTGGGCGCTTTTTCTTTTCTGTCGCGCCGTGTATTGTTTAGGAAAACTTTACCGGCAAATTTCTCAAAATTACCATCGCGACATCCGGATTTCGCGTTGGGCGCGCGGCAAGCCCTTGATCGATTTCATTCGCACCCTTTGGCACGATCTCTGCTAGGTGGAGAGAGTCACGCGAGTACGCTCATTTTCCACTCTTGGGAGAGGCACCATGAACAACGACATCGCTGAAGGTAAATGGAGACAGATGATCGGCAAGGCGAAGACCGCATGGGGCGAACTGACGGACGACGAGTTGACCAAGGCCGAAGGTCGGGCCGACAAGCTCGCTGGTCTGATTCAGGAACGCTATGGCAAAACCCGTGAAGAGGCGGAACTCGAAGTACGCCGGTTTTTCGATAGCAACCGGGATTTCTGACAGGACCAATGAAGGAACTACAGGCGCCGGCCCGCGCGACTCAAGGCGCAGTGCCGGCGGCTGTCGTTTTTTCACCGCCCAAGGACCGTTGGTTTAGCCCTGTCATCGAGCCCCCAGAGCCCGGAGTGCGCGCCATCAGCGTTGGCGGCGCGCCGGGCATTCGACCCATTCATAAAATTGCGCTCGCCATGCCACACGCCCTGATTGTTGAAGACGATCCCAATAGCCTGTCCGGTCTGTCGGCAATCCTCGCCGCCGACGGCTTTTCAGTCGACACCGCGACCACGCTCGCCGAGGCCCGCGGCGCATTGACGCGCTTCATTCCCGACGTCGTGCTCGTCGACCTGAATCTGCCGGACGGCAGCGGCCTCGATCTGTTGCAGCATCTGCCCGCGCATCCGCCGGGCGGCGCGCTTCCGGTGATCGTGATGACCGGCAATGCGACCGTCGAGAGTGCGATCGAGGGCTTGCGGCACGGTATCTGGGACTATCTGCTGAAGCCGGTCAACATTCCGCGCCTGCGCAGCCTGCTCGCGCGCATTCCGCGGCCTTATGAGCTGACCGAGGAGGTCCAGGCGCTGCGCGCGGCGCTGCGTCAGCTTGGGCGCTTCGGCTCGATGCTCGGTCGCAGCGGCGCAATTCAGCACGTGTACGACACGATCGAGCGTCTCGCGCCGACAGAAGCCGCGGTGCTGATCTCCGGCGAGGCCGGCACCGGCAAGCAGATCGCCGCGCGCACGCTGCACGACATGAGCCGCCGCCGCAAAGGCCCGTTCGTCACGTTCGATTGCCGCGGCGCGACCGCGGGCGGTCCCAATCGCTCGCTCGACAGCATGCTGTTCGGTCACGAACGCGGAGCGTTCGGCGGCGCCGAGCAGCGCGAGCCGGGCCTCTTCGAACAGGCGAGCGGCGGCACGTTGTTCATCGACGAAATCACCGAGTTGCCGCGCGCGCAGCAGGAAGCGCTGTTGCGCGCGCTCGATTCGCAGACCTTCATGCGCGTGGGCGGTACCAATCAGATCGTGACCGACTTCCGGCTCATCGCGTCGACGCGCAAGCCGCCGCGCGCGGCGGTCGCGGACGGCTCGCTGCATCAGGACCTCGCGCTGCGCCTCGAAGCCGCCGCGGTCACGCTGCCGCCGCTGCGCGAGCGTGGTGAAGATCCGGTGCTGATTGCGCAGGCAGCCGTCGACGAACTGAATGTGGAAGCGACCGCGCGCGGTACGGCCGAGGTCGCGAAGCAGGGGGGGCCGAATTTCCTGCGCGAATGCCTCGCATACGATTGGCCGGGCAACGTGCGCGAACTGCAGGAGCGCGTGCGGCGCGCTTATCAGGCATCGGGCGACGTGATCGAGTCGTTGCGCGCCGACGAAGCCGGCTTGGCGAACGGCCGCGATCTGAACGGCAGCCGCGTGCAGGTGACCGTCGGTACACCGCTCGCGGACGTCGAAGAAATGCTGATTCGCGCGACGCTCGACGCGGTCGGCGGCACGCGGCATCGCGCGGCGTCGTTGCTGGGAATCAGCCCGAAGACGCTGTACAACAAGTTGCAGCGCATGCGCTTGAACTGAGCGATCGGATCGCGCGTGCTGCGGTTGTCTACCAAAGCTTGACGGCGGCTCGCACCGTTCGAAGCTGATAAAAATGGCGCCTTGAATTGCTTCAAGGCGCCATTTCCGTTTATGCAAAGGTACTGCGCAGCAGCCTCTGCGCTTCGGCGTACCGTGGCTCGGCCATCAGCTTGCTCCACGTGAGCGCATTACCGCGCGGCCTCATGCGCTTCAGCCGCCGCTGCGATTCCCTCGACGGCGTGACGCGCAGCGCGTCGAGCACCTTCTCCGCTTCGTCCGGCTGGTTGCAGATCAGCACCATGTCGCAGCCGGCCTCGAGGGCCGCTTGCGCTCCTTCGGTCAGCGTGCCGCCCTGGCGCGCGGCTTCCATCGACAGATCGTCGCTGAAGATCGCGCCTTCGAAGCCAAGCTTGCCGCGCAGGATGTCTTGCAACCAGATGCGCGAGAAGCCAGCCGGCTTCGTATCGACCCGCGGATAGACGACGTGCGCGGGCAGCACCGCGCCAAGCGACAGACCGAGCCAGTCGTACGGCGCGACGTCGTTGCCGAGGATTTCGTCGATCGGGCGTTCGTCGACGGGCATCGCGACGTGCGAATCTGCCTGCGCGAAACCGTGCCCTGGAAAATGCTTGCCGCAATTGCTCATGCCGGCGAGCGCGAGGCCGTGGTTCAAACTCTTCGCGAGCAGCGCGACCACGCGCGCATCGCGATGGAACGCGCGATCGCCGATCACCTGCGAGTGCCCATAGTCGAGGTCGAGCACCGGCGTGAAGCTCATGTCGATACCGCACGCGCGCAGTTCCGCGGCGAGGATATAGCCGACCGCGGTCGTCACTTTGGTCGCGTGCAGCACGTCCTGGTCCCACAGCGCGCCGAGCTTACCCATCGACGGCAGCACCGTGAAGCCGTCGGTGCGGAAACGCTGCACGCGGCCGCCTTCGTGATCGACGGCGATCAGCAGATCCGGGCGAATCGCGCGGATGGCATCGGTCAGCCCGACCAGTTGCGCACGGCTCTCGTAGTGGCGCGAGAACAGGATCACGCCGCCGGTCATCGGGTGAGCGAGACGCCTTTTGTCATCGCGGTTCAGCGTTTTGCCGACCACGTCGAGCATCACCGGTCCGGGTGTGGTTTTCATCGAATTCCGCTGGAAAGGACTGTGAGACAACACAAACGCGACCGCCAGCGGCCGCGCTCAATCTTTTCATTCTGTGGCGGAACGCGCGGACGAAGCCCGCGACGCCGACGCCGCCAACGAACCTTCCATATCGCCCGGCCGCGGCGTCTCCGCGATCACGAACGACACTGCGTAGTCGCGCTCGTCGCTGATCGTCACGCGCGCCGTGATGCCGCGCGCGTCGAGCCAGTCGGCCAACTCGCCGGAGGCGACCACCATCGGCTCGCCGCTCGGCCGGTTCAGCGTTTGCAGCGCGCGCCAGCTCATCGGCCAGTGCATGCCGAGGCCGATTGCCTTCGAGAACGCCTCTTTCGCCGAGAAGCGCGTCGCGAGAAACGCGAGACCGCGCGCCGCCGAACGGGCGTGGCGCGCGTGGTAGACGCGTAATTCGTCGGGACCGAGCACCTTCTCGGCGAAACGGCCATTGGTGCGAGTCATCACCGCTGCTACGCGGCTGATCTGAACGATATCGGTGCCGATCCCGTAGATTGCCATGCGTGCGTCCGTCGCGAGATTGCGTTACGCGCGCGCGCCGAGACGCGCGGCGACCATGATCGCCTTCATCTCGCGTACCGCGTTGTCCCAGCCGGCGAAGATCGCGTGCGCGACGATCGCATGGCCGATGTTGAGTTCGACGATGCCGTCGATCGCCGCGATCTGCTGCACGTTCGTGTAGTGCAGGCCGTGGCCCGCGTTCACTTTGAGGCCGAGCGTCGCGCCGAATTCGACTGCTCGCACGATGCGCTCGTATTCGCGCTGCTGTTCCGCGGGATCATGAGCTTCCGCGTAACGGCCTGTGTGCAGTTCGATCACCGGCGCGCCGGCTTCGTGCGCGGCGCGAATCTGCGTCTCCTCGGGGTCGATGAAGAGCGACACGCGCGAGTTCGCGTCCGCCAGTTGCTTGCATGCGGCGCGCACCGCCTCGAACTGTCCGGCGGCGTCGAGACCGCCTTCGGTCGTCAGCTCCTCGCGCTTTTCCGGCACGAGGCACACGTCGTGCGGTTGCACTTCGCACGCGATGTCGAGCATTTCCGGTGTGACCGCGCATTCGAGATTCATGCGCGTTTTCAGCAGCGGACGCAGCTTGTGTACGTCGGCGTCGACGATATGCCGGCGGTCTTCGCGTAGATGCAGCGTGATCACGTCGGCGCCGGCTTCTTCGGCCATCAGCGCGGCGCGGATCGGATCCGGATAGGACGTGCCACGCGCGTTGCGCAGCGTGGCGACGTGGTCGATATTCACGCCGAGGTCGATCGCGGTCGGCGAAGTCAGGAAGAAGCTCATAGGTTCTGCAGGTCGATCAGGATCTGGCGGGTAGCAAGCGGCGCGCCGCCGAGATAGGTGTTGAGCAGGAAGCGCATCAGCGTTTTGCTTTGCGCGACGGTCTGCGCTCGATGGTAATCGTCCTTTTCCATATCGAGCAAGGTTTGTCCCGTCACTACCGGCCACTGCGCGGGCCATTCGTCCGATGCCTCGCGTACTCCGCGCTCGGGATCGAACACGTAGCGGCCGTCGGCGAGCACCGCTTTGCGTGCGACCGTGCGGTCGAGCGCCATCGCGTAACCGGTCTCGCGTAGCAGCACGCGTTCGAACGAGCGCAGCACCTGCACCGGCGGCTCATCGTGCGCGAGCCGCGTCAGCGTGACGACGTAGTGATGGAACAACTGAGGATGCGGGTCTTCGCGCGCGCAGAAGCGCACCAGCAGTTCGTTGACGTAGAAACCGCACAGCAGCGCGTCGCCGGTCAGCGGCAGCATGCCGCCGACCCATTCGGCGCCGGTCAGCGTGCGCATTTCGGACTTGCCCGACCACGCGAGCGACAGCGGCTGGAACGTTTGCAGCACGCCGCGCAGCGCGGAGTGTGGGCGCTTTGCGCCCTTCGCGACGAGCGCGAGACGGCCGTGATCGCGCGACAGCACGTCGATGATCAGGCTGGTCTCGCGATACGGGTAGCTATGCAGCACGAACGCGGGCTGTTCGCTGATCCGGTATTCGGATGTGGGGGTGCGCGGCGCGCGACGCGCCGGCGTTTTGCGCGGCTCGCCATCGTCGGCGGGCGCGCTTTTCGCGCTTTTTGGGCTTTTTGCGTCGGCCGACGATTTCCTCGCGCTACGCGCGGGCCGAGACGGTTCGTGCTCCGGCTGATCCGAAGCCTCGTCTGAATTGAGCGTCATCCACGCGTCATTCGTACCCATACGCACGAAGCCCGGCTTCGTTGTCGGCCCAGCCGCTCTTCACCTTGACGAAGGTTTCGAGGTACACCGGCCCGTCGAACAGCTTTGCCATGTCGAGGCGAGCCTCCGTGCTGATCTGCTTCAGCTTCGCGCCCTTCTGACCGATGATCATCGCCTTGTGCATGTCGCGATCGACGAGGATCGTCGCAAAAATACGGCGCAGCCGCCCTTCGGTTTCGAACTTCTCGATCAGCACGGTGCTCGTGTACGGCAGCTCGTCGCCGGTCCAGCGAAAGACTTTCTCGCGCAGGATTTCGGCGGCAAGGAAGCGCTCGCTGCGATCGGTCAGGTCGTCCTCGCCGTAGATCGGCTCGCCTTCCGGCAGGAACGGCTTGACGGTGGCCATCAGACGTTTGATGTCGTCGGGATTTTTCGCCGACAGCGGTACGATCTCGTTGAACTCGCGCAGCGTACTCATCTGCTGCATGAACGGGAACAACGAGTCTTTATCCGACACGCGATCGAGCTTGTTCGCGATCAGCAGCGTCGGGACCTTCGCCGGGATCAGGTCGAGTACCTTCTGGTCGTCAGGGCCGAAGCGGCCTGCTTCGATGACGAACAGGATCGCGTCGACCGAGGTCAGCGTCGACGTAACGGCGCGATTCAGCGAGCGGTTCAGGGCGCCGCTGTGTTTGGTCTGAAAACCGGGCGTGTCGACAAAGATGTACTGGGCGTCTTCGAGCGTATTGATGCCGGTAATGCGATGGCGCGTGGTCTGCGCCTTGCGCGAGGTGATGCTGACTTTCTGGCCGACCAGCGCGTTCATCAGCGTGGACTTGCCGACATTCGGGCGGCCGACGATCGCGACCATGCCGCAGCGAAAACCAGTGGGAGTGGGAGCGTTCATATTCGGACTACGGCAGGTTCAGTTCGGCGCGCGCGACGCGCACGCCGATGACAATCAATGGCCCGCGTCGGCGACGCGCGTTTGCACCGCGTCGGCGACGCCGGGTTCGTGTTCGGCAGGTGCCGGGGGCACCGAGACAACCGACGCAGGCGCGGCGGTCACGCTCGATGCAGCAGTCCCCGGCGCGGCTTCGCGGCTGCGCTGACGGTCTGCGCTGCGAGCGTGTGACGGCGTGTCGGCTTTGAGGTCGGGGGTTTTGTCCGCTGCGGGTTTTTCGGCCGGCTTGTCGACAGGTTTCTCGCCCGCGTGGATCGAAACCTTGTCAACCCTCTCCGTCTTTTCGGACTTCTCGGCGCGCTCCGGCTTGTCCTGTCCGCTGTACTCCACATGCGCGGCACGAATTACAGCCAACGGCGCACCGGCGGCACCCGGCGCGGCACGTTCGGCCGCCGGTCTTTCAGCGGCTGATTTTTCCACGACAGGCTGGTCGGCATCGGCTTCCAGCGCGGCAGCGACGCGCCCTTCACCGCGCGCGCTCTTGCGATCCGGTGTGCGCAGATCCAGTGCGGCCTGCACGCCGGTCACGCCCGGCACGATTTCCTGCTCGGCATTTTTCGCGGCACGCGCGCCCTTCGAGCGCTTCGGCTTCGCGACCACGGCAGGCGCCGCGGCCATCACTTCGTCGAGCGCCTTCTTTGCGGCCGCCTGTTCCGCAGCGCGACGACTCGCGCCGGAGCCAGACACCTTGACGTCGAGCTTCGGCACCGTACATTCCACTTCGAACTGCTGATTGTGTGCCGCACCATGGGTGGCGACCACCGTATAGGTAGGCAATGCAATCTTGTGGCCTTGCAGATACTCCTGCAGCAGCGTCTTCGCGTCCTTGCCAAGCGTACGCGGGTCGATATGGTCGAGAATCGGTACGTAAAGGCGCTTGATGACCGTCTGCGCAGCGTCGAATCCGCTGTCCAGAAATATCGCACCGAGCACGGCCTCGAGCGTATCCGCAAGGATCGACGGGCGGCGGAAACCGCCGCTGCGCAACTCGCCCTCGCCGAGGCGCAGGCCCTCCGAAATATTCAGTGCCTGAGCAATCTCGTAGAGGGACTGCTGTTTGACCAGATTGGCGCGCACGCGAGACAGGTCGCCTTCGTCGAGTTTGCCGAAACGTTGGAACAAAAGCGCAGCCACCGCGCAATTCAGAACGGAGTCGCCGAGAAATTCGAGCCGTTCGTTATGCGTGGAGCTATGACTGCGGTGTGTTAAAGCCTGACGCAGCAATTCCGCATTGCGAAATTCGTAGCGCAAACGGCTTTCCAACGGAGATAGGGGCATGGGCAGAGTATAACGCGGGCGCCTGACCCGGCGGAAACACGGGGCGCCAGCGGAAAAAGCGTGGTGAAACGACGTTACCGCGAGTTCTTAAAGTAGCATGACAACACGCCGCGACCGAGATAACCGGGTGCCGGTTATTCGCGCGGCGTGTGAGAAGCGCTCATGAAGCGATCGATGCACGCGACTCACTGGAAAGAGCCGATGCGCCGCAGATCGCTGAAGTTCATCCAGATGAAAAATGCGCGGCCGACGATATTGCGTTCAGGCGCAAAACCCCAGTACCTGCTATCCGCGCTGTTGTCGCGGTTATCGCCCATCATGAACAAATTGCCCGGCGGCACTTTGCAGATCACGCCACGCGCGTTGTACTGGCAGTTGTCGCGATACGGATAATCTTCCGCACCGACGATGAACGGCGGCACCGCCGGATTATTCAGAATCGCATTCTTGCGGCCGTCGATATCTTCCTGGAACTGCTTCGCATAACCGAGACGCTCTTCGTCGAGATAATCGGGCAGCGGCGTTTCAGGCACCGGCTTGCCGTTGATCGTGAGTTTCTTGTCCTGATACTCGATCACGTCGCCGGGCAGGCCAATGACGCGCTTGATGTAGTCGACCGATTCGTCTTTCGGATAACGGAACACCACCACGTCGCCGCGATGGACCGGACTGCCCTGCGTGATCCTCGTGTTGGTAATCGGCAAACGTAGACCATATTCGAATTTATTGACGAGGATGAAGTCGCCCACCAGCAGCGTCGGCACCATGGAGCCCGATGGGATCTTGAACGGCTCGACCACGAACGAGCGCACGACGAACACCACCAGAATCACCGGAAAAAAGCTCGCCGTATATTCGAGCCACCACGGCTGACGCAGCTTGTCGTCGCGCAGACGCGCGCGCGTTTGCGCGGCGTTTTCATCGGCGAAACGCTCGCCGATTCGTGCCTGCTGACGATCGAATTCGGCGACTGCGGCTTCCGCCTCGCGGCGCCGTTTCGGCAGGAAAACCAGTTTGTCCGCGACCCATGCGACACCCGTCAAAACGACGAGCACAAAAAGAATCAACGCAAAATTCATAGGGTTCCGTTATTCAACTTATTTGTCTTCGACACGCAGAATAGCGAGGAAAGCCTCTTGCGGGATTTCAACCGAGCCCACCTGCTTCATTCGCTTCTTGCCCGCCTTCTGCTTTTCAAGCAGCTTCTTCTTACGCGTGATATCACCGCCGTAGCATTTTGCCAGCACGTTCTTACGCAACGCTTTAATGTTTTCGCGCGCAATTATGTTCGAACCGATCGTGGCTTGAACCGCTACGTCGTACATCTGACGCGGAATCAGCTCGCGCATTTTCGCCGCCACTTCGCGGCCGCGGTACTGGCTTTGCGAACGGTGCACGATAACCGACAGCGCATCGACCTTGTCGCCGTTGATCAGCATGTCGACCTTCACGACGTCCGACGCGCGGTATTCCTTGAACTCGTAATCCATCGACGCATAACCGCGCGAAATCGACTTCAGACGGTCGAAGAAATCGAGCACGACTTCGCCCATCGGAATTTCGTACGTAAGCTGAACCTGACGACCGTGATACTGCATGTTGATCTGGTTGCCGCGCTTCTGCGTACACAACGTGATCACCGCGCCGACGTAGTCTTGCGGCATGTACAGGTTCACGGTGACGATCGGCTCGCGCACTTCCTCGATCTTCGACGGCTCCGGCATCTTGGCCGGATTCTCGACCATCAGGATCGTGCCGTCGCGCTGCAGGACTTCGTAGACCACGGTCGGCGCCGTCGTGATCAGGTCCATGTCGAACTCACGTTCGAGACGTTCCTGCACGATTTCCATGTGCAACAAACCGAGGAAGCCGCAGCGGAAACCGAAACCGAGCGCCTGCGACACTTCCGGTTCGTACTGCAGCGACGCGTCGTTCAGCTTCAGCTTTTCGAGCGAATCGCGCAGCGCGTCGTACTGATTCGCTTCGACCGGATAGAGACCCGCGAACACCTGCGGCTTCACTTCCTTGAAACCCGGCAGCGGCTCGGCCGCCGGCTGGTTCAAGAGCGTAACCGTGTCGCCGACCTTCGCCGCCGCGAGTTCCTTGATGCCGGCGATGATGAAGCCCACCTGCCCCGCCGACAGTGATTCGAGATCCTTCGACTTCGGCGTGAAGACGCCGATATGTTCAACCGGATACTGCGCGCCGGTTGCCATCAGCCGGATCTTGTCCTTCGGACGCAGCGTGCCGTTGACGATGCGCACCAGCATCACGACGCCGACGTAGTTGTCGAACCACGAGTCGATGATGAGAGCCTGCAGCGGCGCTTGCGGATCGCCCTTCGGCGGCGGCACTTTCGCGATCAGCGCTTCGAGGACGTCTTCGACGCCGAGGCCCGTTTTCGCGCTGCAACGCGTCGCGTCGGTCGCGTCGATGCCGATCACGTCTTCGATTTCGGCGATCGCGTTTTCGGGGTTCGCCGCCGGCAGATCGATCTTGTTCAACACCGGCACCACTTCGACGCCGAGTTCGATGGCCGTGTAGCAATTGGCGACGGTTTGCGCCTCCACACCCTGGCTCGCGTCGACGACGAGCAGCGCGCCTTCGCACGCGGACAGCGAGCGGCTGACTTCGTACGAGAAGTCGACGTGCCCTGGGGTGTCGATCATGTTCAGGTTGTAGAGCTGCCCATCGCGCGCGCGATACGACAACGCGGCGGTTTGCGCCTTGATGGTAATGCCGCGCTCGCGCTCGAGATCCATAGAGTCGAGCACCTGAGCTTCCATCTCGCGGTCGGACAAACCGCCACAAATCTGGATGATGCGATCGGCGAGCGTCGACTTGCCATGATCGATGTGCGCGATGATCGAGAAGTTACGAATATGATCCATTCAGTGCCGATCAAGCGAAAAGGCGCGCCCCGGACAATAGCGGAGCACGCCTTGTAAGTAGGTGAAAATCTTATCTATTTTAGCCGAAAAGCCCATCGGCCGGCGCATCTTGCGAAGCGCGGCCTCAAGACGGCGTAGAGGATGGAGAAACTTACCGCGCGCATCGCAGTGAGCCGCGGCAAATGCGCATGGATCGCGCGAAACCAGATGCCGCGCGGGTGCGTATCAGGATGCCGCCGCGACACGCGACGCATGTGCAGCCAATGCTGCCCGCACGGGCGCTTCGTCGAGATGATAGTGGCACAGTTCGACGCCATCGCAAACCAGCACCGGCACCAACTCGTTGTAACGCGCTTCGAGCAACGGATCGCTGTCGACGTCGATCACCGCCAGTTGCGCTCCGAACTCGGCCAGCAATGGCTCGAGCGCAGCGCGCATGTCCTCGCACAGATGGCACCACGCGCGCCCATAGAGCGTGAGCGATGCCGTCTTCGTCATTTCTGCGCGCTGCGCGGACGAATCGGCACGAACTGCGTGTTGTCGCCGCGACGAACCAGCAACGCGACCATCTTCTGCGAATCGAGGTGTGAGGTCAGCTCGTCGAACTGTTTCGTGCTCGTCACATCCGTATCGCCAACCCGCAGGATGATGTCGCCCTTTTGGAGCCCGACACGCGCTGCCGGACCGTCGACCGCGTCGATCTGCACGCCGTTCTGAATCTTCAGCGCTTTCTGCTGATCGGCGGGAATGTCGCTGACCGCGATGCCGAGCGCGTTGGTCGCGCGCTGCTTCGGCGCTTGCGGCTTCTTCTGATCCGCCTTCGCGACCTTGTCCGGCTGCATCTCTGCGATCGTGACCGGCAGTTCGCGCGTTTGACCCTTGCGCCAGATCGTGATCGACGTCTTCGTGCCCGGCTTCGTATCGCCGACCATGCGTGGCAGGTCCGTCGCCGTGTCGACCGAATGACCGTTGAACTTCAGGATGATGTCGCCCGGCTGCACGCCGGCCTTATCGGCGGGTCCGCCCGGCTCCACGCTGCTCACAAGCGCGCCCTGCGCTTTCGGCAAACCAAGCGAATCGGCGACGTCCTTCGTCACTTCACCAATCGCCACCGCGATGCGGCCGCGCACCACCTTGCCCGAACTCTTCAGCTGATCGGCCACGCGCATCGCCTCGTCGATCGGAATCGCGAACGAAATGCCCATGAACCCGCCGGTGCGGCTATAGATCTGCGAATTGATGCCGATCACCTCGCCCTGCATGTTGATCAGCGGACCGCCCGAATTGCCCGGATTGACGGCCACGTCAGTCTGGATGAACGGCAGGTAGTCGCCGGTGTCGCGTCCCTTCGCGCTGACGATACCGGCAGTCACCGTGTTTTCGAGACCGAACGGCGAACCGATCGCGACGACCCATTCGCCGACGCGCACCTTGTTCGAGTCGCCGATCGTGATGGTCGGCAGATTCGATGCGTTGATCTTCACGACCGCGACGTCGGTACGGTCGTCGACGCCGATCAGCTTCGCCTTGAATTCGCGCTTGTCGGTCAGCGTCACGTAGATCGTGTCCGCGTCGTCGATGACGTGCGCGTTGGTCATCACGTAGCCGTCCGCCGACAGGATGAAGCCCGAGCCTACCCCGCTGTTCTGTTCGGCGTCCGAGTTGTCCGGTGAATCCGGGCTGCCGCCACTACCGCCGCCACCGGCGCCACCGTTATCACCCCCGTGCGGCGATTGCGGTGACTGCGGCAACGGAATCCCGAAGAAGCGCCGGAAGAACTCCGACATGTCGCCGTCGTCCATACCCGGCGGCAGGCCGCCGCGGGAACTACCGTTCGACACGCGCGTTGTCGTGCGAATGTTGACGACCGCCGGGCCGACCTTGTCGACGAGGTCGGTGAAGTCGGGCAAGTTGGCAGCGGGAGCCGCCGATGCCACATGCGGCACGAGCGGCAAGCACGCCGCCACCACTACGGCCGCGAGGAATTTGCGCACCGAGAAAGTCGTCATATCGTAGCAAGCCGAGGGATTTCAGGATTCGGAAGGGTTACTTCGGAGCTTTGTATTCTATGGCAGACGCGAACTGCTGCAATGTGGTTTGGGGCACCTCACCGAGCAGGGTAATCCAGAAGTCGCCCTGACGCTTGACCAGTACGTGCGTCGCGCCGCTATCGCCCGTGCCTTCCTTACGCGTATTTTTCTCGACGGGCTCGACGAACACCGAAATCGCCGCGAGGCCGTCGGAAAACACGGCCTGGTCGACCGGGATCGGAGGCTGCCCCGCCTCGCGCGACGCCATCGGACGACGCAACTGGCGGATCATATGGAAGCCCGGTACCGACGGCGTGATTTGCCAACCCTGCGCGGCCATGTCGACCGGCTCGAGTGGCGGACGCACTAGCGTCCAGCCCGTGAGATTGCGGATGCCGTTGACGATGCCCGTCTTGTCGACCGGCACGCCGATGCGGACCTGCGAAAACGACAACTGCTCGAGCACCTGACCGATCGGGTCGAGCGTCTGCGCGCGCAACAGCAGACCGGTCTTTTTGTCGGCCCACAGCTTGTACGCGAAGCGGTACGCGTCTTTCGGTTCGAGTTCCATCACGAGGCTGTCGACGCCCGCGACGCGGTCGTCGCCAAGCATCTTCGGCTCGTATACGGACAACACCTGCTCGCCGTTCACCGACAGCAGCGCAGGGAATGAGTCCTTGTTCTGCCGTTTTTCGAAGACCACGATACGCCGCTCCGGCAAGAACGTGTACATATCGTCGTCGTGGCGCAGCATTTTGCGCGGCTTGCCGTCGAGGCTTTCGAGCTGCTCGAACTCGCCGTCCGTACGCGTGGAGTAATGTGCGATGCGCGACGTCTGCACGAAACTGCCGCGCTGATAGACGAACGCGCCCTCGTAGTTCTGCTGCTGGGCGGCCTGGTGGATGCGATCGAGCAGCTCCGCGGCCGTGCGACGGGCGACGGCAGGATCGTCTTGTGCGAAGACCCGCGGTGTTGCGGACAACAACACGGCTGCACAGAACAGAAATGCTGGCAACCGCCCCCAGATAGTCGTTTTATTGAACCGCGGAGTCTGCATCAAACTATTGGCCCTGCGTGGAGACTGAGGCAGCGCGAATCACCGGCATCGAGCCTGCCATCGCCGGTTGTTGCGCGAATTGCTGATGAGCTTCGAGGTATTGATCGAGGCTCGCGTCGCGAATGATGTTGGAGTCCTGCCCGGGCACCGAGGCCATGGCGACACGCTGCACCGCGTCGCCGTGCGATTGGACCGAAGCGAGCTGGGCACCCGAACCACCCGGCACGCCCTGCAGTTGCGGCACGACGATCCAGGTCAACGTAGCGGCCGCGGCAGCGACGGCAAAAGCCGGCACGACTCGCCGGCGCAGCCCGAGCAGGCGGCGCGCGACCGATGCGGATGCGGCGGCGGGCGCCAGCACATGCGGCTCGCTTTCAAGACGCGCGGCAAAGCCGCTCAGAAAGGCACTGCTCCGTGCGGGGCTGACTGCCAGATCGTCGGAACGTAGCGCGTCGCCGATCAGGTGGTAGCTCGACCAGGCAGCGCGATTATCGCCGTCCAGCTCCGCAAGAAACTTGTCCAGATTCAGATGCTCTTCGCCGAACAACTCACCGTCGACGAAAGCTGACAGACGCTCGCCGTGCGAGCCCGCTTGCGATTGCATCGAGACCGACCCCATGATGCTCCCCATCTTCCAAATACCCCGTAGTGACACCACTAATCCAGATATTGCACCGCTGCCCCCCCGCCAAGCCGGCTGTACGTTCGGAAACGTCTACCAGCGCTTGCCTTCGGGTGTGTCAAGCAACGGTCGCAATTTTGCCGCAATGGCTTCGCGAGCGCGGAAAATTCGTGATCTGACTGTGCCGATCGGGCAACCCATCATCTCGGCGATTTCCTCGTAACTCAAACCCTCAATTTCTCGGAGAGTAATGGCGGTGCGCAATTCTTCCGGCAAAACCGCCATTGCAGCATTGACCGTCTCAGCGATCTGCTTGCTCATCAACATCGACTCAGGCGTGTTGATATCCCTTAGTTGGTCGGCATCGGAGAAAGTTTCAGCTTCTTCAGCATCCGCTTCGGTCGAGGTCGGCGCGCGCCGGCCTTGGGTGGCAAGGTAGTTCTTCGCGGTATTGACCGCAATCCGGTACAACCACGTATAAAACGCCGATTCACCGCGAAACTGCGGCAACGCGCGATACGCCTTGATAAAAGCGTCTTGCGCGACGTCTTCGACTTCGGCGGGGTCCCGCACGAGACGCGAGATCAGCCGGAGAATCTTGCGGTGGTATTTGGAGACCAGGAGCTCGAACGCGGCCTTGTCGCCCTTCTGGACGCGCTCGACCAGCACCTGATCAATTTCTTTTTCGCTCACCTGATAAATCCGTTAACTATAGGGCGCATGGCGGGGGACCATTGTAGCGTCCCCCTCGTGAGGGCACGTTACTACGGTAACAGCGGTTACAGTCGTTACAGTCAGGCGCCCGCCGCACGCCGGCCCAGCACGGAAAGTTCGCGGAAAACAGTGGACGGCAGCGCGTCCGCGGCGAGCAGCAGGGAGCGCCTGCGACCCGTCGTTGCACGCATGGGGCCGCGCCTTCGACCACCCTCGGGCTCGAACTCAAGCACCAGCAAACGGCCGCTCCACTGCGCGCAACCGACCACCCGGCCCCGCGCGAGCAACTCACCCGCGTGGTTCCAGGCGGAAATCTCGCTCATCGCGACATGCAGCGCGATGGCCTGTGCCGCGTCATGCCTCACCGCGCAGAGCATGAGCAGTGCTGCGACGGCGAGCGTTAACGGAGCGGCCTGCCAAGCGCCCACTCGCGGCGCAAGACAGGTATAAACGGCTAACGTCGCAATCAGCACGAACGCCCCCACCGCGGCACGCATTGCGATAGAGCGACGCAGCGTGATCCGCTGCGCCGCCCTACCCAACGTTGCCGGTGCGGGGGAAAGCGCCGGCGAAGCCGGCGTCGTGAACTTACGCGTCACCCGAGATCAGGCGATCAGGCGCGCTTGAACACCAGCGTGCCGTTCGTGCCGCCGAACCCGAACGAGTTCTTCAGCGCGACGTCGATCTTCATTTCCCGCGCGGTGTTCGCGCAGTAATCGAGATCACAGGCCGGGTCCTGGTTGAAAATATTGATGGTCGGAGGCGACACCTGGTGATGCACGGCGAGCACCGTGAACACCGACTCCAGACCGCCAGCGCCGCCCAGCAGGTGACCCGTCATCGACTTGGTCGAGTTGACTACCATGTTCTTCGCGTGGTCGCCGAACGCCCGCTTGATGCCGGTCGTTTCCGCCAGATCGCCGAGGGGTGTGGACGTGCCGTGCGCGTTCAGGTAGCTCACCTGATCGCCGTTGATGCCCGCGTTCTTCAGCGCTGCGAGCATGCAGCGACGTGCGCCGTCACCGTCTTCGAGCGGCGCGGTCATGTGATACGCATCGCCGCTCATGCCGTAGCCGCCGATTTCCGCGTAGATCTTCGCGCCGCGCGCCTTTGCGTGCTCGTATTCTTCGAGCACCATTACGCCGGCGCCTTCGCCCAGCACGAAGCCGTCGCGGTCCATGTCCCACGGACGGCTCGCGGTAGCCGGATCGTCATTGCGTTGCGACAGCGCGCGCGCCGCCGCAAAGCCGCCGACACCGAGCGGCGACACGGTAGATTCCGCGCCGCCCGCGATCATCACGTCGGCGTCGCCATATTCGATCAGGCGCGAAGCCTCGCCGATGCAGTGCAGACCGGTCGTACACGCGGTAACGATCGACAGATTCGGACCCTTGATGCCGAACTTGATCGACAGGTGGCCGGAGATCATGTTGATGATCGAAGCCGGCACGAAGAATGGCGAAATGCGACGCGGGCCGCGATTGAGCAATTCGGTTTGGGTGATTTCGATCATCGGCAGACCGCCGATGCCCGAACCGACCACCACGCCAATGCGCTCCGAATTCTCGTCGGTGACTTCGAGGCCGCTGTCCCGCATCGCCTGGATGCCCGCAGCCACGCCGTAATGGATGAACGTATCCATGTGGCGCGCTTCCTTACCGGGGACGTAGTCCTCGATATTGAAGCCCTTCACCTCGCCGGCGAAACGAGTCGAGAAGTTCGACGCATCGAACTTCGTGATATTGGCAATCCCAGACTTGCCGGCGACCAGATTGGCCCAGCCATCGGCAACATTATTGCCAACAGGCGAAATCAGCCCCAGGCCTGTAACAACAACACGACGGCGGCTCACGGTAACCCCTTTTTCATAAATGACAAAAAGCAAAAGCCACAGCGGCCACAGGAATCGCCCTGTGTGCCCTGTGGCTGTTTAAGTCGGCAATCGCGCGGAAAGTTGCGCTGTCAACATCGCTGGCTCCTGCGTGGCAAGCGGCGCGACGTATGGTGTGCCATGGACACGCCCGATAGCGTCGACCGTGCTGGCGCCGGCAAGCGGCACGGCAGGGCGTCATGCGCGGCCCGTGCAGAAACGCAGGCGCGAATGACCTTAGGCCTTGACGTTCGCGCGAGCGTAGTCGATCGCTTGCTGAACGGTGGTGATCTTCTCGGCTTCTTCATCTGGAATTTCCATGCCGAATTCGTCTTCGAGGGCCATCACGAGCTCAACGGTGTCGAGCGAGTCGGCGCCGAGATCGTTCACGAACGACGCTTCGTTCTTGATTTCCGCTTCCGCAACGCCCAGTTGTTCCGCGACGATCTTCTTGACGCGCTGTTCGATATTGTCCATTACCCCTCCAAGGGAAAAGAAGTTCAAAAATACAGGTGCGCGCATTTTATCAGGTTTGACCCGGCAAAAAAGCGGCGCATCGGGTTCCTGTCAACGCATGCGCCTCGTGCTTTCCGCAAACGCATCAAGGCGCGGATAGTAACCGAAATTGGTTACTGCATATACATGCCGCCGTTCACGTGCAGCGTCGTGCCGGTGATGTAGCCCGCTTGCGGCGACGCGAGGAACGCGACCGCGTGCGCGATGTCTTCCGGGCTGCCGAGACGGCCGAGCGGAATCTGCGTTTTCAGCGCGGTCTGCTGCTCTTCGGGCAGCGCCTTCGTCATGTCGGTATCGATGAAACCAGGTGCCACGCAATTGACCGTGATGCCGCGGCTGCCGATCTCGCGCGCAAGCGCGCGCGTCATGCCCGCGACGCCGGCCTTCGCGGCCGCGTAGTTGATCTGCCCCGGGTTGCCGGCCGAGCCGACCACCGACGTGATGTTGATGATCCGACCGCCCTTCGCTTTCATCATCGGACGCAGCACCGCACGCGACAGACGGAACACCGACTTCAAGTTGGTGTCGACCACGGCGTCCCAGTCGTCGTCCTTCATGCGCATCGCCAGTTGATCCTGCGTGATGCCTGCGTTGTTCACCAGCACGTTCAGCGCGCCGAATTCCTTGAGCGTGCCGTCGATCAGCGCTTCGGCCGCGGCCGCGTCGTTGACGTCGAGCACCGCGCCGCGGCCGTTCACGCCCGCCGCCTTGAACGCTTCGGTGATCGCCGTCGCGCCGCTTTCGCTCGTCGCGGTGCCGATGACCGTCGCGCCCTGACGGGCGAGTTCCATCGCGATCGCACGGCCGATGCCGCGCGACGCACCCGTCACGATTGCGATCTGCTTGTCGAGAGTCTTTTCCATGGGTCAGTCCGGATGCCCTTCAAATAGGGCCGATTGATTCTTGTTGATTCGTCTGTCGAGGGATGCCGCTCCAGCGCGGCATTGCTCTGTCGATACCCGTTCGCGAATGCGCGCTCAGTCTGCCATCACAAGCTTCAGCGTTTCTTCGAGCGACGCCGGATCGAACACCGACGCGCCGACGAGATTGCCGTCGATGCGCCTGGTCAAACCCGCAAGGACCTTGCCCGGACCGCATTCGATCACGTGCGTGACGCCCTGCGCTGCCATTGCCTGTACGCATTCGACCCAGCGCACCGCACCAGCCGCCTGGCGCACGAGCGCGTCCGTGATTTTGGCCGGCTCGTTGACCACGGCGACGTCGACGTTGTTGATGACGGGAATCGACGGCACCTGCACGTCGATGCTCGCGAGGTATTCGCGCAATTGATCCGACGCCGGCTTGAGCAGCGACGAGTGGAACGGCGCCGACACCGGCAGCGGCAGCGCGCGCTTCGCGCCCTTCGCCTTCGCGACTTCGCAGGCTTTCTCGACCGCGGCTTTGTGGCCCGCGATCACGACTTGCGCCGGCGCGTTGAAATTGACCGCTTCGACGACGCCCGCCGCCGACGCTTCCGCGCAGACCGCCCGCACCGTGTCGTCGTCGAGGCCGAGAATTGCGGCCATGCCGCCTTCGCCTACCGGTACCGCGGTTTGCATCGCCTGCGCACGAAAACGCACGAGCGGCACCGCGTCGCGGAACGCAAGCGCGCCGGCCGCGACGAGCGCCGTGTATTCGCCAAGGCTATGGCCGGCGACGAGCGCCGGCGCCGGGCCGCCCGCCTGCTGCCACGCACGATAGATAGCGTAGCCCGCAGTCAGCATGACCGGCTGGGTATTGGTGGTGAGATTGAGATCTTCGGCGGGGCCTTCGGCGATCAGCTTGCCGAGGTCCTGGTTGAGTGCGTCGGAGGCTTCCTGAACCGTCTCGCGCACGATTGCGTAATCGGCGAATGCGTTGAGCATGCCGACCGCCTGCGAACCCTGCCCAGGAAAAACGAACGCGAATTTCATATCGTCCCCAAAAATCTGTTTAATCGGATGTGGCAGCCGGCCGCGGCTGCCAGATGGCGCGCGGTGTTATTCCGGCCGCACGGGCGCCGCCAGCGACACCACGGATGCGTCGTCCCGCTCAGTAGCGGATGACCGACGCGCCCCACGTGAAGCCGCCGCCGACGCCTTCGATCAGCACGTTATGGCCGCGCTTGATGCGGCCGTCGCGCACCGCGACGTCGAGTGCAAGCGGAATGGACGCCGCCGACGTATTGCCGTGCTCGCCCACCGTGACGACCATGCGCTCCTGCAGCAGGCCAAGCTTGCGGCAGGTGCTTTGCATGATGCGGATGTTGGCCTGATGCGGAATCAGCCAGTCGATCTGCTCGGGCTTCAGATCAGCTTTTTCCAATGCTTCGATCGCGACCTTCTCGAGCACGTTGACGGCAAGCTTGAACACCGCCTGACCGTCCATGTGCAGGAACGCGCTGCCGGCGACCACGCCGCCATTCACGTTGCCCGGCGTGCACAGAATGTTCGAATGGCTGCCGTCCGCGTGCAGCGCGCTCGAAAGCACGCCCGGTTCGTCGGACGCTTGCAGGATCACTGCGCCGGCCCCGTCGCCGAACAGCACGCAGGTGGTGCGGTCGTTGAAATCGAGAATGCGCGAGAAAGTTTCCGCGCCGACCACGAGCGCCGTGCGATGCTGGCCGCTGCGAATCAGGGCGTCCACCGTTGCCACCGCATAGGCGAAGCCGGAGCAGACCGCCTGTACGTCGAACGCGGCACCGTGATTCTTGATCCCGAGCTTGTTCTGCAGCAGGCAGGCGGTGCTCGGGAACACGAAGTCCGGCGTGGAGGTGGCGACGACGATCAGGTCGATGGACTGCGGATCGATGTCCGCCGCTTCGATCGCTCGCTGCGAGGCGATCAACGCGAGGTCGCTGGTCATGACGTCCGGCTCGGCGAAGTGACGCGCATGGATGCCCGTGCGCGCAACAATCCATTCGTCGCTCGTTTCGACGCCTTGCCTGGCGAGACGCTCAGCCAGATCCTGATTGGTGACGCGGTTGGGCGGCAGACAGCTGCCGGTGCCCAGCACGCGGGAGTAGATTGTGGATTGAGCCATTATGCCTTCGAGGATTGCGCAGCGTAGGGCTCGGCCGGCTGGCCTGCGATCGGGCTTGCGTGACCCGCACCGCTTGCGTCGCGCGCCGCCTGTTCGAGAGAACCCGCGTTCTCTTCCATCGCTCGCGCAAGGCGCTCCAGCACGCCGTTTTTGACGGCATCATACCCGCGTTTGATAGCCCACTCAAACGCGTACGCATCGGCTGAACCGTGGCTTTTAATCACGAGACCGCGCAAGCCGAGCAGCGCGGCGCCATTGTATTGCCGATGATCGACACGTTTCTTGAAGCGCATCAATACCGGCAGCGCGAGCACCGCCATCACCTTGGTCAGCCACGAACGGCCGAACTCTTCCTTGATGATGTTGGACAGCATCTGCGCGAGACCTTCCGACGTCTTCAGAGCGACATTGCCGACAAAGCCATCGCAGACGATCACGTCGACGGTGCCCTTGTAGATGTCGTCGCCTTCGACATTGCCGTGAAAGTTCAGTGTACTCGCACGCAACAGTTCGCCGGCGCGTTTGATGATGTCGTTGCCCTTGATGACTTCTTCACCGATGTTGAGCAGACCGATGGTGGGTCGCTCTGTTCCTTCGAGCGCGGACACGAGCGCGTGCCCCATCTCAGCGAACTGCAGCAGATGCTGCGGCTCGCAGTCGACGTTGGCGCCCAGGTCGAGCATCATCGTATAGCCGGCGGGATTAGGAAGGGCAAACGCGATGGCCGGGCGTTCGATGCCCGACAGCGTTTTCAGCACATAGCGCGAGACCGCCATCAACGCGCCGGTATTGCCGGCGGAAATGCAGGCTTGCGCCTCGCCTTCCTTGACGCGGTTCAGCGCCACGCGCATCGACGAATCTTTTTTCTTGCGCAGCGCAACCTCGACCGGGTCGTCCATCGCGACGACCTCGGTAGCAGGTACGACGGTCAGCGCCGGCAGATCCTGAGCCTTGAGCTTCTTCAGCTGCGCACGAATCGCACTTTCAATGCCGACGAGCAGCAACTGCGCATCGGGATGCGAACGAACGAAATTGACGGCAGCGGGAACGGTCACGGACGGGCCGTGGTCGCCTCCCATGCAATCTATCGTGAGCTTTACTGTCATGGAGTGCGACGAATTTCAGACACAAAAAAGCGGCAGTTGAATGCCGCCTTTTTGCCGAACCGGGAAAATGTCAAGCGAGCCGATCGCTACGCGAAACGCCACAGGGCGCATCGCAGTCAACGATTAGTCGTTCTTCGTCTTGACGACTTTCTTGCCGCGATAGTAGCCGTTCGGGCTAATGTGGTGACGCAGATGCACTTCGCCTGTGCTCGGCTCGACGGCCAGCGGCGCTGTCGTCAGGAAATCGTGCGAACGGTGCATGCCGCGCTTCGACGGCGACTTCTTGTTTTGTTGAACTGCCATGACTAAAACTCCAAAAAATTTTCCGAATTCTAACACAGCCCGACACAGACTTAACCACTGGCCGAATGGCCAATGCGCCCGCATCGCGCCCCCTGCAACTGTTTAGTGCTTCTTGCCGCCCGGTTCGTCGCGCTTCAGACTTTCGAGCGCCGCGAACGGATTGCGCCGCTCGCTGGACTGGTCCGGCTTGCTGGGATCGCCAGCTTCTTTCTGCGCGGCTTCGTCGCCCTCGCCTTCGCTACCGTCCGCGCCCGAGACAAGGCTCTCGTGCACTTCGGGACAGACCTCGTGTTTGGGCACGAGCGGCAAGGAAAGCAGCAACTCTTCTTCGATCAAGTCGATGAGATCGAACTGGCGCGAGCCGACGATCACCTCGACTTCATCCTCGTCGAGCGGAAACTCTTCGGCTTCCGCCTCCGTATTGACGATCCGGTAAGTTGCATCGACGTTGAACGCCTGCGAATACGGCGTCAAGCACCGCTGGCATTCGAGCCACGCGGCACCGTGAATCGCCAGCCGCAGATAAGGCTGGGAACCTTCGGTGCCATCGTCCTGCAATTCCGGCTGCGTCGTCCCTTCGGCCTGCCATGTGAACGCGGTGTCGCGATCTGGCGCTTCCGCCGGGACTTCGTTTAACATGCGCGGCAGTTGCGAGACGCGCACGACACCCGCGGCCTGACGCCCGCTCCGCGCAAATTCAAACAGATCGAATTCATGCGGGTCGGACAGACCTGCAGGTTTGCCAGGATGTTGAGTCATGTGCGCTCCTGCGTTGGCAAGCATGTTGCGGGGGTGATTCGCGAAGGATGATCAGATCCGCCGCGAAGATAATCCGGTATGCAGGTAGCCAGTGGAGTCCGCGGCCGTTGCGTTCAACCCTGCCGTGCTTTCTTCAATCTGCGCCGAGCCCCTTCAAGTGCAAGCATACCGTGAAAAGCCCGAAATCATATCCGTTTTGTCTTTTCGAGTCAAACACTTAAGCCCGTACGTACGGGAGCCTCGCGCGATCCCGTACGACCCGCCTCTCCCGTTGCCCGCAAACCATGCCTGAATCCTACAAACGCCCGCCACGCCTGATTCTAGCGTCGAGTTCGCGGTATCGCCGCGAGTTGCTCGAACGCCTGCGCGTGCCGTTCGACGTCGTAGTGCCCGCGATCGACGAAACCCCGCTCGCCGCCGAAACGCCCGAAGCCACTGCGCTGCGCCTCGCCGAAGCCAAAGCGCGTGCGGTCGCCCAAGGCTTCGCCGCCGACGAACACGCGCTCGTGATCGGCTCCGATCAGGTCGCAACCTACGACGGCCTGCAGATCGGCAAACCCGGCACGCATGACAGGGCGCTCGCGCAATTGCAGGCGATGCGCGGCCGCGACGTGTTGTTCCACAGCGCGCTGTGTCTGTTCGACAGCGCGACGGACAGCGCGCAAACGATCGACGTGATCACCCGCGTGCGCTTTCGCGATCTGCCGGACGCGGCGCTCGACGCCTACCTGCACGCTGAAACACCGTACGACGTGGCCGGCAGCGCCAAATCCGAAGGGCTTGGCATCGCGCTGCTGGAGGCCATCCATTCCGACGACCCGACCGCGCTCGTCGGCCTGCCGCTTATCGCGCTGTCGCACATGCTGCTCGCGGCCAACTACCCGCTTTTGGGGGCCCCATGACCGGTACGCTCTATCTCATTCCCAACACGCTCGGCGAAGGCGACGCAAGCGCGCTCGATCTGGTGCTGCCAGCGCCCGTACGCGCCCGCGCGGCGTTGCTGCACTATTACATTGGCGAAAACGCCAAAAGCACGCGCGCGTTCCTGAAGAAAGTCGGCCCCGATCGGCCGATTCAAGAAATCGAGATTCGCGAACTGAACGTCAATACGCCGGCCGGCGAAATCGACAAACTGCTCGCGCCGCTGCTGTCGGGCACCGATGCGGGCCTCGTCTCCGAGGCTGGCTGCCCGGCAGTCGCGGACCCGGGCGCGCTGCTGGTGCGACGCGCGCACGAGCGCGGCGTAAAGGTCGTGCCGCTGGTCGGGCCGAGTTCGATTCTGCTCGCGCTGATGGCATCGGGGCTGAACGGCCAAAGCTTCGCGTTTCACGGCTACCTGCCCGTCGACATCACCGAGCGCGCCAAACGTCTGCGCGATCTCGAGCAACAGTCGCGCAAGAGCAGACAAACGCAGATCTTCATCGAAACGCCGTACCGGAATCGCGCGCTGCTCGATACCTTGCTCGCGACCTGCGCGCCGTCGACGCTGGTCTGCGTGGCGGTCGATCTGACGCTGCCGAGCGAAGTGATCGCAAGCCGGAGCGTCGCCGACTGGAAAAAGAAGGCGGAGATCGACCTGCATAAGCGGCCGGCGATTTTTCTGATTCTGGCGGCCTGAACGTAGACACCGGCCAGGCAACTGAGGGCGACCAGGGCCCGAAACTCACAACGCAAAGTCCGCGCGATCGGCCAAAACCGACCGCGCGGGCGTCTTTTTAAAACTGCGGGTTCAACGCAGATTCATTTTCGCGCCGAGCGCCATCGTCCGAACCGCGGCGGCGCCGATGGCCGCGCCGAATTTGCGGGCGACGCGATCCGTAATGCTCTCCTTCACCGTGTAATCGATGATATCCGGCGCCTTGAAGATCTCACGTGCGACGTAATCCGCATCGCCAAAACCGTCCGCGAGTCCAAGTTCGACGCTCTTCTGCCCCGTCCAGAAAAGACCCGAGAACATGTCCGGTGTCTCATGCAAACGCTTGCCGCGCCCCTGACGCACCGCGTCGATGAACTGCGCGTGGATCTGATCGAGCATAGTCTGCGCATGTTCGTCCATCTTCGGCGTTTCAGGCGAAAACGGATCAAAAAAGCCTTTGTTCTCGCCCGATGTGCGCAGTCGGCGCTGAATCCCCAACTTGTCCATCAGGCCGGTGAAACCAAAGCTGTCCATCAGCACGCCGATCGAACCGACGATGCTCGCCTTGTCGACGTAGATCTTCTCCGCCGCCGCGGCCGCGTAGTAGCCGCCCGACGCGCACATGTCGCCGACCACGACGTAGAGCGGAACAGCCGGATATTTGCCGCGCAATCGCCGAATTTCGCTGTTGATAATGCCCGCTTGCACTGGACTGCCGCCGGGGCTGTTGCAATAAAGAATCACGCCGGCTGTATCGGAATCTTCAAACGCGGAATCGAGTGCAGTGTTGATATCTTCGGCGTTCGCACCTGCGTCCGTCGCGATCTCGCCATCAAGTGAAACCATTGCCGTATGACGGCCAGTCGTGGCGACCCGCTCGCCCGAGACGTTCAGCGCACCCCATACCGCCAGTGCGAGCAATGCGAGGAACAGGAAGCGGAAGAAAATCCGCCACCGTCGCGCGGCGCGTTGCTCGTTGATCGCGGCGAGCGCGATGCGCTCGAGCGCGGCCCTTTCCCAGCCGGGCTGGTCGGCGAGTGCACGGGAGCCGCCTCCCGAGGCAGGGTCCTTTTCGGGGGTCAAGTTGTCGGACATGCGGACAGTGGAAAAATGGAAGGGGAAATCAGCGCGTGACCGGCAGCAAATCGCCGTCAGGCAGCCAGAATACCGCACGGCCCTCGACCGAATCGCGTTCCTCGACCTGCACGGGACGCAATCTGCCCCCGCGACACGGACCACCGACGCATTTGCCAGTATCCGGCGCGTAAATCGCGCCATGTGTCGCGCACATCAAGTATAAGCCGGACGATTCGAAGAACTGCCCCTCCTGCCAGTCGAGCTCCATCGGCACATGAGCGCAACGATTCAAATAGCCGTAGGCGCAGCCATCATAGCGGACGAAAAACACCACGGCATCCTGCCCGCCGAGCCGCGCGTCGCGCCGGATGCCGTCGCCACCGTCGACCAACTCGTCGGCCGCGCAAATGCGCATTGCCTGCGCAGCCGCGGGATTAGCAGTATCCACGCTGTCGGCGCTCATGCGTTCTCCCGTAGCCAACCGGACAGATCGCTGACGCTCGAAGCAACGAACTTCGGTGACATCGCATTCAGCGAATTCGCCGGATGCGCGCCATAAGTCACGCCAATGCCCGCCACGCCAGCGTTGAGCGCCATCTGCAGATCGTGTGTCGTATCGCCGATCATGACCGTGCGCGCCGTATCCTGCCCCAATTCGCGGGTGAGCTCGTGCAGCATTGCCGGATGCGGTTTCGAGAAGGTTTCGTCAGCGCAGCGCGTGCCGTCGAACAGGCTCGTCAGGCGCGCCTGGTCAAGCGCGCGATTGAGCCCGACGCGGCTCTTGCCGGTCGCGACCGCGAGCAGATAGCCGACGTCGCGCAACTCCTGGAGCATCTCGCGCACGCCGGGGAACAGCTCGGTAGCCTGGTCTTTTACAAGAAAATGGAAGCGGTAACGCTCAGAAAGCCGCGGATAGTCGGCCGGATCGAGCGTCGGTGCGGCAATCTGCAGCGCGTCGCGCAGGCCGAGGCCGATGACGTAGCTCGCGGCTTCGTCCGCGGGAACAGGCATGCCGAGATCGCGGCACGCCGCCTGGATACTGCGCGTGATATGCGCAGTGGAATCCATCAGCGTGCCATCCCAGTCAAACACGATCAGATCGAATTGCTCTCTAGCCATGCAAGGTCGTCTCCGGGTTGGACCCAGTGCGTAGTTCGTTGAGTTGTTCTATAAAGCCGCGGCAGTCGGCAGGCAGCGGTGCCTCCAGCTGCAGCGGCGCGCCCGTCGCAGGATGCGTGAGCCTGAGCCGGTAAGCGTGCAGAAACATCCGTTTGATGCCGGGCTTCGCGTTGGCGCGCGCAAGCGCCTTGTTCAGCGCGAAATCACCATATTTGGCGTCGCCGACGATCGGTAGTGCCAGATGCTGCAGATGCACGCGAATCTGGTGCGTACGCCCCGTCTTCAGTTCCGCCTCCAGCAGCGCATATTCCGGCCAGCGCTCGACCAGATTGAAGATCGTGTGCGAAGCGAGGCCATCGGCCTGCACGCGCACGCGGCGCTCGCCGTCGGCGGTCAGGTACTTGTGAAGTGGCTCCTTCACCGCGCGGCGGCGCCCCCAGTCGCTCGCCCATTCGCCGTGCACGCAAGCGTAGTAGCGCTTGTCCATCCGGTTATCGCGAATCTGCTCGTGCAGATGGACGAGCGCCGCGCGCTTCTTCGCGAGCATCAGGATGCCCGAAGTCTCTCGATCCAGCCGATGCACGAGTTCCAGGAATTTCGCCTGCGGCTGCGCCTCGCGCATCTGCTCGATCACGCCGAACGCGACACCGCTGCCTCCGTGGACCGCAACGCCGGCCGGCTTGTCGATCACGAGCAGATGCTCGTCTTCGAACAGGATGTGAAAGCCCGGCGCGGGCACGGGCACGGGCACGCGGGCTGCGGTCTGATTCGGCTGCGCGACGCGGATCGGCGGCACACGCACCAGATCGCCCAGTTCGAGCCGGTACTGCGCGTCGATCCGGCCCTTGTTCACCCGCACTTCACCACTACGCAGGATGCGATAAATATGGCTTTTCGGCACGCCCTTGCAGACGCGCAACAGGAAATTATCGATGCGCTGACCAGCCGACCGGTCGTCGATTTCGAGCAGCGAAACCTGGTCGCTTGAAATCGAGTCTTCGACCGCGCCTGCAACCGATCTCTGGGATGTTTTGCCTAACTCTTTCATTCTGAATATAATTTGCCCAGCAGTCCGCGACGGCCGGCGCAGTGTCCGGCATGCGGGCGGATTGCGCGAGCGCAAGCGATAAACCGTTATTTTACTTGCGCCGGGGTCTGGTTGCTCGCCCTGAAATTGAGATGCAACAAGTTGCACGCACGAAGTCAGCACCCGGCAGGGACGGCGCCCGCAGGCGCGTTCGGTCAAGGTCGGCTTCGACGGTAACGGAATTTTGGTAAAAAAGAATTTAGCTTTCAGCTTCGTGATCCGGGTGGTATGACGCCCAGCTGGACGAAGCTGCAAGTCGCGAAAATACGGCGTGCGCCCAAGGCGTCTTGTAGAAAGTACAAGACATGGCGACGTCAAAAGAAGGCGAGACACCCCCAGCAGGAAAAGACGCGCCGCCTGCGCGAACTTCCCGTTGCGGCATGACCGCGGACTTCGGCCCTTCGCTCGCGCGCCCATTTGGCGCGCCGGCTTCAGAGGGCGAAGACTTATGAAGGTCTGCTGGCTAAACGCGGCGTGTCAGGCCATGATTTGAAGCCGTGTTCGCATGTGCCCTGCGGCACCGTGCCCGTTTTTTATCGGGCTGGGCCCTCTCAGGCAATTCTCCCGCCATCTTTCCCGCTCCAGCGTGTTTGTGAAAACACAATAAGGCGCGGCACGCCTACTCTCCCCGCTCTCGCGACTGACAACCGAGCAGCTGGGCCGGCGAGGCCGCTCTGGAGCCGTTCAATGAAACGAATGTTGTTCAATGCGACGCAGCAGGAAGAGCTGCGCGTCGCCATCGTCGATGGGCAAAAACTCATCGACATCGATATCGAAACCGCCGGCCGCGAACAGCGCAAAGGCAATATTTACAAGGGCATCATCACGCGCATCGAGCCGTCGCTCGAGGCCTGCTTCGTCAACTACGGCGAAGACCGTCACGGCTTTCTGCCGTTCAAGGAAGTCGCCCGCCAGTACTTCCGCGATGGCGTCGACATGCGTTCCGCACGCATCCAGGACGCACTGAAGGAAGGTCAGGAACTGATCGTCCAGGTCGAAAAGGAAGAACGCGGCAACAAGGGCGCAGCCCTGACCACCTTCATTTCGCTCGCCGGCCGCTATCTGGTGCTGATGCCGAACAACCCGCGCGGCGGCGGCGTGTCGCGCCGGATCGAAGGCGACGACCGTCAGGAACTGCGCGAAACCATGGCGCAGCTGCAACTGCCGGAAGGCATGAGCATCATCGCGCGCACGGCCGGCATCGGCCGCAGCGCCGAAGAGCTGCAGTGGGACCTGAACTACCTGATGCAGCTGTGGCGCGCAATCGAAGCCGCGTCGCAGAGCGGCACGGCCGGCCAGCCGATGCTGATCTATCTCGAATCGAGCCTCGTGATCCGCGCGATTCGCGACTACTTCCAGCCCGATATCGGCGAAATCCTGATCGACACGACCGAAATCCATGACCAGGCGCGCGCCTTCATGGACATCGTGATGCCGGACAACGTCGGCAAGGTGAAGCGCTATCACGACGACGTGCCGCTCTTCTCGCGCTTCCAGATCGAGCACCAGATCGAAACCGCGTACTCACGCACCGTGCCGCTGCCGTCGGGCGGCGCGATCGTCATCGATCACACCGAAGCGCTCGTCGCGATCGACGTGAACTCGGCGCGCGCCACCAAAGGCGCGGACATCGAGGAAACGGCCGCGCGCACGAACCTCGAAGCCGCCGACGAAGTCGCTCGCCAGCTGCGTCTGCGCGACCTGGGCGGCCTGATCGTGATCGACTTCATCGACATGGAATCGGCCAAGAGCCAGCGCGAAGTCGAACAGCGCCTGAAAGACGCGCTGAAGCACGACCGCGCCCGCGTCCAGATGGGCAAGATCTCGCGCTTCGGCCTGATGGAACTGTCGCGTCAGCGTCTGCGTCCGGCGCTGTCGGAAGGCAGCCATGTGACGTGTCCGCGCTGTAACGGCACGGGCCACATCCGCGATACCGAATCGTCCGCGCTGCAAGTGCTGCGGATCATTCAGGAAGAAGCGATGAAGGAAAACACCGCGGCGATCCACTGCCAGGTGCCGGTCGAAGTGACCGCCTTCCTGTTGAACGAGAAGCGCGCCGAAATCAACAAGATCGAGTCGCGTTTCAAAGTCAACGTCGTGCTGATCCCGAACAAGCATCTCGACACGCCGCACTACAAGCTCGAGCGTCTGCGTCACGACGACACGCGCCTCGACGAGCCGCGCGCATCGTGGAAGATGGCCGAAGAAGCGGCCCGCGAACTCGAATCGGAAACCGGCTACAGCAAGCGCGCTGAGGAAGTGAAGCCGAAGCAGGAAGCGGCCGTCAAGGGCATCACGCCCGAGAAGCCGGCTCCGAGCGCGCCGGCCCGCCCGGCGGCTATCCCCGCTCCGGTCGCGGTGACGCCGGCCAGTGGGGGCTTCATCGGCTGGCTGAAGAATCTGTTCGGCATGCAGCCGGCTGCTCCGGCGCCCGCCGCGCCGGCCACCACCGACAAGCAGGCTCGTCCGCAACGCGGCGAGCGCACCGAGCGCGGTGAGCGCACGGGCGAGCGCGGCGGCGATCGCAACCGCAATCGCCGTGGCGGCGCAGGCGGTCGCGACGCGGCAGCGCGTGGCGAAGGCGTGACCGGCGGCCGTCAGGCGCAAGGTCAGCAGCCGTCGCCGCGTCGCGAGGAACGCGAAGGCCGCGAGGCACGCGAGGGCCGCGAACCGCGCGCGCCGCGTGAGCAACGCGAACCGCGTGAGGCCCGTGAAGGCCGTGAACTGCGTGAGGCTCGCGAGCCGCGTGAAGCGCGTGAACCGCGCGAGGCTCGCGAACGCGACACCCGCGGCGCCGAGCGCGCGGAAGCCGTCGAAGGCACGGCACGCGGTGAGCGTCGCGAGCGTGGCGAGCGCGCTGAACGCGTCGAGCGTGGCGAGCGTCGCAAGCCGCAGGCGGAAGCCGCCTCGGCGCTGACGCAAACCGACACGCAAGCTGCCGACGAACTGGCGCGCAACCGCGCCGCAGCGGGTGAAAACGGCGTGCCGGTCGATCAGGAAACAGTCGCACGTGACGGCGAAGAGCGTCGCCGCCGCCGCCGCGGCCGTCGTGGTGGTCGTCGCGAGCGTGAAGAGGACGTGAATGGCAATCTCGCGGCGGATGTCGCCGAAGCAGAAGGCGACAACGTTGCCGCCAGCGACGAAGCGCCGGTGCGCACCCAGCAGCCGGTCGAGCACACGCCTGCAGCCAGCGAAGCGAAGGAAGTGACCCCGGTCGAAGTGGTGGTCGCCGCTGTCGCAACGGAAAGCGCCGTCGTGGCCGAACTGCATGCGGCAGCCGAAACGCCGGCTCTCGCCGCGGAAAATGCCGCGAAGACCGAAAAAGTCGTGCCGGTGGAAGAGGCCCCGGCGGCGTCGATCGAACCCGTGGCGGCGGAGCCGGCTATCGAAGCGCCAGCGCAGGCAGAGCAAGCCGCGTCGGCCGCGAGCGAACCGGTTACGCCGGCCGCTTCGGTCGAACCCGCCGCGCATGCCGAATCCCCGGCAGTCGAGCCGGCCGTGGAAGTGCAGCCGACCGTCCCGACCGAACCGCGAGCCGTCCCGGCTGCGCTCGACACCGCGGCTCCGGCCACGATCGTCGAGGCGCCGGCAGCCGTGCCGGCACCGCAGGCCGAAATCGTCGAACCGCGACCGGTCGTCGCAACAGAACCGGCCGTGGTCGAGCCGGCGCCCGTCGCCGCGGCACCGCAGCCGGCCCCCGTCCGCAGCGCAGCCCCCGCCGCCGCATCGGCCGACGCCTTGCAGCCGATCCTCGAGCAGGCTGGCCTGATCTGGGTGAACACCGACGCCGACAAGCTGCGTGCCGCGCAGGAAGCGGCGGCGCAGACGGTCAAGCCGCCGCGCGTGATCCGTGAGCGCAAGGCGCTGCCGCCAGACGACCACACGCCGATGCAACAGGTCGAAACGATCAAGCATCCGCAGTAAGCCGCGTCGTTGTTCGTGAAAAAGCCCGCCCTTTCTGGCGGGCTTTTTCTTTAGGCGGTCATTTGTCGCCGCGAGCCGCGCCGCTCCCCGTATACCCCGACAACGTCCGTCGCGCACCTGCCGCCACCGACATTTCCGATAGAATCAATCATCCCAGTCCGTTAAAGCACCTGACGAAGCATTTCATGTCACGACGCATCATCCCTGTTGCCGATCTCAGCGCAGCGCCGGTCATCACCGGCCCAGTGCAGACACCTAGCGGCGTGCTGCACGATGCGCTCGCGCGTCCGCTGCACGATCTGCGCATCTCGGTGACGGACCGCTGCAACTTCCGCTGCGTGTATTGCATGCCGCGCGCAGTGTTCGACAAGGACTATGCTTTCCTGCCGCACAGCGCGTTGTTGAGTTTCGAGGAGATCGAGCGGCTCGCGCAGTTGTTCGTCGCGCATGGCGTCGAGAAAATTCGCCTGACTGGCGGCGAGCCGCTACTGCGCAAAAACCTCGAATTCCTGGTCGACCGGCTCGCCCGGTTGACCACGCCTGCGGGCCGTCCGCTCGATCTCACGCTGACCACCAACGGCTCGCTGCTCGCGCGCAAGGCGCGCAGCCTGAAGGATGCCGGCCTCACGCGCGTGACCGTCAGCCTCGACGCGCTCGACGACGCGCTGTTCCGCCGCATGAACGACGCCGACTTCGCGGTCGCCGACGTGCTCGATGGCATCGCCGCCGCGCACGCGGTCGGGCTCGCGCCGGTCAAAATAAACATGGTCGTCAAACGCGGTACCAACGACGGCGAAATTGTCCCCATGGCGCGTCATTTCAAAGGCACGGGCGCGATGCTGCGCTTCATCGAATACATGGACGTCGGCACCTCGAACGGCTGGAACATGACCGAAGTGCTGCCTTCCGCCGACGTCGTCACGCGCATCGCCGAGCATTTCCCGCTGGTGCCGCTCGAAGCGCATAGCGCCGCCGAAACTGCGCAACGCTGGGGTTATGTCGACGGCGGCGGCGAGATCGGCGTCATTTCGAGCGTCACCCGCGCGTTCTGCGGCAATTGCACGCGCGCGCGTTTGTCGACCGAGGGCAAGCTATACCTGTGCCTGTTCGCATCGACCGGACATGACCTGCGCGCGCTGTTGCGCGGCGGTGCGAGCGATGCCGGGATCGCCACCGCCATCGCCGAAATCTGGCAGGGCCGCGGCGACCGCTACTCGCAGCTGCGCGGCAGCCAGCCGGCCGATCAGGGCGAGCCGGCCAAGCGTCGCGTCGAAATGTCCTACATCGGCGGCTGAGCGGCCGACGCATGTCCATCCCCCGCGAACAGATCACTGGCCTCGTGCTCGCGGGCGGGCGCGGCACGCGCATGGGCGGCGTCGACAAGGGGTTGCAGCCGCTGCACGGCGAACCGCTCGCCGCTCACGTGCTGCGGCGCCTCGCGCCGCAGACCGGCCCGCTGATGATCAGCGCGAACCGCCATCCCGACACCTATGCGGCGCTCGGCGCGCCATATCGCGCAACGCTCGTCGCCGACACCCTCCCCGACTTTCCCGGCCCGCTCGCCGGCATGCTCGCCGGACTGCGCGCCGCCGGCACGGCGTACCTGCTGAGCGCGCCCTGCGATTCGCCGTGGCTACCGGCCGACCTCGCCGCGCGCCTCGCGGATGCGCTCGACGCGAACCACGCCGACATCGCAGCGGTCACCACCGTCGACACCGGTGGAGAAACCTCCCTGCACCCGGTATTCGCACTGATGCGCACCGCCGTCGCGGACGACCTGGCCGCGTTTCTGGCCTCCGGCGAGCGCAAGGTCCGCGCGTGGTACGCGCGCCACAAGACGGTCGAAGTCGTCTTTGCCGACGAGCGCGCGTTTTACAATGCCAACTCGTTACAAGAACTCGCCGACCTCGAACGCAATCGAGGCCCCGGCTGACATCCGCTCCGGCCGCACGGCAACAGCCGCGCCCGTCACCGGTCGCGACGCCCAGCCATTCATGACCACGCTCAACGACTTTTCCCGCTGCGTCGCGCAGTACGATCCTCATGCGCTACCCGTCCCGGCCGCTCAGGCGATCGTCCGGCAATGGGCGACGCCGGTCGCGGCCGTCGAGCGCTTGGCGTTGCGCGATGCACTCGACCGCGTGCTAGCCGCCGACATCGTGTCGCCGATCGACGTGCCCGCGCACGACAACTCCGCGATGGACGGCTACGCGTTCAATCACGCAGCGCTCGCCGCCGGTATGCGAGGCGGCGCGGACAGCGTCGAGCTGACGCTCGCCGGCAAGGCGCTCGCCGGTCATCCGTTCACGGGCCGCGTCGCGGCGAACCAGTGCGTGCGCGTGATGACGGGCGCCTGCATGCCCGCCGGTTGCGACACCGTCGTGCCGCAGGAACAGGTGGAGCGCGACGGTGCGGATTCCACGTCGATCCGCTTCGCCGCCAGCGCGGTGGCGGCGGGCGCGAACCGCCGCCGTGCCGGCGAAGACCTCGCGCGCGGCCACGTCGCGCTGCATGCCGGCCGCATCGTGCGCGCCTCGGACCTCGGCCTGCTCGCGTCGCTCGGCATTGGCGAAGTCAGCGTGCGGCGGCGTCTGCGCGTCGCGTTCTTTTCGACCGGCGACGAACTGCGCTCGCTCGGCGAGCCGCTCGACGCGGGCTCGGTGTACGACAGCAACCGCTACACGCTGTATGCGATGCTGCGGCACCTGAACATCGACGCGCTCGATCTCGGCGTCGTGCGTGACGAGCCGGCCGCGCTCGAAGCCGCGCTGCGCAGTGCCGCGGCCAACGCCGACGTGGTGCTGACTTCGGGCGGCGTGTCGGTGGGCGAAGCGGACTTCACGAAGCGACTGCTACAGACTTTTGGCGACGTCGCCTTCTGGAGTCTCGCGATGCGTCCCGGCCGGCCGCTCGCGTTCGGCCGCCTGTGGTCCGGCGAAAAGCCCGGGCTCGGCAAACCTGCGCTATTCTTCGGCCTGCCCGGCAACCCGGTCGCCGTGATGGTGACGTTCTATCAGATCGTGCGCGAAGCGCTGCTTCTGATGGCCGGCGCGACGCCGCGGCCGCTGCCGGTGATTCACGCGACGAGCCGAGTGGCGGTGGGCAAGCGCGCGGGCCGCACCGAATTCCAGCGCGGCATCGCCGAACAGAACGCGCACGGACACTGGCACGTGAGCCCGACCGGGTCGCAAAGCTCAGGCGTGCTGAGCTCGATGAGCGAAGCGAACTGCTTCATCGTGCTCGGCCACGACGAGGGCGACATCGACGTCGGCGATCGCGTGTCGATCATGCTGTTCGACGGTCTCATCTGACGTTCCAGGCGGCGCATCGATCGCACGACATCGGCACCACAGCAGCACTTCATCGACACTCCACCCACGATTACTACTCCGACACACGGGTTTGACTTACATGAAAAAACAGATCTCGTTCATCGCACCGGGACAGACGGCCAAAGCGCTGATCCTCGTGTATCTGACGTTCTCGGTGCCGATCGTGCTGCTCGGCGTGGTGGTCGCGTTCGTGCGCTATGGCTCGGTCGAGCTAAGCACCGTGTTCAGCGCGCTGCTGCTGAACGCGATCCTCGGCTTCGTGCTGTTGTGGATCGCGTGCCACGCCTACAACTGGGTCGCGTCGCGCTTCGGTGGTATCGAAATCCATCTGGCCGACGCACCGGAAGAAGCGTAATGCCCGCGACGATCCGCGCCGCCAAGCCCGCGGATACCGGCGCGATCTTCGCGCTCACCTACGAACTCGCGCAGTTCGAGAACCTCACGCACATCTTCGTCGCGACGGAAGGTAGCCTGCGCGACGCGCTGTTCGGCGCGCGGCCGTCGATCGAAGCGCTGGTTGCCGAAGACGCGGGGAGCATCGTGGGCTATGCACTGTTCTTCCACAATTTTTCGAGCTTCGCAGGCCGCCGCGGGCTCTATCTCGAAGACGTCTACGTGCAGCCCGCGCAGCGGGGCAGCGGGGCAGCGGGCTCGGCACCGCGCTTCTGCGACACGTCGCGGCACTGGCGGTGGAGCGGCAATGCGCGCGCTTCGAGTGGACCGTGCTCGACTGGAATCAGCCGGCGATCAGCTTCTATCAGAAGATGGGGGCAACGGTGTTGCCGGACTGGCGCGTCGTGCGCGTGACGGGCGATGCGCTGGCGCGGCTGGCTGCAAGGGCGTGAATTCCAGCGCCTCGCCCCTCATTGCTCATCAGGCTCCACATTCGACAGCGCATCGCCGAGCAACCCGCTCGCCTCGTCTCCCGGTAACGCCTCGACGTCGCGCAGCTTGCGGTTCATCATACGCGTGCGCGTTTCCGCGGCCTCGATCGAACGCGTGACGGTTTCGAGCTGCGCCTTGGTCTTCGCGAGCACGTCGCCGAATTTGCCGAACTCCGTCTTCACCGCGCCGAGTACCTGCCACACCTCGCTCGAACGCTTTTCGATCGCGAGCGTGCGGAAACCCATCTGCAGACTATTGAGCAACGCGGTCAGCGTGGTCGGCCCCGCAATCGTCACGCGATAGTCCCGCTGCAGCAGATCCGTGAGTCCCGGTCGGCGCAGCACTTCCGCATACAGGCCTTCGGTCGGCAGGAACAGCAGCGCGAAGTCGGTCGTATGCGGCGGCGCCACGTACTTCTCCGCGATCGTGCGCGCCTCCGCGCGAATTCGCACTTCGAGCGCGCGCGATGCTTCCTCGACCGCGACCGGATCGGCGCGCTCCTGCGCTTCGATCAGCCGCTCGTAGTCCTCGCGCGGGAATTTGGCGTCGATCGGCAGCCATACCGGCGTATTCGCGCCGCCGGGCTCCGGCCGCCCCGGCAGACGAACCGCGAACTCCACGCGATCGGCGCTCTTCGGCACCGTCGCGACGTTCTTCGCGTATTGATCGACGGTCAGCAGTTGTTCGAGCAAGGCTTCGAGCTGCACTTCGCCCCACGTGCCGCGCGTCTTCACGTTGGTCAGCACGCGCTTCAGATCGCCGACGCCGGCCGCCAGCGTCTGCATTTCACCGAGGCCGCGATGCACCTGTTCGAGCCGGTCGGACACGAGCTTGAACGATTCGCCGAGACGTTGCTCAAGCGTTGCGTGCAGTTTTTCGTCCACGGTGCGGCGCATTTCCTCGAGCCGCGTCGCGTTGTTCGCCTCGATGTCCTTCAGACGCTGCTCGATCGTCGCGCGCACTTCGGCGAAGCGCCGGTCGTTCGCCTCGGTTAGTTGCCCGAGTTGCAGGCTCAGCGTGTCGCCGAACTGCTTCAGCGAGCGGCCCTGCTCGTCGCGCGCCTGCTGCGCCTGCGCCTGCAGGCTGTGACGCACGGCGTCGAGCTGTTGCGCGAAGCCGTCGATCTTGCCGCCCTGCACCGTCGTCATGCTGCTGAACTGCGCGGCGAGCGTCTGCTGAAAATGCGCGAAGCCGCTGCTTTGCTCGGTGCGCGACACGCGCGCGGTCTCGGCGATGTCGTTGCGCAGTTGCCGCTCGAGCCGCTCGGCGGTATGCGCCTGCGCGTCGACGAGGGCATCGACGCGTTCGTTCTGCATCTCGAACTGTTCGCGCTGCTCCGTGCGGTCGTGACCGCGTAGCAGCAAGGCGAGTGCGATCACAAGGGCAACCGCCAGCACCGCGACGGCCGCCACCAGAATCATTGTCATGAACGCGCCTTGCCGATCACGTCGGGGTTGATCGGATTCGGCGGCTGACCGGCGCGCGGTCCCGCACCGAGGCCGGCGATCAGGTTGTCCGCGGCGAGATTCGCCATGGCGCGGCGGGTGGTTTCGGTCGCGCTCGCGATGTGCGGTGTCAGCACGACGTTCGGCACGTTCAGCAGCGCCGGGTGCAGCTGCGGCTCGCCTTCGAACACGTCCAGACCGGCCGCCGCGATGCGCCTGTCACGCAGCGCGTCGGCCAACGCCGCATCGTCGACGATGCCGCCGCGCGCGATGTTCGTGAGCGTTGCGCTCGGCTTCATCAGCGCCAGTTCGGCCGCGCCGACCGTGTGGTGGTTGCTTTTGTTGTACGGCAACACCAGCACGACGTGGTCGGCGCGCCGCAGCAGATCCTCTTTCGACACGTACTCCGCGTTCAGTTCGGCCTCGATTTGCGGCGCGACGCGCGAGCGATTGTGATAGATGACCCGCATGTTGAAGCCCTGCGCGCGCCGCGCGAGCGCCTGACCGATCCGGCCCATGCCGATCACGCCGAGCGTCGAACCGTATAGGTCGCTGCCGAGGAAGCCGTCGTAGCTCCACTTCTGCCAATGTCCGGCGCGCAGCCAGTGCTCCGATTCGGCGATGCGGCGCGCGGCGGCCATCATCAGCGCCCAGCCGAAATCGGCAGTCGATTCGTTCAGCACGTCCGGCGTGTTGGTGCCGAGCACGTTCGCCGCGTTGAACGCGGCCATGTCGAAGTTGTTGTAGCCGACCGCCATGTTCGACACGACGCGCAGACGCGGCGCCGCGGCGAGCACGCCCGCGTCGATCACCTCGCCGGCCGTCAGCGCGCCGTCCTTGTCCGCGAGACGGCACTTCAGATCGTCGGCGGGCAATACGTCGCCCTCATTCCAGTCGACGTCGAAGTACTGCTTGAGCCGGTCGATCACGTCGGGAAAGATCGAACGGGCAACGAGGATTTTCTGCATTGCAAGTCTCCGTATCGCACGTCGAGGGATTGTCTCTGCGTTGCAGAGTCAGCGTCCAAAAAAGAGCCAGCCGGTCAGCGCCAACAACGGCAGCAGCACCGCGCCGGACCAGCCCAGATACCCAAAAAAGCTCGGCATGCGCACGCCGCGCGATTGCGCGATTGCCTTCACCATGAAGTTCGGCGCGTTGCCGATGTAGGTGTTCGCGCCCATGAACACGGCACCGGCCGAAATCGCCGCGAGCGTGGTCGCGCCGGTGGTCATCAAGGTCTGCGCATCGCCGCCGGCCAGGTTGAAGAACACAAGGTAGGTCGGCGCGTTGTCGAGAAACGAAGATAGCAGGCCGGTCGCCCAGAAGTACATGATGTCGCGCGGCTCGCCTGAGGGATCATTGACCAGATGGACGATGCCCGCGAACGCGCCGGCTTCTCCCGCGCGCAGGATCATGATGACCGGCACGATAGTCACGAAGATGCCGGCGAACAGTTTGGCGACTTCCTCGATCGGCGCCCAGTTGAAGTCATTGCCCGCGCGGGCCGCGCGCGGTGTCCACGCGAGCGATAGCAGCGTGACGACGATCAGCGCGGCGTCGCGCACGATGTTTTGCAACGCGACGTGCGTGCCGAGCACGTCGAATGTGATTTGCGGGCGCCACAGTCCGCTCATCAACACGAGCGCAATCACCGCGGCGAGCAGCACGAAATTGATCTTGCCGTCGATGCCGAGCGGCGCGCCGTCGGGCGTCGGATCGAGGAAAGCCGAACGCGCTTCCTCGCGCTGGTGAAAGTAGTACGAGTCGAGTGCATAGAAAACGGCAAGCAGCAGGCCGCTCACGAACAGCATCGGGGGCGCGAGATGCGTAGTGGTCCAGAAGAAGCTCACGCCTTCGAGAAAACCGAGGAACAGCGGCGGGTCGCCGAGCGGCGACAGCGAGCCACCGACGTTCGCGACGAGGAAGATGAAGAACACGACCACGTGGGTCACGTGGCGGCGATTGTCGTTTGCGCGCAGCAACGGGCGGATCAGCAGCATCGCCGCGCCGGTCGTACCCATCACGCTCGCGAGCAAGGTGCCGAGCGCGAGAATCGCGGTGTTCAGACGCGGTGTGCCATGCAGATTGCCGCGCACGCAGATGCCGCCCGCGACGGTATAGAGCGCGGTCAGCAGAATGATGAACGGGATGTACTCGTCGAGCATGGCATGCGCGAGCGCGCCGAACGCCGCGCTCGCGCCAAAGCTCACGGCAAACGGCACGATGAACGCGAGCGCCCACGCCGCGGCGATCTTGCCGAAGTGGTGGTGCCAGAGGGCTGGCGCGATCAGCGGAACGATCGCGATCGACAGCAGCACGCCCGCGAAGGGCAAGCCCCACAACGCCGACAAGCGCGCGCCGTCGAGCGTCTCAGCCTGCGCGAACGGCGAGCACAGCGCAAGCACCGACGCAACGGCGAGCCACCGGCCCGCGCGGCCGGCCTGCGAATTCATGCCGATACAGGCCGCGCGACGGCTTGCAACCGCACGCACGACAGATACCGCGTGTATCGCGTATGCGCTGGCACGCCGCCGCGCCACGCGTTCAAGCATCCTGCACGACGATCGCATGCACCCGGTAGGGGCCGTGCGCGCCCAGCACGATGGTCTGCTCGATGTCGCCGGTGCGCGATGGTCCCGACACGAAATTGACCGCGCGCGGCAGTTCGCCGCGTTCCTTGCGGATCAGGTCGAACGCCTCTTCATGACCCGCGACGATGCGCGAGCCCGGCACGATCGCAATGTGCGTCTCCGGCAGCAGCCCGGCCGACGCATACGTCTCGGGACCGGACAGCAACACGAGCGTGCCGGTCTCCGCGGTCGCGCAGAAACAGCCGGTGAGACCGACCACGTCATTGTCTTGCGGTTTGCGAAATTCGACGGCGAGGCCGGCTGCGGCCCACGGCAGATCGCGCAGCGTTTGCCACGCGATGGCCTGCAACGGCAAACCGTGTTGCGTCAGATAGCGATGCGCGGCGGCGGGTACATCGGCGAAGGTTTGAACGGTGTCGACAGTACTCGCCATTTTCTGCGCTTCCTCGATGAAGCGCGCGCGCAAATCGGTGGGCATGTCCGGACGCGGACCGGCCGGATGACGCGCGAGATAGTCCGCCGCGGCTTCGCGCTCGGCGGCGCTCGGTTCGGGCTCGCGCCCTTGCGCGGCGCGGATGCGCGCCAGGATGTTGCGGCGGGCAATCGATGTGTCCATGGGCGAAATCCTCGTGTCGACGGCCGTGCGATATGGCGAGGATTATACCGGCCGCCCTCCGCGCGAACACCCTGGCCGAACGGCATATTGCCGCCAGTCGGTAGCGCGGCGACACTGTTCGCCGTGCCTCCCGAACGCGAGCAGATCATGATCAGGCGATGAACCGAAAAGCAGTCCGCGAAGCGCGCTACCTGGCCGCATCTTCTTCCGGCTGCGCGATGCCGAACACCTGGCGCAGATACGCGAGATACGCCTTGTCCTCGCACATGTTCTTGCCCGGCGAGTCCGACAATTTCGCGACCGGCTGACCGTTGCAACGAACCATCTTGATCACGATCTGCAGCGGGTTGTAGCCAAGGTCGTTGGTCAGATTGGTGCCCACGCCGAACGCGAGCTTGCAGCGGCCGCGGAAGCGCTCGTATAGCTGCAGCACCTTCGGGATGTCGAGCGCGTCGGAGAACACGAGGATCTTGGTGCGTGGGTCGCAACGATTCGCCTCGTAGTGTTTGAGCAGGCGCTCGCCCCAGTCGAATGGGTCGCCGGAATCGTGGCGAGCGCCGTCGAACAGCTTGCAAAAGTACATGTCGAAATCGCGCAGGAACGCCTGCATGCCGTACACGTCGGAGAGCGCGATCCCGAGGTCGCCGCGATATTCCTTCGCCCACATCTCGAAGCCGAAGATCTGCGAGTCGCGCAGCCGCGGACCGAGCGCCTGGCAAGCCTGCAGGTACTCGTGCGCCATCGTGCCGAGCGGTGTCAGGCTGTGCTTCATCGCGTAGAAGACATTGCTCGTGCCGGCGAACTGCTCGCCGAGACCGTCCTTCAGCGTGAGGGTCACTTCCTCGTGCCACTGCTTCGAGAAGCGGCGGCGCGTGCCGTAATCGGCGATCTTGCAGTCGGCGAACTCCGGACGAGCGCCGAGCAGTTGAATCTTGTCGAGCAGACGGCCACGGCCTACGTGATAGTCGGGCGTTTGCTGGGTGTTGCGGAAATAGACTTCGTTGACGATCGCGAGCACCGGAATTTCGAAGAGGATCGTATGCAGCCACGGCCCCTTGATGTCGATGTCGATTTCGCCATTGCCCTTCGGCGACGGCATGATCGAAATGTACTTCTCGTTCAGATGGAACAACGCGAGGAACTCGATGAAGTCGCCCTTGATAAAGCGCATGCGGCGCAGGTAGTCGAGTTCGTCGTCGGTGAAACGCAGTTCGCAGAGCTTGCGCACTTCGTCGCGAATCTCGTCGATGTACGGCACCAGATCGACATTCGGCGTGCGGCAGCGGAAGCGGTACTCCACGTTGGCGGCGGGGAAGTGATGCAACACCACCTGCATCATCGTGAACTTGTACAGATCGGTATCGAGCAGCGAAGTAATAATCATGATGGTACGAACTGGACCGCTGAAAAAACGAAAAGGGCTCACTGCACCCTTGCCACGGACGCGCTGAGCCGAGCGGCGCGCCAACCCGATGCATGTTACCCGAATGCGTCCGCATCCAGCGTGCCACCGGGCCTTCGCCGCCATTGCGCGGCCGCTCGCGGCACCCCATAAACTAATCACAAAAACATATAAGACTCGCGGCCCGATGCTTTATGCGTCTGTTGACGTTACGTTACAATAACTCTTTTGGCGTCCGCGCCCTCCCCGATTCCGCATGCAGGAGCTGCCTGAATGACTCACGTTGTGACCGAAAGCTGCATCAAGTGCCGCTATACCGACTGCGTCGATGTGTGCCCGGTGGACTGCTTTCGCGAAGGTCCCAACTTCCTCGCGATCGATCCCGATGAATGCATCGACTGCGCCGTGTGCGTGGCCGAGTGCCCGGTGAACGCCATCTATGCCGAAGAAGACGTGCCGGGCGACCAGCAGGACTTCGTTGCGCTGAACGCCGACCTGGCGAAAGCGTGGCCGAGCATCACGAAGACCAAGGCACCGCTGCCGGAAGCCGAGGAATTCAAGGATGTGAAGGAAAAGCTCGCGCTGCTCGCGCGCTGAGCGCGGCCGCCTGTCACCTGCCTTGGCCGTTCAGATTCAGTATCAGGATGAACGCCGACGTATTGACAGACGTTTCAGCTGCCTCTACAATTTCGCTTCTCTGCTGTTGTTGTTCTGTTCCTCGATAGCTCAGTCGGTAGAGCGCCGGACTGTTAATCCGTAGGTCCCTGGTTCGAGCCCAGGTCGAGGAGCCAAGAATTGCAAAAGCCCGTTAATCAGACGGGTTTTTTTATGTAGATCAAGTTGTACTGCTGTTCCTCGATAGCTCAGTCGGTAGAGCGCCGGACTGTTAATCCGTAGGTCCCTGGTTCGAGCCCAGGTCGAGGAGCCAAAATTTGAAAGGCCCGCATCCGTGCGGGCCTTTTTGTTTTTTGCGCCCTGATCGACAGTCTCACGCGCGCAGCGGGCCGTTATACGATGGCGGCTTCACGGCGCGCAAGTTTCATCCCGCTCTGGCGCCGGCCCACTCCAGACACTCAACCGGCACGCTCATGAAATCCACCTCGCTACGCATCGCGCTCGCGGCCATCGGCGCCCTGCTGCTTTCTTCGGCGCGCGGCGAAGAAATCGCCAGCGTCAATACGAATTTTCACGTTACCGGCTCCGACCGCGTGGTCGTGGAAGCCTATGACGATCCCATCGTGCAAGGCGTCACCTGCTACGTCTCGCGGGCGCGGACGGGCGGCGTCAAAGGCACGCTCGGCATTGCCGAAGATCCGACCGAGGCTTCGATCGCGTGCCGTCAGATCGGGGAGTTGCATTTCACCGGCCCCGTCAAGCAGAAGGACGACGTGTTCTCGGTCAGCATGTCGCTGATCTTCAAGTCGCTGCACGTGGTGCGCGTGGTCGACACGAAGCGCAACGCCCTGGTCTATCTGACCTACAGCGACCGCGTCGTCAGCGGCAGCGCGAAAAACAGCGTGAGCGCCGTGCCAATGCCTACTGGCACGACGATTCCGATCAAGTAAGGGCAAGTCAGGACAAGTACCGGCAATTGGCGGCACCAGCGGCACGCGGCGCGGCGCTGCGCACCCGCCGCCGTCCTCGACAACGACGCGTTAAACTGACCGGTCCAGCTAGGCTTTCGTCATGACCGCCACCCCTCGTTTCCGCGATTCCGCCCGCTACTGGCGCACGCCCCTACTGCCCGGCGCGGATCTGCTCACCGCCGAATATCACGATCACGAGTTCGCGCCGCATTGGCACGACGCCTACACGATCCCGGTGATCGTCGCAGGTGCGGAATGCTATCGATATAGCGGCGAGCACCATGTCGCCGAAGCGGGCAGCGTGCCGGTCATCAATCCGGGCGAGTTGCATACGGGGTCGAAGGCGGTCGAGGCGGGCTGGCGGTATCGCGTGATGTATGCGCCGGTCGAGTTCCTCTGCGCGCTGGCCGACGAAGTCGCCGGCAAGCCGCAGGCCCTACCGTGGTTCGCGCCCGGCGTGATCCGCGATTCCGATCTCGCGACGCGGCTCGCGCACGCCCACCGCCTGCTCGAAGCCGGCGACGACGCGCTCGCCGCCGAAGCCGCGATGCTCGACGCGCTGTCAACGTTGCTGGTCCGCTATGCGCGGACGCGCCCCGCCGCCGCGCGCGTCGCCACCGACGACACCCGCGTCGCACTGATGCAGGAGCGTCTGACCGGCGACCTCGTCGAACCGGTGACACTCGCCGAGGTCGCGAAGGCAGCGGGTCTGTCGCCGTTCCACGCGGCGCGGCTATTCACCCAATCGACCGGCCTGCCGCCCCACGCATGGCGCAATCAGGTGCGCCTGCAGCGCGCGCTCACGCCGTTGCGCGCCGGCGTCCCGGTGACCGACGTCGCCGCCGCGAGCGGCTTCACCGATCAGAGCCATTTCACGCGGCATTTCCGGCGCATGTTCGGCGTGCCGCCGGGCCAATGGCAAGGAACGCAGCGCGGTTCATAACGCGATGCGGCACCGCCGGCGCCTGCACCGCGCGCCTTGAGCGTGCCGCCGCAATCCGTCAGCTCGTCGTCAGCCATCCCCCGCTACACCGTAGCACCCCATCAGCAATCCGCCGCAAGATCGTACAAGTCCGAACGCCGGTCAGTCGCTATGCTTCCGAAATCAAGGAGGCTTAGATTGACCGATTCCACCCAAGGCCAGCCCACCCGGGGCGGCCATCTCAAAGAATTCGCCGCCGGCGCGCGCGACATCATCCCGATGATGGTCGGCGCCGCGCCGTTCGGCGTCATTTTCGGCACGCTCGTGACCTCCAGCCCGCTGCATCTGTGGCACGGCCAGTTGATGTCGCTCGTCGTTTTCGCGGGCTCCGCGCAGTTCATCGCGCTCGGGCTGATCGCCGGGCATGCGAGCTTCGCCGTGATCTGGGCGACCACGCTCGTCGTCAATCTGCGTCACGTGCTGTATAGCGCGACGCTCGCGCCGCACGTCGCGCATCTGCCGAGGCGCTGGCGTTTGGCGCTCGGCGCGCTGCTCACCGACGAAGTCTTCGCGGTGGCGTGGGAGCACTACCGGCATCGCGAGCCGGGAACGGTCGGCCCGTACTACTTCTTCGGCGCCGGCGTCGCGATGTATCTGAACTGGCAGCTATGGACCGTCGCCGGCCTGCTGTTCGGCGCGGCCTTCCCCGGCCTGCAGTCGCTCGGTCTCGACTTTGCGATGGTTGCGACGTTCATTGCGATCGTCGTGCCGCAACTGGTCGCGCTGCGCTATATCGCGGCGGCTGTCACCGCCGGCACGCTGGCGTTTTTCTGGCAGGCGTGGCCGTACAAGCTCGGCCTGCTCGGCGCGGTGTTCGCGGGAGTCGCGGTCGGCGTGCTGCTGTCGATGTCGCGTCTGAACCTGCGTGGCGCGCGCCGTCCCGTGGAGGCCACGCGATGAACTACGTCGTTCTGATCGTCGGCATGGCCGCGATTACGTGGTTGATCCGCGCGGCCGTGTTCGTGCTCGGCGACCGGCTCGTGTTCCCGCCGCTTCTGCGCACCGCGCTTAGCTTCGTGCCGGTCACCGTGCTGACCGCGATCATCGTCCCGATGGCCGTGTCGCCGCACGGAAATAACGCCGAGCTGAGCTGGCGCAATCCGCAGCTGGTCGGCGCGCTCGCCGCGATCGTCGTTAGCGCGCTGACGCGCCGGCCGCTGCTGACGATCGCAGTCGGTCTAAGCGTGTTCTTTATCTGGCAGTGCGTGGTGCTGAAGTAAGCGCGCCCTGTCTCTACGCTCATCGACTCATCAGCGGTCCGTCGACACCTCGCCGCGTCGCGGGCCGCACCACTCCCCTCCAAGCGACTCCCAGGCGGGCCAGGGCCCGAAGCTTCCCTCCAAAGCGCCCGCGCATCGCCGGGCCGCCCTCAAGTTTCCCGCCACTCCGCCGATATGCAGTCGAGGTCCGCTCATCGGGAGTCGTCCCGCTGGTTATGCGGCAACAGGCTGGAATCAAGCGCGTCGGCAACCGGCGTCGCGTCGCCTCGGTCCGCGAGCGGCCGGGCGATCTTGCGACGGCGCGCCGCGCGCGGCTGCATTAAACGGGATAACACATGGGTCAAATCACCCTGAAGCTCAAGGACGAGACCGTCGCGTCGCTGCGCAAGGACTTCGAGGCCTTTTTACGGGTCTCGCTGAAGCTCGATCCGCAGTTCGCGACGCCGTCGTTCGAGGATTTCTTACGCGCCAAGCTGCTCGACAACATGGTGCCGCTCACCGAGCACGCGGTACAGCGGATGCTGCAAGGCGGCCAGTACGCGTGGGCCAAACGCACGCTCGACAAGGAATTCCCGGACGTCGTGTCGATCCTGATGCGGCAGGCGGGCGAGTTCGGCTTCGGTTTCGCGGCGCGCTCGGAATGGACGCCCGAGGAACTCACCAAGCAATGCCGCGACTGGGCCGCCGCTATCGTCAAGGAAGCGGAAGGCGATGCGACGCTGGTCGATCCCCTCGCCTCGCAGATCAAGAGCACGGTGCAGGACATTCAGGCGCTCGAGGAAGTGATGCAGACGCCGGCATGGCGGCTCGTCGAGTCGCTGCGCCAGCGCGTCTACGAGGCGAAGGTCGCGTGCGAGACGAGCGTGGGCAGCACCGCGCGCGAGAAGCTCGGCGAACTGCGTGGGCTGTTGCGGCTAGGCATTTCGCACGGCACGTTTCAGAAGCAGGAAGCGCAGCAGATCATGGAGTATCTGCGGCTCTTGAAGCCGGAGATTTTCGTCGAGGAGCCGTACGACGTGTTCTCGCGGCTCGCGGCATGGCTGCGCAATTTCTTCGTGCCGGCGCCTCCAGTCGCGCAGCAACAGCAGCGGCAGTCGCGCTGAGCTTCCACTGACCCGCGCGGCGCACGTCCCTTAGTCGGATCAACGCGCCCCCTGTCCGCGCGTCGATCCCAACGCGCGGTGCTAGCCGCTCAATCCCACATCTTCCTGAGCTTCGCCGCGATCTCGATCTTCGCCTGCGCGGCCGCGGCGAGCCCTGCCGCGCTCGGCGCGCTCGCCACTGGAATGCGCGGCCATGCATAGGCGTCGAACAGCGACAGCATCGGTGTGGCGATGAAGCGCGTGCGCGACGCCCACACATGGCGGTCGCCCAGATGCGTCTGGTTGTGCACGTAAAAGCGCTGCGGCACGACGATGTGCAGGTCTTCCTTCGAGCGCGTCATCGCCACGTAAAGCAGGCGCCGCTCCTCGTCGATTTCCTCGTCGCTGCCGGTGCCGAGATCGGACGGAATGCAGCCGTCAACGCCGTTCAGCACGAACACATTGCGCCACTCCTGACCCTTCGCCGAATGGATCGTCGACAGGATCAGGTAGTCCTCGTCGATCAGTGGCACGCCGGATTCGTCGCTGGTCGCGTCGGGCGGATCGAGCGTCAACTCGGTCAGGAAGCGTTCTCGCGACGGATACGTACCCGCGATGCTTTCCATTTGCAGCAGGTCCGCGTGACGGATCGCGGCGTCCTCGTGGTTGCGCTCCAGATGCGGCTCGTACCAGCGCCGCACCATCTCGAACTCGGCGGGCCACGGCGTTTGCCGGCCGTACACGCTCGACATCAGCTTGACGAACGGGTGCCAGTCTTGCTGCGTGCGCGCGGGCGCCGCAAACGCGGCCAGCACACCGCCCGCGGTCGAGACCGGATCGCCGCCGTCCGCGCGCGCGACGATGTCGTCGAGCACCTTCGCCGCGGTGGCCGGGCCGACGCCCGGCAGCAGCTGCACGACGCGAAAGCCGGCGACGCGATCGCGCGGATTCTCGGCCCAGCGCAGCACCGCGAGCACGTCCTTCACATGCACCGAGTCGAGAAATTTGAGCCCGCCGAACTTGACGAATGGAATGTTGCGGCGCGTGAGCTCGATCTCGAGCGCGGCACTGTGATGCGCGGCGCGAAACAATACCGCCTGCGACTTCAGCTTCACGCCCTGCTCGCGCGCCTCGAGCACCTGCTCGACGACGTAGCGAGCTTGCGCGGCATCGTCGGCGACCGTGACGAGGCGCGGGCGCTGCGCCGACGCCTTGTCGGTCCACAGATTCTTGGTGTAGCGCTCGCTCGCGAGTTCGATCACCGCGTTCGACGCGGCGAGAATCGGCTCGGTCGAGCGATAGTTGCGCTCGAGCGTGACCTGCCTGGCGGGCGGCTCGAACTGCGTGGGGAAGTCGAGGATATTGCGCACCGTCGCGCCGCGAAACGAATAGATGGACTGCGCGTCGTCGCCGACCACGGTCAGGCCACGACCGTCCGGCTTCATGGCGAGCAGGATCGACGCCTGCAGGCGGTTGGTGTCCTGGTATTCGTCGACCAGAACATGATCGAAACGTGCCGACAGATCGGCCGCGATGCTGGGCTCGGCGGCCATGTGCGACCAGTAGAGCAGCAGATCGTCGTAGTCGAGCACGCTCTGCTTCTGTTTGGCGTCGACGTATGCGGCGAACAGCCGGCGCAGATCGTCCTCCCACTCGCGACACCACGGAAACGCGCGGTCCAATACCTGGCCGAGCGATGCGCCGGTGTTGACGACACGCGAGTAGATCGCGAAGCAGGTGCCCTTCGCCGGAAACCGCCGCTCCTTCGCGGACAGTCCAAGCTCGTGGCGCACGAGGTTCATCAGATCGGCGGAGTCTTCGCGGTCGTTGATCGTGAACGCGGGCGCGAGGCCGATCAGATCCGCGTATTCGCGCAACAGCCGCGCGCCGACACTATGGAAGGTACCCGCCCACGTGAGCCCTTGCGCGAGCGCGGCGCGTGCGCCGACGGTAGCGGCCGCGGCGCCCGCGATGCGGGTCACGCGGCGGGTCATTTCGAGCGCCGCGCGGCGCGAGAAGGTCAACAGCAGGATGCGCTGCGGATCGGCGCCCTTCACCACCAGATTGGCGACGCGGTGCGCGAGCGTGTTGGTCTTGCCGGAGCCGGCGCCCGCGATCACGAGCAGCGCGCCGGGCAGCGCGTCTGGCGTGTCGGTCCCGTATTCGACGGCTTCGCGTTGGGCATCGTTGAGCTTCGCTAGCCAGGCGGCGGTATCGAACGACGGAGCGGATTCGGCGACGGTGGACACTGATCGGTTTCGCGGTTGGATGGATTTTCAGGATGCGACGCATACTGTATATCCATACAACCTGATGCGACAAGCGCCCCTTTTTTCGGGCGCCTATCCACCGGTCTACGCCGCGCACTACTGTTTCTTCGCGTCCTTCAGGTCGGCAGTAGCGCTGGCCTTGTCGGCGTCGGCCTGCGCGTCGGCTTTGGTCTTGTCCGCTTTCGCCTGGGCGACCGCGGCTTTCTTGTCGGCCTTCGCCTGTTCTTTCGCGGCCTTTTTGTCCGCATGCGTGGGGGGCGCCGCGGCCGGGTCTGTCGTCTGCGCGAACACCGCCGACGACAGACAACCCGCCATCAGCACGGCGTAAATGCGGTTTCGGGTGGAACGGTTGATGTTCATCTCAAATCTCCCTGAAGTACCTCTTGCCAAGCGACAGACGCCCGCGGCGCGCGAGCCTCACAGACCCGCGCGGCGCGGCATCCAGCAGGGCTTAGTGCTTGACGTCCGCGCCGTCGCCCTGCGCCGCAGCCTGCCCTTCCATGTTCATCTTCATTTCGTTATTGGCGGTCTGTTTGTCCGCCTTCTGGTTCAGCTTCGCGCCGCGCATCTGCTTCTTGTACTGGTCCTTCGCGGCCTTCTGCTCCGCCTTCAATTCCGCTTTCGAGGACTTCCTGGCCGCGCGATACTCGGCGTTGGCCTTCGCGTCGGCGTCGCGCTTCTGCACGAGCGGGTCGGTGGAGCCCGAAGCCGTCAAACGGGCCGGCGGCGGCGCCTCGACGCCTTGCGCGGCAGGTGCGCCCGGGACTTGCTGCATGCCTTGCCTCGAAGGCGGCGCCTGCATGCGCTGGGCGCCAGCCGCGGACGGCGGCGCCATGTCGGCGGTGCCCTGGCTCCGGATCTGCGCCTGAGCGCCGATGCCTGCTGCCGGCTGCGCGGTCTGCGCGACGGCGGCCGTCGCGGCAAAAGCAGTGAGGGCGGTACCGATCAGGAGCGAACGAATCTGGGTCATGGCTATCCTCTCTGGAGTTGTTGTGACACGGGCGGACTCGCTCGCGTCGTGATGACGGAACGTCGCGCGCGCCTCGTTCGAACTGTGCGTCGCTGGATGGGTGGCCGGGGAGCGATCCCGGAAGCCAGCGGGCTTTGCTGCTGAATTGCACTCTAGGAGTGAAATCCGTCCGGTGCGACCAGCGTTACGGAACGTTTCACTTTCCGACAACTGAATAACATCTACTTTCATTTGCTTGCGCGAAGGGCTCGCTGGATGGCCGCGCCGCCGCTCCGTGTGCGCTTGCCTTATGATGCGAACCCCAACGCGACCCCCGCCCAAAGGTGCAAACGCCATGCCAAACCTCAATTTCACGCTGACCGGCGAATATGTCGAACTCCACAATCTGCTGAAGATCACGGGTCTCGCGGATAGCGGCGGCTCCGCGAAAATGATGGTTGCCGACGGCGCCGTCATGGTCGATGGCCGGGTCGAGACACGTAAGACCTGCAAGATCCGCGCGGGCCAGGTCGTGCTGCTCGGCGATACGCGAATCGCGGTCCACGAAGGCTGACGGCAGTCCGGAAATTCGCAGAACGGCACGCACCAGAATTGTGCGTCGTCCATCGACAGCGGCCGGAGGAGGCAATAAGCTGTCTGTTTCGACAGGTAAACGACGGACCGCGCCACAGGCGAGAAGTGGCTGACCGGCTTGCCGCTGCGTTGCGGTTTTCCCGCCCGCTGCCCTATCGCTGCAACGCCCGTCGGAGCGCGCGCCGAGATGCAATGCGGCGCCGTTTGAGCCCGCCTTTCGCTGTTACCACCGCTGTTGCCACTTTTCGCCGTCAGGCATTCGATGACTCAACCCAGCTTCGCCCGCGCCGCCAGCCGGCCGCCGACCCTATCCCGCCACGCGGCCGACACCGCGCGGCTCGCCGCGCCGCTCGCGATCGCGCAACTGTCGCAAATGGCGATGAGCGTCACCGACACGATCCTGCTCGGCTCGCTCGGCCCCGATGCGCTCGCCGCCGGCGGCCTCGGCGCGAACCTCTTTTTCGTCGTCGTCACGCTGCTGCAGGGCGTGCTGACCTCGGTCAGCGTCAGCGTCGCGCACGCGCGCGGCGCGCAGGACGACGGCCGGGTGCCGCATATTTACTGGACCGGTTTCGTGCTGTCGGTGCTGCTGTCGGTGCCGGCGTTCATCCTGCTGTCGTTCGCGTCGAGGATCCTGCTCGCGGTCGGCGAGCCGGGCCTGCTCGCGCACAACATCGGCCGATACGCGGCGGTGTTGCGCTGGGGCGCACCCGCGAGCCTGATCGGCGTCGGCCTGATGCGCTCGTTTCTGCCGGCGATCGGCGCGGCACGGCGCCTGTTGTGGGTGTCGATCGCGAGCGTCGGCGTGAACGGCTTCCTGAACTACGGGCTCATCCACGGCGCGTACGGGCTGCCGCGGCTGGGTTTTCTCGGCTCGGCGGCCGCGACCACGATCACCGTGTGGCTGACCGCGCTCGTGCTGATGGCGCTGCTGCATCTGCGGCCGCGCTTCCGCCATTTCGTCGTCGCGACGCGGCCGAAGCTGCCGTTGATGGGCGAATTGTTCGGCATCGGCTGGCCGGTCGCGATCACCTACGGCGTCGAGTCGACGCTGTTCCTCGCCACTGGTCTGATGGTTGGCCTGCTCGGCGAATCGCAACTGGCCGCGCATCAGATCGCGCTGAACGTCGCATCGGTCGCGTTTATGGTGCCGCTGTCGATCGGCCAGGCGGCCAACGTGCGGGTAGGCTACTGGGCCGGCGCCGGTCAGCCGCTCGCCGCGCGCCACGCGGGCTTCGTCGCGCTCGCGCTCGGCGTCGGCTTCATGTCGATGTCGGGCCTCGTGCTGATCACCGCGCCGCATTGGATCGTCGGCCTGTATCTGCATCTGGACGACCCGGCGAATGCGCCGACCATCGCGCTCGCCAGTTCGCTGCTCGGCGTGGCGGCGATTTTCCAGATCGTCGACGGGATGCAGGCGGTGGGCTCCGGCTGTCTGCGCGGGCTGAAGGACACGCGCGTACCGATGATCGCCGCCGCGTTCGGTTACTGGGTGATCGGTTTTCCGACCGGCTATCTGCTCGCGTTCCACGCCGGCCTCGGCGCGCGCGGCTTGTGGTGGGGGCTCGCCGCAGGCCTCGCGAGCGTCGCGCTGCTGATGACGCTGCGTTTTCACAGGCTGAGCCGGCGGCAGGCGCCGACGGCCGCAACGGCCACGCCGCCCGCGCGCTCGGTTTGAGCGAAGTAGTGGCAAGCCCCACTCCTGAAGCACTCCCTGCAAAAGGTAAAATGGCCGTCACGGCTCGTGAGCGCTATCCCGCGCTCACGCGCCACGAACCGCACGACGGCGCGCCTCACGAAGGCAGGCGCCGGACTGGCATCGCGCGCGCACTCACCATTGCCCGCGTCGCGTGCGGCTTCAATTGGCCGGCCGTCTTTGCCGCGCTTTCGCCACGGCACTTGCCGTAGCCGCTTCACCCGCTTTGGCGCGGCGAACGCCGCAACGCCAGCCGACACCCGGCCGGGCCGCAGCCCCGCTTTCCCGCGATACAACATAACCAAGGACCACCCGTCATGCTTGCCCGCGTCACCCGCCTGTTCCCGCTCTGGGCCGTGCTCGTCTCGGTCGCCGCGTACTTCTCGCCGGCCTCGTTTTCCGGCGTCGCGCCGCACGTCACCACGCTCCTCACAATCATCATGCTGGCGATGGGCGTCACGCTGTCGGCCGGCGATTTCCTGCGCGTGTTCACGCGTCCCGCGCCGGTGATCGCCGGCATCGTGCTGCACTACCTCGTGATGCCGCTCGCCGCATGGGTCATCGCCAAGACGCTGCGCATGCCGCCCGACCTGACCGCCGGCATGGTGCTGGTCGGCAGCGTCGCGAGCGGCACCGCGTCGAACGTGATGATTTATCTCGCGCGCGGCGACGTCGCGCTGTCGGTGACGATCAGCGCGCTGTCGACGCTCGTCGGCGTGTTCGCGACCCCGCTGCTCACGCGCCTTTACGTCGACGCGTCGATCGTCGTCGACGTGCACGGCATGTTGATGAGCATCCTGCAGATAGTCGCGCTGCCGATCGTCGTCGGTCTCGTCGTCAATCATCTGTTCGGCAAGCTCGTGCGCAAGATCGAACCGATCCTGCCGCTCGTGTCGATGGTCGCGATCGTGCTGATCATCGGCGCGGTGGTGGGCGGCACGCAGAAGAGCATCGCGTCGGTGGGCCTCGTCGTGATGGTCGGCGTCATCCTGCACAACGGCATCGGCCTGCTCGGCGGCTACTGGGGCGGCCGTCTGCTCGGTTTCGACGAAGCCGTCTGCCGTACGCTCGCGATCGAAGTGGGCATGCAGAACTCCGGTCTCGCCGCGACGCTCGGCAAGCTCTACTTCGCGCCCCTCGCCGCGCTGCCGGGTGCGCTGTTCTCGGTCTGGCACAACCTGTCGGGCTCGCTGCTCGCGGGAGTGTGGGCGGGTCGCCCGGCGAAAGGCTCGACCCATCCCGATGGCGAGCGCGCGCTGCACGCCGAGCGCGTCTGATAGAGCATCCGCGCGCCGCGGTTGGCATCAGTTGATGGATCACCCAATCGCGGCGCCCTCCCGACCGACGCGCGGCACTCTGCTGCGTTTGCAGACGAACGACGAACACGCGCCCCAATTCCCTTAGAATGGTTTTCTCGACAGCGTGCGCAGGCCTTCGCTGTCGCCACGCGAAAGCTTGCAAAACAAGGGGAAAAACAGCGTGCAGGGCCAATTCGAACAACATCGGCGGGCCGCGCGCCGCCACTCGATAGTCAGCACGACGAGGCAATTTTTCCTGCTCTGTTGCGCGGCGGCATTTTTGACCGCCTGCGCGACGAAGCCGCCCGCCACGGCGTTCGACCGCCAGCTCACACACGCACTCCCCGCCACCGCGGATTCGCCGCTGCGCGAAGCGCTCGCGCCGTTCGAGGCGAAGCATCCGGAGCAGTCGGGCTTTCGCGTGCTGGCGAAGGGCACCGACGCGCTGCAGATGCGCATCGCGCTCGCGCGCGCGGCGACCAAAACCCTCGACATGCAGTACTACATTGCCAACGAGGACACCACCGGCAAGCTGCTGCTCGGCGCCGCGCTGTATGCGGCCGATCACGGCGTGCGCGTGCGCATGCTGGTCGACGATCTGAACTTCAAGGACATCGACCGCATCATGGCGGGGCTGAACTCGCACGACAACATCGAGATTCGCGTCTTCAATCCGTTCGGCAGCGCCCAGCAAGGCATGTTCGAGCGCACCACGAACGTGTTCACGCAGATCGGCCACTTCACGCGCCGCATGCATAACAAGGCGATGATCGCGGACAACCAGCTCGCGATCGTCGGCGGGCGCAATCTTGGCGACGAGTACTTCAGCGCCAGCGAAACGCTGCAGTTCCGCGACATGGACGTGCTCGCGGCCGGCCCGATCGTCGCCGACGTCTCAGCGAGTTTCGACGACTACTGGAACAGCGACCTCGCCTATCCGCTGCGCGCGCTGAACAAGCAGAAATTCAACCAGAAAGAACTCGACCAGACGCGCGACGACCTGCGCCACCACTGGCGCACCAATGCCGATCCGTACAACGCGAAACCGCTGAACGCGACGCCGCTCGCCGCGCAGATTACGAGCGAGCAGCTCGGCCTCACGTGGGCGGGTGCGGAATTCAGGGCGGACTTGCCGGAGAAAATCGCGCATCCGTCGCCGGACTACGTGAGCCCGCCGCTCGCGCGGCTGCGCGAACTGATGCGCGACGCGCAGCACGACTTCCTGATCGTCTCGCCCTACTTCGTGCCGCACGCGTCGGGCGTGCAGGCGGCCGGCGAGCTCACGCGCCGCGGCATCCGCATCGCAGTGCTGACCAACTCGCTCGCGGCTACCGACGCCGTCGCCGTGCAGGCGGGCTACAGCCCGTTCCGGGTGCCGCTGCTAAAGGCAGGCGTCGAACTGTACGAATTAAGGCCATACCAGGACACGCCGGACGTGGGGCTGGTCGGCTCGCGTTCGCGCGCGAGTTTGCATGCGAAGACTTTTGTGATCGATCACCAGATTCTCGTCATCGGCTCGATGAACCTCGACCCCCGCTCGGCCAATCTGAACACCGAGCTCGCACTCGTGATCCACAGCCCCAAACTCGCGAATCAGGTCGCCAGCATCTTCGAGCGTGCCATCCAGCCCGATCACAGCTACCACGTGACGCTCGCCGACGCGGCCCAGCTCGCCTATCTGCGCTCGATCGGCGCGCCACTGTCGCCGCTCGTCTGGACCGACGTCGAGAACGGCCAGACACGCACCTACATTTTCGATCCGCAGGCCGGTTTTTACCGGAATGCGCTAACGGGTCTATTCTCGTTATTGCCTGTCAACTCGGAACTTTGAGAAGCGGAGTCAACCATGACTGAAGACGTACGGATGGAGCGCGACACGTTCGGCGAAATCGCGGTGCCGAATGCCCGCCTGTGGGGCGCGCAGACGCAGCGCTCGCTGCAGAACTTCAAGATTTCGACGGAAAAGCAGTCGCCCGAGCTGATCACCGCGCTCGCGGTGATCAAGCGCGCGGCCGCCGAGGTCAACCTCGGCCTCGGTGTGCTCGACGAGCAGAAGGCCCTCGCGATCATGCAGGCGGCCGACGAGATCATCGACGGCAAACATCCGGACGAATTTCCGCTGGCGGTCTGGCAGACCGGCTCGGGCACGCAGACCAACATGAACCTGAACGAGGTGATTGCCAACCGCGCAAGCGAGCTACTCGGCGGCGAGCGCGGCGAAGCGCGCAAGGTGCATCCGAACGATGACGTGAATCGCGGGCAGTCGTCGAACGATGTGTTTCCGACTGCGATGCATGTGGCTGCCGCGGATGCCATCGTCAAGCATCTGCTACCCGCGCTGAAGACGTTGCACGACACGCTCGACGGCAAGGCGAAAGCGTTCACCGACGTCGTCAAGATCGGCCGCACGCACCTGCAGGACGCGACGCCGCTCACGCTCGGCCAGGAATTCTCGGGCTATGTCGCGCAGCTCGAGCACGGCATCCGGCACGTCGAGTCGGCGTTGCCGCATCTGTACGAGCTTGCGCAGGGCGGCACCGCGGTCGGCACGGGACTGAACGCGCACCCGAAGTTCGCCGACGGCGTCGCCGCCGCGATCGGCAAGCTGACCGGTCTGCCGTTCGTGTCGGCGCCGAACAAGTTCGAGGTGATGGCGGCCGCCGACGCGCTGGTATTCGCGCACGGCGCGCTCAAAACGGTGGCCGCGAGCCTGAACAAGATCGCCAACGACATTCGCTGGCTCGCGAGCGGCCCACGCTGCGGTCTCGGCGAGCTGTCGATCCCCGAAAACGAGCCGGGCAGCTCGATCATGCCGGGCAAGGTCAATCCGACCCAGTCCGAAGCATTGACGATGCTGTGCGCGCAGGTGTTCGGCAACGACGTCGCCGTGAACATCGGCGGCGCGAGCGGCAATTTCGAGCTCAACGTGTTCCGTCCGATGATCGCGCACAACGTGCTGCAGTCGGTGCGCCTGCTCGCCGACGGCGCGCATAGTTTCAACGACAACTGCGCGGCCGGCATCGAGCCGAATCACGAGCGCATCGATACCTTGCTCAACGAATCGCTGATGCTGGTGACGGCGCTCAATCCACACATCGGCTACGACAAGGCCGCGCAGATCGCGAAGAAGGCGCACAAGGAAGGCACGACGCTGAAGGCGTCGGCGCTGGCGCTCGGTTATGTCACCGAGCAGCAGTTCGACGAGTGGGTGCGACCCGAGGATATGGTCGGACGCACCGCATGATGATGCGCTGCGCCTAGATCTTTCCCTGCGCGACTTCTTCCGGCTTCAGCTCGATGATCGCGTCGAGCGCTTCCTTCACGTCCATCGCGTACCTGGCGAGGCGTTTCTGCTCCTCGGTCTCTGGCAGGAAGGCGGGCACCGGCACCGGATGGCCGTTCTCGTTGACGGCGACCATTACGACGAGACAGTCGGTGGTCTGCAGCAGTTCGCCGCCCTTCGGGTCGCCCGCGTGCACCGACACGTGGATGTGCATGCTGGTGCGGCCCGTCGCGACGACGCGCGCCCGCAGCTCGACCAGATTGCCGACGAGGATCGGCCGACGGAAACGGATATTGCCGACGCTGACCGTCACGCAATAGCGCCCAGACCATACCGCCGCGCATGCGTAGGCGGTTTCGTCGATCCACTTCATCAGCGCGCCGCCATGCACCTTGCCGCCGAAGTTGACCGAGGTCGGCTCGGCGAGAAAGCGGAAGGTGGTTTCCGAACGGTCCAGCGGTGCGGTGGGAACAGTGCTCATCTTGACTCCGGTCAATCGGATGCATTGAAAGGAGGCGATTATACGAGCGCAATATTGCGCGCGACGGGGCATCGATTGGGGGACGCGGCGCGAAGCGCGCCGATGGGCCGACGGTGGGCCTAGTTGTGGACGCTGATCCCTGTGTCGATGGTGCCGTACATGTTGATGCTGCCGCTGCCGGCCGACCCCGAGCCGGCTCCGCCCCCCGCGCAGGCGCTGAACAGCAGAACCGCCGCGGCGACGGCGAGAAGAGTTTTCATCACATCGATTTCCTGCAAGGACAGGCTTCGATTCTAGCCTGTGGCACGCGACGCCGCGCAAACGCGGCCGAGCCGGACACGTCCGTCGCATTGATTGTTCACGCCAAGCTGAAACATCGAATACCCGATGCGCGTAGAGTAGGAATCGTGGCGGCGGTCTTTGCGATTGGACCGCGCCGCCCTTTGCCGCCCATTCAGGAGACGCGCCATGACCGCCCCCTTCTTAGACGACCAGAACCACTTCCCCGGCCTGAGCCGCATCGGCGCGCTACTCGCCGATCCCGGCCGCGCCGCGATGCTGTGGGCGCTAATGGACGGCAGCGCCCGCCCGGCCGGCGAACTGACGATGATCGCGGGGCTGTCGCCATCGGCGGCGAGCGCCCATCTCGGACGGCTCACCGACGGCGGGCTGCTCGCGCTCGAAGTGCGCGGCCGGCATCGCTATTTCCGTATCGCGTCGGCGGACATCGCCGCATCGATCGAAGCACTCGCCAACGTCGCGCAGGTCAGCGCGCCACAGCGCTCCGTGCCGCGTCCGGCACGCACCGTGCCACTAGAAATGCGCTATGCGCGCACCTGTTACGACCACATGGCAGGCGAGCTGTCGGTGCGCATGTTCGAGCGCATGCTCGAGCGCGGACTGCTGACGCAAGACGGCGCATCGCTAGAAGCGACCGCGCAGGGCGTCGCCCGCTTCGCCGACTGGGGCATCGACCTGGCCGCGCAGAAGACCCGCCGGCGGCGCTTCGCGTGCACCTGCCTCGACTGGAGCATGCGCCGACCGCATCTGGGCGGCGCTCTCGGCGCGGCGTTGCTCGATGCGTGGTCGGCGCATGGCTGGGTCGAGCGAACCGAACGGCCGCGCGTGCTGCGCGTCACGCCGGCCGGCCATCAACAATTCGATGCGTTTCTGGCCGGGTAGACCGTTCACCTGCCGGTGGCCCGACGTGGCGAGATCTTTTGTTACACGCCAGCGAATCCACCTTACAAATGAGCGGGTCTTGAAACATTGGCGGCAAGTACAGTGACTTAACGGACCCGGCCCATTGCCACGTCCGTCGGAGATCAGTCATGACACACGCCAAGCAGCCCGTGCAGCAAGCCGGGATCCGACTCCGGATGAGCGGATATACGCTGATCGCGACCGCCGTCGTCGCACTCGCGGCGCAGAGCGCCCTGGCGCAGCAAGCGACACCCACGCCACAAGCCGCGGCGGCCGTCGGGCCGGGCGGCGATCCGTCGGGCGGCGCTCCGTCGGGCGGCGACCCGCCGGGGCGCATCGCGCGGCTGAACTACACGGCCGGAGCCGTGACCACCGAGCCCGCCGGCGCGACCGACTGGTCGTACGCGCAGATCAACCGGCCGCTGACAACCGGCGACCAGCTATGGAACGACCAGAACGCACGCTCCGAGTTGCACATCGGCTCGACCGCGGTGCGCCTCGGCCAGAACACGAGCCTCGACGTGCTCAATCTCGACGACACGACCGCGCAACTGAAAGTCGCGCAAGGCACGCTATCGACGCGCGTGCGCGAGCTCGCGCCGGGGTCGTCGTATGAAATCGACACGCCGAATCTTGCGCTCGGCGTGAATGGTCCAGGCGACTACCGCGTCGACGTCGCGCCGGACGGCAGCAGCACGACCGTCACCGTGCGCAGCGGTAGTGCGATCGCGTACGGCGACGGCGGCCAGGTGCCGGTCGCGGCGGGTCAGCAGATCCGCTTTGCCGGCACCAGCCTGCAGCAGCTCGCCGACAACCGCGCGCCCGCTGTCGACGAGCTCGACCAGTGGGCCGCCAGCCGCGACGCCACCGAAGACCGCTCGCTGTCGGCGCGCTACGTGTCGCGCGACATCCCCGGCTACGAGGACCTCGATGCCAACGGCACATGGCGCGAGACGCCGCAGTACGGCGAAGTGTGGGTGCCGAACGCGACGCCGGCCGGCTGGGCGCCGTATCACGACGGCCACTGGGTCTGGCAGGCGCCGTGGGGCTGGACCTGGGTCGACGACCAACCTTGGGGCTTCGCGCCGTACCACTACGGCCGCTGGGCCGAGGTCGACGGCACGTGGGCCTGGGTGCCAGGTCCGCTCGAAGCGGACGCGGCGCCGGTCTATGCGCCGGCGCTGGTCGCATTCGTCGGCGACGACGACGGCGGTGTCGACTGGGGTGTGAACCTGGCGGTCGGCGGGGTCATCGCGGCGGGCGTCGCGTGGTTTCCGCTCGGGCCGGGCGAGCGGTGGCATCCGCATTGGGGCGGTCACGACCGCTGGAGCGCTGGGTACTACAACCGCGTGAACCGCACGACGATCGTCAACGACTACCGCCGCAACCTGAACATCCACAACGCGTACGTGAACTATCGCGTGCCGGGGGGAGTGACGGCCGTGCCGGCGACAGCGTTCGTCCACGGTCAGCCAGTCCGACGCTTTTCGCAGAAGGTCGATCCGGCGCAGTGGCGCAACGCGCGGATCAACCCGGGCGCACCGGGGATCGCGCCGGTGCGCGAAAGCTTCGGGTCGGATCTGCGGCGCGCGAACTACCGGCCACCGGCGAGCGTCGTCGGCCGGCCGGTCGTTGCGACTCGCACTCCCGTCATGCCGGCCGCTTATCACGACGAGCTCGCGCAGCGCTTCGCGCAAAGCGGCGGTCGGGTACCCGGCGGCGGCCAGCCGGTCGTGCGCACCGCAGTGCCGGCGCATATGACCGGCGCACCGAGCGCGCTGCCGATGGCGAACGTGCGGGTCGTGCAATCACACGTGCCGGGACGTCCGCCGGGGATGGCGGCTGGCGCGCCTGGCGCCCCCAGCGCAATGGTCGGTAACGGGCCGCATGGCGTCGAGCAGGCTGGCCAGCGGTCCGGCGAAGCCGGCGTCGTGGGGCCGCATGGCGAAGCGCCGCAAGCGCGTCCGGGCATGCCGACGCAGATGGTCGGCAACCCGCGTCCGCCGCAGCCTGGCGAGAGCGGGCTCGCGGGCAATATGGGCCATCCGTCGAACGGTGTGCCGCGGCCGCCGCAAGCAGCCGGTGGGAATTCAGCCAACGCGGCGGCGTACGCACGGCAGCGCGGCGCGCCGCAGGAATGGGGCGCGGTCGGCAGGTCTCAGCCGGCATGGACGCAGCCGCATACCCCGATGGCGCAGCAGGCACCGCGCATGGCGCAGCCGGGCGGCCCGCAACAGCCGAGCTTCGCGCAACACTCTGGTGTGCCCCATCCGCCGGACAACCCGGCCGCGCAGCAACAGGCGCGTGTGCCAAACTGGCATCCGCCTGTGACGCAACAGGCGCCGCGCGCCCTCCCGCCGCAGCAACCGCGTCCCGAACCACAAATGCAGCAGGCGCAACAGCCGCGAGTCGAACCGCGTCCGCAGCCGATGCCGCAAGCTCCTCGACCCGAACCGCAATTCCAGCAGGCACAGCAGCCGCACTTCGCGCCGCGTCCGCAGCCGATGCCGCAAGCCCCTCGGCCCGAACCACAGTTCCAGCAGGCGCAGCAGCCGCGAGTCGAACCGCGTCCACAGCCGATGCCGCAGGCGCCTCGGCCCCAACCGCAGTTCCAGCAGGCGCAGCAGCCGCATTTCGAACCGCGTCCGCAGCCGATGCCGCAAGCCCGGCCCGAGCCGCGTCCGCAGATGCAGCAGCCACGCCCCGAATCGCGGCCCCAGCAGGTGCAGCAGCCACGTCCGCAACCCCAGCCGCAACCGCAACATGCCGAGCAGCGCCAGGGCGGCGGCAGTCGCGACGAGCATCACAAGAGCTGAGCAGGACGCCTGCCGTCCCGGCAATAAAAAAGCCCCGCGATGCAAACCATCGCGGGGCTTTTGTTATTCGACGACGAAGAGGGCGAGCGCTACCGCCCCGCTCCCACCGGCATCAGATCGCCATCGGCGCCGTCAGCGGCTCGTGATGCCGATAGCCGACCAGAGAGAAATCCGCAGGCTCAATCGTTTCGAGCCATTCCGGCTCGTACACGCCGGTCTTCGCGTAGTCGGGCACACGATCGGAAATCGCGAGCCGCGGACTCTCGTACGGCTCGCGCTCGAGCTGCTGGTGCAGCATATCGAGCTGATTCTCGTAGATATGCGCATCGCCGATGAAATAGCTGAACCAGCGCGGCGTATAGCCCGTCAGCCGTCCGACCAGATGCAGCAGCGCCGCGCCCTCGGTCAGATTGAAGGGCGTGCCAAGCCCGACGTCGTTGCTGCGGATATACAGGCACAACGAAATTTCGCGGCGCGTAACGTTCGGCAGAAACTGGTACAGCAGATGGCAAGCCGGTAGAGCGATCTGGTCGAGCACGGCTGGGTTCCAGGCATGGAACAGAATGCGTCGATCTGCGGGGTTCTGCATGATCGTGTCGAGACACTGGCGCAGCTGGTCGATCGCCTTGTAAAGCAGCACCTTCGAGCGGCCTTCTTCGTCGAACTGCGTGATCATGCGAAAACCGCGCGCCTGCGCGTCAGCGAGTTGCGCACTCGCGCTGGCGTCGAGCACCTTGTAGGCCGGCCACTTGCGCCATTGCACGCCGTAGACATCACCGAGATCATCCGGGCCCTCGCGGTACGGATTGGCGAGCCACTGCGCGTTCTGATTCGCGTTCCCGTCCCACACCTTGCAGCCGAGCTCGCGGAAATCCGCGGCGCTGCGCGAAGCACGCAGAAACCCGACCAGCTCGCCGATCGCCGACTTGAACGCGAGCTTCTTCGTCGTGACCGCTGGAAAGCCTTGTTGCAGATCGAAGCGTAGCATCGCGCCGGGCATGCTGATGGTGCGGATGCCGGTGCGGTTTTCCTGCCACGTGCCGGTGTCGAGAATCGTACGGACGAGGTCGAGGTATTGTTTCATGCAGTTTCCTTCGGCGCGGCGCGAACCCGATCAGGCGCGCTCACGGAATTGAGCAAAACCCGATTCTAACAAGCGCGACCGCGCGCCGCCGGAGCATGGCGCGCCGCATGGGGAATATCGAGGGAAATATCAGACGGAAAGGAAAACACCGCGGTATGCGATATACGAGCGGCAAACACGTGCATGCAAAAGTGCTTCGACGCGACGCTTGCCGGCTGGCGTCGCTGCGCCCGGAAGGCACAGTCAATCCGTCCGAACCGGCACAGCCCGAGATCCGCGGCGACGCGCCAGACCTTCACATGCCACGTCGCCAGTCTCGCCGCTCGCCCGCGCCGCCTACAGATGCTGCACCGACGCCGGCAAATCGCCGTGCGGCGCCGACATCGGCTCACCTTCCATATGGCGCATGCCGTGCGAGCACAGCAGCCGATACAGCGTCACTCGCGAGATGCCAAGTTCCTGCGCCGCGTCTCCGAGCCGCCCGCGATGCCGCAGCAACGCAAGCTCGATCGCCTGACGCTCGGCCGCTTCGCGCGCCTGCGCGAGCGACACCGGCACGATCTCGACGTATTCGGCAAGTTCGAGGTCGCGCGCGGTGATCGCGCGTCCCTCCGACATCACGATCGCGCGCCGCACCCGATTGATCAGCTCGCGCACGTTGCCGGGCCAGCCGTAGTTATGCAGCGCGGCGATCGCGTCGGGCGCGAAGCCACGCAGGCGGCGGCTCGCATCCTTCTTGAAACGTTCGAGCATGTGCCGCGCGAGCAGTTCGATGTCCTTGCCGCGCGCGCGCAGCGGCGGCTCGTCGATCTGCAGCACGCAGAGGCGGTGATAGAGGTCGGAACGGAAGCGCCCTTCGATCATCGCCGCGGTCATGTCCACGTGCGTGGCCGAAATGATGCGCACGTCGACGTCGATCGCGCTATGGCCGCCGAGCCGCTCGACCTTGCGCTCTTGCAGGAAGCGCAACAGGCTCGCCTGGCTTTCGAGCGGCAGATCACCGATTTCGTCGAGAAACAGCGTGCCGCCGTTGGCCGCCTCGACCCGGCCGATCTTGCGCTGGTTCGCGCCGGTGAACGCACCGCGCTCGTAGCCGAACAGCTCCGATTGCAGAAGATGCGGCGGGATCGCACCGCAATTGATCGGTACGAACGGCGCGTTGCGCCGCGCCGAGCGTTCATGAATGGCGACTGCCGTCAGCTCCTTGCCGGTACCCGATTCGCCGGAGATGAACACCGGCGCGTCGGTCATCGCGACCTTGCGGATCGAGCGGAACAGCGCGAGCATCGCGTCGCACGAGCCGACCATCTCACCCTCGGCGCCTTGCGAGCCGTCGTGCGACGCCGTTTCGCTAAGCGAGATCATGCCGTACGCATGACCGACCGAGTCGACGATACGGTCGCCCGAAGACGGCACCGTCACGTAATCGAAGCAGTAGTCGCGCACGAGCCGGCGCAACGCGGCGTCCTGGAGTTGGCCAGGCGTAGTGGCAGCGACCCAGCCGACGTTCGGCATGGTCAAACAGGATTCAAAAGCGGCGATTTCGTGCGGCTGGAAATCACTGGACAGATCGAGCAGGCCGCCAGCAGCCGAGCCGGTGCGCACTGCCCGGCGCGCATCGCGCGCCGATCCCACGACTTCGACATGCCAGCCACGCTGCATAAAACGCGTATTCAGTTCCGCGCTCGGGTCACGCGAAACGTAAATCAGTTGCCGCGTTGCGGGTTCCATTATTCAGATCCTCTCGTCAACGAACGTTAAGGACGACGCATGCACCTGAAATTGCGGTTCAGACACGCTGACTCGTCCAGGATTCGCGAATCGCAAAACCCGAACGGCCATTCCATTCCGTGCGGACAGCTGATCCCCAAGAAAGCGGCGTGTGTGTTCGAGACGGCCCGATATGGGCCTTTTTTAAATGTGAAGCTGTTTTCGAGAGCTTACTATACGCGCGCCGCTTCGAAAACAATTATGCGAATTTAATCGATGGACCCGTTGCCCATCAAGGCTTAGCGGCTGATCGCGATTTATTCAGCCGACAAATAAAACATTAGTGGAAGCGCTTTTTGTGGCGTTCTCGCGACAGTATTTCGTTACCTCGTGGATTAACGAATTATAGGTATTTTCTGCTGATCCGTTTCAGGCCTGCAACGTTTTTTGCCGATTTGGAACGCATTAGTCGCGTTTGTGCTGATTGGCGCCAGGCGTATCAATGGATTGCGAGCGATGGCACATGTTTCGCTAATTCGCGTGCACAGGGAGACACATCATGCGACTCGCATTGCGCATCGATCTGATAAGCCGCCCCGCGCCATTCTTCGCGATCTGCGCAGCTCTAGCGTTCAGCGCCCCGCCGGCGAGTGCCGGCACCCCGACAGCGCAAGCCGCCCCGGCGCGATTCGCCACGCTGACGGATTCCAGCGATGCCGCTGACCCCGCCTGCGCCAGCCTGCAAGCCACCACGCCGGTTGCCGCGGAGGACGACAGCCAGATTGCCGCCAAACCGTCGACCCCGGCTGCCGATGCTGCATCCATGAACGATATTTCGCTCGATGACCAGATGCTGTCGCCGCAACGCGGCGGCGCGGTCGGCATGTTGATGGTCGCCGCGACGCCCCGGTTGATGCAAAGCGGCGGCAACCAGGTGACGTTGTGGGACGAGATCGCGCCACCCTCGCCGCTGCCGGTGCCCGTCGATGCCGCGCGCGCCGCCCAGGACAACGTCGCGACATACCAGCGCAAGTAAGCAGGACGAAGCAACGAACAGACGGCAAATAACCAGGCAATGCAGGACCGGTGGCCGCGCGAGAGATGACGCGCCCCACGACGGCGGGACACAAGTAACAAGAGAGAAGGGACCGGGACATGAGTACGAACCAGCAGACGCCGCACGCCCTCGGGCTGCCGGCGGCGTCGTTCAGCAACGCTCCCGTCTTGCCGCGCGCCGCTTCGGCCCACCGCCTGCTTCGCGAGCCATGCCTATGCCGAGCAGGTCGCCAATCCGGGCGACATCGTCGTCGAGCGCAGCGTCACGCCGCGTGACGCGTTCGTCCCCGTGCCGCGCGACCAGGACCCGGTCGCCGTGCGCGCCACCACGTTCCCGGCCAACTCGTTCGATCCGACGATCGCGACACTCGTCGGCGACACCGATCTGACGAACGCGCACGGCTCGAACGGCGTCGCCGCCTGCGGCGTACCCGGAGGCACCGGCATGCGGGCCGTCACGCAGATCCTCTCCGGCAAGGCGACCGGCAACACGATCCCGCGCTGAACTCGGGCGGCATCGGCGGACCGGCGACGGGCGTCGGCGGCGCGATCAGCTCGTCGGTGACGGGCGCGCTCGCGCCGCTATCGAACGTGCTCGGCGGCGCGCTCGGAGGCCTGAAATGAGCGCACGCCTGCGCCCCTCGCTTCGCTCGCTGCAAATCGCTGCGGCACGCCCGGCCCTGCGCGTGTGCGCGTGCCTGTGCATGGGCGTCGCTGCGTTCGTCGCCGGCACGGCTCACGCGCAGGCGCAAGCGATACCCATCGTCGGCGCCATCGCGACGATCGGCAGCGGCGCGGGCATGGGCGCGACGGGCGCGCTCACGGTCAACGAAACGGCTGGCCTCGACAACGCGCAGGCCAACCAGATCACGGTGACGAAAGGCGCCGCGGTCGGCAACGCGAACGCGAGCGTGCAAAGCGCGTCGGTGGCCGCGAACGTGCCGCGCGCGCAGGCGTCGATCGAAGCCAGTGCGTTTTCGAACACATCCGGCGCGGTGCTGATGAACCAGTCGGCCGGAGTAGGGAATCTGCAGCGCAACAGTACCCAGATCGGGACTGCGGCGCTCGGAGTCGAGACCGTCCCGGATGGGGAGCTCTCCGCGACGGCCCCGAAAAACGGCAGTCCGGGGCGGTCGAACGCGATTCACGGCGTGCGCGAGGCAAGCATTTCCAGCGATGCCTTTCGCAACGCGAACGGAATCGTGCAAATCAACCAGGCAGCCGGCGCCGGTAATGCCACGGCAAACAGTTTTGTGCTCCGTCCCCCGGCGGGCACTTTTTTTAACTGACCACACTTAAGTATCGGAGCGAATCATGAAGCGCACTCTTATTGCCACGGCCGTTCTCGTTGCCGCATCCGGCAGCGTGCTTGCCGCGCCGCAGAAGGCCTACCTGTTCAATACGACGGTCGTCGGCGAGATGGTCGGCGTCGAAGGTCTGGTCGGACTGTTTGGCTGCGTGCATGTGTCCAGCACGGCTAACGCGGTGATCAACAACAATCAGACCGTCAACGTGAATGCGACGCTCGATCCGCAGGCGCAGACCTACACCAGCGGCAACGTGACCACGACGCTGAACAACAGCAGAACGTCGGTCAGAGGCGGCGGCTCGGCATTCGCGTTCACGACACAAAACCATACGTCGTCGAGCTCGGGCTCGCAGGGCTTCGAAGCGTCCGGCGGCTATGCGTACGGCAACCAGAGCGCGAGCGTGACGAGCGGCGGCTATGAAACCAGCCAGCAGGCAGCCGGCATCGCGGGCAGCTTCTCGCACACAAGTCAGAACTCTGGCGGCCATCTGTCTGCCGGCGGCTCGATCGGCGGCGGCTACAGCTATCAGGACCACAACACGTTCTCGCACGGCAGCGGCTCGTTCAGCGCCCGCGGCGGCCTGCAGGCCGGTTATCGCGAATCGAGCTACGCGAACTCGTCGGGCGTCGCCGGCGGCTTAGAAGCAAGCGAAGCGTCCGGGCAAGGCCATTCGTGGGGCTTCAAAGCGAGCGAAGGCTCCGGCTATGCGATGGTCGGCGAGCAATCGTCGGGCTACTCCCGCAGCCGCTTGTCGTCGAGCGACTCGTATGGCGCCGCATGGGGCATCGACGCAGGCATGTCGACGACCGACGTGACGACGGGCGGCTCGATCACGCAGCACATCAACAACGAAGCTGCCGCCACGCTGAATGCAACCACCGGCACCAACGCAGCCAGCAACGTGTCGGGCAACCTCGGGATCAACATCGCGGAAGGCATCGACAACGCGCAGAGCAACGACGTGTCGCTCGCCTCGGTCGACGTCGGCAACGTGTTCGGCAACGCGCAGGCCTTCAACGTGCAGTCCTCGGGCGGCAGCGCAACGATTCACAACTTCAATCTGAACGCGTCGGTCGGCAACGGGTCGCTGTCGGGTGTGACGGGCAACGTCGGTGTGAACATCGCTTCCGGTATCGGCAACGCGCAGGACAACCCGCTTGCCGGCGCCATGACGACGACCTCGCCGGGCAAGGCGCTGACCACCGCGATGGATGCGACGGACGACAACTCGCAATCCGCAACGATGACCGTCCACGGGCAATTCCAGGGCACCGCGAGTCTGGGTGCCGATACGCTGAAAGGCGCCTCCGGAAACATCGGCGTGAACATTGCCGGCGGCGCGGGCAACTTGCAGCACAACGGCCTCGCCATCGCGGCGTTGAACAGCGGCAAGTAAGCACGCGACGCGGCGAGCGCGGGCAAGCAGAAGAAGCACAAAGCAGTCGGAGGGGCGCGCCGGCAGCCATAGAAGCTGCCGGCGCGGATCGGGCAGGAGACCAGCATGACCGGGTTCAAGGGGTTCCCGGCGCTACCGTTCGCCGTAGCGCTGGCAGGGTGCGTGCTGTGCGCGGATTACGCCGCCGCACAGTCGAGCATCGACACGTCCACGTTCGTCGGCGTGCCGTTGACGAAGACGGTCCGTTCGATGAAGGACCTGCGCTACAACCACATCGTCAATCAGCAATTCGATTACAGCTGCGGCGCGGCGGCGCTCGCCACCCTCCTCAAGTACGGCTACGGCATCGATATTCCGGAAACCGAACTGATTCGCCGGATGATGGTCTTTTCAACGCCCGAAGTCGTCGTCAAGAACGGCTTCTCGATGCTCGACATGAAGCACTTCGTCGAGACCATCGGACTGCGCGGCCGCGGCTTTCGCGTCAACGTCGAAGCGCTCCACCATCTTCAGATCCCCGTGATGGTCCTGATGAACATCGACGGCTACGAGCATTTCGTGATCGTCAAACATGCGCAGGACGGCCGCGTGTTCATCGCGGACCCGGCGCTCGGCAATCGCACCGTGCTCGAAGAGGACTTCGCGAAGACCTGGAACGGTCTCGTGTTCGCGGTCCTCGGCAAACCCTTCAGGGAGGATTCACCACTGTTGCAGGACAACGAGTCGCTCGCGCTGAAGTTGCGCGCCGCTGCGCTGGCAGCCGGCACCGCCGCGACTCCCTTTTTCGAGTACGGCTTGAACAAGGCAGACATGTTCTGATCCCGCCATGAAGTCACACTTCACACAGCTTGGGTTCGTGCTCTGCGCCGTCGCCTGCGGCGCAAGCAGCCTTGCCCACGCTTCGGAGGGCGCCGCCTCGCCACCGGCTCCCGAACTTTCGATAGCGCCCGAGCCAGGCGCCGCGCCCCTGCGGGTGCAACTCGTCGGCGACGACGCGCTCGCGACCCAGACCGGCAAATACGCCGGCGCGTCGAGGCGGCAGACGGCGGCACGCTGTTTCTCGACGAGATCGGCGATCTGCCGCTCGTAAGCCAGGCGAGCTTGCTGCGCTTTCTGCAGGAACGCAAGATCGAGCGGCTCGGCGGACGCGAATCGATTCCGGTCGACGTGCGCATCATCTCGGCGACCCACGTCGATCTCGACGGCGCGATGCGCGAGGGCCAGTTCCGTGCGGATCTGTTTCATCGCCTGCGCGTGCTGCGCGTCGATGAGCCGCCGCTGCGCGCGCGGGGGCGCGACATCGAGATTCTCGCGTACCACATCCTGCACAAGTTCAAGACCGACAACGCGCGCAAGATTCGCGGCTTCACGCCGTCGGCGATCGAAGCGCTCTACAACTACAACTGGCCCGGCAACGTGCGCGAGCTGATCAACCGCGTGCGCCGCGCGATCGTGATGGCCGAGAACAAGCTGATCTCGGCCGACGACCTCGACCTCGCGGGCTACACCGAGCAGGAAAGCATGACGCTCACGCAGGCGCGCGAGGCTGCCGAGAAGCGCGCGATCGAGGCCGCGCTGCTGCGCCATCGGCACCGGTTGAACGAGGCGGCGGTGGATCTGAACATTTCCCGCGTGACGCTGTATCGGCTGATGGGCGTGCACGGCTTGCGCGAACCGGGCAGCGCCGACGACAAGGGAGCGTTCGCCGCGGACGGGCCGGCGCGAAAGTGAGCGGCGGGTACGCGTCGGTGTGCATCGACGGCTCGGGTAGAATCGCCCGGTTACCCTCCTCTTTCCATTCGATGACGACGCTCACCCTGATCGTCGCTCGCGCCAGCAACGGCGTGATCGGCCGCGACAACCAGTTGCCCTGGCGACTGCCCGAAGACCTCAAATTCTTCAAGCGCACGACGATGGGCGCGCCCATCATCATGGGCCGCAAAACGCATGAATCGATCGGCCGGCCACTGCCGGGACGCCGCAATATAGTCGTCACGCGCGATGCCTCGCGACGCTTTCAGGGCTGCGACACCGCGACCAATCTCGACGAAGCGCTCGCGCTCGCCGCGCAGGACCAGGCGCCGCAGGCGTTTCTGATCGGCGGCGCAGAGCTCTACGACGAAGGGCTGCGCCATGCGGACAAGCTGATCGTCACCGAAATCGCCGCCGACTTCGACGGCGACGCGACCTTCCCCGCGATCGACCCGCAGGTGTGGGAAGAAATCGCGCGCGAAGCGCATCATTCGAATGCGCCCAACGACTTCGATTACGCATTCGTCACGTATCAGCGCAAAGACGTCTGACGGCGCGCGCCACGCAAGCGATAAAAAACGCCACGCAACGTTCAGTTGCGTGGCGTTTTCGTTTGATACGGGGCTGCGCTGGAACGAGCCGTGTGGCTTACTGCCCCGCGATCGTCATCCGCTCGATCAGCACCGAGCCGGTCTGCTTGGTGCCGCGCGTGATCGTATCCGCGCCGATCGCGACGATATGGCGGAACATCTCCTGCAGCGTGCTCGCGACCGTGATTTCCTCGACCGGATACTGGATCTTGCCGTTCTCGACCCAGAAACCCGACGCGCCGCGCGAGTAGTCGCCGGTCACGTAGTTGACGCCCTGCCCCATCAGTTCGGTCAGCAGCAGGCCCGTGCCGAGCTTCTTCAGCATCGCCTCGAAGTCGTCTTCGGGACGCGTGTTCGAACTGAGCAGCGACAGGTTGTGCGAGCCGCCCGCGTTGCCGGTGGTCTTCATGCCGAGCTTGCGCGCCGAGTAGGTGGACAGGAAGTAGCCCTCGACGACGCCGTCCTTCACGACCGAGCGCTGGCGCGTGCGCACGCCTTCCTCGTCGAACGGCGCGCTGCCCATCGCGCGCGCGACGTGCGGGTCTTCAACCACCTGCACGTGCGGCGCGAACACCGGCTTGCCGAGGCTGTCGACCAGAAACGAGGTCTTGCGATACAGCGCGCCGCCGCTCGTCGCCTGCACGAACGCGCCGAGGAGGCCCGCCGCGAGCGGTGCCTCGAACAGCACCGGCACCTTGCGCGTGTCGAGGCCGCGCGCGCCGATGCGCGCGAGCGCGCGCTGCGCCGCGTAACGACCGACCGCTTCGGGATCGGCGAGCTCGTCGGCGCTGCGCGTCGATGTGTACCAGTCGTCGCGCTGCATGTTGCGGCCGCTGCCGGCGATCGGCGCGCACGCGACGTAGTGGCGCGAATACGGATAGCCGGCGAGGAAGCCGCGCGAGGTCGCCAGCACGAACTGCGAGTGCTGTGCCGACACGCTCGCGCCTTCCGAGTTCTTGATCTGCGGATCGGTCGCGAACGCGGCGTCTTCGGCGCGGCGCGCGATTTCGACCGCTTCGTCGGCGGACAGATTCCACGGGTGGTACAGATCGAGGTCGCGGGGCGCGGTTTCGAGCAGCTCGGCTTCGGCGAGGCCCGCGCAATTGTCTTCGGCGGTGAAGCGCGCGATGTTGTAGGCGGCCGCGACCGTGTCCTTCAATGCCTGCGGGGAGAAGTCCGAGGTGCTGGCGTTACCGCGTTTGTTGCCGATGAACACCGTCACGCCGACCATCTTGTCGCGGTTGTGCTCGATCGTCTCGACTTCGCCGCGCCGTACCGAGACGGACAGGCCGTCGCCTTCGGAGATTTCGGTCGCGGCGTCGGTGCCGCCGAGCGCCTTCGCGTGACGGAGGATGTCCGAGGCGATTTCCTTCAGCTCATCCTGGGTATGCGGAAAAAAGCGCTGCTTGACGTCCATGTCTGCTGCCATTGTGGTTGCCGTCCTGTTGGGGCCGCGCGGCCGTGGGTATGCGCACCGTATTCGGCGCAGGCGCGCGGGTTCGGGATAAATGCATCCCGCGATCATAGCAAGGTACGCGCCGCCGCGGGTCGGGCCGGCGCGGCAAGTTACAATACCGGCATGACACGCAAAACCCGCATTCAACCGATCGAATCCGTCGTCACGGAAGTCGACGAAAACGGCTACGATCGTCCGAGCAAGTCTCAGGTCAAGCGCGAAATGCAAGCGCTGCAGGATCTGGGCTTGGAACTCGTCGCGCTGCCGAAAGACGCGCTCAAGCGCATGCCGATGCCCGAAAAGCTCGACGAAGCCGTGCGCGAAGCGCGCCGCATCACCGACCACGAAGGCAAGCGCCGCCAGATCCAGTACGTCGGCCGCGTGATGCGCTCGCTGCTCGACACCGAAACCGCCGCGCTGCGCACCGCGCTCGACACCTACAAGGGCATCAACAAGTCGGAAACGGCGAAGCTCCACTGGATCGAGCGCACCCGCGAGAAGCTGCTTGCCGACGACGCCGCGCTGACCGAATTCATCCGCCAGCACCCGAGCGCCGACCCGCAGCAGGGCCGTACGCTGATCCGCAACGCGCGCAAGGAAGCGGAGCAGAGCAAGCCGCCGCGCTACTTCCGCGAGTTGTTCCAGTGGGTCAAGAGCGCGGCAGGCACCGACGACGAAGCGGAAGACGCGCACGACCCCAACCTCGCCGCGGAAGACGACGATGACGACCGCGACGCCTGATCGACGTAAGCAACGTCAGCACCCCGACGAAATCGTGATCGGCCTCGTGTCGATCAGCGACCGCGCGTCGACGGGCGTGTACGAGGACAAGGGCATTCCGGCGCTGCAGGAGTGGCTCGGCGCGGCCTTGAGCTCGCCATGGCAGGTGGTCACGCGGCTGATCGCCGACGATGCGCCGACCATCTCGGCGACGCTGATCGAGCTGGTCGACGAAGTGGGCTGCGATCTGGTGCTGACGACCGGGGGCACCGGACCATCGCGCCGCGACGTGACGCCCGAGGCGACACTCGCTGTCGGAACCAGGGAGATGCCCGGCTTCGGCGAGCAGATGCGGCAGATCAGCCTGAATTTCGTGCCGACCGCGATCCTGTCGCGCCAGGTCGCGGTGATCCGCGAAACCGAACGACACGCCGCGCTGATCATCAACCTGCCCGGCCAGCCGAAATCGATCAGGGAAACGCTGGAAGGCCTGCGCGATGACGGCATGGTCAAGGTGCCAGGGATTTTCGCGGCGGTGCCCTACTGCATCGACCTGATCGGCGGCCCTTACGTAGAAACGAACGTCGACGTGGTCAAGGCGTTCCGGCCGAAAAGCGCGCAGCGCGCGCCACGGCAAGACTGAGGTTCGAGGTTCGGGGCCTGCCCGTGCAGGCCCGCGCTTTACTGAGCGCTGGCGGCGGCGTCCGGCGCCGACGGCACGAGGAAATGCTCGCGGTAGTACTTCAGCTCGTCGATCGACTCGTGGATATCGGCCAGCGCCGTATGCATCGCGCGCTTCTGGAAGCCCTTGTAGATGACCGGCTGCCAGCGCCGGCACAGCTCCTTCAGCGTGCTCACGTCGAGGTTGCGGTAGTGGAAGAAGCTCTCCAGATCCGGCATCCAGCGCGCCATGAAGCGGCGGTCCTGGCAGATCGAGTTGCCGCACATCGGCGACTTGCCGGGCGGCACGTACTGGCCGAGGAACTCGCGGATTTGCGCGGTCGCGTCGACCTCGCTGACAGTCGACGCCTTCACGCGATCGATCAGCCCCGAGCGGCCATGCGTGTTCCGGTTCCACTCGTCCATCTTCGCGAGCGTTTCATCGCTCTGATGAATCGCGAGCACCGGACCTTCGACCATCCTGTCGAGCGTCGAATTCGTCACCACCACCGCGATCTCGATGATGCGGTCGGTGTCGGGCACGAGCCCGGTCATTTCCATGTCCAGCCAGACGAGATTCATGTCGCTGCGCACGAGCGGCGGCTGTTCGGTGGATGCGAGGATGTCAGTCATGAAGGCAACCCTGAGGGCCGCGCGGCGGGCTTAGCTGGCAACCCGCGCGGCGCGGCATGTGTTCGTTTGAAATCGATTCGCGCGGTTCGAGTCGGGCCGGCCGCGCCAAAGCGCCGCCCTGAACTGCTACCCGGTACTGTTGCTTAACCGTCGCGTTAAACCGTATCTCCGCCGCAAGGCGGGAAGAAACATATAATTCTCGCATAGATACCACGGAATCCCCGGATGCCTACCCTGTACTTCACCGCCCTGTTCGTCGTCGCCGTCGTCGCGATGGTCGGCACCAAACTCTGGCTCGCCTCGCGGCAGATCCGCTTCGTCGTCGCGCATCGCGAACAGGTGCCGAGCCAGTTCGCGAACACCATCGCGCTCACCGCGCATCAGCGCGCGGCCGACTACACGGTCGAGCGCACGCGGCTCGCGATGGTCGAGATCGTCGTCGGCGCGGCCGTGCTGATCTGGCTCACGCTGCTCGGCGGCGTGCAAATGCTCGATCTCGCGATCTCCGACTGGCTCGGCCGCGGCTACGTCGGTCAGATCGCGCTGGTTGCCGCTGTGATCGCGATCACGAGCGCGATCGACCTGCCGTTCGATTACTACCGGCAGTTCGTCGTCGAGCAACGCTTCGGCTTCAATCGCATGAGCAAAAGCCTGTTCTTTTTCGACCGCCTGAAGGGCGTGCTGCTCGGCATCGCGTTCGGCCTGCCGTTGTTGTTCGTCGTGCTGTGGCTGATGAACCGCGCGGGCAACCTGTGGTGGCTGTGGGCATGGGTCGTGTGGGTCGCGTTCCAGATGTTCGGCCTGCTGATTTTCCCGACCTTCATCGCGCCGCTCTTCAACAAGTTCGAGCCGCTGAAGGATGAAGCGCTCGTGACCCGCATCGAGGCGCTGATGAAGCGCTGCGGCTTCGCCGCGAAGGGCCTGTTCGTGATGGACGGCAGCCGCCGTTCGGCGCACGGCAACGCGTACTTCACCGGCTTCGGCGCGAGCAAGCGCATCGTGTTTTTCGACACGCTGCTCGCGCGCCTGTCGGGCCGCGAGATCGAAGCGGTGCTCGCGCACGAGCTCGGCCACTTCAAGCGTCGTCACGTGATGAAGCGCATGCTGGTCACGTTCGCGATCAGCCTCGCGATGCTCGCGCTGCTCGGCTGGCTGACGCAATGCGTGTGGTTCTACGAAGGGCTCGGCGTGCGGCCGTCGCTCGTCGGCGGCAATAGCGGACTCGCGCTCGTGCTGTTCTTCCTCGCGCTGCCGGTGTTCATGTTCTTCGTCACGCCGCTTGGCAGTCTCAGCTCGCGCAAGCACGAGTTCGAAGCCGACGCGTTCGCGGCGACGCAAACCGACGCGCACGATCTCGTCAACGCGCTCGTCAAGCTGTACGAGGACAACGCGTCGACGCTGACGCCCGATCCGATCTACACCGCGTTCTACTATTCGCATCCGCCGGCCTCGCAGCGGATCGACCGACTGCTGCAGCACGCATGAGCGGCCGCGCTCCGAAGAAGGCGTCGCGCGGCGCGTCGGCCACCGCATCCGGCATGTACGGCGTGCGCACGGGCGGCCTCGTGGTGGCCGCGCACGGCCGCCACTATCTGGTCGCTCCCGAAGACGGCGGCGCGTTGCTGCAATGTTTCCCACGCGGCAAGCGCAGCGAGGTCGCGGTCGGCGATCGCGTGATCTATGAGCCGACCTCGGCGGATCAAGGCGTGATCGTCGAGATCGGCGAGCGGCGCAATCTGCTCTATCGCTCGGATCAGTACAAGTCGAAGCTGTTCGCCGCGAACCTCGACCAGTTGCTGATCGTGCTCGCCACCGAGCCGCATTTCAGCGAGGATCTGCTCGGCCGCGCGCTCGTCGCCGCCGAGGCGAACGAATTGAAGCCGCTGATCGTGCTGAACAAGATCGACGTCACCGATGCTCTGGACGGCGCGCGCAAGCGGCTCGAGCCGTATCGCGCGCTCGGCTATCCGGTGCTCGAAGCGTCGATCCGGATGCAGCCCGAGGCGGCACGCGCCACGCTGACCGAACATCTGCATGGTCACGCGACGCTGCTGCTCGGCCAGTCCGGCATGGGCAAATCGACGCTCGTGAACCTGCTGATTCCCGATGCCGAAGTTGCGACGCGCGAGATCTCGACCGCATTGAATAGCGGGCGCCATACCACGACGTTCACGCGTCTTTATCCGCTGCCGCAGTCGGAGAGCACGACCGGCGTGAATGGCGTCAACGGCGCGGCCGGCGCACTGATCGACTCGCCGGGCTTTCAGGAATTCGGCCTGCATCACCTGTCCGAAGGCCGGCTCGAACGCGCGTTCCCCGAGTTCCGGCCGCTGCTTCCAAACTGCCGTTTCTACAACTGCCACCACTTGCACGAGCCTGGCTGCGCGATCCTCGAAGCGGTCGCCGACGGGCGCATCCGCCGCGAACGGCATGCGCTTTATGCGCAGCTCGTGCACGAGGCGAGCCAGATTGTCCGCTGACATGAAACTGATGCGCGCGCCGAACCTGATCATCGGACAGCATTGGGTCAACGTGCTGGAGACCGCGGGCATCGCTTGCGAGCTGCACAACCGCTATCTGAACGGTGCGCTCGGCGAGATTCCGGCCGACCAGTGCGCGCCGGAGCTGTGGCTCGTCGATGAGCGCGATGAGGCGATCGCGCGGCGGCTGATCGAAGCGGCCTCGCGAGGACCGGCGCCGGGCGCGCCTCCATGGCAATGTCAGCAGTGCGGCGAGGTGCTCGAGGCGCAGTTCACCGTGTGCTGGCAATGCGGGACTGTGCGCGATCCGTTGAAGGGGTGAAGCGGAGTCGGGAATTGAAGAAGCCGGGCATTGCCCGGCTTTTTCTTATGCTGCGCGCGTGGCTTGGCCGCTTCAGGCGAGCCAGACCGCGATCGTCAGCATCAACAGCAGAATCATCCACAGTACGACTGCACGCCATACCAGCCCCACTGCCGATTGCAGCGTGCGCGGCGTGCAGTCGTCGCCGACCTGCATCGGACCGCCGTCACCGGTGGCGAGCGCGTCGAGGCTCGACGGCTCCGCGAGCGGCCCAGCCAGGCGCGCGCCGAGCGCCCCGCTGCCCGCGGCGAGCAACACGCCGTCGTTCGTATCGGGCCACTGCCGCGCATGATTGCGCCACGCGTAAATCGCATCCTCGAAATTGCCGACGATCGCAAAGCCCAGCGATGTCAGCCGCGCCGGAACCCAGTCGATCACGAAGAACGCGCGCTGCGCGAAGCTCGAAAACGCGACGGTGCGGTCGTCGGCCGGCCGCGCCCATGCGCGCGCGAGATATTCCGCGCAACGGTACAGCACCGCGCCAGCTGGACCGACCGGAATCAGGAACCAGAAGAACACGCCGAACACATGGCGATGCGACGCGACCACCGCGTGGATCAGCGTGTGACGCACGATCTCGCTGACCGGCATGTCGACGGTCTCGAGCCCGGTCCATTCGTTGAGAATTTCGCGCGCGCGTGGCACGTCGTCATTGTTCAACGCGAGATGGATGTCGGTGAAGTAATGGCTGAACTGCCGGAAGCCGAGCGTGAAGTACAGCACCACGACGTTCCACAGGAACGCGAGCATGAAGTGAATGTGATACAGCACGTAGTAGACGAGCGCGACCACGAGCGTCCAGGGCACCACCACGACGAGCCACGCGAGCAGACCGTGACGTTGCTTGCCAGCATCGAATCCGTGCGCCGCCGACTCCGCATGGTATTGAAGCAACGCGGACACCGGATTGTTCGGCGACAGCGCGCGTACCTGTTCAATGATCAGAGCCAGCAATACGGAGAAAAAAGTCATGCGATGCGCCGTGCTTTTTAAGTTTTTACGATTGTTTTATAACGATAGCACAGGGTCGGATGAGTCTGAACGCGGATGCTGACAAAGCGCCGACAAGTGCGTCGTTCGCGCAACTGTGCATCGTCGACACGGCGACGCGACTCACGTAATTTATGCGGCGAGGAACCGATACAGGTTGCGCAGCATCGCAGCCGTCGCGCCCCAGATGAAATGATGGCCGCCTTGCACGGCTGCTGGCGTGACCGTCTGCGCATGGTGCGCGCCGCGCTGCTCGGCGGCCTCCGGAGCCACCGTCAATTCGCCGCGCGGATACGGCATCGCGAAGAAGCGGCGCTCTCCGCCCTCGTAGCGGAACAGGCGCTCTTCGTGGTTGGACGGGTCCATCAGGAACGCGAGCGGCACTTCGAAGACCTCGGCCACTTCGAGCGTATCGATCTCCAGCGAGAACGGCGGGTGCACAAGAGCGATGACCGGCGACACGCGAAAGCCGGTGCCAGTCAGATAGTCGGGCAACGCGCCGAGAACTTCGACGTGCGACGCGTCGAGGCCCACCTCTTCGCGCGCTTCGCGCAGAGCCGTTGCAGTCGCATCAGCGTCGAACGGTTCCTGGCGGCCGCCGGGAAAACTCACCTGACCGGCGTGATCGTTCAGATGGTCCGCGCGCTGCGTGAGCAACACGGTAAGACCACGCGCGCGCACGACGAGCGGCACCAGCACCGCGGCCACGCGCGGATCGAGGTCGGTATTGCGCCACGGCGCATCGGCAATTTTCTCGGGTGTCCAGGCAAGCTGCCGATCAAAGCGCGCCCGCAGTGCATCGGGCGTCAGACGCTCGCGCGCGACCGGTGGCAGACCGGCGCCTGTCGCGATGACAGGCAGAGTTTCGGGTTCAAAGACGGGGCGGATCAACGGGTCTCTCTGATGAGCGGGGACATGCCGCTATTTTGACCTGGCCAACAAAAAAGCACCCGCGAGGGGTGCTTTTTCTTACAGCATTTACGCTTGGGAAGCAGCGCGGTCTTTCGAGACCAGCTTTTCCTTGATTCGAGCCGACTTGCCCGAACGCTCGCGCAGATAGTACAGCTTCGCACGACGCACATCGCCGCGACGCTTGACGACGATGCTAGCCAGCAGCGGCGAATACGTCTGGAACGTACGCTCGACGCCTTCACCCGACGAAATCTTACGGACGATGAACGACGAATTCAGACCACGGTTACGCTTGGCGATCACGACGCCTTCGTAAGCCTGCACACGCTTACGCGTGCCTTCAACCACGTTCACGCTGACGATGACCGTATCGCCGGGACCAAAATCCGGAATGGTCTTTTCGCCGAGAACGCGCGCGATTTCTTCCTGCTCGAGTTTTGCAATCAGATTCATCACTGACTCCTAGATCCATCTTGTCGGCGTTCGTACCTGCCTCACGCGCTTACTGCGTTGGGCTACGGCCCCGATAGAGGATGGGTTCACATCTGGCACCGCACACGCATGTGCGGCACCGCCTTGTGTCCGCTCGAAAGACCGGGGCCTCAGGCCTTCGGCTCTTCCTTCGCGAGACTCGCGAGCCACGCCTCGTCGGCACGGCTCAGCATTCTATTCTTTCTGGCCTTCACGATCAGATCGGGCCGCTTGTTCAACGTGTTGCGCAATGCTTCGCGCCGCCGCCACACTTCGATTTCCGCATGATGGCCGCCGAGCAGCACATCAGGTACCCGCACGCCCTGGTATTCCTCGGGACGCGTGTAGTGTGGACAATCGAGCAGCACATCGACGAAGCTATCCTGCACCGCCGACTGTGAGTCGTTCAGCACGCCAGGCAACTGACGCACGACCGCATCCATCAACGCCATCGCGGGCAACTCGCCGCCCGACAGCACGAAGTCGCCAAGGCTTAATTCTTCGTCGACGACACGGTCCAGCAGACGCTGGTCGATCGCTTCGTAGCGCCCGCACAACAGGATCAGACCGGGTTCGGCCGCGAACTTCATCACGCGCTCGTGATTCAGTGTGTCGCCTTGCGGCGACATCATCACGACGCGCGACGCACCGATGCCCTGCTCCGACTGCGCCGCTTTCGCGGCACTGATCGCGTCTTCGAGCGGCCGGGCCAGCATAACCATGCCAGGGCCGCCACCGTATGGGCGATCGTCGATTGTGCGGTAGTTGTCGGTCGTGAAATCGCGCGGATTCCACGTACGCAACCCGTAGCGCTGCTGCTTCGCGGCCCGGCTGGTGATACCCCAGTCAGTCAGCGCGCGGAACATTTCTGGAAAGAGCGTCACGACATCGAACTGCATCGCTCTCCCCACTCAACGATAGATTTCAATAGTTAGCTTCCCAGTCGACGACGATTTGCTTTGCCGCCTGGTCCACCGTTTTGACAAAGACGCCGACAAACGGGATCAAACGCTCGCCTGCGACCGGCTTGCCGTTTTTGTCGGTAGCCGGATATTCGATGCGCAGCACCGACTGCGCGCCGTTGTCGATCATGCTGGCGACTTTGCCGAGGTTGAGCCCGGCGAGATTCACCACGTCCAGGCCGATCAGATCGACCCAGTAGAATTCGTCGGCTTCGAGCGCCGGAAATTCGCTACGGCCGATGTATACGCGAGAACCGCGCAAAGCCAACGCCGTATCGCGGTCAACGACGCCACCCAGACGGGCGACCACGCTGTCGCTATGTGTTTTGGCCTGCAAGGACGGCGCCGATTTGCGCTGCTGGCCTTTCAGCAGCCACCAGCGCTTCGCGCTCAGCAAGACGTCGCCGCCTTGCCCGGCATCCGCATGCGCGGCTACCTTGACCCAGCCTTTGAGACCATAGGCGTCGACGATTGCGCCGACTTCGACTGCATCGGCCGGCCAACTTGCCGCCGTTTCGATGCGCATTTCTGCAGCTTCGAAATCGGCGCTCGCGGCATTGGCTTGCGCCTCTTTCGCGTTGCCGTCGGTTCGTTCGACCGGCTTGCGGACGAATGCACCGAACGACGCCTGACCAGACGCCTTTGTCCGCGAAGCTGCCTTGACGCTACCAGAACTGCCGGAATCACGCTCAGACATCGAATAACCTCGACAACAACTTCGCAGCCATCTTTGGCGTCTGCTTCAGTAAAACAAATTGCGCATCGGACTGCTCACGAGAGTTGCGCGAGCCGCCGGCCGAACCGACGACGATACGCCTGCGGGCCGCCATATCAAGCAGCCGGCTGTGCCTTTTGTGCTTCCTTCACGAGACGTTCGACGGTAGGCGACAGTTGCGCGCCAACACCTTGCCAGTACGTCAGGCGATCCTGAGCGATACGCAGGGACTCGCCCTTCGTAGCGACCGGATTGTAGAAACCGACGCGCTCGATGAAGCGGCCGTCACGACGGCTGCGCGAGTCGGTGGCGACGATGTTGTAGAACGGGCGCTTCTTGGAGCCGCCACGAGCCAAGCGGATGATGACCATACTAGAATCCTTGAAAACCGGGGTTCGGAACGACTGAAACACGCGATTATAGCGGGAAACCGACGCCATAACAAACACTTACCGGGATAAACTGCGGAACCGGGCTGCACCCACCTTCTACAAGAGGTGCGAGAACCCGTTCAAACGCCCGAATTACGTGAAGGAGCGCCTGTGCAACGCCAGCCGAAACTCCCGTTTCCGTTCGCCTTTTGTGCCTTTTTCGTACGCTTTGCTGGACTTTCGCGCACCTCGTGCAGCCGGATTCTACGTGCGGTAGCGGCCGCGGTTATCGCCGCGCAGGCGTTGACGGCAATCGCCGCGCTGCCCATCGAGAAAATCAAGCTGCCGCCGGGCTTTCACATCGAAGTGTTGTCGGACGAGGTGCCGAGCGCGCGCGCGATGACGTTGTCGCCCAAGGGCATTCTCTACGTGGGCAGCGAGGATGGCCACGTGTATGCGCTCGAGCTGCGGAACGGCCGCGTGACGGGTCACCACGTGATCGCGTCCGGGCTGCAGATTCCCGCCGGCGTCGCGTGGCGCGACGGCGCGCTGTATGTGTCGGCCGTGTCGAAAATCGTGCGCTTCGATGCGATCGACTCGCACCTGAACGATCCGCCGAAACCGGTCGTTGTCACAGACAAGCTGCCAACGGACACGCATCACGGCTGGAAATTCATCGCGTTCGGCCCGGATGGCAAGCTGTACGTGCCACAAGGCGCGCCGTGCAACATTTGCCAGAGAGATCCGGACCGCTTTGCGATGATTGGCCGCATGAACCCGGACGGCAGCCACTACGAGGTCGTCGCGCGCGGCATCCGCAATTCGGTCGGCTTCGCGTGGCATCCGGTCACCCACGAACTGTGGTTCACCGACAACGGTCGCGACCTGCTCGGCGACGATATTCCGAGCGACAAGCTCAACCGCGCGCCGCTAGTCGGCATGAACTTCGGCTTTCCGTACTGTCACGGCGGTGACACGCCCGACCCCGAGTTCGGCAAGGATCATCCGTGCAGCGAATTCACGCCGCCAGTGGTCAAGCTTGGCGCGCACGTGGCGGCGCTTGGCATGCGCTTCTACGACGGCCCGATGTTTCCAGCCGACTACCGCAACAACATCTTCATCGCCGAGCACGGCTCGTGGAACCGCAGCAAGAAGGTCGGCTACCGCGTCGTGCGCGTGATCACCGACCCTGACGGCAGCCACGCACGCCAGCAGGTCTTTGCCGAAGGCTGGCTGCAACCCGGCGAATCGGTCTGGGGCCGCCCCGCCGACGTGTTACCGCTGCCAGACGGTTCGCTACTTATCAGCGACGATACCGCCGGCGCAATCTATCGCGTCACGTATTCAGCGCCGTAACGCGCGGATGCACGCATGTCCGGCTGAACGGCTGCACTGACCTTGAGCCAGCTCCGGCGCATCCCGCCGCGCCGCTTTCAGCCTGGGCGATCGTCCTCCACGTGACCACCCGCGCGCCGCAGGCGTAGAATGCGCGTCGGTCCTCGCCCCCGCGGCGCGCCGCTCCTTTCGACCGCCTGTCACTCTGCCCACGCGTTCATGCCCACCGCTGCCTCGACTTCCCCGCGCTTCAGATCCAAGACGCTCACCGCCGCGTTGGCGTTCCTGCTCGGCAGCCTCGGCGCTCACCGCTTCTATCTGTACGGCACCCGGGACATCTACGGCTGGGCGCATCTACTCGGCACGCTGATCGGCATTCCCGGCGTGATGCTGCTGGTCGCGACCGAGCGCGCGTCGATCCTGGGCTGGGTGCTCGCGTCGATCGGCGCGGTTTCGCTGTTTGCCGCGTTTCTGGCCGCGCTCGTCTACGGGCTGCGCCCGGATCAGAAATGGGATGCGCAATTCAACACCCACACGCAACGCAAAAGCCGCTCCGGCTGGACGGTCATTTTCGTCGTGATCTTTTCGCTGCTGATCGGTGCGTTTCTGCTGATGACCGGTCTCGCGCTCGCGTTCCAGACCTACTTCGAAAGTCAGGTCGAAGCGGCCAAAGCGATTTCGCAGTAATGCCCCCCGTCGCGGGACTCGCAGACGTTCCTGCGCGCTAGAAAAGCCTCAGTTGCGGATTGTCGCGCGCCGGTGCGGTCGCCTGCTCGGCGCGCGGCGGCTCGATCCGGCGGAAGTGCGACATGTCGAGAATGCCGCGGTCGCGCCCGTTCAACCCTAACCGGCGCACGGCCTTGTGAAAGCGCTGCCTGAGCAGATCCGCCCATAAGCCCTCTCCCTTCATGCGGGTCGAGAACGAAGAATCGTAGTCCTTGCCGCCTCGCATGTCGCGCACACGGCTCATCACGCGCTCGGCCCGATCCGGGAAATGTGCGCTCAGCCAATCCTTGAACAGCGGCGCGACCTCCCACGGCAGCCGCAGCACGATATAGCTCGCATTGCTGGCGCCCGCTTCGGCGCATGCTTCGAGCACGCGCTCCATATCCGGTTCGGTGACGAACGGGATCACCGGCGCGATGCTGACGCCGACCGGAATGCCCGCCTCGCTGAGCGTACGGATCGTGCGCAGCCGGCGCGACGGCGCGGCCGCGCGTGGTTCGAGCGTGCGCGCGATGTCGGCGTCCAGCGTGGTGATGGTGATCGCCGCCATGAATTGCCCGCGCCCGGCCATCGCCGCAAGCAGGTCGATGTCGCGCTCGATCAGCGATGATTTGGTGATCGCCGCGAACGGGTGGTTGCGCTCGCTGAGCACCTCGATCACACGACGCGTAAGACGCAAGTCACGTTCGGCCGGCTGCCATGCATCGGTAGCGACGCCGAGCGCGATCGGCTCGGGTACATAGGACTTCTTCGACAGTTCCCGCTCGAGCAGTTCGGGCGCGTTGATCTTCGCGTAGATGCGGCTTTCGAAATCGAGCCCGGGCGACAAGCCCAGGTAGCTGTGCGTGGGCCGCGCGAAGCAATAGATGCAGCCGTGTTCGCAGCCCCGGTAAGGATTCAGCGACACATTGAACGGAATATCCGGCGACGCGTTGCGTGTGAGGATGGTTTTTGCGCGCTCCTCGAACACCTGCGTGCGCAGGACCTTCGGCTCCTCGTCTTTCTCGGCCGTCTGCCAGCCGTCGTGGACGGCTTCGCGCTGGTCGACTTCGTAGCGGCCTTGCAGGTTCGTGACCGCGCCGCGCCCCTTGCGAGGCGCCGGCGGCGCGATCGGAAATTCGGGAATGTCAGGGGTGTCGGAGTCATCCACGGCGGGCCACGCAAAGCAAACGCAAACAGGAAACAGGAAACAGGAAACAGGAAACAGGCAGCGCCAAAGGAAAACGGCGCAAATCACCTGTATAAATATACAGTGTTTACGCCGTTTGTCGAGCACTTCGTTGGTCGCTTGATGCGCGTCCAACCCCCTCAGCGAACCGGCACCTACTCGCCCACCGCGATCGTCAGCGTCTCCTTGATTTCCTCCATCACCACATAGCTCTTCGACTGCACCGCGCCCGGCAGCTGCAGCAGGATATCGCCGAGCAACTTGCGGTAATCGGCCATTTCGCCAATGCGCGCCTTGATCAGATAGTCGAAATCGCCCGACACGAGGTGGCACTCGAGCACCTCGGGGATCTTCTGCACCTCGCGCCGGAACAAGTCGAACATGTTGCCACTCTTGTGATCGAGCGTGATCTCGACGAACACGAGCAGCGCCGCGCCCAGCTCGGCCGGGTTCACGCGCGCGTAGTAGCCGGTGATCACGCCGTCGCGCTCCATCCGCTTGACGCGCTCGATGCACGGCGTCACCGACAGACCGACCTGCTCCGCCAGGTCCTTCATCGCCATGCGGCCGTCCTGCTGCAGGAGCCGCAGGATCTTGTGATCGAGCTTGTCGAGAGCCCGCACGGGCTGGCGCTGGGTACGCATGGTGTTTTTTCTAAAAATGATGAAAATACAATAACAAAACCTGCCTCACTGCTAATAGTATAGCGGTTAACACTGGGCAAACAGCATTTCACCTCACATTGCAGCTCGCCGAATCGAACCAGATCGAACCTCCGACGAGCGCCTTGCCCTCACTCAATTTTTGGATATCTGGAGCAGCTATGCGAGTCGTCGTTTTCGGCAGTGGCGTCGTCGGCGTGACGAGTGCGTATTACCTCGCGCGCGCCGGTCACGAAGTGACCGTCATCGATCGCGAGGCCGGCCCGGCGCTCGAAACCAGTTTCGCCAACGCGGGCCAGATCTCGCCGGGCTACGCTTCGCCGTGGGCCGCCCCGGGCGTGCCGCTGAAGGCCGTCAAGTGGATGTTCCAGAAGCACGCGCCGCTAGCGATTCGCCTCGACGGCACCGCGTTCCAACTGCAATGGATGTGGCAGATGCTGCAGAACTGCACAGCGCCGCGCTATGCGGTGAACAAGGGCCGTATGGTGCGGCTGGCCGAATACAGCCGCGACTGCCTGCAGGCGTTGCGCGCCGACACCGGCATCCAGTACGAAGGCCGCACCGGCGGCACGCTGCAGGTATTTCGCACGCAACAGCAGTTCGACGGCGCCGCGAAAGACATCGCTGTGCTGCAGGAAGCCAACGTGCCATACGAGCTGCTGACGGCCGACGAACTCGCCAAGGCCGAACCCGCGCTCGCCGCGGTATCGCACAAGCTCACCGGCGGCCTGCGCCTGCCCGGCGACGAAACCGGCGACTGCCAGATGTTCACGACGCGCCTCGCGGCGCTAGCCGAAGAACTGGGCGTCAAGTTCCGCTACGAGACGTCGATCGACGCGCTCGCGATGGCGGGCGGCCGCATCGCCGGCGTGCAGTGCGGCGGCGAGCTCGTGCGCGCGGATTCGTTCGTGGTCGCGCTCGGCTCGTATTCGACGCGCTTCCTCGATGGCATAGTGAAAGTTCCGGTCTATCCGCTGAAGGGCTATTCGATCACCGCGCCGATCGTCGACGCGGCTGCCGCGCCGGTGTCGACCGTGCTCGATGAGACCTACAAGATCGCGATCACGCGCTTCGATGACCGGATTCGTGTCGGCGGGATGGCCGAGATCGTCGGCTTCGACAAATCGCTGCGCCAGGCGCGCCGCGAGACGCTCGAACTTTCTGTGAATGACCTGTTCCCGGGCGGCGGCGACACGTCGAAGGCGACGTTCTGGACCGGTCTGCGGCCGATGACGCCGGACGGCACGCCGATCGTCGGCCGCACGCCGGTGCCGAACCTGTTCCTGAACACCGGCCACGGCACGCTTGGCTGGACGATGTCGTGCGGCTCGGGCCAACTGCTCGCCGACTTGATGTCGGGCAAGCAGCCCGCGATTCGCGCGGACGATCTGTCGGTGCATCGCTATTTCGGCGAGACCGCGGGCGAGCATCGGCCGGCGTATGCGTGAGTTGAGTGCGTGCGCTGACGCGGCCCTGGCCGCGGCGCAGGCCGCAACAAACTGCAGCCATACATACAAACGGCGCCTCGCGGGGCGCCGTTTGCATTTCAATGTGCTGCCGCGATCGCGGCCGGCATCGAGGCATGCTCAGAACTGGTCTTCCGACAGAGCCAGCACGCCCTCGCCCCCCTTCGCGCTGACGATCGCCACTTCGAGCGCCGCCGCCTGGGGCAGCACGTGCTCGGCGTAGAACCGCGCGGTCGCGATCTTCGCGTCATGAAACGCCGGGTCCTCGTCGCGCTTCGTCGCCGCGGCAAGCTGCGCACGCGCCATCTGCCAGCCGCCCAGCACGATGCCCGCGAGCTTGAGATAGGGCACGCTGCCCGCGAACACCGCATTCGGATCGCCCTTCGCGTTCGCGACGACGAAATCGACGACCGTGCCCAGCGCGCGCTGGCCCTGCGCGAGCTGTGTGCGCATCGACGCGCATGCCGCGCCCTGCTGCGCGCCAAGCGCTTCAATCGTTTCGGCAATGCCAGCGAGCAGTTCCTTCGCGATCTTGCCGCCGTCGCGCAGCGTCTTGCGACCGACCAGGTCGTTGGCCTGGATCGCGGTCGTGCCTTCGTAAATCGGCAGAATGCGCGCGTCGCGGTAGTACTGGGCAGCGCCGGTTTCCTCGATGAAGCCCATGCCGCCATGCACCTGCACGCCGAGGCTCGTCACGTCGAGCGACAGTTCCGTGCTCCAGCCCTTCACGATCGGCACCAGATATTCGTAGATCGCCTGATGCTTCGCGCGCGTCGCATCGTCCGGATGACGATGCGCGACGTCGCAGTGCGAGGCCGCGACGTAGGCGAGCGCGCGCGACGCCTCGGTGAGGCTGCGCATCGTCGACAGCATGCGGCGCACGTCCGGGTGCTGGATGATCGCGACTGACTGCTTCGCAGAGCCGTCCACGGGACGGCTCTGCACGCGCTCCTTCGCGTACGCGACCGCCTTCTGATACGCGCGATCCGAGATCGCGACGCCTTGCATCCCGACCGCGAAACGGGCGGCGTTCATCATGATGAACATGTATTCGAGGCCGCGATTCTCTTCGCCGATCAGCTGACCGAGCGCGCCGCCGTGATCGCCGAACTGCAGAACCGCGGTCGGGCTCGCCTTGATGCCGAGCTTGTGTTCGATCGACACGCAATGCACGTCGTTGCGCTCACCGAGCGAGCCGTCTTCGTTGACGAGAAACTTCGGCACAAGGAACAGCGAAATGCCTTTCACCCCATCGGGCGCATTCGGCGTGCGTGCGAGCACCAGATGCACGATGTTCTTCGCCATGTCGTGCTCGCCCCATGTGATGAAAATCTTCGTGCCGAACAGCTTGAACGAACCGTCGGCCCGCGGCTCGGCGCGCGTGCGTACGAGCGCGAGATCGGAGCCGGCCTGCGGCTCGGTCAGGTTCATCGTACCGGTCCATTCGCCGGAAATCAGCTTGGGCACATAGGTCTGTTTTTGCGCTTCGCTGCCAGCGGTTAGCAGCGCTTCGATAGCGCCGTCGGTCAGCAACGGACACAGCGCAAAAGAGAGGTTCGACGCGTTGAGCATTTCGATGCAAGGCGTCGCGATCAGCTTCGGCAGGCCCTGGCCTTCGTAGTCGAGCGGATGTTGCACGCCCTGCCAACCGCCTTCGGCAAACTGGCGGAAGGCTTCCCTGAAACCCGGCGTCGCAGTGACGACGCCATCCTTCCAACTGCTCGGATTGCGATCGCCGTCGACGTTCAGCGGCGCGAGGACTTCGCCGCACAGTTTCGCCGACTCGTCGAGCACGGCCTGCGCGGTGTCGAGGTTCGCGTCTTCGAAGCCGGGCAGCTTCGCGATGTCTTCGAGTCCGGCCAGTTCTTTCATCACGAACAGCATGTCCTTGATGGGCGCCGTATAGCTCATTTCGGTTCTCCTCCCTTGATATGAAAAAAGGCGCGGGACTTGGTCGGTCCTGCGCCCTTCGCTTGCTTTCGGCGGCCTCTTTCAGGCGCCGCGGCGCTTAGCCGAGTTCGCTCACGAGTTCCGGCACGAGGGTGAACAGATCGCCAACCAGGCCGTAATCGGCCACGCTGAAAATCGGCGCTTCCGCGTCCTTGTTGATCGCGACGATGACTTTCGAATCCTTCATGCCGGCGAGGTGCTGGATTGCCCCCGAGATGCCGACCGCGACATACAGTTGCGGCGCGACGATCTTGCCGGTCTGGCCGACCTGATAGTCGTTCGGTACGAAGCCCGCGTCGACCGCCGCACGCGATGCGCCCAGTGCCGCGCCGAGCTTGTCGGCCAGCGGCTCGAGCACCTTCATGTAGTTCTCGCCATTGCCGAGACCACGGCCACCCGACACGATGATCTTCGCGCTCGTCAGTTCCGGACGATCGAGCTTCGTCACTTCGCGGCTCACGAACTGCGAGAGGCCTGCGTCGGCTGCCGCTTCGATCTTCTCGACCGCTGCGCTGCCGCCTTCGGCCGCGACGGCATCAAAACCGGTCGAGCGCACGGTGATGACCTTGATCGGATCAGCCGATTGCACGATCGCGATGGCGTTGCCGGCGTAGATCGGCCGCTCGAACGTGTCGGCGCTATCCACTGCGGTGATGTCGCTGATCTGCGCGACGTCGAGCTTCGCGGCGATACGCGGCGCGATGTTCTTGCCGTAAGCAGTGGCCGGCGCGAGGATGTGCGTGTAGTGCTTCGCCGCATCTTGCACAAGCGTCAGGACCGTCGCTTCAACGTTTTCCGCGAGGCCTGCGGCGAGTTGCGGCGCATCGGCGAGCAGCACCTTGCTGACACCCGCGATCTTCGCTGCCGCATCGGCTGCGCCCTGCGCGTTATGCCCCGCGACCAGCACGTGAATATCACCGCCGATCTTCTGTGCCGCTGCGATCGTGTTCAGCGTCGCGGCCTTGATCGACGCGTTATCGTGTTCTGCTATTACCAGGTTCGTCATTTCTTGGGTCTCCTCACAGCACCTTCGCTTCGGTCTTCAGCTTCTCGACCAGCGTCTTCACGTCCGGCACCTTCACACCGGCCGAGCGCTTCGGCGGCTCAGCGACTTTCAGCGTCTTCAGACGCGGCGTGACATCGACACCGAGATCTTCGGGCTTGACCGTTTCCAGCGGCTTTTTCTTCGCCTTCATGATGTTCGGCAGCGTTACGTAACGCGGCTCGTTCAGGCGCAGATCGGTCGTGACCACGGCCGGCAGCGTCAGCGACAGCGTTTCCGCGCCGCCGTCCACTTCACGCGACACCGTCGCCTTGCCGTCCGCCACGACGACCTTCGACGCGAACGTCGCCTGCGGCAGATTCGCGAGCGCGGCGAGCATCTGGCCGGTCTGATTGGAGTCGTCGTCGATCGCCTGCTTGCCGAGGATCACCAGTTGCGGCTGCTCCCTGTCGACGAGCGCCTTGAGCAGCTTCGCGACTGCGAGCGGCTGCAGGTCTTCGTTCGATTCGATCAGGATCGCGCGATCCGCGCCGATGGCGAGCGCGGTGCGCAGCGTTTCCTGCGCCTGAACCACACCGGCCGACACGGCGATCACTTCGGTCGCGACGCCCGCTTCCTTCAGACGCACGGCTTCTTCAACCGCGATCTCGTCGAACGGGTTCATCGACATTTTCACGTTCGCGATATCGACGCCCGTCCCGTCCGATTTCACGCGGACCTTCACGTTGTAGTCGACCACTCTTTTCACTGGCACCAGAATTTTCATGCACTCGCTCCAAAGTTACGAATACGTCAACCCGACGAACATTATAGCGACTGCCCTCATGACAGCCGTGTCGCGGGCGCTTTGCAGGAGGATATCGCTCCTCAGCGGCGTGACGGCAATATCGAACGATCGTTCTATTTTAATCTCCAAAAAACCCGGAGACAACCCCGGGTTCCGACTCAGACCTCTAATTTCGCATTGCCGTCGTGTTCTGCGAGGTCCGCGCGCGTTGCATCACCAGGAGGTGATCACCGAGCCGCCGAATTTGCTGTCGACGAACTGCTTCACTTCCGGCGAGTGGTACGCCGCGACGAGCTTCGCGACCCACGGCTTGTTCTTGTCCGCTTCGCGAATCGCGATCACGTTCACGTAGGGACCTTTCCGGTCCTCGATCGCGATAGCGTCCTGCGTTGGCTGGAGGCCCGCTTCCATCGCGAAGTTGGTGTTGATCGCGGCGGCATCGACATCGCCCAGCGAACGCGGAATCTGCGCCGCGTCAAGCTCGACGATCTTTAGTTTCTTCGGATTGTCGACGATGTCGAGCGGCGTCGCCTTCAGACCCGCCTCGGCGCGCAGCTTCAGCAAGCCCTGCCTCTGCAGCAACAGCAGCGCGCGGCCGCCGTTGGTCGGGTCGTTCGGCACGGCGATCTTCGCGCCCGGCTGCAGTTCGGCGAGCGACTTCACCTTCTTCGAGTAGATACCCATCGGGTATGTGACCGTATCGGCGATACGGATCAGCTTGTAGCCGCGATCCTTCACCTGCGCCTGCAAGTACGGGTCGTGCTGGTAGCTGTTCGCATCCAGATCGCCGCCCGCGAGCGCTGCGTTCGGCTGCACGTAGTCGGAGAATTCGACGATCTTGATGTTCAGGCCGTTCTTCGCGGCGATCGTCTTCACGACGTCCATGATCTGCGCGTGCGGGCCGCCGGTGACGCCAACCTTGATCGTGTCTTCGGCATGCGCCGCGGTGGTGGCGAAGAGCGTTGCCGCGCCGAATACGGCGACCAGCTTGAGAATGAAGCGACGTTGCATGATGGACCTTTTCCGAATCTTTCTTAGCGGGCTTCCGAACGCCCTTGTTTATTTGTGGCTCAGACGACGCACGAGCCAATCCCCAAACGACTGCACCAGTTGCACGAACACGATCAGTATCAGCACGACCGCAAGCATCACTTCCGGCAGGAAGCGCTGATAGCCGTAGCGGATGCCGAGGTCGCCAAGGCCGCCGCCGCCGATCGCGCCGGCCATCGCCGAATAGCCGACCAGCGACACGAACGTGATCGTCAACCCGGCGACCACCCCCGGCAGCGATTCCGGCAACAGCACCTTGAGGACGATCTGGCTGGTGGTCGCGCCCATCGCCTGGGCCGCCTCGATGAGCCCGCGATCGACCTCGCGCAGCGCCGTTTCGACCAGGCGCGCGATGAACGGCGCCGCGGCGATCGTCAGCGGCACGATCGCGGCCGCGGTGCCGATCGACGAACCGACGACAAGTCGCGTAAACGGAATCACCGCGACCAGCAGGATGATGAACGGCGTCGAGCGCACCGCGTTGACGATCACGCCCATCACGCGATTCAACGCGACGTTTTCGAGCACGCCCTGACGGTCGGTCAGATACAGCAGCACGCCGAGCGGCACGCCGACCACGGCGCCAATCAGTCCGGAGATGCCCACCATGATGAGCGTCTCCCAGAACGACTGGACGAACATATCGAACATTTCACTCAACATGCGAGAGCTCCTCGACTACGACACCCTGCTCGCGCAGAAACGTGATCGCCTGCGCAACCTTGGCCGGATCGCCGCCCACGAGCACCGCGAGCGAGCCGAACGCCTGCCCCTGGATCTCGTCGATCTGGCCGTGCAGGATGTTGAAGTCGAGCTCGTAGCGGCGAATCGTCTCCGACAGGATCGGCTGATCGACGCCGGAACCGGTGAACGCGAGGCGCAGCAGATGGCCGCTGCCGGTCTTCAGCCGCTGCGCGACGCGCGCCTTCATAGCGGGCGGCAGCTCCTGCGCGATCACGTCGCCGATCAGCGCGCGCGTGACTTCGTGGTGCGGCTGCAGGAACACGTCGATGACCTTGCCCTCTTCGACCACGCGGCCCGCGTCGAGCACCGCGACGCGATCGCAGACCTGCTTGATCACGTCCATCTGGTGAGTGATCATCACGATCGTCAGATTCAGTTCGCGGTTGATGCGCTTGAGCAGATCGAGGATCGCGCGGGTGGTTTCGGGGTCGAGCGCGGAGGTCGCCTCGTCCGACAGCAGCACCTTCGGCTTGCTCGCGAGCGCGCGCGCGATGCCCACGCGCTGCTTCTGCCCGCCGCTGATCTGCGCCGGATAGCGGTCCTTCTGCGCCGACAGACCGACGAGCTCAAGCAGCGGCAGCACGTTCGCCTCGATCTCGTCGCGCTTCATGCTTGCCAGTTCGAGCGGCAGCGCGACGTTCTCGTACACGGTGCGCGACGACAACAGATTGAAGTGCTGGAAGATCATGCCGATGTCGCGACGCGCGTCGCGCAGTTGCGCGGCGGGCAGCGTCGTCAGATCGCGGCCGTTGACGAGGATGTTGCCCTCGGATGGGCGCGTCAGCAGGTTGATCGTGCGCACGAGCGTGCTCTTGCCCGCGCCGCTGCGGCCGATGATGCCGAATACCTCGCCCGCCGGAATCGTCAGATTGACATTGTGCAGCGCCTCGACCCACCCCCGGGGCCCGGCAAACCGCTGGGAAACATTGTGTATTTCGATCATGGACAAACGAAAACGGCGGAGGCTGCCGGCGAGCATCGTGCTCCCGACAAGCGGCCGCCGTTTCTTTTATTGGGATTTGAGGTCGTCATTCTACCGCAGCGGCGACATACCCTTTAATAATCAATTTTGATCTTTTCATAACCTAAGGGCATTAGAGCCGCGCCTTATGCACGAAGCTCACGCGCTTCGCGCCGCTACGACTATGATCGGGCCACTCTCCTTCAGCACAGGCCGCCGCCATGCAGACTCCCCCGAGCCACACCGTGCGCGCGAGCGCCGGCAGTCTCAATAAGGATGCGCCGCAGCGCGCGTCGGTGACTACCGGCGATGGCATCCAGTTGCCGCTGTACCGCTGGCGGCCGAACGGGCCGATACGCGCGACGGTCGCGCTGCTGCACGGCCTCGCCGAGCACGCCGGCCGTTACGCCGCCGTAGCGGGCCGGCTCAACGCGGCGGGCATCGAGCTCGTCGCGATCGATCTGCGCGGCCACGGCCACGCCCCCGGCAAGCGCGCCTATGTGAGACGCTTCGACGACTACCTGCTCGATGCGCAGGCGCTGCTCGACGCCGCCGCGCAAAGCTGCGCGCCGTTATTCCTGATGGGGCACAGCATGGGTGGCGCGGTGGCGGCGCTGTATGCGATAGAGCGCCTCGACGCGAGCGGGCGGCGCCTTGCCGGCCTGATCCTGTCGAGCCCCGCGCTCGCGCCGGGCCGCGACGTGCCGAAGTGGATGCTCGCGCTAAGCCAGGTGATCAGCCGCGTCTACCCAACCTTCCCGGCGATGAAGATCGACGCTGCGCTGCTCTCGCGCCTTCAGCCGGTGGTCAAAGCCAACCTCAACGATCCGCTCGTGCATCACGACGCGATTCCGGCGCGCACGGGCGCCGAGCTGCTGCTCGCGATGGCGCGCATCGAACGCGGACGCGAGAGGCTGCGCATGCCGCTGCTCGTGTTTCATGGCACCGACGACAAACTGACCGAGCCCGACGGCAGCCGCGCGTTCGGCGAGCACGCGGGCTCGCCGGACAAGACGCTCACGCTGCACGAGGGTAGCTACCACGAGACGATGAACGACCTCGATCGCGATCGGGTGATCGAGGCGTTGGTCGAGTGGATCGAAAGGCGGGCGGTGGGATCGAGTTGACGAGACGCGGCGCTTGCTGGCCGTCGACTACCGCTTCCACTCCGGCGCGCGTTTGTCGATGAAAGCCTGCACGCCTTCGAGCGCCGAGTCGTCCATCATGTTGCAGGCCATCGTCTGACCCGCGAGCTGGTACGCGGCTTCGATACCCATTTCGAGCTGCCGGTAGAACAGGCCCTTGCCCGCGCTGACAGCTTCGACCGGCTTCGCGCAGATGCTCGCGGCGAGCCGCGCGACTTCGTCGTCGAGCGCATCGGCAGGGGCGACGCGGTTCACGAGCCCCTGCTTGCGCGCTTCGGCGGCGTCGATGAAATCCCCGGTCAGCAGCATTTCGAGCGCGGCCTTGCGCGAAAGGTTGCGCGACAGCGGCACCGACGGTGTCGCGCAGAATAATCCGAGGTTCACGCCCGATACGGCGAAGCGCGCGGTATCGGCGGCGACCGCGAGATCGCACATCGCGACCAGCTGGCAGCCGGCGGCGGTCGCAATGCCATGCACGCGCGCGATCACCGGCTGCGGCATGCGCTGGATCGTCAGCATCAGCTTCGTGCAGCGCGCGAACAGTTGCTGGTAGTAAGCAAGCGATGGCGCCGCGCGCATTTCCTTCAGGTCGTGCCCCGCGCAGAACGCGCGGCCAGCGCCGGCGATCACGACCACGCGGGCATCGGTCTTCGCGATCCCGGTCAGCGTCTGCTGCAGTCCGTCGAGCAACGCTTCGGACAGCGCGTTGAACGCATCGGGCCGGTTCATCGTCACGCGCACGACGCCCGCTACGCGATACGCATCGTGTTCGATCGTAACCAGCGACGCATCGCCGGTGCTGGCGGGACTGCTGTTCATGGCTCGCTCCTCGGTGCGTGAATGTCGATTTTCGCTCGCTGGCTTTCGAGCCGCTGTCGCCGCGTGCAGGCGGGCAACCTCAGATCTCCGCCAGCGACCGCACGTGCGCGACCACGCTGCGTCCGAGCGCCGACAGGTTGTAGCCGCCCTCGAGACAACTGACGATGCGCCCACGCGCATAACGCCGCGCGATCTCGCGCATCTGGTCAGTGATCCACGCGTAATCGTCTTCGACGAGGCCCATGTTGCCGAGGTCGTCCTCGCGATGCGCGTCGAAGCCGGCCGAGATGAACAGCATCTCCGGCCTGAATTCGTGCAGCCGCGGCAACCACAGCATATCGACCGCTTCGCGCACAGCCATGCCGTTCGAACGCGCCGGCATCGGCACGTTGCACATGTTGGACGCCTGGTTGTCGGCGCCGGTGAACGGATAGAACGGGTGCTGGAAGATGCTGCACATCAGCACGCGCGGGTCGCCCGAGAACGCGGCCTCGGTGCCGTTGCCGTGATGCACGTCGAAGTCGATGATGGCGACGCGCGCGAGACCATGCACGTCGAGCGCGTGGCGCGCGGCGATCGCGATGTTGTTGAAAAAGCAGAAGCCCATCGCACGCGCCGGCTCCGCGTGATGGCCCGGCGGCCGCACGCTGCAGAACGCGTTGTCGTAGCGGCCTTCGATCACCGCGTCGGTGGCGGCGACCGCCGCGCCCGCCGCGCGCAACGCGGCCTGCCACGTGTGCGGATTCATCGCCGTGTCGGGATCGATCTCGGCCATGCCCTCGACGGGCGAGCGACCGCGGATGTAGTCGACGTGCGCCCGCGTGTGCACTCGCAGCAGCGCGGCCTCGTCGACGAGCGGCGGCGATTCGCGCTCGATCAGCGCGTCGATGCGGCTTGCGATCAGTTGATCCTCGATCGCCTGCAGGCGCGCGGGACACTCGGGGTGCCACTGCCCCATGTCGTGCAGCAGACAGTCGGGATGGGAATAGAAGCCTGTTGCCATAGTTCGTGTTGTGCGTCTCTTCTGCGCGGCGCATGAACTGCGCGCGCGGCGTGTCTCCGTCGAGCGGCGCGCGCCCCCGCGCGCCTCCATTCGTCAAGTTACCACACGACGCCGCTGTCGCCGATTCAGCACGGTTTTGCGGGAGCCGTCGGGTATACTTCCCCGACCCGTTATTCGCCGTTTCGTTCCTGCCGCTTTCCGACTGCTTCCAGCCTTTCACGCATCGCGCTCACTGCTCACCATGACCGTCAAGCTTGCTCTGTCCGCAGGATCCCCACGCAACCGTCTTCGCCTCGGCACCCACGCCGCCTCACTGATCGTCGCATCGTGCATGTTCATCGCAGCAAATCCCGCGAGCGCGCAAAGCGCCACGAGGAAAGCGCCGGTGCAACTCGCGCAGAGCCAGCCGCAGCAGCCGGTACCGCAAGGACAGACGTTCGAGGAAGAGATCATTCCGCAGCGCTATGCGAACAATGCGAACGTCGATGCGTTCATCAACGAGATGGTCGCGCGCTACGATTTCGACGAAGCGTCGCTGCACGCGCTGTTCACCGGCGTCAGCTACTCGGCGACCGCGGTGAAGCTGGTCACGCCGTCGCCGACGCCGTCGGTCAAGAACTGGCGCTCGTATCAGGCGCGCTTCCTCGACCCGGTTCGCGTCAATGCCGGCGTGCAGTTCTGGCGCGAGAACCGGGCCACGCTGCAGCGCGCGTATCAGGAGTTCGGCGTGCCGCCGGAGATGATCGTCGGCATCATCGGCGTCGAGACGATATACGGTCGCTACATGGGTAATTTCCGCGTGCTCGATGCACTGACCACACTGAGCTTCGATTATCCGAACACCGCGAATCGCGCGGACCGCCAGGCGACCTTCCGCAAGAATCTCGAAGACTACCTGGTGTGGACGCGCGACGCGCAGATCGACCCGAACACGGTGCTCGGCTCGTACACCGGCGCGATCGGCATTCCGCAGTTCCTGCCGAGCAGCATCGTCCAATACGCGGTCGACTACGAAGGCAACAAGCGCATCGATCTGCGCACGAGCGATGCGGATGCGATCGGCAGCGTCGCGAATTATCTGCGCCAGAACGGCTGGGAAAGCGGCCGGCCGGTGGTATGGCGAATCGGCTCGGACGCGGGCAGCCTCGGTGTCGCGCAGGCCGCGGCCAATGGGCAGCCGGAGCCGCACTGGCCGCTCGACCAGTTGCTGCGTGCCGGCCTCGTGCTGAACGAGCCGAACCTCGACATTGCTTCCGAAGCGGGCACGCCGGTCACGGTGGTCGATCTGCCGACGCCGGGACGCGGCACCGAGTTCGTGCTCGGCCTGAAAAATTTCTACGTGCTCACGCGCTACAACCGCAGCTTCTTCTATGCGCTCGCGGTGTACCAGCTCGGTCAGAAGGTCAAGGCGCAGATGGAGGCGATCGACGCGGCGAATGCCGCGAAAGCGGCCAACAACGGCGGCGCGTCGCAAGGCCAGGCGGATCAGTCGAACTCAGATTCGCAGTGAGTCGCGCCGCGAGTCGCCGTGCGCCCCTCGCGTTGAAGGACGTAAAAAAGCGCCGGCTCGACCGGCGCATTTTTATTGGTTCGCGCACCCACGAAGGCGCCGGCGACCCGCTTACGCGGGAAATACCCCCGTGGACAGATAACGGTCGCCGCGATCGCAGACGATGAACACGATCGTCGCGTTCTCGACCTGACGCGCGATGCGCAGCGCGACTTCGCACGCGCCACCCGACGAAATGCCCGCGAAGATGCCTTCGACCGACGCAAGGCGGCGCGCCATCGCCTCGGCCGCGGATTGACTGACGTTCTCCACGCGATCGACGCGGCTGCGGTCGAAGATTTTCGGCAGATACGCTTCCGGCCACTTGCGAATACCCGGAATACGCGAGCCCTCTTCCGGCTGCGCGCCGATGATTTCGATCTGCTGGTTCTGCGTTTTCAGATACGTCGACACGCCCATGATCGTGCCGGTCGTGCCCATCGACGACACGAAGTGCGTGATGCGCCCTTCCGTGTCGCGCCAGATTTCCGGGCCCGTGCCTTCGATGTGCGAGGCGGGATTGTCCGGGTTCGCGAACTGATCGAGGATGATGCCCTTCCCCTCGCGCTGCATCTGCTCGGCGAGATCGCGGGCGTATTCCATGCCGCCTTTGACCGGCGTCAGAATGATTTCCGCGCCGTAGGCGGCCATGCTCTGACGGCGCTCGACCGACAGATCTTCCGGCATGATCAGCACCATTTTGTAGCCGCGAACCGCGGCGGCCATCGCGAGCGCGATGCCGGTGTTGCCGCTCGTCGATTCGATCAGCGTGTCGCCCGGCTTGATGCGTCCGCGCGCTTCGGCCTTCTTGATCATCGACAACGCCGGCCGGTCTTTCACCGACCCCGCAGGATTGTTGCCCTCGAGCTTCGCGAGGATCACATTGTTGCGGCTACGGATCTCGTCGTCGGGAAGCCGGACGAGTTGTACGAGCGGCGTGTTGCCGACCGTGTCTTCAATCGTTTTGTATGCCATATGGGGTCTAGCAATCGATGCGCGAAAGAGTGTCTTCAATCCATCGATTCTAAACCACGATCTCCGGCGCTGCCCTGCAGCCCTTCTGTCCGCATGGATGCAGGCGGATGCTACGCAAAAACCCCGCGGCTGCGAGCCGCGGGAAAACGTGCGTACCAATCGATGCAATGGAACGTTCGCGAACCCTGCGCGCCGCAAGCCGCTCGTCGGCATGGCACGCGCAAGGCTCGCGGCCGCTTACTTCTTCACCGCCACTGCGGCGGCGCCCTTCTGCGTGGCGGCGGACGCGGCCGTAGCGGCCGGCTCCTTGCCCGCCGCAGCTGCCGCAACCTGCGTGCTAGCAGCCGCGCCAGCCGGTCCGACAGCGAGACCCTCCGCCTGCAGGCGCTCGATGGTGTGCGCGCCCATGCCCTTGACGCGCTTGCCGAGATCCGCCGCGTCCTTGAACGGGCCGTGCGCATTACGTTCCTCGACAATCGCTTTGGCTTTTGCCGGACCGATGCCCTTAATGCCGCGCAGCGCGTCTTCGTTAGCCGTGTTGACGTCGACCGCCGCATACGCGTGGCCGAAAGCGGCGAGCATCGCCGCGGTAACCAGTACTTTTCGAAACATATTGGAATCTCCCTGTTGCCACTGGCCGGCGACCATCACCGGCCAGGAGATTCCAGTTTAAAGAGGATGACGTACGAATCACACCTGGCCGAACAGCCAACGCACGTAACGATCGACGCCTTCCTGCACGCTCAGAAATGGCGCGTCGTAGCCGGCCGTGCGCAGTTTCGACTGATCGGCCTGCGTGAAGCACTGATACTTGCCGCGCAGCGCGTCGGGGAACGGAATGTATTCGATCAGGCCGCGTTGCACCTGATCCGCAAGCGACAGCGCCGGCTCGTTGTTCAGCGCGCGCAGCGTGTTGACCACAGTGCTCGCGATATCGTTGAACGGCTGCGCGCGGCCGGTGCCGAGATTGAAAATGCCTGACTTCTCCGGATGATCGAAGAAGAACAGGTTGACCTTGACGACGTCTTCGACCGAGATGAAATCGCGCGTCTGCTCGCCGGCCGCATAGCCGTTGTACTCGCCGAACAGCTTGACCTTGCCCTCGGCGCGGAACTGGTTGAAGTTATGAAACGCGACCGACGCCATGCGCGCCTTGTGCGTTTCGCGGGGACCGTAGACGTTGAAATAACGGAAGCCCACAATCTGGCTCTTCGCCGTCGGCAGCACGCGGCGAATCACCTGATCGAACAGGAACTTCGAATAGCCGTACACGTTCAGCGGCTGCTCGACCTCGCGCTCCTCGACGAAGCGGCTCGAGCCGCCATACGTCGCCGCCGACGACGCGTACAGGAACTGGACGTTCTGCGCGAGGCAGATGTCCAGCACGTCGCGGCTATAGCGGTAGTTGTTGTCCATCATGTAGCGGCCGTCGGTTTCCATCGTGTCCGAGCAGGCGCCTTCGTGGAAGATAGCGCGCACCTTGCCGAAGTCGCCGCGCCTGAAGCGCTCGACGAATTCGGTTTTGTCGAGATAGTCGTCGATTTCGCAGTCGACCAGATTCCTGAACTTGTCCGCGCGCGTGAGGTTATCGACGGCGATGATGCGCTGTTCGCCGCGCTCGTTGAGCGCCTTCACGAGATTGCTGCCGATAAAACCGGCCGCGCCGGTGACGATGACGGTCATGGTGATCCTGCGGTAGTGAGCTTCGTTCAGTCAACGCCGCGCGGGGCCCGCTGGTCCGTCGGACGACGGCGCCCCGCGGGCTGCATCAGGAAAAGAGTTCGTCGTAGTCGACGGTGGCGGTGCCCAGTTTGCCGACCACGATGCCGGCCGCGCGATTCGCGAGTCCGACCGCGTCGACGAGCGAAAGACCTGCGCCGAGCATCGCGGCGAGTGTCGCAATCACCGTGTCGCCCGCGCCCGACACATCATACACTTCGCGCGCAACGGCCGACGCGTGCAGGATGCCATCGTCGGAGAACAGCGTCATGCCCTCCTCCGAGCGCGTCAGCAGCAGCGCCTTGAACTGGAGCTCGGCGCGCAGCTTCGTGACGCGCGCGATCAGATCTTCCTCGGACTTCCACTGTCCGATGACCTCGCGCAATTCCGCGCGATTCGGCGTGATCAGCGTCGCGCCGCGATAGCGCTCCCAGTCGTCACCCTTCGGATCGACCAACACCGGTTTGCCAGCCGCGTGCGCCTTCGCGATCATTTGCGTGACGTGCGTGAGGCCGCCCTTCGCGTAGTCGGACATCAGGATCACGTCGTATGACGGCAGCAGCTCGTCGAAACGCGCGAGGCCCGCTAGCAGCACCTCGTGTGCCGGCGAGTTTTCGAAATCGACGCGCAGCAATTGCTGCTGACGCGACAGCACGCGCAGCTTGATCGTCGTCAGCAAGGCCGGATCTCGCTCCAGATGCGGCGTCACACCGCTTTCGCCGAGCAGCTGCACGATGCGCTCGCCGGGCTCGTCATGACCGACCACGCACAGAAGACCCGCCTGCGCGCTGAGCGCGACCGCGTTGCGCGCGACGTTCGCCGCGCCGCCCAGCCGATCTTCCTGGCGCTGCACGTGCACGACCGGCACGGGCGCCTCCGGAGAAATGCGATTGACGTCGCCGAACCAGTATCGGTCGAGCATCACGTCGCCGACCACCAGCACGCGCGCCGCGTTGAGCTGCGCGCGCGGCACGACCGTGAGCTTCTGCGCCGTCATGGACGCGGGCGCCGCGGGCATGACCTCAGGCATCGGCCGGAAGTTCAGAGGGTTGGGCATAGGGGCGTCCAATGGCGTGGTAGTCGATACCGAGCTCGGTCATCGCGTCCGGTTCGTACAGATTGCGGCCGTCGAAAATCAGCGGTGTCTTCAGCACCGATTTCAGATGCACGAAATCAGGACTCTTGAACTCCTTCCACTCGGTCACGATCACGAGCGCGTCGGCGCCGATCAGCGTTTCGTCCTGGGTGCTCATGAAGGTGAGACGCGCCAGATGCTCCGGCGCAGCGTGCAGATCCATCGCGAATACGCGACGCGCCTCGGTCACGGCGACCGGATCGTACGCACGCACGTTCGCGCCGCGCGCAAGCAACTCGCCGATCACGCGACGGCTCGGCGCCTCGCGCATGTCGTCGGTATTCGGCTTGAACGCGAGACCCCACACCGCGAACGCGCGGCCGCTCAAATCCTCGCCGAGCTTCGCGGTGATCTTGTTCACGAGCACGTCCTTCTGCTGGTAGTTCACTTCCTCGACCGCCTCGAGAATCCGCAGGTTGTGGCCGCTCTCGCTCGCGGTGCGGATCAGCGCCTGCACATCCTTCGGGAAGCACGAGCCGCCATAGCCGCAGCCCGCATACAGGAAGTGATAGCCGATGCGCGGATCGGAACCGATGCCGCGGCGCACCGCTTCGATGTCGGCGCCGACCTTGTCCGCGAGGTTCGACATCTCGTTCATGAACGAGATGCGCGTCGCGAGCATCGCGTTGGCCGCGTACTTGGTGAACTCGGCCGAGCGAACGTCCATGTACAACGTGCGTTCGTGATTGCGGTTGAACGGCGCGTACAAACGCTTCATCATTTCGCGCGCCCGCACGCCCGGTTCGTCTTCGTCGATACCGATCACGATACGGTCGGGGCGCATGAAGTCGTCGACGGCCGCACCTTCCTTCAGGAACTCGGGATTCGACACGACCGAGAAGCGATGCTGCGCGCTGCCGGCGAGCCCGCGTTTCGCGAGCTCTTCATTGACCACCGCGCGCACGCGCTGCGCGGTGCCGACCGGCACGGTCGATTTGTCGACGATCACCTTGAAACCATTCATCGTGCGGCCGATGTTGCGCGCGGCCTCGAGCACATATTGCAGATCGGCGGAGCCGTCTTCGTCGGGCGGTGTGCCGACCGCGATGAACTGCACGTCACCGTGCGCGACGCTCGCGGCGACATCGGTCGAGAACGTGATGCGGCCAGCCGCGCGCGTGCGGGCGATCATCTCCTGCAAGCCCGGTTCGTGAATCGGCACGCCGCCTTTGTTGAGGATGTCGATCTTGCGCTGATCGACGTCGAGACAGAAGACGTCATTGCCGATTTCGGCGAGACATGCGCCGGTGACAAGGCCCACATAGCCGGTGCCGATAATGGTGATTTTCATACGCTTTCCGGTGGAAGGTTCCGGTGATGAATGCCGCTCATGAGGCCGGCGATAAACTCGTTGCGAAATTCGCGGAGCGGTTGCGGGGCAATGAACGCCGACGCGGCCAAAGCCGCCCGTGCGGCGTCAACTCGACGCGGTAATCGGCTCGATGCGGCGCGGCGCATAGGTTTCCCAACCGCTGCATCCCGGGCACTGCCAGTAGAAAAGCCGCGCCCGGAAACCACAATTCTGGCACGTATAGCGTGGCAGATTCTTGGTGCGCTGGCGGATCAGTGTGCGCATCAGTTCGAGCTCGCTGCGCCTCGGCTCTTCGGCGACGGCCTGCTGCGCTTCGAGCAGACGCGTCATGCCGGCCAGATTCGGCGACTTCTGCATCTGCGTGCGCGCGAGCGCATGCGCGGCATCGGCGCCGCGCAGCGACGCGACGTGCTGATACGCGACGTCGAGCAGATCGTTGTTCGGATGACGGTCGACCCACGTGGTCAACAGATCGGCGCCCTCCTGCGCGCGGCCGAGCGCTTCATACTCCTTCATGATTTTCTCGGCGACGAGCGGCAGATACGCGGGGTTCTGCTCCTCGACGCGGCGCCATTGACCGATCGCCGCTTCGGACGCGCCGCCGACCGCGTCGACGTCGCCGAACAGGATCGTCGCGCGCACGTTGGTCGGGTTCGCCTTCAGCGCGAGACGGAGCTGATGGCGCGCTTCGTCCGGTTTCTTCTGCTGCAGCGCTTCCTGAGCAAGTTCGCAATGGAACTGCGCGATTTCCTTGTCGAGCGACGGCGCGCCCATCGTTTCGAGGTGACGCGCGGTATCGATCGACTTGACCCAGTCCTTCTCGATCTCGTAGATCGTCAACAGCGCGCGTTGCGCGCCCAGTGCGTAATCGCCCGCCTGCAGCGAGCGGAAGGTTTCCTCGGCACGGTCGAGCAGGCCCGCTTTCAGGAAGTCCTGGCCGAGTTCGTACAGCGCGTGATCGCGCTCGCTGACCGGCAGGTCCGCGCGGCTCAGCAGATTTTGATGCACGCGGATCGCTCGATCCGTTTCGCCGCGCCGGCGGAACAGATTGCCGAGCGCGAAATGCAATTCGACCGTTTCAGGGTCGAGCTTGACGACCTCGATGAATGCGTCGATCGCCTGGTCGGGCTGCTCGTTCAGCAGGAAGTTCAGGCCGCGAAAATAGGACCGCGGCAGGTTCGCGCTTTCGGACAGCAGCGTCTTGAGGTCGTAGCGCGCCGCCATCCAGCCGAACGCGAATGCGACGGGTATGACCAGCAGCCACCAGAAGTCTAGATCCATGCGATTAATGCAAATGTGCGGGAAAGCGAAAACGAAAAGCCGCACTCAGAGCGCGCGGCGCAACGGAGTTCAGATCAGCGGTGGCATCGGCGGCTGCTCGACGACGGCCGGAGTTTCGCGCGCCACGCGCAACTCGCGCCTGAGCCGGCCATTCTCCATGCGCAGACGTACGACGGCCGGCATCGCCGACACGAGCCCCGCGAGCAAGCCGATCACGAAAAACGCGAGGCCGATCAAAATCAGAGGCGCCGACCAGACGTAGCCGGCGAGGAAATTCAGCGTAGCGGGTTGCGTGTTGGAGAGCGCCAGCACCAGCAGCAGCACGAACACCAGCACGCGGATCAGCCAGACGATAAATTTCATGAATAGATCTCTTGACGGCAGTTGCGGGGTGACGCCGGCTCGATGACGCGTCGCGCCACGGTGTTGCCCGCGCCGAAGTGACCCGTATTGTAATGGATGACCTCGGGGCTGGGCAGCAAGTGGCGGGATGGCGCACTTACGGGTGATTCGCGAAATGCAAAGACCGCACCGGAAGGCGCCCTCTTCTCAAACGATGGACGAAAAAAAAGCGCCCGAAGGCGCTTTTCCTGGTCTTTTGCCGACTGGCTTTGGCCGCTGACGCTGGCTATGCCACGCTGCAAGACGCACAGCGGAGCCATTAAAGGTCGTCATCCGGCTCCTCGGCCTTCAGCGGCTCGCCCGCGCGACGATCCACCCGCTCACGCAATTCCTTGCCCGGCTTGAAGTGCGGTACGTACTTCTCGGGTACCAGCACCTTCTCGCCCGACTTCGGATTGCGTCCGACGCGGGAGGGACGGCGGTTGAGGCCGAAGCTGCCGAAGCCACGAATTTCGATGCGATGACCTTTGGCAAGCGCCTCCGACATCGCATCGAGCATCGTCTTCACCGCGAAATCCGCATCTTTGAGAACAAGTTGCGGAAATCGCGTAGCCAGCTGGGCGACCAATTCCGATTTGGTCATACTGCAGCAGACCTCTCAGGCTTACTGGTTCTGGCCGTCGAGCTTGGCCTTCAGCAGCGCGCCCAGGTTCGTCGTGCCGGTAGCGGCCGCGCTCGAATCCGAAGCAGCGAGACCGCGGATGGCTTCCTGCTGCTCAGCCGAATCCTTCGCCTTGATCGACAGGTTGATTCCACGCGACTTGCGATCGATGTTGATGATCATCGCGTTGACCTTGTCACCTTCCTTCAGCACGTTGCGAGCGTCTTCCACGCGGTCCTGGGCGATTTCCGAAGCACGCAGGTAGCCTTCGACTTCACCCGACAGCTGGACCACAGCACCCTTCGCGTCCACCGACTTGACCGTACCGTCGACGACCGAACCCTTGTCGTTCATTGCAACGTAGTTGCTGAACGGGTCGCCTTCAAGCTGCTTGATACCCAGCGAAATACGTTCCTTCTCGACGTCGATGCCGAGAACGATCGCTTCCACTTCGTCGCCCTTCTTGTACTTGCGAACGGCTTCCTCGCCGGTTTCGCTCCACGACAGATCCGACAGGTGAACCAGACCGTCGATGCCGCCCGGCAGACCGATGAACACGCCGAAGTCGGTGATCGACTTGATGGCGCCGCTGATCTTGTCGCCCTTCTTGAAGTTGCGGCTGAAGTCGTCCCACGGGTTCGGCTTGCACTGCTTCATGCCGAGGCTGATACGACGGCGGTCTTCGTCGATTTCGAGAACCATGACTTCGACTTCGTCGCCCAATTGGACAACCTTCGACGGAGCAACGTTCTTGTTGGTCCAGTCCATTTCCGACACGTGGACGAGGCCTTCGATGCCCGATTCCACTTCGACGAATGCGCCGTAGTCGGTGATGTTGGTGACCTTACCGAACAGACGCGTGCCCGACGGGTAACGGCGCGAGATGCCTTCCCACGGATCGTCGCCCAGTTGCTTGATACCAAGCGAAACGCGGTTCTTTTCCTGGTCGAACTTGAGGATCTTCGCGGTGACTTCCTGGCCAACCGACAGAACTTCGCTCGGGTGACGCACACGACGCCATGCAATGTCGGTGATGTGCAGCAGGCCGTCGATACCGCCGAGGTCCACGAACGCGCCGTAGTCGGTGATGTTCTTGACCACGCCTTCGACGATCGCGCCTTCCTTCAGCGTTTCGAGCAGCTTCGCGCGCTCTTCGCCTTGCGTTGCCTCGATGACAGCGCGGCGCGACAGCACGACGTTGTTACGCTTGCGGTCGAGCTTGATGACGCGGAATTCGAGCGTCTTGCCTTCGTACGGGGTGGTGTCCTTGACCGGACGCGTATCAACCAGCGAACCCGGCAGGAACGCGCGGATGCCGTTGACCATCACGGTCATACCGCCCTTGACCTTGCCCGTGATCGTGCCGGTTACGAGTTCGTTGTTGTCCAGCGCCTTTTCCAGCGACAGCCACGAAGCCAGACGCTTCGCCTTGTCACGCGACAGGATGGTGTCGCCATAGCCGTTTTCCAGCGCGTCGATCGCGACGGAAACGAAGTCGCCCGCCTGCACTTCTACCTCGCCCGCGTCGTTCAGGAACTCTTCGAGCGGGATGTAGGCTTCGGACTTCAGACCAGCGTTCACGACCACGAAGTTGTGGTCGACACGCACGACTTCCGCGGAGATCACTTCGCCAGCGCGCATGTCCTGCTTGGTCAGCGACTCTTCGAACAGAGCCGCAAAAGATTCGGTATTCGGGGTAGAGGTTTGCAGGTCGGACATAAAAATCAGAGTTTGCATGGTCTTCGGAACGCCTGGCTCACCGGACTGGTCAGCAACTGCGGCAAATACGCGAACGCCACGCGGGGTTAAAGGGTTAAAAAAACAACGCTTCGCGACCATCGCGAAGCACCTACCAACAACAGGACTGCCGCTGTGTGGCCACTACCGCGTGACCGTTTCAGTTACGCATGCGGGACCAGCGCTTCGTACCATTGCACCACCTGCTCGACCGCCTGGTCGACCGACAATGCGGAGGTATCAAGCAGCTTTGCATCCGCCGCCGGCTTGAGCGGCGCGGCCGCGCGCTGACTGTCACGCTCGTCGCGCTCACGCAAATCCCGGAGCAAGTCATCTATATTAGCAGAAAATCCTTTTTGGATCAATTGCTTATGCCGGCGCGTCGCGCGGGCCTCGACGCTCGCCGTCATGAACACCTTCAGCACGGCATCCTGAAAGATCACGGTGCCCATGTCACGCCCGTCGGCGACGAGCCCCGGCTCCTTGCGAAACGCCCGCTGACGCGCCACCAGCGCGGTTCGCACGGGCGCGTGCACGGCGATCGCCGAGGCGCGGCTACCCACTTCCTCGGCACGAATTTCGGTCGATACATCGACGCCGTCGAGCTGCGCGAGCCCCTCGCGAAACGTGATATGAAGGTCGTCGATCAGTTTGACAAGTGCGTCGACGTCGTCTGCCGCGATCTCGTAGCGCAGGCTCGCGAGTGCCGCGAGCCGGTAGAGCGCGCCGCTGTCGAGCAGGTGAAAGCCGAGATTGGCGGCCACCATCGCGGCCACAGTGCCTTTGCCGGAGGCGCTGGGGCCGTCGATCGTAATGACGGGCGTCTGGTGAAAGGGACGGATCGATTTCATCTAAAAATGTCGCACATCGGGCAATTCGCGCGCGAATCTGGGTTGCATCAGGGTTGCGCGAGCGCCGTGAAGCGCTCGAAATAATCGGGGAACGTCTTGCCGACGCACCTCGGGTCGTTGATGCGGATCGGCACACCGCCCAAGCTCACGAGCGAGAAGCACATCGCCATACGGTGGTCGTCGTAGGTGTCGATCGCGGCATTCGGAATCAGCTTTTCGGGTGGCGTGACGACGAGGAAATCCTCGCCCTCCTGCACCTTCGCGCCGACCTTGCGCAGCTCGGTCGCCATCGCGGCAATGCGGTCGGTTTCCTTGACGCGCCAGCTCGCGATGTTGCGCAGCGTGGTCGTGCCGTCCGCGAACAGCGCGGCGACCGCGATCGTCATCGCCGCGTCGGGGATCAGGTTGAAGTCCATGTCGATTGGATCGAGCTTGCCATGATCGTTGCCGACGCCGCGCACTTCGATCCAGTCTTCGCCCATCTGCAGGTTCGCGCCCATCTTGATCAGAGCATCGGCAAAGCCGACGTCGCCCTGGATGCTCGCGCGGCCCACCCCTTCCACTCTCAGCGGGCCGCCGCCGAGCGCTCCCGCGGCGAGGAAATACGACGCCGACGACGCATCCCCTTCCACCATGATCGTGCCTGGCGACTGATAACGTTGCCCCGCTGGCACCACGAACCGGTGCCAGCCATGACGCTCGACGTCGATGCCGAAGCGCGCCATCAGCTTGATCGTGATCTCGATGTACGGCTTCGAGATCAGCTCGCCGTCGACCTGCACGGTGGTGACGCCGCTCGCGGTGCGCAAGAGCGGCAGCGTCAGCAGCAGCGAGGTCAGGAACTGGCTCGACACGTCGCCGCGCACGCGGATCGGCGCGTCGGCCGTGATCTGGGCGGGACGGATGCGTAGCGGCGGATAGCCTTCGTTCTGTTCGTAGTCGATCTTCGCGCCGATCTGGCGCAGGCCGTCGACGAGATCGCCGATCGGCCGCTCGTGCATGCGCGGCACGCCGTGGATCCGGTAGTCGCCACCGTTCACGGAGAGGGCCGCGGTCAGCGGACGCACCGCCGTACCCGCGTTGCCGAGGAACAGGTCGGCCGTGCGCGCGGTGAACGCGCCGCGCGTGCCGGTCACGACGCAGGTGTCCCCGTCGCGCTTCAGACGTACGCCAAGCTTTTCGAGCGCGGCGAGCATCACGCGGGTGTCATCGGAATCGAGCAGGTTCGTGATCGTCGTCTCGCCTTCGGCGAGCGCGGCGAGCAGCAGCACGCGGTTCGAGATGCTCTTCGAGCCGGGCAGACGAACCGTGCCGGACGCACGGGAAAAAGGTCCGAGATCGAGGAATTCCATGATGTGTCCAGTTTCCGGTTATTTGGACGCGTCGCTGGCGGCCACGCCAGCCGCGCGCTGCTCCTGCCACTGACTGCGCGCGACGCGCGAGCGCGCGAACACCGCTTCGAGCGCGGCGCCGTCGCCGGCCTCGATCGCCGTGCGCAGGCGCGCGAGCACCGCGGTATACGCGTCGAGCTCGTCGAGCAGCGCCGCTCGATTGGCGAGGCAGACGTCGCGCCACATCTCCGGACTCGACGCGGCGATGCGCGTGAAGTCGCGGAATCCGCCCGCCGCGAACGACAACTTCAAAGCGGCGTCGGGCGAATTGAGGATCTGTTCGACGAGCGCGAACGACAGCACGTGCGGTAGATGACTGACCGACGCGAACACGCGATCGTGCTGCTGCGGCGTCATGTCCCGCACCAAGGCGCCGGTGGCGCGCCACATCGCCGCGACGCGCTCGACCGCTTCCGGCGCGTTCTCCGGCAGCGGGCACAGCACGACGTTGCGGTTCACGTAGAGATCGGGCAACGCGGCGTCGACGCCGCTCGACTCGCGGCCGGCGATCGGATGGCCCGGCACGAACTGGCCGATCCGTGCACCGAGCGCCGCGCGCGCGGCGGCGACCACGTCGGACTTGGTGCTGCCCGCATCGGTGACGATCGTGTTGGCGTCGAGATGCAGCGCGATGCGTTCGAGCAGCGGCTGCGTCTGCGCGACCGGCGCCGCGAGCAGCACGAAGTCCGCGCCCGCGAGCGCGTCGCGCAGCGCGGCGTCGTCGGTGAGCGCCGCAGCGCCGTCGATCACCCCGAGCGCCAAAGCGCGCTCGCTCGACGCGGACGTCCGTCCCACCCCAACCACCGTGCGTGCCCCGCCGGCCTCGCCGCGTTCACGCAACGCGCGCGCGAGCGATCCGCCAATCAGGCCGACACCGAAAATCACCAGCTTGTTAAAAGAAAACGCGGCCACGTCGCTCACACAATACGGACAATAAGCGCGCCGCTCCTGCCGGCCGACGCGCGGGATCAAGGAGCAATGCTTACGCAGCGGCAGGCTCGGCAAGCGTCTTTTCGAGCGCCGCGAGGAACGCTTCGTTTTCCTCCGGCAGGCCGATCGTGATGCGTAGCCACTGCGGCAAACCGTAGTTGCCCACCGGTCGCACGATCACAGCCTGTTTCAGCAGCGCGAGATTCACCCGGGCGCCGGCTTCGTCGTCACCGCCGACGCGCACGAGCACGAAGTTACCTTCGGACGGCACGTATTCGAGACCGAGCTTGTCGAACGCCCCGGTCAAAAGCTTATAGCCCTGCGCGTTCAGCGCCGCGCTCTTTTCCAGAAATGCGCTGTCGTTCAGTGCCGCAATCGCCGCGGCCTGCGCGAGTGTATTGACGTTAAACGGCTGACGCAGTCGATTCAGCAGATCGGTCAACCCGGGCTGCGCGATCGCGAAGCCGATACGCAGGCCCGCCAGGCCGAACGCCTTCGAGAAAGTGCGCGACACCAGCAGGTTCGGATAGCGGCGCACCCAGTCGATCGAGTCATAGCGCTTGTCCGCCGACAGATACTCTGTGTACGCCTCGTCGAGCACGACGACCACATGGCGCGGCACTTTGCCGAGAAACGCATCGAGCGTCGGACCGTCGACGAACGTACCGGTCGGATTGTTCGGATTGGCGACGAACACGAGACGCGTGTCGTCGTCGATCGCGGCAAGCATCGCGTCGAGGTCGTGACCATAGTGCACGGCCGGCACGACGATCGCGCGCGCGCCGACGCCTTGCGTTGCGAGCGCATAGACCGCGAACGAATACTGCGAAAACACTACCGCCTGGCCCTTCTCGACGAACGCGTGCGCGGCGAGTTCGAGGATGTCATTGCTGCCGTTGCCGAGCGTGATCCACTCGGCCGGCACGCCGTAGCGCGCGGCGAGTGCCGCCTTCAGTTCGAAACCGTTCGAGTCCGGATAGCGGCCGAGGTCGGCGATCGCCTGCGCCATCGCGCGTTGAGCGGATTCCGGCATGCCGAGCGGATTCTCGTTCGATGCCAGCTTCACGATGCTCGCCTCGTCGAGACCAAACTCGCGGGCCACTTCCGAAATCGGCTTGCCGGCGATGTACGGCGCGATCGCACGTACATAGGAAGGGCCGAAAGACGCTGTCATGAAAATCTCCGAACGACGATGGATAGTGAAATATGCGTTCGGGCAGCGCACTTGGTGCCGCCCGGACTGCGCTGCCAGCCCTTACCGGGCGCGCGGATACGAGCCGAGTATTTTCAGGAACGCGGCCTTCTCGCCGAGCCCGGCGAGCGCGGCGGCCACGGCCGGGTCGTCGCGATGGCCTTCGACGTCGATATAGAAGTAGTACTCCCACGTGCCGACGCGCGCCGGGCGCGATTCGAAACGCGTCATCGACACGCCGTGGCGCGCCAGCGGCTCGAGCAGCTTGACCATCGCGCCCGGTTCGTTCACGACGGACACAATCAGCGAGGTCTGGTCGTAGCCGCTCGGACCGGTCGGCTGCTTGCCGATCATCACGAAGCGCGTGCGGTTGTGCGGATCGTCCTGGATCAGCGCGTTGGTGACCTGCAGACCGTAGTGGATCGCGGCGCGATCGCCGGCGATGGCCGCGACGGTCGGATCTTCGGCTGCCATCCGTGCGGCTTCCGCGTTGCTCGATACCGCCTGGCGCTCGAGATGCGGCGCGTTGGTCGACAGCCAGCGCTGGCACTGCGCGAGCGCCTGGGCGTGCGCGCACACGCGCGTGACGCCGGCGAGCCCGTTTTGCGTGAGCAGGTTGTGATGAATCGGCAATGCGAGTTCGCCGCCGATGGTCAGTTGCGTTTGCAGCAGCAGATCCAGCGTGCGCGACACTGCACCTTCGGTCGAATTCTCGACCGGCACGACGCCGTAGTCGGCGGCGCCCGCCTCGACCGAGCGGAACACTTCGTCGATCGACGGGCACGGCAGCCCTTCGATCGACTGACCGAAGTACTCGTGCATCGCCTGTTCGCTATAGGTGCCGACCGGCCCGAGGTACGCGGCCTTGATGGTTTTTTCCAGCGCGCGGCTCGCAGCCATGATCTCGCGCCAGATCGCGCTGATGTGTTCGTCCGCAAGCGGCCCCGCGCTCATCTCCTGCAGGCGCGCGATCACCTGCATCTCGCGCTCGGGCCGGAACACCGGCGCGTTGAAATGCTTCTTGACCTCGCCCACTTCGAGCGCGACCGACGCACGCTGGTTCAGGAGCGCGATCAGCTGCGCGTCGAGCGCGTCGATGCGATCGCGCAGAGGTTTGAGTCGTGTATTGAGTTCGTCGTCCATGCGTAAAACGGCTCTGCCGGGTAACTGCTGGAAAAGATGCGCACGCCTGCCGGTCAGTGTGACTCAGGCACTGCGCTGTTCGAATTCCTTCATGTATTCGACAAGCGCTTTGACGCCTTCGAGCGGGACGGCGTTATAAATCGACGCCCGCATGCCGCCGACGGACTTGTGGCCCTTTAGCTGCACCAATCTCCGCGCTTTCGCGCCGGACAGGAAATCTTCGTTGCGCGACTCGTCGGCGAGGAAGAACGGTACGTTCATCCGGGAGCGCGACCCACGCTCGACCTTGTTCAGATAGAAGCTGCTCGAGTCGATCGTGTCGTACAGCAGCTTCGATTTTTCGAGGTTGCGTGCCTCCATCCCTATGAGGCCGCCCTGCTTCTTCAACCACTTGAACACGAGCCCGGCGATATAGATCGCGTAGGTGGGCGGCGTGTTGTACATCGAATTGTTCTCGGCGACGGTCTTCCATTCGAACGCCGACGGGCAGATCGGCATCGCGCGATCGAGCATGTCCTCACGCACGATCACGACCGTCACGCCGGCCATGCCGATGTTCTTCTGCGCACCGCCGAATAGCACGCCGTATTTGGCGATGTCCATCGGGCGCGACAGGATATGCGACGACGCGTCGGCGACGAGCGGAATATCGCCGAGGTCGGGAATCTCGAAGGTTTCGACGCCGTGAATGGTCTCGTTGGTGCACAAGTGCACGTAAGCCGGATCATCCGACAGCTGCCATTCCGAGTGCACCGGCGCGCGAGTGAAGCCCTCGCCTGTCTTGCCGGTCGCGGCGAGATGCACGCTGCCGTATTTCCGCGCTTCCTTGAACGATTTCTCCGACCACGAGCCGGTGATGACGAAATCGGCGCGCGGTTTCGAGCCGAGCAGGTTCATCGGCACGATCGCGTTTTCGCCGAGTCCGCCGCCCTGCAGAAACAGGATGCGGTGGCTTGCCGGAACCTGCAGCAACTCGCGCAGATCGGTCAGCGCTTCCTCGTGGATCAACATGAATTCCTTGCCGCGATGGCTCATTTCCATCACGCTCATACCACTGCCTTGCCAATTCAGCATCTCGTCGGCTGCCTGGCGCAGCACTTCTTCGGGCATGGCCGCCGGGCCGGCGGAGAAATTGAAGACGCGCATGTGAGGTCCTGGAAGCGGGCGCGAAATAACGAAGTCGCGCGGGAATCGGCGAAAAGAACTGCGAAATGGCTCGCCGAAAAAGAAAATGGCCGTCTGCGCCAGTGCGCAAACGGCCATTATCGCATTGTCGCCGCCAACCCGCCACGCCAGGTGGCCCAACGGGTGCGACGACAGGCCCGCTGATCAGCGCAGCCTGCGAGCGGAATTACTTGGCAGCCGGCTTGACCGATGCGACTTCCTTGTCGGCCTGGTCACGCGTTGCCTTGATCGATTCCGGCATGTACTTCTGCATCAGACCATTCACGACGTCGCGGCCAACCTGGTCTTGCACCTGGATGAACTTGCGACCGGTCGGGCTCTTGTAGAACGTGGTCAGATCCTTGATTTCCGACGTGCTGTAGTACTTCGCGTACGCGTCATACTGAGCTTGCATCGCGTCCTGACGGAAAGAGTCGGTCGCGAACACCTGGCCCGCGCTGTCCACCAGCTTCGGCACCGCGTTCTTTTGCAGCGTCGGCACGGCGGCTTGCTTCTGCTTGTCCGTCATCGTCTTGTTCTCGGTCAGCGCGTCCGACAGGATTGCCGGAACGAGCTGCTTGGCCTGCATCTGCGCGCTGTTGCCGATTGCGCCAACCAGCTTCTGCGCATCGATGGCGTCGAGCAGCTCCTTGATGGCAGCTTGCTTGGCCGGATCAACCGGTGCTGCTGCGGCAGCCGGCGCTGCAGGCGCCTGGTTCTGCAGCGCTTGAGCCATGGCGAAGGTCGGCACGATGGCAGCCAGCAACATCAGTTGTTTGAATCGTTTTTGCATCATTACTCCCTAAGAGAAATTAACTTGAACTGCACGCCACACGGGAAGGCGTACCGGCCCGGTACGCGGTGACCCGCAGCGTAGCTTCAACGTATTAACTCAGACTGAAAGCCGCTGGCACGGATCAAGCCGCGCCGCCGCTCTCACCGCCGTTATCACCTTCAGTGGAGCCGTCGGAATCGCTTTCCGACTCGACCTCGGCCTCAGCTACCTGTTGCAGACCGGACAGCTTGGTCCCTTCGTCAAGGCTGATGAGTGTAACACCTTGCGTTGCGCGTCCCATTTCGCGAATTTCCGACACGCGCGTGCGAATCAGCACGCCCGTCGTGGTAATCAGCATGATCTGCGCTTCCGGGTCCACGAGCGTCGCGGCAACGACCTTGCCGTTACGCTCCGACGTCTGGATTGCGATCATGCCCTTCGTGCCGCGGCCGTGACGCGTGTACTCGGTGATTGGGGTGCGCTTGCCGTAGCCGTTCTCGGTTGCGGTGAGCACCGACTGCTGCTCGTCGCCGGCCACCAGCAACGCGATCACGTTCTGGCCGTCCTCGAGCTGCATACCGCGCACGCCGCGCGCCTCGCGGCCCATCGGACGCACGTCGTTTTCGTCGAAGCGCACTGCCTTGCCCGAATCCGAGAACAGCATCACGTCGTGCTGGCCGTCGGTGATCGCGGCGCCGATCAGGTAATCGCCCTCATCGAGACCGACCGCAATAATACCCTTGCGCAGCGGCCGGCTAAATGCTTCCAGCGGCGTCTTTTTTACCGTTCCCAACGCGGTCGCCATGAACACGAACTTGTCGGCCGAGAACTCCTTGACCGGCAGCACGACCGTGATCTTTTCGCCTTCTAGCAGCGGGAACATATTGACGATCGGCCGGCCGCGCGAATTGCGCGAACCCTGCGGCACTTCGTAGACCTTGACCCAGTACACGCGGCCGCGGTTTGAGAAGCACAGGATGTGGTCGTGCGTATTGGCAATGAACAGCGTGTCGATCCAGTCGTCTTCCTTCATGGAAGTGGCCTGCTTGCCACGACCACCGCGTTTCTGGGCTCGATATTCGGACAACGGTTGCGATTTCACGTAGCCCGCGTGCGACATGGTCACGACCATTTCCTGCGGCGTGATCAGGTCTTCGGTGTTCAGCTCGGTCGCGTTCAACTCGATCTTCGAGCGACGCGCATCGCCGAATTCGGCCTTGATGGACGTGAGTTCGTCGACGATGATCGCCGAAATGCGTTCCGGGCGAGCCAGAATGTCCAGCAGGTCAGCGATCTGTGCCATCACGTCGCGGTATTCGCCGATGATCTTGTCTTGCTCGAGACCGGTCAGTCGCTGCAGGCGCATCTGCAGGATTTCCTGCGCCTGCGTATCGGACAGACGGTAGAGGCCGTCGGTCTGCATGCCGAACGACGGGTTAAGTCCCTCCGGACGATAAGCTTCGCGACCGCCCGCCGACGCGTTTTCCGACTCGGCGCGCGACAGCATTTCGCGCACGAGCGACGAATCCCACGCGCGCGACATCAGCTCCTGCTTGGCGATAGGCGGTGTCGGCGCGGCCTTGATGAGCGCGATGAATTCGTCGATGTTCGCGAGCGCAACCGCGAGACCTTCGAGCACGTGACCACGTTCGCGCGCCTTGCGCAGTTCATAGACGGTGCGCCGCGTCAGCACTTCCCGGCGATGCGACAGGAAGCACGTCAGCATTTCCTTCAGATTCAGGAGCTTCGGCTGGCCGTCGACGAGCGCGACCATGTTCATACCGAACGTGTCCTGAAGCTGGGTCGCCTTGTACAGATTGTTCAGCACGACCTCGGGCACTTCGCCGCGCTTCAGTTCGATCACGACACGCATGCCGCTCTTGTCGGATTCGTCGCGGATGTCGGAAATGCCTTCGAGCTTCTTCTCATTGACGAGCTCGGCGATGCGCTCGAGCAGCGAGCGCTTGTTCACCTGATATGGCAGTTCGTCGACAATGATCGCCATGCGCTGGCCACGGTCGATTTCCTCGAAGTGTGTCAGCGCGCGCATCACGACGCGGCCGCGACCGGTGCGATAGCCGTCGCGCACGCCGGCCACGCCGTAGATGATGCCGGCGGTCGGGAAGTCGGGCGCGGGGATGATCTCGATCAGCTCGTCGATCGTCGCTTCCGGGTTCTTCAGCAGATGCTGACACGCGTCGACGACTTCATTGAGGTTGTGCGGCGGGATATTGGTCGCCATGCCGACCGCGATGCCGGACGAACCATTGATCAGCAGATTAGGGATGCGCGCGGGCAGGATGGCCGGCTCGTTCTCGCTGCCGTCGTAGTTCGGCGCGAAGTCGACCGTTTCCTTGTCGATGTCGGCCAGCAGCTCGTGACCGATCTTCGCCATGCGGATTTCGGTGTAACGCATCGCCGCGGCGTTGTCGCCGTCGACGGAACCGAAGTTCCCCTGGCCGTCGACGAGCATGTAGCGCAGCGAGAAGTCCTGCGCCATCCGTACGATCGTGTCGTAGACAGCGGTGTCGCCGTGCGGATGGTATTTACCGATGACGTCGCCGACGATACGCGCCGACTTCTTGTAGGCGCGGTTCCAGTCGTTGTTCAGCTCGTGCATCGCGTACAGCACGCGCCGGTGCACCGGCTTCAGGCCATCGCGGACATCGGGAAGCGCTCGCCCTACGATCACGCTCATCGCGTAATCGAGATACGAACGGCGCATTTCCTCCTCAAGGGAGATTGGCAGAGTCTCTTTGGCGAATTGATCCATTATCCGTATCTTTTACGTGCGAAGGCGCGGTTTCGCCGCTTCTTCGCGTAAGCATTGCAGGCGCAACGCATCACGCGATTCTAACATGCCACGAATCCACGCCCGACGAAGGTACGTATACATATTAGAGGGGCACCCGCCAACACTTCGCCGATCGCACAATTTCGGTCTCGTCAGGCTCGATTCCTGCAGGCGACCGATTCGCCGCTCAGCCCGAGCCGGCGGACCACTCAGACGAAAACGTTTGTTGCGCATGCACCACAATTGGAGGGGGATTTGATCGGGGACGGATTTTTTTTTCGTCGGAAGGGAACGATATGGCAAAATGCCAACGCACAAAGAGTCGAGACGCTGCTCGAAGTCTACACAGACGGTTTTTGTTCCTCACCAATGTTATACTTCGAGCAATGTATGACTGGTCTTCGTCAACAGGCTCGCAGTAAACCTGCGGTAATCTCAATTTCGAGAGGAGAAATATGAATAAACTTTCAAAGCTCGCGTTCATTGCAGCTACCGCAGTTATGGCTGCATCCGCCATGGCGCAGTCGGTGCCGGCATCGCGACAAGCTACCAACGACAACTGGGTGAATGGTACTGGCGAATACGTGTGGATGAATGGCACGAACGAGCTTTGCTGGCGCGATGCATTCTGGACGCCCGCAACGGCTAACGCCAAGTGCGACGGCGCTCTGGTTGCTCAGGCACCGACCCCGCCGGCACCGGTCGCTCCGGCTCCGGCTATCTCCAGTGAAAAGATTACGTATCAAGCTGATGCGCTGTTCGACTTCGACAAGGCAATCCTGAAGCCGGCCGGCAAGGAACGTCTGAGCGAACTGGCATCGAAGATCCAGGGCATCAACCTCGAAGTCGTCGTTGCTACGGGCCACACCGACCGTATCGGTTCCGTCGCCTACAACGACCGTCTGTCGCTGCGTCGTGCTCAAGCTGTGAAGGCCTTCCTGGTCAGCAAGGGCGTCGAAGCCAACCGTATCTACACGGAAGGCAAGGGTCCGCGCAACCCGGTTACCACCGGTTGCAATCAGAAGAACCGCAAGCAACTCATCGCCTGCCTCGCACCGGACCGCCGCGTGGAAGTCGAAGTTGTCGGTACGCCGAAGCAGTAAGCTGGAAAATTACCGCAGTATCGAGAGCCCCGCTTCGGCGGGGCTTTTTTTATGCGCGGATGCCGCGACGGGGCGTGATGCGCGACGCAGGAGCGTCCCGCGCCGCTACTAGCGGCTCGCAGCTCGCATCGGCACCCGCTAACGACGCGCTTTTGCCGCTCTTTCTCTCGCCCTATATACTCAGGGTTTATCCTCGAGCGTCCGCTCACCGCTTTCATCGAGGCAGCCTTCACCATGACCAACGCCGATCCCCACGAACTACAGAAATTCAGCGACCTCGCGCATCGTTGGTGGGACCCGAACGCCGAATTCAAGCCGCTGCACGAACTGAATCCGATTCGTCTAAGCTGGATCGACGCCCACGCCCATCTCGCCGGCAAAAAGGTGCTCGATATCGGCTGCGGCGGCGGCATCCTGTCGGAATCGATGGCAGGTTTGGGCGCTCATGTGAAGGGTATCGATCTGTCGACGCAGGCGCTCGGTGTCGCCGACCTTCACAGTCTTGAAAGCGGTGTAACCGTCGATTACGAAGAAATCGCGGCTGAGGCGCTGGCCGCACGCGAACCGGGCACCTATGACGTGGTCACCTGCATGGAAATGCTCGAGCACGTGCCCAGGCCGGCCGAGATCGTCGAGGCCTGCAAGAATCTCGTGAAACCGGGCGGCTGGGTGTTTTTCTCCACGCTGAACCGCAATGTCAAGTCGTATCTGTTCGCGGTGATCGGCGCCGAATACATCGCGCGAATGCTGCCGAAGGGCACGCACGACTACGCGCGCTTCATCCGCCCGTCGGAGCTCGCCGGCTTCGTGCGCGCCGCCGAGTTGCGCACGGCCGACATCAAGGGCATCGTGTACAACCCGCTCAGCAAGCATTTCGCGCTGTCGTCCGACACGAGCGTCAACTATATGCTCGCCTGTCGCCGCGACGCCTGAATTGCCCGAACCGCCCCGATCCGCCTTATCCGAAACGAACAATGAGCGACCCGACTCCCCTGCCGCAACGCGAAGACAACGACGACACGCTCGGCTTTTGCCTCGCCGTGCTATTCGACCTCGACGGCACACTTGCCGACACGGCGCCCGACCTCGCGGCCGCCGCCAACAAGATGCGCCACGACCGGGGACTGGAGATGGTGCCGCTCGAGAAGCTGCGCCCGCTGGCTTCAGCCGGAGCGCGCGGACTGATCTGCGGCGCGTTCGGCATCGGGCCCGATCATCACGAATTCGCATCGATGCGCGAGGAGTTTCTCGCGAACTACGAAGCAGATCTGTGCATCGAGACAACGCTCTTTCCGGGTATCGCGGAAGTGCTCGACGAACTCGACGCGCGCGGCGTGCGCTGGGGCATCGTCACGAACAAGGTCGCGCGGCTCACCGAGCCGCTCGTCGCGCAACTCGGGCTCGAGGAGCGCGCCGGCTGCGTGGTGAGCGGCGATACGACCCCGCATTCGAAGCCGCACCCCGCGCCGTTGCTGCACGCGGCGCGCGAGCTGGACATCGCGCCGGAGCGCGTCGTCTATATCGGCGACGATCTGCGCGACGTGCAGGCCGGTTTTGCCGCCGGCATGAAGACCGTCGCCGCGGCGTACGGCTATTGCGGCAACGACATTCCGCCGACACGGTGGCACGCGCAACACGTCGTAGCATCGACGGCCGAGTTGCAAACCCTGCTGCGCGACATCGGCTGACAAAGTCAGACAGATCGGCTGAAGGGCGCGTCCGGCACTTTTGTTAACCATGTTGCACCATTCAGCGGCCACCCAGGATGCACGACGCGGCTCTCGATCTATTGTAAAATCTCCTTTGGCTCACATATGTGAGCAACGAACCGCGGGGGCGACCTGGTTTCGACAGGGGTTGCGAAGCGGCTAGGGCATGTCGAGGACCCGTCACCTCGTTAATCAATGGGAAAAACGTAACTGCAAACGACGATACGTTCGCACTGGCAGCCTAAGGGCCGCCGTCCTCTGCCTAGTTCACTGACGGGCTAGTGTCGCAAGACCGGTAGCAATACCGACAGAGGTCATATACGTCAGTTAAGCCTTGGCGGCGGCACGACGTCCGGGTCGAAAATTTAGTGAATCGCCGTAGCGCAGCGTGTTCGTCCGCGTCGCTACGGTTAAATCAAAAGACAGAACTAAACATGTAGAACTGGTCGTAGAGGACTTCTGGACGCGGGTTCGATTCCCGCCGCCTCCACCAAACACCTAGGCCGTTCGCAATGAACGGCCCCGAAAAACCCCGGTAGCGTAACGCTGCCGGGGTTTTTCATTTTCAGCACCGTCCGCGACGCTTTGCGGGCCGGCTACAATTCTCCGCTTGCGCTCGCCGTTCTACACGCCGGCGCCTTCGCCGATCCGCCCAAACTGTTCGACGGCCGTTCGTCACCGTCGACGGCATGACGCTCTACACGCTCGACAAGGACACCACGCCCGGCGTCAGCGCCTACACCGGCGGCTGCATGAGCAACTGGCCGGCGGCCACGGCGGCACCGACCGACAAGCCGTCGGGCGACTGGACGCTGATCCCAAGCGCAGACTGTAAGCAACAATGGACGTACAACGGCCATCCGCTGTATCGCTACGCGGCCGACAAGCAGGCGGGCGATGCAAAGGGGGACGGCCTCAAGGAGATCTGGCACATCGCCAGGCCATAAGAAGCCACTCCGGCCGGCAACTGGGCCGCCATCGCCCTCGCCACAAAGCACAACGCCGACCCACGGGCCGGCGTTGCGTCAAACCTCGAAGCTCGAGCGAAGCCCAAGCCAATTCTTACTCGTCTTTCGGGCACTGCAGATTGCAGCCATTCGGATCGCCCATGTCGCCGCGCTTGCGCGCCTGCGAACGTCGGCCGTGCTGATACTTGTCCGACGGGGCGGACGCGGCGAACGGCATCTGCGGATGCTCGTTAATGCGGAATTCGTCGGTCAGGATGCCACCCGGCACGCCAGGCGAATTTTGCGCGTAAGCGACGGAGACGGTGGCACAGAGTACACCAGCCGCGGCAGCGGCGGCACATGCATGGAGAAGAGCTTTCATGTCGGTTCAGCGCGGCTTGGCGCGCGGTCAAGGCGGATACGAAGCCAAGAGAGTAGCCGAAACCGGCGCGCTGCGCAGCCGCGCATGCCGAGCGCCACCGCTTTTCTGGTTACAGGCTCTTACTTCGCCGTTACGCGAGCGCGCCGCCGAGCCCATCGTCCAGATCGACGAGCCTGCCGCAGTCGCACGGATCGTAGCCGGCGAGCTGCTCGACGCGTTGGTGAAACGCGCTGCCGCGCAACAGGTTGATCACCGTCGCGAGCGGCGCGCGAGAGAGGTGCGCGCGATCGCACGCGAAGTAGTAGTCCTCGTCGACGATAGGAATGAAGTCGAGCCCGAAATGATGCGCGGCCGGTTCGACGCCGAAGCCTATGTCCACCATGCCGCTCGCGACGAACGCCGCGATCGCCGAGTGCGTCAGCTCGGTCGACGCATAGCCGTTGACGCGGTCCGGGTCCACACCGACCTGTCGCAGCGCGAGATCGAGCAGCATCCGCGTACCCGAGCCCGGCTGGCGGTTGACGAAACGGATGTCGTCGCGCGCCAGATCGCCGAGCCCGCCGATCCGCTTTGGATTGCCCTTGCCGATGAACAGACCCTGCTTGCGTCGGGTCAGATGCACGAGCACATGGCGTTGCGGATCGAGCCAGCGCCGGTAGGTATCGGCGCACACCGCGCGGAACTCCCCGAGCGGCAGATGAAAGCCCGCCAGATCGCACTCGCCGCGCGCGAGCGCACTGACCGCCTCGGCGCTGTCGCGGTACTTGATCTCGACCGGCAGATCGTTGGCGACCAGCGCCGTAACAAGCGCGGCCACCGCGTAACCGTGCGACGCGTGGATGCGCACGTCATCGGCGGGGGGCGCAAGCCAGCGGTTCAGATCGCTCGCCACTTCGCTCGCGAGCGCCTGCAAATTGCCGTCGAGCCGTTCGCCGCAGAGCCGCTGCCCGCGCAGCACCGCGTGACCGAGCTCGGACAACACCGAGCCGCGCCCACGCTCTTTCGCGATCAGAGGACCACCAAGCCGCTCCTCGATGCTGCGCAGCAAACCCCATGCGTGCCGATAGGACAAACCCTTAAGCGCCGCGGCCTGCGCAATGCTGCCAGATTCATCGACGAGTGCGAGCAGCGGCACCACATCAGACAGGCTGGCCCCGCGGCCGTCCGCGCCCTTCACCACCAGATCGACCTGACATTCGATCCTGACCATATATGTTTGACTGTTTCCTATTGCGCGCGCCGGTCGGCGCGCCTATCTTTCGGCTATACCATATCGAATAAGCGAAGCATACGTGCATGCATTATGAATAACAAGTGCATATATCGCTTTTGGAGGAGCCCCCTTTGGACGATTCTCTCGCCACGGCGCCGGATCAGCTCGTGCAACGTCACGCGCAGCCGGGCCGCACACTCATCACGATCCTGCACGCGATCCAGGACGAACTCGGCTTTGTGCCACCCGCGGCGGTCGGACCGCTCGCCCGCGCGCTGAACCTGTCGCGAGCGGAAGTGCACGGCGTCATCACTTACTACCATCACTTTCGCACCTCGCCGGCCGCGCCCGTCACGGTGCAGCTTTGCCGCGCCGAGGCGTGCCGCAGCATGGGCACCGAGGCGCTTGCCCAGCACATCGAGGCGCACACCGGTTGTCGCTTCGACGCCGGTCACCATGACGGCGCAATGGTGGAACTCGAATCGGTGTACTGCCTCGGCCAATGCGCGCTGTCGCCGGCGATGATGCTCAACGGCACGCTGCACGCGCGCGTGTCGCCGCAAAAATTCGACGCGCTGTTCGCCGCTGCCCGCAAATGCGTGGAGGTGCCGGCATGACGCGCATCTATGTTCCGCGAGATTCGTCGGCGCTCGCGCTCGGCGCCGATGCGCTGGCCGAAGCCATTGCCAGCGAAGCCGCGCGCCGCGGCATTGCGATCGAACTGATCCGCAACGGTTCGCGCGGGTTGCTGTGGCTCGAACCGCTCGTCGAAGTTGCGACGCCCGAAGGCCGCATCGGCTATGCGAATGTCGACGTGGAAGACGTCGCCGCGTTGTTCGACGCGGGCTTCGTCGACGGCGGCGAGCATGCGCGGCGCGTCGGCGTGGTCGACGAGATTCCGTATCTGAAGAAGCAGCAGCGCCTGACCTTCGCGCGGATCGGCATCACCGACCCGCTGTCCATCGACGATTACGTCGCGCACGGCGGCCTCGAAGGCCTACGCAACGCCCTGCAAACCGACGGCGATGCCGCCTGCGAAGCGCTGATCGAATCCGGTCTGCGCGGCCGCGGCGGCGCGGCCTTCCCGGCCGGCATCAAATGGCGCACGGTGCGCGGCGCGAAGGCCGCGCAGAAGTACGTCGTCTGCAATGCGGACGAAGGCGATTCCGGCACCTTCTCCGATCGTCTCGTGATGGAAAGCGATCCGTACGTGCTCATCGAAGGCATGATCATCGCCGGCGTCGTCACCGGCGCGACCGTCGGCTACATCTATGTGCGCAGCGAATACCCGCATTCGATCGCGACGCTCGAAGCTGCCATCGCCCGTGCGCGCACAGCCGGCTGGCTCGGCGACAGCGTGCTCTCGAGCGGGCAGCGTTTCGAGCTGTTCGTCGCGAAAGGCGCGGGCTCGTATGTGTGCGGCGAGGAAACCGCGATGCTGGAATCGCTCGAAGGCAAGCGCGGCATCGTCCGCGCAAAGCCGCCGGTGCCCGCGCTCGTGGGTCTCTATGGCCAACCCACCGTGATCAACAACGCGATCACGCTCGCCACCGTGCCGATCATCTTCGCGCGCGGCGCCGCGTTCTATAAAGACTTCGGCATGGGCCGCTCGCGCGGCACGCTGCCGTTCCAACTGGCCGGCAACATCAAGCGAGGCGGCCTCGTGGAACTCGCGTTCGGCGTGACCTTGCGCGAACTGCTCGACGACTTCGGCGGCGGCACCGCGAGCGGCCGGCCGGCGCGCGCGGTGCAGGTCGGCGGTCCGCTCGGCACCTATCTGCCGCCAGGCCAGTGGGACATTCCGATGGACTACGAGGCGTATGCGGCAGTCGGCGCGGTAATCGGCCACGGCGGTCTCGTCGTGCATGACGACACCTCGAACCTTGCCGAGCTCGCGCAATACGCGATGCACTTCTGCGCGCTCGAATCGTGCGGCAAATGCACACCGTGCCGGATCGGCTCGACGCGCGGCGTCGAGGTGATCGCGCGGATTCGCAACGGCGACACGTCGACGCGTCAGGTGCAATTGCTGCGCGATCTGTGCGACACGATGGTAGCCGGCTCGTTGTGCGCGATGGGCGGCATGACGCCGTATCCGGTGCTGTCCGCGCTCGATCATTTCCCTGAAGACTTCGGTCTCGCCGCCGATCCCACTGCCGACCACGCCACCAAAGCGGCCGCGGCCTGACTCCAGGAGTTCACCATGTCCGACCAGTTCAACTCCCCTGCCGGCGCCCCGAAGGAAGTCCCCCTGGCGGGCGGCTGCGGCTCAGGCAACTGCGCGTGCAAGTCGCAAGCCCAGGCACGCGCCGCCAACCCATTCGCCGCCGACATCGACTACGGCACCCCCGCCCGCCACTCGGACGTCGACGTGACGCTCGAAATCGACGGCCAGGCGGTGACCGTACCCGCGGGCACGTCGGTGATGCGCGCGGCCGCTGAAGCCGGCGTCAACGTGCCGAAGCTGTGCGCGACCGATTCGCTCGAACCGTTCGGCTCATGCCGCCTCTGTCTAGTCGAGATCGAAGGACGGCGCGGCTATCCGGCCTCGTGCACGACACCGGTCGAAGCCGGCATGAAGGTGCGCACGCAGACCGACCGTCTGCAGTCGCTGCGTCGCAACGTGATGGAGTTGTACATCTCCGACCATCCGCTCGATTGCCTGACCTGCCCCGCCAACGGCGACTGCGAACTGCAGGACATGGCGGGCGTCACCGGCCTGCGCGAAGTGCGCTACGGCTTCGACGGCGCGAATCATCTGAAGGACAAAAAGGACGAATCGAATCCGTACTTCACGTACGACCCGGCGAAGTGCATCGTCTGCAATCGCTGCGTGCGCGCGTGCGAGGAAACCCAAGGCACGTTCGCCCTGACGATCACCGGACGCGGCTTCGAATCTCGCGTCGCGCCCAGCGAGAACGAGCCGTTCATGGAATCGGAATGCGTGTCGTGCGGCGCCTGCGTGGCCGCGTGCCCGACCGCGACCTTGCAGGAAAAGTCCATCGTGATGCTCGGCCAGCCCGAGCACTCGGTCGTCACCACCTGTGCCTATTGCGGCGTCGGTTGCTCGCTGAAGGCAGAGATGAAGGGCAACCAGGTCGTGCGGATGGTGCCGCACAAGAACGGCCAGGCCAACGAAGGCCATGCGTGCGTGAAGGGTCGCTTCGCGTGGGGCTACGCGACGCACAAGGACCGCATCACGAAACCGATGATCCGCGCGAAGATCACCGACCCGTGGCGCGAAGTCAGCTGGGACGAAGCGATCTCGTACGCGGCATCGGAATTCCGTCGCATCCAGGCGAAGCATGGGCGCGATTCGATCGGCGGCATCACGTCGTCGCGCTGCACGAACGAAGAGACTTACCTCGTGCAGAAGCTCGTGCGCGCCGCGTTCGGCAACAACAACGTCGACACCTGCGCGCGCGTCTGCCATTCGCCGACCGGCTACGGTCTGAAAACCACGATCGGCGAATCGGCGGGCACCCAGACGTTCGCATCGGTCGACAAAGCCGACGTGATCATGGTGATCGGCGCGAATCCGACCGACGGCCACCCGGTGTTCGCCTCGCGTCTGAAGCGGCGCGTGCGTGAGGGTGCAAAGCTGATCGTCGTCGATCCGCGCCGGATCGACATCGTCGATACGCCGCACGTGAAAGCGTCACACCATCTGCAATTGCGGCCCGGCACCAACGTCGCGATCGTCAACGCGCTCGCGCATGTGATCGTCACCGAAGGCCTGCTCGACGAAGCGTTCGTCGCCGAGCGCTGCGAAACCCGCGCGTTCGAGCAGTGGCGCGATTTCGTCGCGCTGCCGGAGAACTCGCCGGAAGCGACCGAAGCGGCGACCGGCGTGCCCGCGCAACAGGTACGCGAAGCCGCGCGCATCTACGCGAGCGCCGGCAACGCCGCGATCTACTACGGCCTCGGCGTCACCGAACACGCGCAGGGCTCGACGATGGTGATCGGCATCGCGAACCTGGCGATGGCGACCGGCAACATCGGCCGCGAAGGTGTCGGCGTGAATCCGCTGCGCGGCCAGAACAACGTGCAGGGTTCGTGCGACATGGGCTCGTTCCCGCACGAGCTGCCCGGCTATCGTCACATCGGCGATCCGCTCGTGCGCACGCAGTTCGAAAACGCCTGGGCCGTCACACTGCAACCGGAACCTGGCCTGCGCATTCCGAACATGTTCGACGCCGCGCTGCACGGTAGCTTCATGGGCCTCTACTGCCAGGGCGAGGACATCGTGCAGTCGGACCCGAACACGCATCATGTGGCGGCGGCGCTGTCGTCGATGGAATGCATCGTCGTGCAGGACATCTTCCTGAACGAGACCGCCAAGTATGCACACGTGCTGCTGCCCGGCTCGTCGTTCCTCGAAAAGGACGGCACGTTCACCAATGCCGAGCGCCGCATCTCGCGCGTGCGCAAGGTGATGCCGCCGCTCGGCGGCTACGCGGACTGGGAGGTCACGCAGTTGCTGTCGCGCGCGCTCGGCTACGAGATGGATTACACGCATCCGTCCGAGATCATGGACGAAATCGCGCGGCTCACGCCGACCTTCCACGGCGTGTCGTACCAGAAGATCGACGAAATGGGCAGCATCCAGTGGCCATGCAACGAGGACGCGCCCGACGGCACGCCGACGATGCACGTCGACACCTTCGTGCGCGGCAAGGGCAGGTTCGTGATCACGAAGTTCATCGCATCGCCGGAGAAGGTCACGCGCAAGTATCCGTTGCTGCTGACGACCGGGCGCATTCTGACGCAATACAACGTCGGCGCGCAGACGCGCCGCACCGAGAACTCGCTCTGGCACGACGAAGACCGCCTCGAACTGCATCCGCACGATGCCGAGGAACGCGGCATCCAAACCGGCGACTGGGTCGGCATCGAATCGCGCGCGGGGCAGACCGTGTTGCGCGCGAAGGTGACGGAGCGGATGCAGCCGGGCGTCGTCTATACGACGTTCCACTTCCCCGAATCGGGCGCGAACGTGATCACGACCGACAGCTCCGACTGGGCGACCAACTGCCCCGAATACAAGGTCACCGCGGTGCAGGTGATGCCGGTCGAGCAGCCGTCGCAATGGCAGAAGGACTATTCGCGCTTCAATAGCGAACAGCTCGAACTGCTGAAGCAGCGCGAGCTGGCCAATGCGGCCGCGGCCGTCACCGCGGGCAAGTGAGGCGAACCATGGACAATCGGAATCTGATCGACATGGCGAACCGGATCGGCGACTTCTTCGAGTCGATGCCCGACCACGAGGAAGCGCTGACCGGCGTCGCCGAACACATCCGCCGCTTCTGGGAGCCGCGCATGCGGCGCGCGCTGCTCGCGACGCTCGACGAAGCGCCGGACACGTATGACATCGCGCTATCAGACTTCACGCGCGAGGCGATCGTCAGGTATCGCGAGAAGTTGACGCCGGCGCAGGCGCAGGCCCAGGCGCCGGCCGCTTAGGCTCGGGCCGTTTCCCCCAATCAACCAGGCGCGGCGGCGCGATCCGCTGCCGCGTGCGTGCCCGTGCGACGCAACAGGCGGCGCCAATTACAACGTCGCCTGCTCCGATATCTCTCCACCAACCGTAAACCACGCTTCGCAGTGCCGTACGAGACCGTGCAGGTCCGAGCCGGTGCGTCCGCGCGCGCTGATGTAGCCGTCGGGCCGCACCAGATAAAACGACGGCCGCGTGCGCCCGTACGATTCGGACAACGCCGGGCCGCCGTCGCCGCTCGTATCGGTGACGCGCCAGATCCGCACCGCGTTCGGCAGCAGCCGCTCGACCTCGGCGGCGAGCTTTTCTACTTCGGGGTCCGGCGGCGGTGCATGTTTCGCGGCGGGATCGAGCGGCGTGCCATCGACGGGCAGCGGCGGCAACAGCAGAAACAGCGAGAAGAACGCCGGATCGTGCAGATCGAAAATGCAGCCGACACCCGGCGCGCGCCCGAGCGGACCGTCGACGACGTGCACGAGCGCATCGGGTGCGCGCTCGCCCGCGCGCGGGCCGCCGTCGAGCACGCGTTCGAGCGTCAGCGGACTGCGCCGATACTGGATCGACAGCTCGCTGATCGTCGCGCGTGCGGCATCGCGCAGCGGACCGAGCGCGGCCAGCAGCGGCATCACGCGCTCGCGCAGCAGCTTCAGTGGCCCGTGATCGGCCTCGGCCATCTGCGTGATGAAACCGGTCTGCCGCAGCACCTCGCGCTCGATCGGATGTCGCTCGGCGTGATACGTGTCGAGCAGACGATCCGGCGCCGCGCCGCCGATCACGCGCGCGAGCTTCCAGCCGAGATTGAGCGCTTCCTGGATGCCGGTGTTCATGCCTTGCGCGGCCGCGGGGCTGTGTACGTGCGCGGCATCGCCGGCGAGGAAGATGCGGCCCACGCGCAGCCGATCGACCATCCGGCTGTTCACGTGGAAGTACGCCGACCACGCCAGATCCGACACGTCGACGCGCTCGCGCACGCGTCGCGCGATCAGCGCCTTGCATTGTTCGAGCGACGGCGCCGGCGCCCGGTCCAGCGGCGGCTCGCCGAGCACCGCGGGGGTCGGCGGCGCGGCACTGGCGGACGGCTCGACCGCATGATCGGCGATAAGACGATGGCGGCCGTGGCCCATCGGAAACAGCGCGACGAGACCGTCGCCCGACGCGAAGATATGGAACTCGTCGTCGGGCCAGTCGGTTTCGGCGTGCAGGTCGGCGAGCAGAAAGGTCTGGTCGAAGGTCTTGCCCTCGAAGTTCAGGCCGAGGCGATGGCGAATCGAACTGTGCGCGCCATCGGCCGCGAGCAGATACGACGGGCGCATGGCTTCCGTGCGGCCGTCTGCGCGGCGCAAGGTCGCCTGAACGCTCGCGGAGCCTTGCATGAATGCCATGAGCTCGACGCCGCGCTCGACCTTCACGCCGAGCGTCGCCAGATGCTCGGTCAGGAGCCGCTCAGTCACCGACTGGTCAAGAAACAGCAGATAGGGATAGCGCGTGTGCAACGGGTCGAAATCGAGCTGCGCAAGTCGCATGCCGTTCGAAAACAGATTCGCCACGCGCGCGCGATGGCCGAGCTCGAGAAACGGTTCGACCAGCCGATGCTGCTCGAGCAGTTCGAGCGTACGTGCCTGAATGCCGATCGCGCGCGAGTAAAGGTTCGGCTGGGGCGCCTTGTCGATCAGGCGCACGGGGATGTGGGCGCGCGCGAGACTCATCGCTGCGGCAAGTCCGGTCGGACCGGCCCCGACGATCAGCACCGGCGACGCGTCGTAAGCGGCAGCGTCCATGCGGAACTCCGGAGGCAACAATGCGATCTAGTGTACGCCGCCGCTCTTGCGCACACGGGTGCGCTGCATCAATCGCGCGTCGGCAAGAGGGTCGCGCGGGGTTCCATCCGTCGTTGCCATGAACTCACGCTCCGCGCAAATCCGGGCCACTTGCGCAAGTATGGGAAAATGCGCCCTCAGTCTGATTGATCCGAATGCCCTCCCCGTCATGCAACCTGTATTTGACCGCGCGTTCGCGGCGCATCGTGACGGCCGCCTCGACGACGCCGAACGCGGCTACCGCACCACGCTCGACCACGACCCCAGCCACGTCGACGCGCTGCATCTGCTCGGCGTGCTGCGCCACCAGCAGGGCCAGCACGCCGAAGCCGCGGCGCTGGTGCGGCGCGCGGTCGATCTGCGCCCCGAAGACGCGGCGCTGCAGCTGAACCTCGGCAATGCGCTGAAGGCGCTCGGCCAGATCGACGACGCGATCGAGCAGTTCCGCAACGCGCTGACGCTCGCGCCGACCTTCCCGATGGCGCACTACAACCTCGGTAACGCGTACGCGTCGCTAGGCCGTCACGAAGACGCCGCCGATGCGTTCGAACGTTCGCTGCGCCTGCAGCCGAACGACGCGTCGTCGCACAACAATCTCGGCAACGCGCTGCACGCGCTCGGCCGTCACGCGGACGCGATCGCGTCGTTCCGGCGCGCGCTCGAGCTGCGCCCCGGTCACGCGGGCGCGCTGAACAACATGGGCATGTCGCTGAACGCGCTCGATCGACCGAACGAGGCGGTGCCCTGCTTCGAGGCCGCGCTCGCCGCCGAGCCGCGCTTCGTCGCCGCGCACTTCAATCTCGCGAATACGTTCGATGCGACCGGCCGCCATGCGCAGGCAGTCGCGTCATTTGAAGCGGCACTGCGTCTGCAGCCGAACCTGCCGCCCGCGATCTATGGCATGGGCAACGCGCTCGCGTCGCTCGGCCGTGCCGAACAGGCCCTGCCGTATCTGGAGCGCGCGGTCGGGCTCGATCCGCAATTCGCGCTCGCGTGGCTTGCGCTCGGTACCGCGCATCAGGCGCTCGGCGCGCACGCGGCCGCGGTGCGCGCGCTCGATCAGGCGCTGCGGCTGCGCCCGGATCTGGCGTCCGCACATATGAACCGTGCGCTCGCGTGGCTCGCGATGCGCGACTTCGAGCGCGGGCTGCCCGAATACGAATGGCGCTTGCAAACTGTCGCACAACCGGTGATCCAGACGTTGCCGCGCTGGCACGGCGAGTCGATCGAAAAATACACGCTGCTGATCCATGCTGAACAGGGTTTCGGCGACACGTTGCAGTTCGCGCGCTTCGTACCGCTTGCCGCGCAACGCGCCGCGCGCGTCGTGCTCGAAGTGCAGCCGCAGTTGATGCCGCTCTTCGCGCCCGTCGCGATGACGTGGCGCGTCTCGCTGATCGCGCAGGGCCAGCCGCGCCCCGCCGCCGATCTGCAGATTCCGCTCTTGAGCCTGCCGCTAGCGCTCGGCACGCGCTACGACACGATTGACGCGCGCACGCCCTATCTGAGCGTGCCGCCGGCCTATAGCCGCAGATGGCGCGGCTCGCTCGGCGGTCAGGCGAAGCGCAAGATCGGGATCGCATGGTCGGGGCGCATCCAGCGCAACGAAACCCGCACGATGCCGCTCGCCGCGCTGGAGCCGCTGTTCGCACTGAATGGCATCGACTGGATCGTGTTGCAGCCCGATCTGTCCGAGGACGACCGCGCGGCGCTCGACGCGCATCCGCGCGCGGCCGCGATCCATCGTTTCGACCACCGCATCGGCGACTTCGCGGATACCGCCGCGATCGTCGAGCGGCTCGACGCGGTGGTGTCGATCGACACGTCGATCGCGCACCTCGCGGGCGCGCTGCGCAAGCCGCTGTGGCTGATGCTGCCGTTCGCCGCCGACTGGCGCTGGTTCGACGGCGACACACGCAGCCCGTGGTATCCCGGCGCGACGCTCGTGCGTCAGCCGCGGCCGGGCGCGTGGGACGAAGTCGTCGAGGTGGTCGCTAACGAATTGCAGCACGGGTAGCCACAGACCACGCGCCCGCCGCAAACAAAAAACCCCGCTTTCGCGGGGTCTTTTGTTTTCAGAACACGAAGTGAACCGTCAGGCCGCCCGATATTGATTGCGCGCCTCCGGCGTGCGATACAGGAACAGCGTCGCGAGCAGACCGCAGATCGCCGCCACGCCGAGGACCAGACCCGGCGCCGCCTTGTTGCTGGTCACGTGGATCAGCAGCGTGGCAATGGCCGGCGTGAAGCCACCGATCGTCGTCGCGAGACTGTACGCGAGCGAGAAGCCTGCGGTACGCACTTCGACCGGCATCACTTCGGTCAGCGCGACGACCATCGCGCCGTTGTAGCAGCCGTACAGGAACGACAACCACAGCTGCACGGCGAGCAGACGCGCGAACGACGGTTCGGCGACGAGCCATTGCAGCGCCGGATACGCGGTGAGGATCGTCAGGATCGTGAACGCGAGCAGCACCGGACGGCGGCCGATGCGGTCCGACAACGCGCCGGACAACGGCAGCCAGATCAGATTCGAGATACCGACGCAGACGGTGACGACGAGCGCGTCGATCGCCGACAGCTTCAGCACTTCCCTGCCGAAGGTCGGCGTGTAAGCGGTGATCATGTAGAACGACACGGTCGTCATGACGACCATACCCATGCCGCCAAGCACGATCGGGTAGTTCGCGAGCATCGACTTCAGGATCTCGCCCACGCTCGGACGATGCTTGCGCGCCGTGAACTCCTCGGTTTCCTGCAGCGAGCGGCGGATGATGAACAGGAACGGCACGATCAGACAGCCGATCAGGAACGGCACGCGCCAGCCCCACGCGAACATCTGGTCGGCGGGCAGAATCTTGTTGAGCCCCACGCCGATCAGCGCGGCGAATACCACCGCGACCTGCTGGCTGCCCGACTGCCACGAGCAATAGAAGCCCTTGTTGCCCTTCGTCGCGATCTCCGACAGATACACCGACACGCCGCCGAGCTCAGCGCCGGCGGAGAAGCCTTGCAGCAGCCGGCCGAGCAGCACGAGCACGGGCGCCATGAGCCCGATGGTCGCGTAGCCCGGTATCGTCGCGACCGTCAGCGTGCCGAGCGCCATCAGGCTCAGTGTGAGGATCAGGCCTTTGCGACGGCCGTGATGGTCGATGTAGGCGCCGAGCACGATCGCGCCGAGCGGACGCATCAGGAAGCCCGCGCCGAACACGGACAGCGACAGCATCAGCGACGCGAAATCGCTGCCGCTGGGAAAGTAGGTCTTGGCGATCGCGGAAGCGTAGTAGCCATAAACCATGAAGTCGTACATTTCAAGAAAGTTGCCGCTGACGACGCGGAACACTGTCTTGACCTTGGATTCTTCGGTGGTGGAAGCGGCGTGGGTCGCTGTAGACATGACACTCTCGGATAGGCCCGTCGCCCTGTCGGACGGATCGACGCGGACGGTGACGAGCGGGCAGTTGGAACGATCCGCTGCGTGTGGCAAGCGGATGCCGCAGGCGCACACACAGATATAAGCAAGCGCGCCCGGGGGCGTCGCATTCTGCTGCTCACGGCGTTCATTCGATATCAGGGTAAACGCTGATCTCGATGCCGGGCCGATGCCACGTAATGTTACTGCTGATAGGGTCGACGCGAAACGCATACAGTTTGCTTACGCGCGACACCCGCGGGCGACCGCAGACTGTCCGCGCGAGGCCATTCAGTCGATTACGCCGATGCGAACCACCCCTGCTCTTTCCCTGCGCCCCGCCACGCTCGAGGACGCCGCGCTGATTGCGTCGATCCACAGTGCCAGTTGGCAGGCGACCTATCGCGGTCTGTTGCCCGACGCGTTCCTCGACGGCGAAGTCACGCGCGAACGCGCCGCGTATTGGGAAGCACGTCTCGGCGCGCCGGGCGGCGAGCGCCGCATCGTGCTGATCGCCGAGCTGGCCGGCGAGCCGGCCGGCTTCGTATGTGTCGAGCGCCAACCCGAGTCCGCGTGGGGCGTGCTGCTCGACAACCTGCATGCGCTGCCCGGTTATCAGGGCATCGGCGTCGGCAAAACACTGATGCACGCAGCCGTAGACTGGACGCGCGCGCAAGGCGAGGCACAGCTGTATCTGTACGTGCTCGAGGGCAATACGGCGGCGATCGGCTTTTACGAGCGACACGGCTGGCAGTTGGTCGGCGCGGAGCCCGATCAGATGGGCGGCGTGGATATCACCGCGTTGCGCTACGTGTACCGGTTGAAGGCTTGAACGCCGTGGTTGAGGGTGCTTGATGCGCGTGGCGTCGCTTCGAGGCATGATTTTCTGTTGCCGATGGCTTCATCGGCCCCCTACAGATTCCGTCACTGCCGCACCGGTGTGACTGTCCGAGACACCGGAAGAAACCGATGACCAGCACGCCGCTCATCCCGATCGAAGGCGCATTCGCGCTACCCCATCGCCGACGCCGGTAGAAAAGCGTCGTGCGCAGCATCTGGTTGCGAGTCCCGAAGCACCGGTGATTGCGGAGGCCGTCACACCGGCTCCTGTGCTTCCGCCATTACCTGTCGACGTGGCCGCCGCCGCACCCGCGCGCATCGCGGCTTTGCCTCAGCGCACCGCCACGCGACATGCGCCCACTCCGCGTGACGCGATTTACTCATCGCCTCCGCGTCGCGCGCTTCGCATGCAAACGCATCCGCTTCCGGTAAATCGCCATGCCGCGAACGACCCATCGCATGAAGCGCGCGTTCGTACCCGGTTCGGCGAAGACGGATACGCTGATATGACGACGTTCGCCATGATGTCTTTGCGCGACGTCGCGCCGCTGCCGCGCTCCACCGTATCGAACAATCTGCCGGCAAATAGCACCGAGTGGATGAACCACATATCGCAGCGTCGTGTCACCGAAATCCCGGAACAATTCGCGCAATGAGCGCCGCCTTTACTTCGACGCAGGCAAACCCGCTTCCGTCTGCTGCTGCAAGCGCGTGACCGCGCTCTGAAGTTGACGCAATTGCGCCTGCGCGTTGTCGCGCTCCGCGCGCAGCGCGAGCGCCTCGTCGCGCGTCTGGCGCTGCCGGTCGTCGACCTTCGCCTGCTGCGTGCGGGCGACGTCGAGATCGGTCTGCAGCAATTGCGCCTGCTGCTGCGATATCGCGATGCTGCCCTGCAGATACGCATTCTGCGCCTGCAAGCGCGTGCGACGAATCCCGACGTCCGCGGGTTGCTGCGTCTGCTGCGCGAAACCGGCGTAGATCGCTTCCGCGCGCTCTGCCGAATCGCTCCTGATCACGCGCCAGAAATGCTTGTTCTGAAACAACGCGACGTAGTACGTCATCCGCGGCGGATGGAAGAACAGGCCCGCACCGTAGCTGCCGTTGTAGGTCGTGCGTAGTTCGCTGAGGTTCGCGTCGTGAATCAACTGGATCAAATCGGCGACGTCGCCGCGCGCGGCGGCGGGCGTATTCGCGGACACCTCGGGCTCAGCGACGGACTGGGGGCCAGCCTCTCGCGGCGCCAACTCGCCTGGAGCCGGCCGCGTGTCCACCAGCGGCGCGCTCACGCCGTCCTGCTGTGCCACCGCAACTCCCGTATGCAACAACGCATAGGCACCGGCGAGCAACATAGCGCGCCGGATAATCAAGGAGTACTTCATATGCCTGCTCCACGCCGATCCAGAATAATGTTGGACTATCGCGCGGATTTATCGCGACGCAAAGCTACTCGCACTCCTGATTATTTCGAGAGAAGAAAATGCACTGCCACATAACATGACAGTGCGTCAGATGGATGGAATGGCTCCCTCGGGCTGCGGAAAACAGCGAAAGCGCGGGACCGATGCGCAACCACGCCGCGGACTCAACCTCGACCGCGCACGCCGCGCCAACGCAAACCCGCGATGCTTAAAACCGCGTCTCCCGCGCGACCCGCAGGAACGTATCGAGCAACGGCGTGCAATCGAGCAGCTCCGGCCCGCCCGCGCGATGAAACTCCGGGTGCCACTGCACGCCCATCACGAACGGCGCGCGCCGGTAGCGCACGGCCTCGATGATGCCGTCCGACGCCGACACCGCCTCGATATTCAGATCGCGGCCCAGCGTCTTTACCGCCTGATGGTGAATCGAGTTGACGATCGCGTCGCGTCGCCCGGGAAACATGTTCACCAGCGTCGAGCCATCCGGAAAGTGCACGCCGTGCCGGTGCTGATCGTAGTTCTCGTTGACGTGAGCGTTCGCGGTCGGCACTTCCGTTGCGATGTCCTGATACAGCGTGCCGCCGAACGCGACGTTGATCAGCTGGCAGCCACGGCACACGCCGAGCACCGGCTTGCCCGACTCGATGAACTCGTGCAGCAGCTCGAGCTCGTACATGTCGCGCACGCGGTCGCCGGGCCATTCGTGGCTGTTCGCCGCTTCCGCATAGGTCTGCGGCGACACGTCGGCGCCGCCTTGCAGCAGCAGGCCATCGAGATGCTTCGCATAGTCGCGCAGACGGATGTTGCTCGGGTGCAGCATGCCCTGATGACCGACGGTCGGGATCATGAACACCAGCACGTCGCGCGACATCACCCAGTGCGCGATCGATTCCTCCAGATACTGCAGCGTCTTGCCGCGCAAGCCCTTCGCGCCCGGTTCCGGGTGGAAGATGCGCGCCGACACGCCGATGCGCAGCGTGCGCTGCGTGATCCGCTGCCCCGCGCGATCGAACAGCTGCCGCGCGCGCGCCGCGATGATGCGGCCGAACACGCTCCACGCCGAATCGCTCTGCCTCAGATAGCGCGGCGGCGACGGTGGCAGCGCGTTGGGCGGCGGCGGGTTGGTGGCGCTGAAATCGGGTGCCGCGCCGAAACCGCGCGGCGGCGAGCCGGGCGCACGCGCCGCGGGTGCGGCGGGCTCGGTGGCGATTTCGTCGTCGGTGGCAATGTCCGCGGCGCTAACGCCGCCCGCGTGCGGCTCGCCGGCGGCCGCCGTCGGTTTGACGACTGGATCGGGTTTCACCGTGGTCGCGCCGCCGCTGTGCGTACCCGCGCGCCGCGCTTCGCGCTCGTGCACCGCGGCTTCCTGGCGCGCGGTCGATTCGGCGGCGGCGCTGCGTGCCTCGACTGCGTCGCGCAGCCGCGCCGTGCGCGGATTTTCGGGCGTGACCGACGATGCGCTGAGCGGATCGTCGGTCGACGACCTCGCGGTCGCCTCCTCGGCCGCCGGGCTCGTGTCTTTGGCGGCCGACTGGGTGGCATCTTCATGCGACGGAGGAAGCGAGGCGGCCGGTTCGGCCGGTGCACTGCTCGGCGCGGGTGAGGCCGGCTGCGGACTGCCGGTCGTGCCGGCGTTTTCGGGTTTGTTTTCGCTCATGACTGTCGGACAGGCGCCTTACACGCGAACGAATGAATATGCCCTGATTATCCGTCACTGCTGCAGCCCCCGCAAATCCGCACACAATTGCTCACATTGTTGCGAAGCGTTACACCGACCCCGATGAGTCAAGGATCTGGCTGCTCGTCGAAGGTTTCCCGCAACGCGATCTGCATCGACGCATGAATCTTCACACACCAGCGCCACACGAGCGCGAGCAGCAGCGCGGCGCACACGAGCACCGCGACGAGCAGGCCAGTCGGCGGGAGGATGCTGCTCGACAGCGCCGCCACCAGCAGAAACACGCCGATCATCGACACGATCGGCACGAGATCGGCGATCGCGTGACGCAGCGCGCTCGTGAAGCGCCCCGCGGTGGTCGGCTGCACGCTGACTTCGGCGAGTAGCAGCGCGAGCGACTTGGTCTTGCGATACACGGCCACGAGAAACGGCAGCGAAACGACGAGCGCGACGCTCCACTGCACGACGCGTTGCAGCGGCTCGTCGTCGAGCCAGTGCGCGAGCAGCCGGCCGCTATGCGGCGCGCTATACGACACGGCCAGGAAAATGGCCGCGACGAGCGCGAGATTCACCGCGATCTGCAATACGATGCGCCGCGTCATGCTCATGAGTGTCGGCTCGCCGCGCGCCGTGATCAAACTGCGCAGCCATTGCCCGTACATACCGAACACGTTGGACAACGTGGCGGGCATCGCCTGCCCGATGCGGCGCGTGAGCGGATCGGCCACGCGGATCAGATATGGCGTCGTCAGCGTCGTCAATGCCGACACGGCGACCGCGATCGGATACAGAAACCCGCTCGTCACCTTCAACGTCAGACCGAGCGTCGCGATGATGAACGAGAACTCGCCGATCTGCGACACGGTCATGCCGACGCGCATCGAGGTGCGCGCGTCTTGCCCCGACAGAAACGTGCCGAGCCCGCACGACACGATCTTGCCGACGACCACCGCGAGCGTGATGACGACGATCGGCCACCCGTAGTCGAGCATCACGGCCGGGTTCAGCATCAGTCCGATCGTCACGAAGAAGATCGCGGAAAACGCGTCGCGCAGCGGCGCGATCAGATGCTCGATCCGATGCAGATGGCGCGACTCGGCCATGATCGCGCCGATCAGGAACGCGCCGAGCGCGATGCTGTAATCGAGCTTGACGACCAGCAGACAGAAGCCGAAGCAGAAGCCGAGCACGGACACGAGCATCATCTCGTCGCTGCCCGTGCGCGCTACGTAGTTCAGCGCGCGCGGCACGAGCAGCACGCCGACCAGCAGCGACACCGTCATGAATAGCAGCAGCTTGCCGAGCGTGACGGCCGCGAGCCCGGCCGACAGCTGCCCGGTCTGCGCGATGCCGGTCAGCAGCACAAGCATCGCGATACCGAGAATGTCCTCGACGATCAGAATGCCGAACACGAGCTGCGCGAAGCTTTCGCGTTTGAGTCCGAGGTCGGACAGCGCCTTCACGATGATCGTCGTCGACGAGATCGCGAGGATCGCGCCGAGGAACAGCGAGTCCATCGGAGTCCAGCCGAACGCGCTGCCGATCTCGTAGCCGATCCACAGCATCAGCACGATTTCGGACAGCGCGGCGACGATCGCCGTCGCGCCGACCTTGAACAGCTTGCGCAGGCTGAATTCGAGGCCCAGCGAAAACATCAGGAACACCACGCCCAGCTCGCCGAGCGTCTGGATCGTCTGTTCGTCGTGGATCAATTGGAACGGCGGCGTGTACGGTCCGATGATCACGCCGGCCGCGATATAGCCGAGCACCACCGGCTGCTTCATGCGATGGAACAGCACGGTGACGACGCCGGCCAGCGCCATCACGACGGCCAGATCCTGGATGAAGCCGATGCCATGGTGCATGAGCGCTTTCCTTACAAACAGTAATCTCTGAAAGCGCAGTGTAGCAAACGAACCGGCCATCTTTTTGGCGAATTCGCGCGCCGCGCCGCGCCGCCAGTAGCAGGCCGCTCGGCCGCAAAACCTTGCTCTACAATGCGGACGGAGCTTTCCCTTTGGCTCCGCACTGCCTCGCTCATGCGCCCGCGCTGCGCTCAACCGGATTTCTACCGACATCATGGCCACTGAATTCGCCCCCTTCCCGCCGCTTGCCCAGCTTGCCGCCGATCTCGCCGCCGGCCGCACGACGAGCCGCGCGCTCGTCGAAACCGCGCTGGACCGGATCGCCGATCCGGCCGGCCAGGGCGCCGCCGTCTTCATGCACGTCGACACCGACGCCGCGCGCGCCGCCGCCGACGCGCACGACCGCCTGCGCGCGGCCGGCACCGTGCTGTCGCCGCTCGCCGGGATTCCGGTGTCGGTCAAGGACCTGTTCGACATCGAAGGCCAGCCGACCCGCGCGGGCTCCGTCGTGCTCGCCGACGCGCCCGCCGCGAAGGCCGACGCGGTCGCGGTCGCGCGTCTGAAGCGGGCCGGCGCCGTGATCGTCGGGCGGACCAACATGAGCGAGTTCGCGTTTTCCGGACTTGGCCTGAATCCGCACTACGGCCATCCGCTGTCGCCGTACCGGCGCGGCGTGAAGGGCGACGAGCGGATTTCGGGCGGCTCGTCGTCGGGCGCGGCGGCCTCGGTCGCCGACGGCATGGCCGCGGTTGCACTCGGCACCGACACCGGCGGCTCGATCCGCATCCCGGCCGCCTTGTGCGGGCTGACCGGCTTCAAGCCGACCGCCGCGCGCATCCCGAAGCAGGGCGGCGTGCCGCTGTCGCCGACGCTCGATTCGTTCGGGCCGATCGGCGTGTCGGTCGCATGCTGCGCGCTGGTCGACCGGATGCTCGCCGGGCTCGAGCCGCGCATCCCGGCCGCGCGGCCGCTGGAAGGCGTGCGCCTCGGTGTGCTGACCAATTTCGTGACCGACGGCGTCGAGCCTGAAGTCGCGCGCGCGATCGATACCGCGCTCAAGCATCTGGAGGCGGCCGGCGCGATTGTCAGCGAGGTGCGCTTCGCGCCGCTCGACCGGCTGCCGGAGATCAACCGCTTCGGCTTTTCGTCGATCGAGGCGTATGCGTGGCATCGTCCGCTGCTCGACAAGCATCGCGAGCAGTACGATCCGCGCGTGCTCGTGCGCATCATGAAGGGGCAACCGGCCAGCGCGGTCGACTATCTGGACCTGGTCGCCGAGCGCGACGCGATGCTCGACGAAGCCGCGCGCACGCTGTGGCAGCGTTTCGACGCGGTCGTCGCGCCGACCGTGCCGGTCGTGCCGCCACGCCTCGCCGACCTGCTCAACGACGACGACGCGTTCGGCCGCACCAATGCGCTGATCCTGCGCAATCCGAGCGCGTTCAACTTCCTCGATAGCTGCGCGCTGTCGATGCCGTGCCATCTGCGCGGCGACGCGCCGGTCGGCCTGATGCTGGCGGGCGCACCGCACGCCGACGACGCGCTGCTCGCGATCGGCCGCGCGGCCGAGGCAGTGCTGAAAGCGATCCGGTAAAGCGCGCCGGGGTTGGCCGCCCGGCGCGGTCGCCGCCGCGCAATGTTCAGGCAACAAGTGGCGCGGCCGGGGTTCGCGCTAGAATCGCGGGCACCCGCCCTTTCGTCTCCAGAGCAATCGAAGATCCATGACTAACGACTCCGCAATGCTGCGCCGCGAGCGAACCCTGCTGGTTCTGCTCGGCCTGATCTGCCTCGCCCTCGTGGGCGGTGCGCTGTATCTGCAGTTCGGCCTGCGCGAAGACCCGTGCCCGCTGTGCATCATCCAGCGCTATTTCTTCCTGCTGATCGCGATCTTCGCGTTCCTCGGCGCGCTCTTCAGGCACTGGCGCGGCGTGCGCCTGCTCGAAGTGATGGCGGCGCTGTCGGCGCTCGCCGGCATCGCGACCGCGGCGCGCCATGTGTACATTCAGGCGAATCCTGGCTTCAGCTGCGGCTTCGACGCACTGCAGCCGGTGGTCGACAGCCTGCCCCCCGCGCACTGGCTGCCGAGCGTGTTCAAGGTCGCGGGTCTGTGCGAAACCGCATATCCGCCGATTCTCGGGCTGACGCTGCCGATGTGGTCGGGCGTCGCGTTTATCGTCGCGTTCGTCGCGCTGGTGCTGAGCCTGGTGCGCAATCGCCATCGGGTGTCCTGACGGCGGGCAGCCTGGTCGAGCGAGCTTCGAACACCGCCTGAAGCGCCGAACTCGCCGCCAGGGCGCTTACCGATTCGCATCGCCAATGGCGCCGGACTTCGTGTTGCCCATGCTGGGCACCGAAGTCCGGCGTTTTTTCTACGCGACGTTCCGCGATCGCGCGCCGTTCCTGTCGGTCCCCGCTCCGGCGCACGCAACTTCTCGCCTCGGCGCGAATCGTACCGGCATCATGACCGCCGCCGCATGAGCTTCATGCGACACAGGAAATATTTTCGGGCCGGGGTAGTGCTATCTTTGGATAAGGATGGCGATCTACGTGCGCGAGGCCGGCTTTTGCGACCCCATGCGTAACGCGCGCCCGGTCCGCACTGTCTTCCGATTCGCCATGACAACGCAAACCATCCGCTTCTACCACCAGGGGTCCGTCCGCGAGGTCACGGGCGTTCCGGCGACGCGCACCGTGCTGCAGCACCTGCGCGAGGACTTACGCTGCACCGGCACCAAGGAGGGCTGCGCGGAAGGCGACTGCGGCGCATGCACGGTCGTGATCGGCGAACTCGATGCGCGCGGCGATCTCACGTTGAAGGCGGTCAACGCCTGCATCCAGTTCCTGCCGACACTCGACGGCCGCGCCCTCTTCACCGTCGAAGACCTGCGCGCCGCGAACGGCGCGCTGCATCCGGTGCAACAGGCGCTGGTCGACTGTCACGGTTCGCAATGCGGCTTCTGCACACCCGGCTTCGTCATGTCTATGTGGGCGCTCTACGAAAACCAGCCCGTCGCCGCCGGCCTGCCGACCCGCCATGAAATCGACGCCGCGCTGTCCGGCAACCTGTGCCGCTGCACGGGCTACCGGCCGATCATCGACGCCGCGCAGAAGATGTTCGACTACGCGCAGCATCCGCGCGTCGCGCTCGACCGCGAGGCCATCGCGGCCACGCTGCGCACGCTGCAACGCGAAGACACGTTCGAATACAGCGCACCCAACGCACGCGGCGCCGCCTTCGGCTCGCCCACCTTCCACGCCCCGCTCACGCTCGACGCGTTCGCGACGCTGCGCGCGCAGCATCCGGACGCGCGCATCGTTGCGGGCAGCACCGACGTCGGGCTTTGGGTCACCAAGCAGTTCCGCGATCTCGACGAGCTGCTGTACACCGGCAACGTCGCGGAGTTGAAGGCGATCGCGCACGATGCGCAAACGCTGACAATCGGTGCAGCGGTCACACTCGAAGACGCGTACGCGGCGCTCACCGCCGATTACCCCGAGCTCGCCGAACTGTGGACGCGCTTCGCATCGCTACCGATCCGCAATGCGGGCACGCTCGGCGGCAACGTCGCGAACGGCTCGCCGATCGGCGATTCGATGCCGGCACTGCTCGCGCTCGGCGCCGAGGTCGTGCTGCGCCGCGATCGCACGACCCGCACCCTGCCGCTCGACGCGTTCTACCTCGGCTACCAGAAGACCGCGCTCGCCGAAGGCGAATTCGTCAGCGCGCTGCGCGTGCCCCGCCCGGCCGGCGCGCTGCGGTTTCGCACCTACAAGGTGGCGAAGCGTTACGACCAGGACATCTCGGCGGTGTGCGCGGCGTTTGCGCTGCACGTCGCGGAAGATGGGACGATCCGCGCGGCGCGGGTCGCGTTCGGCGGCATGGCGGCGACGCCGAAGCGGGCCGCGCATGCCGAAGCCGCGCTCAACGGCGCGGCGTGGAACGAACCGACGGCCCGTCGCGCGATGGACGCGCTCGCCGCCGACTACCAGCCGCTCACCGACATGCGCGCGTCGAGCGCGTATCGGCTGAAGGTCGCGCGCAATCTGCTGTGGCGCTTCTACCTCGAAACGCGCGACGACGCGCCGCTCGCGCTCTGCGACGTGAACGCGTTCGCGTTCGAGGCGGACGCAGCCGTCGTGAAGGAGTCGCCGTGATGAACCGGACCGATGCCTTTATCGAACGCGCGGACGCGCGTGCCGATCAACGCGAGGACGCGTCGATCGGCGTACCACTGCCGCACGAATCCGCCGCGCTGCACGTGAGCGGCGAAGCGACCTACACGGACGACATCGCCGAGCTGCACGGCACGCTGCACGCGGCGCTCGGCCTGTCGCGCCATGCACATGCGCGCATCGTGTCGATGGATCTCGACGCAGTGAGAAACGCGCCCGGCGTGATCGCAGTGCTGAGCGCCGACGATATCCCCGGCGAAAACAATTGCGGCCCGGTGCTCCACGACGATCCGATCCTCGCCGACGGCGAAGTGCTCTATCTGGGCCAGCCGGTCTTCGCGGTGATCGCCGAGAGCCACGAACTCGCACGTCGCGCCGCCGCGCTCGCGAAAAGCGACGACGTGATCCGCTACGAGCCGCTCGACGCGATCCTCACCGCCGCCGATGCGAAAGCCGCGAAGCAGTTCGTGCTGCCGCCACTGCATCTGCGGCGCGGCGACCCCGACGCGAAGATCGCCGCCGCGCCGCATCGACTGGCCGGCACGTTCGAGGTCGGCGGCCAGGAGCAGTTCTATCTCGAAGGCCAGATCGCCTATGCGGTGCCGAAGGAAATGGACGGCATGCTCGTCTACAGCTCGACGCAGCATCCGAGCGAAATGCAGCAGGTCGTCGCGCACATGCTCGACTGGCCCGCGCATAACGTCGTCTGCGAATGCCGGCGCATGGGCGGCGGCTTCGGCGGCAAAGAATCGCAATCGGCGCTGTTCGCGTGCGTGGCCGCGCTTGCGGCGCAACGCCTGCGTCGCCCGGTCAAGCTGCGCGCCGATCGCGACGACGACTTTCTGATCACCGGCAAGCGCCACGATGCGGTCTACGAGTACGAAGCGGGCTTTGACGAGCAAGGCCGCCTGCTTGGCGTGCGCGTCGAAATCGCATTGCGCGCCGGCTATTCCGCGGATCTGTCCGGCGCGGTCGCGACGCGCGCGGTGTGCCACTTCGACAACGCGTACTACCTGTCCGACGTCGATATCGTCGCGCTGTGCTGCAAGACCAATACGCAGTCGAACACCGCGTTTCGCGGCTTCGGCGGACCGCAGGGCGCGCTCGTGATGGAGGTGCTGCTCGACGGCATCGCGCGCGAGCTGCGGCTCGATCCGCTCGACGTGCGGCTCGCGAATTACTACGGCGTCGGCGAACGCGATACGACGCCGTACGGACAACGCGTCGAAGACAACATCATCGCGCCGCTGACCGACGCGCTGCTAGATTCGAGTGACTACCGCGCGCGTCGCGCGGCACTCGCCGAATTCAATGCGAAGAGTCCCGTGCTCAAACGCGGCCTCGCGTTTTCGCCGGTCAAGTTCGGCATCTCGTTCAACGTGCCGTTCCTGAATCAGGCCGGCGCGCTCGTGCACGTGTACAAGGACGGCTCCGTGCTCGTCAATCACGGCGGCACCGAGATGGGCCAGGGGCTCAACACGAAAGTCGCGCAGGTTGTCGCGAATCAGTTCGGCTTGCCATTATCGCGCGTCCGGGTGACCGCGACCGATACCTCGAAGATCGCCAACACGTCGGCAACCGCGGCCTCGACCGGCAGCGACCTGAACGGCATGGCCGCCGAAGCCGCCGCGCGGACGATCCGCGCGCGGCTCGCGGAAGTCGCGGCGCGCCAGCTCGGCGGCGACGCCAACGACGTGCAATTCGCGCGCGGCAGCGTGTCGGTGAACGGCGGCGCGCTGCCGTTCGAACAGATCGTCAACGCCGCGTATCTCGCGCGCGTGCAGTTGTGGTCGGACGGCTTCTACGCGACGCCGAAAGTGCATTGGGATGCGAAGTCGTTGACCGGTCATCCGTTCTATTACTTCGCGTATGGTGCGGCGGTGTCGGAGGTCGTCGTCGATACGCTGACCGGCGAGTGGAAGCTCGTGCGCGCGGACGTGCTGCACGACGCGGGCCAGTCGATCAATCCGGCGATCGATCTCGGCCAGATCGAAGGCGGCTTCATTCAGGGCATGGGCTGGCTCACCACTGAAGAGCTATGGTGGAACCGCGACGGCCGCCTGATGACGCACGCGCCGTCGACGTACAAGATTCCCGCGGTCAGCGACACGCCCGCCGCGTTCCACGTTCGGCTCTACGACAACAGCAACGCCGAGCCGACCGTGTTCCGCTCGAAGGCGGTCGGCGAGCCGCCGTTGCTGCTGCCGTTTTCGGTGTTTCTCGCGATTCGCGACGCGATCGCGGCCGCAGTGCCGGGCGCGCGACATGCTCCGCCGTTGCGCGCGCCGGCGACGCCCGAGGCGATACTCGATGCGCTGGACACGTTGAGTGCGATGAACGCGTCGCAGAACGCAGATTCGACCGAAGCCGCCGCGCACCCCGATAGCACCGACACAAACACGCAACCCGCCGCGGAAACGCCCCACGCGGCCCCCCACGGAGAATCGCCGGATGCAAGCCTGGCTCACTGACCTGCAACATCTGCTCGCGCATGGCGACGCCGCCGTGCTGGTGACGGTCGCGCGCGTCGAAGGTTCGGCGCCGCGCGAAGCCGGCACGAAGATGATCGTCACGCGCGAGGCGGCCAAGCATACGATTGGCGGCGGCCACCTCGAATGGAAGGCGATCGAGACCGCGCGCCAGGTGCTGCGCGACGGCATGCGCGCGCCGCATATGCGGCGGCTCGAACGCTTCGCGCTGGGGCCGAGCCTCGGCCAGTGCTGCGGCGGCGCCGTGATCCTCGCGTTCGAGCGGCTCGACGTCGGCGATCTCGGCTGGCTCACGTCGCTCGCCAAGCGCCTCGTGGCGGGGCAATCGACGGTGCGTAGCGTATCGTTCGGCCCCGCGCCGGATGCGGTGATGCTGTCCGAACCGGAGCCCGGCATCGACGGCGCCGACTGTCTGCTGTGGGACGGCGCCGGTTTCGACGACAGCAGCGCGCTCCTCACCGAAACCATCGCGCCAGGCGAATTCGCCGTCGTGCTGTTCGGCGCCGGTCACGTCGGCGCGGCGCTCGTGCGCGTGCTGGCGACACTGCCTTGCACGGTGCGCTGGGTCGACGAGCGCGACGCGCAGTTTCCGTCGCTCGATGCGCTGCACGCGGCGAACGTGATGATCGACGCGAACGACGCACCCGACGAGGCGATCGATCAGGCCGCGCCGAACACGTACTTCGTCGTGATGACGCACAACCACGCGCGCGATCTCGAACTGGCCGAACGCATCCTGCGGCGCGGCGACTTCGCGTTCTTCGGCATGATCGGCTCGCATACCAAGCGCAAGCAGTTCGAGCATCGGCTCGCGGCTCGCGGCATCGATCCGGCGCGGATCGCGCGGATGAAGTGTCCGCTCGGCGTCGACGGCATCGTCGACAAGTCGCCCGAGGTCATCGCGATCTCGGCGGCCGCGCAGTTGCTGCAAGCCGTCGAGGCGAACGCGGGTGCGCGCCACCCGACGCAGGCGGTTTGATACGCGGCCGGCGCCGCTCGTTACCCACCACACAATTCCAAACCACGATGAACCCGACAACCGCTACCCCCGTTTCCCCCGTTACGCTCGCCGACAAAACCGCGCGCGCACCGAAGGCCGAGCTGCATATCCACATCGAAGGCTCGCTCGAACCGGAGCTGATTTTCGCGCTCGCGCAACGCAACGGCGTGAAGCTCGCCTACGACTCGGTGGAAGCCTTGCGCGCCGCCTATGCGTTCACCGACCTGCAATCGTTCCTCGACATCTACTATGCGGGCGCGAGCGTGCTGCTGCACGAGCAGGACTTCTACGACATGACGATGGCCTACGTCGAGCGCTGTCTCGCCGACAACGTCGTGCATAGCGAAATCTTCTTCGACCCGCAGACGCATACCGAGCGCGGCGTGCGAATCGCGACCGTCGTGGCCGGCATCGAACGCGCGCTCGCCGAGGCGGAGAAGCGCGGCATGTCGAGCAAGCTGATCCTGTGTTTCCTGCGCCATCTGTCCGAGGACGATGCGCTCGCCACTTTCGACGAAGCGCTGCCGCTGTTCGAGCAGTACGAGCATCGGCTGATCGGCGTGGGGCTCGATTCGTCGGAACGCGGCCATCCGCCGTCGAAGTTCGAGCGCGTGTTCGCGAAGGCGCGCGCGCTCGGTCTGAAGCTCGTCGCGCATGCGGGCGAGGAAGGCCCGCCGTCCTACATCTACGAGGCGCTCGACGTGCTGAAGGTCGACCGCGTCGATCACGGCGTGCGCAGCATCGAGGATCCGGCGCTCGTCACGCGCCTCGCCGACACGCGCGTCGCGCTGACCGTGTGCCCGCTGTCGAACCTGAAGCTGTGCGTGTTCGACGACCTGACCAAACACACGCTGAAAGACCTGCTCGATCGCGGCGTCGCGGTGACCGTCAATTCCGACGATCCGGCCTATTTCGGCGGCTACGTGAACGCGAACTATCTGGCGACGATCGACGCGCTGAAGCTCGACGACGCCGAGGTCTACACGATCATCCGCAACGGCTTCGAGGCCTCTTTCGTGACGCCCGAGGAACGCGCGATGCTGATCGGCAAGCTCGACGCGCATTGGCGGCACTGAGCCGCGCGCCGACGGATTTCAACTGACGGGCCTCGACCGAGGTCGGCGGCCGGCGGCTTCGCTTCGTTCGGGCAAACGGCAACGACCCGAACCGGGAAGCCGCTGCCGCTGCCCGCGCCGCCCAGCTTTCAACATTCGGAGACAGCTTTTCCATGACTGAATCGGCTCATACCGCGCAAGCGGCGCAAGCGGCATTCCGCGCCCCTCTGCTGACCTTCAACGGCGATCCGGCGCACGCGCCGAACGCCGCGGTGTTCCACGAGGACGGTCTCCTGATCGTGGAAGACGGCCGCGTCGTCGCGGCGGACGCGTATGCGGCGCTCGCGTCGCGGCTCGCGCCCGGCACGCAGGTCGTGGAGCGGCGCGACAAGCTGATCGTGCCGGGCTTCATCGATACCCACATCCACTATCCGCAGACCGACATGATCGCGTCGCCGGCGCCGGGTCTGCTGCCGTGGCTCGACACGTACACGTTCCCAACCGAGCGCCGCTTCGCCGACATCGCGCAGGCCCGCGACACGGCGAGCTTTTTCCTCGACGAACTGCTCGCCTGCGGCACGACGACCGCGCTCGTGTACTGCACGGTGCACAAGGAATCCGCCGACGCCCTCTTCGCCGAGAGCGAAGCGCGCAATCTGCGCATGGTCGCGGGCAAGGTGCTGATGGACCGCCACTGCCCCGCGTTCCTGCGCGACACCGCGCAATCGGGCTACGACGACAGCGCCGAGCTGATCGGCCGCTGGCACGATCGCGGCCGCCAGATGTACGCGCTGACGCCGCGCTTCGCGCCGACCTCGACCGAGGCGCAACTCGAAGCGTGCGGCGCGCTCGCGCGGCTGCATCCGGACGTGTTCATTCAGAGCCACGTGGCCGAGAACTCCGACGAGGTGAAATGGGTCGCCGAGCTGTTCCCCGGCCACCGCAGCTATCTCGACATCTACGATCACTATGGGCTCTTGCGCCGTCGCGCGGTGTACGGCCATTGCATCTACCTCGACGACGAGGACCGCAAGCGCATGGCGCAAACCGGCGCGCTCGCCTCGCACTGCCCGACCTCGAACCTGTTCCTCGGCAGCGGCCTGTTCGACTTCGACAAGGCCGACTCGGCCGGCATGCCGATCGCGCTCGCGACCGACGTCGGCGGCGGCACGTCGTTCTCGATGCTGCAGACGATGAACGAAGCGCACAAGGTTGCGCGCCTCGGCGGCCATCATCTGACGGCGACGCGCATGTTCTATCTCGCGACCGCCGGCGCGGCCGAAGCGCTCGATCTCGGCGACAAGATCGGCACGCTGAGGGACGGCTCGGAAGCGGACTTCGTCGTGCTCGATCCGCGGGCGACGCCGCTGCTCGCGCGCCGCACCGCGCGGCGCGAATCGCTCGAGGAGCTGCTATTCGCATTCGCGCTGCTCGGTGACGATCGCGCCGTGTATGAAACGTATGCGGCCGGCAAGTGCGTGCATCGCCGCGACGACGCGCGCCAGCGCGTGCCGGGGCGCGTCGTCGCGGCCTGAGGTTGGCTGGAGGCTGGCTTCACGCCGATGCGAACCGGGCCGCGCCTCAGCCCGGCTTGCACACCTCGTGCAACGCGTTGAGCCGCCGCACCGGGTCCGCGACATACGGATTCGACTCGTCCCACGCATAACCGGCGAGCACCGCGCAGATCATGCGACGAATCGTCGGTGTCTGCTCCGGGTAGTAGATGATGTCCTGCAGCTCGCCCGTGTACCAACGCTCGACGAACGCGCGGAACGTATCGATGCCCTTGCGCAACGGCACGTCGTAATCGGCTGACCAGTCGACCGTGTTGCCGTCGAGCTGCCGGTTCAGCGTGCGCGCCGCCAGATGCGCGGAGCGCAGCGCGATCGTCACGCCCGACGAAAACACCGGGTCGAGAAACTCGCCCGCGTTGCCGAGCAACGCATAGCCCGGCCCGTGCAGGCTCGCGACGTTCGCCGCATAACCGCCGATCTGCCGCACCGGCATCAGGAACGGCGCCTGGCCGATCAGCAGGTTCAGCGTCGGCTCCTGCTGGATCAGCGCGCGCAGCGTCGCCTCGCGCTGCGCTTGCGGCACATCGAGAAAGCTCGCCTCGGCGACACACCCCACCGAAGCACGGCCACCCGCGAGCGGAATCATCCAGAACCACACGTCGCGACGCTCGGGATGCGTGGCGATGCAAATCTTGTTGCGATCGATGTCGTCGGGAGCCAGACCATCGCGCACATGCGTGAAGAGAGCGGCGCGCGTCGGCATCCGCGCCGGCGTCTCCAGCTGCAGCAGGCGCGGCAGCACGCGCCCGAAACCGCTCGCATCGAGCACGAAACGCGCTTCGACCTGATACGCGTGCCCCGCTTCATCGGAGACGTCGAGCAGCGGCGCCGTATCGGTGCACACCGCGCTCACCGTGTGGCCGAAACGCACGTCGGCGCCCTGCGCGGCCGCGCAGCGAATCAGCACGTCGTCGAACAGCGCGCGCTCGACCTGATACGTGGTGCCCCAGCCCGGCGAATACTTATCGCGAAAGTCGAACGACGAGCTCTGGTCGCGATACACGAAATACGCGCCGTTCTTGTACTGGAAGCCCGCCTCGACGACGGCCTGCAACATGCCGGCCTCTTCGAGGTACGCCATGCTTTGCGGCAACAGGCTCTCGCCGATCGAGAAGCGCGGAAAGTGCTGACGCTCCAGCACCAGCACCGAGCGGCCTGCTTGACGCAACAGCGCGGCAGCCACCGAGCCGGCCGGACCGGCACCGATGATCGCGACATCGACCACGGTCCGCATTGAAGTATCGCTATTCAATTCACTGCTCCAACGATTTGCACGCGTTGCTGCAACGCATGCGGGGGGGTCGCGCACCGCGCAACGTCGCGCAATGCAGCGTCTTGTCGATACAATCCTCCCTCCACACCAACAACGACGTTTCGCCGGGGAGTGCATCGTGCCGTCATCCGAACTGTCCAGTGTGCCCTTTGTGCCGGAGACGGCCTTTGGCATCTGGTTCCTGCGCACGCACACGTGGGAGCACCACGTGTTGCGGGTCGCGATCAACGATCTGAAGCGCCTGATCGATGCGCCATTGCCCGACGCGCCGGTCATCGTCGATGCGGGCTGCGGGCAAGGCATTTCGTTTCGCCTGCTCGCTGAGGCGTTCCGACCACGCCGCATCGTCGGCATCGATTTTCATGCACCGTCGCTGACGCTCGCCGCGCGGGCCGCGCACGCCTGCCGCGAGACGCTCGCCGACATCGAACTGCTGCATGGCGACTGCGCGCAACTGCCGCTGCCCGATGCGAGCGCCGACATCGTGTTCTGCCATCAGACCTTCCATCACCTCGTCGAGCAGGAGCGCGCGCTCGCCGAGTTCCACCGCGTGCTCAAACCCGGGGGCGTGCTGCTGTTCGCGGAATCGACCGATGCGTACATCAAGTCGTGGGTGATCCGGCTGTTGTTTCGTCATCCAATGCAGGTGCAAAAGAGCGCCGACGGCTATCTCGACATGATCCGCCGCGGCGGCTTCAGCTTCGGCTCTCACCATGTTTCGCTGCCGTACCTGTGGTGGAGCCGCGCGACAGACTTCGGTCTGCTCGAACGATTCGGTTTGTACCGGCCGCAACCCGGCAAGCGTCGCGAGACGCTGGTCAATGTCGCGGCCGTGAAAACTGGCGAAGCCTGACTCAAAGTCAGCCCGCGTCCAGCACCACCAGTTGGCCGCGCACCGCGATCGCGGCCGCGCTCGGGCTCACGCCGCAGGTGAAGTCGCTCGACGAGTCGGTTTCGGTGCCATGAAAGCGCGTCGACACGTCGATCACCGCATTCGCGTGACGCTCGCGCGCCGCGGCGCGCAGCTTGCCGACCGCTTCGGCGAGCGCCAGGTGGCACGCTTCGTTCGGCTCGGACATCTTGCGCGCAATGCGCACCGAGTACGACACTTCGCCGAGCCGCGTCTTCACCGGCTGGTGAGGTTGATCGCCGAAGTACACCGGCACCTCGCCGCGCGATTCGCCACCCGACGCCGTGAACGGCAACGATTTCACTTCCGTGCCGCAGCCGGCCTGCGCCAATGCCACCACCAACATCGCACCCACCAAAGAAAACTTTTTCATTCTTATCCTCTTCCCTGTCTACGCATTTGCGGCCGCTCACGCGTTGCGCGGCCAGTGATCGTGGCGAGTCGGTGCAGCTGGCTCAAACGCTCGCCACGCTTCGAACATCAGGCTCGCGCAACTGCCGCCGAACCCGAATGAAATCGACATCGCCGTGTCGATGCTTGCATCGCGCGCGGTGCGCGCGAGCGGCATGTCGCGCACTTGCGGCTCCGGCGCGTCGACCTCGGCCGTCCCCGCGATAAAACCGTCGCGCATCATCAACAGCGTATAGATCGCTTCGTGCGCGCCGCACGCGCCAAGCGAATGCCCGGTCATGCCCTTGGTCGACGAAAACGCCGGCACCCCTTGGCCCGATGCGCCGAACACGTCGCGCAACGCGTGCAGTTCTTCGAGATCGCCGAGCGGTGTCGACGGCGCATGCGTGTTCACGTAGTCGGGACGGCGGCCCGCCGGTCCGAGCGCACCGCGCATCGCGCGCGCGATGCCGGCCGCGCGAGGCGCGACCATGCCCGCGCGATCCGTGCAATCGCCGAAGCCCGTCAGCTCCGCGTAGATGCGCGCGCCGCGCGCGAGCGCATGATCGAGCGCTTCGAGCACCAGCACGCCACCGCCCGACGCAATCACGAAACCGTCGCGCTGCGTGTCGTACGGCCGCGATGCGCGGTCAGGCGTGTCATTGAAGCGGCGCGACAGCGCGCCCATCGCGTCGAACATCAGCGTCATGTTGTCGTGCAGCGCTTCGCTGCCGCCCGCGAGCACGATCTGCTGCCGCCCGGTCTGGATCAGTTGCATCGCCTGACCGATCGCGAGCGCCGATGTCGTGCATGCCGACGATGGCGAATAGCTGACGCCTTCGAGCCCGAATGTCTGCGCGACGTTCGCCGACGCGGTGCTGCTCATCGCATGCGGCACCGTGTACGGCGGCACCTTGTCGACGCCGCGCGTTTGCGCGATCGCGAGCGCCGCGTCGTAGCTCGCCATCGCGCCGACGCCCGAGCCGATCACGACGCCCGCGCGCGGCGACTGCAAGGCCGCGACGGCGAGCCCGGCATCGTCGATCGCACGTTGCGCCGCGTGGCACGCGAAGCGCGCGGTGTCGCCCATGAAGCGTTCGAGCTTGCGCTCGAATGGCGCCTCGCGCGCGACCGACGCGACGCCGGCCACCTGCGACGCAAACCCGCGCTCGCGCCACGCATCGATCCGCTCGACGCGCGAGCGCCCAGCGCGCAAGGCAGTCGAGACATCGTCGAGCGTATTGCCGAGGCACGACACGATGCCCATGCCGGTCACGACTACGCGTTGCAGGCTGACGCTCATCGAACGCGCCGGAAAATCAGCGACGTGTTGATGCCGCCGAACGCGAAGTTGTTGCTGATCACGTACTCGGCGTCGATCTCGCGCGCACCGCCGACGATGTAGTCGAGCGGCGCGCAGGCCGGATCGACGTTCTCGAGATTCAGCGTCGGCGCGTACCAGTTGCGCTTCATCATCTCGATCGTCCACCACGCCTCGATCGCGCCGCACGCGCCGAGCGTGTGACCGATATAGCTTTTCAGCGAGCTGATCGGCATGCGCGCACCGAAGGTCTGCGCGGTCGCGTGGCTTTCGGCCATGTCGCCGCGATCGGTCGAGGTGCCGTGCGCGTTCACATAGGCAATCGCCTCGGGCGGCAATTGCGCGTCGCGCAGCGCGAGTTGCATCGCGAGCGCCATCGTGTCGGCGGTCGGTTGCGTCATGTGCGCGCCGTCCGAGTTGCAGCCGAAGCCGACGACCTCCGCGTGAATCCGTGCGCCGCGCGCCAGCGCGTGCTCGTATTCTTCGAGCACCAGCGTCGCCGCGCCCTCGCCGACCACGAGGCCGTCGCGCGCGGCATCGAACGGACGCGGCGTCAGATGCGGCTCGCCGTTGCGCGTGCTGGTCGCGTACAGCGTGTCGAACACGGCCACCGCCGGGCCGGATAACTCTTCCGCGCCGCCTGCCAGCATCAGCGTCTGCTTGCCGGACTGGATCGCCTCGTACGCGTAGCCGATCGCCTGGCTGCCCGACGCGCATGCGCACGAGGTCGGGATGATGCGGCCTTTCAGATCCCAGAACAGGCTCACGTTGACGGCCGTCGTGTGCGGCATCATCTGCACGTAGCTGTTCGACGTGACGTTGCTCATCGAGCCGGTTTCGAGCATCGAGCCGAACGCGCGGATCGGCTGCACGGAACCCGACGACGACCCGTACGCGACGCCCATGCGGCCGTCGGCGATGCGGGTGTCGTGGGCAAGGCCCGCGTCGGCGAGCGCGAATTCGCTCGCGCGCACCGAGTACAGCGATACCGGGCCCATCGAGCGCACCTTCTTGCGCGGGTAATGGGCGGGGGTCGTGAACTCGGGCAGCGGACACGCGAGCCGCGTATGCAGTGACGCGAAGTAGTCCCATTCGGGCATGCGCCGCACCGCGTTCTCGCCGCGTTTCAGGCGGGTTTCGACCGCGTCCCAGCTATCGCCGAACGCGGTCACGCCGCCCATGCCGGTAATGACGACGCGCTTCATCAGATCATCCCGCCGTTCACGCCGATCACCTGGCGCGTCAGGTACGACGCGCCATCCGACATCAGAAAGCTCACGACCGACGCGACCTCGGCCGGCTGGCCGACGCGGTTCATCGGCACGGTCTTCAGCGCGTGATCGAGCGTCATCTGTTCGAGCATGCCGGTCTCGATCAGCCCCGGCGCGACGCAATTGACGGTGATATTGCGCGACGCGAGCTCGACCGCGAGTGCCTTGCTCGCGCCGATGAGTCCGGCCTTCGCCGCGCTGTAGTTGACCTGGCCGCGATTGCCCATCACGCCCGACACCGACGCGATCGTCACGATGCGTCCGCCCTGGCGCGCGCGCACCATCGGCATCGTCAGCGGATGTACGACGTTGTAGAACGCGTCGAGGCCGGTTTCGATCACGACGTCCCAGTCTTCTTCGGTGAGTGCCGGGAACGCGGCGTCGCGCGTGACGCCCGCGCTGCACACGATGCCGTAGTAGGGACCGTGCGCGGCCACGTCCGCTTCGAGCGCCTCGCGGCACGCGGCGCGCTCGCGCACGTCGAATTGCAGCACCCGCGCGATGCCGCCCTGCGCGGCGATGCCCGTCGCGACCGCGTCGGCTTCGCTGCGTCCCGTGCGGCAATGCACGGTCACGGCGAAGCCGTCGGCGGCCAACTTGTACGCAATCGCGCGGCCGATGCCGCGGCTTGCGCCGGTAACGAGAACTCGCCGGCTCATGAACTGACACTCCCTTCGATGAATGACTGAAAATCGGGCGGTTGAAACACCTTGATCACGGCTTCTGCGCAGCGCACGCCGCCGTCGTCGTCGAGCGTGCATTCGTAGGCGCCGTGGCCTGCTTCGCTGCGAAGCAGTTCGCTGACCTGAACGCGCAAACGCGCGCCGCTTCGGAACGCCGGTTGCAGCGCCCGATAGCTGCGCGAGCCGAGCAGCACGCCGGCACGCGCGTGGCCGCCGGCGCGCATCGCGATGAGCGCGACGTGCGCGGCGATCGCTTGCGCCATCACCTCGATGCCGATCCATGCGGGCATCGCGCCGGCGGCGTCCGCATACCATGCATGCGGGTCGACGTTGGCGAACGCGCTCAATGTGGTGTCGGCGAACCTGTCGATCGCATCGAGCAGCAGCATGCTGCCGCGATGCGGGATCATCGCCTCGATCGGTTGCCGCGCGAGTTGCGCGTCGGTCAGCAGAGAAGTCGTCATGCGTGTTACCGGGCCAGAATCAGGCTGACATTGCTGCCGCCGAATGCGAACGAGTTGCTCATTGCGTACTGCGTGGCCGTGCCGCGCGGCAAATAGCGCGTGCCGTCGACGAGGTCGAGCGCGGGCAGCGCGGGATCGGCCTCGCCGTCCCACAGATGCGGCGGCAACGTCGCGTTCTCGCGCGCGAGCGTGAGCCACGCGAAGCCCACTTCGGTCGCCCCGGCCGCGCCGAGCTGGTGGCCGGTGAGCGGCTTGGTGCCGCTCGCGGCGACGCCGTCGGGGAATACGCGCGCCATCAGATGCGCTTCCATGTCGTCGTTCTTCTGCGTGGCGGTCGCGTGCAGATTCACATAGCCCACCGCCGACGCCGCGATGCCCGCGTCCGCCAGCGCCTCGCGCAACGCGATTTCGCCGCCGACGCCGTGCGGGTCCGGCGCCGAAATATGATGCGCGTCGCTCGATTCGCCGAGACCCGCGAGCCGCACCGCCGCTTCATCGCGACTCATCAGGAACACGGCCGTGCCCTCACCGACGTTGATGCCGCAACGGTTGCGGCTCATCGGATTGGTGCGCACGCGGCTGGTCGATTCGAGCGACGCGAAGCCCTGCACGGTCAACTCGCATAGCGAATCGACGCCACCGACGACAACCGCATCGCACAACCGCAATTGCAGCAGCCGACGCGCCGACGCGAACGCCTTGGCACTCGACGTGCAGGCCGTCGAAATCGTGAACGCCGGCCCCTGCAGGTCGAGCGCGGCGGCCGCGAATGGCGCGGCGGTGCCGATTTCCATCTGCCGGTAGTTGAAGCTGCCCGGCAATTCGCCGGCTTGCGCGTGATAGACGAACGCGCTCTCGGCCGCCTCGATGCCCGACGTGCTGGTGCCGAGCACGACGCCGATGCGCTCAGGGCCGTAGCGCTCGCGCGCGGCTTCGATCGCGGGCGCGATCTGCGCGAGCGCCGCGAGCAGCAGCCGGTTGTTGCGGCAGTCGTAGCGCGCGAGATCGGCGCGCGGCGCGAGATCGAGCGGCGCAAGCACACTGCCGACGAACGCATCGCCGATGCCGGTATGCACGTTGCCCATGCCGCGCGAGCGCGCGGCGGCGAGCGCCGGCACGATCTCGTCGACATCGCCGCCGAGCGCGTTGATCATGCCGAGCGCGTGCAAATAAACTGATGGCGCGTTCATGCCGCCCTCCGTGATTCCGATGGCATGCCGATAGGCGCAAGCAGCACCGCGACCGCGATGCCGAGCGCGAGCGTCGTGCCGAAGCTTCTGAGCGCGGGCATCGCGCTGATGCCGAGCATGCCGAACGACAACAACGCGGTGGCCGCCGACAGCAACACGCCGGTCCACACCGCGCCGAGATTCGCATCCGCGCGCGAACAGCCTTCGCGCAGAAACACCGCATAGTTTGCGCCGACGCCGAGCACCAGCATCAGCGCGAGCCAGTTGAACAGATTGAGCGGCACGCCCGCATAGCCGAACACCGCCAACGCGACGCCGAGCGCGAGCAGCACGGGCAAAGTCGTCGCGATACCGCCGCGCGCTCCGTAGCGCAGCATCAGCAGCGCGCACACCAGCGCGAGCGCGCCGCCCAACCACCAGCCGGTGTCCACGCGATAGGCGCCGAACAGCTTCGACACGCTCCCGGCCTTGTCGACGAACACGATGCCGGGTAAGCCGTGCGCGAGCGCGATCAGCGCAGGCTCGTTGCGCGGCGTCACGCCTTGCGGGATCACGACGGCGGCGTAGCCTGCCGGCGCATGCGCTCGGTTCGCCCGGTTCGATCCCACCGCGCCGAGCCACAGATGCCGATACGGCTGCGACCAGGGCGCCGCGAGCCAGCGCTCGACGGTGAGCGGCGCTGCCGGCTTCGCGAACGCGGCGAGCCACGCATCGGCGACTTCGTCCTTGAAGCCGGCTTGCAGCAGCGTCGCGCGCAAGGCGGCGGGGTCGTGGAACGCGTGCTGCGCGAGCAGCGCGCGATCGTCGTTCTGACGCTGCGCGGACGGTACGAACTGCGCGACCGACTGATAGCCGCCGACGCTATCCGCGGTGCCGTTCAGCGCATCGAGCTGCGCGCCGAGCGCTTCGGCGCGTTGCAGCACCGCTTCCTGCGTCGCGCCGCGCACGACGAAAAACTGCGCGCTGTTATCGACGCCGACCGCTGCGCGCACTGTGTCTTCCTGCGCGACCAGCGACGCGTCGCGCTGGATCAGCAGATGAACGTCGTCGTCGCTCGTCAGACGCAGCCAGCCGGGCACCGCCGCGATCAGCAGCAGCGCCGCGACCAGCCACGCGCGTTTGCCGCCGAGCGCCTGCTGCCAGCGCACGAGCAGCCGCGCCGCGCCCGCGAACACGCGTTGCGGGCTGCGCTTCGGCGCGCGCGTGAGCAGCGCGGGCAGCAGCGACAGCACCGACACGAACGCGGTCGTGATGCCCACCATCGCGAAACACGCGATCTGCTTCAACGCGGGGAACGGCACCCAGATCAGGATCGCGTAGCCGAGCAGACTCGTCGCGAGCGCAACGCTGAGCGCGGGCCGCACCGTGCGCGCGCCGCGCCGCGCCTCCCAGTCGCGGCCCGCGCCGAGGTAGACGACGAAATACTGGATCGAATAGTCGACCGCCTCGCCGATCAGGCTCGCACCGAACACGAGCGTCAACAGATGCAGCTTGCCGAACACCAGCAGCGTCGCCGCGAGCGCACAGACGATGCCGAGCGCCGTCGATACGAAGCCAAGCAGCAATAGACGCGGCGAGCGGAACACCCACGTCATCAGCAGCGCGATGCCGCACAGCGACGCGATACCGATGACGTGCACTTCGCGTTCGGATGCGCTGCGCGCGGCCTCGGCATAGAACACGGCGCCGGTGCGCGCCAGCGATACGTCGGGGAACGTCTGACGCAAGCTGCTTTGCGCATCGGCGAGCACCGCGCGCACCGCCTGCTGCGTCTTCGTTTCGTAGGCGGAGCCGGGCAGCGTCGCGACGATCAGCACGCTGGTCGTGTCGCCCTGCGCGTCGTGACGGTGCGCCACGAGCAGGCCGTCCTCGACTTCGAGATTCGACGTCGCGAGCGGCAGATTGCCGAGCCAGCGTTCGAGCCAGCCGAACGGATCGTCGGCGAGCTGGGTGCTGAGGCCGCCTTGCAGCGGGCTATAGATGCGTTGCGCGAGCAGGTCGTGCAGCGTCGTTGCGCTGGCGCTCGCGAGCGCGCTGCGATCGGCCGGCGCGAGCAGGCCGAAGCGATACGGCAGATACAGCGCCGCGATCTGTGACAGGTCGAACGGCGGCAGCTCGGCCGTCACCGATGCGAATGCGCCGCTCTTTCGCAACGACGCGCCCAGTTGCTTCGCGGCCGCTTTTGCGTGTGCATCGTCGCGGCTCGTGACCAGCAGCACGGTGCGGTCGCCGAGCGCGCCGGCGAGCGTGTCGACCGCTTTTTCGGCGACGGGGTCCGCTTCGGTTGCGGGCAGCAGTGCGAGCAGATTGGTTTCGAGCGGCGACGCTCCCGCGAAGCGCCAACCGCAATAGAGCGCCGCCAGCAGCGCGAGCGCGAGCCATGCGGCACGCACGCCCCATGCGCGCTTTGCGGCTTGTTTCGCGGCCTGTTTCGCGGCTCGCTGCTGCGGCACCGCCATCACGGTGCTCCGAACAGGCTGAGCTCGTCCGGCGTCGGCTCGGCGACGGCCGTGCTGTCGGCGAACTCGAGCTTCGTCACGTCGCCGTTCGCGAGCGTGATGCGCAGGCTTTGCAGATAATCGCCGCCGCTCATGTCGAGGCCCTTGATCGACTGCGCGAGCTGCGGTTGATTCGGCGTGAGTCGCATGCGCCATTGCGCGGCGTTGCCTTCGGCACTCACGTCGAACTGCGAGTACAGCGCCGACAGATCGCCGCCGAGCATCGCGCGCATCATCTTCGAGACCTGCGCGACGCCGCGCGTGGCCTGCGCGCTATGGGTGCTGACGCGATGGCCGCTGGCGTCGAGCTGCGCGACGTTAGCGTCGGTGATCACGTAAGTGGACTTGTAGGGCGTGTCGATCTGCCAGATCACGCCGCGCTCGCGGAAGAACAGCAACGTGCCGTTGCTGACGAGCGGCTGCTTCATCGCGGCGAGCGTCTGCGTCTGCGTGAATCGCGCGCGCACGCCCTTGGGTTGCGCGAGATGCGCGGCGATCTGCGAGACCAGCGCGGCGTTGGCGTTGTTGGCGGCACTGTTGGCGGACTCGTTGGTCGGGGCTGGGTTGCTTGCGGTAGCCGCAGCGGCCGACCCCGCGGGCAATGCGAGCGCCCCCATCACGCCGATCACCCCCGCGAGCCGTGACACGACCACTGTCAGCGCACGGCGATTCATCGTCCCCATACACGCTCCAGCTTGTCGAATACGACCGGCGGCGACACGAACTGCAATTCCTCGGTGGCGGCATCGACGGCGACCTGGATTGTATAGCCCTTCGTGAGCCGCGTGCCCGACGCGCAATCGACGATTTCATAGTCTATTTTCAGGCGGTTTTCGTATTCGAGCAGTTGGGCGCGCACTTCGAGGGTCTGTCCGTACACGGCCGGCCGCACGTATTTCAGATGCGCCTCGACGATCGGCCACAGATAGCCGGACGCCCGCATCTCGCGATAGTCGTAGTCGAACGCGCGCAGTAGCGCCGCACGGCCCATCTCGAAGTACTTCAGATAATTGCCGTGCCAGCACACGTTCATCGCGTCGACGTCGTGAAACGGCACTTCGAGCGTCGCGCTGGCAGTCAGCACCTGGTTCAGTTTCGCGGCGTCGCTCATGCGTTGGCTCCCTCGCGATAGTCGTCCCTGTCCAGCAGTTCGCACCCGGCAATGCGCGCGGTCAACGCGCGCAACTCGCCTTCGAGCGCGCGGTCCTCGGCGACGAACGGCGAGCGCGCGCCGACGTCGTCGACAAACGCGCGCAGCGGCGCGGGCACCGGTGTCGCACTGTCGATGCACAAGCGCAAATGCACGGCCTGCACCGTCGCGAGCGTGTGCGCGGCGGCGACCTGTTCCGTCAATTCGAGCACGCGCAGGCAATCGCGCGCGGCGATCGTGCCCATGCTGACCTTGTCCTGATTGTGCGCCTCGGTCGAGCGCGAAAACACGCTCGCGGGCATCGTGTTCTTCAGCGCCTCGGCGGTCCATGCGGACGACGAAATCTGCACGGCCTTGAAGCCGTGATTGATCGCGGCGCGTTCGGGCGCCGCGCCCGACAGATTGCGCGGCAAGCCGTTGTTGAAGTTGACATCGACGAGTAACGCGAGCTGCCGGTCCATCAGATCCGCCAGATTCGCGACGGCGACTTTCAGTGCATCCATCGCGAACGCGATATGGCCGCCATAGAAGTTGCCGCCGTGCAAAATGCGTTCGTTGTCGGGATCGACGAGCGGATTGTCGTTCGCGCTGTTCAGCTCGTTTTCGACGTCGCGCCGCACCCAGCCGAGCGCATCGCGCGCGACGCCGATCACGTGCGGCGCGCAGCGAATCGAATAGCGGTCCTGCAGGCGATGCCCGGGCGTGTCGGCGCGGCCGGCCAGATCGGCGCGGATCCACGCGGCCGCTTCGGCCTGGCCCGCGTGCGGCTTCACCTCGAACAGCGTCGCGTCGAAGTGCGCGGCACGGCCGTCGAGCGCGACGGTCGACAGCGCGGTCAAACGCGCGGCAAGCCGCGTCAGGTGCTCCGCGCGCACCACCGCGAGACAGGCGAGGCCGGTCATCACGGCCGTGCCGTTCATCAGCGCGAGGCCTTCCTTCGGCGCGAGCGTCAGCGGCTCGACACCCAGCTCGGTCCACACGTCGCGCGCCGCGCGCAACCCGCCGGCGTACTGCACGTCGCGCTCGCCCGCGAGCGCGGCCGCCACGTAGGACAGCGGCGTCAGATCGCCGCTCGCGCCGACCGAACCCTCGGACGGAATGCGCGGCAACACGCGATGATTGATCAGGGCTGCGAGGCGTTCGAGCAGCACCGTACGCACGCCCGAAAAGCCATAGGCGAGGGAATTGAGGCGCGCGGCGATCACCGCGAGCGTTTGCGCGTCGTCGAGATAGGCGCCCATGCCGCAGCCGTGATACCGCGTCAGTTGCAGCGGCAACGCCTCGACGAGCGCCATCGGCACGTCGACCACGCAGGCGTCGCCGTACCCAGTGTTGACGCCGTACACGGTCGCGCCGGCGGCCAACTGGCGGCGCAGGAACGCGGCGCCGCGCTCAATGCGCGCGCGCCATGCGGGATCGTCACTCAGCGCGACAGACGCCCGCCGTCGCGCAATCGCGACGACCTCTTCGATCGTCAGCCGGCGTGCACCGACGACGATCGGCGTGCAATCGGCATGAGCAGCGACGTCGGCATTCGCCACACCGCATGCGGGCCGCACATCGTTCAGATCATGTTCGGCCATTCGCGCCTCGCTTGGGGCTGGCCCAGAAATCGAAGAAGTTGAACCATTGATAAGGTGCCTTGCGGCAATAGTGTTCGAGGCGCAGCGCGTAGCGTTGCGCCCACGCGGCCAGATGCTGCGCGCGTTCGCGGCGCGGCAGCTCGATGCGCTGGGCGAACGGCTCGAAGTACATGCGATAGCCGTCGCGTTCCTTCAGGCAGAAAAACAGGTAGACCGGACAGCCGAGCGCATGCGCGAGCACGTACGGCCCTTGCGCGAACGGCGCGCTCGCGCCGAGAAATTGCGCGTCGGTGGTGCGTCCCGCTTCGCGCGCCGGCACCCGATCGCCGACGATCACCAGCAGCTCGCCCGCATCGATACGTTGTTGCATCAGCACCGCCGTCTCGGGACCAAAGTCGCCGACCTCGAGCAGATGCCGCGCGAAGTCGCGATTCGACGACGCCAGCACGCGATTGAAGCGGCGCGCGTGCTCGGTGTAGACGACCGCCGTGACCTTCGCGTGCTCACCGCGCACGGCGAGCGCGCGCATCATCTCCAGATTGCCGAGGTGCGCGCCGATCACGAGCGCACCGTTGCCGCTCGCGCTCAGTGCTTCGAACGCCGAAGGATCGTCGAACGTCACATCGGTTTCGTTGACGCGGCCGCTCCACGCGGCGAGCTTGTCGAAGCCCGACTGCGCGAACGCGAGCATATGGCGATACGCGGACAGCCAGCCCGGACGCGGCGTATCCACCGACGGCGCCACCGCGTTCAGACGCGTGAAGTAGTTGCCCGACGCGGCGCGCGCGGCGCGGCCCGTCAGCAGAAAATACGCGACGATCGGATGCAGCCACAGCGCGGTGAAGCGGCGCCCGAACAGCTTGCAGCTGAGCGCGAGCAGGCTCATGCCGAGGTGGCTTCCGCGTTCGGCGAGACGCCACCATGCTTCGGGCTGGGCTTCATCGATGTCGTCGGCCACCACGCCGCGGCGCGGCATCACCTTGTGCGCGAGCAGCATCGGCAGGCGCGACAGCATGCCGAACACGAGCCGCGTATGGCTGCGGCTGATGCGCACGTTGTCCCACAGCACGTCGAAATGCGACACGCCGTCGGACGCATAGGTGACGCGCGTCGCGATCGAGCGGAACGCGGCGCGCCGCCAGTACAGACGCACGAGGATCTCGATGTCGAAGTCCATGCGCGTCGGCAGCTGCACGGTGTCGATCAGCTCGCACGCGAGCGCGAGCGGATACAGACGAAAGCCGCACATCGAATCGCGGATCGTCAGCGACAGCGTCTCGATCCACACCCACACGTGGGTCAGATAGCGGCCATACAGACGTGCCTTCGGCACGCTGTCGTCGTAGACCGGACGGCCGAGAATCACCGCAGCGGGTTCAGTGCGCGCCGCGTCGATGAAGCGCGGCACGTCGGCCGCGTCGTGCTGGCCGTCGGCGTCGATCTGCAGCGCGTGCGTGTAGCCCGCGGCGCGCGCCGCGCGCAGGCCCGCCATCACCGCCGCACCCTTGCCGCCGTTTTCGAGCAGACGCAGCAGCGTCATCTGTCCGGCGTACTGCCGCGCGAGCCCGGCGAGCACCTGCTGGGTCGGCTCGTCGCTGCCGTCGTCGACGACGAACATCGGCAGGCCGTGCACCGCGAGATGCGCGACGGTCGCGCCGATCGCGTCCTTGTGGTTGTAGATCGGAATGACGATGCAGGGCGCGAACTCGATCATGCGTCCTCCCGATGCACGAGCACGGCCGACGCGCATTCGCGTCCGTCGAGCCGGTACGCGAACTGCACGCGCCGACGCTCGAGCTCGTACGCGAGCGTGAGTTCGAGCACCGCACCGGGTGACACCGGCGCCATGAACTTCAAGCGGTCGACCGACGCCACCTCGCGCGCCCGCGGCCAATGCCCGGCCGCGAGTCGCGCCGCCCAGTCGACCTGCACGACGCCCGGCAGAATCGGCAAGCCCGGAAAGTGGCCGGCGAAATGCACGAGCGACGGCGGCACGCGCAGCACGTAGTGCAGCGTGTCGCCGTCGCGCGTTTCGGCGAGCACTTCCATGCCCTCGGCGCGCGGCGCGAACGCGGCGGCCACCGCGCTGGCGGGCAGCTTGCCGCGCGCGTCGAACGGCAGACTGATGCGAAAACGCCAGTGACGCGGCAGCACGACCGCATCGAAGTAGTCGGCCAGATGCCGGCGCAGCGTTTTCGCGAGCGCAACGCGGCCTTCGTCGCGCAACGCCGCGCTGCCCGCTTCGCTCAGCGCGACCACTGCGCCGACCCGTTCGCGCGATGCGCCGTCGAGCGGCACCAGCGCCGCTTGCGCGACAAACGGATGCAGCGCGAGACGCGCCTCGAGTTCCGGCAGCGATACGCGCTTGCCGCCGAGCTTCAGCACGCGGTCGAGGCGCCCTTGCAAACGGAAGCGCCCGTCGGCATCGAACGCGATGCGGTCGCCCGTGCGATGCCAGCCGTCGTGATCGAGATGCGGCGAACGCACGCACAGCGCGCCGTCGTCGTCGCGGCGCAGCTCGGCGCCGGCGACCGGCTGCCACGCGTCGCCCTGATCCTGGCGCCGCCACGCGATCCCGCCGGTTTCCGTGCTGCCGTAGATTTCGAGCGGCGCCGCGCCGAAGCTCGCCGCATAGGGCTGCGCGGCGTCGGCCGCGAGCGGACCACCCGACGAAAAGAACGCGCGCGGCGCGGGCGTCAGCGCGGCGAAGCCCGGCAACGCGGGCCAGCGCGATAGTTGCGCGGGTGTCGACACGATCGCCGTCGCGCCGCATTGCGCGATGCGCGCCTGCAGCTGCTGCGGCTCCATGCCGATCGCGCGATCGAACGAGCGGCCGGCCGCGAGCGGCCACAACACGCGAAACAGCAGGCCGTAGATGTGGTGATGCGGCACGCTCGCGAGCATCGTCGCGTTGCCGAGCAACCCACCCCACTGCAGTTCCAGCGTGTGCACTTCAGCGTTGAATTGCGCGAGCGTCTTGCGAATCGGCTTCGGCGTGCCGCTGCTGCCCGACGTGTAGAGCGTGAGCGGCGCGTGCGGGTCGATCAGGTAGGCGGCGCTAGCGGCGGCATGTGCATGCGCCGATGCGACGAACGGCGGCAGATCCGCGTCCGTCAGCATGAAGTCGTAGGCGCCCGCGAGATCGGCGAGATAGCCCGGCGTCGCATTGGCCGGGATCACCGGCTCCTTGCCGCACGCGAGCAGCGCGAACAATGCGCAGGCGAACTCAAACGGATCGTCGATACAGACCGCGCAGCGTGGCGCGTCGTGCATGCGCACGAGCTCGACCAAGCCCTCGACGCGCGCGCGAAACGCCGCACGATCGAGCAGCACCGCGCCGTCGCGGCACACCGGTGCGGCAAGCGCATCACCCGCGACGAGCGCGGCGTCGGGCGACAACAGATCGTGCAACGCGATCACCAGGCCGCCTCCGAACCCGCCCGCGCGGCGCGCGGCAGCATGAAGAGGCGCCGCCACACGTACTCGCCGGCAAGCAGCGCGCCGATCAGCCCATACGCGACGGCGCCGTTGTACAGCGACCAGCTCGCGCGGCTCCAATCGAGCGCGGTATAGGCGGAAAACACCCCGTTCAGCATGAAAAAGCCGCACCAGACCTGGGTCACGCGCCGCGTATAGCGCACCGCGCCCGGCGGCAGTTCAGGGCTGCCGAGGCGCGCGAATTTTTCGATCATCGACGGCCCGCGCACGAGCGTCGCGCCGAACGCGATCAGCAAACCGAGATTGACGAGCGACGGATAGAAGCGCAGCAGCAGCTCGCTATCGGTGACGACGATCGCCACCGACGCGCAGCTCAGCAGCATCACCACGCCCCAGTCGAGCGCGGACAACTGGCGCAGCGGCATCGCGACCGGACCGCCGCCGGCCCAGCGCTGCAGCCATACAGTCGCGAGCAGCAAGCAGCCGACGAGACGCGGCGCGTCCCAGTGCCATGCGCACAAAATCAGCGCAGGGTAAGCAAGTCTCAGCGGCACCTGCACGGCGGTCCTGCTCCAGTGAAGGCGCGTGCCGGATTCGCTTGCGGCGGGGCGTGGCTTTGACATCTGCGGGCGCGGGCGCGCGGGCGGCATCAGCCTTGCGCCGCGAGCAGCGATTCGACCGCGTCGATCACGTCGCCGACCGTGCGCACGGACTTGAAGTCCTCCGGCTTGATGCGGCGGCCGGTCATTTCCTGCAGCTTGATCGCGAGATCGACCGCGTCGATGCTGTCGAGATCGAGCTCGTCGAACAGATGAGCGTCGGGTGTCACGCGCTCCGGCTCGATCGCGAAGTTTTCCTTGAAGATCGCGCGGATGCGCTCAAGAATCTCAGTCTCAGACACGGTTAATCCCCCTTCCTTGTGGTTTCGTTCGCAGCGTGCGCCGCTTCGCGCTGACTCTCGACCAACGCGGCGAGCGTGTTGATCGAGCGAAAGTGCTCGCGCGTGCGTTCGTCGTTCGCCGCGATGGTCAGTTGGTATTGTTTGCGCAGCACGATGCCGATCTCGAGCGCGTCGATCGAGTCGAGACCGATGCCGTCGGAACCGAACAACGGTGCATCGTCGTCGATATCGGCCGGGCTCAGGTCTTCGAGATCGAGAGCTTCGATCAGAAGCTTTTTAATTTCCAGTTTTAAAGAATCCATAATCGAACAGGTGCTGGGTAATGTGGGCTTCGACGGCATTCGTCACGCTGCGCGCCGCGATGGCCGCGCTCGTGTCGTGCGCGGCCAATTCGGCGATGCCGAGCGGCGCGAGCACGTTCACGCGCATCCGGAAAGCGCGCGCCGGCACGTCGTACCAGCGCATCTGCCGCGTGAACGCGGGCGGATCGCAATCCATCAACACCGGCACGATCGGCGCGCCGGCCTTCAGCGCCATATGCGCGAAGCCGCGCGAAAACGCGTGCAGCCGGTTCGGCGCGGGGCTGCGCGTGCCCTCGGGAAAAATGATCATCGTATAGCCGGCCGCGAGCTGCTTCGCGCCCGCGTCGACCAGCGCGGTCGCATCCGCGTTGCTCACGTATTCGGCCGCTCGCACGATGCCCCAAAAACACGGGTTGCGCCAGTGCGCGTGCTTCACGACACAGCACGCGCGCGGCGTCAACGACAGCAGGACCATGACGTCGAGGTAAGTCGGGTGATTCGCGACGACGATCGCCGGCTCCCCGGCGCGCAACGCCTGTGCACCGGACACCTCGAGTTCCATCACGCCGAGACCGCGCAGCACCGCGACGAGCGCGCGGAAAAACCAGTGGATCACCGCGCTCACCGCGTGCTGCCGCGACGCGCGATGCGGCCAGAGCCACGCGAACGGAAACACCAGTACCGAAAACAGCACGCCGCACACGCCGAACCCGACGAAGGCAAGGCCGGTTGCGCATAGACGCCATGCGTAATCAAGCCGCCCGGTCATCCCACCTCCAATGCCATACCGCGCCGGCGCCGTGCCAGCGCGCGGGCTCGCCGGTTTCGAGGCAGTGCAGCAGCGCCTGGCTCTGGGTCGGAAAGCTGGCGGCATCGCTCGAGGCGGTCCGGGACGCATCCCGGGGGTCGCCCGCATCCTCGTCAGCGCGGCTCAGCGAGCAGACGATGTGCCCGGCCGACGCGTCTTTCTCCAGCAATAGCGCGATCGCGCCGCCCTGCACTTCGTCTTCGATCGTGCCGTACGCGAGATCGGCCGGTTCGTCGGCATACACGAGCAACACCGGCGCATCGGCATGCGTCGCATATTGCGCATACGCTTCCAGCAGCGCATAGCCGAGCGTTTGCGCACCGGCCGACACCGCGCTCGCAGCCGAACGGTCGCCGCGCGCGATGCCGAACACGCCGGTCATCGCGTTCAACACCGACAGGCTGAACGCGGTCGGCGACACCGGCTCGCCCGCGCTGATGCTGCGCAGGATGTCGGTGGTGCGCCGCAGTTCGCCATGCCGCGAGGCGAACACCACGCGCGCTGGCTCCTGCGCCACACAGTCGTGCGCGACCTTGAGCGCCACCTTGGACAGCGTGCTGAGACGCCGCCGCACGATCGGCTCGATAAAGCCGATGTCGGGTGCGGCAGATGCGACCGCCGGCCAGCTAGACCAGCGACCGACCGGAATGGTCCAGTGCAGATCGGGCATATCGGTGTTCGCGCGTAGAAACGAGGAAGGACTCAGGCGCCTGACGGAATACGCAGCCGTCACAGCAAGCGGCGCCGCGCGGACCGGAAACTTTCAGCCGGGATCGAGCAGTCTTCTTTGCGGGAAATACAGGATTATCGGCAATCGGCCCCAATCATTTAGGCTCCGCTGACAATCCTGCACACGGATTGTGGCTCGGGCTCCTTTTGTGGCCGAAATAATACTGAATATTCTGGATTAAATCAGCCAGAAAAGACGTATCCATCTGTATCCGCGTCCGCGAAACAACGGAATGTCAGGCGATTTGACGCCGCCGCCGACAATCGGCGAAACCCTTCATTCGACTTTCAGCGCATCTGTTACAGAGCGGTACGGCGCGATACCGGTGCGCCTGCGCAAGCAATCTTCGCCGCAACGGTACGTCCGCGCCTGCTATACTCCGGCCCTCATTGGGGAGTAGCCGCCCCGCGGCACGTCCGCACCGCTTCGCCGGTGCGTCGCACGTGTGGTTCGCGGGGGCGCCTGTCAACAGACTTGGCCTGCACGGCCATGGCAGTCGCAGCCTCTGGCCTGGCGAGACCGATGATCCACACGCGCCGCAACAGGGCCCGGCGTGTCGTGGGTCGTCGCTCGTTCATCTTCGGCCCGAGGAATCCATTCAACGTGAATCAAGCTTTTCTGATTTCGACCGGAGCGGTCGCGCTCGCCGAGATCGGCGACAAGACGCAACTGCTGTCGCTCGTGCTGGCCGCGCGCTATCGCAAGCCCGTGCCGATCATTCTCGGCGTGTTCGCGGCGACGCTGATCAATCACGCGGGCGCCGGCGCGCTCGGCGCCTGGCTCGGCTCGATGCTGACGCCGACCATCATGCGCTGGGCGCTGGCGGCGTCGTTTATCGGCATGGGGCTGTGGATTCTCGTGCCCGACAAGCTCGACGACGAAGAAGCCAACACGAACCGCACGCACTTCGGCGTGTTCGGCGCGACGGTCGTCACCTTCTTCCTCGCGGAGATGGGCGACAAGACGCAGATTGCGACGGTCGCCCTCGCCGCGCGCTTTCACGATTTCTTCGGCGTGGTGGCCGGCACGACGCTCGGCATGATGATCGCGAACGTGCCGGCGATCCTGCTCGGCGACCGCTTCGCGCATCGTCTGCCGACCACGCTCGTGCACGGCATCGCCGCGGTCATGTTCGTCGTGCTGGGCGCGATGGCTTTGTTCGGGGTCGGGGTCTGAGCTACTGCGCGGCCTTCGGCGCCGACGCCGCGCCCGCGGGGGGCGCCGCCGCCGGCAGCGACACTTCGTTCGCGTTCGCGCCGCCACCGCCGCCGAGCGGAATCTTCACGGTGTGCACCGCGCCGTTGGCCAGCGGGAAATCAGCCAGCGCGCTACGCGCAAGATATGGCATTGCCCGCACCAGCGACGACTCCTCGCCGAAATTGCGCGCCGTGACGTTGTAGACCTCCCGGCCGCTCGCGCGCTCGGTGATCCGGATGCCGAGCAGATGCGTGAACACTGGATAGCTCTGGTCCACGTACGTCGCCGGGAAAGGCCCCCACGGTCCCCACGGATCGAACGGCCGGCCCCAGTAAGGACCGGGCCACGGGTTGTAGTAGACCGGCTGCGCGACGGTCACGATGTCCGAGCGGATGCCATAGGCGAGCTCGACCAGATAACGCGCGTCGTCGTGCGCGACTTCGCGGAACGCGTGCAAGGCGAGTTCGTTCGCGACGATCCGCTCGTACGCGCTCAGTTCGAGATTGTTCTTCTGATCCTCGTGCCGCGTGAAGGCATAGGTGCGCGTCGCGTCGCTTCCGCTCCAGTCCGAGAACGCCGTGACCTGCGTGGTCACGTAGGTCGTGCAGCCGGATAGCAGCACCGTCAGCGCGACGAGCAGCGGCGCGACGCGGCGGGTCCATCGATCGATGTTCATGGTTTGCCTCGTGATGCCTCTGATTGCATCTATTCTGCTTCAGTTAAAACTCTGCTTCAGTCGAGATTATTCCGTCGCGCGATCCGCTGCCCGGCGGACGATCCCGGCGCTCCGCCACGCGCGGCGCCCGATAATACGCTGACCTCGCCAGCCGGTAAAAGGTTCTTCCCCTGTCCGTCGAAAGCGGCAGCGCTACCCGGCGCCGAGACTCCGCCACCTTCCCTTCCGCACGATTGCCCGAGGCTTTGTACAATGAGTCGACCAAGCCCGGCTCGCGCGCCGTTTGCGCGCCCGACCGCTCGAGTACACCACCAAAGAACGCCATGGCCGATACCGCAACGCCCAATGTGATCCGCCGCGCCGATTACGCGCCGCCCGCCTTCCTGATCGACACCGTCGCGCTGGAGTTCGATCTGGTCCCCGAACGCACGGTCGTCAGGAACACGATGCGTGTTCGCCGCAACCCGGATGCGTCGCGCGCCGCGCATCTCGAACTGATGGGCGAGCAACTGGAGTTCGTCAGCGCCGCGATCGACGGCAAGCCGTTCCCGAACGCGCACCCGCACGAGCACGGCCTGTTACTCGACGACGTGCCGGACAGCTTCGAGCTGACGCTCACGAGCATCTGCAATCCCGCGGAAAACACCACGCTGTCGGGGCTATACGTGTCGAGCGGCAACTTCTTCACGCAGTGCGAGGCCGAGGGCTTTCGTCGCATCACCTATTTCCTCGACCGCCCCGACGTGATGGCGAGCTTCACGGTCACGCTGCGCGCGAGCAAGGCCGACTATCCGGTGCTGCTGTCGAACGGCAATCTTCTGGAACAAGGCGAGTTGCCCGACGGCCGCCATTTCGCGCGCTGGGAAGACCCGTTCAGGAAGCCGAGCTATCTGTTCGCCCTCGTCGCGGGCAAGCTCGTCGCGCTCGAAGAACGCGTGAAGACCGGCTCGGGCAAGGAAAAGCTGCTGCAGGTGTGGGTCGAGCCGCACGATCTCGACAAGACCCGTCACGCGATGGATTCGCTGATCCACTCGATCCGCTGGGACGAACAGCGCTTCGGGCTCGAGCTCGATCTGGACCGCTTCATGATCGTCGCGGTCAGCGACTTCAACATGGGCGCGATGGAGAACAAGGGGCTCAACATCTTCAACACGAAGTACGTGCTCGCGAACCCCGAAACGGCCACCGACAACGACTTCGCCAACATCGAGGCGGTGGTCGGCCACGAGTACTTCCACAACTGGACCGGCAATCGCGTGACGTGCCGCGACTGGTTCCAGCTGAGCCTGAAGGAAGGCCTGACGGTGTTCCGCGACCAGGAGTTCTCGGCCGACATGGCGGGCGGCGCCACCGACGAAGCCGCGCGCGCGACCAAGCGCATCGAGGACGTGCGGGTGCTGCGCCAGATGCAGTTCGCCGAGGACGCGGGCCCGATGGCGCATCCGGTGCGCCCGGAAAGCTACGTCGAGATCAACAACTTCTACACGATGACCGTCTACGAGAAAGGCTCGGAAGTCGTGCGGATGTATCAGACGCTGTTCGGCCGCGACGGCTTTCGCAACGGCATGGACCTGTACTTCAAGCGTCACGACGGCCAGGCCGTGACCTGCGACGACTTCCGTCACGCGCTCGCCGACGCGAACGGCCGCGACCTCGCGCAGTTCGAGCGCTGGTATAGCCAGGCCGGCACGCCGCGCGTGTCGGTGCGCACGCGCTACGACGCCGCGCAGCAGCGCTACAGCGTGACACTGCGCCAGGGCTACGGCGATGCCGTGCCGGCCGCGCGCGAAACGCAGAAGGGGTCGCTGCTGATTCCGTTCGCGATCGGTCTGATCGGCAAGGACGGCCGCGACCTGCCGCTGCAGCTCGACGGCGAGGCGAAGGCGTCGGAGTCGACCACGCGCGTGCTCGAATTCACGCAGACCGAGCAGACCTTCACGTTCGTCAACGTCGGGCAGGAACCGCTGCCGTCGCTGTTGCGCAATTTCTCGGCTCCGGTGATCGTCGAATACGACTACACGGGCGAACAGCTCGCGTTCCTGCTCGCGCACGACAGCGATCCGTTCAACCGCTGGGAAGCCGGCCAGCGGCTTGCCACGCGCGAGTTGCTCGCGCTGGCCACGCGCGCGGCCACGGGCGCGGCGCTGCAGTTCGACGACTCGGTGGTCGCCGCGTTCGCGCGCGTTTTGACCGACGAGACGCTGTCGCCGGCGTTCCGCGAGCTCGCACTGATGCTGCCGTCCGAAGCGTATCTCGCCGAGCAGATGGCCGAATCGAATCCGGCCGCGGTGCACGCGGCACGGCAGTTCGTGCGCAAGCGCCTCGCGAATGCGCTGCGTGACGACTGGCTGAAGGTCTACGAGCAGCATCGCACGCCGGGCGCCTATGAAACGACGCCCGAGGCCGGCGGTCATCGCGCGCTGAAGAATCTCGCGCTGTCGTATCTGACCGAACTCGACGACTCCGCGGACGCCGTGCGCCTCGCGGCCGCGCAATATGAAGCGGCGAACAACATGACCGACCGCGCGGCCGCGCTGTCGGCGCTGCTCAACGCGGCCGCACCGCAAGGCGGCAGCCCTGAGGCGCAGCACGCGCTCGACGACTTCTATCGACGCTTCGAGAAGGAGCCGCTCGTCATCGACAAATGGTTCGCGTTGCAGGCCACCCAGCGCGGCGGCGCACGACATCCGGTGATCGATACGGTGCGCAAGCTGATGACGCATCCGGCCTTCAACCTGAAGAACCCGAACCGGGCGCGTTCGCTGATTTTCAGCTTCTGCGCGGCGAACCCCGCGCAGTTCCACGCGGCAGATGGCTCCGGCTACGCATTCTGGGCCGACCAGGTGATCGCGCTCGACGCGCTCAATCCGCAGGTGGCCGCGCGCCTCGCGCGCTCGCTCGAACTGTGGCGACGCTTCACGCCGGCGCTGCGCGACAGCATGCGCGCGGCGCTCGAGAAAGTGGCCGCACAGGTCAAGTCGCGCGACGTGCGCGAGATCGTCGAGAAGGCGTTGGCGTGATGCCTCTCTGAGTTCTCGAGTCACATCGGAAAGCCGGCACGCGTTGCCGGCTTTTTTTCGCGTTGTTTTCAGCTGCGTTCACGCGCTCGTGTCGCGCCGTTAGCCGCTTGGCCGAGTGTTCATCGGACCTCGCCGGGCAGAAAGTATACGTGCAGGTTTGATGGTTTGCATTTAACGCAAGCGTTATACGATTCGATGATCGCGACATTCGCAGACAAGGCCACCGCAATTTTCCACGCTCGATCCAGGCGCTAGCGCATCGCAAGTTGCTGACGATCGACGCCGCGAGCTCCGTCTCGAATTTGCACGCGCCGCCCGGAAACCGGCTCGAAGCCTTGCAAGGCCAGCGCAGCGGGCAATGGAGCATCCGCATCAATGCGCAGTGGCGCGTCTGTTTTCACTTCGTCGACGAGGACGCGCTGAATGTCGAGATCATCGCCTATCACTGACTACTGGGAGACCGACATGGTCATCAAACGCTCCGCGCTCAACAGCATCGATTTCTCCGACGTCGATACGGGCGCGGCCATTGCCGGGATCCATCCGGGCGAAATTCTGCGCAGCGAGTTCCTCGAGCCGCTCGGCATGTCCGTCAACGCGCTCGCGCTCGCGCTGCGGGTGCCGGCGCCGCGCATCAACGACGTCGTGCGCGGCCGCCGCGCAATCTCCGCCGATACTGCGCTGCGGCTCGAGCGCTACTTCGGCGCCAGCGCGCAGTTCTGGCTCAATCTGCAAATCGCCTACGACCTGCGCGTCGCCACCGCCGCCGCCGGCGAGCAGATCGAACGGGAAATCGAACCGATGCCGCGCGCCGAGCGCCCGAAACTACCCCGCGTGCCGGCCGGACACGCCCGGGCCGCGGCCCTCGCGGCCAGCGTCAGCGGCACCGTCTCGGCCAAGGCGCGCCGCAAGACCTGAAGCCGGCCGTGCGACCAAAAGCACGGAGCCGACACAAACGAGCGGTTAGAATCCCATCATTCTTCTAGCCTTCCGGAGTACAGCAATGTCTTTGCAACGTCGTACCACTCTCACGAAGTACCTGATCGAGCAGCAGCGCGAAACCAACAACCTGCCCGCCGACCTGCGCCTGCTGATCGAAGTCGTCGCGCGCGCGTGCAAGGCGATCAGCTACCACGTCAGCAAGGGCGCGCTCGGCGATGCGCTCGGCTCGGCGGGCAGCGAAAACGTCCAGGGCGAAGTGCAGAAGAAGCTCGACATCCTCTCGAACGAAATTCTGCTCGAGGCGAACGAATGGGGCGGCAACCTCGCGGGCATGGCCTCCGAGGAAATGGAACAATTCTTCCCGATTCCGGCCAACTATCCGAAGGGCGAATATCTGCTCGTATTCGATCCGCTCGACGGCTCGTCGAACATCGACGTGAACGTGTCGATCGGTACGATCTTCTCGGTGCTGCGCTGCCCGGACGGCCATCAGGCCACCGAGCAATCGTTCCTGCAGCCGGGCACGCAGCAGGTCGCCGCGGGCTATGCGGTGTACGGCCCGCAAACGGTGCTCGTGCTGACCACCGGTAACGGCGTGAACTGCTTCACGCTCGATCGCGAGCTCGGCTCGTGGGTGCTCACGCAAAGCGACATGCGCATTCCCGTCGAAACACGCGAGTACGCGATCAACGCCTCGAACGAACGCCACTGGTATCCGCCGGTTCAGCAATACATCGGCGAACTGAAAGCGGGCAAGGAAGGTTCGCGTCAGGCCGACTTCAACATGCGCTGGATCGCGTCGATGGTCTCCGACGTGCATCGCATCCTGAGTCGCGGCGGCATCTTCATGTACCCGGCCGACAAGCGCACGCCGGACAAGCCGGGCAAGCTGCGTCTGATGTATGAAGCCAATCCGATGGCATTCATCGTCGAGCAGGCCGGCGGCGCCGCAACCAACGGCGAGAAGCGCATTCTCGACATCCAGCCGAAGAGCCTGCACGAGCGCGTCGCGGTGTTCCTCGGCTCGAAGAACGAGGTCGATCGCGTGACCCGCTATCACATCGAAGCGAAGAAGTGATCTCGAAAGAAAAAATGCCTCAAGGGGGCTTGCCAAGGCACTAAAGTAGTCCCTATAATCTCGCTTCTCCTGATGCCGGAATAGCTCAGACGGTAGAGCAGCGCATTCGTAATGCGAAGGTCGGGGGTTCGATTCCTCTTTCCGGCACCATCAAGTTCAAGCAAAAAGCCCAGTCCTCGCGACTGGGCTTTTTGTTTTGCCGTCGCGCCACCCCTGCGACTTCGCGATGATCGAGCGACGCGCCAGAGCACTCTCGCGCACAGCGGAAACAGAAACGATAGGCACATCGATGGCGGCCCAGCCGAACGCAGTCTCGCATGAAGGCAGATACGTCCAGGCAAGGATGAAGCCGCTCAGCACGAAAAAGATGTCGACTCCCCAGACCCTGGTTATCGACGAGTTGCTCGATGCCGAGTGGGAGCCCCTTTCGTTGTCGGCAAAGTGATGAACGACCGCGGGCAACGGCGCGAACGCACGCAGCCTCGATCAACCGCGCTGCGCCTCGCGTGTCCGTCTGCCAACGCACGTCGAGCCATCAGTAGTTGCTTCAATCACAGGTGGCCCGGTGCGCTGCGCATGACTTGTCACCAACTGAGGTCCTTTTGTCACAGCAATGCGGGAGTGAGTTTGCCAACCAACTGTCACTCAGCTGATTAACGACAAAAATCTTTAAATAGTGCTTGCGCGGTCAACGCGACGGGGAATGGGTCGTTTACAAAGAATTAGACCGCGAGTTATGCAATCGGCAAATTACGTACGTTCAGTTCGGAAAGCGAAAATCTGTCGATGCGGGAATGCACAAGTTTGTCACGTTTTAGTCATGCGAAAACGTTAGGTGCAGTGCAGCGACAATATCGATCGGTCGTGCTGAAACCTATGCTGGACAAGGGTCGACAGGGACTGGCAGAAGGAGCGGCAAAGAGGTGATTTCGCGCTGGCAATTAAGTGGATCAGCAGATCGCGAAACGTAGGCGATAGTCAGACGATAAATTTTATTCAATCCCTCGGCTGGCGTGTCGGCTTGTGCCGTTAAAGCAACAGAGTGTGTATGACTCGCATCGGACACTGGTGCGATGCAGGGAACGAGGCCGATAATCGATTCGCAAAGGAGAAAGATCATGGATGCCAAACCACCGAAGATTCCGACCCCGGACAAAGTTCTTTACCCGGATCCGGAACCTGTGGCCGTCGAGTTTTTGGGAGCCGAGCTGCCCGAGCATGTTCGCGCTTTCTTTGACGAACAACGCAAGTCGTGCGATCCGAAGTAACGGACCACTGGCGCAACGCAGCATACGCGCTCGTTGAATTCACGCGCGGCGAATACTCGCGCGCTCATTACGCGTCCGACACCTCCGTCATGACGCTGGATCACCTCGCCTGATCACAGCAGTTGCGCTGGGCTACGCGGCTCGAGCGCGCGAATGCGCGCGTCCTTCTCGCGCCCACTTCCCCCGACAATCCGTGTGAATCGGCCCGGTGCTCGCACTTTGCGGTGCATCATTTATTCTTCTGGTTTTTTCCGTCAACGGCCGCCCGGCCACGTCCATCTCATGAATCATTTGCATCGCTTCGGCGCGTCATGCGCGCTCGTCATCGCCGCCGCCTTCGCCTTCTCGCCCGCCCCCGCCCTCGCCGAGGGCGGCGACACCGCGCTCACGAGCCTGATCGCGCTGGTTTCGCAGCGCCTTGCACTCGCAGAGCCGGTCGCGCGCTGGAAGTGGGCAAACCACCAGCCGATCACCGATACGCCGCGTGAAAACGCGCTGCTCGCCGAGGTGGAAAAGCGCGCCGCTGCGGCAAACGTCGACCCGGTGTTCGCCCGCGCGTTCTTCCAGGATCAGATCGATGCGAGCAAAGACGTGCAGAACGCGCTCTTCGCGAACTGGCGTCGCACCCAGCCGCCGCAAGGTCCCGCACCCGATCTCGCAACCAGTACGCGACCGCAGCTCGACAAGCTGACACAATCGTTGATGGCGAGCCTGGCGCGCGTGCAGCCGCTGCGCGCGGCGGACGATTGTCCGTCGCGGGTCGCGCAATCGCTGGCTAACTGGAAGGCGTTGACGCGCTATGACTCTGCGCATTCGAGCGCGTTGACGCGCGCACTAGGTCATGTGTGCGAGACGGGCGGAGTCGGCGCCACCGGCTGATTCTGGTAACGCGACGGCGCGCGCACGTCGCATAAGCGTCACGCGACGATGCTCGACTCCGGGCTGTCACGCGACACGCTCAACGGCATCACGCGCAGACCTCGCGCCAGATGGCTTTGCAGGATACGGTACGTCCAGAGTTCGAACGACCCAGCCAGCGTCGACGCATGCAGTTGCTCCGCCGCGACGAGCGACGGCGCGTTCCCGAGGTAGCGCCAGCGATCGACCACGTGGAAGATACGCTGCGCGTCCTCACGCTCTTCGAACACGATGGGCCCCTCGAATGGCCACGGCGCGTTCGCGGGATCGCTCTTCGTCACGCGCGGCAAGCGGTTGTGGCCCGGCCGCAGCGTTGCGATCCACTGCGCCTCCGCGAGCATCGCGCCGAGTTCTCCGCCAGTCGCGCGCCATTCGACGCGTCGCACGAGCTGCGCTAGCCGCATATCCTTCGACGAACGCCGCTCGCCCGTCAGATGCGAGCGCAGCCGCTGACGCACGCGCACGCTGCGACCGACATACAGCGGCGCATCGTCTTCGCCGTAAAACGCATACACGCCACAGCCCGCCGGCGCGGTGTCGAGCAAATCTTCGGTTATGTCGCCGGCGAGCCGGTAGCGACGCGTCGTGCGCTCGATCTGTGCGCGCAGCGCTTCCAGCGGCACGAACGTCGGCAGACGCTGCCAGAACTGCCAGATCAGATCGGCGTCGGCGAGCGCGCGGTGGCGGTCGGAGGGCACCAGCGCATGGCGTTCGACCAGCGCATCGAGACCGTGGCGCTTTTCGCCGGGAAACAGCGCGCGCGACAGTCGCACCGTGCACAGCACGTCCGGATCGAACGCGATTCCCGCGCGACGAAATTCGCTGCGTAAAAATCCGCGATCGAAACTCGCGTTGTGCGCGACGAACAGCTTGCCGTTCAAACGCTCGAACAACGCGGGCGCGATCGACTCGAACGTCGGTGCGCCGCGCACCATGTCGTTCGTGATGCCGGTCAGCTGTTGGATGAACGACGGAATCGGCTGCTGCGGGTCGATCAGGCTGCTCCAGCGCGAGACGCCGGCCAGCCCGACTTCGACGACGCCAACCTCAGTAATGCGGTGCTCGCTAGTGGAGCCGCCGGTCGTTTCGAGATCTACGAAAACGATGGGTGCATCGAGTGCCGGTTCCGGCGAAAGCAGTTCAGACATGGGACAAGGGATTCGGGCGCATGAATTTGCGGCAAGTATGCACCAGTTGGACGTTGCGCATCCAGACCGCAACGCGTGCGCAGTTGGAAACTGCGTCGGCATGGGCCGTCGATTTGACGCTGAAATCCAGCAGACGCTTAAACCAGACCATTAATAGACGTAGTCAATTGGTTTCGACGGATTTTCTTCCGACAATAATGCGTATTGTTGAACCACGCAGTTACCGAAGATCCAACTTAGGCGCATCTAGATAAAAATGAAAAACCCTCGCGCGACGGCGAGGGTTTTTTCGCTCCCGACCGCGCGGGCGACGCGCCCCGCACAGCGCATTTACAGCGGCTGAATGTTGGCCGCCTGTTTGCCCTTCGGGCTGGTCTTGACTTCAAAAGAAACGCGCTGATTTTCCTTCAACGACTTGAAGCCCTCGCTGCGGATCTCCGAAAAGTGTGCGAACAGATCCTCGCCACCCACGTCCGACGTGATGAAGCCAAAACCCTTAGCATCGTTGAACCATTTGACGACACCAGTTTCCATTTTCCTGTTTCCCTCTGTGATTTATCCAAAGCGGGCATTGCCCTTGAATCGATCCAACCCCGATTCAGTTGCCTATATCTGATTAATACAGAAACAGCCAATCAAATTCGGGCTTTGCCGTTATACGGGGAACAGAGAATGACCGTCAAGTAAACTTTTCAATGCGTTTAGCGTATAAAAAGATAAGAGTTCAAATGCCACGGATACAGATCGGCGCGTCAGATTTACCTGAACGAAAATAATCCGAGGCAAAAAACGGGAAAATTTGCGAAAATATGCAATGCGAATGTAACAAAGTCCATCTTTGCGTAAGTGTTTGTCCGACTTGTTGCGGCGCCGCCTCACTCGCATGATGTAAATCAGTTGTAGCGATGCGCTTCAGGAGGTTGCCATGCTGCCCAAGGAAATTCGCCGTCTCTTCGCCTGGCTCACTCATTCGCATGCAAAGGTCGTATCCGACCAGCCCGCACGGACCGGGGATTCATTCACCGTTTTCGACTTCGATCCAATGTGGCACGGAGACCACTGGCAGAACCTGCTCTCCTCGCCAATGGATGCGCGCCGTTATGTGATGGAAGACTGGAGCGTGTCCGCGCAGGCGGACTGGGACGACGCGGAAGGTACCGCGCCCGCTCATTAAAGACATTCGCGAAGCTCGTCCGCGATAAAAAAAGCGCGACTCGAAGGTCGCGCTGACAAAAGGTTTGGAGATCTTTTTCGTCAGTGAAAAAGTCTGCTTCGGAAAGCAGAAATCACAGTATAACGGTCGTATGCGAGTTCGATTATTCACACAATTAACAATCGTCTATTGCCGCAACTACAACAATCGTTTTCCGCGTTTCTTCCCGTTGTTTTTCCGCATCGTTCGATGTCGCGAATCAGCAACGAACTTTAGCAAAATTCAGACGCTGAATCCGCCCAGTCGGCGCAAAGCCTTTATCTATAAGGCTCGAATGGCGATTAACGATCGTTTCTCCTCGCGTAATACTTTATTGCGCGAATCGGAACGCCAACTCCTGGAAGTGTCTCTCTACACTCTGGCTAATCGGAAACCGGCGCGGATCTGGTCAACGCGCTTCTCACGCTGATTCCGCTTCTCGCAGCGCTCGCGTGAAGGTCTCCTAAGCCAGGGTTTTATACCTCTCTCGCTCTTGGAGTTATATCAATGAAGAAGACACTCATGGTCGCTGCCCTGTCGGGCGTTTTCGTAACTGCAGCGCACGCACAAAGTAGCGTCACCCTGTATGGCCTGATCGACGCCGGAATCACTTATACGAACAACCAGCATCCGAATCCGAGTAGTAACCAGCACGGCGCCAACGTGGCGATGACGAGCGGCTCGGTGAACGGTAGCCGTTTCGGCCTGCGTGGCGCTGAAGATCTGGGCGGCGGTCTGAAGGCCATCTTCACGTTGGAGAACGGCTTCGGCATCAATGACGGCACGCTCAAGCAGAACAGCCGTCTGTTCGGCCGTCAGGCCTTCGTCGGTCTGTCGAGCGACCAGTTCGGTGCCGTGACCCTCGGCCGTCAATACGACAGCATGGTCGACTACGTCGGCCCGCTGGCACTGACCGGCACGCAGTACGGCGGCACGCAGTTCGCGCACCCGTTCGACAACGACAACTTGAACAACTCGTTCCGTATCAACAATTCGGCCAAATTCCAGAGCGCGAACTACGGCGGCTTCAAGTTTGGCGGCTTGTACGGCTTCTCGAACCAGGCTGCCGGCTTCGCCAACAACCGCGCTTACAGTGCGGGCGCGTCGTATAACTGGGGCGGCCTGAACGTTGCCGCTGCGTACATGCAACTGAACAGCAATGGCGCGAACAGCGCAGCCGCTGCGTTCAACTCGGGTGGCGCGGTGTCGGGCGACAACACGTTCTTCGCTCAGCGTCAGCAAACGTGGGGCGCAGGCGCCAACTACGCGTTCGGCCCGGCAACGGTCGGCCTCGTGTACTCGCAGACGAACCTGCATGGCTTGGCAGGTATCAGCGCGGCCGCATCGGGCATAACGGGCGGCGTCGGCTTTCCGACCAACAGCGCTCAGTTCCAGAACTTTGAAGCCAACGCCCGTTACGCGCTGACGCCGGCAATCAGCATCGCTGGCGCGTACACGTACACCCGCGCCAACCTCTCCAGCTCGCACGTGCACTGGAACCAGGTCAACCTGCAAACCGATTACGCATTGTCCAAGCGTACCGACGTGTATCTGCAAGGCGTGTATCAGGCAGCAAACGAAGACTCGATCGTTAACGCCTACATCAATGGCGTGGGCGGTGCTTCGGGCAACAACAAGCAAGTCGCTGTGACCGCAGGTCTGCGTCACCGCTTCTAGGCACTGCGCAAGGACTGGCAGTAGAGAAGGCGCCGTTCGCGGCGCCTTTTTTTATGTCCGTGCCGACGTGGGTTTTTGCCGCTTTGTGCGCAGGCCTGCGTGCGTGCACGTGAGCCCAGGTCCTCGCCAGAGGCCTAGCGGCCGCTATCAGGCAGCGGATACTTGACGTCGAGAATATCGATCGACTGCGGACCGGCCGGCGTGAACAGCGTGACCGTATCGCCGACTTTAGCCTTTAGCAGCGCACGCGCAATGGGCGAAATCCAGCTTACGTGCCCGATGTCCAGGTCGACCTCGTCGACACCGACGATCGTCACCTGATGCTCTTCGCCGTCCTCGGTCGCATAGTCGACCGTCGCGCCGAAAAACACCTGGTCGACGTTTTCCTGCCGGCTGCTATCGACGACCTCGGCTAGATCGAGTCGCTTGGTCAGAAAACGGATGCGCCGGTCGATTTCCCGCAGACGGCGTTTGCCGTAGATGTAGTCGCCATTCTCCGAGCGGTCGCCGTTCGACGCCGCCCACGACACGAGCTTGACAACCTCGGGCCGCTCGACATCGATCAGACGAAGCAATTCATCACGCATACGCCGATGACCCGCGGGAGTCATGTAGTTTTTGGTGCCTGCGGGCACGTCGGGCTGGGCGATGTCGAGATCATCATCGTTGTCTTCGCTCGACTCTTTGACAAAGGCCTTGTTCATAATCATCCGTTAACAGCAACTAGCAACAATCTCATAAGAGGTTACACGATCGGGCCGGCGACACAAATCGCCGTCATGGGCTTCCGTTTTTCAAATCCGTTGGCTATAATCTCGTTTCTGTGTGCGGCTGTAGCTCAGTTGGATAGAGTACTTGGCTACGAACCAAGGGGTCGTGGGTTCGAATCCTGCCAGCCGCGCCACCTTATTCGAGGGCGCTCCTTACAGTGAGCTCTCAGGTTTCATCAGTTTTTACAGTAAGCATCACCGTTTTGCGTGCGGCTGTAGCTCAGTTGGATAGAGTACTTGGCTACGAACCAAGGGGTCGTGGGTTCGAATCCTGCCAGCCGCACCACCTATGAAGGGCCTTCCAAACCAGAAGGCCCTTTGTTTTTTCTGGCGCACCATGCCGTGCCCGTGCGCCAGCACTCATCGCGGCGGCGACTGGATATCCCCAATTTGCCCATCCGGGTGCGGCAAGTCCTCGACGACCCCGCCCACCGTTTGCTCGCTGATCGTCTCGGTCCGTATGCCGGTCAGTGCCTGGCGCTCGCGCAGCACGTCGTCGACGGTATCGCCGAAATGGCTCACGACAAACGCCCGCAGCAAAGCAATGCGCAGCGAATCGCCCATTCCCTCCGAGGCTCGCTGCCCACCCTTGAACTCAGCGACGCATACCGCGCCTTTATCGCTCTGCTCCCGCACGTCGAGCCGCATCGCGCGCTCGAGCACAACGGCAGCCGCCTCCCATGACGCGGAAGGCGCGAAACGCCCGTCCCACGGACGACCACGATCGTTGCCTCGGATCGCAACAGTCTCGCCACTATCGGTAAAGTAGATTTCGCGCACGAAGTCGTGCAGGCTGCGCGCCACCCAGTAATCGAGCGCCACGCCAGCGAGGTCGGACACGTTCATCTGCGTTCCCCCTGGAGTTCAGGTGAGACCTGCCTTGAGTTGTATCCTGAGCCGCCGCACGAAAGATGCCTGACTGGCGCGAAGCGCCAGTCCAAGCCGCGCCGACGCCCAGCCTGAAGCCGTTCAGTAATCCGCGCGCTCGCGGTCGATGCGCATGCCGCCGTCGTGGCGGTGATGCCCCTCTTCGCTCGGCCGCTCACGCGTGATGCGCATCACGTCGAGATTCGTGCGCACGCGCCGCATCACGTTGGCCAGATGCACACGGTCGCTGACCTGAATCACAAAGCGCAGAATCGTGGATTCCTGCGACAGATCCTCGTCCATCGCGATATGGACGATGTTCGCGTCCGCCGATGTGATGTCGGCCGCTACGCGGGCGAACACGCCCTTGGTGTTCTTGACGAGTACCTTGACCGCGACATCGAACAGCCGCCCCGGCTGCGGTGCCCACGCGACGTCGATCCAGCGGCCCGGATCGCGCCGGTGGATACGCTGCGCGACGCGGCAGTCGGTGGTATGAATCGCCATGCCGAGACCGATGCCGATATAGCCCATGATGTCGTCGCCTGGAATCGGACGGCAACACGCGGACAGCTGCACCGACATGCCCTCGGTACCGGTGATGACGACCGGCGGCGCGTGCGGCGTCGAGCCGGACTCGGAGCGCGAGCCGTCGTCGTCGGCGTCGCGCCCGCTCATCAACACTTCGATGCGCTTGGCCATCACCGCGGCGACCCGCCGGCCGAGACCGATGTCCGCGAAAATTTCCTGACGGTTCTTGTTGCCCGTCCACTGCACGAGCTTTTCCCACGCCTCCGGCGTCACATCCGATAGCGCGAGGCCATAGCCCTTCAACGCTTGATCGACGAGACGCTCGCCGAGCTGCACCGACTCGTTCAGACGCATCGTCTTCAGATAATGACGGATCGCCGAGCGCGCCTTGCCGCTGCGCACGAAGCCGAGCCATGCGGGGTTCGGCTTCGAATACGGCGCCGTAATGACTTCGACGATGTCGCCACTCTTCAGCTCGGTACGCAACGGCAACAGCTCGTTGTTGATCTTCACCGCGACGCACTGGTTGCCGAGGTCGCTGTGGATCGAGTACGCGAAGTCGAGCGCGGTGGCGCCGCGCGGCAGCGCCATGATCTTCGACTTCGGCGTGAACACGTAGACCGCATCCGGGAACAGGTCGATCTTCACGTGCTCGAGGAATTCGCTCGAATCGCCCGCTTCGCTCTGAATGTCGAGCAGCGACTTCAGCCACTGGTGCGCACGCATCTGCACGTCGTTCAGATCCGCGCTGCCGTTCTTGTACAGCCAGTGCGCGGCAACGCCCGCCTCGGCGATCTCGTGCATCTTGCGCGTGCGCACCTGAAACTCGATCGGTGCGCCGAACGGGCCGACGAGCGTGGTGTGCAGCGACTGATAGCCGTTCACCTTCGGGATCGCGATGTAGTCCTTGAACTTGCCCGGAACAGGCTTGAAAAGCGCATGCAACGCGCCGATGCAGGTATAACACTCGAGCGCGCTCTCGACGACCACGCGAAAACCATACACGTCGAGCACCTGCGAAAACGACAGCTGCTTGTCGCGCATCTTCTTGTAGATACTGAAGATGGTTTTCTCGCGACCGGTGACTTCGGCGTCGAGCTTCGCGTCCGCAATCGCGCGCTGCACCGATTCGAGAATCTTGCCGACCACCTCGCGACGATTGCCGCGCGCCGCCTTCACGGCTTTTTCGAGTGTCGCGTAACGGTGCGGGTTGAAGTTCGCGAAGCTCAGGTCCTGCAGCTCGCGATAGGTATTATTCAGGCCGAGCCGGTGAGCGATCGGCGCGTAAATGTCTAGCGTTTCGCGCGCGACACGGCGACGTTTCTCCGGCGGCACCGCGCCGAGCGTGCGCATGTTGTGCAGCCGGTCGGCGAGCTTCACGAGGATCACGCGCACGTCGCGCGCCATCGCGAGCAGCATCTTGCGGAAGTTCTCCGCTTGCGCCTCCTCGCGATTGCGAAACTCCATCTTGTCCAGCTTCGACAAACCGTCGACCAGCTCCGCGACCTTCGCGCCGAAGCGCTCGGCGAGCTCCGCCTTGGTTACGCCCTGGTCTTCCATCACGTCGTGCAGCAGCGCCGCCATGATCGCCTGGGCGTCGAGATTCCAGCCCGCGCAGATTTCCGCGACGGCGACCGGATGCGTGATGTAGGGCTCGCCGCTCTGGCGATACTGGCCGAGGTGAGCTTCGTCGCTGAAGTGGAACGCCGCCTTGATGTCCTTGATCTCTTCCGGCTGCAGATAGCCGGACAGCGCAGACGTCAGATTGGCGATGGAGACGACGTCATGCCGGCGCGGCTGCTCCGGCGTGGCGGTCGGCCCGAACAGATGACGAAACGATTGCTCGAGGACTGCGTCGATGTACTTGCGTGCAGACGACGGCGAGTCGGTGTCGTGCTCCGCTTCCGTGGCGGTGGGCGGGGTAGCACTCATGGTCGCCTCCGGTAGCGGTCAGGGTTGGACGCAGTTCTGCACGTTGAGCAATCCGGTGTGGCGAATACCGGCAAGTCGAAAACGAAAATCCCTGGGCCTTAGACCGGCACCTTCTTCAGCATTTCGACGCCGACCTGCCCCGATGCGATTTCACGCAGCGCGAGGACGGTGGGCTTGTCGCGGCTTTCGATTTTCGGCGTGTGGCCTTGAGCGAGCTGACGCGCGCGATAGGTTGCGGCAAGCGCGAGTTCGAAACGGTTCGGGATCTGTTTGAGGCAGTCTTCGACGGTAATGCGGGCCATGTTGGGTTCCTTCTCAGTATGTTGCTCATTCTACCTTATGTGCTTGACACCACGCCGCGCTCACGCGTGCGGCAGGTGGATGCCGAGCTGCATGAAAAGCTGCGTGTGACGCGCGTACTGCGACGCGAAGCGCGAGCGCGTCGCGCCGACGAGGCACTGCAGTTCGGCGAGCGCGCGATCGAAGTTCTCGTTGATCACGACGTACTCCGCTTCGGCCGCGTGCGCCATCTCGCCGCCCGCCGCGAGCAGGCGTCGCGTGATTACGTTCGGCTGGTCCTGGCCACGTTTTCTCAGACGCTCCTCGAGCGCTTCGAGCGACGGCGGCAGAATGAAAATCTCCACCGCGTTGTGGAATTGCTTCTTCACCTGCTGCGCACCCTGCCAGTCGATTTCGAGCAGCACGTCATGGCCGTTTTTCATCTGCTCCTCGATCCACACGCGCGACGTGCCGTAATAGTTGCCGTGCACTTCCGCGCTTTCGAGAAACTCGCCCGCGTCGTGACGCTGCATGAAATCTTCGACGGTCGTGAAGTGATAGTGCTCGCCGTCCTGCTCCTTCGGACGCGGCGGGCGAGTCGTGTAGGAGATCGACAGACGGATCGCGTCGTCGCCCGCGAGCAGCGCGTTCACGAGCGTCGACTTGCCCGCGCCCGACGGCGCGACGACCATGAACAGGTTGCCGGGATAAGCGCCGGCGTACGGATGGCGCGCCGCGCCGGTTTCGCGTGGATGGTGGTCGGTCATGATGTGTCGTGCTCCAGCCTTATTCGAGATTCTGTACCTGCTCGCGCATCTGTTCGATCAAGAGCTTCAGCGTCATCGACGAATCCGCGAGTTCCTTCGCCGCCGCCTTCGAACCGAGCGTGTTCGCTTCGCGGTTCAGCTCCTGCATCATGAAGTCGAGCCGCTTGCCGACCTTGCCGCCCTTCTCGATCACGTGACGCGTTTCGTTCAGGTGCGCGGTGAGGCGCGACAGCTCTTCGGCGATGTCGATGCGAATCCCGTACATCGTCACTTCCTGGCGAATCCGCTCGTTGATCTCTTCGCGCGACACGATCGTCACGGCCGCATCCGGCGCGGCGATGCCGAGCGCTTCCTGCAGACGCTCGACGATTTTCTGCTGATGTCGCGCAATCAGCTCGGGCACGAGCGGGGTGATCTTCACGACGATCGCCTCCATTTCGGTGACGTTGGCGAGCAGCATCGTCGCGAGTTGCGCGCCTTCGCGCGCGCGCACGTCGATCAGGTCCGCGATCGCCTGCTTGCCGCATCCGAGCACCGCTTCGCGCAGCGTCTCGGGCGCGATGCCGCTTTCGGCGAGCACGCCCGGCCAGCGCAGAATTTCGCCGGTGCGCAGACGGCCAGCTTCAGGAAACGTGCCTAGCACCGTGCGTTCCAGCTGCGCGAGTTGCGCGAGCGCGTCGCGGTTGATCGCGCCCGCGTTCGCCGACTGCTCGCTGCGCTGCAGATTCACGCGAATGTCGACCTTGCCGCGCGACAGCTTGTTCATCAGCATCTCGCGCAGCGTCGGTTCGACGACGCGCACGTCTTCCGGCATGCGGAAGTTCAGATCGAGAAAGCGCGAGTTCACCGTGCGCAATTCGACCGACACGCTGACGCCACCCGTGCCCGAGGCTGCCACGAGTTCGCGCGTGGCGCTCGCATAGCCAGTCATGCTGTAGATCATCGTTTTTCTCGCGATTGCGGCCATGCGTTGAACGATGGCCTGGGAAGCGGATCGCCCGGCGTGTACGAGACGCGGGGCGGGGAATCGGCATTATCCCATTTTTGTCGCAGCCATCCCCTCGCGAGCGAGCAGGGATACGGCTCCGGACGTGGTCGTCATATCACTACAGATTGCCGCTCGTCGTTAAGATGCGCTTACGTACTCATGCCGCACGCGTCGCCCCCAACCTCGCGTGCCATCCGTCTGGGCAACCGCCCTATCCGATCGGCGGTAAAATCAGTGTTTTTCTTCCGCCCTCCTCCGGCCCATCCCGACCCATTCCGACATGAGCAACGACACCCAACGCCCCAGCGGCCGCCAGCCCCACCAGTTGCGCGACGTGCGCATCACGCGTCACTACACGAAGCATGCGGAGGGCTCGGTGCTGGTCGAATTCGGCGACACCAAGGTGATCTGCACCGCGAGCGTCAGCGAGAGCGTACCGCCGTTTCTGCGCGATCGTGGCCAGGGCTGGCTCACCGCCGAATACGGCATGCTGCCGCGCGCCACGCATACCCGCAGCGACCGTGAAGCCGCGCGCGGCAAACAAACCGGCCGCACGCAAGAAATCCAGCGGCTGATCGGCCGCGCGCTGCGCTCGGTGTTCGATCTCGAGAAGCTCGGCGCGCGCACGCTCAATCTCGACTGCGACGTGATCCAGGCCGATGGCGGCACACGCACCGCGAGCATCACCGGCGCGTTCGTCGCCGCGCATGATGCGGTCGCCAGATTGCTCGCTACGGGCCGCATCGAAAGCTCGCCGATCCTGGATTACGTCGCCGCGATTTCGGTCGGCGTGTACGACGGCGTGCCGGTGCTCGACCTCGACTACGACGAAGACTCGCAGTGCGACACCGACATGAACGTCGTAATGACGGGGGCGGGCGGCTTCGTCGAAATTCAGGGCACCGCGGAAGGCGTGCCGTTCTCGCGCGAAGAAATGAATGCGCTGCTCGATCTCGCTAGCGACGGCATCAGCACGCTGATCGCGAAGCAGAAAGACGCGCTGGGAGTGCAGCAGTGAATGAGGTTCGTCAGGACGGCGGCGCGAACAATGCTCACGGCGTAACGTCGGGAATGCCTCTGAAAAAGGTCGTGCTCGCGTCGAACAACGCGGGCAAGCTGCGCGAATTTGCGGCGCTGCTCGGCGCGGCCGGCATCGAGTTGATCGCGCAAGGCGAGCTCAACGTGCCGGAAGCGGAAGAACCGCATCCCACCTTCGTCGAAAACGCGCTGACGAAGGCCCGTCACGCCGCGAGGCTCACCGGTCTGCCCGCGCTCGCCGACGATTCGGGCCTCTGCGTGCGCGCGCTGCTCGGCGCGCCGGGCGTCTATTCGGCGCGCTTCGCGCAACTCGCCGGCGGCGAGAAAAGCGACGCGGCGAACAACGCGCGCCTCGTCGACGAACTGCGGGACGTGAGCGACCGCCGCGGCTATTACTACTGCGTGCTCGCACTCGTGCGTCACGCGGACGATCCCGAACCGCTGATCGCCGAAGGCCGCTGGCATGGCGAAATCCTGAACGCGCCGCGCGGCGAGCATGGCTTCGGTTACGACCCGTACTTCTATCTGCCGTCGCTGAACGCGAGCGCCGCCGAACTCGAGCCGGCGGTCAAGAACGCGAGCAGCCATCGCGCGATCGCGCTGCGGCAACTGCTCGCGCGTCTATCGGAGGAAGCGTGATTCCGATCCGATCGACGCCGGCGGACATCGGCAAAGGTGTCGTCAGTGCGTTCACGTCGCCGGGCAGCATCCGTTTGACGTCGCTGCCGCCACTTGCGCTGTACGTGCATTTCCCGTGGTGCGTGCGCAAGTGCCCGTACTGCGACTTCAATTCGCACGAGTGGAAAGGCGAGACGTTTCCGGAGAACGACTACCTCGACGCGCTGCGCGCCGATCTGGAAATGGCGTTGCCGCTGATCTGGGGGCGCCAGGTGCATACGGTGTTCATCGGCGGGGGCACGCCGAGTCTGCTGTCGGCGGCGGGACTCGATCGCATGCTGTCGGATATTCGCGCGCTGCTGCCGCTCGACGCCGACGCGGAAATCACACTCGAAGCGAACCCCGGCACGTTCGAAGCCGATAAGTTCGCGCAGTTTCGCGCAAGTGGCGTGAACCGGCTGTCGGTGGGCATCCAGAGTTTCAACGAAACGCATCTGAAGGCGCTCGGCCGTATTCACGACGCGGCGCAGGCGCGTCACGCGGTCGAAGTCGCCGCGACCACGTTCGACAACTTCAACCTCGACCTGATGTTCGCGCTGCCCAAGCAAACTCTCGCCGAATGCCAGACCGACGTCGAGACGGCGTTGTCGTTTGCACCGCCGCATCTGTCGCTGTATCACCTGACGCTCGAACCGAACACGCTATTCGCCAAGTTTCCTCCCGCGTTGCCCGACGATGACGCGTCCGCAGACATGCAGGACTGGATTCATCAACGCACCGCCGAGGCCGGCTACGGGCGCTATGAGGTGTCCGCGTATGCGCAGCCGCATCGGCAGAGCAAACACAATCTGAACTACTGGCGCTTCGGCGACTATCTCGGCATCGGCGCGGGCGCGCATACGAAGCTGTCGTTTCCTAATCGCATCGTGCGCCAGGCGCGCTACAAACATCCGACCACGTTCATCGAGCAGGCCAGGGCTGGTGCAGGCGTGCAGGAAGAGCATGAGGTCGGGCCGCGCGATCTGCCGTTCGAGTTCATGCTGAACGCGCTGCGCCTGGTAGAAGGATTTCCGGTGCATCGGTTCATCGAGCGCACGGGCCTGTCGATCACGACGATCGAGCCGGCGTTGCAGGAAGCGGAACAGCGCAAGCTGATCACACGCGACCACGAACGGATCGCGCCGACGGCGCTTGGGCAGGCGTTCCTGAACGACTTGCAGGCGCTGTTTCTGAAAGATGCGCAGTGATGGCCGGTCGGCCGGGACTCGCAACGAGGTCTTTTCAGGTTACAATTCGCGGCTTGGAGGTGTGGCCGAGTGGTTTAAGGCACCGGTCTTGAAAACCGGCGAAGGAGCAATCCTTCCGTGAGTTCGAATCTCACCGCCTCCGCCAGGACGCTTGTTTTAATCCGTCCGGATCAATCCGATTCAATCGCGCAAAGCCTTACCAGCTAAGGCTCTCAGCGCAAAACTCCCAAATGTAGTTGTCCGGTTTCGTTGCAATTAATCGCGTTCAGGAGCCCATGCAGTAGCCGGCTAATGTCGAATTCAAACCACCGCCACCGCCTCAACCTCGATCTTGAACCCATAGTGCAACTGCGGCACCGGCACGACCGCGCGCGCCGGCCTTGCCTCGCCGGCCCAGCCCGCATAGATCTGATTGAAGCTCGCCCAATGTTCGACATCGACGACATACACGCGCACCTGCACCAGTTGCGCGACGCTGCTGCCGACGCTTTCGAGCGCCGCCTTCACATTGGCCAGAACCTGTTCGGCCTGCGCGTCGAACGACGCATCGGCGAGCTTTTCGCCTTGCGCGTTGATCGGCAATTGCCCGGACACGAAGACGAAGCCATTCGCGACCGCGACATGACTGTAGTGGCCGCCGGGTTTCGCCAGCGCGGCCGGATTGTCGGTATGGGGCAAACGTAAGGCGTGCGTGCTATCGGTCATCAACCACTCCAGAAGTGAAAATCTCGGAGCGATTCATCGCCGTGCTTCATTCCGCACGAACCCGCGCAGGACGCAACACGCATCACGCGCCCGCCATCTCGAGCTTTTCGCGCGCATCAGCGCAACGACGATTCAGATCGCGATGCATCAACTGGCTATCGAGCAGAGCCGATACATCCGTCAAACCGTGATCAAAGCGCAAGAAGTATTCGATGTCGGTGTAATCGTAATAAGCGCCGCTGTCGGCCAGCCGTTGCGCTTCGGCGAATGCGGCAAATTGCCGTTCGCCGTTCATCAGGTCTTTGATCGCCATGAATGCCGCTCCGAGGAACAGTGACTTCATCATAGCAATGCACACCGCGACGCACGGTGGTGCGCGCGCAACACCAGGTGTTTTCCGGAGACGCGTCCGATGAACTCACGCGTCGGCCGATGCCCACCGCCGGAATAGCACGATCGTCATCCAGTTTTCACGCCGTTTTCACAGCGCTCGCGCAGTGCTCACCCTCGATATCCGAACAACGCGCTCACACAGCCGCAACCGGCGACTTCGTCCCGTGCCAACGCATCACGAGCATGCGTCCGACAAAGCACAGACAGCCCGCCACGCCGACCACGATACCCATGCCCTTCGGCGTGCCGTCCTGCCACAGTCCGACCGCGAGGCTCGACAGTGCGCCGAGCGCGAGTTGCACCGCGCCGAGCACGGCCGCCGCGGCGCCCGCGTTGGCGGGATAGCGATGCATCAGATCGGTCGTGCAGTTGGCGGACAACACGCCCACCACGCTGACGACGAAGAACAGCCCGAACACGATCGACCATAAGCCGCCCCACCCCGTCAGCGACACGACACACACGAACAGCGACGCGACGAAGCTCACGGTCGCCGCGAACGAGATGATCGGCACCGGCCCGAGCCGGCCGACGAGCCGCGTGTTCAGGTAGTTGCCGAAGATGATGCCGACAATGTTCAGCGCGAACAGGAATCCATAGTGCTGCGCGGACACGTGGAAATACTCGATGTATACGAACGGCGTCGCCGTGATGTACGCGAACATCGACGCGAACGCCATGCCGCCGCACAACATGTGTCCCCACGCGACCGGATCGCGCAGCAGCGTGCCATACGCGCCGAACGACTTCAGCAGCGCCGATTGCGCGCGCATCTCGCGCGGCCACGTCTCCGGCACCTTCAGGAATGCGGTCACCGCGCACACGGAACCGAACAGCGTCAGCGCGACGAACACGGCGCGCCAGCCGCCCAGCAGCAGCAACTGTCCACCGATCAGCGGCGCGAGCAGTGGACCGATCGCCGTGACGATCGCGATCATCGACAGGACGCGCGCCGCGTCGCCCGGCTCGTGCGCGTCGCGCGCGATCGCGCGAGCCAGCACCGACGCCGCGCCCGCGCCCAACGCCTGCACGAAGCGGAAACCGACCAGCGAGCCGATCGAGACCGACAGCGAGCAGGCGATGCTGGCGAGCGCATACATGATGATGCCGCCAAGCAGGATGGGCCGACGGCCATACGTATCGGACAGCGGACCGTACAGCAGCATGCCGATCGAAAAGCCGAACATGAAGCTCGTGAGCGTCGATTGCGCGGCGCCCGTGCCGACCGCGAATGCCTGCGCGATGGTCGGCAGGCTCGGCAGATACATGTCGATGGAGATCGGCCCGCACGCGGCCAGCGCGCCGAGCAACAGGATCAGCCGGCCATCGGGCCGGCGTCTGACGACGTGAGACATGGGAAATCCGAATGGAACGCCGCGCCGGCATCGGCAGCGGAACGGGTGAAGCGGGAACAGCCATCAGTTGACCGGCTCGATTGTACGCGACGGTTAATCCGCTGACGGCGCTCGTGGCCCGCTGCGTGGACGTTGCGCGACAGCGCCGCGCGGCGCAATCAGCCTCGATCGGTTAGGCTGCCGCCAGCATGTCCAACGCGCTCACGTATGCGCAGCTTGACGGCCCGACATAAAAGGCTCGACGTCGCGCAACCGCCCTCCCCTGATCCCGTTCGAACCCGCGATGACCGCCTTCCTGCTGATCTGGAGCCCCAAAAAATGGCCGTGGCCCGAGTTGCCCGACATCGCGAAACGCGTGGCGGCCGGCGACGCGGTGGCCGACGCGTGGGGCTGCGGCTTTGCGCGCGGCATCCTGCCCGGCGATCGCGTGTTCCTGCATCGCGTCGCGCAGGAGCCGAAGGGCATCTTCGGTTCGGGCTACGTGACGCGCGCGCCCTACGAAGTCCCCGACGCGTCGACCAAACGCGGCTACCGGCTGTGCATCGATTTCGTCTACGACTGGCTCGTCGATGCGCATCACGCGCCGGTCATCACGCGCGATCAGCTGCGTGTGCATCCGTTGTCGGTGCAGACGTGGGATGCGCAAAGCTCGGGCACGATCATCAAGCCGATCGCCGAAGGCGCGCTGGAGAAGCGCTGGGCCGAATTGACCGGCAGGCGCAAGTCGCCGACGATACCCGCACCGGGCAGCTAGGCGAAACACGCGCCGGCGCGACCGCCCGTCCGCACAGCCCGCCGGCGCCGACTCCGGTACAATTTCTCGATCCATCCCAGCATCGCGCGAAGTGTCCGCGGGAATCGTCCGAGGCCCCTCGCGCCGCTGCGCAACCCCTGCTCCCTATTCCAGCCATCGCCATGTCCAGAAACGAAACCCTCTTCGAACGCGCGCAACGCACGATCCCCGGCGGCGTGAATTCGCCGGTGCGCGCTTTCCGTTCCGTCGGCGGCACACCGCGTTTCGTCGAGCGCGCGCAAGGCCCGTACTTCTGGGACGCGGACGGCCAGCGCTACACCGACTACATCGGCTCGTGGGGCCCCATGATCCTCGGCCACGTTCATCCCGAAGTGCTGGAAGCCGTGCAGCGCGTGCTCGTGAATGGCTTTTCGTTCGGCGCGCCGACCGAGTCGGAAGTCGAGATCGCCGAGGAAATCTGCAAGCTGGTGCCGTCGATCGAACAGGTGCGCATGGTGTCGAGCGGCACCGAGGCGACGATGAGCGCGCTGCGTCTCGCGCGCGGCTTCACGAACCGCAGCCGCATCGTCAAGTTCGAAGGCTGCTATCACGGCCACGCGGACAGCCTGCTCGTGAAGGCCGGCTCGGGCCTCCTGACCTTCGGCAATCCGACCTCGGCGGGCGTGCCGGTCGATATCGCCAAGCACACCACCGTGCTCGAATACAACAACGTCGCCGAGCTCGAAGAAGCGTTCAAGGCGTTCGGCAACGAGATCGCCTCGGTGATCGTCGAGCCGGTCGCGGGCAACATGAACCTCGTGCGCGCGACCCCTGAATTCCTGCAGGCGCTGCGGCGCCTGTGCACCGAGTACGACGCGGTGCTGATTTTCGACGAAGTGATGTGCGGCTTCCGCGTCGCGCTCGGCGGCGCGCAGCAACTCTACGGCATCACGCCGGACCTCACCTGTCTCGGCAAGATAATCGGTGGCGGCATGCCCGCGGCGGCGTTCGGCGGCCGGCGCGACATCATGGCTCACCTCGCGCCGCTCGGCGGCGTCTATCAGGCGGGCACGCTGTCGGGCAATCCGATCGCGGTCGCGGCCGGCCTGAAGACGCTGCAGCTGATCCAGGCGCCCGGCTTCTACGACACGCTCGCCGCGCGCACCACGCGTCTCGCGCAAGGGCTCGCGCGGGCGGCACGCGAAGCGGACGTGCCGTTCGCGGCCGATGCGCTCGGCGGCATGTTCGGCATCTACTTTCGGGAATCGATCCCAACGAGCTTCGCCGAGGTCACGAAGAGCGATGTGCCGCGCTTCAACGCGTTCTTCCACAAGATGCTCGACGCGGGCGTGTACTTCGCGCCGTCCGCGTATGAGGCCGGCTTCGTGTCGAGCGCGCACGACGACGCGGTGATCGACGCGACGATCGACGCCGCGCGCGGCGCGTTCACAGCGTTGAAGGGCTGAAGCCGGGCCCGAAGCAAAGGCCGCAACCCGCACGACCCAGACACCGCACCACAACGGACACCGATGTTCTCGCAAACCGATTTCGTCCACATGGAACGCGCGCTCGCGCTCGCGAAGCGCGGCATGTACACGACCGACCCGAACCCGCGGGTCGGTTGCGTGCTCGTCAGAAACGGCGAGGTGATCGGCGAAGGCTTCACGCAGCCGGCCGGCCAGGATCACGCCGAAATTCGCGCGCTGAAGGACGCGCGCTCGCGCGGCCACGACCTGCGCGGCGCGACCGCCTACGTGACGCTCGAACCGTGCAGCCATTTCGGCCGCACGCCGCCGTGCGCGAACGCGCTGATCGAAGCGCAGATCGGCCGCGTGATCGCGGCGATGGAAGATCCGAACCCGCACGTCTCCGGCCGCGGTCTCGCGATGCTGCGCGAAGCCGGTATCGAAGTGCGCTGCGGTCTGCTCGCGAACGAAGCGCGGGAGCTGAACATCGGCTTCGTGTCGCGCATGACGCGCGGCCGTCCGTGGGTGCGCATGAAAGTGGCGGCGTCGCTCGATGGCCGCACCGGCTTGCCGTCGGGTGAGAGCCAGTGGATCACGAGCGCGGCCGCGCGGGCCGACGGTCATGCGTGGCGTGCGCGCGCGTCGGCGATCCTGACCGGCATCGGCACTGTGCGAGGGGACAATCCGCGCATGACAGTGCGCGCGGTCGATACACCACGCCAACCGCACCGCGTGCTGATCGACAGCCAGCTCGACGTGCCGCTCGACGCGCAGATCCTGGCCGGCGCGCCGACCCTGATCTTCTGCGGCGAGCTCGACGCGCGGCTCGAAAAACGCGCGAGCGCGCTGCGCGAGCGCGGCGCCGAGATCGTGCCGCTGCCGAACGCGTTCGGCAAGGTGGATCTCCCGCGCATGCTGAGCGTGCTCGGCGAGCGTCACGTCAACGAGCTGCACGTCGAAGCCGGCTACAAGCTGAACGGCTCGCTGCTGCGCGAAGGCTGCGTCGATGAACTGCTGGTCTATCTCGCGCCGAGCCTGCTCGGCGTGGACTCGATGAGCATGTTCAACCTGGACGCGCCCGACCGGCTCGAAGACCGCGTGAAGCTGAATTTCCACACGGTCGAGCGGATCGGCGACGATCTGCGGATCCTCGCGCGTTTCGCGCCGGCAGCCTTACCCGGGACCGATGCCGTGTCCCCCACCGTTTCGAAATGATCAAGGACTAGCACGATGTTTACAGGAATCGTCGCGGCAGTGGGCCGCATCGAATCAGTCGAGCCGCTCGGCACGGGCGGCGACGCGGGCGTGCGCCTGAACGTCGAGGCGGGCGGGCTCGACCTCGCCGATGTGCAGCTCGGCGACAGCATCACGATCCAGGGCGCCTGCATGACGGTGGTCGCGAAGACCGCTCATTCGTTCGAGGTCGACGTGTCGCGCGAGAGCCTGAACCGCACGGCCGGTCTCGGCGAAACCGGCGAGGTCAATCTCGAGAAAGCGCTGCGCGCGCATGACCGGCTCGGTGGACATATCGTGTCCGGACACGTCGACGGGCTCGGTATCGTCACGCGTTTCGCCCCGGTCGGCGAATCGCACGAGCTGCGCATTCTCGCGCCGCGCGACATCGGTCGTTATCTCGCGTACAAGGGATCGATTACGGTCAATGGCGTGAGCCTGACCGTGAACTCCGTCGTTGATCGCGACGACGGCTGCGAGTTTTCGATCAATCTGATTCCGCATACCGTGCAGGTGACGGCGCTCAAGCATCTGCACGACGGGGGAAAAGTGAATCTGGAGATCGATCTGATTGCGCGCTATGTGGAGCGGATGCTCAATGCGCCGCGCGATGGCGATCCATCCTCGACGTAACCTGGCCACGTGCCTCGAGACCGTTACGCGATACCTGGAGCACATGCTCGGTGCGTATCGGGAAAGCGATCGATCTGCGCAGCAAGCCGGTTTGGGCGAGGCGAATCCGGGGCCGTGACCCAGCGCGCGTGCACGATCCGAAGCTGACAAACACAATGAAAGAGCCGCACCTGCTCAGTCGCTGGAATCCGCTGCGTGTGCACCTGACGAAGGCGTCGCTAATCCTCGCCTGCATCGTCGGTACCGGCGTAGCCAGTGCCACGATCACGTCGACACCGCACTTCGTGTCCGCGCAGAGCCTGGCCTGCACCTACGGCTTGTCCAACGACGATCTGAAGTCCGCCGGCGCTGCGGTCGCGCAGTCGCCGCGTCCCAATGCGATCGTGCGCGCATGGGTCGACGAACGTGGACAGATCAGCGACGCGGCCGTCGAAGTCTCGTCCGGCAATCCGGCGTTCGACAACCTTGCCCTTCAGGCATCGCGGCGTGCCCAGTGCAGCCCCTTCACGGGCATGGACAATCAGCCTGTGGCGGTCGAAACGAATTTCGTTTTCAAGCTGCCGCACGCGAGCGGCGATACGGCTCGCTCCGGCGCAGGCGTCGCGGCGGCCGCGAGCAACGCGGACTCCACACGACTGCCGTCTTCTCCCGCGGGCGCGACCGGTTCTTCGCTGCTGTCAACCGCCCTGCCGTTTCTACCCGGCCAACCGCTCGATGCCGCCGAACTGGCCAACCGCTTGGGCATCGCGGCCGGCTCGTCCAAAGCGAAGCTGCTCGCGGACTGGGCGCAGAAACTGACAGCCGATCCGGACATTCAGCGTTACTACTTTTCGTCCGATAGCAATGCGGCTACGGCGGGTTCCGCTGTGCTCGCTCGCGCGCTAGGCGTGCTGGACGGCATGGCGCGCATCTCGCAGCAGGACCGCGAACAGCTGATGAGCCTGACGTCGCGCGCGCTGAACGACGCACCGCCCGATTGCGGCGGGCTCAAGAATCTGCAACTGATCACGTCGCGCTATCTGTCGATGGATAAGGAGACCGACGCGGAACTGCAGGCGCAACTGCAGGCGATGTTCAACCTCGTCAAACAGTCGACGCAAACCACGCCGCTGCCGCAAGTCACGCCAGGACAACGGCTGCGCGGGCAGCTGGCGCTGTCGGCGTCGCTCGCGGACGCGCTGAATCGCGACCCTTCCGAGGCCGATGATCTGGGGCTGTTGACGAGCGGCCGCCAAGGCGAGCTTTCGCCCGAGGCGTGGTGCAAGGCCATGCGCTTTTACCGCCAGGCGTTCGATAAAACGCCGCAACCCGCGCGCGAATGGATCACGCTAGCGGAACTCGACAGCAGCAGACGTTCGGCGGCGTCACTGATCTCGGCGCTGACAAGTTTCGCTTCGGCGGCGCCTCGACAACCGGCGTCCGCGCCGAAAGTATTCGACTACGCAGAACTCGTCCGGCAACGCGTGCAGTCCAATATCGTCTGGAATGGCAAGACCGGGCATCGCGAAACCGTGGTCGAAGTGCACTGCACGTCGTCTGGAAGTCTCGAATCGGTAAAGATCGTTCGATCAAGTGGCGATCGGGCGTGGGACAAAGCCGCCATCGAGGCGGTCAAGCGCTCCGACCCGATGCCGCGCGATGAAAACGGTGAGACACCACGATTGTTCACGATCACGCTGAGGCCTGGCGTTTGAAGGGCGCTTCAGAAAGTTTCCGACCGCACCTGCGACCTCAGATCGAGCAAGCCTTCCTCATGCATCGCCAACGACGCCTCGAGACGTCGCGCGAGCATCGTCAGCTGAGCGATCGACGCGCGGCACCGTTGCGCGGCATGGCCGGACAGACTCAGCACGCACTCGCGAATCGCGTGGCTGAGCGCGGCGCGAAGGCGTCCGTAGTCGACGTCCGCAACTTCCCGCACCGCTCCCATTTGCGCCCGCACGCCCGACGACGATATCGTCGAAACCCACATCGTCAGCGAGTTCGATGGTCGCGACCGAAGCGTCGGGCTCGATCAGATAATCATCGCCCAACAGCCTGTCTGCCTCGCGACGATACAGCTCGAAGATCGACTGCGACAGAGCGTTGCACAGCCCGATCACGTCATGCGTCGCCGGCAAGAGCAGCCTGCTCAACGAGCTGTTGGGCCGCGATGCGTTCGCGGTCTCCGACCGGCGCGAAACAGTGCGCCTGGGCGATAGCGTGCATCAGGGAGTGCGCTGGCTCGACGCACCCGGACTCGACGCCGACGTCGGCAGCGAAGACGACCGCGAAGCGTTGCGCGCCGCGTGGCTGAAGTCCGATATTCGCCTGTTCGTGCATGCCGCGAAAGAGGGCGAACTCCACGCGAAAGAACTGACGATGTTGACCGAGCTCGACGCCGACCGCGTCAGGACCGGGCGGCAAACGCTGTTCGTGCTGTCGCAAGTCGACCAGCTCCCCGACGACGCCGCGTTGCTCGACATCACCGGACCGGCGCTCGCGTATAAACGGCGCAAGCGGGCCGAAGTGCTGCTGCATCATCTGGAAGAGAACGCGCTCGGCAGCTTGCAAAGCAACCCGGTTCGCTGTCGTCGATCAGAATCAGCAGACGCGCCAGATCGTGGGCCCGATCGGGCTGCACGGACGCGAGATCGCGTGCTGCCTGCTCACGAAGTTTGCTCGACACCGTCTACCCCTCGACGCATCAGGGATTCGGCCGGCAGGACCGCCGGCCGTTGGCAACGAAAGGCGGCGGCCGTGTCGCCACGGCGCCGCCTCGTGCGATTACGCTTCGGCCGAAGCGCGCGGACGATGGACGAGCTGGTTGTCCTTACCCTGGACGAGCGGGGTGATCGTGAAGTTGAACTCGATTTCCTTGTACTCGTCGGCCTTCAGGCCCAGCGCCGCGCCACCGCTTTTCTCGACGACCGGCGGAATCAGCTCTTCGCGCGTTGCATACGCGAAGTCGTCCCAGATCAGCGGATCGCCTTCGATGTTGAACTGCGTGGTCAGCTTGCGATGGCCGTCGCTGCTGACGAAGAAGTGCACGTGCGCCGGACGGTTGCCGTGACGGCCCAGCACGTTCAGCAGCTGCTGCGTCGAGCCGTGCGGCGGGCAGCCGTAGCCTACCGGCATCAGCGTGCGGAATTCGTACTTGCCGTCGGCGCCGGTCTTCACCGCGCCGCGCAGGTTGAAGTCGCTCTGCGCGCCGGTCGGATCGAAGTGCGAGTAGAAGCCCTTTGAGTTCGCGTGCCAGCACTCGACGACCGCGCCGGCGACCGGCTTGCCGTCCAGATCCTTGACCGTGCCGCGGATCACCAGCGGGCCCGCGTCTTCGTCGGCGTTGATGTCGATCTTCGAGACGCCCTCGTGCATCGTCGCGCCGGCGACATACAGCGGGCCTTCGATCGTACGCGGCGTGCCGCCTTCGAGACCGATCTTCTTGTCCTCGGCGTCCATGCGGATGTCGAGATACTTCTCGAGACCGAGGCCGGCCGCCAGCAGCGCCGCTTCGCCGTCCTGACCGAGCTTGTTCAGATAGTTGACGCCGGCCCAGACTTCGTCGGGCGTGATGTCGAGGTCATCGATTGCCTTGAACAGGTCGCCCAGCAGACGGAAAACGATCTGCTGGAAACGCGCGTTGCCATTCCCGGCATCGACGTTGGAAGCGGCTTTCAGCAGATCCTGCACTTCTTTGGTTTCAAATACTTTGACGCTCACGATGACTGTCTCCAGTTGGTATAGGGGGAAAAGATGGCTTTGGATGCGCTCGCCGTCAAAAGCGCCTGGCCCCTGGGCTCAGATGTCGCCGTCCCGAATCGACGACGGGTGACGACACAGAGGCGTCACCGAAATCTTCATGTACGGGAACAGAGGCAAGCCGGACAGAATGTCGTGAAGTTCGGCATTGCTCTCTACATCGAAGATGCTGTAATTCGCGTACTCGCCAACGAGGCGCCAGATATGACGCCACTTGCCGCTACGCTGGAGCTCCTGCGAGTAAGCCTTCTCGCGGGTCTTGATTTCGTTCGCCACTTCGGCCGGCATGTCGACCGGCAGGTGCACGTCCATTCGCACATGGAAAAGCATCGTTGAATCCTCTTGATCTAAATCCGTTTAGCGGGTGACCTTCATCAACCCGTCTCGCGTGAATCGTTTGACCTTCGCCTCGTCGAGTTCGATGCCGAGACCCGGGCCGTTCGGCACGGTCAGTTCGAAGTCGCTGTAGTCGAGCGGCGTGGTCAGAATTTCTTCGGTGATCAGCAGCGGCCCGAACAGCTCGGTGCCCCATTGCAGATTCGCGAAGCTCGCGAACAGGTGCGCCGACGCCACCGTGCTGAACGCGCCTTCGAGCATCGTGCCGCCGTACAGCTCGATGCCGGCGGCATCCGCGATCGCGGCCACGCGCTGCGCGGCGAACAGGCCGCCGCTCTGTTCGATCTTGATCGCGAACACATCGGCGCCGCCGTTCTTCGCGATCTCGAACGCGCTGTCCGGGCCTTGCAAGACTTCGTCGGCCATCAGCGCGACCGGGAAGCGGCGCATCAGTCGCGCGAGCGCCGCGGCGGACGCGACCGGCTGCTCGACCAGATCGCAGCCCGCGTCGGCCAGTGCCGGAATCGCCCAGGCGGCCTGGGTCTCGCTCCACGCCATGTTCACGTCGACGCGCACCGCGGCGCGCTCGCCGACCGCTTTCTTGATCTCGGCGACGTGCTGGATGTCGGTCTTCAGTTCCTTCGCGCCGATCTTCAGCTTGAAGACGTTGTGGCGGCGCACGTCGAGCATGTGCCCGGCTTCGGCGATGTCCTTCGCGGTATCGCCCGACGCGAGCGTCCACGCAACCGGCAGGCGCTCACGACGACGGCCGCCGAGCAGCTCGCTCACCGGCACGCCGAGACGTTTGCCTTGTGCGTCGAGCAGCGCGGTTTCGAGCGCGCTCTTCGAGAAATGATTGAGCTTGACCAGCTTGCCGAGGTGCGCCATCAGCGCCTGGATCTGCGTCGCGTCCTTGCCGATCATCGCCGGGGCGAAGTAGGCGTCGATCGCGAGCTTCATTGCTTCGGGGCTTTCCGGGCCATAGGCCATGCCGGCGATCGTGGTGCCTTCGCCAATCCCGACGATGCCGTCGCTGCAGTACACCTTGACCAGCATCAGCGTCTGCCCGTACATCGTGGCGACCGACAGCTTGTGAGGGCGGATCGTCGGCAAATCGACGAGGCGGGTTTCGATACGTTCGATGGTCGCTTGGGGCATGGCGGCTGCGGGGGGGAAGTGAGTTCATTGGATGTTTTTATACCCTTCGCCCGTTTGGGCCGTCCAATACTTTTCCTGTCCTTTTTCATACCTGCAGGGTATGGTGAGGTCAGCAAGCCCGGCCTTTCTATGGTTATCGCACTGCACCATGCAGCTGGGGCATCGAAAAAGAGGCCGTTTTTGCGCCGCAAACATGACGTGAGTCAATGTTCGATGCATGCAGAGCATGTTGTGTAACCACCCGGATCGCGCAGTGAGTACGCTACAACTCGCCGCGCGCGGCCAGCGCGGCGATGCGCTCGGCGGTGCGGCACGCGATCGCCTGAATCGTCAGCGACGGATTCACGCCGCCGACGGTCGGAAACACCGAGCCGTCGCACACCCACAGGTTGCGGATGTCCCAACTGCGGCAGTCCGCGTCGACGACGCTCGTCGACGGATCGTCACCCATGCGCGCGGTGCCGTTCAGGTGGCAGGTGTCGTCGGTCTCGCGCCAGATCTCCTTGCCGCCGGCGGCCGCGAGCGCCTGCTCCATGAAGTCGAGCGAATGAGCGATGAGCCGCTTGTCGTTGTCGCACCATGAATAGGTGACGCGCGCGATCGGCAGCCCGTACTGGTCTTTCTCGTCGGCAAGCGTCACGCGGTTGGGCTCCTGCGGCAGCATCTCGCCGACGATCTTCAGCCCCGCCTGGTGGTTGTACTTGAGCATCTCCGCGCCGAGCGCGTCGCCCCACAAGCCGCGGCCGTTCTGCACCGCGACCCATGCGTTCGGCAGCGGCCCCTGGCTCATGTAGCAGTAGCCGCCGAAAAAATCTTTGCCCTTGTCTTCGTAGTTCCAGTGCTCGGTGAGCGCGAGCGACGGCGGCCCCTTGTACCAGCGGATGTCTTCATCGAAGGTGCCGTAGACGGCCTGATTCGACTGCGCCATCAGGTTTTTGCCCACAAGTCCCGAACTGTTCGCGAGTCCGTCGGGAAAGCGGCTGTTGGCCGACATCAGCAACAGGCGCGGCGTTTCGATCGCGTAGCCGGCCACCACCACGTGCTTCGCGCGCTGGAATCGCCAGCGTCCTTCGCGCAGATATTCGACGCCGGTGGCGAGCCCCGCGTCGTTGGTGACGACGCGGCCGACCATCGCCAGATCGCGCACCTCGGCGCCGGCTCGCAGCGCACGCGGGATCCACGTGACGAGCGCGCTTTGCTTCGCGTTGGTCGCGCAGCCGGACACGCAAAAGCCGCGGTACACGCACGGATGCGCGCGGCCGCGCGGCGCGGAGAGGGTCGCGAGCGGCGTCGGGCTCCAGCCGATGCCTAGCGCCTCGGCGCCGCGCGCGAGCACCAGCGCCGCCGCGTTCAGCTCATGCGCGCGATACGGATAGCGCGGCCGCTTCGGCCCCCACGGATAGTTCACCGGTCCGGAGATTTTCAGCGCGTCCTCGACCTGGCCGTAGTAGTGCCACATCTCGCGCCAGTCGAGCGGCCAGTCGGCACCATAGCCGAGCACGCTGCGCGACTTGAACCACTCGGGCCGAAAACGCAGCGACACCATCGCGAAATGGACCGTGCTGCCGCCCACCGCCTTGCCGCTGTTGTTGTTGCCGAGCTTCAGCGGATTGTCGCCGTCGCAGATACGCTCGTCGGTCCAGAACAGTTTTTCCTGATGCGCTTCGTCCGACGCGAACTCTTCGAGCGGGCGCCACCACGCGCCGGCATCGAACGCGACGACCTTGAAGCCTTTCTCCGCGAGCCGGCACGCGAGCGTGCCACCGCCGGCGCCGGTGCCGACGATCGCGAAATCGACCTCCTCGCCGTCAGGGTACGTGCGCATCGGCACCCAGCCGCCGCGCTGAAACACGTCGGGTGCGCGGCCGTCCTTGCCGCGCGGCCGTTGCTGCGCGTCATCGGACACGGCGGTTCTCCTTCGCGGCCTGCTCATGGGTGTCGGGCGTCGCTTCGACCGCCTCCCACGGATCGCGCCGGTTCAGGTACATGCGCACATAGCCGCGCGGATTCGCCGGGCCGCCGAAGCCGATCTCGCTCCACGCGTGCGGGTGCGAGTAGTAGAGCCCGCAGATGTCGTGCAGCACGCGCTCGCCGAAGAACAGCTTCGACGGCATGCCGCGCCACGCGGGGTTCGTCAGTTCGCCGCGCTGCATCTGGCCGAGCAGCGCGATCTGCGTGTCCTCCGTGAGGCTCGCGAACGGCAGGCCGCCGCGCTCGCGGCACTCGGCATCGAGCGCGGCGAGGCCGATACGCCAGGCGTCGCGCATCGGCGGCAAACGGGCGTCGCGGTAGCCGTCGTTGCCATTGCCGGCGAGCCGCGCGTCGAGCAGGACGGCGAGGGGCACCACCGGTTGAGCATTCGCTTGCGGCACGATGCGGGCGCACAGCGACGTGACCGCGAGCCATTCCACCGCGTTGAAAAAGCGCGGCTCGAGCGGTGTCGCGAGGCGTTCGGCGATCACCGCGCGGGTGTGCGCGTCCCACGACGGCGTCGTGCGTTTGTCGAGCACGTCATAGCCGGGATAGCGGGTGGCTCGGGTCGAGCGTGGTCGGTTAGTCATTTTTCAGTCTCCCGCAGACGCAGTGCGGCGAGCCCGGCGAGCGCCAGCGCGGAAAAGCTCGGCGGCGCGGGCAGCGGCGGCCCGTCGAACAGATTCTGGCTCCAGTTGCGCCAGCCGCCCTGACGACGCGCGATCCCGCGCGCGTGAAAACCCGCGCCGACAAAGCCGAGCACGGTCGTGATGCGTAACCAGAGCCGCGTGTACCAGCGCTCGCGCGGAGCGGACAGCGCGGCATGCGCGAGCAGCGCGGCGGTGATGGGCGGAATGCTGACCGGCGCGTACATCGCGCGATGCTGAAACGCGCCACGAAAATGCAGCAGCGCGGCCTCCCCCACCGTGCCGACGAGACCCGCCGCGACCAGCAGACCGAGCGCCTGACCGGCCGGCATGCCGAGCAGTTGCGGGTCGTCCGCGGGCTCGTCGCGCAAGCGTTCGGCGACGGCACCGAGCGCGCCTGACAGCAGCAACGCGCTCGGCGCGCCGAGCGGTGCCGCGTGAAACAGGTTGTTCCAGCTCCAGCCGCCCGGCCGCTTCATCACGTTGTAGAAATGGAAGCCCGTGCCAGCGATGCCCGTCGCCGCCGCGGCCAGATAGATCGCATGGCGCGCGCGGTGCGTCTGGCCGCGACGATCCGCGCCACCATGCAGGCCCGCGGCGAGCGACAGACTCGCGCTGACGAGTGGCGTGAACATCGCGGGGTTGTCGAACGAGCCGCGGTAGTGCTCCATCGCGCTGTCGGCGAGCACCGACAGCGCGAGCAGCGCGGAGCTGTGGTTGAAGGTGCGGGCCGCTTCGACGTGTGCCTCCACCTCGGCGGTGGGTTCGCTCGCGTGCACGCGCGCCGGCGCGCGCTGATGGCTGCGGACGGCACACGTCGGGAACGTCACGGATGCCCGACGCCCGTGGTGTTGCGGGCCGGTCTCACGCCGTTCGCGATGCGACTCAGGTCTTCCCGCGCCGCGCGCGGCCAACGCCGCGACGGCCGTGACCGCCGCCGCCGTGCACAGCAATCCGGGTACGCGTGAAGAGCCCATCGATATCGCTTCCTTGTCGTGGCCTGCTTTATTTGATGAGGTAGCGCTCGGCGTCGCCATGCTTGAACTCGAGCCCGCAACCGGGCCGCGACAGATCCGGCTCCATCTGGCCGTCGCGCAACCGCGGCGCACCGTCGAACAGCATGGCTTCGATCCGGGCGTGGTCATGGAACCACTCCTGATGGCGCAAGCGCGGCGCCGCGCACGCGACGTGCAGATGCAGCGCCGGTGCGCAATGCGCGGACAGCGGCACGTGATACGCGTCGCACAGCGCGGCTGCCTGCAGAAAGCCGGTGATGCCGCCGCAACGGCTCGCGTCGGCCTGCAGCACGTCGACGGCTCCCGCCGCGAGCAGGCGGCGGAAGTCGTCGAGCGTGTAGCCGTATTCGCCGGCGGCGATGTCCATGCCGGCCGGCACGCGCTCGCGTACGCCGCGCAGACCCGCTTCGTCGTCCGAAGACACGGGCTCCTCGAACCAGCTCACCTGGTGCTCGGCGAAACGTTGCGCGTAGTACAGCGCCCGTTGCGGCGTGAACGCGCCGTTCGCGTCGACGAACAGGCCCGCGCCGCCGATCGCCGCGCGCGCCGCCGCGACGCGCGCCGGGTCCTTGTCCGGCTCGCTGCCGATTTTCATCTTTACCCACCGGCAGCCGTCCTGCGCGACCCAACCGGCGAACTGCTGCTGCAAGCGCTGGTTCGTATACGTGGTGAAGCCGCCGCTGCCGTAAGCCGGCACGGCCGGGCGCAACGCGCCGAGCAGCCCGACGAGCGGCACGCCGAGCAGCTTCGCCTTCAGGTCCCACAGCGCGCAGTCGATTGCCGAAATGGCTGTCGCGGCCAGTCCCGCGCGGCCGAGATTGCGCACCTGGCGTTGCAACCGTTGCCAATGCGCGCCGACGTCCAATCCGTCGTGATTCAGCACGCAGGCGGCGAGCGCGCCCTGGATCAGCGCGACGATGCAGGCATCGCTGTACGTGTAGCCGAGGCCAGTGTCGCCGCCCGCGTCGACCTCGACGACGACCAGCGTGGTCGCGTCCCACGCGAACGTGCCGTCGGCCTCCGGCGCGTCGGTCGGAATGCGGTACGCGCTCGCGCGCAGCGCGGTCACGGGCGCCTGCGACGCGCCCCCGCTCGTGGCGCCGCGCTTCATCGACGCGCTCCTTGCGCGCATGCGTGACGCCCTTCATTGATGCAACAGCCGACGGTCCCCGACATTCCGGTCTCCGGGTGGTAGTGAGACGAAGCTGCCTGCTGCGTCGCAAGTACCGTTCCGCACTATTGCAATCCGTAAAGCGGGCCGCGCTGGAGCACACTTCGCGTTGCCGCCAACGCCAGTCGCGCGCTCGCCCACCGTTTCGAGGAGCATGGCAACCCCGCCCGGCTCGTCACAGTCGGCCAAACGGCCTATGTCGTCTGGCGGAGGCGACTTGGACTCGCGCGTGGCGTAAAATACGCGCTTTCCCGAAAAACTCGCCAACATGACGCTCGCCTCCACCCAAGAGATCATTGCCGAACTGAAAGCCGGCCGGATGGTGATCCTCGTCGACGAAGAAGACCGCGAAAACGAGGGCGACCTCGTGATCGCCGCCGAGTTTGTCACTCCGGAGGCGATCAATTTCATGGCTCGCTACGGCCGCGGCCTGATCTGCCTGACGCTGACCCAGGATCGCTGCAAGCAGCTGAACCTGCCGCTGATGACCTACCGCAACGGCACGCAGTACGGCACCGCGTTCACGGTCAGCATCGAAGCGGCCGAAGGCGTGACGACCGGCATCTCGGCGGCCGACCGGGCCCGCACGATCGCGGCCGCGGTCGCGCCGGACGCCAAGGCCGAGCACATCGTGCAGCCGGGCCATATCTTCCCGATCATGGCCCAGCCGGGCGGCGTGCTGGTGCGCGCCGGCCATACCGAGGCCGGCTGCGACTTCACGAGGCTCGCGGGCCTCACGCCGGCCGCGGTGATCTGCGAAGTGATCAAGGACGACGGCACGATGGCGCGTCTGCCGGACCTGCTCGAGTTCAGCAAGGAACACGGCCTGAAGACCGGCACGATCGCCGATCTGGTTCACTATCGCAGCCGCACCGAGTCGATCGTCGAGCGTATTTGCGAACGCACGATGCAAACCGCGCACGGCGCGTTCCGCGCGGTCATGTATCTCGATCAGCCGAGTGGCCAGCCGCACATCGCGCTGGTGCGCGGCACGCCGATGCCCGATCGAGACACGCCGGTGCGCGTGCACGAGCCGCTGTCGGTGCTCGATCTGCTCGAAGTCGGCGAATCCACCCATTCGTGGACGCTGGACGCGGCCATCAAAGAAATCGCAGAACGCGATCTCGGCGTGGTTGTGCTGCTGAACTGCGGCGACTCGAAAGATCATCTGATCGACGTCTTCAAGGCGTTCGACTCGAAGGAAAAAGCGGACGCGCTGAAGCGCCGGCCGGTCGACTTCAAGACCTACGGCATCGGCGCGCAGATTCTGCGCGAACTCGGCGTCGGCAAGATGCAGGTGCTGTCGAACCCACGCAAGCTCGGCAGCATGTCGGGTTATGGTCTCGAAGTCACGGGCTTCATTCCGATGCCCGGCAGCAAAACGCAAGCCCCGCAAGTCTGATCCTGCCACTCACGCGCCTCGCGCCCACTCAAACACTACGGAATTCATATGGAAATCGGACAATACCAACCGAATCTCGACGGCGACGGACTGCGCATCGGCATCGTCCAGGCGCGCTTTAACGAACCCGTCTGCAACGGCCTCGCCGACTCCTGCATCGAAGAACTCGAACGCCTCGGCGTGACCGGCCAGGACGTGCTGCTCGTCACGGTACCGGGCGCGCTGGAAATCCCGCTCGCGCTGCAAAAGCTCGCGGAAAGCGCGCAATTCGACGCGCTGATCGCGCTCGGCGCGGTGATCCGCGGCGAGACCTACCACTTCGAGCTGGTTTCGAACGAAAGCGGCGCGGGCATCACGCGCATCGGCCTCGACTTCGGCATTCCGGTCGCGAATGCCGTGTTGACCACCGAGAACGACGAGCAAGCCGTCGCGCGCATGACCGAGAAGGGTCGCGACGCCGCGCGCGTGGCTGTCGAAATGGCGAACCTCGCGGTCGCGCTCGAGCAGCTCGGCGGCGATGACGACGAAGATGAAGACGAAGGCGACGAGGAAGAGGCATGAAGAGCGCACGCCGACGCTCCCGCGAACTGGCCACGCAGGGGCTTTACCAGTGGCTGCTGTCGGGCTCGCCCGGCGGTGAGATCGACGCGCAACTGCGCGGCGCGCAAGGTTACGACAAGGCCGACCACGAGCATCTGAACGCGATCCTGCATGGCGTGATGCGCGATTCCGAAGCGCTTTCCGCCGCGATCGCGCCGTGCCTCGACCGTCCGATCGATCAACTGTCGCCGGTCGAACGCGCGGTGCTGCTGGTCGCCGCGTTCGAACTGAAGAATCACGTCGACATTCCGTATCGCGTGGTCATCAACGAAGCGGTCGAGCTGACCAAGACGTTCGGCGGCTCGGACGGCTACAAGTACGTGAACGGCGTGCTCGACAAGCTCTCGGCGCAACTGCGGGCCACTGAAACGCAGGCGGCTCGCAAGAGCTGAGCGCGGCGCCGGTGGGGCCATGCCGCGCATCGGCTCCTTGCCACGTCGCACTGCACAGGGCGAAGCACCTCGATCGCCCGCGAGGACGGCGCTGCGCGCATCGATGAGCGCATCGTTTGATGGGTAGGCGCCGTCCTGCTTCTGAACTGGACTGACCGTATGAACTCCGTGACCGAACCTCTCGTGCGGCTTGCCGCGCGCGTCGATGCCATCCAGCCTTTCTACGTGATGGAACTGGCCAAGGAGGCCACGCTGCTCGAACGCGCGGGGCGCGACATCATTCACATGGGCATCGGCGAGCCGGATTTCACGGCGCCCGAGCCGGTCATCGAGGCGGCCGCGAGCGCGCTGCGCCGCGGCGTCACGCAGTACACCAGCGCGCTCGGCGTGCACGCGCTGCGCGATGCGATTTCCGCACATTACGCCGAGTTCTACGGCATCGACGTGGATCCGGCGCGGATCGTGGTCACGGCGGGTGCGTCTGCGGCGCTGCTGCTGGCCTGCGCGGCGCTCGTCGATCGCGATGACGAAGTGTTGATGCCCGACCCGTGCTATCCGTGCAACCGCCATTTCGTGATCGCCGCCGAAGGCAAGCCGGTGATGGTGCCGAGCGGGCCGGCCAAGCGCTTCCAGCTGACCGCCGCCGACGTCGAACGCCTGTGGGGCGAGCGCACCCGCGGCGTGCTGCTCGCGTCGCCGTCGAATCCGACCGGCACGTCGATCGAGCCCGCCGAACTCCAGCGCATCGTCAAGGCCGTGCGCGCGCGCGGCGGCTTCACGATCGTCGACGAGATCTATCAGGGCCTCAGCTACGACGCGAAGCCGGTGTCGGCGCTGTCGTTCGGCGACGACGTAGTCACCGTCAACAGCTTCTCGAAGTACTTCAACATGACCGGCTGGCGCCTCGGCTGGCTCGTCGTGCCGCCCGCGATGGTCAGCGCGCTCGAAAAGCTCGCGCAGAACCTGTTCATCTGCGCGTCGGCGCTCGCGCAGCACGCGGCGCTCGCCTGTTTCGAGCCGGAGACGATCGCGATCTACGAAGCGCGGCGCCTCGAATTCAAGCGACGCCGCGACTTCATCGCGCCGGCGCTCGAATCGCTCGGCTTCTCCGTACCGGTGATGCCGGACGGCGCGTTCTACGTGTACGCGGACTGCCGTGGCGTCGCGCATCCGGCGGCCGGCGACAGCGCGGCGCTCACGAAGGCGATGCTGCACGATGCCGGGGTCGTGCTGGTGCCGGGCATGGACTTCGGCACGCACGCGCCGAAGGACTACATCCGGCTGTCGTATGCGACCGCGTATCCAAAGCTCGAAGAGGCGGTCGAGCGGCTGGCAAAGCTGTTCGGGCGGCATTGACGCATCGGGATTGATTCGGCAGCAACCGGCCTGCCAGACGCAAAAAAAAGGACACCTGCGAGGGTGTCCTTTTTTGCGTCTGGCACGGCAACGTCTAACTCAAGCCCCCAGCTCCGACGCCGACGCCACGTGGCGCGTCGTCGAATTGGCGCTCGCGTCGTCCTGATCGGCCGGCTGCGTGTGCACCGCCGACGTCGCCGGACTCAGCGCGTGACCGCCTTGCAGCGTCACCTCAACGCGCTTACCGTTGCCACCGCTCGTCGCCGCGGCTGGCGCTGGCGTGGCCGACGCGGTCAGCACCGGGGCCTGCGGCGCATTGATCGGCACCTTACGGCCCCGCGCGACGTCGCGCAGACGGCCGCGCTCGGCCATCACCTTCGCGCCGTAGCCGCCGTCATCCGGCGTGGTCGAGCCGACGTACAGACGCAGACCGCCCGGCAGCGAGCCGCCACGCGCGATGCAATCCTTCAGCACGAGCGCGCCGACCTTGATGTTCGCGAGCGGCTCGAGCGCCGCGCTTTGGCCACCGAAATACTGGAATTTGTCCGAATGCACCTTCGACATCACCTGCATCAGGCCCTGCGCGCCGACGCCGCTCTCGGCGTACGGATTGAAGCCCGATTCGATCGCCATCACTGACAGCAGCAGCAGCGGATCGAGGCCGACTTCGCGGCCGGTGTCGAACGCGGCTTTTACGAGCTCGCCGACGGGCTCCTGAGCTACGCGATAACGCCGCGCGAGGTACGACGCGACCAGGTCCTGCTCGCGGCTCGACACGAGCACGCGATCGTCGCGCGCATCGGCGGACACGCGCTGCTGCGGAATCAGACGTGCGAGCGCGCTGACGCCCTGCATCGTGCGCGGATCGAGGCCGTTGAGCGCGGCGGCGCTCGTGCCCGACGTGCCAGCGCCGTCGAACGCGCCGTCGAAGCTGGTGGTGGCCGCGGTGAGGGTCATGCTGCCGTCGTTCGAGTCATCGGTGGGACTCGGCGCGGTCAGCGTGGTCGGCGAATTGGCCGACAGCGATTCGTCGGAGGATGCGCCGGCGTTTCTGGTCGGTCCGATGGCGGGCAGCGGATTGCCTTGAAGCAGGCGGGCGGGGCCCGCTTGCACGGCGGCGGAAATAACCGGCATCAGACGCGCGGCGAGCGCGCCGCGCCAGGTCGGCATCAGCCACAGTGCGAGAGCCAGCACTACGGCGATCCCGCCGACAATACTGAACAGGTGATGACTCAATCGCGTCCCGCGGCGCAGCGCACCGCGCACAACCTGCGCAATACGCTCATCGGGACGCCACGATAACCAGGCGTTCATTCAGATCTCCCATCTTGCATGATCCGCGAACTCCGCCGGGACAAATCAGGCGGTACAGCGCACTCGCAGAGTCAAGACATCGCGTGCTCTCTGGTTGAGCAGCAGCGACATCGGGAAAACGGCAACAAATACCGTTTGGGGAGCCATCTCAAAAACAGCCCACACATACTCGATGTGTATCGGGCTTGGCTCCCACGCGAAAAACCAGCGTTGGTGGACGCTGGTGAGGGACTTCAACAATGCCGTTCTACCCTGCAGGGAAGCAAAACGGTGACGCGTTGCGTCTGAGGACCGGGGCGACGGTAAAAAGGTTAACGCCCTGCAACCCAATGTGGACGGATTCTATGCACGGTTTTATAGATCGTCAACACTATAGAATGCAAGAACTATAACTATTTGTAATTATGAACAGTGTTCAGTCGTCCGAGAACCGCGCTCAACGCGCGTTTCGGGCGATCCGACCCTGGCTGTTTGGATTAGACCATTTGGTTGATCTACGTGCGGTGGCCAACGCAGGTAAAATCGACAATCGTTTTTTGCGTCAGATAGGTACCAACGCCGTTCCTCCTGCCCTCCCCGTCCTATGCGCCGCGCATGCGGCCCTGAACCGTCACAGATGAAATACAAAGACTTACGCGATTTCATCGGCCGCCTCGAGGCGATCGGTGAATTGCGCCGAATTTCGCAAAAAGTGTCGCCGAATCTCGAAATGACCGAACTGTGCGACCGTGTGCTCCGCGCGGGCGGCCCGGCTCTGTTGTTCGAGAACACTGAGCGGCACGCGTTCCCGGTGCTCGGCAATCTGTTCGGCACGCCGCGCCGCGTCGCGCTTGGCATGGGCATCGATGCCGAAGCCGGCGCGGGCGATCAGGCGGCGCTCGAATCGCTGCGCGACGTCGGTCGGCTCCTCTCCGCGTTGAAGGAACCCGAGCCGCCGAAAGGGCTCAAGGACGCCGGCAAGCTGCTGTCGCTAGCGAAGGCCGTGTGGGACATGGCCCCAAAGACGGTCAGCGCACCGCCCTGCCAGGAAATCGTCTGGGAAGGCAATGACGTCGACCTTGCCAAATTGCCCATCCAGACCTGCTGGCCCGGCGATGCCGGGCCGCTGATCACTTGGGGTCTTACCGTCACGAAAGGGCCGAACAAGAGTCGACAAAACCTGGGTATCTATCGCCAGCAACTGATCGGGCGTAACAAACTGATCATGCGCTGGCTCGCGCATCGCGGCGGCGCGCTCGACTTTCGTGAGTTCGCGCTGAAAAATCCCGGCAAGCCGTATCCGGTGGCCGTCGTGCTCGGCGCGGACCCCGCGACGATTCTCGGCGCGGTCACGCCGGTGCCCGACACGCTGTCCGAATACCAGTTCGCCGGCCTGCTGCGCGGCGGGCGCACCGAGCTCGCGAAATGCGTCACACCGGGCGTCGACGGTCTGCAGGTCCCCGCGCGCGCCGAGATCGTGCTCGAGGGCTTCATCTATCCGCAGGAAGGCGCACCCTCGCCCGCCCCGGCGGGCGCACCGCCGCGTCCGTCGAAGGGTGCGTCGGCCACATACGAACACGCGCTCGAAGGCCCATATGGCGATCACACCGGCTACTACAACGAACAGGAGTGGTTCCCGGTCTTCACGGTCGAGCGCATCACGATGCGCCGCGACGCGATCTATCACTCCACCTACACCGGCAAACCGCCCGACGAGCCGGCGGTGCTCGGCGTCGCGCTGAACGAAGTGTTCGTACCGCTGCTGCAGAAGCAGTTCACCGAGATCACGGACTTCTATCTGCCGCCCGAAGGCTGCAGTTACCGCATGGCGATCGTGCAAGTGAAGAAGAGCTACCCCGGCCACGCAAAACGCGTGATGTTCGGCGTGTGGAGCTTCCTGCGGCAGTTCATGTATACGAAGTTCATCGTCGTCGTTGACGAGGACGTCAATATCCGGGACTGGAAGGAAGTGATCTGGGCAATTACCACGCGAGTGGACCCGACGCGCGACACGGTGCTCGTCGACCGCACGCCGATCGATTATCTCGATTTCGCGTCGCCGGTAGCCGGCCTCGGCTCGAAGATGGGGCTCGATGCAACCAACAAGTGGCCGGGCGAAACCGACCGCGAATGGGGCCGCCCGATCGTGATGGACGACGCGGTCAAGCAGCGTGTCGATAGCTTGTGGAACGAGTTGGGCCTCGGCCTGTAACGCGCGCCGGACAACACGATCAATAACGGATGGAGCGCTCGCGCGCATGCACGCTTTTTCAATGATGTCGGACGGCTTTTTTCTGTCCTTGTCGCTGTGCCTCGATATCGGTCTCGTCAACGTGGCGATCATTTCGCTGACGCTGTCGCACGGCTTTCGGCCGGGCTTCTGGCTCGGCCTCGGCTCGTGCGTCGGCGATCTCATTTACGCGACGCTCGCGCTCGCGGGCATGGCCGCGCTGCTCCAGTTCGAATCGGTGCGCTGGGTCGTATGGATCGGCGGCGCGGCGATCCTCCTGTTTCTCACCTGGAAGATGGCGCGTGAAGCGGTGTTCCCAGCCACGGCGCCAGCCGTTGCCGGCGAAGGCGACGCGGCTGCGCCGCATCAGTCGGCATGGCGCGGGTTTCTGCGCGGCGTGCTACTCGCGGTGTCGTCGCCCTCGGCGATCCTGTGGTTCGCGGCGGTCGGCGGCGCGCTGATCGCGAAGGCCGGCGCAACGAGCCCGACAACCGCGCTGATCTTCCTCGGCGGATTCTTTCTGGGCGGCCTGTGCTGGACGCTTTTCATCTGCGGGCTCGGCAGCCAGGGACGCAAGCGCGCGGGCGCCGGTCTGCTGCGCGTGTGTCACGTTCTGTCAGCGCTGCTGTTCGCCTATTTCTCGTACAGCGTGATCGTCAACGGGTATCACGATCTGATCGTGCAGAGCACCGCGCAAGTGGCAAGCTGAAGCGGCTCGCGAACAAAAAAAACGGCTCGCATCGGCGAGCCGTTTTCTTCATGCGACTCGACGTGAGCCGCTCATGCGAGGTACTGCGCGAGCTTCGGCAGATCGACATTGCCACCGCTCACCACCACGCCGACGCGCTTGCCCTTCACTGACACGAGGCCGTTCAGCACCGCCGCCGCCGCGAGACAACCAGTCGGCTCGACGACAATCTTCATGCGCTGCGCGAAAAAGCGCATCGTCTCGATCAGTTGCGCATCGCTGACCGTTTCGATTCGCGCGACGAGCTGGCGGATGACCGCGAACGTGTAATGGCCCAGATGCGTCGAGGCGGCGCCATCGGCAATCGTGCGCGGCGTGTCGATATGAACGATCTCGCCGCGTGCGAGCGACTGCTGGCCGTCGTTGCCCGCCTCGGGCTCGATGCCGATCACCGTGCAGGCCGGGCTCAGCGCGGCCGCCGACAATGCGCTGCCACTGATCAACCCGCCGCCGCCAAGGCACACGAACAACATGTCGAGCGGGCCGGTTTCGTCGATCAGTTCTTTGACCGCGGTGCCCTGGCCGGCGATCACGTGCGGATGATCGTACGGCGGGATCAGCGTCATGCCGCGCTCTTCGGCGAGCCGGCGGCCGATTTCCTCGCGATTTTCCTTGTAGCGGTCGTAGGTGATCACTTCGCCGCCGTAATCTTTGGTCGCGGCAACCTTGGCCTCGGGTGCGTCGTGCGGCATCACGATCGTCGCGTGAATGCCGGCGAGGCGCGCCGACAGCGCGATCGCCTGCGCGTGATTGCCCGACGAATAGGTCAGCACGCCCGCCTTGCGCTGCTCCTCGTCGAAATGCGAAATCGCGTTGTACGCGCCGCGGAACTTGAACGCGCCCATGCGCTGGAAGTTTTCGCACTTGAAGAACACCGACGCGCCAGTGCGCTCGTCGAACGTGCTCGACGTCAGAACGGGGGTACGGTGCGCGACGCCTTCGAGACGCGCGGCGGCGTCGAGGACGTCATCGAAGGTGGGAGCGGGAAGCGCTTGCATCGGCGAAACTCTCCTGGAGCGGTGGCGAAGCCGCCATTCTCCCAGCTTCCTCAATGCTTTGGAACGGCGCTCGCGCGAGCGCGCGACACCAGCCAGGAACGCTGCGGAAAGCAAAAAGCCAGCGAGGCAAAAAGAAACGACGTAACCCGGCACAAGCCGGCGTTACGTCGTCGACGTTCCCACGCGCGTCAAGCGCGCCCGCACTTCTTAACGACGATAGTACGGGTGCCCGTAGCCGCGATAGTAGCCATGGTAGCCGTGGTAGTAGCCACGATAGTAAGGTCGGCCATAGCCGTAATAGCCTCCGACCACCACCGGAGCCGGTGCGACCACAATCGGCGGCGCGTACACCGGCGGAGGCGGCGGCGCGTAATAGACAGGCGGCGGCGCCGCATAGACCGGATAGGCCGGCGCGATCGGCACCCCAAGGCCGATACCGACGGAAACACCTGCCTCAGCAGCCCCGGCAAGTCCCAAGCCGAGTGCGGCTGCAACGACAAACGGAACGATCTTTTTCACTTCTATTCTCCTAGCGCGGCCTGCCAAGGTCGCCGACTGCGCATGCCTCGCATGCTCTGGACACAATGTATCTAAAAAGCCCCGGCCGAACTGTTCGCATTTGTTGCAAATTGCAAAGGGGAGCCGAAGCGTTTTGCCGAGCGCGGCGCGAGCTTGCCGACCCGCCGCCCCGCCCTGAGCGAAATCAGCCGGGAATCAAGGGGTTGCGCGCGGGCGACGAGCCGCGCGTCACAGGTCTGATCGAGCGCGGGAGTTTGAGTTCGCGCATCGGTAATCTTTAATTACAAATTCGCTTCAATCCTGACAGCCGAAAGGAATTTCCCAATAAAAATGCCCGGCTCAATGGCTCGAGCCGGGCATTTTCTGAGCTGCAAAGAGGGCGCGACTAACCGACCTTCACGTACACGAATTCGCGGGACACGTTGGGCGGCACGTATGCGCCGCTGATCTGCACGCGCGGCGTAAGGCGCTTTTTCTGATCCCACCAGCGACGGCGCTGGGCATGCGTCAGGAACCGCAAGTGCTTTCGGTAAGAAAAAATACTCATCTCGACCCTCCCGAATTTCCGACTGTGAACGAAGTATTTGAAAATACGACTGCCAAACCGGCTCATCGACCACTGTCCCTGTCACGTACGATTGTGAACAGTTTTCACATCCGCGGGCGTCACGCCACCCGATGACCGACCGTGGGCGCCATATCGCCCGCAAACTTATCCGACGACCGCTGTCGAACCGTGCAAGGGGCCGGATCGCGCCCGCGCTTCGCCGGATGCGAGATACTGCTGCTTTCCCGTTCACACGATCCGTCTGGAGCAGGTGACCATGTCCCAGTCTTCCTTGCCGCGCGTCGGCTTCATTGGCGCGGGGCGGCTCGCGCGTTGTCTCGCGCTCGCGTTTGCGCGCGTCGGCTATCCGGTCACCGCGGTGGCGAGCCGCTCGGCCGATTCCGCGCGCCGGCTCGCCGCCCAGATCGCACACTGCGCGGCCTCTGACGACCCGCAACAGGTCGTCGACGCCGCCGATATCGTTTTTTTAGCCGTTCCTGACGACAGCATCGGTACGACAGCGCACACACTTCGCTTTGGAGGCGATGCGGCAAGCCACCCCGGCAAGGCGCTCGTGCACTGCAGCGGCGCCTCGCCGGTCGAACTGCTCGCACCAGCGCGGGATCAGGGCGCGGCGATCGGCGGCTTTCATCCGTTGTATCTATTTAGCGGCGAGTTCGCCGATCTCGAGCGTATCGTCGGCTGCTCGGTGACGATCGAAGCCGACGGCGAACTGAAGGAGACGCTGACCGCGCTCGCGCTCGCGCTGCGCTGCCATCCGCTGTCGATTCCGCCGGGCGGCCGCATGCTGTATCACGCCGCCGCGCATTACGCGGCGAGCTTCGCGCTCTGCAGCCTCGCCGAATGCGTGGCGTTGTGGCGCACGCTCGGCTTCGCCGAAGACGACGCGCTGCGCGCGCTGCTGCCGATGCTCGCCGGCACGATCGAAACCGCGCGCGACAAGGGCCTGCCGAACGCGCTCGCGGGGCCGGTATCGCGCGGCGACGCGGGTGTCGTCGAGAAGCAGCTTGCGCTGCTCGAAGGCTTCGGCGGCGACCATGCCGCGCTGTATGGTCTGCTGACGCGCCGCGCGGTCAATCTCGCCCGACGTCGCGCAACGCCGGCCGCGACGATTGAAGCGATCTCCGAAGCTGTGGAAAAATCGCTGGGCCGCTCGCTGAATCAGGCCGCGGCAGGTGCAAGCGTCAAGTAAGCCGTGATAATGTGACGTCCGGCACGCTGGGCGAACCACGCGACGACCCGCGCCGCGCTTCGGGACCAACAGACGAGAACGCACAATGATCAAGGTCAGCATCCTCTACCCGTACCGGGAAAACGGCCGCTTCGACATGGACTACTACTGCGCGACCCATATGCCGCTCGCGGCGAAGCTGTTCGGGCCGGCGCTGAAAGGCTGGTCGGTCGACGCGGGCCTGAACGCCGGGCCGCCCGGCACGACACCGCCTTACGTGGCCGCGGGACACTTCCTGTTCGATAGCGCGGATGACTTCTATAAAGTGTTCAAGCCCGCGTCCGAGCAGCTATTAGCGGATATCCCGAACTACACCGACGGCGGCAACGGCACGATCCTGATCAGCGAGGTCCGGACTTCCGTGTGATGCCGGACAGACAGCCATCGGGAGGCGGCGCGCAATGACGTCGAACCTCCGGTTGGCTAACCGGGTAAATCCAGAAAACCGCCGGCGCGCACCGATCGGGCGACGCCGGCAGCCCGCGGCCGGTCGGCGGCCGCCATCAGAAGCATAAGGACACGAGATGTTTGGCGATATCGCCCGTTTTCTGCTCAATACCGTTTTCACGCTGTTTGGCGCCGCGCTGCTGTTGCGCGCGTGGTTGCAGGTTGTGCGCCTGCCGCCGTACAACCCGGTCTCGAACGCCGTGCTGCAGGCGACCAACTGGATCGTGCTGCCGCTGCGGCGCATCCTGCCGAGCACGCGCAACATCGACTGGGCGAGCGTGGTCGCGACGCTGATCGCCGCGATCATCTACGTCGTCCTGATGATCGTGCTGACGGGCGCCGATCCGCTGACGCTCGTGCCGACGCTGCTGATCGTCGCGGTGCTCACCGCGATCAAGTGGGCGCTCAATCTGATCATCTGGATGACGATCCTGATGGCGCTGCTGTCGTGGCTCAATCCGCGTTCGCCCGCGATGCCGATTCTGTATCAGCTGACCGCGCCGTTTCTGAATCCGTTGCGCCGCGTGCTGCCGAAATTCGGCGGTATCGATCTGTCGCCGATCCTGCTGTTCGTGATCGTGCAGGTGCTGCAGATGGTCGTCACGCGCGCGGCGGTTCAGCTGACTTATTTTGTGATCTGAGCTGATTGCGCGGGAAAGTTGGGCTGACGCGCGGCGGCCGCTTGACTCGGCGCCGGCTTCGACACGGCTGCCGCGAAACCGCGGCTCTCCCCCGTCCGGAACACCGACACCGTCTGCTTCATCTTGCGCGCCTGCGTCTCGAGCGATTGCGCGGCCGCCGCGGCCTGTTCGACGAGCGCCGCGTTCTGCTGCGTGGTCTCGTCCATCTGCGTGACGGCCTGGCCGACCTGGTGAATGCTGCGGTTCTGCTCTTCGGAGGCCGTTGCGATCTCGCTGACGATATCCGACACGCGATGAATCGCGGCCTTGATATCCGACATCGTTGTGCTGACTTCGGCTGCCTGCTGCGTGCCGCCTTCGATGATCGCGACCGACGTCGTGATCATCTCCTTGATCTCCTTGGCCGCGCTCGCCGAGCGCTGCGCGAGGTTGCGCACCTCGCTCGCGACCACCGCGAAACCCCGCCCCTGCTCGCCCGCGCGCGCGGCCTCGACTGCCGCGTTCAACGCGAGAATATTGGTTTGGAACGCGATGCCCTCGATCACGCCGGTGATCTCCGAGATCTTCGTCGAACTGCCGCTGATATCACCGATGGTGCGCACCATGCCCTCGACGGCAGTGTTGCCGGTGTTGGCGACCTGTGCCGCCTCAGTCGCGAGCGCGCTCGCGTTGCGCGCGTTGTCGCTGTTGCGGCTGACGGTCTGCGTCAACTCCGACATGCTCGCCGCGGTCTGTTCGAGCGAAGCGGCCTGCTCTTCGGTGCGAGCGGACAGATCGATGTTGCCGCTCGCGATCTGCTGGGAAGCGATGCTGACCGACTCGGCGCTTTCGCGAATCGAACCGATCGTCGCCGCGAGACGCTCCTGCATGTGCGTGACCGCGCGCAAGATGCTGCCGTCGTCGGCGGCGCCGGTGTACAGTCGCTGGCTCAAGTCGCCGCCCGCGATCTGCTCGACGACCTTCGCGACTTCGGCCGGTTCGCCGCCGATCTGCCGCACGACCGCGCGCGTCACCAGCAGCCCCAGGCCGATTGCAACCGCGACGCCGACGACCGCGCAGCTCGCGATCCACCACGTCACCGAGCGAACCATCTCGACGCCGTTCGCGACACGCTGTCTGGCCAACTCATCCCGCACGTCGGACAGCTTGATCATCAGCGTGCGCAGCTTGACGTGCAGGGGGTCGGTGGTCGATTTGAGCTCGGCGAGCGCGCCGGTCTGATCGCCCTGATCGGCCAGCGCCATCACCTTCGCGACCGAACTCATATAGGCCGGATAGGCGGCGTCGAAGTCGCTCAGCAATTGCTTCTGCGCGTCGGTGGTCGCGTGCTTGCGCTCGTAGTCGAATGCCGACAGGATCGCCGCTTCACCGCCGTGATTCAGGCGCACCGTATCGGCGCGGCCTGCCGGCTCCGGATTCAGGATGTACGAATAGAGGCGCCGGAAGTGCGAAGCCGCCTGCCACGCGGCGGTGCCGTCGTCGCGCACAGGCACGAATTCGCGGTCGTACATTTCGGTTTGCATCGTCGCGACTTCGCGCACCTTCAGCACACCGACGGTGCCGACGATGGCCGTCACGAACGCGCACAGCATCAACGAGCCGACAAGCTTCTGGCTCAGTTTCAGATTGGAAAGCCACTGCATCTTGGGAAAATCTCTTGATCGGGATGGGAAGCGCCGGGTTCGTGCCGGCTTGCGGGTGCGCAAGCGCGCGGTGTCGGGCTGTATTTGCGTTAACGGCAGGCGCAGACACAGTCTGAAGGCTCGCGCCGTTCGAACCGCAGAAGCGAAAAGACGGGTCGGCTGCTCGTGCGCGCGAACCATACCTCTGCCCAAACGGCTCAAAAGCCTGTAAAATCGCGAGTTCTGCGGGCGTCGTATAATGGTAATACCCTAGCTTCCCAAGCTAGAGCCGTGGGTTCGATTCCCATCGCCCGCTCCACTTGCCCGCTGAGTGTTCAGCGGAATCCAGCAAGAGCCGCCTCCCTGAAGGCGGCTTTTTTGTAGTGGCAACGGCCCGGCACAGCGCGCAAGCCGCGCAGCCCTCACCCTTGCAGCAGCATCGACGATGATCCACGATCCAAACGACTCCGGTCTCCCGGACTTCTCCCCGACCCCCACGAGCGCAGCCGACCAGCCCGCCGGCAACGAGACGAACGACGTCGACGGCACGCCGGGTGCAACGCCGGCAGATACGCTTCATCACCGCCGCATCCGCAGCTTCGTCACGCGCGCGGGTCGCGTGTCGACCGGCCAGCGCCGCGCGCTCGATGAGTTCGGCCCGCGCTTCGTCGTGCCCTATGCGCCACAACAACCCGACTGGACCGGCGTGTTCGGCCGCGAAGCGCCGCGCGTGCTGGAGATCGGCTTCGGCATGGGCGCCACCACCGCGGAGATCGCTGCGCACCGTCCCGCCGACGACTTCCTGGGCGTCGAAGTCCACGAGCCCGGCGTCGGCGCGTTGCTGAAGTTGATCGGCGAGCAGTCGCTGACGAACATCCGCATCATCCAGCACGACGCGGTCGAAGTGCTCGAGCACATGATCGCGCCCGACAGCCTCGACGGCGTGCACATCTTTTTCCCCGACCCGTGGCACAAGGCACGCCATCACAAGCGCCGGCTGATCCAGCCGAAGTTCGTCGCGCTGCTCGTGTCGCGTCTGAAGCCGGATGCGTATCTGCATTGCGCGACCGACTGGCAGAACTACGCCGAACAAATGCTCGAAGTGCTCGGCGCCGATCCCCGGCTCGAAAACACCGCCGACACCTACGCGCCGCGGCCCGACTATCGTCCGGTGACGAAGTTCGAGCGGCGCGGCCTGCGGCTCGGACACGGCGTGTGGGATCTCGTGTTCCGCAAGCGCGGCGCCGCGTAACGCGACGGGACGGCAAGCCAACGAAAAAAAGGTCCGCATACGCGGACCTTTTTTTCATCGCACGGTAAATTCTCAATCGGCCCAGCTCAACCCGCCGCTATAACCGATCAGCAGGATCAGCAGGCCAAAGCCGATCCGATACCACGCGAACACCGTGAAGTCGTGCGACGCGACATAGCGCAGCAGCCAGCGGATGCAGACGAACGCACTGACGAACGCGGCCGCGAAGCCGAGCGCGAAGCTGCCGAGCGCATCGGTGCTGAGCAGGTGCCAGTCCTTGTACAGCTCGTAGGCCGTCGCGCCGAAGATGATCGGAATCGCGAGAAAGAATGAAAACTCGGTCGCGGCGCGGCGCTCGATGCCGAACAGCATGCCGCCGATGATCGTCGAGCCCGAGCGCGAGGTCCCCGGAATCAGCGCGAAGCACTGCGCGAGGCCGACTTTCAACGCATCGAGCGGGCTCAGATCGTCGATGCTGCGCACCCGCACCGCCGCATCGCCGCGCGCGCGCTGACGCGCCTCCGCCCACAGGATCACGACGCCGCCCACGACCAGCGCAAACGCGACCGGTACCGGTGAAAACAGCGCCTCCTTGATCGACTTCTCGAACAGCAGGCCAAGCACGATTGCTGGAATCGTCGCAATGATTACGTTCAGCGCGAAGCGGCGCGCCTCGGGCTGGCTCGGCAGCCCCACGATCACGTTGCCGATGCGGCGGCGAAACTCCCAGCACACGGCGAGAATCGCGCCGAGCTGGATCACGACATCGAAGGTCTTCGCGTGCTCGTCGGAGAAATCCAGCAGACTGCCGACGACGATCAGATGCCCGGTGCTCGACACCGGCAGGAACTCCGTCAAACCCTCGACCACGCCGAGAATCAGCGCCTTGCAAGCCAGTAGCCAGTCCATCCGTGCCCCTTATCGCGGTAGGTTACTGCAACGAAATGGGGCCGCACGGTCATGACTGGCATGCGCGGCCCTCGTGGCCGCGCATGCCAGTCATCTTTCGACGATCTGCACGCGTATGCCGTTTGTAAGGATGGTGATTGTACCGGGTTCGTAGTTGGCGCCGGCAAATTGCAGCTGCTCGGGCTTGAACGTGTAGATCGGATAGTTGGTCAGCAATTGGGTCGCGAGCAGCGCCGCGGCCGCGTTGATCTGCTGCGTGTACATCTGCGCCTCGCCGCTCACACTGACGTTGTCGACACTCGGCGATTTGAGGATCACTGAACGGCTCGCCGCGTCGTATGCAAGTTCACTCGACAGCGTGAACACGCCATCGACCGGCTGCTGCAGGAACGGACTCGCGAAACGCGCGTCGAGCTTCACCTGCACGCGGTTCGCATCGGGCAGCATGCCCACCACCGGATTGCTCAGCGCGACGTCGAACACCTGCGACACCGTGCGCTGATACGGGAACTTGCGCTGCACGGCCTCCTGCACCTGCTTCTGCGAGAACGTGTAGTGCGACGGCATGAACGGAAACGTCGGGCTCGCGCAAGCCGCGAGCGACACAGTGATGCCAAGCACGCTGCAGCCGGTCAGCGCAGCGCGCAGAAAGCGGCGCCGGGCCGGCGCTGCGGGTCGAGTCATGCGAAATCTCCTGTGGAAGCCCTTGCGGACATCGGCTTGCGTTGACGGGTGTGGTCAGCGACGGCGTTTACCGCATGCCGCGCGTCATGGATGGGATGCCGGTTGTGTTTGCGCCTCGAGTCGCGTGAGCCACGCGAGCGCTTCGCCGCGATTCGCGCCACACATCTCGAGTTGCGGCTGCAGACCCGAGCAGCACGCGGGCCGCTCCGGCCGGCCGAAGATCGCGCAGCGCAGATCGTCACCGAGTTGCACGCAGCGAACGCCCGCCGGCTTGCCGTTCGGCATGCCTGGAATCGGGCTCGAAATCGACGGCGCGATACAGCACGCGCCGCAATCGGGACGGCACGCGTGAGCGTCCATCCGTGCACTGTTCAACCTTTGATCCACGTCATCTTTCCTGAACTCAAACCTTGGCAACGTGTTGCCAGACCCGCATTGTGCCACTGCCTGTCCGCGCGACCTCTTTACACAATCGGGTCCCGCGGGCACGCACGTAAGCTCAAAGCTGCTGACTGACCATGACACGCGGCACGCTGCGAGAGCCGCCCACCGTCCGATACCGCTCATGTCCCAAACCGACACCCTGTTCCGCCCCGACCTGCTCGCGCGCTACAGCGCGAATGGTCCCCGGTATACGTCCTATCCGACCGCGCCGCAGTTCCGCGAATCGTTCGACACCGCCGACTATCACCGCGCGGCCGCCGACCCGAGTTCCGCGTCGACCGATCTGTCTCTGTACTTCCACATTCCGTTTTGCGACACCGTGTGCTTCTACTGCGGCTGCAACAAGGTCGTGACGAAAAATCGCGCGCATGCGCGGCCATACCTTGAGCGGCTCAAACACGAAATCGGTTTGCAGGCGGCGTGTTTCGATACACAGCGGCCCGTATCGCAATTGCATTGGGGCGGCGGCACGCCGACGTTTTTGTCGCATGACGAGATGGCCGAGCTGATGGCCGCGACGCGCGAGCACTTCAAACTTCTGCCCGACGATCTAGCCGAATATTCGATCGAGGTCGATCCGCGCGAGGCGTCGCCCGACACGGTCGCGCTTCTGCGCCGCCTCGGCTTCAACCGGCTGAGCCTGGGCATGCAGGACTTCGATCCGCGCGTGCAGCAGGCGATCAATCGCATCCAGCCGTTCGAGATGACCGCATCGGTGATGCAGGCGGCGCGCGCGTACGGTTTTCATTCGATCGGCGTCGATCTGATTTACGGGCTGCCGCATCAAACCGTCGCGAGCTTCAGCCACACGCTCGACACGATGCTCGAACTGGCGCCGGACCGGCTGTCGGTGTTCGCGTATGCGCGCATGCCGCGGCTCTTCAAGATGCAGCGCCAGATGGATCCCGCAACGCTGCCGTCGAGCGAGGAGCGGCTGGCTCTGCTGCAACGGGTCGTCGAACGGCTGACTGAGGCGGGTTGTGTGTACATCGGCATGGATCACTTCGCGCTGCCCACCGACGAGCTCGCTCGCGCGCAGGCGCACCGCACGCTGCATCGCAATTTCCAGGGCTATAGCACGCGGGCCGAGTGCGATCTGATCGGTTTTGGCGCCTCGTCGATCGGCAAGGCCGGCGATGTGTACGCGCAGAACGCGCGAGGGCTGCCCGCCTACACCGACTCGATCGATGCGGGCCGGCTCGCGATCGCGCGCGGCATCCGCCTGTCCGCCGACGACCGTCTGCGGCGCGACGTGATCACGCAGCTGATGTGCAACCTCGAACTGCGCTTCGACGAATTCGAAGCGGCGTACGGCATCCACTTCGCCGACATGTTCGCGCCGGAACTGGAGCGTCTGCGTTCATTCGAGGACGACGGGCTGATCTCGCTCGGCGCACGCAAGCTCGAAGTGCGAATGGCCGGCCGCATGCTCGTGTGCAATCTCGCGATGGTATTTGACCGCTATCTGGGCGAGCAGACGCTCACACGATTCTCGCGCACGGTCTGAGCACCACTCGCCGCGAACGCGCTGTGGCAGGTGAAGGCACTTGACTTGCCCGTCTACCGATTTTCGGCCATAATCTGCGTCTTCCTCGCGCGCTGAACTCCCGGTGCGCGCGCTGCAGTATCTGCCCAGGTGGTGAAATTGGTAGACGCAGGGGACTCAAAATCCCCCGCCGCAAGGCGTGCCGGTTCGATTCCGGCCCTGGGCACCAAATACTCTCCAACCGATTTCAACGGTTCACTACGAAGCCCCGCCAGATAAAGCTGAGCGGGGCTTTTGTTTGCTATAGCCTCCAAAGGTTCACCACCGATTACAACCCCCATAAGGGGGTCGTTTCGGGGGTTTCCACGATTCAAGCGCCCGTCGGATGGAAAACGACCCCCGCAGCGGCGCGACAACCGGAGACGCAAACATGGCGCTGACCGATGCCACGATCCGTAACACGAAGCCAGGTGAAAAGCAGCAGAAGCGGTATGACGGCGGTGGCTTGCTGCTGCTGGTCACGCCAGCGGGCAGCAAACGATGGATTTTCAAATACCGTATCGCTGGAAAGGAAAAGAGCCTCGCGCTTGGCGTCTATCCAGACGTGCCCCTCGCCGATGCCCGCAAACGGCGGGACGACGCCCGCGAAAAACTGGCGGCAAACATTGATCCGGGGGAAGCCAAAAAGGCCGGGAAACGCGCCGCCCGCCTTGCTGCTGCCAATTCATTCGAAGCCGTCGCGCTCGCGTGGATGGAAGAGCGCGGTCAGTCTGTTGAGACCGGGCAGTATGAAAAGACGCTAGCGCGTTTCAAGAATGATGCGTTTCCCTGGCTTGGCAAGCGGCCCATCACCGACATTGATGCCCCCGAGATTCTGGCGGTCCTTAAGCGCGTGGATACCCGGGGCGCTCGCTTTACCGCTCACCGCCTGCGCAGCGAAATAAGCCGCATGTTCCGCTTCGCGATCAAGGAGGGCTATTGCAAAACCGATCCGACACGCGATCTGGTTGGGGCAATACCACCTGCACAAACAACGCATTTCGCCTCGATCACCGAGCCCGTCAAGGTCGCGGAGATGTTGCGGGCGTTCGATGCCTTTTCCGGCACGTTCCCGGTTTTGTGTGCGCTCAGGCTCGCGCCCATGCTGTTTGTGCGTCCCGGCGAACTGAGACAGGCTGAATGGGCGCAGATCGATCTGGACAAGGGGGAATGGCGCTACCGCGTCACGAAAACCAACACGGATCATCTTGTGCCACTGGCGGCACAGGCCGTCGCGATCCTGCGCGAACTGCGGGCGCTGACGGGTAGCGGCCGCTACGTGTTCCCCGGCGCACGCGATATCAAGCGCCCGATGAGTGAAGCGGCTATCAATGCCGCGCTTCGGCGGCTTGGCTACGATACGCGCACCGAGATAACCGGCCACGGTTTCCGGGCGATGGCGCGGACGATCCTGCACGAAGAACTGGAACACAAGCCGGAAGTGATCGAGCATCAACTCGCGCACGCTGTACCGGACAACCTTGGTTCGGCGTACAACCGCACAAAATTCATTCGCGAGCGCCGCGAGATGATGCAGGAGTGGGCCGATTACCTTGACCGAATCAAGGCCGGCGCCGAAGTCATTCCGATCAAAGGCGGGACGGTCGCCTGACTACTTCAGCGGGACAACCATTTGGAGCAGCGCCGCCCGATGATGGACGCATGGGCAGCGCATGTTCGGTCTTGCAGCTAAGCTGTCGTGCCAACTAGCACGCCAGCTTCACTCGCCAGAGTCACATTGTTTTCAGAGCGTTAGCGTCAAGACGCGGCCTCACGGCATGCACCCGGCCTTTGCCAAGCGCGACGAAATTTGGAACGGTGCAATCGGTTTCGGCGCTTGCCACGTGTTCACCGCACCGGCATACGAGATTGGGGCCTCGCCTACCTGTCATGCCGCAGCAGCCATGCGTTCGTTCAACCAGTTCCGTGACGCTCAACCCAATAACATCGTCCACCTGTACGAGCCAGCAACCGGTATAGGCTTTCCACACATCGCCGCGCTCCTTTATGGCGAAGCCCGCAGGAAAGCAGGGCTCGCCCCATTTCCACGACTCGCCGCCGCGTGTGGTGTAGTGCGCCATTCTCCCACGGTCAAAACACGTGTAACTGGCGCATCACACCGGTTGCAGCGGAAACAGATGATCTGCGCCCCCTGCTTTTTCTGGAATCTGGACAATGGGACACCTATGGATGGACGGTCAGCAACCGACGGGGCAGGCCCCGAGCGGTGAGCCATCAGGCGCACCCGTCAGTCCTTGCCGGCTGAAGTAATCATCGATCATCGTGCGTACGTCACTTCGGAGGCGTTCGTCGGCTCGCGTCAGCACGTCGAGCAGTAGCCGTTTCTCGCGCATGTAAATTGCTGCGAACTCCGAGTCGCGAACCTCAACTGTACGCAGGTTCGATATGAGGTCAGCCGCCTTGATCGTCTGCGCGTCTGCCGATGCGTGCGCTGTGTGCGCCCGGTCCAAGGCTTTGCGCGTGGCCCGGTCGCCGTCATCAGGTGTCGAGATTGCGGTCAGTTCGCCCACGAGCCGACCGACGCCAGTACCAAACTCCGTCTCGATCAATGACAGCGGAACAGCAGTGTCTTCGACCGTATCATGCAACCAGGCGGCAGCAACCATTTCCGCGGTCGCACCCTGAACTCCTGTTACCAGTTCGGCTACTTCGGCCAGATGGGTTGCATAAGGCTCGCCCGTATATTTGCGCCGCTGGTTTATGGCGGCATGCGCACCAAGCGCAAACGCCCGCGCGCGGCCTATCAGTGCGAAATCCTGGTCTTTGCAGCTTTCCTTCATCGTCATCTCCCGTCAAACCGCCATGTTTCGTCGTCTTGCCGCATGGACAAATCTCAACATCACGATGCAGATACGTGGCGTTTCCTGCGTAGCGGTGGCTACTCATGGAAGCGTGGAAGGCGCATAAGGCGCAGTCCGTTTCCAGGCACAATCGTTTCGTATGCCGTATCAGTCGTCGCGGTTATCCTCAAACACCGGAGAACTAAGGTCAAGGGTAATCAGCCATATCGGTCTTTCTGCCCGGCAGGTTGCGCGCCTGCCTGCCATTGACCATACGCACTCCCAGCCCGGCGCTTTCCAGCTCACCGTACAACGGCAATCAGTAAACGCCGGTTGCTTCGATCGCTACCGAATGCACGCGCTGTCCGAGCAGCCAGTCGCGCAATGCGTGTAGCTGTGACGTCACGGTACCGAACACTTCTGGCTTGTTACCCCGACCGGAACATACATCTGTTCACTGCCGACGTCCACGAACGCGGCCAGCGGATCCAGCAGGATGAGTTTTTGAGACTGACGAACCTCCGCATTTGAGAGTCACAATGCGCGGTGGACATGGTCCGGTCCCGTCACATGAAAAACAAATCTTTCCAGCGGGAAGCAACGCTCGCCAAAATGGGCGACTGATCGTGACAGAGCTATTCTTTCGTGCAGGCAATCGGATCGCTGTCCGATGCACCAGAGGGGACTCATCTACGCTGCCACGAACCACTGCGCGTTATTGGACGATAACCGATTCCCGGTTCATGGTCCGTGTGCCTTTTTTTGCAAAAACTGGAGGCTTTCGTCGAACGCCCCCAATTAGCCTCCTAATGTGACGCGCGTCCGCTGTTGATTCATGAAACCGGTAATTATTCTTGATCCTAAATAATATTTCCGGTGATTATGAGCCGTTTCGCATAATTGTTAATTAAAGTCAAATCACCCGCGTATCTGATTGCCATGCGGATTTCGTCATCGACAAGCGGATGAAAGCATTGTAAGGTGTGCGAATCTTTGAATCTACTGCATTGTTTTATATACCAACTGGCTGACTAAAATATGAGACTGCATGAAGAGTGTGCCTCCGACATGACTGCTGGCTGGTCTGCGACCGAACTCGCACAAGTGACTGGCGGCCGCTGGCTAATTGCGCCTCGGGAGAGCGACTGGCGAAGCCTAGGCATATGCGCGGAACCGAGCCAGTTCCGCAAAGGGCAGATGCTCCTGGCACCAGCCGGCCTTGTGGGCTTGAGACCAGCGGCGATAGAGCGCCTCGCGCCCAGAGCGTCCGGAATCGTGGCTCAGGCTGGCGAAGCAAACGCGTATGGGGATCAGTCCCTGCTCGAGGTGGCAGACCTGCGCGATGCTGTGGCGGCGCTAGGCACCGACGCCCGCAACCCTTCGAAGGAACGGTCCTTGCCGTGACAGGCAGCGTGGGAAAGACCTCCACTGTCGCGATGGCAGCCCACGCGCTGGCCGGCGCAGGAGCCAGCGATCGTAGCCGGACCAGTGCGAACTCTCCGTATGGGATTGGGTGGAACCTCGCCTCGATGGACCGGCACGCGAAGTTCTGGATACAGGAGGTGGCAGCAACGCGCATGGACGCCTGTAGCAGATTGACCAAACCCCATGTCGCGATTGTCACGGCCATAGCGCCCGCCCATGCCGCCCGCTTTGGCAGCACCGAACAGATCGCACGACAGAAGGCCTTGATCTATACGGGGATGGCGCCCGGAGGCATTGCCGTCATCAACGCTGACATGGCGGAATTTCCGATTTTCGAGTCGGCCGCCCTGGCAGCGCAGTTGCAGGTATTACGTTTCGGCAGTGCAAGCGATTGCCACGCTCGGCTGCTTGAAATGGCAGGAGCGACCGTTCAGGTGGAAATCTTCGGCGTGACGCATGTATTCGAGCTCGGCGCACCAGGCCGCCACATGGCGATGAATGCAACCGCCGTGCTGGCTGCCGTCGCCGCCTTGGGCCTACCAGTGTCGCCGGCAGCGCGACAGCTCGGGAGCTTCGTGCCGCTGCGGGGACGCGGACAACGCAACAATGTGAACTACGCGAATCGGCGAATAGAGGTTTGGGACGAGTCGTATAACGCCAATCCAGCTTCGATGCGTGCGGCACTCCGGGTGATGTTGGACGCTGGTCCCGATGCCGCTCCCCACGCTTCGCGCGTACTGATATTGGGCGACATGCTTGAACTCGGCGCTGATTCGCAGGCCATGCATCTCGCGCTCGAATCCGATGTGCGTGCATTGCACCCGGATCGGGTGCTGCTTTGTGGCCACCAAATGCGGATGCTATGGGAGCGACTGCAGGCGGATGTCAACGGTCAGTGGTTCACCGATATCGGTGCGCTAGTGCCGGCACTGCACCGCTGGATAAAGGAGAAGGACGTGGTTCTTGTCAAGGGCTCGAACAGCATTGGGTTGACCCAGGCGGTGAATCACTTGTTGAGCTCGCCTGCCCAGGTAACCCCGGTCAGGAGCAGTTCATAAGCCTTGGAAAACTGCTGGTCATGCCGAGGCCCACCCTCGCCTCGGTATGGGACCAGTGCTGCGCGGTCTCTACGGCCTCTCTGGTCAGGGGCGCGGCTCGCGGCCGCGCTGATTGCTAGCGGAGCAACGCCGCGAATTATTCGCACACAGATCAACCAACTCGACTCGATACAAGTTTGCAAGGAGAGTGCTATTCCGGCCCCACGTCCTTTCTTACGTTATTCGCCTCCCGAAATCGACGCTCAGAGCGCCATCAGCCTGAAAGCTGCAAAGGGAGAACAGGAAGAGCACGAACTGCTCTTCGACAAGTCGTCTGCTAGGTCTTTGCCGCCGGCCTCGCTGACGAAGCTGATGACAGCGGTCGTGATGCTCGACCTTATGCCAAGGTTCGGAAGATCTCTCACCGATTATCTAGACATCGACGAAGCGGACGTCGTTGGAGGATCGGGCATCAATGTCAAGCCAAGTGATAAGGTCGTGTTCCGCGATGCAATCGCCAATCTGATGCTCCCTTCATCCAACATCACTGCAAACGCAGTCGCACGAACATTTGGTCAATTGCTCCTCGACGTGGAGGGTAATTCAGGAACAGATGCGCGGGAACGGTTTGTCGTGGAGATGAATGCCAAGGCTGCAGAATTGGAGATGCGCCAAACACAGTTCAGAAATCCAAGTGGTCAGCCCGCCCGTGGGCAGCTGACGACGGCCGCGGATATGGCAAAGCTCATGCTGACGGTGGCGCGATATCCGGAAATCATGGCTTGCTGGGAAACGCCCACCCATGTCATGCAGGTGGCTGGGCCGGAACCTCGGGAACAGAAGATCAGTTCGACCGTCAGGGTCATTAACGACTACGACGTGTTAGGCGGAAAGACGGGAACCCTCCTGCCCGACTGCTACAACGTCGCTATCCTGTCGGAGGCGCCAAATGGCGATCCACTTGTTACGGTAATACTGCGCGCGCCCGATCAAATGTCGCTGTATACCGACCTGCGGTGCATTCTCGATGCGGTAAAGCGTAGCCGCGATTGGCCTCGCGGGACGCCAGGCTGACCCGCTCCGCCTGAAACGGTCCTTGGCCGCCTGAGTAGAGTGGACCCCGACATTGTCATTTCTTTGTTCTCGATTTCACGGGTGGGAGGCGTCAATTCCATTTGGACTAAACACGCGTTTGCACCATTGAGTACGCGCGTGCCAATCTCGAAGGCACAGAAAAGCTGGAATTTACTGTATCCACAGGTAATTACGCACGCTGTGTGTGGATTGCATCGGTGTTGGGGCGGCTGCACTATCGCCAGATGAAGCGTGCCAACCGTGACGGTCGAATTCGATTTCGAAGTGTTGTCTAACATTAAGGAGGACTGAAAACTGCTGATTATGATTTGCGAGCCCGAATCGGCGCTATGCCATCTAGATCAACCCGCCGATTGACTTAAATATTAAGTCATAAATTTGGAGATAATCCTTGAAAAGTGGAAAATTCCGTTTGCGACGTGTTTTGTTCTGATTTCCATATCAACAACAAACGCCCGCGAAAGTATTGTGCCATGTAAAGCTGAGACTCACGCTGAGCTTAATAAACTGGAAAGAAAATACGAATTAGACGGAATTCGCATATTCTATACCGAGCAAGCCCCAACCACGGGGGCGGATCATCGACTTCCCGCCGTATCCCTGCTGGATACTAACGGAAATGGCGTTTCAGATTTCATTGAAAACATAGCTAAACAAGCGGATGTCGCCCGCCGTGCATATAATCTCCTCGGTTTTCGCGATCCTCTCGATAGTGCAAAGTACCGAGCTGTTGAGAAGATAGACATCAATATTCTCAATATGGAGTACAACGGACTGGCCTATCATGTTCCTGTTTCGTATCCGACGGCACCCAATCGGGGAGATGATTGCACGTTACGTATAGACATCTCATCGCGACTGGAACTAACGCGTCCATTCACTACAGGCTGGAATGTGGCTCTGCATGAGATGTTCCATATTTTTCAGTATGGGCAAACAAATTTCAAAAGGTCTTGGGTTAATGAGCCTCTTGCAACTTGGGCAGAATTTGTCTTCCGCGTGAACGACTTCTTTCCTCTAGATGCGGCGTATTCACTCCCAACGATGAAAACCACATTCCAAAATGATATTATCGCAAACCCCAATAGTGCGATGGCGTATCGATTTTGGAGTCGATTGATAGATTTAATTGACGTGCCGGCGAATAATCTAAGACTGCCAGCCAGCCTACCAAATGAAAAATATACTGACGGGCAACCTGTATTCAAAGACCAAAGTTCACGTTGTGCCGCATTGGTTTCCAAGCTATATCAGTCGTTTGGTGCAGAAGACAACGTGGTTTCATATCAAAATGGTTTGAATCCGTATAATTGGCCTGCCGCAGACAAAACATCGCCTGCGCACGACGATCGCTTGCTAAGAACGATTCAAGAGGCTGTGAGGCATACTGGCATATCCAACCCGGAACTTAACTCCTTTCTGCAAATTCAGTAGAAATCGACTTGAATGTTTCTGGAGAGCTAGTTTCAGCTGTTTCGCAAGACGGAATTTCTGAACAGAATCCCCGGATCACGAAAGATCCGGGAAGCGATACACGTTGAGGAGTTGAGCGCGATAGTTAGTCGCCCCTGAATAATCTGCAGAGCCCTGTGCAGTGAGGCTTTGAGTCCGAAATGGTGTTGTGGGAATTGCAGGGGCCTGGCATATTGATGCGTGAATCCTGCAATTTCTGGCGAGGTACGGATGGGTCCGAAGACGCCTGTAATTGAGCGAGATTTCTTCCGGCAACCGCTGCGCGAGCAGATCAACCTGAAGCATCCCCTGGTGCGACTGGCCGACCTGATCAGCTGGGATCGGTTGAGTGTGTCGATGAGCGAGAGCTTCGCGTCGCGCAGGGGGCGACCGGCAACGTCGCCGCGCCTGATTGCCGGGCTGCTGTATCTGCAGCACGCGTTCGACCTGTCCGACGAAGAGGTGGTCTGGCAATGGGTGGAGAACCCGTACTGGCAGGTGTTCACCGGCGAAACCCATTTGCAGACCGAGCCGCCGATCGATCCGTCGAGCCTGACGCGCTGGCGCAAGCGGATTGGGGAAGTCGGCGTTGAAGAGCTGCTGGCCGAAACGATCGAAGCGGCCAAACGTGCCGGCGTGATCAAGGCCTCGAGCGTGAAGCGGGTGATTGTAGACACGACCGTCATGGAGAAGGCGATTGCGCATCCAACCGACTCACGATTGCTCGAGCGATGTCGCGAACATCTGGTGAAGGCCGCCGCACGGCACGGCCTGAAGCTGCGGCAGAACTACAATCGCGAGGCGCCGCGTCTGGCGGCTGCAGATTGGCCGCTACGCTCACGCGAAGCAGTACAAGCGCATGCGGAAGGTACTGCGTACGCTGCGTTCGCGCGTTGGAAGGGTGATGCGTGATGTGGAGCGACAGGTCACCCAGGTGGCAGACTCAGGCCGTGCGGCCCTGCTGGAGCTGATTGGCCGGACGAAGCGCATCCTGGCGCAAAAGGCGAAGGACAAGAACAAGCTTTATGCGCTGCATGCACCGGAAGTCGAATGTCTGGCCAAGGGCAAGGCGCGCACGCCGTATGAATTCGGCGTGAAAGTGTCGATCACGACGACACACAAGGAAGGACTGGTAGTTGGGATGCGCTCGATGCCGGGCAATCCGTACGACGGTCACACGCTGGCTGAAGCGCTGGAGCAGGCGGCAATCCTGAGCGACGCTACGCCGGAAGTCGCCATCGTCGACCGTGGATACAAGGGTGTCGCCATCGACGGCGTGAAGATCTACCACCCGGGTTTGCGGCGTTGCATTACGCGCGGACTACGTGCGATGATCAGGCGGCGCAGCGCCATCGAACCAGCCATCGGTCACATGAAAACGGATGGAAAACTCGATCGGAACTGGGTAAAAGGCGCCTTGGGCGATGCGATGCACGCGGTGCTGTGCGGCGCCGGTCACAACCTGAGGATGATCCTCAGGAAACTGAGGCTTTTTTACGCCCTCGTTCTTATCGCTTTGCTCAACCATACCGTTGCCGCCGTGCCAACAGCATGAGCTCAGCGGCCGACAAAACGAATTGTTCAGGGTCGACTAGTTATCGTTGGCACCAGCTTGGCGTTCTGATGACCATTCATGCTGCCTTGGGCGGGGCGGGCGCGTCCTCGGGGCCAAGGTAGTAGGCTTCGTACTCGGGATTCTGCAGTTGCGGCATCTCGTCCCTGCATGTCTGGGCGAGGAACGCCCCGAGCTGCTGCTGTGCCTCGCACATTTCCCGCTCGTAACGGTAATAATGATAGTTCCGCATGAGCTCGTGGTTTACCAGCTTCCCGAAATGGTCGAGTGACGTTCCGAACTACGACACGCAGGCGTCAGTCGTCATTGTCGTCCGGTTTCCTGAGCCGCCTGAGCCATTCAACGAGCTTCAGGGAACTATTGATATCCGACTCCTTATCCCGGTGCGTTTCCCAGCGGTCGATGATGTCGTGAAGATCGAACCCATATTTCCTTTCAAGTTCTTCGAGCGTTGCGCATGTTGTGAAATCACCGTATAGCAACTCCAGTTCACGGATGCCCACGCGTGCGCGAGTGCCTGGGCATACTTCCAGCGCAACTGGTGGCGCTCGATGACGCGAGCTAACGTATGGCGCAACCTTTCGCGGTCCATGTTGAGGGACTCAGCTACGCTGCCACGAACCACTGCGCGTTATTGGACGATAACCGATTCCCGGTTCATGGTCCGTGTGCCTTTTTTTTGCAAAAACTGGAGGCTTTCGTCGAACGCCCCCAATTAGCCTCCCAATGTGACGCGTATCCGCTGTTGATTCATGAAGCCGATAATCATTCGTGGTGCTAAATAATATTTACGGTGATTATGAGCCGTTTCGCATAGCTATCCTGATCGGTTTATAGGACCAGTATGATTCAATGTCAAATCTGATTGAGAAGGATTGCGAACGTCTGCCGGAGTGAGATAAGCTTTCGCGAAATCTTCCTGTTGCCGTGGCAATAATCGATTTGGGCGCGTCTATCAGGGGCTGCCAGAAGGGGCCCCCGTTGCTTTGGAGAACTGCAAAACATGCTGTCAGTGAAAAAAATTCTGGCACGGCTCTCACAGGATGAGGCTGCGAGAAGTCGCGAACACTTTGAAGATATCCGGCCGGGTGGCGATGCGCGCCGTCCGCTGTGCGTGCGTATCCCTGCCACCGTCATGATGGCTGTGATGTGCTCGCGCCAGTCGTGCTGCTTGCTGATCAGGTCACACATGCCGCGTCGATCATCGATCCGCGTGCGCCCGTTGCATTGCAGCCGAATTCGCGAGCGCGGGTCTTGCGATTACCCACAATTTTTGACGCTCCCATCTGCTCTGTTAGCCGAACGCCCATTCTGCTAACTTCGTTGAACATACATACGATGGTAGCGAGGGATGGCAAAAGGAGAGGGCCCGGTTTTCATATATTCGAAAGCCCATCTTTTTGTACGTACAGTAAGCATCGCTACGTCGCCACAATGGAACCCAGAATCAAGCGATATCGCTTCGGATGCAAAGGGGAATCAATCGAGCGCCGCGCTGGCGACGCTGCTGAGTCGGGGAAGGTCGCACAACGCTATGCCTCATCGCTGCGTGCACCGATGTTGGGGCGCCGTCCTCACCGCCAATTGGAAACCGTGGAATCAGGAAAGCCTATGAAGCAGTCAAGAGATGTCATGTTCGCGCGTCTGAAAAATTTCAAGACGGACCCTGAGGCGCTGCGTACGCTTTTCATCGAGCGCATCCAGAAGATGCCTTCGACACCGTACCGCGACAACAGGGTCGACTACGTGGGCTGGGCAGTGACCAGCCGCGATGGAGCGATGGACGACGGTATCCGGCGTATTGCGCCAGGAGGCCCCAGCGTGCGTGGCGTGACGCCCACCGCGGCTTGCAGCGGCTGCCTGATGCATGTCATTGATACTTTGAACCGCGGGGGGCTTAAGCCCTATCGGGCGCGCATCATGCAGTTGGAAAGCGAGGGCGCGGAGATGCCGCTACACAAAGATGCGAACGCGGAAACTTGGCGCTTGCATGTCCCCATCATTACCAACCCTAACTGCTTCTTCGAGTGGCAGCGCGCCGACGGCAGCATCGAGAGCGTTCATCTGCCTGCAGACGGATCTGCCTTTCTGGTGCGGGTGGACGTGAACCATCGAGCTGTCAATCGCAGCAACGAAGCATCGCAACGAGTGCATCTGCTGATGGGCCTAGGCGAGAATCCGGCGTTCGAGATGCTCGCCGAACCCCGACTACCGGTCACGCGCGCAGACAAACCCGCCGTGGACCTGAGTCTCTTCACCCGTTCGATGGATGGCTGAGGATGCACATTCAAAATGGCTGGAACGCCGACGAACTCGCCCGAGTCACGCAAGGGCGCTGGAGAACAGCTCCGCCTTCCGCTGAATGGCGATGCGACGGCATCTGCGCAGAACAGGGCCAGTTCCGCAAAACGCAGATGTTGCTCGCGCGGGCCGGGGCCTCGGGTCTGCGGCCTCACGTACTCGAGCGGCTGATGGCAAGGGCTGCGGGCAGCATTGCGCAAACCGGCGAAGCCCAAGCCCATTGGGGCGGTCCGCTGTTGGAAGTGAAAGATCTGAACGAAGCAGTAGCAGCACTGGCGCGCGACAGCCGCAGACGCTTCAGGGGGCAGGTCATCGCCGTGACGGGCAGCGTAGGCAAGACGTCCACGGTCGCGATGGCCGCCCATGCGCTGAGCGGTGTGGGCCCGAGCGATTGCAGTCAAACGACTGCGAACTCGCTCTTCGGAATCGGGTGGAATATCGCTTCGATGAACCGGAACGCCAGCTTCTGGGTTCAGGAGGTAGCGTTCGCGCGCATGGAAGCATGCAGTGCGCTGATTCAGGCTCATGTAGCCATCGTCACGGCTATTGCACCCGCCCACGTGGCGCGCGTTGGCGACACAGCCGAGATCGCACGGCAGAAGGCTCTGGTTTACACCGGCATGGCCCCTGGGGGCATTGCGGTGATCAATGCCGACATGCCAGAGTTCCCGATCTTCGAGTCCAGCGCCCAAGCGGCGAGACTTCGCGTTGTGCGGTTTGGAAGTACCAAGGACTGCGATGTGCGGTTGATCCGCATTGAGGGCTCAACAGTCGGCGTCGACGTCTTCGGGGAGGTTCATAACTTCGAACTCGGTGCCGCCGGCCGGCACATGGCGATGAACGCGACAGCGGTGCTGGCGTCAACTGCCGCGATGGGCCTGCCCACGTCGTCGGTGGCGCGGCAACTCGCCAGTTTCAAGCCCTTGCCCGGACGCGGTCGGCGCGTGCGCACAGTTCATGCGAACGGGAACATTGAGGTTTGGGACGAGGCGTACAACGCCAATCCTGCGTCGATGCGTGCCGCGCTGCAGGTACTCTCGGACGCCGCCCCCAAAGAAGTGCCTTACGCTTCACGAGTTCTGGTGCTGGGCGACATGCTTGAACTCGGCAAGGATGCGGAGGCGATGCATCTGGCCCTGGAGGCCGACGTGCGCGCAGCGCGCCCCGACCGGGTCTTGCTGTGTGGAAAGCTGACGCACGCTCTGTCCAGGCGGCTGCATGGGGACATCAAGGGGCAGTGGTTCGAGGACGTAGACGCCCTGCTGGCGGCATTGGATGCATGGATGAAGGACGGCGACGTGGTGCTGGTCAAGAGCTCCCACGGCATCGGCCTCACGCAAGTCGTCACTCGCCTGCTGCGGCCGGTGCCGGCCGCAGCAGCATGATCGCGCTTCCGCGTTTGAGCCACCTTCTCAGCCTTGGCTTCGATTGCTTCCGCACGCTGTTGTGCGATGGGCCGAGTACGCATTACGTCCAGTGGTAAGGAGAATAGTTTCATGAGACTGAGCCAGTTGCTGGCTATCGCGCGGCCGGCCGCCGTCGATATCTGGGAAGAATGCCGTGCGGCGTCGCCGGACGCCGAAAGTAAGCCGGGTGTACTTTTCCTCTCCGCCTGTACAGGCAAGGATCGGGCACATGTCGTTGTCGCGCGCAACAAGGAGTTCGACTCCGCCTGGCGACGTGGCGCCCAGTTGTTGAACGCATGGCAACGCCATGACGCCACGTTGTCAGTGCTCTGGCTGCGCGTAGATGTGGTTCACACGGTGCACGAGATGACCTGGGAGACCTTGGCGCAAGGCCTTGCCGCCACCAAGCGCAACTATTTTCGCTTCGGGATTGCCTTCGACCAGGCATTTTCGGTGGCGATGCTTGAGCCCGAGATCGGCGCCAATGCGGTGCTGTACGATGGGACCAAGAACGAAGCAACGCCGAATGAGACCAATCTCAAGCGCTATGGCCAGCGTCGATTCGGACATGAACTGAAATGGCCCACACAGCCACAAGATTCCGTGTGGCTCTTCGAAACCCGAACTGTCTTCACTGACGGCAAGGCAGTGCATCGCGTGGAGCACGAGGGGCGAAACCGTGGTCATCGCATGTTGCCGGCGTGGGATCCGACGTACGTGCGAGAGGTGATTGCCACGAGCACAGGGTACCTGGCACGACAGGTCACTTCATCGGGCAAGTACCACTACGGATGGTTTCCCTGCTTCGATCGTGCCATTCCTACGTACAACACTTTGCGGCATGCCAGTTCGACCTATGCCATGCTCGAAGGATGGGAGCTTACAGGCGACCCTCAACACAAGACAGCCATCGACAAGGCGCTGGCCCATCTGACTGAGCACTTCATACATCACGTGACGCTTCCTTCGGGCACGCAGGCAGCGTTCCTCGTGGATACGGGAGACGAAATCAAGCTCGGCGGTAACGCGGTTTGCGTGCTGGCGCTGTCGAAGTACACCGAGCTCACCGGCGACACTAGGTACGTGCCGCTGCTCGAGCAATTGGCGCTCGGCATCCTCCACATGCAAAACCCGTCGACCGGGCGCTTCGTGCATGTGCTTCACTATCCAGATCTAGGCGTCAAGGAAGAAAGCCGAATCATCTACTACGATGGTGAAGCCGCCTTCGGCCTGATGCGGCTGTACGGTCTGACGAAGGATCCAAGATGGCTCCAGGCGGTGGAGCGGGCCGTTGGCTATTTCATCGAAGCCACGCACTGGAAGGCGCATGACCACTGGCTGAGCTATTGCGTCAACGAACTCACGCTCTACAAGCCGGAGGAGCGTTACTTCCGCTTCGGCCTGGACAACGTGCGAGATCACCTCGACTTCGTGCTAGAGCGCATCACTACCTTTCCCACCTTGCTGGAATTGATGATGGCGGCCGAAAGAATGATCACACGCCTGCAGTCCACGCCGGAACTCTCACATCTGCTGGAAGGCTTCGATCTTGACAAGTTCTATAAAGCCCTCGAACAGCGCGCCAGGTATCTGATGACCGGTCACTTTTTCCCGGAACTGGCCATGTTTTTCAAGAACCCCGCCCGGGTGGTGGGCAGCTTCTTCATTCGACACCACGGGTTCCGGGTGCGCATCGACGACGTGGAGCACTACCTGTCCGGCTTCGTGGCGTATCTGAAGTATCTCAACGAACAGCAGACTTCGGCACCAAGGCACGTCCCCCGCGACGCTGGCGACATGCGGTCTGCCGCTTGAGCATGAGGTTCACGCTCCCGTCGACCGAATGAAGCGCAGAAGTCTTTGCATCGATATTTATGCGTTCAATCAGAATTTATATGCATCGGAAGTGGCGCGTCGCGCGCTGGAGGTTTTCCAAATTCGTCTTCGTTGCCTTTGGGATCGGGGGACTGTCAGCAGGCAGTCACCGCGATGAAAATCTTCTCGGTCCCTTTGAGAAACCACAACCCCAGGAATTGCGCATCACGCGTGAGAGAGATCGCTTTGATGAGAAGGAGGCGCTCAACGGCGCTTTGAGCTCTCCTGAGCACTGCGCTCGCGTGCCCAACGGGTTGTGGATCGAAGTGAACGGCAGCGGCGAATGCATCAGGTATTACACCCACGGATTTGCCGATGGCGAGAACTCCGTCGCGTTGGTCTACTTCAGTGGTGACGTCATGCTCAGAACCTCGAAAGGCGCCAGGCACATTAGCCGGGCTTACGTGGCCGCCTCGCCGATGAAGATCGAAAAGGACCTGGCGGCGTGGTCAGCCGAGGCACAGCGCCCCGTGATTTTTCTTGCTCGCCCAGGCATCTATGGCTCCTCGGGCGACCACAACCTCAGGCGCAGGCCGCGCGAGATCGAGTTGATGAGCCGTGCACTGGACATTCTGAAGGAGGACTTCAAGGTCTCCTCGTTCATCCTGGCTGGCCACTCCGGGGGCGGTCAGATCGCGGCCGCTTTGCTCAACAAGCGATCGGATATCGAGGCCGCCGTATTCTCTTCCGGCCTCGTTTCTGTCAAACAGGTGAGCGCCTATTGGGAGTACCGGCGCGAGATTCCTGGCAAGCTTCTTGACGATGCCACAACCTACTATGACCCCGTCGACGAGATTAGCAATATCCGGCGAGAGCCAATGCCGGGCATCTACGTGATCTCGGATCCGGAGGATCGCAGCGTTCCGTTTTACAGTCAGCTGTACTACGTGCGTCGATTGCGCTCTATCGGGCTGAACCCGCGCCACATCTATGCCCATGCTGCGCCGCCTCTGCATCATTTGCTGGCCGAACATGCCAAGCGAGCGGCATCTTTGCTCGCCCAGGGGCAGTCGGAGAAGGATGTGCGCCGGGCGCTGCAGGAAATTGACTTGTTGCGGGTCAACCCGTAGTCCCCACGTCATGTATACGAACTGCTCGGATCTGGATATCGACGCGAGCAGTATGGCACGCGACAGTTGCACAAGACATCGCCTCCTCGACTCGGAAATCAACCTAGGGTGAGTCAGGAATCGTCACTCCGACTCACCGTTCTATCCTTAGGCACACACACACTCTTTCAGTAGCACGCGGCGAGTGAAATTGACACGTCTCTCGTCTTCATTAACGTTCCAGAAGATCGAACCAAAATAAGGAGCTCATTAATGCCGTTTGAAAGAAAAAGTCCGAAAGCAGCCTTCGCCCTGTTTATTGGGGGTTTATTTCTCACCGAGGGCGTCCATTCCGAGTCAATAAACCCATGCCCAATCAATCGGATGTCGACGGGTTTTATACCGTCCCTCACGGAAAAATATGAGCTAGAGGGAAGTGGCATAAGAGTATTCTATACACATAGCGGCGATAATCAGCTCGTCGATCAAACGGATTCCAATTCTAACGGGGTGCCCGATTACGTTGAAAACGTAGCGCGCCAGGCAGATGCGGCCAGAAAAGCATTCAATCTTCTGGGATTTCGTGATCCTCTTGAGAGCGCACGCTATCGAGGCGCTTCATACATTGACATAAACGTGGGAAATATGTCCGGGAATGGACTAGCCTACAGCGAACCAGCCAGCTATTCGGCAGTCCCCCAAAGGGGCGATGCATGTTCGATAAGACTTGATATTTCCGACCGATTGGATAAATTCCCAGGGTCATGGAGCGTTGTTTCCCATGAGTTGTTTCATCTATACCAGTACGGATACATGGAGTTCAAGAGGCCGTGGCTGCTTGAGCCGACCGCCAATTGGGCAGAACGGGTGATTCGAACGGGATCTCTGCATCCGGCTCCAGGTCTGGCACAACCGCTTCCCGCGTCCATGGCAGAAATGCAGTCGCAAGTGTTTGCGCAAAGCTTTCCTTATGATTTTTGGAGCCGACTAGCGAGCTTTATGGATGAGGCCGATGAGGTCATGCATCTTCCGAATGCTCTCCGATATGCTACGTATACAGACGGCACTTCAATATTCAAGGATGATTACGTTCGAGGGTTCGCCTTTTTGAGCGCTGTTTTGCAGTCCCTTGAGGCTGAAAGTACTGTCGTGTCAAGCCTGAATGGTTGGCCTCCTTATCAATGGGGTGAAAATCAGTCGAGCGCGTCGCACGATGCGCGGATACTTAAAGTCATACAACGTGCAGTTCGTCGCACTGGAGTCAGAAATTCCGAAATCGATGCGTTTCTGGCGATTGAGTGAGTTTTTTATTCTATCTTCCGCGCGTAGTTATCAATCTACGCGCGGAAGCTGTCGCGCTGGCGTTGGATCCGCTCGTAGCAGACGACCGCGCCACGCGCGAACAGAAGTACTTCGACGGTCGCGCAGGCTGAGTTGAAATGGGGTTATAGGCCGGAAACCATCTCAGATCGTCAATGTCGCCGGCGGCGTCGAAGGACATAGTAAAGGTGCGCCGCAACGAATTGACGGACGCGTCTCCAGAGCGGCTCATAAGGCGGTCAAACCGGGATGGCGAAAGCCACGCAAGTTCCACCAGCAATGGCCACGTCGAGCCGGTAGCGCGCCTCGGTCATCCAGCAAAGCGACGCTGGGATCAGTCGCTAGGACGCGATGCGCAATACCGCCTCACACGGCTCGGCCCAGCTCGCAGCAAGCAGGAAGAGCGGCGCCGCGCGCGCATCGGCATAGTCCGAACGGAACGGAGCTTAGCGGCGCACCCGGCCAGTTTTGCCCAGAGCGGTGCGAGCCAGGTGGCGAGCGATATGTAAGCACCTGATTTGCACCGTAGTGACAGCGTATTGTTCCGTCTTTATTTGATGGTGCATGGTGGCTCCATTATATTTGGATGGCAATCCGGTTCTATGGCCGTGCATTCATACGTATATCCCTGTATCGGTCCTTTCCAGTCTAAAAGAGGGGCACCGTACTCGAATAATTTCCGAATTATTGCCGCTGCTTGCGGGAGGGGTATTTCGACAGATGTTCCCGGCACTCACTCAGCAGTTCATTCACGCGCCGCCGTTCGTCGCGCCAGTACGCCGAGCGCATTCCATGTTTCAGCGCATTGAGCTTCGCCGCAGCCTTCCCCGCGTCAGTCGCCGGTCCCGTTGATCTTTCCCACGGCTTCCAGCGCCGGATTGCTTCGGCCTGCTTTACCCGCTGCTCCGCCGTCCAGTGTCGTCCCATGATCGTCCGTTAATAGTCCGTTCGCCGCTTCGCCGCTTTTCCCACGCGCGCGAGGTTCGGGCGCGGCCCCGTTGTTCACCTGTTGCGGCCCGTTCGCGATGTTCGCCTGCTTCACGCCCCCCGCGTCACAATGGTTGTCGCCTGGATAAAATTGGAATCTGGGGGCGATAAAGAGAGAACAAGGTGGCGCGTTACGGAAAGACATTCAAGGACAGAGCGGTGGCGCGGTTGCTGCCGCCGGAGAGCGCATCGGTGGAAGAGGTTGCGCGAGAGATCGGTGTGGGCGCGCAGACGCTGGAGCGCTGGCGCAGTGATGCGCTGTCCATGCCCGCTCGCGAGCGGGCATGGACAGCGGCCGCCCGTTTCGAGGCGGTGTTGAACACGGCGGCGATGGACGAGACGGCGCGCAATGCATGGTGCCGCGAGCATGGCGTGTATCCGCAGGTTCTGGCGCAGTGGCGGCAAGCGGCCACGCAGGCGCTGGCCGAGCCCGAAGAAGCCCGCGCGAGCCCGCGGCAGACGAAGCAGGATCAGCGCCGCATCAAGGAGCTCGAACGCGACCTGCGGCGCAAGGAGAAGGCGCTGGCTGAGACAGCAGCGCTGCTGGTACTGTCAAAAAAAGTCGCGGCGATCTTCAACACGGACAAGGGCGAGGACGAATGATCGGCCTCGAGGATCGCCAGCGGCTGGCCCGGGAAATCGAATCGGCCAATCGGGCTGGCGCACGGTTGCGTCTGGCCTGCGAGGTCGCCGGAATCGATGTGCGAACGCTGGAAGGCCCATCAGGGGCTCGTCAAGGGCGACGCCAGGCCCGGCGCGATGCGCCCACTGCCCGCGCACACCCTGAGCCCGCAGGAGCGGGCAAACGTGCTGCGCATAGCCAACGAGCCACGCTTTGCCGACATGCCACCGGCGCGTATCGTGCCGATGCTGGCTGACGAAGGCGTGTACATCGCCAGCGAATCGACCTTTGCGCGCGTGCTGCGCGAGCATGGGCAGATGACGCGCCGTGGTCGTGCCAGAACGCCTTCGAGCGCCCGGCCGCCGACCACGCACGTCGCAACGGCGCCGCTCCAGGTGTGGTGCTGGGACATGACGTTTCTGCCGGCAACGGTAACAGGTCGATGGTTCCACCTGTACCTGATCCTGGACCTGTATAGCCGCAAGATTGTCGGCTGGGAGGTGCACGACAGCGACGCGGCCGAACACGCTGCTCATCTCGTGCGTCGTACGGCGCTCTCCGAAGGCATTGCCGTCCTTGAGACCCGGCCGGTGCTGCACGGCGATAACGGTGCGACGCTCAAGGCCACGACCGTGCTGGCGATGCTCCACTGGCTGGGTGTCAAGCCGTCGTACTCACGCCCCCGTGTCAGCGACGACAACGCCTACGCCGAGGCGCTGTTCCGAACCGCGAAGTACCGGCCGGAGTTTCCGGTCACAGGCTTCGAGGACCTGAACGCTGCTCGCAACTGGGCTGCCGGCTTCGTGCAGTGGTACAACTTCGAGCATCGTCATAGCGGCATCCGCTACGTGACGCCTGCGCAGCGTCATGCCGGCGACGATCGTGCGCTTCTCGCGGCACGTCACGCACTGTACGTGAAGGCGCGCGCATGCAATCCGGCCCGCTGGTCGTGTCACACGCGCAACTGGACACCGGTTGGTGCCGTGACGCTTAACCCCGAACGTGACTCAGTCGTTGAGATGGCGTCGATCGGCGCAAATAAACAGCCTCTGGCTGCATGAGTGAGGCGACAACCTGCTTGACGCGCGCCGACGAACGCGAGCGGACGCGGGTTCTTTATCTCGGCTAGCGCTTCGAGCGTCGCACGGCATTGCGCCTGCGCCTTCAGCGCTAGCGACAAATGCGCCTGCATCTGGTTCAGATACTCGCTGAACGCCGCCTTGCGCGCGAACTGGTTAAAGATCATGTCGAGCGTGTTGGCCTGCGTGACGAGCAGGGCTTCCACGCCGGACAGGTCACCCGCCCGGACCGCAGCGGCCTGTCTGTTCAGTTCAGCCAGGTAAGCTGTCAGGTCAAGCTCGGCCCCGAACACCGGCTCCGCGTACTTGCGCCCGGTCACGGCTCCGCGCACGACCGGACTAGACGCGATCAGCGCCCCGCGCTTTACCGGGTCGTCGTACTGCTCGCCCGACAGCCCCAGAGCCTCCGGGTTGCGCTTTGGTGGCGGCGCGCTGGCCGCCTCCTTTGTCGCCTTCCTTTTCGTTGCCACGTTACGCCCTCCGGCTATCGAATCCTGCTGTCATATTTCCACGCCCGCGCCGCCATCACTTCGCGCACCGTCGCCTCAGCCCGCAGTTCGCGGACCTTCGCGCTGAAGTATTCGATGTTCGGCAACAGGTCCGCCAGTGGCCCGCGCGCAGCGCGCGCCACCGTGTCGTTGTACCGCTCGCGCGTCCAGCGCTCCGCGTCCGCCAGTTCGACAATCGCGGTGAACAGTTCGGCACGCAGACGCCGCACATCGTCTGCAGTAAGGTACGGCCCCCACGGCAGAAACAACCCGCCGACAGGATCGCGCAGCGCGCCCATGCAATAGTCAGGGATGCGTTCGGTTTTGTGATCGAACGAGGGTTTTTCTGATGCAGCCGGCACGGTCTCATTTTTCAAAAAGAGTTCACCCTGTGCGCCCGCAAAACCCGCCAAACCCCCGGTTGGCACTTTTGCGGGTTTTGCGGGTTCGTGGGGTAGGCTCTTTTCCGATTTCAGCATCTCCAGATAGCGGTTCATTTCGTCACCTCTGGATTGATGACATAGCGCGGTTCGCGTGGACGTCCTCCCTTGCTCGCGTTATTCCGTTCCGCCACTTCGGCCATGTACCCATGCTCGATCAGGATAGAGACGGCTTCGGCGGCTTCTTCGCGGTTCGTCAGCATCGACCAGCACGCGTCGTAAATCTTCTTCAACGCAAACGGTAACGATGGCAATTTGCCTGCCCGGATTTTTTCGAGCAGCGCCCGCGCCCGGTCCATCGGCGCCGTCATGCCGGTTCCGTAGGCGCGTAACGCGTGCGACTTCAGGTAGTCGGCCCATGCGAGTGCGCGCACCATCGCCGTGACACTGACCGGCCCGCGCCCGCCGTCCGCGAGATGGCATGTCAAAGCCAGCGCCGGAACCTGCTTGCGATACTTCGCGAAGTGTGACTCCAGCGCCGGGTGTATCCCGTCCAAGCGTAATCTAGAGAGTGCTGGAACCGAGCAGCCTGAAAAGAACCCGTGGATCGAAGGGTTTCTCGCACCGGGGGCAGCCGGCATAGGCCGGATCAAGCGCCTCCGCGCCATAGCCGGTTGTAAAGACAAAGTCCACGCTGTTCTCGGTCAGCCAGTCCGCGATCGCGTACGACTTCTGCCCGTGCAGATTGACGTCAAGCACCACGCCATTAAAGGCGTCCTTATTGGACTGGATGTATGCCAGCGCCTCATCCGCAAAGCCGATCGGCCCCACAGCCGTTGCACCGGCCTCTTCGATCAGGCCACAAAGCGCCTGCGCAACGACGAAGTCGTCTTCGACAACCAGTATCCGGCGTCCCTGAAGTTCTGTACCCTGTCCCATCCGTTTTCCTCAGGTCTGGTCGGCAGCATTGGAACGTTTTCGCTCAAACGGCATTTCGATCCGGCACCAAATCCCATCGTCACAAAAGAGCAGTTCTGCCTTCGCCCGCAAGGAGTAAGACAGCGCCTGTTCGATCAACTGCCGTCCGTACCCGCGTTTCGAAGGGTCGGGCGGGACGGCCAGACCGCTTTCCCGCCAATCCAGCAGAAGCAATGACTGGTCCTGCTGTATGTCTTCCACACGCCAGCGGATATCCAGCCGCCCCTGACGGTCTTTTAGCGCTCCGTATTTCAACGCGTTCGTTGCGAGTTCGTGTATGGCCAGCATGATGTTCTGAACGTATTCGAGGCCGAGGGGAACTTTCGGGCCGGTCATGGCAATGTTGTCAGCGTCGACACCGGCGATCGTCTCCACCTCCATGCGTACGATGTCACCCAGATCGACATGCTCGCCCGCCGCTTTTCCGAGAATCCCCTGCAGACGCCCGAGGGCACGCAATCGCGAGGTAAATGCTTCAAGCGGCGGCTCCTTCCGCAAGGTCTGACGCGCGATTGACTCAACGAGTGCGAGAAGATTGCGCGTGCGATGCTGGAGTTCCGCAATGAGCACCTTCTGGCGCGCCTCGGCGTGGGTGAGGCCGGTAATATTCAGGAACGTGACCACCACACCTTCCGCCCGCCGGTCGCCATTCCGGTAGGGCGCGAGACGGACCAGATAATTGATCGCCTGGTCGCTGCTATCGATACGACGCTCGATCACTTCGCCTTCAGTCACCGTGCGCGCGATATCGCTGGCAAGCTCCGGCATATTCAGTGGACTTGCCAGGTCGGTGATGGGCCGTCCCCGGTCAGCCGGACGGATATTGAATACGTCCTTCATGGCCGGCGTGAAGCTGCGAATCACGAGGTGCCGGTCCAGAAAAACTGTGGCGACCGCCGTGCTCTCGAACAGGTTTTGCAGATCGCTGTTTGCGCGATCGAGCGCTTCGATCTTCCCGTTCAGTTCGCTATTGACGGTGTGCAGTTCCTCGTTGAGCGAGACCAGTTCCTCCTTCGACGCTTCCAGCTCTTCGTTGGTCGACTGCATCTCCTCATTGACCGAAACGAGTTCCTCGTTCGACGACTTGAGTTCCTCCAGTGCGGTCTCGTATTCCTCGATCACGGATTGCAGGCGCTCGCGTGTGTCGCGCAGTTCCCGTTCCATCTGCACCGTCGTGCCGTCGTGCGCAGCGTGAGCACGACTTAATGCTTCTTCGCGGCTCAGGACCGCCCCCTGATCAATGAACAGAATCAGAAAGAGCGGCTCAACGCCGGGCCGGCTGTTGAGCGGCTCGACCGTCACAGTGACCATCTGCACGCGTCCATCGTCTTCCTCGACCGGTATGCCTTCCTGTGTCACCGGGCGCCCGGATTCGACCGCTTCGCGGAACACCGTTCGTAGTTCGAGGCGAATGCCCTTGCGCGCCAAGGTGAATATCTGACGCGAGGGAATGCCGGCGGGCGGTTCGAGATATTTGCCGGTCCGCGCTGAATAGTAGGCAACATCACCATCGCGATTGACTAGCACGTGAGGCGGCGAAAACCGCTCTAGCACCTGAGCATCGACCATCTCGCGCAGCGCAACACCGCCAACTTCCGTGCGCCGCGCCGTCAGCTCGCCCGCGCGACCGGTCCGCATCGACGAGACCATCAGCGGGAGTCGAACGTGCGGTGCGGGCACCGACCGGCGACGGAAGATGCGATGTTTTTTCTCGACCGGTGCAAACAGATCGTCGAACTGACTGACGCTTTCCGACGTGCCAAGAAACAGGTAGCCGTCGGGACGCAACGCATAGTGGAACGTCGGAATGACCTGTCCCTGAACATCCTGGCCGAAATAGATCAGCAGGTTACGGCAGGAGACCAGGTCGATCCGAGAAAAAGGCGGATCGCGAATCACACTGTGCGGCGAGAAGATGCACAGGTCGCGCACCTCTTTGGCCACCACATAACTCGCGCCGTCGGGAATAAAAAAGCGTTTCCGGCGTTCGGGGGACACACCATCGAGCAACTGGCCAGGATATTTGGCTGCGCGCGCGACTGCAAGTGCATGTTCGTCAATATCGCTGGCAAAGATCTGCACCCGGGGCACGCTCGCAAGCTTATCCATGTGTTCGCGCAGCAGGATACCCAGCGAGTAGACCTCTTCCCCGGTCGCGCAACCGGGGACCCAGACGCGCACCACATCGTCCACTCCGCGCTCCTCGAAAAGCCGTGGTATGACGGTATTCGCGAGCTCTTCGAACGCTTCCGCGTCGCGAAAAAAATTGGTCACGTTGATGAGAAGATCGCGGAACAGTGCGCCGACTTCCTGCGAATCGCGCCGCAGGTGTTCGACATAGGCATCGACTGACTCGGCATGGATTACCTGCATGCGCCGCTGCACGCGGCGCATGAAAGTCCTGGTCTTGTAGCCACTGAAGTCGTGACCGAGCTGGCCGCGCAGGATGCCGCAAATCTCCTTTCGCGCGTCATCGATCTGTTGCTGCTCCGCCGCGTTTTTGGCCTTGAAGGCAATATCGTCCAGCACATAGGTGCTACGGGCGAATTCAGCGAGTTTCGGCCCCATCTGTTCAACGGGGATGGCAAAGTCGATGAGCCCCGTGGCGATCGCACTCTCGGGCATGCTTGCGTGCTGCGGCCCGAATCCGTCCGCGATCTGCGCCATGGTGAGACCGCCGTGCTCCTTGACTGCCTTGACCCCGAGCGCGCCATCGGAGTCGCCACCGGACAGGACGATGCCCACCGCCAGTTCGCCCTGGTCATTTGCCAGTTCGCTGAAAAAGATGTCAATGGGCTTGCGCTCGCGCCGGCTTGTACTCTGCACGTGAACCCGGAGGTGGCCGTTCCCAATCCCGAGGACCACATTGGACGGCGCCACGTAGACGCTGTTTATCTCCACCGGCATACCGTCGGCCGCGACCTGTACCGGTAGCGCCGTATATCGCGCCATGATCTCGTGCAGCAGGCTCTCACGCTCCGGGCCGAGATGCGTCACGACGACAAGAGCGACGCCGGGCTCGGCGGGCATCCCGCGAAAGAAACCGTCTAGCGCCTCTATTCCCCCGGCCGAGGCGCCGACGCCGGCAACCGGGAACCGCGATGCATCGTTCACAAATCTCTCCCACGCGTTTGCGTCAACAGTTCGCGGTCGTCATCTCGAGTGGCTGAGGCCGGGGTGCGATTGGTCGGCGCAACGGTATTCTGGGTGGACGGTCCCCGGTTCGACAACTATGACTCCAGCAGGCGAAGCGCCTCCCGCACCACCTCGCTCGCCGTGCGGTAACGGCCCGACGGTACTACCTTGTCGTACCCGAGTCTACGGGCGCGCTAACTTCAGATTTTGTCTCACGCAGTGTTCGGCCAGGTGCACCTCGCCGCTGTGATCATGCGAGGTTGATCGTGAAGTTAGGTGATGCCCGAACGCCCGGACACGGGGGAACGGCTGCTTCGGGCGAAACCTGGGACGTTGGCACGAATTTGCCGACCGGAGTAACGGGTCGACTGCCTCGTCTTCAGTAGCGCCCGTGCGCAACGGACATTACTCCTCGTAGGCTGCCATCACCAGCCACATATCGTGCTGACCGTCCCGGATTTCCGCCGCCAGGGCGTAAGGATCACAGGGGTCGCACGTCTGCTCCAGTTGGGTCTGCGCTGCTTGTCCATCGCTGAACGGCCCGGCAGACAACGGACGGACTTCCTGTTTGCCTTCGAACATCGACCGGTCCGTGCGATAAACAAGCGGTTGGCGCTTCCAGTCGTTGAAACAGTCCCTGACGTGCTGGAAATCACCACCGCAGATATTGACCTGATAGTGGATCGCAGACTCCATGATTGAATCTCCTCAGTCCAGCCTCATCGGGAGCTGCGATGTTCCTGAGGGGCGGCTCCCGCCGGCTTCCTCTGCCAATTTGATACCCACTCACTTGCGGGCTAACGTGTGCGGGCTAACGTGTTTTCCGTTACTGGCTGGCGCCCGATGCTGCCGCCGGGCCGCTTGCGCCCATCGCTCCGGTCGCTGCGGGGTTAGTCATCGTGCCGCTACTGCCCGCCGCTGCGCCGCTGGTCTCGCTACTGTTGTCCGCCCGCTTGCATCCAGATGCGCTCATCGCCAGCAGCACGACCGACGCCGCAATTACAAAATGTCTCGCAGTTAGTTTCATCGCAGATTCCTCCTGCCCTGGCTGCAACCCGGCTTTCGGTGAACGGGATGCATGCGACCTGCGGGCCTGTTGCACTTCGACCGGTCATTGGAAGTAGCGCAAATTGCATGCCCCATACACTCGCGCGTCTCCACGAGCGGGCGCTGCAGGCGGATTTAGCGGAAGTGGTACCGGTCGGGCTTGCGGGAGACAGCCACGCCTAAAGTTACAACGCTACGTAAATCTCCCACGTGTCATGCGGATTCGCCGGTACCGCAGTGCAAGGCTGTCGGATGGAGAAAGACACTGCAGGATGCGTATGCAAATAATCGCGGATCGAATCGCTGTCGAGAGAATCGTGACGCCCATGCACCAGCACGGGCGTGCGCAATACGACCGGCAACTATCATCAGCATTCTCGCGCCGCTAATGATGGGACGATACTTATTCCCATGCCAATGGTGGCGCGGCGTTCTCTACCTGATACGCCACAGCCCGGACACCATTTACTGCCTCTGGAGCCCGACCATGTATGCGATGCATTATGAAATCACCTTGCCCGCCGACTACGATATGCAGATCATCCGAAATCGCGTCGCGGACCGCGGGCACATGACCGACACGTTCGCTGGCCTTGGTCTCAAGGCTTACCTGATCCGCGAGCGCGACAAGGCAGGTGCGACGCTCAACCAGTATTCGCCGTTCTACTTGTGGAATGACACCGCTGGTATGAACCGTTTTCTGTGGCAAGGAGGCGGTTTCCAAGGCATCGTCGAATCGTTCGGACGGCCCGTCGTGCTGACATGGTCGGGCCTCTTGTGCCAGCGCGGACCGGCGTCCGGCGCATTGCCTTGCGCGGCGACGCGGGAGCGAGTGGTCGTTCCTCGCGAAGCCGATCTCGCGCAGGCCGCGCGAGATGCGGTCGCTGAAGTCGAGCATATCGCCAGGCATAGTAGTGTGATCGCCAGTGCCTGTGCGATTGATCCGCGCTCCTGGGAGCGTGTCACCTTCACGCTTTGGGCCGACACACCAGAAGCAGTTGCCCCAGGCGAACGCTACGAAGTGCTGCACTTGTCGCGCCCAGGCTTCGATGAACTGGCGCCGTCAACAGAATAGATAGCAAATGCGCTGTGCGACCGCATTGCAACCGCATCGGCATCAACCAGCCTTCGGCTCTAACCCACTGTCGCGTCACCGACTGCGTCACCCACCCACTTCAATCCCCATAGCCGCCCAGGTGCACTCCGCGGTTTCCTCCCTCGAGCGTTGTCCGACGAACGAGGTCGGAGGCCAGAACCGGTCGCTCGCTGGACACATTCAACTGCCGTTTTCAGCGAAAAAACGAACGGTCCGGACCAACGCATATATCACGGAGAAAGGCAGTTCCTGGGTCCCGACGAATGTCGAACCGGACGCTTCAACTCGCACATGCGCCGGCTTCCGTCCATCCCGCTCATCCAGCGACGCGCGTGGGCAGAAAAACTCAAACCCTCGGCGAGCAGGAAATTCGATCGCCGCGAGGTGGAAGAATTCCAGCGTGTTCAAAGATCAAAACCTGACCTTCACCCCAACTTCGGCGCCCACCGCATGCCCGCCTCCGGTGAACTGACCTTGCACGCTTCCATACACGGACGTGCTTTTCGACACCTGAGCGTCCAGTCCTGCGTCAAGCTTTCCTCCCGGACCGTGAACACTCACTTCGAATGGCACATATCCGTCCGCCGAGGAAAAGCCCGTCACCGGATGTCCGAGGAATTCGTTGATGAAGCTCGCCCGCACCCATGCGGTGGCCTTGCGCGCCGGTGCGGTGGCTGTGCCGGGTGCAAACTCCCAGGTTCGGGACAAGCGCACGCCTAGCCGGCCCGTCAGACTTTCGACGTCGCTGAAATTCACGTTTGCCGCGTTGTCGTGCGTCGCGTTCAGATGAATGGTCTGGTACACGAGCTGCGCCTGCGGCTCGATCACGACGCCGTTGCCGAACGCAATCGGATAGCCTCCTTCGACCGAAGCGCCAAGGCCAGTGCCCTCCGAATCCAGGTGGCCTGTGGGTCCGTCTGCCTTGACGTTGTATCGCGTGCCCTGGATGACGTTGTCGACGTACCAGCCGGTCGGGCCGAAGTGCGTCCAGTAAGCGCCGACGGTTGCACCGCTAATCCGGTCATTGCCTGCGTCGCTGCCGTCGAAGTGGTCGACGTCGCCATCGATCTCGCCGTATGCGACGTAGAGGCCAGCGTGGTCCGCAGTGTTATCCGGCTGCTTCGATTGATAAACGTCCATGCCCGCCTGTGCCGCATACAGGCGGTAGTCATACGAGGGGCCGTCATTGCTATAGATGCCCGAAGCGCCGCCGTCCCGCGTGCCCGTGATACCGACGATGCGCCCCCAGCCGAGCGCATTGCGCTGCTTCGCATTGCCGCCGGAGGGCATGTCGGCCTGAGGTCCGATCTGGCCGCCCATACGCTCATGAAGCGAATCAAGCAGCACACCTCCGAAGCTCAGTGCCAGTGACGGAAGCGCCGCGTAAAGCGACGTCTCGGGCCGATAGACTGGCACAGCCGACGCTCCGGGTGGCGACGACGGTGGCTGGCATCCGGCTACATCCGGAGCGGTTGCACAGTTGAGGATCGAGCGAAGAAACCAGTCGTCGCTCGAACCGACGGCGGCGCCGCCGCGATATAGCGAATATTCGTATGGTCCCGCGGCCACAGGCGTACCGAGCGAGAACGCGCTGGGCGCGGTCGTCGCGCCGTTGACGGCATCGACCACGAGAATGCCGTCACCGGTGGTTCTGGCGCCCGGTCCGCCAGCATTGTTCACCAGCAGCGACGTGCCGCCGCTCGCCGCGGCTGCCTTGGCCAGGGCCCCGTTAGCCTTCGCCGACTGCTTCGCCGCGACGATGGCCGGTGACGCCGCTGCGCCGGTGGCCGTGCCACCGTCAATGACGAGACGGTCCGTCGGAGAGCCATCGCTTCCAAGGTAAGTATTGAGCGCAAGCGCACCGCCATCGCCGATGTAGTTGCCGGCCACGCGCAGCGTCGTCCCGGGCGCACCGCCGAAGCGAACCAGCCCGGCGTTCGCCAGCCCCGCAACTGTCTGGTCGAAACCGTTCAAGTCGAGGGCCGCGCGGGGATCAATACCCACCACTGAACCGGGACTCAGCGTATTCGTCGCGCCGGCGCGCAATGTGCCGGCTACGACGAAGGTCGGGCCCGTGTAGGTGTTGCTGCCGGTCATCACGGTCACGCCAGGGCCGATCTGCTGGACCGCGCCGCTTCCCCATATATTGCCGCCATACGTGTAAGTGTCGGACCGGTTAAACGCCAGCACGCCATCGTCGATCACGTTGCCGGCGATGCTGCCTGCCGTGCCGCCGTTGCCGAGCTGCAAGGTACCGGCCTTAATCTCCGTGCGGTTCGTATAGCTGTTGTCGGCGGCGAACACCAGCGCGCCTGGACCAGCCTTTGTCAGAACGCCGGTCCCGCTGACGCCGCTGTCGAGCGTGAGCGTCGTTCCCGCGATGGGCTCGAACGTACCACCGTCGTCGCCAAGAGTGGTCGCGCGCGCGGTGGCGAAGGTCCCGGTGGTTCGCAAGGTACCGCCGTTGAAGCCGAGCGTGCCGCTGCTTGCGCCGAGGTTGCTGTCGGACCGGACCTGCAACACGCCGCCGTTCATCTGCGTGCCGCCCGTATAGGCGTTCGCGCCGTCCATCACCAGCGTGCCCAGGTCGCTCTTGACGAGCCGGGAGTTGCCGGCAAGGACCGAGTCGATCGTCGCAACGTAGCTGGCCCCAGGCGCGGTGCCGTCGCCGACCCGGATGATCGACTCGCCCGGCGTCGCCGCCGAACCGACCAGCGTGATCGGGCCGCCGGTCAGTACGTAACCGTTGACGGCGAACTGCATACCGGCGGCCTGTACTGCTCCCAGGCTGCCATCCACCGTCACCGTGCCCCCGGTCCCAGCGAAGATCGCGAACGTGCTGTCGGCGAATGCGGCATTGGGCGCGCCCAGTTCATCAGTCCAATTGTTATTGCCGCGGAAGTTCTGCCACGCGCCGTTGCCGCCTTCGATGGCATTGTCGTCCTTGGGTCCGGCAACGCCATCCCAGTAACTGAAGGTGAGGCCGGCGGTATTGATGAGGTTGACCTGATGAGCAATGGATGTCTGCACAAAAAAATCCGGCGACGGGATAGTGCCGATCGCTAGTCCATTGCTGGTCAGAGAACCCGCATAGCTGATGATGCGGTAGATGCCGGGATCGAACGTGCCGGCCTCGCTCGTCTGGACGTTGAGCGTTCCGGCAAGCGTCACGTTGCCCTGCACGACGGTCAGGTCGTTGAGGGCGCCGCCGACGACGTTGGCCTGCCCGAATCCGTAGTCGAGAATCGAGCCGCTGCTCAGATTCAGGTTGCCGTTGATCGTCAGCGTGCCCGGCGCGACACCGATCTGGCCCGGCGCCAACGCGCCACCATTGGCAACGGTGACGTTACCGCCGATGATGCCAGAGCCGCCTAGCGTGCTGCCGCTGGCCGCGGTCGTGATGCCGGTCGCGGCCGTCTGGTCGCCATCGACGTAAAGCGCGCCTGTCGCGACGTCGGTCGGCCCGCTGTAGCTGTTCGTTCCGAGCAGCACGGCCGCGCCGGTACCACGCTGCACGATGCCGCCCGAGCCCGACACGTTGCCGACGACCGGCAGCACATCGCTGTGCTCGATCGCCAGCGTGCCATCGTTGACGATGTCGCCGACAATGCTGCCGGAGTTGCCGCCGTTGCCCAGCTGCAGCGTGCCGGCGCTGATGGTCGTACCGCCCGCGTAGGTGCTGCCGCTGGTGAGAGTCGCGGTGCCCGCGCCCTGTTTCAACACCGAACCGCTGCCGGTGATCCGCCCATCGTAGGTGATGTCGTCGAGCCGGTTGAAGATCAATGAGCCGTTGTCAGTGACGTCGCCGACTATGCTGCCAGTCGTGCCACCGTTGCCGATCTGCAGCGCGCCGGCGCTAACTGTCGTCCCTCCCGTGTAGGTGTTGCTGTTGGTCAGCACCGTGGTGCCGGTCCCACGCTGACTGAGTGCGCCGGTGCCGGTCACCGAGCCGCCAAAGGTGACTGTGTCCGAGCGATTGAACGCAAGCGCGCCGTTGTCGGTGACGTCGCCGACTATGCTGCCGGTCATGCCGCCGTTACCAAGCTGCAGCGTCCCGGCACTGACCGTTGTCCCTCCCGTGTAGGTGTTGCCGTTCGTCAGCACTGTGGTGCCGGTCCCCGCCTGATTGAGCAGGCCTGTTCCGGAGACGATGCCGTCGAAGCTGACGGAGTCGGTGCGGTTGAATACCAGCGCGCCGTTATCCGTCACGTTGCCGACGATGCTGCCAGTGGTGCCGCCGTTGCCCAGTTGCAGCGTGCCGCTGCTGACCGTCGTGCCGCCCGTGTAGGTGTTGTTGTTCGTCAGCACCGTGGTGCCCGTTCCGGCCTGATTGAGCAGTCCCGTCCCCGAGACGAGGCCGCCGAACGTCACGGTGTCGGCGCGGTTGAACACCAGCGTGCCGTTGTCGGCGACATCCCCGACGATACTGCCCAGGGTGCCGCCGTTGCCCAGCTGCAGCGTGCCGGCCGCAATCGTGGTCCCGCCCCGGTACATATCGTTGCCGGTCAGAACCAGCGTGCCGTCGCCGGTCTTCGTCAGGCTGGCCGGCTGGCTGCCCTGCAGGATCGGCCCGCTGAGCGTGAACTGCGTTCCCGTCGTGGTCTCGATGGTGCCGCCGGGCGTGCCCCCGCCGCTGCCCGTGAGAAGGATCAGACGGTTACTGCTGAAGCTCGACGTGGTGCGCAGCGTCGAGCCGTTGGCAATCGTCACCACGACGCCCGGCGTGCCAAGATTGGCATCGCTCGAAATCTGCAGCGTGCCGCCCAGAATGTAGGTGCCGTTCGTATAGGTGTTGGCGCCGTTGAGCACCAGCGTGCCCAGGTCCTCCTTGATGAGGCCCGCGCTGCCGGCGAGCACCGCATTGATCGTCGCCGTGATGCCGCTGCTCGCCGCCGTGCCGTCGCCGACCCGCACGGTCGTGAAGCTGCCTGGCGAGGGCGTCGACAGCGTGATCGCGTCGCCGCCGACCACGTAGCCATTCGTCGCGAACTGCATGCCCTTGGTCGTCACCGCGCCCAGGCTGTCGTCCACCTGGACGTTGCCCGCCGTGCCCATGAAGATGCCGAAGGCGCCGTCAGCCCATGGCGCATTGATCGCGCCGTCCGGTCCGGTCCAGTTGTCGTTGGTGGTTCCCGCCGAGGCCTGCCACGTGCCGCTGCCGCCATTGACCACGCCATCGTTCTTCGGCCCGACATCGAAGTAATTCAGCGTGAGTCCGCCGGTGTTCACCAGGTTCACCTGACCCGGGATCGAGGTCTGCACGGTGAAGCCGCTCAGCGGCCGGGTCGTGGTCGACGTCTGCTGGGGGGTAGTCGGCGCGGTCATGTACGCGCCGATCTCGAGGCCGTCATTGGTCAGTGTTCCGCTGTAGTTGAAGACCCGATAAATCCCGGCCCCGAGCGTCTGGCCCTGATCGACGATGTTGATCACGCCGTCGAGCGTGAGATTGCCGTTGACCACCGTCAGGTCGTTGAGCTGACCGCCGGCCACATTGGCCTGCTCCATGTTGTAAAAGAGGTTCGTGGTCGGACTGAGCGTGAGGCCGCCGTTGATCGTCAGCGTGGCCGGCGTCGCGGGCACGGAGCCGGGTCCCAGCGTCGAACCGTCGGCCATCGTCACGCTGCCGCCGACGGTACCGTTGCCGCCGAGCCGGGTGCCGCTGGCCGCGGTAGTGGGTCCGGTCGCAGCGCTCTGGTTGCCATCGACGTAGAGCCAGCCGTTGGCGATGGTGGTCGGGCCTGAGTAGCTGTTGTTGCCGGTGAGAACCGTCACACCGGGGCCCGACTGCGTCACCGAGCCCGAACCCGAGATGGTGCCGTCGAAGCTGACGGAGTCGGAGCGGTTGAATACCAGCGCGCCGTTATCCGTCACGTTGCCGACGATGCTGCCAGTGGTGCCGCCGCTGCCCAGTTGCAGCGTGCCGCTGCTGACCGTCGTGCCGCCCGTGTAGGTGTTGTTGTTCGTCAGCACCGTGGTGCCCGTTCCGGCCTGATTGAGCAGTCCCGTCCCCGAGACGAGGCCGCCGAACGTCACGGTGTCGGCGCGGTTGAACACCAGCGTGCCGTTGTCGGCGACATCCCCGACGATACTGCCCAGGGTGCCGCCGTTGCCCAGCTGCAGCGTGCCGGCCGCAATCGTGGTCCCGCCCCGGTACATATCGTTGCCGGTCAGAACCAGCGTGCCGTCGCCGGTCTTCGCCAGGCTGGCCGGCTGGCTGCCCTGCAGGATCGGCCCGCTGAGCGTGAACTGCGTTCCCGTCGTGGTCTCGATGGTGCCGCCGGGCGTGCCCCCGCCGCTGCCCGTGAGAAGGATCAGACGGTTACTGCTGAAGCTCGACGTGGTGCGCAGCGTCGAGCCGTTGGCAATCGTCACCACGACGCCCGGCGTGCCAAGATTGGCATCGCTCGAAATCTGCAGCGTGCCGCCCAGAATGTAGGTGCCGTTCGTATAGGTGTTGGCGCCGTTGAGCACCAGCGTGCCCAGGTCCTCCTTGATGAGGCCCGCGCTGCCGGCGAGCACCGCATTGATCGTCGCCGTGATGCCGCTGCTCGCCGCCGTGCCGTCGCCGACCCGCACGGTCGTGAAGCTGCCTGGCGAGGGCGTCGACAGCGTGATCGCGTCGCCGCCGACCACGTAGCCATTCGTCGCGAACTGCATGCCCTTGGTCGTCACCGCGCCCAGGCTGTCGTCCACCTGGACGTTGCCAGCCGTACCCATGAAGATGCCGAAGGCGCCGTCAGTCCATGGCGCATTGATCGCGCCGTCCGGTCCGGTCCAGTTGTCGTTGGTGGTTCCCGCCGAGGCCTGCCACGTGCCGCTGCCGCCATTGACCACGCCATCGTTCTTCGGCCCGACATCGAAGTAATTCAGCGTGAGTCCGCCGGGGTTCACCAGGTTCACCTGACCCGGGATCGAGGTCTGCACGGTGAAGCCGCTCAGCGGCCGGGTCGTGGTCGACGTCTGCTGGGGGGTAGTCGGCGCGGTCATGTACGAGCCGATCTCGAGGCCGTCATTGGTCAGTGTTCCGCTGTAGTTGAAGACACGATAGATCCCGGCCCCGAGCGTCTGGCCCTGATCGACGATGTTGATCACGCCGTCGAGCGTGAGATTGCCGTTGACCACCGTCAGGTCGTTGAGCTGACCGCCGGCCACATTGGCCTGCTCCATGTTGTAAAAGAGGTTCGTGGTCGGACTGAGCGTGAGGCCGCCGTTGATCGTCAGCGTGGCCGGCGTCGCGGGCACGGAGCCGGGTCCCAGCGTCGAACCGTCGGCCATCGTCACGCTGCCGCCGACGGTACCGTTGCCGCCGAGCCGGGTGCCGCTGGCCGCGGTAGTGGGTCCGGTCGCAGCGCTCTGGTTGCCATCGACGTAGAGCCAGCCGTTGGCGATGGTGGTCGGGCCTGAGTAGCTGTTGTTACCGGTGAGGACCGTCACACCGGGGCCCGACTGCGTCACCGAGCCCGAACCCGAGATGGTGCCGTCGAAGCTGACGGAGTCGGTGCGGTTGAATACCAGCGCGCCGTTATCCGTCACGTTGCCGACGATGCTGCCAGTGGTGCCGCCGTTGCCCAGTTGCAGCGTGCCGCCAGAGATCGTCGTGCCGCCGGCATAGCCGTTGTTCCCCAGGAAAGTCAGCAGCCCCGCGCCTGCCTTGGTAATTGCGCCCGCACCGCCGATGGACTGACTCACGGTGCTCGCGACGCCGGTATCGGTCTGGATGGTCCCGTTGTTCGCCGTCACCGTAATAGCCCGCGAAGCGGAAAGATCGAAGCTGTTAACGAGTTCGAGCGCGCCACCGTCGAATGTCAGCGAGCCGGCAGCGGTGCCCAGCCGCGAATCGGCATCGACCGCGACCGTCCCACCCTGAATGAGCGTGCCGCCCTGGTAGCCGTTTGCCCCAGAGAGCGTCAGTACGCCCGCGTCGGTCTTGGTGACCGAGCCCGTGCCGATGAGGCTGCCCGCGTAAGTCCCGTTGTCCGTCTGCACGAAGCGTACGAGGCCGTTGTCGGTGATGTCCGGTGGCAGGCTCTGCGCGCGAGCCTCCAGCGTGCCGGATGGATCAACGAGTACCGTGCCATTGAAGTTGGCGTTATTACCTGTCAACGCGAGCGTGCCCTGCTGCACGTCGACCGCGAGCGCGGCATTGCCGCCGTTAGCGCCCACCGCGCCTGAAAGCGTCCAGCTGCCAAGGCCTGTCTTCGTCAGGGTCTGGAAGTTGCTGACGTTGCCGGTCAGCGTGTCGCTGGAGCCGGCTTCGCCTGCCAGGTTCAGCGTGTTAGTACCGCCGCCGCCGTTGAATCCCCCCGTTACGACGGAGGACGGGTAAAGCGTAAGCTCATCATTGCCGCTTGCGAACGACAGCCCACCATAAACCACCGCCCCCGTGCGGTTGATAAAGTGCACATCACCGTTGTGCTGGCTGCCGATCACGTTCGCAAGGACGCTGTTGGTCGAGCCGTTACCCGTGCGGACGATGCCATAGTTGTCGATGGTATTGGCCGCGCCGATCACAGTGTCCTCGAACCAGATCGCCGCGGTGTTGATCGCGGAAATGGTGCCGTGGTTGATGACCGTATTGCCCGCTCCGAGCAGGTTGACACCCTCGGCGTTGGTGCTGGTTCCGGTGGCGCTGACCGTCGAGCCGTTTCCGACAGTCAGCGTGCCGTTCGAACGGAATTCAACGGTGTTCTTGCCCGCGCCCCACAAGCCGCCGCCCGAGCCGCCGGCGCTGGTGACCTTCGCGCCGTCGCTCACCGTTACGTTTGCGCGGTCACGCAGGCTGATGGCGCTCGCGTCGCCCGCCGTGACCGTAGCGTTCGGCGCAACGGTGACAACAGCATTGTCGGGGCCTGACGGCCCGTTGCCGATCGGCGTGTTGCCGAGGTTTGTCGTGCCGCTGCAGGTTGTGACGTTGGCTGTCGTCGTACACGCTGCCCATGCCCCCGCGGGAACAATCGCGAGGCTGAGCGGAACGAGTATGAGCGGCTTCGCCCATGAAAATGAAAATGTGCATAGCAAGATATTTATATATTGCTGCAAGCGTGACAGGTATAAAACGGCGTTGATGTGGAGCAGATTAAGGAATGGCCGAGACTGACTGCGAAGGCATCGTTTGCTAATATGCGTCAGCGCTTGAGTTCCACATACCGGGTGTCCCGCTGTTTTATTCTTTTGGAACGGGGGATTCATGCAATCAGCATACTGCGGCAGTAGCACGGATATTGCAGATTGCAGCTCGCCGGTCCATTCGAAATGCTGACCCAGTCCATGCAACTCTAATGTCGGCTCGAAACTGATATTAGGATGCGCGGTCGTGACGCTCGGTGAGTCATATTGCATGGCAAGCTCCTCGATGTCCGTCTTGCGGAATCGGTGCGCATTGTCCAGGAAAGAAAGAAAAAAAGACTCGGAATCTCTATCGGTTGGTCACCACGACTTTATGTGCGCCGACGATTCTGTAAAAAGCGTTAATCACTGGTGCCCTATGGATTTTTGTCTATGGACCCCGGTTTTTCAATGAGAAATGATGTTATGGCACCTGTACTCTGTTTGCGATTCGTTATAAGTGCGGAGATATAAAGGGCGCAATGGGTAATGGTGCTTGCGTTTACAGCGCGAACCAATGAGTTCTCGAACCTTGCCAAAACACTTCGCTAAAAAACATGGTGAAATCGCCAACAGGCTCGGATTTCCGGCGTCTGTTTCACCATTGATAGCGGCCGTGCGGTCCAGCGGTTTCGATGACGGCTCCGGGTCGGCCTGAGACGGTCACCGGCCGTCTCGGTTCGTTTCGGTTTGTTCTTCGGCCACAAGCCGTCACTCGACAGTGGCTCTCGAAAGCGGCCGCTCACTGACATTGACCCAAGGGGAGGCAGGCTCTAACATGCCTTTCATGCTCGCTTACGCCCATTACCCCTCCCGCCTCGTTCACGCATGCTGTCACGGCCTGCCAGGGGGAGCTTGCGTCTAGCGCGCCAATCTGCGTCACGTCTAAGCCTCAACTGGCCACCCGTTGCGAAACCGGTGGCCTTTTTGTTTTTCACGATCGCTCCACCACACGAAAATTCCGATGCCACTCGTCCTGTATGACACCTGGTCGCGCGCCGTGCGCCCCTTCAAGCCGATACAACCCGATCACGTCGGCCTGTATTGCTGCGGGCCTACGGTCTACGACCACGCGCATATCGGCAATCTGCGGACCTACGTATTCGAAGACGTGCTCCGGCGCGTCCTGATGCTAAACGGCTACCCCGTGCAGCACGTCGTCAATATCACCGATGTTGGCCATCTTGTCTCCGATGCCGATGACGGCGAAGACAAGATGGAGAAAGGAAGCCGGCGAACGGGAGAGTCGGCATGGGCGATCGCCGAGCGTTATACAGAGGCTTTCCTGGCCGACTGGCGAGCGCTCAACTTGCTGGAGCCTTCGGTCTGGTGCCGCGCAACCGACCATATCGAGGATCAGGTTGCCTTCATTGTCACCCTTGAACGCGCCGGTTACACCTACCAGACCGCAGATGGCGTGTACTTCGACACCAGCAAGCAGGACGATTACGGCTTTCTGGCTCGCCTCGACCATGAGGGCCTGCAAGCCGGCAAGCGGGTTGCACTAGGCGAGAAAAAGCGCGCCACGGATTTCGCGCTATGGAAACTCAGCCCGGCTGATTCCCGGCGCCAGATGGAATGGGACAGCCCTTGGGGACGCGGCTTTCCCGGCTGGCACATCGAGTGCTCGGCGATGTCGGCCAGGTACCTGGGGTCCTGGTTCGATATTCACTGCGGAGGTGAAGACCACATCGCCGTGCATCACAGCAACGAAATCGCGCAGACGCAAGCCGCGCACGGTACCCGGCTCGCCAACTTCTGGATGCACGGCCATTTCCTTACGCTGGACGCTACGAAAATGTCCAAGGCGGGCGGTGACTTCCTCCGCCTGCAGACACTGGTCGACCGCGGAGTCGATCCGCTGGCGTATCGCTACCTGTGCTTGACGGCGCACTACAGAAGCTCCCTGCGTTTCAACTGGGATGCGCTCGAAGCCGCAAAGGTCGCGCTCGACCGGCTACGCAACGTCTATGCGAGTTGGCCCACCGGTGGTACGGCGGATGAGCGTTTTGTCGCCCGGTTCAACGCTGAGGTCAATCAGGATCTGAATCTACCCCGCGCACTAGCCGTGCTGTGGGATCTGGTGAGGAGCGATTTGCCTCCTGCCACGCGACGGGCCACCGTTGACAGCTTCGATTCGGTACTTGGGTTACGACTGCCCGATTGGCGGCCGGACAAGCGGGATATCCCGGCAGACATTGCTGCGTTGGCCGAGCAGCGCGAAAAGGCGCGCGCCAACAGAGACTGGGACCAAGCGGACCGCCTACGTGACACATTGAGAGCCTTGGGATGGCAAATCGAAGACGGTGAGTGCGGGCAACGACTGATCCGGACTGTCAAAGGAACCACGATACCTGGAGATGGCTGCGTATGACGCTCGAAAGATTGGCGGCTGTGCGTCCTATGCGCTATGCCGGGCGCACAACCGCAGGCGAGATGGCAACGGCTCGGCGTGACCGGTTGAACGTCTGCTTGGCGAGCGACCGACGGCCCGCTCCTGGTCGCTTTATGCCTTTTTGCATGAGGCGCACACCGCAGACGATCGCCGTGCTCTGTCGCGGGACGCAGTGCGGCAAATTTCGGGCTTTCGGTATCGACCGTCAATTCGGTGACAATCGAACCGGGCGGTGGCGCTCCGATAGACTTCAACTCCTGCCCAACCTTGCCGGGATTGCATGGACACCCAGCTTTTTATCATCTGCGGACTTACATTCGTAATTCACGTCATCGCGACACTGGCTTACGCTGTGCGGATTGCGGGTGTTCGCACTCGGCGTATCGCTGTATCGTTTTCTCTGTTCGGAATCATCGCCCTTGTCTCCCGCACGGCGAACTCCTTTCAAGGGCCGTTCATAGCTAAGCGCGTCGAGCTTGATATCGCTCGGCATCTTGAGGGCGGCCTGCTCGTTGACTTTCGGCTCTTCCTGATTACCGCGACGGCGGCAAGCATAATCGGCGCGTTACTGATCCCAACGTTCCAGCGCTATTTCAGTCGCGCCGTCGAGCACTTCCAGGCCAATCGTTCATTGTCACGCCTGTTGCTCCACATTTTTAGCCGTGGCGGCATCAACTATCTGCGCGACGGCGCGCGGGTTCCGTCGCGCCAAAACATCGCCCAGCTAGCGAGCGGTACCGGTGTCTCCGCGACGGTGATAGCTCTCAATATCTTCGCCATGGCGATCTGGACTGTCGGCGTTTTCGCGTCGCTCTACGCGGGATACCTCAAGCCAGATTTGCGCGTGACGTGCGCCAATCTATCGTCGGTCATTAATGGCTTTGCGACCGTAGTGTTAGCGGTGGTCATTGACCCGCAGGTTTCCGTCATGACGGACGACGTCATTGAAGGCCGAATCCCCGAAAACACCTTCCGGCGAGCGATCACTACCCTTGCCGGGGCGCGCGTTCTCGGGACCGTGTGCGCACAAATAATGCTCGTACCGGCCGCGCTCATTATCGTACGTGTCGCCGAGCTGATTTAGAGCGCAGTGTGCATCCTCGGACGCGGTGATTGACCGATCACGGCGATAGTAAGGCCGCTCCGGGATTCGTTAGCGCCGGCATCAGTCATGCCATAGCACGTAGTGTCGCGCTTTTAGAAAGCCGTACGGTGGCGTTTCGAAAGCATCACTTTGGCGTTTTGAAAGCTGCTGCACGCGAGGGCGAGATTCGATTTTGTGCGCGACTCAGTACGCGTGAGATTAACGCACGTCGTCGCCCGAGGCTGATCTTGCAGGGAGGTGGGTGCGCCGGCTTTTTTACGGGGGGGGGGGGGGCGTGCCAGCCACGTTCCGCTATGGGGCATCCGTCAGCGGCGGCGCGCCATCCTTTGCACCCAGGATATGCATTGCTGATAAGGCGGACTCGCCTCGGTGATCGGGTCGATCGTGCTTGCAGCCAAGGTCCCGGAGAAGAACTATGAAAGCAGGCCGGCTTTTGGTGTCCTCGATTACAGGTGTTGCCTGCGCAAAGCTGGTGAGCGCGGCCACCGCCGTTGCCAGCAACCATCTCTTTGCAAGGGCCTATGGCCCCCAGCAATTCGGCCAGTTGCAGCTCGCGCTGGCACTCGCATTTGCATTCAGCAGCCTTGGCCTCGCGTTCAGCGACGAATCCGTAGCGCCGAGCTTCTGGTTCAGCACGCCAGCGAAGGCAAGCAGATTGTTACGCTGGTTCTGCAGGGCAACGCGCGTCGCACCGATGCGCGATGGATCCTCCGGTTCGCGCCGATGAAGTTCCTCGACGATGAAGTCGACATTTCTTATCGCTTCTGTGGGGCAGCGCACGAAATACATCGCGGGCCTATACATTTCCCTAAACTTTTTACGTGACAATCGTACGTAAAAGCAAACGAGAGAAAGGGCAACGGCACCTTCGCTTTTTCTGGTTATTTAATAACCGGCAGCGGACACAAGCGCAGCTTGGCTATCTGTCTCCCGCGGTTTTCACGCAGCGTTTCTACCTCAACAAGATCGCTGCTAAACCCGTTGGCGTCCACGGATTCCGACCGGCCTCATTAACTCTCATGCCATGAATCCACGCCATAACGCTACTACTGCGCCGCAACTCACCCGACCTGCGCACGCGGCATACATCGACGGTTTGCGTGCGGTCGCAGTGTTGTCGGTCATCGTTTATCACCTGTACGCGCAGTGGTTACCCGGCGGGCTTGCAGGGGTCGACATCTTTTTCGTGGTTTCCGGGTTTGTTGTCAGCGCATCCGTTGGAAACCTCGAATCGATGCAGTTTTCGCGCTTCGTGTTCTATTTCTATTCGCGTCGAGTGCAGCGGATCGTGCCAGCGCTCGTGGTGTGCCTGCTGGTGACCGGCTTGTTTTCAGCACTGTTCATTCCAAACGCGTGGCTGAGCGATACCAACAAATACACCGGCTTCTTTGCTTTCTTTGGGTTGAGCAATGTGGTGCTCGCGTTCATCGGTGATGACTATTTTTCGCCACGCGCCGAATTCAACCCGTACCTGCATACCTGGTCGCTTGGGGTAGAAGAGCAGTTTTATCTGATCTTTCCGTTGCTTTTCTTCATGTGGGTGAGCAAACGTCCGAGAAAGACGCTTTGCGTTGTTCTGTTCGCCGGCGGGCTCGCTCTGTCCGTGTTGAGCGCATGGTGGCTTTCGAGGCGAAATGAGGGGCTAAACTTTTACCTGATTCCAGGGCGTTTCTGGGAATTGGCATCCGGTATCCTGCTATACCAGTTCCTCGCGCTCGCGAAGCGCCCGCTCGGCGTGATCGACCGCAATGGGACGCTGGGTTCGATGGCGTTGCTCGTTGGTTCGCTGGTGCTGCTTGCGGCCGGTTTCAAGGTCTTGCGCCCGGAGCAGCTTCCTTTTCCGGGAGCGCTGCTGCCGGTTGCCGGCACGCTTGGCGTACTGTACGCGCTGCACGGAAGAGCGCCGCGGGATTGGCTGCACAGGCTGCTCATTTCACCAGCGGTGACTTTCGTCGGCAAGATCTCATATTCGCTTTATCTCTGGCACTGGCCTGTGATCGTGCTGCTGCGGTGGACGACGGGGATCGATGCGCCTGTCTGGCGCGTGCTTGCGGCCGTACTGAGCTTCGCGCTGGCGACAGCGTCCTGGTACTACGTCGAGAATCCTGTGCGGCGCTCGGCGGTCCTGAAAGGCATGCGGCGTCCCGCTCTCGTAGGTGCGGGCTTAGCTACGTTGACGTGCGGAGCGCTGTTGTGGGTCGGCATTCAGGCAGCCCAACTGAAACTGAATCTGTCGCTGAGCGTGGTGTCACAACGTGCCGACGACTGGTATCCGAGCCGCCCCCTTGAGCCCAGCAATGACGGATGTCTGGACACGTGGAATAGGACGAAGCTCAATGGGGGGCCCGTATGGACATATTCACGTGCGGGATGTTCGCTTCCGGCGACCTATCGCGGGCGCCTGTACGTGATCGGCGATTCGCACGCGATGGCCTACAACAGGATGTTGCGCGAATTCGCCCGGGATACTGGCGTGAAGGTCTTCGCGTACAACAATGGAGGCTGTCCGTTCATTGCTTTGCTGCCGCGCAAACAAGATGAGGTGGCGAGCTGTGCGCCGGAGACGGATGCGGCAATCGCTCAAATCGAGGCGCAGGTCAGGCCCGGTGACGTAGTCTTCCTGCCTTCGCTGCGGCTGCCACGTTTCTCCGACGAGTGGGCCCGCTTCGACGACTCGAGCGCCTGGGGCTACATGTTTGGTCCAGAGGCCGTGCAAAGCCGGGTAGACGGCGTGCGAGAGGCCATTCCAATCTTGCAGAAACTGGCAGCCAAAGGGGCGAAGGTCATCCTGGAGGGGCCGACACCCGAGTTTCGGAGCCAGCCGTTCCGATGTTCGGACTGGTTCAATCGCGACAATCCCATCTGTTCCGGCGGCGACCGCATCGCCCGTGCGGATCTGGAAGCCTTGCGGGCGCCGGTGCTCGAATCCTATACGCACATCGTGCAGGCGGTCCCCGAAGTTAGCGTATGGGACCCGTTGCCACCACTGTGCCCAGATTCGGTCTGCTCAACGCACACCGCCGACGGCCGGCCGCTCGTCTTCGATGGCGATCACCTCAGCGGCTATGCGAACAGGCTTCTGTTGCCAAGCTTTAAGCAGCTCGTCAGCAAGCTTATGGAAGCGGGGTCCGCGAGCTGATGCGGGGAAGCAGATAGATGTCCTGCGTCTTGGGGGCAAGCTGGCGCATGCGCATGTCGTCGCTCATGCGCTGGCGCAGCGGACTGACGTTTGACTGTGAGGAGGCCATGATTCGGCTCCGGCCGGAGAACGAGGCGGATTGCCTCATTCGCCAACATACGGAACCGCGATGCCGGCCTCTCTCTGACCACCGGCGTCTGACCGTAGCCCCTACCGCGCGAGCGGCTTAGTCCGTCGGCCATCAACGGGCATTCAGCTTAAACTCCAGCGTCTCCGGCTTACAGGCATACATGAGTCATTGTCGTTAGCGCGCGACTGCACATCTGAAGAATCGAGTCTTATCTGTCAGAGGCCAGAATCTTCGAAGTGTTCTCAATGTGCACGGGCCGTGGCGTTCTGATTCCGTACAGGCACATCACGCTGCCGCACAGCAGAAGCACCGCCGCGGTCACGATGGAAAGATGCATACCTTGCATAAATGCATCAGGACGGGTATCGCGTACGAAAAACCCGAACACCGCCACCCCGAGCATGCCGCCTACCTGCCTCGCAGAGTTCAGTATTCCCGACGCGATGCCCGAGCGGGAAGCATCCACGGATGACAGTGTGACGTTTGTCATGGTTGGCACCATTAAGGCAATGCCGCTTGCGGCTATGAGCATTGGCACGACCAGCATCCAGTACGAGCCGTCTATGCGAACCGGCAACAGCAGCAGATAACCCGACGCGGCAATCAGCATGCCGGCAATCATGAGTGTCTTTGCGCCTATCCGGTTGAGCAGCCGGCCCGCCAGGACATTCACTGCCATCAGAACAACTGTCATCGGCAAAAACGCGAGGCCGGTCCGTTGGGCCGACAACTGCTGCTCTATCTGAAAGAAGAGACTAAAAACAAAGATCAAACCGTAGTAGGCAAAGTTCACGATGACGCCGGCGGCCGACGCCGCAGAGAACGTAGTCGTTCGAAACAGAGCCAATGGGAGCATGGGCTCTGTGCTGCATGACTCCAGCCGCAGAAAAGCCAGGGTGGCAGCAACCGAGAACAGTAGCGCGCCGTAGACCAACGGATGGTGCCATCCGAACCGGGCCGCTTCTGTGAGACACACGGTTAAAGCGACGAGCGCCAGAATGGCCGCCAGTTGGCCTGCAACATCAATGCTTCGGCTATGCGCTCGTGCGGCTGTCGCCGCATGACGGAGAGTCAGGGTCACGCCCGCGATGCCGATGGGCAGATTGATCAGAAAGATGCTGCGCCAGCCGATGTGAGTTACCAGCAGGCCGCCCAACACAGGTCCTGCGGCAAGTGCAATGCCTCCCGCTGCACCCCACCAGCCCACCGCGCGGCTTCTTTGCTCCGTCTCAGGGAATGCCTGGCGCAGCATGGCTAGCGAATTGGGCACCAGCAGCGCGGCGCCCATGCCCTGTACGACGCGTGCGGCCACAAGAACCGGCAACGAGTCAGCGAATCCACACGCAATCGATGCCACAGTAAAGACGGCGAATCCCGCATTGAAGATTCGCTTTGCGCCGAAGCGGTCGCCTAAATCGCCGGTAGTGAGAAGCAGCGACGCGAATGCCAGCGTGTACGCGTTGACCACCCATTGCAGCCCGGTCACGTCCGTGGCGAAGCGGCCTCGCAACGCATCGAGCGCGACGTTGACAACGCTGACATCAAGCAAAACGACGACAAAACCCAGTCCTGCGGCGGCGAGGGTGCCGCGTTGATCGCGGCTCATGGACGTGCTCATCTGGAATAAACCTTATCGGCTGAACGAGTCTCGATGTTAGGCATATCGGCTTTGTGCGAATATTCCACATAACTGCAAACCATCCTTGAGAAAATGCACAGATGCTCGATTGGGAAAATATTCGCCATTTCCTGGCTGTCGCTCGCATCGGTACGTTGTCGGGGGCCGCTCGCAGCCTGAAGGTTGATCACGCGACGGTGAGCCGACGCTTGAGCGCACTGGAGGACGAAATCAAGACCCGTTTGGTCGAACGCCTCCCCAGGGCCTGCAAGCTCACTCCGGTTGGCCAGCGTGTGTTCGAACTGGCGCAGGGAATGGAAGAAGACGCGTATGCGATTGAGCGATTCCTGGACGCCAGCCTGTCCCCGCTGAGCGGCAAAGTCACGTTGAGCGCACCGCCGGTGCTAGTGGCCAATTTTCTGGTAAAGCATCTCGCGGACTTCCGGCTAGCACATCCCGGCGTCCAGTTGTCTGTTTCTGCCCAGGCGCGGCAGGTTTCCCTTAGCCGAAGGGAGGCGGACATCGCCCTAAGGCTGGTTCGGCCAGAAGAGGCGACCAGCGTGGTACGCAAGCTAGGGCGTATGTCGTTCGACCTGTACGCGAGCAGGGACTATCCGCACCTGCACAATCCATCTGCCTGGGAGTTCATCGCCTACGATGCCGGATTCGCGGACATGCCCCAGCAGAAATGGTTGATGAGCGTTGCAAGGGGACGGCCGATCGCCTGCGAGATCAGCGATATCAATGCCCATCTGGCGGCAACTCAGGCAGGCGCGGGTGTCGCTGGCCTACCATGCTTCCTGGCAGATACCGACGTGAAGTTGCAACGCGTCACATACGACGGCGAACGTTTTTCGCGAGATATCTGGATGGCTGTACATCGGGACCTGCGGCGTTCGCCGCAAGTACGGGCCGTGATGGACTTTCTGCTGAAAATCGTGGCGGAGCATTCCGCCTTCACGGAAAGCGGTCAAAACCCGGATGCTATGGGGCACAGCGTGCGATCGAAATACTCCGGCTCGCACAGCGAATAACCCATGCCGCAGAGATCGGGGTTCTTCTCAACGTCGGTTCTCGCGCGGTCAGCGGGCCATCAGAGATGCTGGCCGGTTGACTGCTACGGGTCGCTTTGGCGCGTTCGCGATCTGCCCGGATTGGCCACCACTCGCCGTTCTCCTTTCCGGTTGGACAGACGGTCAGACGTCGGCTAACTGTGCAAACGGTCATTGGCCTTTTAGAGATGAACCCGGCTCTCGTCCGTCCACATATGCTGTCCGCCGATCGTGTCAGAAGCGGCCGAGAAAATCCAGTCGCGTCGTTGAGCAGTTTGCGTCGATTTATCAAACGCATCACGAGAACTCTAACAGGGAAGACGGCCACAAAAGCACGATAAGAAGGCGCAAAACGCAGAGGTATCGGCATGCATCCGCAAACCCATCGGCTATTCTTCAGATGCTGCGACCGGCGCGTTTCCGGTCGGCTCCGAAACCTGCCGTAGGAACGGCTCCATTACTGCGGAAAGTGGCGCAAGGTCCGCACAATTCCGCGTACGCGCGGGAGCGGTTGCGTTTCACCGCGCGATGCTTATGCCTACGTGCAACGCGCTGGGCCGGTTATGCCAGACATCTGTTTCCTTCCGATTTACGCCTTTTGGGAGTGCGACGATGTCACGGGAATTTTGCACGGCACGATTCTCGGGGTATTTCTGGGCTAAACGCGGGACAATCAGTCTCCGCCGTGTGGTCAGATCTCGATCAGTCTTTTCAAGCAAGATGATATATCGCACCGCGGAAATCGCGAGTGTCGTTATGCAGCGTGTTTAGACTCGGTGACTTCATACGCTTGTCACTGACTATGTCGACGATTACCAAACTATGCGGCCGGTAACTCAGTTAATTAACGTAAGTGAGGAGACCTCATGCTATTCATCCGTTCTGCGAACGCTTATGCGAATAATGCTGTCGCTTACCTGGCATGGACGGTCGATGCAGCCATCCCTGACTGCCTCGGATTCGAGATTACGCGCATCTATGAGGACGGCAGCAAACGCGTACTCGCCGCCTGGGTGGCCTTCGATGGTCAGTCCAATCCCAAATGGTTGCCCGAAACGACGTCCGTCTGGCCGGTCCAGAAATTTACCTGGCGCGACCTCACGGTGCGTCAGCGGCGCGACCAGGCAACACTGCGTGCTGCTGATCCCGTTCTGAAGTATCTCGTTCGCCCTGTGGCTCGTATGCGTGAAGGCCTGGAACCCGTACCAGCCCCTGCAGCGGCAGATTACAGCGGTGCGCCGGTGCCGCTAGGCTATCTGGACGAAGGAATAGAAACCAACCAGGTCGCAGTGACAAGCAGGTTCGACGAGGTGCACGCGGCGTTCAACAGCGGCATTCTGTCTACGCAATGGCTAACGCATGCAATGGAACAGACCCTGGGGCACGTGCCGACGAAAGACGATGTCAAGACGGAAATCGCAAAGGTCGATAGTCCCATCCGGGCGTATCTCGCCGGCGACCTTCCAGTCATGATGAAGGATTTCTTCGACCATCTGAAGAATGGAGGTGAGCTATTTCTCGCCCTTTACGAGTTGACCGACCCACTGCTGGTCGGTCTTATCAAAGAGCATGCCCCGAAAATTCACTTGATTCTTTCCAATACCAGTCTCGATAAGAAGACCGAACAGTGGGACCTGGAGAACAAGCCTTTCCGCGCCCAGTTGCATGAAGCAGGTCTTGCCGAGATGTACGACCGGATGTTCAACAACAACGCTCACATCGGGCACAACAAGTTTGGTGTTTACGTTGATAAAACTGGACAGGCCCAAACCGTTCTCGCCGGAAGCACGAACTGGACACAAAACGGCCTTTGTGCCCAGAGTAATAACTGCTATGTAGCGGAGCACAAGGAACTGGCCGAGCAGTTCCTTGACTACTGGAAGGGACTTCGCGACGACAGCGGACATTTCGAGCAACCCCACCCTGTCTCCGCTCCGACGCGCAACGTGCAGGGTGCGCCTCTACGTAGCCAAAACGCTGCCCCACTCAAGGCACTTGAACTGACGAACGGGGCCGTTCGTCTCTGGAGGTCGCCCAACACGCGTCAGGCTAACAAGCCGTCGACGAGTCCTGCTCTGCCGCCGGACCTTACTGAGGTATATGGTCTCCTTCGAAACGCGAGGCAGGCTGTCTTCTTCGCAGTATTTCTGCCCGGCATGAAGGGAGCGACCAGCATCATCCAGGAGGCGATCGACATTGGCCGCAAGGACAGTACCTTGCTGGTCTATGGCGCAATCAGCAGTCCGATGGCCATGCCTAACTACGTCAGCCCGAAAGATAGAGCGGCCGGTGGTGACGACGACAGTGAAGACACACCAGACGCGCACTATGAGCCGTCGTTATTCGAGGAGAGCGGAGTGCATATCGTGCGCGCCAATGCACTGAACGCGGGCGATATCACGGGTAATTTCGAGCGCGAGATGCTGAGCGCTGGTAACGCGATCATCCATGACAAGATTCTCGTGATTGATCCGCTCTCTGCCGATGACTGCGTGGTGGTGACGGGAAGTCACAATCTCGGCTACAAGGCATCCTACGCGAATGACGACAATCTCCTCATCGTTCGACGTAACCCGGCGTTAGCAAAGGCTTACATGGTCCACGTCCTTGACCTGTACGAGCATTATCGCTTCCGCGGTGTTCAGGCAGAGCTAAAACATGACGGAAAGCGGCCATGGAGCGGGTTTCTCAAGACAGACGCCAGCTGGCAAAAGACGTCCGACATGCAAGCACCCTCGTTAGCTCGTTACCTTGGCTAATCTCCGAACCGCTTCTGACGGTGACCCGCGGGTCACCGTCAGCATCCCTAGCTTAGCGTCAAAATGGGGTGGGCTCCGAGGCGAACCGGTCTTCCACGATTGTCGGTGGGCACAAGCTGCGTCTGGAAAGCAACAAACAGGGCTTCAAAACTGTCGCGCAACCTGCGCGATCACCGCGCCATCCTGGAATGGGCCATTTTCCGACGAATGGTCCCTGACGTGACTTCCCGGTCATGGCTTTGGATTTCGCTGGTTCATGTGGGTTTCATGGAGACCATCCTGCTTCGGTTCGAACAGGAAGCCAAAACCGTACGCAATGACGTCTTGAGGCGATGTCCAGCTTTTCCTGAGGTCGTCGCCGCTTTTGCCCGGATAGACATATTTCACCGGCTCGGTACTGCGGTCGAGTCGCAGCATACCGTCCAGGACATCATTGATGTCATTTGTCTCGTCATCAGTATCGAAAGCAATGGGCCTCGTGCTGCCGAGGTCAAGCAATCGTGGGTCGTGCACGTAATCGAGTTTCGGGAATCCTGGTTGCGCAAGCCCCATTGGAAGGGCTTGAGCGCGGGGACCATTGGATGATCGAAAAATTGACTCCACGTGCAGAGAACATCGTATCCATCGGGGCCGTCTTGTGAGCTGTCCGACTTGACATTGGCCACAATCCTGAACAGGCCGTCGTTTCCGTCATCGACCACAATCACGTAATGGTGATCGCCGTTGTAACTGTGAAGATAGGGAACGCCGAATTTAAGCGCCCCCTTTGAAGAGGGTATATACGTTTTTGGCCATTTTGCAGATCTCCGGGTCGATAACAACCAAAAGGAAGTGCAAACGACCGGAGCGCAGAGGGTTGCAGGTCGTCGATCTCACACAGGTCGGAAGCCTGCGCGCTACTCCATGCCCGCCAGTCACACAAGATGGCGAGACAGCCGCGCTCGCTAGAACGGTTCTACAATCTGCGAAACGCTGGGTGTGCCGTGAGCAAATTCGACCTTCAGAATAAGATTGAAAACCTTGTGATCCCAAGGGTTGGGATAGGCTCCTTCCTTGCAGCCAAGCATTCGCATCAGGGAAGGAATGTTCCCATGATGCCAGCAGACTACGAGCTGCTGATCGGCGTATGGCGGTGTCGAGAGCAACGTGCTGGCAAGAGCGCTGTAATCCTGATCCGCAAAAGTCGCGTCGATCGGTTTTCCCGTCGCCTTTGCTAACGGTTCCACCGTCTCATATGGCCGGGCGCTATGCTTCGAAATGGCTGCCGCGAAGATAAAGTCCGGTGACCCAAGAGTCTCACGTGTTTCAGGTATGTACGTGGCCAGGCTCCTGGCTCGAGCAAATCCCTGTTCAGACAAGTTTGGGTCCATGGGGTCCGCCGGCTTCTCCGCGTGTCGCATGACGAGAATGAATTTCGGATTTGTTGGCATGTCATCACCTCATGTCAAAATGGCATACCGCATCACGTCGCCGTCGCTTTGACGCGATAAGCGGTGGAAAGCACTCAGTGAGTGCACCAAACGAGATACTGACGAGGGAGATCGGCGTATGTTTTCTACGCAAATGCGAAAGCCGTGAGCGAAGGCGTCACCAAGCCCGGCGACCCATCCGCAATTTCTGGCGCCAAGGATGAGATGTCACCATCGGAAACAACCGTGCTTCCGCGAAGATGGCCCTCACTCAGTAAGCTGATTTTTATGTGCCGTCTGTTTCCGCGCTTCGGGGCTTTTAGTTGCGTCTCTGCAGGAAATCTTGTTCTATCGCAAATTTGCCCGGTGCGATTCTCTATGAGATTAGGCAATGTATGGCGATCTTTAGGCTTGGAGTCGACGGTCAGTGTGCGGTAGCCCACACGTATTTGCTGTTCAATCGGATGCCTTGGCAATCCGGTCGCTGTAACGGTCCCCGCGTTCCCACTGCACGCACGCGAGTGCGCTTCTGGTCGAGTGCGATAAGCCTGTGCTCCGAACTGTTCAGTTCTGGCGCCGGGGAATTGCGGTGCCTCCGCTCAACGCAATCAAACGGATTGCAGCGTCGCTCGAGTCCAATATGCAGTGGCTTTGCACCGGGCAGGCATTGGGAGTCGCCGGCTGAGCGGCTTTCGGAGACGTAACAATGCTTGGGACATTGGGACGATATGACAATGGTATGCCGTGTCTACGAATGACCACTGTACCGCTGGAAGCGGCCTTCGAGCCATCGCGACCGCGTAGGGCCGTTGAGGGCCGACCTGCGACGATCATCCGCTGCCGGGCCGGCAAGCGGTTCTCAATTCAGCTATTGGACCGGGTTCGGCCAAAGTCCGGACGTTGGACTAACCCTGCGAGATCGTCGACAATCTAGCCGCCTTCCTTCCTGTTTCGTCGTCCGTCGAACCGCCTAGCCTGTCCAACGAGAATACATGCGACTTAACGATATCGTTGCCGAGCGCACCGCCCAATATCAAAGCATTGCTTTGATACTCGTATCCATGTTCTGTTTTGCGGTCGTCGATGCACTTGGCAAAGCCGTGGCGCTCAGCTACCCCGCGAACGAAGTCACGTTTTTCCGTATGTTATTTGGGATGGTCCCTGCTGTCGCAGTCAGTATGCATGGACCCTCGATAACGGCTCGAATTCGTAATCTTGACATTCGCGGGCAGACTATCCGCGCTCTGACTCTGCTCGGCGCTTCAGCATTGTTTTTCGCGGGACTGCCTTATCTGCCCTTGAGCGAGGCCGTCGCAATTGTTTATTCAGAAGCGATCTTCGTCATTCTTCTCGCGCCATTCATGCTCGGCGAGCGTTTGCTAGCCCGCAACGCCATTGCTGCTTGCATCGGATTCGTAGGTGTTCTTTTGGTGGTGCGACCTCAAGGTAGTTTATCGAATCTCATTGGCCCCATCCTTCTGCTATCAAGCGCCCTATGCGGTGCGCTTTCCATGATTCAAATTCGAAAACTCAGAACCAGCGACGACTCCGGCATAACCGTTCTGTACTTCACAGCTTTCGGGACTGTGGTAACCGGCTTGTCTCTTGTTTTCGCTTGGCGCACTCCGACACTCAGAGATCTGGCGATCATGGCATTGCTGGCTGTTTTCGCCACGGTGGGCCAGCTCCTTTTCACTGTCGCGGTAAGGCGAGAGAGTGCAGCAGCGTTAGCACCGTATACCTATACCAGTATCATTTGGGCCACGTTACTCGGCTTCATCGTATGGGGCGAGACGCTGAGTTTCTTATCCATCGTTGGAATAGCATCAATTATTGGAAGTTCCATCGCTGTGGCGGTCCGCGAACAACCTCCTGAGGGACCAGCGGTTTAACGCCGGAGCGAGTTCGAGCGTAGAGACCGCTTAGGTGCCAACCAAGTTCTGCCCCGACTGCCGAGCGGCCGTTATCGCGAAAGCTGAAGGTCCCTGGAGGGTCGGGAGCGCGTGTTCCCTTCTCGCTACCGCTGTAGGCCGCCGCCTCGGAGGGGTTGGGCGTCGCGGGCAATCGGTGCCTCGAGGAGACAACCAAACTCGCGGCCAAAGTCGACAGAGACGCGCGCGTGGACGGCGCCCTGCTTGTCAAAGAACCGCTGGGTTCCTTCGAGAGTGAACACACCTTCGTGCCAGATGTTTGGATGGATGTAGAGGCCCTGCTGTCCGTCAAAGCGAAAGCACACGAAGTTCTCTGGCGCTATGTCGTCCCCGGGCAGCGCCAAGGGAACGTAGAACGGGCGATGGTCGAGAGGAAAGAACAGTTGTCCACCGTCTGGGTGGTAGTTCGCGTGCCAAAGCAACATGCGCTCAGGTACATTGGTGTTGTCGTCACGGGCTGCTTCAGGCTCCACTGCGTACGCAAGGATGTAGTTGCCGCCCACAGCCTCGTTTCGACCGTACAGAATGTCCCCGCGCCATTCGCTCACAAATGTGCCTTCGGTGGTGCCTGCCTCATCACCGGTTCCAGGGTCAACGGGCCTTGCACCCATTGCCGGCCACTGCACAATCTCGATCAAACACTCGCTCGGGTCGGCTACAAGTCTGCCGAATCCATCAAGCGTTGTTGGGGTCGCATCGACCACGGGCATTGACACGCGCCGAAGGCCAGAAGGAAGGCTGGGATTGAGGTAATCGATTTCTTGGGTCATTGCGGCAGTCTACAGGTGTAGAACGTTGGCGGTATCAGCACCGGGCAAATTTCACGAACCCGCCCCAGCAAAGCGTTAGCAGGAATTTTTCCATTCCGGTCCTGGCACCATCAAACAATCTTCCCGATTCCCAATCGTCCGGAAAACATCGCAAGTCGCATCATCATTCATCCAGGCTGGTAAGCACGCCCTCGCCGCCTCACTCCCGACGGTGGAAAGTACCTTGCGACACAGAGCCCGTAAATGATCAGCGCCGCGACCGTATAGGACACGAATCGCGCCGCAAAGAACAGCAAGACCACGACGACCGCGGCCAGCAGCATCTCCAGTCTCGGACCGAGCGCCGACAGTTGCCCGCCGCGCGCTTCGAAAGCGGTGCCCAGCAAAATCAGCAACGGGATCAACGCGAGCACCATGTGGATCGGCTCGAGGATCGGATAAGCCACGAGCATCGTCATCGAAGCGAGCGCGTGGTCGGTGCGGCTGTCCCGATGGCGGCGAAACACCAGATACGCGGACAGCAGGCAAGCAGCCAGCACCAACGCATGCGAAGCAATCGACAGCAACGTACCGGACACCGGCATGCCGACCGTCGCCGATAGCGTCTGCAGCGCGCCCCTCACGGCATTGTTCATCGGCGCGCCGCCACCGCTCATCGCCAGTGCCATGCCGTTCAGGCGCGGCATGTCCGACACGAAGTAGTGCCACAAAACGTCGAAGCCGACGCGCGCTCCCGTGATCAGCGTCAACGCAATCGCAACGATGCTCGCCATCACGAACGTCCGCCATTCGCGACGCAGCAACAGCAGGCCGGCAACGGCCAGGGGCGTGAGCTTGATCGCGATCGCAAAGCCAAGAAAGAGTCCAGCGGCAGAACCTTTGCCACGCTCGATCAGCGCGAAAGTCGCAACCAACAGGAAGAACAGCAGTTCGTTCGATTGGCCATCGTAGGTATCTTCGACGAGCGGAAAGCTCAGCAGCGCAACCGCCACCAGCAGCAGGTTCACGCTGCGCTCCGTGCCGCGGTACGCCATCGCGACGACGAGATACAAAGCCACCGAGAACAACACGATCGACGTACTCACCCAGACGATTTTCGCGGCGAGCGGCGTCAGTAGCGCGAGCGGCGCAAACACCAGCGCGAACTGCGGCGGGTAGGCGTAGAAGATGTCGTCGCCCGTCGAGCGCGCGCCGATGCCCTGCAAAAACGCGATGAGCGCGTCGTGATCGTACAGGCGCGCCGGGTCATGCAGCACGACGTTGAAGGCATACAGGTAGAAATTGAAATCGCCGAAGGCGTCAGGGACGTTGCCACGAAACTTCGCGACGACGTGCAGGATACGCAGCGCGAGGCAGGCTACCGCAATCAGCAAAAGGAGCGCGGCACCCGCGCCGAAGTTCGACCTGGTCCGTACGGCGCCTGCGTTGAACATGGTGTCTCTCCGCGGTACGTCAATCAACGTGGGAGTTGCTGCGCCCTTGAGACCCGCGCTAGCGAGGGCGTACCAGCAGACCATGTCGCCGGTACGGTCCGGGGATGGCCGGCATGCCCAGCCATGCCGGCTTCGCCGGACGACCGGACAGAGATTACCGATTCGCAAAAATCGATCTGTGCGCTCGCCCACACGAGACCGACCTATGTCGGGAACTTCGGCGCGTCAAGATGGTTCGTTGGCGGCGAATTGCGGCGTTCGTGGCGGCATGCCACGCGCGTCGCGCCGATCGGCGCTTATCGGCTCGCGGCTCCCATCCCAGCGCGCGCAACCTCGCGGCGTCGCTTGATCATGTAGCCGCCCCACATCAGCACGAACCATGCCGGCACGAGCCACACCGAGACCGACAAGCCCGGTGTCAGCGCCGCTGTGTTCGCCGCATGTGGTCGCTGGGCGTGGAACGCTGTCGAAGGCAGCGCTGTGGCAGATTGCACGGCTGGACCGTACGGTCCGGTCTGGCAAAACCGCTGATTTTATCCGACCGGTATTCCTCTGACATGCGGAGCCGACCGCTTCGTTCTGCGCCGCACTTAAGCGCGCGGATTGTGATTGTCACGGGGATGGCGCCCGGGTATGTTGCCGAGGTCCACTTTTCACGCCGCGGAGCTTCAATATGTTGCCCAAACGTCTGCTTTGCGCCGCCGTGTTGTGCCTCTGTTTCGCGGTCGTCAGTACGTCCGCGCTCGCGCAGACGGTGCCCGCCGCCCAGCAACCGGCCGATGACGCCGCGTCGCAGGCAAGCGGCCAGCCAGCGCCAGCGCCTGCCTCTGCTACTGCCAGCAAGCCGCCCGCCGCCGCGCTCGGCGGCCCGGTGCGCAACATCGTGCTCGTGCATGGCGCGTTCGTCGACGGATCGAGCTGGAACGGCGTGGTCGCGAAGCTGCAGCAAAAGGGTTATCACGTGAGCTCGGTGCAGAACCCGCTGACCTCGCTCGCCGACGACGTCGCCGCGACCCGCCGCGTGCTCGATCGCGAGAACGGTCCGGTGCTGCTGGTCGGTCACTCGTGGGGCGGCGTCGTGATCACCGAGGTCGCCGCGAATGCGCCGAACGTCGCCGGTCTCGTGTATGTCGCCGCGCTTGCGCCGCAACTGCACGAATCGGCGATGGACGTGATGAAGGCCGGCGGCCCGATGCCGGCCGGCCAGAGCATCAGCAAGGACGCGAATGGGTTTTTGTGGATCGATCGCGCGCGCTATCACGCCGATCTCGCCGCCGACGTGCCCGAGACCGTCGCACGCGTGCTCGCCGCCGCGCAGGTGCCGATCGCCGCGAGCGCATTCGACGAACCGGTCGATCAGGTCGGCTGGAAGGACAAACCGTCGTGGTACGTGCTGACGACGAAAGACCACGCGGTGTCGCCCGATCTGCAGAAAATGATCGCCGGGCGCATTGGCGCGAAGGTGGTGCCAGTCGCGTCGAGCCATCTCGCGCCGGTGTCGCACGCCGGGGCGGTGGCGGAGGCGATCGATCACGCGGCGCGCGAGTTGAGCCGGCAGCAGCAGTAGGCCGGCGGCTCGACGCCGCGCGGCTCAGCGCAGCATGAACGACATCGCCGACAGACAGTTCAGCATCCGCACCGCATGCTCGGCCGACGCCGCACTGAAGCGCAACGTCACGCCATCGACGCGCGTAAGTGTCGGCCATTGGCAGAACAGATCGGCGAGCCCGCTCGTTTGCACGCGCAGTTCGCAGTCGATTGCTCGCGGCTCTGCGCGCGTCGCGGCAGGCGCGCGGCCCGCTTCGACATGCTGACGGACCACGTCGCGCGCGGCGGCCCGCAGCGCCTCGCGCACGCTCGCGGGCGACTGCGTGACGCCGCTTGCTTGCCCGGTCGCGGTCTTCGTGACGACGAAACACGCGCCGGGAAAACGCGGCGCGGTTTCCTCGGCGAACACGTCGTCACCCGATAAAAGCACCACACGCGCGCCATATTCTTCGGCGAGCGCACCGTACAGCCCCGCTTCGCCCAGCTCCACGCCGTTGAACGCCACGCGCGCGAACGCGAAGCTGTTGATCGTGTGCGCGAGAATGCCGCGCGTTTGCGCCTTCGCGTGATAGCCGATCATGAAAACCAGCGCCGCACCGTATTCGAGCCCGGCCATCATGCCGAGCGTGCGCGGCTTGCCGAGCACGAGCTGGGCGCGCGGATCGAGCAGATCGGGCAGCAGGTTGCGAAAGCCGCCGTGCGAATCATTGACCCACACGTCGGTCGCGCCGCCCGCGAACGCGCCTTCGACGGCCGCATTGGCTTCGAGCGTCATCCAGCGTCGCGCGGCTTCGTATTCGCCGTTGCCCGCGCGCGTCTGCTCGGCATGGAACACGCCGGCGATGCCTTCGATGTCGGTGGAGATCAGGACTTTCATCGCGCGGAATTCCTCAGCAGGTGGGCAAGGTCCGGCACGCTGTCGCGCAGCGACAGCCGCCGATGGCCGTCGCGACCGGTGACGGTCTCGGCGCTCCACAATGCATCGACGATCGCCTGCTCGACGCTGTCGGCGCAGGCGCGAAACAGCGGGTCAAGGCCATGATCGGCGACCAGCGGCGGCAGCACGACGAAGTCCGCGCCGTGCGGCACCGTGTACGCGGTCGAAAACGCCAGCGCGATATCGCCGCTGCCGTGGCCGTATACCGAGCCGGTACGCGCGAGACCGGCCGCCGCGCGCAACGACAGGCGTTTCAGCTGGCGCGCGTCGAGCGGCACATCGGTCGCGACGATCATGATGATCGAGCCTTGCTCGGGTTGATCGGGGGTCGCGTTAGCAGCGGAACTGGCGGCATTCGCCGCCTCAGCGACGGCCGTGCGTTCGGCCAGAATGCGGCCGAGCGGCGTGCCATCGATCGTCAGCATCGGCAGACGGCCGAAGTTGGCAAGCACGAGCGCGCCAACGGTGTAGTCACGGCCCGCCGCACTGAACACGCGCGACGCAGTGCCGATGCCGCCCTTCAGATCGAAACACGACATGCCACGCCCCGCGCCGAGCGCACCGCTCGCGACATCGGCACTTGCCGCGTCGAATGCTTCGTTGAAATGCCGTTCGGTCACGGCAAGCGCCTGAATGTCGTTCAGGTAGCCGTCGTTGCATTCGAACACGAGCGGATTGGCCGTCGACCATTCGCGGCCGATGCGCGGATTCGCGCGAATCGCCGCGCGGATCTGCGCCTGCGCGACCGTACCGACGCCGAAGGTGTTGGTCAGCGCGATCGGCGTCTCCAGCGTGCCGAGTTCGTCGAGCTGCACGAGCCCGACGCTCTTGCCGAAGCCGTTGATCACTGATGCGGCGGCCGGCACCTTGTCGACGAACGGATCGCCGCGATGCGGCCGGATCACGGTCACGCCGGTTTGCAGCGCGCCTTCGGCAAGCGTGCAATGACCGACGCTGACGCCGTCCACGTCGGCGATCGTGCCGAGCGCTCCGGCCGGCAATGTGCCGATATGCGGCGCGCGTTCAGCCGAATGATGGTTGCTCATGCTCATGGCCGATCGAGCTTCGGATCGAGCGCATCGCGCAGACCGTCGCCGAGCAGGTTGAACGCGAGCACGGTCAGGAAGATAGCGAGGCTCGGAAACAGCGCGATATGCGGCGCGGTCACCATGTCGGCGCGAGCTTCGTTGAGCATCGCGCCCCACTCGGGCGTCGGCGGCTGCGCGCCCAAGCCGAGAAACGACAGGCTCGCCGCCGTGATGATCGACGTGCCGATGCGCATCGTCAGGTACACGACGACCGATGAAATCGTGCCCGGCAGAATGTGCCGCGCGATGATCGTCCAGTCCGACGCGCCGATGCTGCGTGCCGCTTCGATATAGGTGAGCTGCTTGAGCATCAGCGTATTGCCGCGCACGAGCCGCGCGAACGCCGGAATGCTGAAGATCGCCACGGCGCAGATCACGTTGATCATGCCGTTGCCGAGAATCGCGACCACGCCGATCGCGAGCAGAATGCCGGGGAACGCGAACAGCACGTCGGCCACGCGCATTGTGATGCGATCCCACCAGCCCTCGTAGTAACCGGCAAGCAGACCGAAGAACGTGCCGATCACCGCGCCGATCGCAACGGACAGAAAGCCTGCCTCGAGCGAAATGCGCGAGCCGACGAGGATGCGGCTGAAGATATCGCGGCCCAGCGAATCGACGCCGAACCAGTGCGCGGCCGACGGCCCCGCGTTCAGCGCGTCGTAGTCGAAGAAGTTCTCGGGGTCGTACCGCACGATATGCGGCGCGATGATCGCGACCACGATCAGGAGCAGCACGAACACGCCGGCGGCCAGCGCGACATGCTGCTTGCGAAACTTGCGCCAGAATTCGCTCCACGGTGTGCGGATCGCGCGTTCGGAGGCAACGGGAGTGGCCGCATCCGGCCCGGTGGCAGTGGTGCTCATGCGGGCCTCACTTGAAACGGATGGTTGGGTTGATCACCGCGTACAGCACGTCGACGATCAGGTTGATGACGATGAATTCGAGCGAGAACAACAGCACCTCGGCCTGAATGATCGGATAGTCGCGCATCGACACCGCATCGACGAGCAAACGGCCGAGGCCCGGCCAGTTGAACACCACTTCGACGACGATCGAGCCGCCGAGCAGAAAGCCGAACTGCAGACCCATCATCGTGACGACGGGAATCAGCGCGTTGCGCAGGCAGTGCTTGATGATCACGAGCCGCTCGGGCACGCCCTTCGCGCGCGCGGTGCGCACGAAGTCCTCGTGCAGCACTTCGACGAACGAGGCCCGCGTGAAGCGCGCCATCACGGCCGCGACCGCCGCGCCGAGCGTCAGCGACGGCAGCACGTAGCTGCGCCACGAACCGTCGCCGACGATCGGCAGCCAGCCGAGTTGCACCGAGAAAATCTGCATCAGCAGCATGCCGAGCGCGAACGCCGGAAACGAAATGCCCGACACCGCGAGCGTCATGCCCAGGCGGTCCGGCCAGCGGTTGCGCCACACCGCCGAGGCGATGCCGATCGCCATGCCGATCACGACCGCCCACACCATGCTCGCGATCGTCAGCCACAACGTCGGGAAGAAGCGTTCCGCAATCTCCTGGCTCACCGGCCGCTTGCTGCGCGTCGAAACGCCGAAGTCGCCATGCGCCATCCGCCAGAAGAAACGGACGAACTGCCGCGGCAGCGGCTTGTCGAGCCCGAGGTCGGAGCGCACGAGCGCCACGGTCGCCTCGTCCGCTTCAGGACCGGCGGCGAGCCGCGCCGGATCGCCCGGTAGCAGATGCACGAACAGGAACACCAGCACGGCGACGATGAAGAGCGTCGGCAGCAGGCCTAGCAGACGTTTGACGAGGAAGTTCAGCATGAAACCAATCCGGCAAATGAGCGGCAAATGAGCGGCAAATCAGGCAGGCAACGAGGACTCGTGTGCGGCGGCGGGCTGGGTGAACCGCCGTCTGCGCATGCCGCCTCGTCAGCTCATCACTTGATCGCGATCTCGTCGAAGTTGAACGAGCCGTCCGGCGCGACGTAAGCGCCCGACAGACGCTTGCTGCGCGCATATACGACCTTCTCCTTGACGAGGAAGATCCACGGCGCGTCGGCCCAGATGCGCTTCTGCGCGTCGGCGTAGAGCGTGGCCTTCTGCGTGCGGTCGGTGGTTTCGAGCGCCTGCTTCAGATCGTTGTCGACCGCGTCGCTCTTGTAGTACGACGTGTTGACCATCTTCGGCGGAATCGAGTAGCCCGCGAGCAGCGGGCTGATCGCCCAGTCGGCCTCGCCGGTCGACGACGACCAGCCCGCGTAGTACATCCGCACCGGCGCGGTCGCCGGGTCCTGCGCGCTTTCGACCTTGGCGACGCGCTGACCCGCTTCGAGCGCCTCGACGCTGGCCTTGATGCCGACCTGCGCGAGCTGCTGCTGCACGAACTGGATCACCTTCTGCGCGGTCGAGTAGTTATACGCGGACCACAGCGTCGTTTCGAAGCCGTTCGGATAGCCCGCTTCCTTCAGCAGTTCGCGCGCCTTCGCGGGATCGTACGGCCAGGGTCCGAGCTTGACCGCATAGTCGACGCCCTGCGGCACCACGCCGTCGGCCGGCGTCGCGTACCCGGCGAATGCGACCTTCGTCAGCGCTTCCTTGTTGACCGCGTAGTTCAGCGCTTCACGCACCTTCGTGTTGTCGAACGGCTTCTGGTTCATGTTCATGCTGATGTAGCGCTCGATGATCGACGGCGCCGCGATCAGATCGATCTTCGGGCTCGACTGCAGTTGCGCGGCCTGCTCGAATGGCACCTGGAACGCGAAGTCCGCTTCGCCGGTGCGCATCAGCGCGGCGCGCGTGTTGTTGTCGACGACCGGCTTCCAGTCGATCGCATCGATCTTCGGATAACCCTTCTTCCAGTAGCCGGCGAACTTCTTCACGGTCAGGTCGCCGGCCGGGTCCCACTTCACGAGTTCGAACGGGCCCGTGCCGACCGGATGAAACGCGATGTCCTTGCCGTACTTCTTCAGCGCGTCCGGCGAGATCATCACCGCAGACGGATGCGCGAGCACGTTGATGAACGCCGAGAACGGCGCCTTCAGCGTGACGCGCACCGTGTACGGATCGACCACTTCCGTTTTCTCGATGCGGCTGAACATGTTGTAGCGCTTCAGCTTGTTGGCCGGATCGGTCACGCGGTCGAAGTTGGCCTTCACGGCGGCCGCATTGAAGTCGGTGCCGTCCTGGAACTTCACGCCATGGCGCAGCTTGATCGTATAGACGCGCGCGTCGGGGCTCGCCTCATAGCTGTCGGCAAGCACGTTGACGAGCTTCATGTCCTTGTCGAAGCCGAACAGCCCCTGATAGAACGATTTCGCGACCGCCTGCGACAGCGTGTCGTTCGCGTCGTACGGATCGAGCGACGTGAAGGTCGACGCGACGGCCATCACGGCCGTCGTTTCGGCGTGCGCCAGATTGCCCGCGAGCGCCGCGAACACCACCGCGCCGCCGCTGACGAGCGCGCGCAAACGAAACGGAGAGGACGGGAACAGCAGGTTCATGAGATTGCTCCAGGCTGCGAGTTAAGGATGTGACAGGGGCCGTTATGATTGACGTGGCTTCTATTGCTGATGTTTCTCTTGCTGTTGCTTCGATTGCTGATGCTTCGGGTCTCGCGCTTCAGGTCTTCCGCTTCAATGCGATGCGGCGCTTCGCTCAATAAGCGCCGCCGACGCGATGCTGCGCGACGAAATGATCCGGTCCCACCGCGACGAGCGGCGCGACGACCGGCTCGTCGTGCAGCGCGCGAATCGGGCTCGGAATATCGTCGGCGGCGAGCAGGCGTTGCGCGTGACGGCGCGCGGGATCGGCGACCGGCACCGCGCTCATCAGCTTCTTCGTGTACGGATGCTGGGGCGCCTCGAACACCGCGCGACGCGGACCGATCTCGACGATCTGGCCGAGATACATCACCGCGACGCGATGGCTGACCCGCTCGACCACCGCCATGTCGTGCGAAATGAACAGATACGCGACGCCGAGCTCGCGCTGCAGGTCGAGCATCAGATTGACGATCTGCGCCTGCACGGAGACGTCGAGCGCGGACACCGATTCGTCGGCGATCACGACTTTCGGATTCAGCGCGAGCGCGCGAGCAATCGCGATACGCTGACGCTGCCCGCCCGAAAACTCATGCGGATAGCGGCGCGCGGCTTCGGCCGGCAAGCCGACTTTCTCGAGCAGCCACGCGACGCGCGCCTGCGCTTCGGCACCCTGCGCGACACCGTGCACGAGCAGCGGCTCCATGATCGAAAAGCCGACGGTCAAGCGTGGATTCAGCGAGGCGAACGGGTCCTGGAAAATAAACTGGATATCGCGGCGCAACGCCTGCAATGGGGGCCCGCTGAGCGAGCTGATTTCCTTGCCATTGAATTCGATCGAGCCGCTCTGACTTTCGACGAGCCTCAGCAGCGAGCGGCCCGTGGTCGACTTGCCGCAGCCCGACTCGCCGACCAGCGCGAGGGTTTCGCCGGGCCGCAGATCGAAGCTGACTTTTTCGACCGCATGCACACGGCCCGTCATACGGCCGAACAGGCCGCTGCGGACCGGAAAGCGCGTGACCAGGTCGCGCACGCGCAGGATCGGCGGCGTGTCGTCGCGCACCAGCGGCTGCGCTTCTTCGGCGACAGCCGCCGCCGGCTGCACCGCCGCATCGGCGCCATTCGCACCGGCCTGCTCGACGCTCAGGATCGGAAAGCGCGCGGGCTGATCGGTGCCGTGCATCGAGCCGAGCCGCGGCACCGACGCGAGCAGCGCCTTCGTGTACGGATGCGACGGTGCGGCGAACAGCGTGTCCGACGCGCCCTCCTCGACCTTCTCGCCGCGATACATGACGAGCACGCGGTCGGCCACTTCGGCGACCACGCCCATGTCGTGCGTGATGAAGATCACGCCCATGTTCATCTCGTCCTGCAAGCCGCGAATCAGTTGCAGGATCTGCGCCTGAATCGTGACGTCGAGCGCTGTGGTCGGTTCATCGGCGATCAGCAGCGCGGGCTTGCACGACAGCGCCATCGCGATCATCACGCGCTGGCGCATGCCGCCCGACAACTGATGCGGGAAACGCGCGGCAACGCGCTTTGCTTCTGGAATCCGAACGAGTTCGAGCAGACGCAAGGTTTCGGCGCGCGCCGCCTCGCGGCTCTTGCCCTGGTGCAGCGCGATCGCCTCGCTGATCTGATCGCCGACCGTGAAGACCGGATTGAGCGAGGTCATCGGCTCCTGGAAGATCATCGCGATGTCGGCGCCGCGGACCGTGCGCATCGTGCCGGACGACGTCTTCGCGAGATCGAGCACGCTGCCGTCGCGCCGCCGGAATGCGATGCTGCCGCCGGCAAGACGGCCGCCGCCATGCTCGATCAGCCGCATCAGCGCCAGCGACGTGACCGACTTGCCAGAGCCCGATTCGCCGACGATCGCGAGCGTCTCGCCGCGCTCGACCGCGAACGACAGATTGCGCACCGCGTTGAAGGTCGAGTCGCCGCGGCGGAACGCGACCGTCAGATCGTCGACCGCGAGCACGCGCTGCGGCGGCAGGGTTTCGATAAGCGGGCTGGCGGTGTGCGAGGAAGTCGGCACGGTGGTTCCTTTGCTTTGAATTCGAACGCGGCTAACGGGGCCTCAGGCATGTGGCGACACGCGCCAGCGGCTAGCGATAGATCGCCGTCACCGGCGCTTCGCCGAGCCGCGCGAAACCGCGGTACATACCCTCGGTATTGAACGGCAGCGTGACGTTGCCCCGCGCGTCGACGGCGACGAGGCCGCCGCGTCCGTCGATCTTCGGCAAGCGGTTCATCACGACGTCGTGCGCGGCTTCTTCGAGCGAGACCTGGCGATAGGCCATCTGCGCGGCGACGTCGTAGGCGGCGACCATGCGCATGAACATTTCGCCGGAGCCGGTGGTCGATACCGCGCAGGTCGCGTCGTCCGCATAACAGCCCGCGCCGATCAGCGGCGTATCGCCGACGCGGCCCGCCTGCTTGTTGGTCACGCCGCCCGTCGAGGTCGCCGCGGCGAGATGGCCGTGGCGGTCGAGCGCGACTGCGCCGACCGTGCCGAACTTGCGGTTCGGATCGATCGGCTCGTGCGGCGTCGGGTCGTCGTTGCTCGAAGCCGTGGACGCGAGCGTCGCGGCGTCGTGATCGAGCATCGGACGCTGCTGCTCACGGGCCAGTTGCCATTGGCGATAGCGCGCGTCGGTATCGAAGTAGCTGTTGTCGACGAACGCGAGCCCCTGCGCGGCCGCGAATGCTTCCGCGCCTTCACCGGTGAACAGCACGTGGTCGCTGCGCTCGAGCACGCGGCGCGCGGCGAGAATCGGATTGCGCACGCGCGTCACGCAACAGATCGCGCCCGCGTCGAGCGTGCGGCCGTCCATGATCGCGGCGTCGAGCTCGTGCGTGCCGGCCGCCGTGTACACCGCGCCGTGGCCCGCGTTGAAGAGCGCGCAGTCTTCGAGCAGCCGCACCGCTTCGCTGACCGCGTCGAGCGCGCTGCCGCCGTCGGCGAGCACGCGCTGGCCAGCGCTCAGCACCGCGTTGAGCGCCGCGTGATATCCGCTTTCGGCGCTGGCCGACATCGAAGTGCGCAGGATCGTTCCTGCCCCGCCGTGAATGGCAATGACTGCGTTGAAGTTCATCGTTTGGATTGAGGAGTGCGTGTGGTTCGGGGAGTGCGGGGTGCTGTGGTGGCTTTTGCTTCGGCATCCCTGGCTTTCGTGCTTCTGGCTTGAGTGCTGTCGGCCTTTGCGCCGTCGCTGTGTTTTAGCCTTGCAGCCCTCGCGCGCGCGGCTTTGCTCAGGGCGCGGGCTGGCTCCTGCGCGGCGCCGGCCGCGCCCGACTGCGGATCGAACAGCCACGGCAGCACGAACTCGCTGACCTCGGCGGCCGCCTTGACCGAGCGTTGCGCGCGATACGCGACCGCGTCGCACAACGCCTCGATGACCGCGAGCACGGCCGAATCGGCGTTCGACGCGAGACGCCGGTCGGTGCGGACATACAGCGACAGGTCCGCGAACTGCACGAGCGGCGAGCGCGGACCGTCGGTGAGCGCGAGCACGCGTGCGCCGCGTTCGGAGGCGCGGCGCGCGAGCTCGATCGTGTCCTCGACATAGCGCGGAAACGCGATGCCGATCACGAGATCGCCCGGGCCTGAACCCACGAGGTGCCGCGCCGCATGCGACGGCCCGCCGCTCAGCGCGAGCGAATGCACGTTGTCGTGATACGGCAGCAGTCCGTGCTCCATCAGGCTCGCGAGAAACGCGCTGGCGCCGAAGCCGATCACGAATACGCGACGCGCGGCGATGATCGCGTCGACGGCGGCGTCGGCGGTCGCGCGATCGATCGACGTGCGCGTTGCGTGCAGATTGTTGGCGGCCTGCTCGAGCGACGCGTCGATCAGATCGTCACCGGGCGCGAGCGTTTCCTGCGCGCTGCGCAGCCGCTCGACCGGCGCGAGCGTCGCCTCGAAGCCACGCACGAGCGCCTCGCGAAACTGCGGATAACCGTCGAAGCCGAGCGCGCGCGCAAAGCGATTCGCGCTCGCGACCGACGCGCCGACCACGCTCGCGAGCTCGTCGATACGCATCGTCGCCGCGCGGAAGAGATGGGCCAGCACGTACTCGCCCATGCGCTGGTGGATCGGCGTGAGCGTCGGCATCGCGGCGGTGATGCGCGCGGCAATGGCCTGCTCGGCGGGGTTCGGCACAGCGGACGGGTGATGGATCATGCGGGCGGAAAGGCGCGGTTGTTCGATGCGAACTGGATGAAATTATATTTACATGGAAAATGCGCCAAAAAAAATTCATTTTCACATTCCGAGGGTTTTCACCGTACAAAGCCCTTCAGACAAGGGCCTTTCGGCGGCCGAGCCCTGTTACGCCCCGGTGAAAATCCATTTTCATCGGGGCGATGGGTGGCTTCACCGCGTGCCGCGCTCCGCCGCTCAGCACGCCGCCGCGCTATGTTCGGGAATGCCCATGAGCCGCGCCGCCGGCGACATCACGATGATCAGCGCCTGCACGACGAACGCGAGCGACGCCGCGACCAGACACACGTCGATGCTCCAGCGCGAGCTGAGCGCGGCGCCGAGCAGCGCGCCCACCGGCCGCGCGCCGTAGGTGGCGGTGCTGATCAGCGCGGACACGCGGCCGATCATCCGTTCGGGCGTGATCGCCTGACGCAGCGTGGTCGAGCCGACGACCCACAGGATTGGTCCCGCGCCAAGCAGGAAGAAGCTCGCGAGCGCGAGCCAGAACGATGGGACGATCAGCGTCGCCACCATCACGAGCGACGCGAGCAGGCCGCACGACGGTCCGACGATCAGCAGACGGCCGAATGCGAGACGCCGCGCGACCGCGGGCGCGGCGAGCGCGCCGCAGACCATGCCGACCCCGTACGCGCCGAGCGTCACGCCGACCGCCGAGGCATTGAGCCCCAGCCGATGCACCGCGTAAGGTACATAGACCGCCTGCAGGATGAAGAAGCCGAGATTGAAGAACACGGCGGTCAGCAGCATCGGCAGCAGCAACGGATCGCGCAGCACGAAGCGCGTGCCGTCGCGCAGCTCCAGCATGAAGTGCCGTCGCGGCGCGGCCGCGCGCGGCGGCTCGCGCAATCCCGCCAGCATCGCGACCGCGAACGCCGACAACATCGCCGCGCCGCCATACGCCCAGCCCGCGCCGATCCAGCCGACCAGCACGCCGCCCAGCGCCGGCCCCGCCGAATACGCGACGCTGCGCGCGAGTTCGAGCCGGCCGTTCGCGCTCGCATAGGCGTCGCGCGGCACGATCGACGGCACCAGCGACGGCGCCGCAACGTTGTAGGCGACCGTACCCGTCGCGGCGACGAAGCCGAGCGCGGCGAGCAGCGGCAGGTTCAGCGCATGCGTTAGCACCAGCAGCAGCACGCACAACATCGCGCAGACCCGCACGCTCTCGGCGAGCGTCATCAGCACGCGGCGCGAGCGGCGGTCGGCCCAGACGCCGAGCGGCATCGACAGCAACAGGAACGGCAGCGTCTGCGCGGTTTGCAGCAGCCCGGTATCGCGCGCGTTGGCGCCGAGCGCGAACACCGCGACGAGCGGCGCGGCCGCGAGGCTGATCTGCTCCGCCGATTGCGCGCACAGGTTCGACCAGGCGAGGCGCTGAAATGCGCGGGGCAGACGTTGCGCATTGGACGGCGAAGACGACGAAGGAGAAGACGTGGCGGACATCGATGCACTCCCGAGTTTGACGTGAGGCATTCATCGTCGGCGCTTGGGACTTGCGGGGCGCTCCGCTTCTTGCGGTGTTATTCTTCGCTCGCCATGAATCTCGAAAGCATCCTCTTCACTCAAGGTTTCGGTTCGCGCCGCCAATGCCGCGCGCTGATCGGCGACGGCCGCGTCAGCGTCGACGGTGCGATTTGCACCGATGCCGACGCCGCTTTCGCTGTTGATGGCGGCGCGTTGCGCTTTAGCGTCGACGGCGTCGAATGGCCGTATCGCGAGCACGCGTATCTGCTGCTGAACAAGCCCATCGGCTACGAATGCTCGCGCGATCCGCAGCATCATCTGAGCGTGTTCAGCCTGCTGCCGCCGCAGTTCGCCGAGCGCGGCGTGCAGTGCGTCGGCCGTCTCGATCAGGACACCACGGGCCTCCTGCTGCTCTCCGACGACGGCAAGTTCGTGCATCAGTTCACGTCGCCGAAACGCAAGGTGTCGAAGCTCTACGTCGCGACCACGCGCCATCCGCTCGACGACGCGCAGCTCGCCGCGCTGCGCGACGGCGTGCTGCTGCACGGCGAAACGAAACCGAGCGCCGCGCTCGACGCCCAGGCGCGCGACACTCACACGCTCGCGCTCACCGTGCTCGAAGGCAAATACCACCAGGTCAAGCGGATGATCGCGGCCTCGGGCAACCGCTGCGAGGCGCTGCATCGAGAACGGATCGGTGGGCTCGCGCTTCCCGCCGCGCTCGCGCCCGGCGCATGGCAATGGCTCGACGCAGCGGGCCTTGCCGCGCTGCGGGCCGGGTAAACGACTAACCACAACGAGGGCCCGCCTAAGCCCTTGATGCGCCGGACAAACCGCGCGCGCATTGCGGTGCACCGAACGTAGGCCGTTGCGTTGCAGCATGCCGTTGCTTCCATGTCGCCCTATACTCGACTAAACAAACGAATACAAAGGTTTCAAGGAGGGGCGCCATGCATATCGACGGCACGATGGCGTTTTCGCACGCAATGATCGTGTTCATCTGCTTTGCGCTGCTGCTGGTCGGCGGATTGCTGGTCATCATGCGGCTGCGGCACAACTACCATCCGAATCTGATCGGCGCATTGATCGGCGGCATGCTGTGCTTCCTGTTGCTGGAAGTGCTGCCTGCGCTGACCTGATGCCGGTTGGGCCGCGCAGCTCTTTTTGCGCAGCGCATTGATGCGGTGCGGCGGACACGCTTTGCGGGCAACCCGGCCCTCGGAGGCGGGTATTTTGTTTCTGCTGCCGGTCTAGCCGCGTTTCCCGTTCGCCTCGCGCAAAAAATCCTCGACGCTCGGATAGAGCAGACGTACCCGCAATTCATCCTTCAGACGTCGATTCACGAGCCGGCGCGACTCGCGCATGAACGACAGCAGCATCGGATCGATCTGCTGCTCCGCCTGCTCTCTCGTGATGCGCGGCGGGCGCGCGAGCCCGAACGCATCGGCGACCGCGTCGAAATACTCCCCCATTTTCAGCGACGAATCGTCGGACGCATGCAGTGCGCGCGCGGGCCGGCCATGCGTGGCGAGACGCACGAGGATCGCGGCGAGGTCGTCGGCGTGGATGTGATTCGTGTAGACGTCGTCGGCATCGACGAGCGCCGGCGTGCCTCTTTCGAGCCGCGCGAGCGGCAGACGGTTGCGCGCATAGATGCCCGGAATCCGCGCGATGCTCGTGGCGACGCTGCCGCGCGCCGTCGCGTGCCGCAACTGCCGCTCGGCCGACACGCGACGTTTGGCGCGCGCATTCGCGGGCCGCAGCGCGCGCGTTTCGTCGATCCACGCACCGCCGCAATCGCCGTAGACGCCCGTCGTGCTCGCGTAAACGATGCGCACCGGTGCCCGCCAAGCGCCGGTCCGGCGCACCCCGTCGGGTACAATATCGGGTGTTTCAGCGTCCAGACCTGAAGCGCGCGCACGGCGCAAGCGCGCGATCGGCACGACGGACAACCTCGCCGCGCAAGCGTTCATGCGGCCCCTGGCACCTAACGTCGCAAGCAGCGCGCGAGTGCGTCGATCGTCGTCGCCGGACTTCTGCGGCGGCGCGAGATGCAGCACCGTCGGCGCGAGGCGCGCGAGCCGTTTGAGGCTGCCGCGCGCGTCGAGATCGCCGACGAGCGGCGTCACGCCCGCGGCGCGCAACTCATCGCAGCGCGCGGCATGGCTCGTCAACGCGAAGATACGCGCGCGCGGCCGCAAGAGGGGCACGCAGCGCATGCCGACGTCGCCGCATCCTACGATCAGCACGCGCGGCCGGCGGAAGTTTCGTGTCGCTTTCATGGTGGGCGCATTGTAGCGGTCACACGCAACAGGTACCGCGCGGTTGATCCGGCGGGTCCGATTACGATTCCGACTTTTCGATTCCGAACACTTTATGGCATTTAACGTCACGCTCCGGCAAACCGGCCGGCAGTTTCAGGTAGAACAGGATGAACCGGTGCTCTCCGCAGCGCTGCGTCAAGGCATCGGCCTGCCGTACGGCTGCAAGAACGGCGCGTGCGGTTCGTGCAAAGGCATGATCGTGAGCGGCGAGGTCGAACAGCGCGCGCACTCGTCGTCGGCCCTGTCGAACGACGAAAAGACGCGCAACATGGCGCTCCTGTGCTGCGCGACGGCGTGTTCCGATCTCGAAGTCGACATCCGCGAAGTGGCCGGCGTCGGCGACGTGCAGGTCAAGAAGCTGCCGTGCCGCGTGAACGCGATCGAGCGTAAGGCCGACGACGTGATCGTCGTGAAGCTGCAACTGCCCGCCAACGAACGTCTGCAATATCTGGCCGGCCAGTACCTCGAATTCATCCTGAAGGACGGCAAGCGCCGCAGCTATTCGATGGCGAGCGCGCCGCACGTCGAAGGCCCGGTCGAGCTGCACATCCGCCACATGCCCGGCGGTGCGTTCACCGACCATGTGTTCAACACGATGAAGGAACGCGACATCCTGCGCTTCGAAGCGCCGCTCGGCACGTTCTTCCTGCGCGAAGACTCGGACAAGCCAATCGTGCTGCTCGCATCGGGCACCGGCTTCGCACCGCTGAAGGCGATCGTTGAGCATGCGGTGTTCAAGAACATGACGCGCCCGATGACGCTCTACTGGGGCGCGCGCCGCAAGAAAGACCTGTATCTGCTCGAACTCGCCGAGCAATGGGCGCGCGAGATTCCGAACTTCAAGTTCGTGCCGGTGCTCTCCGAGCCCGATGCGGGCGACGCATGGACGGGCCGCACGGGCTTCGTGCATCGGGCGGTGATCGAGGATCTGCCCGATCTGTCGGCCTACCAGGTGTATGCATGCGGCGCGCCGGTGATGGTCGAATCGGCGCTGCGCGACTTCACGCAGCATCACCAGTTACCGGAAGACGAGTTCTACGCGGACTCGTTCACCAGCGCGGCCGATCTCGCGAACGCGGTCTGATTGCACGGCGGCAAATTCCCCCCGATGCAGCGCAAGTGCAAATTCATCGTTTACATCAGCGCTTTTCTTATCGTATTCTTTCGCGCATGAACCGCATCCAGTCCGAATTCCGACGTCGCCGCTCGCCGCTCCCCTAGGGACGCCGCTGGCTTCGTCACGGACTCGCGCCACACAAAACCTGGGCGCAAGCTGTTCGAATCATGAAAGCCACGGCATGCCGTGGCTTTTCTGTTTTTCCGGCCGCCGTTTTTATTGGCCAAATCGTCACCGTTTCTTCACCCTGCTCATACCCTTTTGCCTGGAGTCTGCTGTCATGAATTTCAATGAGTATCCAATCGATTCGCTGATGTACATCACGAACCGGCCTGAAATCGTTTTCACGCACGGCAAAGGCTCGTGGATTTACGACAACAACGGCAAGCGCTACCTGGATTTCATTCAGGGCTGGGCGGTCAATAGCCTCGGCCACTGCAACGACGGCATGATCGAAGCGCTGAACCAGCAGGCCAAGCTGCTGATCAACCCGTCGCCGGCGTTCTACAACGAGCCGATGGCGAAGCTCGCGGGCCTGCTCACGCAGCACAGCTGCTTCGACAAGGTGTTCTTCGCGAACAGCGGCGCCGAGGCGAACGAAGGCGCGATCAAGCTCGCGCGCAAGTGGGGCAGGAAGTTCAAGGACGGCGCGTTCGAGATCATCACGTTCGACCACAGCTTCCACGGCCGCACGCTCGCGACGATGTCGGCCAGCGGCAAGCCGGGCTGGGACACGATCTACGCGCCGCAGGTGCCGGGCTTCCCGAAGGCGGACCTGAACGACATCGCGTCGGTGGAAAAACTGATCAACGCGAAGACCGTCGCGGTGATGCTCGAGCCGATCCAGGGCGAAGGCGGCGTGATCCCCGCGACCCGGGAATTCATGCAGCAACTGCGCGAGCTGACGAAAAAGCACAACATTCTGCTGATCGTCGATGAAGTGCAAAGCGGCTGTGGTCGCGCCGGCACGCTGTTCGCGTATCAGTTGTCGGGCATCGAGCCGGACATCATGACGCTCGGCAAGGGCATCGGCGGCGGCGTGCCGCTCGCGGCGCTGCTGTCGAAGGCGGAAATCGCCGTGTTCGAAGCGGGCGACCAGGGCGGCACCTACAACGGCAATCCGCTGATGACCGCGGTCGGCTACTCGGTAATCTCGCAGCTGACGGCACCGGGCTTCCTCGAAGGCGTGCGCTCGCGCGGCGAATATCTGCGCTCGAAGCTGCTCGAGCTGTCCGAGGAGCGCGGCTTCAAGGGCGAGCGCGGCGAGGGTCTGCTACGCGCGCTGCTGCTCAGCAAGGACATCGGCAACCAGATTGTCGAGAAGGCGCGCGACATGCAACCCGACGGCGTGCTGCTGAACGCCGCGCGTCCGAACCTGCTGCGCTTCATGCCGGCGCTTAACGTGACGACCGAAGAAATCGACCAGATGCTGGCGATGCTGCGCTCGGTTCTCGACTCGCTGTAATCAACCACGGAGCGCACCGATGACAACGAACACGACGCTGTCGATCCGCCGCTTCGACGCGACCGATACCGAAGCCGTGATTGCGCTATGGCAGGACGTGTTTCCCGAGTATCGCGACGTGACGCGACCGCAGCGCAACCCGCGTCTGTCGATCGCCAACAAGCTCGCGACGCAACCGGAGCTGTTCTTCGTCGCGGTGCTCGATGGCCGCATCGTCGGCACCGTAATGGGCGGCTATGACGGACACCGCGGCTGGCTGTATTCGCTCGCGGTCGATGCATCGCTGCGACGTCATGGCATCGGCACGCGACTCGTCGCGCACGTCGAGAGCGAGTTGACCAAGCGTGGTTGTCCGAAGCTGAATCTGCAGGTGCTATCGTCGGCGACGCCTGAAGTGCGCGCGTTCTACGATGCGCTCGGCTATCGCGCCGATGCGGTGATCAGCCTCGGCAAGCGGCTCGGCGAATACGCGGACGCGGCCCCGGCGGGCTGATTCGCGTCGCACACCTGATCAAAGAAGGCCGCATGCGCTGATTGGCGTATGCGGCCTTTTTGAATGGTTCTCCAACTGAGCGGCGCACATATCGGCGGATTCGGACAAACAGCGTATGGCGGACAGACGGATTGCCTAAAATCGTTTACGCACGAGACGACGCCGGCGCTGGAAAGACAGGTTTGCGGCGAATCGCGACCCTTTCCCCCCGGGGGCGGCTCATGCGTCTGAGTCCCAACGCGTTGGAATCCTAAGGGGAATCTTCATGGCGACTTATGTGGTGCTCCTGCAATTTACGGATCAGGGTATCCGCACGATCAAGAACAGTGCAGATCGAGCCGGGCAGGCGGCGGAAATGGCGAAATCTTTTGGCTGCGAAATGAAGCAGATCTATTGGACGTTAGGGGCATACGACGTTGTCTCGGTCGTCGAAGCGGCAGACGAGCAGAGCTTCCTCGCCTTCGGCTTCGCACTCGGCTCGGCCGGCAATGTCCGCTCGCAAACGCTGCGTGCGTTCACAAAAGACGAAATCAGTTCGGTTATCGGGCGACTCCCTTAATTCACGTCCCAACCAGAAAAATAAAACGCGCCCCGCGACTTTGCATCGCGGGGCGCGTTGCAAGCCGGACGTGTGCGCCGCCGGCGCGCAGGTCCAACTCATCACATGCTTATTCACCCACTCGTTCGCCCGCTCATTCGCCCAAATACGCGGCCCGAACCTTTGGATCGTCAAGCATCTGTTTCGCATCGCCCGACATCGTGATCAGACCGGAGTCCATCACGTAACCGCGATTCGCCGCCTGCAGCGCGAGCCGCGCGTTCTGCTCGACGAGCAGCACGGTCATGCCTTCAGAGGAAATCAGGCGCACCACTTCGAAGATCTTCTCGACCATGATCGGCGACAGACCCATCGACGGTTCGTCGAGCAGCAACAGTTTCGGACGGGAGATGATCGCGCGCGCCATCGCGAGCATCTGCTGCTCGCCGCCCGACAGCGTGCCCGCGTATTGCGATGCGCGCTCCTTCAGACGCGGGAAGAAGCCGAACATGCGCTCGACGTCCGACTTGATGCCATCGTCATCGTTGCGCAGATACGCGCCCATTTGCATGTTCTCGACGATCGACATGCGCGCGAAGATGCCGCGCCCTTCCGGCACCATTGCGAGACCGCGCTTGAGCAGCTCGTGCGCCGGCAGTCCCTTGATCGACTGACCCATGTACTCGATGTCGCCGGCCGCATACGCCTTCAGGCCCGTGATCGCCTTCATCGTCGTGGTCTTGCCCGCACCGTTCGCGCCGATCAGCGTGACGAGTTCGCCCTGCCCGACCTCGAGGTCGACACCCTTGACCGCCTGGATGCCACCGTAGTTGACCTGCAGGCCCTTGATTTTCAACATTGCTTGTGTCGTGGACATCAGTGGACCCCCGCACCCAGATAAGCTTCGATCACCTTCGCATCCTTCTGCACATCCTGCGGCAGACCCTGAGCAATCACCTTGCCGTAGTCGAGCACCGTCATCTGGTTGCACAGGCCCATCACGAGCTTCACGTCGTGTTCGATCAGCAGAATCGTCTTGCCGTCCGCGCGGATCTTGTCGAGCAGCTTGGTCAGCTCGACCTTCTCGGTGGCGTTCATGCCGGCCGCCGGTTCGTCGAGCGCGAGCAGCTTCGGATCGGTCGCCAGTGCACGGGCGATTTCCAGACGACGCTGGTGGCCATACGACAGGTTGCGCGACGTGTAGTCCGCGTACTGCGTGATGCCGACGTAGTCGAGCAGTTCGAGCGCGCGCTCCTTGATCTCGCGCTCTTCCTGGCGCTCTGCCGGCGTCTGGAACACCGCGCCGAGCAGACCGTGCTTGGTGCGCACGTGACGGCCGACCATCACGTTTTCGAGCGCGGTCATGCCGCCGAACAGACGGATGTTCTGGAACGTGCGCGCAATGCCCGCCTTCGCGACCTGATAGACCGCGGTCGGCGTGTAGTTCTCGCCATCGAGCTTGAACTCGCCCGAATCCGGCGTGTACAGACCCGTGATCACGTTGAAGAAGGTTGTCTTGCCGGCGCCGTTCGGGCCGATCAGACCGTAGATCTCGCCTGCGCGGATCTGCAGTCCGACCTCGGAAAGCGCTTGCAGGCCGCCGAAGCGCTTGTTGACGCCCTTCACCGACAGACGGATCGCTGCGTTGTTGCTTACGTTATCGCTCATGTCTTTTCTCCACCGGACCTTATGCGCGCACCGGCTTCTTGCCGCCACGCTTCGCCAGCTTCGCAATCCTGTCTTCGTGCTTCGGCGCGGGCCACAGGCCTTCCGAGCGATACAGCATGATCACGACCATCGCCAGACCGTACAGCAGCTGACGGATCACTTCGGTATCGACGATTTCATGGCCGAAGATCATGTTCTGCAGCGGACCCATCGTCGAGCGCAGGAACTCGGGGAACACCGCGAGCAGCACCGCGCCGAGGATCACGCCCGGAATGTGGCCCATGCCGCCGAGCACCACACAGGCGAGCACCACGACCGATTCCCAGAAGGTGAACGATTCCGGCGACACGAAACCCTGGAACGAGCCGAACATGGCGCCCGACAGGCCGCCGAACGACGCGCCCATCGCGAACGCAAGCAGCTTAACGTTACGGGTGTTGATGCCCATCGCCTTGGCGGCTATTTCGTCTTCGCGGATCGCGGCCCACGCGCGGCCGATACGCGAGTGCTGCAGACGCGTACAGGTCCAGATCACGAACAGCGCGCACAGCACGAACAGGTAGTAGTACAGGTACACCGACGGAAACTGCATGCCGAACAGCGTGTGCGTCTGCGCGAGGCTGAAGCCGCCGACCTGCACCGGATCGATGCCGGTGATCCCCTTCGGGCCGTTGGTGATGTTCACCGGACGGTCGAGGTTGTTCATGAAGATCCGCACGATTTCCCCGAAGCCGAGGGTCACGATCGCGAGGTAGTCGCCACGCAGACGCAGTGTCGGCGCACCGAGCAGAATCCCGAACATCGCGGCGAGCGCCATCGCGATCGGCGCGATGATCCAGATCGGCACGTGGATGCCGTTCGGCGCGAGATGCGCGATCCACTCGAATTGCGTCGCGAGGTGCGGTGAGCTCAGCAGCGCGGCCGTGTAGGCGCCGATCGCGTAGAACGCGATGTAGCCCAGGTCCAGCAGGCCGGCAAAGCCGACCACCACGTTCAGGCCCAACGCGAGCATCACGTACAGCATCGCGAAGTCGAGCACGCGGACCCAATAATTGCCGCCCGCGGCGCCGATGACCATCGGCGCCGCGATCACGAAGATCGCCGTGAGAATACCGATGGTCAGCGTCTTCGTGCGGTTCTTTTCGGGGATGAGCGTCGTGGACGGCTCGATCGGTTGAATTGAGGTCATGATTGTTGACTCCTTGTGGCCCGGGATCAGGCGCGATCCGCGACACGTTCGCCGAGCAGGCCCGACGGACGGAACACCAGCACGACGATCAGCACGATGAACGCGAACACGTCCTGGTAGTTACTGCCGAACACGCCGCCCGTGAGGTCGCCGATATAGCCGGCACCCAACTGCTCGATCAGGCCGAGGAGCACGCCGCCGACCATCGCGCCGCCGAGATTGCCGATACCGCCGAGCACCGCCGCGGTAAAGGCCTTCAGGCCAGGGATGAAGCCCATGTAGAAGTGCGCGTTGCCGTATTCGGACGCGATCATCACGCCGGCGAGCGCAGCCAGCGCCGAGCCGATCATGAAGGTCGCCGAAATCACGAAATTCGGGTTCACGCCCATCAGACTCGCGACGTTCGGGTTCTCGGCGATCGCGCGCATCGCACGGCCGAGCCTGGTCTTGTGCACGAGCAGCAGGAGGCCGCCCATCACGAGGAACGCCGCCACGATGATCACGATTTCAGTCATCGAGATCACGGCGCCGGGCGTCGTGTCGGTGGCCTTGATCACGTTGATCGGGTCGGTGGGCAACAGCTGCGGGAACGGCAGCGGATTGCGCGACCAGATCATCATCGCGAGCGTCTGCAGCAGGATCGATACCCCGATCGCGGTGATCAGCGGCGCGAGACGCGGCGCACGCCGCAATGGCCGGTAGGCCACGCGCTCGATTGTGTAGCCGACCACCGCGCAGACCGCCGCTGCGATGATCAACGCGATCACGAGCGTCAGCACATTGCCGAGGCCGGGGAAGTGGTTCTGCAGCACACCTATGGCGGAGAGCGCAACCATGGCGCCCACCATCAACACGTCGCCATGAGCGAAGTTGATGATGCCCAGAATGCCGTAAACCATCGTATAGCCCAGTGCGATGATGGCGTAGACACTGCCAAGCACCAGTCCATTCAGGATCTGCTGGATGAAGATATCCATTTAATGCTCCTTAGCCCGTGCGACTGGATTCGCGTTTTTCATCTGCCGGTGGGCGGTGATGCGCTACGAATCTCAACGGCACTGCGGGTACTGATGTAAAAGACCGGTAAGGGTTATCCGCTGCCGGCTTGCCCTGACGACCGTGATGCGGTCGCGAGCCCCCTTGGGCGGATGCAAAAACGGCACCGTTGGATGGTGTCGGTGCCGTCAGGCCGAACTTCCCGTCATCACATCTTTACGACGTCGAGCACTGCTTTCTTGCCGTCCTTGAAGTCGTAAAGCGTAATGGCGCCCTCTTTCAAATCACCCTTGTCGTCGAACGCGATGTGGCCGATTACCCCGTTGTAATCGGTCGAAGGCATCGCAGCCAGCACCTTGGGCGCCTCGATAGAATTAGCGCGCTTCATTGCATCGACGATCACGTACACAGCGTCATACGTGAACGGCGCGTAAATCTGCACCGGCGTGTGGAAGCGGTCTTCGTACTTCTTTTCGAAGTCCGCTCCATTGGTCATTTTCGAAAGCGCGAGTCCTGCTTCCGAACAGACCAGGTTTTGCACGGCGGTACCCGCCAGCTCACCTACCTTGTCGGTACACACACCGTCGCCGCCAAGGATTTTTGCCCTGATACCGAGCGCCGCCGCCTGCTTCGTAAACGGCCCGCCCGTCGCGTCCATGCCGCCGAACATGATGGCGTCCGGCTGAACACTCTTGATCTTCGTGAGAATGGCCCGGAAATCCGTGGCCTTGTCGCTCGTCGCCTCCCGCGCGACGATCTTCGCGCCGCTCGCCTCGGCGGTCTTCGCGAACTCGTCCGCGAGACCTTTGCCGTAGGCGGTCGCATCGTCCACGACCGCGATGCGTTTGGCGCCCAGCGCCTTCGTCGCGTAATTGGCGAGCGCCGGACCCTGCTGCGCGTCGGTCGCGACCACCCGATAGGTCGTCTTGAACCCTTGCTGCGTATAGGCCGGATTCGTCGACGACGGCGAGATCTCGACGATGCTCGCGTCGCTATAGATCTTCGACGCCGGAATCGAGACCCCGGAGTTCAGGTGTCCGATCACCGCGACCACGTGATCGTCGACCAGCTTCTGCGCGACGGCGGTGCCGGCTTTCGGGTCCGCCGCATCGTCCTGCGCGTCGAGTTGCAGCTGGATCTTGCGACCGTCGATCGTCAAACCTTGCGCATTGATTTCTTCGACCGCGAGGCGCGCCCCATTTTCGTTGTCCTTGCCGAGGTGCGCGATGCCGCCCGTCAAGGGAGCCGCGTGACCGATCTTCACGATAGTCGCTTCGCTCGCGGCGGCAACCGCCGCGGCCGAGGCCGCCGATGCGCCCGTTCCTGCTTCGCCATCCTGTTTCTTGCCGCACGCGGTCAGCATCGCAACCGTGGCCGCGATCGACACGGCGTAAGCAAATTTGACTCGCATCAAGTAAGGTCTCCTGCGCCTTGCAAAATCCACTGTCCAGGACCTCAAGGCCTTGAGAACGCGCGCATTGTAACTCCAATTATGCGGGTGGCAATATTGTTGAACCGGTGGGGTTTTCCTGCATTGCAACCTGCTGTTGAAAGCAAGATCCGCTAAAAAGCGCAACCTGGTTGCGATCTGTTTTCGTGCATCAGTTGCACCGTCGCCGGGCCCGATGGCATCAAGTGTTGCGGCCTGTCGGCCTCCATGTCGGATAGACGGGGCCTGCGTCGGAATGCTCCCTTTATCGCGCGCGCGTCAAGATGCACTAATTCAGTGCACGATTAATTCGTCTTAACTTTCTTGGCAAGTTAAAACGGGGACGTATCGATGGAAAATCAATAAAAAACCGACCACTTTTGAAAATGGTTTGTGCGCGACAGCACGGAAATGTGCGAATTCGTTCGATCTGGCACCCAATATACTTAGCGGATCAACAGACTCGCGCCATAAAAAAGCGCGCCCTCGGGCGCGCTTTCCTTTCAGCGGGGGCTAACGGATTGTCAGGCTGGCAAACCGAGCCCGCGCGGCAGCGGGAACGCGATGTTTTCCTCGATGCCCTCGAGCGCGCGCACGTTGCGCACACCCAGTTCACGCAGACGCGCGATCACCGCCTGCGCCAACACTTCCGGCGCCGACGCACCGGCGGTCACGCCAATGCGGCGCTTGCCCTCGACCCAAACCGGATCGATCTGATCGGGCGAATCGACCATATAGGCTGGCACGCCGAGCTTCTCGGCGAGCTCGCGCAAGCGGTTCGAATTCGAGCTGTTTGGACTGCCGACGACGATCACGACGTCGCACTGCGGAGCCATGAACTTCACTGCGTCCTGGCGATTCTGCGTGGCGTAGCAGATGTCCTGCTTCTTCGGCTCACGGATGGACGGATACCTGGCCTTCAGTGCGCCGATGATTTCGGCGGCGTCGTCGACCGACAGCGTGGTTTGCGTGACGAAGGCGATCCGCTCCGGATCGGCGAGCTGCAACGCCTGCACATCCTCGATGTCCTCGACCAGATGCATGCCCTCGGCCGCCTGGCCCATCGTGCCTTCGACTTCCGGGTGGCCCTTGTGGCCGATCATCACGATGTCGAAACCGTCCTGGCGCATCTTCGCGACTTCGATATGCACCTTGGTCACGAGCGGACAGGTGGCGTCGTACACCCGCAGCCCGCGCGACTCCGCCTCCGAGCGCACGGCCTTCGACACGCCATGCGCGCTGAAGATCACCGTGTTGCCCGCCGGCACTTCGTCCAGGTTTTCGATGAAGATCGCTCCCTTCTTGCGCAGGTCTTCGACCACATAGGCGTTATGGACGATTTCGTGACGCACGTAGATCGGCGAGCCATACAGCTTGATGGCCCGCTCGACGATCTCGATCGCCCGGTCGACGCCTGCGCAGAACCCGCGTGGCTGGGCCAGCAGGATCTCCGCTTCGGCAAGAGTCGTATCCGTGATGCTCATGTTTACAGAATCCCGATGATTTTCACTTCAAACGCCAGCGCCTGGCCGGCAAGCGGGTGATTGAAATCGAACAGGGCCGACGTTTCGCCGACTTCCTTCAGTACGCCGGCATAGCGCCCGCCGCCCGGCGCGTTGAATTCTACCAGGTCACCCGGGGAAAAATCCTCGCCGATCATGCTGTTCTCCCGCAGCGTGGCGAGGGACACGCGCTGGATCAGATCCGGATTGCGCGGGCCGAACGCCTGCCCCGGCGCTAGCTGAAAGGTCGAATGGTGGCCCACCTTCAAACCTAGCAAAATATCTTCCAGCGGGGGCGCCAGTTGATCGGCGCCGAGCAGCAGCGTGGCCGGCTTGTCGTCGAACGTGTTGATCACTTCGGCGCCATCGGCAAGGGAAAGCCGGTAATGCAGCGTGACGTGTGAACCGGGTTTCACCTCGGAAATATCGATGATGCTCATGCAATGCTCGCTCAGTCGAAGCGCGCTGCACGCGTGCGCCGCGGGGCAGTCGACGCGTGTGGCAAACCGTCGGCGTGCCGTGCGCAAAGCGTTTATTGTAAGCCACCTAGCGGGCGCCGGCTTGAGTCCGTCGCGCGCGAGGTCGGCACGGCCCGGCGGTGCGTTGCACCGCGTGCGCCGTCAACCTTACGCGGAGGACTCTATATATATGGCTGATTTCGCCAGCACAATCGACGAAACACCTGCGGCAACGCTGCGACCGAAGGCGCCGGCACGCGCCGGAGGCGGCGTGAAAGCCGCCGCGAATCGGTCGGCCGAGGCCCCGTCAGAAGTCGCCGACTCCACCGCCCGCTGCCGGCGGCAACTGTTTCGGGGTAAATGGCTCCGGCGCGACATGCCGCGCGAGCGACTGATCGAGCACGGCCCCGACGTGCTGTCGGACACCGAAATGATCGCGCTCGTGCTCGGCTCCGGCCTGCCCGGTCACGACGTGTTCAGTGTCGCGCGGGCGCTGCTGGATCGCTTCGGCTCCCTGCGCGCGATGCTCGACGCGACTTATGCGGACTTCGACGGCATTCGCGGCATCGGCCCCGCCAAAAAAGCGCAATTACTCGCGATCATGGAAATGGCGCGTCGCTCGCTCGTCGACAAGATGCGCAAGCGCCCGCTCATGAATTCGCCCGAAGCGGTCGAAAGTTATCTGCGCCTTCTGATCGGCGGACAGCCGCAGGAGGTGTTCGTGTCGCTGTTTCTCGACGCCCGGCATCGGCTGATCCGCTGCGAGGAAAGCGCGCGCGGCTCGCTCACGCGCATGGCCGTATATCCGCGCGAGATCGTGCGGCGGGCGCTCGCCGCGAACGCGGCCAGCCTGATCGTCGCGCATAATCATCCGTCCGGCGCCGTCGAGCCGAGTGCCAGCGACTGCCGCCTAACGCAGACGCTGCGCGACGCGCTCGCGCTCGTCGATGTGCAGTTGATCGATCATCTGGTGATCGGCGCGGACAGCGTATACTCGTTCGCCCGCGCCGGCTGGCCGGGGCTTGCGCGCAAGCCCGCCCGAGCGCGGGCAGCGGAAGGGCCGCCGTACGGCGCCGTGTCCCGCATCGCAAATAAGGTTTGAATTTGCGGCTTTTTTTCTGCTAGAATTCCGGTTTGCCTATTTCCAACCCCCTGTTCCGAAGCCATCGAGGCGTTCCGCAAAGGTCGGGCGGCTGTGGTAGCGAAGTGTCTCGATGCAAACTCGGCGCAACTTCGCACACTTTCAGCGCGGCTCTTTTCGGGAAACTTTCACGGCGTTCGAACTCAGAATTAGCGTATTAGGAGTGCTCTCATGGCACGCGTATGCCAAGTAACTGGGAAAGCGCCGATGAGCGGCAACAACGTTTCCCACGCGAACAACAAGACCAAGCGCCGGTTCCTGCCGAACCTGCAAAACCGCCGTATCTGGGTGGAAAGCGAAAACCGTTGGGTGCGCCTGCGCGTTTCGAACGCCGGCCTGCGCCTGATCGACAAGAACGGTATCGACGCTGTGCTCGCAGACCTGCGCGCACGCGGTGAAGCCTAAGGAGTAAATCATGGCGAAAGGCGCACGCGACAAGATCAAGCTGGAATCGACCGCAGGCACGGGTCACTTCTACACGACCACGAAGAACAAACGCAACATGCCGGAAAAGATGTTGATCAAGAAATTTGATCCGGTCATCCGCAAGCACGTTGACTACAAGGAAACCAAGATCAAGTAATCTTGGCTCTCCAGCCTGACGAAGGCAAAAACATGAAAAGCCTCGCATCCTGCGAGGCTTTTTTGTTTTTGCGCGGACCTCGCGATAGCTCCGGAATGCGCACGCGAATCGCCCTATTCCGTTTGGCCAGCTTTCGCCAGGGCGTTGCGGCGCGTATCCTTTGTCGTTTTCGCGGCGTGCGGTTCGCGCGCCGTCATCGCAAAACGAAAGACGGAGATGTGGGCAATGGAATTCGATGTGGCGATTGTCGGTAGCGGTCTGGCTGGTTTGAGCGTCGCGCTCAATCTCGCGCAGACACGGCGCGTTGCTGTGATCGCCAAGCGATCGCTGACCGAAGGCGCGAGCGACTGGGCGCAAGGTGGTATCGCCGCGGTGCTCGATTCGGCGGACAGCGTCGAGAATCACGTGCGCGATACGCTGGCCGCAGGCGGCGGCCTGTGCGACGAGGCGGCGACACGCTTTATCGTCGAGCATGGGCGCGCCGCGATCGAATGGCTGATCGGACAGGGCGTGCCGTTCACGAAAGACGAGGCCGCCGAACTGGGCTTTCATTTGACGCGCGAAGGCGGCCATAGCCATCGCCGGATCATTCACGCGGCCGACGCGACCGGCCATGCGGTCGTCGCCACGCTCAGCGAGCAGGTGCGCCAGCATCCGAACATCACGCTGTTCGAAAACCATCACGCAATCGACCTGATCACGTCCGAACGCCTCGGCCTGCCCGGCCGCCGCTGCCATGGCCTGTATGCGCTGGATCTGCAAAGCGGCCGCGCCGTTACGATCGAAGCGCCGCATACGGTGCTCGCGACCGGCGGCGCCGGCAAGGTCTACCTGTACACGACCAACCCCGACACCGCGACCGGCGATGGCATCGCGATGGCATGGCGCGCCGGCTGCCGCGTGTCGAACATGGAATTCATCCAGTTCCACCCGACGTGCCTGTTTCACCCGTACGCGAAGTCGTTCCTGATTTCGGAAGCAGTGCGCGGCGAAGGCGGCATTCTGAAACTGCCGGATGGCACGCGCTTCATGCCCAATCACGACGAGCGCGCGGAGCTTGCGCCACGCGACATCGTCGCGCGGGCGATCGACTTCGAGATCAAGAAACGCGGCATCGATTGCGTGTACCTCGACATCAGCCACCAGCCGGCCGCGTTCCTGCACGAGCATTTCCCGACGATCCTGGCACGCTGCCTCGAGTTCGGCATCGACATCACGAAAGAGCCTATTCCAGTGGTACCGGCCGCGCATTACACGTGCGGCGGCGTCGTCACCGATCTGGCGGGCCGCACCGATCTCGCCGGTCTCTACGCGGTCGGCGAAACGTCCTGCACCGGCCTGCACGGCGCGAACCGACTTGCCAGCAATTCGCTGCTCGAATGCCTCGTGATCGGCCGCTCCGCCGCCCAGGCGATCGAAGCGGAAGGCTTCGCCGCCGCCGTTCACGCGCCGCTGCCGGCTTGGGACGAAAGCCGCGTGTCCGATCCGGACGAGGAGGTCGTGGTCGCGCACAACTGGGACGAACTGCGCCGGCTGATGTGGAACTACGTCGGTATCGTGCGCACCGACAAGCGGCTCGAGCGCGCGAAGCATCGGCTTGCGCTGCTGCGCGACGAGATCCACGAGTACTACGCGAACTTCAAGGTGAGCCGCGATCTGCTGGAGCTGCGCAATCTGGTCGATGTGGCGTCGCTGATCGTGGACAGCGCGCGCTCGCGGCGCGAGAGCCGCGGCCTGCATTTCAGCCGCGACTGGCCGTCCACATTACCCAAGGCGCTACCGACGGTGCTCACGCCGAAGTATGTACGCAGGCGGAATACCTGACAGCCTTGGGCCGAAATACACGCTGAAACGACGCCGCAAACGACAAGGCCATTCCCGGTAAGCTCCGGCAATGGCCTTGTTAAGTCGTCACGAGCGTCGACTGTCGCGCTGACACGCGCGGCGCTCAAACGATCCGCATCGAGTAGTCGGTCGCGCGCACGTCTTTGGTCAGTGCGCCAATCGACACGCGGTCCACGCCCGTCTCCGCGATCGTGCGCACGGTCTCGAAATTCACGCCGCCGGACACTTCGAGCACCGCGAGCCCGGCCGTGATGCGAACCGCGTCGCGCATCATGTCGAACGAGAAGTTGTCGAGCAGGATCGACTGTGCGCCATGCGCGAGCGCGGTTTCCAGTTGTTCGAGCGTTTCGACTTCGATCTGGATCGGCACGCCCGCATTCAACGCGAGCGCCGCGTCCATCGCCGCGCCCAAGCCGCCGGCCGCGGCGATATGGTTTTCCTTGATCAGAATGCCGTCATACAGCGCGAGCCGCTGGTTCGCACCGCCGCCGATGCGCACCGCGTACTTCTGCGCGAGCCGCAAGCCCGGGAGCGTCTTGCGCGTATCGAGAACGCGCGCGCGCGTGTGAGCAATCGCGTCGACATAGCGGCGCGTCGCGCTCGCCACGCCCGACAGCAGCTGCAGGAAATTCATCGCGTTGCGCTCGGCAGTCAGCAGCGCGCGCACCGGCCCGCGAAGATCGCAGACCGTCGTGTCGGCGCTCATGCGGTCGCCCTCGCGATAACGCCATTGAACTACGATGCGAGGATCGACCGCGCGCATCACCGCGTTGAACCACGGCACGCCGCACAGTACCGCTTCCTCGCGCACGATGATGCGCGCGTCGCGAACGTCATCGGCAGGCACGAGGCGGCCGGTCTGATCGCCGGTGCCGATATCTTCGGCGAGTGCATCGGCGACATTGCGCGCGAGCGCCGCGTCGAACGCCACGCCATATTGCGTGTGAATCGCCGCGAAAAGCGGCGACACTGCGTCGGCCCCTTCGCGCGCCACTACCTGCTCAGGCGCCTTCTCCACCACCTTCATTACGCAGCCCCCACATTCGAATACAGTTGCGCGTCGCGCGCGAGATCGCCGCTCGCCTGCACGCGCTTCTTGTGACGCGCCGCGAAATCGAGCATGCGATCGATCGGCAGACGCGCACGCTCGCCGATCCCGCGATCGACGAAGATTTCGTTGTGGCCGCGCTCGAGCACATCGGCCAGATTGGCGAGTCCGTTCATCGCCATCCACGGGCAATGCGCGCAGCTCTTGCAGGTCGCGCTGTTGCCGGCCGTCGGCGCGGCAATCAGCGTTTTGCCGGGCGCGGCGAGTTGCATCTTGTGCAGGATGCCGAGGTCGGTCGCGACGATGAAATGTGTCGCATCGATCTTCTGCGCGGCGTCGATCAACTGCGTAGTCGAGCCGACCACGTCCGCCTGTGCGACCACGTTGGCCGGCGACTCCGGATGCACGAGCACCTTTGCGTGCGGATAGTCGGCGCGCAGCAGATCGAGCTCGATGCTCTTGAATTCGTCGTGCACGAGGCACGAGCCCTGCCACATCAACATGTCCGCGCCGGTCTTGCCCTGGATGTAGCTGCCGAGATGACGGTCCGGCGCCCAGATGATCTTCTCGCCGCGCGCATGCAGATCGGCGACGATCTCCAGCCCGATCGACGACGTCACCATCCAGTCCGCGCGCGCCTTCACGGCCGCGCTCGTGTTCGCGTACACGACCACCGTGCGATCCGGGTGCGTGTCGCAGAACGCCGAGAACTCGTCGACCGGACAGCCGAGGTCGAGCGAACAGGTCGCATCCAGATCCGGCATCAGAATGCGCTTGTCTGGACTGAGAATTTTTGCGGTCTCGCCCATGAAGCGCACGCCCGCGACCACCAACGTCTGCGCCTCGTGATCGCGCCCGAAGCGCGCCATTTCCAGCGAATCGGCCACGCAGCCGCCGGTTTCGTCGGCGAGCTCCTGCAATTCAGCGTCGACATAATAATGCGCGACCAGCACCGCTTTCTCGCGCTTGAGTAACTCGCGAATGCGCGCCTTCAGCGCCCGTTTCTCTTCGACCGACGGCGTCCCGGGCACCTTCGCCCACGCCTGCCCGATCCCGCAGGCCGTGCCCTGCGCCTGAGGTCGATCGTATTCGACGGTCTTGATCGCCTGCTGCTCCATCATGTCTCTGCCCTCACCTGGCCGCCGCGGCTTGCCGCTCGCGCTACACACACGCGATGCTTTTCCACGGCCCAAAAACGCAAAACCCCGCCAACGCGGGGTTTTGTGACGTTCTGAAATTTTAATGGATTTCAGGCATAGCGACGCAGTCGCATCGCGAAGTCTTGCAGCGCCTTGATACCGCTCTGCTCTGCGCGATGGCACCAGTCCTGCAATTGCACCAGCAATTGCTCGCGCGACGCGTTGGAGCGCTCCCACATCGCCGCCAGTTCGTTGCGCATGTCGATGTAGGTCTTCAGCTTCTGGCTGTTCGCGAAAATCTGCGGCAGCTGGAGCTTTTGCGGCTCGTTCAGGCCCGCCTCTTCCTTGTGGAACCAGCTACGCGCACCACGCATCACCTGATACTTTTCGCGCGCGCCGACTTCCTTCAGATGCGCGAGCTCCTGGCGGTATGCGCGCTTGATCGCCTTCGCGTAACGTGCCATCACTTCGTAGCGGTTCGCGAGCACGGCCTGCAACGTGTCCTGATCGAGCACGAGCTTGCCGGTGGTCAGGCGCGGCGTCGGCGCGACCTTCTTAACCTTGGCCAGACGAAACGCCTGCATGATGCGGATGTACATCCAGCCAATGTCGAACTCGTACCACTTGTTCGACAGCTTCGCCGACGTCGCGTACGTGTGGTGATTGTTATGCAGCTCCTCGCCGCCGATGATGATGCCCCACGGCAAAATGTTGGTGCTCGCATCCGACGAATTGAAGTTGCGATAGCCCCAGAAGTGCGCGAGGCCGTTGACCACGCCCGCGGCCCAGAAAGGGATCCACACCATCTGCACGGCCCAGATGGTCAGGCCGACGACGCCGAACAGCCCGACGTTGATCACCATCATGAGGCTCACGCCAAGAATCGGGTATTTCGTGTAGACGTTGCGCTCCATCCAGTCGTTCGGCGTTCCGTGACTGAACTTGCGCATCGTTTCTTCGTTTTTCGCTTCGGTGCGATAGAGCTCGGCGCCTTCGAGCAGCACCTTCCAGATGCCGCGCGTCTGCGGGCTGTGCGGATCCTCTTCGGTCTCGCACTTCGCGTGGTGCTTGCGGTGAATTGCGGCCCACTGGCCAGTCAGCATGCCGGTGGTCATCCACAGCCAGAAGCGGAAAAAATGACTGGCGATCGGGTGCAGATCCAGCGCGCGATGCGCCTGGCAGCGATGCAGATAGACGGTCACACCGATAATCGTGATGTGCGTCGCGATCAGCGTGTACACGACGAGTTGCCACCACGAGAAATGCAGCAGCCCGTGGGCAAGGAAATCGAGCAAAGAATTCAACAAGGTAAGTTACCTGCAGAACGAGAGATACGAAGCACACGCGGCGCGTGTGTCATGAAAGTGAAAGCATACAGCGGGATAGGACGATATTCTACTTGAAGGGTTCCAAGTGTTTGTAACAAATAGGGATTTTTTTGTGCGCCATCAAGTCGATAGCGATTGCCTGGGCACTGGCGCATGCCTCGCCGCGGCGCGAAACGGGGCTTAACGGGGCTTAACGGCCTTCGTTTGCGGCATAGTCCGCGGGCCTGAGCGCCGGATCGGACGTGGTGTCGGAAACCGGATCGGTCATCGCCACCGGGTGCGGCGTTGCGCCGCTTGCCCGACCGACGATGTGCACCTCGCGTTGCGGGACCGCAATAGTGATGCCGTGCTCGGAAAAGAGACGCCAGATATTCCGGTCGACGGTCGAGAGCACGCCGCGCGTGCCGCTGGCCGCATCTTCGATCCAGAAACCCAACTCGAGATTGATGCCGTCCGGGCCAAAGCCGACCAGAAATGGCGTCGGCGACGGTTCGCGCAGCACCCGCGGCACGTCGGCGGCGGCCGGGGCGAGCAGCGTCATCGCCGACTCTACGCCGGATGTGTAGGCGATCTGCACGGCCGCCCTCGCATAGCCGCGGGTCAGATACGACGACTGGTTCTACACGACGTCGGTGATCAGCTTTTCGTTCGGAATCAGCGTCTCGATGCGGTCGAGTCCGCGCACCACGGTATAGCGTGTGCGGATCTGCGTAACGCGGCCCTGCAGGCCGCTCACGTTGATCGTGTCGCCGATCCGCAACGAGCGGTCCAGAAGGATGATGAAGCCCGATACATAGTTGTCGCGATCTTCTGCATGCCGAAGCCGAGCCCGACGCCGAGCGCGCCGCCGAACACCGTGATGTCGATGCCGACGATCGACAGGCTGATCAGGATCGCCGCCAGCACGAAGGCCGCTCGGCCGACGCGCGCGACCACGACCTTCAGATTCGCGTCGAGCGTCTTCGAGCGCATCAGGCGATCTTCGAACGACGAGCCGAGCCACATCGCGACGATCATCGTGACGCCGACCCACAACAGTCCCGTGATTAGCGACAGCAGCGTCATATGCGCATTACCTACGCGGAAGCTCACGCTGTCCATCCACGCGCCCACGGCGTTCTGAATGCCCAACAGCGTGAGTACCATGCCGATCCACACGACTACCGACACGATCTTCTCGACGAGAAACAGCCACGGATGCTCGCCACCTTCGCGGTTGAACACTCGCCGCGCGAAGAAGAACACGATGTAGATCAGCCCGATGCCGGCGAGCGGCACCAGCGCCAGATCGAGCAGCGCGGTGTCCATGAACTGGCCGGCGATCGCCCGCGCGAGCCACACCAGTGCCGCGCCGATCAGCGGAAAAGCCGCCCGGTCGAGGCTTTCCATGCCGAAACGCAGGCTCTCGTAGCGCGGCGACTGCGGCCGCTTGATGCGGCGGCACAGCGTCCGCGCGAGCAGCCACGCGACGAGCAGCGTCGCAAGCAGGATCGCGACCTGCCACAGCATCACCGGCTGACCGCAGTCGCGCGCGATGTCGCTGAACGTGTGGGGTAAGGTCGTATCCATGGATGTCGCCAAAATGGCAGGCACGCGCGGATTCATCCGCCATTCCGCGCGTGCCTGCCTGCAGCCGGTTGCCTAGCTCTGGCGCTCGAGCACGGCGGCGAAAAAGCCGTCGGTCGCGTGGCGGTGCGGCCACAGCGACAGGTAGTCGCCCATCTCCAGTTCGATGCGCTGCTCGGCGAGCACGTCGCGCACGGGCACCAGCGCGAAATCAGGGTGAGCGGCGAGGAACTGCTGCACGACCACCTCGTTTTCCGCTTCGAGAATCGAGCACGTAGCATAGACGAGCCGCCCTCCCTTCTTCACGAGACGCGCCGCGCTCGTGAGAATCGACGTCTGCTTCGGCGCCAGTTCGGCGATCGATTCCGGCGACTGGCGCCACTTCAGGTCCGGATTGCGGCGCAGCGTGCCGAGGCCGCTGCACGGTGCATCGACGAGGACGCGGTCGATCTTGCCAGCCAGACGCTTGATCTTCGCGTCGTGTTCGCTGTCGATCAGCACCGGGTTCACGTTCGACAGGCCGCTGCGCGCGAGACGCGGCTTCAGCTTCGCGAGACGCCGCTCGGAGATATCGAACGCGTAGAGCCGGCCGGTCGAGCGCATTGCCGCGCCGAGCGCCAGCGTCTTGCCGCCCGCGCCCGCACAGAAATCGACGATCATCTCGCCGCGCCGAGGCGCGACCAGCGAGCACAGCAGCTGGCTGCCCTCGTCCTGCACTTCGAGCCAGCCCTGCTGGAATGCGTCGAGCTTGGTGAGCGCCGGCTTGCCGACCACGCGCACCCCGAACGGTGCGAACGGCGTCGCGCCCGCCTCGATGCCCGCCTTCGACAGCGCACCCAGCACGTCGTCGCGGCTCGCCTTGATCGGGTTCGCGCGCAGATCGAGCGGCGCCGGGTAGTTCAGCGCGGCGGCCAGCTGCGCGAACTCGGCGGCCTCGAAGCGCGAGCTGAGCGCCTGGCTGATCCAGTCGGGCAGGTTCAGGCGAATCCGCAGCGGCAAGCTTTCCGGGTCGATCTTCGACACATGTTCGAGCCACGTTGCCTCGGCCTCGGTGACGAACGGCTTGAGCGCCGAGCGTCCGGCAGTCTGCATCAGGCCCAGCAGCGCCATGCGGCGCGCGGGGCTGCCAGTGCCGCTTTCGGCCAGATGCGCGAACTCCATCCGGCGGCGCAGCACGGCAAACACCGCCTCGGCGATCACGCCGCGCTCGGCGTGCCCGAGCTTGGGATGCGCGCGAAAGAAGCGGCTCGTGGTGGCGTCGGCGGGGCCGTTCAGCCGCAGCACTTCGGCCAGCAGCGTTTCAGTTTGTCCAATCAGGAAACCATGCAATCTCATGCGCCCTCTCCGGCGGTGTGACCGGCAAAGAGCCATTGCGGCTCCGACGGCGTAAGCGTGACGCGCGAGCCGTCCAGAGCGAGACGCCCTTCGACGAACCAGCGCACCGCGCGTGGATAAATGATGTGCTCGGTCGCGAGCACGCGTGTGGCGAGCGTCTGTGCGGTATCGCCCGCCTCGACAGGCACCGCCGACTGCAGGACGATCGGCCCGTGATCCAGCTTTGATGTGACAAAATGCACCGACGCGCCGTGGAACCGCACGCCGGCGTCGAGCGCCTGCTGGTGAGTCTTCAGGCCCGGAAAGCTCGGCAGCAGCGACGGATGCACGTTCAGCATGCGCCCGGCGTAATGGTCGACGAAGCGCTCGCTCAGCACCCGCATGAAGCCCGCGAGCACGACGAGGTCCGGCGCGATGGTGTCGATCTGCTCGGCGAGTGCCGCGTCGAAGCTGTCGCGATCCAGATACTGGCGGTGGTCGACCACCGCCGTGGCGATGCCATGCGACGCCGCGAACGCGAGCCCCGCTGCATCAGGACGGTTGGCAATCACGGCGGCGATCCGCGCCGGCCAGCCCTCGCTCGCGCAGGCGCGCACGATGGCTTCCATGTTGCTCCCCCGCCCGGAAATCAGGATGACGAGTTTTTTCATGCGCGGATTTTATCATTCGGCAATCGCTCGACCGCGACCGCGCAGCCGTCTATTGCGCCAAGCGTTTATAATCGATTGTTTTGCGGCAACCCGCCCGCGCCCCTATTGCAATCGCAGCAACGCCTGCAACCCGCTATCGTGAGAGTCTTCCGCGGTCTTCCCAATGCCGAGAGCCGTGCGCCGTGCGCGCTGACCATCGGCAACTTCGACGGTGTCCACCGCGGCCACCAGGCTCTGCTCGCGCACGTACGAGCGGCCGCAAACGCGCGTGGCCTGCCCGTCTGCGTAATGACCTTCGAGCCGCACCCGCGCGAGTTCTTCAACCCGGCCGGCGCGCCGCCGCGCATCGCGATGCTGCGCGACAAGCTCGAGGCGCTGCGCACCAACGGGGTCGACCGGATCGTCGTCGAGCACTTCAATCACACGTTCGCGAGCCAGTCGCCAGATGCGTTCGTCGAGCGGATCATCGTCAACGGCCTGCACGCGCGCTGGATCATGATCGGCGACGACTTCCGCTACGGCGCGAAGCGCGCCGGCGATTTCGCGTCGCTGCAGACGGCCGGCAAGCAGTACGGCTTCGAAGTCGAACAGATGGCGACGGTCGCCGATCCGTCGGGCGCGCGCATCTCGAGCTCGGGCGTGCGCGCGGCGCTGGTCGCGGGCGACCTCGACTCGGCGCGCGCAGCGCTCGGCCGCGACTATCTGATCAGCGGCCACGTCACCCATGGCATGAAGCTCGGCCGCGATCTCGGCTTTCCGACGCTCAATCTGCCGATCGCGCACAAGCGTCCGGCACTGGCCGGCATCTTCGTCGTACAGGTGCACGGCATCGCCGAGCAACCGCTGCCGGGCGTCGCGAGCCTCGGCCTGCGCCCCACCGTCGACGATTCCGGCCGTGTGCTGCTCGAAGTGCACCTGCTCGATTGGCACGGCGACGCGTATGGCAAACTCGTGCGCGTCGAATTTCTGAAGAAGCTGCGCGACGAGGAGAAGTTCGTCGACCTCGAAACGCTGACCGCCGCGATCGCGCGGGACGTCGCCAATGCGCGCGCATGGTTCGCTGCGGTCGGCGCCGGCACGCCGGGCAGCCGTTCCACCGGTTTCGCCACCGCGGCCACCGACCGAATTAGATAACCGCCGCGGTTCGGGCCGGCGCGGCGCGCCGCACGAACCGTCGCCGCGCGCATCGAAGGGCGTCCGGGTTTCACGCGGAGCCGCCTGCCGGGCGCGCCCCACGCTCCTCGCGCAGCGCGCAATCCGCGCGCTGCTACGCATAGAAACGAATTCACCGCCACCCACATCATGAGCAACAAGAAAGCCGATTCGAAACCGCAGTCCCGCTACCCGGTCAACCTGCTCGACACGCCGTTCCCTATGCGCGGCGACCTGCCCAAGCGCGAGCCGCAATGGGTCAAGGACTGGCAGGAACGCAGGGTGTACGACAAGATCCGCGCCGCCTCCAGGGGCCGCACGAAGTTCATCCTGCACGATGGCCCGCCGTATGCAAACGGCGACATTCACCTCGGTCACGCGGTGAACAAGATCCTGAAGGACATGATCGTCAAGGCGCGCAATCTGGCGGGCTTCGACGCGGTCTACGTGCCGGGCTGGGACTGTCACGGCATGCCGATCGAAATCCAGATCGAAAAGCAATTCGGCAAGTCGCTGCCGGCGGCCGAAGTGATGCAGAAGGCGCGCGCCTACGCGACCGAGCAGATCGAGAAGCAGAAGGCCGGCTTCCGCCGTCTGGGCGTGCTCGGCGACTGGGACAATCCGTACAAGACGATGAACTTCGCGAATGAAGCCGGCGAAATCCGCGCGCTCGCGAAAATCATGGAAAAAGGCTACGTATTCCGCGGCCTGAAGCCGGTCAACTGGTGTTTCGACTGCGGCTCGGCGCTCGCCGAAGCGGAAGTCGAGTACAAGGACAAGACCGACCCGACCATCGACGTGCTGTTCGGCTTCGCCGAACCAGAGAAGACCGCGCAGGCGTTCGGCCTCGCCGCGCTGCCGCGCAACGAAGGCGGTATCGTGATCTGGACCACCACGCCGTGGACCATCCCCGCCAACCAGGCGCTGAACCTTCATCCGGAAATCGTCTACGCGCTCGTCGACACGCCGCGCGGCCTGCTGATCCTCGCCGAGGAACGCGTCGAGGCGTGCCTGAAGCTGTACGGTCTCGAAGGCACGGTCGTCGCGACGACGCCGGGCGAAAAGCTCGTGAACCTGCGCTTCAACCACCCGCTCGCGTCCGCGCATCCGGGCTACAAGCGCACCGCGCCGGTCTACCTCGGCGACTACGTGACGACCGAAACCGGCACCGGCATCGTGCACTCGTCGCCGGCGTACGGCGTGGAAGACTTCGTGTCGTGCAAGGCGCACGGCATGGCTGACTCGGACATCATCAACCCGGTGATGGGCGACGGCCGCTACATCGAGTCGCTCGCGCTGTTCGGCGGCCTGTCGATCTGGGCGGCCAATCCGCAGATCGTCGAGGCGCTGCAAGGCGCCCGCTCGCTGCTGCGCACCGAAAAGTACACGCACAGCTACATGCACTGCTGGCGCCACAAGACGCCGATCATCTACCGCGCCACTTCGCAGTGGTTCGCCGGCATGGACGTGAAACCGAACGACGGCGACAAGACGCTGCGCGAGACCGCACTCGAAGGCATCGAGAACACGGCGTTCTATCCGTCGTGGGGCAAGCAGCGCCTCTTCAGCATGATCGCGAACCGCCCGGACTGGACGCTGTCGCGGCAGCGCCAGTGGGGCGTGCCGATGGCGTTCTTCGTGCACAAGGAAACTGGCGAGCTGCATCCGCGCACGCTGGAGTTGCTCGAACAGGTCGCGCAGCGCGTCGAGAAGGAAGGCATCGAGGCATGGCAGACGCTCGATCCGCGAGAGCTGATCGGCGAGGACGCCAACCTGTACGAAAAGAACCGCGACACGCTCGACGTGTGGTTCGATTCAGGCACCACGCACTGGCACGTGCTGCGCGGCTCGCACAAGGACGAGCTGCAGTTCCCGGCCGACCTGTACCTCGAAGGCTCGGACCAGCATCGCGGCTGGTTCCATTCGTCGCTGTTGACCGCGTCGATGCTCGACGGCCGGCCGCCCTACAACGCCCTGCTCACGCACGGCTTCACCGTCGACGGCGAAGGCCGCAAGATGAGCAAGTCGCTCGGCAACGGCATCGATCCGCATGAAGTCGCAAACCGCCTCGGCGCGGAAATCATCCGCCTGTGGATCGCGTCGACCGACTACTCGGGTGAGCTCGCGATCTCCGAGGAAATCCTGAAGCGCGTCACGGAAGGCTATCGCCGTATCCGCAACACGCTGCGTTTCCTGCTCGCGAACCTGTCGGACTTCGACTTCGCGCAGCACGCGCGCCCGGTCGAAGACTGGCTCGAGATCGACCGTTACGCGGTGGCGCTGTCGGCGAATCTGCAGAACGACCTCCTCGCGCACTACGAGAGGTACGAGTTCCACCCGGTCGTCGCCAAGTTGCAGACGTTCTGCTCGGAAGACCTGGGCGGCTTCTACCTCGACGTGCTGAAGGACCGCCTCTACACGAGCGCGGCGGATTCGGTCGCCCGCCGCTCGGCGCAGACCGCGCTCTACCACATCGCTCACGGGCTGCTGCGCGTGATGGCCCCGTTCCTGTCGTTCACCGCAGAAGAAGCGTGGAAGGTATTCCAGCCCAATGGCGAGACGATCTTCACCGAGACGTACCACTCGTACCCGGCCATGCCGGACGCGGGCGCGCTGCTCGACAAGTGGACGCTGCTGCGCGCGGTGCGCGGCGACGTGACCAAGGCGCTCGAAGAGGCGCGGGTCGCGAACCTGATCGGCTCGTCGCTGCAGGCGGAAGTCGAAATCCGCGCGAGCGGTGCGCGTTACGACGCACTCGCGAGCCTCGGCGACGACCTGAAGTTCGTGCTGATCACGTCGGCGGCCAACGTCGTCAAGGTCGACAGCGAAGCCGATGAAGGCGTCGAAGTAATCGCGTCGACGTACCTGAAGTGCGAGCGCTGCTGGCACTATCGCGCGGACGTCGGCGCGAACGCCGAGCATCCGTCGCTGTGCGGCCGCTGCTTCAGCAATCTGTTCGGCAGTGGCGAAACGAGGAGCGCGGCATAATGGCGAGAACCATGTCGAAGACGTCCACCGGAAGCAGTTCGCTCGCACCTTGGCTCGGCGTCGCGCTGATCGTCATTCTGTTCGACCAGCTGACGAAAATCGCCGTGCGCAAGGTGTTCGCCTACGGTGTGCCGCACGAGGTCACGCCGTTCTTCAACCTGATTCTCGTGTTCAACCGCGGCGCCGCGTTCAGCTTCCTCGCGATGGCGGGCGGCTGGCAGCGCTGGGCATTCACCGCGCTCGGCGTGGTCGCGGCGCTCGTGATCTGCTATCTGCTCAAGCGGCATAGCGGGCAGAAAATGTTCTGCACGGCGCTCGCGCTGATTCTCGGCGGCGCGCTCGGCAATGTGATCGACCGGCTCGCGTACGGCCACGTGATCGACTTCCTCGATTTCCACGTGGGCGGCTGGCACTGGCCGGCGTTCAATCTCGCCGACAGCGCGATCACGATCGGCGCGATCCTGCTCGTGATCGACGAGCTGCGGCGGGTACGCGGCACACGCTAACTTCGCCGAGGTGATGCACGGTCGCGGCTGCGCGAGCCGTGCCTCAGGTCCGGTTTGAAGCGCGCGGCGACGACGGGCAACGCCCTCGCGCCGCCGCGCGATCACGCTTTGTCGGAGGCTTTCGTTGGCAACCGCAGAACTCGCAGGCAAACACCTCGTCCTCGGCATGACGGGCGGCATCGCCTGCTACAAGATCGCCGAACTCACGCGTCTGCTGACCAAGGCAGGCGCGACCGTGCAGGTCGTCATGACCGAAGCGGCCACCCAGTTCATCACCCCCGTCACGATGCAGGCGCTGTCGGGCCGGCCGGTCTACACGAGCCAGTGGGACGGTCGCATGCCGAACAACATGGCGCACATCGATCTATCGCGCGAAGCCGATGCGATCATGATCGCGCCGGCGTCGACCGACTTCCTCGCCAAGCTCGCGCACGGCATGGCCGACGATCTGCTGTCGACGCTGTGCATCGCACGCGACTGCCCGCTGCTCGTCGTGCCGGCGATGAACCGGCAGATGTGGCAGAACCCGGCCACGCAACGCAACGTCGCGCAACTGCGCGCGGACGGCGTCGAGGTGCTCGGCCCCGATTCGGGCCCGCAGGCCTGCGGCGAAATCGGCGATGGGCGCATGCTCGAAGCGGCCGCGACCTACGAGGCGGTCGCGTCGTTCTTCGCGCCGAAGATCCTGTCCGGCCGGCGCGTGCTGCTGACCGCCGGGCCGACCTTCGAACCGCTCGACCCGGTGCGCGGCATCACCAATCGTTCGAGCGGCAAGATGGGCTTCGCGCTCGCGCGCGCCGCGCAGCAGGCCGGCGCCGACGTGCATCTGGTGGCCGGTCCGGTCGCGCTGGAAACGCCGTGGGGCGTCTTGCGCGAGGACGTGCAGACCGCGCAGCAGATGCACGATGCGGTGATGCGCGCGGTCGCGGAGGCGGACATTTTCATCGGCGTCGCGGCGGTGGCCGACTGGCGTGTCGACCAAGTCAGCGATCAGAAGATCAAGAAGACCGCGGAGCACGCGCTGCCGAGCTTTTCATTCGTCGAGAATCCAGACATCCTTGCCGCGGTCGCCGGGCTGCCAAAGCCGCCGTTCACGGTCGGCTTCGCCGCGGAGAGCGACAACCTCGAAGTCCACGGCGAGGAAAAACGCGCGCGCAAGAACGTGCCGCTGCTGATCGGCAATCTGGGGCCGGAAACGTTCGGGCTCGACGACAACGAAGTGATTCTGTTCGAAGCAGGCGGCGCAACGAAGCTGCCACGCGCCGACAAGCAGACGCTCGCGCGCGCACTGATCGCGGAAATCGCCAAGCGTCTGCCGCCCGTCCACGATCGGGTTCGCTGAGCGAGCGGACGGCGACGGGCCTGGATGCCCCCGCCGTCTCGCTCGCATAGCCGACCGGAATCATCTGGAGCACTACCGCCATGACGCTACTCTCCGTGCTCGATCAAACACCGGTGATCGCCGGCCATTCGGTGGCGGACGCGATCGCCGCGACCGTCGAACTCGCGCAGCTCGCCGACGACCTCGGCTACACGCGCTACTGGTGCGCCGAGCACCACGGCCTGCGCGGCGTGTCGAATCCCTGCCCTGAAGTGATGCTGGCGCGCCTCGGCAGCGTGACCAAACGCATTCGCATCGGCTCGGGCGGCATCATGCTGCCGTACTACAGCCCGTTCAAGGTCGCCGAGCAGTTCATGATGCTCGAGGCGCTGTTTCCGAATCGCGTCGATCTCGGCGTCGGACGCGCGCCGGGCGGCGACATGCGCACCGCGCAGGCGGTCGCCGCCGGCGCTTACAATCGCGGCGAGCTTTTTCCGCAGCAGGTCGCCGAGTTGCTCGGCCTCATGCACGGCGCGCTGCCCGACGATCATCTCGCGCAGGGCGTGCTGCTGCAGCCGCAGATCGATACGCGCCCGCAGCTGTGGATGCTCGGGTCGAGCGAATTCGGCGGTCTGCTCGCGGCGCAGCTCGGCATCCGCTTCTCGTTTGCGCATTTCATCAACGCGCATTTCGGCAGGCAGGTCGCGCTTGCGTATCGCGAGCGTTTCAAGCCTGGCAACGAGGCATCGCAGCCGTATCTCGCGGCCGCGGTCTTCGTGATCTGCGCAGATACCGAGCAGGAAGCCGCGGACCTCGAAAAAGCCGTCGATCTGCGTCGCGTGCAGATGGCGCATGGTCTGAACGAACCGGTACCGTCGATCGAGCAAGGCATCGCGCAAGAATATGGCGAGCGCGAACAGCTCGTGATCGACCGCGAAAAGCCGCGCAGCATCATCGGCACGCCTGAGCGCGTGACCGAACGGCTCACGGATTTACAGCAGCAGTTCCAGGCCGACGAGCTCATGGTGCTGACCGTCGCCGGCAGCTATCGTGCGCGCTTGCGCTCCTACGAACTGCTCGCCGACGCGTTTCAGCTCGGCTCGAACCAGGCGGCTTGATCGCAAAGGCGTTGCCAGTCAGACGCGTCCCCTTCACCAATCTCAACTCCAACTATCGAACCTGAATGAAACTCGACCTGAAGATTCTCGATCAGCGCATGCGCGAACAGCTCCCCGCTTACGCGACGACCGGTAGCGCCGGCCTCGATCTGCGCGCCTGCCTCGACGAACCGCTGACGCTGAAACCCGGCGAAACCGCGCTGGTGCCGACCGGACTCGCGATCCACGTCGGCGACCCCGGTTATGCGGCGCTGATTCTGCCGCGCTCGGGTCTCGGCCATAAGCATGGGATCGTGCTCGGCAATCTGGTCGGCGTGATCGATTCCGATTACCAGGGCCAACTGATGATTTCGACGTGGAATCGCGGCGAGACGACATTCGTGCTGAATCCGATGGAACGCCTCGCGCAACTTGTGATCGTGCCCGTCGTGCAGGCTGGGTTCAATATCGTCGATGACTTCGAGGAAAGCGTGCGCGGCGCGGGCGGGTTTGGTAGCACCGGCAAGCGTTGATCGATTGCTGCGACGCGGCGGCTGGCGCCTTCAGCGCACGCCGTGAGAAAAAACCAGGGCATAAAAAAACGGCGCGGGATAAAACCCGCGCCGTTCTGCCTTTGGTGTCCGGCCAGCTTAACCCAACGCTGGCCTGACTGACATCACTCGACTTCCACCGCCTCCGGATTCGGATTGCGCGGCGCCGGATGCTCGTCGAAGGTCAACTGCACCTTGTCGTCGGCATCGACGTCGACCGTCACGCGGCCGCCGTTCATCAGCTTGCCGAACAGCAGCTCGTCGGCGAGCGCGCGACGGATCGTGTCCTGGATCAGACGCTGCATTGGCCGCGCGCCCATCAGCGGATCGAAACCGTGCTTCGCCAGATGCTTGCGCAGCGCATCGGTGAACAGCGCATCGACCTTCTTCTCATGCAGCTGATCTTCCAGTTGCATCAGGAACTTGTCGACCACGCGCATGATGATTTCCTCATCGAGCGAACGGAAGCTGATCGTCGCGTCCAGACGGTTGCGGAACTCAGGCGTGAACATGCGCTTGATGTCGACCATTTCGTCGCCCGCCTCGCGGCGGTTCGTGAAGCCGATCACCGACTTGCCCATCGCCTCGGCGCCCGCGTTCGTCGTCATGATGATGATGACGTTGCGGAAGTCCGCCTTGCGGCCGTTGTTGTCCGTCAGCGTGCCGTGGTCCATCACCTGCAGCAGCACGTTGAAAATGTCCGGATGCGCCTTTTCGATTTCGTCGAGCAGCAGCACGCAATGCGGCTTCTTCGTGATCGCCTCGGTCAGCAGGCCGCCCTGGTCGAAACCGACGTAGCCCGGCGGCGCGCCGATCAGCCGGCTCACCGCATGACGCTCCATGTACTCCGACATGTCGAAGCGGATCAGCTCGATGCCGAGCGTGAACGCAAGCTGCTTCGCGACCTCGGTCTTGCCGACGCCGGTCGGACCCGAGAACAGGAATGCGCCGATCGGCTTGTCGAGCTTGCCGAGGCCCGCGCGCGCCATCTTGATCGCGGCCGACAGCGCGTCGATCGCCGGATCCTGGCCAAACACGACGCTCTTCAGATCGCGGTCGAGCGTCTGCAGCTTGCTGCGATCGTCCTGCGACACGCTTTGCGCCGGCACGCGCGCGATCTTCGAGATGATTTCCTCGATCTCGTTCTTGCCGATCGTCTTCTTCTGCTTCGACTTCGGCAGAATGCGCTGCGCCGCGCCCGCTTCGTCGATCACGTCGATCGCCTTGTCCGGCAAATGACGGTCCGTAATGAAGCGTGCCGACAGCTCGGCCGCCGCCGACAGCGCACCCGACGAGTACTTGACGCCGTGGTGCTCTTCGAAACGCGACTTCAGGCCACGCAGGATCGCGACCGTCTGCTCGACGGTCGGCTCGGTCACGTCGACCTTCTGGAAACGACGCGACAGCGCCGCGTCCTTTTCGAAGATGCCGCGATATTCGGTGAAGGTGGTGGCGCCGATGCACTTCAGCGTGCCCGACGAGAGCGCCGGCTTCAGCAGGTTCGACGCATCCAGCGTACCGCCCGACGCGGCGCCCGCGCCGATCAGCGTATGGATTTCGTCGATGAACAGAATGGCGTGCGGACGCTCCTTCAGTTCCTTCAGCACCGTCTTCAGACGCTGCTCGAAGTCGCCGCGATACTTGGTGCCCGCGAGCAGCGCGCCCATGTCGAGCGAATACACTTGGGCATCAGCGAGAATATCCGGCACTTCGCCGCGCGTGATGCGCCATGCGAGCCCTTCGGCGATCGCGGTCTTGCCGACACCGGCCTCGCCGACCAGCAGCGGATTGTTCTTGCGGCGGCGGCACAGCACCTGCACCACACGCTCGACTTCCGACTCACGTCCGATCAGCGGATCGATGCGACCGTCCTTCGCCATCTGGTTCAGGTTCTGCGTGAACTGGGCAAGCGGCGTTTCCTTCTGCGCGGCGGCTTCGTCGGACTCGGCATTCGCGTCGCTCGCCTTCGCGGCGTCCGAGCTGCTCGTCTTGGCGATGCCGTGCGAGATGAAATTGACCACGTCCAGACGCGTGACGCCCTGCTGCTGCAGGTAGTACACCGCATGCGAGTCCTTCTCGCCGAAGATCGCGACCAGCACGTTTGCGCCGGTCACTTCCTTCTTGCCGTTCGAGGTGGACTGCACATGCATGATCGCGCGCTGGATCACACGCTGGAATCCGAGCGTGGGCTGCGTGTCGACGTCGTCCGTGCCCGGCACGGTCGGCGTGTTGTCATGAATGAAGTTGCGCAGGTTCTGGCGCAGATCCTCGATATTGGCCGCGCATGCGCGAAGTACCTCTGCCGCCGTCGGGTTATCCAACAGCGCGAGCAAAAGATGTTCGACCGTTATGAACTCGTGCCTTGCCTGGCGCGCTTCCATGAACGCCATATGCAGGCTGACTTCCAGTTCCTGGGCAATCATGCTTCCTCCATCACACACTGCAGCGGATGCCCGGCCTGCCGTGCGTGGGTAACGACTTGCTCGACTTTGGTCGACGCGATGTCCCGCGTATAGACCCCACAAACTCCCCTGCCCTCGCGATGCACCTTCAACATGACCTGCGTTGCGGTTTCACGATCCTTATTGAAATATTCCTGCACGATCATCACGACAAATTCCATCGGCGTGAAGTCGTCATTCAGCAGCACCACCTTGTACATGGACGGCGGCTTGAGTTTCTGCTCCTGCCGCTCCAGTACGGTGCCGTCCTGCTTGTCCGGGATAATCGCCATACACCCATTCTAAACAACTAGGACAGGCCCGCAATCCTGTCGAAACCCGGCCGCCCGGCCGATGAGCCCGTTCGCTGCCGCCCGGCCGTCACGATGCTGTCATGTTCGGCCTGGCCTGCGCGCTTTCGACGAGCCGATTGCGGTGCCGGCCCCGATCCTGTCATGCGCGGCGCGTGCTGCACCGCGGTCGGATCGAGTATCGCACAACCTGCCGGTACTGGCTTCGAGCGCTCGCCGCGCTGGGCGTCGGCGCTGCGGGCACAGTCAGCAAGTGAGTCGATTATGCGACTTTTCAAGCCACGCCGCTTGCGCCACCGCACATACGGAAGCGGTAAAAACCCTGGAAAGCGGCCTGTTTGCAACGCGACAACGATGTCTCAAAATTTTCTTGACACTCGAATAAAGAGCCCCAACAATTAAGCTGGCACTTTTTTCACTAAGCCATAATTTCGAAAAAATGCCGATGGTGAGCTTGTGAGGAGGGAACGACCGCCTCGCGTGGTCGTGGCTTTTCGAGGGCTCGTGGTAGTGACATGAGTTACAGGGGAAGTTGGAATGGCAACTGGTACGGTCAAATGGTTTAACGACGCAAAGGGTTTCGGATTCATCACGCCTGACGAGGGCGGCGAGGATCTGTTTGCACACTTCTCGGCCATCCAGATGAATGGCTTCAAGACGCTGAAGGAAGGCCAGAAGGTCACCTTCGAAGTCGTGCAAGGCCCGAAAGGCAAACAGGCATCGAACATTCAGGCGCCAGTCTGAAGCGTTTCGACACCCGTCCTTTTTGAAACCCGGCTCCGCGCCGGGTTTCTTTTTTGCGGCAGCTTTCTATTGCAACGGATTATCCGGCTTGAAAACCGCGCGAAAATTTCGGGTAAAAAAATACCCCGGCCGTTTGCTGGCGCCGGGTTTTTATGCAAACCGGATAATCCCGGCGCGGCAATTACATATTTTCGATCATCACTTGCCCAAATGCCGAGCACGACACCTGAGTCGCGCCTTCCATCAGGCGGGCAAAATCATAAGTAACGCGCTTTTGCAGGATCGATTTTTCCATCGAGCTGATTATCAGATCCGCCGCCTCGAACCAGCCCAGGTGGCGCAACATCATTTCCGCTGACAGGATTTCCGAGCCGGGATTCACGTAATCCTTGCCCGCGTATTTCGGCGCCGTGCCGTGCGTCGCTTCGAACATCGCAACCGAATCCGACAGGTTCGCGCCCGGCGCGATTCCGATTCCGCCGACCTGCGCGGCGAGCGCATCCGAGATGTAGTCGCCGTTCAGGTTCAGCGTGGCGATCACGTCGTATTCGGCCGGCCGCAGCAGGATCTGCTGCAGGAACGCGTCGGCAATCACGTCCTTCACGACGACATCGCCGCCGGTCTTCGGATTACTGACTTTCATCCAGGGACCGCCGTCGATCAGTTCCGCGTTGAACTCCTTCTGCGCGAGCGCGTAGCCGTAGTCGCGAAACGCGCCTTCGGTGTACTTCATGATGTTGCCCTTGTGCACCAGCGTGACCGAGCGGCGTTCATTGTCGATAGCGTACTGGATCGCCTTGCGCACCAGACGCTCGGTACCTTCGCGCGACACCGGCTTGATGCCGATACCCGACGAATCCGGAAAGCGGATCTTCTTCACGCCCATTTCTTCGCGCAAGAACTTGATGATTTTCTTCGCCTGTTCGGATTCAGCAGGCCATTCGATGCCCGCGTAGATGTCTTCCGAGTTCTCGCGGAAGATCACCATGTTGGTCTTCTCGGGCTCGCGCACCGGCGACGGCACGCCCTTCAAATATCGCACCGGGCGCAGGCACACATAGAGGTCCAGTTCCTGGCGCAACGCGACGTTCAGCGAGCGGATGCCGCCCCCGACTGGCGTGGTGAGCGGCCCCTTGATCGACACGATGTATTCCTTGACCGCCTGCAGTGTTTCGTCCGGCAGCCATACGTCCGGGCCGTACACCCGGGTCGCCTTCTCGCCCGCGTAGATTTCCATCCAGTGGATTTTCTTCTTGCCGCCGTACGCCTTTTCGACCGCCGCATCCACGACCTTGAGCATGACCGGCGTGATGTCCAGACCGGTGCCGTCGCCTTCGATGTATGGGATGATCGGTTCGTCGGAAACGTTGAGCGAAAAGTCGGCGTTGACGGTGATCTTATCGCCACCTGTCGGAACCTTGATGTGCTGATACGGCATGATCGGACTCCAGTGAAAGCTATGCAAAAGCTGATGGGAGACTGCGAAAGAGACGCCCTCGCCGCGCAATGCCGAACCGCCGCGAGCGGCCTGGCCGTTATTCTAGCCCACGCCCCACGCGCGGCGCGGCCGCCCCTCGCTCCGGGTTTTCCAACATAGACGGCCTCTCGAACGCGCCACGCTCCTCTATAAGATAGAAGAATCTGCATCCCGGTTCATGCATTATCATCGCGCCGTATCGCTCTGCCGTATCACTCTCCTATGCGCCTTCTCGCCCTCAACAAGCCGTTCGGCACCATCTGTCAATTTTCGCCACACGAGACGCGGACGTCGCTTGCCGACTGGGTCAAGTTACCCGGCGTCTATCCGGCCGGCCGGCTCGACTCCGATAGCGAAGGCCTGCTGCTGCTCACCGACGACGGCGCGCTGCAGGCGCGCATCGCCGAGCCGCGTCACAAGCTCGTCAAACGCTATTGGGCGCAAGTCGAAGGCGCGCTCGACGACGCCGCGTTGAAAAAGCTCGCGCGCGGCGTCGATCTCGGCGATTACGTGACACGCCCATGTCAGGCGACCTATGTTGAGCCGTCCAGCTCGCTGTGGGCGCGTACGCCGCCGATCCGTTATCGCGCCGCGATCCCGACCACATGGATCGAGCTGTCGATCACCGAAGGCAAGAACCGTCAGGTGCGTCGCATGACAGCGGCTGTGGGTTTTCCGACTCTGCGTCTCGTGCGCGTCGGCATCGGTGCGCTTGACATTTTTTCACTCGGACTGCAACCCGGACAGAGCACGGAGTTGCGAGCGAACGCGCCATGGGATGGCGTCGCCTGAACATTATTTGACGATTGTTCGTTCATCGCCGCGACACCGCGTGCCGAACTCACGCACGCGCGAATCAGCCTGCACGTGCTCACTCCAAACACGTTTCACGGCTGTGACAATCGAGCTAACTCGTTGTAGCAGCTCGCAAAATAATGCGTGAAACGCAGGCCCGAAATGCGTGAAACAAGAGGGCTCGCCGCGAGCCTGCGCCACGCGGTTTGATCGCGTGTCATGACGATCAAAATTTCCGCGCAATTCGCGTCAACCGCCGTACAACTCCACGCGTTATCCGACGCAGATGCCGCCGAAGCTATCCGGCATTCAGCCTTAAAGACCTTTGCATAAGCCGTTTTCGCGCGGCGAGTACGAAAGTCCGAACGCTATCAGACGCGTCGAAAAATTTGTTCGATGCGGCTGTCAACCGAAAGGTGGATGGCACGTTTACCGACATGACTCTACATATGCCGGGTCATTTGGTTAATTAACTCAAGCTGAGGATTCACACAATGAACAAACTGATCGCCGCTCTGGTCGCTGGCCTCTTCGCAACGGCAGCATTCGCACAAGCATCGGCACCGGAAGCAGCTTCGGCAGCTCCGGCAGCAGCAGCTTCGTCGGCAAAGAAGACGACCAAGCACGCTCACAAGAAGTCGCACAAGAAGGCAGCGGCTGCAGCTTCGGCAGCTTCGGAGTAAGTTGCTTGTAAAAACGCAGTAAAGAACTAGCTTCATTGCCGTTCTTACGGCGTTGTAAGGCAGATCACCGCAAGGCGATCTGCCTTTTTGTTTTTGACGCGCTCGCGTAACATGCGCGAGTCAATTTCAGCAAGGAGTCTTGCCGTGCGATTTTCCATGCGCTCGTCGATGGCGCGTTTCGCCATTGCCGTAGCACTGCCGCTCGCGGCGCTGTCGTTCGTCGTCACCACGGCTCCCGTCCAGGCGCAGCAGATGCCGCCGGGCGTCAAGCAGCCGAGCGAGTTTCCGCGCGTCAAGCTGACCGCTGGCATGTTCGTGATCGACGCGGCCGTCGCCGCCAACGACGCGGACCGCGAACAGGGCTTGATGTATCGCACGAAGCTCGCGCCGAACGAAGGGATGCTGTTCGTGTTCAACGAGAACGCGGGCCACTGCTTCTGGATGAAGAACACGCTGATCCCGCTGTCGATCGCATTCATGCGCGCCGACGGCACGATAACCGACATCGACGAGATGCAGGCCGAGACCACCAACAACCACTGCCCGACGCACAACGGCGTGTTCGCGCTGGAAATGCCCAAGGGCTGGTTCTCGTCGAAGGGCATCAAGCCGGGCATGCAGATCCAGGGCTTACCGCCGGTGCCGGGTATCACGCAGTAAAACCCTCAGCGCCGGGCCGCGTGCCCCTGCAGCCCGTAAATGACCCCGGAGCGGCCTCTGAGCGGCGACACCGCCCCGCCACGCTGTCCCGCGAAAAGCCGGCGTCTCAACCCGAGGCGCCGGCTTTTTTTCGCCTGCGCAGCCCCGCGCCACCAGCCTTCGCGCCGGCTGGCAAGATTCATGCAAAAGACCAATCGACGCGCTATCCTTGTAATCTCGATAAGGTAACGCCAGATAAAGCACCACTCAGACTCCCCGGGCGGCCCACGCGGTCGCCCGGCATGCGTTTCAGGCGCGCCATTACAAGGAGATTCACGTGCCCCGCAAGACTCCCATCGAGCGCTACCGGAATATCGGCATCAGCGCTCACATCGATGCCGGCAAAACCACCACCACCGAACGGATCCTGTTCTACACCGGCGTGACCCACAAGATCGGCGAGGTTCACGACGGTGCGGCAACGATGGACTGGATGGAACAGGAGCAGGAGCGCGGCATCACGATCACGTCGGCGGCCACGACCGCGTTCTGGAAAGGCATGGCCGGCAACTATCCCGAGCATCGGATCAACATCATCGATACTCCCGGGCACGTCGACTTCACGATCGAAGTCGAGCGCTCGATGCGCGTGCTCGACGGCGCCTGCATGGTGTACGACTCGGTCGGCGGCGTGCAGCCGCAATCGGAAACCGTATGGCGCCAGGCGAACAAGTACAAGGTGCCGCGCATCGCATTCGTCAACAAGATGGACCGGGTCGGCGCGGACTTCTTCCGCGTGCAGCGGCAGATCGGCGATCGTCTGAAGGGGGTCGCCGTGCCGATCCAGATTCCGGTCGGCGCGGAAGATCACTTCCAGGGCGTGGTCGACCTCGTGAAGATGAAGGCGATCTACTGGGACGACGACAGCCAGGGCATCAAGTTCGAGTACCGCGACATCCCGGCTGAACTCGCGGCCACCGCGAAGGAATGGCACGACAAGATGGTCGAGGCCGCGGCCGAGGCGAACGAGGAACTGCTCGAGAAATACCTCGGCGGCGAACCGCTGAGCGAAGCCGAAATCAAGCACGGCATCCGCGCGCGCACGATCGCCAACGAGATCGTGCCGATGTTGTGCGGCAGCGCGTTCAAGAACAAGGGCGTGCAGGCGATGCTCGACGCGGTGATCGACTATCTGCCGTCGCCGGTCGACGTGCCCGCGATCACCGGTCACGACGAGCACGACAAGGAAATCGAGCGTCATCCCAACGACGAGGATCCGTTCTCGGCGCTCGCCTTCAAGATCATGACCGACCCGTTCGTCGGTCAGCTGATCTTCTTCCGCGTGTACTCGGGCGTCGTCAACTCGGGCGACACGGTCTACAACGCGGCCAAGGAAAAGAAGGAACGCCTCGGCCGGATCCTGCAGATGCACGCGAACGAGCGCAAGGAAATCAAGGAGGTCTACGCGGGCGACATCGCCGCGGCCGTCGGCCTGAAGGAAGCGACCACCGGCGACACGCTCTGCGATCCTAATCATGTGATCATCCTTGAAAAGATGATCTTCCCGGACCCGGTGATCTCGCAGGCCGTCGAACCGAAGACCAAGGCCGACCAGGAAAAGATGGGCATCGCGCTGAATCGTCTCGCGCAGGAAGACCCGTCGTTCCGCGTGCAGACCGATGAGGAATCCGGGCAGACGATCATCTCCGGCATGGGCGAGCTGCACCTCGAAATTCTGGTCGACCGGATGAAGCGCGAGTTCGGCGTCGAAGCGACCGTCGGCAAGCCGCAGGTCGCGTATCGCGAAACCGTGCGCAACAAGGTCGAGGACGTCGAAGGCAAGTTCGTCAAGCAGTCGGGCGGCCGCGGTCAGTATGGCCACGCGGTGATTACGTTGGAGCCGTCCGAGCAGGGCAAGGGCTACGAATTCGTAGACGCGATCAAGGGCGGCGTGATTCCGCGCGAATTCATCCCCGCGGTCGACAAGGGCATCGTGGAAACGCTGAAAGCCGGCGTGCTCGCGGGCTATCCGGTCGTAGACGTGAAGGTCACGCTGACCTTCGGTTCGTACCACGACGTCGACTCGAACGAAAACGCGTTCCGCATGGCCGGCTCGATAGCGTTCAAGGAAGCGATGCGCAAGGCGAAGCCCATCCTGCTCGAACCGATGATGGCCGTCGAGGTGGAAACGCCCGAGGACTTCATGGGCAACGTGATGGGCGACCTGTCGAGCCGGCGCGGCATGGTGCAGGGCATGGAAGACATCGCGGGCGGCGGCGGCAAGCTGGTGCGCGCGGAAGTGCCGCTCGCCGAGATGTTCGGCTATTCGACGTCGCTGCGCTCGGCCACCCAGGGCCGCGCGACCTACACGATGGAGTTCAAGCATTACGCCGAGACGCCGAGCAATGTCGCCGAGGCCGTGATCAACGCGAAGAAGCAATGACGCTGACGCGACGGCGTTGAGCGCGACAAGTCGAAGCCCGCTCCCTGTGAGCGGGCTTTTTTTATGGCGCCGTTTGCATCGTCGAGCCACGCACCCGTTTTTTGAACGTGCCAGAATATTGAACAGCCATGCGGCACGCCCCTGAATCGTAAGACCGAAGCGAACGACTCGAACGCGGCACGCCAGCCGAGGAGGAGACACGATGAGCCACGATCACGAACATCCGCATTACCGGACCGAGCACGACGCCGCCGAAGCCAGCCAGCAGATCGACTGGCGCGAACACGGCGTGAAGGTCATCCGCGGCGATCAGCTCGACACCAACACCGCGCAAACGCCGGGCATGAACCGCGCGGCCGCGATCAACGCGGCGCGCGTCGGCGCGCAGAAAATCTGGGCCGGCACCGTGACGATCCATCCGAATGCGAAGACCGGCGCGCATCATCATGGCTCGCTCGAAAGCGTGATCTACGTTGTGCGCGGCCAGGCGCGCATGCGCTGGGGCGAGCATCTGGAATTCACCGCCGAGGCCGGTCCCGGCGACTTCATCTTCGTGCCACCCTACGTGCCGCATCAGGAGATCAACGCGAGCACCGACGAGCCGCTCGAATGCGTGCTCGTGCGCAGCGACAACGAAGCGGTCGTCGTCAATTTGAACATCGACGCGGTCGAGCAGCCGGAAACCGTCTACTGGGTCGATCCGATCCACAAGCATCCGCACGATCACTAAGCCGCTCATCAACCCACCCATTCATCCGCTCGTGCCACATGACGCCTAACGCCTCGCTGCGCCCTCGCCTCGTCGCGCTCTACGCGGTGCTGCTCGCCGCCAACCTCGGCGCATGGCTGTGGGCGCTAATCGCGTTTCGCCACTATCCGCTGCTGCTCGGCACCGCGCTGCTCGCGTATGGCTTCGGACTGCGTCATGCGGTCGACGCCGACCACATCGCGGCGATCGACGCCGTTACGCGCAAGCTGATGCAAACCGGCATGCGACCGGTCGGGATCGGGCTCGCGTTTTCGCTCGGCCATTCGACGATCGTGATCGCGGCGACGATCGGCATCGCCTGGACCACCCATTCGCTGAATGGGCGCTTCGAAAGCTTCAAGGAAGTGGGTGGCATGCTCGGGACACTGGTTTCCGCGTCGTTCCTGCTGGTGCTCGCGGCGGTCAATCTCGTGGTCCTGCGCGACGTGTGGCGCCGCTACCGGCACACGCAACGTGGCGACGCTGCGACCGCAGCGTCAGCCGATGCGCTCGCCCCAGCCGGGCTGCTGTCGCGCGCATTGCGGCCGCTGTTTCGGCTGGTCACGAAAAGCTGGCACATGTATCCGGTCGGCGTGCTGTTCGGGCTCGGCTTCGACACCGCGACCGAGATCGGCCTGCTCGCGATCGCTGCGTCGCAGGCCAGCACTGGCCTGCCGCTCTATTCGATCCTCGTGTTCCCGGCGCTCTTCACGGCCGGCATGACGCTTGTCGATTCGACCGACAACGTGCTGATGGTGCACGCGTACGGCTGGGCGATGGACGACCCGAAGCGCAAGCTTTACTACAACGCGAGCATCACGTTCGTGTCGGCGATGGTCGCGATCGTGATTGGCGGCGTCGAGGCGCTGGGGCTGCTGTCGGATCGCTTCGGCTGGAGCGGCGGGGTGTCGGATGCGATCGTCGGAATCAACGATCATTTCGGCGCGCTCGGCTATGCGATCATCGCGGCCTTCATGGCGTGCTGGATCGGCTCGGTGCTGTTTCATCGCTGGAGACGGCCGGATACGGCGGCACGATAAGTGGCCACTCACGAAGACTGTCCATGAGGTCTCCGTAGAAATCTCTGCTCGAACCGTTCGGCTGACGTTGCGTAGTTCAGCGTCTTCCGCGGACCTTCATTGGTCCTGTCGTCGAAGCATGTGAAGCGTCGGTCGTGCTTGCGCATCAGCATCGGTTCGAAGCTGCCATCCCGGTCGCGCGGCACCTCAACGCAGATCGGGTTTATTCGTAGGTTTCCTTGAGAGTTCCACCTTGTGGAGTTCGAAACCGCAGTTCGCACCGTGTTGCTCCGCCAATCCGTCCACAATCGCGGCCGCCCCTCGCGAGCACGCGTCCGGTAACCGTTGTGACGACGACACACCGCGCGTCATTTATCGGCCGATCGACTTGCGCGGCGCGCCCCCGGTGCGCCAGAGCCGCGAGCAATCGCTTACACTGAGACCGCTCTGCATAGCGTTGCCCTTTCGCGATAGCGGCCCCAGCACATCCCACCGCCCATCGGAAGGCGCGCTGCCCCTCGCGCCGTCGCGCGGCTCGCGCGACGCCTCGGAACCAGCAACAGAACGGGTTGGACACGCCATCGATGAAAACGCCAGCGGACCGATTTCTCGCACCTGACGCATTGGACGCAGCCCGCCTCACAGCCGACGCCTATGGCAACCACGCCCTCGACGAGTTTGTCGCCGGCCGCATCACGCGCCGCGAACTGCTGCGCCATGCGAGCGTGATCGGTCTGTCGCTCGCGGGTGGCGGCTTGCTCGGCGCGCCGCGAGCGCGGGCACAAGGTGCTCCGGCCGGGTCGAACCAGACGATCCGCGTCGCGCATCTGACGCCGGCGGGCGCCGTCGATCCGCTGACGGTGACTGACGCCGCGAGTCTCGCGCTGCTGAACCAGACCGGCGAATTCCTGATCGACGACGACGGCGAGAAGCTGATGCTGAAGCCCGCGCTCGCGCTGTCGTGGAAGCCGAACGACAAGGGCGACGTGTGGACCTTCAAACTGCGCCAGAACGTCAAATTCCACGACGGCCAGAGCTTCGGCGCGAAAGATGTAGTCGCGACCTTCGACCGTCTCGCCGATCCCGCGAGCGGCTCGGCCGCGCTATCGGTACTAAAGGGCGTGCTGTCGAAAGGCGGCGCGAAGGTCGTCGACGAACACACGGTCGAGTTTCATCTCGACGCGCCGACCGGCAATTTCCCGTACTACGTTTCCTCGGATAATTACAACGCGGTGATCCTGCCCGCGAACTTCGCGGGCAACTACGAAAAGAGTTTCATCGGCACGGGTCCGTTCAAATTCGAAAAGTATCAGCCGAAGGTTGGCGCATCGTTCGTGCGCAATCCCGACTACTGGGGCGAAAAAGCGTTACCGCAACGCGTACAGTTTTCGTTCTACGCCGACGAGCAGGCTCAACTGCTCGCGTTGCAAGGCCACCAGGCCGACGTGATGGGCACGTTCACCGTGCAGGGCGGCGCGGCCATCCTGAACAACCCGGACTACAAGGCGGTCGGCGTCAAGTCGAGCGCGCACCGCCAGATTCACATGCGCGACGACAGCCAGCTCTTCAAGGACAAGCGCGTGCGTCAGGCACTCGCGTTGTCGCTCGATCGCGACGTGATCGTGCGCGGTCTCTTCAAGGGTCGCGCGCAACTCGGCAACGACAGCCCGTTCGCGCCGGTGTTTCCATCGTCGGATGCGGGCGTGCCGCAACGCAAGATCGACGTCGCGAAGGCGAAGCAGCTGCTCGCGCAGGCCGGCGTGCCGAACGGTTTCGACGTCACGCTGACCACCGAAAAATACATGGAGATCCCCGACCTGGCGGTCGTCGTGCAGAACGCCGCGAAGGCGATCGGCGTGCGCATCAATCTGAAGGTCGAGAGCCAATCGCTTTACTACGGCGCGGGCACGCCGGGCAAATCCGACTGGCTCGACTCGCCGCTCGGCATCACCGATTACGGCCATCGCGGCGTGCCGAACGTGTTCCTCACCGCGACGCTGACGAGCAACGGCACATGGAACGCCGCGCACTTCAAGAATCCGCAATACGATCAACTGGTCGCGCAGTTCGTCGCGGCGATCGATCTCGCCACGCAAAAGAAAATCTCCGGGCAGATCCAGACGCTATTGCTCGACGAAACGCCGCTGATCATCCCGTTCTTCTACGATCAGCTGATCGCGATGCGCAAGGGCGTGAACGGCGTGCGCTTCACTGCGCTCGCGCAACTGTATTTCGATCGCGCGACGCTCAGCGCGTAAGCAGCGCGCTGTCCGCCTCGCTTTTCGCAGGAGAACTCAAGATGTCGGCTCCGGCGCCCTCTCCCGCCTCGAATACATCGCGTATGCCGCGCGCGACGAACGGCAACGCGGGCCGCGTCGCGCGTTTTCTCGCGACGCGCGCGGGTCTTTCGCTGATCACGCTGTGGCTGCTGTCGGTGATCGTGTTCGCGGGCGGCCAACTGCTGCCCGGCGATATCGGCCGCGCGGTGCTCGGGCCGCTCGCCGATGCGCGCGCGGTCGCCGCGCTCGATCATCAGCTCGGCGCCGACCGGCCGCTGCTCACGCAATACATCGACTGGATCACGCATTTCGTGCGCGGCAACATGGGGCTGTCGTACGCGTATCGCGAACCGGTCAGGCCGTTCATCGCCGATGCGCTCGGGCATTCGGCGAAGCTCGGTCTGCTCGCGTTCATCGTCGTCGTGCCGCTCGGCATCGCAGGCGGCGTGTGGTCGGCGATGCATGCGGGGCGCTGGCTCGATCGCACGATCAGCATCGCCGGTTTGTCGGCGACCGTGGTGCCGGAGTTCGTGTCGTCGATCGTGCTGATTCTCGTGTTCGGCGTGTGGCTGCGCTGGCTGCCCATCGAGGCCTCATATCCGCCCGATGCGAGCGTGCTCGAACAGCTGCGGCATCTGGTGCTGCCGGTGCTGCCGCTCGTCCTCGTGTTCTTCGGCTACATCGCGCGAATGGCACGCGCGGGCACCGTCGAAGCGCTCGACGCCGACTACACGCGCACCGCTATCCTCAAGGGCCTGCCGCGCCACGTCGTGATCTGGCGGCACGTGCTGCGCAATGCACTGCTGCCGACGATCACCGTCGCCGCCACCCAACTCGGCTACATGATCGGCGGACTCGTGGTGGTCGAGACGCTGTTCCACTACCAGGGCATCGGCTCGCTGATCTACAACGCCGCCAAGGCGAAGGATTTTCCAATGCTCGAAGCGGGCGTACTGACGATCGGCGTCGTCTATACGCTCGCGAATCTGGTCGCCGATGCGCTGCACGTGCTGCTCAATCCGCGACTGCGGGTGAGGACCGCCGAATGAATACGACCGTGCCGCCGTCTTCATCGACGCCACCAGGCTCGCCCGCGCCAGGCGCACCGGGCTCCGAGCCGCGTTTCCCGCGCCTCCTCCTGCTCCTCGGTTCGCCGACCTTCATCGTGGGCGCGCTGATCGTCGCGTGGTGGATCGTCTGCGCGATCGCCGGGCCGTGGTTCGTGCATCTCGATCCGTACGCGTCCGATCCGCTCAATTCGCTGACGCCGCCCGATCGCACGCACTGGTTCGGCACCGATCAGCTCGGCCGCGACGTATTCTCGCGCGTGATCGTCGGCGCGCGCGACATCCTGACGATCGCGCCGCTCGCGACCCTGCTCGGCACCGCGGCGGGCACCGCGCTCGGCCTACTGGTCGGCTACTTCGACGGCTGGGTCGACGACGTGATCGGCCGCATGATCGACGCAGTGCTCGCGCTGCCGCTCGTGATCGTCGCGCTGCTCGCGCTCGCCGCGGTCGGTGCGTCGAACTTCACGGTGATTCTCGTGATCGGCACCACCTTCACGCCGATAACCGCCCGCACCGTGCGCGCCGCCGTGTTCGCAGAGCGGCATCTCGACTATGTGGCCGCCGCGCAGCTGCGTGGCGAACGCGCGCCGTACATCATGTTCGCGGAGATCCTGCCGAACGTCCTGCCGCCGATCGTCGTCGAAGCGACGGTGCGGCTCGGCTATGCGATCTTCGCGGTCGCGACGCTGTCGTTTCTCGGCTTCGGCATCCAGCCGCCGTCGGCCGACTGGGGGCTCGCGCTGTCGGAGTCTTACACGCTGATGGCGGGCGGCGCGTGGTGGACCGTCGTGTTCTCGGCGGGCGCGATCGCGTCACTGGTGGTCGGCGTCAATCTGATCGCCGACGGCGTGCAGGGAGTGCTCGACCAATGAATGGCCCACCGCCCTCCTCGTTCGCCGCGTTCGACGTGTCGAAAAGCGATCGCACCGATGCCCTGACCGTGGTCGGCCTGACGGTCACCTACCGGATCCGCGGACGCGATCGTGAAGTGCTGCAGGACGTATCGTTTCGCGTGCGACGCGGCGAGGCGTATGGGCTCGTCGGCGAATCCGGTTGCGGCAAGTCGACCGTGGCAATGGCGACGCTGCGCTATCTGCCGCGCAATGGCAAGGTGAAGGCCGGCAAGATCGTAATCGCCGGTGAGGACGTGCAGAAGCTGGGTGCCGACGCGCTGCGCAGCATGCGTGCGACGACCGTCTCGATGGTCTACCAGGACCCGGGGCGCGCACTGAATCCATCGCTGACGATCGCCCGTCAGGTTTCCGAAGCATTCGAGGCGGCCGGCGTCGCGCGCGACGAGGCGCTGCAACACACGCTCGAGATACTCAAACGCGTCCGCATCGCGTCGCCCGAGCGCGTGATGAACAGCTATCCGCATCAATTGTCGGGCGGCATGCAGCAGCGCGTCGTGATCGCGATGGCGCTCGCGTCGAACCCCGCGCTGCTGATTCTCGACGAACCGACTACCGGACTTGACGCGACCGTCGAAGCGGAAGTGCTCGACCTCGTCGCACAGTTGCGCGAGGAACTCGGCACCGCGGTGCTGTTCATCAGCCACAATCTCGCGGTGATCGGTCGCATGTGCGAACGCGTCGGCGTGCTGTACGCGGGCAAGCTGGTCGAGGAAGGCGCGACCCAGGACGTGTTCGCGCGGCCGCGTCATCCGTACACGGTCGGGTTGCTGCGCTGCCTGCCGACGGCCGGACGCAGCAAGGACAGCGAGCGGCTCGATACGATCGCGGGCGGCCTGCCTCTGCCGGGCTCGGTCACGCAGGGCTGCATCTATGCGGAGCGCTGCCGTCTCGCCGACGAGCGCTGCCGCCGCGACGCGCCGCCGCCCTATCGCCTCGGCGCCCGGCATGGCGATCAGATGGCGCGCTGCCACTATCACGAGCGTGCGATCGAACTGCCGCGTGCGACATCGAGCGCGGCGCCGGTGGCGGCCGCATCATCCAACGCGGGGCCGCGCGCGCCCTCTGCGCCGGTCTTGCGCGCTCGGAACCTGTCGAAAACATTCCACGTATCGGGCGCCCCGCTGCGCGCGGTCGACGACGTGTCGCTCGAACTCGCGAGTGGCGAGACGCTCGGCCTCGTCGGCGAATCGGGCAGCGGCAAGACAACGCTCGCGCGGCTGCTGCTCGGCCTGCTCGCACCCGATGCCGGCAGCGTGCTCGAACTCGACGGCGCCCCGCTCGCCGCGCGCGTCACACGACGCAGCGACGAGCAGCTGAAATCGCTGCAGATCGTGTTCCAGAATCCGGACTCGGCGCTCAATCGCGCGCATTCCGTCAAGCGGCTGATCGGCCGTGCGCTCGCGCGCTTCACCGCGCTGCGCGGGCCCGAGATCGACGCACGGCTCGCCACGCTGACGGACGCCGTGCGGCTGCCCGAGCGCTATCTGGACGCACGTTCGCGCCAGCTTTCGGGTGGGCTCAAGCAGCGCGTCGCGATCGCGCGCGCGTTCGCCGGCGAACCACGCGTCGTCGTGTGCGATGAGCCGACTTCATCGCTCGACGTGTCGGTGCAGGCCGCGATTCTGAACCTGCTCGCCGATCTGCAGCGCGAGCGCGGCGTCAGCTACGTATTCATCTCGCACGATCTGCACGTGGTCCGCTATGTGTCGGATCGCATCGCGGTGCTCTATCTCGGTCGGCTGCTCGAAATCGGCCCGGCGGCGGCCGTGTTCGATGGACCGCAGCATCCCTATACGGAGGCACTGCTGTCCGCCGTGCCGACGCTGCCGGGCGACGGCGCATGCGGCGAGATGCATCAACGTACGCGTATCCGTCTTTCCGGCGAGTTGCCCGGGCCCAGCGCGATGCCGTCGGGCTGCGTGTTTCACACGCGCTGTCCACGCAAGCTCGGCGCGATCTGCGAGCAGCAGGACCCGCCGTTTCTCGACGCGGACGGCGCCGCCGATTCGTCTTCGGCGCACCGGATTCGCTGCCATATTCCGGTCGCCACACTTCGCGAGCTGCAAAGCGAGCCGCGCGACGACAATGCGGGCGACCCGACGAATGGCGGCACCTCCGACGATGCGTCGGAAAACGCCAGCTAGCGTCGACTCGAACCTCATCGACGCACACCGCCCCTCTTAACGAATCCCACGTCGGAACACACTTTTGCGTCCGCGCGTTTCATCGTCGCAACGTTTTGAGGCGTTTTTCCAGCGTGCGCATTGCACATCCCGATATCGCCCGTGTCGCTTCAAGGCTTTGCGACGCGTGGCACGGATATCGCTAAATTAGCGGCCAGAGATTCGAAGCCAAACCGGGCGCGCAACGCCGCGCATATCCGCCCGACGAGCGTCACCACGCGATGGCGCGACCTCGCGCGATCAGCACGGCAGCGACGCACGGACAACTTCGACACAACGGACTGGGGGTTCGACAAGACCCGCGTGCAGGCAGGTCGGCCGCCGCTGGAGCAGCTAGTGAAGGCGGCAGAGAGGTACCGTCCTTCGCTCTGGAGACGCGCGATGAAGACCGGAAAATCAGATCAGTACTACCGTGCAATGATGCGCCGCGCAGCGGCCGCTGCGGGAGCGGCGGCTGCGGTTGCGGAGGCTCCAGCGGTGGCCCATGTGGTGGCTTTGGCGGTGGCCCTAGCGGTGGTTTCGGCGGTGCGAATGGTGGTGGCTTCAGTGGCGGCTTCGGCAGAGGCTTTGGCGGAGGCTTCGGCGGCGGTCACGGAGGCAAGGGTGGCGGGAACGGGCACTAGTCGTCGCCCGTTGCCTCCGGGTAGGGGCCCCGCGCCCTACCCGCCGGCGACATGTCCCGGCATGCTGTCCGCTATCCGCTGGCAACGGCGGTGATGTCCCGATCCCCCGGTCGGGTGTCACCGCCGGAGGCCGGTCGGAGCGGCACGCCCGCCTTCGGCGCGCGCTGACGGAATGGCTCGGAGAGCGCGCGAGCCGCGCCTCGCGCCATCGCGCGAACCGCACCGCGAGCGGCGGGAACTCAACTTCCCTTGCGTGCGAGTGTTATGGAACCAATCCGAGACGACCGCCTCATATCAAATTCATCGTTCGATATGAGGGCCCACAACATGCATAGAAGCGTCTCCCCCTCCGCGACCCGCACGGCAGCCGCCGTGCTGACCGCTGCCGCCCTGGGCCTCGCATCGCTCGCCAATGCGCAAACACCCGCGCAGCCAATGGCGCAAACCTTGTCGCAAGCGGCGCCACCGGTCGACCCGAGCTTCTCCGCCTACTCGCTCGTCCAGAGCTGCAAACAGCGCCACGACAACGTCGCGCAAGGGCAATGCGTCGGCGCGATCCGCGGCATCATCCACGGCTATCAATACGGCGTGCTGTTCCTCTCGCAACGAGCAACCCTCCCCGCCAACGAAACGCAGCGCGTGTCGCTATGCCTGCGCGACGTGGCGGTGTCGTCGATCGTCGACGACTTCCTCGCCGATGCCACCCAGGTGCCGGACGACGCGCTGCAGCACACCCCCGCCGAAGTCGCCGTGCTCGGCTCCGTGCATCAGCACCATCCCTGCACCTGAGCGCCGCGTCAGCGCGAGCGGCGTCATCGACACCCACAGCGCTTCGTGCTTCGCGCGCCGCCGTTGCGCAACGGATGGCGGCCGCGCCGGCGCTTACAACATCTCCAGCGCACGCTTGCCGCGCGGCGGCTTGAAGTACGCGTCGAGCGCGGCGAGTTCGCCGGCTTCCAGCACCAGTTGCGACGCGCGATGGTTGTCGCGCACATGCTCGACGCGCGCCGCCTTCGGAATCGCGCACACATTGGGCTTGCCCAGCACCCACGCGAGCGCCACCTGAAACACCGAGACGCCGCGCGCGTCGGCGATATCGTCGAGCGGCGAGCGTTTCGGCAGCCGCGCATGATCGACCGGGCTGTACGCCATCGCGGGCATGCCGCGCGCGGCGAGCCACGGCAACAGATCGAACTCCGGCCCGCGCCGCGCCACGTTGTACAGAATCTGGTTGGTCGCGCACGCGTCGCCGCCTGGCGTCGCGACGAGTTCTTCCATATCGTCGGTATCGAAGTTGCTGACGCCCCAGTGACGGATCTTGCCCGCGCGCCGCAGCGCCTCGAAGCCGTCGACGGTTTCCGCCAGTGGCACCGAGCCACGCCAGTGCAGCAGATACAGGTCCAGCCGGTCCGTTTTCAGACGCTTCAGGCTCTGCTCGCACGCGGCGATCACGCCGCGCCGGCTGGCGTTGTGCGGATACACCTTGCTGACCAGAAACACCTTGTCGCGCAAACCCGCGAGCGCTTCGCCGAGCAGCGACTCGGTCGCGCCGTCGCCGTACATTTCGGCGGTATCGATCAGCGTCATGCCGAGTTCGATGCCGCAGCGCAGCGCATCGATTTCCGCCGCGCGTCGTGCCCGCTGCTCGCCCATCTCCCACGTGCCCTGCCCCAGTGCTGGCATGCGCTCGCCGCCCGGCAGGCTCACGCTTGCGATCTCGCTCGTCATGCTGACTCCTCGAAAGTGGCTCGATTCAGATGCGATGCGCTGGCCCGCCGCCTCATCACGCAACGCACGCTACGAAAACCCTGGCGACGAGTTTAGCGGCTCCGCGGCCTCACAACGGCGTGCCTGGCAAAAGCCAGCTATAACGGGACGCGCCGATGTTTTAAAATTGCCGCTTGCCCATCTTGCGTGAGCCCCATGACCTCTGCCTCGGAAGACCGCTGGCGCGACCTGCGCCCGGACCCGGAAAACGACACGCCGCTCTATCTGCAACTTGCCCGCAAGCTCGGCAGCGCGATCCACGAAAACCGCTGGAACGCCGGCGAGGCGCTGCCCTCGGAGCGCGTGCTGTCGGAGGCGCTCGGCGTGTCGCGCATCACGTCGCGCAAGGCGATCGCGCTGCTCGTGGAGCAGGGTTTGATCCGCCGCACCCAAGGCGCGGGCAGCTTCATCACGCCGCGCTACGAAGATCCGTTGTCGCGTCTGTCGAGCTTCAGCGAAATGCTGCGGCGGCGCGGCTTCACGCCGAGTTCGAAGTGGCTGTCGCGCGAAATCTCACCGGCCAATCGCGACGAGGTGATCCAGCTGGGGCTGTCGCCGGCCGCCGCGGTCACGCGGCTGCGGCGGCTGCGGCTCGCCGACGGCATCGTGATGGCGGTCGAGAATTCGACGTTCCCAGCCGCGGTGATTCCCGATCCACAGGCAATCGGCGACTCGCTGTACACGTATCTGGAGAATCGCGGACTGACGATCGTGCGCGCGTTGCAGCACTTCCGCGCGGTGAACGCGAGCGACGAGATCGCGCAGCAGATGAGCATCGCAACGAACGAGGCGTTACTGTTGATCACGCGCGTGGGTTATACGGCGGATCAGCGCGCGATCGAACTGACGGACACGTACTGCCGCAACGATTACTACGACTTCGTGGCGGAGTTGCGAAAGTAAGCTGCGACACGGTGGGCGGTTAGGTACGCCGCGTTCCCAATCTGAACGCGCCGCCCGCTCCAACCGTCATGTCCACCGGGCTTCGTGCGCGCCGATGCGCGCCGGCGGCAGCGCATAAAACGCAGGCGTCTGCTCCAGTTCCTCCGCCGGCAGCACGCCAAGCACACGCCCGAACTCCGATTGCACGCTCGCGACGCAATCGCGCACATCGTCGAGCGACACCTCGGGCGCCTGCTGTCCGTCGGCCAGCAGCCCGAACGACCGCAGCCAACGCCCCGTCTGCGCAAGCGACACCTTCACGTGCCAGCTGCCGCCCTCGCGAGCGCGCCGCGCGAGCGCGACCATCGCGCCGAACGCGGCCAGATAGCCGGTCGCGTGATCGAGCGCCTGACACGGCAGATGCCGCGGCTCGGCTGAACCCGCCGCCGCGCGCTCGGTCCACGCGATGCCGCTCGCCGACTGCACAAGACTATCGAAGCCGCGTCGCTGCGCCCACGGCCCTGTGTGCCCGTACGCGCACACCGAGACATAGACGATGCCGGGCCGCAGCCGCGCAAGCTCGTCCGGCCCGAAGCCGCGCGCCTCGAGCGCGCCCGGACGATAGGCCTGCAGGAACACGTCGGCATCGCGCGCGAGTCCGCCCAACGTGTCGCAGCCTGCCGCCTCGCGCAGATCGACGATTGCCGAACGCTTGCCGCGGCCGTTGTCGATCACGAGCGGCGCGATGTTCGGCAGATGCGGCCCGTTGATCGTCAACACGTCCGCGCCATGATGCGCGAGCGCGCGGCCGGCCACCGGTCCCGCGATGATCCGCGACAGATCCAGCACCCGCACACCCGCGAGCGGGCGGTCGATGCCGGGGTCAGCGTCAGCGTCGGCGTGGCGCGGCGGCTCGGCCGGGGCGTCGCCGATGCGCTCGATCTCGAACAGCGGCAAGCGCGCGATCGCTTTGGCCTGCTCGAGCGCGGCCCATTCGTCGGGCGTGCGAATCAAGGCGGCGCACAGGCCCGCGTCGGCGAGCGTTTGATCGAGCGTCGCGCCCTCCCAGCCGCGAATCGCGGCCGCCACCGAGGGCCGCCCATTGTCACAGCCGAGCACCTCGAGCACGCCCTTCAAGTGATGCGCGAAATTCGTATGCAGCTGGATCCAGCGGCCGTCGCCCGTTTCATAGAAGCCGGTGACCGGATCGCGCAGCGCGGGCGGCGGCCCATCGTCGATCCGCAAATAGCGTTCGCTGCGAAACGCCGCCAGCGCGCGACGCATCTGCACCGACATCTGTTGCCGGCGTCCGCTGCGCAAGCGCCAGTACTCGGCGGCGGCGAGGCCCGTCGCGGCGATGGTAGACGCCGCGAGGCTGCCGACGCGGTAGACCGACGGCAAGCCGGGGTCCGCGCCGGCAAGTGACACGGTGTGCAGCGCGATTGGATCGCAGCCGGCGAGGGTCCAGATGTGCTTGAGGGCGAGTTCGGGCGTCATGGGATCGGGCGCGCTGGCCGCGCGGACAGGAAGCGGATGCACTGAGTCTAAATTTGCGCTTTGCCGCAATCAACCTTGATTATGATAATCAACATATATTGATTTCTTCGGTTTATACGCACTTTTATGCCAGCCCCGATTTACCTGAGCGCCGCCGAAGCGGCCGCAACGCTCGGCGTCAGTTTGCCGACGCTGTACGCGTATGTGAGCCGCGGCATGCTCGGCTCGTCGCCGGATACGCAAGGCAGGCATCGGCTCTACGATGCCGCCGAGGTGCGCCGCCTCGCGCGTCGCAAGGCGGACGGCAAACGCGCCGGCAAGGTCGCGCAGAAGGTGCTCGACTGGGGCGTACCGGTGCTCGAATCGTCGATCACGCTGGTCGCGGACGGTCGGCCGCTGTATCGCGGGCACGATGCGATCGAGCTCGCGCGCAGTGCGTCACTCGAAGACGTCGCGGCGCTGCTGTGGGAATGCAGCGCGCGGCGCATCGCCGATGCGCCCGCCATGCCGCTCGCCCCCGCGCAATGGGCCGCGTGGCTCAAGCTGTGGAATGACAGCACGCCGCTCGATCGCGCGCTGGTGCTGCTGCCGGCCGCCGCCGCGCAGATGCCGCGCGCGTGGGCGCTCGGCCGCGATGCGCAGCTCGACACCGCGTGCGCCGTGATGCGGCTGCTGGCCGCCGCGATGCTGCCGGCGGCGCCGTCGAACGAACCGCTGCATCGGCAGATCGCGACGGCCTGGCGGGTGCGCAGCCGTCAGCAAAGCGGACTGCTGCGCGCGGCCTTGGTCGCCTGCGCGGATCACGAGCTTAACGCGTCGACGTTCACGGTCCGTTGTATCACGTCGACGGGCGCGCACCTGTTCGGTGCGGTTGCGGGCGGGCTCGCGGCGCTTTCCGGGCCGCGTCACGGCGGCGAAACCGTGCGCATCGCCGCGCTGCTCGATGAGGCGTCGCGCTCGCCCGAACTGGACCGCTATCTGGCGAACCGTCTCGCGCGCTACGAGCACGGCGCGCAAGGTCCGGTGCTGTCGGGCTTCGGTCATCCGCTCTATCCGGACGGTGATCCGCGCGCGCGGTTGTTGCTGACGATGCTCGCCGACTGCGCGCCAGCCCGCTCGCCGCTCAACGAGGTGCTGCAGGTCGAGCGAGCGGTGCGCGACACGACCGGCGCGGAGCCGACGGTGGATTTCGCGCTTGCCGCGATCGAGCGCGTGCTCGGCTTGCCGAGCGGGGCCGCGTTCACGCTGTTCGCGCTCGGGCGGGTGGTCGGCTGGATCGCGCACGCGATGGAGCAGGCGCGCGATGGCCGGTTGATCCGGCCGCGGGCGCGGTATATCGGGGAGTATGAGGCGGGAGGTGCTGCTTAGGGGCTACGAAGAGACGGCTCGCCGTTCGCCCTGCATCAGACCACGCCTGGCCGGCGCGCCAGCCAAGCCGGCATCGGCCAGCCGAATAGCAGCGTCGGCAGCTTGCGTTCCGAGCCGCTCGCCAGCGCAAAACGCGCCCCGTCCCGCCCGGCGCTGATCCATGCCACCGATCCACGCGCCAACTCGATCGACTGCCCCGCCGCCAGCCAGTGATCCTCATGCTCGCCCTCGACGGTCAGCCAGACGTTGCCGCTGATCACCTTGAAAATCGTCGGACGCGCAACCCGCCAGGCCGTGACGGGCTCGCCATGTTCCAGCTCGAAAACTCGCACTTCTCGCATCGCCGTTCTCCTCGATGAACTTTCTGTTGTACCGATTATTGACGTGCGATGATCGGAGACCCATGCACAGTTCCGAACACTTTCATCGGAACTGTTCAGTCAAAAAACCGAACAGTTGGCATGGCTCGCGCGGCGCAGGTTTAAAACTTTCGCGTTCGCAGCCCGGCGACAGAAGGCAAGCGTATGAAACTCGAAATCCAGCTCGATCGGGACAACGGCGTGCCGCTGACCGAGCAGATCGTCGCGAGCGTCTCGGCATGGATCCGCTCGCGCAATGCACATCCCGGTTCAAAGCTGCCGTCGATCCGCCAGTTCGCCGCCGACTTCGGCGTAAGCCGCTTTCCGGTGATCGAGGCATACGACCGGTTGGTGTCGCTCGGCTATGTCGACTCGCGCCACGGCTCCGGCTTTTACGTCGCCGATCGCCAACCGACAGACATGCGCTGCCAAGGCACTTCGGACCCGCGCCGCGCCGATGTCGAGTCGGACCATCTGCTCGAGCAATTCAACTTTCCAGGCGAGACGCTGAAGCTCAGCACCGGTTTCATCCCCGAAAGCTGGCGCGACATCGATGGCATTGCGCAGGCGATCCGCCACGTGTCGCGAACCGATCCGGCTAGCATGGTCGAGTACGCGACGCCGCTCGGCAACCCGGTCTTGCGCGAACAGTTGCGCGGCCGGATTGGCCAGTTGGGCATCCAGGCAGACGCATCGCAGATTCTGATCACCAATGGCGCGAGCCAGGCGTTCGATCTGCTGGTGCGCTACATGCTCAAGCCAGGCGATACGATCTTTGTCGAGGACCCCGGTTACTACAACCTGTACGGCCTGTTGCGCCTGCACGGCATGAAGCTGATCGGCATTCCACGCACCGGCAATGGTCCCGACCTCGACGCGATGCAGGCGCAACTGAAGCTGCACCGGCCCAGGTTGCTGCTCATCAACACCGTGTTCCACAATCCGACCGGCACCACGGTCGCACCGCAGGTCGCATTCCGTTTGCTGCAAATGGCGCGAGAGCATGGCTTCCAGATCATCGAGGACGATATCTACGCGGATTTTCAGACCGAGCTCACCGACCGCCTGGCCACCCTCGACCAACTCGAACAGGTGATCTACATCGGCGGATTGTCGAAAACGCTGTCGTCTTCGCTACGGATCGGCTGCGTGGTTGCGAGTCACGCGATCATCAAGGACCTGGTCGACATCAAGATGCTGACGAGCATCGGCTGTTCGCGCTTTGCCGAAGCGGTGGCGGTGTCGATGCTGGAGCGCGGCGCATATCGCAAATATCTGGAGCGACTGCGCCGCCAGATGCGCGGCGCGCTCGGCTCGACCGTCCAGACACTCGAAGATGCCGGCTGGGAGATCTTCGAAGAACCAGCGGGCGGCAAGTTCGTGTGGGCACGCGTGCCGCATGTCGCGGACGCCGAGCGGCTCGTCGAATGCGGCGAGCCCCTCGGAGTGACGGTGCTGCCTGGACAGCACTTCAGGCCGAACCGGGAGGTGAGCCCGTGGATCAGGATTCATGTGGCGTTTGGCAACGAACCACGGGCGCAGGCGTTTTTTCATGCGGCGGCGCAGTTGCCGCCTGATGCGTGAACACGGCGCGGAGCGCGGCCGTGACGCAGCGCCGAGACCCGCGCAACGCTGCGCTGCCGGCTGCGCTGGGACCCGCTTTTCCCTAGAATAGCGAGTCCCAGCCCGACCGAGCGCGCCCAGCCGCCTCATATGTCCACGCCGCCTCCGCCCGCCCTCGCTCCCGATATCCCCTCGGGTCCTTCGCCCCGCTCGCTGACCGTGATGCTGTGGCTGGTCGCCACCGGCTTCTTCATGCAGACGCTCGATTCAACGATCGTCAACACCGCGCTGCCCGCGATGGCGACAAGCCTCGGCGAACTGCCGTTGCGCATGCAATCGGTGGTGATCGCCTACTCGCTGACGATGGCGGTGATGATCCCCGTGTCCGGCTGGCTCGCCGACAGACTCGGCACGCGGCGCGTGTTCTTCAGTGCGATCCTCGTGTTCGCGGTGGGCTCGTTGCTGTGCGCGAACGCGCATACGCTGAACCAACTGGTGCTCTTCCGCGTTCTGCAAGGCGTGGGCGGCGCGATGCTTCTGCCGGTTGGGCGGCTCGCGGTGCTGCGAACCTTTCCGGCTGAGCGCTATCTGCCGGCGTTGTCGTTCGTGGCGATTCCGGGGCTGATCGGACCGTTGATCGGACCGACGCTCGGCGGCTGGCTCGTCAAGATCGCGTCGTGGCACTGGATCTTTCTGATCAACGTGCCGGTGGGCATCGTGGGCTGCATCGCGACGTTTATCTTCATGCCGGATAGCCGCAACGAACAGACGGGCAAATTCGACCTTGGCGGCTACCTGTTGCTGGTGGTGGCCATGGTGGCGATTTCGTTCGCGCTCGATGGCCGCACCGAGTTCGGCATTCAACATGCGACGGTGCTGGTGCTGCTGATTCTGAGCATGGCGTGCTTCGTTGCGTATGGGCTGCACGCGGTGCGCGAGCCTGCGCCGATCTTCCCGCTCGATCTGTTCAAGATCCACACGTTTAGCGTTGGGCTGCTCGGTAATCTGTTCGCGCGGATCGGCAGTGGCTCGATGCCCTACCTGATTCCTCTGCTGTTGCAGGTGAGCCTCGGCTATAGCGCATTCGAAGCCGGGCTGATGATGCTGCCCGTGGCGGCCGCGGGCATGGCGACGAAGCGCCTCGTGACGAAGCTGATTCTGAAGTACAGCTACCGGCACGTGCTGATGGCGAACACGATTCTGGTCGGCCTGATGATGGCGAGTTTCGCGCTCACGAGCACGCATCAGCCGCTGTGGCTGCGGCTCGTGCAACTGGCGCTCTTCGGCGGCGTGAACTCGATGCAGTTCACCGCGATGAACACGTTGACGTTGAAGGACCTGGGCACCGGCGGCGCCAGCAGCGGCAATAGCCTGTTTTCGCTCGTGCAGATGCTTTCGATGAGTCTCGGCGTGACGGTGGCCGGTGCGTTGCTGACAACCTTTACCGGCATCATGCAACGCGTGAGCGGCGCCAATTCGCTGCCCGCGTTTCATGCGACGTTCCTGTGTGTCGGCATCATCACCGCATGCTCGTCATGGATCTTTGCGCAGTTGTCGCCGGAGATTCGCACGCCCGCGAAAAAGACCGATCCTTCGGAGCGAACTTGAAAGCCGCACGAGCCAGGACGACGCATCCTCGTGCAGTCGCGAACGGATTTCCGGGCATCGCTCCGCGCGCGCCGCACGCAGCACTGTTGCACAGCGTCGCCGACCCGCAACAGGGCGCGTCCCGCACCAGCGAAGTGCGCGTTATCGCCTTCGTATCGCGGCGGGCGCGCAATGATTTTGCTCGGAGCATTGCTGGTGGATGCTCGAGCTTTGTTTGAGCACGCGCATAGTTCTTGCTCGTCTATCCTGTAAACTCTTGTTCTTCGCGCGCGAACTCCTGCCTTGCCCAGCAAGCGCCGCCATTTCCACACGACTGACACGATGAGCATGATCGAACTCGATCCTCCCGGCTTCCAGCCACCACGCCCGATGGCGGGCGACGAAGGCTCCCGGCGTACCGTTCTCTATGGCGGCTACACCGTTTTCAGCGTGTTTCAGCCGGTCTTTTCGGTATCGCACCGGCGCGCGATCGGGTATCACGCGTCGCTGCGCGTGCACGACGAGCATGAGCGGCAAGTGCCCTCGCACGAAGTCTTTACGCAGGCCGCGCGACGCGGCGATCTGCTGGAACTCGGACGGCTGGCCGAATCGCTGCACCTCGGCAACTTCAACGCATTCGACAGCCACGACGAATGGCTCTTCCTCAGCCTGCATCCGGCCGCACTGATGGACACCAGCTACGGCGACGCGCTGCTTGCCAGCCTGAAGGCGCTGGGCCTGCCGCCGCAGCGCGTGGTGCTCGAAGTATCCGAACAGGCTGGCGGCGAAACCACGCGCTTCGCCGAAATCGTCGATTCGCTGCGCAAGGCCGGTTTCCTGATCGCGCTCGACGGCTTTGGCGCCAAGCATTCGAACATCGACCGGGTGTGGAATCTGCGGCCGGACATCGTCACGCTCGACCGCTGCATCCTCGCGCAAGCGAGTGAACACTCGCATATCGAACGCGTGTTGCCGGGCCTCGTCTCTCTGTTGCACGAGTCTGGGCAACTGGTGCTGATGGGCGGTCTGAGCACCGAACGTGATGCGCTGATCGCGCTCGAATGCAATGTCGACTTCGTCCAGGGCGCATTTTTCGCGGGTCCGAGCGTCGAACCCGTCAAGCCGCAAGTTGCCGCTGGCCTGATGGATTCGCTCTCCGCTTCGCTGCGCGAACGCGTTGCCGCTCGAGAGAAAGCGCAATCCGCGCGGCTCGCGCCGTATGTCACGGCGCTCGAGGCAACCGCCGCGCAGTTGGTTGCCGGGGAATCGATCACGCAGGCGACCGCACCTCTGCTCGCGCTCGGAGAAACGGCGCGCTGCTTTGTTTTGGACGGTTCGGGGCGGCAGATCGGCGACAACGTGTTGCCGCCGGGCCGCACATCGCAACGCGCAAAGCGCTTCAGCCCGCTGCTGCATTCCGAAGGCGCGAGTTGGGAGCGCCGCCCGTACTTCATTCAGGCGATGCGTCAACCGGGGCGGGTTCATCTGACGCCGCCGTATCTGTCGATCAACGAAGCGCATCTGTGCGTGACCGCCTCGATTGCCGCGCACACATCGCATGGTACGCAGGTGCTATGCGTCGACATCAACTGGGAAGTCGCGGCTCACCGTAACTGACGCCCCCGGATGGTCCTTGATGCGGGCAAGCAGTTCCGTGACCGCATCACGGCCCACCATCTGGTTGGCCGCCTGCAGATGCGCGGCGCTGGTCAGGATGCGCAGCGAGACGATTTTCGCCGATAGTTCCGTTTTGCCATCCGTCAACACGTCGATTAGCGCGACGATGTCGCCGTCGCAGAACAGTGCGATGCACACCGCACCCGCCATCGACACCACCTCGGCATGGCTCGCCTGTTGCGCGAGCGATGTGACTACGGCTATCCACTTCGGACCTGAACCCGGTTCGCGGTCGCGTTGCGCTTCGGTTTCAGGCGTTGGCCCTTGTGCTAGAAGGGCCGGATTGGCTGTGGGGAACGGAGGGGGCGGAGCGTACAAAGGTACGTCGCTGATCAGTTGCGGCGCATCGCTGAAAAGCTGTAGCAGGCCCGCCCGGTCTTGCGCTTCGAGCGCCGCGCGCAAACGCTCGACGATTCGCCCATGCACCGCCGGATCGGGACGCTCCAACGGCGCTCCCGCACGTCTCAGACGCTCCTTGGCGCGATGAACCATTTGTCGGCAAGCGGCCGGCGTGCGCTCGAGAATCGAGGCGATTTCTGCATAACCACACTCGAACGCTTCATGCAGGACGAGCGCCGCACGTTCGTCTGGCTTCAGATGTTCGAGAAGCAGCATCACGCCGTACGACATATCTGCCGCTCGCAACGCCAACTCCTCCGCCGATGGTGCGACCTCGTCGAGCCACGGCTCCGGCAACCAGCCGCTAACTTGCGACGCGCGCTCGCGCTGTGCATGCCGCAGACGGTCGATCGCCGTGCGCGTGGTAAGCGTGGTTAGCCACGCGACCGGCGTTTGCACCGCCTGCGTATCGGCCAGGTGCCATTTGAGCCAGACATCCTGTACCACGTCTTCGGCCTCCGCGCGACTGCCGAGCATCCGATATGCGAGTGCCAGCAGACGGGCGCGCGCGGCCTCGAAACTGGATGCCTTGTCGATTCCCTGTTCCGTCATGCGTCGACCTCCCAATGGTGCGTGGTGAAAAAGCGGCTGCATACCGGTGGCATCGCTCAGGCGCGCGTCATGTTCGGTATTCCTGAGCTTGACGCGTGGGCAACCGGTGATGTGACAGCGCGGCGCAAAAAAATTTCTGTCACAACGCCATTGGCTGCTCCGTCAAATGAGCAACAACCGGCGCATGTCAGGCGGCTTCTGATCCGCGGCGGCCTGCGTATCCCGGAACGCCCGCGCCATCCATCTGAACGAGGAATCCATGCCTTCCAGTTACCCGTCTGTCTCCGGCCTCGGCCTTGTGCCCACGGTGATCGAACAATCCGGCCGGGGCGAACGTGCCTATGACATCTACTCCCGCCTTCTGCGCGAGCGCATCGTCTTTCTTGTCGGGCCCGTGAACGAGCAGTCAGCCAGTCTGATCGTCGCGCAATTGCTGTTTCTCGAATCGGAGAATCCCGACAAGGATATTTCTTTTTACATCAACTCGCCCGGCGGCTCTGTGTACGACGGCCTCGCCATTTACGACACCATGCAGTTCATCAAGCCGGAGGTCTCTACCTTGTGCACGGGTTTTGCCGCGAGCATGGGCACCTTTCTGCTCACGGCGGGTCAACGCGGCAAACGGTATGCGCTACCCAATGCGCGCATCATGATTCACCAGCCGTCGGGCGGCGGTCAGGGCACCGCGGCGGACATCGAAATCCAGGCCAAGGAGGTGCTGTATGTACGAGCGCGTCTCAATGCGATGATGGCCGAACGCACCGGACGCAGCATCGAAGAAATCGCGCGCGATACCGACCGCGACAACTTCATGTCGGCGCTCGAAGCGAGGGAATACGGATTGATCGATGACGTGCTGGAAGCTCGCGCGACATGGAACAACGCAGGCCGTCGCGACACCCTGTAACGGAACTGACATCGAGCCGCGCGCTGGACCACCAGTTGGACCGCTTGCTGCAAATTCCCACCTACCGATCGGTGCGAGCTCACGACAAAAGCTGCTCACCTTCGCTGGAATCGCTATCATGTCGCGATTCGTCGACTTCGACGACCGCTTCAATGGAGATACACATGGCGTCATCCAACGAAAACGTCAGCATGGCTCTGTTCTGCGACTTCGAGAATGTCGCGCTTGGCGTGCGCGACGCGAAGTACGACAAATTCGACATCAAGCTGGTGCTCGAGCGCCTGCTACTGAAGGGCAGCATCGTCGTCAAGAAAGCGTATTGCGACTGGGACCGTTACAAGAGCTTCAAAGGCGCGATGCACGAGGCCAATTTCGAGTTGATCGAAATTCCGCACGTGCGCCAATCGGGCAAGAATTCGGCCGACATCCGGCTCGTCGTCGATGCGCTCGATCTTTGTTACACGAAATCGCACGTCAACACGTTCGTCATCATCAGTGGCGATTCGGACTTCTCGCCGCTCGTGTCGAAGCTGCGCGAGAACGCCAAACAGGTGATCGGCGTCGGTGTGCAACAGTCCACCTCGGATCTGCTGATTGCGAATTGCGACGAGTTCTTCTTTTACGACGATCTTGTACGCGAAAGTCAGCGCGCAGTCGCGAGGCCCGAATCGTCGCGTCAGCAGCAGAGCGCGCAGCAGGCAGCCAAACGTGCGCCTGGTGAAGAGAAGGCTCCGCCCAAGGAAGATCTGGAGAAGCGCCGCAGCAAGGCCGTTGAAATTGCGGTGCAGACATTCGACGCGCTCGCTTCCGAACGTGGCGACAGCGGCAAGATCTGGGCTTCCGTGCTGAAGAACGCGATCAAACGGCGCAAACCGGATTTCAACGAGACGTATTACGGGTTTCGTGCTTTCGGCAATCTGCTTGAAGAAGCGCAGGCGCGCGGGCTGCTCGAATTCGGCCGCGATGAAAAGTCAGGCGCGTACGTCTATCGAAGCACGGCCGTGAACGTCGCGAGTGAAGCGGCAAGTGAAACCATCGGCGAAACCGCTGCGGAGTCTGACGAAACGGGGTCGGCTGAAGCGGTATCGGCTGAACAGGCGGCCGAACATTCGTATGAAGCGCAGGCTGCGCACGCGGCCGCGTCCGAGTCGGGCGGCAAGCACAAGTCGCGGCGCAAGGAGCGCAACAACCGCAAGCCGGGGCGGGGTCTGCAGGAGGCCGCGCACGGCAAGCGCGGTCACCACGAAACGGCTGATGAACAGCATGCGGCTAACGCTCCGGCTCTCACCGAACACGCGGAACCCGCCGAAGAGGTCGAGCGGCAGGAACCGCGTGAGCACGCGCCGCTCCCACATGAGTTCGTCACTGAACCGATCGCTGAAGAGTCCAAAGCTCGCGCTGTAACGGCGAAAGCGGATACAGCCGCTGAACAAGTCGTTTTCGGCGGCCAAGGAACCGACCATTCCACCGACAGCGACCAACCCGCGCTGCGTCAAGGCGCCAAAAAGCGCGCCTCGCGCAAAACGGCCGCGAACAAAGTGAAGAAAAGCACGCCACGCACGATCGAGGAACTACCTGAGATCGCAGCGCCGGCCGAGCCCCCTGCCCCAGCCATCAACTCGGAAGAAGGGTCTGAGGCCGTCAGGAAGGCAGCCCGTAAATCGGCGTCCCGGAGCCGTCGCCCGCGCAAAGCGGCGTCAACCGACAGCGCGGAATAAGTAGCGGCACGGATTCGACGATCGTCACTAAAAAGCTACCGCCCGACCGTCCTTCGGACTTGAAACGCAGTACCGGCCGACAATGCAAGACAAGCAAGCCGGCCGGCCTCAGCTATCACCGCTCAGTAAGCCGGATAAGGCCCATACATGACGGGCGGAGGCGGCGCGTAATAAGGACGGGGCGCGACGTACACCGGTTGCGTCGAATAGTAGGGCTGCGGCTGAACGATCGTCTCGCCCTTCGAGGTCATGCACTGGGCGTAGGCGGTGTCGTAGCGCGCCTGCATGCCGGCCGCCGAATACTGGGCGCCATTCGCGCCGTTCGCGCCCCCGATCAGCAGACCGCTGCCGGCGCCGATCGCCGCGCCCGCGCCGGCGTTGCCCGCCGCGGCGCCGAACAGCGCGCCGATCGCCGCGCCGCCGAGCGTGCCGAGCGCCGCGCTGTTCACGCTGTTCGTGGTGGCCGCCTGCGCAGCGCCGGACGGATTCGTCGATTGATTCGCGTAGTCGCGGCACGCGTAGTCGTTCTGCTGGAACTGGCTGAGCGGCTCGCCGCTGCGCGGCATCGCGGCTATGCTCGGGCCGCTCGGTGGCGCCACTGCGCAACCGCCTAACGCGAGCGCGATGACGGCGGCGGGAATCGCCAGGCTAATCGTTTTATTGCTGGAAATCATGGCGGTGCACTTCGGAGGATTGGAATTCAAACGTTAGGCTAATCGCGAAATTCCGTGGTTACGGCTCAGTTACAGAAAGTTTTTTTGCCCGGCTGGCTGGCCTCGATCTTGCTGCGAGTCGCTGCGGCGATTGGTACGTTATATCAAGTAATGCTTGTAGATGAGCTGGCATCGATTGACAAGAAGCGCGGCCTGCACTCGCGTCAAACGATCTCCGCCGCCCAACCCAATCGACCACACGAAGAACGCCTCTTTGAAACCGGCTCATTCTCGCCGCCGCAGGGGCTTGCGTCGCCTGCAGCGCGCCCGGGTTCGCCCCATCGACGCCGGCCGCGCCGAACGTCGTACTCCAGCAACCGGGCACGACGACCTTCCCGAGCGCCGCGACCGCGCAGATTCCAGTCCATGAACCATCCGCCGCCAGCGCCCGCCCCCCGCCAGTTCGGCGAAGTCGACGGGCGGGGACCGGGCTCATTGGCATCGACGGATGTCCACGAATTCTGGCCCCCAACGATTAGCCGCGGGGCAATTTCTCTTAGCGCCGCGCCCCGCGAAACCGCAGTTACCAACTGTGACAAACTTCTTTCAGACGAGCGTAAGAAGGGCATCCGTCCGTGATAAGCAATACCAATCCCTCCCCTTCCAATCGCCTCCGGAAAGAAAAAGCCCTCGCGATGGAGGGCTTTCTTCTCTGGCTACCATCTTCAATCGTGACCGCAAGGATCACGACATCAGACGGCGAGCTGCAACCGGCAATCTCAAGCGAAGTTTTTCGCTGCGAAGTCCCAGTTGACGATGTTCCAGTACGCTTCGACAAACTTCGGACGCGCATTGCGATAGTCGATGTAGTAAGCGTGCTCCCACACGTCGATCGTCAGCAGAGCCTTCGCGTCGGTGGTGAGCGGCGTGGCGGCGTTGCTCGTCGACACGAGGTCGAGCGAACCGTCAGCCTTCTTCACGAGCCATGCCCAGCCCGAGCCGAACGTGCCGACCGCGGTCTTCGCAAACTCTTCCTTGAACTTGTCGAACGAACCCCACTTCGCGTTGATGGCGTCAGCCAGCGCCCCAGTCGGTGCGCCGCCACCTTGCGGCGACAGGCTGTTCCAGAAGAACGTGTGATTCCACACCTGAGCCGAATTGTTGAAGATACCGCCCGACGACTTCTTGACGATCTCTTCCAGCGACAGGTTTTCGAACTCCGTGCCCTTGATCAGATTGTTCAGGTTGGTCACATAGGTCTGGTGATGCTTGCCATAGTGAAATTCGAGCGTCTCTTCCGACATGTGCGGAGCGAGCGCGTTTTTCGCAAACGGCAGCGGCGGGAGCGTATGTTCCATGGTGCTTTCCTTCTCTGTATCTGTTGTGGGGAGTCTGCGGATGACGCTATCGAGCACTCGATTGTAGGCGAGTTGGAATAACCCCGCAAACCAACGGCCTTTATGTCCGGCATGTCGAACACGCCGTGCGCAAGGCCCTTGAGAAGGGCGCGCATGGCGCGTGCCCGGCTCGTCGGAAGACAGTAAGCGGACGTAACGCGCCCACCGGCGAAACGTCAGAAACCGTCGGTCAGACGCGCCTGCACGTCGGCGAGCGCGACATCGGCCGAGCCTTCGGCGAGATGCATCGTCAGACGACGTCCAGGTTTCAGCGACGACGGCGTGCGAATCGCCCGACCGCTTTGCGCATCGAGCACGGCCGCATAACCGCGCTCGAGCGTGCGCTGTGGACTCAGCACTTCGAGTCGCGCGCTGAGCATGTCGATGCGCGCGACCTGTCGTTCATGCTGGCGCGATAGGGCCGCATTCAGACGCTGCGCCAGCAGGTTGACGCGCGTGCGCTCGGCCGCGAGATCCGGACGCCAGCGTTGCCAACGCATCTGCAGCAGCGAAAATCGCGCACGAGCGTCGCGCACCGGCCGGGCGCCCGCCGACGCGAGCCGAACGCGCAACTGCTGCAGATGCGTGCGCTGCCGAGCGAGCCGCTCGGCGGGCGACACGAGCCGGCGCGCCAGCCAGTCGAGTTGCTGCGCGCGCCGCTCCATCATGCGGCCGAACGCGCGCGCAAGCGTCGCGTGCCGATGATCAAGTTCGCGCAGCAGCATGACGCGCTGTGGACTGACGAGTTCGGCGGCACCGGTCGGCGTCGGTGCGCGTACATCGGCGGCGAAATCGGCAATCGTGAAATCGGTCTCGTGACCGACGCCGCTCACCACGGGTATGACGCTTTCCGCAATCGCGCGCGCGAGCACTTCTTCGTTGAACGCCCACAGATCTTCGATCGAGCCGCCGCCGCGACACACGATCAGCACGTCGACCTCGCGGCGCGCGCCAGCCGCCTCGACCATCGCCGCGAGCTTCGCGCTGACGCCCGCGCCCTGCACCGGCGCCGGATAAACGATCACCGGAATATGCGGCGCGCGACGCGACAGCGTCGTCAGCACGTCGCGCAATGCGGCCGCCTGCAACGACGTGACGATACCGATCGCGCGAGGATGCGTCGGCAGCGCGCGCTTGCGCTCGGCGGCGAACAGCCCCTCGGCCTCGAGTTGCGCCTTCAACCGCAGAAACGCTTCGTACAGACGCCCCTGGCCGGTGCGGCGCACCGCTTCGACGTTAAGTTGCAGTTCGCCGCGCGGCTCGTACATCGTGACGAGGGCGCGCACTTCGATGCGATCGCCTTCGCGCGGCGTGAATTCGGCGTACTGAGCTCGACCGCGGAACATCACGCAGCGCATCTGCGCCTGCGCGTCCTTGATCGAGAAGTACCAATGGCCGCTCGCAGCGCGCGTGAAGTTCGACACTTCACCCGCGACCCAAACGAGTGGAAACGAGCGTTCGAGCATCGTGCCGATCGCGCGATTGAGCGCGGAGACGGGAACGACGACCTCACCGCCTGGTGTGGCCGCAGAAGCAAAAGGATTTTCGGGGTTCATGCAAGGAATAAGTAGCGCTGGCCGGACAGACGATAGACCGAGCGAAGAGCGGCGTCCAGCCGGAATCGCAGGATTGTTAAAAGTGTCCACATGGCGGGAACCGCCTGACGAATTCCGCCAGAACGCCCGCCAGCGTCAATAAATTCGTGGCAGAGCCTTGATTTATATGGCGTTTGGATCTGGATAGCGAGCAAGTACTGCGATCCAAAGCGCACGGAATGGCCCTTCCGGACGATCGGACGGCAGGTTCTCCACAAAGTTATCCACAGACTGTGGGCAACCGCACATAGCGTGGAGCGGCGTGCGTTGGACCTTACGCGACTTGCCGGGCGGGACGCCCGCGCGCTACAGTGCCGGGTTCGACGGCATGTCGACCGCGCAGCGCAGCGGAGAGCTTGCCGGCCCGAGGCCACTGGGCGCGGGCCCCTTTCGGCGCGCCGCTCGCACCTCATTTTTTGACCCGTATTCGCATTCGATTGCCCGGAGAACCGCGTTGATGTTGACCCCGCGTAGTGCGCACGGCGCGCAGTCCGTGCTCGCAACCCGCCCATGAGCGAACTCAGCGACCGTCTCGGAGCGCGCCTCTCGCGCGAATGGCAGCAACGTGGGCCGCTCGCCTGGGCGCTGACGCCGCTCGCCTGCGTGTTCGGCGCAGTCGCGGCCGCGCGCCGCGCCGCGTTTTCGCTCGGCTGGCTGAAACCGGTGCGCGTCGGCGTTCCGGTGGTGGTGGTCGGCAACGTGACGGTCGGGGGCACCGGCAAGACGCCGACCGTCATCGCGCTCGTCGAAGCGTTGCGCGCCGCGGGCTTAACGCCCGGCATCGTGTCGCGCGGCTACGGCGCGCGCGTGAGCACGCCGACCCAGGTCACGCCCGGTTCGTCGGCACGGGTCGGCGGAGACGAGCCGTTGCTTATCGCGCGCCGCACCGGCGCACCTGTGTGGGTCTGTCCGGACCGCGTCGCCGCCGCGCAGGCGTTGTGCGCCGCGCATCGCGACGTCGACGTGATCGTCAGCGACGACGGCTTGCAGCACTATCGCCTCGCGCGCGATGTCGAACTCGTCGTGTTCGATCACCGGCTCGGCGGCAACGGTTTCCTGCTACCGGCCGGGCCGCTGCGCGAGCCGCTGTCGCGCCGCCGCGACGCGACGCTGATCAACAATCCATATGCGCGCACGCTGCCCGCGTGGCCGAACACGTTCGCACTGCAGCTCGCCCCTGCCGACGCGTGGCATCTCGACAATCCCGCACTGCGCCGCCCGCTTGCGCAATTCGCCGGTCAACGCGTGCTGGCCGCGGCCGGCATCGGCGCGCCGGAACGCTTTTTCGCCACAGTGCGCGCGGCCGGCCTCGCGCCCACGACGCGCGCGCTGCCCGACCACTACGCGTTCGAGCGCAATCCGTTCACCGACGTCGACGCCGACGCGATCCTGATTACGGAAAAGGATGCGGTAAAATTGGGGGCCTGGCACGACGCGCGCATCTGGGTAGTCCCGGTCGAAGCCGCGCTTGATCACCGCCTCACTGCATTAGTTGTGGAGAAAGTCCGTGGACGCTCGCCTGCTTGAAATCCTCGTCTGCCCGATCTGCAAGGGCCCGCTCAGCTACGACCGCGCCGCGCAGGAACTGATCTGCAACGCGGACAAGCTCGCCTATCCGATCCGCGACGGCATTCCCGTGATGCTCGTCGACGAAGCGAGGCAGACCGTCGAAGGCACGCCGGTCGATCTGAATCCAGGCTCGGTCGCCTGACCCGGCGCGTCGCGGCACCGAGGTGCCGCGACGTCTCGCGCGCGCGGGTCAAGGCAGGCTTCATCAATGCCAACGCCCCTTCCCGCATGCGTTCCAAAATCGATCCGCGGCCGTTTTCGCCGACCCTGCGTGCGCGTCGCGCGCGCAGCCTCTTCCTCCGGCCTGATCGCCGCCCTTCCTGATCCGATGATCCACACCATCCCTCATCCGTTTATCGCCGTCGTGCCGGCCCGCCTCGCGTCGACCCGGCTGCCCAACAAGCCGCTCGCGGACATCGGCGGCAAACCGATGGTCGTGCGCGTCGCGGAGCGCGCGCGCGAATCGGGCGCGCAGCAGGTGCTGGTCGCGTCGGACGCGCAGGAAGTGCTCGACGCGGCGCGAGACCACGGCTTCGACGCGGTACTCACGCGCGCCGACCATCCGTCGGGCACCGATCGTCTCGCGGAAGTGGCAACACGTTTCGGCTGGAGCGACGACACGATCGTCGTCAACGTGCAGGGCGACGAGCCGCTGATCGACCCGGCGCTCGTGCGCGGCGTCGCCGCGCATCTGGCAACGACGAGCGACTGCGCGATCGCGACGGCCGCGCATCCGATCACCGATTCCGCCGAAATTTTCAATCCGAACGTCGTCAAGGTCGTGCCGGATGCGCGCGGCGTCGCGCTGTATTTCTCGCGCGCGCCGATCCCGTGGGCGCGCGACGCATGGCAACCGCACTGGCCCAACGTCGCGTCGATGCCGACGCCGCCCGCGCCCGCCGTCGTATACCGGCACATCGGCCTGTACGCGTATCGCGTGAAATTTCTGCGCACGTACCCGAACCTCGCGATCTCGCCGATCGAGCAGGTCGAAGCGCTCGAACAGCTGCGCGCGATGTGGCATGGCGAGCGCATCGCGGTTCTCGTCACGCAAGACGTACCGTTGCCGGGGGTCGATACCCCCGCCGATCTCGCGCGCGTACGGGCCTTATTCGGGTCTTGAGCGCGGGAAGCCGTGGCATAATCGAACGGTTATGCGCGTCTCCCAGCGCAGGCGACACTCGGGTTATCCCGGTCGCGCCGTGCGGATCTTGCAGCGCCGTCGTATTCGACGTGCAGCGCGAGGTAGCCAACGGTAGCCGATGCGGAACCTGCGAGAATCGCCGGGAGGCATGCCGCGTCAACAAGAATTCACATAGATCTGGAGATATCCATGCGTTTGATCCTGTTGGGTGCACCGGGTGCCGGCAAAGGCACTCAGGCCAACTTCATCAAGGAAAAGTTCGGCATCCCGCAAATTTCGACCGGCGACATGCTGCGCGCGGCCGTCAAGGCTGGCACGCCGCTCGGCCTCGAAGCAAAGCGCTTCATGGACGCCGGCGAGCTCGTCACGGATGAGCTGATCATCAACCTCGTGAAGGAACGTCTGCAGCAGCCGGACTGCGCGAACGGCTATCTGTTCGACGGCTTCCCGCGCACGATTCCGCAAGCCGAAGCAATGAAGCAGGCCGGTGTCGCGATCGACTACGTGCTCGAAATCGACGTGCCGTTCGACGAGATCATCGTGCGCATGAGCGGCCGCCGCTCGCACCCCGCGTCGGGCCGCACCTATCACGTGACGTTCAATCCGCCGAAGGTCGAGGGCATCGACGACGTGACCGGCGAGCCGCTGATCCAGCGCGACGACGACAAGGAAGAAACGGTCAAGAAGCGTCTGGCAGTGTACGAATCGCAAACCAAGCCGCTGATCGAGTACTACAACGGCTGGGCGAAGAACGGAGATACGTCGAACTCAGTGAAGGCGCCCCAATATCGCCGCATTTCGGGCCTCGGCAGCGTCGATGAAATTCGCGCCCGCGCGTTCGACGCGCTGAAGTAAGCCGGCTTGGTCCAAACATTACCGCTGTTTTCGTTTGACCAAAACCCGCCCACGTTGGGCGGGTTTTTTTATTTGGCTCGGTGCGCAAACTAAAAGCGGCAAGCGGCGGGGAACGCTCAGCGGAACTAGTTAGTGTTCCATAGCGCTCGCATGCCGCCGCCCGCTTCGCTTTCCGCAGCGCAGCACAGCCGCTACAATCGATCGTCGAAAAATGCTTCGCTCGAGACCGCACTGAACAACCGTAGCAAAGGAGAAGACATGGAAATTCGTGACAACGTGTTCCTGATCACCGGCGGTGCATCAGGGCTTGGCGCTGCCACCGCGCGCCTGCTCGTCGAGAACGGCGGCAAAGTCGTCCTCGCCGACCTGAATCTGGACGCGGGCGAGGCGCTCGCAAAGGAACTTGGCGGCGTTTTCGTCAAATGCGACGTGAGCCGGGAAAAGGACGCGCAACAGGCCGTCGAAGCCGCGACGAAGCTCGGCGCGTTGCGCGGTCTCGTCAACTGCGCGGGCGTCGCGCCGGCCGCGAAGACCGTCGGCAAGGATGGCCCTCATTCGCTCGATCTGTTCACGCGCACGATCTCGATCAATCTGATCGGCACGTTCAACATGATCCGGCTCGCCGCGGTGCAAATGTCGAAGAACGAGCCGAACGCCAACGGCGAGCGCGGCGTGATCATCAACACCGCATCGGTCGCCGCGTTCGACGGCCAGATCGGCCAGGCGGCCTACTCCGCGTCGAAGGCTGGCGTGGTCGGTATGACGCTGCCGATCGCGCGAGACCTGTCGCGCAACGCGATCCGCGTGATGACGATCGCCCCCGGCCTCTTCGAAACGCCGATGCTGCTCGGCATGCCGCAGGAAGTGCAGGACGCGCTCGGTGCCATGGTGCCGTTCCCGCCACGCCTCGGCAAACCGGCCGAATACGCGATGCTCGCCAAGCAGATCTTCGACAATCCGATGCTGAACGGCGAGGTGATCCGGCTGGACGGCGCGATCCGCATGCAGCCGAAGTGAGGATCGCTTAGCGCTCGATCTGGTCGCCGATGCATGGCCAAGGCCCGCATACGGCGATAAAAAACCGCCTGTACATGTGCGACATGTGCAGGCGTTTGTGTTTTACCCAGCGTGAAAACGCGCGTCACTATTCGCCGCCATCATGCCGCGTGCGCTGCCGCAATTCATGCAACTGCGACTCGACCACGGTGGCATCTTCCGCATCGGGGCGATCGCCGAGATAGCTTTCGAGGTCCTCGAGCGCGGGCCGCAGATAATCGAGCCGCGCATACGCGAAACCGCGATCCCGCACTTCCTCGATATTGTCCGGCAGCAGAATGACGAGCCGTTGCTGCACCGCGAGCAGACGTTGCCAACGCTCGGTCTGAAGGTAGATCGCCTTCAGGTTGCGCAACATCCGCGCGACGATCTCGCGACGCGTGGCCGGTTGCAGCAGCATGCGTAGCGCGCGCCCGACCGAATCGCCAGCCGACGCGACGTACGGCTCGAGCATCTCGACCATCTGCGTTTCGGACAGCGAATGACCGGTGGTCGGATCGAGCATCACGTCGCCGTCGGGCGTCGTCACGCGCAGCAGGAAGTGGCCTGGAAACGACACCCCACGCACCGGAACGCCAAATTGCTCGGCCATCTCCAGATAGAGCACCGCGAGCGAAATCGGAATGCCGCGGCGACGTTTGAGTACGACGTTCAGATGGCTGTTGTCGGGGTCGTAGTAATCGTTCAGATTGCTCGCGAAACCGAGTTCGCGGAAAAAGAAACGATTGAGGATGCCAACCTTCTGACGGATGTCGGCATCGTCGGCCATGCGGCGCCGCAACCGCAGCACCAGTTCGTCGATCTCCGCGAGCACCGACTGTAGATCGAGGTCGGGATAGGCATCCTGCGCGATCGAGAGCGCCGTCTCGGTCAGCGGCAGGCTCTCGTCTTCGGCGACGAGCGTACTGAAATAATCGAGAACCCGCGACATGGTGATCACTTCACTCGCCTTTTGAAATACGCGTACTTGAAGCCCATCAGCCAAAGCATACCGAAATACAGCGCGGCGAACAGCACGAGACACGCACCGAGCAACACCATGCGGCTGACCGGCTGGGTATGCATGCCGATCCAGTCGAAGCTGATCGCGAGCCAACGCATCACGCCGGCGAGCACGAGGCACGCTCCGAGCAACTGCACGAAAAACTTGAGCCAGCCGCTCGACGGCATATAAATGCCACGTTTGCGCAGACCAATGAATAGCAGCAACGCATTGACGCAAGCGCCGAGCCCGACGCTCAGCGTGAGACCCGCATGCGCGAATACCGGCACGAACACGTAGTTGCTCAGCTGCGTGACGACCAGCACGCCGATGCCGATCTTCACTGGCGTCTTGATGTCTTGCTTCGCGTAAAAGCCCGGCGCGAGGATCTTGATGAGGATCAGGCCGATCAGGCCGACTCCGTAGGCGGCGAGCGCGCGGCTCACCATCACGACCGCATTGCCGTCGAACTTGCCGTAGTTGAAGAGCACCGCTGTCAGCGGCTGGGCGAAAAAGAATAGCGCGATCGCGCTCGGCGCGGCGAGCAGGAACGTGACGCGCAGTCCCCAGTCGAGCAGCGACGAATACTCATGCGGGTCGGCATCGACGTGCGCCTTCGACAGGCTCGGCAGCAGGATCGTGCCCAGCGCGACGCCGAGCAGCGCGGTCGGAAACTCCATCAGCCGGTCGGCGTAGTTGATCCACGACACCGCGCCGGGGCCGATGTGCGACGCGATGTTAGTGTTGATGATCAGGCTGATCTGCGCGACCGACACCGCGAACATCGCCGGCACCATTTTCGCGAGCACCCGCTTTACGCCGCGATGCGCGAGCGCGCGCAGCGGGTTCAGGCCGATGAGCGGCACCATGTCGATCTTCTTGAGGCCCGGCAGCTGCACGACGAATTGCAGCACGCCGCCGACGATCACTGCCCAGGCGAGCGCATAGACCGGCGTTTGCAGGCGCGGCGCGAGGAATACGGCGGAGACGATGAACGCGACGTTCAGCAGCACGGGCGCGAACGCGGGCAACGAAAAGTTCTTGTACGTATTCAGCACGCCCGACGCCAGCGACGTCAGCGAGATGAAAATGATGTAGGGGAACATGATGCGCGTCATCGCAACCGCGAGCTGGTACGCGTGGCCCTCATGCGCGAGGCCCGACGCGACGACGAACACGACGCCCGACGCGCCGACCACGCCGATCACTGACAGCACGGCGAGCGCCCACGCGAGCACGGTCGAGGTCGCGTCGACGAGCGCCTTGGTGGCGTCGTGGCCTTGCTGGTTCTTGAACTCCGCGAGGATCGGCACGAAGGCCTGCGAGAACGCGCCTTCGGCGGAAATGCGGCGCAGCAGGTTCGGAATGCGAAAGGCGACGTAGAAAGCGTCGGTGTATTGACTGGCGCCGAACGCACGGGCGATCAGCGTTTCACGGGCCAGTCCGGTCACGCGCGACAGCAGCGTGAAGCCGCTGACCGTCAGCAGGGCTCGTAATAGATTCATGGGGCGCTTATTATACGGGTCCCGCCAATGCGGGCGACGAGCCAGAACGCGATTCGGACCGATTTGCCACGCGGACGTTCGCCGCGATCGGCTGGAAAGCGCGATTTTTTGTGTTTTCTGCGGTCTTCCCGTCAGCGCCCCCACCTTCCATCGGCGCCCTCGCAGGAGGGCCAGCACATACGCCCCGACCTGACGCCGCTCCGGTCATCGTGGCGCCGGCGCGTGTTTTCCGTTGTCACGTGCCTGATTTTGTTGCTATAATTGTTGGTTTCGAAGCTTGCTCAGTTTTCGAATGGTCTTCGGACGCGGTTCTCAGGTTGGCGCACCGCCTGTCAATACATCCGGACGCCTCGAAACACGGGCCCGCCTTCGCGTAGTTCGATCGATTTTTTCGACACTTTTGCGCCCTTGGGCAATCGCTTCCAAGGGTTCGGATCGAGAAGCAGCACCTCGCCTCATCTTTGAAGGCCGGGTACTGGAAACAGGAACAGGATAAGGAACCGTCATGGCTAACTCCGCACAAGCACGCAAGCGCGCCCGCCAGGCCGCGAAGGCAAACTCGCACAACTCGGCACTGCGCTCGAAGTTCCGCACGGCTATCAAGGCTGTCCGCAAGGCAATCGACGCAGGCGATCACGCTAAGGCCGCCGAAATCTTCAAGGCATCGTCGAAGACCATCGACATCATCGCCGACAAGAACATCGTTCACAAGAACAAGGCAGCTCGCAACAAGAGCCGCCTCGCTGCAGCCCTCAAGGGTCTGCAAGCGCCCGCAGCGCAGTAATTCCGGTCGGCCCGCTTCGGCGGGCTACCTCCTGTTTCCGCTGCACAAGAAGCCCGCTTTGGCGGGCTTTTTTGTTTTGGTTGAACTGCCAGCCACAAAAAAACCCGCTGCTTGCGGGTTTTTGTTTTTTTGCTTTTGCCAATCCGGCCGACTGACATCAGATGACGTGCCGTTTGGCTTGCGGCGCAGGCGCATGCTCGAGTTCCAGTTCACACGCCTCGGTCACCAGCAGGTCGTTGTCTTTCGCGAAGTTCATAACGAAATCGAAGGCCATTGGTTCGATGTCGCGCAGCCGCGAATCGAGAATCACGCATTTGAGGTCGCCGATCATGATCGGCCGCACGTACAGCGAGTACTGCATATAGGCGTTCGGCCCCTTCCTCACGCCAGGCCCGAACGACGACATGACGCCCGCGAGCCGCTCCGACCAGTCGCTCGGCCGAAATTTTTTTCCGGTCGACGTAATGCCCTGAATGAAATATTCGATTGGAGCTGCTTCGGCCATGTAGAAATACCTGTGTGACTGCCCAGCGGAATGACGACCAACCGGAGACGCCAGTTGTACGCTCGAATTCACCGCAAGCGGCATGTACGGCAAGCGCTTGCAGCCACCTGCGACGTGCGTGGGATCTGGCGCTAACGCAACAATGACGAACCGCACCACGAGAACCGCTGCGGCGAACCGGCTGAACCGCTCTGGCGTCTGTCATGACGGCCACCCCGTGACAGGCTTTCCGCACCGCGCGAGCCGCGTTTCTTCATGCGAAACGCCGGCCTGCTGGGCTTTGGGATAACCCGTAGATTATAGCGCAGCGGGCCCTTTTCCGCAGCGCACACAAGCGCCTTCCGATGCCCCCCGCGAAGCCCGATACGACGCTTTCGAATCGCTTGCGGCGCCTTCCCGCCGACTCGTCAAACGAGGCGAAATCCTTTATGCTGCATTGGGTTACCACCAAACCGACGGCGGCGCAGTCCGGCAACCCTGCCGGGTGAGACCGCCGTATTTGTTTCATGACCGCCAAGAAAATTCGCCACTACCTGCAGTTCAAGGACTTCTCGCTGGAAGACTACGAGTACGTGCTGGAGCGCGCGCGCATCCTGAAACGCAAATTCAAGAACTACGAGACCTATCACCCGCTGCATGACCGCACGCTGGCGATGATCTTCGAAAAGAATTCGACACGCACGCGCCTGTCGTTCGAAGCCGGCATCTTCCAGTTGGGCGGCCACGCCGTGTTCATGAGCACGCGCGACACGCAGCTCGGTCGCGGCGAGCCGATCGAAGACGCCGCGCAGGTCATCTCGCGTATGGTCGACATCATCATGATCCGCACGTTCGGCCAGGACATCATCCAGCGCTTCGCCGAGAATTCGCGCGTGCCGGTGATCAACGGGCTCACGAACGAATACCACCCGTGTCAGGTGCTCGCAGACATCTTCACGTACTTCGAGCATCGCGGTCCAATTCGCGACAAGACGGTCGCGTGGGTCGGCGACGCGAATAACATGCTGTATACGTGGATCGAAGCCGCGCAGATTCTCGGGTTCAGGCTGCGCCTGTCCACGCCGCCCGGCTACAAGCTCGACCGCGCGCTCGTCGCGGCGGAAAGCGCGTCGTTCTACGAGGAATTCGACGACCCGAACGAAGCCTGCACGGGCGCCGATCTCGTCACCACCGACGTTTGGACCAGCATGGGCTTCGAGGCCGAGAACGAAGCGCGCAAGAAGGCCTTCGCGGACTGGTGCGTCGACGCCGACATGATGGCGCGCGCGAATCCCGACGCGCTCTTCATGCACTGCCTGCCCGCGCATCGCGGCGAAGAAGTCAGCGCGGAAGTGATCGACGGACCGCAGAGCGTCGTGTGGGATGAGGCGGAAAACCGTCTGCACGTGCAGAAGGCGTTGATGGAATACCTGCTGCTCGGCAAGCTCAATCACTAAGCGAGCCGCGGGTCCATACACCCGCCGGAACCGCGGGCACAAAAAAGGCGCCGGGAGAAAACTCCCGGCGCCTTTTGCATTCGTCGGCGGCGACGCTCCGCGGGGCAACTCAGCGCGAAAAGAGAGAACTGCCGCTCACAGGCAAACTGGCTCCGCCTCCAGTTCCACGCCAAATCGCTCGAACACGTCGTGCTGGATCGCCCGTGCCAGCGCCAACACTTCCGTGCCGCTCGCGCCACCGCGATTCACCAGCACCAGCGCCTGCCGCTCATGCACGGCCGCCGCGCCCATCGCGCGGCCCTTCCAGCCGCATCGGTCGATCAGCCAGCCGGCCGCCAGCTTCACCCGCCCATCCGCTTGCACATACGACACGACTTCCGGCTCGCGACGCTTCAGCGCCTCGAACTGGGCGGCATCGATTACCGGATTCTTGAAGAAGCTCCCCGCGTTGCCCAGTTCAAGCGGATCGGGCAGCTTCGCACGCCGAACGGCGACGACCGCATCGAAAATGGCTTGCGCGGTCGGCTGCATGGCCGCACCGTCGGCTTGGCCAGCGCTCGCCGCATGACCGCGCGCCGCCAGCTCGCGCGCGAGATCCGCGTAGCCCGCGCGCGGCTGCCACGCCTTCGGCAAACGGAACGTCACCGACGTAATCACGAAGCGCTCGCGCCCTTCCCGCTTGAAAAAGCTGTCGCGGTAGCCGAACCGGCACGCATCGCCGTCGAGTTCGACGGCCTCGCCGGTCGCGAGCTCGATCGCCCGCAGCGACGCGAAGCGTTCGCACATTTCGAGCCCGTACGCGCCGATGTTCTGGATTGGCGGCCGCGCCGACCGTGCCAGGAATCAGCGCGAGATTCTCGAGGCCGGGCATGCCCTGCGCCAACGTCCACGCGACGAACTCGTGCCACGGCTCGCCGCTGGCCGCCTCGACATACCACGCATCCTGATCCTCGCGCACCACGCGGCGCCCGCGCAGCGCCACCAGCAGCACGAGCCCGGCGAAGTCGCCGGTCAGCATGACGTTGCTGCCACCGCCCAGCACGAGGCGCGGCAGGCCCTCGACGCGCGGATCGCGCACCGCGGCGAGCAACTGTTCCTCACGCTCGACCAGGCACGCTAACTGCGCGCGCACGTCGAAGCCGAACGTGTTGTGGGCCTTCAGCGGATAGCCGCCCATGAGGGACGCGACGGCGGGAGCGGCAAGAGCGGATTGGGACATCGGAATGGCAACCGGGCAACGACGGGAAGCAACAGGAAACGACAAAAACAACCAACGACGCGCCTGACGACACGAGCGGCGCCGCCCGCCGTCGCGACGCCGCGCGGCGGCCTTGGGCAAAAGAGAGCGGCGTCGGTAAAATGACGTCCGGTCCGTGATTATAGCGAGTGCCTCGCGCTCAGCCGACCGGCTGTGTCGCGCACTGCCGCACTATTGGGAGAAAGCAATGCCATCGTTTGACGTCGTCTGCGAAGCGAACATGATCGAAGTCAAGAACGCGATCGAGCAGTCCAACAAGGAAATTTCGACGCGTTTCGACTTCAAGGGGTCCGACGCGCGCGTCGAACACAAGGAAAACGAAATCACCGCGTACGCGGACGACGACTTCAAGCTCGGCCAGGTGAAGGACGTGCTGCTGTCGAAAATGGCCAAGCGCAACGTCGACGTGCGCTTCCTCGACTACGGCAAGATCGAGAAGATCGGCGGCGACAAGGTCAAGCAGGTCATCAAGATCAAGAAGGGCGTCTCGGGCGATCTGTCGAAGAAAATCGTGCGTCTGGTGAAGGACAGCAAGATCAAGGTGCAGGCGAGCATTCAGGGCGATGCGGTGCGCATCACCGGTGCGAAGCGCGATGATCTGCAAAGCGTGATCGCGATGCTGCGCAAGGACGTGACCGACACGCCGCTCGACTTCAACAACTTCCGCGACTGAGCGGCACGACGCGCCCAGGTTTGCAACGAGCCTCCCACGGACCCGGAAGCGCTTCGCATCGGGCCATCTGGCGGGGCGAAGCGCTCAGCCCCACTTCAAAGATCGTTGCCCGCCGCCGGACTGGCTGCCTTCTTCTTGTCGCCGATACGGCTCTCCTGCCCCCGCATCAGCTTCGCAATATTGCCGCGATGCCGCCACACGAGCAGCAGGCTCATCACCAGAACCGCGAGCGCGACGATGCGCGGCCCGAACAGAAACACGTAGAAGAGCGGCGCGAACAGCGCCGAGCACAGCGCCGCGAGCGACGAGTAGCGCGTAAAGAACGCGACGATCAGCCAGGTTAGCAAGGTCGCGACGCCGAGCGTCGGGTTGATCGCGAGCAGCACGCCCGCGGCGGTCGCGACGCCTTTGCCGCCCTTGAAGCGGAAGAAAATCGGATACAGGTGACCGAGAAACACCGCAAGCGACGCAATCGCGATCGCGCGCTCGTCGAGCCCGTAACGCGCGCCGAAATGCACGACCAGCCATACCGGCAGCCAGCCCTTGAAGGCGTCGCCGATCAGCGTCAGAATCGCGGCCTTCTTGCTGCCGCTGCGCAGCACGTTGGTGGCGCCCGGGTTGCCCGAGCCGTACGAGCGCGGGTCGTCGAGACCCATCGCGGCGCTCACGATCACGGCAAACGACAACGAACCGATCAGATAGGCAACGACAGCGACGATCAGGTTTTGCATCTGGGACTCTTATAAGGATCGCGGTCTGACATTCGATACCCCAACCGCAACAGGGCATGCCCGTCGAATCAGGGCGGCGCACATTTTACCGAACGCGTCCGCGCGAAAAACATTCAGGCAAACGTCAACCCGCTCGTCGGCGTCAGTCCACGCTCGCGCATTGCACCGGCTTCGCCGCGAGCAGATCGGTAAGCACCTTCGGCTCGATGCTGACGAGAAAGCCGCGCCGCCCGCCGTTCAACCAGATTTTGTCCATCTCGAGAATGGTCGACTCGACATACACCGGCATCTGTTTGCGCGTGCCGAACGGCGACGTGCCGCCGATCAGATAACCCGAATGCCGGTTCGCGACCTCGGGCTTGCACGGCTCGACGCGCTTCACGCCGATCTGCCGCGCGAGGTTCTTGGTGCTGACGGTGCGATCGCCGTGCATCAGCACGATCAACGGCTTCGCGTGCTCGTCTTCCATCACCAGCGTCTTCACGACGTGATGCTCGTCGACGCCGAGCTGGCACGACGATACCGCGGTGCCGCCATGTTCGACGTAGTCGTAAGGATGCTCGCCGAACGTGACGCCATGGCGGCGCAGCAGCTGCGTGGCGGGTGTTTCGGACACGTGTCTGGATTTGCTCATCGGCGCATTGTAATGGCGAGTTTGCACAACGGCTATTTGCCGGATGGCCAATTGTGCGGGTTCGACACTTGTGGCACGATCGTTCGAAAATATGTCTGCGCAGTGCGAGATACCGCGCGCAGGGCTACGAATTGGTAAAGAGGAGACAGTGTTGAAGCAGGCTTCATCCATCCGTTCCACGATCGATATCCCCGCGCTGCTCGCCGCCCTGCCCGCGCGCATCGGCGACATCCCGGCGCTCGCCGCCGCACGCGATCCGCGGCATGTCGCGCTGATCGAAGATGCGCGCCGCCTGACCAACGCGCAACTGCGCGAGGCCGTCGATGCGGCCGCCGCGCTGCTGCGCGACTCGGGCGTGCGCGGCGGCGATCGCGTGATGATCGTCGCGGAGAACAGCATCGCGCAAATCGTGCTGCTATTCGCGACCGCGAAGCTCGATGCGTGGGCGCTCGTGTCGAACGCCCGACTGTCAGCCGCCGAACTCGATTCGATCCGCGCGCATGCGCAACCGCGCGTCGTCGCGTATGCGCTCGAAAGCTCGCCCGACGCACGCCAGCACGCTGAGCGGCATCGAGCGACGCACGCACCCACGCTGTCGCCGGACATCGGCGCATGGTCGTATGTGGTGGACAGCAGCGTGCAAGCCGAAGCCGTCGAACCCGCCAGCGACCGCCAATGCGCGGCGCTGATCTACACGACCGGCACCACCGGCACGCCGAAAGGCGTGATGCTGTCGCATCGCAACCTGCTGTACATCGCGGCCGTGTCGAGCCGGCTGCGCCAGGTCGGGCCCGACGACGTCGTCTATGCGGTGCTGCCGATCTCGCATGTGTACGGCTTCGCGTCGATGTGCCTCGGCAGCCTGCATGCGGGCGCGACGTTGCGGCTCGCGCCGCGCTTCGTGCCGGAAGCGGTGCGCCTCGCCCTCGCCACCGAGCACGTCTCGATCTTCCAGGGCGTGCCGGCGATGCACGCGAAGCTGCTCGAACATCTGCACACGCACGGCCACTCATGGTCCGCGCCGCGACTGCGCTTCGCTTACTCGGGCGGCTCACCGCTCGACGCCGCGCTGAAGGCGCAGGCCGAAGCGGTGTACGGTCTGCCGCTGCACAACGGCTACGGCATGACCGAAAGCAGCCCGACCGTGTCGCAGACGATGGTCGACGCGCCGCGCGCCGATTGCTCGGTCGGCGAAGTCATTCCAGGCGTCGAGGTGAAGTTCGTCGGGCTCGACGGCGTCGAAGCCGCGCCGGGCGAGATCGGCGAGCTATGGGTGCGCGGGCCGAACGTGATGCTCGGCTACTACCGCAACCCCGAGCAGACCCGCGCGACCGTCACCGAGGATGGCTGGCTGAAGACCGGCGACCTCGCCCGGCAGGCCGCGGACGGCGCGTTGCATATCGTCGGGCGCAGCAAGGAGCTGATCATCCGCTCCGGCTTCAACGTGTATCCGGCCGAGGTCGAGCATGTGCTGAACGCGCATCCGCAGGTCGTGCAGTCGGCGGTGCTCGGACGCGCGATCGAGGGCAACGAGGAGGTGATCGCGTTCGTCGAACTGATTTCCGGCGCGACCGTCACGCCCGCGGAGTTGATCGCGTGGTGCGGCGAGCGGCTCGCGCCGTATAAGCGGCCAGCCGAGCTGAAGGTGCTCGCGGCGCTGCCGGCCGCATCGACCGGCAAGATCCTCAAGCACCGGTTACGCCAGTTCGTGTGAAGCGCGCGGGCACCCGCGCGCTTCACGTCGTGCTCACCCGCGCGGATGATGCTGCGCATGCAGCGATTTCAGCCGCTCTCGCGCGACGTGCGTGTAGATCTGCGTCGTCGAAATATCGGTGTGACCGAGCAGCAATTGCACGACGCGCAGATCCGCGCCGTGATTGAGCAGATGGGTCGCGAACGCGTGCCGCAGCGTGTGCGGCGACAACGGCGCATGGACGCCCGCAGCCTGCGCGTGTCGCTTGATGATGTTCCAGAACTGCTGGCGCGTCATGCCTTCCGCGCGTGTCGTCACGAATAGCGCATCGGTCGCGCGCGGGCCGAGGAGCGCCGGGCGCGCCTCGCGCAGATAGCGCTCGATCCACGCGTGCGCCTCTTCGCCGAACGGAACCAGCCGCTCCTTCGAGCCCTTGCCAGTGACGCGCACGACGCCTTCGTTGAGTCCCACCTCGACGGTTTTCAGTGTGACCAGTTCGGTCACGCGCAAGCCGCTCGCGTACATCAACTCGAGCATCGTGCGATCGCGCAAGCCGAGCGGCGTGTCGATGTCGGGTGCGCCGAGCAACGCTTCGACCTGGACCTCGCTCAACGTCGACGGAAATCGCGGCGGCTGCTTCGCCGAGCGGATGCGCAAGGTCGGATCGGCGGCCGCGCGATGCTCGCGCACGGCCCACGCGTAATAGCGGCGAAACACCGACAGCCGGCGGTTCGCCGAGGTCGCCTTGTCCTTTTGCCGCGCCGCGCTGTAGGCGCTCAGGTCGGCTTCGCTCGCGGTGTCGAGCGAAGCGTTGCGCGCGTGCGCGAGCCATTCGCAGAAGAGCCGCAAGTCGCGGCGATACGCGTCGAGCGTGTTGCGCGACAGGCCATGTTCGAGCCACAGCGCGTCGCAGAAGGCGTCGATCGATGCGGAGCTGGTCAGCAGCAGCGGTGATGCGGCGGCCGTGTCTTCGACGTGTACAGCGGTATCGGTGATGGTGCTCGTGCTCATACGTACGGCACACCTTCATGCGCGAGCAACCAGCGCTTCACGTTGCGGAAGAAGCCGTCGCCGCCATCGTGCGCGAAGCCGCCGATGCCGCTCGAACTCACCACGCGGTGACACGGAATCACGATCGGAAAGAAATTGGCGCCGCACGCCTGGCCGACCGCGCGCGGCACGCTGCCGAGCTGCTTGGCGAGTTGTCCGTAAGTCAGCACGACGCCGGGCGGGATGTCGCTGATCGCCTGCCACACGCGCCGCTGGAACGCGGTGCCGCACTCGGCGAGCGGCAGCTCGAATTTCGCTGACGCGTGCTCGAAATAACGCTCGATTTGTTCGGCCACCTCGCGTGCGAGCGGCGTGTCGGGCGCGACGTTGGGGGTCGAGCCGGGCAGATATACGATCTCGCGCACGGCTTCGCCTTCGAGCCGGATGCCGATCTTGCCGAACGGCGCATCGATCACTGAGTTGAACATGATTGCCTGCTCCTCTAGGGTCTGTTTACATATGGAACGCACGTGCGAATGCCCGCTATCGGCCGCAGGGCAAGGAGTAAGGAGCGCTGCGTGGCCGCGCCACGTGAGCGACGCACGACGCCGCCTTGCGGCCGATAGCGGGCATTCCCCTGGAATGAAATTCAGAACTGGGGTTGCCGCGAGAAGGGCCGCTCGCTGCGTCATGCTCCTTGCGAATACGTCGAGTATTCGCGGCGTCGCAATCCTTGCGAGCGGCCCTTCTCGCGGCAACGCACGTGCGTTCCATATGTAAACAGACCCTAGCGTGCCAGATTGCCGGCACCGAATTGCCACGACTTTACGCCGCTTCGAGCGCCCACTCCACATGCTCGCGCACGACCGCCGACGGATCGCCGGCTCGCTGCCTCAAAGCCAGCACGATCGCGGCACGGGCATCGAGGTCGAGACTTCCGGGCGCGGCGCGCAACGCGTTACCCATGCCGACCGCGAGATTGCGCAGCCAGCTCTCGTAGCCGATGCGGCGAATCGCGCTGCCCTGCATGCGCGTATCGAACTCCTCGGCGCTCCACGCGAACAGTTCGACCAGCGACGCGCGATCGAGCCCGTGCCGCACGTCGAAATCAGCGACCGGTGCGGCCTGCGCGAACTTGTTCCAGGGACACACGAGCTGGCAATCGTCACAGCCGTACACCCGATTGCCGATCAGCGGCCGCAGGTCGAGCGGAATACTGCCCTTCAGCTCGATCGTCAGATACGAGATGCAACGCCGCGCGTCGACCTTGTACGGCGCGACGATCGCACCGGTCGGACAGGCGCCGATGCAGCGCGCGCAGCTGCCGCAATGCGAGCCCGGCGTTTCGGGCGCGGCCTCGGGCGAGGTTTCGGCGTCGGTCGGCAGCGGCACGTCGACATAGATCTCGCCGAGGAAAAACAGCGAGCCGGCGTCGCGCTGCAGCAGCAAAGTGTGCTTGCCGCGCCAGCCGATGCCGGCCTTCTGCGCGAGCTCGACTTCGAGCACCGGCGCCGAATCGGTGAACACGCGATAGCCGAACGGCCCGATCACCGCTTCGATCCGGTCGGCCAGTTGTTGCAGGCGCTGACGCATCACCTTGTGATAGTCGCGGCCGCGCGCGTAGATCGACACGACCGCCGTGGACGGGTCCGCGAGCCGCGCGTGCTCGGCCGCGCGCCAGTCGCGCGCGCGGGGTGTCGCGCGTGAGGCGGGTTGCGTTACGTCTTGCGGCATGCTTTCAGGCGCGCTTTCATGTCCCCCTTCATGCGCCCCTTCAGCCGCCTCTGCTTCCAGCGTCTGCGCAGGCAAATAGGCGATGCGTGCGGTGATCACGCGTCGCGTGCCGGCCACAAGCTCGGCCGGCCGCGCGCGTTTCATGCCGTGTTTGGCCATATAATCCATCTCGCCGTGGCAACCCGCTTCGAGCCACGCTGCAAGCGGCGCTTCGGCGGCCGACAGATCGGTATCGCTAATGCCGATCGCCCCGAAACCGAGTTCACGGCCCCACGTCTTGATGTCGAGCGCGAGCGCACGAAGCGCCGCCTCGTCGAAACGGGACGTTGCGCCAGAAGCTCGCATGGCATCATCGGCCGATGCGGGCGTGCAGAAAACAGGGGACTTCGGACTTCGGTTCATCACGCCATTTTACGAGAATGCCTGTCAATCCCGATCACGCGCCCCTACCGTCCGCTCAAGTGCTGCTCGAACGCTCTTTCGCGCTCGCGGACGAAGCCGCCACGCAGGCGTTCGGCGCGCGCTTCGCACAGGCGATCGAAACCGTGCGCGCGGACTCGCATCAGGCACAGCCAGCCCAGCCTGGCACCGCAAGCGCCCTCGCGTTCCACGGCTTGCAAGTCCAACTGCTCGGCGATCTCGGCGCCGGCAAAACCACGCTCGTGCGCGCGATCTTGCGCGGCCTCGGCCACACCGGCCGCGTGCGCAGTCCGACCTACACGCTCGTCGAACCGTATGTGCTCGAGCGGCCCGCCGGGGAACTCGCGCTCTATCACTTCGATCTGTACAGATTCACCGATCCGGCCGAATGGGCCGACGCGGGCTTTCGCGAATATTTCGACAGCGGCGCGATCTGCCTCGTCGAATGGCCGCAACGCGCGGGACCGCTGCTCGGCGTGCCGGATCTCGTCTTCTCGCTCGGGCTCGTCGGCAACACAGAAGCAAACGCGGACGCACGCGTACTCGTCGCACGCGCTTATAGCGAATCAGGAAAGGCATGTCTCGAAAGATGTTAATCAAACCATTCCAATCGATCGAATCGGCGGCGGGCGCAACGCATAACTGGCGGCGCCGACAGATCCTGCGCGCCAGTGCGTCGACGCTGGTGCTCGGCCTCGTCGCTCCGCGTCTCGCGTTTGCGAGCTCGGTGCTCGGCGTGCGCGTGTGGCCCGCGCGCGACTACACGCGCGTGACGATCGAATCCGATCAGCCGCTGCAGAACACGCAGCAGTTGTTGCAGGGACCGGACCGGCTCGTCGTCGATCTGAACGGCCTCGATCTCGATCAGGCGCTGAAGGAGCTGGTCTCGAAGATCACACCAAACGATCCGCAGATTTCGTCGGTGCGGGTCGGGCAGTATCAGCCGCACGTCGTGCGCATGGTGTTCGACCTGAAGGGCTCGGTGAAGCCGCAGGTGTTCGCGCTGCCGCCGGTCGGCGCGTATAAGTACCGGCTCGTGTTCGACCTGTATCCGGCTGTCGCGCCCGATCCGCTGATGGATCTGCTCGCGCAGACCGAGCGCAAGCAGCAGGCGCTCGACGAAGAAAACAGCGCGCCGCCCGCGACGCTTGCCGGCCCCGGCACGGCGCCGCCGGTCGACAACAGCGAAGCGTTCTTCGAGCACTACGCGCAGAACGGTGGCGCCGGCAATGGCGCCGCGGGCGTACCGCATCCGCCCACGCATGGCACGGCGGCGCCGGCCGCGCCCTCCGCGCCGCCTGCCGCACTCGCGCGCAACAAGGGTGGCAACGCCAACAGCACCGCACGCGGTCTCGACAGCAACAACGACAACCTCGGCGACAGCGGCGACACCTACGCATTCACCACGCCGAAGTCGAGCCGCAGCAACACCGTGCGACTGCTCACCGTCGCAATCGATCCGGGTCATGGCGGCGAGGACCCGGGCGCGATCGGCGGCGCAGGCACCTACGAGAAGCACGTCGCGCTCGACATCGCGAAGAAGCTGCGCGCGAAGATCGACGCGCAGCCGAACATGCGCGCGATGATGACGCGCGACGCCGACTTCTTCGTGCCGCTGAACGTGCGCGTGCAGAAAGCGCGCCGCGTCGGCGCGGACCTGTTCGTATCGATCCACGCGGACGCGTTCACGACGCCCGAGGCGAAGGGCTCGTCGGTGTTCGCGCTGTCGGAGCACGGCGCGTCGAGCGCGGCCGCGCGCTGGATGGCGAACAAGGAGAACTCGTCGGATCTGATCGGCGGCATCAACATCAAGTCCGACGACGCCACCGTGAACCGCGCACTGTTCGACATGTCGACCACCGCGCAGATTCGCGACTCGATGCGCTACGGCAACTTCGTGCTCAAAGAGATCGGCGACATCAACAAGCTGCACAAGGGCTCGGTCGAGCAGGCCGGCTTCGCGGTGCTGAAGGCGCCGGACATTCCGTCGATCCTCGTCGAGACCGCGTTCATCAGCAATCCGGACGAAGAGCGCCGCCTGAACGACGACGCGTATCGCGAAAGGATGGCCAACGCGATCCTGACCGGCATCAAGCGCTATTTCGCGGCGAATCCGCCGCTCGCAAAGGGCCGCATGACGTGATGTCGGCACGCACGAGCCAATCACAAAACGGCCCTCCGGCCGTTTTGTGATTCACGCTCGCAACCCGTGGCGCAACGGTTGCTCAGCGTGCCGGCATCAAGCGCTGCACGACCCAGCCGCCGAACACGTTAACCGCGAGCCCCGCCATCACTAGCAACGCGCCCGCCACCTGCATCGCAGACAGTTGCTCGCCGAGCAGCAGCGACGCCGACGCGAGTCCGACGATTGGCACCAGCAGCGAGAACGGCGCGACCTGACTCGCCGGATAGCGCGACAGCAGACGGCTCCACAAGCCATAGCCGACCAGCGTCGCGACAAACGCCAGATAGACGATCGCGAAGATCGACAGCGCGCTGATACCGGTCAGCGCGGCGGCGATCTCGCGCGGCCCTTCGAACACGAACGACGCCGCGAAAAACGGCAGCGGCGGAATCAGGCTCCCCCACACGACGAGTCCGACCAGATCGACCTTGCCGACCTTCTTCGTAACGATGTTGCCGAGCGCCCACATGCACGCGGCGCACAGCGTCAGCAGGAAACCAGCGACGGACATCGTGTGGCCGCCTTGCAGGCCGATCACCGCGAGCCCCGCCGCGGCGATCAGCAGACCCGCGACGTTCGGCAAACGGAAGCGCTCGTGCAGAAACAGCGCCGCGAAGATCAGCGTGAAAAACGCCTGCGCCTGAAGCACCAGCGATGCAAGCCCCGCCGGCATGCCGACGTACATCGCCGAGAACAGGAACGCGAATTGCCCGAACGAGATCGTCGCACCGTAGGCGAACAGCCACCGCCACGGCATCTGCGGCCGCTTGACGAAAAACACCGCCGGCACCGCGGCGAGCGTAAAGCGCAGCGCGCCGAGCAGCATCGGCGGCACGCCATGCAGGCCGACCTTGATCACGACGAAATTGACGCCCCACGCGAGCACGACGATCAGCGCGAGCAGCAAGTCCCTGGGCGACATCCGGGTCTCCAATGAAACGGTGCAATCTGGCAGTGTAACGGAGGCCGCAAATTCGCTTCGTTGCGCCCGCTCGTGGCGAGCGTGCGCCGTTGCCGTCGGCAGCGCGCGACGCGCAGTAGAATCGACCATTGAGCCTTCTCCTTTCACTTTCCCGTCGAGCTTGCCCATGACTTCCTCGATCAAAGCCGTCCTCAAACCGCACTTACGCGACATCGGCAATCTGACCGTGCGGCGCGTGCTGCCTGCGATGGCGGCGCGCCTCGTCGGCCCGTTCATTTTCTTCGACCACATGGGCCCCGCGACCCTCGAACCCGGCAGCGGCCTCGACGTGCGCCCGCATCCGCATATCGGCCTCGCGACCGTCACCTACCTGTTCGACGGCGCGATCATGCATCGCGACAGCCTCGGCTCCGAGCAGAAGATCGTCCCCGGCGACGTCAACTGGATGACGGCCGGGCGCGGCATCGTCCATTCGGAGCGAACGCCGCCGGAAGACCGCGCGCGCGGCCAGACGGTTCATGGCATTCAGACCTGGGTCGCACTGCCGCTCGCCGATGAAGACGCCGAGCCGTCGTTCACGCATCATGCGGCGGCGACCTTGCCGGTCGTCGAGCGCAACGGCGTGACGCTGCGCGTGATCGCGGGCACCGCATTCGGCGCGGTGTCGCCGGTCGCGACGTTTTCGGGCACGCTGTACGTCGCCGCCGACTTCACGCCGGGCAGCGCGTTCGCGCTCGAACCGGAGCACGAGGAGCGCGGCGTGTATCTGGTGGAAGGCGATCTGGAGATCGACGGCACGCCGCTCGAAGCGGCCGAGATGGCCGTGCTCGCGCTCGACGAAACCGTCACGCTCGCGAGCACGCACGGCGCGCGCGTGATGCTGCTCGGCGGCGAGAAGCTCGACGGCGAGCGCTTCATCGAATGGAATTTCGTCGCGAGCTCGCGCGAGAAGATCGAAGCCGCGAAGCTCGCGTGGACCAATCAGGAAATGGGCCATGTGCCCGGCGAAACCGAATGGATTCCGCTGCCGCAGCGCAAGTGACGGCGCCGGGCCCGCGCGCGAATCACCGCATTGAATTCGCGCGATTCGGCCCCACCTAGCGCCTGTTCACAAACCGTTTCTATCGACGAGGACGCAATGGACACCACTCTGGCCACTTTCGAACAGGACGTCATCAAGGCGTCGATGCTGGCCCCCGTGCTGGTCGATTTCTGGGCGCCGTGGTGCGGCCCCTGCAAGAGTCTCGGCCCGATGCTCGAAAAGCTCGAAGCCGAAGCCGCCGGCAAATGGAAGCTCGTGAAGGTCAACGTGGACGAGAACCACGAACTGGCCGCGCACTTCCAGGTCCGCAGCATTCCGCACGTGATCGCGTTCGCCGACGGCCAGGCCGTCGATCAGTTCGTCGGCGTGCTGACGGAAGGACAGCTGCGCGAGTTCCTCGACCGGCTCGTGCCGCAAGGGGCGCCGGCCGCGCGCATCGAAGCGCAGACCGCGCTCGCCGAAGGCCGCCGTGACGACGCCTACGACCTGCTGCAAGCGGCGCTCGCGTACGACCCGGGCTTCGACGACGCGCGTATGGACCGCATCGAGTTACTGCTCGAAGACAACCGCATCGACGAGGCCCGCAACGAAGTCGATCTGCTGTCGCCGAAAACCACGCAAGGCATCGACGCGCGTTTCAACGCGATCAAGACGCGGCTCGACGCGGTGGACGCCGCCGCGGACCTGCCGCCCACCGATGCGCTCGAAGCGCGCGTCGCCGGCAATCCCGACGATCTCGAAGCACGCTTCGATCTCGCGAATGCGTTTATCGCGCGACGCAAATACGCGCAGGCGCTCGAACATCTGCTCGCGATCGTGCAACGCGACCGCACGTTCCGCGACGATATCGGCCGCAAGACGATGTTGTCGGTGTTCGATCTGGCCGCGCATCAGCCGGAGCTGGTGTCGCAGTGGCGGCGCAGGCTGAGCGCGTCGTTATATTGATCATTGTGATGTTTTGCCCGATGGCAGCCTGGGTCAGAGCGGTTGAAACCGCCGCCCGGGCTGCCACCTAAACCGTCGCCTTCTTCGCCAGCTCCCGCAACACAAACGCCGCGGCCGCAAAACCAAAGCTCGCGGTCACGCACACGCTGGAGCCAAACCCCGCGCAATTCAAGCCGACCGGCCCAGTATGTCCCGGCGACGTGCTCACGTGCTCGGCTTCTTCATCGATATCGCACACGGCCGCTTCCGGATAGATCAACGGCTCGTCGGAATACACGGCGCTCACCTTGAACTTCGCCTTCGGCCCGCGCGGAAAGCCATGCTGCTTGCGCAACTGCCCGCGCACCTTCGACAGCAGCGGGTCCTGGATCGTCAGCGCGAGATCGTCGATGCGGATCCGCGTCGGGTCGAGCTGACCGCCCGCGCCGCCGACCGTGATCAGCGGCTGCTGGCGCTCGACGCACCATGCGATCAGCGCGGTCTTCGTGCGCACGCTGTCGATCGCGTCGATCACATAGTCGAAGCCGCCGCCGAGCATGGCCGCGAAATTGTCCGGCTCGACGAAGTCCTCGATCAGCCGCACCTCGCAGTACGGATTGATTGCCGCGATGCGTTCGGCCATCGCTTCGACCTTCGGTTTTCCGTAGTTGCCGTCGAGCGCGTGAATCTGCCGGTTCGTGTTGCTTTCCGCGACGTTGTCGAGATCGATCAGCGTCAGCGTGCCGAGCGCGCTGCGCGCAAGCGCCTCCGCGACCCACGACCCCACCCCGCCGATGCCGATCACCGCGACGTGCGCACCCTCGAATGCGGCGAGCGCGGGCGCGCCATACAGACGGGCGATGCCGCCGAAACGGCGCGCGCGGTCGGCGGTTTCGTTCGCGTCGAGGCTGGTAGTAAGATCGGATTGCGCGGCGGTGCTGGACATGATGGCAGGGCTCGAAAACACAGGCGGAACAAAGCAGGCGGTGGCGCTTTGGCAAATTGCCTTGGCAAATTGCTTTGGCAAATGGGGCGCGCAGCCCGTATTTTGCCTGAACACGTGCAAACAGCCGCGCAGAACCACGAGCAGCGACGCAATGTTGCAGGCTTGCGCTGGCGCAACATGTGCCGCGCCATACGTTGCTCCGCTCGCGCGCAAAAACCTGACGCCTTAGCTATACTTGGCCCACTGTAGCGTTCGCATAAGAACATGATCTCACTCGCCGAGCTTCGAAAAAACTACTCGCTGGGCTCACTGGACGTTGCCGACGTCAACCACGATCCGTTCCGTCAATTCGACACGTGGTTCCAGCAGGCCATCGACGCCAAGCTGCCCGAGCCGAATGCAATGACGCTGGCCACGGTCGACGCGCGCGGCCGGCCTTCGGCACGCATCGTGCTCATCAAGGGCGTCGACGAGCGCGGTTTCGTATTCTTCACCAACTATGAAAGCCGCAAGGGCCGCGAACTGAGCGCGAACCCCTACGCGAGCCTGCTGTTTCACTGGATCGAACTCGAACGCCAGGTGCGCATCGAGGGCCGCGTCGTCAAAACGAGCGAGGCAGACAGTGACGCGTATTTCGCGTCTCGTCCGCTCGGCTCGAGGATCGGCGCATGGGCATCGAATCAGAGTCAGGTGATTGAAAGCCGTTCGCAGCTCGAAGTACGCGAACGCGAAATCAGCCTGCAATACGGCGAAAATCCTCCGCGTCCGCCGCACTGGGGTGGCTACCGTCTGGTGCCCGACGCGATCGAATTCTGGCAGGGGCGGCCATCGCGGCTGCACGATCGGCTGCTTTTCACGCGCGCGGAAGAAAGCGCCAACTGGCTGATCGCACGTCTGTCGCCCTGACCGGTCGATGACCGGACGAATGAGGCCGGCGGCGGCGCCAACGTAGCGGCGCGCGCCGGCGGGATTGCGTTGCGCGGCCCGCGGAATGCGCCGCGCCATGTCGCGATCCACATAGCTTTGCTTTAAATCAACGAACACGGAGAGATCACATGTTCTGGGAGAAAAAGCTGGCGCAGTGGGTTGAAGATGTCAAAACCACAGCTAACCTGCCCGCACGCCTCGTGCTGTGGGACGGTCAGCAACACGACTTCGGGCAGTTCGCCGCGCCCCGGGTCACGCTACACGTGAAGAGCGCAACCGCGCTGCCCTATCTGCTCGAACCGAGCCTCGACAATCTTGGCGAAGCCTATGTCAAAGGCAAGATCGACATCGAGGGCAAGCTGTCGGACATCATCAATATCGGCTATCAGCTCGCGCGCAGCACCGTGACGAGCGCTGGCAAGCTCGCGCGCGTGCGGCGCTACTTCAATCACTCGAAGACGTCGGATAAGAAAGCGATCCAGTATCACTACGACGTGTCGAACGAGTTCTACAAGTTGTGGCTCGACGAGAACATGGTCTACTCGTGCGCGTACTTCGAGACCGGCACCGAAGACCTCGCGACCGCGCAGCTGAAGAAAATCGATCACATTCTGACCAAAATCCAGCTGCAGCCCGGGCAGCGTCTGCTCGACATCGGCTGCGGCTGGGGCGCGCTCGTGCTGCGCGCCGCGCAGAAGTTCGGCGCGAAGTGCGTCGGTGTCACGCTGTCGCAGAACCAGTTCGACCTCGCCACCGCGCGCGTGAAAGCGGCGGGCCTCGAAAACCAGATCGAAATCCGCCTGCAGGATTATCGCGACGTGCAGGGACAGTTCGATCGCATCACGAGCGTCGGCATGTTCGAGCACGTCGGCCGCAAGAACCTGCCCGGCTATTTCCAGAAGATGCACGATCTGCTCGCCGACGACGGCATCGCGATGAACCACGGCATCACGTCGAGCGACGCCGATAGCGGCGAAACCGCGCTCGGTGGCGGTGAGTTCATCGACCGCTTCGTGTTCCCGGACGGCGAGCTGCCGCACATCAGCCTCGCGCTCGAAGCGATGCAGCGCGGTGGGCTCGAAGCGGTTGACGTCGAAAGCCTGCGCCGTCACTATGCGCACACGCTCGACATCTGGGCGGAAAATTTCGAAGCCCGCGCGGACCAGGCGCGCAAGCTCGTCGACGACGAAAAATTCCGCATCTGGCGCGTGTATCTGGCCGGCTGCGCGTATGCGTTCGAAAACGACGACGTGTCGATTTTCCAGGTGGTGTGCCGCAAAGCCGGCCGCAGCGCGAAAACCCTGCCGTGGTCGCGCCGCTACATGTACGAAAAACCGCTGTGACCCGGCTGTGACCCGGTTTGTGACCGGTCGCGCCGCGGCGGCGTGCATGGAGCGCGCGCCGCGGCGCAATTCTGATGAACAGCAGGCCGGACATTGATGGACCAGAGCAGGACGAGTGACGTTGAAGAGCCGTTGGACGGCAGCGCGGACGACGCGGCGCATCAGGCCACGCAGCAGTTCGATCTGTTCGGGATGCCGGTGGAGGCCGCGGCAGAAGCGCCGGCCATGTCCGCACGTGAAGCCGATTCGGCCGCAAGCGCTGCCGCGCAGCCAGAGCACAAGCGCACGCCGAAGACCGCAATATCCAATGCCCCCGCGTCGCTGTTCGAAGACGACACCCCGCCCGACAGCCCCGCTCCTGAACCAGACTGTGCCCCGGTCTCCGCCGACGCCCCGAAAAAGCGCCGCAGCCGCGACGTGCTCGCTGCACCGCCGTCGCCGGAACTGCTCGCGCTCGCGGCGCAATTGCCGCCGCAGATCCACCTCGGCACGTCGACATGGTCGTTCCCCGGTTGGACAGGCATCGTCTACGGCGACGACTACAGCAACAGCAAACTGTCGCGCGAGGGCTTGAGTGCGTACGGCGCACATCCGCTGCTGAAGACGGTCAGCATCGACCGCTCGTTCTACCAGGCGTTGACGGTCACCGAATACCTGCGCTACGCGCAGCAGGTGCCCGAGCACTTCCGCTTCATCGTCAAGGCGCCGATGACGATCACCGATGCCACCGTGCGCGCCGAGCGCGGCGAGCCGGTGTCGCTGAACCCGTGCTTCCTGAACGCGCAGATGGCGATCGACGATTTCGTCACGCCCTGCCTCGAAGGCCTCGGCGCAAAGGCCGGCGCGCTGGTGTTCCAGTTTTCGCCGCTGCCGGATCAAATGCTTGCGCAGCCGGCCGTATTCATCGAGCGTCTGGGAGAGTTTTTCGACGCGCTGCCCGGGCTGCCAGACGGCAGTTGCTACGCGGTCGAGATTCGCGACGCGAGCCTGCTCACGCCGCGCTTCATCCGCATGCTGAAGACGGCTGGCGTGCGCTACTGCGTCGGCATTCATGCGCGGATGCCCGATCCGCTGCGCCAGGCCGCGGCGCTCGCGCTGCTCGATGGCGAGCCGGCCGGTCCGCTGATCGTGCGCTGGAGCCTGCACGGCGGTTTCAAGTACGAACAGGCGAAGGCCAAGTACGAGCCGTTCAACCGGCTCGTCGACGAAGATCCGGCGACGCGCGCGTCGCTCGCCGCGCTGGCCGCGCGCTACGCGCTCGCTGGTCAGCCGGTCGTGATCGCGGTCAACAACAAGGCGGAGGGATCGGCGCCGCTCAGCTGCGTGAAACTGGCCGAAGAAATCGTCGAAGCCTGCGTGCGTGTCACGCAGGGACGCGGCGATAACGGCGACGAGGCGCCATCGCGAGCACAGGAACCGCAGTGACGAACAGCAGCGGGCGGTCTTACGCATCCGCCCGTTGCCGACTCCAATCCTCGCGCTGCGCCGTTAACCCGCCTTGATCCGATGCGCGAACTTCTGGCGGAATTTCGCGACTTTCGGCGCTACCACGAACGAGCAGTAGCCCTGATTCGGATGCTGCGCGAAATAGTTCTGATGATAAGCCTCGGCGGGCCAGTAATTGTCGCCGAGCGGCAGCACCTCGGTCACGAGCTTGCCGTCGTAAATGCGCTGTTCGCCGATCTCGCGAATCGCCTGCAGCGCGGTTTCGTGTTGCGCGTCGGAATGCGTGAAGATCACCGAGCGGTATTGCGTGCCGACGTCGTTGCCCTGCCGGTTCAGCTGGGTCGGATCGTGGATCGCGAAAAAGATGTCGAGAATCTCGCGATAGCTGATCTTGGCCGGATCGAAGTCGACCTTGACCACTTCCGCGTGACCGGTGTCGCCGTCGCAGACCTGCTCGTAGCTCGGATGGCGCGAGTGACCGCCCGCATAACCCGACTCCACCGCATTGACGCCCTCGACGCCCAGATACACCGCTTCGAGGCACCAGAAACATCCACCGCCGAGCGTTGCCGTCTCGTTCATAAGCTTCACCCCAGGATCAGATTCACACAATGATCGGCAGCCGGCCTGCGCAGCGCCGCCGTATCTGCCACCGCATCCGAATATATGGCCGAAAACGCGTTCCGAAAGGCGCAGTCAGGCACGAGTCAGGCACCCGTCGCGCAATGACCGCAAATCCGGCCGTGCAGATATCGAGTATAGAAACGCCGGCAGGCGACGGGTGAATAACCGTGCCTCATACACGCAAGCGCCGCGCCCGCAACTCGACCCAGCACGATCGATAAATTTTCGCGTGCAGCCTTTTGAGGAGATCGTCGATGCAGCCGCCCGGCTGCCACGCGCCGCACGCATCGTCATGCGGCGCGCGCGGCGATTGCAGTTAAAATTGGCAGAAATCAACGATTTTCACCATGACTTTCGAAACATCCGCTTCCCGCCGCGCGGGTATACGCTTCAATTCGCGCCTTGATTCGCGCTGCAGTCGTTCTTTCACACGGCGCGCGACGGGGGCCTCGCCCCGATGAAGCGCGCGAGCCCTCCCAACTTCGACCCGTCCGCGTTCAAACAGGCGCTCAGCCAGTTCGCGACCGGCGTCACCGTGATCACGACGCGCGCCGCGTCCGGCCAACTGATCGGCATCACGGCCAGTTCGTTCAACTCGGTGTCGCTCTCTCCGCCGCTCGTGCTGTGGAGTCTCGCGACGCGCTCCGCGTCGATGCCGGTGTTCCGCGCCAACAGTCACTACGTGATCAATGTGTTGGCCTCGACGCAGCTCGATCTGTGCAAGCGCTTCGCGACCGTGAAGGGCGACCGCTTCGAGGGCGTGTCGCACGCGGCGGGCGACACCGGCATGCCGGTGCTCGACGGCGCACTCGCGTGGTTCGAATGCCATAACCGCAGCCGCTACGAGGAAGGCGACCACGTGATTTTCGTCGGCGAAGTGGAGCGCTGCGGTGTGCATGAAAATGCCGCGGACATGCTGCCGCTCGTGTTCCAGAGCGCGCAGTTCCACGGCCTGAAGCCGCTTTGAGCGGCATGGCGCTTCCCTGGCGTCTGTAGCGCCTGTCGGTCGGACGCGTCGAAAACGGCGCGCCCCGCCCTCGTCATCCTCAACGGTCGCTATGCGTGGCTCCGTGCCCGCTGTTCTTCTTCACGAGCGACACCGGCACGCCCGAATCTTCCTTCAGCGTTTCGAGCACGATGTTCGAGCGAATGTCCATCACGCCCGGCGCCTTGTACAGGCGATTGAGCACGAAGTCCGAATAGTGTTTGAGGTTGTGCGCGAGCACGCGCAGCAGATAGTGGGTTTCGCCGGTCACGACGAAAGCGCCCACCACTTCGGGCCAGTCGCGCAACGCTTCGGCAAAACTCTCGTGCCAGTTCTGCTGGTCGTTGCGCATCGATACCTGCACGAACGCTTCCAGCTCGAACCCCAAAACTTCGCGGTTCAGGCACGCTCGGTAGTGTTCGATGACGCCCTGCTCTTCCAGCAGACGCAAGCGTCGCAGACAGGCCGACGGCGAGAGCGAGATGCGCTCCGCCAGGTCGAGATTGCTGATCCGTCCTTCCTGCTGAAGCACCGTCAAGATACGGCAATCGGTGGCGTCGAGCGAGATCGCGTTCATATTCGGTCTCCCTTTCCGGTTTGACTCAAATTATGTTCCAAGACACGGCTGGTAAGGAGATTTTTTCGCAATCACATTTCACAGCTTGACCTCTATCATTTAGAGATAGTTACCAACCGTCGACTCCGTCATGCGAGCACTCTGGGACATCACCCCCGCCGTCGATACCGCCACGCCCGTCTGGCCGGGCGACACGCCGGTCGGCATCGAGCGCGTCTGGCGCATGGAGGCTGGCTCGCCGGTCAATGTCGCGCGTCTGACGATCTCGCCGCACACCGGCGCGCATACCGACGCGCCGCTGCACTACGACGTCGACGGCGCCGCGATCGGCAACGTGCCGCTCGACGCATATCTCGGTTTATGCAGAGTGATTGACTGTATCGGTGCGTCGCCTGTTGTGACGCCACAACATCTTGCCGGCTCGCTCGACGATTTGCCGCCGCGAGTCTTACTGCGCACTTACAGAAAAGCGCCGACGCGCGAGTGGGACAGTGCGTTCTGCGCGGTCGCGCCCGAGACCGTCGACCTGCTCGCCGCGCGCGGCGTGACGCTGCTCGGCATCGACACGCCGTCGCTCGATCCGCAGGAATCGAAGACGATGGACGCGCATCACCGCATTCGCGCGCACCGGATGGCGATTCTCGAGGGCATCGTGCTCGACGCGGTCGAACCCGGCGACTACGAGCTGATCGCGCTGCCGCTGAAGCTGACCACGCTCGACGCGAGCCCGGTGCGCGCGGTGCTGCGTGCACTGCCCGGCTCGCGCTCAGCCACGCTCCCCGGCGAGCGATCAACCCGACAACCCAACCCATCGAACCACCATGAACCATCGTGATGAAGCCGTGGCGCTCGACAGCGCCGAACCGCTAGCAGCGCTGCGTGACCAGTTCGCGCTGTCGCCGACGACCATCTATCTCGACGGCAACTCGCTCGGCGTGCCGCCGGCCGCCGCCGCGCAGCGCGCGCAGACCGTGATCGCCGCCGAATGGGGCGAGGGACTGATCCGCAGCTGGAACAATGCCGGCTGGTTCGCGCTGCCGCGCCGACTCGGCAACAAGCTCGCGCCGCTGATCGGCGCGGCCGAAGACGAAGTCGTGATTACCGACACGATCTCGATCAACCTGTTCAAGCTGCTGTCGGCCGCCGTGCGCCTCGCCAATGCGCGCGATCCGAAGCGTCGCGTGATCGTGTCCGAGCGCTCGAACTTCCCGAGCGATCTGTATATCGCGCAGGGCCTGATCGAGCAGCTCGATCGCGGCTACGAGCTGCGCCTCGTCGACGATCCGTCCGAACTGCCCGGCGCGATCGGCGAGGACACCGCGATCGCGATGATCACGCACGTGAACTACCGCACCGGCTATATGCACGACATGGCCGCGCTGACGAAGCTGATTCACGACAGGGGCGCGCTCGCGCTGTGGGACCTCGCGCATTCGGCGGGCGCGGTGCCGGTCGATCTGAACGGCGTCGGTGCCGACTACGCGGTCGGCTGCACCTACAAGTATCTGAACGGCGGTCCCGGTTCGCCCGCGTTCGTGTGGATAGCCAGGCGTCACCAGAACGAGTTTGCGCAGCCGCTGTCGGGCTGGTGGGGGCATCGCGCGCCGTTCGAGATGAACCCGACGTATCAGCCCGACAACGGCGTGGGCCGCTACCTGTGCGGCACGCAGCCGATGGTGTCGATGGCGCTCGTCGAATGCGGGCTCGACGTGTTCCTGCAAACGACCATGGAGGCGGTCCGCCAGAAGTCGCTCGCGCTGACCGATCTGTTCATCGAACTCGTCGAGACACGTTGCAGCGAATTTCCACTGAAGCTCGTGACGCCGCGTGAGCACGCGCAGCGCGGCTCGCACGCGAGCTTCGAACATCCGCACGGCTACGAGGTGATGCAGGCGCTGATCGCGCACGGCGTGATCGGCGACTATCGCGAGCCGCACGTGCTGCGCTTCGGCTTCACGCCGCTGTACACGCGCTTCGTCGACGTATGGGACGCCGTCGAAATCTTGCGCGACGTGCTCACCCGCGAGGCCTGGCGGGCGCCTGAATTCGCCCAGCGCGGCGCCGTTACCTGAGGACGACAGAATGACCGATCACATGCACACGCCGGGCTTGCCAGAAGAACCGGCGGCACAAGGCTGCCCGTTCGGGCACGGACGGACGGCTTCGGCGCCGTCCGCGAGCGCGGCCGACAGCGGCTGGCACGACGCGCAGCTCGACTTCTCGGAGTCGATGAGCTACGGCGATTATCTGTCGCTCGGCACGGTGCTGGACGCGCAGCATCCGTTGTCGCCGGATCACAACGAGATGCTGTTCATCATCCAGCATCAGACGAGCGAGCTATGGATGAAGCTCGCGCTGTACGAACTGCGCGCGGCGCTCGCGGCCGTGCATCGCGACGAGTTGCCGCCCGCGTTCAAGATGCTTGCGCGCGTGTCGCGAATCATGGAGCAACTGGTGCAGGCGTGGAGCGTGCTCGCGACGATGACGCCGTCCGAATACACGGCGATGCGGCCGTACCTCGGCAGTTCGTCGGGCTTTCAGTCGTATCAGTACCGGCAGATCGAATTCCTGCTCGGCAACAAGAACGAGCAGATGCTGAAGCCGCACGCGCATCGCGCCGACGTGTACGCGCAAGTGAAGGCATCGCTCGAAGCGCCGTCGTTCTACGACGAAGTGGTGAGGCTGCTGGCGCGCCGCGGCTTCAGGATTTCGCCCGCGCGGCTCGAACGCGACTGGACGAAGCCGACCGAACATGATGCATCGGTCGAAGCGGCGTGGCTCGAGGTGTATCGCAATCCGTCCGAGCATTGGGAGCTGTACGAGATGGCCGAGGAACTCGTCGATCTGGAGGATGCGTTTCGTCAGTGGCGCTTCCGCCACGTGACGACGGTCGAGCGCATCATCGGCTTCAAGCAGGGCACCGGCGGTACCAGCGGCGCGCCGTATCTGCGCAAGATGCTCGACGTGGTGCTGTTTCCCGAGCTGTGGCACGTGCGGACGATGCTGTAGCGGCTAGCGCGTGTAAGGCACTTCCCGGCAAGCGTCTTCTTCTGAGTGAGTAACCTGCGCTTCCGCCCACCGGACGGCCCCACCGTCTGGTAGGGCTTCCACGTACTTTCATTTCACCCGGCAACCGGCAGTGCCTGACACCCGCTAGCGCGCCGTGTAACCACCATCGATCGGCAAACACACCCCGCTAATCATCGACGCCGCGTCGCTCAACAGAAACAGAATCGGCGCGGCAACTTCCGCCGATTCGGCAAAGCGCCTGAGCGGAATCGCCTGCAAAGCGGGATCGCGTTTGACAGGATCGCTCCACGCCAGCACCGCCATCGGCGTCAGCGTCACCGTCGGGTTCACGCTGTTCACGCGAATTCCGTGCGGCCCCAGCTCGATGCACAACGCGCGCGTGGCTGCATCGAGCGCGGCCTTCGACGCCGAATAGCTCAGATGATCGTCGAGCGCGACGAGCGCGGCCTGGCTCGACACGTTGATGATGCTGCCCGCGCGCCCCGCGTCGAGCATGCCACGCGCGACGTGCTTCGCGACCAGCACCGCCCCGCGCGCATTCACCGCCATCACGCGATCGAAGCTTGCGGCCGTCGTTTCCACCGCGCGTTCGAGCAACGCGATTCCCGCGCAATTCACCAGACCGTCGAACGGTTCGAGCGAGGCCATTGCTTCGTCGATCGCGGCTTCGTCGCTGATGTCGAGCCTCAACGGCTCGCAGCCGGTTTCCTCGGCGAGCCGCGCGAGCTCGTTCACGTTGCGCGCGGCCGCGACGACCGACGCGCCGCTCGCGCACAGCGCCTCGACCGTCGCGCGGCCGATGCCGCTGGAGGCGCCCGTCACCAGAATCGAGCGGCCGGCAAAATCGAAAGTAGCGTTCATGACGATTGCAAGCGATGCATGACCGGCTTCAACGCCGGATAGAGGTCCGTGTACACGCCGAAGCGCTCTTTGTATAGCGCCATGCGCCGTGCCTCGGGCTGCGCGCGCTCGATCAGCGTGACCCAGCCGCCTTGCGCCGCTTCGCGCGACACGAGGCCGACGCCGAGCGCGGCGAGCAGCGCGGCGCCCATCGCGGCTTCGACGTCCTGCTCGATCGTGTAGACCGGATAGCCGGTGACGTCGGCGATGATCTGCATCCACAGGTCCGAATGCGTGGCGCCGCCGACCACGATCAGCTTGTCGTCGAGCGATTGCGCGCCTTTGCGCCCCGCCTCGATGTTGTGCTTCAGCGCGAACGACACGCCTTCGAGCACGGCGCGATACAGATGCGCGCGCGTATGAAACAGCGACAGCCCGACGAATGCGCCGCTCGCTTTCGCATCCCACACCGGGCTGCGCTCGCCCATCAGATACGGCAGGAACAGCACGCCGTCGGCGCCGGCCGGCACTTGCGCGGCGCTCTCTTCGAGTAGCCGATGCGGATCGCCATGCGGTGTCGCGCGCGCGGCCTCGATCTCCGCGTGACAGAACTGCTCGAGATACCACGTGACCGACGCGCCCGCGGTAATCGCGCCGCCGAATACGTAGATGTCGTGCTGCCCGTTGAAAACGTGCGGCATGCTGATCAAACCGTGCCGTGCGTCGACACGCTGATTGATGTAACCCCAGCACATGCTGGTGCCGATCATCGCGACGTGCTGCCCCGCGCGCGTGACGCCGGCCGCGAACGTCGCCATCGCCGCATCGACGCCACCCGCGACGATCGCGGTGCCCGCGTCGAGCCCGAGCTGCGCGATCCATTGCGACAACAGCCCGCCCACCACCTCCGACGATTCGACGAGCCGCTCCGGCATCATCGTCGCGGGAATGCCGAGCATGTCGAGCGCTTCGTCCGACCAGTCGCGCCGCGCGATATCGTAGACGCCGCCGATATTGCCGGCCGAGCTGTGATCGACGGCGACCTCGCCGGTCAGCATGTAGATCACGTACGCGTTCGGCGGCAAAAAATAGCGGGTATGCGCCCACACGTCCGGCTTGTTCTCGCGCAGCCACAGCATCTTCGTGTAACCGTAGTAGCTATCGACGCCGTTGCCGGTGATCGTATAGAGCCGTTCGAGATCGATGTTCTCGCGCACCCAGTCGACCTGCGCGGTCGCGCGCCGGTCCATCCAGATCAGGCAGGGCGCGAGCGGCCGCATGTCGTTGTCGACCGGGATGCCCGAGCCGCCGTACAGGCTACTCACGCACAGCGCCTTGATCGCGCCCGGCGCGATGCCGGCCGCCTTCGCCTCGCTGACGCACCCGGCCACGCATTCGACCACGGCCTTCAGCCACACCGCGGGCCACTGCTCGGCCCACAATGGCTTCGGCGTTTCGGGCTGATAGCTCGACGCATGCTGCGCGACGATCGCGCCGTGCTCGTCGACCAGCAGCGCCTTCGTGCTCTGCGTGCCGATATCGACGCCGATGACGTAGTTCATAGAGTCTCCGTTGAAACGCCGCGCACCAGATTCATGCGCGCGGCTTCATCAGCACCTTGATCGAATCGAGCGAGTTCGCGATCCTGATCGCTTCGTCCCATTCTTCCAACGAAAAGCCGTGCGTGACGATGCCCTTCGACGTAACGAGTCCGCGCGCGAGCAAATCGATCGCGATCGGATAGCAATAGGGCCCAAGATGCGCGCCGCGCACGTCGAGTTCCTTGCGATCGCCGATCACCGACCAGTCGAGCGTCGTATCCGCGCCGAACACCGAGAATTCGACAAAGCGCCCGAGCTTGCGGATCAGGTCCATCCCCTGGTTCACGCCAATCGGCGCACCCGTCGTTTCAATATAGACGTCGCAGCCGTAGCCGTCCGTCAGTGAATGGATGATCGCGAGCGCGTCGTCCTTCTGAGGATTGATCGTCACGTCCGCGCCATATTCGCGCGCGAGTGCGAGCCGTTCCTCGACGAGATCGATCACGACGAGCTGCTTCGGCGTCTTCAGATGCGCGACCTGCGCCATCATCAGACCGAGCGGCCCCGCGCCCGCGATCACGACGACATCGTCGAGTTGCAGGTCGCCGCGATTGACCGTATGAATCGCGCACGCGAGCGGCTCGATGATCGCGGCGTCTTCGAGCGAGATGCCGTCCGGGATCTTGTGGACGATCGCGGTCGGCGGAATGCGCATGTACTCGGCCATGCCACCGTCCGCGACTTCGCGCTGAAAGCCGAAAATGTTGTGCACTTCGCACATCCAGTACTGACCGGATTTGCAATAGCGGCACTTGCCGCACGGTACGATCTGCTCGGCGATCACGCGCTCGCCCTTCTGCACGCCGAAATGCTCGGCCGCGCCCTCGCCCAGTTCCTCGACATAGCCGAAGAACTCGTGGCCCGGAATCACCGGCGCCTTGACCCACGGGCTTGGGCCGCCCCAGAACATCTTCGCGCCCGAATGGCATTTGCAGTCGCTCGCGCAGATACCGCACGCGGCGATGCGAATCACGAGTTCACGCGCGCGGGCGCGCGGCTTTTGTACCTGTTCGACGCGATAGTCTTTCGGTGCATGACAGACGATAGCCGTCATGCTCTGCTTTTCGGATTGAGTCATTGCATGGTCCTGCGAAAAGAGGATGTGGGGAAGACAGCGTTACTTTCTGCGGTCGCGACTGATATAGATCGCGAGCAGAATGATTCCGCCCTTGATCACGTTCTGTACGTACGGATTCACGCCGACCATGTTCAGGCCGTTATTCAGGACGCCGAGTAACAGCGCGCCGATCAGCGTGCCGATGATCGAGCCGCGCCCACCGGAGATCGAAGTGCCGCCCATCACGACGGCGGCGATCGCGTCGAGTTCGAAACCGACGCCCGCGTTCGGCTGGCCGCTCATCAGGCGCGCGGTCAGCACGATCGCGGCAAACGCTGACGTCAAGCCGGCGATCGTGTAGACGATCAGCTTCACGCGCGCGACACGCACGCCGGACAATCGCGTCGCCTGCTCGTTACCGCCGATCGCATACACATAGCGGCCAAACGGCATCCGTTCGAGCAGCACCCATGCGATCAGATAGATCACCGCCATGATCACGACCGGTGCCTGGACGCCGAGAATCTTGCCGCTGCCGAAGAAGCTGACCCAATCGGGCAGACCGTCGATCGGATAGCCGCCCGTGTAGATCAGCGCGAGACCGCGCGCGATACCCATTGTCGCGAGCGTGACGATGATCGGCGGCATGCCGGCGAACGCGACGAAAAAGCCGTTGGCCGCGCCGAAGCCGAGACCGATCGCGAGGCCGACCGCAAGGGCCGCCACCGCATTCATGCCGGCGACCATCAGCCCGGCCGACAGCGTGCCCGCGAGCGCCATCACCGAGCCGACCGACAGATCGATGCCGCCCGTCAGGATCACGCAGGTCATGCCGACCGCGATGATCGCGTTGATCGACACCTGACGCAGCACGTTCTCGATGTTCGCGGCCGACAGAAAGCTGTCGCTCGCGAACACCATCACGACGCAGACGACCAGCAGGCCGATGAACGGATAGAACAGTGTCGAGCGTTTCAGCGCGGCCCACGTGAAGCGCACCGGCGCGCCCGGCGTGTCGCTGCCGACGCTCGATGTTTTCGGCGAAGAGGAAGGATTAGGCATGTTCATGAGAGGCTCCGAGCGAACCGGCGGTCGCATAGGTCATCACGGCGTTCGATTCGATCGCGTCGCCTTCGAGCAGCGCTTCGATGCGGCCCTGCCGGAATACGGCGACGCGGTCGCACATGCCGACGATCTCCGGCAACTCGGACGAGATCATGATGATCGAGTAGCCGCGCGCGGTCAGTTCGCGCATCAGCAGATAGATTTCGGCCTTCGCGCCGACGTCGATGCCGCGTGTCGGTTCGTCGAAGATCAGGATGTTGGTGTGGTGATTGAGCCAGCGCGCGATCACGACCTTCTGCTGATTGCCGCCCGACAGCGTCGCGACTTCGGTGTGCATCGTTGGGGCCTTCACGCCGACGCGCTTCATGATGTCGGCGGTCGCGCGCGCTTCGCTACGTTGGTCGATGAAGAAACGTAGCGACCGGTACTTGCCGAGGTTGTTGATCGAGATGTTCTGCTTGATCGAGAACTCGGTAATGAGCCCTTCGGTCTTGCGGCTCTCGGGCAGAATGCCGACTCCCGCGCGCAGCGCATCGGCCGGATCGGCGAGCTTCGCGGCCGCGCCGTTCACGCGAATTTCCTTCGCGTACGCACGGTCCGCGCCGATCACCGCGAGCGCGGTCTCGGTGCGCCCCGAACCGACGAGTCCCGCGAAGCCGAGAATCTCGCCCTCGCGCAGCGTGAAGCTCAACTCGGGGCTGTCTTTGAACAGCTGCAAGCGCACGACGTCGAACACGACCTTCGCATCGGCGCGCGGGGTCGGTTTCGGCGGAAAGCTGCTTTCGATGCGGCGTCCCACCATCATCTGCACGAGCCGGCCCACGTCGGATTGCGCGACCTCGGTCATGCCGACGTACTGGCCGTCGCGCAGCACCGTGATGCGGTCGCACACCTCGAAAATCTCTTCGAGGTGGTGCGAGATGAAGATCATCGCAACGCCCTGCTGCTTCAGCTCGCGCATGATCGTGAACAGATGCGCGGCCTCGGCTGGCGTCAGCGTCGCGGTCGGTTCGTCGAGAATCAGCACGCGCGCATCGAGCGACAACGCCTTGCCGATTTCGACGAACTGCTGCTGCGCTACCGACAGTTCCCGGATCGGCACCGACAGATCGATCGCTACGCCAAGCCGCTCAAAAATCCGCGCCGCCGCGCGCCGCATGCTGCCGCGTTCGAGCAGACCGAAGCGGTTGCGCAATTCACGGCCGAGAAACATGTTCTCCACCGCGTTCAGATACGGAATCAGGCTGAACTCCTGAAACACGATACCGACGCCCGCGGCCACCGCGTCGTGATAGTTCGCGAAGTGGCGTTGCTCGCTGTCGAGCGTGATCGTGCCTTCGTCCGGCTGGTAGATACCGCATAGAATCTTCATCAGCGTCGACTTGCCCGCGCCGTTCTCGCCGAGCAGCGCGTGAATCTCGCCGCGCGCGATCTCGAGGTGAATGCCTTGCAGCGCCTTCACACCGGGAAATCTCTTGCTGATGTTGTCGAGCTTCAGAATCGTGTCCATCGCATGTTCCTGTGCCGCGCGCCGCCGCGCATGATCCGCACGCGCGGCAGCCTGCGCTTGCGTTACCAGCTGAAGCCCTTAGCGTTGCTCTTGTCGATCATCTTCACGTCGACCGGAATCGCTTTCGGCACATTGGCGCCCCACTTCTTCGCTAGCGCGATGCCGAGCGCGATGCGCACCTGGTCGGCCGGGAATTGCGCGGACGTCTCGACGAATTTCGAATTCGGCTTCTGGATCGCGGCGATCGCTTCCGGTGCGCCGTCGACGCTCGTCAGCTTGATGTCCTTGCCCGACGATTCGATCGCCGACAGCGCGCCCATCGAGCCGCCGTCGTTCACGCTGAACACGCCCTTCAGGTTCGGGTGCGCCTGAATCATGTTCTCGGTGACGGACAACGCGGTCGCGCGTTCCTGCTTGCCGTTCTGCGTATCGACGAGCTTCACGCCCGGCGACTTCGCGAGCGCCGCCTTGCAGCCGCGCACGCGTTCGAGAATCGGCACGACCGGAATGCCGTCGAGAATCGCCACTTCGCCGCTGCCGCCGATCGACTTCGCGAGGTAGTCGCACGCCATCACGCCCGCGTCGTAGTTCTTCGAGCCGACGAACGAATCGACCGGACCGTTCGCGTTCGCATCGACCGCGACCACGACGACGCCCGCCTTCTTCGCCGACGTGACCGCCGACTGGATGCCGGTCGAGTCGGTCGGATTGACGAGCAGGATGTCGATCTTCTTTTGCAGCATGTCTTCGACGTCGCTGACCTGCTTGCTGACGTCGTGATGCGCGTCAGTGACGACGACCGTCGCGCCGGTCGACGCGGCCGCGTCGTTCAGCGCTTTCTGCATCGTCACGAAGTATGGGTTGTTCAGTTCCTGGAACGTCATGCCGATTTTGAGCGGCGCGGCCTGCGCAGTCTGCGCGGCCGACATGGCGACGAGTGACAAACCGAACGCGAGCGAGGCGACACGGCGCGCGAACATCATCGAAGGGTTAAGCGAAAGAGTAAACGGCTTCATGGTTGTCTCCATTTTTTGAAGTGAGCACGCCCCCTCGCGCTGTGGGCGCACAGCGCGATCGATGCGTGTTGAAACGCGAGTGGAATAAAGCTGTGAACTACCGGGCGGCCACTATGTGACCGGGTACGCGACGCCGCTACGCGGCAAGCCCGGCGCGAGCACGATCGCCGGCGCGTTGTCGATGCCCCTGCCATGCGCGGCCGCTTGCTCGGAGGCATCGCGGCTCGCATCGTTCAGTTGCTGATAACGGCGAAACGTCGACGGCGCCATGCCCTTCATCGCAAGAAATTGCCGGTTGAAATTCGACAGGTTGTTGAAGCCCGCCTTGAAGCAGATGTCGGTCACGCTCAGTTCGCCATCGGTCAGCAACTGGCACGCGAGATTGATGCGCATGCGGTTTACGTACTGCACGAACGGCAGCCCGGTATGGCGGCGGAAATAACGCGAAAACGCGCTGACGCTCTGGCCGGCGAGTTGCGCAAGCTCCGACTCGCGCAACTCGTTCGCGAGGTTCTTGCCGATATACGCGAGCACGTGATTGATGCGGGTCGCCGCGAAGCTGGTCGGATCGGCCTGATAAGCGGGACTCGCGAGCGTGTCGCGATCCGGCGCGTTGATCAGGATTTCGAGCATCGACATGAACAGCACGAGCCGGCGCAGCCCGCGCGCCGCGAGCAGTTCGAGAAAGAGCGGCTTGATCTGCGCGGATGTCTCCAGACCGAACGACAGGCCGCGACGCGCATCGGCGAGCAGCGCCTCGACCTGACGCCATTCCGGAAAACTCTCGAGACAGTTCGATACGAACTCCTGGCCGAATTGCACGACCAGATTGCGCTGCGCGACGCTTTCGCCTTCGGGCACGTCGCTGACCCAGTTGTGCGGCAGGTTCGGCCCCATCAACACGAGGTTGCCGGGCGCGAAGCTGCCGATGTGATCGCCGACGAACATCTTGCCGGTCGTCGCGACGATCAGATGGATTTCGTACTCCGGATGAAAGTGCCAGCGCACCGTGCGATACGGATAGCCATGCGACCACACTTTGAACGATTCGTCGTGGCGTACGGCCACGATTTCGAGATCAGGTTGCACTGTCTGCCTCCATGAAGCGGCGTGCGGGAGGCGCCGCCGATCTTGATCTTGTAAAGCGAAAGGTAACCGCCAAACGCGTTGGCAACCACTTTAAAAGAAACCGCGGACCGATACTTTTTTGTATTCGGGTTAGCCCCGACGCGTGCGCGGTCAAATTTGATGCAATGCAATATGAGTACCGCGATTTGTTTGGTCGCCTCGAACGCTCGTCGCTGCCGCCGGCGCATCGCCCATGCCGCGCTGCGCCATCAAAAGCCCGCCCCTTGCCTTGACTTTCGTTTCTCCGGGTACGATCATTCGCTCACATACAGAGCAAATGCTCTGCACGCACAGAACGCGCGCCGCGAGCGCCGCGGACAAGTTTTTGGAGACACAACATGAACAGCGGGCAAGGCAGCGGCGCGGCCGCACACGTGATCCTGCACATCGGCGCGGGATCGTTTCATCGCGCGCATCAGGCGTGGTATCTGCACCGGCTGAACGAAGCGAGGGCGGACGGCGAGCCGCGCTGGTCGCTCACCGTCGGCAACATTCGCGGCGACATGAACCCGGTGCTCGAAGCGCTCGCCGCGCAGAACGGCGTCTACACGCTCGAAACCGTCACGCCGCAAGGCGAGCGCGCCTACGAGACGATTCGCTCGATCGAGCGCGTGCTGCCCTGGAGCGAAAGCCTCGACGGACTGATCGAAGCGGGCGCCGATCCGGCTTGCAAGATCATCGCGTTCACGGTGACCGAAGGCGGCTATTACCTCGACGAACACGACCGGCTCGACACCGCGAATCCCGATCTCGCCGCCGACCTCGCCGGCGGGCACACGACGATCTACGGCGCGCTCGCGGCGATTCTCGACGCGCGCGCGAAGCGCGGCGCGGGACCCGTCACGCTGCAGACCTGCGACAACCTGCGCAGCAACGGCGAGCGCTTTCATGCGGGCATGAGCGAGTTTCTCGAACGACGCGGCGCGAACGAACTCGCGCAATGGTTCGACGACAACACGTCATGCCCGTGTTCGATGGTCGATCGCATCACGCCGCGTCCGACGCCTGACGTGCGCGAGCGCGTGAAGGCCGCGACCGGCGTCGACGATGCGAGTCCGGTGATGGGCGAGGCGTTCATCCAGTGGGTGATCGAAGACCGCTTCATCGCGGGACGGCCGGCCTGGGAGAAGGTCGGCGCGGAACTCGTCGATTCGGTGCTGCCGTACGAGGAAGCGAAGATCCGCATTCTCAACGCGACGCATAGCTGCATCGCGTGGGCGGGCACGCTGGTCGGCCTGAACTACATTCACGAAGGCACGCTCGACGCCGACATCCGCCAGTTCGCGTACGACTACGTGACCGAGGACGTGATCCCGTGTCTGACACCGAGTCCGCTCGATCTCGAACGCTATCGCGACGTCGTGCTCGAGCGCTTCAGCAACCCGCATATCCTCGACACGAACCAGCGCGTCGCCGCCGATGGGTTCTCGAAGTTACCCGGCTTCATCGCGCCGACACTCGCCGAATGCTTCGAGCGCGGCGTCACGCCGGCGGCGACCTCTATGCTGCCCGCGTTGTTCTTCCGCTTTCTGGAACGCTGGCACACGGGCAAGCTGCCCTACGCGTATCAGGACGGCGTGATGGACGAGCGCGTCGCGCACGCCTTTTTCACGGCGCCCGATCCGCTGCGCGCATTCGCGGCCGACCGGCTGCTGTGGGGCGGCATGGCGCAGACGCCCGAGCTCGAAGCGGCGCTCGCAGGCGCGCTCGCGCGGGTCGACGCATGGCTCGCCAAACGCGGCGCGACGAGCCAGGCTTAATGCGCATGACAACGCGCGCGATGAACCGCTAAAGTAGCGCATCCCCAACGACGAAGGTTTCGCTCCCATGTACCTAGGCATCGACCTCGGCACGTCCGAAGTGAAAGTTCTGCTGCTCGCCTCCGACGGCCGCGTGATCGGCACCGCAGGCTCGCCGTTTACCGTTTCGCGTCCGCACCAGCGCTGGGCCGAGCAGAATCCCGAAGACTGGTGGGCCGGCACGCGCACGGCGCTCGCCGCGTTGCGCGCGCGCCATCCCGACGAGTTCGCGCAGATTCGCGGCATCGGCCTGTCGGGGCAGATGCACGGCGCGGTGCTGCTCGACGCGGAAAACCGCGTGCTGCGGCCTGCGATCCTTTGGAACGACATGCGGAGCGACAAGGAGTGCGCGGAGCTGACCGAGCGCGCGCCGGATCTGCACAGCGTCGCCGGCAATCTGGCGATGCCCGGTTTCACGGCGCCGAAGTTGCTGTGGGTCGCGCGTCACGAGCCGGAGATTTTCGCGAGGACTGCCTGCGTGCTGCTGCCGAAAGACTATCTGCGCCTGCAACTGACCGGCGGCAAGGTGTCCGATCCATCGGACGCGGCCGGCACACTGTGGCTCGACGTCGCGAAACGCGATTGGTCCGATTCGCTGCTCGCTGCCTGCAACATGACGCGCGCGCAGATGCCGGCGCTGCGCGAAGGCAGCGCGCCGGCCGGCACGCTGCTGCCGGAACTCGCGCGCGAATTCGGCCTGCGCGACGACGTGATCGTCGCGGCCGGCGGTGGCGACAACGCGACCAGCGCGATCGGCATCGGCGCGACGCAACCGGGCGACGGCTTCGTGTCGTTGGGCACCTCGGGCGTGCTGTGCGTGGTCGGCGACAGCTTCCGCCCGAACCCGGCCTCCGCCGTGCACGCGTTCTGTCATGCGATCCCGGACCGCTGGCATCAGATGAGCGTGGTGCTGTCGGCGGCGAGCTGTTTGCGCTGGGTCTGCAAGCTGACGTCGACCGACGAGCCGACGCTGCTCGCCGAAATCGAGGCGCTGCCCGCCGAGGCGTTGACCACCGCGCCGCTCTTTTTGCCGTATCTGTCGGGCGAGCGCACGCCGCACAACGACCCCTATGCGCAAGGCGTATTCTTCGGCATGACTCACGCAACCGACCGCGCGCTGCTCGGCTACGCGGTGCTCGAAGGCGTGACGCTCGCGCTGACCGACGGCCTCGACGCGCTGCGCGCGGCCGGCACCGAGGCGAAGGTGTTGTCGCTGCTCGGCGGCGGCGCACGCAGCGACTACTGGGCCCAGTTGCTCGCCGATGCGCTCGACACTGTCACCGTCAAGCACGGCGGCGGCGAAACCGGCGCGGCGCTCGGCGCGGCGCGTCTCGGCTGGCTCGCCGCCGGTGGCGAGCCGGTCATCGTGCTGACCAAGCCGCCCGTCGAAAAGAAGTTCACGCCGAATCCGCGCCGCCACGCGCAATTGCGCACCCGGCTCGAAGCATATCGCGCGCTGTATCGCCACGTACGGCCGCTGTTCGATCCCGCGCGCGCACCGCTCGCCTGAGCGTCAACCGCGGCCGGCCCGCGCGACAGACGCGCCGCCGGCCGCTATCATCGGCGCACTTCAACCGAAAACTCATCGTGCCCAGGTCCACAGAAAAACTCGATCTCGCCACGCGCGCCGCGTGGCTTTATTACGTCGCGGGCAATACCCAGAACGAAATCGCCGAGAAGCTGCAGGTATCGCGGCCGGTCGCGCAACGGCTCGTCGCGTTCGCGGTCGAAAAGAACCTGATCCGCGTGCGGGTCGATCACAAGCTCGCTGATTGCCTGTCGCTCGCCGATCAGCTGTCGAAGCGCTATGGCCTCAGCATGTGCGAGATCGTGCCGATCGACGACGATACCTCCGAGGAAGTCGACCGTAAGCTCGCGGTGGCCGGCGCGCAGGTGATGGAGCGCTATCTGAGCGAGGAAAAGCCGATGGTCGTCGCGGTCAGCAGCGGCCGCACGCTGAAGGCCGCGGTCGATCAGATCGCGCAGCTAGACCGTCCGCAGCATCGGCTGGTATCGATGGTCGGCGCGATCGCGCAGGACGGCTCCTCGAACCGTTACGACGTCGCGCTGCACATTTCCGAAAAGACCGGCGGCAAGCATTTTCTGCTGCCCGCGCCGCTGCTTGCCGACAGCGAGGCCGAGCGCGCGCAGTGGTGCAATCACCGTCTGTACCGGATCGTCGAGTCGCTGTCCGCGCAGGCCGATGTCGCGTTCGTCGGCATCGGCAACATCGGCATGACCTGTCCGTTGCACGAGGACGGCTTCATCACGGAAGGCGAGGTGAACGAACTGATGCACAACGGCGCGGTCGCCGAAATGCTCGGCCTGCCAATCGATGCGGCCGGCGCGCACGTCGAATCGCCGACCGGCCGACGTGTGACGAGCATCGCGCTCGACACGCCGCCGCGGCGGCCGACCATCGGCTTCGCGGGCGGGCTGCGCAAGCGCGAGGCGCTGATCGCGGTGCTCAAGGGGGGGTGGTTGTCGGGGCTCGTTACCGATGAGTTGTGTGCGCGGGCGGCGTTGGAGGCGTGAAACGGTGCCCGCAGAAGAAGCGGGCGCGATTGGTGTAGACGCGCCGTAAGTTGGCGTAGCCGAGAGTCTTACTCGCTCAGGATCTGCTTCAACTCCATAAGAAGCGAGGCGGTCGTGTGACCCTCCAGGTCTGGCGAACAATCTTGGCCGTAAGCCTCCTCAAATGCCTTGTCCTGATCGAGGTAGGCTCCGAAGAAATGACCACGCTCCAGGGACAGCGCCTTGCGTGGGCCGCCTGCTCCTGCAATGCGTCATTGCAATGCGTCATCGCGCGATCAAGCCGCCAGCACCTCCACAATCTTGCGCTGGAACGCCTTGCCTTCGCTGTCGAACAGATGGCAATGCTCGGGCGTCCCGCCGAGCTTCTGCACGTTGCCCTTCGCATGCCGTTCGAGCGGCGGAATCCGCGCGATCAATCCGTCGGGCGCCACGCTCGACTCTGCGTACAGATACGCGGCATCGCCGAGCGATTCGACCGTCATCGTGCGTGCCTCGATCCCGTCCTCGGTCGTGCTGACGTGCAGATGCTCGGGGCGGATGCCGACCGTTACCTTGTCGCCCTGCTTGGCCGCGCCCGGCTCGACCGATACGCGCTGCGTCTCGCCGGTCTCGTAACGCACCGTGACGCCGTCGTGCGACACCGACTGCACGACGCCTTCCATGAAGTTCATCTTCGGCGAGCCGATGAAGCCGGCCACGAAGCGGTTCGCCGGCGCGTGATACAGCATCGTCGGACTGCCGACCTGCTCCAGGTTGCCCGCCGACAACACGACGATCTTGTCGGCCAAAGTCATCGCCTCGACCTGGTCGTGCGTCACGTAGATCATCGTCGTCTTCAACTCGTCGTGCAGGCGCGCGAACTCGAGACGCATCTTCACGCGCAGCGCGGCGTCGAGATTCGACAGCGGCTCGTCGAACAGAAACACCTTCGGCTTGCGCGTGATCGCGCGGCCGATCGCGACGCGCTGACGCTGGCCGCCCGACAGTTGCTTCGGCTTGCGATCGAGCAGATGGTCGATGTGCAGGATCTTCGCCGCGTTGCGCACGGCTGAGTCGATCTCCGGCTTCTTCGCGCCGGCGAGCTTCAGGCCGAACGCCATGTTGTCGTACAGCGTCATGTGCGGATACAGCGCGTACGACTGGAACACCATCGCGATGCCGCGCTTGGCCGGCGGCACGTCGTTCATGCGCACGGCGTCGATGTTCAGATCGCCGCCCGTGATGTCCTCGAGGCCCGCGATCATCCGCATCAGGGTCGATTTGCCGCAACCGCTCGGCCCGACGAACACGACGAACTCGCCATCGGCGATGTCGAGATTGATGTCGCGCATCACCTCAGTGTCGTCGTAGGCCTTTCTGATGTTGCGCAAGGTTACGCTTGCCATGATGTGTCTCCGTGTAATGCTGTTCGATGCTGCTCGTTACTTCGTGCTGCTACCTGATGCCGTGTCGTGTCGCGTGCATTCGCGCGCTCATGGCGCCGCGGCCGTTGCGGACAGTGTCCATTGCGCGACGAGGTCGGGCAACTGCCGCATGTCGTCGAACACATGGCGCGCGCCCGCCGCATGCAGACGATCGATCTGCGCATCGCTCGCATGACCGCCGCCGATAAACCCCAGCACCGCCATGCCCGCCGTGGCCGCCGCCGTGACGCCGGTCACGCTGTCCTCGACGACGAGGCACGCCCCCGGCGCGAGCCCGAAGCCTTGCGCCGCCGCCAGATATACGTCCGGCGCGGGCTTCGGATTCGGCACCGCGTCGGCGCAGAACAGCCGCTCGCCGAAGAAACGCTTCAGGCCCGTGCGCGCCAGCACCGTCTCGACATACGGCCGGAAGCTATTGCTCGCGCAGCCTTTGACGAGCGGCACCTGGGTCAGTGCCATCTCGATGCCGTCGACCGCGGGCGCCTCGATCGCCGCCGCTTCGACCACGCGGCGGATCGCATCGATATCGTCGGCGCCGAGCTGTTTGCCGAGCTGAGTCGCGGTGTCCTGCAACACGCGCTCGATGCGCAGCCCGAGCAGCGGCAGCACGACCGGCTCGACGTCGATGCCGGGCCAGCGCGCCTCGAGTTCACGCACCAGCATGCGCGCGGCCACCGCTTCGCTGTCGATCAGCACGCCGTCGCAATCGCAGATCAACGCATAGCGCACGATGCCCGGGCCAGCCGTCATTTGACGGCCCCGAACGTGAGCCCGCGCACCAACTGCTTCTGCGACAGCCAGCCGACGATCAGGATCGGCGCGACCGCCAGCAACGAAGCGGCCGACAACTTGGCCCAGAACAAACCTTCAGGACTCGAATACGACGCGATGAACACGGTCAGCGGCGCCGCGTTCGAGCTCGACAGGTTGATGCTCCAGAACGCCTCGTTCCACGACAGGATCACGAGCAACAGCGCGGTCGACGCGAGCCCGGGCAGCGCCATCGGCATCAGCAGATAGACGATCTCCTGCCACGTCGCCGCGCCGTCGATGCGCCCGGCTTCGAGAATGTCGCGCGGAATCTCGGCGAAGTACGTGAACGCCATCCAGACCGCGATCGGCAGATTGATCAGCGTGTAGACGATGACCAGGCCCGACACGGTATCCAGAAGGCCGGTGTTTTTCCACAGCAGATAGATCGGCACCAGCACGCCGACCGACGGCATCATCTTCGTCGACAGCATCCACAGCAGCACTTTCTGCGTGCGGCGCGTCGGGAAGAACGCCATCGCGTACGCGCACGGCACCGCGAGGATCAGGCACAGCAGTGTGACGCCGACCGAGATCAGTATCGAATTCCACGCGAACGCGAAGTAGTTGCTGCGCGCGAACACCTCGCGGAAGCTGTCGAGCGTCGGCACGAAAAACAGCGACGACGCATAGGCCTGCTGCTCGGTCTTGAACGCGGTGATCGTCATCCAGAAGATCGGGAAGAACAGCAGCAGCGCGACGAGCCACGCGATCACGCCGGGAATGCCGCGACGAATCGTGTCGAACGGCGATTTGGTCGGCACCGCGACCGGCTGCGTCGTCGATGCCGTAGTGGAGGCAACGTGGCTCATTTTTCGTACTCCCCTTTCAGGTTCTTCGCGAGCATCCGCACGAGGAAGATCGACACGATATTGGCCAGCACGACCGCGAGAATACCGCCCGCCGAGGCGAGACCGACGTCGAACTGTTGCAGGCCCAGCGCGAAGATCAGGTACGACAGGGTCGTGGTCGCGTTGCCCGGACCGCCGCCCGTGGTCGTATAGATCTCGGCGAAGATCGACAGCAGGAAAATCGTCTCCATCATCACGACGACCGCGATCGCACGTCGCAGGTGCGGCAGCGTGATGTAGAAGAACATCGAGAACGGACCGGCGCCGTCGATCTTCGCGGCTTCCTTCTGCTCCTGGTCGAGCGACTGGATCGACGTGAACAGGATCAGGAACGCGAACGGCAGCCACTGCCACGCGACGATCATGATGACCGCGGTGAGCGGATAGTCGGCGAACCAGTCGATCGGCTGCATGCCGAGCGCCCGCATGCCCTGCGCGACAAGGCCGTACACCGGGTGCAGGATCATGTTCTTCCAGATCAGCGCGCTGACCGTCGGCATCACGAAGAACGGGCCGATCGCGAGCAGGCGTGCCACGCCCTGCCCGTAGAACTTGCGGTCGAACAGGATCGCCATCAGCACGCCGCCGCCCACGGTGATCACGAGCACCCATACGATCAGCTCGATCGTATGTGCGATCGACGGGCCGAACGACGGATCGGTCGCGAGATAGCGGTAGTTGTCGAAGCCGGCGAAGCCGCGCAGATCGGGATTCAGCAGGTTGTAGTGCGAGAACGAGAACCAGATCGTCATCGCGAGCGGAATGACCATCCACAGCACGAGCACGCCGACCGACGGCGCCACGAGCCAGCGGGCCGAACTGGCCTTACGCTCCTCGCGTTCTTTTTCTGTCTGGGGATGGGTTTGCATCAGAGGTAGGCGCAAAGGACGCATGATGGACCACCTGTTCGGTAATGCGCGGAGCGTTCGCCTGAGCCGCGTATGTGCGACGCGGCGTGCCGTGCCTGAATGGCGCACGGCACGCGCCGCATCGCATACGGCGCAGACCAACGGCCGCCCTGCTGCATGAGCCGCATCGGTCGATGCGGCGGGCCTGCCGGGTTACTTCTGATAACCCGCCTGCTTGACCGCGCGATTCGCGGCCGCGTTGCCGGCCGCGAGTGCCTGGTCGACCGTCATCTGACCAGCGATCGCGCCGGAGATGCTCTGCCCGACCACCGTGCCGAACGACTGGAATTCGGGAATTCCGACGAACTGCACACCCGTGTACGGGACCGGCTTCAAGGTCGGATGATCCGGGTCGGCGGTCTGGATCGCCTTTAGCACGAAGTCGCCGAACGGCGCGGCCTGCTTGTACTCGGGGCGCGCGTAGGTGGATTCGCGCGTGCCCGGCGGCACCGAGGCCCAGCCTTCGTCCTTCGCGACCATTTCAATGTACTCCTTCGAGGTCGCCCACTCGATGAACTTCTTCGCCGCATCTTGCTGCTTCGACGACTTCGGAATCGCGAGCGCCCACGCCCACAGCCAGTGCGAGCCCTTCGGCGTGACCTCGATCGGCGCGGCCGCGAAGCCGACCTTGTCGGCGATCTGCGACTGCTGCTTGTTGTAGAGCATGCCGGCCGCGACCGTCGCATCGATCCACATCGCGCACTTGCCCGACGACATCAGCGTCAGGTTTTCGTTGAAGCCGTTCGAGCTTGCTCCCGGAGGGCCGTCCTTCTTCAGCAGGTCGACGTAGAACGTGATCGCCTTTTTCCATTCCGGCGACGTCAGCTGCGCGTTCCACTTCTCGTCGAACCAGCGGCCGCCGAAGGTGTTCACGACCGTCGTGGCGTACGCCATATTCTCGCCCCAGCCCGCCTTGCCGCGCAGGCAGATGCCGTATTGCTCCTTGGACTTGTCGGTGAGCTTGTCGGCGAATTGGGCGATCTGGTCGTAGGTCGGCTGGTCGGGCATTTTCAGACCGGCCTTGTCGAACAGATCCTTGCGGTAATAGGTCATCGAGCTTTCGACGTAGAACGGCAGCGCGTACAGCTGGCCGTTCGCGGACAGGCCGTCGCGGGCCGTCTTCACGACATCGTTGAGGTCATAGCTCGCCGGCAGGTTGGTGATCGGCGCGAGCCAGCCGCGCTTGCCCCATTGGGGCGTTTCATACGCGCCGATCGTCATTACGTCGAATTGGCCGCTGCCGGTCGTGATGTCGGTCGTCGCGCGCTGACGCAGCACGTTTTCCTCGAGGATCACCCAGTTCAGCTTGATGTCCGGATTCGCCTTTTCGAACGCGGGCGACAGCTTCTTCAACTCGATCATGTCCGGATTGTTCAGCGTCGCGATCGTCACCGTCGCCGCCGATGCGCTCAGCGCGAAGCAGGTGGCCGCGCCGGCACCGGCCGCCTTCAGCGCGAATTTGAAAGCTGGTTTCATCGTTGTCTCCTTTTTCGTACGTTATATGATGCTGCGTTCGTTTGACGGAATGACGCGCCGCTCAGAGCAGTCAACGTGCCCGCTCCCTGCTCTTTATTCAGCTCATCCAGTTGCCGCCGTCGACGTTCAGCGTCTGCGCGGTGATGTAGTCGGCATCGGCCGACGCGAGGAACAGCGCGGCGCCGGTCAGGTCGTCGGGCACGCCCATGCGGCCGAGCGGCACGGCCTCGCCGACGAGGCGCTTCTTCTCACCGAGCGGCCGGTTCTCGTAGCGCGCGAACAGCGCGTCGACCTCGTTCCACATCGGCGTGTCGACGACGCCCGGCGCGATGCCGTTCACATTGATCTTATGCGGCGCGAGCGCGAGCGCCGCGGACTGCGTATAGCTCAACACCGCCGCCTTGGTCGCGCAGTAGTGCGACACGAGCGCCTCGCCGCGCCGCCCGGCCTGCGACGACATATTGATGATCTTGCCGCCGCGGCCCTGCTCGACCATCTGCCGCGCGACCGCCTGCATCAGGAAGAACATGCCCTTCACGTTGACCGCGAACAGGCGGTCGAACACGTCCCAGGATTCGTCGAGGAGCGGGCGCATGTCGAACAGCGCCGCATTGTTGAACAGGATGTCGATCTGGCCGAAGCGGCCGAGCGTGCTCGTGACGATGCGCTCGATGTCCTCGCGGCGCCGGACGTCGGCGCTGACGCTCAACACGCGCTCGCTGTAGGTGCCGCGCAGCGCGCCGCCGATGCTGTCGGTCGGCTTCACGTCGACCAGCACGCAGCGCGCACCCTCGTCGAGATAGCGCAGGGCTACCGCTTCACCGATACCACTGGCCGCGCCCGTCAGAATGGCGACTTTGTCCTGCAATCGTGCCACTGCCTGTCTCCGGTTCGTTTTTACATTTTGGCGCGCAGTGAGCGAACGCTCATCGCGCGATCAATTGCTCGGTTAGTGATCGAATGATCGGATACGGACTGGATCATGTCAAGGCACGGGGACGAATTTCGATGGTGCAGCGCGGCAGGAGCAAGCCCATTGCGCCAGGGGTCGCCACGACGCGTTCGCTGCGTGCCGCCGTGCGAAGATTCGCACCGCTGACAAAAAATGGCGATACGTTATATCATTTCGACCTTGCAGCCCGCTCGGGGGCCGCCATGCCAGGAGATTCACGCCGATGACTACCTCGCTCGCCGAACAGCACGCCATGCGGCTCGCGCATGCGGACGCGCACGCCGCGGCGCAGGGGCTCGCGCTGACGCCGCTGCGCCGCCAGGTGTACGCGGCGATCGTCGCGAGCGAGCGGCCGGTCGGCGCGTACGAGTTGCTCGACGCGCTCGCGCCCGAGCGCGGTCGCATGCCGCCGACCACCGTCTATCGCGCGCTCGACTTCCTCGTCGCGCACGGCTTCGTGCACCGGATCGAATCGAAGAACGCGTTCATCGCCTGCTGCGAAATCGGCGTGCCGCATCGCAGCCAGTTCCTGATGTGCGACGGCTGCGGCGCGACCGTCGAGATTCCCGGCGACGAACTCGCCGACCGCCTGTCGCACAGCGCGCCCGCGCATGGCTTCGAGGTGCATCGTCAGGTGATCGAGCTAAGTGGACTGTGCGGGCCATGTGCGCGAGCGGCGAAGCCTGGCGGCGCCGGCGGCGCAGCAGGCAATTCGTCGTGATCAGATGCACGGCGCCGCGCTAAGCGCCACCCCGTGCCACCCCGTTTTTGGCCTTGCCACCTCGAGTGGCTGATTCAACTCTCACCCAGCAGGAAACAACGATGAAAACAATCGGCTCGATGTTGTCCAGAGCGCACCGCGCGCTGAAGCGTTCGACGTCTGTGCACACCCTGTACACCTTTCTGCTCGCGATCGCGGCGCTCGGCTTCGGCCACAACGCGTTCGCCGCCGACGCGAAAATTCCGGTCGTCGCCGCGGAGAACTTTTATGGCGACGTGGTCCGGCAACTCGGCGGCGATCGCGTCGACGTGATCAGCATCCTCAGCAACCCGGACCAGGATCCGCATCTGTTCGAAGCGAGCCCGGCCACCGCGCGCGCGTTGCAGCATGCGAGCATCGTCGTCTACAACGGCGCCGACTACGATCCGTGGATGGTGAAGCTGCTGGCCGCGTCGAAAGGCGCGCATCGCACCATGATCGTCGCGGCCGACCTCGTCGGCAAAAAAGGCGGCGACAATCCGCACCTGTGGTACGACCCGGCGACGATGCCGAAAGTCGCGCGCGCGGTCAGCGACGCGCTCAGCGCTGCTGACCCGGCGCACAAGTCGGCGTACGATGCGAACCTCGCGAAGTTTCTCGATTCGCTGAAGCCGATCGACGCGAAGGTCGCCGAGCTGCACGGCCACTATGCGGGCTTGCCGGTCACGGCGACGGAGCCGGTGTTCGGCTATATGTCTGACGCGATTGGCCTCGCCATGCGCAATCAGCGCTTCCAGCTCGCCACGATGAACGACACCGAAGCGAGCGCGGCCGATATCGCCGCGTTCGAACGCGATCTGCGTGAGCGGCGCGTGCGCGTGCTGATCTATAACAGCCAGGCCACCGAAGCGCTGACCCAACGGATGCTGAAGCTCGCGCAACAATCGAAGGTACCGACGATGAGCGTCACCGAAACCCTGCCGCCCGGCAAGACCTATCAGACGTGGATGCTGACGCAGCTCGATGCGTTGCAGAAAGCGCTCGCGGCGAGTGACACGAACGGCGCGATTGGCGCGACCAGCGCGAACGCGCAAGGAAAGGCTCCATGATTCCGACTGGCCATCAAACGCCAGCAGGTGCGCAATCAGGCGCACCCACCGCGCGCGGCGACAGGCCCGTGCTCGAACTCGCCAACGTGACGCTCGATCTGGGCGGCCGCACGATCCTGCGCGACACCAGCTTCGTCGTGAACCAGGGCGAGTTCATCGGCGTGCTCGGGCCCAACGGCGCGGGCAAGACGACGCTGATGCGCGCGGTGCTCGGCCTCGTACCGGCCGTGGGCGGCGCGATCCGCGTGCTCGGGCAGACGGTCGAGCGCGGCAACGCGTCGATCGGCTATATGCCGCAGACGCGCAGCGCGCTCGCCGGCCGTCGCGTGCGCGGCCGCGATCTGGTCGCGATGGCAGCCGATGGTCATCGCTGGGGCTTGCCGCATGCGGATGCAAAAACGCGCGCGGACGTCGATCGGGTGCTCGAGCTCGTCGGCGGGACGAATCTGTCGAAGCGGCCACTGTCGGAGTTGTCGGGCGGCGAACGGCAGCGGCTCCTGCTCGCGCAATGCCTGCTCGGCAATCCGAAACTGCTGCTGCTCGATGAACCGTTGATCAGTCTCGATCCGCATCACCAGAAGGGCGTCGTCGAACTGGTGCGGCGCGTGCAGCAGGAGCTCGGCATCGCGGTGCTGTTCTCCGCGCACGAACTCAATCCGCTGCTGAACTCGATCGATCGCGTGCTGTATCTCGGCAGCGGCGTCGCGGCGCTCGGCACCGTCGACGAAGTGATCACGCGGCCGGTGCTGTCGCGTCTGTACGGCTCGCCGATCGACGTGATGCGCGTGAACGGCCGCATCTTCGTGATGTCAGGCGGCGTCGAAGTCGAGAAGCACGATCACGAGCACGAATACGACGAGCACGGCGGACATACGCATTCGCACGGCCACTCGCACAGTCACCCAAACCCGCACGACTTACGCGACGGACACACGCACGATGTTTGAATACGATTTCATGGTGAACGCATTCGCGGCCTCGGGGATCGTCGCGGTGCTGGCCGGCGTGGTCGGCTATTTTCTCGTGATGCGCGGACAGACTTTCGCGGGCCACGCGCTGTCGCACGTCGGCTTCACCGGCGCGACCGGCGCGGTGCTGATCGGCATCCCGCCTATCTGGGGGATGATCGGCTTCACGCTCGCGGCCGGTGTCGGCATGGGCGCGCTCGGCGAACGGCTCGCCGGCCGCGACGTCGCGATCGGCGTAATCCTTTCCTTGTCGCTCGGCTTTGGGCTGCTGTTTCTGCATTTCTTCACCGCCTACGCGACGCAGGTGACGGCGCTGCTGTTCGGCAACGTGCTCGGCGTCAATGCAGCGACGCTCGGTGTGCTCGCGGCGTTGGGCGTCGTCAGTCTGGTCGCGCTCGCGGCCATCATGCGGCCGCTGCTGTTCGCGTCACTGCAACCGGAGCTGGCCGAAGCGAAGGGCGTGTCGCTGCGCAGCGTGTCGGTGCTGTTTCTCGCGATCGCCGCGCTGGCCGTCGCCGCTTGCACGCAGATCGTCGGCGTGCTGCTCGTGTTCACGCTGATGGTGGGGCCGGCCGCCGCCGCGCAGAACCTGAGCACGCGGCTGTCGACGGGTCTCGTGCTCGCGGCCGTGTTCGCGCTCGCGCAGGCGTGGCTCGGGCTGACGCTCGCGTTCCATACCGATTGGCCGACGAGCTTCTGGATCACCGCGCTGTCGGCGCTGGTGTATGGCGGGAGTCTGTTGAAGCGGCATTGAGCGGCGCGTACGCCGATCGCACGGAAAAACGGCGGCACACGTGCCGCCGTTTTTTATTTCATGCCGCGCTACCCGACGTTTTCAGCCGAGCAACACCTTCGCGTGATGCGCGAGATGATCCTCCACGAACGTCGAGATGAAGTAGTAGCCGTGGTCGTAACCCGCATGCCGGCGCAACGTCAGTGGCTGACCCGCGGCCTTGCACGCCGCTTCGAACACGTCGGGATTGAGCTGCGTGGGCAGGAACTGATCCGCGAGCCCCTGATCGACGAGAATCCCTTCCGCGAACTTGTGCGTCGCGTGCGAAACCAGCTCGCTCGCGTCGTACTGCTTCCACGCTTCACGGTTCTCGCCGAGATAACCGCTAAACGCCTTCTCGCCCCACGGACAACGCATCGGCGCCGCGATCGGCGCGAATGCCGACACCGACCGATAAATGTCCGGATTGCGCAACGCGAGCATCAGCGCGCCGTGCCCGCCCATCGAATGACCGAAGATGCCGAGACGCACGCCATCGATCGGCAGGTTCGCAAGCGCCGTTTCGCGCAGCTCGTCGCGCACGTACGAGTACATGCGGTAGTTCCGCGCCCACGGCTCCTCGGTCGCGTCGACATAAAAGCCCGCGCCAACGCCGAAGTCCCACGCATTGCTCTCGCCTGGCACGCCCGCGCCGCGAGGGCTCGTATCCGGCGCGATCAGCGCGATACCGTGCCGGGCCGCGAAGCGCTGCGCGCCGGCCTTGATCGCGAAGGTCTCTTCGGTGCAGGTCAACCCCGCGAGATAGAACAGCGCGGGCACCTTCGCATTGCCCTGCAACGCCTGCGGCGGCAGATAGACCGAGAAGCGCATCGGCAGACCGATGGTGCGCGACTCGTGTCGGTAAAAGCGCTGCTCGCCGCCGTGGCAGGCGTGCGACGATAGTAGTTCGAGCATCGCGACGCTCCTCGCTTAGTAGAGCACGACCGAGCGGATCGACTCGCCCTTCTTCATCAGATCGAAGCCCTCGTTGATGCGCTCGAGCGGCAGACGGTGCGTGATCAGATCGTCGATATTGATCTTGCCTTCCATGTACCAGTCGACGATCTTCGGCACGTCGGTGCGGCCTCGCGCGCCGCCGAACGCCGAGCCCTTCCACTCGCGGCCCGTCACCAGCTGGAACGGCCGCGTGCTGATCTCCTCGCCCGCCGCCGCGACGCCGATGATGAACGACTGCCCCCAACCCTTATGCGTGCATTCGAGCGCCTGGCGCATCACCTTCACGTTGCCGATGCATTCGAACGAGTAGTCGGCGCCGCCGTCGGTCAGCTGCACGATGTGATCGACGACGTTCTCGACTTCGTTCGGGTTGATGAAGTGCGTCATGCCGAACTTCTTCGCGAGTTCGACGCGGCCCGGGTTGAGATCGACACCGATGATCTTGTCCGCGCCGACCATCTTCGCGCCTTGAATCACGTTCAGCCCGATACCGCCGAGCCCGAACACGACCACGTTGGCCCCCGCCTCGACCTTCGCCGAATACACGACCGCGCCGACGCCGGTCGTCACGCCGCAGCCGATGTAGCAGATCTTGTCGAACGGCGCGTCTTCACGCACCTTCGCGACCGCGATCTCCGGCACGACGATGTAGTTCGAGAACGTCGACGTACCCATGTAGTGAAACAGCGGTTTGCCGTCCAGCGAGAAACGCGAGGTCGCGTCGGGCATCAGGCCTTTGCCCTGCGTCGCGCGGATCGCCTGGCAGAGGTTCGTTTTGCGCGACAGGCAGAACTTGCACTGACGGCATTCGGGCGTGTAGAGCGGAATCACGTGATCGCCCTTCTTCAGCGTGCCGACGCCCGGCCCGACATCGACGATCACGCCCGCGCCTTCGTGGCCGAGAATCGCCGGGAAGATACCTTCGGGATCGGCGCCCGACAGCGTGTAGTAGTCGGTGTGGCAGATGCCCGTCGCCTTCACTTCGATCAGGACTTCACCGGCGCGCGGACCTTCGAGATCGACTTCCTCGATCGTCAACGGGGCGCCGGCTTTCCATGCGATTGCTGCTTTGGTCTTCATCGTCAATGCTCCTGTGAGTCCGTGAATGCGAAATGGCATCGCGTGCCGGGCGACTACGTGGCACGCGAAAAGCGTCATGGTATTGCATAGTGCGTAAAGGCTGCGTCGCCGATGGCTGCGCTCGGCACCGTGTTCAACGCCGTCGCTGTCACTTCGCTTCGCCCGGCGCGCTACCACCAAACCACGGCTCGACCCGGCCATACAGATCGACGAAGCGCGCATAGCGTTCAGCCAGCGCCGCATCGCCTCGTGGACCCGCGACGCGCGTCGCGCCCGGCGCAAGCGCGGCGAGATCGCGCGTCTGCCAGTGGCCGCACGCGAGACCGCCGAGGATCGCCGCGCCGCGCGGCGCCGCGTTCGGGCAATCGACCGCATGCAGGTCGACGTCGAGCGCATCGGCGAGCAGTTGTCGCCAGCGCGCATCGACGGAGCCGCCGCCCGCGAGCTTGAGCGCCGTCACCGGTGCGCCGCTCGCGCGAATCGCGTCGAGCCCCGCGCGCAACGAGAACGCGACGCCCTCGAACGCGGCACGCATCATCGCGCCGCGCGTATGCTCGAGCGACAAACCGAGCCAGCCGCCGCGTGCCTGCGGGTTCAGCCACGGCGTACGCTCGCCCGTCAGGTACGGCAGGAAGCTCAGCGTCGACGCCGCATCAGCGGCGGCATGAGCGCCTGCATCAGCCGCATCGTCAAATGCCTCTCGGTAAGCCTCCGCCCACCCAAGCGACAGCCACCCGCGCACCCGCTCCAGCGCGATGCCGACGTTCTGCATCGCGGCCATCCGATACCAGTGATCGCTCGCCGCGCGATAGCGATGCAAGCCCTTCAGCGGCGCAGGCTCGTCGTTCGCGAGCACGACGATCTGTCCGCCGGTGCCGGTCGTCAGCAGCGCGTCGCCGTCACGCACGAGTCCGCTGCCGAGCGCCGCGCACGGCGTATCCGCGGCGCCGGTTGCGAGCACGATACCGGCCCGTAAGCCAAGTGCCTGCGCGGCCTGCGGCGACAGCGCGCCCGCCGCCGTATACGACGGCGCCACAGGCGCGAACCATTCAGGCGGAATCTCGAGGCGTTGCAGCAGCGCCGTGTCCCACGCGCCGGCGGGATCGGCGAGCGCGGTCGCGCACGCGTCGGACGCGTCGGTCACGCACGCGCCGCCGAGCGCGACGCGCAGCCAGTCCTTCGGCTGCAGCGCCCAGCGCGTGCGGCGCGCGGCTTCCGGTTCTTGCAGCACGAGCCAGCGCAGCAGCGGTCCGGCCATGCCGGGCGCGACCGGATTCGGTTGCGGCTCGGGCCACGCGTCGAGCATGGCGAGCGCGCGCGAGTCGGGCCACAGCATTGCGCGCCGCACGGCTGCGCCGTTTGCATCGAGCAGCACGACGCCGTGCATCTGGCCAGAGAAGCCAATCGCGCGCACGCCGTCACGCAGTTCGCGCGGCAGGCCCGCCATCGCATGGACGAGCGCGTTCCACCAGGTCTCGACGTCGATTTCGGCCCAACCCGCGTGCGGCGTAACGAGCGCATAAGCGACGCTCGATACCGCCTGCTCGCGTCCATGTTCGTCGACGATTGCCGCTTTCAGGGAGCCGGTGCCGAGGTCGATGCCGAGAAAACTCATGAGCGCAGGGACGTTGAAATGAGGTGAAGAAAAAGCCAGCGAGACTGGCGACGAAGTGGGAAAGCGAAGCTCAAAGGCGAAGCTGCACAGACGCCGCGAACGTTGAACAAACGGCTCGGAAAACACGCGAAAAAAACCATTCGCGGGTTAACCCAGCCGTGCTGCGAGCGTCATCAAAACAGGACTATGCGTGAAGCGTGATACACGTCATTGATTCTCACACATATCCCCTCGCGCGACGAACCCGCGCCGCGCACGCCATGCACCGCCCGCAGCCCCCACTGCATGGGGCTCTCTGGCGTCCGACGGCCGATCCGTCCCATTCGTGGCCTTAATTTGCCTTTCAAAACAGGTCTCTACATATCGTCGCCGGGAATGCCGGAATAGCCCCGTATGGTCTTGTTGCGACTTTTCGTCCCCGATACCTTGGAGTCATCCCAAAACGCGATGGTGGAGACAGACGATATGCAAGCGAACACGGTTCACCCGTGCGACGAGCGCCTACCGGCGGGCCAGTTGCTCACTCTCGGCATCCAGCACGTGCTGGTCATGTACGCTGGCGCGGTCGCGGTGCCGCTGATCGTCGGCGCCGCGCTGAAACTGCCGAAAGACCAGATCGCCTTCCTGATCAGCGCCGATCTGTTTTCGTGCGGCATCGCCACGCTGATCCAGACGCTGGGACTGTGGATCTTCGGCATCCGTCTGCCCGTCATCATGGGCTGCACGTTCGCGGCCGTCGGCCCGATGGTCGCCATCGGCACCAATCCTTCGCTCGGCATCCTCGATATCTTCGGTTCGACGATCGCGGCCGGCGTGATCGGTATTCTGCTCGCGCCCGCGGTCGGCAAGCTGTTGCGCTTCTTCCCGCCGGTCGTGATCGGCGTCGTGATTTCGGTGATCGGCCTGTCGCTGATGGAGGTCGGCATCAACTGGGCGGCCGGCGGTGTCGGCAATCCCGACTACGGCAATCCGGTATATCTCGGCCTGTCGCTGCTCGTGCTGGCGCTGATCCTGCTGATCAACAAGTTTGCCAGGGGGTTCGTCGCCAACATCTCGGTGCTGCTCGGCATCGTCGCGGGCTTCGCAATCGCGCTGATGCTCGGCCGCGTCAACATGGACGGCGTCACACACGCGCCGTGGGTCGGCTTCGTGATGCCGTTCCACTTCGGACTGCCGCACTTCGATCCGCTGTCGATCGCGACGATGGTCACCGTGATGTTCGTCACGTTCATCGAATCGACCGGCATGTTTCTCGCGGTCGGCGACATGGTCGATCGTCCGGTCGATCAGAAAACGCTGGTGCGTGGCTTGCGCGTCGACGGTCTCGGCACGCTGATCGGCGGTATCTTCAACTCGTTCCCGCATACGTCGTTCTCGCAGAACGTCGGGTTGATCGGCGTGACCGGCGTGAAGAGCCGCTTCGTGTGCGCGATGGGCGGCGTGATCCTCGTGCTGCTCGGCCTCTTCCCGAAGATGGCGCAGGTGGTCGCGTCCGTGCCGGCGTTCGTGCTCGGCGGCGCGGGCATCGTGATGTTCGGCATGGTCGCGGCGAACGGTATCAAGGTTCTGTCGCGCGTCGACTTCGTGAGGAATCAGCACAACCTCTTCATCGTCGCTGTCAGCATCGGGCTCGGCCTCGTGCCGGTCGTCTCGCCGCACTTCTTCTCGCAACTGCCGCCGGCGTTGTCGCCGCTGCTACATAGCGGGATTCTGCTCGCGTCGGTGTCGGCGGTCGCGCTGAATCTGATCTTCAACGGCGTGAAGAGCGAGAAGAAGGCGAAGAGCGAGCTTCGCCGCGCCGGGCACGATCTCGACGCCAGCGCGGGCGGCGAACCGCAGAGCACCGAGATGCTGCGGGCGGCGGATCTGCATTGAGCTTTTGATGCGTCGATAATGCGGCGAGCGGCACCGAACGCCGCGAATCAACAAAAACGCCACGGCATGCCGTGGCGTTTTTGCTTTACTTCAGCGGTTCGTCGAGCCGAAGCGCTTACCCTGCCGTCGCCGCCGAAGCCGCGACCGGTGCGCTCGCCGCACCGTAGTCGACCGGCGCGTCGGCGGGACGCGGCTGGTCGCCGTTGTGCTCGATCCAGCCTCCGCCGAGCGCCTGGTACAGCGTGACCAGGTTCTGCAGACGTTCCATGCGCGCGGTGACCAGCGCCTGCTGAGCCACGTACAACGAGGTCTGCGCGGTCAGCACCGAAAGATAGCTGTCGACACCGTTCGTATAACGGAGGGTCGACAGATCCAGCCGGCGCTGCTCGGCCGCGACATCCCGCTCGAGCGCCGCGATCTGCTCGTCGTACGTGCCGCGCGCGGCCAGTCCGTCCGCCACTTCGCGGAAGGCCGTCTGGATCGCCTTTTCATACGTAGCGATCTGCACGTTCTTCTCGATATTGGCGAGATCGAGGTTGGCCATGTTCTGACCGCCCTCGAAGATCGGCAGCGTGATCGACGGCGCGAAGCTCCACGCCGCCGAACCCGGCTTGAACAGCCCGCCGAGCGTCGGGCTCAGCGTGCCGGCGCTGCCGGTCAGCGTGACCTTCGGGAAGAACGCCGCGCGCGCCGCGCCGATGTTCGCGTTGGCCGCGAGCAGATTCTCCTCGGCCTCGATGATGTCGGGACGACGCGTCAGCAGATCGGACGGCAGGCCCGCCGGAATATCCGTGAGCAGGCTCTGGTCGTTCATCGGCAGGCCGCCCGGCAGATCAGCCGGCAACGGCTCGCCAATCAGCAGCACCAGCGCGTTGTCAGCCTGGGCCCGCAAACGCGTCTGCGTCTGCAGGTCCGCGCTCGCGGTCTCGACGACCGTTTCCGCCTGGCGCAGATCGAGTTCCGAACCGGTGCCGTTATCGAACTGCAGCTTGGTGATCCGATATGACTCCTGCGCCGTCTTCAACGTGTTCTGCGTGACCTTCAGCAGATCGTCCAGTTCGAGCACCGTCATGTACTGGTTCGCCACCTGCGACACCAGCGCGATTTCCGCCGCCTTGCGCGCCTGCGCGGTGCCGAGGTACGTGGCCAACGCCTGATCCTTCAGGCTCTGCACGCGCCCGAAGAAGTCGATTTCCCACGACGCGTTCAAGCCCACCGAATACGTGTTGGAGATCGTCACGCCGGTGAAAGTCAGGTCCTTCGGCGTGCGCGACTTGCTTTGCGAAGCCGCGGCGTCGAGTGTCGGGAACAGGCCCGCGCGCACGATACGGTACTGCGCCGCCGACGCCTGCATGTTCAGCACCGACACACGCAGATCACGGTTGTTCTTCAGCGCGATTCCGATCAGCTGCTGCAGACGCGGATCGACGAAGAAGTCGCGCCAGCCGATGTCCGCGGCGGCCTGGCCGTTCGCGCTGCGCGCGCCCTGCGCGCCCGGCTGCTGGTCGTACACGCCGCCGGTCGGGAAGGTCGCCGTCACGGGCGCCGCGGGCCGCTGGTAGTGCGGGGCCAGCGTGCAACCCGTGGCGAGCAGCGCGACCGCTACTGCAATCAAAGAGTGTTTTTGCATCTCAATGCCCATCCTTGCCCGAGCCATTGCCATCCGAGCCGTCGGTCGTGCCACCCGCCGCGCCGCCTTGCGGATCGCGCGGATGGTGCTGTTCGTAGTGGCGCAGCGCCTCATCCGGGTCTTCCTTCTCACCGCCGAACTTCGCGCGAATCACGACGAAGAACATCGGGATCATGAAGATCGCGAGGAAGGTCGCCGTCAACATGCCGCCGATCACGCCGGTACCGATCGCGTGCTGGCTGGCCGACCCCGCGCCGTTACTGATCGCGAGCGGCAGCACGCCGAGAATGAACGCGAGCGAGGTCATCAGGATTGGACGCAACCGCAGACGCGCCGCTTCGAGCGCGGCTTCGATCGGTCCCATGCCTCCACTCTGCTGCAGTTCTCGCGCGAATTCCACGATCAGAATCGCGTTCTTCGCCGACAGACCCACGGTGGTCAGCAGACCCACCTGGAAGAACACGTCGTTCTCGAGCCCGCGCAGCGTCGCGGCCAGCAGTGCGCCGATCACGCCGAGCGGCACCACCATGATCACCGAGAACGGGATCGACCAGCTTTCATACAGCGCCGCGAGACACAGGAACACGACGAGAATCGAGATGCCGTACAGGATCGGCGCCTGCGAACCCGACTGACGCTCTTGCAGCGAGAGACCCGTCCACTCGTAGCCGACTCCCGCCGGCAGCTTGGTGACGATCTGTTCCATCGCCGCCATCGCCTGACCGGTCGACTTGCCCGGCCCGGCCGCACCCTGGATTTCCACCGACGAAATACCGTTGTAGCGCTCGAGCTTCGGCGAACCGAACGTCCACTCGGTGTTCGCGAAGGCCGAGAACGGCACCATCGCGCCCGCGCTGTTGCGCACGAACCAGGCGTTCACGTCTTCCGGTTTCATCCGGAACGGCGCGTCGCCCTGCAGGTAGACCTTCTTGATCCGGCCGTCGGTGTCGAGGAAGTTGTTCACGTACGCCGAGGCCCACGCGATCGAGAACGTCTGGTCGATCGTGGCGAGCGACACGCCGAGCGCCGAAGCTTTCTCGCGGTCGATGTTCACCTTGAACTGCGGCGTATCGTTCAGGCCGTTCGGACGGACCTGCGCGAGCGTCGGATCTTTCGCCGCCAAACCGAGCAGCATGTTGCGCGCTTCCATCAGTTTCGCGTGACCGATACCCGCGCGGTCCTGCAGCTGGAAGTCGAAACCCGCCGCGGTGCCGAGTTCAGGAATCGACGGCGGATTGACCGGATACACGAGCGCGTTCTTGTAGCTGCTGAAGTGCATGAACAGACGTCCAACGAGTGCCTGCACTTTCTGATCCGCGTGCTGACGCTGCGCGTAGTCCCTCATCCGCACGAACACGAGACCCGCGTTCTGGCCGCGACCCGCGAAGCTGAAGCCGTTCACCGTGAACGTCGATTCGACGATCGCCTTCTCGTCGTTCAGCAGGTAGTCCGACACGTCTTTCAGCGCGCGCGCGGTGGTTTCCTGCGTGGAGCCCGACGGCGTTTGCACCAGCACGAACATCGTGCCCTGGTCTTCGTCAGGCAGGAACGACTTCGGCAGACGCACGAACAGCAGCCCCACCGCGAAGATCACCACCATGTAGATGATGAGCCAGCGGCCCGAGCGCTTGATCACGTGGTGCACGCCCGAGTGATACTTGTCGCGGCTCGTGTTGAAGGTACGGTTGAACCAGCCGAAGAAGCCGGTGGCTTTTTCGTGATGCCCCTTCGGAATCGGCTTCAGGATCGTCGCGCACAGCGCCGGCGTCAGAATCAACGCGACGAGCACGGACAGCACCATCGCCGCGACGATCGTCAGCGAGAACTGCCGGTAAATAGCGCCGACCGAGCCGCCCGAGAACGCCACCGGCACGAACACCGCCGACAGCACGAGCGCCACGCCGACCAGCGCGCCGGTGATCTGGTCCATCGCCTTGCGGGTTGCATCGCGAGGCGACAAGCCCTCCTCCTGCATCACCCGCTCGACGTTTTCCACCACCACGATCGCGTCGTCCACCAGCAGGCCGATTGCGAGCACGAGACCGAACATCGACAGCACGTTGATCGAGAAACCGACCACGCTCATGATCGCGAACGTACCGAGCAGCACCACCGGCACCGCGATCGTCGGGATCAGCGTGGCGCGCAGGTTCTGCAGGAACAGGTACATGACGAGGAACACCAGCACGATACCTTCGAGCAGTGTCTTGACCACTTCTTCGATCGACAGGCGCACGAACGGCGTCGTGTCGTACGGGTACTGCACGACGAGACCGTGCGGGAAGTACTTCGACAGTTCGGCGATCTTCGTGCGCACCGCTTTCGCGGTGGAGAGCGCGTTCGCGCCCGTGGCGAGCTGGATACCGAAGCCTGCCGTCGGCTGACCGTTGTACTTGGTGTCGAAGTTGTAGTTTTCGCCGCCGAGCTCGACGCGCGACACGTCGCGCAGACGCACCTGCGAGCCGTCCTGATTCACCTTCAGCAGGATGTTGCCGAACTGCTCGGGGGTATTGAGCAGCGTCGCCTGCGTGATCGTGGCCTGCAGCACCTGGCCCGGCACCGACGGCGTGCCGCCGAGCGAGCCGCCCGCGACCTGCACGTTCTGCGCCTGCAGCGCGGTTTCGACATCGAGCGGCGTCAGACCGAAGTTATTCAGCTTGTTCGCGTCGAGCCAGATCCGCATCGCGTACTGCGAGCCGAACAGCGTCACCGTGCCCACGCCGTCGATACGGCTGATCGGATCCTGAATGTTCGACGCGACATAGTTCGCGAGGTCGTACTTGTTCATGCTGCCGTCGGTCGACACGAACGCCATCACCAGCAGGAAGCTGCTGCTCGACTTCGTGACCTTGGTGCCGAGTTGCTGCACCGCTTGCGGCAGCAGCGGCGTGGCGAGCTGCAGCTTGTTCTGCACCTGCACCTGCGCGATGTCAGGGTTGGTGCCGGCCGCGAACGTCAGCGTGATGGTGGCCGTGCCCGAGTCGTCCGAGGTCGATGCGAGGTACAGCAGGTGATCCAGACCACTCATCTGCTGCTCGATCACCTGCGTAACGGTGTTTTCCACCGTCTTCGCCGAAGCACCCGGATAGGTTGCGCTGATCTGGATGGACGGCGGCGCGATGGTCGGGTATTGCGCGATCGGCAGCGTGAACACCGACGCGAGACCCGCGAGCATCAGGATGATGGCGATCACCCATGCAAAAATCGGGCGATCAATAAAGAACTTTGCCATGAGGCGGGCTCCCTGTTATTACGCGCCCGAGGCGGCGGAGGCAGGTTGAGCCGCCGGTTGACCCGTCTGCGCGCCGTTCGCGGCCGCGTCGGAAGCCGGGGTGCCGGGCAGTTGCGCCGGCACGGGCTTGACCTGCTGGCCGGGACGCGCCTTGTCGGTGCCCTGGACGACCACGCGGTCACCCGGCTTCAGGCCGTCCGAGACCACCCAGTACGAGCCGAAGGTGCCCGAAGTGACGAGCTGACGCAGCTCGACCTTGTTGTCGTTGCCGACGACGAGCGCGGTGGGCTGACCCTTCTGGTCGTGCGTGACGCCGACTTGCGGCACGATGAGCGCGTTCTGGTTGACGCCCTCGTCGATCTTCGCGCGCACGAACATGCCCGGCAGCAGCACGTGGTTCGGGTTCTTGAAGATCGCGCGCACGGTGACTGAACCGGTGCCTTGGTCGACGGTCACGTCGGTGAACTGCAGCTTGCCCTTCTCGGAATAGATGCGGCCGTCTTCCAGCACCAGCGTGACCTGCGCGGCGCCCGGGCCGGTCGTCTTCAGACGCCCTTCCTGGACCTCGCGGCGCAGCTTCAGACCGTCGAGGCTCGATTGCGTGAGGTCGACGTAGACCGGATCGAGTTGCTGGACCGTGGACATCAGCGTGGCCGCGCTCTGCTGCACGAAGGCGCCCGGCGTGACCTGCGACACGCCGATCTGGCCGGTCACGGGCGAGGTCACGTCGGTATAACCGAGGTTGATCTGCGCGGTATCGACCGCGGCCTTGCCCGCGGCGACGTCGGCGGCGGCCTGGCCTTCGGCGGCGACCGCGTTGTCGTAGTCCTGCTTGCTGACCGCGTTCGCCGCAACCAGCACCTTGTAGCGATTGGCCTGCGCGGTGGTCGTCACCAGGTTCGCCTGCGCCTTCGCGAGCGATGCCTTCGCGTTGTTCAACGACGCAATGTACGGCGCCGGATCGATCTTGTAGAGACGCTGGCCGGCCTTGACCTCACTACCCTCGGTGAACTCGCGGCGCAGCACGATGCCGTCGACCCGTGCACGCACCTGCGCGACGAGGAAGGCACTGGTACGGCCGGGAAGTTCGGTGACGACAGGCACGGTCGTCGGCTGGAGGGTGACGACGCCGACTTCGGGCGTCTGTGGCGGCGGGGCAGATTGTTTTGGTCCGCACGCCGCCAGCAAGATGGCAGCCGTCGCGGCACTAATTAAGCGGAATGGAACCCGTTCGACGCGCATGGAGCGACCTCTGTCAAAGACTGAGTAATGAAAAAGTGCGCGCATCCCTACCCCGGGGACGACAGCGCACACAAGCGTCTCGCGACGCTCGACCGGAAGCCCATGGATGCAAACCTGCGCCTGCAGGGCACCCTGCCACGAATGCGCCATACCGGGGAATGCCGCGCAGCGCCGCCGTTTGGCGGCCGCGAAAGCGCTTTCGAAAGGCAACAGTGACGGATATTAACCGCTCGTCACGGCTTGGGCTATCCGATCGTGGGGTGCTATTATATATACATTCATGAATGCATGTAAAAGTGCATTCATATCTTCCGAGGCTGGGGTACCGCAGATTCGCGTCGCAATTCGCTTCAGAAGTAGTCAAAGCGTCATCAGACTGACTTAAAACTGTCCGCATAAACCCCAGGATCAGCGCAGGCTACACCAATATGGTCAGAAGAACCAAAGAAGAGGCGCTGGAGACGCGCAACCGGATTCTCGACGCGGCCGAACAGGTCTTCTTCGAGAAGGGTGTATCGCGCACGTCGCTGGCCGATATCGCCCAGGCCGCGGGCGTCACGCGCGGCGCCATTTATTGGCATTTCGCGCATAAGAGCGAGCTGTTCACCGAAATGTTCGACCGCGTGCTGCTGCCGCTCGACGAACTGAAGGCGGCATCGCTCGATCCGAACGAAGCCGATCCGCTCGGGCGACTGATGGAAGTCTGCATCGTCTGCCTGCGCGACACCGCCAACGATCCGCGCCGCCGCCGCGTGTTCGACATCCTGTTTCTGAAGTGCGAGCTGGTCGAAGACATGGGGCCGGTGATGGAACGGTATCAGACCAATATGCGCGAGGGGCTCGCGAAGATCGAGGGCGGTCTGCGCAATGCGATCTCCAAAGGCCAGATGCCCGCCGACCTCGACACGAAGCTTGCCGCGGCGATGGTCCACGCATTCGTCGGCGGCTCGTTGCGCGACATGCTGTTTTTGCCCGACGCGACCGACTTCGGCGCGCATGCGCAGCAGATGGTGGAAGCGATGTTCGACGCCTTGCGCCTGAGTCCGGCGTTGCGCAGGAAGGCGGCGTAGAAGGCGCGCGAGGGTGACGGATTGGAAAAGCGGGCGGCTCGGTGAACCGCCCGTTTCTGTTTTTGGACCGGACGACCGCCCCTGCGCCGGGTTCAGGCAACCGCCCGGCGTGCTCGCGCCGCCTGATTCGACGCATAGATGTTGCCGCGCTCGAGCGGCGCGCCGCTCTTTAGCGCCGCGATCCATCGATCGGTGCTCGCGACCGCCGCGAAGCGCGACTGCAGCACCACGCTGAACACGCGATGAATCTCCTCCGCGCTCGCGAAGCCCGCGCTGTTTTCATACGGCACCGAGCCGGTTGCGTCGTGCAGGAACTCGACGGCGAGGCCAGCATGCACCGCGTGGTTGATCGTCGAGGCATCGCAATTGTGGGTCATGTAGCCGGTGACGCTCAGCGTATCGATCTGCCGGGCGGCGAGCCAGTCGGCCAGATCGGTCCCAGCGAATGCGCTCGGCAGCGACTTCTCGACGAAATGATCATGAACGCGCGAGCTGACGACCGTGTGCAGTTCCGCGCCCGTGCCGCCGCGCGCGAACAGCGGCGAGGTGGCGGGCGCGACGTTCTGCACGACCACGACCGGCACGCTGGCGGCGCGCGCTGCATCGATCGCGCGACCGATGTTGGCGAGCGACGTGCGCACGTCCGGAAATTCGATCGGCAGGTCGCCGCTCACGTATTCGTTCTGCACGTCGATGACGATCAGCGCACGGCGCGGCGCGGGTGTGCTCATGGCAAGGCTCCTTGTCAGAAAAAGCGGTCGATGGCCCGCGCCCAGCGCGGTGGCCGCGGCACAACGGCAATGACGGCATTGTTGCTCCGCTGCCCGCCTGTCGACAGCGGCCCGAATGACAACATTCGCTAGGATCGGGCCATACTTATGGCTTTCATGAGGCGCCCGGCATGACCACCTTCGCATCTTCCGACGACATCTCCGATCAGGCGCCGCGCCACGTCGTCGCCGTCGTCGCGTTCGACCGCATCAGCCCGTTCCATCTGTCGGTGCCGTGCGTCGTGTTCGGCGAGGACCGTCGCGGCGGCGGTGTTCCCGACTTCGACTTCCGCGTCTGCGCCGCGGAGACAGGCGCGCTGGCGACGACCGCGGGCTTCTCGATCGAGGTCATACACGGACTCGAAGCTCTTGCCGACGCGCAGACGATCATCGTGCCGAGCTGGCGCGATCCCGCCGAAACCCCGCCCGCCGCGCTGCTCGACGCGCTGAGGGCCGCGCATGCGCGCGGCGCGCTGCTCGTCGGCCTGTGCCTCGGCGCTTTCGTGCTGGCCGCCGCGGGCATCCTCGATCGACGGCCCGCTTCGACGCACTGGGCCTGGGCCGACGACTTCGCGCGCCGCTACCCGCGCGTGCGGCTCGACGCCGACGTGCTGTACGTCGACGACGGCAACGTGCTGACCTCGGCCGGCACCGCCGCCGGCCTCGACTGCTGCCTGCATGTGCTGCGCAAGATCTGCGGCGCGCGGGTGGCGAACCACGTCGCGCGCCGGCTGGTAGTGTCGCCGCATCGCCAGGGTGGCCAGGCGCAATACGTGCAGCAGCCGATGCCGCCGAAGCCGCGCGGCGATCGCCTGTCCGGCCTGCTCGACTGGGTGAGCGGCAACCTGGCCACGCCGCATACGCTCGACACGCTCGCCGCGCGCGCGTTGATGAGCCGCCGCACCTTCACGCGGCGCTTCCGGCTCGCGACCGGCACCACCGTCGGCGCATGGCTGCTCGCGCAGCGGCTCGCGCGTGCGCAACAGCTACTGGAAAGCACCGACGGGTCGGTCGAAGCGATCGCGGCGAGCGCCGGATTCGGCTCGGCCGCATCGCTGCGGCAGCATTTCGCGGACGCGTTTCGCACGTCGCCGAGCGCGTGGCGGCGGGAGTTTCGTGGGGTTTAGATGAAGGCCGCGGGAGCACCGCTATTTCGTAGTGCGTCACCGGGATTTCGTAGTCGCGCGGGGATGTCTGTCGCGCGTTCCATCAGGGGCTGCGCGCGGCTCGCGGCCTCAATGCTCGCTGAACCAGCGCGCGACATACAACAATAGTGCGACCAGAAAGATCATCCCGGCCCACGCCCAGTACGGCACGACATGCTGACCGGGCTCGTGATGCGACCAGCTATGCGACGCGCTCGCCGCGCGCCCCGACAGCGTATGGCTGTGCTCGATGCGCGCTCGCCGCGCGATGCCGCCGAGCGTGATCGGCCGCAAAAACACGTACTGGCGCCGCGGCGCCGTGCCACGCGCGCGGTTCGGCCCTTTGCCGTGCTTGGCGCGCACGACGGCGTCGAACTCGGCGAAAAAATCGTCGGCGATCTGACGCAAGGCGTTCTCGAGCTGGCGCGTCGGCAGCTCGGCGAGCGGTCCCGACGACGTCGCCCACAATGTGTAGTCGATGCGCGTGCCGCGCTCCCGCCCCTCGTCCGCGCGCAAACGCACTTCGATCTGACCGCGCAACGCGCCGATGCCCTCGGCCAAGGCCTTGAAGTTGATGGTGCGGCGCTGCGCGTCCGCCGGGCCGGAATCCTGGCCGGCGACGTGCGCGCGCGCCTGATAATGCGCGCGCAACGGGCCGAGCGGGACGGTCATCGTCAGCGCGTATTCGCCGTGGGCGAGACGCACGAACGACTCGCAGTTGTCGAGGCTGGCACGCAACAGCGCGAGGTCCTGCAACGCGTCCCAGACCTCGGACGGCGCCAGCGGAATCCGTAACGCGTCGTTCAGTTCCATGACAACCTCCCCGATGAACGCGCCGACTGCGGGATCAGGACGTCTGATCGATGCGGTCGACGCGCGATGCGTAAAAAGCGAGATAGCCCTTGATGCGACTGACCTGCTCGAACGGGGCCTCGTAGCACCACACCGCGTTCTCGATCACGCCATCTTCGGTGCGCAGATGGAAGTACGACGCGTCGCCCTTGAACGGACAATGCGACGTGTGCGTCGAGCGTTCGAGCCGGGCCATGTTCACGTGCTCGCGCGGGAAATAGAACACGTCGGCGAGGCCGGTCTCCGATAGCGTCAGCGCGGCCTGGGTGTCGGCCATCGTCACGCCGCCGTGAATCACGCGCACGCGGTGACCGTTGTCGCGGATCACGATGGTATGGCCGTCCAGCCGTCCCGCAGATGTCGACGCATCGGTCATGTCCAGGCTCCGTGATGGGGTGGGTGCTGCACTGCCGGCTATTGCCGCGGGAACGGCAAAGCCACGGGAGCTGCCCGTGGCTTCATTATCGGCCAAACTTCGGCCGATTGCGCTAGCTTGCTGCGCGGCGGCAGACGGATCGACCCGTTACTTCGCGTTCCAGATGAACGCGGATTTGACGTTGCCGTGCGCCGGCACGCTAACCGAGCGGGTTTGCTCGCTGTCGTTGTATTTCGCGTGCACCGTATAGCGGCCAGGGCTCAAGCGCACCAGCATGAACGGTCCGCGCGACGTCGTATTCAGCACTTCGCCGTTATGGGCGTCGACGATACGCACGTGCACATCCGCGAGAAACTCGGCGTTGGGCCCGGTGAAGCGCAGCGTCAGTGGCCACTGGCTTTGCGCTTGTCGCAACGCCCGCGATTCGTCGAGGCCGACGCCGCCCGACACATACGACACGTCGCCCTGCTGCTGGACTTGCGGCAGACCGCCGCCGTTGGTGTTGCCCGCGCTTGTGTTGTCGGTCGTCGAGCCACCGGTCACGCCTGCCTGCTGCGCGTACGCACCGCCCGCCAGTCCGAGCGCGAGCGTCGCGCACAGCGCGACGGCTACGATCCTTTGCTGATTGCGTTGGGTTTTCATCGATTCGCTCTCCTTGTTGCAGTCCTTGCCCAATCTCCGAACAGGCCAAAATCAAGATCGAAGCAACCTGCGTGCCCAGCATCCGGTCGCGTCAACTGGACCTGCGCGACCGTGGCACCAAGTCGCTTGGCGCGCTTCGTCCTGTCCGCGCTGCTCGCCGCAGCACGGTGGGGACAGGCGAAAAAAAACCGGTCCTTGCAGTAAATGCAAAGGACCGGCAATCGCTACTACAGCTCAAACTGGGGTGGGCGATCCGTTCGAACCGCCTGGATACTGGATCAGCCGAGATCTACGGGCACGAAAATCTGCGCGTTGTCCCGCTGGATCAGCAGCGCAATGCTGTTGCCTGCACCCGAAATCATCTGCTTCAACTGATCGATGTTCGTGACCGGACGGCCATTGACCGCGAGAATCACGTCGCCCGCCTGGATGCCGGCGCTCGCCGCCGCGCCGCCTGCCTGCTGCACGAGCAGACCGTGCGACACCGACGCGCTGCTCTTCTCTTCCGGCGTCAGCGGCCGCACCGCGACGCCGAGACGGCCTTGCAACTGGGTCTGCTGATCGGTCTTGCTCGCCGACGCAACTTTCGCGTCCGAGAACGAGCCGATCGTCACCTTGACGTCCTTGCTGGCCTTATCGCGCCACACTTTCAGCGTCGCCGCGCTGCCCGGCGCGAGACCTGCGATCTTCGACGGCAGATCCGCCGAATCGCTGACTTCGTCGCCATTCACCGACAGGATCACGTCGCCCGGCTGCAAGCCAGCCTTGGCCGCCGGCCCGTTGGCGTCGACCGAGCTGACCAGCGCGCCTTGCGGCTTCTGCATGCCGAACGAGTCGGCGAGCGTCTGGTTCAAGCCCTGTACTGCGACGCCGAGGCGGCCGCGGCTCACGTGGCCGGTCTTGACGAGATCGTCTTTGACCTTGATCGCCTCGCTGATCGGGATCGCGAACGACAGGCCCTGGAAGCCGCCCGTCTGCGAGTAGATCATCGAGTTGATGCCGATCACTTCGCCTTGCAGATTAAAGAGCGGACCCCCCGAGTTGCCAGGGTTCACCGGCACATCGGTCTGGATGAACGGCGTGTAGTTCTCGTTGGGCAGCGAACGCGACTTCGCGCTGATGATGCCCGAGGTCACGGTGTTGTCGAAGCCGTACGGTGAGCCGATCGCGACGACCCACTGACCCACCTTGCTTTGGCGCGGGTCGCCAATCTTCACCGTCGGCAGATCGCTCGCGTTGATCTTCAGCACGGCGACGTCGGACTGCTTGTCGGCGCCGACCACCTTCGCCTTGAACTCGCGCTTGTCGGTGAGCTTCACGGTGACGACGTTTGCGCCATCGACCACGTGCGCGTTCGTCAGAATGTAGCCGTCATTGCTGATGATGAAGCCCGAGCCGAGGCTCGCGCTCGGCTGGTCGGGCGCGTCTCCGCCATCGCCGCCCTGCATGCCGGGCACGCCGCCGAAGAACCGCTTGTAGAACTGATAGAACGGATCGTTCGGATCGATCGGCAGCTGGTTGCCGTTGAAGTTGCCGCCATTACCACGCATCGCGGTTTGCTTGACCACATGCTTCGCGCTGATGTTGACGACGGCTGGACCGTAGGTCTCGACGAGCCCGGAGAAATCGGGGATACCGGTTTTGGCGGCAGCTTCGGCTGGCATCATCGCAGCGGCTTGCGCCGGCGAGATGATCTGCGGTGCGGGCACATCGCGATGGCCCGCCACATAGCCGGCTGAAAGCGCAGCGGCCACAGCTACCGCAACGGCGCCGCGGGACAAGGTTTTCGCGTTCATCATGAGCTCCTGACTGGAGAAAGTGACTTTGGATGTCGAGGAGCGTAAGGGGCATCACTTAAAAGAGTCTTAAGCAGCGCCAGATCATGGGAACCTTATCGGACCGGCCGCTACGGATCGCCCCGCCAGCATGAACGCCGGCTTTGGCCGAACAGTAAATCACCATGATCAGAAGCGTACGGTGACCTGCAAACCACCGGCCGGCGAGTCATCGAGCGACACTTGCGCATGATGTTGGGTGGCGATCCGACGCACGATCGCGAGACCGAGGCCGCTGCCCGCCACGTCGGTGCGCGCGCGATTCGCGCCCGCTTCCGCGCGATAGAACCGGTCGAACACGCGCTCGCGATCGGCGGGATCGATACCGGGGCCGCTATCGGCGATCCGCACGACCGGATGGCCGTCCTCGACCCGCAGGCTGACGTCGACGCGGCCGCCACGCGGCGTGTACTTAGTCGCGTTGTCGACGAGGTTGTTGAACATCACACGCAGCGCTTCGGCGTCGCCCGTCACGCTGGCAGCCTCGCTCGCCTCGATGCCGAGGTCGACGCCGCGATTCATCGCGAGCGGCGCGTAGGTCGCGACGCACTCCCGCAGTAGCTCACGCAGATCGAGCATCACTGCGCCGGCGGCGCCGTCCGGCTCGGCGCGCGCGAGCGCGAGCAGTTGCTCGGCGAGGCGCGTCGCGCGCGTGACACCCGCCTGCAGATCGGCAAGCGCCTCGCTGCGGGCTATGTCGTCCTTCGCGCGCGCGACCAGTTGCGCCTGAATCTGTACCGCGGCAAGCGGCGTGCGCAATTCGTGCGCGGCATCGGCGACGAACGCCTTCTGGATATCGAGCGCGGTCGCGAGCCGCTGCAGCAGCCCGTTCAGCGCACGCACGAGCGGCCGCACTTCGAGCGGCAGGCGCTGATCAGGCAATGGATCCAGCGCTTCGGGATGACGGGTGTCGAGCGCGCTCGTCACGCGCCGCAGCGGCTGCAGCCCGCGGCCGACGATCACCCATACCGCCAGTCCGAGCAGCGGCAGCAGCACGATCAGCGGCCACAGCGTGCGCAGCGCGACATCGGCGGCGAGCCGATTGCGCACCGACAGCGGCTGCGCGAGCTGCACGACGTTATCGCCGACGATCGCGCCATATACGCGCCATTCGCCGCGGTCGGTGCGCTCGGTCGAAAAACCGAGCTCGGCGCGCGGCGCGAGCGGCGCACGCGGCCGCGAGTAATACATCAGCATCCCGTTGCGGTTCCAGATCTGCAGCACGATGCCCTCGTCGCCGGTATCGCGGCCGAGCACCTGCGAGAACGGTTCCGCCGGCAGCGCCGCGGCGATCTGCTCGAGCTGGTAGTCGAACAGCTCGTTCGCTTCGGCGAGCGCCTGCCGGTAGATCAGCCAGCCCGCGATGCCGACGCCGAGCAGCACGAGCGCGAGCAGCCAGAACAACAGTTGTCGGCGAATCGAGCGCATCGGCTCAGGCGTCCTTCGCGATCATGTAGCCAAGCCCGCGAACGTTGCGGATCAGATCGGCGCCGAGCTTCTTGCGCAGCGCGTGGATATAGACCTCGACGGTATTGCTGCCGATCTCCTCGCCCCAGCCATACATCTTTTCCTCTAGCTGGCTCTTGGACAGCACCGCGCCGGGTCGCGCGAGCAGCGCCTCGAGCAGCGCGAATTCGCGCGCGGATAGCGCGACCAGGGCGCCATCGAGCGTCACCTGGTGCGACGCGGGATCGAGGGTCAAATTGGCGTGGCGAATCGTTGAATCGCTGCGGCCGGACTGGCGCCGGATCAGCGCGCGCATCCGCGCACCGAGTTCGTCGAGATCGAAAGGCTTGACAAGGTAATCGTCAGCGCCGGCGTCGAGGCCCTTGACACGATCGGCGACCGCGTCGCGCGCGGTAACGATCAGCACCGGCAGCGCATGGCCGCGCGCGCGCAGTGCGCGCAGCACCTCGAGACCGTCGCGCTTGGGCAGACCGAGGTCCAGCAACGCGAGGTCGTAAGGCTGGGCCGCCGCCGCGCGCAGCGCCGCTTCGCCGTCCTCGACCCAATCGACGGCGAAGCCTTCGCCGCGCAGCGCCTTGCGCACGCCCTCGGCGATCATCCGGTCATCTTCGACTAGCAGGATGCGCATGGTTGTCCGTCCCAAAACATTCGATGATGCCGCATTCTAGCGCCCGCTTCCGGCCCGCGCGGCGTGTGGCGTTTTTTTCACCGCAGCCTCGCGGGATGTCACTACAATGGGCGCTTTGCGTCGCGCGACGGCCGTCGGGTAGACTGCGGCGCGCCACCGCGCCGTCAAGGCGCCCAGCTTGCCGTTCCATTGTCCCGCGCACGCCGCACGCCGCTCGCCGTACACCTTGAAATCCTGCCCGTCCGTTTGCCCGTTCACCCGTTCATGACGCACGCTTTTCTGTCTTCCGTCGCACGCCGTATGGCGCTGCGCTCGCGCCGTATGTTCGATCGCGCGGCCTTCATGCCCAACCGCGTCATGCCGCGCGCGGCCGTCTGGCTCTGCGCCGCCGCGCTCGGCGCAGGCACGCTGCTGCCGCTGACCGGGGAGGCCCGCGTCAAGGCCACGCATCCGAGCGTCAACATCACGACGGTACTGCCGCAGCCGGTGATGGTCGGTCTGCAGCGCGCGCACGTGCCGTTGTCGTCGATCAGCGTGGTCGTCGAAAAGGTCGGCGATCGCACGCCGATCCTCGCGCTGAACGCCGGCAAGCCGATGATGCCCGCCTCGACGATGAAGCTCGTCACCACCTATGCGGGCCTGTCGATCCTCGGGCCCGGTTACCGCTGGCGCACCAGCGCGTACGCGGACGGCCCGCTCGACGCGAGCGGCGTGCTGCACGGCAATCTGTACATCCAGGGCACCGGCGACCCGAAGCTCGTGCCCGAAGAACTGATCGACCTCGTGCAGAAGATTCACAAGGCGGGCATCAACGGTATCGACGGCGCGCTGGTGCTCGACAAGCGCTACTTCGATCGGTCGACTCGCGACCTGCCCGCGTTCGACGACGACGTGAACGCGCCGTACAACGTCGGCCCCGATCCGCTGCTGTACGCGTTCAAATCGCTGTCGTTCACGCTGACGCCATCGCCGGACGGCACTGTGGCGATCGACGTGCTGCCCGCGCTCGCGCAACTGCGCATCGACAACCAGTTGCGTGCGACGAGCGGCCCATGCCGGGGCGAGCTGCCGACGCCGACCGTCACGCCGGAGCCTGACGGCACGCTCGTCGCGTCGTTCATCGGCGACTTTCCGGTGCGCTGCGACGCGCGCACGATCAACGTCGCCGTGCTCGATCACTCGACGTTCTTCGCGCGCGGCTTCCTCGCGCTGTGGCAGCAAACCGGCGGCACCTTCACGGGCGCGACCCGCGAAGGCGCAGTGCCCGCCGGCGCGAAGCTCGTCGCCACGCACGAGGGGCCGATGCTGTCGGACATCGTTCGCGACATCAACAAGTTCAGCAACAACACGATGGCGCGCAACCTGTTCCTGACGATCGGCGCCGCCGAGGAAAGGCCGCCCGCCACGCCCGCGAAAGCCGCGCACGCGGTCGAAGCTTTCCTGACGCGCGACAGCCTGAACACCGAATACCTGTCGCTCGATAACGGCTCGGGCCTGTCGCGCGACGAACACATCACCGCGCTCGCGCTCGCCGATGTCCTGCAACGCGCGAACGCGAGCCCAGTCGCGCAGGTGTTCGTCGACTCGCTGCCGATCGCCGGTGTCGACGGCACGATGCGCAACCGCCTGACCAGCCAGGGCGCGGACGGCAACGCGCACATCAAGACCGGCACGCTGCGCGACGTACGCGCGATCGCCGGCTACGTCGCGTCGGCCGACGGCAACAGTTATGTCGTCGTCAGCCTGATCAACGATGCGCATTCGGAAGCGGCGCGCGCCGCGCACGACGCGCTGCTCGAATGGGTGTACGAAGGCCCGTCGCAGGGCTTCACGAAGGTCTCCGCGCCCATCGGGGAAGCGCGCGAGAAGCCCAGGAAAAACCCGCGCAAGCGCGGCAGCCACTGAGTATTCCTTCTAGCGATGCCGCGCGCGGCAAGCTGCTAACCGTGTACGCTGTCGGGCAGCATGCGGCGCGCGACATCACGGGTTTGCTGCGCAGGGCGCCGCTCGCGCAGACCGCGCGACCTCGCGAACGATAACGACACCACCCGCCGCATACCGCGCGGCGGTCAGGGACCAGGAAGGGAGACAAGATGCAATTCGATGCCGAATTGCTGCTGCTCGCCATGGCGCCCGTCTTTCTCGCCTGCATCGGCTGGGAGGCGTGGCACGTGAGCCGCACGCGCCCGGCCGAGCGCCTCTATAGCTGGCGCGACACGCTGTGCAACGCCGCGCTCGCGCTGCTGCAGCAGGCCGCCGACAAGCTCGCGTGGCTCGCGCTCATCCCTGTCTACGCGTTTTTCTACGAGCATTACCGCATTCATACATGGCCGGCGACGTGGCTGTCGTTCGTCGTGCTGTTCGTCGCGCAGGACCTGCTCTATTACGTCTTTCATCGCTGCAGTCATCGCGTGCGCTGGCTGTGGGCCGCGCACGTCGTGCATCACTCGTCGGAGTGGATGAATTTGTCGACCGCGTTCCGCCAGAGCCTGATGTACCCGGTCGCCGGCATGTGGGTGTTCTGGAGTCCGCTCGCGATCCTCGGCTTTCCCCCGAAGCAGATCGTCGCGATCGTGCTGATCAATCTCGGCTTCCAGTTCTTCGTGCATACGCAGGTGATCCGCAAGCTCGGCTGGCTCGAATACGTGTTCAATACGCCGTTGATCCATCGCGTGCATCATGCGCGCAACGATCGCTACATCGATCGCAATTACGCAGGTGTACTGGTGATGTGGGATCGCCTGTTCGGCAGCTACGTCGAAGAAGATCCGCACGAGGCGCCGCAGTACGGCATCGTCGAGCCACTGCACACGTACAACCCGCTGAAGGCGACGTTTCACGAATGGGCATCGATGGCCGCAGACTTCGCTAGCGTGCGCGGCTGGCGCAACAAATGGCGTGCGCTGTTCGCGCCGCCCGCCTGGGCCGCCGCTTATCATGCGCAGCGCGCGAAGGGAGCCGGCTTGAACTCAAACCATACGGTCGCGCTTCGGACATCGCGCAGGCCGTAGAAGATTCTGTAAGCTGTCGTCACGCCGCCAACGCGGTGGACGCCGCCTGCAACACATGGCATCAAGGGCCACACATACGAGGAGATGCAGTCAACATGAATCAAACCGCTTCGAAGAAACAGCAATGGTTGCGCGTCACGCAGATCGCAGTGGCGAGCGCAGCGTTCGCCGCGCTCGCGGCATGCGGCGGTGGCAGCGACAACAATAGTTCGAGCAGCAGCACGCCGTCAGGTGGCGTCAAGTTGCAGGTCGTGTCGTTCGGCGACAGCCTGTCGGACGTCGGCACGTATTCGCCGGTGATCCAGGCCAGTTTCGGCGGCGGTCGTTTCACGACGAATCCTGGCGAAGTCTGGACGCAGAAAGTCGCTGAGTACTATGGGGATACGCTGACGCCAGCTTTTGTGGGCGGCTTCGGAGTGCCACTGAAGGCCAACGGCGGCTTGGGCTATGCGCAAGGCGGCTCCGATGTGGCGAACCCCATCGGCATTGGCTTCGCACCCAATAGCATGGCGGCCACGACCGTACCTGTCACGTCGCAGATCGCGCAGTACCTGACGGACCACGGCAGCTTCAATTCGAATCAGCTCGTGCTGGTGAGCGGCGGCGCCAACGACGTCCTGCAACTGTTGCAGAACACGCAGTTCATGACCGACCTCCAGACCCAGCTCGCGACGGCCACCTCCTTGCAGCAACAGCAGTTGATCATTGGGACGGCGGTTGGAACGCAGCTTCAGACGACTATCCAGAGCTTTGTGGGCGTCGTCGGCACCGCCCTCTCGAAAGGTGCGACACATGTCGTCGTCATGGACGTGCCGGACATCGGCCAGGCGCCGCTCGCGGCTGCCCAAGCGGCAGCAAGCAATGCGCCGCAACTGCCGACGCTGATTACTGCCATCGTGACCGCATACAACACGCTGGTCGCGAATGGACTCAAGACAGCCGGGATTGACACGAAAGTGATTCCGGTCAGCTCGTTCGCCTGGCAGCATCAGTTGCTCGCCAGCTACCAGTCGCAGGGATTTTCCAATGCAACGGGCACGGCCTGCGCGCTCCAACAGATGGAGCAGAACGCGACCGCTTATGCGACGGCCAATCCGTCGGTGCTGCAAGGCGGCATGACGGCGCAGCAGTACGGCCAGCAATTCGGCTCGTCGCTGTTCTGCTCGCCGCAGACCCTCACGGTAGCGGGCGCCGACCAGTCGTATGTCTTCGCCGACACGCTCCATCCGACGACGCACGCAAACGCTGCGTTCGCAACTTTCGTCGAACAGCAGATCGCGGCGACGGGTCTGGGCAAGTAAGCGCACATCCGGCGTCCGGCGGGAGCGTTGTCTCCCGCTAACGTCTTCTCGAACTTTAGTTCGATACGAAAAAAGCCCGCCTCATTCGAGTCGGGCTTTCTGCTTTTGCGTGTTCGCTTTTGCTTGGCGCGCGAAGTATCAGAGGCGAAAACGTAGCGCCTTCAGGACTCGTGCGCTTCGAATGCTGCCGCCGCGCGCCCGAGCCGATCGTTGACCGCAATCCATTCGATCGTATCGGGCAGCTTCTCGATCAGAATCCGCATGACGTTCGCGCGATCGAGCGCGCGCAGCAAGCCATAGAGCTCGCGTGCATAGACGTGCGGATCTTCCGGCGCGGCGACGAAATGCACGCCGTCGGCATCGGCCCACCGTCCCGCACGCGATGCGCGCGCGACCAGCGCGACGCGCTCGCCCGGCTCGCGCCCCGCGAGCAACGGCTCGAGCTCACCGAACGGCAGCAGCAGGAGCGGCGTGCGCGGCGCGTAATGCGCTTTCAACGTGCCCGACGCGCGCGGCGCGGTCGCGTCCGACCCGTCGGGCAGACGCGGCGCCTCGCCGAGCACGTCGGCGATATCCTGCGGCGTCACGCGACCGGGCCTCAGCAGCGCCGGAAAGCCGCGCGACAGATCCAGAATCGTCGACTCGATGCCGACATCCGACGCGCCGCCATCGAGCACATGAATCGCGCTACCGAACTCGTCGCGCACATGCTGCGCGGTGGTCGGGCTCACATGTCCGAAGCGGTTCGCCGACGGCGCGGCGACGCCGCCATGCCCGCCGCGCAACGCGCCGAACGCTTCAAGCAACGCCTGCGCAACCGGATGCGACGGACAGCGCAGTCCCACCGAGTCCTGCCCGCCGCTGACCGCCGCGGGAATGCGCGCAGCGCGCTTGAGGATCAGCGTGAGCGGTCCCGGCCAGAATGCGTCGATCAGGCGCTGAGCATCCGCCGGCAAATGCTCGACCCAATAGTTCGGATCGCCATGCGGCGCGAGATGCACGATCACCGGATGATTGGCCGGCCGCCCCTTCGCCGCGTAAATGCGCGCGACCGCGTCCGGGTTCTCGGCATCGCCGCCGAGGCCGTACACGGTTTCCGTCGGAAATGCGACCAGCCCCCCCGCGTCGAGCAAGGCCGCCGCGTGCTCGATCTGCGCGGCGCTGACCGGCAATGCGTTGGTAGCGTCCTCGGCGGGTTTCTGTTGATCCGGCATGGCGCGCGCGTCAGCTGGTAGCGATGTGCAGCAGCCGCGCGCAATCGCGCGCCGCGGTGCGAGCTTCTTCGAGGGTCGGCGCGGTGAAGTTCACGTGGCCCATCTTGCGGCCGCAACGCGCCTCCTCCTTGCCGTACAGATGCAGGCGCGCTGACGGCATCGCGGCGACTTCCTGCCACGGCGGCGTGACCGCCGCGCGCTTCGGACCGTCCGGAAACCACACGTCGCCGAGGATGTTCAGCATCACCGCCGGCGAATGCTGGCGCGTGTCGCCCAGCGGCATGCTGGTCATCGCGCGCACCTGCTGCTCGAACTGGCTCGTCGCGCAGGCGTCGACCGTGTAGTGGCCGGAGTTGTGCGGGCGCGGCGCCATTTCGTTGGCGACCAGCGAGCCGTCTTCGAGAATGAAGAATTCGACGCACAGCACGCCGACGTAGCCGAGCTTCTCGGCGATCTGCAGCGCGGCCTGTTGAGCCTGCTGCGCGAGCGCCGGCGACGCGTCTGGCGCGGGGACGATGGTGTGCGATAGCACCCCGTCGCGATGCGTGTTCTGCGCGAGCGGATAGACGACCGACGCCCCGCTCGCCGCGCGCGCGATCAGCGCCGACACCTCGAACTTCAGCGGCAGGCGCTTCTCGAGCACACACGGCACGCCGCCGAGCGACGCATGCGCCTCACGCACTTCCTCGGCGTTGCGCACGCGAATCTGGCCTTTGCCGTCGTAACCCATGCGCGCCGTTTTCAGGATGCCGGGCAGCACCGCTTCGAGCTCGGCATCGCCCAGCGCCGCAAGCGCATCCGACGACTCGAACACGACGTGCGGTGCAACCGTCACACCCGACGACGCGATAAAGCGCTTCTCGGCGATCCGGTCCTGCGCGACGGCGACGCAACGCCCCGCCGGGCTCACGAAGGTGGTCTTGCCGAGAAAGTCGAGGCTCGCGGACGGCACGTTCTCGAATTCGGTCGACACCGCCGCGCACAACCGCGCGAGTTCGGTGAGCGCCGCTTCGTCGTCGTAGGCCGCGCGCAGGTGGCGATCGGCGACCGCGCCGGCCGGGCTGGTTTCGTCCGGATCGAGCACGGCGACGCGATAGCCCATCGCCTGGGCGGCAAAGCAGAACATGCGGCCGAGCTGGCCGCCACCGACCATGCCAAGCCATGCGCCGGGCAGAATCGGTGAAACCGGTGTGTTGTCAGGGTTCATCTTGGTGGTCGGTCGCGGCCGGATACGCGTCGCGCTCATGCAACGAGCGGCGGGCATCCGGCCGGGGGGTCGGACAGGAGACGTCTTATTAAACAACCAGCGCGCTTACAGCGCCGGCAATACCATCGCGTGAGCCGCTTCGTTCTGGCGCACACGGAATGCAGCGAGCTTGTCCGCGTATTCGGCGCTGGTGCCGGAGAGCAGGGACACCGCGAACAGCGCCGCGTTCGCGGCACCCGCCTCGCCGATCGCAAACGTCGCGACCGGCACACCCTTGGGCATCTGCACGATCGAATGCAGCGAATCGACGCCCTTCAGATACTTGCTCGCGACCGGCACGCCGAGCACCGGCACCGTGGTCTTCGCGGCCAGCATGCCGGGCAGATGTGCCGCGCCGCCCGCGCCCGCGATGATCGCGCGAATGCCGCGCTCGCGCGCGCTTTCAGCATAGGCGAACATTTCGTCGGGCATGCGGTGCGCGGACACGACCTTCGCTTCGTACGGTACGCCGAATTCCTGCAGAATCGCGACGGCGTTTTTCATCACTTCCCAGTCGGAACTGGAGCCCATCAATACGCCGACGACCGGCGCATCATGCGTATGGGCGGTTTGTGCTTCACTCATCTTTACGGCTTCCTTGTTTCCCGGCAATGCGCGCCTGACACGGCGCGCGCGATCAGATCAGTCGAGCTTGTGGCCGGTCAGGCGCTCGAGCGCTTCCTGATACTTTTCGCCCGTTTTCGCGACCACGTCGTCCGGCAGTTTCGGCGCCGGCGGCTCTTTCTTCCACGGCTGGGTTTCGAGCCAGTCGCGCACGAACTGCTTGTCGAACGACGGCGGGTTCGTACCGACCTGGTACTGGTCCGCCGGCCAGAAGCGCGACGAATCGGCGGTCAGCGCCTCGTCCATCAGGTACAGCTTGCCGTGGTTGTCCAGACCGAATTCGAACTTCGTGTCCGCGATGATGATGCCGCGCGTGGCCGCGTAATCAGCGGCTTCCTTATACAGACGGATCGAAATGTCGCGGATCGTGGCCGACAGCTCGGTACCGATGCGGCGCTCCATCTCGTCGTAAGTGATGTTTTCGTCGTGGTGGCCCATCTCGGCCTTGGCGGCCGGCGTGAAGATCGGCTCGGGCAGCTTCTGCGCGTTCTGCAGGCCTGGCGGCAGTTGCACGCCGCAGACCGAGCCGGTGGCCTGGTAATCCTTCCAGCCGCTGCCGGCCAGATAGCCGCGCACCACCGCTTCGACGAGGATCGGCTCGAGTCGCTTGACGACCACCGCGCGCCCCTTGACCTGCTCGACTTCGTCCGGCGCGACCACCGACTCCGGCGCGACGCCCGTCAGGTGGTTCGGCACCACGTGCTTCAGTTTCTCGAACCAGAAGTTCGCCATCGCGTTGAGCACGCGGCCCTTGTTCGGAATCGGCTCGCCCATGATGACGTCGAACGCCGACAGACGGTCGGTCGTGACGATCAGCAACTGGTCGTTGCCCACGGCATAGTTGTCGCGGACTTTGCCGCGGCCGAGCAGCGGCAGCGAGCGGAGCGTGGATTCGTAGAGGGTAGACATCGTCGTGGTTCGCTAAAAGTGGTGCAAAAAATGTCACCGGAACAAAAGGGAAACGCCGTTCCCCCGATGATGCGGGAACGGCGATCGGACGACAACCTGGCCAAACGGCCTGGCGCGGAGCCAAAACTACAGCTTAACGGACGACTTGCGCGAGCTCGCCCGACTTGTACTTCTCCGCAATTTTATCAAGCGAAACCGGCTTGATCTTGCCAGCCTGGCCTTCGCAGCCGAATTGTGTGTAACGGTCGATACAGATCTTCATCGCCGCTTCGCGCGCCGGCTTCAGGTAATCGCGCGGATCGAACTTGCCCGGGTTGGTCGCCATGTAGCGACGGATCGCGGCCGTGATCGCCAGACGCAGGTCGGTATCGATGTTGACCTTGCGCACGCCGTGACGGATGCCTTCCTGGATTTCTTCGACCGGCACGCCGTAGGTTTCCTTCATGTCGCCGCCGAATTCGCGGATTTCCGCGAGCAGCTCCTGCGGCACCGACGACGAGCCGTGCATCACGAGGTGCGTGTTCGGAATGCGCTGATGGATTTCCTTGATGCGCTGGATCGAGAGAATATCTCCCGTCGGCTTCTTGCTGAACTTGTAGGCGCCGTGCGAGGTGCCGATCGCGATGGCCAGCGCGTCGCACTGGGTCAGCTTGACGAAGTCGGCGGCCTGCTCCGGATCGGTCAGCAGTTGTTCACGCGTCATCGTGCCTTCGGCGCCGTGGCCGTCCTCCTTGTCGCCCTTCATCGTTTCGAGCGAACCGAGCACGCCCAGCTCCGCTTCCACGGTGACGCCGATCGAGTGCGCCGCCTCGACGACCTTGCGCGACACTTCGACGTTGTACTCGTACGATGCGACCGTCTTGCCGTCGGCTTCGAGCGAACCGTCCATCATCACGCTCGTGAAGCCGCTGCGAATCGCCGCCATGCACACCGCCGGCGACTGACCGTGGTCCTGATGCATCACGACCGGAATGTGCGGATACGACTCGACCGCCGCTTCGATCAGATGACGCAGGAACGGCTCGCCCGCGTACTTACGCGCACCGGCCGACGCCTGCATGATGACCGGAGCGTTGATCTTGTCGGCCGCGGCCATGATCGCCTGCACCTGCTCCAGGTTGTTCACGTTGAATGCCGGAAGGCCATAGCCGTTTTCCGCAGCATGGTCCAGCAGTTGACGCATTGATACGAGAGGCATGCTGAAACTCCTTAGATTGAAACGAATTCTTTTGCCGTCGGCATCTTTTGCGGCGATTTTATCGCGAAGCAGGCGGCGTTCCCGCGATGACACCGGCGCTTTGGTGCGCCGTCGCACATGGACCGTGCGGGTTTCGCCGCCCTGCTTCGCTCAATCGGGCCCGTGCCGATCGAGCGGTCTTGCCTGATCAGTACGGTTCGCCAACCCGCACGATCTTCAACGTGTTGGTGCCGCCCGCCTGACCCATCGGCTCGCCGACCGTCAGCACGACCATGTCGCCGTGCGACGCGTAGCCCTTGCCGACCACCGTTTCGAGCGCTTGCTGCAGCGCCGTGTCGCGGTCGGTGTTGGTGTCCAGATGCAGCGACGTCACGTTGCGGTACAGCGCCATCGCCCGTTCGCTGCCGACGCGCGGCGTCAGCGCGAAGATCGGCACGTGGGTCCAGTGACGCGACATCCACAGCGCGGTCGAGCCCGATTCGGTCAGCGCGACGATGGCCTTGGCGCCCAGGTGATAGGCGGTGAACAGCGCGCCCATCGCGATCGACTGATCGATCCGCGTGAACGTGCGGTCGAGGAAGTCCTTGTCGAGCTCCGACTGCTCGGACTTTTCCGCTTCGACGCAAATCGCGGCCATCGTCTCGATGGTCTGCACCGGGTACTTGCCCGCCGCCGATTCCGCCGACAGCATCACCGCGTCCGTGCCGTCGAGCACCGCGTTGGCGACGTCCGACACTTCAGCGCGAGTCGGTACCGGCGCGTGGATCATCGACTCCATCATCTGCGTCGCGGTGATCACGAACTTGTTCGATTCGCGCGCCATCCGGATCATGCGCTTTTGCAGTGCCGGCACCGCGGCATTGCCCACTTCCACAGCCAGATCGCCACGCGCGACCATGATGCCGTCCGACGCGTCGAGGATGCCTTGCAGCGCCGGAATCGCTTCCGCGCGCTCGATCTTCGCGATCATCTTCGGCTTGATGCCGTATGGCGCGCCGGCGATATTCGCGAGCTGGCGGGCCATTTCCATGTCGGTCGCGTTCTTCGGGAACGACACCGCGACGAAATCGACGCCGAGCGACATCGCCGTACGGATATCCTCCATGTCTTTCGCGGTCAGCGCGGGCGCCGACAGACCGCCGCCCTGGCGGTTGATGCCCTTGTTGTTCGACAGCTCGCCGCCGATCTTCACGACCGTGTGGATCTCGTTGCCGATCAGGCGCTGCACGTTCAGCACGATCAGGCCGTCGTTGAGCAGCAGTACGTCGCCCGGCTTCAGGTCGCGCGGCAGATCCTTGTAGTCGAGGCCGACGCGCTCGTCGTTGCCGAGCTCGCAGTCGGCATCGAGGACGAACGGATTGCCGGTGACGAGCGTCGTGCGGCCGTTCTCGAATTTGCCGACGCGGATCTTCGGGCCTTGCAGGTCAGCCATGATGGCGACTTCGCGGCCGGCCTGGCGGGCCGCCTCGCGCACGAATTCGGCACGCTGGCGATGGTCGTCCGCGGTGCCGTGAGAGAAATTGAGCCGCACCACGTCCAGGCCCGCCTGAATCATTTGCAGCAGGATTTCCGGTGTGCTGGAAGCCGGACCGATAGTAGCGACAATCTTGGTGGCGCGATGCATGAGTCTCCTCGTCTGGATAGGATCGCTGGAAAGAGCGCTGGGGGGCTGCTGCGGAGTCTGCGCATCGAAAGATGCTGCCTGGGGGCGCGCGCCGGCTGGGGCCGGGGTCGCTTTGTGGAGTGATGCGGGTGATGCGGTATTCGAGACCGGTGCCTTGGACACCGGGGATTTGCTGTCCTGCTCGCCGGAAGGCTGTTCCGGCTGGGCCGAATCGTGTTGAGCCGATTCGACCTGTGCCGTCGGGGGCTGCTCCGCATCGCCGGTCGGAGCATGCGCTGCAACCGGTTCCGCGGGCGCTCCGGCGGCTAGCGCCGGTTCGGCGGCCGCGGGCGCTACCAGCGCTTCGGCCGCCACGTCCTGTCCGGCCGCTACCGAAGCAGCGGCCGCGCGTGTCGCGCGCTCCCCTGCCGGCGTTGCCGCGTTGCCGCGCGGCACTTTCACGCCACGCGCCTTGGTCGACTTCGCCGCTGGGGAGCGCGTCGCCACGTTAAGCCCGCGATTCCAGAACTTCTACCGCCGGCAGCTTCTTGCCCTCGAGGAACTCGAGGAATGCGCCACCGCCCGTCGAAATGTAGCTGACCTTGTCGTGGATGCCGTACTTGGCGATTGCCGCGAGCGTATCGCCGCCGCCTGCGATCGAGAACGCAGCCGAGCGCGCGATCGCGTCCGCGAGCGTCTTCGTGCCGTTGCCGAACTGGTCGAACTCGAACACGCCGACCGGGCCGTTCCACACGATCGTGCCGGCCTTCTCGAGTTGCGCGGCGAGCATCTTGGCCGTTTCCGGGCCGATGTCGAGGATCATCTCGTCGTCCTGCACATCCGCGACGGCCTTTACTTCTGCCTTCGCGGTCGGCGAGAACTCCTTGGCCGTGACGACGTCGGTCGGGATCGGCACCGAGGCGCCGCGGGCCTTGGCCGCGTCGATGATCGCCTTCGCTTCGTCGACGAGATCGGCTTCGGCGAGCGACTTGCCGATCTTCAGGCCGGCCGCGAGCATGAACGTATTGGCGATGCCGCCACCGACGATCAGCTGGTCGACCTTCTCCGCGAGCGACTTCAGGATGGTCAGCTTGGTCGACACCTTCGAGCCCGCGACGATCGCCACGAGCGGACGCTTCGGCGCGCCTAGCGCCTTGCCGAGCGCTTCGAGCTCAGCGGCGAGCAGCGGACCCGCGCAGGCAACCGGCGCGTACTTCGCGATGCCGTGCGTAGTCGCTTCGGCGCGGTGGGCGGTGCCGAACGCGTCGTTCACGTAGATATCGCAGAGCTTGGCCATTTTCTGCGCGAGCTCGTCGGAATCTTTCTTTTCGCCCTTGTTGACGCGGCAGTTTTCGAGCAGCACGACCGAGCCCGGCGCGACGTTCACGCCGTTTTCGACCCAGTTCGCGACGAGCGGCATGTCGCGGCCGAGCAGCTCCGCGAGACGCTTCGCCACCGGCGCGAGCGAATCTTCCGGCTTGAAGTCGCCTTCGGTCGGACGGCCAAGGTGCGAGGTGACCATCACCGCGGCGCCGGCGTCGAGCGCGGCCTTGATGGCCGGCACGGAAGCGCGGATGCGGGTGTCTTCGGTGATGTTGCCTTGATCGTCCTGCGGCACGTTCAGATCGGCGCGGATGAACACGCGTTTGCCGGACAGCTTGCCTTCGGCGATCAGGTCGGAGAGACGCAATACCTTGTTCATGGGCTTGAGTATGCGAGTTGATGAGAAGGCGGTGGTGGACAGCGCGCGGGGACAAAGCGCAGCGGACTCCAGCGCTTCGGCCCAACGGCTCCGCGGGATCGGGCGCCGGCGGCCGGCCGCGACACAAGCGCCTGGCTGCGGCGCGCTCAACCCGAAAAAAGCATTTTAACTGATCCAAACGGCCTTCAGATCCGCGACACGGCGAATGTCGCGCATTTGATCGCAAGGCCGCAGATGCCGCGGCGTAGCATTCATCGCCGCATCCCGGGCCCGGCCCTCACAGGAAGACGCGCATCAGCGTGAATACGACCATTCCGGTCACGATCGTGCCGAGCATGGTGCGTCGCCACAAAAACCAGCCGAGGCCGGCGAGCGTCGCGTAAAGCTCATGGTTGGAAGGCGCGAACGACAGCCCGTCGGGCGTCGTCAGCACGTCGGGCACCACCACCGCGGCGAGCGCGGCGGCCGGCGCGTAGCGCAGCATCTTCTGCACGCGCGCCGGCAGTACCGTGCGCTCGCCGCCGATCAGGAACATCGCGCGCGTGAGCGCGGTGACGAAGGTCATGCCGAAAATGGCGAGCCAGATTTGCGTGGAGGTCATCGGGAGTCTCCGGCGCGATCGTTCACGCCACGGATGCGGCGCAGGTCGGCGCGCTCGATCATCAGGTCGGCCGCACTGCCGGCCGCGATCGCCGCGATCACCGCGAGCGGCAACGCCAGCCGGTACGGCAGGTCGAGCGCGAGCAGCGACACGATGCCGGCCACGCTGACCGCGACCAGCGTCGAGCGGGTGGCGATCGCCGACACCATCACCGGCAGCAGCGCGAGCGTGCCGGCCAGCGCAAGCCCCCAGTTGTCCGGAATCAGGCTCGCGAGCAGGATGCCGATGATCGACGACACCTGCCACGACAGCCAGCTCGATACCGCCATGCCCCAGAAGTACGCCTCCTTGCCCGGCACGTAGCCGGTCGGAAAGCTCTTCTTGACGAATAGCAGATAGATCACGTCGCCGTTGAAATAGCCCAGCACGATCCGCCGCCACATCGACAGATACGAGAAGTGCGGCGCGAGGCCGACGCTGAAGATCACGAAGCGGGTGTTGACCATCGCCGCGGTCAGCAGCACCGTCCACACCGGCAGCTTCGCCGCGAGGAGCGGCAACACCGCCAGCTGCGACGAACCGGCGTAGCACAGCAGCGACATCGTGAGCGCCTGGGGCAGCGTCAGCACGGACTTGCTCATCGCGATGCCGGTCACGAGGCCCCAGGAAAAAATCGCCATCAGCGTGGGGGCATAGGCGCGCGCGCCTTCACGAAAAGCGCGGCGATCGGTGTCGGACAGTCGAGCGAGCATCGGGCGAAGGGTGCGGGCGCAGGAAACGCCGTCAAGAAGGCCAGGTCGGCACCAGCTTGCGAGACCACCCGCTGGCGCATCCGGATTTGATTTATGCGTGCGCTGGATTATAGCGTCCGGGGTGCGCCCAAATGCCCGTCGTGTGTGCAAAAGACGCTAAAATAGCGCTCCCGGCCATGTCCTGCGCTCATGGCCGCACCTCATAACGCACCTGCTGGAGAACCGTATGTCAATGGCCGACCGCGACGGCAAGATCTGGATGGATGGCGAGCTCATCGAGTGGCGTGATGCCAAAATCCACGTGCTCACCCATACGCTGCACTACGGCATGGGCGTGTTCGAGGGCGTGCGCGCTTACAAGACCGCCGACGGCGCCACCGCGATTTTCCGCCTGCAGGAGCACACCAGGCGCCTGCTGAACTCGGCGAAGATCTTCCAGATGAACGTGCCGTTCGACCATGAAACGCTCGCCGCCGCGCAGCGAGAAGTGGTCCGCGAGAACAAGCTCGAGACATGCTATCTGCGCCCGATCATCTGGGTCGGCTCGGAAAAGCTCGGCGTGTCGGCCAAGGGCAACACGATCCACGTCGCGATCGCCGCGTGGCCGTGGGGCGCGTACCTCGGCGAAGACGGCATCACCAGGGGCATCCGCGTGAAGACCTCGTCGTTCACGCGCCATCACGTGAACGTGTCGATGGTGCGCGCGAAGGCGTCGGGCTGGTACGTGAACTCGATCCTCGCGAACCAGGAAGCGATCGCCGACGGCTACGACGAAGCGCTGCTGCTCGACGTCGACGGCTACGTGTCGGAAGGCTCGGGCGAGAACTTCTTCCTCGTCAACAACGGCAAGCTGTACACGCCTGATCTGTCGTCGTGCCTCGACGGCATCACGCGCGACACCGTCATCACGCTCGCGCGCGACATGGACCTGCAGGTGATCGAAAAGCGCATCACGCGCGACGAAGTCTATACCTGCGACGAAGCGTTCTTCACCGGCACGGCGGCCGAAGTCACGCCGATCCGCGAGCTCGACAACCGCACGATCGGCGCTGGTTCGCGCGGCCCGATCACCGAAAAGCTGCAGTCGGCTTTCTTCGACGTCGTGAACGGCAGGAGCGCGAAATACGCGCACTGGCTCACGAAGATCTGAGCGACGTTTCGAGATGCCCCGCGCCGCCCAACGGCGGCCCACCGCAAGCACCCCGCATACAACGAGAAAGTCTCATGAGCGAAATCAAGGAAATGCCGCTGGTCGAACTGTCGGCAAAAGATCTGCCGGCGTATTGTCCGAACCCGGCTATGCCGCGCTGGAGCGCGCATCCGCGCGTCTTCATCGACGTGTCGCACGGCGAAGCGCGTTGCCCGTATTGCAGCACGCGTTACAAGCTGCGCGACGGCGAAGTGATCAAGGGCCATTGATCCGACGCATCGAGCGGTTCTGAGCCAGCTTGCGCGGCACGAGGCGCGCGTTTTGAATCACGCGCTCGCCGCGCCGCCATCGCGGCGCGTCTGGGCAAACGGCATCGCGCCGTGCGGCTTTCCGCTTTCCCCATTTACCTATCCGAGTGCCGCGCGCATCGCGCGCGCGGCGCTTGTTATCGACACCGGACACTCACTCTGATGCGTCGCGCGTTGGTTATCGCACCGAACTGGATCGGTGACGCATTGATGGCGCAGCCGCTGTTTGCGCGCCTCGTGAAATTGCATCCGCGCATCGTCATCGACGCGGTCGCGCCCAGCTGGGTCGCACCCGCGCTCGAACGCATGCCGGAAATCCGCGACGTCTACGCGACCGATCTCGCCCACGGCAAGCTGCAGATGCTGCGCCGCTGGCAGCTGTCGAGCGATCTGCGCGACGTCGGCTACGACGCGGCCTACGTGCTGCCGAATTCCTTCAAGTCGGCGCTGATTCCGTGGCTGGCGGGCATTCCGCTGCGCATCGGCTACACCGGCGAGAGTCGCTACGGCGTGCTGAACGTGCGTCACGCGAATCCGCGCAAGGACGCCCGCCCGCCGATGGTCGGCCACTACGCCGCCCTCGCCTATGCGCCAGGCGCCAAGGTCCCCGAAGATCTGCCGATGCCGCGCCTCGACACGGACCTGAACGAGGCCTCGCGTGTGTCGGCGCGCTTCAATCTCGATACGCGCGTGCCGCTGCTGGTGTTCTGCCCCGGCGCAGAATACGGTCCCGCGAAGCGCTGGCCGCCCGAGCACTTCGCGTCGCTCGCGCAGATGGTCGGCCAGTCGTTCCCGTACACGCAAATCGTCGCGCTCGGCTCGCCGAAAGACGCGCCGCTCGCGCAAGCGATCGCCGAGAAAGCGCCGAACGTGCGCAACCTGTGCGGCCAGACCGCACTCGGCGAGGCCTGCGCGCTGATCTCGCGGGCCAACGCGGTCGTCACCAACGACTCCGGACTGATGCACGTCGCCGCCGCGCTGCGCCGCCCGCTCGTGGCCGTCTACGGTTCGACCGATCCGCGCCACACCCCGCCCTTGTCCGAGCTCGCGAAGGTACAATGGCTTCATCTCGAATGCAGCCCCTGTTTTGAGCGCGAGTGCCCGCTCGGTCATCTGAACTGTCTGAAGCAGCTGAGCGCCGAGCAGGTTTTCGGCGATTTGCGCGGCATGCTGCTCGCGCAGCGCTGAGCCGACTGGTACTTGCACGCAACACCGCACGCCCCCTGAGCGCGTCGCGTCATGTTCGCGCCTTGCGGCACGGGCAAGCTGACGCCGGGGGCGATGGTCCGGCGCTCTGGACCGTCCCGCTACCGCTGACCCGCAACCGCGCGCCGCGCACAAGAGACTGACGAGCCATGCCACGTTTTGCCCACATCTTCGAAGCCGCCGCCGATACCCTGAACGCCTACTATCAGGCCGTCGCCGAGGTCAATATCGACAGCTTGATGGGCTTGTGGATCGACGAGGAGTTCGTCAGCTGCATCTGCGCGGACGGCTCGCATCTGCACGGCCTCGAGAGCATCCGCAATGGCTTGCAGGTCCAGCTCGAAGCGCTGCCGGTGTCGATCGAGCCGCTCGACATCCGCGTCTACGACAGCCTCGGCACCGTCGTCTATGCGATTGCCGAGGCGCATCGTCCGGCCGACCCGACCGCCACGCCCGCGATGGTCTTCACCACCTACGTGATGGTCCATGAACGCGGCGAGTGGCGCATCGCGCATATTCACGCAAGCCCGATGCCGAACGAGACCGCCAGCCAGTTCGCGACGAAGATGCGGCATGGCCAGGGCCCGCTGCACTGACGCGCGGCACCACGACAGATTCAGAATCACGTTTTCTCGCTTTTCCGCCGGTATGAGTTCGACGCCACATAAACCCGCTTCCTCCGGTACGGCCCCCATCAAGGTGGCGGCCGCCGTCGAGGCGACCGTCGAACTGCTGTACCGCGCGCCGCTGTGGCTGCCGAACCGGCATGTGCAGACGATCGTCCCGTCGCTGTTCGCGCGCCGCCCCGCGGTATCGTTTCGCCGTGAGCGCTGGGACACCCCTGACGGCGATTTCATCGATCTCGACTGGGTCGCGCACGATACTCCGCTCACCGACACCGCGCCGCTCTTCGTGCTGTTTCACGGCCTCGAAGGCAGTTCGTCGTCGCACTACGCGGTCGCGCTGATGGCCGCCGCGCGCGAATACGGCTGGCACGGCGTGGTGCCGCACTTTCGCAGTTGCAGCGGCCCGCTGAACCGGCTGCCGCGCTTCTACCATCTCGCCGACAGCAACGAGGTCGACTGGATCCTGCGCCGCCTGCGCGCCGCGCATCGCGGGCCGGTGGTCGCGGCGGGCGTGTCGCTCGGCGGCAACGTGCTGCTGCGCTGGCTCGGTGAGCGGCAAGCCGATGCGGCGCGGGTGGTAGCCGCCACTGCCGCGATTTCGACACCGATCGACGTCCATGCGGGCGGCCGTGCGCTGTCGCAGGGCTTCGGCCTCGTCTACACGCGCAGCTTCCTGAAGACGCTGAAGCGCAAGGCCAGCCAGAAGCTCGAGCAGTTCCCGGGCCTGTTCGATCGCGACGCGATGCTCGCGAGCCGCACGATGTACGAGTTCGACAACGTCGTGACCGCGCCGCTGCACGGCTTTCGCGATACCGACGACTACTGGAGCATCGCAACCACCCGCCCGCTGCTGCCGCACATTCAGGTGCCGACGCTCGTGCTCAACGCGCGCAACGACCCGTTCCTGCCGGCCGAAGCGCTGCCGTCACGGCACGAGGTGTCGGCGGCGGTCGAGCTTTATCAGCCTGAGCACGGCGGCCACGCGGGCTTCATGACCGGGCCGTTCCCGGGCCGCATCGACTGGCTGTCGCGGCGCGTGTTCGGCTATCTGGAGCGACACGTCGATCATGGATGACATCGTCAAACAGGCGCTCGCCAAATGGCCGAACGTGCCGAGTTGCACCGGCTGGCTGATGCTCGACCGGCGCGGCAATTGGCGCATGCGTGACGAAGCGGCCCAGGCGAGCGGCGCGCCCGGCGTGCCGATCCGGCATGAGGCGCTGCTTGGCTTCATCAACCGGAACTACGAGGCCGATGAGCGCGGGCAGTGGTTTTTTCAAAACGGACCACAGCGCGTGTATGTCGAGCTGGCTTATACGCCGTGGGTGGTCCGATTGTCCGCGCACGCGGATGGAACGCTCGCGCTGCACGACCAGGGCGGCGGCGCATTCGAGCCGGCGGCGGTGTTCGTGGATGAAGACGGCGGCATTCTGTTTGCCGATCGCTCGCAGCCAGCACGTATCGCGGTGCTGCACGATCACGACCTCGAGATCTTCTCCGATCACGCGACGCTCGCCGACGATGGCTCATTGAGCGGTGCGTTCCACTGGAGTGTTCAGCGCACCTTGCCGCTGCAAAGCGTGCGACGCGATCAGGTGGCCGCGCGCTTTGGCTTCGTTGCGAGCCCGGCGGCGCAGGTCTGACGCGCACAGCGGCGCGCGCTCACGTCCACCCTACCCTTTCTCGTCGAGCCGCTCCTCCTTGTAGCGGCTCTCCATCTCGTGCAGGCGCGCGTCGACGGTCGCGAGGTCGTAATAGCCGATCGTCTTCAGGTCGCGCGCGTCCTTCAGTTGCCGGATCGCCGATGGCCACGCGCCCTCCAGCGCGAACTTCTCCGCCATCGCGCGATGCTGTGTCAATGCATCGCCACTGCCCGCGCTCGCCTGCGCGAGATAGAGCCACCACGCGGGTTGATCGGGATGCGCACGGGTCTCCTGCTTCGCGAGCGCCTGCGCGTCGGTGAAGCGATGCAGCGTCAACAGCGTGCGGATATGCATGTCGATCGCCGCGTTCGATTGCGGCCAGCGCTTCTGCGCGAGCTCGGCGAGACGCGCGGCTTCGTCGGCGTGACCGGCACTCCGTGCGATGTCGGTCGCGAGTACGTCGAGGCTCGGCGAATCGCGCTCGGGCTCGCCTTGCGCGCGCGCGCCCGAGACGAACGTCGCGCGCGCGTTCGCGAGCGAGGCCGCCGCGTCGTCGTAGCGCTCGAGCAGCATCTGCCCGTAAGCGATGCCGTACCAGTTCGCCGCGACGTTCAGCGCGGTGCGGTCCTCGATTTCCGAGCGCAGCCGCGAAATCTCGTCCGCGTATTCGTTGCGCGAATGGTCCTGCAACAGACGCGAACGCGCCCGCACGAAGCCGTACTCGGGGTCCTGATGCGGTTGCCGATATGGCGCGCCGCGCGCGCGGTCCTCCATGTCGGCGATTCGCTCGCCGGTCAGCGGATGCGTACGCGCGTAGGCCGGAACGCCGTTTTCGTTCATCGCCGCGCGGTCGAGCCGGTGGAAGAACGTGGGCATCGCGTAGGGATCGTAACCGGCGCCGGCGAGCAGCAGAAAACCGACGCGGTCCGCCTCCTGCTCGGCCGATCGCGAGAAGCGCAGTTGACTGTCGACCGCATACGCCTCGCTGCCGAGCGCGATCGCGCTGCCGAGGTCGCCGCTATGCGCGAGTACGCCTGCCAGCACGCCGAACAGCACACCGACGAGCGCCGCGTAGCCGCCGCGCTCGCCGTTCGAGATCATCCGCGAGATATGCCGCTGCAGCACGTGCCCCATCTCGTGACCGAGCACCGACGCGAGCTCGGACTCCGTCTGCGTCGTCACGATCAGCCCCGTGTTCACGCCGATGAAACCGCCCGGCAGCGAAAAGGCGTTGATCTGCGCGTCGCGCACCGCGAACAGCTCGAAATCCGGACGATAGCCACCGATGTACAGCGCGCGGGCCGCTGCCGCGAGCTTGGCGGCGACCGAACTAAGATAGTCGCGCACGAGCCAGTCGTCGAGATAGTCGGGGTCGCGGCGTATCTCACGCATCACGCGCTCGCCGAGCTTGCGTTCGGCCTGTGGAGTCAGCGAGCCGGCGCCGCCGCTGCCGAGATCGGGCAACTGCTGCGCGACGATCGGCGCGCGCCAGTCGTTGCTGCCGGTTTTCCCGCCAGTGCCACCGCTACCGCCGCCATTGAAAAAGCGGCTTTGCGCGCCGCCGTAGGTGCCGAACACGCCGCGCGCGATGTCGGGCGGCAGGATCGGATCGGCATGCGCGTCGCTCGAGCCGCTCACTAGCGGCGCCTCGGACGATGAAGTTGCCGGCACGATGGCCGCCCCGCCCGTCGATTGCGCGAACGCGCCCGGCGGCATCGCGAGCGCGACGGACAGCAACGCAGCGAGGAATCGTTTTGAATGCATCGCGAAGCCGGTCTGACGAAGTCGAAAACGCCGCGCGTAGCCCGGACTAAGATAACGGGCAAGGGCGTCGCAGGACGCGTACGAGGCAAAACTCAGAGCACGACACAGCGCAAGCGGAATCAGTCGCCGCGACGATTCGAGGCCGCGCCGCACTGCTATGATAGGCGCCCTCTGAAGGAGTCAACCATGCCTGAACTCACTCATTTCGATGCGGCCGGCGACGCGCATATGGTGGACGTCGGCGGCAAGCAGGAGACCAGGCGCATCGCGATCGCGCGGGGCTCGATCCGCATGCTGCCCGACACGTTCGCGCTGATCCGCGACGGCAACGCCAAAAAGGGCGACGTGATCGGCATCGCCCGGATCGCGGCGATCCAGGCCTCGAAGCGCACCGCCGATCTGATTCCGCTGTGTCATCCGCTCGCGCTGACACGCGTGAAGGCCGATTTCGAACTCGACGAGCAGATGCCCGGCGTGCATTGCACGGTCCAGGTCGAGACGTTTGGACGCACGGGCGTCGAAATGGAGGCGCTTACCGCCGTGCAGATCGGGCTGCTGACCGTGTACGACATGTGCAAGGCGGTGGACCGCGGGATGACGATCACCGATGTGAAGGTGATGGAAAAGCATGGCGGCAAATCGGGGGATTGGGTGGCGCAAGCTTGACGCGCGGTTCGACAACTATCCGGATAGCGACATGACCATCGACGAACTGCTCGAGCAGCTACTGACGTTTCGCGACGCGCGCGACTGGCGGCAGTTTCACACGCTGCGCAATCTGATCGTCTCCACCGGCATCGAAGCCGGCGAGCTGTTGGAGACGATTCAGTGGAAGACCGATGCGCAGATCGACGCGCTGCTCGGTGATCCCGCGCAATCGACGAACCTCAGGCACGAGTGCGCCGACGTGTTCATGTACCTGCTGCTGGTTGCCCATACCGCAGGCTTCGACCTCGTCGACGCGGCAGCGGAAAAATTGAAGCTGAACGAAGCGCGCTACCCCATCGACAAGTCGAAAGGCACGGCCGCGAAGTATTCCGAGCTTTGAAGTTGACGCGCACAAGCACCTTGACGCGAACATGCGCGAGCCTGCGCGGCATGATCAATCTTCGTCGCTGTCGTCATCCGGCGTCGCATCGGCCGCCGGTCTGCCGTAGCGCTTCACCAACTGCTCCTTGAAGCCCGCGAGCGACTTCTGCTCGTCGACGAGCTGGTAGAGATAGCCGAGCTGCGCCGGCCAGTCTTTCAATTCCTCGGCGAAGATCCGCAAGCGTTCGACCGTATCGAGCGCCGCCGCGGTATCGCCGGTCAGCGCCTGCAGCACCGCGTAGCGACGCAGCACCGTCTCGCCCGGCAACAGCGCGATCGCCTGCTTGTGCATCGCGAGCTTGCGCTGCAGGTTCAGCGGATTCATCGGTTGCAGCGTCGCGAGACCGTATTCGCCCCACGCGCCGAACATGAACGACGGATCGGCGGCGTACTGCTCGGCCGGACGCGCGCCGTAGTAGAGCACCTCGGCACGCGCATAGTCGCGATACACCGGATACAGCGCGGCGAGTCCGCCGAACACCACCACCGCGAAGGCGCCGAGCGACAGATTCGCCGGCACCGCGCGCAACGGCCGCGTTTCGAGCAGGCCGAACACGAACATCGCGGGCAACAGGAAGAACATGTACTGCTGCGGATACTCGACGAGCGCATGCATCGTCAGCACGCCGATCAGCGCGATGCCGAACACGCGCGCGGCGCTTTGCGGCGCACGCACGACGCGCACGAGCCACGCGACGAGACCCACGAGCACGATCGCGAGACCGATCAGACCGGTTTTCGCGAGCAGGTCGACGAAAATGTCGTGCGAGTTGTTGGCGATTTCGACGCCGCCCAGCTGCTTGACGAGCTCGAACTGATGGCTCGGAAATTCGCCCCAGCCGACGCCGAGCAGCGGATGCTGCTTGAACATCGTCCAGCCGTATTTCAACAGCGCGAGGCGCGGCGCGATCTGGCCGGCATCCTGGAAGCGCTCGGCCGCCGACTGCCCGAGTTCGAGGTGAAAGCGCACGTTGGCCCAGCGGATCAGCGCATTGACCACGAAGAACAGCACCGCGAGCGCGATCGGGACCAGCCATTCACGGTTGCTGCGGCGCAGTTTCGGTTCGTTGCGCGTCTGCGCGAAGGCCATCCAGAAGCCGGCCACGACGATCACGCCCATCTGCAGCCACGGACCCCGCGACACGGTCAGCGCGAGGCCGACCGAGAAAATCGTCGACACGAGCAGCCAGATCGGCACCGCGATGCGGCGCGTCTGCACGAGGTACAGCGCGCCCGCCATCGCGAACGCGATATACGTCGCGAGGTGGTTCGCCTGCGCCATGTTGCCGAACGGCCGGCGCTCGACGGTCATGTTGTACGCGACGACGAGCGGAGCCACGCGCGTCTCGAGGTGAAACAGCTGGATCACCTGACTGAACACCGCGAACAGACCGCCGACGATCAAGGCCCCCGCCGCCCAGCGCAACGCGGTCTCGTCGAGCTTCACGCGCGTGAAGCCGTAGCCCACATGCACGGCCATCCACGCAGCGAGCAGGAAGCCCGCGCCGAGCCAGTTCATCGATGGCTCCGCGACCGGCAGAACCAGCGTCTGCACGACCAGCACGAGGCCGAACAGCAAAGGCACGAGCGCGACCGTGGGCGACGCGAAGCTCACGCGCGGCCGGGTGGTCGCGACCAGCAGCACGATGGCCGCCCCGGTCAGCAGAAACAGCGCGAGCGAGGTGAATTCGGCGTAGAAGGTTGGGATCGGATACGTATGGTTGGCAACCGCGTAGGGCAGGATCAACGCAAGAGCCAGCAGTACGAGAGACAGGTAGCGTGCGAAAGGGGTGGGCATCGAATCAACGGTGGGCGTCAGCAACCGGCGCACTATACAAAAATTTCGTTGCACTGTGCGCCGGTCCGGCCGAAATAGGCTGAAAATCAGCCCTTTACGTTGTGGCTTCGACTCATCCAGTCAGCGCTCGGCTGCTGTCTCGTTCACTTACTCATTTGCCCCTTATGAACGGCATTCGGGCGGCGCCAGATTCGCGGCGAGCGTCGGCGCTTCGCTTGGCATCGGCCCCGAACCCGGCGCCGGCAACGACGACGCGCTCTTGCCGCTCGCAAAGCATTCCCACGTCAGCGCGCCGGTCTGCACCGCGTCCTTGCTCAACGCGACGCGCGCGCTCGGCGCATCGACGTTGTCCGGGACCGACGGCACCAGCGTCATGGTGTTTGCGCCGGCCTGCGCGACACGCGTCGAGTACGTGATCGTGATCTGACCAGTGTCGTCGTCGATCTGGATGGACTCGACGTTGCGCGTGGCGGGGGGCGACGCATAACCGCCGCTGAACGCGTTGCCGCTCGCGGCGTTTTCGGCCACCGCGAGCCGCGCCGACGCCGCGAGCGACAAACCCTCGCCGACCCGGCTGCGCGCCAGATAGTCCTGATACGCGGGAATCGCGTAGGCCGCGATCACGCCGACGATCGCGAGCACGATCATCAACTCGATCAGCGTGAAGCCGACGCCGCAGCGGCGGCAGATGCGCGGGAACCAGCTCGCGCGCCAGCGTGCGCGGCGCGACCTACGCGGGAATTGCGTCGATTGAGAGTATGGGGAATATGGCAGGGTAACGATCATCGGCAGACTCCTGATACGAGAAACGCCTGGCCCGTGGATCGGGAACAGGCGTTTCAATCGTAGCGAGCGAAGCTCGCGCGTCACAGTCAGCCGGATGGCCAGGCTTGCATTCGGACGGCATCACGAAGCAGGCTGCGATGCAGCGTCAACGCCATGCTCACACCGCCGCGCGTTTCGCGTTACGGCGCTTCAACAGATAACCGACGATCACGACGAACAGCGCGCCCGCGATGCTCATCCCGTATTCGGCGACTGGCGTGTCGAGGATGGGCCAGCGGTCGCCGGCCGGGTCGTTGACCATCAGACCACCCGCGATCCAGCCGAGCAGGCCCGCGCCGAACAGTACGATGCCCGGAAAGCGATCGAGCAGCTTCAGAATCAGCTGGCTGCCCCACACGATCAGCGGAATGCTCACGACGAGGCCAAAGATCACCAAAGCCAACCGGTGCTCGTGCTCCGCGGCTTCGGCCGCGCCCGCAATCGCGATCACGTTGTCGACGCTCATCACCGCATCCGCGATGATGATCGTCTTCACCGCCGAGATCAGCTTGTCGGCCGGCTTCACGTTGTCGTGAGCGTCGTGCGCCGGCGCGAGCAGGCGCACGCCGATCCACAGCAGCAGCAAGCCTCCCGCGAACTTCAGGAACGGCACGTCGAGCAGCACGACCGCGAACGCGATCAGCACGACGCGCAGCGCGATCGCGCCGGCGGTCCCCCACACGATGCCACGCATGCGCTGCGACTGCGGCAGGTTGCGGCAGGCGAGCGCAATGACGACCGCGTTATCGCCGCCGAGCAGAACGTCGATGACGATGATCTGAAAGACCGAGCCCCAATGGAGGGTCGTGAAAAATTCGAGCATGGAAAGAAGCATAAGAAAAATCGACCGCGCGGGCAGAACCGCGGCGCAAGCGCGGACGAAAAAAAAAGCGGAGGAGTCTGCACTCCCCCGCTTTTCGGGACCGCCCGCTCACGAAAGGAGTTCGTAAGCGTATCAAAATCGCGCGCCAACGGCACGCGAATTCGATTTACAGCATCGCTTTCAGAAGACGCGCCATCTCCGACGGGTTCTTCGTGACCTTGATACCGCACGCGTCCATGATTTCCAGCTTCGCTTCGGCGGTATCCGCACCGCCCGAGATCAGCGCGCCGGCGTGGCCCATGCGCTTGCCCGGAGGCGCCGTGACGCCAGCGATGAAGCCGACCACCGGCTTCTTCATGTTGTCCTTGATCCAGTGCGCGGCGTTCGCCTCGTCCGGACCGCCGATTTCGCCGATCATGATGACGGCGTCCGTATCCGGATCGTCGTTGAACATCTTCATCACGTCGATATGCTTCAGACCGTTGATAGGGTCGCCGCCGATACCGACTGCCGACGACTGGCCAAGGCCGATCGCGGTCAGTTGGCCGACTGCTTCATACGTCAGCGTGCCCGAACGCGACACGACGCCGATGCGGCCCTTGCGATGGATGTGACCCGGCATGATGCCGATCTTCAGCTCGTCCGGCGTGATCGTGCCCGGGCAGTTCGGTCCGAGCAGCAGCGTCTTGCGGTTTTCGCGACGCATACGGTCCTTGATCTCGATCATGTCGCGGACGGGAATGCCTTCCGTGATACAGATTGCGAGATCCAGATCGGCTTCGACTGCTTCCCAGATTGCGGCGGCAGCGCCTGCCGGCGGAACGTAAATCACCGACACGGTCGCGCCCGTCTCAGCCTTGGCTTCAGCGACGCTCGCGTAGATGGGGATGCCTTCGAAATCTTCGCCGGCGCGCTTCGGGTTCACGCCCGCGACGTACGCTTCGCGGCCGTTTGCGTATTCACGGCAAGCACGCGTGTGGAACTGACCGGTCTTGCCGGTGATGCCCTGCGTGATGACCTTGGTGTCTTTGTTGATCAGAATCGACATGTATTGACCTCTGTTCGTTTGGCGTCGCGCGATAGCGCCACTCGGCGCGATGCTTCACGCCTGTGTCGCTCGCGCGCCGCCACTCGTAAACCTGGCAAATGAGCTGGTAAATGCGCCGTGGACAGCTGGCTTACGCCTTGCCCGAAGCAGCCGCGACGACCTTCTGAGCCGCCTCTTCCATGCTGTCCGCCGAGATGATCGGCAGGCCGGATTCGGCGAGCATCTTCTTGCCCAGGTCTTCGTTCGTGCCCTTCATGCGGACCACGAGCGGCACCTTCAGCGACACGGCCTTCGACGCCGCGATCACGCCTTCCGCGATCACGTCGCAGCGCATGATGCCACCGAAGATGTTGACCAGAATCGCGGTCAGGTTCGGGTTCTTCAGCATGATCTTGAACGCTTCGGTGACCTTCTCGGTCGTAGCTCCTCCGCCGACGTCGAGGAAGTTCGCCGGTTCGCCGCCGAACAGCTTGATGGTGTCCATCGTTGCCATTGCGAGGCCGGCGCCGTTCACCAGACAGCCGATGTTGCCGTCGAGCGAGATGTACGCGAGGTCGAACTTCGACGCTTCGATTTCAGCGGGATCTTCTTCGTCCAGATCGCGGTACGCGACGATTTCCGGGTGACGGAACAGCGCGTTCGAGTCGAAGTTGAACTTCGCGTCGAGTGCGATGACCTTGCCGTCGCCGGTCAGGATCAGCGGGTTGATTTCGGCGAGCGATGCGTCGGTTTCCCAGAATGCCTTGTACAGGCCTTGCAGGATCGCGCGAGCTTGCGGGATCGAAGCGTCGGGCACGCCGATCTTCTTCGCGAGGTCGTCTGCTTCCGAGTCCTTCAGGCCGGTCGACGGATCGACGGCAACCTTGTGGATCAGCTCAGGCGTCTTTTCCGCGACTTCTTCGACGTCCATGCCGCCTTCGCTCGACGCCATCACGACGATCTTCTGCGAAACGCGATCGATCACGAGACCGACATACAGTTCCTTCTTGATGTCAGCGCCTTCTTCGATCAGCAGGCGGTTCACCTTCTGGCCTTCCGGACCGGTCTGGTGCGTGACGAGCTGCATGCCGAGGATCTGGTTCGAGTACTCGCGAACCTGTTCCAGCGACTTGGCGACCTTGACGCCGCCGCCCTTGCCACGGCCACCCGCGTGAATCTGAGCCTTGACGACCCACACCGGGCCGCCCAGCTCTTCCGCGGCCTTGACCGCATCGTCCACCGAGAAGACCGGCTTGCCGCGCGGTACCGCGACGCCGAATTTCCGCAGGATTTCCTTACCCTGGTACTCGTGAATCTTCATGCGTGATTCCCTTCAGTCTGAGAGTTGGATAGAACTTCGATTCCGTTGCCGCCGTTCAGGCCGACGCGTCGCCGCTTCGTTCGCTGGCCGCCGCGCCGTCCGACGAGGCCGCGCGTTGCGCCGGACGCGGTGCGTGGCCATACCAGCGCGGATAAAACTGTTTCACCGCCTCGCCGTCGAAACGCAGCGCGTGGCAGCGTCCCAGCTGGAATGGCGGTTTGTCGTTGGAATGCTCGCCTGTGCCGGTAGACGATTCGTCTCCCGAACCCGCGTTCGCGCCCGGCGTGCCGTGATCGGTGTTCCACACGTCGCCGGCGAACGCCTGGATCGCGGCGGTCGGCAGGATCGCGCACAACTCCGTGAGATGCGTGCAACCGGCCGTGCCGGCCAGCAAACGGGCAGCATCGCGACGGAAGTTGTGGAACAGATTGAGCCCGATGAGGGCACGGTAGGCGGGATTGCTGGCCTGGCACAACCCTGGATAGGGCACCCAGTCGGACGACGCCTCGGCGTTGACGACATTGAGCTTGCGATCGATGGTGATGCGAAGCCAGAGTTCATGGATCGGCTGACCATTGGGCCGGACACCCGACGCAAGCGCCACATCGCGTGGCTTTTCGTCGGTCAGGCATGCTTCCACATCCCACAGGCCATCGACTCGCTCGTAAGCTTCCGCTCTGATTGCGCGACGATGGCGCAACTGACGAGACACTGGCGGGGAGAGCGACATGCGGGAAGGAAAGGCCGGATTGGAAAACCGTTGGATTTTACCATAACGGGTATTTGGGACAGCCCCGATTGCGCACGGCCTGGCGCCAGGTTACAGCGCGGCAATTGCCCTACCCGTCGAGACTGGCGTGTTAGTCGCCGTCCCCGATGTCGTCGATACCCTTCAGGATCTTGCCGATCGTCGCGCCGGAGAAGCCGCGCGACGCGAGAAAGCGCGCCTGCTTCGCGCGCTCGGCTGGCGTTTGCGGCAACTGGCCGAACTTCTTGCGCCAGACCGCCTGGGCGCGCGCGAGCTCGGTTTCGCGCAATTGCGCGCTCGCCTCTTCGACGAGCGCCGGGTTGAGCGCGTGTTGCTTCAGTTCGCTGAGAATGCGGCTCGCGCCGAGCCGCGATGCGCGCCGATGGATCAGACTTTCCGCGAAGCGCGAGTCGGATAGCCAGTTTTCGGCCTGCAGCGCATCGAGCACCGTGTCGAGCGAATCGGTTTCCTCGACGTAGGGCTTCAGCTTGCGGGCGAGTTCGGCGCGGCTATATTCGCGGCGCGACAGATAGCCGAGCGCGCGCGCTTTCAGCGAACGGGCGGGGCGTTGGGATTTTCTGCTGTCGTCTTCGTCGGACCGGCCCGGCGTCTCTTCGCCGGATTGGCGGCGCGAGCGGGTGTAGGTGACTTCGGAGGGGATTGGGGAATCGAGTCCGGAGGAATCCCGGCTGGACGACGCTGCAGCGGGTGCAGGCCGCGTACGCTGCGGGCCGCGGGCCGCGGCGCGGTCGTGTGCGTCGAACGATTCGAACGGATCGAATGGATCGCCGGACTCAGGCGATCCATCCGCCGGGTCGCGCGGGCCGTCCGGATAGCGTCCGGAGTCGGAACCGGACAGCGGCCGGCCTTTGCGTATCACGTGTTGTTTACTCTTCTTCGCCCGCGACTTCAGCGTCCGCGCCGGTCACGGCGTTCGCCATCGCGGTGACGCCCAGCGATTCGCGGATACGGTTTTCGATTTCCCGAGCGATGTCCGGATTTTCGCGCAGGAATTCACGCGCGTTGTCCTTGCCCTGACCGATGCGCTCGCCGCTGTAGCTGTACCATGCGCCGGCCTTGTCGACGATCTTCGCCTGCACGCCGAGGTCGATGATTTCGCCCTGACGCGAGATGCCTTCGCCGTACAGGATGTCGAAAATCGCTTCGCGGAACGGCGGCGCCACCTTGTTCTTGACGACCTTCACGCGCGTTTCGTTGCCGATCACTTCGTCGTTCTTCTTGATCGAACCGATGCGGCGAATGTCCAGACGCACCGACGCGTAGAACTTCAGCGCATTGCCGCCCGTGGTGGTTTCCGGGTTGCCGAACATCACGCCGATCTTCATGCGGATCTGGTTGATGAAGATCACGAGGCAGTTCGTGCGCTTGATCGTGCCGGTCAGCTTGCGCAGCGCCTGCGACATCAGACGCGCCTGCAGACCCGGCAGCGAGTCGCCCATTTCGCCTTCGATTTCCGCCTTCGGCACCAGCGCCGCGACCGAGTCGATCACGATCATGTCGATCGAGCCCGAGCGCACCAGCGCGTCGGCGATTTCGAGCGCCTGTTCCCCAGTGTCCGGCTGCGACACCAGCAGGTCGGCGACGTTCACGCCGAGCTTGCCCGCGTATTGAATGTCCAGCGCGTGTTCCGCGTCGATGAACGCCGCGGTGCCGCCCAGCTTCTGCATTTCGGCGACGACCTGCAGCGTCAGCGTGGTTTTACCGGACGATTCCGGACCGTAGATTTCGACCACGCGGCCGCGCGGCAAACCGCCGACGCCCAGTGCGATGTCGAGGCCGAGCGATCCGGTGGAGACCACCTGGATGTCTTCGACTGCCTCACCTGCGCCGAGCCGCATGACCGACCCTTTGCCGAACTGCTTTTCGATCTGCGCGAGCGCGGCGGCGAGAGCCTTGCTCTTTTCAGCAGTCAGTCCAGCCGAGCCTTTCTTGCTTTCTTCCATGAATCGTCCTTTGCTATGATGAACGGCGTCTGAGGCAGGTGTGCACCCGTGGTTCCACTCGAATTGAGCGGAGTCTCAGGGACATCACACGAAACGCAGACACTGTATAAAAAAACAGTAGTTTTGGCAAGCGCGATTGTGATGCGAACACGCATTTTTACTGTCACGTCGCCCCAACTACCCACAATAATGTTCGGAGACCGCCGCGCGCCGGGGCAACCCCACGGCGTCGGCAAAGCCAGGCTGGCGCATCATGCGAATTCTGATTGCCGAAGATGACAGCATACTCGCGGACGGTCTGGTTCGATCACTCCGCCAATCGGCCTATGCGGTCGATCACGTCAAAAGCGGCGTGGACGCCGATACCGCGTTGTCAATGCAGACGTTCGACCTATTGATCCTCGATCTGGGCCTGCCGCGCATGTCCGGGCTCGAGGTGCTGCGCCGCCTGCGCGCGCGCAATTCGAACCTGCCCGTACTGATCCTGACCGCCGCCGATAGTGTCGACGAACGCGTCAAGGGCCTCGACCTCGGCGCCGACGATTACATGGCCAAACCCTTCGCGCTGAACGAACTCGAAGCGCGCGCGCGCGCGCTGACACGGCGCGGCGCGGGCGGCGGCCCGACCGTCGTGCGGCATGGCTCGCTGTCGTTCGATCAGGTGGGCCGCATCGCCTACGTCAACGACCAGGCGATCGATCTGTCCGCGCGCGAGCTCGGGCTGCTCGAAGTGCTGCTGCAACGGATCGGCCGGCTGGTCTCGAAAGAGCAGCTCGTCGACCATCTGTGCGAATGGGGCGAGGAAGTCAGCAACAACGCGATCGAAGTCTACGTGCACCGACTGCGCAAGAAGATCGAACCGAGCGGCGTGCGCATCATCACCGTGCGCGGGCTCGGCTACTGTCTCGAAAAAGCGGCGCCGCCGGCAAATGCGAGCGCGCCCGCCACCCCGGCCGGTTCCGAGCCGCAAGCGGCACAAGCGGCACAAGCGGCACAAGCGTCAACCGCGCCGTCGTCCGCCGCGATGCCGGCGAGCCACCACTACAAATAGAGGCCAGCGATGTCCGCACGCGCTGATCGCGCCACGGCGCACGCGGCGGACCTCGACGAGGCGCGCGACGCGCGCTACGCCAATCCGTTCGCCCCGCCCGACGAAACCGAAGCCGCCGCCGAAGCGCGTCCGCGCTCGCTGTTCGGCGAAATTCTCGACTGGATGCTCGCGCCGCTGCTGCTGCTGTGGCCGATGAGCCTGGCGGTCACCTATCTGGTCGCGAAGTCGATCGCGAACGGGCCGTTCGACCGCGCGCTCGAAACCGATGCGTACGTCCTCGCGCGCCAGATCCATCCGGTCAACGGCGTCGCGGAGCTGTCGCTGCCCGAATCGACGCGCGATTTCCTGCGTGCCGACAACGTCGACAGCGTTTTCTTTCAGGTGCTCGGCACGCGCGGCGAGCTCGTGGCCGGCGAGCGCGACATGCCGCTGCCGCACGAGGAGGACCGCCCGCCACCGGGCCTCGTCGAATTCCGCGACGACGTGCTGCGCGGCAACGACATCCGCGTCGCCTACACGACCGTCGAGTTTCCGCAGACGCCGGGCGCGCAGGCCGTGCTCGTGCAGGTCGCCGAAACGCTCGACAAGCGCAGCCAGCTCGCCAATGACATCATCAAGGGCGTGATCCTGCCGCAGTTCGTGATCCTGCCGCTCGCGATCCTGCTCGTGTGGTTCGGGCTGTCGCGCGGGCTCGAGCCGCTGCATGCGCTGCAGGCGCATATCCGCGCGCGCCGGCCGGACGATCTGTCGCCGCTCGAAGCGCGCCGCGCGCCGCCGGAAATCGAGCCGCTCGTCACGTCGTTCAACGATCTGCTCACGCGCCTCGAACAGAACATGGAGCTGCAGAAGCGCTTCATCGCCGACGCCGCGCATCAGATGAAAACGCCACTGGCCGGCCTGCGCACCCAGGCCGAGCTCGCGCTGCGCCAGAACGCGTCGGCCGAGGTTCGTCGCTCGCTCGAACAGATCGCGACGAGCTCCGAGCAGGCCGCGCGGCTCGTCACGCAATTGCTCGCGCTGGCGCGCGCGGAGAACCGTCGCTCGGGGCAGATCTTCACGCCGGTCGAACTCGGCGAACTCGCGCGCAGCGCGGTGCGCGAATGGGTGCCGGCCGCGCTCGCGAAGCAGATGGACATCGGCTACGAAGCGCCCGACGAGCCCGTCGAAGTCGCCGGCAATCCGGTGATGTTGCGTGAAATGCTGTCGAACCTGATCGACAACGCGATCCGCTATACGCCGGCGGGCGGCCGCATCACCGTGCGCGTGCGGCACGACGCCCCCGCGCGGCTCGTGCATCTGGAAGTCGAGGACACCGGGCTTGGCATTCCGGCCAGCGAGCGCTCGCGCGTGGTCGAGCGCTTTTACCGGATTCTGGGCCGCGAGGGCGACGGCAGCGGCCTCGGCCTCGCGATCGTGCGCGAGATTGCGGCAATGCACGGCGGCGAGCTCGCCATCGACGACAACGTCTACCAGGAGTCGCCGCCGCTCGCCGGCACACTGGTGCGCGTCAGCTTGCACGTGCTCGAACGGGGCGGGACTTACCCTAACGCGCCTCTATCGTCAGCTTGACGGTCAGCGTATTTTTAAGATACTTCAGCGCGGCTTGCGCGAACATACCAGCACATTAGCGGAAATTGAACGCCTATTCGTCGGCTTACCGGACTACCCCAAGTTCAGGCGCCGAGTCAGAACGCCGTAAGTTTCCACTCCAATAATCGGTTGCACGGGAACGCCTGCGCCGGCGATCCGCGTGTATATCAATATTGGAGACGACATATGGCTACCGTTGGCGGGCAATTCTCGCGCGTGCCGATGACGCGCGATGAGAAGCGGGTGATCTTCGCATCGTCGCTGGGTACGGTTTTCGAGTGGTATGACTTTTATCTGGCCGGCTCGCTTGCGGCCTTCATCAGCAAGAGCTTCTTCTCCGGCGTCAATCCGACCGCGGCGTTCATCTTCACGCTGCTCAGCTTCGCGGCGGGCTTCGCGGTGCGGCCGTTCGGCGCGATCGTATTCGGGCGGCTCGGCGACATGGTCGGGCGCAAGTACACGTTCCTGATCACGATCGTCATCATGGGCTTGTCGACGTTTCTCGTCGGCTTCCTGCCGGGCTACGCGGCGATCGGCATCGCCTCGCCGGTGCTCTTCATCGCGATGCGCCTGCTGCAGGGTCTCGCGCTCGGCGGCGAGTACGGCGGCGCCGCGACCTACGTGGCCGAACACGCGCCGGCGAACCGCCGCGGCTTCTACACCGCATGGATCCAGACCACCGCCACGCTCGGTCTGTTTCTGTCGCTGCTCGTGATTCTCGGCGTTCGCACGTTCATGGGCGAAGACGCGTTCGGCGCCTGGGGCTGGCGCATTCCGTTCGTCCTGTCGATCCTGCTGCTCGCGGTGTCGGTGTGGATTCGCCTGCAACTGCATGAGTCGCCGGTGTTCGCGCGCATCAAGGCCGAGGGCAAGACCTCGAAGGCGCCGCTCTCCGAAGCGTTCGGCCAATGGAAGAATCTGAAGGTCGTGATTCTCGCGCTGCTCGGCCTGACGGCCGGCCAGGCTGTCGTCTGGTACACGGGCCAGTTCTACACGCTGTTCTTCCTCACGCAGACGCTGAGGGTCGACGGTTCGAGCGCCAACATCATGATCGCGCTCGCGCTGCTGATCGGCACGCCGTTCTTCCTGTTCTTCGGCTCGCTGTCGGATCGCATCGGCCGCAAGCCGATCATCATGGCCGGCCTGCTGATCGCCGCACTCACCTACTTCCCGCTGTTCAAGGCGCTCACGCACTACGCGAACCCGGCGCTCGAAGCGGCAACCGCGAAGTCGCCGATCGTCGTGATCGCCGATCCGGCCGAGTGCTCGTTCCAGTTCAACCCGGTGGGCACGGCGAAGTTCACGAGCTCATGCGACATCGCGAAGGGCGCGCTGTCGCGAGCCGGCCTGAACTACGATAACGTCGCGGCGCCTGCCGGGACGATCGCGCAGATCCGCGTGGGCGATACGGTCGTCAACACGTTCGACGGCCGCGCCGCCGACGCGAAGGAGCAAGCCAAGACGTTCGAGAAGACGCTCGCCGCGACGCTGAAGGCCGCCGGCTACCCGCCGAAGGCCGATCCGGCTCAGATCAACTGGCCGATGAGCATCGTGATCCTGACGATCCTCGTGATTTACGTGACGATGGTCTACGGGCCGATCGCGGCGATGCTGGTCGAGATGTTCCCGACGCGCATCCGTTATACGTCGATGTCGCTGCCGTATCACATCGGCAATGGCTGGTTCGGCGGCTTTCTGCCGGCCACCGCGTTCGCGATCGTCGCGGCGAAGGGCAACATCTACTCGGGGCTCTGGTATCCGATCATCGTCGCATTGGTCACCTTCGTGATCGGCATGCTGTTCGTGCGCGAAACCAAGGACTCGGATATCTACGCGAAGGATTGAGTGGACCGACAGCCGAGGCTATCTGAAAAAGTTGTGAGGCTGGGGTTGACAGCCTCCGGCTGCCCCAGCATAATTTCGCTTCTTTCGGCGAATTAGCTCAGTCGGTTAGAGCGACGGAATCATAATCCGCAGGTCCGGGGTTCGAGTCCCTGATTCGCCACCAGCTTCAAGAAAAAGCCGCTGTCCCACAAGGACAGCGGCTTTTTTGTTTTGAAACGCTGCCACGAAGCCTGACGATCCCGGATAGGCCACGTCAGCTGAGGTCGTTACGCGATTCGGCCGGTGTCGGGTGAAAGAGCAGCAGCACCATGGTCACCAGACCGAAGGCTGCGCCCGCATAAAAGGTCGTGGCTGCGCCCAGACGTTCCCACAACTGCCCTGCGATAACGCTCGAAACCAGCGTCACGATGCCGCTCAGCAGATTGAAGCAACCGAACGCGGTCCCGCGCAGATGCGCAGGTGCCGTGTGCGCGACCATCGTGGCGAGCAGGCCTTGCGTCATCCCCATGTGCAGCCCCCACAGCGCCACGCCCACGACGACTACGCTCCAGCGGGTGCCGTGTGCCAGCACGAGGTCGGCGCCAATCAACACGATCAGACCACCTATCAGCAGCCGTGTATGCCGCATCGTGTCCGCGAGCTTCCCGAACGGATAAGCGGACAGCGCGTAGACGACATTCATTGCCACCATGACCAGCGGAACGAGCGCAATCGGTACGCCGCTGCCCATCGCACGAAGAACCAGAAAAGCCTCGCTGAATCGCGCCAACGCGAAAACAGCGCCTATCCCCACGACCCACCAGTAGTCCAAACCAAGCTCCCTGAGACTCTGCCACCGCACAGGATTGCTTCTTTTGGCGCGAGGCTCGTGCTCAGGCTCCGTGATACCAAACGTCAACAGCGCAACCGCGAGCGCACCGGGAATGACGGCAAGCCAGAAGGCAAGCCGAAAATTATCTGCCCATATCAGCATGATGAGAACGGCCAGCAGCGGTCCGAGGAACGCACCGACCGTATCGAGCGACTGGCGCAGGCCGAAGGCCGCGCCACGCAGGTGCTGCGGCGTGACATCCGCGATGAGTGCATCGCGAGGCGCACCGCGAATGCCCTTGCCGACACGGTCAATGACACGCGCCGTCACCACGACTCCAACCGACGGCGCAATGGCAAAAAGCGGCTTGCTCATTGCGCCGAGCGAATACCCGGCTACGGCGAGCCACTTTCGGTTGCCGAGGTAGTCACTCAGCGTTCCCGAAAACACCTTGACCATCTGGGCCGTGGCCTCCGCGATGCCCTCGATGAGCCCGATCGTGCCGGCGCCGGCGCCAAGGCTTGCCAGCAGAAACATCGGCAGCAGGCTGTGGATCATTTCGGATGAGATGTCCATGAAAAGACTCACACATCCTAGAACCCACACGCTGCGTGGAATCTGCCGGACGACATTGACTTGCGGTTCGTTTCGCATTCGATAGGGATGGCATCAAATAACACGTTCGAACGGCGCAGCCGCATGCGAGAACCAAGGCAGCCCGCTACGACCGTTAGATCTTGTTTGGCATCGCTGAGTCGGATACCCGTCCTCTCACGCCCGAATCGAGTGCACCCCCTGACACACATCAGTGCACACCTTCCCCGCCCCAGGGCAAAAACTTGCCCTTCGCCGCACAAGCTGACGACCAACCCGCGGTATGGCCCCTGGCACACTTCCCGCTTTAAAGAGCGCGCAAGGAGCCGGCGCAACCTCCGGTTCGACAAACAATCTGGAAATGGACGGCTAGGGTTCCGGCCTGCTTCGCGCAGGTGCTGGTCCGAGAGCTGTCGACCTCAGGCGAGGTTACACGGCGGGACAAAAGCCCGGGAGAGAACGCGATGTTTGCGCTGCTCCCTGCCGTCGCTAACCGTCCCCTCCGAGGTCAACCCATGTTCAAGCTCGTTCGCTGTCTTGGCATTGCCGCCGTCTCCCTCGCCACCTTCGCCTCGAGCCCCACGTTCGCCGCAGGCCGCAACGACTTCAAGGTCTGCTGGACCATCTACGCCGGCTGGATGCCATGGGGTGAAGCGAAAACCCAGGGCATCGTGTCTAAATGGGCCAGGAAATACGGCATCAATGTCGACGTCGTGCAGTTGAACGACTACGTCGAGTCCATCAATCAGTACACGGCCGGCAAGTTCGACGGCTGCGCGATGACCAACATGGACGCGCTCACGATTCCCGCCTCCGGCGGCGTGGATTCGACGGCCCTGATCGTCAGCGACTACTCGAACGGCAACGACGGCGTGCTGATGAAGGGCAAGGGCAAGCAGATCGCCGACCTGAAGGGCCAACAGATCAACCTCGTGCAGTTCTCCGTCTCCCACTACCTGCTCGCACGCGCGCTCGAAAGCGCTCACATGAGCGAGCGCGACCTCAAGGTCGTGAATACCTCGGATGCCGACATCTCGGGCGCATTCGCGACCCCCACGGTTCACAACGCGGTCACCTGGAATCCGATGCTCGCGGACCTGAAATCGCAGCCGAACGTCAGCGAAGTGTTCGACTCCAGCAAGATCCCCGGCGAAATCATGGACATGATGGTCGTCAACACGAAGACGTTGCAGCAGAACCCCGCCCTCGGCAAGGCGCTGACCGGTGCATGGTTCGAAATGGTCGCGCTGATGCACACCGACTCCGCGGCCAGCACGTCCGCGCTGACCGCGATGGCGAAGGCCTCGGGCACCGACCTCGCCAACTTCAAGGGCCAACTTTCGACGACCGCCCTCTTCTATTCGCCGCAAGCGGCGCTCGACTTCGTCACTAGCGCCGACATGCCGAAGATCATGACGCGCGTCGCGAAGTTCTCTTTCGATCACGGCCTGCTCGGCCAGGACGCGAAGAGCGCGGACGCGGTCGGCATGGCGTTCGACAAGGGCGTCGTCGTCGGCAACAAGAACAACGTCAAGCTGCGTTTCGATCCGACCTACGTCGCGATGGCGGCCGCGGGCAAGCTCTGACACGGACCGTCCAGGCACTCGCCACGGGCTCGCTATCGCGGGCTCGCATCCCAGCTTTCCAACCAGGCGCTCACCATGCGACTCGTCAATCGACATCCGAGCCGGATCGGCGGCTTGATGCTGCTTCTGCTGCCGTTCGTCGTGCTGTTCGCGGTCTACTTCACCGGGTCCTCGATGCGACTCTCGCTCAATCCCGATGACAAGCTCCTGCCGAGCGCAGCGCAAATGAGCGACGCGGTGAAGTCGGCCGCCTTCACCGAGGACAAGCGCACCGGCGAGTATCTGTTGTGGACCGACACGCTGTCGAGCTTGCGGCGGCTCGGCATCGGCCTCGTCGTCAGTGCCGTGATCGCACTGGTGGCTGCAATCGCGACCGGTTCGTTGCCGCTCGTTAGCGCGACGCTCTCGCCATTCATCACCGTGATCTCGATGGTGCCGCCGCTGGCGGTGCTGCCGGTCCTGTTCATCGTGTTCGGGCTCGACGAGTTGTCGAAGGTCGTGCTGATCGTCGTCGGCATCACGCCGGTGATCATTCGCGATCTGCATGCTCGCGCCCGCGAGATTCCGGTCGAGCTGTGGGTCAAGGCGCAGACGCTCGGCGCCACCAGCTGGACGCTGATTCTGCGTCTGGTGCTGCCGCAACTGCTGCCGCGTCTGCTAGTGGCGACGCGTCTGTCTCTCGGCGCGGCGTGGCTCTTTCTGATCGCCGCCGAAGCGATCGCGTCGACCGATGGCCTCGGCTACCGCATCTTTCTCGTGCGCCGCTATCTGTCGATGGATCTGATCCTGCCGTACGTCGCGTGGATCACGCTGCTCGCATGGCTCACCGACGAACTGCTGCGCCGGATCACGCAATGGTGCTTCCCGTGGTACGGAGGCGCGCGATGATCGAAGTCCGCAACGTCTGGAAAGAATACGGCGACCAGGTCGTGCTCGAGCGTTTGAATCTGACCGTCAAGGAAGGCGAGTTCTGTTCGATGGTCGGCGCGTCCGGCTGCGGCAAGTCGACGTTTCTGCGACTGCTGCTGGGTCAGGAGCGCGCGACGCGCGGCGAGATCCTGCTGGACGGCAAACCGCTGCCCGCCGAACCGGACAGACATCGCGGCGTCGTGTTTCAACGCTACTCGGTGTTCGACCATCTGAGCGTGTTGCGCAACGTGATGCTGGGGCTGGAGCTTCCACAAGCAAAGTTCACCGGCCGGCTATTCGGTGCCCGTCGGCGCGTGGCGCAAGACGAGGCAGCGGCCATGCTCGAGCGGGTCGGGCTGGGCGCTGCGTTGAACAAGTTTCCGCAGCAACTGTCGGGCGGCATGCAGCAACGCCTCGCGATCGCGCAGGCGCTGACGATGAAGCCTCGCGTGCTGCTGCTCGACGAACCGTTCGGCGCGCTCGACCCCGGCATCCGCAAGGACATGCATGAGCTGCTCTCCGGCCTGTGGCGCGAAGCGAAGCTCACGATTTTCATGGTCACGCATGACCTGAAAGAGGGCTTCACGTTGGGAAGCCGCGTGCTGGTTTTCGACAAGGTGCGCGTCGACCCGCAGGCGCCGGGCGCCTATGGCGCGCGCATCACCTACAACATTCCGCTCGACCATAGCCGCGATTCCATGTCCGCCGTGCATATCGCCGAGGCTGCCGTACGAGGCGCATCGCATATCGAACTGGTCTCCGACTGAAGGGAACTCAGGTATGAACTCAGATACGACCTTATTGCTTGAAGAAACCGTTCCAGGTGGCGGTCATACATCGCTGATCGTCAAGCGCGGTCAATCGCTGCGCGTTACCGACCTGCGCGGCGGCGCGAACGTCAGCGTGATGATGGTCAATGCGACGGAAAAGAGCGAACGGCTCAATCTGCCGGATTCGTTGAAGTGCCAGCACACGGCCAGGCTCACGGTCGGGCACTGCCTGTACTCCGACATGGGCCGCGTGCTTGCCGCGATCGTCGCGGATACCTGTGGCTGGCACGACAGCATCGGCGGTGTGTCGAATGCCGGCGAGGTCCGCGAACGATACGGCGCAGGCCGATACCAGGAGCTGCGCAACGCGTTCTATCGCAACGGCACGGACAACCTGCTCGTCGAAATGGGCAAGTGGGGACTCGGCATCACTGACCTGCTGATGACGCTCAATCTGTTCAGCCGTGTCGATGTCAGCGACGACGGCGTTCTCAGTTTCGTGCCAGGAAACTCAAAAGCCGGCGACTACGTCGAGCTCTACTCACCGATGAACACGCTCGTCGTGCTCACCGCGATCCAGCACCCGCTCGACCCGAACCCCGAGTACGCGCCGAGGCCGGTCAAGCTCGAATTGAGCGACGCGCGGCCCGAGGTCGCCGAAGTTTGCCGCACCGCATGCGAAGAGAACGCACGCGGTTTCATCAACACAGAACGCTTCTTTCTTTGAGCGAAGGCCACGCTTATGACCAGCACGCTTATCGTCAGCGACAAACGTCCGGAAACCTCGGTCTATCGCGAGACACTCGCCGCGGGCGAGCCGTGGCTTCACGAGGTGAAGGCCGGGCAAACGCTGCGCATCGTCGATCTCGAAGGCAACCAGGCGGTCGACACGCTGTTCTACAGCCTCGCCGATCCGCGCGAGCGCTTCGACCCTCAACGCACGTTGCGCCGGCAAAACAGCCTCTACCTGACGACGGGCTCGGTGCTGTACTCGAACCTCGGCAACCCGATGCTGACGATCGTCGCCGACACGTGCGGCCGCCACGATACGCTCGGCGGCGCCTGCGCGCAGGAGAGCAACACGGTCCGCTACGCACTGGAGAAGCGCTACATGCACAGCTGCCGCGACAACTTCCTGCGTGCCTGCGCTCACGACGGCCGCCTGTCGAAGCAGGACATCGGCGCGAACGTCAACTTCTTCATGAACGTGCCGGTCACGGCCACGGGCGGGCTCAGCTTCGAAGACGGCATTTCCGCGCCGGGCAAATACGTCGAATTGCGCGCGGAGATGGACGTGATCGTACTGATCTCCAACTGCCCGCAGCTGAACAATCCGTGCAACGCCTACAACCCGACGCCCGCGGAGCTGCTGATATGGAATTGAAGCGCGTCCGCCACTGGCTTTTTCTCCTCATGCTGGTTCGCTCGGGCCGGTACTTCAGCCGTACGCGCGAAGAACTGACCCAGACGCAACGCTGACGCGACTTCGGCCGTGGACGACCACGGCCGGCCATTCCCACGGCGGGACGGCCCGCCTCCGAATCAACACACCCTTCCATGTTCGAGAAGATTCTGATCGCCAATCGCGGCGCTATCGCGTGCCGCATTCTCAGGACGTTGCGCGAACTCGACGTCACCGGCGTCGCCATCTATGCGGAAGCCGACCGAGCGAGCCGCCACGTCAGCGAAGCGCCTGTCGCGCATGCGCTCGGCGAGGGTCCGGCCGCGCTGACTTATCTCGACGTGACCAAGATCCTCGCGATTGCGCGTCGCGAAGGCGTGCAGGCGATCCATCCCGGCTACGGCTTCTTATCGGAGAACGCGGCGTTCGGCGAAGCCTGCGAAGCGGCCGGCATCGCGTTCATCGGACCGACACCCGCGCAGCTTCGCGCGTTCGGCCTCAAGCACACGGCCCGCGAAATCGCGGCCAACGAAGGGGTGCCGATGCTCGAAGGCACCGGGCTGCTCGCGGACTTGCCGGCGGCGCTCGCGGCGGCACAGGGCATCGGCTATCCGGTGATGCTGAAGAGCACCGCGGGCGGCGGCGGCATCGGCATGCGGGTGTGCTGGAACGCCGCCGAACTCCGCGCCCATTTCGATGCCGTGAAGCGCCTCGGCGAAAACAATTTCAGCGATGCCGGCGTGTTTCTGGAGAAGTACATCGAACGGGCGCGGCATCTGGAAGTGCAGGTATTCGGCGATGGCAAAGGCGACGCGCTCGCGCTTGGCGTGCGTGACTGTTCGGTGCAGCGGCGCAATCAGAAGGTGCTCGAGGAAACGCCCGCCCCTTGCCTGCCGGACGGCATTCAGGCCGCGCTCGGCGAGGCAGCGGTCAAGCTCGCGAAAGCCGTCGACTATCGCTCCGCCGGCACCGTCGAATTCGTGTACGACAGCGCTGCCGAACAGTTCTACTTCCTCGAAGTCAATACGCGTCTGCAGGTCGAGCACGGCGTCACCGAACAGGTGTGGGGCGTCGACCTCGTGCGTTGGATGATCGAACTGGCGGCCGGCACGCTCGCGCCGCTGAAGGAGCTGGCGGCGAGTCTAACGCCGCGAGGGCACGCGATCCAGGCGCGACTCTACGCGGAAGATCCGGGGCGTGATTTCAAACCGAGTCCGGGCCTCTTGACCGATGTGGCGTTTCCGCACGCTGACGGGCGCGCATTGCGCATCGATACATGGATCGAGGCAGGTTGCGAGGTGCCGCCGTACTTCGACCCGATGCTCGCGAAAGTGATCGCGTGGTCGCCGACTCGCGATGAAGCGCGCGATGCGCTCGACGATGCGCTGCGCAACACCCGCCTCTACGGCGTCGAGACCAATCGCGACTATCTGCGCCAGATTCTGCGCGACCGGCCGTTTGCGTCGGGCGAACCGTGGACTCGATGTCTCGAAGGGCTCAGGTATCGGGCCAGCACGGTCGAAGTCGTCAGCGGCGGCACGCAGACGACGGTGCAGGACTATCCCGGCCGCCTGGGCTACTGGGCAGTCGGCGTCCCGCCGTCGGGGCCGATGGATGACCGGTCGATGCGGCTCGGCAATCGCCTGCTCGGCAATGCGGCCGACGCCGCCGCTCTCGAAGTCACGATGAGCGGGCCGACGCTGCGCTTCAACACGGATGCCGTGGTCGCCATCACCGGCGCGCAGATTCCGGTGCTGCTCGACGATGTCGCTCAGCCGCTGAACACGAGCCTCCATGTGCCGACGGGTTCGACGCTCGCGCTCGGCACGATACGCGGCGCGGGCGCGCGCGCTTATCTGTGCGTGCGCGGCGGCTTCGACGTCGCACTGTATCTCGGCAGCCGCAGCACCTTTACGCTCGGCCAGTTCGGCGGACATGGCGGCCGCGCGATCCGCGCGGGCGACGTGCTGCATCTTTATCCGCTCGACGATGCGCAGGCCGGCGCGGCGCTCGTCAACGCGCCGACGCTCGACGGCGTGCGCACCGTTCGCGTGATCTATGGCCCGCACGGCGCACCCGAATACTTCAGCGCCCGCTATATCGCGCAGCTGCTCGACACCGAGTGGGAGGTTCACTTCAACTCCAGCCGTACCGGCGTGCGCCTGATCGGACCGAAACCCGAGTGGGCGCGCGAGGACGGCGGCGAGGCTGGACTGCATCCGTCGAACATTCACGATAATCCGTACGCGGTCGGCGCCGTCGACTTCACCGGCGACATGCCCGTGATTCTCGGACCCGACGGCCCGAGTCTCGGCGGCTTCGTCTGTCCGGTGACGATCATCGAGGCGGACCTCTGGCAGATCGGCCAGTTGAAAGCAGGCGACAAGATCCGCTTCGCGCCCGTCGAAGTCGAAGAAGCGCGTGAGGCTGCGCGTGAGCGTCGTCGGGAACTGGAGAGCCTCGAGATTGCACCGAGTGCGCCGAGCGAAAGAAGAGCATCGCTGACGTCGCCGATCGTGCTCGATACCGGGGCGGACCGCGACAGACTCGTCGCACGTGTATCCGGCGACACACATCTGCTGCTCGAAATCGGTCCAGCGGAGCTCGATCTCGTGGCACGGTTTCGCGGACATGCGCTAATGCAGTCCCTCGAAGCGCAGCATCTGACTGGCGTCATCGATCTCACGCCGGGCATCCGTTCGCTGCAGATCCACTACCGACCCGAGGATCTGCCGCTCGCCAGGTTGCTCGACATCGTCGCGCGGGCGTGGGACGAGGTCTTGTTGCACAAGGATCTGCGCGTGCCATCGCGGGTCGTTCATCTGCCGCTGTCATGGGACGACCCCGCGTGCCAGCTCGCGATCGAAAAATATATGACCACCGTGCGCAAGAACGCGCCGTGGTGCCCGAGCAACCTCGAATTCATTCGCCGCATCAACGACCTCGACTCCATCGACGCGGTCAGGCAAATCGTCTTCGATGCAAGCTATCTGGTAATGGGCCTCGGGGACGTGTACCTCGGCGCACCCGTCGCGACACCGCTCGACCCTCGTCACCGGCTGGTCACGACGAAATACAACCCGGCCCGTACGTGGACCGCGGAGAACTCGGTCGGCATCGGCGGCGCGTATCTGTGCGTGTATGGCATGGAAGGGCCTGGCGGCTATCAATTCGTCGGCCGGACGTTGCAGATGTGGAATCGCTACCGCGAAGTCGCGGATTTCGCCGGACAGCATTATTTGCTGCGCTTCTTCGACCAGATTCGTTTCTACGAAGTATCGGCCGACGAGCTGTTGCGCATCCGCGCGGACTTTCCGCTTGGGCGTTTTCCGTTGCGGATCGAAGAGTCCGAGCTTTCGTTGCCGGACTATCAGGCGTTTCTCGCTAGCGAATCCGCCAGCATCGAGCAGTTCCGTTCAAGACAGCAGGCGGCCTTCCAGGCCGAGCGCGAGCGGTGGCGTGAAGCGGGCACCTCGGAAGTCACGTTCGAGACGCCGGTCACCGAAGACACTCAGTTAGCTCCGCTTCACGACGGCGAAGTCGCCGTGGACAGCGAGATCGCCGGCAGCCTCTGGCAAGTCAAGGTGAAAACCGGCGACGCGGTCGACGCGGGCGACGTGCTGCTCATCATCGAGTCGATGAAGATGGAAATCTCGGTGTGTGCGCCGTGCGCCGGAACGGTCGGCGAGATCTACGTGGCGCCGGGTTCGCCCGTGCGCGCGGGGCAACGCGTCGCCGTCGTCGAACGTCACTAATTATCTGGACGCAAACCATGTCTTCATTCTCGTCATTCGATCTTCGCCTCCCGACACTTCGCGCCGCATACCGTGATGGAACGCTCACGCCGCGCAGGCTCGTCGCTGAACTGCTCGAAAAAGCTGCGGTGCTCAATCCATCGTTCAATCTGTTCATCCATCTTCTGACCGAAGATGAAGTCGCGCCCTACCTCGACTGGCTCGACACGCAGGAGGTCGAAAGCCTGCCGCTCTATGGCGTTCCGTTCGTGATCAAGGACAACATCGATCTCGCCGGCATTCAGACGACCGCCGCGTGCCCCGCGTTCGCGTACACGCCGTCGCGATCGGCGAGCGTCGTTGCGCAATTGATCGCGCTCGGCGCAGTACCGCTCGGCAAAGCCAATCTCGACCAGTTTGCGACCGGTCTGAACGGCACCCGGTCGCCGTATGGCAAGTGTCGCAATAGCGTGCATCCCGACTATCCGTCGGGCGGCTCGAGCGCGGGGTCGTCACTCGCGGTCGCGCTCGGCGTCGCCAGTTTCGCGCTCGGGACCGACACGGCCGGTTCCGGTCGCGTGCCTGCCGCGCTGAACAATCTCGTCGGTCTCAAGCCGACTAAAGGCCTGCTGTCCACCGCGGGTGTGGTGCCCGCGTGCCGCACGCTCGATTGCGTCACGTTCTTCACGGCGACGGCGGAAGAAGCGAGCGAGTTGCTTGCGTTGAGCGCGCATCCCGACCCTCGCGATGCCTACAGCCGCGCGAATCCGCAATGGAATACGGCACGCGCGTTTGGCAAGCCCACGGCGTTCAGGTTCGGCGTGCCGGCGCAACTGGAATTCGCCGGCTGTTCCGAGAGCCCCGGGCTGTTCGCGAAGGTGCGCGCGTTGCTCGAAGAAGCAGGTGGCGAGGCTGTCGAAATCGACTTCACGCCATTTGTCGAGGCCGCCAATCTGCTCTATCAGGGGCCGTGGGTGGCCGAGCGTTACAGCGTGGCGGGCGAGTTGATGACGCAGAAACCCGCTGCGGTTTTGCCCGTCATTCGCGATGTGTTGGCGAAGGCACCCGGCGCGAGCGCGGTCGAACTGTTTCGCGCGCAGTACCGCTTGCAGGAATTGAAGGCCCTCTGCGATGCGTCGATCGATTCACTCGATTTCGTTCTGACGCCGACGTATCCGCGTGCCGTGACCCTCGACGAGTTGGAGCGCGACCCCATTGGTCCGAACTCCCTGCTCGGCTATTACACGAACTTCATGAATCTGCTGGACTATGCCGCCGTCGCTACGCCGACCGGTTTCATGAAAAATGGTCTGCCCTGGGGCGTGACCGTCTTTGGCCGCGCGTTCATCGACCAGTATCTGTTGGGTGTGGCCGACCTGCTGCAACGAAAGAGCGGCGTGCACTGCGTCGGAGGCGTAACCGTCGAGCCGGAGCCGCGCGGCGAACGATGCGCGGCGAGTCACGATCGCATGCGGATCGCGGTCTGCGGCGCACACATGCAAGGTTTGTCCCTCAACCGCGATCTGCTTGCCCGACGCGCGCGGCTCTTGCAGGCCACTCAGACTGCCGCGCAATACCGGTTGTCGGCGCTGCCTGCGTCGGCGGACGGCACGACGCGTCCAGGCCTGTGGCGCGTCACCGATGGCGGCGCAAAAATTGCTGTCGAAGTGTGGGAAATGCCCAGCGCGGAGTTCGGCTCGTTTATTTCGACCGTTCCGTCTCCGCTGGTTCTGGGGAAGGTCGAACTCGTCGACGGTTCGTGGGTTACCGGTTTCCTCTGCGAGCCGTATGGCGTGCAGTCGGGAACCGATATCTCGGAGTTTGGCGGATGGCGAGCATGGCTTGCCAGCGAGCATTGCGCGAGTTTCTGATGGAACGAACGATGAGCAGCGGCGTCGCAGGGTATGGGCAGTGAAGCGCCGCGGGTTTTGTTGGCACCTCCTCTATTGAGAGAATAGCGTCACGAGCAAGCCTGGCAGGTTCTCTTCTAGGGGTTCTAACGCGCGCCTACGATGCAGGACCTGACAGGCTTCCTTCCAGAATCGCAATTCCGTCGCAACTTCGAGAGGTTCCTTGATGACGCTCCGCACCGTCGCGCTCGCCGCAACCACTACTGCGCTCACGCTCGCCGGCACGACCGCCGCCCTCATCGCACAAGCTCAAACGCCGAGCACCGCCGACAGTCAATGGCGCGCCAGTTCCACCATGCTCGCGACGCTGCTGCAGGACGGCTACAAGATCGTCGCCGTGGTCAACAAGGGTCCCGCCGACACGATCTTCGTGCAGCGCGATCAGAGCGCGTTCAAATGCATCGATCCGCAGCAGCCGGATGCAAAAGCAAAAACGTCGGTGGCGCCGGGCTGTTACGAGCTGGTACCGCCGAGCGGCGCCACGCCGGCGTCGGAATCCAAATAACGTGATTTGAAGCGCGAACTCAACGTAGCCCCGGCTCGCGCAAAAGACTTCGGCGTCGCGCCAACACCGCGACGCTTCAGCGATCCACGAGCCGGCTCAGATTGCCGCGCACCCGCTGCAGCAGGGCAATCAACTGCGCCGCGTCTTCATCGCTGAAACCATTGAGCGCTTCCAGCGCGACCTCGTCGCCGACCTTGCGCGCCTTGCCGAGCGTGCGCTCAGCCTTCGGCGTCATGCGCACCTGGCGCTCGCGGCGATCCTGCGGATTCGCGGTCCGCTCGATCCAGCCGCCCTCCTCCATCCGGTCGAGCAGCCGGCCCGCCGAGATCGGCGCGACCTCGAGCAGATCCGCGAGCCGGGCCTGATTGATATCGCCGTAGTGGCCGAGATAGGCCAGCACGCGACACTGCGCGCGCGTCAGATCGACCGACGACCTCGCGAGATCGTCAAAACGCTTGCCCGTCAGCCGGCCGACGTCGGAGATCAGAAAGCCGAAGCGCTCTTCGAATTGGGTTTTCATGCGCGAATTATACGGAAGCGCTTCGGCGTACAGCGCGACTGCGTATGCGTTCCATCCTCAGCACAACTCCCGATAGCGCCAACCCGGATTGACGATATACTAAGCATGCTTACTATATCGACCCTCCCCACCGTTCATGTCTTCCGCCTCCAAGTCGGCGAGCGCCACTGAGCTGCTCAACCGGCCGATGATCACGATCTCGATCATGCTTGCGACGCTGATCCAGACGCTCGACAGCACGATCGCCAACGTGGCGCTGCCGCATATGCAAGGCACGCTGTCCGCGTCGCAGGACGAGATCACGTGGGTGCTGACCTCCTATATCGTCGCCGCCGCGATCGCCACGCCGCTCACCGGCTGGCTGGCGGATCGCCTCAGCGTGAAGCGGCTGCTGCTGATCGCGATCGGCGGCTTCACGGTGTCTTCCGCGCTGTGCGGACTCTCCGAGACGCTGCCGCAGATCGTCGTGTCGCGTCTGTTGCAAGGGATCTTCGGCGCGTCGCTGGTGCCGCTGTCGCAATCGATCCTGCTCGACATCAACCCGCGTGAAAAGCAGGGCCAGGCGATGGCCGTGTGGGGCATGGGCGTGATGGTCGGGCCGATCCTCGGTCCGACGCTCGGCGGCTGGCTCACCGATAGCTACAACTGGCGCTGGGTGTTCTTCATCAACGTGCCGATCGGCGCGTTTGCACTGTTCGGCGTCGCGACCTTTCTGCCGACTCGCGAGCCGAAACACGACGTGAAGTTCGACGCGTTCGGCTTCATCACGCTCGGCCTCGCGATCGGCGCGTTGCAGGCGATGCTCGATCGCGGCGAGCAGCTCGACTGGTTTTCGTCGACCGAGATCGTGATCGAGGCGCTCGTCGCGGCAATCAGCTTCGCGTTTTTTCTGGTCCACACGGCCACGGTCGGCGAGCGCTCGTTTTTCAAGTACAAGTTATTGAAGGATCCGAACTTCGCGACCGGCACGTTCTTCATCTTCGTGATCGGCGCGGTGATGTACGCGACCCGCGCGCTGCTGCCGCCGATGCTGCAAAATCTGATGGGCTATCCGGTCGCGACCACGGGACTCGTCACCGCGCCTAGCGGCGCCGGCACGATGGTCGCGATGCTGATCGCCGGCCGGCTGCTCAAGCGCGTCGACGCGCGGCTGCTGCTGCTCTGCGGCTTCCTGATTTCGGCGTTCGCGCTGTGGCAGATGATGCAGTACACGATCGTGCTATCGGCATCGGACATCGTGTGGCCTGGTGTGATCCAGGGCTTCGGACTCGGCCTCGTGTTCGTGCCGCTGTCCACGCTGACGTTCTCGACGCTGTCGCCGGGGTTGCGCGCGGACGGCACCGCGACTTATAGCCTGATGCGCAATATCGGCAGCAGTATCGGCATTTCGATCGTGCAGACGCTGATGACGCGCAACACGCAGATCTCGCACGCGGACCTCGCTGCGAACGTCACCGCGTTCAATCCGGCGCTCCAGTCGATGCTCAACAGCGGCTCGAACTATGACATTGCGGCGCTGAATGCGTCGATCACGCAGCAGGCCACGATGATCGCGTATCTGAACGACTTCAAGCTGATGTTCGTGGCGACGCTGCTGGTCATCCCTCTGTTGCTGCTGATCCGGCCGTCGCACAAGGCACCGGACGCGTCGGTCGCGCATGCGGCGATGGATTGACGCCGTCCGCCTCAGCCTTCGATTCGCCCGCGCGTCACGCCGAGCAATGACGCCATCGCCGCGTACGCCGCGGCGGCATCGCGGGCGCGGATCGCGTCGAACACCGCCGTGTGCTCGGCGAGCGACGCGTTGAACACATCGGCGCGTTTCGCATTGAGCCGCAATTGTGCCTCGAGCGTGCGCTCGATCAGCGCGCCAAGCGGGATCAGCAGTTCGTTGCTGCACGCGGTGAGCACGCACAGGTGGAACTGCAGATCCGCGCGCACCCATTCGTCGACGTTGCGCGCCGCCACCATCGCGGTATGCGCGGCCGCAAGCGCACCCAACGTGTCGACGGTGTGCGCGGCGGCTGCGAGGCCGGCGGCATAAGGCTCGACCATCTCGCGCATTTCCTGCAGCTTGAGCGCGAACGCCATCGGCTCGGCGACGCGCGAATACCAGTCGAGCAGATCGGCATCGAGCAGATTCCACGCGGACTTGACCCGCACGCGCGTACCCACGCGCGGCCGCGATTCGATCAGCCCTTTCGACGTCAACGTGCGCAGCGCCTCGCGCAGCACCGTGCGGCTCACGCCGAACATCTCCATTAACTCGGCTTCGCGAGGCAGGATCGACTCCGGCGCATAGTCGCCGCGCAGAATCGCGGTCGCCAGCAGTTGGGCGACTCGCCCGTGCAGATCGTGCGGAATGGTTTTCTCCTCGCGGTTGATGATCCCGTCGCGCAACGCGCGCGGTAAGTCGGCCACATCTCACCACTATGTGGCAAATAATACTATTAATAGTATTTTAATGCGGTTTTGTTGTAGCATGGAATTCCCCGAAATTTTGCATGCCCGCAGACCTGCTTTGCATGGGTTCGGAGTAAGCGCCAAAGCGCCAACTTCGATCGACACCGGAGACACATACCATGAAAATCACCAAGCTCGAAACCTTCATCGTCCCGCCGCGCTGGTGCTTCCTCAAGATCGAGACCGACGAGGGCATCGTCGGTTGGGGCGAGCCGGTGGTGGAAGGCCGCGCGCATACGGTCGCCGCGGCCGTCGAGGAACTGTCCGATTATCTGATCGGCAAGGACCCGCTGTTGATCGAGGATCACTGGCAGGTGATGTACCGCGCGGGCTTCTATCGCGGCGGCCCGATCACGATGAGCGCGATCGCCGGCGTCGATCAGGCGCTGTGGGACATCAAGGGCAAGCATCACGGCGTGCCGGTGCATGCGCTGCTCGGCGGCCAGGTGCGCGACAAAATCAAGGTGTACTCGTGGATCGGCGGCGACCGTCCGAGCGATGTCGCGAACAACGCACGCGCGGTGGTCGAGCGCGGCTTCAAGGCCGTCAAGATGAACGGCTCGGAAGAGCTGCAGATCATCGACACCTTCGACAAGGTGCAAGGCGTGATCAACAACGTCGCGGCGGTGCGCGAGGCGGTCGGGCCGAACATCGGAATCGGCGTGGACTTCCACGGCCGCGTGCATAAGCCGATGGCGAAAGTGCTCGCCAAGGAACTCGACCCGTACAAGCTGCTGTTCATCGAAGAGCCGGTGCTGTCGGAAAACGCCGAGGCGCTGCGCGACATCGTCAATCAGACCAACACGCCGATCGCGCTCGGCGAGCGTCTTTATTCGCGCTGGGACTTCAAGCACATCCTGTCGGGCGGCTACGTCGACATCATCCAGCCGGACGCGTCGCACGCGGGCGGCATCACCGAGTGCCGCAAGATCGCCGCGATGGCGGAAGCCTACGACGTCGCGCTCGCGCTGCATTGCCCGCTCGGCCCGATCGCGCTCGCAACCTGTCTGCAGATCGATGCGGTCAGCTACAACGCGTTCATCCAGGAACAGAGCCTCGGCATCCACTACAACAAGGGCAATGACCTGCTCGATTACATCAAGAATCCGCAAGTCTTCAAGTACGAAGACGGCTTCGTGACGATTCCGCAGGGCCCCGGACTCGGCATCGAGGTCAACGAAGAGAAGGTGCGCGAAATGGCGAAGGTCGGTCACCGCTGGCGCAATCCGGTGTGGCGTCACGAGGACGGCAGCGTCGCCGAATGGTGATCTGAACACCTGAACGAAACAGGCGGAATGCCGCCGGCGGGCCACGTGACACTCGGGCCGTCGCAGTAACGTAACATCCCGGACCAGGCGGCTCGAACCGGCGTTCGAGCGCTGCCGCCCCGACCTGCATCACTCCCCGCCGAGCCTTATCCCGCCTGGCTTTCGCGACGTTTGTTCGGTATCGGACATACGTATGACCTGCTCCTTGCTGAAATGCATGCCAACAATGCATGCAGCGAGGAACACCATGGGCGAATTCCTTCCCGACGATCTGATCCGCGAACAGGCGGCGGTCGGCGCGCTGGTTGCGTTCGGCGTGCTGCGCATCATCGGCGCGATGCTCGCGTACGAGCGCGGATGGAACATCTCGGTGGTCGGGAAATGCTTTATCGCCGCGGCGGTGCTGTACTGCCTGCCGCAGATCTTCGATCTGCTCACGCAGATGGTCGGCTCGCACGCGGCCGGCGCCGAACTCGAAGGCAAGGCCGCGGGCTGCGCGATCGCGTTGTTCTGCGCGCCGATTCTCGGTCATCGCCTCGGCTTCGAGTAAGCGGGCTTCGCAGTGCGGCGCTTTTTTACGCGGCGCGCATCCGCGGGTGCTGTCGTAGAACTGACGCACGATGGACGCGCGCGGCCGTCGCGCATCCATCGCCGATTGGTCAATCGCCTATGCCGCGCCGCGCGTTCAACCGCGCGCAGCGAACGCCGGCACGGTGTGTGACAACGCGGCCGCGACGACGAACACGCCGATCATCACGAGCGCTTCCAGATACATCACGTTGACGAAGGTGTGCGCATCCATCGTCGATGCGGTGCGACGCAGGCGTGGCAGCGCCGATGTGCGGTTCAGCGCGCCGAGCACCAGCGCGAGCGCGACCAGCACGAGCTTCAACGTCAGGACATGACCCCACGTGCTCGCCTGAATCGCTTCGAACGAACTGCCCGAGTCGCGCACCGCATTGAAGACGCCCGACAGCAATACCAACGCAACCGCGACGATCGACACGTTCGACACCTGGGTCGCCGTGCGGATCAGCATGCCCCGCGCGGTGGATGCCCCGAGCGCCGGCAGCACCGCCAGGCCGGCGGCCATCGCGAGTCCGCCCCATACGCTCGTTGCGAGCACGTGCAGCGTCTGCATGCCGATCGCGGCCGACACGACGCCGGCATCGACCGCATGACCGAGCGACGCCTTACCCGCCGCGATCGCGAGCACCGCGAGCCACAGCAGCGTATTGCGCAGCATGCCCGTGCCATGGCTCAGCGCGGTGCCGAACAGCACCAGTGCGCCGCCGAACGCGACGCTCCAGCCATAGCCGACATGCGTTTGCGTCAGCACCGTCGGCACCACGCCGAACGCCGCGGACAACGCGACACCGCTCATCGACGCCGCCTGATACAGGAGCCAGCCGAGATCCGCGAGCACCAGCACGATGGTGGCCGCGAGCATCGAGCGTTGCGCGCGCATCGAGCCCGGACGCGCCGGTGAAGTGCCCTGGAGTCCGTCCCTCGCGAGCCATGCGCCGAGTAGCGCCGAGCCGACGGCGAAGCCGAACGAGACGTTCATGAGCGCGGCCATTGCGACCTGCCCGATCCACAGTCCGTCGAAGTTCATTTGACGTTGAACGCGAAGTCGCCATGGGTACGATGGCCGTCGGTGGCCACCGCGATCCAGTGCACCGCGTAGCGGCCGCTCGTCAACTGAGGCAGCGCGAGGTGCATCACGCGGGCATCCGCGCTATCGACCGTCGACGCGCCCGGCGTCGCGGGCTTGCCGTTTGCATCGGCGAGTGTGATCTTGCTGAATGCGGGCTCGAGCGGCTCCGTGAAATGGAGCGTCAGGTCGGTAGGCGCGACGGCGTCGGCGTTCGCGGCCGGCGCGCTCGAGATCAGATGCGCATGCGCGAACGCGGTGGACGACATGGCCAGCGCCACCGCGCCGGACATCAACGCTCGCAGCGTCGACGAGGAGAAATCGAATAGCTTCATATAAGCCCGATAGCGGATGAGAACGAACGGAACATAGCCGGGCCGGCAAGGCGCATCGTCTGCACGACGGCCGGCGAGCCCGGAAGTGTACGCTTCGATGGTGCGCGCGGGGATCGGTTCAACCTGGCTTGATCGTATGCGTCACGCGGCTTCACGCTTGCGGCCGCGACGCCGTGATTGTTTTTTGAGGCAAAGACGTCGACCACGATCCGTGACGCAACCAAGGTCCGAAACCGGCATAACGCGACACACTGTCGCATGGCGGTCACACCTGGAACCGTCTCTAGTGCGGCAAATAGTCACTACTACCCTTCGATGATAGAATGCTGCGTCGCCGCAGCGACGGCTGTCCTTCACACCGAGCCGCCCGAAGTTCGGTCAGGTCCCCGATTCTGATGGAGTTACGCGTGTCTTCAAGACGCCTCTTCCGCCCGTTGCTTGCCCTTCTGTTGATCGGCACCGCGGGTGTCTATAGCGCAGCGAAAGCGCAGACTCAACCGAAGGCCCCCGACACGATGGAAGCACGCGTGCAAGGCTGCACGGCCTGCCACGGCTCGCATGGGCAAGGTACCGACAACGACTACTTCCCACGCCTCGCGGGCAAGCCGGCTGGATATCTGTTCAATCAGTTGCAGAACTTCCGTGAAGGGCGCCGCAGGTACCCGCCGATGAACTACCTCGTCACGTATCTCTCCGACGACTACCTACATCAGATCGCCACTTTCTTCTCGCAACAGCGCCCGCCGTATCCGACGCCGGCCAAGCCGACGGTCTCGGCCGCCACGCTCGCGCGCGGTGAGCAGATCGTGCTGCACGGCGATGCGAACAAGCAGGTGCCCGCTTGCGCGGCCTGCCACGGCAAGGCGCTGACCGGTATGGAACCGGCAATCCCGGGTCTCGTCGGCCTGCACGCCGACTACATCAGCGCGCAGCTGGGCTCATGGCGCTCGGGCACGCGTCGCGCGATCGCGCCGGACTGCATGCACACCATCGCCACGCGCCTCAGCGACGAAGACGTGAACGCCGTCGCGGCCTGGCTTTCCATGCAGCAGGCTCCGCAAAACCCCGTGCCGGCTCCGGCCCGCTCCTTGAAGACTCCGCTTGCCTGCGGCAGCGAACCGCAATAAGGCGCCGGGAGAGACATTCAAATGAAACGCAAGTCTTTGTTCGCCCTCTCGGCAGTCGTTGTGGTCGCGGCCGCCGCACTCGTTCCCGTCCTGTGGTCGGGCGGCGACAATCTGCATAGCAGCGGCGCAGCCGTGGCGGCAACGCCCGCGGACCAGGCCGACCTGATCAAGAAGGGCGAGTACCTCGCCCGCGCCGGCGACTGTATCGCCTGCCACACGGTGCGCGGCGGCCTGCCGTTCGCGGGCGGCCTGCCCATGGCCACGCCGTTCGGCACGATGTTCACGCCGAACATCACGCCGGACGACCAGTACGGCATCGGCAAGTGGACCCAGGACGACTTCTATCGCGCGATGCACACCGGCCGCTCGAAAGATGGCAGCCTGCTTTATCCGGGCTTCCCGTTCACGAGCTACACGAAGGTCACGCGCGCGGACTCCGACGCGATCTACGCGTACCTGCGCTCGGTCGCGCCGGTCAACGTGCCGAGCCGTCCGCACGAACTGAAATTCCCGTTCAACCAGCGCAACATGCTGATCGGCTGGCGCACGCTGTTCTTCCGTGAAGGCGAGTTCAAGCCGGATCCGACCAAGTCGGTCGAATGGAACCGCGGTGCGTATCTGGTCGAGGGTCTCGGCCACTGCGGTATGTGCCATACGTCGATCAACGCGATGGGCGCCCCGGTCAACTCGGCGGCGTTCGCGGGCGGCCTGATTCCGCTGCAGAACTGGTATGCGCCGTCGCTGACGTCGAACCGCGAAGCCGGCCTCGGCGACTGGGACCTCAAGGACATCGCCGACCTGCTCAAGACCGGCGTGTCGAGCCGCGGTGCGGTGTTCGGTCCGATGGCCGAAGTGGTTCACAACAGCCTGCAGTATCTGTCGACCGAAGACATCAACGCGATGGCGACGTACCTGAAGACGATTCCGCAGAAGAGCGAAGCACCGGAACCGCTGCAGCTCGAAACCTCGGAAAAATTCGGCGGCGAACTGCTGAAGCAAGGTCAGAAGATCTACGCTGACAACTGCGCGAAGTGCCATGAGGAAAACGGTCTCGGCCGGCCGCCTGCATTCCCGCCGCTCGCGAACAACCAGTCGATCCAGATGCCGTCGGCGGTCAACCCGATCCGCATGGTGCTGAACGGTGGTTATCCGCCGAGCACGGAGGGGAACCCGCATCCGTATGGCATGCCGCCGTTCGCGCAAGCTCTGTCGAATCAGGAAGTGGCAGCGGTCGTGACGTACATCCGTATGTCCTGGGGCAACCACGGCACGGCCGTGTCGCCGCAGCAGGTGGCCGATTTGCGTTCGGCGCCGCTCGACTAAGCAGGGTTCGATGCACCCCGGGCGCGGCCTGCGAAATTCGCGGCCGCGCCCTTCGTTTTTTCAGGACCGGTATCATGTGGGCCTGTTTGTGTTGGTGGTCACCCTCGCGGGACCGTGCAGGAGGAAAGAGTTGTGCCCTTCGGTGAGCGTTTGAATAGCATTACCCATCTCGTCGGCGCCGTGCTGTCGGTGGTGGGGCTGGCGGCGCTCGTCACGATGGGCGCGCTCGCCGGCGACGCGTACAAGGTCGTCAGCTTCGCCGTATATGGTGCGATGCTGTTCGTGCTGTACGCGATCTCGACGCTGTATCACAGCGTCAGCCATCCGCGTCTGAAGGCGATTCTGCAGAAATGCGATCATTCGGCGATCTACCTGCTGATCGCCGGCAGCTACACGCCGTTCACGCTCGTCACGTTGCGTGGACCGTGGGGCTGGTCGTTATTCGGCGTGAGCTGGGGGCTCGCTGCCCTCGGCATCGTGCAGGAACTCACGCTCGGGCGACGCACCCGCAGCGTGTCGATGGTGCTGTATGTGTTGATGGGATGGCTCGCGCTCGTAGCCGTCCACCCGCTGGTGCAGGCGTTGCCGGCCGCGGGGACCGCGTGGCTCGTGGCCGGCGGCGTCATCTATAGCGTCGGCATCTATTTCTTCATCAACGACGAGCGCATCCGCCACGGACATGGTATCTGGCACCTGTTCGTACTGGCGGGCAGTCTGTGTCAATTCGTCAGTGTCGCGCGCTATGTCGCGTGACATTCCACGGCGACGAATTGCAACTTAAGGCCAGTCGACGTGTCTGCATAGCGCGTTGAAACATTCGGCACATTTGTGAGCGTGCCGCCGATTTCTCCGTGAACGGAACCGGGCCTCGGCCCTCGAACACGCCATGCGGGCGTGTCGATTCCGCGCTGGTTTTTCCGCGTTGGGGTCCTTTGGACCCAGCGGGGCCGTTCGCGACACTGCATTGCAAAGAGCTTTTATGTCTTTTGATTCCCTCGGCTTGTCCGAACCGCTGGTCCGCGCTGTCAATGAACTCGGCTACACCAGCCCGACTCCGATCCAGACTCAGGCGATCCCGGCCGTGCTCAACGGCGGCGATCTGCTCGCCGGCGCGCAAACCGGCACCGGCAAGACCGCCGGCTTCACGCTGCCGATCCTGCAGCGCCTGAATTCGATGCCGCCGGCCGCCGGCGGCAAGCGCGTGGTCCGCGCGCTGATCCTCACGCCGACGCGTGAACTCGCCGCGCAGGTCGAAGAAAGTGTGCGCGCCTACGGCAAGTATCTGAAGCTGAAGTCGACCGTGATGTTCGGCGGCGTCGGCATCAATCCGCAGATCGATGCGCTCAGGCGCGGCATCGATATCGTCGTCGCGACGCCGGGCCGTCTGCTCGATCACATGCAGCAGAAGACCATCGACCTGTCGCATCTCGAGATCCTCGTGCTCGACGAAGCCGACCGCATGCTCGACATGGGCTTCATCCACGACATCAAGCGCGTGCTCGCGAAGCTGCCGCCGAAGCGCCAGAACCTGCTGTTCTCGGCGACCTTCTCCGACGAGATCAAGACACTCGCCGATAGCCTGCTCGACTCGCCGGCGCTGATCGAAGTCGCGCGCCGCAACACGACGGCCGAAACGGTCGCGCAGAAGATTCACCCGGTCGATCGCGACCGCAAGCGCGAGTTGCTCACGCATCTGATCCGTCAGCACAGCTGGTCCCAGGTGCTCGTGTTCACGCGCACCAAGCACGGCGCAAATCGCCTCGCCGAGCAGCTGGCGAAGGACGGCATCAGCGCGCTCGCGATTCACGGCAACAAGAGCCAGTCGGCACGCACGCGCGCGCTCGCCGAGTTCAAGGACGGTACGCTGCAGGTGCTGGTGGCGACCGACATCGCCGCACGCGGCATCGATATCGATCAGTTGCCGCACGTGGTCAACTTCGATCTGCCGAACGTGCCGGAAGACTACGTGCATCGCATCGGCCGCACGGGTCGCGCGGGTGCGACCGGCGAGGCGGTGTCGCTCGTGTGCGTCGATGAACTGCAGTTGCTGAAGGACATCGAGAAGCTGATCAAGCGTCCGGTCCCGCAGGAAGTGATCGCCGGTTTCGAGCCGGATCCGACCGCGAAGCCGGAGCCGATCCTGCGACGCGGGCAGGGCGGCGGCGGGCGCTCGCCGCGCCAGGGACAAGGTGCGGTGCGTCGTGACGGCGGTGCTGGTGGTGGCGCACCGGCCAAGCCGGCTCAAGGCTCCGGTCAGCGTTCGGGACAAGGCACGGGTCAGCGTTCGGGCCAGCGTGCGTCGAACGCTCAGCCCACGCCGCGGCCACAAGGTGCGAAGCCGGCCGGCAATGGCAATCAGCCGCGTCGCGATACGCAGCGTCACGACGATCGGCCGCGTGCCGCCGCGCATGATGGCGCTCCCGCGAATCATGCGCCGCGCAAGCCGCAGGGCAATCGTTCGCACAACGGCAATCCGGGCGCGTTGCTCGGCGGCGGCGCGAAGCGCAACGATGCGCCGCGTGGTGCGCAGCCGTCGCGCAACGGCGCCCGTGGCCGTTAAGCGTCGCGCGGCCTAAAGGCTGCCCGCGCATCAGCCGTTAGCGCTTTCCTGCTCGAAGACTAACGGCTGCTCGCGGCGGCAGCCTGCTTCAAATGCTCGACCTGCCGTTCCCACCGCTCGAGCACCACACTCCCCTCTCCTTGCAATTCGAACGTGATGCCGCCCGTCAGGCGCGCATAACGGACGCTTTGTGCCTCCGCTGTGTCGATCGAGCCGAGCAGATAGACAAGGCCGCTGTCGTCGCCAGCAACACCGGGCAGCGGCGCGACACGCAACTGCACCTGATAGAACGCCGCATCGCAGACGAAGCTCAGCGCCGCGCGCCCGCTTTGCGCGATCGCGCGCGTCGCGCGCGCCTGCGGCCAGAGCGCGATGCACAGGGTGCGCGAGTCGGGCGCATAGAGTTCGCCGACGCTCAGCAGAGATGTGCGCACGTGGCCGTTCGCATCGACGGTCAGTAGCGACGCGGTGAAGCCCAGCTTGTCCGCAAGCGACGAACCGTCGAACAACGCGCGCACGTTGGCCGGCCATTCGTCGAACACGATCTGTTCGAGCGGACGCGCGGACGTAGATGCGGAGGAGGAAGCGCTCATGCCATCGATCCAGTCGAAGTAGTCGGTAAAGCTCCATCATGCCTCGAAAAAACCAAAGCCCGCATGAGCGGGCTCTGGTTCGTTTCGTCAGGTCGTTGCAGTTGCATTCAGCCGATGCCTCGCGCAACGATCGATGGCTCAGCGAAAGAATACGTGTTGCGTGATCTTCGCGAGCGGATAATGCACGCCCGGCTGAATGCGCGCCGGCAGATCGAGTGGCTTGAGCAGCATCTTCACGCACATGTCGGCGGACAGATTGCGGCGCACCAGCTTGTTGATGCGCGCCGCGCGCTCGCGGTTATACGCGGAGTCGTGCACGCGCTCCGGATAGCGAATCGCGAACACGTGCCGCAACGCGATCTCCGAGTCTTCGTTCTTGATCTCCATCACGCGACGCATCAACGCGCCGAGCACCGCGAGCCGACCGTTGCCCTCGATCCGGTTGTACTTCTTGAAATACCTGAAAAAGTGCTTGTAGTGACGGACTTCGTCGGTGCGGATGTTGTCGGTGATCTGCTTGAGCACCGCTTCGTCCGAGCACTCGTTGATCGCGCGGTACAGCGTCGCGGTACCCGTCTCGACTACGCAACGCGCGACCATCTCCAGCGCGCGGGTCTTTTCGAAATCCTCGACAGAGCACGTGAGCGAATACTCGCCCATGAAATTGCGGAACGCGGAGTCCCAGTCGAACTCGGGCCATACATACGCGATATAGGTCTTCAGCGCCCGGCCGTGCTGCATTTCCTCGGGCTCCCACTCGTGGTTGAGCCAGGCCGAGACCTCAGGGTCGTCGTTGAAAAATGTACTCAGATTGCTGGTGTAGAGATCGGTGCCGCTTTCGATGAACGAAGCCGCGCACAGCAACAGCAGCAGGTCCTCGTTGGCCGCGGCCTTCTGACGGTCAATGCGCGTCAGATCGATGTCTTCGATCCGCCAGGGCATGACATGGTTCAGCTCTGTGTGCATCGTGTCTTGCTCCCATGCTGTACCGACCCGTGGAGTTCTTTGCAACTGCCACCGCGCTCGCCGTGATGTTTCTGCGTGTCGGATACAACGCCGTGAATTAGAGTTGGGCCCTTGTACTCTGCATGGTAGCCGGAGATATCCGACCATGCAGATCACACAGCACAGACCATGCCGCATCGACGCAGTTCCGATTTCAAGATAGTCGAAATCTTCCAACGTGTTAAAACATGTGCGCAAGGCAAAAAAAAAAGCCCGCCCAAAAGGCTGGCTTTTCGGACAGACATCAGACCCGGCGGGGTCGGGGACACGGGCGGGCCCTCCAGGCGAGGCCTCTCTTCCTCAGGCAGGCTGGACTTCGCCCGCGATGGGACGCACGCGACGCATGCGCAGCGCGACGATGATCAGCGATACGCCCGAGAGCACCGCCGCAAGCAGGACGTAATAACTTGGCGCGAGTTTGTCGCCGGTCAAATGAATGAAGGTTTCGACGATGGTCGGCGCGAAACCGCCGAAGATCGTCACGCCGATGCTGTAACCGATTGAAAGGCCAGTCGAGCGCACCTGGGTCGGGAAGATCTCCGACATCAGCGCGGGCATCGGCCCCGAGTACGAGGCCTTGAAAATACCGGCGACGCCTTGCAGCACGAGCAGCCAGCCAATCGTCGGATGTGTCTGCAGCCATGCGAACATCGGATAGATCAGCAGGCCCATCAGGATCGACGTGCTCAGCATGATGCGAATTCGGCCGATGCGATCGGACAGCGCGCCCATGATCGGCGAGAAGATGAACTGCATGCCGCCGTTCAGCACGACCACGCCGAACGACGCAGCCGCCGCCATATGCAGCTGCTTGACCGCGTAAAGCGGCATGTAGAGCTGCAGCACGTACACGCCGACCGTCGACTGCGCAACCATGCCGATCGCGAGCAGCAGGTTGACCCACTGATTCGAGAACGACGCGTCCTTCGTTCCGCTGACGACGTTGTGCTCGCCAGCCGCCTCGCGAACCGCGCGTTCTTCTCGCAATGCGAGGAATTCGGGCGTCTCGTCGAGATGCGAGCGGATGTAGTAGCCAACTGGCCCGACCAGCAGACCGAACACGAACGGCACACGCCAGCCCCAGCTGTTCAGATGCTCGGCCGGCAGCCACGCGGTCAACAGCGAACCGAAGGCCGCCGCGGTGATCGCCGCGAGACCCTGGCTCGCGAACTGCCAGCTCGCGTAGTAGCCGCGCCGGGTCGCGGTGTGCTCGACCATGAACGCGGTCGCGCTGCCGAACTCGCCGCCGACCGCGAAGCCCTGCACGAGCCGCGCCAGCAGCACCAGCAGCGGCGCCGCGAGACCGATGGTCGAAAACGGCGGCATCACGGCCATCGTGAAAGTACCGACCATCATCAGCGCGATCGCGAGCGTGAGCGCCGCCTTGCGGCCCTTGCGGTCGCCGTATACGCCGAGCACGATCGCGCCGAGCGGGCGCATCAGGAACGAGAGGCCGAAAGTGGCGATCGCGAGCAGCGTCGACAGCCACTCGTCCTGCATCGGGAAGAACTGTTTCGCGATGATCGTCGCGAAGTAGCCGTAGACCAGGAAGTCGAACCACTCGAGCGCGTTACCGATCGACGACGAGAAAACGATCCGCCGCACCATCGCTTTCGAAAGCGGCGCGGCGTGGGGGGAAGCGCTCGTCGAGTGCGACGCGGGGGTGTTCATGATGGTCTCCTGCCTGTCTGCTGCGTGATAGCTGTCGTAGGTGCGGCACCGCCTGGGCCAGCGAGGCGGCTGGCGAGCGCGCAATAGCGCGGCATACGGCATGCCGCGCGTTCGTTACGTGTTACCCGGGTGCCGGACCTGAGTCCCGGTGCGGACCTCGGCCCCGGGCGTTGCCTCGTTGTGGCCTAGAAGCCGGCGGCGAGACCGTCGCGGCGGCTGTCGCTGGCCGCCACGTAGCCGCGCTCCGGCTCGTTGCGATCGAGTTTCCAGATGAACTGGCCGGAGCCGAAGTCCATGTACGGATCGTCGACCGACTTGATCGTGTGGCCGAGCTTCTGCAGGCCCTCGGTGGTCTTTGGATCGAGCGTCGACTCGATATCGACCGTGAAGTCGCGGTTGACCTTCCAGCGCGGCGCGTCGCACGCGGCCTGCGGCTGCTGACCGTAATCGAGCATGCGCACCACCGTTTGCAGATGGCCTTGCGGCTGCATGTCGCCGCCCATCACGCCGAAGCTCATCACCGCTTCCTGCTGGCCGTTCACCTGCTGGGTGAGGAACGCCGGGATGATCGTGTGGAACGGCCGCTTGCCGCCCTCGACGACGTTCGGCGACTTCAGATCCATCGAGAAGCCGCAGCCGCGGTTCTGCAGCGCGATGCCGCTGTCCGGCACCACCACACCCGAGCCGAAGCCCATGTAGTTCGACTGGATGAAGCTGACCATCATGCCGCTCTCGTCCGCGGCCGACATGTAGATGGTGCCGCCCGCCTTCGGCATGCCGAAGTCGAAGTGCGTCGCCCGCTTCGGATCGATCAGCTTGGCGCGCGAGCTCAGGTACGCGTCGTCTAGCATCTGCTCGGGCGTGACTTCCATCGACCGCGGATCGGCCACATACCGATACAGGTCGGCAAACGCGAGCTTCATCGCTTCGATCTGCAGATGCTGCGACTCGACGCTGTCGACCTTCAGCGACTCCACGTCGAACTTCTCGAGGATGCCGAGCGCAACCAGCGCCGCGATGCCCTGGCCGTTCGGCGGAATCTCATGCACGGTGTAGCCGCGATAGTCCTTGCCGATCGGCTCGACCCAGTCCGCGCGGTAGTTGCGGAGATCGTCGGCGCTCAGCGCGGCGCCGCCTTCGCGTGCGAACGCGGCGATCCGCTCGGCGATCTCGCCTTCGTAGTACGCGCGCGGGCCCTGCTCGGCGATCAGGCGCAGCGTCTTCGCGTGACCGGGGAAGCGCACCAGCTCGCTGACCTCAGGCGCGCGGCCGCGCGGCATGAAGGTCTGCGCGAAGCCCGGCTGATCCTTCAGTTCCGGCACCGCGGCCGCCCATTTGTACGCGACGATGCTCGCCACCGCGTGACCGCGCTCGGCGATCTCGATGGCCGGCTCCATCAGGTCGGCGAATGGCAGCTTGCCGAACTTCTGGTGCAGCGCTTCCCAACCGGCGATCACGCCCGGCACCGTGACGGCGTCCCAGCCACGCTTCGGCTGTTTCGCGAAGCCGTTTTCCTCGCCGTATTTGCGCTTGAAGTAATCGACGTTCCACGCAGCCGGCGACACGCCCGACGCGTTCAGACCATGCAGCTTCCTGCCGTCCCACACGAGCGCGAACGCATCGCCGCCCAGGCCGCACGACACCGGCTCGACCACTGTGATCGCTGCGGCGGCCGCGATGGCCGCGTCGACGGCATTGCCGCCCTTCCACAACATGCGCAGCCCGGCCTGCGCCGCGAGCGGATGCGAGGTCGAAACGATATTGCGTGCGAATACGGGCAGACGTTGCGTCGGATAAGGGTTTTGCCAGTTGCTGAAGCCAGTCATGTCGAACACTCTCGAAAGCGCGGGCCGGCACGAAAAAGTCGCCGGACATCATGGGAAAAGTTGTAAGGCAGGTAAATCGCGGAACCCCGGATTGCATCGCGAAGCGCGCCAAAAAACAAATTCATTTATCAAATGAATAAATGCGTATTGCGCCTGAATGAAGGTTCGAGCAGGTTCAGAGCGTTCGCGGCGAGGGCGCCAGTTGGCGGACATGGGGCGCGATGGTCTTACAATAGCCGCAATCGCGTTCGTCGACGGCGGGCTTCCTGCCAGTCGCTCGATGATCGCGACGGACCACGCCGCCACGACAGCCACCACACGAGACACATGACACGAGACCCCCGCCTGACTCTCAACGCCCGGCAACAGGAATTGCTGGAGTGGGTGCAACGCGACGGCTTCGTGACCGTGGACGACCTCGCGAGCCACTTCGACGTCACCCCGCAGACGATCCGCCGCGACGTCAACTGGCTCGCCGATATGAATCTGCTGCGCCGCTATCACGGCGGCGCCAGTCTGCCGACCAGTTCCGAGAACGTCTCCTACACCGCGCGCCAGCGCATGTTTCATGAAGAGAAAAGACGCATCGCGGCGCTAGTCGCCACTCACATTCCCGATCAGGCATCGCTCTTCATCAACCTCGGCACGACCACCGAGGAAGTGGCACGCGCGCTGAACCGTCACCGTGAACTGCGCGTGATCACGAACAATCTGAACGTCGCGAGCATGATGAGCGGCTACCCGGATTGCGAAGTGCTGGTGACGGGGGGCATCGTGCGGCCGTGGGATAAGGGCATCGTCGGTGAATTGGCGATCGACTTCATCCGGCAGTTCAAAGTCGATTTCGCGATTATCGGCACGTCGAGCATCGAAACGGACGGTACGCTGCGCGATTTCGACACGCGTGAAGTGCGTGTCGCCGAGGCGATCATTCAGCACGCACGCACCGTGTTCCTCGCCGCCGATCACTCCAAGTTTGGCCGCCCGGCGCTAGTCCGCCAGGGACATCTGGAGCAGATCGACGCGTTGTTCACCGACGCCGCGCCGCCCGCCGACATGGCCGAGGCGCTGAACGCCGCGAATTGTCAAATCTATATCGCCGGATAATTACAGGCGATCTCCGCCATGCTGCGGCGCACGCAAAACCTCGCGTGAAATCATGAATTTGGCCGCGGGGCCGGACCGCCTAACGCACGTCCAATTGTCAAATGGAAAATTTACGGGGACCGGGTTGGCGTTTCATCGGTGCTCGCCTACACTCCAGTTCCCCAACGTGCGTTGCGAGTTTCGCACCGCGTCGGTTGTGTGAATCTGTCGTGTGAGCCGTACCTCCCGCACTGATCCTTTAGCGGACCCCGCCCCGGCCTGCCGGTCGACTGCAAGGCTGTCCGCAATTTGCTGACATGGAGAGAACGATGCTGAGTCCGCATGAATTCGCCACGTTGTTGCTAGTCAAGGACGCCCCCAACCAGGTCGAAATGGGCCGAGAAGAACTCGATGCGTTGCTCGAACGCCAACTGGTGCAACTCGAGCGCCTCGCATCGGGCAACGAAGAATGGCGCGTGACCGAAACCGGCGACACCGCATTGCGGGCCATCAAACGTTTTTCCTGAGATTCCCTTCGTTCGATCCGAGAGCCGTTGGCGGCGTATCCGCGCCGCCTTGGCGGATGCGCCGCGCGCTTCGCTCGCGACTGCCGGGCTCGTATCGTTCATTTCCCCTGACAGCGAGCTGCATTCGCGGCCCTTTGTTGTGCGCATCTCATTTACACAGTAAATTCACGCGACGGACTTCCCGCCCTCGCGCATGCCCAAGACGCTCTCCGCCGACGACATCCAGCAGTTTCGCGAAGCCATGCGACGCGTCGCCGAAAACGCATTTGCAACCCGCGGCGCGCAAGGCGTGACGATGCGCGAGCTGGCGAAGGAGCTCGGCTGCAGCGCAATGACACCGTATCGCTATTTCCGCGACAAGGAAGAAATTCTGGCGATGGTCCGCGCCGCCGCGTTCAACCGCTTCGCCGCGCGCCTCGAAGCGGCCGCGCGCGGCATCCCCGCGAACGCCCCCGCCATCGATCACAGCGCCGTCAGCCGAGCCTACGTCGACTTCGCGCTCGATGAACCGCACGCCTACCGTTTGATGTTCGATCAGACGCCGCAACAGCAGGGCGCTTACCCTGAACTGGCCGCGGCGTCGCAGCGCGCGTGGCGTCTGCTGGAAGCGCACTTCGAGCGGCTCGTCGAGGCGGGTGTTCTCGAAGGCGATCCGCGCCTGATCGGCTATGCGTACTGGACGAGCCTGCACGGCTTCACGATGCTCGCGCTCGCGAACCAGCTACCGCCGTCGGCCGCGCAACAGGCGGATTCCGTCGGCGACGGAGCGCCGCAGCCATCACGTGAAGCCGTGTTCGCGCAGATTTTGCGCATGCTGTGGCGCGGAGCGTTGGCGCCGCACAAGTGAACCGGTGCGCCGGGCGGGCGGCGCGAGAGTGACGCTCGCCGGTCGAGCCGCTGCCGCTCACCCGTTACGCAAGGTCGGATCGGCACTCGCACGCCAGCTGATCGCCCTTGCGCGCTGCTCGTTGAAGAACTCGACCCACTGGTTGCGCACTTTCGGATCGCTGCTCGTCGCCTCGCTCGCATGGCGCTGCGCGATCGATGCCTGGAACGCGCAGAAGTCGTCGTTCGACAGCCGGCCGCGCCGGTTCGCCACATAGGCATCGAAGAACATCTCATAGACGATCTGCGCGTCGCTGCCGTAGTCGACGGTTTGCGGCGAGCACATCTTCTGCAACGCCTCGAACGACGTTGCGCCCCTCGTCCCTTCCAGACTTGGCGTACTCACGCATCCCGCCAGAAGCGCGGCCGCGCCGATCATCAAAAGTCCACGCATACATCACCTCGAAATGGCTGCTGCCGAGAGTATCGTCCGCGGTCGCGTATTGCGCCACTCCCGTGCCATTCGACCCAGGCTTGCTCGGGTCCAAGCGAACTTTACTTTTTCGAATATGTTCATTAAAGTTCGAAATCGAACATGATTCATTCAATTCGTTTCCCAACTTACTCCCAGATTCGATGCAGAGGCTCAGCAGGTGACGCAAGGCACGAAATACGATTTGCTCGTCGTCGGTGGCGGGATCAACGGCGCCGGCATCGCCCGCGACGCGGCCGGCCGCGGCCTGGCGGTGCTGCTGTGCGAGCAGGACGATCTGGCCGCGCACACCTCGTCGGCGAGTACCAAGCTGATCCACGGCGGCCTGCGCTACCTCGAGTACCGCGAGTTCGGGCTCGTGCGCAAGGCGCTGCAGGAGCGCGAGACGCTGCTGCGCGCGGCGCCGCACATCATCTGGCCGCTGCGCTTCGTGATGCCGCATATGCCGGATCTGCGCCCCGCCTGGCTGATCCGCGCGGGTCTGTTCCTGTACGACCATCTGGCCAAACGCGAGTTGCTGCCGGGCTCGCGCGGCATCGTGATGAGCCGGCATCCAGCCGGCGCGCCGCTCGTCGAAACGATCAAGCGCGGCTTCGTTTATTCGGACGGCTGGGTCAACGACGCGCGCCTCGTCGTCCTGAACGCGCTCGACGCGCACGAGCGCGGCGCGACGGTCCTCACGCGCACGAAGCTGGTCAACGCAGAGCGCGCCGGCGGCGAGTGGCGCGCGCAACTGCAACGCGCGGACGGCACGACGCTCGACGTGCGCGCCGCCGCGATCGCGAACGCGGCGGGCCCGTGGGTCGGCGAATTGCTGAAGGGCGCGCTCGGCCGGCCATCGTCGCATAGCGTGCGGCTCGTCAAGGGGAGCCACATCGTCACGCGGCGCCTGTTCGAGCACGACCATGCGTACATCTTCCAGAACGCCGATAAGCGGATCATCTTCGCGATTCCCTACGAGCACGACTACACGCTGATCGGCACCACCGACCTCGAATATCGCGGCGACCCGTCGCAAGTCGCGATCGACGCCAACGAAACGCAGTATCTGTGCGATTCGATCAACCGCTACTTCAGGCAGAAGATCTCGCCGGCCGACGTGCGCTGGAGCTATTCGGGCGTACGCCCGCTGCTGGAGGACGAGAACGCGGACAATCCGTCGGCGGTCACGCGCGACTACTCGCTCGAACTCGACGCGCCCGCGGAACAGGCGCCGCTGCTGTCGGTGTTCGGCGGCAAGATCACGACGTTTCGCAAGCTCGCCGAGCAGGCCGTCGATACGCTCACCGACGCGCTGCGCCACGGCGGGTCCGCGTGGACCGTCGACGCGCCGCTGCCGGGCGGCGACATCGCACAGGCGAACTTCAATCGCTTCCTCGGTGAGTTCTCGCGCGAGCATGCGTGGCTGCCGGCGTCGCTCGCGCATCGGCTCGCGCGCGCGTATGGCACGCGCGCGAATCGCGTGATCGGCCTCGCGCGCTCGCGCGCCGAGCTCGGTCGCGAGTTCGCGCCGGGACTGCACGAAGCCGAGCTGGTTTATCTGCGCGATACCGAATGGGCGCGCACCGCGCAGGACGTGCTGTGGCGGCGCTCGAAGCTCGGCCTGCACGTCGAGCCGGGCACGCTCGATGAGGTTACGCGCGATATCGACGCGTGGTTCGCGCACGAACCGGCCCGGCAGAGCGCGTAGGCGGGCCGGCCGGGCAAACTGGCATTCCCCAACAAAAGCGGCGGCAAACACAACGCGGCGCCAATGCCGGGTGAACCAAACGGCGCGAGCCCGTAGAAACGGCGCACGCCATCCGCGCGTCCCGAGCCCGTAGAAACGGCGCACGCCATCCGCGCGTCCCGGGGCCGGCCCCACCGCAGCTTCGGCTGGACGACACCGGCACGCGCCCTCACACTATGGCGGCCCGCTCACAACAACACGCCGCTCGCATCGCCGGCCAGCAATCCGGCGATCCGTAACATGCATGGAGAAGAGACAATGCTGGATCAGTACGTTCTCGCGCTTGACCAAGGCACCACCAGCTCGCGCGCGATGCTGTTCGACCGGCGCGGCAACGTCGTGTCGACCGCACAAAAGGAATTCCAGCAGATCTACCCGCACCCGGGCTGGGTCGAGCACGATCCGCAGGAAATCTGGTCGACGCAGGCCGGCGTCGCCGCCGAAGCGGTCACGCGAGCCGGCATGAACGGCACGTCGATCGCGGCGATCGGCATCACGAACCAGCGCGAAACCACGATCGTGTGGGATCGCGAAACCGGCCACCCGATCTACAACGCGATCGTCTGGCAGGACCGCCGCACCGCCGACTTCTGCGACGACCTGAAAGCGCAGGGTCTCGAAGCGAGCGTGCGCGCGAAGACCGGCTTGCCGATCGACTCGTATTTCTCGGCGACCAAAATCCGCTGGATTCTCGACAACGTCGAAGGCGCGCGCGAAAAAGCGCGTCAGGGCCGGCTCGCGTTCGGCACCGTCGACAGCTGGCTGATGTGGAATTTCACGAAGGGCGCGCTGCACGTCACCGACGTGACCAATGCATCGCGCACGATGCTGTTCAACATCCACACCCTGAAGTGGGACGACGAACTGCTCGCCGCGCTCGACATTCCGCGCAGCATGCTGCCGGAAGTACGGCCGTCGTCGGAGGTGTATGGACCGACGGTGACCACCGTGTTCGCGTCGAAGATTCCACTCGCGGGCATCGCCGGCGATCAGCACGCCGCGCTGTTCGGCCAGATGTGCACCGAGTCCGGCATGGTCAAGAACACCTACGGCACCGGCTGCTTCCTCGTGATGAACACGGGCGCCAAACCGATCGAATCGAAGAACAATCTCGTCACGACGATCGCCTGGCAGATCGGCGAGCGTATCGACTACGCGCTCGAAGGCAGCATCTTCATTGGCGGCGCCGTGGTGCAGTGGCTGCGCGACGGCCTCGGCATCATCAGGAACGCGGCGGAAATCGAAACGCTCGCGCGCGGCGTGCCGCATTGCGACGGCGTGTATCTCGTGCCCGCCTTCGCCGGCCTCGGCGCGCCGCACTGGAATCCGCATGCGCGCGGCACGCTGTTCGGCGTCACGCGCGGCACGACCTCCGCGCATATCGCGCGCGCGGCGCTCGATTCGATCGCCTATCAATCGCTCGATGTGCTGAAGGCGATGGAAGCCGACTCGGGCATTCGCATCGGCGAGTTGCGCGTGGATGGCGGCGCCTGCGCGAACAATCTGCTGATGCAGTTCCAGGCCGACATCCTCGGCGTCGACACGGTGCGCCCCCAGGTGTCCGAGACGACTGCACTCGGCGCCGCCTATCTGGCCGGTCTTGCGGTGGGCTACTGGAAGGACATCGACGAGTTGAAAAGCCAGTGGAAGCTCGAGCACCGCTTCACGCCGGCGCTACCGCATGCGGAGGTCAGGACCTGCCTCGATGGCTGGCAGCGCGCGATCCGCGCGGCGAAGGCCTGGGCCGATACGCCGTAAGGCCGCGGGCGCAGAACCCCAAAAGGACGTGGTCCGAAAGCACGTATGATGACGCTTTTCGTCCCGGCGCGCGGGCCCGCAACCCGCCGCCCGCGCGCTTTGCGCTTACCGTTTTTCAGGCATGATCGACCACCTCATCTGTGACTGCGACGGCGTGCTCGTCGACAGTGAAGTCATCGCCGATCGCGTGATGTTCGACACGCTGACGGCCACCTTCCCCGGCATCGATTTCGCCCCCGTCGTCAAAACCGCGTTCGGACAGCAAACCTCGCGCTTTCTCGCCGGCCTCGAAACGCGGTTCGACATCACGCTGCCTGTGAACTTCCTCGACACGATCGAGCACCATGTCGAGCTCGCGCTCGCCGCGTCGCTCGGTCCGATCCACGGCGTGCGCGACGCGCTGCAACGAGTGACGCTGCCGGCAGCGGTCGTGTCGAACAGCCGTATGTCGCGCGTCGCCGCATCGCTACGGCGCGCGGGTCTGCAGCAGATTTTCGGCGAGCGCGTGTTCAGCGCCGAGCAGGTCGCGCGGCCGAAGCCGTATCCGGACGTCTATCTGTTCGCGGCCACGACGCTTGGCGTCGAGCCGGCGCGTTGCCTCGTCGTCGAGGACAGCATCGCGGGGTTGACCGCGGCGCGCGCGGCCGGCATGAAGACGATCGCGTTCGTCGGCGCGAGCCATATTCCGGACGGCTACGCGGATGCGCTGCGCGCGATGGGTATCACGCGAATCACCAGGCATATGGATGAACTGCCGGCGCTCATCGAGGCGGGCGTGTGCGGCGAATTCGGCGACGTGCAGTCGTAGCGGTTTTGCGTCATGGCGTCGCGCGCCGCTCGATGGATGGCCCGTCAAGCCTCGGCCGTCGCGCCCTCGCGCACCTGCGCGAGCGACTCGCGAAACTCGACCAGCTCGGCGATCGTCAGCATCGGCAGATCATGTTGCGCGGCGAAGCGCTCGACGTCCGCGCCGCGCGTCATCGTGCCGTCGGCGTTCATCAGTTCGCACAGCACGCCGGCCGGCTTCAGGCCCGCGAGAATCGCCAGATCGACGGTGCCTTCGGTGTGGCCGCGCCGCGCCAGCACGCCGCCCGGCATCGCGCGCAGCGGGAACACGTGGCCGGGGCGCACGATGTCGGCGGGTTTGGCCGTATCGGCGATCGCGGCGCGGATCGTGGTCACGCGATCCTGCGCGGACACGCCGGTGCTGACGCCTTCGCGCGCTTCGATCGATACCGTGAACGCGGTGCCGTGACGGCTTTCGTTGTCGACGGCCATCGGCGGCAGTTCGAGCGCGCGGATCTTGTCGTCGGGCAGGCACAGGCAGACGATGCCGCTGCATTCCCGGATCAGCAGCGCCATCGTTTCGACCGACAGGCGCTCGGCCGCGACGATCAGATCGGCTTCGTTCTCGCGGTCGTGGTCGTCCTGCAGCACCACGGCGCGGCCCTCGCGCAGCGCCTGCAAGGCGGCGGCGATACGCGGCGGAACGGCTTCGGTGGCCAGCAGCGGGAGATCGGCGAAGGCATCGTCTGCAATCGTCGACGGAGCGGGAAAAGTAGCAAAGGACATGGTTGAAACGCTCATCGCAAAAGTTGGGCGAGAAACGTTTCAGGGCATTGCAAACAGACTGACACGCGCCGCCCAGGCGCCGCGCGAAAGCGGACGCTGATACGCCACCCGGCTACAGGCGGCGTCGCGGAACGCACATGACTGTCTGCACATCTTCTTCCATCCGGACTATGACCGTCGGCTCTGGCTTCTGACCAGATCTGCTGACCCCGCCGCTGTCTCCGCTATTCCGAAGGCTAAGCGATGCGGGCGCTCGCGGGCTTGCCGGCTCACGCTGTCGCGCTGCCGGCCTACCGCCGGTGGGGAATTTCACCCCGCCCTGAAGACGCACTGATTGCCGGTTCGACCGGCGGGCGAAGCATACAACAGTCGCGCGAGCGCTGCAGCGCGACGAACAAAGACCCTACTCACTGCATTGGACCTGCATCGACGCCCTGACCCGCGCTTGAACCTCGGACGCCGTCGATTCTCAACCCGGCACGCCTTCGCGCCCGGCTTCGTCGCGTGCGGCGCCCGCGGCCGGCACTTCCCAGCGCGGCGGCGTCTCAGCCCGCAGCGTCACGCTAAACGCGCGCGCCTCGGTGTCGCCGGGATTGCGCAGGCTATGCGGCTGGTCGGCGTCGAACAAGATCGCGTCGCCGGTCGCGAGCAGTTGACGCTGGTCGTGCACGCTGACTTCGAGCGTACCGTCGCTGACCACCAGATTCACCGTCGTGCCAGGCGCGCGGCGCACGCCCGCTTCGGTATGCAGCGGGGCGATCCGCAGTTCGTGAAACTCGACGGCGATCGACTCGTCGTCGGGATGCAGCGGTCGCACAGAGTAGCGACCGTTCGCGCTGACCACGCGGGCCGAGCGCTCGGCCGGCAGATGCTCGAAGCCGTTGGTCGCGTGACGCCGCAGGAACGCCGCCACCGACACCTTCAGCGCCGCCGCCACCTTGCACAGCACCTTGATCGACGGCACGCTGCGCGCCGACTCGATCTGCGCGAGCATCGCGCGCGACACGCCTGACGCGCGCGCCAGCGCATCGAGCGAAAGCTGCCGTTCGGCGCGCAGCCGCGCCAGATTCACGCCGACCAACTGTTCGAGCGCATCGAAGGGTTCGGCGGAGCGCGCCGCCGCATCGGTATCGGCATCGGCCGACGAATCGCGGACCAGCGCGAGCGGGGAATGCATATTGGCCTCCAGAGCGCCGCCAGGCGGCGCAAGAGCAGTAAGTGGAAGCAAGATAGCATCGGCTTTCGTCGCACCCAACGAAGTTATCTTCACACTGTTATCAGCATGGCGGAGGCAAGCAACTGACGACTCACGCGCTTTGCGCGAGCGTGCGCGCCGGCGCATCCATGCGCGCCGCGAACCACGTCAGCAGCAGCGCGGCGACGCTGACCGCGGCCGCGACCCACGGCAAGGTATCGAGCGCGTGACCGTGATTGATCACGAGACCGCCGAGCCACGCACCCGCCGCATTGCCGACGTTGAACGCACCGATGTTCAGCGTCGACGCGAGATTCGGCGCGGCGGCCGCCTTCGCGACAACGCGCATCTGCAACGGGGGCACCGTCGCGAACGCCGCGATGCCCCACACGAACACCGTGATCGCGGCAGCCGCTTGCGAATGGCTGGTGCGCGCGAAGATCGCCATCACGACCGCGAGCGCGGCGAGAATGCCCATCAGCGAGGGCATCAGCGCGCGGTCCGCAAGCTTGCCGCCGATCATGTTGCCGACCGTCAGGCCCACGCCGAACAGCACGAGGATCAGCGTCACGCCGCGCGGCGAAAAACCGCTCACCTGCTCGAGGATCGGCGCGATATAGGTGAACACGACGAACACACCCCCGAAGCCGAGCACCGTCATCGCGAGGGCGGTCCACACTTGCGGGTCCTTCAGCACGCGCACTTCGTTGGCGAGGCCGGCGGGACCGGTGTCGTGGCGGTTCGGCACCAGCGCGCTGATGCCCGCGAGCGACAGCACGCCGAAGCCGCTGACGATCCAGAACGCCGCGCGCCAGCCGAACTGCTGGCCGATGAAGGTGCCGAACGGCACGCCGAGCACGTTCGCGAGCGTTAGGCCCGTGAACATCAGCGCGATCGCGCTCGCGCGCTTTTCGGCCGGCACGAGCGAGGCCGCGACCACCGCGCCGATGCCGAAGAACGAGCCGTGCGCGAACGAGGTCACGACGCGCGCGATCATCAGCACCGAATAGCCCGGCGCCACCGCGCACAACACATTGCCGACGATGAACACGCCCATCAGCAGCTGCAGCGCGAACTTGCGCGACATCCTGCTCGTGACTACCGCGAGCAGTGGCGCGCCGACCGCGACGCCGAGCGCGTAGCCGCTGACGAGCAGGCCAGCGGACGGGATCGACACGGCCAGATCGCGCGCCACTTCGGGCAACAGGCCCATGATGACGAATTCGGTCGTACCGATGGCGAAGGCGCTAATCGCGAGCGCGAGTAATGGAATGGGCATTTTTCCGCTCCGGGAATGATGGGATCAGGGTTTGGGTTGATAGGCCTGGCGCGGTGACGATGGTCGCGTGATCGAGTTGCATGGCGAAGGACAGCAGCGGAGTTGCGACGGCTGCATTGTCGCGGCGTGATGCCAATTTGATAATTGGCGTAGCATTTGAAGCATTTTCAAATTCTGCTTGAAAGCCAGCGATGGATAACCTCGGCGACATCCGCCTCTTCGTCGAAGCGGCGCAGCAAGGCAGCCTGTCGGCGGCGGGCCGCAAGATGGGCCTGACACCCGCCGCGGCGAGCGCGCGGCTCGCGAAACTGGAAGCGAGGCTCAAAGCGCGCCTGTTCGAGCGCACCACGCGGCAGCTACGGCTCACCGACGAAGGCCGCCTCTACCTGAACTGCTGTCGCCAGGCGCTGCAATCGCTGGACGACGCCGAAGCCGCGCTGCAAGCGGGCCAGGGCGTCGTGCGCGGCAAGGTGCGGGTGTCGGCGACCTCGGACTTCGGCCGCAACCTGCTGATGCACTGGCTCGACGAATTCAACGCGCTGTACCCGGACGTGACGTTCGCGTTGACGCTGTCGGATGCGCTGGCCAATCTCGTGCAGGAGGACATCGACCTGGCGATCCGCTTCGGCGTGCCACAGGACAGCTCGCTGGTCGCGCGCCGGCTCGCGCCGAACCGGCGGGTGCTGTGCGCATCACCGGAATACGTCGGGCGTCGCGGCGAGCCGAAGGACCCGCTCGACCTCGCCAATTTCGACTGCATCGTGCTCGGCACCGCATCGGGGCCGGCCAGCGAATGGCGCTTCACGCGCGGTGACGAGGTGCAGCACTACAGCGTGCCGTTCGAAGCGGCGCGCGAAACCAACGACGGCGCGGTCGCGCGCGAATGGGCGCTGCGCGGCTACGGCATCGCGATCAAATCGATGTGGGACGTGGAAGCGGACCTGCGCGCCGGTCGCCTGAAGATCCTGCTGCCGGAATGGCGCTACCCCGATGCCCCACTGCACGCGCTGTATCACCGCAACCGCTTCATGGCGCCGCGCGTGCGCGTGCTGCTCGATTTCCTCGCCGAGCGCTTCGCGCAGGTGTCGGATGAACTGGAAAGCCTGCTGGGACTGCCGCCGGACCGGCCAATGAGCGCCGAAACCCCCGTTGCGTGAAGGGCTATAATATGCAGTTACGCTGCAACGACACGCGCAAGCCGGCCATCACGCGCCGCGCTGTCCCGCGCCGCGGCCTCCTTCACCTTTTTACGACGCCCCCAGGTTAACCACTGCGACCGGCGAAATTCGATGACCAAGAAAGTTTTTGTAAAGACCTTTGGCTGCCAGATGAACGAGTACGACTCCGACAAGATGGTCGACGTGCTCGGTGCCGCTGAAGGACTCGTCAAGACCGACACGCCGGAAGACGCCGACGTGATCCTGTTCAATACCTGCTCGGTGCGCGAAAAGGCGCAGGAAAAAGTCTTCTCCGACCTCGGCCGCGTACGCGAGCTGAAGGACGCGAATCCGAATCTGATCATTGGCGTGGGTGGCTGCGTCGCGAGTCAGGAAGGCGCATCGATCGTCGCGCGCGCGCCGTACGTCGATATCGTGTTCGGTCCGCAAACGCTGCACCGCCTGCCGCAGATGATCGACGAGCGCCGCGCAAGCGGCCGCGCGCAGGTCGACATTTCGTTTCCCGAAATCGAGAAGTTCGATTACCTGCCGCCGGCGCGCGTCGAAGGTCCGAGCGCGTTTGTGTCGATCATGGAGGGCTGCAGCAAGTACTGCAGCTACTGCGTCGTACCGTACACGCGCGGCGAGGAAGTGTCGCGTCCGCTCGACGACGTGCTGACCGAAATCGCCGGTCTCGCCGAACAGGGCGTGCGCGAAGTCACGCTGCTTGGCCAGAACGTCAACGCTTATCGTGGAGCGCTGACCGTGGGTTCGACCGAGATCGCCGACTTCGCGACGCTGATCGAATACGTCGCGGACATTCCCGGCATCGAACGGATCCGCTACACGACGTCGCATCCGAAGGAGTTCACGCAGCGCCTGATCGACACCTATGCGAAGGTGCCGAAGCTCGTCAGCCACCTGCATCTGCCGGTGCAGCACGGCTCCGACCGCATCCTGATGGCGATGAAGCGCGGCTACACCGTGCTCGAGTACAAATCGGTGATCCGCAAGCTGCGCGCGATCCGCCCGGACCTGTCGCTGTCGACGGACATGATCGTCGGCTTCCCCGGCGAGACCGAGGAAGACTTCGCGAAGACGATGGCGCTCGTCAAAGAGATGAAGTACGACACGAGCTTCTCGTTCATCTACAGCCCGCGTCCCGGTACGCCGGCCGCGAACCTGCACGACGACACGCCGCGCGAGGTGAAGCTCAAGCGCCTGCAACATCTGCAGGCCACGATCGAAGAGAACGTGCAGCGCATCAGCGACGCGATGGTCGGCAAGGTCGAACGCATTCTGGTCGAGCGCCCGGCGCGCAAGGACCCGAACGAGCTCGCGGGCCGCACCGAGAACAACCGCGTCGTCAATTTCCCGGCGCCGGTCGCGTCGCATGCACGGCTGATCGGTCAGATGGTCGACGTGAAGATCGTGCACGCGTATCCGCACTCGCTGCGTGGTGAACTCGTGATGGTTCACGACGACAGCGCCGCGACGACGCACTGAACGACATTCTGAGTACCGCAACCGACAGGATCGACTCACCGCCTTGAAGACCACTCAGCAGCATCTGGAATTCACCGCACCGCGCGAAGATAATGCGCGGCTCGCCAACCTCTGCGGACCGCTCGACGAAAATCTGCGGCAGATCGAGCAGGCGCTCGACGTAACCCTGCAGCGCCGCGGCCACCGCATCGCGATCCGCGGGCGCGGCGCGAAACTCGCGCTCACCGCGCTCGAAAACTTCTACAACAACGCGCGCGAGCCTTTGTCGGTCGACGACATCCAGCTCGCGCTCGTCGAAGTGCGCCATCCGGCGCGTCATCGCCCGAATGGCAACGGCAATGGCGACACCGTCGACGCGCACTTCGCCGGCAATCCCGATCACCCGTTCGACCAGCCCGCCGACGCCAATGCGAGCGAGGACGACTTCGAGGAATACGGCCCGAAGCTGTACACGCGACGCGCGGATCTGCGCGGCCGCACGCCGGCGCAGCGCGAGTACCTGAAGCAGATCGTGTCGTACGACGTCACGTTCGGCGTCGGCCCGGCCGGCACCGGCAAGACCTACCTCGCGGTGGCCTGCGCGGTCGACGCGCTCGAGCGCGACCAGGTCAAGCGCATCGTGCTGACGCGTCCGGCGGTCGAGGCGGGCGAGCGGCTCGGCTTTTTGCCGGGCGATCTCGCGCAGAAAGTCGATCCGTATCTGCGCCCGCTCTACGACGCCCTGTACGACCTGCTCGGCTTCGACAAAACCGCAAAGATGTTCGAGCGGCAGATGATCGAAATCGCGCCGCTCGCGTACATGCGCGGCCGCACGCTGAATCACGCGTTCATCATCCTCGACGAGGCGCAGAACACCACGCCCGAGCAGATGAAGATGTTCCTCACGCGAATCGGCTTCGGCTCGAAGGCGGTCGTCACCGGCGACACGACCCAGGTCGACCTGCCGCGCGGCCAGAAGAGCGGCCTGATCGAAGCGCAGCAGGTGCTCGCTGACGTGCGCGGCATCGCGCTCACGCGTTTCACGAGCGCGGACGTGGTGCGGCATCCGCTGGTCGCGCGAATTGTGGAGGCGTACGATGCGCATGCGCAGAAGTCGCAGGCCGCGGTCGATCCGCGCTAAAGCGATGCGCTTCGCAGCGCGAGGCCCGCGTCGCCTCGCCGCTCGCCGCAAAAAAAACGACTGAGCCAGGAATGCCACGCATAGAAACCGCATGAGCCGCACCCCGAAATTGACGTTGAGCCTGCAATTCCCCGCCGCCAAAGCCTGGCGGGAACACAAGGCGCTGCTGCCGCGCGCGACGGTGGCCGGCTGGATCAAGGCGGCGCTGTTCGCGGACGGCGAACTGACGGTTCGGTTCGTCGACGCCGAAGAAGGCCGCACGCTGAATCGCACCTATCGCGGCAAGGATTACGCGACCAACGTGCTGACCTTCGCCTATGCCGAATCGGAAGATGATCCGGTCACGGGCGATCTGATTCTGTGCTGCCCGGTGGTCGAGAAGGAAGCCGCCGAGCAGGGCAAGCCGCTCGCCGCGCATTACGCGCACCTGCTCGTGCACGGCACGCTGCATGCACAGGGCTACGACCACGAGGTCGAAGAAGAAGCCGAGGAAATGGAAGCGATCGAAACCGAAATACTCGGCAAGCTCGGCTTTCCGGACCCTTACCAATAGGCGTTCCGCCCCTCCTCGACGCCAGCCCAACCGAACCCACCGTGAGCACTCCGTCCCCCGAAGCCGATATCCCCGTCCGCTGTCCGGACTACCCGCCGGTGCTCGGCGACTCGCGGCTCCTGACGGACGACGAACTACGCGCGTCGCTCGAATCCACGTTGCGCGGCTGGGACCGCCAAAGCGATCTGTGGCTGTTCGGCTATGGCTCGCTGATCTGGAACCCGGGCCTGCCGACCGTCGAGGCGATGCGCTCGAAGGTGCACGGCTATCACCGCGGCCTCTATCTGTGGTCGCGAGTCAATCGCGGCACGCCAGAGCAGCCCGGCCTCGTGCTCGCGCTCGATCGGGGCGGCTCGTGCACCGGCATGGCCTTCCGGCTCGCGGCCGATGGCTCGAGGCCGCATCTCGAAGCACTGTGGCGCCGCGAAATGCCGATGGGCTCGTACCGTCCCGCGTGGCTTCCGTGCGTGCTCGCGGACGGCCGGCGCGTCGACGCGCTCACATTCGTGATGCGCCGCGACGTGCCGAGCTACACCGGCAAGCTGCGCGACGACATCATCCAGACCGTGCTGGGCTGCGCGAGCGGCCGCTACGGCACGACCTTCGATTACGTGAGCCGCACCGTGCACGCGCTGCGCGAAAGCGGCATGCCGGACCGCGCGCTCGAAGCGCTGCTCGCGCGCTGCAAGCCGGCCGTGTAACCGCGGCATCTCGGCGAAAACCCCACCCGCGACTTTTTCGCCAGCGAGCGCTTTTGCCCGCGTAATCGGTTAGGATGATTCAACGCTCCACCGTCGCGGCGGGGCCGTTTCACCCTGGCTTCGCTCATCGCCCGGCCCGGCGGGACACGGTTCCGCCATGCGCCTGGTGTATCCTTAACGCTCTGCAACAGCGCGCCCAGTCTCGCCGGGCGCACTACCATGAACGACACGTATCCCAGTCGACGCCATACCGGACGCCAACTCGACAAACCGCAGGAAAAGCGCTCGCTGCTCGAGCGCCTGACCGACTTCATCTCGCCCGAGCCCGACTCGCGCGCCGAACTTCTGGAAATTCTGCAGGACGCGCACGAACGCAACCTGATCGACGCCGACTCGCTGTCGATGATCGAAGGCGTGTTCCAGGTGTCGGAACTGAGCGCACGCGACATCATGGTGCCGCGCGCGCAAATGGACGCGATCAACATCGCGGACAATCCCGCTGAATTCATCCCCTACGTGCTGGACAAGGCGCATTCGCGCTATCCGGTCTACGAAGGCAATCGCGACAACATCATCGGCGTGCTGCTCGCGAAAGATCTGCTGCGCTACTACGCCGAAGAAGAGTTCGACGTACGCGGCATGCTGCGCCCTGCCGTGTTCATCCCCGAGTCGAAGCGGCTGAACGTGCTGCTGCACGACTTCCGAGTGAACCGCAACCACCTCGCGGTGGTCGTCGACGAGTACGGCGGCGTCGCGGGCCTGATCACGATCGAAGACGTACTGGAGCAGATCGTCGGCGACATCGAGGACGAATACGATTTCGACGAGGAGAGCGGCAACATCATCGCTTCGCCGGACGGACACTTCCGCGTGCGCGCGCTGACCGAGATCGAGCAGTTCAACGACACGTTCGGTACGCATTATTCGGACGACGAAGTCGACACGATCGGCGGGCTGGTCACGCATCACTTCGGCCGGGTGCCGCATCGGGGCGAGAAAGTCCGCCTCGACGACCTGATCTTCGAGATCCTGCGCGGCGACGCCCGCCAGATCCACATGCTGCTGGTGCGCCGCGACCCGCTCGCGGGCCAGCGCGAGCGCGAGTCACAGCACGTGCAGACCTGAGCCGGCGGCTCGGGCCGATGCACGGCCTGAGCGCCCGCGCGCTTTCATTGCCGGCGCATTTGCCAACTCGTTTGCCTACTGAGTTGCCCTTTCAACTACCCACGCCGACCGCGCAACAATGGCCGACCCGATCACTTCCCGTTCGCACCGCGGCGTGAGCGCCCCCGCCCCCGCTTCCACCGAAGACGGCACGCGCAGCCGCGCGCTGCCGCGCTGGCACTACCTCGTCGCACTGGCCGCGGGCGCGGCCAATACGCTGTCGTTCGCGCCGACGCCGCATGGCGGCTGGCTGCAACTCGCGATCTTCGTGTTGTTCTTCGCGTGGCTCACGCGCAGCACCGGCTGGAAAAGCGCCGCGCTGACGGGCGGCGCGTTCGGCTTCGGCAACTTCGTGAGCGGGGTCTGGTGGCTGTATGTGAGCATGCACTACTACGGCGGCATGCCGGCACCGCTCGCCGGCACCGCGCTCGTGCTGTTTTCGCTGTATCTCGCGCTCTATCCGGCGCTCGCCGCGGGGGTGTGGTCGTTCTGCGCGGGCCATGCGCGCAACGGCGCGGCCGACGAGCGCGCGCCATTCTCGCCGACCTGGCACGGCGCGCTCGCCTTTGCAAGCGCGTGGGCGATCGGCGAATGGCTGCGCGGCACGGTGTTCACCGGCTTTCCGTGGCTCGCCACCGGTTATGCGCAGGTCGACGGCCCGTTGGCGGGGTTCGCGCCGGTGGTCGGCGTATATGGCGTCGGTTGGATGGTTGCGCTGACGGCCGCATTGATCGTGCAGGCGTTGCTGGCGCTGCTGGCGTCGTGGCGCTCCGGGCGTGCGAATGAATCGCTCGAGCCGAACGCCTGCGCCGCTGATGACGCCGGCGGTCGCGCCGCGCGGGGCCGCGGCACGCGCGTCGCCCCCATCGTGGTGCCTGCTGGCGTCGCGCTCGCGCTGCTCGTGATCGGCCTGCTGCTGCCGCTCGTGCAGTGGACCACGCCCGCCAACGCGCCGCTGTCGGTGCGGCTGTTGCAAGGCAACGTGAAGCAGGAGATGAAGTTCGAGGAAGCCGGCTTGCGCGCGGCGGTCGACGAGTATCAGCAGATGATCACGTCGAAGCCGGCCGATCTGATCGTCACGCCGGAAACCGCGATCCCCGTGCTCGCGCAGCAGCTTCCGCCGAACTTCGCGGCCGCGATCCGCCATTTCACGGATTCGACCGGCAGCGCGCTGCTGTTCGGCGCGATCGGCGGCACGATCACGCCGGACGGCCGGGTGGTCGACTACACCAACAGCCTGTTCGGCGTCACGCCCGGCTCGCACGAGATTTATCGCTACGACAAGCACCATCTGGTACCGTTCGGCGAATTCGTGCCGTGGGGCTTCCGCTGGTTCGTGAACCTGATGAACATTCCGCTCGGCGATTTCTTCCGCGGCCCGCCGGTACAAAAGCCGTTCATGGTGCACAACCAGCCGGTCGCGGTGAACATCTGCTACGAGGACATCTTCGGCGAGGAGATCGCGCGCACGCTGCGCGAGAATGCGACGCCCGCTGGCGTGCTGATCAACTCGACCAATCTCGCGTGGTTCGGCGACACGATCGCGCTCGACCAGCATCTGCAGATCGCGCGCATGCGCTCGCTCGAAACCGGCCGGCCGATGCTGCGCGCAACCAACACCGGCATGACCGCCGCGATCGACGCGAACGGCCGCGTGATCGGGCGCCTGACGCCCTACACGGTCGGTTCGCTCGACGTGAGCGTGCAAGGCACCTCGGGCAACACGCCTTACGTGACGAGCGGCAACAACACGGTGCTCGCGGTGTCAGCGCTGCTGCTCGCGTTCGGTTTCGCGTTCGGACCGGGGCTCGCGCGGCGACGCAACGGCAAGCGGTAACGCCGACGTCAAAGGCACGACACCCGCAAAAAAAATGCGCCTGACATGCAGGCGCATTTTTTCATGCTCGTTCGAGCTTCATCAATCCTTCGGCACCGTATCGATGAAAGACTGCCGCAGCGACAGCTTCTGGAAGTGCTTGTCCAGGTTCGGATGCGATTCGCGCCAGTTCAGTTCCGGCATACGGAAGTCCAGATAGCCAAGCGCGCAGCCCACCGCGATGTCGGCCAGCGTGTAGTGATTGCTCGCGCACCACGGCTTGCTGCCGAGCCCTTGCGACATCGCGATCAGCGCTTCGTCGATCTTGCGCTGCTGCCGCGCGAGCCACGCGTCCACGCGCTGCTCGGGCGCGCGCTGCGTGCCTTCGAGACGGATCAGCACGGCCGCGTCGAGCATGCCGTCGGCGAGCGCTTCCCAGCAGCGCACTGCGACGCGCTCGCGCCCCGACGGCGGAATCAGCTTGCCGACCGGCGACAGCGTATCGACGTACTCGCAAATCACGCGTGAATCGAACACGGCCTCGCCGTCTTCCATCACGAGGCACGGCACCTTGCCGAGCGGATTGAAGGTGTGAATCCGGGTATCCGGCGCCCAGACGTTCTCGGGAACCAGTTCGTAGTCGATCTTCTTATCGGCGAGCACGATGCGTGCTTTGCGCACGAACGGGCTGCCGAACGAACCGATGAGTTTCATCATGATCTTCTGCCTTTTTCTGAATCCGGCGAAAGTATAAGTGGTCTAAGGCTTTCGCGAGCGCGCTGGCGCCATCTTCGCGAACTGGCCGCCGAGCTGCCGTGGACGGATTGCAACATGACGGCGGCCGCCGCGCCGTCCGGAGCCGCACAAACCGAGTCAATGTCGTGCGAGGAGAATGGGGCCAGGAGAATCGCGGCGCTACAATCGCACGATGAACCAGCCGACCGAACCCACCATCGCCATCGACGTCTACCGCACGCGCCGCGAGCGCGTTCTCGCCGCGCTGCGCGCCGCGGGCGGCGGCGTCGCCATCGTCCCGACCGCGCCGGAAGCGCTGCGCAACCGCGACACTGACTACCCGTACCGCCACGACAGCTACTTCTATTATCTGACCGGCTTCACCGAGCCCGAAGCGCTGCTGGTGCTCGATGCCAGCGCCGCGCCCGGCGCGCCCGCGTCGATGCTGTTCTGCCGCGAGAAAAGCGTCGAGCGCGAGACCTGGGAAGGCTTCCGCTTCGGCCCCGATGGCGCGCGCGAAGCATTCGGGCTCGACGCCGCGTTCCCGATCGGCGAAATCGACACGCAGTTGCCGCGCATCATCGCCGACAAGCCGGCGCTGCACTACGCGTTCGGCACCTCGGCGCATTTCGACGAGCAGGTGCGCGGCTGGCTTGACGCGGTGCGCGCGCAAAGCCGTGGCGGCACCGTCGCGCCCACGGCCGCGCGCGACCTGCTGCCGTTGCTCGATGAAATGCGGCTCGTCAAGGACGACCATGAGCTCGCGATCATGCGCCGCGCAGGGCAGATTTCAGCGGCCGCGCATCGTCGCGCGATGGCGGTGTGCCGGCCCGGTATCCGCGAGTACGAACTCGAGGCCGAACTGCTCTACGCGTTCCGCAAGCTCGGCGCGCAGGCGCCGGCCTATACGTCGATCGTCGCGGCCGGCGCGAACGCGTGCGTGCTGCACTACCCGGCCGGCAACGCGATCGCGCGCGACGGCGACCTGATCCTGATCGACGCGGCCTGCGAACTCGACGGCTACGCGTCCGACATCACGCGCACGTTTCCGGCGAGCGGGCGTTTCACGCCGGCGCAGCGCGAGCTATACGACATCGTGCTGGCAGCGCAGCAGGCCGCCGTCGACGCGACGCGCGCCGGCGCGAGCTTCGACGATCCGCATCAGGCCGCGCTGCGCGTGCTGTCCCAGGGGCTGCTCGACACCGGCATCGTGCCGCGCGCGAAGTTCGCCTCGGTCGACGACGTGATCGCCGAGCGCGCCTACGCGCCGTACTACATGCACCGCACCGGCCACTGGCTCGGCATGGACGTGCACGACTGCGGCGACTACCGCGAGCGCGGCGCGCCGCGCGACGAAGCGGGCGCGCTGCCGTGGCGCACGCTGCGCGCGTCGATGACGCTGACGATCGAGCCGGGCCTGTACGTCCGCCCGGCCGAGGGTGTGCCAGAACGCTACTGGAACATCGGCATCCGCATCGAGGACGACGCGATCGTGACGCCGACCGGCTGTGAGCTGATCACGCGCGACGTGCCGGTCGCCGCCGACGACATCGAGGCGCTGATGCAGGAAGCACGAGCCCTCCATCAAGCGTCGCATCAACAGAGGACCTGATCCGCGATGAACGACGCATCTCCCTCGGCAGTGATCCTGAGGCCCGCCTCCCACCAGCAAGGTTTCGATTTCGACGTGACGATCGTCGGCGCCGGGCCGGTCGGCCTCGCGCTCGCCGGCTGGCTCGCGCGCCGCAGCGTGACGCGCGAGCTGAAGATTGCGCTCGTCGACGCGCGCGAGCCGGAAGACTCGATCGCCGATCCGCGCGCGATCGCGGTCTCGCACGGCAGCCGGATGATCCTCGAGCCGCTGCGCTGGCCCGCCGACGCCACCGCGATCGAGCGCATCCACGTGTCGCAACGCGGTCATTTCGGCCGCACGCTGATCGATCATCGCGAGCACGGCCTGCCCGCGCTCGGCTACGTGCTGCGCTATGGCTCGATCGTGCATGGCCTCGCGGACGCCGTGCATGCGACGGCGGTCCACTGGTTCCGCTCGACCTCGGCCGGCGCGCCGGTTCAGGAGCTCGACGGCGTCACGCTGCCGATCGAAACCGCGGGCGTCGCGCGCCAGTTGCGCACGCGGATTCTGGTCAACGCCGAGGGCGGCCTGTTCGGCGACCAGAAGCAAGCGAAAAATCCGAGCCGCGCCACGGACGAATACGCCGGCGCACGCGACATCGGTAAAACCAGCGCCGGCTCGCGCGACTACGGCCAGACCGCGCTGGTCGGCACGGTCACCGTGTCCGCGCCGCAGCCGCACGTCGCATGGGAGCGCTTCACGTCGCAAGGTCCGATCGCGCTACTGCCGATGGGTGGCGTGCGAGGTGCCGACTACGCGCTCGTCTGGTGCTGCGCGCCCGACGAAGCCGCGCGCCGCGCGCAGCTTTCCGACGAAGCGTTCCTCCGCGAGCTCGACGCCGCGTTCGGCAACCGCATGGGTCGCTTTACGCACATCCAGGGTCGCGCGTCGTTCCCGCTCGGTCTCAACACGGTCGACACGCTCGTGAACGGCCACATCGTCGCGATCGGCAATGCGGCGCAGACGTTGCATCCGGTGGCGGGCCAGGGCCTCAATCTGGGCTTGCGCGATGCGCACGCGCTCGTCGACGCGCTGTCGGCCGAAGGCCCGACCCCGCTCGCGCTCGCCACCTTCGCGCAACGCCGCGCGCTCGACCGGCGCCTGACGATCGGCTCGACCGATACGCTCGCGCGTCTCTTTACCGTCGACTTCGCGCCGCTCGCGGTACTGCGCGGCCTCGCCCTGACCGCACTCGAATTCGTGCCGCCGGTCAAAACCGCGCTCGCCCGGCAGATGATGTTTGGCCAGCGCCGTTAAGCGCGAGAAAGCGCTGCGCGGTTCTATGAGCCGGGCGACTTTCATAGAAGATTTAACGGGTTACAAGACTCGGTTCGCGAGTCCCGCCAACCCGTTAACGCTAAAATAACCGTTTTCCCTCGCATTTCGCGCTGCGCCGGCTGTCACGATTGTCAAATCCTGGCCCGTCGGCGGCGCACGCTCACGCCATGCCCCCTCTCGGCCCCCACAATCTGCGTAACAACCTGTTCGTCGCCCCGATGGCCGGCGTGACCGACCGACCGTTCCGCCAGCTGTGCAAACGGCTCGGCGCTGGCTATGCGGTGTCGGAAATGGTCGCGTCGAACGCGCAGCTGTGGAAGAGCGAAAAGACCATGCGCCGCGCGAACCACGAAGGCGAGGTCGAGCCGATCGCGGTGCAGATCGCCGGCGCGGACCCGGAGATGATGGCCGAAGCCGCCCGCTACAACGTCGCGAACGGCGCGCAGATCATCGACATCAACATGGGCTGCCCCGCCAAGAAGGTCTGCAACGTCGCGGCCGGCTCGGCGCTGCTGCAAAACGAACCGCTCGTGCAGCGCATCGTCGAGGCCGTCGTGAACGCGGTCGGCGTCGGACCCGACGCGGTGCCCGTCACGCTGAAAATCCGCACCGGCTGGAATCGCGAGAACAAAAACGCGCTGAACGTCGCGCGTCTCGCGCAAGCAGCGGGCATTTCGATGCTGACCGTGCACGGCCGCACGCGCGCGGACCTGTACCACGGCGACGCCGAGTACGAAACCATCGCCGCGGTAAAGGCGGCGGTGCGCATTCCGGTCGTCGCGAACGGCGACATCACGTCACCGCAAAAGGCGCGCGAGGTGCTCGCCGCGACCGGCGCGGACGCGATCATGATCGGGCGCGCCGCGCAGGGCCGTCCGTGGCTGTTCCGCGAGATCGAGCATTTCCTGCAAACGGGCGAGCTGCTGCCGCCACCGCGCATCGACGAAATCCAGCAGGTGATGAACGAACATCTCGAAGATCACTACGCTTTTTACGGGGAATTTACCGGTGTCCGCACTGCGCGCAAGCACATCGGCTGGTACACTCGCGGCCTTTCCGGCGCCAACCTGTTCCGGCATCGCATGAATACGCTGGACACCACGCGCGAACAACTCCTCGCCGTCAACGAGTTCTTTGACGCGCAAAAGGCGATCTCAGACCGCCTCGTCTACGTCGACGAAGCGCCCGGCAACCCCGGGCCCGACAGCGAGAGCGAGGACAACCCCGACCGACTAGCAGCATGAGCAAGAACAACATCGAACAATCTGTCCGCGACAGCCTGGACGTGTATTTCCAGGATCTCGACGGCTCCAATCCGCACGACGTCTACGACATGGTCATTTCATGCGTGGAAAGACCTTTGCTCGAAGTGGTGCTCGAGCAGGCCGGCGGCAACCAGTCGCTGGCCGCCGAGTATCTCGGCATCAACCGCAATACGCTGCGCAAGAAGCTGCAACAACACGGTTTGCTGTAGCGCGTCGTAGTTTCTCGCGCCCTGCCACGTTTCCCTTCGGCTTTTCGTCTTCATCATGATCAAGCAAGCGCTCATCTCCGTTTCCGACAAGTCCGGCATCGTCGACTTCGCCAAATCGCTGTCGGACCTCGGCATCAAGATCCTGTCGACCGGCGGCACCGCGAAACTGCTCGCGGACGCGGGCCTGTCCGTCACCGAAGTCGCCGACTACACGGGCTTCCCGGAAATGCTCGACGGGCGCGTGAAAACGCTGCATCCGAAGGTGCACGGCGGCATCCTTGCGCGCCGCGACCTGCCCGAGCACATGGCCGCACTCGAGAAGCACGACATTCCGACCATCGACCTGCTCGTGGTGAACCTGTACCCGTTCGTGCAGACCGTGTCGAAGGAAGAATGCTCGCTCGAGGACGCGATCGAGAACATCGACATCGGCGGCCCGACGATGCTGCGCTCGGCCGCAAAGAATCACCGCGACGTGACAGTAGTGGTCGATCCGGCCGACTACGCGGTCGTGCTCGACGAAATGCGCTCGAACGGCAACACGGTGTCGTACAAGACGAACTTCCGCCTCGCGACCAAGGTGTACGCGCACACCGCGCAATACGACGGCGCGATCACGAACTACCTGACGAGCCTGACCGACGAGTTGCAGCATTCGTCGCGCAACGAGTACCCGGCCACCTTCAACATGGCGTTCGACAAGGTGCAGGACCTGCGCTACGGCGAAAACCCGCATCAGAGCGCGGCGTTCTACCGCGACCTGGCGGTGCCGGCCGGCGCGCTCGCCAATTACAACCAGTTGCAGGGCAAGGAACTGTCGTACAACAACATCGCCGACTCCGACGCGGCGTGGGAATGCGTGAAGACCTTCGACGTGCCGGCCTGCGTCATCGTCAAACACGCGAATCCTTGCGGCGTCGCGGTCGGCGCGGACGCTCACGAAGCGTATTCGAAGGCATTCCAGACCGATCCGACCTCGGCGTTCGGCGGCATCATCGCGTTCAACCGTGAAGTCGACGAAGCGGCCGCGAAAGCGGTGGCGAAGCAGTTCGTCGAAGTGCTGATCGCGCCGTCGTTCAGCGCCGAAGCGCGTCAGGTGTTCGCGGCGAAGCAGAACGTGCGTCTGCTCGAAATCGCGCTGGGCGAAGGCCATAACACGTTCGATCTGAAGCGCGTCGGCGGCGGCCTGCTCGTGCAGTCGCTCGACTCGAAGAACGTGCAGCCGCGCGAATTGCGCGTCGTCACGAAGCGCCATCCCACGCCGAAGGAAATGGACGACCTGCTGTTCGCATGGCGAGTCGCAAAGTACGTGAAGTCGAACGCGATCGTGTTCTGCGCAAACGGTATGACGCTCGGCGTCGGCGCGGGCCAGATGAGCCGCGTGGACTCGGCGCGCATCGCGAGCATCAAGGCGCAGAACGCCGGTCTGAAGCTGGCCGGTTCGGCGGTCGCATCGGACGCGTTCTTCCCGTTCCGCGACGGTCTCGACGTGGTCGTCGCGGCAGGCGCGACCTGCGTGATCCAGCCGGGTGGCTCGGTGCGCGACGACGAAGTGGTCAGCGCTGCCGACGAGCACAACATCGCGATGGTGCTGACGGGCGTGCGGCACTTCCGTCATTGATTGGCTGAAGTTCGGTAGCCGCAAGACAGGCCCGGCGGGTTGTCCCGCCGGGCCTTTCGTTTCGAGGCGACGCGTTCAATCGTCCGGCTCTTTGCGCGCATAACCGTCCCGCACCTGCGCATGCTGGCTGATGTACGTACCCAAACCCCGGCCCCGCCGCGCGAGACGTTTCAGCACTGCGACATGTTCGGCGCCGACACTCGCCTCTGTGTACCAATACACGACGCCCGGCCGAAAGCGCACCTTGATGAAATCGTCGCCGATTTCGTAAGCGTCGACACCCGAGTCGCCGCTGAGATTGCGGTAGCGCTCCATTCTCGATCGCCCTCCTTGAGCAAAGCCTTTAGCAGCTTTTATTCCGCTAAGCATGCTGCCAGCGGGCCGCCGCGCGCCGCGTTCGTTGTAGTATCGCAGGCACCCGGTTTTTATCGCTTGTGCGGCACCTCATGAGAATTCTCGGCATCGACCCCGGCCTGCGAGTGACTGGCTTCGGCGTGATCGAACAACACGGCCACACACTGAGCTACGTCGCAAGCGGCGTGATCCGTACCGCCGACGCCGATCTGCCGTCGCGGCTCGGCACCATCTTCGCGGGCATCTCGACGCTGATCCGCGAGCACGCGCCGGATCAGGCGGCGATCGAAAAAGTCTTCGTCAACGTCAATCCGCAGTCGACGCTGCTGCTCGGCCAGGCGCGCGGCGCCGCGATCTGCGGGCTCGTCGCGGGCGGCGTGCCGGTCGCCGAATACACCGCGCTGCAGCTGAAGCAGTCGGTGGTCGGCTATGGCCGCGCGACCAAGGAGCAAATGCAGCAGATGGTTGTGCGGCTGCTGAGCCTGTCGGGCGTGCCCGGCACAGACGCCGCCGACGCGCTCGGCATGGCAATCTGCCACGCGCACGGCGGTTCGATACTGAGCACGCTCGGCGGCATCGCACCGGCGCTCGCGAAGAAGGGTCTGCGCGTGCGGCGCGGCCGTCTGGTCGGCTAGCGCGACGCATGACCCGCCATGCCGTTCGCGCCGCCGAGCCGCTGCGCTACACTCGCGCTTTCCCATCCGACTCTGAAAACTAATCCGCCATGATTGGTCGCATCGCCGGCGTTCTGCTGGAAAAAAATCCGCCGCATCTGCTCGTCGACTGCAACGGCGTCGGCTATGAAGTGGACGTGCCGATGAGCACCTTCTACAACCTGCCGTCGACCGGCGAGCGCATCGTGCTGCTCACGCAGATGATCGTGCGCGAGGACGCGCATCTGCTGTACGGCTTCGGCACCGCGCAGGAACGCGCGACGTTCCGCGAACTGCTGAAGATTTCCGGCATCGGCGCGCGCATGGCGCTCGCGGTGCTGTCGGGCATGAGCGTCGCGGAGCTCGCGCAGACCGTCACGATGCAGGACGCCGCGCGGCTCACGCGCGTACCGGGCATCGGCAAGAAGACCGCCGAGCGGCTGCTGCTCGAACTGAAGGGCAAGCTCGGCGCCGACCTCGGCGCGATGGCGGGCGCCGCGTCGCCATCCGACCACGCCTCCGACATCCTCAATGCGCTGCTCGCGCTCGGCTACTCGGAAAAAGAAGCGCTCGCGGCAATCAAGAACGTCCCGGCCGGTACGGGCGTGTCCGAGGGCATCAAGCTCGCGTTGAAGGCGCTGTCGAAGGGCTAAGCTCCAAGCCACGCGCGTTACAATGACCGCATGATCGAAACCGACAAACTCGCCGCCGAGCGCATCATCGCGGCCACGCCCGTGTCGCCGAACGAAGAAGCGTTCGAGCGCGCGCTGCGCCCGCGTCAGCTCGACGAATATGTCGGGCAGGAGAAAGTGCGGGGCCAGCTCGAAATCTTCATCGAGGCCGCGAAGCGCCGTTCCGAATCGCTAGACCACGTGCTGCTGTTCGGGCCGCCGGGCCTCGGCAAGACCACGCTCGCGCACATCATCGCGCGCGAGATGGGCGTCAATCTGCGGCAAACGTCGGGGCCGGTGCTCGAACGCGCCGGCGACCTCGCCGCGCTGCTGACAAATCTCGAAGCCAACGACGTTCTTTTCATCGACGAAATCCACCGGCTCTCGCCGGTCGTCGAGGAAATCCTGTATCCAGCCCTCGAGGATTATCAGATCGACATCATGATCGGCGAAGGGCCGGCCGCGCGCAGCGTGAAGCTCGATTTGCAGCCGTTCACGCTGGTCGGCGCGACCACACGCGCTGGTATGCTGACCAATCCGCTGCGCGACCGCTTCGGCATCGTCGCGCGACTCGAGTTCTATAACGCCGAGGAGCTCACGCGCATCGTCACGCGTTCGGCCGCGCTGCTCGGCGCGCAGATCCATCCGGACGGCGCGTTCGAAATCGCCCGTCGCGCGCGCGGCACGCCGCGTATCGCGAACCGCCTGCTGCGGCGCGTGCGCGACTTCGCCGAAGTGAAGGCCGACGGCAACATCACCGCGCAGGTGGCCGACGCCGCGCTCAGCATGCTCGACGTCGACGCGGTCGGCTTCGATCTGATGGACCGCAAGCTGCTCGAAGCGATCCTGTACAAGTTCGACGGCGGCCCGGTCGGTGTCGACAATCTCGCGGCGGCAATCGGCGAGGAGCGCGACACGATCGAAGACGTGCTCGAGCCGTATCTGATCCAGCAGGGCTTCCTGCAGCGCACGCCGCGCGGCCGCATCGCCACGCTGCTCACGTACCGGCATTTCGGGCTGGCCGCGCCGGATTCAGCGAGCGCGCGGCCGGGTCTGTGGGATTCCACGAACTGAGTCACGCGACGAGGCCGACCAGGATGTCAGACCAGACCCAGCAACCCGGCCCTTCCAACCGTTCACCTGTCAATCCCGCCGGCGACCCGTCCGGCAATTTCACTCAGCGCCTGACCCACCGCCTGCGCTCGAAGCTCGCCGCCGGCGTCACGCATCTGACGACCAGCAGCGGAGCGGTGCTCGACTACTCGTCGCCACCGGGCGACCCCGGCCTGTTCGGGCCGGACTCCGTCTGCTGGAAAGTCCACGCCGACTTCACGTCGATGATGACGGGCGGCATCAGCGCGCTGCTGCTTCAGGCGCTGCATCCGCTCGCGCTCGCGGGCGTCTGGGATCACTCGAGCTTTCGCACCGACATCCTGGGCCGGCTGCGTCGCACGGCGACGTTCATCGCCGGCACGACGTACGGCAGCAAGAACGATGCGCTCGCGCTGATCGAGCGCGTGAAGCGCATTCATCTCGACGTGACCGGCGTCGCACCGGACGGCCAGTCGTATCGCGCGAGCGAGCCCGCGCTGCTGACGTGGGTGCACGTCGCGGAAGTGTCGAGCTTTATGACCGCGCATCTGCGCTATGTGAATCCGGTGCTGTCCGTCGCGGCGCAGGATCAATACTTCGCGGAAACCGCGCGCATCGCGGAAATGCTCGGCGCCGTCGATATTCCGCGCTCGCGCGCCGAGATCGAGGCGTACCTGCTCGCGATGCGGCCTGCGCTCGTCGCGAGCGAGCGCACGCGCGAAGTCGTGAGGATTCTGATGAACGCGCCGGCACCGAGCTTCGCGATGCGACCCGCCGGCACGTTGATGCTCAACGCAGGGGTCGATCTGTTGCCCGACTGGGCGCAGACGATGCTCGGCTTGAATCGCCACGCGGCGCTGCGTCGAACCTTCGCGCGGCCTGGCGTGCGGGTCGTCGCGCCGGTGATCCGCTGGGCGCTGGTCAATGGAGTATCGAAGCGGGCCAGGCGGCGCGCGGCGGCGGTGCGGGAGCAGGATTGATTGCGGCACGCGTCTCGGGCCATTGCCCGCCTTTGCTTACCGCCCCGGTCCCTTCCTGAAACCATCATCGTCGGCGCTGCCCGCGTCGAGATGCGTTACGTCCGCCCACGACACGATCGTCGCGCGACCGTCCCCGCAATCTACGACGTTCAGGCTGGTGTTCAGCAGCGGGTAGTCGCGCGGTGCGTCGAGCCGCATGCCGGTTGCAAAGCGGCGCACGCAGTCGAGCACGCCGCCATGCGTGACACAGGCGATGCGCCCGCCCGGATGCGCGGCGACGAGCGGCTCGATCGCATGCACGATGCGGTGGTAGAACACGCGGTGCGACTCGCCCTCGGGCGGCGCGAAGCCAGGATCGCGGGTTTGCCACTGCGCGTATTCGTCGGGGAAACGCAGCGCGATCTCGTCGCTGTCATGGCCCTGGAACGCGCCGTACGAGCGCTCGCGCAAGTTCTCGCGCGACTGCAGGGGCAGGCCGAGCGCCTCGCCGATCGGCTGCGCGGTCTGCTGCGCGCGCTGCAAGTCGCTCGCATAGATCGCGTCGAGACGCGCGCCCTGCTTCGCCTCGTCGGCGAGGCGCTGCGCGAGACGTCGCGCCTGCGCGACGCCGGTCGTCGCGAGCGGAATGTCGATGTGGCCTTGAATGCGCTTGATGCGGTTCCAGTCGGTCTCGCCGTGCCGGATAAACAGGATCTGCGTCGTCATGAGAGAGAGGTGCCGTTCGCGGTTGTGTCGAGCGACTATTGTCGCAAAGTGCAGCGGCACGGCTCGCCTGCGGCGAGGGCGGGCTCGAACGTTTGCGTTCGTTTACGCGTTGGTCTGCAACCAGAACGTGACCGGCCCGTCGTTGACGAGCGACACCTGCATATCCGCGCCGAACTCGCCAGTCTCGACGATCGGATGCTTCGCGCGCGCGGCCGCGACGAAGTAGTCGAAAAGGCGCTTGCCCTCGTCGGGCGGCGCGGCCGGCGTGAAGCTCGGGCGCAGGCCGCTGTTGGTATCGGCCGCGAGCGTGAACTGCGACACGAGCAGCAGCCCGCCCGCGCGTCCGGCGCCGTCGAGATTCTGCACCGACAGGTTCATCTTGCCGGCCGCGTCGCTGAACACGCGGTAACCGAGCACCTTGGCGAGCAGCTTGTCGGCCGTGGCCTCGGTGTCGCCGCGCTCCGCGCAGACCAGCGCAAGCAGGCCCGCGTCGATTGCGCCGGTCACGCGATCGGCGACGCGCACTTCGGCGCGCCGCACGCGTTGGATTAGCGCGATCACGCCGTCAGCGTCACGCGCGCGAAACGGCGCTTGCCGACCTGCACGACGTACTCGCCCGCTTCGACCTTCAGGCTCTTGTCGGACACCGCGGTGCCGTCGATCTTCACGCCGCCTTGCTCGATATTGCGCAGCGCCTCGCTAGTCGACGGTACGAGGTTCGCCTGCTTCAGCAACTGGCCGATCGCGAGCGGTGCGCCCGCGAGCGTCACGGCCTGGATATCGTCGGGCACGCCGCCCTTCGCGCGATGGTTGAAGTCCTCGAGCGCGCGTTCGGCGTCCGCCTGCGAGTGGAAGCGCGCGACGATTTCCTGGCCGAGCATCACCTTGAAATCGCGCGGATTACGGCCCGCGTCGGCCTCGCGCTTGAAGCCGGCGATTTCGTCCATCGGACGGAACGACAGCAGTTCGAAGTACCGCCACATCAGCGTGTCGGAGACGCTCATCAGCTTGCCGAACATGTCGGTCGGCTTTTCGCTGATGCCGATGTAGTTGTTCTTCGACTTCGACATTTTCTCGACGCCGTCGAGCCCTTCGAGCAGCGGCATCGTCAGGATGCACTGCTGCTCCTGGCCGTACTGCTTCTGCAACTCGCGACCCACCAGCAGGTTGAACTTCTGATCCGTGCCGCCGAGCTCCAGGTCCGCGTTCAGCGCGACCGAGTCGTAGCCCTGCATCAGCGGGTACAGGAATTCGTGGATCGAGATCGGCACGCCTCCCTGGAAGCGCTTCGTGAAGTCCTCGCGCTCGAGAATGCGTGCGACCGTGTAGCGCGACGCAAGCTTGATCATGCCGTCGGCGCCTAGCGGCATCGACCATTCGCTGTTGTAGCGAATCTCGGTCTTGTCGCGATCGAGCACGAGCGCGGCTTGCTCGAAATAGGTCTTCGCGTTCGATTCGATCTGCTCGCGCGTGAGCGGCGGGCGGGTCGCGTTGCGCCCGGACGGGTCGCCGATCAGCGACGTGAAGTCGCCGATCAGGAAAATCACCGTGTGGCCGAGGTCCTGCAGCTGGCGCATCTTGTTCAGCACGACCGTGTGGCCGATGTGGATGTCGGGTGCGGTCGGATCGAGCCCGAGCTTGATGCGCAGCGGCTTGGCCGTCGCCGCGCTGCGCGCAAGCTTTTGCGCGAATTCGTCTTCGATCAGCAGTTCGTCGACGCCGCGCTTGGTCACGGCGAGCGCGTGACGGACTTCGTCGGTGATCGGGAAGGCGGAAGCGGGATTGGGCTGGGTGGACTCGGTGCTCATGCTGGAAACGTGAAGTCGCGAAAAAACAGGATTGTCCCATAGATGCGCGCCGCCGCGCCCACTCACGCGCCCCGCACGGCCCTGCGACCGGCCAATTCGTTGCCGCTCGCATCACCTTCGCCGTTTGCGCCGATAATCTGCTACAACGAATCGCAATGAACATCGACAGGAGCAGCGACGTGGCGCAAGATCCCGCAGACGGCATCTATTTCGGACTGATGTCCGGAACCAGCATGGACGGTGTGGACGGCGTGGCCGTCCGGTTTGCCAATGGGAAGCCGCCCGAGGTCCTGGCCGAAGCGTTCGTCGGCTTTTCGGCCGGCATCCGCGAAGCGCTGTTCGCGCTTCAACAGCCGGGGGACAACGAGATCGAGCGCGAGTCGCTCGCCGCCAACGCGCTCGCGACGCGCTACACGGTGTGCTGCCACGATCTGCTGCGCGACAGCCGCGTATCGGCCGATGACGTCCGCGCAATCGGCGTCCATGGGCAGACCGTGCGGCATCGGCCGGAAAAGGGGTATACGCGGCAGATCAACAACCCGGCGCTGCTCGCGGAAATGCTCCATATCGACGTGGTCGCCGATTTCCGCAGCCGCGACGTCGCGGCAGGCGGCCAAGGCGCGCCGCTCGTGCCCGCTTTTCATGCGACGATCTTCGGTGCGAAGGACGAAACGCGCGTCGTCTGCAATCTTGGCGGAATCAGCAACATCACAATCCTGAACGCGGCCGGCGGCGTGCGCGGCTTCGACTGCGGCCCGGCGAACGCGCTGCTCGACGTGTGGGCCGAGCGCCAGCTCGGCAAGCCATTCGACGAGAACGGTCATTTCGCGGCGAGTGGCCAGGTCGATCGCAAGCTGCTGAACGCTTTGCTCGACGAACCATTCTTCGCAGAGCAGCCGCCCAAGAGCACCGGCCGCGATCTGTTCAACACCGCATGGCTCGATGCGAAGCTCGAGCCGTTCTCCGCGCTCGCACCAGCCGACGTACAGGCGACGCTCGTCGCGCTGACCGCGGTGACGGTCGCGCGCGAGATTGAGCGGCATGCATCCGATGCGCGGGCCGTGTACGTGTGCGGCGGCGGCGCGCGCAATCCGGAGATCATGAAGGCGTTGCAGCAGGCGCTCGAAGACAGCGGCGTAAGCGGCGTGCCCGTGATGACGACCGACGCGCTCGGCGTGCCGCCGAGCCAGGTTGAGCCGCTCGCGTTCGCGTGGCTCGCGATGCGCTGCATCGCGCGTCTGCCGGGCAGTCTGCCAAGCGTGACGGGAGCGTCCGCGGAGCGGGTGCTGGGGGCGATTTATCCGCGCTGAGAAGGGATGAACTGAAAACAAACACCTTTTGTTGCCGCACGCGGATTCTGCGGCACGAAGGCAATGAAAAACGGGGCCTCTCGGCCCCGTTTCTTCGCTCTGGCTTGACGAGCCTTTGCGCTCAGACCGAGAACGACGAACCGCAACCGCACGTCGTGGTCGCGTTCGGGTTCTTGATAACGAACTGCGCGCCGTTGATGTCGTCCTTGTAGTCGATTTCGGCGCCGACCAGGTACTGGTAGCTCATCGAGTCGATCAGCAGCTGGACGCCGCTCTTGTTCATCACGGTGTCGTCTTCGTTGATCGCTTCATCAAACGTGAAGCCGTATTGGAAGCCCGAGCAGCCGCCGCCCTGCACGAACACGCGCAGCTTGAGCTCCGGGTTGCCTTCCTCATCGATCAGTTGCTTGACCTTGTCAGCCGCTGCGTCGGTGAAGACGAAGGGGGCCGGCATCTCGGTCACGGGGGTGTCGGTGACTGCGTTCATTTCGAACTCTCCAAAAAGCTTTAGCCGATATTGTAGGGCTGTTCCGGATATCGTGCTGAAGTCCACAAAATCAATGCGCTCTTGCTGCAAGGTCGATGCGAGGCGATCCGTTGGCACTTGAGCGAACGGGACCGGGGTGCGAACCCCGGCGAACCATAAAAAAAGCCGCCTTCGCGCGTGGCGTTGGCGGCTTTTGCTGCAAACCGGCGCGAGGGCCGGTTCACGCCCGAAACGATTAACGCTTCGAGAATTGCTTGCGGCGACGTGCCTTGTGGAAGCCGACCTTCTTACGTTCGACTTCACGAGCGTCACGCGTGACGAAGCCAGCCTTCGACAGTTCCGGCTTCAGCGTCGCGTCATAGTCCATCAGCGCGCGGGTGATGCCGTGGCGAACCGCACCGGCTTGCCCCGTTTCACCGCCGCCCGTCACGTTGACCTTGATGTCGAACGTGACACCGTGGTTCGTGAGTTCCAGCGGTTGACGCACGATCATCAGCGACGTTTCGCGCGAGAAGTAGTCGGCGATGGGCTTGCCGTTCACAACGATGTCGCCCTTGCCTGCCTTGATGAACACGCGAGCGACGGCGCTCTTGCGGCGGCCCGTGCCGTAATTCCAGTTACCGATCATGTGGGCTCCCCTTAGATCTCGAGCGCCTTCGGCTGTTGTGCCGAATGCGGATGCGTTGCGTCAGCGTAGACCTTCAGCTTCTTGATCATCGCGTAGCCGAGCGGACCCTTCGGCAGCATGCCCTTGACCGCTTTCTCGAGCGCGCGGCCCGGGAAGCGTTCCTGCATCTTGCCGAACGTCGTTTCATAGATACCGCCCGGGTAGCCCGAGTGACGGTAGTACTTCTTGTCGGTAACCTTGTTGCCCGTGACCTTCAGCTTGCCAGCGTTGATGACGATGATGAAATCACCGGTGTCGACGTGGGGAGTGAATTCAGGCTTGTGCTTGCCGCGAAGACGGTGTGCCACTTCGCTGGCGACACGCCCGAGAACCTTATCCGTCGCGTCAATCACGTACCATTCGCGCGTCACCTCATGGGCTTTTGCGGAAAACGTCTTCATGATCGATCCAAAAAAATTGCTGCGCCCAATGTTTTCTTTCCTGCTTGTAGTGTGCGCATCGAGGCGCGTGCAGGCTCTCCCTGGTTCTTCTTCCGCGGGCGCGGATGCGGAAAAGCCCTGAATTATAAAGGAATTTGTGCTGGCAAGTCAAAACGTGCGATGCGCTCGCCGCGCGCGGTCAGGAAATGGGGCGAAACGCCTGACAAACGCGGGCGAAAAAACCCGAACGAGCGGTTCGGGTTTAATCCACCAAAGGAGGAGGTGGAGGAGGTAGCGGAGGTTGCAGAACTGCTGCAACGATGGACTAAATGGTAAGAGTGCACCCTCGTGCAACGCAAGATGATTTGCATTGTAAAATCAATTTTCATAATGTGACAGATTCGATGCGCGGGGACGTTTGACGAAACTCCTTTTGGATCAAGCACTAAAGGCCAACGAATTCGAATCGCATCAGACATTCCCTAGACTAAGTTCCCTAAACTGGACGAGGAATTCTGCAACCCGCCCATTCCGCATCGCAAGAAGAAAGCAATCGCCGTGCATGAACGCGGGATGCGCTCAGCGTGCGCCAATCGTCAGACACAGGGCTACAATGCCGTCTCGACAAAGCGATGCGCGGTGGGAGAGACAGCATGGAATGCAAAGTAAGCTGGATGGGACAAGACGGGATGGCGTTCGCGGCCGAGACGGGCAGCGGTCATCTGGTCGCGATGGACGGCGCACCCGAGGGTGGCGGACGCAACCTCGCGCCGCGCCCGATGGAAATGGTGCTGCTCGGTACCGGCGGCTGCACCGCCTACGACGTCGTGATGATCCTGAAGAAGAGCCGCCAGGAGATCGCCGGCTGCTCTGTGACGCTGAAGGCCGAGCGCGCGAGCGAAGATCCGAAGGTGTTCACGAAGATCCACTTCCACTTCACGGTGACGGGCAAGAATCTGAACCCGGCGACCGTCGAGCGCGCGATCAACCTTTCGCACGACAAATACTGCTCGGCGTCGATCATGATCGCGAAGACCGCCGAGCTCACGCATTCATTCGACATCGTCGCGCTCTGAGCGCGATAGCGATAGCGATGGCGGCCACGGCCGCCACTCCGCCCCAAATGAAAAAGCCGGCGTCCCAACGGACGCCGGCTTTTCTTATTCAGCGGCAAAGCAGGCCGATAAGCCGGATTCTGTGCACGGGCCGCGCCCGAAGACTCGACCCGCGTGGCAGCCATTCCTCTAGGCGCGCCATTACTGACGCGCTCAAGCTTCCTACCCGCAGACGAGACGGGGGCCCCGTCCTGCATCGCGAAGATGCGCGCCTGCCTACTTGGAATTGCTCCGGGTGGAGGTTACCGTGCCGGTCTGCCTTGCGACAGCCGCGGTGCGCTCTTACCGCACCGTTTCACCCTTACCTGATCCCGGCTTGCGCCGGGCCATCGGCGGTTTGCTTTCTGTTGCCCTATTCCGCGTGTCGCCACGGATGGCCGTTAGCCATCACCCTGCCCTGTGGAGTCCGGACTTTCCTCGCCCTCGTTGGCCGAAGCCGTCGAGGCCGCGACTGCCTGGCCTGCTTTGCTGGCGCGAATTTTAACACCGAACGCGGAAGCGCCTAGCGCTTGCGCCGCCCCGTGCGGAACACGGACGTATCGTCGTAGAACGCCGGCGATTCGTTCTCGGGCCACCAGCCCGGAATGCCCAGCACCGGCAGCGGCGCGAACATGCGGCTCGTCAAAGCGTCGGGGCCGAGCAGCGCCGCGCTGACGGCTTCATCGAGCCATGCGTCGCGCGCCGGGGTGTCCCATTCGAAATACTCTGCCGGAACGTCGACGATCCATGCATGGCCGGTGCAGCCCTTGAACGGCGCGATCAGCTTTTCGAGCAGCGCATGGCCGAAGCACCGCACTTCGCAGCTCCGCCCCCACGCATCGCGCCACGCGATAAAGAGCGTCTGCCACTCGAAGCCGCGTAGCGCGGCGCTCAGCGAATAATCGGCGCAAGCGAACAGCAGCGCGTTTTCGTCGAAGAGAGTCAGCATGTCGCGCACGCCGCCACGCGTCGGGCCGACGCCGAGCACGTCGAGTTCCGCCGACTGGCGCGCGTTCAGCGCCGCCTTGATGCGCGGAAACGCGAACCACATCGAACCGTTGAAGAAGTCGTGCAGATTGTGGCGCGTCGGCACGCAACCGGTCGACGCTATATGCCCCTCGTACGCGGCACCCGGTGGCAGGTCGTCCTGCGCGATGAACGCAAGAGGCTGGCCGCGGCCCGTGGTCTGTTGCATCTGGGCGGCGTCGGCGTTCATCGCGGCGAGAAGGTCCGCGTAGCCGGTCAGCGCGGCTTGCTGCCAACGCTGACCGCGTGTGGCGAATTGCGCGAACCACGGCTTCGACCAGTCGATTGCGGCGAAGCACAGTGGCAGAGGCTCGGGTGCCATGCCGCGCGCAACTTTGGCCGCCGCGGCTTCATGCGCTACCGCGGAGCCCGCTTTCGCCGGCCTATCAATATTGGCAGCGCGCTGCCCCGCCTCACGCTCCCGCATCTACTGCAGCTCAAACGAGACGCCAGCCAATCGACTCTCCGCCTCGCAGCGGCACGACCGGCGTATCGCCGGCCGGCAGCTCGGCCGGCAGCGTCCATTCCTCGCGACGCAGCGTGACCTTCTCCGTATTGCGCGGCAGACGGTAGAAGTCCGGACCATGGAAGCTCGCGAAGCCTTCGAGCTTGTCGAGCGCGCCGGCCTTGTCGAATGCTTCGGTATAGAGCTCGAGCGCGTGCAGCGCGGTGTAACAGCCCGCGCAACCGCACGCGTGTTCCTTCAGCCCCTTCGGATGCGGCGCGCTGTCGGTGCCGAGGAAGAAGCGCGGATCGCCCGAGGTCGCCGCCTCGACCAGCGCGACGCGATGGGTCTCGCGCTTGAGCACCGGCAGGCAGTAGTAATGCGGACGGATGCCGCCCTGGAAAATCGCGTTGCGGTTGTACAGCAGATGGTGCGCGGTGATCGTAGCGCCAAGCAGTTCCGGCGCGACGCCCGCTTCGCGGACGTAGTCGGCCGCGTCCTTCGTCGTGATGTGCTCGAACACGACCTTCAGCGCCGGAAATGCGCGGCGCAGCGGCATCATCACGCGATCGATGAAGACCTTTTCGCGATCGAACAGATCGATGTCCGAATCGGTCACCTCGCCATGCACGAGCAGCGGCATGCCGACTTCCTGCATCACTTCCAGCGTCTTCGCGCACTTCATCAGATCGGTGACGCCCGCGTCGGAATTCGTCGTCGCGCCCGCCGGGTACAGCTTCACGCCGTGCACGAAGCCACTCTCGCGCGCGCGGAGGATCTCGTCGGGCGGCGTGTTGTCGGTCAGGTACAGCGTCATCAGCGGCTCGAATTTCGCGCCCTCGGGAATCGCGGCGATGATGCGCTCGCGATATGCCTTCGCCATCGCGGTCGTCGTGACCGGCGGCTTCAGGTTCGGCATGATGATCGCGCGACCGAACTGGCGCGCGGTGTCAGGCAGCACGGCCGCGAGCATCGCGCCGTCGCGCACGTGCAGATGCCAGTCGTCCGGGCGGACCAGTGTGACGGAATCGGGGGAAACGTTGGAAGCAGTCATGGCAGGAATACGAGACTTCGCGCGCATCGCTGATCGACCGGTCAAACCGCGTTGTAGCGGCCCAAACACATGTCAATTTTGCTATTTGGCGTCTCCGGCTCGGTGATATGCTTGGAAAATCATCATTGTAACGGCTCACTCCGTTCACAGGCTCACCTGCAACATGTGCCAACTTCTCGGAATGAACTGCGCCGCGCCGACGGACGTCACGTTTTCCTTTACCGGCTTTGCGGCGCGTGGCGGCGTCACCGATCACCACGCCGACGGCTGGGGCATCGCTTTCTTTGAAGACAAGGCCTGCCGCTTGTTCATCGATCATCAATCGTCGGCCACGTCGCCGATCGCCGAGATGGTCAAGCGCTACCCGATCAAATCGAAAAACACGATCGCGCACATCCGCAAGGCGACGCAAGGGCACATCCTGCTCGAAAACTGCCACCCGTTCATGCGCGAACTGTGGGGGCGTCACTGGATCTTCGCGCATAACGGCGACCTGCAGGCTTACGCGCCGGAACTGAACGGCGTGTATCAGCCGGTCGGCACGACCGACAGCGAACTCTCGTTCTGCGCGCTGCTGGAAGGTTTGCGTAAGGCTTTTCCGGGCGCTCAGCAGCCGCCGCTTCACGAGCTGTTCGCCGCGCTCGAGACGCTCACGCGTGAAATCACGCAGTACGGCGTGTTCAATTTCCTGATGTCTAACGGCCAGGCCCTGTTCGCGCATTGCTCGACGCATCTGCATTACCTCGTGCGTCGCTGGCCGTTTTCGACCGCGCATCTGGTCGACGCGGACGTGTCGATCGATTTCGCCAAATATACGACGCCCGAAGACCGCGTCGCGGTGATCGCAACCAAGCCGCTGACCGACAACGAAGTGTGGACCGCGTTCAAGCCCGGCGATCTGCTGATGTTCCAGCATGGCGACGTGATCGGCCGCGCCAATATCCCGGTGCCGCAGTCGGTGCTCGAAAAGCTGCACAATCCGGCGCTCGACGCATCGGCGTCGGCCACGACGATCGCGGCGTCGAACGGCGCGCACGCGGTGGGCACGAGCGGAACCACGCTTTCACCCGACAGCGAAACCGATCTCGAAGCCGCCGATGACACGGCAGCGTTCGAGTCGTAAGCCGCAGCGTCACCCTACGCCTGCGAAACAAAAAGCCGCTCCATGGAGCGGCTTTTTTTCTTCCCGCGCGAGCCCCGAAACGAGGCCTGCACGCCGACCCTCAGTGCAGAATCTTCGCGAGAAAATCCTTCGCGCGATCCGACTTCGGGTTCGCGAAGAAGTCTTCCTTGCGGTCGTCTTCGACGATCAAACCCTTGTCCATGAAGATCACGCGATGCGCGACCTTCTTCGCGAAGCCCATTTCGTGCGTCACGCACATCATGGTCATGCCTTCCTGCGCGAGTTCGACCATCACGTCGAGCACTTCGTTGATCATCTCCGGGTCGAGCGCCGAGGTCGGTTCGTCGAACAGCATCGCGATCGGGTCCATGGACAGCGCGCGCGCAATCGCCACGCGCTGCTGCTGACCACCGGACAACTGCCCCGGATACTTGTCCGCATGCTCGCGCAGCCCAACTCGATCGAGCAGCTTCAGGCCCTTCGCGGTCGCCTCGTCGTTCGAGCGGCCCAGCACCTTGACCTGCGCGAGCGTCAGGTTCTGCACGATCGACAGATGCGGAAACAGCTCGAAATGCTGGAACACCATGCCGACCTTCGAGCGCAGCTTCGAGAGATTGGTTTTCTTGTCGGTCAGTGACTGGCCGTTGATGACGATCTCGCCCTTCTGGAACGGCTCAAGTCCGTTGACGGTCTTGATCAGCGTGGACTTGCCCGAACCGGACGGCCCGCACACCACGACCACTTCGCCCTTTTTGACTTCCGTCGTGCAGTCGGTCAGCACCTGGAAATGGCCGTACCACTTCGAAACATTCTTGATAGAGATCATCTTGCGACCTTTTTCTGAAGACCTTTGACGAGGCTCGACGCGATCACGCAGATCACGAAATAACACGCGCCCGCGAACAGTACCATCTCGACGTTCGTGCCGTCACGATCGCCAATATTCGTAGCCGTGCGGAAGAAGTCGGCGAGGCTGATCACGTAGACGAGCGACGTGTCCTGAAACAGCACGATACCCTGCGTGAGCAGCAGCGGCACCATCGCGCGGAACGCCTGCGGCAGCACGATCAGGCGCATCGCTTGCCCATAGGTCATGCCGAGCGCGAACGACGCGTTGACCTGGCCGCGCGGCACCGCCTGAATGCCGGCGCGGATGATCTCCGAATAATACGCGGCCTCGAACAGCGAGAACGCGACCATCGCCGAAGCGAGCCGGATGTCGATGTCGGCCGACAGACCGAGCACGCTTTGCAGCACCTGCGGCACGATCAGGAAGAACCACAGCAGCACCATCACGAGCGGGATCGAACGGAAGACCGTCACGTAAGCCTGCGCGAACCATCCGAGCGGCTTGATCGGCGACAGTCGAAACATCGCGAGAATGGTGCCCCAGATAATGCCGAATACGATCGCGATCAGCGTGATCTTGAAAGTGATGATCGCGCCGGTCCATAGCGTAGGCAGCGCGCCCGGAATACCGCTCCAGTCGAAATGATGCATCACTTTCCTCCGATATAGCCGGGCAGCCGGGCCTTCACTTCGACCCAGCGCATCAGTTGCATCACGATCAGATTGATCAGCATGTATGCGACCGTGACCGCGATGAACGACTCGTAAGTTTGCGACGTGTAGTCGACGAGCTGGCGCGCCTGCGCGGACAGATCGAGCAGACCGATCGTCGAGGCGACCGCGGAGTTCTTGAAGATGTTCAGAAACTCGGAGGTGAGCGGCGGCACGATGATCCGGTACGCGACCGGCAGCAGCACGTAGCGATACGTTTGCCATTGCGTGAAGCCCACCGCGAGACCGGCCGCGCGCTGGCCGCGCGGCAACGCGTTGATGCCCGAGCGCACCTGCTCGCACACGCGCGCGGCGGTGAAGAGCCCGAGACATACGATCGACGACGAGAAGAACTGCGCGCCCGGCGGCAATTGCTTGAACCAGTTGCCGATCGACACGGGCAGCAGCTCCGGTATCACCAGATACCAGATGAAGAACTGCACGATCAGCGGAATGTTACGGAAAATCGCGACGTAGACGGTGCCGACGCCCGACGCCCATTTGTTGGGCACCGTGCGCAGCACACCGAAGAGCGAGCCGACGATCAGCGCGATCACCCATGCCGACAGCGACACGGTGACCGTCACCCGCAGCCCCGAGAACAGCCAGCCCAGATAGGTGGTCGGCTCGCCCGTGGAGACGGGACTCAGCAGAATGCCCCAGTTCCAGTGATATGACATGACCAAGACTCCGGCAAAAAGAAACGGAAGAAGCGCGTGGCCCCTTCCGTTCCGTTCAGCGTTTCGAAAGTGTCGAAAAAGCAGCTAGGGTTTAGTCGATTGCCTTGTCGTTCGGATTCTTGAACAGCGCACGCATATCGTCGCTCATCGGGAAGTTCAGATTGAGGCCCTTCGGCGGGATCGGCGATTCGAACCAGCGCTTGTAGATCTGTTCGCCTTCGCCCGACGTTTGCACCTTCGCGATGGCGTCGTCGGCGACCTTCTTGAAGTCGGGGTCGTTCTTGCGCAGCATGCAGCCGTACGCCTCCCGCGATTGCGGCGTGCCGACGATCACGAAATCGCCCGGGTTGTTCGACTTCGCGCGCTCGCCGGCGAGCAGCGCATCGTCCATCATGAACGCGGCGGCGCGACCCGTCGACAGCGTCAGGAACGACTCGCCGTGATCCTTCGCGCTGATGATGTTCATGCCCATGTTCTTCTCCTGGTTCATCTTGCGAAGCAGGCGCTCGGACGTGGTGCCGGCGGTCGTCACGACCGTCTTGCCCTTCAGGTCCGGGAAGTCCTTGATGCCGGAATCTTTCTTGGTCATCAGGCGCGTGCCGATCACGAAGATAGTGTTCGTGAAGGCGGCCTGTTGCTGACGCTCGAGGTTATTCGTGGTGGAGCCGCACTCGATGTCGACCGTGCCGTTCTGCACGAGCGGAATGCGGTTCTGCGACGTGACCGGCACGAGCTTCACCTTCAGGTTCGGCATGTTCAGCTTCTGCTTGACGGCCTCGACGATCTTCATCGCGTAATCCTGCGAGTAGCCGATCACGTTCTGCTTGTCGTCGTAATAGGAGAACGGGATCGACGATTCGCGATGGCCCAGCGAAATGACGCCCGTATCCTTGATCTTTTTCAGCGTGCCCGAGTCTTGCGCATGCACGCCAACCGTAAACAGTCCGAGAGTCGCGAGCAGCAGCGCGGCTTTTTTAATCTTCATCTTGATCTCCTTGGCAAGAACCGGCGCCAGTGTAACAAAGTAATTTTTCTGAAAGTATCGCTATTAACCATTCTGTTGCGCGCACGCCGCGATGGGCCCGCAGCGCCGCCGCACGGCCGTTTCGCGCATATGAGAAGGCGGGCGGCATCGATAGGATGCCGCCCGCCGGTCGAACACGCCGTCTTATGGACCGCGTTGATGCACAAAGTTTCGGCGGTTTCGCCTCCCAGCCCGGATACGGGCCGCGTCACCGCCGTTTCAAACAAGATAGGACACGGTCCATCAGGGATACAAGCCGCGCATCTCGCGCGCCTGCAAAATCCGCTTACACGCGACGATGAACGCAGCCGTTCGCACCGACACGTTCTGCTCGCTCGACACCTGCCAAACCGCCGCGAACGCTTCGCGCATCACGCGCTCGAGGCGCTCGTTGATCTCGTCCTCGGTCCAGAAGAAGCTCGAGAAGTCCTGCACCCATTCGAAATATGACACTGTCACACCGCCGGCATTCGCGACCACGTCCGGAATCACGAGGATGCCGCGATCGTGCAGGATGTCGTCCGCCGCCGTGGTGGTCGGGCCGTTCGCGCCCTCGACGATAATCCTGGTCTTGATCTTGCCGGCGTTTTTTTCGGTGATCTGATTTTCCAGCGCCGCCGGAATCAGGATGTCCGACTCGACGGTCCAGAACTCATCACCGGTGATCGCGTCGGCTTCGGGGAAACCGCCGACGCCGCCCGTCTTCGCGACGTAGTCGAGCAGCGCGACCGCGTCGATGCCGGTGGACTTGTACACCGAGCCGGTGTGGTCCTGCACCGCGACGACTTTCGCGCCCGCCTCCTGGAACAGACGCGCGGCGATGCCGCCGACGTTGCCGAAGCCCTGCACCGCGATACGCGCACCTTCGATGTCGAAGCCGATGCGGCGAGCCGCTTCGCAGCCCACCACGAACACGCCGCGGCCGGTCGCCTCGCGACGGCCGAGCGAGCCGCCGAGCGTGATCGGCTTGCCAGTCACGACGCCGGTGGCCGTCTGGCCCTGATTCATCGAGTACGTGTCCATCATCCAAGCCATGATCTGCTCGTTCGTGTTCACGTCCGGCGCGGGGATGTCGGTATTCGGTCCGATGATGAGGCCGATCTCGCTAGTGTAGCGGCGCGTCACGCGCTCGAGCTCACCACGCGACAGCGTGCGCGGATCGACGCGGATGCCGCCCTTCGCGCCGCCGTACGGCACGTTCACCGCCGCATTCTTCACCGACATCCACGCGGACAGCGCCATCACTTCGGAGAGCGTAACGTCCTGGTGATAACGCACGCCGCCCTTGCCCGGACCGCGCGACACGTTGTGTTGCACGCGATAACCCTCGAAGTGCGCGACCGTGCCGTTGTCGAGTTCGATGGGCACGTCGACGACGAGAATGCGCTTCGGGCGCTTCAGGGTTTCGAGCCAGCGGGACAGCGAACCGAGATACGGCGCGACGCGGTCGACCTGGCGCAGATAGTTGCCCCAGGGGCCGAGGTCTTCGCGATTGAGGTAGGACGGAACGGACTGCAACGTTGAGGCGGCTTGTACCGATTCTGCGGCTTGTTGTTGGGATGACATGAACGCTCCGGCGTTTGATCGAGTACGGGCATTGTGGAAAAACGCCGTATCGAAATCCAATGCCGTTTCCTTATCCCGTTATGTTTTTTTTGCATAACGTTCGCAAAGCCGCAAATTCGCGTCGTCGGGACGCAGGTTCGAGTTCGAGTTTTAGGCGGCGGCTCAGGCGGCGCTCTGCCGGAGTTCCTCCGACACCACGTCCCACAACTGCCGCACGAGGATCTGCCGCGCGTCGTCGCTTTTCGCGGCGAGCTTGTCGCGATACAGGCGAATCTCCATGCTGAGCGTAAGCTGCCCTTCGGGCGTGCCGCGCGTCGCGCGATCGAGGCGGATCAGCCGGCCTTCGGCCACCGCATCTTCGACCGCGCTATGCGGCAGAAACGCGATGCCGTGACCGGCGAGCGCCATCGCCTTGAGCCCCTCGGCCATGTCGGTTTCGTAGAGCCGGTCAAGGTACAGGCGCTCCGGCGCGTTCGCGAGAATCACCTCGGTCATGCGCCCGAGGTACGCGTTCGGCGTGTACGACAGATACGGCGCGGGCGCATCGGCCGAGCCTGGCAGCGTGTGACGCGGCCGCCCCGCGCGGGCCGGCGCCGAGAACGGGCTGATCGGCTCGTGGCCGAGCGTCAGCATGTCGTAGCGTGCCGGATCGAGCGCGACCGGATGGCTCGGATGGTGGTAGCCCATCATCAGATCGCAGCCGCCTTCCACCAGCGAGAGCGCCGCGTCGTGCACGTTCAGCGCGCGCAGCCGCGTGTGGATCGGGCCCATCTGCGCCTCGATGCGCTGCAGCCAGCGCGGGAAGTAAGTGAGCGAGAGCGTGTGGGGGACCGCGAATTCGATCGTCGCCTGGGGCGTCGCCGTGTGGCCGCGCAGCAGCGCGCGCGCCTCGTGGAATTGCGACAGCATCGCGAGCGCCTGCTCGTTGAACACCTGACCGGCCGCCGTGAGCCGCGTCGGATAAACAGAACGGTCGATCAGTTCCGTGCCGAGCCACGCTTCGAGCGCCTGGATGCGGCGCGAGAAAGCCGGCTGCGTGACGTGGCGCAACTCGGCCGAGCGGCTGAAGCTACGCGTTTCCGCGAGCGAAATGAAGTCTTCGAGCCATTTCAGTTCCATGCGATTGCGCTTGCCGTCGAGAGGGAAGAAGTCTGCATTCTAGCGGCGCGGATTGCGACCGACGCATCCGGGCGGGCCGATCGCATCACGGTGGTAAAATCCACGGTTCCCTCCGTTCCCGACCCGCTCGCTGAGCGCTCAACCGCTTCAACCCGGTCCTCATCATGTCCGACACCCGCCCCGACACCCTGTTCGCGCTGAACGCGCTTTCCCCGCTCGACGGCCGCTACGCCGCCAAAACCGAAGCCCTGCGCGACTGGCTCTCGGAAGCCGCCTTCATGCGCAATCGCGTGACGGTCGAAATCCACTGGCTGATCGCGCTGTCGCGCGCCGGCTTCGCCGAAGTGCCGCGCTTCTCCGAGGCGTCCGAGCAGTTCCTGCTGCAACTGGCCGAGCGCTTCACCGCGCACGACGCCGCGCGCATCAAGGAAATCGAGCGCGTGACGAACCACGACGTGAAGGCCGTCGAATACTGGCTGAAGGAATCGGTGAAGGGCCATGAAGAACTGGAGCGCGCGAGCGAGTTCATCCACTTCGCGTGCACGTCGGAAGACATCAACAACACGTCGCACGGCCTGATGCTTGCCGGCGCGCGCGAACACGTGATCCTGCCGGCGCTGCGCTCGGTGCATCAACGCCTCGTTGCGCTCGCGCACGCGCACGCCGCCCAGCCGATGCTGTCGCGCACGCACGGCCAGCCGGCCAGCCCGACCACGCTCGGCAAGGAAATCGCCAACGTCGCCGCGCGGCTCGCGCGTGCGATCGAACGTATCGCGAAGGTCGAACTGCTCGGCAAGATGAACGGCGCGGTCGGCAACTTCAACGCGCACCTGTCCGCGTATCCGGAGTTCGACTGGGAAGCGTTCTCGAAGGATGTCGTCGAGAACCGTCTGAAGCTCACGTTCAATCCGTACACGATCCAGATCGAGCCGCACGACTACATGGCCGAGCTGTTCGACGCGATCACGCGCGCGAACACGATCCTGCTGGATCTGGACCGCGACGTGTGGGGCTACATCTCGGTCGGCTACTTCAAGCAGCGCACGAAGGCCGGCGAAATCGGTTCGTCGACCATGCCGCACAAGGTCAACCCGATCGACTTCGAAAACTCGGAAGGCAACCTCGGCCTCGCGAACGCGACGTTGCGTCACCTCGCCGACAAGCTGCCGGTGTCGCGCTGGCAGCGCGACCTGACCGATTCGACGGTGCTGCGCAACATCGGCGTCGCGTTCGGCTACTCGCTGCTCGCGTACGACTCGCTGATCCGCGGCCTCGACAAGCTCGAAGTGAACGCGCAACGTCTGAACGAAGACCTCGACAACTGCTGGGAAGTGCTGGCCGAGCCGGTGCAGACCGTGATGCGCCGTTACGGCATCGAGAATCCGTACGAGCAGCTGAAGGAACTCACGCGCGGCAAGGGCATCACGCGCGAGGCACTGCAGAGCTTCATTGGCGGCCTGGCGATTCCGCAGGACGCGAAGGACCGCCTGCTCGCGATGACGCCCGGCTCGTACATCGGCCGGGCCGTCGAACTGGCGAAGCGGATCGGCTGATCGGCTGGCCCAGCTTCTTCAATGCGTAAAAAAGCCGCTCCGAGGAGCGGCTTTTTTACGTCCCGCGTTCGAAGCTGGAACGCGAAGCGATCAAAGACTCAGCGCGCTTCGACCTGCTTGAGCACCTCGTCGACGATCTGTTCCGGCGTCAGATCGATGCTGACCGTGATCGCTTCATCGTCACCGGGCTCCTCGAGCGTATCGAGCTGGCTTTCCAGCAGCGACGGATCGAAGAAATGCCCGGTGCGATGCCCGAGACGCTCCGCGAGCACCTCGCGCGAACCCTTCAGGTAGACGAAGCACACGTCCTTGTCGCCGGCACGCAGAATGTCGCGATACGAGCGCTTCAGCGACGAACACGTGAACACCGCCGTCTCGCCCGCTTTCTGCTTTTCCTCGATCGCCGCGCGGATCGTCTTCAGCCACGGCCAGCGGTCTTCGTCGGTGAGCGGAATGCCGTGGTGCATCTTCTCCTTGTTCGCCGCGCTATGGAACGCGTCGCCGTCGGTGAACGCGCAATGCAGGCGCTCGGCCAGCATTTCGCCAATCCTCGTCTTGCCGGCGCCCGACACGCCCATTGCGATCAGAATCATTTGAAACTCCTTACAGGACCGCCGCGAGTGCGAAGGTCAGGCCCAGCCCCATCACCGAAATGATGGTTTCGAGGAGCGACCACGTCTTGAAGGTCTGCACCACCGTCATGCCGAAATATTCCTTGATCAGCCAGAAGCCGCCGTCGTTCACGTGCGAGAAGATCAGCGAGCCCGAGCCGGTCGCGAGCACCATCAGTTCCGGCTTCACCTGCACCGCGCCCGCCGCCGCGATCGGCGCGACGATGCCGCAGGCGGTCGTCATCGCGACGGTGGCCGAGCCGGTCGCGAGACGGATCATCGCCGCGACGAGCCAGCCGAACAGCAGCGGCGACAGATGCACCGCGGTCGCCACGTTGGTGATTTCCTTCGAAATGCCGCTATCAATCAATACGCGGCCAAAACCGCCGCCCGCACCGACGATCAGTGTAATACCCGCGATCGGCGCCAGACATTCTCCGCAGAACTTCTGGATCTGCTCGCGGTTAAAGCCGCGGCTCGCGCCGAAGGTCCAGAAGCTGACCAGCACGGCCGTCAGCAGCGCGACGTCAGTGTTGCCGAAAAAGCGCAGCAGATCGTTCGGCAGCGTCTTCGGCTCGAAGACCAGGTCGGCCCAGCTGCCGACCAGCATCAGGACCACCGGCAACAGGATCGTGGCCAGCGTGATGCCGAAGCCCGGCAGTTCGCGCTTCGGTGCAGCGGCCTTCGCGGCGTTACCACTTTGCACGCCGTTGGCGTCCTTCACGTCGCTGCCCAGAAATTGCGCGGCAAGCGCGTTTTCCTTCGGCAACTGGATATGGCGGCTCACCAGCAACGCGAACAGCGGACCGGCGACGATCGCGCACGGCACGCCGACGATCAGACCGTAGGCGATCGTCTTGCCGATGTCCGCGTGATACGCCTGCACGGCGAGCAGCGCGGCCGGGTGCGGCGGAATCAGCCCGTGCACGACGGACAGACCCGCGACCATCGGCAGGCCGACCAGCAGCAGCGATTTGTTGGTGCGCCTGGCGACGTTGAACGCGATCGGAATCAACAGCACGAAACCGACTTCGAAGAACACCGGCAAGCCGACGATGATCGCGACCACCATCATCGCCCAGTGAATGTGTTTCTCGCCGAACCAGTTGATCAGCGTGGTCGCGACGCGCTCGGCGCCGCCCGATTCGGCCATCATCTTGCCGAGCATCGTGCCGAGACCGACGACGATGGCAATGTGCCCCAGCGTGTTGCCGTTCCCCGTTTCGAACGATTTGACGATGGTCTGCATCGGCATGCCGGCCACGAGGCCCAACAGCAATGAGACGATGATCAGGACGAGAAACGGATAGACCTTTAAGCGCGTGATCATGAAGATCAGCAACGCGATCGCGATTAACGCGTAGACCAGCAGCATGCTGCCGTGGGCAGATTCCATGAAGCCCCTCCTTTGGTTTATTGATTTCAGAGTGCGGATGCGGCCGCCACCTCGTCTCACGGCAACCTGCGCGATGCCTGACAATCCGGCTAGCCGCGCGGACGCTGAATTTTACTGTCTGTTTCCCGAAAACGCGCGCAAATCCAGCACGCATATCAAGTAAAAAAAGAGTCTCGGCGCGACAGCCAGATGCGGCTGTATCGACGAGACTCCTGGGCCCGCTTCAGTTGATCGATGCGCTATCGGGTTGTAGCGCTTAGTGCGCGGGTGCCGCCAGCTGGCTCGCGGCGCGCGCGAGGCGCGTGACCTCGTCCCAGTTCTGCGCGGCGAGCGCGGCCTTCGGCGTGAGCCACGAACCGCCGACACAGACCACGTTCGGCAGCGACAGGAAGTGCGGCGCGCTTTCCGGCGTGATGCCGCCGGTCGGGCAGAACTTCAGCGTCGGGAACGGGCCGTGGAACGCCTGCAGCATCGGCACGCCGCCCGCCTGCTGTGCGGGGAAGAACTTGACGATCTCGTAGCCGAGCTCGAGCGCGAGGATGATGTCCGACGGCGTCATCACGCCGGGCAACAGCGGCAGACCCACATCCTGCGCGGCCTTGTGCATGTCCTTGGTCAGACCCGGCGACACGCCGAACTGCGCGCCGGCCTTCTTCGCCTGGGCGCAATGCTCGGGCTTCGTGATCGTGCCGACACCGACCACGATGTCGTCGGCGAGTTCGCACGCACGCTCGATCGCGCCGAGGCCCGCCGGCGTGCGCAGCGTGATTTCGAGCACCTTCACGCCGCCCGCGTGCAACGCGCGCGACACGTGTTCGCCCTGTTCGACCGTGTCGAACGCGAGCACCGGAATCACCGGGCCGAGGCGCACGATATCGCTTACTGTTTTCGACGTCATAGTCAGACTCCTTGTTTCTGCAGCGCCGCGCCGGCTTGCGCGGTGCTCGTGTGATGATGGTCGCTGGGTTGATGGTCACCGTCGTGGCCGTGCTTGTGATGGCTGCCGTGGCCGTGCTGGCCGTCGACCGTGCCGCCCTCGCCGACCAGCTTGCCGAACACCGACGCGCCCTGCTCCGCCGGCGCCGCCGCCGCACGGAACACGCCGAACAGCTCGCGGCCGAAGCCGACTTCGTTGTCCGCCTGATGCAGCGGCTCGGCGTTCGGACGCGCGGTCCACTCGGCTGCGTCGATCTCGATGTCGAGCACGCCCGCTTCGGCGTCGATCACCAGCATGTCGCCCGTGCGCACTTTGCCGATCGGGCCTTGCAGCAATGCTTCCGGCGACAGATGAATGACCGCCGGCACCTTGCCCGACGCGCCCGACATACGGCCATCGGTCACCAGCGCGACATGGAAACCCTGATCCTGCAGCACACCGAGCAGCGGCGTCAAACGATGCAACTCGGGCATGCCGTTTGCGCGTGCGCCCTGGAAGCGCACCACCGCGATGAAGTCGCGCTTGAGCTCGCCCTTGTCGAACGCCTCCTGCACCGCTTCCTGCGAATCGAACACGATTGCCGGCGCCTTCACCTTGCGATGCTGAGCCGCGACCGCCGAAATCTTGATTACGCCGCGGCCGAGCTTGCCCTGCATCAGACGCAGGCCGCCGTCCGGCTGGAACGGCTCCTTGATGCCGCGCAGCACCGCTGTGTCCGCGCTCGCCTCGACACCGGCCACCCATTGCAGCTTGCCGTCGAGCAGCTTCGGCTCCTCGGTGTAGCGCTTCAGGCCCTTGCCCGCGACCGTGTTCACGTCTTCATGCAGCAGACCGCCCTCGATCAGATTGCGCACGAGGAACGCAACGCCGCCCGCCGCGTGGAAGTGGTTCACGTCGGCCTTGCCGTTCGGATAGATCTTCGCAAGCAGCGGTACCGCCTGCGACAGCGTGTCGAAGTCGTCCCAATCGATCACGATGCCGGCCGCGCGCGCGATTGCGACGAGGTGCAGCGTGTGATTGGTCGAGCCGCCGGTCGCCAGCAGCGCGACGATGCCGTTGACGATCGCCTTCTCGTCGACCACATGGCCGATCGGCATGTAGTGGCCGCGCTCGACCGTCAGATCGAGCACGCGGCGCGCGGCCTGCGCGGTCAGCGCGTCGCGCAGCGGTGTGTGCGGATGCACGAAGGCCGAGCCCGGCAGATGCAGGCCCATCACTTCCATCAGCATCTGGTTACTGTTCGCGGTGCCGTAGAACGTGCAGGTGCCGTGGCTGTGATAGGCGGCCGCTTCCGCTTCGAGCAGCGCGTCGCGGCCGCACTGGCCGGTCGCGAACTGCTGACGCGTCTTGGCTTTGTCGTCGTTCGACAGGCCGCTCGTCATCGGGCCGGCCGGCACGAAGATGGTCGGCAGATGGCCGAATTGCAGCGCGCCGATCAGCAGGCCCGGCACGATCTTGTCGCAGATGCCGAGGCACAGCGCCGCGTCGAACATGTTGTGGGTGAGCGCGACGGCCGTGCTCATCGCGATCACTTCGCGCGAGAACAGCGACAGCTCCATGCCCGCGTTGCCCTGCGTGACGCCGTCGCACATCGCCGGCACGCCGCCCGCGAATTGCGCGACGCCGCCGTTTTCGCGCGCGGCCTGCTTGATGATGTCCGGGTAGTTTTTGTACGGCGCGTGCGCCGACAGCATCTCGTTGTACGACGACACGATGCCGATATTCGGCTCGCGGATGTGCTTGATCACGAGCTTGTCGTTGCCCTCCAGGCCGGCGAAACCGTGAGCGAGGTTCGCGCACGACAACGCGCCGCGCGCCGGAAAGCGCCCCTGCGCATGCTGGATGCGGGCCAGATACGCTTCGCGCGTGGGCTTGCTGCGCTCGATCACGCGTTGCGTGACCTTCAACAATTGCGAATGCGGGGAAACCATCGGAGCTCCTTCGTCGCTGGCGGCAGGCGCACGCATGACGCCAGGCGGTATCGCGGGGTTGTAAAATCGAACGACCTCATCCTAGTAGAAAAACTACATGATCGCAATGACGAGCTCTGTTGCGGCGCCGCATGGCGCGGAGCGCCAGATCGCCGCATTGGCGGTGCTTCAGCGCTTTACAGCAGAAACCCAGGGAATACACTTATTCGCCGATATGTAGTTTTTGTACCTAGCTTTTGTGCGCCAACGACCAATCGGATATAGTCCACACGTTCTTCAGCATAGTGCGAGTTTTCCGATGATGCTGTCCCAAGTGGAAGAGATGCGCGACCAGTTGCGCCCGTCAGAGCGCAAGCTGGCCGATTACGTGATCGAGGCGCCGCGCGAGGTGCTAGATCTCTCGATGACCGAGGTCGCCGCGCGCGCGGGCGTGAGTCAGCCGACCATCGCGCGCTTCTGTCACGCGCTCGGTTTTTCCGGCTTTCGCGAATTCAAGATCCGCCTCGCGCAGGGCATCGCCAGCGAAGTGCCCGCCGTCTATCGCGACGTGCGGCCCGACGAGCCGACGCCGGGCGTCGCCGCGAAAGTGCTCGACCGGACGATCGGCGCGCTGATCCAGGTGCGCAACAATCTGTCGTCGGATAGCGTCGCGGCGGCGATCGACATGCTCGCGCAAGCGAAGCGCATCGAGTTCTACGGGGCGGGCGGCTCAGGCATCGCCGCGCTCGATGTGCAGCACAAGTTCTTTCGGCTCGGCATGCCGAGCGTCGCGTATTCGGACCCGCACACGTTTCTGATGTCGGCCGCGCTGCTCGGGCCTGGGGACGTGGTCGTCGCGATTTCCAATACGGGCCGCACGCGCGACATTATCGATGCCGCGAAGGCCGCGCTGAACGCGGGCGCGAAGGTGATCGCGATCACGCACGGCAACTCGCCGCTCGCGCGGCTCGCAACCGTGGGCCTCTTTGCGAATGTCGACGAAGACACCGACATCTTCTCCCCGATGACCTCGCGCGTGTCACATCTGGCGATCGGCGACATTCTTGCAGTCGGCGTCGCGCTGAGCCGCGGGCCCGAACTGGTGGAGAAGCTCGCGCAGACGAAGGAAGTGATCCACCGGCGGCGGGTGGATTCGCAGGGGTGAACCGCTGCGATGGAACGCGGAACGACGGGATAACGCAAAAGGGCGGTGTGCCATTCAACCGGCATACCGCCCTTTTTGGTCTATTCGAGCGCCCTGCTTAACGGCGTCGGCCGCTCAGAACGGCTTGATCACCACCAGCGCGACCGCCGCGAGCATACCGAGCACCGGCAGCTCGTTGAACATCCGATACCACTTGTCCGAGCGGCGATTCTCGCCGCGCTCGAACCTGCGCAACAGCACGCCGCAATACGCGTGATAGATGACCAGCAGCACGACCACGCCGACCTTCGCGTGAATCCAGCCCTGCCCGCTGCCGATGCCGATCACGAGCCACAACCACAGGCCGCACGCGATCGCGGGCACGGCGATGAAGCTCATGAAGCGGAATAGCTTGCGCGCCATCAGCAGAAGACGGGCCGTCGCGGCGGGTTCCGTTTCCATCGCCAGATTGACGAAGATGCGCGGCAGATAGAACAGGCCGGCAAACCAGGAGGCAATCAATACGATGTGAAACGTCTTTACCCAAAGCATCGGCGGGGGTCCTTGTGGTCCTTGTTGTTGTGGCGCCGGTGGTTGTGGCGCTTCGATTCGTGCTTATTGACGGCCTTCGCCGTGACCGAGCACGACGTATTTCAGCGACGTCAGCCCTTCGAGGCCGACCGGGCCGCGCGCGTGCAGCTTGTCGTTCGAAATGCCGATCTCGGCGCCGAGGCCGAACTCGAAGCCGTCCGCGAAACGCGTCGACGCGTTGACCATCACGCTCGCCGAATCGACTTCGCGCAGGAAGCGCATCGCGCGGTCGTGGTCTTCGGTGACGATCGCGTCGGTGTGCCGCGAGCTGTACGTGTTGATGTGCTCGATCGCCGCGTCGATGCCGTCGACCACCTTGATCGCGAGCACCGGCGCGAGATATTCGGTGCGCCAGTCTTCCTCGGTCGCGTCGACGAGCGGGCCGACGCCCGCATCGGCCAGCACCGCGCGCGCCGCCGCATCGACGCGCAGCTCGACGTCCTTGCCGCGATACAGCGTGCCCAGCGGCGGCAGCACTTCGGCCGCAATGCCGCGCGCGACCAGCAGCGTCTCCATCGTGTTGCAGGTGCCGTAGCGGTGCGTCTTCGCGTTGTCGCAGACGTTGAGCGCCTTAGCCAGGTCAGCGCGATCGTCGACATAGACGTGGCAGATGCCGTCGAGGTGCTTGATCATCGGCACGCGCGCTTCGTTCATCAGACGCTCGATCAGGCTCTTGCCGCCGCGCGGCACGATCACGTCGACGTACTCGGTCATCGTGATGAGCTTGCCGACCGCCGCGCGGTCCGACGTCGCGACCACCTGCACCGCGTCCTGCGGTAGACCGGCCGCTTCGAGGCCCTCGCCGATCAGCTTCGCGAGCGCGGTATTGCATTCGAGCGCTTCGGAGCCGCCGCGCAAAATGGTCGCGTTGCCGGACTTCAGGCACAGCGCCGCCGCGTCGATCGTCACGTTCGGGCGCGATTCGTAGATGATGCCGATCACCCCGAGCGGCACACGCATCTGGCCGACCTGGATACCGCTCGGCCGATACTTCAGATTGCTGATCTCGCCGATCGGGTCGGCCAGCGCCGCGACCTGGCGCAGACCTTCGACCATCGTTTTCAGCGCCTTGTCGGACAGCGTCAACCGGTCGATGAACGCGGCATCGTGGCCCTTGCCGCGGGCGCGTTCGAGGTCGCGCGCGTTGGCGGCCTTCAGCAGATCGGCATCGCGCTCGATCGCCTCGGCAACGGCCGCGAGCGCCGCATTCTTCGCGGCGGTCGACGCCCGCGCCATCGCGCGCGAAGCCTGACGGGCGCGTTGGCCGAGGTCGGTCATGTACTGGTCGATATCCATGGTCATTCTCGTGATGCCCCGCACGTTGGCATGCGGTGGTCGGGCAGGATTAGCGAAAGATCAAACGATTGTAAGTCGGGTACCGGGGCTTTGCTCGCGCTCGGGCGGCGAGTGCGCTGTGCTGTCACGGGTTTGCCGATGCATTGCGTCGAGCGGGGGGCGCGCGAAACGCGATGGTCTGCATGAGGCGACTGACGGTTGCTACGCGACTGCTGGCCTCAGCCGATGTTTCGGCACTCACGCGCGAAAATCGATCGCTGCCGAAGCTCGCCCGCGCCCAGCTGCTTAGACTGGCCGCCGCGCTGGCGCCGCAGTCGACGCCCGAGGTAGCGGCGGCGGCACTGTCGACGCTGCCGAAGGTTTTGGCGCCGCCACCGTCATCGCGAGTTCGAACAGGCCGTCCCACGGATCGGGCGGCGGATCGTTGCGATGATTGCCCGGCGTGCCGCCCGACAACCCCTTCACCTGCCGGTCGAGCCGCGCCGCCAGCGCGAGTGCCTTCTCGAGCGCCGCTTCGCTGACGCGCGACAGCGCAGGTCCGATCAGCCGTTCGCGCGGACCCCACACGCGGTTCTCGCGCGTGAGCATCGCGAGCGGCTTGCCGGCCGCGACGCCGCGCTTGATCCGCAGCAGCGTGCGCACTTCTTCGACGACCGCCCACAGCACGAGCACCGCGGCCTCGCCTTCACCGCGCAGCCCGTCGAGCATGCGCGCGAGACGGCCGACGTCGCCCGCGAGCATCGCCTCGTTGAGCTTGAACACGTCGTAGCGCGCGACGTTGAGCACCGCGTCCTGAACCTGATCGAAGCTCAGCGAGCCGTTCGGATACAGCAGCCCGAGCTTCTGGATTTCCTGATGCGCGGCGAGCAGATTGCCCTCGACGCGCTCGGCGATGAACGCGAGCGCACGCCGCCCCTCCTCGCCGGCTGCGACGCGCTGACCCTGGGCCGCGAGCCGCTGCCCGACCCAGTTCGGCAGCTGCGCGCGCTCGACCGGATCGATCTTCAGCGCGACGCCGGCGTCGGCGAGCGCGGTGAACCATGCCGACTTTTGCGTGGCCGCATCGAGGCGCGGCAGCGTAATCATCGTCAGCACGTTGTCGTTGACGGTGGATGCGAGCGCCTTCAGCGCATCGGCGCCTTCCTTACCGGGTTTGCCCGACGGAATGCGCAATTCGACCAGCTGACGGTCGCCGAACAGCGACATCGACTGGCTCGCGCCGAGCAGCGAGCTCCAGTCGAAACCGCGCTCGACCGTGAACACCGAGCGGTCGGTGAAACCGGCCGCGCGCGCCGCCGCGCGGATGCGATCGCACGCTTCCTGCGCGAGCAGATGCTCGTCGCCGTATACGACGTACAGTCCGGCGAGGCCGCGGGCGAGATGCGCTTCGAGCGCGTCAGGTCGCAGTTGCATGGCTGGCGGTTGACGGGATGGATGAGATTCGACGAATCACGAACGGCGCGATGCTCACAGCGGCGGCGGCGGCAGCGGTGCGCGCGGCGCGATGGCCGGCACGGCCTCGGCCGGCGTCGGATGCAGCGAGCGCACCACGCCGAGACGGCGGATGAGCTGATCGACCGCGTCGTTTTCCATGTCGGCGAACAGGATGTCGGACTCGGCGGCCTTCGCCTGCGAGAACTGGTCGCTATAGGTCATCGCGCGGTTCAGCGCGATCACGCTGCCCGGAATCAACACGGTGCCGTCCTTGCCGGTCAGCGTGTAGGTCATCTGCAGATTCAGCTGATACTCGGCGACGACGCCCAGCGAATTCAGCGTCAGCGTGCTGACGTTGCGGTTCTGCGTGATCTGCAGCAGCGCATCGGCATTGGCGGGCGAGCTGACCACCACGGTGTCGCTGCCGCCCTGTACCATGCGCGTGAAGCGCGCCATGGCCGCGGGCGAGCCGCCCGCCACATAGAGGCGCTTGAACGCGAAGTCCTGCTGGCCGCGCAACTGAAAGCCGCAGGCCGACAACATCATTACGCTGCAAGCGAGCGTCAAAAACGATCTGCGAGTCACATTCGCTCCCGGTTCGCAGTGGATTCGCGGTGCCGAGGAACGCCGCCGGGCGGGCGGCGCTCCGTCTGCCGGATGAGGGTGTGGAAACGTCAAACGACCACGTTCACGAGACGGCCCGGCACCACGATGATCTTCTTAGGCGCCTTGCCTTCGCTGAACTTCACGACCATTGCGTGCTCGGCCGAGAGCTGCTCGATCGCTTCGCGCGACGCGTCCTTCGCGACCGTGATCGCGCCGCGCACCTTACCGTTCACCTGCAGCACGAGTTCGATCTCGGCCTGTTCGAGCGCCTTCTCGTCGACCTTCGGCCACGGCGCGTCGAGCAGTGGGCCGAATTCGTCGGCATAGCCGAGCTCCTGCCACAGCTGGAACGTCAGGTGCGGCACGACCGGGTACAGCACGCGCAGCATCACACCATAGGTTTCACGCAGCACGGCGGTCTGCGCGCCCTTCGCGCCGTCGAGCGCGTTGAGCATCTTCATCGCGGCCGATACCACCGTGTTGTACTGAAGACGCTGATAGTCGAAATCGGCCTGCTTCAGCACGCTATAGATCTCACGACGCAGCGCCTTGTCGGTGTCGTTGAATCGTGCGGCGTCCAACTGGCCGCCCGCGCGCAGCGCGACTTCGTTCGTATAGCCGAAGTTCCACACGCGACGCAGGAAGCGGCTCGCGCCTTCGACGCCCGAACCCGACCACTCGAGCTGCTGCTCGGGCGGAGCCGCGAACATCACGAACAGACGCGCGGTGTCCGCGCCGTGCTGATCGATCAGCATCTGCGGGTCGACGCCGTTGTTCTTCGACTTCGACATCTTCTCGACGCCGCCGAGCACGACCGGCTGGTCGTCAGCGTTGAGCACCGCGCCGACCGGGCGGCCCTTGTCGTCGAACGACACGGTCACTTCCGCCGGGTTGTACCAGGTCTTCTTGCCCGCTTCGTTTTCGCGGTAATAGGTTTCGTTGAGCACCATGCCCTGCGTGAGCAGGTTCTTCGCCGGTTCGCCGAACTTCACGAGACCGAGGTCGCGCATCACCTTCGCCCAGAAACGCGAGTACAGCAGGTGCAGGATCGCGTGTTCGATACCGCCGATGTATTGATCCATCGGCGCCCAGTAGTCGGTGCGCTCGTCGACCATCGTCTTCGCATTCGGCGACGCGTAGCGGTAGAAGTACCACGACGAATCGACGAAGGTGTCCATCGTGTCGGTTTCACGCTTTGCCGCACCGCCGCAGCTCGGGCACGTGCAGTTCAGGAACGCTTCGGACTTCGCGAGCGGATTGCCCGTGCCGTCCGGCACGAGGTCTTCCGGCAGCACGACCGGCAGGTCTTTTTCCGGCACCGGCACGTCGCCGCACTTCGGGCAGTGGATGATCGGGATCGGTGTGCCCCAGTAACGCTGGCGCGACACGCCCCAGTCACGCAGACGCCACGTGATCTGCTTGTCGCCGAGGCCCAGTTCCTTGAGATCGGCGGCGATGCGGTCTACGGCTTCGTCGTAGGCGAGGCCGTCGTACTTGCCGCTGTTCACCAGCGTGCCGGTCTTCTCGCCGTACCACTCCGCCCACGCTTCGGTCGAGAATTCCTTGCCCTCGACCGCGACGACCTGCCTTACCGGCAGACCGTATTTCTTCACGAACGCGAAGTCGCGCTCGTCGTGCGCGGGCACGCCCATCACCGCGCCTTCGCCGTAAGTCATCAGCACGTAGTTGCCGATCCACACCTCGACCTTCTCCCGCGTCAGCGGATGCGTGACGTAGAAGCCGGTGGCCATGCCTTTCTTTTCCATCGTCGCGACGTCGGCTTCGGCGACGCCGCCGCGTTTGCATTCGTCGATGAACGGCTGCAGTTCCGGCTTGTCTTGTGCGAGACGCGTGGCGAGCGGATGCTCGGCGGCGATCGCGCAGAACGTGACGCCCATGATCGTGTCGGCGCGCGTCGTGAACACGCGCAGCAGCTTCTGTTCGCCGTCGATTTCATACGGGAAGCCGAAGTTCACGCCGAAGCTCTTGCCGATCCAGTTCTGCTGCATGATCTTCACGCGCTCGGGCCAGCCGAGGCCTTCGAGATCGTTCAGCAGTTCATCCGCGTACTGCGTGATGCGCATGTAGTACATCGGGATTTCGCGCTTTTCGACGAGCGCGCCCGAGCGCCAGCCGCGCCCGTCGATCACCTGCTCGTTCGCGAGCACGGTCTGGTCGACCGGGTCCCAGTTCACGGTGCCGGTTTTCTTGTACGCGATGCCTCTTTCGAGCATCTTCAGGAACAGCCACTGGTTCCACTTGTAGTAGTCAGGGCTGCAGGTCGCGACTTCGCGCGACCAGTCGATCGCGAGGCCCATCGACTGCATCTGCTTCTTCATGTAAGCGATGTTGTCGTAGGTCCACTGCGCGGGCGGCACGTTGTTGGCCATCGCGGCGTTCTCCGCCGGCATGCCGAATGCGTCCCAACCCATCGGCATCAGCACGTTGTAGCCGTTCATCCGCAGATAGCGGTACATCACGTCGTTGATCGTGTAGTTGCGCACGTGCCCCATGTGCAGCTTGCCCGACGGATACGGCAGCATCGAGACGCAGTAGAACTTGGGCTTGTCGGTGGTTTCCGTCGTCTTGTAGGCGTCGATCGCGCGCCATTGCCCTTGCGCGGCGGCTTCGACGTCGGAGGGAACGTATTTTTCGTGCATGGTGTGATGGGATCGCCAGGTTCGGTGCTTTCGCACCGGCCCGGTGCTCTGCAGAATGTCGTTGCGTCGTTTCCCCTTCTGCGGGGAAAGGGCTGATTATACCGTTCGCGGACGGGTGCGCCGCGCGGCGTGGTGCGGGACTGGGTATGCCGGATTCGTGAACGCGGTGCGCACCCGGTGGCGCTCAGTGCTGCGCGGCGGGCGGCGGCGGGTCCGTCACGAAGCCGATCCGTTCGAGCCCCGCCTGCTGCGCGGCGCCCATCACCTGCGCGATCACTTCGTAGCGCGTCGAGCGCTCCGCGCGCAACTGGATGTCCGGCTGGTCCGCCCGCTTGCCGGCCTCGGCAAACTGCTCGCGCATCTGCGCGAGCGTGATCGGCTTGCCGTTCCAGTAGAGCTTGCCGGCGCCGTCGATCGAAAGGGAGATGGTTTGCGGGGTCTGGCGCGCGGGCGCCGCCGCGACCTTTGGCAGATCGAGCCGGATCGCGTGCGAGAACAGCGGCGCGGTGATGATGAAGATCACCAGCAGCACCAGCATCACGTCGATCAGCGGCGTCATGTTGATCTCGGCCATCGGCGCGGCCGTCTGCTTCTTCTCGAGTCCGCCGAATGCCATCTCGCCTCCTTGCGTCTGAGCTTGCCCGTGCGATGGGCGGTGTGTCGTGCGAGGAAGCTCGCGATGTGCGGAGCCCGCCGCGCGTGACAAGTCAGCGGTGCGCCTCGCGCGCCGCCTGCTGCGCGCGCGGAGGCGTCGGCGCGTGCTCGGTTGGGGAACACACGTACGCATGCAGATCGTGCGCGAAGCCGTCCAACTCCTCGGACAATTGCCGCACGAGGCGGCCCAGCACGTTGTACGCGAGCACCGCCGGAATCGCCACCACCAGACCGAACGCGGTCATGATGAGCGCCTCGCCCACCGGTCCCGCGACGTTCTCGATCTGCGCCTGCCCGCTCGCCGCGATGCTGCCGAGCGCGTGATAGATACCCCATACGGTGCCGAGCAGACCCACGAACGGCGCGGTGCTGCCAACCGACGCAAGCAGCACCTGACCGAACTCGAGCCGCCGCTGCGACGCATTGAGCGCCTGGCGCAGCGCGCGCAGCACCCGTTCGCTGCGCTCGACGCGCGCGAGCAGCGCGCCCGGAATGTCGACCTCGGCCGCATTGAGCGCCGCCTCGGCGAGCGGCGCGAACACGCGCTCACGATCAGTGCGGCGCAGGATGGCGACGCCTTCGGCGAGCGTCGGCGCCTGCCAGAAGCGCGCGATCGCCCGGTCGGCCTGGCGTTTCGCGCGCGTCAGAATCCAGCTCTTGACGATCAGAAAACACCAGCTCGCAATCGACATGGCCAGCAGCACATAGGCGACGCCATGCGTGATTGCGTCGCTCGTTTGCAGGTAATGGATGATGCCGCTGCTGCCTGCCATCTGACCTCGCCTTGGGAAAGTGACTTCGGGAGGGCGCGCTCGGGATGCGCTACTCCGCCTATGCGCAACGGGCTTCGCTCAACGCAGGCCGAGCACGTCCTGCATGTCGAAGAAGCCGTTGTCGTGGCCTTCGAGGAAGCGTACAGCACGAAGCGCGCCTTGTGCATATGACAGGCGGCTTGCCGATTTGTGCGTGATCTCGATGCGCTCGCCGATGCCAGCGAACAGCACCGTATGATCGCCCACGATATCGCCGCCGCGAATCGCCGAGAAGCCGATCGTCGACGGATCGCGCTCGCCGGTCACGCCTTCGCGACCGTAGATCGCGCAGTCATCGAGGTTGCGGCCGAGCGCGTTGGCGATCACTTCGCCCATCGTCAGCGCGGTGCCGGACGGCGCGTCGACCTTGTGACGATGATGCGCCTCGATGATCTCGATGTCGTAGCCGGTCGAGAAGTGCCGCGCCGCGTATTCGAGCAGCTTCAGCGTAACGTTCACGCCGACGCTCATATTCGACGCGAACACGACGCCGATCTTCTGCGCCGCCACGCGCAGCTGCGCTTTTTGCGCGTTGTCGAAGCCAGTCGTGCCGATCACCATTTTCACGTCGTGGCGCTGCGCGGCTTCGAGATGCGCGAGCGTCGCGTCGGGACGCGTGAAGTCGATCAGGTAGTCGGATTCGGCGAACACACGCTCGATGTCGTCGGACAGCAGCACGCCGGTCTCTTTGCCGAGGAACGCGCCGGCGTCCTGGCCAAGCTGCGCAGCGCCCGTACGGCAGAGCGCGCCGGACAGCGTCGCGTCGGCATCGTTGAGGACGGTTTCGATGAGCATGCGGCCCATCCGGCCCGATGCGCCTGCAATGGCAATTTTCATGACGATGAGGATTCGAAAAGAGTCAACCGTATGGAGCCCGGCAAACGCCGCCCGGCGAATGCCAGGACCAGTGTGCCGGGGAATGCGCCCGGTCGATATAGGGACACGCGGCGGCAGGGAGCAAAATCACCCGGCTCGCTGCTGGGGCCAATGGGGGCGGCCGATCGGGACGGCTCGCTCAGGTGACTGACCGATACGGCCCGCTGCGGCGACCGTTGCCGCGGCAACCGCGGCAACACATTCATGCGGCCCAAGCGGCGCATTTCCGACCTCGCCTGGTACCGGACAAACACACATCTGGCGGGCGCCGCACATGTGGCGCGCAGCCCGCCTCACAACACCGACGAGCAAATCAGTTGCTCGTTCCCGGCGTCGCCGGCGAAGTGTTCAGCGTCGGGCTGCCGCTGCTTTGCGAGCCCGTCGGGCCGACCGGGTTGCTCTCGTTCTCCTGAGCGGGCGGCGGCGGACGCTTGAACTGGAACTGCGGCTGACCGCCGGACGTCGGGCCTTGCGTGGGGATCCCGCCAGCGCCCGCTCTCGGCACGGCCGACCGCACGGACGGCGCGCGGCTCGGCGTCGGCACCGCGCTCGTTGCGCGATTGGCCGCCTGGGCGGCTTCCGCGTTGGCGTCCATGGACGGCGTGGCGGCCTGCTGGGCGCCTTCGACCGAAGGCGAGCGCGTAGTATCCACAGTCGCCGGTGCCGCGGCGGCGGCCGCGCTGGCGGCGGCTGCCTCGCTGGCGGCCGCCGCCGCGCTCGCCGCGCGCGGCGGCGTCGCGTTCGGGCTGCGGCCACGGCGGTCGCCGTCGATCTCGGCCAGCAATTCGAGATTGGTCGGCAGATCCTCGCCACCCGTCCAGTGGGTCACGAGGTCACCCGAGAAGAACACCACGAAGTCGCGCTGCTGAACGATCGAGGTGTTGCCGCGCTTGAAATAGAACACGTAATCCCAGCGATCCGCGTGGAACATGTCGGTCAGCAGCGGCGTGCCGAGCACCTGACGCACTTGCGCGCGCGTCATGCCGACCTTCATCTGATCGGCCATTTCCTGTGACACGAAGTTACCTTGCACCACCGTAATCCGATACGGCGTAATGCGTTGGGCAACGCGCTGTGTCAGGCTGTCGTACGTGGAACATCCGGCAAGAACTGCGACAGTCGCAACAGCGATCAAGGTACCCCGCATGCGGCTCCCCCGGTAGATCAATTGAGATTTAGAAATCATTTCACTCACTGTGCGGGCCCGCTTGCGGGCCGCGCTCATTCCATCGAAAATGACCAGAACGCCAAAACACATTACTATGAGAGCCCAGCATTGTACTCTAGGGATCCCTTGTCATGACCAATCCAACCGATCTCAAGAATATCGGGCTCAAGGCGACCCTTCCGCGCCTCAAAATTCTTGAGATTTTCCAGCATAGCCCGGTGCGTCACCTGACCGCCGAAGACGTGTACCGCAACCTCCTGCACGAGGAGCTCGATATCGGTCTTGCCACCGTGTATCGGGTGCTGACGCAATTCGAGCAGGCCGGCCTGCTCTCGCGCAGCAATTTCGAATCGGGCAAGGCGGTGTTCGAACTGAACGAGGGGTCGCACCACGACCACCTCGTGTGCCTCGATTGCGGGCTGGTCGAGGAATTTTTCGACCCCGAAATCGAAAGCCGTCAGCAGTCCATCGCCAAAGCACGCGGCTTCAAGCTGCAGGAACACGCGCTGGCGCTGTATGGGGCGTGCACGAAGGAAAATTGTCCGCATCGTAAGCACTGATGCGTCGCGGGTCGCCTGCGAACGCGACCTGGCAAGTCAGAAAAAAGACCCGGCCGATGGGCATCGGCCGGGTCTTTTTATTCAGGCGGCGGCAATCGCCGCTATCCGACCGACTCCACGCTCGGCTCGAAGGCGAGCCGCCACGGCTCGGCCAACTGCAATTCGTCGCAATTCGGCGCATCGCCGCCGCGATCGACGACGATGAAGTCGCTGACCTGATCCAGCGCGAGCAGCGGATGGTGCCAGACCGCTTTCGCGTAATTGACGCCCTGCCACGCATCGGTCCAGAACGCGCGCATACGCGCGGCGTCGAACTCGCCGGCGGGCGCGACCACCATCAGATATCGGCCCGCGCGTAAGGGAATGAAAGCCTGGCTGCCGAGCGGATGCCGCTCCATCATCGTGATCTCGACGGGCAGCGGGCGCGGCTGCGCGCGAAACAGACTGACGAGCGGCCGGCCGCCCTGCTCCGCCACGTCGACGCGCGCGAGGTCGTGATAGCGCTCGGTGGTACCGCCGTTGATCGGAAAACGACGCGCGCCGTCGAGTTCGATCACGTCGCCGAACGGCGCGAAGGCTGCGCGCGTCAGGCGTTCCATCTGCAGGATCTTCATGCGTGCCGCTCCATGACGTGGCTTGCGTTAAGCGATCTCGCCCCACAGACGCAGGCGCGATACGCCGCCGTCCGGGAAGATGTTGAAGCGCACGTGCGTGACCGGCCCGAGCACGGCGAGGTCGTCCGCGAACGCGTGCAGGTGATCCATCTGCAGTTTCTGTTCGCCGAGCAGCACCGGCCAGAACATCGCCTGCGTGACGAGGGAATCGTCTGTGCCGCCCGTCACCGATGCCGCCTGCAGCGAACAGCGGTCCGGGAAGTTGCCCTTGAAGTGCGCGGTGTCCACTTCGATCTTGCGGATCACGCCGGGCCGCGCGAGCGCGACGATCGCCCAGTCGTTGCCCGGCTCGCGGCGCCGCCGCGTTTCCCAGCCGTCGCCCATGTTCACGCCACGGCCCGGCATCAGCATCTGCGAGGCCGGCCCGAAATGCTGGTTGTTCGCGGCGACGAGGTACGCGCCGTTTTCGATCGCGGCGAGATCAAGCAGCGTGCCGCGCTCGACGCGGCTCCAGTCGCGCTGCGGCTGGCCATACACGCGCAGTCGCGCGAGCCCGCCGTCTGGATACAGACTCACGCGCAGATGGGTGACCGGGCGCACGTCTTTCACTTCGACGTAGTGATGCTGGTTGCCCTGTAACGTTGTCGCCGGCACGAGCGGCTGCCAGTCGGCGTGCTCGGGCGGCACGTCAGCGTCGCTATGACAGGCATCGATCGACGCCGCCGGCGGGAAATTGCCGGTGAAGTGGCTCGTATCGAGATCGACCCCATGCACGACGCCCGGCCGCGCGAGCCGGATCACGCAATGGTCATGGCCGGTCGTGCGCTTGCGACGCGTCTCCCAACCGTCCATCCACTTGCCGTGGTCGTCGTATTTGCCGGGGATGAACACCGCCGGCTGCGGGTCGAGCATGCGCTCTTTCGGCGCGAAGAATTCGTCGCTGGCGAACAGCGCCTTCGCGCCGAGGCGCGGATCGGCGAGGTTCATGTAGCGGCGTGTGAAGGCGGGAGCGTTCGGGTCGAGGATCGGGTTGGCCATGATGTCGGTCGGTATCGAGAGGTCAGAAACAGCCGGCGGCGCCACGGCAACCGCCGGCTTTGCGAAAAAGGTCGAGGAGCTATCTGGAAAGCGATGCCGGTTCGTCTGGTCAGACCAGATCCCCACGCAGCCGTCAGACCGCTGGCGCGGGTTCGGCCGCACCGGGTTCGACGAGCGTGTCGTCGACGACGGGCACGTAGCGCAGCGCCGCGTCGCGATTTAACACGCGATGCGCGCGCGCCTTGTCGATATCGTTTTCCCACACGGCGACCACCACTGTCGCGACGCAGTTGCCGATCAGGTTGGTGAGCGCCCGGGCGATGCCGACGAACCAGTCGACCGGCAGAATCAGCACGAGACCGAGCACCGGAATCGCGGGAATAGCGGAGAGCGTCGCCGCGAGAATCACGATCGCTGAGCCCGGAATGCCGTGCGCGCCCTTCGACGTCACCAGCGACACCAGCACGACGACGATCAGGTCATGAGTAGACAGCGGCGTGTTGGTCGCCTGCGCGATGAACAGCACCGCGAGTGTCAGATAGATCGAGAAGCCGTCGAGATTGAACGAGTAGCCGGTTGGAATCACGAGACCGACCGTCGAATCCTTGACGCCCATCCATTCGAGCTTGCGCATGATCTGCGGCAGCACGGCGTCGGACGACGCGGTGCCGAGCACGATCGACAGTTCTTCGCGCAGATAGCGGATCAGCTTGAAGATGCTGAAGCCGGCGAGCCGCATCACCGCGCCGAGCACGAGCACGACGAACACCACGCAGCTCGCGTAGAACACCAGCACGAGCATGCCGAGCTGCTTCAGCGACTCGACGCCGTAGGTGCCGGTCGTGAACGCGATCGCGCCGAGCACACCGAGCGGCGCGAGCTTGATGATGAAGCCCATCACGCGGAAGAACACCTGCGACAGCTCATCGACCAACCCGCTCACGCGCTGCGCGCGCTTGCCGAGCAGCGACAGCGCCGAGCCGAACAGCACCGAGAACACGAGGATCTGCAGAATGTCGCCGGTCGCGAACGCGTTGATCGCCGTGTCGGGGATGATCTTCAGCAGGAAGCCCGCAGTGTCCTTCAGGCTCTTCGCGTGCTCGGTATAGGTCGCGAGCGACCCCGCATCGAGCGAGTTCAGGTTCACGTTCATACCTGCACCAGGACGCGTCGCGTAAGCGAGCACAGCGCCGATCACGAGCGCGATCGTCGTCATCGCCTCGAAGTAGATCACCGACTTCAAGCCGACGCGGCCGACCTTGCGCAAATCGCCCGCGTGCGCCATGCCGCTCACCACCACGCAGAACACGATCGGCCCGATCACCATCTTGATCAGCTTCAGAAAGCCGTCGCCAAGCGGCCGCAAGGACTGCGCGAAATGCGGAAACACGGCACCGAGCACGATGCCGACCACGAGCGCTATCACGACCCGGCCAAATAGCGAATTGAAGAATTTCAACACGGCTTCCTCCTGCGAATGGTTGTCTCGGTCACTTCTGTTCAGACTGGTCCGACCAGTGCTGTTATGGCGAATAGTAGGAAGCCGATATACCCACGTCAAGGACTCATCGAGCAGTGTTTACCCCATTGTTTCTTTTGCGATTTCGGGTCGGATTCGGGATTTCAGACGGCGCACGACGCGCCTTCTCGCGCGCAAGTATTAGAATTGCGGTCAGACCACGCTGAGCGATCCCTCATGAAAAACGTCCCGCACACCGTCACCGACGCGGCCATCGCGACCATCCGCGAGCGTATCGAGGCGGGCGTCTATCCGGTGGGTAGCCTGCTGCCGGCGCAGCGCCAGCTATCCGATGAACTGTCGATCAGCCGCGCGTCACTGCGCGAAGCGCTTTCCACGCTGGAAGCGCTTGGTCTGCTGGTGATCCGCCCCGGCAAGGGCGTTTACGTGGAAAGCGCGCAGGCGAAAAGCGCGCAGGCGTGGCGCTTCGCCGAGCAGTCGTCGCTGCCCGACACGTATCAGATGCGCTACGCGCTCGAAGGCTTCGTCGCGCGCATGGCGGTGCTCGCGGTCACCAACGACGACCTCGCGTGGCTCGAGGAAAACATCACCGCGATGCAAAGCGCGCTCGCCTGCGAGGAACTCGACGAAGCAGCTCGGCTCGACTACGCGTTCCATATGCGCATCGTCAGCATCGCGGGCAATGCGGCGATCGAGTCGATACTGCGCAGCAGCGCCGAGATCATGCAGGAAAGCCAGCGCATGCCGTTCTACCGGCGCGAGCGGGTGCTGTCCACGTACACCGAACATCGCGCGATTCTCGACGCGTTGAAGGCCCGCGATTCGCTAGCCGCGGGCAAGGCGATCGAGACGCACATCGCGAACGCCGCGCAGCGCGCCGGCGTCTATTTCCCCACGCCGTAGACGGCAAAAACCGCAGACGAAAAAAAACCGCTCCGAAGAGCGGCTTTTTCATGCAGCGTGAAACCCGAACTTACTTCGCGTTCGCGAGCGCCACAGCCGTGTCCAGCATGCGGTTCGAGAAGCCCCACTCGTTGTCGTACCAGCTCGACACCTTCACGAGACGGCCCGACACCTTGGTCAGCGTCGAATCGAACGTTGACGAAGCCGGGTTGTGGTTGTAGTCGATCGACACGAGCGGTGCGTCGTTGTAACCGAGGACGCCCTTCAGCGCGCCTTCCGATGCTTCCTTCATGATCGCGTTGACTTCCTCGACCGTCGTGTCGCGCGCGGCGATGAACGACAGGTCGACGACCGACACGTTGATCGTCGGGACGCGAATTGCGTAGCCGTCCAGCTTGCCGTTCAGTTCGGGCAGCACGAGGCCGACCGCCGATGCCGCGCCGGTCTTGGTCGGGATCTGGCTGTGCGTGGCCGAACGCGCGCGGCGCAGATCTTCGTGGTACACGTCGGTCAGAACCTGGTCGTTCGTGTACGCGTGGATCGTCGTCATCAGGCCGTTCACGAGGCCGATCTTGTCGTTCAGCGGCTTGACCAGCGGCGCGAGGCAGTTAGTCGTGCACGATGCGTTCGAGATGACCGTGTCCGACGCCTTCAGCACGTTGTGGTTCACGCCGTAGACAATCGTCGCGTCGACGTCCTTACCGCCCGGCGCCGAGATGATGACCTTCTTCGCGCCGCCCTTGATGTGCGCGCTCGCCTTTTCCTTGGTCGTGAAAAAGCCCGTGCACTCCATCACGACGTCGACGCCCAGCTCGCCCCACGGCAATTCGGCCGGGTTACGGTTCGCCAGCACGCGGATCTTGTCGCCGTTCACGACGAGGTAGTCGCCGTCCACCGACACGTCGCCCGGGAACTTGCCGTGCGCGGTGTCGTACTGCGTCAGGTGGGCGTTGGTCTTCGCATCGCCCAGATCGTTGATGGCAACGATTTCGATATCGTGCTTCTTGCCGTTTTCATAGAAGGCGCGCAGGGTATTGCGGCCGATCCGGCCGTAGCCGTTGATTGCGACGCGAATCGTCATGATTTATCTCCTGATGGCTAAAAAAATCCGTTTCCGTTCGCCTGGTCGGACATCCGGTTCGGTGCGTTGCCGCGCGCAGCCGCGAGGGCGAGACGGCAACGCGACGCAACCATCAGCCGAGCGCGGCCTTGACCGTCGCCACCACGTGCTCGACGGTGAAACCGAAATGCTTGAACAGCACGCCCGCCGGGGCCGATTCGCCGAACGTGTCGATGCCGACCACGCCGCCTTCCAGACCCACGTACTTGCGCCAGAAATCCGACACGCCCGCTTCGATCGCGACGCGGCGCACGCCATGCGGCAGCACGCGTTCGCGGTACTCGGCGTCCTGCTTGTCGAACAAGGTCGTCGACGGCATCGACACGACGCGGGCGGCGATGCCTTCGCGCGCGAGCGGCTCGACGGCTTTCATCGCGAGTTCGACTTCCGAGCCCGTCGCGATCAGGATGATCTTACGCGCGACGATCTCTTCATCCCAGTCGCGCAGCACGTAGCCGCCCTTCTCGACGTTGGCGATCTGCGCGTCGGTGCGCTCGTTGAACTGCAGATTCTGACGGCTGAAGATCAGGCACGACGGACCTTCATGCTCGATCGCATGGGTCCAGGCCACCGCGGTTTCGACCGTGTCGGCCGGGCGCCACGTTTGCAGATTCGGGATCAGGCGCAGGCTCGCGACGTGTTCGATCGACTGGTGGGTCGGGCCGTCTTCGCCGAGACCGATCGAGTCGTGCGTGAACACGAAGATCGACGGCGACTTCATCAGCGCGGCGACGCGCAGCGCGTTGCGGCTGTAGTCGGAGAACGTCAGGAACGTGCCGCCGAACGCCTTGTAGCCGCCATGCAGCGCGACGCCGTTGATCGCCGCGCTCATGCCGAACTCGCGCACGCCGTAGTTCACGTAGTTGCCGGCGGCACGGCCTTCGGCATTCACGCGCACTGGCTTGGCGGCCTTCCAGTTGGTGAGGTTCGAGCCGGTCAGGTCGGCGGAACCGCCGAGCAGTTCGGGCAACACGGCCGACAGACCTTCGATGGCCTGCTGCGATGCCTTACGCGTCGCCACGGTCTCAGCGCGCTCGTTCGCGCCGGCGATGATCGCTTTCGCCTTATCTTTCCAGTCGGCCGGCAGTTGCTTCGCGCTGCGGCGCTTGAATTCGGCCGCTTCCTGCGGGTACTTCGCCGCGTAAGCAGCGAACGCCTCGTCCCATTCCGCTTCGAAGCGCGCGCCCGCTTCCTTCGCGTCCCATGCCGTGTAGACTTCCTGCGGAATCACGAACGGCTCCCACTTCCAGCCGATCGCTTCGCGCGTCGCCGCGATTTCCTTGTCGCCGAGCGGCGCGCCGTGCGAATCGTGCGAGCCCGCCTTGGTCGGCGCGCCTTCACCGATCACGGTCTTGCAGCAGATCAGCGTCGGCTTGTCCGACAGCTTCGCCTGCTTGATCGCAGCGTCGACCGCGTCGACGTCATGGCCGACCACGTTCGGGATCACGTTCCAGCCGTACGCTTCGAAGCGCTTCGGCGTGTCGTCGTGGAACCAGTGCACCACTTCGCCGTCGATCGAAATGCCGTTGTCGTCGTAGAACGCGATCAGCTTGTTCAGCTTCAGCACGCCCGCGAGCGAGCAGGCTTCATGCGAGATGCCTTCCATCAGGCAGCCGTCGCCGACGAACACGTACGTGTGGTGATCGACGATCCTGGCGTCGGGCTTGTTGAATTCGGTGGCGAGCAGCGATTCGGCGAGCGCCATGCCGACCGCGTTCGCGAGACCCTGGCCGAGCGGGCCGGTGGTCGTCTCGACGCCCGGCGTGATGCCGTATTCGGGGTGACCCGGCGTCTTCGAATGGAGCTGTCGGAAGTTCTTTAGCTCTTCCATCGGCAGGTCGTAGCCGGTCAAATGCAGCAGCGAGTACAGCAGCATCGAGCCATGACCGTTCGACAGCACGAAGCGGTCGCGATCGGCCCATTGCGGGTTCTTCGGGTTATGGCGCAGATGACGCGACCACAGGGCGACGCCTATTTCGGCCATGCCCATCGGCATGCCGGGGTGACCGGAGTTCGCCTTTTGAACGGCGTCCATGGCCAACGCGCGGATCGCGTTGGCCATCAGGGAGGTGGGTGCGGGAGACGGGGTCGTCATGTCGAGTCCGGAGACAGAGTCAGAAAGCGGGGGCGCGCTTGAGGCCCGGAAGCTCGGCGGACAGTTCGCTACGACGCACGATGCGGCGCCAGGAGACGCGAAACGGGCAGAGCAAGCGGACAAGGCTGAAAGCGTCACATTCTAGCAGAAGGCTAATCCCTACCTGGCCGGAAAGCCGCCTGGCCGCGTGGTTCAACGCACACGGCCACGCGGCGGCATTTACAATTCGAGCAGTGTGCCCACACTACCGATCGAGCCCGTCCGCCGTGAACGCCCCGCTATTGTTCCAACCTTGTCCCGACGCCGTCTACGGCTTTCCTCACGCGCGCCTCGTCGAGCGTGTCGAATCCCGTTATCAGACGATCGAGATCTGGGACACGCCGCAACTCGGCGCGCTGTTCACGCTCGACGGCCGTCCGATGACGTCCGCTGGCGACGAGTTCATCTACCACGAATGCATGGTGCATCCGGCCGCGCTCGCGCATCCGGCGCCGCGCGCGGCGCTGGTGCTCGGCGGCGGCGATGGCGGGGCCGCGAGGCAATTGCTCAGGCATCCGGGCATCGAGCGGATCGTCGTCGCGGAGCTCGATCCTGAGGTCGTGCGGCTGACGCACGAACATTTGCCGCAGGTGCATGGCAGTGCGTTCGACGACCCGCGCGTCGAACTGGTGATCGGCGATGCGGCGGACTACGTCGCGGCGGCGGCCCGCGCGACGCAGGGTGCAACGAATGTCGCGGCCGCGCAGTTCGACCTCGTCGTATTCGACCTGACGCCACCCGATTCGCCCGCGGCCGGTCTGTACACGCCGACCTTCTACGCGCAGTTGAAGCGCGTGCTGCGCGCTGATGCGTTGTTGTCGCTCCATCTCGGCTCGCCGTACCACCACGCGCCGCGCATCGCCGCGCTGCTCGGCGATCTGCACGCCGCGTTCGCACAGGTGCGCACGCTGGGCACCTTCGTGCCGCTCTACGGCTCGCTATGGCTGATGGCGATCGCCAGCGACACGCTCGACCCCGCCGCGCTCACCGCCGAGACGCTCGCCGAGCGTCTCGCCGCGCGCGGCATCGATTCGCTGCGGCATTACGAACCAGCCCTGCACGCGGGGCTATTCTCGGCGGCGCGATCGGCGCGCGATAAACTGAGCCCGTTGACGAAGTCGTCCTTTTGAAGCGCGGACACCTTGCGCGAATCGGTTCGTGGGATGCCGGCGTGCCGCGCCCGACCGAAACCCGCAAGCGTGACCTCGCGGCCCCACGAGATCCGGAGAACTCCATGACCGCCCCCCGCCCCGCCGGTGTGCCCTGGCTGACCCCCTATCTGACGGTGCGCGACGCGCGCGCGTCGACGGCGTTTTTCTCGGCGGCGTTCGGTTTCGACGTGCGCGACAGCGTGCAGGACGACGGCGTCGTCATGCACGTCGAGATGACCTATCAAGACCAGCTGATCGTGATGTTCGCGCCTGAAGGCGCGTTCGGCTCGACCGCGAAGACGCCGAAAAGCGCAGGCACAATCGCGCCCCAATCGTTCTATGTCTATGTCGAGGACGTCGACGCCGTGTATGCCCGCGCGCTCGCGGCCGGCGCGAAGTCGCTGAGCGAGCCACAGGACCAGTTCTGGGGCGACCGCTTCGCGCAGGTCGAGGATATCGACGGCTATCGCTGGGCACTCGCCCGCCACCTTTCCTGAATTCAAGAGTCTCCCGTCGATGCCCCGTTTTTTTGTTGATATGCCGCTTTACGCCGACGACGTGGTCGCACTGCCGGACGACGTCGTGCGCCACGTGGCCGTGCTGCGTCTGCAGCCAGGCGATTCCCTGGCGTTGTTCAACGGCCAGGGCGGCGAATACGGCGCCGAACTCGTCGAGGTCGAGCGTCGTGCGGCTCGCGTGAAAATCGGCGAATTTCGCGCGATCGAGGTCGAGCCGCCGTATCGGCTGACGCTCGCCCAAGGCATCGCCGGCGGCGACAAGATGGACTGGCTGATCGAGAAGGCGGTCGAACTCGGCGCCTCGGGCTTCGTGCCCCTCGGGACCGCGCGCAGCGTCGTGCGGCTTACCGGCGAGCGCGCGCAGCGGCGGCAGCAGCACTGGCAGGGTGTGGTGCGGGCGTCGTGCGAACAGTGCGGACGTAATCGGCTTCCGGACGTGATGCCGGTGTGCGAGATTGGCGCGTGGCTCGGTACGCTGTCGCGCGAGCCGGCGCCTGACGAGCTGCGCCTGCTGTTATCGCCGCGCTCGAGCATCGGCTTTGCGGCGCTGCCTGACGCGCCGCCGCCTGGTGGCGTTACGCTGCTGATCGGCCCCGAAGGCGGCCTTTCCGCCGACGAGGAAGCCGCCGCCGTCGAACAGGGCTTTACCGCGATTGGCTTGGGACCGCGTGTGCTGCGCACCGAGACCGCCGGAATCGCAGTGTTGGCGGGGCTCGCGGCGCGCTGGGGCGGCTGGTGAGCGGGAGCTTGCCCAAGCAGCGCGACAAAAGCAAAGGCCCGCCAATTAGCGGGCCTTTGCCGTTTATACCGCGACGTTCACTGTCAGACTCAAGCAGCTACGCCTGAACAGGCGAAAATCCGGCGAACCTCAAGCGAACGAGTAGAACACCCGGAACGCGACCTTGCGCTCGGCCCAGAATTCGGCCGCTTCACGGAACACGTCGAGCAGCGTCTCGCGCCCTTCCTTGTCGAATTTCTGCGCGATCGGCAGGTGTTCGAGCACGATCACGAAGCCGGGCTGCGCGCCGGCCTTTTGCACGAGGTCGGTCAGGCAGTCATAGAGCGCGTCGTAGTTCTTGCCGAAATGCTTGGGAAACAGGAACGACGTCGCGATCGTCTCGAGCACTTCCTGCTTCGAGGCGGCGTTCGCGCAGTACGCATACAGAAAGTGCTGGCCGAGCCGGTTGGCCTCGTCGGCGAGATCCTGCACGCGGAACGCGCGGATCGACTGCACGATGTTCGGCCGCACCGTCCTGAACAGGCTCATGGGCTCCTCGTTCGATGAAACCACCGTGCCAGCCTCGCTTTGATTGTCGCGACCCTGCTCGTCGGCGCGCATCTTCATGACGCGTTGGAACAAATTGCCGTCGCCGGCCGCGAAAAGATCCGTCGCGACTCCGGAATTGTGCGCGTAGATGTTGTCGCTCATGCCGTTCATCCCAATGTCATTCAACAATATGGTTAAAACTGGTGTAATGGTCGTCCGAGTAATAACAATGGTCGGTTCGCTGTAGCGGACCTCCGCAGACGATGCGGCGCGCCCCGCGGTTACGCGCGTGAGGCGTGGGGACGGTGTATTCGTGGTAATAGCCGCGCCGATGGGCGGGCAGCACCCGTTCGTAGTTGCCGAATACGATGCCGTCCTTCTGATACGGGTAAGGCCCGCCGGCGGCAATGAGGTTCAACGTATCGACCGCCTCGCGCGGCAATTGCGCCAGCGCGATGGTGCCCACCTGCGCTTCCGCCCCAGCTGGCGCCGAGTAATCTCGCGCCAGCGCTTCGGGCGCGGAACTGGACAACGCGCAGAGCGCGGCGGCACCGATCAGCACGCCTTTCAAGCGCAACCAGTTGCGTGCCATGTATCAGGTTTCCCCGCTGTCAGATCACGAGTTTGACGACCATGAAAGTCGTAAGGGTATCGCTAATAGCCTTTGGAATCAACGTTCGACGGCCGATGGCACCCCGCCTCACCCCCGCGGAAAAGCCGGTGGCGGGGACTTTGACGACTTTTGACAGAATGTTTAGCTCGATCGGGCTAAACTGAGCTCAACCGTGATCGAACGCAGCGCAGGCGGTGCAAGCGGCCGCTGGCCGAGGCGCTCGATTGCGGTTGTTAGAGCCTGAAACCACTCAGCCGAAAGGCTGTGCCATTGCCATTTTTCGGGGTGGCGATCCCCCGCTTGCCCTGAGGGCGTGCCCATTGCGGGCACGCCTTTTTTTCAGGTGCGCCGGTGGGAAAACCGGCGCCGGGCCTGTTTCGGCCCGATCACGATGCGCAGTTAGCGGGTTGCGCTGACGTCCGCGACCAGCAGCGCCGCCATGTTGACGATCCGGCGCACCGTCGCCGACGGCGTCAGCACGTGCACCGGCTTGGCCGCGCCGAGCAGAATTGGGCCAATCGCAATGTTGTTGCCGGCCGCCGTCTTCAGCAGGTTGTACGAGATATTGGCCGCGTCGATGTTCGGCAGCACCAGCAGGTTCGCGTCGCCTTCGAGCGTCGAATCGGGCAATACCTCACGGCGCAGGTTGGCGTCGAGCGCGACGTCGCCGTGCATTTCGCCGTCGACTTGCAGCCCCGGCGCGCGTTCGCGCAGGATCTCGAGGGTATCGCGCATTTTCTGCGCCGTCGGCGCGTTGCTCGAACCGAAGTTCGAGTGCGACACGAGTGCAACCTTCGGCTCGATGCCGAAACGGCGCACTTCCTCGGCTGCCATGATCGTGATTTCAGCCAGCTCGGCCGGTGTCGGATCGACGTTCACGTGCGTATCGACGAGGAAAATCTGCCGATTCGGCAGCACCAGCGCGTTCATCGCCGCATAGACCTTCGCGCCGGGCTTCTTGCCGATCACCTGATCGATGAAGTGCAGGTGGCGGTGCGTGGTGCTGACCGTGCCGCAGATCATGCCGTCCGCCTCGCCCTTCTTGACCATCATCGAGCCAATCAGCGTGGTGCGGCGGCGCATCTCGAGCTTGGCCATTTGAGTGGTGATGCCCTTGCGCGACATCATCTTCGCGTATTCCTGCCAGAACTCGCGGTAACGTTCGTCATGATCGGTGTTGACGACCGTGTAGTCCTGCCCTGCGACGAGCCGCAGGCCATAACGCGCGATCCGCTGCTCGATCACGGCCGGCCGGCCGATCAGGATCGGCTTCGCGAGCTTTTCGTCGACGATGATCTGCATCGCGCGCAGCACACGCTCTTCTTCGCCTTCCGCGAACACGATGCGCTTCTTCTCCGGCTCGACGCTGCGTGCGAGCTGGAAGATCGGCTTCATCGTCGTGCCGCTGTGATAAACGAACTGCTGCAGATGCTGCGCGTACGCGTCCATGTCCTCGATCGGACGCTCGGCGACGCCGCATTCCATCGCGGCCTTCGCCACCGCGGGCGCGACCTTCACGATCAGACGCGGATCGAAGGGTTTCGGAATCAGGTATTCCGGTCCGAACGATAGATCCTGGATGCCGTACGCGGTCGCGACGATGTCGCTCTGCTCCTGGCGCGCCAGCTCGGCGATCGCGTTGACGGCGGCGATTTCCATTTCGCGCGTGACCGTCGTCGCACCGGCGTCGAGCGCGCCGCGGAACAGGAACGGGAACACGAGCACGTTGTTGACCTGGTTCGGGTAGTCGGTGCGGCCCGTGCACAGCACAGCGTCCGGGCGCACTTCGAGCGCGAGTTCCGGCAGGATTTCCGGCGTCGGGTTCGCAAGCGCGAGGATCAGCGGCCTGGCGGCCATCTGCTTGACCATGTCCTGCTTGAGCACGCCGCCAGCCGACAGCCCGAGGAACACGTCCGCGCCTTCGATCACCTCGGCAAGCGAGCGCGCGCCGGTTTCACGCGCGAAACGCTCCTTGTCCGGGTCCATCAGTTCGGTACGGCCCTTGTACACGACGCCCGCGAGGTCGGTCACGGTGATGTTTTCGAGCGGCAGGCCGATGTCGACCAGCAGGTCCAGACACGCGAGCGCCGCCGCGCCCGCGCCCGACGAGACCAGCTTGACTTCCTTGATGTCCTTGCCGACGACCTTCAGGCCGTTGGTGACCGCCGCCGCGACGACGATCGCGGTGCCGTGCTGGTCGTCGTGGAAGACCGGAATCTTCATGCGCTTGCGGCATTCGCGTTCGACGATGAAGCAGTCCGGCGCCTTGATGTCTTCGAGGTTGATGCCGCCGAAGGTCGGTTCTAGCGCGGCGATCACCTCGACCAGCTTGTGCGGATCGGTCTCGTTGATCTCGATATCGAACACGTCGATGCCGGCGAACTTCTTGAACAGGACGGCCTTGCCTTCCATGACCGGCTTCGACGCGAGCGGCCCGATGTTGCCGAGGCCCAGCACCGCGGTGCCGTTCGTGACGACGCCAACGAGGTTGCTGCGCGCGGTGAAGCGCGCGGCGTTCAGCGGGTTCTCGACGATTTCCTCGCACGCGAACGCGACGCCAGGCGAATACGCCAGCGCGAGGTCGCGCTGGTTGATCATCTGTTTGGTCGGGGCGATCGCGATTTTGCCGGGAGTCGGGAACTCGTGGTAATCGAGAGCTGCTTCGCGGAGTTTGGTATTGACGGGATTCGACATAAGGCGGGCTTCGGAGGGCAGATTAGAATAGACGTTCGACGGCATTGTAGCCCCAATCGCCTACGCAATTCCTTCAATACGGGTACAACAGCCGCGACTGAAACAGCGTGAAAGCGCGCGTTGCCCGTTGTCCGGATGGTCCGGCGCTTGCAACGGGGCATCACGCTCAATCGGCCTGATCCGCGCTATTTCTCCAATCCGTTCTCCGCTCATCGTCCGCCATCATGCTTTCCGAGTTTTCGCTGATCGACCGTTTCTTTGCCTGCCGCGCCGCCGCCGTGCGGCCCTCCCATGCCGAAGGCGGCACGCTCGGCATCGGCGACGATTGCGCGTTGCTGGCGCCGCCTGCCGGCGAAATGCTGGCGATATCGACGGACATGCTGGTCGAAGGCCGTCACTTCTTCGCCGATATCGATCCCGAGGCGCTCGGTCACAAGGCGCTTGCCGTCAATCTGTCGGACCTCGCCGCAATGGGCGCGCAGCCACGGGCGTTCACGCTGGCCTTCTCGCTGCCGAAAGCCGACGAAGCCTGGCTTTCCGGTTTCAGCGAAGGCCTGTTCGCGCTCGCCGAGCGCTACGGTTGCGAGCTGATCGGCGGCGATACGACGAGCGGGCCGCTCAATCTGTGCATTACGGTATTCGGCAGCGTGCCGCCACGAACAGCCTTGCGCCGCGATGCCGCGCAACCCGGCGATGACATCTGGATCTCCGGCACTCTCGGCGACGCGCGCGCCGGCCTCGGCGCGCAGCGCGGCGAATGGTCCGCCGCCCCGAATGACGCCGCGACGTTCCGCCTGGCGCTCGAACGCCCCGAGCCGCGCATCGCGCTCGGCCTCGCGCTGCGCGGCATCGCACACGCGGCGCTCGACCTGTCGGACGGACTCGCCGGCGATCTGCGGCACATCCTCGAACGCTCGTCGGTGGGCGCGAGCGTCGACGTCGATGCGGTGCCGCGCTCGGCCGCGCTACGCCGCCTGCCGCCTGACGTCCAGCAGCGCTGCACGCTCGCCGGCGGCGACGACTACGAGCTGTGCTTCACCGCGCCCACCGCCGCGCGCGCCGCGGTCGAGGCCGCCGCGCAGAAGGCCGCTGTGCCGGTCACCCGCATCGGTACAATAAGCGCACTGGAGGCGACCACCGACCGCCCGGCCATCGCGTGGCGCAACGCCAGCGGCGCGCCGCTCACTCTGACGTTGCAAGGTTTCGATCACTTTCATGCAGAATGACCCCCCGCTCGGCCCCGCCGACGACTTCCTCGGCGGTAAGCCGCCCCAGGCGCCTGGACCGCGCGCGCCGAAGCCTGCTCAGCCGCGCCGCGCCACCGCGCGCTTCATGCGGTCGCATCCAGTCCACCTTGTGTCGCTCGGCTTCGGCAGCGGGCTGTCGCCCGTCGCACCGGGCACGATCGGCACGCTGCTCGGGTGGGCCTCGTTCGCGGTGCTGAGTCGCTATCTGACAGTTATCGAATGGGGCGTGCTGATCGGCGTCGGCTTTCTCGGCGGCATCGCGTTGTGCGGCTTTACCGCCAAGCGGCTCGGCGTCGAGGATCCGTCGGCGGTCGTGTGGGACGAAATCGTCGCGTTCTGGCTCGTGCTGCTGATCGTCACACCTGCCACGCTCACCGGCCAGGTGTGGGCGTTCCTGATCTTCCGCTTCTTCGACATGGTGAAGCCGCCGCCGATCGGCTACTTCGACCGCCGGCTGAAAGGTGGCTTTGGCATCATGTTCGATGACCTGATCGCCGCATTCTTTACGTTGCTCGTGATTGCGCTGTGGCGGATGTCGGTTTGAGCGCTGCCTGTTCACCGTTCGAGTACCGTTCGACTCTTTTGGTCACCCCCGGCCCTTGCCGTTCGCCGCGCCTCACGGCCGGCTTCGTTTTCCGGATTGACTGACGCCATGCCTACCGATTCCGTCGTTCACCAGCTTGCGATCCGCGTGAGCAACCGTCTGCGCGACGAGCGCCTGATGCTCGTGACCGCCGAGTCCTGCACGGGCGGCATGGTCGCGACCGCGATCACCGACATCTCCGGCAGCAGCGGCTGGTTCGAACGCGGCTTCGTCACGTATTCGAACCAGGCGAAGAGCGAAATGATCGGTGTGCCGGCCGACCTGATCGAAAAGCACGGCGCGGTCAGCGAGCCGGTCGCACGAGCGATGGCCGAAGGCGCGTTGCGCAACAGCCGAGCGCAGGTATCGCTGTCGATCACCGGCGTCGCCGGCCCCGGCGGCGGCACGGAAACCAAGCCGGTCGGCATGGTGTCGTTCGGTTGGAGCAACCGGCTGCATACGTCGGTGGAAACGAAGATTTTCAAGGGCGACCGCGACCAGATCCGCGTGCAGGCCGTGGCGCACGCGCTGCGCGGCCTGCTGGCGCTACTCGACGAACGCGAGCATTGAGCGGCGGCTAACTATCGCTGAGGAGGCGGACAATGCTGGATTCGCGCGCGATCGCAGACGAACTGATCCGCCGCTTCGATCTGAAGCCCCATCCTGAAGGCGGCTTTTTCGCGGAGACCTACCGCTCGGCCGCGCGTGTGCTGCGCGCCGGCGAACCGAACGGGGTTGGGAACACCCTTGCGGCGTCGACTGCGATCCATTACTTGCTGTGCGACGGCGCGCATTCGGCGTGGCATCGGATCCGTTCCGATGAAGTCTGGCATTTCTATGCCGGCGAGCCGCTGCTGGTCCACGTGCTCGATGAAAGCGATGCCGGCGGTGCGCTCGTCACGCACCGGCTCGGCAATCCGCTCACGCATCCCGATACGGTCTGTCAAGCCGTCGTGCCGGCCGGCTTGTGGTTCGCGGCCGAGTGCGCCGATCCGAATTCGTTCGCACTGGTCGGCTGCACGGTCGCGCCGGGTTTCGAATTCAGCGAGTTCGAACTCGCGGAGGTGGACGCGCTGAAGGCGCGGCATCCGCGGCATGCGGGGTTGATCGGGCGGCTCGCACCGGCGCGCTGACGCGCCGTGCCGGCCGTTGCGGGATCGCCCGCCGCGGGATCGCCCGCCGCGGGGTCGCCCGCCGGTTCAACGAAACGCGTTGATCCGGTCGCGCGTGTCCTTCGCGGCCTGCGCGGCCGCCGGTGCGAAATCGTCGCCCTTGCCCGCGTAGATGATCGCGCGCGAAGAGTTGATCAGCATGCCGGTGCCGTTCGCGGTTCGGCCAGCGCTCACGGTGGCCTGCACGTCACCGCCTTGCGCGCCGATACCCGGAATCAGCAGCGGCATGTCGCCGACGATCCCCCGCACCACTTCGATTTCCTTCGGAAACGTCGCGCCGACCACGAGCCCGAGCTGGCCACTCGCATTCCACTTCTGCGCGGCCAGTTGCGCGACGACCTGGTATAACGGCCGCCCGCTTGTCTCGAGAAACTGCAGATCCGAGCCCCCCGCGTTCGACGTGCGACACAGCACGATCACTCCCTTGCCTGCGTGCTCGAGATACGGCTCGATCGAATCGAAACCCATGTACGGATTGACCGTCACCGCGTCGGCCTGGTAGCGCTCGAAGGCCTCGCGTGCGTATTGCTCGGCCGTGCTGCCGATATCGCCGCGCTTGGCGTCGAGAATCACCGGCAGGCCCGGATGGTTCGCGTGAATGTGGGCGATCAACTGCTCGAGCTGCTCTTCGGCGCGATGCGCGGCGAAGTAGGCGATCTGCGGCTTGAACGACGACGCGTACGGCGCGGTTGCATCGACGATCGTGCGGCAGAACTCGAAGATCGCGTCGGCGCAGCCCACGAGCGCGCCGGGAAACTTGCTGGGCTCGGGATCGAGGCCAACGCACAGCAGCGAGTTCGTGCGCTGCCAGGCGTCGTTGAGTGTCTGGATGAAATTGGACATGGTGAGTCTCGCGGCGAGCCGGTAATCGGAGGAGGCGCATATTTTACCTGTCCCACGATCGCCATCCGTCGATGGCGATTACCGCGCGGCCCGCGCCTCATTGGCGATAGCAGCGCCAGGCGCACGTTCGGACGTTCGCCGGCCCGGCGGCTGCGGCTGCGGCTGCGGCTACGGCCTGCGCCTCGCGCCACGCCCGCCCGGCATCGAGCGCAGTCCAGTCCGCTCGACCGTGAAGCGGAACGTGCGCGTCAACTGCTCGCCGCGCTTGAGCAGCGTCATGCCGTTTTCGCTCGCGCCGCCCGCCAGGTTCATCGCATTGATCGGATGATCGACCGGTTCGAAGCAGAAGAAGTCTTCGCCGGGCGGCGTGTACAGCACGTAATAGTCGGTGTCGGCGGCGATGTTCAGCGACAGACGGCGCTTCGGCCATACCACTGCCGCCTGACCGCTCCAGCCGGTGAACGCGTGATTGACGATCGTCTCCGGCAGCGGATACGCGACGCCGAACTGCCACGCGGGGGGCGCCGGCACGTGGCGCACCGGCAGCCAGTCGTCGCCCGAGAGCCACAGGCCGCCGGCCGCCGCCGACAGCTCGGTGTCCGCGTCGCGCACGAAGAACGGATGCACGCCGAGCCCGAACGGCAGCGTCTCGCGGCCAGCGTTTTCGATCTCGAGCGAGACGACCAGCGTCGGGCCGTCCAGCGTGTAGGTTTGTGTCGCGCGGAACGCGTACGGCTTGCCGTCGCTGCGGTCGAGCGCGAGACGCACGTGCTCGCGGCCCGCGTCGAGCACCTGCCATTGCGCGAGCCAGCCGTCGCCGTGAATCGGCAGCGGCTCGTCGGCGCGGTTGCGCGGTACCTCGACGCGCCGCCCGGCCACGCTGAAATGGCCGCCGCCGATGCGGTTCGAGTACGGCAAGAGCGGATAGCAGGCCAGCTGGTTCGGTTGCGTATCGACACCGACGTGACTGCAGCGCCGGAAGATCGGCGTCAGCGCGCCGTCGTCGCGCCAGTCGAAGCGGGTCACGCCGCCGCCGAGCGTCGGCGCGACATCGAGACGCAATTGCGAGTTGGCGAGCGTAATGCACGCGACATCGCCGGCGCTGCCTTCGCCGAGCGCCACCGCCGACGTGCTCGGGCCCGCCAGCACGGGATTGGCCGCCGCCGCGAGTCGCGAGCGTCGCGTTTGAGAGGTTGGGGATGAGGCTGAAACGAGATTCGCAACAGTCATATCTGGCTCCATCGAGAGGCGGGGGACGTTGCCGTCAGGGTTGACGGGAGTTGCGGGCGACTTTTTGTGACCAATTCGCCTCGAGTCCGAACTGCGTGCTGCCGATTCGTTGCCGGCCGGTCGCGGGCGTATTGCTCGCGGACCGAAACTGCCACATCGACTTCTGCTTCACCTTCAGGATCGCGGCCCCGGCGTGCGGCCGGGGCTGCGTCATTCTGCGCTAGATAGGCGCGCCCTGGAACAGCGGCTCCGCAACACCGCGCCGCGCGAGCGTCGCGACGAACAGGTCACCCGCGAGCGTATCGGCCGCGCGCGCCGTCGCATCGAGCTCGGCGTAGGCGCTCGTGATGTACAGCGTGTCGAGCGCCGTCTCGCCCTTAGCGCTGCCCGTGGCCTGGCCGAGCGCGGCACCGCCGATCGCGACGCAGCTCGGCTGCGTGGTCGGCACGTCGATGCGCTCGGTTTCCACGCCATCGGGACCGTAACGCACCACGCGCGCGCCGCCCCATTGCGCATTCCACAGGCCGCCGTCGCTGTCGACGGTCGAGCCGTCGGGGATGCCGTTCGCATCGGTCAGGCGAGTGAACAGGCGATCGTTCGCGATGCCGCCGTCCGCGCGATAGTCGCACGCGCGGATCTCACGCGTCGGCGAATCGCAGTAGTACATCGTCGCGCCGTCGGGACTGAATGCGATGCTGTTCGAAATCGCCGGCGCTGGCAACGGTAAACGTTCGAGCGACAGATCGTGATTCAACCGGTAAAAGCCGGCGACCGTCTGCCGTTGCCCGCTTTCGTCCTTGGTGCCGAACACGAAGCGCCCTTGCCGATCGCAGCGGCCGTCGTTGACGCGTGTATTCATACCGGGCTCGACGTCGACGATGCGCTGTGTGCTGCCTGTCTGCAGATCGAAAAACGCGAGGTGCGATGCGAGCCCGAGCAGCACGTAGCGCGGGTTTTCGCACAGCGCGAAAGTGGCGAGCCGCTCCGGCATGTCGAACGAATCGCTGCGGCCGTCGGCCGGATCGTAGCGCCACAGCCGCGCGCCTTCGATGTCGGTCCAGTAGAAGCGGCCGCTCCTCGCGCACCAGGTCGCGCTTTCGCCGAGCTCGCACTGCGCATCGAGCAGCAGCGTGGCCCGCTGCACGCGCGGGCTGACGCTCACGCCCAGCCTCCGTCGACGACGATGTCCTGCGCGGTGATCATGCGGCTGTCGTCGGCGGCGAGGAACAGCGCCATGCGCGCGAGGTCGGCCGGCATCAGCTCGGCGTCGATGCACTGGCCTTCCTTGATCTGGCGGCGGCCGTTGTCGTCGAGCCACAGGCGCAACTGCTTCTCGGTCATCACCCAGCCCGGCACCAGCGTGTTGACGCGGATATTGAAGTGGCCGAGGTCGCGCGCGAGTCCGCGCGTCAACCCCTGCACCGCCGACTTCGACATCACGTACACCGGATAGCCGCCGTTCTTCAGCATCCAACTGATCGAGCCGAGGTTGATGATCGAGCCGCTACGCGCGGCCTTCATGTCCTCCATCACGGCCTGCGCCGCGAAGAACTGATGGCGGATGTTCACGGCGATGCCCGCGTCGAACGACTCGCGCGTCACGTCGCCGATCTGATGGCGCTTGTCGTTCGCAGCGTTGTTGATGAGCACCTGGATCGGACCCAGCGCGGCCTTCACGTCGGCGATCGCTTTTTGCAGCGCGTCGACGTCGGTCAGATCGCAGGCCAGAAACAGCGGCTTGTGCTTCGAATCGCCGAGCTGGTCGGCGAGCGCTTCGCCCGCGCTCGCGTCGATATCGAAGAACGCGACGCGCGCGCCCTGCGCCGCGAAGTGCTCGACGAACGATGCGCCGATGCCGGTCGCGCCGCCCGTGATCAGCACCGTACGGTCGACGAGGCTCGGATAGCGCGCGTACGCGGTGTCAGCGAGGCTGGCGTTTGCATTGGCCGGAGACGACATCGTTCGATTCCTTTATGAGCTTGGATGTGCTTGGGATGGGGTGAAAGCGACTCAATCGCGCGAGCCGCGGTTCTTCAACTGGTCGAGCAACACGGCCGCGAGCAGGATCGCGCCGCGCACCAGGTACTGATAGAACGCGTCGATGTTCAGCAGGTTCATCACGTTCTCGACCGTACCCATGATCAGCACGCCGATCACGACGCCGGAGATCGTCGCGCGGCCGCCCAGCAGCGACACGCCGCCGAGCACGCACGCGGAGATCACGTTCAGCTCGAAGCCTTCGGCGGCGTTCGGCTGACCCGACGTGATACGCGACGCGAGAATCACGCCGGCGAGCGCGGTGACCGCGCCCTGAATCAGGAAGATGAAGACGCGCGTGCGCTCCACATTGATACCGGCGAGCCGCGACGCTTCAGGATTACCGCCGATCGCCAGCGTATTGCGGCCGTACACGGTCTGGTTAAGCATCACGCCGAACACGATGAAGCAGATCAGCGTGACCCAGATCGGCAGCGACACGCCGAAGAACGTCAGGCCGCCGAGCGCGATGAACGTATCCGACGACACGCCGACCGCCTGCCCATGCGACACGATGAAGCCGAGGCCACGGACGATTTCCATCGTCGCGAGCGTCGTGATCAGCGCGTTGATGCGCAGATAAGCGATCACCGCGCCGTTGACGAAGCCGATCACCGCGCCCGCCGCGACCGCCGCGACGATGGCGATGACCGTGCTGTTGGTCGCGTTGAGCACCATCGCGCACAGCACGCCGGCGAACGCGACGGTCGAGCCGACCGACAGGTCGAAGTCGCGCGACGCGAGACAGAACATCATCGTGCACGCGACCATGCCGATCTGCGAGATCGACAGCGCGAGGCCGAGCATGTTCTCGATCGAGAAGAAATGATCGACGGTCAGCGACATCGTGGCGAACATCACGATGAAGATCACGATCAGGCTGTACTCCGTGATCTGCTGCCACCACTTGGCCTTGTCGCCCGTCTGCGGAATCAGCGCGTCGGCCGCGCTCTTGGCGGCCTGCTGCGCGAGGTTTTCTCTTGCTTGCATGTTCAATACTCCTCCCCGTTCCCCACGGGTTGCGGACTCGCGTCCGGATAAGGTTCAGGCCGCGCGCGACGCGCTCTGGTTGGCGGCGTTGGCGTTCGCGTTTTCAGGCAGAGCGGTCGAGCTTTGCGGCAGCGCGAGGCTCAACACCGACTGCTCGGTCGCGTCCTTGCGCGCCAGCTCGCCGGAAATGCGGCCCTGGCGCATCACGACAATCCGGTCGGAAACGCCGAGCACTTCGGGCAATTCCGACGAAATCATCACGATCGCGCAGCCGCGCTCCGCGAGCTGATAGATGACGTTGTAGATCTCGTGCTTCGCGCCGACGTCGATGCCGCGAGTCGGTTCGTCGAGAATCACGACTTTCAGATCGGGCTCGGCGAGCCAGCGCGACAGAATCGCCTTCTGCTGATTGCCGCCCGACAGGAAGCGGATCTTCTGCCGCCGATGCGGCGTCTTGATCTTCAGCAGCTTGATGAAACGGTCCGCCGTCTGCGCCTCCTTCTTGCGATCGAGAAACACGCCCGCGCGCAAATAATGACGGCGGCAGCTGATGTTGATGTTCTCCGCGACACTCGCCATCGCGACGATGCCCTCTTCCTTGCGATCCTCGGGGCACAGCACGATGCCGTGTTTAATGGCCTCGCCCGCGCTGCGCACCTTGATCGGCTTGCCGTCGAGCACGAGTTCACCGCCCTTGCGATGCTCGGCGCCATACACCAGATGCATCAGCTCGCTGCGGCCCGCGCCGACGAGTCCGAAGAAGCCGACGATCTCGCCGCGCCGCACCTCGAAGCTCGCCGGCTGCGCGAGCGGATGACCTTCGATCGCCTTCGCCGCGAAACGCACTTCGCCGAGCGGCCGCGCCGAATAGCTATAGATGTCCGAAATTTCGCGCCCGACCATCTCGCTGACGATCGTGTCGCGCGACACGCCTTCTAGCGTGGGATGCGACGCGACCTTGCGGCCGTCGCGGAAGATCGTGCACGCGTCGCACAGCTCGTAGATCTCGTCCATCCGATGCGAGATGTAAATCATCGCGCGGTTGTCGGCGCGCAAATCGCGCACCAGCTTGAACAGCACCTCGGTCTCGCGGTGCGACAGCGAGCTGGTCGGCTCGTCGAGCGCGATCACGCGCGCGTTGCGCATCAGCGCCTTGCAGATTTCGACCATCTGCCGCTGCGCGATCGACAGCTTGCGCAGCTTCGCGTTCGGATCGAGCGCGACGCCCATCGCTTCGAGGCGTTCGCGCACGAAGCGCTTCGCCTCGCGCTTGTTGACCCAGCCGAGCGCATTGGGCAGCTGACCGAGCAGCAGATTTTCCGCGACCGTGAGGTCGGGTACGTACTGCAGTTCCTGGTGAATCACCGCGATGCCGGCACCGATCGACGCGGCCGCGCTCGGAAAGCGCACCTCGTTGCCGTCGATCATCATGCGGCCCGAATCGGGCTGATACTCGCCGCCGAGAATTTTCAGCAGCGTCGATTTTCCCGCGCCGTTTTCGCCCATCAGGCCGTGCACCTGGCCGACGTTGACGTCGAAGGACACACCGTCGAGCGCACGCACGCCTGGAAAAACCTTGCCGATATTGTCAAAACGTAGCGTCGCTGACACTTCGCCTCCTTGTCGACCGGAGTTAGCGCTTTAGCGCTTACTCCGGTCCCATGCAAGATATTGCTGCGTCATGTTGACCGTACGCGTATCGCGCGCGGTCCGTCTGTCTACCGCAGATCTTCTCTCGCCGCCGGCGCGCCGTCTGCTGCGATATGCAGGGAAAGCGACGCGCCGGCGGTGTACTTCATACCACCGCAAGTCTTGCGACTACTTCGACGCGAGGCCCATCTTCTCGCGCACTTCGCCGACGTTGTCGCGCGTCGCCAGCATGCCGGTCGTCAGCGTCAGCAGCGGCGGTTCCTTGCCCTGCGTGATCCACGTGTACATCAGTTCCGAGGTTTCCTCGCCGTGGCGCTTCGGGCTGATGATCACTGTGCCGAAGAAGCCCGTCGGCTGCGGCTTCTTGAACTCGTTCATCGCGGACTCCGAACCGCCGATGCCGATGCCGATCATGTTGTCGGCCTTGAAGCCGCGGCCTTCGGCCGCGCGCACCGCGCCGAGCACGCCTTCGTCGTTCAGCGCGTAAGCGACCCAGTGCTTGAACTGCGGGTTCTTCGTCAGCGCGATGTTGGCGGCGTTGAACGCGTTTTCCGTGTCGGTCTTCGCCTGCGGCGCGGTGACGATGTTCGCTTTCGGGAAGCCCGCGGCGACCAGCGCGTCGGTGGCGCCCGTGGTGCGGTCATGCGCGGTCGGCAACTGCTCGTAGGTCACGTCGATCGCGCCGACGTCCTTCATGTCCCAGCCGCGTTTCTTGATTTCAGCCGCGATACCGTCGCCGACCTGCTTGCCGATGTTATACGCCGAGATGCCCATGTGCGGCACCGCTTCGATCGGCTTGCCCGCGCCGTCGACGAGGCGGTCGTCGACCGTCATCATCTTCAGGCCGTCGGCCTTCGCCTTGGCGACGATGCCCGGCCCGAGCTTGACGTCGGGTGTGCAGATCACGAAGCCCTGTGCCTTCTGCGCGGCGAGGTTATCGATCGCGCTCATCACCTTCTCGCCCGACGGCGCGCCGATCTTCACGAGCGTGAAGCCCTTCTGCTTGGCGGCCATCTCGGCGAACTTCCATTCGTCCTGGAACCACGGTTCTTCCGGCTGCTTCACGAGGAAGCCGATCTTGACCGAATCGGCGGCCTGTACGACCGGTGCGTTGAAGAGCACACCCGCCGCCGCCGCTGCCAGCGTGAGGAAAATTCTGCGTTTCATAATGCGTGTCTCCTGACTAATTGATAACGAGAAGGTAATTGGCCGCGTCTTCTTGTACCGGTCTGACACACGCGGCCAGCGCGTCGTCCGGTGTTCTGTGCATCTGTTCGCGATGCGAATTCAGTCGTGATACAGCGCCGAGCGTCCGCCATCGACGGTAATGCAGCTCGCGTTGATGAACGGCGCCTCGTCCGACGCGAGGAACACCGCGGTCATCGCCACCTCCTCCGGGCGCCCGATGCGCTTCATCGGCTGCAGATCGAGTGTCGCCTGCTTCGCGGCGGCCGGATCGGACTGCTCGTTCCACCAGTCTTGCGTCAGCTGCGTCTCGATGTAGCCCGGCGCGATCGCGTTCACGCGCACGTTGCGCGGCGCGTACTCGATGCCGAGCGCGCGCGTCAGGCCAATCACGCCGTGCTTGGCGACCGGGTACGGAAAGCAGCCCGGAATGATCTTGAACGCGTGCGTCGACGCGATGTTCACGATGCTGCCCGCGCCACGCTCGACCATGCCCGGCAGCACCGCGCGACAGCCGTTCCACACGCCGTCGAGATCGACTGCGAAGCAGCGCCGCCAGTCGGCGTCGGTCATCGTCAGCGGATCGCAGAACACGTTGATGCCCGCGTTGTTGACGAGGATGTCGAGCGCGCCGAACGCGCGTTCGCCTTCGCTGACCGCGTGCTGCACCGACGCGGGTTGCGTCACGTCGGTCTGCACCGCGAGCACGCGCGCGCCGGCGCCAACGTCTGCCTCGATCTGCGCGGCCGTACGCTGCGCCAGGTCGAGGTCGAGTTCCGCCAGCACGACCGCCGCGCCCTCGCGCGCGAACGCCAGCGCGATCGCCGCGCCGATGCCACGCCCAGCGCCGGTCACGAGAGCGGCTTTGCCGGCGAGCCGGTTCATTTCTTCACGCCCGCGCGGGCGATCCGCAGACCGTTGATGAACGCCTTCGCATGCGACGCGGTCACCGCCGCGCTCTGGCCCGGCTTGTACAGCGCCGAGCCGAGGCCGAAACCGTTCGCGCCGGCGCTCAGGAACGGCCCCATGTTGTCCGGCGTGACGCCGCCGACCGGCACGAGCGGCACCTGCGCCGCGATCACCGCGCGCCATGCCTTGACGACCTGGCAGCCGAGCTGCTCGGCGGGGAACATCTTCAGCACGTCCGCGCCGTTCTTCAGCGCGATGAATGCCTCGGTCGGCGTCGCGACGCCGGGCGCGCAGGCGAGGCCCCGCGCCTTCGCGGCGATCACGACTTCCGGATCGCTGTGCGGCATCACGATGAGTTCGCCGCCTGCGGCCTTCACGTCGTCCACGAACAGCGGATGCAGCACCGTGCCCGCGCCGACGATCGCGTCGGCCGGCAGCACCTTGCGGATCGCCGAGATGCTGTCGAACGGCTGCGGCGAATTGAGCGGTACCTCGACGATGCGAAAACCGGCTTCGTACAGGGCCTGACCGTGATCGGCCGCGTCGGCGGGCGTGACGCCGCGCAGGATCGCGATCAGCGGACAGGCTTCGAACGCGGCGATCAGACCCGCGTGCGGCATGTACGGTGCGGGCAGATTGAGGTGTGGTTGCATGTCGGTTCCTTGTTTCGTGGGCGTCGTAAAGGGCGCTGCGGCCGGTCAGCCTGCGCGCACCGCCTGGGCGGACGGCCGGACGAGCCCCGCTTCGACGGCGACGTGCCACAGGCCGCGTTCGGTTGCATGCCTGACCGGCTCCGCGCGCAGACAGCCGAATTGCGCGAGCGCGAGGCGGTAGCGCTCGCACAGCGCGTCGTTGCCGATCAGCCGCAGACTCTGCTGCGCGAGCGAGCTGTCTTGCTGCGCGAGTACCGCTTCGAGGCCGGCGAGTTCGTGCCCGATCAGCAGACCCGACAGATAGTCGGGCTGTGCCTCGCTCGACAGCGCGCCGGTCAAGCCGAGCGTGCGCGTGCTGAACACGGTCGCGAGCACGCCTGCCTGGCCCTTCTCGCGCGCGATGTTCACGCCGCGCAGAAATGCTTCGGTATCCGGGCGATCGGGCGTGATCATCGTGCGGCCGAGAATGGTGTGCTCGCGCAGCGCGGCGAACACCTCGCCGGTCATGAACGTATGAAAGCGCTCGATGCGCTCCGCCTGCACGACCGCCCATTTCGCGTGCGTGCCGGGCAGACCGATCAGCGAGCGGGCGTTGCTGTCGCCCGGGTTCGCGTCGTGCGCGCCGTCCGCGTCCGCGCTGAGCGCGCCGAAAATCTGCGTCTCCTCGCCGCGCATCACGTTCGGCAGCTCGCCGCGTTGCAGCACGCCCGGCACGATATGCAGCGTCGCGCCGCGCGCGGTCTGCACGCGGACGATACCGGCCACCAGCGCATCGGCGTTCGCGGGTGTCTCGACGTACGGCGCTTCGAGCCAGCCCTGCGCGCTGCCGACCATCCCCGCCGCGATCACCGGCACGTCGCGCGCATGGTCGAGCCATGCGCCGCAGGCGTCGTCGAACGCGGCGTCGAAACCGCCCTCGGCCGCGCTACGCGGCAGATTCATGATGCCGGCCGTCGATGCGCGCGTCGCCAGCACGCGACCGTGCGCGTCGAACAGATAGGCGCGTAGCGACGTCGTGCCCCAGTCGAGCGCGATCAACGCGGCGTACGTGAAATCGACGGCGGCGGTCGCGTCCGGCTTCACGCCTGTGTCGGGCGCGGCGGCCGCCCGGTGATCCGCCAGCGTGGCGGTGCCCGCTTGTTTCATCGCTTGATCCTGCGCGTGGCGGGTTGCGGTGCGCGCCAACCGAGTTCTTCCGATATCGCGCGCGCCTCGCGCTGCACGACCGGAATCAGCTCGTCCATCCGTTCGAGCGACATATAGGGAATCGTGCTCGCCACCGACAACGCCGCGACGATCGCGCCCGACGCATCGCGCACCGGCGCCGCGACGCAACGGATCGCCGCTTCGTTCTCTTCGAGATCGAACGTGTAGCCGCCGGCCGCGTAGTTCGTCATGCGCTGCAGGAAGGTCGGCGCGTCGGGGCGGTTGTCGGGCTTGAAGCTGACGCCCGCGAGCGCGCGGCGCGACGCGTCGAACAGCGACTGCCATGCGTCCGGCGCGAGGTCGAGCATCATCGCCTTGCCGATGCCGGTCGACGCGAGTGGCATCCGATGACCGACGCGCGAGCGCATTTCGAGGCCGCGCGTGCCGGGGATCTTGTCGATGTACAGCACGTCGTCGCCGTCGCGCACGCCGAGGTGGATCGTGTCGAGCGTCTGCTCGGCCAGCGACTCGAGGTGCGGACGCGCGACGGCCGTCAGCGGCATCTGTTCGAGCGCGATCGTGCCGAGCTCGATCAGCTTCGGCCCGAGCAGATAGCCGCCCTGCACCTGGCGCAGATAGCGCGCCTGCACGAGGCTGCTGACGAGCCGGTGCGTGGTGCTGCGGGTCGTGCCGAGTGCGGCGCCGAAGCTGCGCAGGTCGCGCACGCCGGCCGCGGCCGCTTCGAGAATCGCCAGGCCGCGCAACAGTGTCTGCGTGCCGGCCTGCTGCGGCGTGATTTCCAGCAGCGTGACCGGCAGCCCGAGTCCGTCGACGGTCGCCGCGCGCGCCACGGGGCGCGACGCCCTCGCGGTAGCGGACGCACTGGCGGCGACATTGGCGGTGACGGCTGAAGCCTCGCGCGGCGCCGAATTGGGCGCGGGATTCGACGCGCTGTTCGGTCCGCCGTTCGACCCCTGCGCGGCCTCGGCGGCGCTCGCGGCGTGAGTGGGCATCGCTTTGTTCATGGCGATTCGCTTTCGGATGGTTTCTGCGCTTAGCGCGCGGGGCCGGAGAACAGGGCGGGAATGCGTGCGGCGCCGCGCTCGCGCGGCTGCTGTGGTTGGCTACCAGACATGATCGGTCTCGTCTCCGGTTTTTTTCTGTCGCTGTTCGCTGTTTTGGCGCGCTGGGGCGCCGACTCGCGATGCATGTTGGCTTGGATTGTAGGGCGACTTTTGAGAATCACCAATATGTGAATGTTGAGTCCATATAGTGAGATTTTAGTGGACGATCGAGTGTTTAGCGAACTGTCGCGGTCGCGGTCTGTTGACGCAAAAAAGCCCGCGCGAGGCGGGCTTCGAAGCAGGACAACGGGATCGAGGGCTCTTTCAATCCGGCAACTCAGCCGCGCCCATCCGCCGCGCAATCACGCGCGCGCGTTGCGTGAGATACGCCGAATTCCTGTGTTCATCGAAATACCTGGGGCGCGGCAGCATCACCGCGAGCCGCGCGGACTGCGCGGCCGTGAGCTTACTCGCCGAGGTCTTGAAGTAGTATTGCGCGGCCGCCTCGGCGCCGTACACGCCGTTGCCCCATTCGACCGAGTTCAGATAGATCTCGAAGATGCGCTGCTTGTCCATCAGCGTTTCGAGCATCCACGTGATGATCAGCTCCTGGCCCTTGCGGATATAGCTTTTCTCGCGCGACAGAAACAGGTTGCGCGCAAGCTGCTGCGAGATCGTCGAGCCGCCGCGCACGATCCGGCCTTGCGCCTTGTTGCGCTCCCACGCCTGCAGGATCGCGTCGGTTTCGTAGCCTTTGTTGTTGACGAAGTTCGCGTCTTCGGACGCGATGATCGCGCGCTTCAGGTTGCGCGAAATCTGATCGTACGGCACCCATGTTCGCTGCACCGACAGATCCGGCCGGTCCTGCGACAGACGCCATGCATCCGAGCGCATGAACGCGGTCGAGCGCGGATTGACGACGTTCCAGATTGCGATCTGCGCGAAGTAGTACGCCTGCGTCGCGATCCAGGCGATGGCCACGACCGCGGTCAACCAGGCGAGCCAGCGCAGCGGGCCGGGCTGACCGCGCGAACCGCTGGCGCGCCGCGTCGCTGTCATAGTGCGTGCTATCCGCGCGCCGACATTACGCGGGCGACGGCGCCGTCAGCAGCGCGCGCAATTCGGCGAGCACCGGCGCACTGTCCGGACGCACGCCGCGCCACACATAGAACGATTCGGCGGCCTGCTCGACCAGCATGCCGAGTCCGTCGGCGCCGCGCGCGCCGAGTTTCGCCGCGTGCTGCATGAAGATGGTCGGATGCGCGCCGTACATCATGTCGTAGGCGAGCATGCCGTTGCCGAATGCGCGATCGTCGCACTCGGGTAGCGATGCATCGAGGCTGCCCGCGGTCGCGTTGACGATCACGTCGTACTGGCCCGCTTCGATCGCGCGGGCGCTGCCGCCGGTCAGACGGCAGTGCGCGTCGCTTGCAGCCTGCGCGAACTGGTCGACCAGCGCTTCGGCCTTCTGCGCCGTGCGATTGACGATCGTCAGCGTATGCGGTGCGCGCTCGAGCATCGGCAGCACGACACCGCGCGCGGCCCCGCCCGCGCCGAGCAGCAGGATGCGCGCGCCCTTCAGCGACACGCCGAGATTCACCTCGATGTCGCGCACGAGCCCGACGCCATCAGTGTTGTCGCCGTAGATGCCGTCGGCGTCGACCCGCAGCGTGTTCACCGCGCCGGCTGCCGCCGCGCGCGGCGACAGCGTGTTCGCGAATGCATGCGCGTCGAGCTTGAACGGCACCGTCACGTTCAGGCCGCGTCCGCCCGCTTCGATGAACGCGCGCACGTGCGGCACGAACGCATCGACCGGCGCGAGCAGATGACCGTACTCGACCGGCTCGCCGGTTTGCGCGGCGAAGCGGCCGTGGATGAACGGCGACTTGCTATGCCCGATCGGGTTGCCGATGACCGCGTAGCGGTCGCGCGTCGGGTTGCCGCTCATCGTCCCGGCTCCGTGATGTGCTGGTCCTTGTCGGCGGTGTTCGGGGCATCGCTGCCGTCGCCGGTCGCCGCGGATTCGTCGGCGCCGGGGTTGTCGTTGGGATTGCCGCCGTCGGCTTCGGCTTCCGCCTCGGCCTCCGCTTCGCTTGCGGCGCTGTCGTCCGATGCGTCGAGCAGCTCTTCGTCGCCCTCGTACTCGCCTTCTTCGGCTTCGGCGCCGCTCGTCACGGTCGGCGCATCGAGCACGTGCAACAGACGCACCGACGCTTCGATCGTCAGTTCATCGATCGACATGACTTCCATCTGCAAACGCGTGCCGCGCGCATGCACGCCGAGGCCCGGCACGTGTAGCAGCAACGGAATTTCCTCGAGACGCACGAGATCGCCCTTCACGACCGATGCGACCACCTGCTTGCGGTTTTCCTGGGTGAGCCAGCGCAGACACCAGAAGTACTCCATGCGGCGCTGATAGTCGGCGTACGCGGTGTAGGTGTCGTCGAAGCCTTGCACGACCGCGAACAGATCGGCGTCCTTCGGCTTGAACGGCGCGGCGAGCTTGGCGGTCACGCCATGCTGCACGCACGCGATCAGCTGCCACTGGTTCACGAGGTCGACGTAGCGGCGCAGCGGCGACGTGCTCCACGCGTACTGCGTGACGCCGAGACCTTCGTGCGGCGCGGCGTTGGTCTGCATGCGCGTGCGCTTCGGGCCGCTCGGCGCGCCGAACGCGCGCTGCGTGCGATAGATGCCCGGCACGCCGTGATCGTGCAGGAACCCGCCCCACGACGAGTTCGCGAGAATCGCCAGCTCGGCGACGATCGTGTCGAGCGGCGAGCCGCGCCGGCGCGGCGTAATCGTGATGTGCTCGCCGTCGACGTAGAAATTGAAGTCGGTATTGCGCTGCACTTCGCGGCGCAGGCCGTAGCCGGCGCGCGCGGTCTGGCGCTTTTCGAACAGCGCTTGCGCGAACGGCCACAGCACGGCGATATCGTCCTTGTGCGGATACTCGCCGGTGCCCTCGGCGAGCGCCTCCTCGGTGACGATTTCGTCGAGCGTGTTGTGGCGCAGATTGTTCTTCACGAACACGCGCTCGGCTCGCGTTTCGCTCGCGACGATCTCCTGCGTCTCGCGATTGACGATCACGTACAGCGACAGCGCCGGCCGATACCCACCCTCGGCAAGCGTGAAGGTGTCGACGACGCTGTCGGGCAGCATCGTGATCTTGTCGCCGGGCATGTAGACCGTCGACAAACGCGCGCGCGCAATCGCATCGACGTCGTCGCCACGCTGGATGCCGAGCGCCGGCGCGGCGATGTGCACGCCGATGCGCACACGGCCGTCGGCCAGATGCTCGACCGAGAACGCGTCGTCGATTTCGGTCGTGGTGATGTCGTCGATCGAGAACGCTTCGACGTCCGCCTGCGGCAGATCGTCGGGCACGTTCGCGGCCGCGACGGACGGGAAGCCGGTGCCGTGCGGGAAGAACTCGGACAGGAACTTCGCTTCGTGCAGCGCGCGAGGCGATGCGATCGCGCCGCATTCGAGCATCAGCCGCGCCTGCGAGATGCCGCGCGCGGCCGCGGCGCCTTCGAGCGCCTTGTACTCGATCGTGTTCTTGTCGGGCTTCGTCAAGAGCGCGAGCCCCTTGCCGCCCGCGAACGCTTCAGGCAGACGGCCTGCCTTCAGCTCTTCCTCGTACTGCGCCTGCACGAGCGCCTGCTGACGCTTGCGCTCGAGGCCCGCGAGCGCCATCTTCAGTTGCTCCTGCGGCGCGCGCTGGTACATGCCGCGGCCCTTGCGGCGGAAGTATACCGGCGAGCCGTGCATGCGCAGCACCAGCGCCGCGCGCTCGATTGCGCCAAAGCTCGCGCCGAAGTACTCGGCGCCCAGTGTCGCGAACGGGAATTCATCGTCCGGCGCGCATTCCCACAGGAAGTCCAGATCGATCTCTTGCGCCAACGCGTCGGCCTGCTGCATCAGTTCGGCCGCGGTGGGCTTCTCGAACTCGATCAGCACATCCTTCGCGCGCACCTTCGCGCGTCGCCCGCCCGGCAACTCGACCTGAAACGCATCGCCCTGGCGCGACAGCACGCTGCCGGCCTTGAAATTGCCCGATTCCTCGAAGAAAACGTTCACTCAATACTCTCGTTCTGACTTGCGTCTGCCGTCGCGCCCGACGCCCTGTGGCGATCGATCACTGCATGCGCGGCACGGCAACCTGTTCGTGATAGTGAATCCGCGGCGCGCACTGCGCGTGCCAGCGGGTTGAATCTTGCGACCAGCGGTGGCGGTCGGTGTGTCTTTCGAATTGACGTCCTGGCAAGGTTCAGTGCCGCCGCCCTTGCGTGCCGTCAGGCCGCCGCGCGCGGCGCCGGCGGCTCGACATGTTCGGCGTCACAAAAGGCCAGCACGTCGTCGAGATACTGCGCGAACTCGCTGATCGCATGGTCGCTGCCCTCGATCAGCGTGGTGCGCGTGCCCGGATAGTGCGCGAGCATTTCGCGGTAGTCGAGCACTTCGTCGCCGGTGGCTGCCATCAAATAATAGCGTTCGGGCCGCGTGATCGACGCCACGCCGAGCGCGCGCAACTCATCCAGATGATGCCGCTCGACGACGATGCTGCCGCCACCGTGCCACAACGGCTGCTCGCCGAGATACGCGCTCAGGTCGCGCTGCGGCACGACCGCCGGGTTCAGCAGCACGGCCGGCCAGCCGTGCTTCTCGGCCAGATGGGTAGCGAAGTAGCCGCCGAGCGAACTGCCGATCACGGTCACCTGCCGCGCATCGCCCTTCGCGCATGCGTCGGCGACCAGCGATTCGGCGAGCGCCACGGTTTCGAACGGCGAAACCGGCAGCATCGGGCAGCACCACTCGTCGGCGCGGCCCAGCTCGGCGAGACGCGCCGCGAGCAGGCGCGCCTTGAACGAATTCGGCGACGAACGGAAACCGTGCAGATACAGAATCACGACGCGCCTCGCGTCGAAAGACCGTCGAGCAGCTTCTGATGCACGCCGCCGAAGCCGCCGTTGCTCATCACCAGAATCTGGTCGCCGGGGCGCGCCGCGTGGACCACCGCTTTCACGAGCGCCTCGAGGTTGTCGAACGCCTGCGCCTTGCCGTCGAGCGGCGCGAGCGCTTCGCCGAGGTTCCAGCCGAGCGCGTCGCGCCCGCTCGGCGCGCCGTAGCCGAACACGAGGTCGGCGTCGGCGAGGCTCGCCGGCAGTTGCGCTTTCATCACGCCGAGCTTCATCGTATTCGAGCGCGGTTCCAGCACCGCAAGGATTCGCGTGTTGTCGCGGCCGACCCGCGCGCGCAGGCCGGCCACCGTCGTCTCGATCGCGGTGGGGTGATGCGCGAAGTCGTCGTACACGGTCACACACGTCGACGCTGCCACGCACTTCCATGCGGCGCTTCACGTTGCGAAAGCCGGACAGCGACTTCGCGGCCTGCGCGGGCGGCACGCCGACATGGCGCGCGGCGGCGATCGCGGCGAGCGCGTTCATGCGGTTATGCTCGCCCTGCACCTGCCAGTCGACCACGCCGACGCGCTCGCCGCTGTGATAGACGGCGAAGCGTTCGTCGACGGGCACGCCTTGCTCCGCCGCCTGGATCTCCCAGCCGCCCTGGACGCCGAAGCGCTCGACCTCGCTCCAGCAGCCGCGCGTCAGTACGCGCTCGAGCGCGTCCTCGCGGCCGTTCGTGACGACGCGGCCCAAGCGCGGCACCGTGCGGATCAGATGATGGAACTGCGTTTCGATCGCGGCAAGATCAGGGAAGATGTCGGCGTGATCGAATTCGAGATTGTTCAGCACCGCCGTTTTCGGGCGGTAATGGACGAACTTCGAGCGTTTATCGAAGAATGCGGTGTCGTATTCGTCGGCTTCGATCACGAAGAAGCTCGAATCGGTGAGCCGCGCCGACACGCCGAAATTGAGCGGCACACCGCCGATCAGGAAGCCGGGGTTCAGGCCCGCGTCTTCGAGCAGCCAGGTCAGCATCGAGCTCGTGGTGGTCTTGCCGTGCGTGCCGGCCACGGCCAGCACCCATTTGCCGTTCAGCACGTGCTCGCCGAGCCACTGCGGACCGGACACGTATGGCAGGCCGCGGTCCAGAATCGCTTCCATCAGCGGGTTGCCGCGCGTGACCACGTTGCCGATCACGAATAGATCCGCGTTCAGGCCGTTCAGTTGGTCCGCGTCATAACCCTCGATCAGACCGATGCCTTGCGCCTCGAGCTGCGAGCTCATCGGCGGATAGACGCCGGCGTCGCAGCCGGTCACCGTGTGGCCCGCATTGCGCGCGAGCACCGCGAGTCCGCCCATGAAGGTGCCGCAGATGCCGAGGATGTGGATATGCATAAGCCTGTCGTGCCGCGGGGGCGTTTCTTGCGAGGGATGAGAGAGCCACAGGACGGTCGGAACGACCGTCTGTAAAGGACGCCTATTGTAACCGACGCGACGCGCGCTGCCCCTGGGGGCCACGCCTGGCGGCGGCCCGTCCCGGCCGCCGAACCGCGTCGCCAGGCCCGATCGAGTATCATGCAAGCATGGTCCGCAAATCACATTTCGATCCACAGCGCGTGCGCGAGGAAATCGCGATCGCGGCTGCACGCCTGATTGCCGAAGACGGTCTGGACTACGCCAGCGCGAAGCGCAAGGCGGCCCGGCAGGTCGTCGGCGAAACCCGTGTTGCCGGCGAATGGCTGCCGGATAACGATCAGATCGAAGAAGAAATCCGCGAATATCAGTCGCTGTTCCAGGGCGACAGCCAGCCGGCGCTGCTGCGGCGGCTGCGTATGATCGCGGTCGACTGGATGGAGCGGCTCGCGCCCTTCAATCCGTACCTAACGGGCGCGGTGCTTGGCGGCACGGCCGGCGAGCATTCGGATGTGCATCTGCAGGTGTTTTGCGACAACCCGAAGGAAGTCGCGATCTACATGCTCAACGCGAACATCCAGTACGACGTGTCGGAAACGCGCCATTTCGCGGGCCGTGGCTACGTTGAAACGCTGAGCTTTCTGTGGCGCCCCGCCAACGAGCGCAACGCCGAGCCGGTCGGCATCCACGTCGCGCTGTACGAAACCGACGACCTGCGTGGAGCGGTACGCGCCGACGCGCGCGGCCGCACGGCGCGGGCCAATTTGCCGGCGGTGCAGGCGCTGCTCGACGGCGACGAAGTGCCGTCCTTCACCAATTGATCAGACAGACCGGAGCACGATGAACACGAGACGTATGCTGGCGGGCGCGGTCGTCGCGCTGATTGCCGCGGGCGGCGGCGTGGTGGCCAATCACTGGCTCAATCGCGATACCGACGTCGCGTACGCGGCGCAGGCCGGCTCACAGCCTGACGCCCATGCGAGTCCTGTGCAGCAACTGTGGACTGCGCCGGTCACGAACGTCGACGGCAAGCCGCAGTCGCTGAGCCTGCTCAAGGGCCACCCGATCGTCGTTAACTTCTGGGCGTCGTGGTGCGCTCCGTGCGTCGAGGAAATGCCGGCGCTGTCGCAGATCCAGCGCGAGTACGCGAAGAAAGGCATCCAGTTCGTCGGCCTCGGCGTCGACTCGGAAAAGAACATCCAGTCCTTCCTGCAGAAGGTCAAGGTCGCGTACCCCATCTACGTGACCGGCTTCGGCGGCGCCGACCTCGCGCGCGCGTTCGGCAACAATGCGGGCGGTTTGCCGTTTACCGTCGTGATCGACGCAAAAGGCAACATCCGCTCGACAAAATTGGGCCAGATCGACCCGACAGCGCTGCGCCAGACGCTCGACGCGCTGTAAATCTCCCATTTCCCACGCTGCGCTTTTTGGCATGCGATTCCGTGCAGAACGAGCAAAAATGCGCGGATAATCCCCGAATTTGAGTGAAGTTGGACCCAACGCTGCGCCGCGGCCCGCGCCGGCCGTCGCCGCGTACGCGCGCGAAACTAGACAAGTTTCTCTAATCAGCGCTAAAGTGCGCGCAATTCCACGGAAAAAGAAGCGACCATGACGCGACTGCTGGTACTGCACGGGCCCAACCTCAATCTTCTCGGCACCCGGGAACCCGAGGTCTACGGTCGCGTGACCCTGCCGCAGATCGATCAGGCGCTCGCGGACCGCGCAGCCGACACAGGCGTCGAGCTCGCGTCATTCCAGAGCAATCACGAAGGCGCGCTGGTCGACCGCATTCAGGCCGCCCGCACCGAGAACACCGATTTCATCCTGATCAATCCCGCCGCGTACACGCACACGAGCGTGGCCATTCGCGACGCACTGGCGGGGGTCGGCATCCCGTTCGTCGAGATTCATCTGTCGAACGTGCATCGCCGCGAACCGTTCCGGCATCACTCGTATTTCTCCGACCAGGCTGAGGGCGTCATCTGCGGCCTCGGCTGGAAGGGCTATCTGTACGCGCTCGAATTCGCGCTCGACCGGCTCGCGGCCGGGTCGTCGCGCGGCTGAATCCAAACACGTCCAATTTGAGCCGGCTACTGCGACTTTGCACACGCCGGCACACTACGCATTGAAAGGGGCAACCTGATGGATCTACGTAAACTCAAAACTCTGATCGACCTCGTCTCGGAGTCCGGTATTTCCGAACTCGAAGTGACCGAGGGCGAAGGCAAGGTCCGCATCGTCAAGAATGCGCCGCCTGTTTACGTCCAGCCGTCCGCCTCATACGCCGCGCCGCAATTCGCACAGCCGGCACCGTTCGGCGCTGTCGAAGCACCGGCAGCCCCCGCGGGCGCTCCGGCCACGCCGGCCGCCGCAGCACCGCAGGGTCACGTTGTCACCTCGCCGATGGTTGGCACGTTCTACCGCGCGCCGTCGCCGGGCGCCGATCCGTTCGTGCAGGTCGGCGACACAGTCAAGGAAGGCCAGACCATCTGCATCATCGAAGCGATGAAGCTGCTCAACGAGATCGAGTCGGACAAGTCCGGCGTGGTCAAGGAAATCCTCGTCGAAAACGGCCAGGCGGTCGAGTACGGCCAACCGCTTTTCGTGGTCGGCTAACGCGGCACGCGCTATCCGCCGCCCGCGCGCCGCTCATCCCCAGGCGCGCGACCGATCCTCTGCGGCAGCCGGCGTCGTGACCGACCCGGCGCCCATTGATGAGTCGAAAACCCGCTATGTTTGAAAAAATCCTCATTGCCAATCGTGGCGAGATCGCGCTTCGAATCCAGCGCGCCTGCCGCGAGCTCGGCGTCAAGACGGTCGTCGTCTATTCGGAAGCCGACAAGGAAGCCAAGTACGTGAAGCTCGCCGACGAGGCGGTCTGCATCGGCCCGGCACCGTCGAATCTGAGCTATCTGAACATGCCCGCGCTGATCAGCGCGGCCGAAGTCACCGACGCCGAAGCGATCCACCCCGGCTACGGCTTCCTGTCGGAGAACGCCGACTTCGCCGAGCGCGTCGAGCAGTCCGGCTTTACCTTCATCGGCCCGCGTCCGGAAACGATCCGCATGATGGGTGACAAGGTCACGGCCAAGCAGACCATGATCAAGGCCGGCGTGCCTTGCGTGCCGGGTTCGGAAGGCGCGTTGCCGGACGATCCGAAAGAAATCGTGAAGATCGCCCGCCAGGTCGGCTATCCGGTCATCATCAAGGCGGCGGGCGGCGGCGGTGGCCGTGGCATGCGCGTAGTCCACACGGAAGCGGCGCTCGTGAACGCGGTCAACATGACCCGCGAGGAAGCCGGCCGCGCGTTCGGCAACCCGCAGGTCTACATGGAGAAATTCCTCGAGAACCCGCGGCACATCGAAATCCAGGTGCTGGCCGACTCGTTCAAGAACGCCGTGTGGCTCGGCGAGCGGGACTGCTCGATGCAGCGCCGTCACCAGAAGGTGATCGAGGAAGCGCCGGCGCCGGGCATCGCGCGTCGTCTGATCGACCGCATCGGCGATCGTTGCGCGGACGCGTGCAAGAAGATGGGCTATCTCGGCGCGGGCACCTTCGAGTTCCTGTATGAAAACGGCGAGTTCTACTTCATCGAGATGAACACACGCGTGCAGGTCGAGCATCCGGTGACCGAACTGATCACCGGTGTCGACATCGTGCAGGAACAGATCCGCATCGCGGCCGGCGAGAAGCTCACGTTCCGTCAGCGCGACATCCAGTTCCGCGGCCATGCGATCGAATGCCGGATCAATGCCGAAGATCCGTTCAAGTTCACGCCGTCACCGGGACGCCTGACCTCGTGGCATATGCCGGGCGGTCCCGGCATCCGCGTCGATTCGCACGCCTACAATGGTTATTTCGTGCCGCCGAACTACGACTCGATGATCGGCAAGCTGATCGCTTACGGCGCCACGCGCGAACAGGCGATCATGCGGATGCGCATCGCGCTGTCGGAAATGGTGGTCGAAGGTATTCAGACCAACATCCCGCTGCACCGTGAGCTGATGCTCGATGCGAAGTTCGTCGAAGGCGGCACCAGCATCCACTACCTCGAAAACCGGCTGGCCGCGCGTCAGCAGGTCGCGGAAGAAGCGTAAGTCATGAGCTATCGGGAACTGGTTGCCGAACTGGCGCGCGAGCACGCGGAGGAGTTGTCCGACGCGCTGCTCGAGCTGGGCGCGCTGTCGGTGTCGGTCGAAGACGCCGACGCCGACACGCCCGACGAGCAGCCGCTGTTCGGCGAGCCCGGTCTCACGCCGGATCGCACGGCATGGCAGCATTCGCGTGTGATCGCGCTGCTCGCGCCGGAACACGATCCGGCCGTGCTGCTAACCGCCGCGGCCAACGAGATCGGACTCGATGCCGCGCCGGCATATAGCGTGCGCGAGGTCGAGGAGCAGGACTGGGTGCGGCTCACGCAGTCGCAGTTCGATCCGATCCAGATCGGCGAGCGCATCTGGGTCGTGCCGTCGTGGCACGATGCGCCGGATCCCGACGCGCTCGTGCTCGAACTCGATCCGGGCCTCGCCTTCGGCACCGGCAGCCACCCCACCACGCGTCTGTGCATGGAGTGGATCGAGCAGTCGATCAAGCCCGGCCAGTCCGTGCTCGACTACGGCTGCGGCTCGGGCATCCTCGCGATTCTCGCGAAGAAGTGCGGCGCCGATCCGGTGATCGGCATCGATATCGATCCGCAGGCGGTCGAATCGGCGCGTCACAATAGCGAACGCAATCACGCCGAAGTCACCTATGGCCTGCCCGATGCCTGTCCGGCCGGCGAGTTCGACGTCATAGTCGCGAACATTCTCTCCAATCCGCTCAAGCTGATGGCGTCGATGCTGTCGTTGAAGGTGAAGCCGGGTGGCCACATCGCGCTGTCGGGCATTCTCGCGCGCCAGGCCGAGGAAGTCGCGCAGGTCTACGCGCGCTGGATCGATATCAGCGTGTGGCGCGAACATGAAGGTTGGGTGTGCCTCGCCGGAACGCGCCGCGAAAGCCATTAGAATAAGGCGTATTGTCAACCTAACGGCCTCAGGCTCCACGGCTCGATATGCACCTGGCGACGCGTTGCCCCTTCTGCGAAACTGTCTTCCGTCTGCAACCGGCGCAGCTTGCGCAGCGCCGCGGCCTCGTGCGGTGCGGGCATTGCCAGGAAGTCTTCGACGCGTCGAGCAGTCTGTTCGACGTCTCCGAAGGCGGCGATTTTTCCACGGCCAAACCGGTTGCCGCCGCGGCGGCAATCGAAGCGCTGTCGGGTGTGCGGCAACCCAACCCGGACTTCAGCGGCGACGCGTGGGACCCATGGGCGCCGGCTTCGGAACAAGACTCCACCAGCATTTCACGCAGCACGCTCGATAGCCGTTTGCGCGACCGCGCAAGCAGCGTGCCGCTCGCGCCGCTGCCGCCTGGCGGCAACGAGCACGCACCCGTCACATCGGGCACTCCTCGCCAGGCGACCGAACCGGAATTGCGCGCCGGCGCTTTCACGGCACCGCTACCCGCGAACGATGAGCCGACGCTGGCCGACGCGCCGCTCGAACCCTTCGCCTATCCTGCCGACAACGCGGTCGATGAACCGCCTATCGTCCCGCCCACCGCGCCTGCTCCACCACCGCGAGTCGAAGACGAAGCGCCGCGCGTCTGGCACAAGATCGAACGCCCCGAGCCGTCCACGCTCGATGAACCGGCGCTGCGCGAACCAGCAAGTCTGCATGGCATGCCCGACAACGAGCCGCGCTTCGGCCCGGTCGGTGGGGGCGTGGCCGGCTTCGGCGCCGCCGCAGGCATGGGTGCCGCAGGTGCCTCGGGCGCCGGCGGTCCCGGCGGCCCGCGCCCGCCGGGCGGTCCGTCGGCCGCCCCATCGAACGGCGAGCCGTTCTCGGTCAATCCTCCCGTCGGCGATGGCGACGATCCGTTCCCGGTCGTGCGCGAAACCCGCCCAGTGGACGCCGGACGCGTCGGCTGGATCGTCGCCGGTGTGGTGCTTGCCGCGCTGCTCGTCATTGCGCTGCTCGCGCAACTCGCGTGGTGGCAACGCGAGACCGTGATGGTCAACCTGCCGCGCTCGCAGATCCTGTACGCGCAGGCCTGCGCGCATCTCGGCTGTCAGCTGACGCCGCCGCACGACCTCGAAGGCCTGCTGGTCGAGCCCTCCGATCTGCGGCAGATCGACGGCCCGCACAAGCTCGAGCTTAAGATGCCGCTGCACAACCGCCTGAACATCGCGCTCGCCTACCCCGCGATCGAACTCACGCTGCTCGACGATCAGAACAACGTCGCCGTGCGGCGCGTGCTGTGGCCGCAGGATTACGTGCCGCCCGGCACCGTGATCGCGTCCGGCCTGCCCGCGCACGCGACGCAGACGATGATCGTGCACCTCGACACCGGCACCGCGATCGCCTCCAATTTCCGCGTACAGATTTTTTATCCGTAACGCACCCTCGCGCGCCCGCTCCCGAGCGGGCGCATCATTGTCATCACTGACGCCCTTTTCGGAGCACAACACATGAGTCAAGTCACGCTGGGTGGCAACCCGATCGAAGTAAGCGGCACGTTCCCGTCGGTCGGCCAGCAGGCCGCCGCATTCTCGCTGATCGGCCGAGACCTGAAGCCGCTGACGCTCGCCGACTTCGCCGGCAAGCGCAAGGTGCTCAACATCGTCCCGAGTCTCGACACGCCGACTTGCGCGACGTCGACGCGCAAGTTCAACGAAGCCGCCGCGAAGCTCAGCAACACGGCCGTCATCGTCGTGTCGGGCGACCTGCCGTTCGCGGCGTCGCGCTTCTGCACGACCGAGGGCATCGAGAACGTGGTGACCGCGTCGACGTTCCGCGGCCATGAGTTCGCGCAAGCGTACGGCGTCGACGTGACGAGCGGTCCGCTGGCAGGCCTGACCGCGCGCGCGGTCGTCGTGCTCGACGAAAACGACAAGGTCGTGCACGCCGAGCTGGTCGGCGAGATCAAGAACGAGCCGAACTACGACGCAGCGCTCGCCGCGCTGAAGTAAGCCCTCTCGCGCGCGAACGACGGCGCCGCGCCTCGCGCGGCGCCCTCGGCGCGGCGCGTCTCTTCCCAACGCTTTCATACAGGAACGCTCGCCTTGGCTACGCTCATCTGCGGCTCGCTCGCGTACGACAACATCATGACCTTCGAAGGCCGCTTTCGGGAGCACATCCTGCCGGAGCAGGTCCACATCCTGAACATAAGCTTTCTCGTGCCGACCATGCGTCGCGAGTTCGGCGGCTGCGCGGGCAACATCGCCTATGCGCTGAATCTGCTCGGCGGCGACGCGCGCATCATGGGCGCGATCGGCGCCGTCGACGCGCAGCTCTATCTGGACCGGCTCGCGCAGCTCGGCCTGTCGACGGAAAACGTGCTCGTCGTGCCCGGCACCTACTCGGCTCAGGCGATGATCACGACCGACCTCGAGAACAACCAGATCACCGCTTTCCATCCGGGCGCGATGATGCAGTCGCATCAGAACCGCGCCGACGAAGTGGAGGGGCCTGACGCTCGGCATCGTCGCGCCGGACGGCTATGACGGCATGGTCCAGCACTCCGAACAGCTTGCCGCCGCAGGCGTGCCGTTCATCTTCGATCCGGGCCAGGGCTTGCCGCTGTTCGACGGCGAGACGCTGCGGCGCATCATTGAACTTGCTACCTATGTAGCGGTCAACGACTACGAAGCCGCGCTGGTGAGCAACAAGACCGGCTGGTCGATCGAACAGATCGCCGGCAAGGTCGACGCGCTGATCATCACGCTCGGCGAGAAGGGTGCGCAGATCCATCACGGCGGCGGTATCGAAGAGATTCCGGCGGTCACGGCCAGGCAGGTGCTCGATCCCACCGGCTGCGGCGACGCGTTTCGCGGCGGCTTGCTCTACGGTATCGAGAAGGGTCTCGGCTGGGCCACGACCGGCCGTCTCGCCAGCCTGATGGGCGCACTGAAGATCGAGCATCAAGGCCCGCAAAACTACGCGCCCAGCCGGGCGGAAATCAACGAGCGGTTCAAGCAGGCCTTCGGATACGACCTGCACTGATATCGCGTGCTATGGGAGTTTGGGAATGAGAACATCGAGTCGCCTGATCGTCGTCACCTTGATCGCCGGTTCGCTGGCCATGTCGGGGTGTGCGGTCAACAGCAGCTCTCCCGACGTTTTCACCGCCTCGCAGGCGCAGCGTGAACAGACGGTTCGCATGGCCACGGTGGAGAGCGTGCGCGCGGTGCGGATCAGCACGAACGACGGTCAGCCGATCGGCATCGGCGCACTCGGTGGCGCGGCGCTCGGCGCGCTCGCCGGCAGCACGATCGGCGGCGGACGTGGCTCGGTCGCGACGGGTATCGTCGGCGGCATCGGCGGTGCGGTCGCCGGCAATGCAATCGAAAACCGCGTCGCCATGCGCGACGGTATCGAAATCACCGTGCGTCTCGACAACGGCGACATGCGCGCCGTCACCCAAACTGCTACCGGCGAAATCTTCCGCGCCGGCGATCGCGTGAGGGGCTGCTGTCGAGCGGCGGCGTGACGCGCATCACACACTAAGCGCACCTCCCGCGCGGCGGCGCGTAGTTCAGCGCCGCGACGACGACTTCACACGCATGGGTCCTCACGGGTCCATGCGTGTTTTTTCTTTTCGGGACGACGGGCAAAAAAAACCCGCCACCGGCACACCGGTAACGGGTCATTGACCGGGCGGCGCTCGCAAGACATCGAGCACGACCCGGTCATCCGACACATCGTACGATGTGTCGACCTAATGCTACCGCTTACGGACGGCTGCCCGTCGGGAACGGCCATGCCGCTGCCGGGTTCAGCGCGGTCTTCACCGTCGCCGCCGGTGCGCTTGAGACAGCAGGCGCAGCGGGAGCAGGCGCGGCCTTCTTGGCGACAGCCTTCTTCGCAGGGGCAGCCTTCTTCGCAGGCGCAGCGGCCTTCTTCGCGGCAGCCTTCTTGGCAGGTGCAGCTTTCTTGGCTGCAGCCTTTTTGGCAGGCGCCGCCTTCTTGGCAGCGGCCTTCTTCGCCGCGACCTTCTTCGCCGGTGCTGCCTTCTTCGCTGCGGCCTTCTTCGCCGGTGCGGCCTTCTTCGCTGCGGCCTTCTTCGCTGCGACCTTCTTCGCTGCGACCTTCTTCACCGCGGCTTTCTTCGCCGGTGCTGCCTTCTTCGCCGCGACCTTCTTGGCTGCAACCTTCTTCGCCGCGACCTTCTTCACTGCGGCTTTCTTCGCCGGTGCGGCCTTCTTCGCCGCAACCTTCTTCGCTGCAACCTTCTTCGCGGCGACCTTCTTCACTGCGACCTTCTTCGCGGCGACCTTCTTGGCCGGAGCAGCCTTCTTAGCCGGAGCAGCAGCCTTCTTGGCTGCGGTCTTCTTTGCTGCGGGCTTCTTGGCCGCGGCTTTCTTTGCAGTTGCCATCATTTTCTCCTTCAGGTTTTCAGATGAGGTCAGTTCAAACTACACCCTTCGTCAAAACCCGCTTCCCGCGGACGCTTCTCAGGGCGCGCGCTACGAAGCGGGCTATTCATCGGCGTACGCAGATGCGGCGCGCTTACGCTAATGAATGCGGTAAGGCGCGCCGTGCCCGAAGGCACCGCGCGCCAAATCTGGTCGGCGTCGCAAGGCGACGCCGGCAATTGCTTGATCGGGCCGCCGGCGACGACGCCAGCGGCTTTTTCCGGGGGGAAGTTTGCCCATCCCACTGAAGGGTCCGCAAAGTGCCTGTCATGTTTGTGGGCCGTCAAGGCACCGGGCACGCTTTGCATCAGGCCGTTCTGCTCCTAACCCGGGGCGCCGCGGCCACAGGCGGCGGCATCCCCATCAATGAATACATCCGCGATACGAATCCCGGCTTACTCCCAGGAAAGCGCACCGCCAGTCTGATATTCGATCACTCGCGTCTCGAAGAAATTGCGTTCCTTCTTCAGATCGATCATCTCGCTCATCCACGGGAACGGGTTTTCCTCGTTCGGGTAGAGCGGATCGAGACCGATCTGCTGGCAACGGCGGTTGCAGATGAAGCGCAGATAGCTCTTGAACATCGACGCGTTGAGGCCGAGCACGCCACGCGGCATCGTATCTTCGGCGTAGCGGTATTCGAGCTCGACCGCCTGCTGGAAGATCGCGCGAATTTCGGCGCGGAACTCAGCTGTCCACAGGTGCGGGTTTTCCAGTTTGATCTGGTTGATCAGATCGATGCCGAAGTTGCAGTGCATCGACTCGTCGCGCAGGATGTACTGGTACTGTTCCGCCGCGCCGGTCATCTTGTTCTGGCGGCCGAGCGCCAGGATTTGCGTAAAGCCGACGTAGAAGAACAGGCCTTCCATCACACAGGCGAACACGATCAGCGAGCGCAGCAGCGTCTGGTCTGCTTCGAGCGTACCGGTCTTGAAGGCCGGGTCGGTTAGCACGTGGATGTACGGAATCAGGAATTCGTCTTTCGCGCGGATCGACGGAACCTCGTGATACGCGTTGAAGATTTCGCCCTCGTCGAGACCGAGCGACTCGACGATGTACTGGTAAGCGTGCGTGTGGATCGCCTCTTCGAACGCCTGGCGCAGCAGGAACTGGCGGCATTCGGGCGCCGTGATGTGGCGGTAGGTGCCCAGCACGATGTTGTTGGCGGCGAGGGAATCTGCCGTCACGAAGAAGCCGAGGTTGCGCTTGACGACGCGGCGCTCGTCTTCGGTCAGCCCGTTCGGGTCTTTCCACAGGGCGATGTCGCGCGACATGTTCACTTCCTGCGGCATCCAGTGGTTGGCGCAACCCGCCAGATACTTTTCCCAGGCCCACTTGTACTTGAACGGCACCAGCTGATTGACGTCGGTCTGGCCGTTGATGATGCGCTTGTCGGCAACATTGACGCGCGCTTCGGAAGCGGCCGCCGCGTTGCCAGCCGCATTGCCAACATGAGCGACGGGAGCGACAGCGATGTCGTTCGCGAAGACTTCTTGAGCGAAGGGAGCATGCGAAGCGGAACGCGTTCCGATTTGCGAACCCACAGCCGACCCCGCAGCGTTGCGCAACACGTTCGGTTGCGTCGCGCTCGAGGGAGTTACGGCAGTGATCTCGTCATCCCAGTTGAGCATAAATGTCACCATCAATTTAGAACGGTTTGTACCATCTTTTCACGAGCGATAAAAGAGCTCACTCGCGAAAATTCCTGTTTTCGATTCGCGTTGCTACGTTCATACAACACTTTGTTCGACATGATGCGTGTGACCCATCCAGTGACGCATCGAGTGACGCGCGATGAACGCGTGTTGAACATGTGTTGCCGAGGTCCTTCGCGAACTCGAAGAGCAACGTTTCGACACGACGTTTCGTTGCTCTATCTATATGTATTGCGCAGTGCGTTCACGGCATCCGCCGACTGATCAATGGACTGATCGATGGATTGATCGATGCCGCACGAGCCGCGCTGAGCATGTTGCGTCAGCGTTGGCGGTCGAGCTGCGATGCCGTGTCGAGCGATCGTCTGGTGTCGCCAACGGCTGGGTTGCTTCACTGCATCGACGAGCGGTGAGACTCCGATACTGCTCACCGCTCGTCGATTTGCTTTCTACTTCATCGACGGGGCGCGTCGCTCACCGCCTGCGGATCACCATCTACGACCCTCGCGTGCAGTTAGCAAGCATCGCTCCCGCTGCTTGCCAATCTTTACTGGCAAGCCTCGCACTCGTCGAAGCCAGGATCGCCCGGACGCATCATGCAGACCGGACCATCTGCTTCGGGTGCCGCCTCGACGGCGACAGCGGCAGTCGCTGCAACCGCCGCCGCTGCCTGGAAGCCACCGCTCACGCCAGCCGCGCCACCGCCCACGCCGAAGCCGCCTGCCGCGCCGCCTGCACCACCCGAGCCGTCATGACCCGAGCTCACCGCGTTCAGCGCGCCGTGCGCGACCGTCGACTTCTCGACGTGCGTCGCCGCCATCGTGCGCAGGTAGTAGGTCGTCTTCAGACCGCGCAGCCATGCGAGCTTGTAGATCTCGTCGAGCTTCTTGCCCGATGCGCCCGCCATGTAGATGTTCAGCGACTGCGCCTGGTCGATCCACTTCTGACGCCGCGAGGCCGACTCGACGAGCCACACCGGATCGACTTCGAACGCGGTCGCGTAGATCGCGCGCAGGTCGGCCGGGATGCGGTCGATGCGCGACAGCGTGCCGTCGAAGTACTTCAGGTCGGCGACCATCACTTCGTCCCACAGGCCGCGCGCCTTCAGGTCGCGCACCAGGTAGTCGTTGACCACCGTGAACTCGCCCGACAGGTTCGACTTCACGTACAGGTTCTGATAGGTCGGCTCGATGCACGCCGACACGCCGATGATGTTCGAGATCGTCGCGGTCGGCGCGATCGCCACGCAGTTCGAGTTGCGCATGCCGTAGGTCGAGATGCGCGAGCGCAGCGCGGGCCAGTCCATCGACTCGCTCGAATCGACCTCGACATAACCGCCGCGCGCTTCGGCGAGCAGCGCCACCGAATCCTGCGGGAGGATGCCGCGATCCCACAGCGAACCGCGGTAGCTCGAGTAGCGGCCGCGCTCTTCGGCGAGTTCCGTCGACGCGTAGTACGCGTAGTAGCAAACCGCTTCCATCGAGCGATCGGCGAATTCGACCGCTTCCTGCGACGCGTACGGCGTGCGCAGCACGTGCAGGCAGTCCTGGAAGCCCATGATGCCGAGACCGACCGGACGGTGCTTCAGGTTCGAGTTACGCGCCTTGGCGACCGCGTAGTAGTTGATGTCGATCACGTTGTCGAGCATGCGCATCGCGACGCTGATCGTGCGCTTCAGCTTGTCGTGGTCGAGCGCGAGCGTGCCGTCGGCCTGTTCCTTCAGGTGCGCGACGAGGTTCACCGAGCCGAGGTTACAGACGGCGATTTCGGCGTCGCTCGTGTTCAGCGTGATTTCCGTGCACAGGTTCGACGAGTGGACGACGCCGACGTGCTGCTGCGGCGAGCGCACGTTGCACGGATCCTTGAACGTGATCCATGGATGGCCGGTTTCGAACAACATGCCCAGCATCTTGCGCCACAGTTGCGCCGCCGGGATCTTCTTGAACAGCTTGATCTCGCCGCGCGCGACCTTGCCTTCGTAAGCCGTGTAAGCCGCTTCGAACTCGGCGCCGAACTTGTCGTGCAGGTCCGGGCAGGTGGACGGCGAGAACAGCGTCCAGTCGCCGCCTTCCATCACGCGCTTCATGAACAGGTCGGGAATCCAGTTCGCGGTGTTCATGTCGTGCGTGCGACGACGGTCGTCGCCGGTGTTCTTGCGCAGCTCGAGGAATTCCTCGATGTCGAGGTGCCACGATTCGAGGTACGCGCACACCGCGCCCTTGCGCTTGCCGCCCTGGTTCACGGCGACCGCCGTGTCGTTGACGACCTTCAGGAAGGGCACCACGCCCTGCGACTTGCCGTTGGTGCCCTTGATGTGCGAGCCGAGCGCGCGCACACGCGTCCAGTCGTTGCCGAGGCCGCCGGCGAACTTCGACAGCAGCGCGTTTTCCTTCAGCGCTTCGTAGATGCCGTCGAGGTCGTCGTCGACCGTGGTCAGGTAGCAAGACGACAGCTGCGAGCGGCGCGTGCCGGAGTTGAACAGCGTCGGCGTCGAACTCATGAAGTCGAAACTCGACAGCACGTTGTAGAACTCGATCGCGCGCGCTTCGCGGTCGATCTCGTTCAGCGACAGACCCATCGCGACACGCATAAAGAATGCCTGGGGCATTTCGATACGCACGTTGTCGTGATGCAGGAAGTAGCGGTCGTACAGCGTCTGCAGACCGAGGTAGCCGAACTGCAGGTCGCGGTTCGCGTCGAGCGCGGCCCCGAGGCGCTTCAGGTCGAACTGCAGCAGCTTGTCGTCGAGCAGCTCGGCTTGCACGCCGCGCTTGATGAACTGCGGGAAGTACTCGGCGTAGCGCTCGCCCATCTCGGCTTGCGTGACTTCGTCTTCGAGAATCTCGCGGCGGATCGTATGCAGGAGGATGCGCGCGGTGACCTGGCTGTAGGCCGGGTCCTTTTCGATCATCGTACGGGCAGCGAGGATCGCCGAGTCGTACACCTGGCTCATCGGCACGCCGTCGTACAGGTTCTTCACCGTTTCCGCGACGATCGGCTCGGCGCTTACCGCGTCGCCGAGGTTCGCGCACGCGGACTCGATGATGCCGCGCAGCGCAGCCATGTCCAGCGGACGCGTGATGCCGTTGTCGGTCACGTTCAGGCCCGGGGTGCTGGCGCCTTCCGCTGTCTGACCTTCATGAGCGTCATGCGCGCGCGCCTGGTTGCGCTTCTCGCGATACAGCACGTAAGCACGCGCGACGTTGTGTTCGCCGCCGCGCATCAGCGCGAGTTCGACCTGGTCCTGAATGTCTTCGATATGGAACGTGCCGCCATTCGGACGGCTGCGCACCAGCGCGCGCACCACGTTCTGCGTGAGTTGCTCGACCAGTTCGCGCACCCGTGCCGACGCCGCGCCCTGACCACCGTTGACGGCGAGGAACGCCTTTGTCACGGCGATCGCGATTTTCGACGGCTCGAACGACACCACGCTGCCGTTGCGGCGGATCACCTTGTAGTCGGCGTAATTCGCTTGCGGCGCGAGCGCCTGCGCGCCTTGGGTCTGGCCGAAGGCCTGGCCAGTCGGTGAGCCCTCGTAACGGGTCGTCACGTTGTCGGTGGTTTGCATGTGCAAAGCTCCTGGTCTTGGAAATATTGCGGCGAGTGCCGCGGATTAAATCGAACGCCGCGCCGCCGCGTGCGCGTGCGATGAGGTGCAGGAAGGCCGGCTACGCCGGTTGGCGGGATGCAACTGCGAGGAAGCCTGGTTCGATTTGATGACGGTCTTCATCGGGTCGGTCGCGATCACTGGCTGGTCCTTTCCGAATGCTTCTGGATGCGGCCGGAGATCCCCTACCGGCTGCGCCCCCAGGAATTTTTTCGCTGTCTGGAATGCTTGCGATGCCATGCTCGGGGAGCGGGACGCCGCAGACTTATCCACTCCCATTCACTCGGTTATGCACATGGTTATTCACAGCACAACACAAGATATAGTGCGAAACTCAGTTGTCGGCACCAAGTATAGTGGAGTTTCGAGAGAGGTCAAAAGGTTTTATTTGCGCTCGCAGTCTTGACTTTTGCTTCACGCGGCGCGCAGAAGCTCCCCGGAGAAGCAGGCTGCGCCTCGTTCTCGGTGGATCACGCAAGATCGTGCGAAGAGGGTTACCGCGTTTCGGAAAACTTGAGATAGGGGAAATACCGACCGTCGAGCAACGTGTCGCGCTGCAGTCGCGGCCACTCGAAATACGGACCGGGATCGGTCTTGCGACCGGGTGCGATGTCGGAGTGGCCGGCAAGCGCGTCGATCGGATAGCGTGCCTTCAGTGCTCTGACGAGCGCGGCGAGCGTGCGGTATTGCGCCGCTTCGAAGGCGGCGGTGTCGCTGCCTTCGAGCTCGATGCCGATCGAGAAATCATTGCAGCGCTCGCGGCCGAAAAAATTCGACGGCCCCGCGTGCCACGCGCGCTCGTTGCAAGACACGAACTGCTCGAGTGCGCCATCGCGATGAATCACGAAATGCGCGGACACGCGCACGCCGCGCAGATGCGTGTCGTAGTACGGGTGAGTGTTGCAGTCGAGCGCGTTCTGGAACAGCTCGGCAATCGCGGTGCCGCCGAACTCGTTCGGCGGCAGGCTGATGTTGTGAACGACGATCAGCGTCGGCAGCGCGCCTTGCGGCCGCGCTTCGAAGTTTGGCGAGGGGAGCTTGCGTGCGGCAGGAACCCAACCGTCGGCATCGACGGTGTACGCGCCGCTCATCGGGCGTCGCGGCCGCTCGGACGCGCGCCGTGGCGCTGCGCGTGCGCGGCGCAGCAGAACGCCTGCCCCGCGACGCTGACCGAGTCGCTCTGCGGTGCGTGCACGCCGCACTCGACGCAGCGGATCATCGGCTCGGCAAGCTGCGGCTGTTGCCCATTCGAAGAACGCGCGCCGCCATTCGCAGTGCCGGCAGCGTTGGCGCCGCCGGCACCGGTGCGTTGCGCGGATTGCGCGTCGTGGCGGCGCAGCGCCTTCACGAGCCATTGACCGACGATGAACAGCAGAATCAGCAAAAAGATTTGTCGCATGGGGACACTCACACCACGGGCCGGTGCAACAGCACCTCGAAAACAAAACGGCTGCCGACGTACGCGAGCAACAGCGCGACGAACGAGGCCAGCACCCAGCGCAATGCCGCACGGCCGCGCCAGCCGGACACCTTGCGCGCGGTCAGCAGCGCGCCGAACATCACCCACGAAAGAATCGCGAACACGGTCTTGTGATCGAGCCGCAACGCGCGGTCGATCAGTTGCTCGCTGAACAGGATGCCCGATAGCAGCGTCAGCGTGAGCAGCACGAAGCCGGCGCCGATCAGACGGAACAGCAGCTTCTCGAGCGTCAGCAGCGGCGGCAGCGCGTCGAGCCAACTCGACCACCAGCCATTGTCCGCCGCCGCGTGCCTTTGCGCGAGACCACCGCGCATCGAATGCAGACGCCGCTCGACCGCCAGCATCAGCACCGCGTGCAGCGCCGCGATCGCGAACAGACCGTACGCGATATTCGCAATCAGGAAGTGCAGCTTGAACATCGGCGCGGCTGCATACGGCAGCACGCGCACGCCGCCGAACGCGAGCGGCAGCAGCGACGCGACGCACGCGAGTGGCAACACCAGCAGGCGCAGTCCGTCGAGCGGGAAAAAGAAACTCTCGATCCAGTAGATGCCGGCGCCGAGCCAGAACATCGCCGACAGCGCGAACGCGAAGCCGAACACCATCGCGTTCTGCGGGAAGATCGTGGTATGCAGCAGCACGCCGTGAGCGAGCAGCGCGACGAACAGCAGCGCGCGCCCGGGTGCGCTCATGCCGGAGGCCACCAGAGCGCCCGCGTTGGCGGCATGACCGGGCAGCGGCGGCACGCTCTCGAGCAGTGGACGCACGGCCACGTGCCGGTGCGAGCGCCAGCCGGCCACGGCAAGACCGCCGTAGAGAAGCGCGGTGAGGGCATACAGTACAATATCCATATTCGAAGTTTACACTAGGGCCCTGCTCCGCGACGTCTTGCGCTTCGCGCGCTGCGCGGGCCCCACCGTTCATCGCTCCCCATGCTCGACAATCTGACTCAACGGATGGCGCGCGTCGTCAAGACGCTGCGCGGCGAAGCCCGGCTCACCGAGGCGAACACCCAGGAAATGCTGCGCGAGGTGCGTCTCGCACTGCTCGAGGCCGACGTGGCGCTGCCCGTCGTGCGCGAGTTCATCGCGAAGGTCAAGGAGAAGGCGCTCGGCGAGGAAGTGATCTCCAGCCTGTCGCCAGGTCAGGCGCTCGTCGGCGTCGTGCAGCGCGAACTGACCGCGGTGATCGGCGGCGATTACGAAGGCAAGGCCTCCGAGCTCAATCTCGCCGTCGCGCCGCCCGCGATCATCCTGATGGCGGGTCTGCAGGGTGCCGGTAAAACGACCACGGTCGGCAAGCTCGCCAAGCTGCTGCGCGAGAAGTACAAGAAGAAGGTGCTGACCGTTTCGTGCGACGTCTATCGTCCCGCCGCCATCGCGCAGTTGAAAACGGTGACCGAGCAGGTCGGCGCGGACTTCTTCCCGTCGGAGCCGAACCAGAAGCCCGTCGATATTGGCCGCGCCGCGCTCGACTGGGCCAAGCGCCACTATCACGACGTGCTGCTCGTCGACACGGCCGGCCGTCTCGGTATCGACGAGGCGATGATGAACGAAATCACCGCGCTGCACGCCGAGCTGAAGCCGGCGGAAACGCTGTTCGTCGTCGACGCGATGCTCGGCCAGGACGCGGTCAACACCGCAAAGGCGTTCAGCGACGCGCTGCCGCTCACCGGCGTCGTGCTGACCAAGCTCGACGGTGATTCGCGCGGTGGCGCGGCGCTTTCGGTGCGTCACGTGACGGGCAAACCGGTCAAGTTCGTGGGTGTCGCCGAAAAACTCGACGGCCTCGAAGTGTTCCACCCGGACCGCATGGCCAGCCGGATTCTCGGCATGGGCGACATTCTCGCGCTGGTGGAGGAAGCGCAGCGCGGCGTCGACGTGCAGGCCGCGCAGAAGCTCGCCGACAAGGTCAAGAAAGGCGGCGACTTCGACCTCAACGATTTCCGCGCTCAGCTCACGCAAATGAAGGGCATGGGCGGCCTGTCGTCGCTGATGGACAAGCTGCCCGCGCAGTTCCAGCAAGCCGCGGCCGGCGCCGACATGAGTCTGGCCGAGAAGCAGATGCGCCGCATGGAAGGCATCATCAACTCGATGACGCCGGCCGAGCGCGCCAAACCCGAACTGATCAAGGCGACCCGCAAGCGCCGCATCGCCGCGGGCGCGGGCGTGCAGGTGCAGGAGGTCAACCGCATGCTTAACCAGTACGAACAGATGCGCTCGATGATGAAGAAGCTCAAGGGCGGCAACCTGCAGAAGATGATGCGTGGCATGAAGGGCATGATGCCCGGCATGCGCTAAGCTTGATGGGACCGGCGCGCGCTCGCGCCGAGTGCGGCGCGGCTGACTTCGGCATCGTGCGGGTTTATTCTGTAGCGCATTGCGCCGTCCCTCGCTGGAATGTCCCCCGGGATGTTGCCTCCTACACTATGTATACAGTTACCGTCCGTCAGACGTCATGAACCGCGAAGAAGCCCTCCATATTTTTCGACACTCCGAAGAGATAGTTTCGGCCTCGGACGTCACTGCGTCGATCGCCCGCATGGCGGCTGCCATCCGCGACGAGATGAGCGAGGACTTCCCGCTCGTGCTGTCGGTGATGGGCGGCGCCGCGGTATTCACAGGCATGCTGCTGCCGCACCTAGATTTCCCGCTCGAGTTCGACTACATCCACCTGACGCGCTACCGCAATACGACGAAGGGCAGCAACGAGATGCAATGGCGCGTCGCGCCGGCCGAGTCGGTCAAGGATCGCGAGGTGCTCGTGCTCGACGACATCCTCGACGAAGGCGAGACGATGGCCGCAATCCGCGACCGCATCCTCGCGATGGGCGCGAAGCGCTTCCTGTCCGCGGTGCTGTGCGAGAAAATCATTCCGAAGGCGAAACCGCTGCGCCCCGATTACTGCGGCTTCGAAGTGCCGGACCGGTACGTGTTCGGCTGCGGGATGGATGCGAAGGGCTACTGGCGCAACCTGCCGACCATTCGGGCGTTGACCGAGGGAGCGTGAGCGGGGCATCCGCCCTGCCCTGCCCTACCGGCGAAAAAAAGCAGCCTGCCTGGCTGCTTTTTTATGGCTGCGACGGTGGCAATGCGCGCACCGGCTCGCGCTTCATAGCTTGTGCACGAAAGAGCGGATTCCACCGAGCATCATCTCGACTGAAATCGCGACGAGCACGAGCCCCATCAGCCGCTCGAACGCCGCCATCACCCGTTCACCGAGCCACGCCTGAATGCGCTCGGCGAGCATCAGCACGATCGCACAGATGATCATCGTGACGGTCAGCGCGCCGACCCACTCGAACGTCTTGCCCGGCGCCTGCGAGGTCAGCAGCATAACCGTCGCCAACGCCGACGGACCCGCTAGCGCCGGAATCGCGAGCGGCACGATCAGCGGCTCGCCGCCGCGCGCGTCGCCGCCGAACGGACCGTCCGGATGCGGAAACACCATGCGAAGCGCAATCAGAAACAGCACGATGCCGCCGCCGATCCGCAACGACTGGTCGCTGAGGCTCATCATGCGCAGAAAGCTCTGCCCGAGCATCATGAACACCAGCAGGATCGCAAACGCGATCGCCACCTCGCGCAGGATCACGACCGTGCGACGCTCCGGCGACACACCGCGCAGACAGCTGACGAAGATCGGGATGTTGCCGAGCGGATCGGTGATCAGGATCAGCAGCACCGTCGCGGACAGGAAGGTGTACTCCACTGCCCGCTCCGCTTAGTTCGCCAGCGCCGCGCGCACTTTGCCGATCACGGTCTGCGCGGCATCCGCGACCGGCAGCAGCGTCGCTTCGGCCTCGCGACGGCCCTGATACTCGATCTTGCCGTCCTTCAGACCACGGTCGCCGATCACCAGTCGATGCGGCACGCCGATCAGTTCCCAGTCGGCGAACATCACGCCCGGCCGCTCGCCGCGATCGTCGAGGATCACGTCGATACCGGCCGCGACGAGTTCCGCGTACAGCTTGTCGGCCTGCTCACGCACCGCGTCGCTGCGGTCATAGCCCATCGGGCACAGCACGACTTCGAACGGCGCAATCGACTCCGGCCAGACGATGCCCTTGTCGTCGAAATTCTGCTCGATCGCGGCGCCGAGAATCCGCGTGACGCCGATGCCGTAGCAGCCCATTTGCATCGGCCGAGGCTTTCCGGTTTCGTCGAGACAGGTCGCGTTCATCGCTTCGGAATACTTGGTGCCGAGCTGGAACACGTGGCCCACTTCGATGCCGCGGCAGATGTCGAGCACGCCCCTGCCGTCCGGCGACGGATCGCCCTTCTTCACATTGCGGATGTCGGCGACGAGCGGCTCCGGCAGGTCGCGGCCCCAGTTCACGCCGGTGGTGTGATAGTCGACGTCGTTCGAGCCGACCACGAAGTCGCTCATGTTCGCGACCGTGCGGTCCGCGATCACTTTGACCGGCTTCTTCGTGTTGATCGGACCGAGATAGCCCGGCGGCGTGCCGAACGTCTCGACGATCTCGGCTTCGGTCGCCATGCGGAAATTACCGAGGCCCGGGAGCTTGGCCGCCTTGATCTCGTTCAGATCATGGTCGCCACGCAGCATCAGCAGCCAGATCGTCGGCTCGGCGCCTTCGTTCTCGGTGGCGAGCACGACCGACTTGATCGTGCGTTCGAGCGGAATGTTCAGCAGTTCGGCAACCGCCTCGCACTTCGCCTTGCCGGGCGTCGCGGTCTTGTTCATCTCTTCTTCCGGCGCCGCGCGCTCTGCGATCAGCGGTAGCGCTTCGGCTGCCTCGACGTTCGCGGCGAAATCGGAGGTCGGGCAATACGCGATGTCGTCTTCGCCGGTGTCGGCGATCACATGGAACTCATGCGAGCCGCTGCCGCCAATCGAGCCGTTGTCGGCCGCCACCGCGCGGAAGTCCAGACCGAGGCGCGTGAAGATGCGCACGTACGCGTCGTACATCTTGCGATACGACTCGCGCAGACCCTCCGCGTCCTTGTCGAACGAGTACGCGTCTTTCATGATGAACTCGCGGCCACGCATCACGCCGAAACGCGGACGGATCTCGTCGCGGAACTTCGTCTGGATCTGATAGAAGTTGACCGGCAGTTGGCGATAGCTCTTGATCTGGTTGCGCGCGATGTCGGTGACCACTTCCTCGTGCGTCGGGCCCATCACGAAATCGGCCTGCTTGCGGTCCTTGAAGCGCAGCAGTTCGGGACCGTACTTCTCCCAGCGCCCCGATTCCTGCCACAGTTCGGCCGGCTGCACGGCCGGCATCAACAGCTCGATGGCGCCTGCCCGGTTCATTTCCTCACGCACGATCGCTTCCACCTTGCGGATCGAACGCAGGCCGACCGGCAGGTAGTTATAGATACCGCCCGCGACGCGACGGATCATACCCGCGCGCACCATGAGCTTGTGGCTGATGATTTCGGCGTCGGCGGGCGCTTCTTTGAGAGTGCCGATAAAGAAACGGGAAGCTTTCATTCAAGGTGTCCAAAAGCGGCGGCTTCCGGTAGGACCGCCAGAAAAGGGGAAATGGGGAAAATCGACACAGATCCGCGGCGAAGCCGGTAGGGTTCGCCCGACTGGCGGCGCCCTGCCCCTATGCGGCGCCGAAACCGCCGCGCAAAGCCTCTCTCATAAGGGATAGGCACGGAAAACTGACAGGCTACCGCAAACCCGGGCCTGTTGCGGCGAATCGCTCCATTCTTATGCGATTCGGTGCGTAGGGTCCGTTATCTGTTTATAATCAAAGCAATTTTAAAGGATTCGAAGGTGGTTGTATGCTGGATCGTGAAGGCTTTCGCCCGAACGTCGGCATCATCCTCTTGAACGCGCACAACGAGGTGTTTTGGGGCAAACGGCTCCGTGAACATTCCTGGCAGTTTCCGCAAGGGGGCATCAAATATGGTGAGACCCCCGTGCAAGCGATGTATCGGGAGTTACACGAAGAGACCGGGCTGCTTCCTGAGCACGTCAAGGTGATCGGTCGCACGCGCGACTGGTTGCGTTATGAGGTGCCTGACAAGTTCATCAAGCGCGAAGTACGCGGTCATTACCGCGGCCAGAAACAAATCTGGTTTTTGCTCCGGATGGTAGGACGCGACTGCGACATCTGTTTGCGCGCCACCGACCACCCTGAGTTCGATGCGTGGCGTTGGAACGAGTATTGGGTGCCGCTCGACTGTGTGATCGAGTTCAAGCGGGATGTGTATCAGCTGGCGCTGACGGAGCTGTCCCGTTTCATGCGCCGGCCTGCGCCGCGTGCGGAAAAACCAGGCGGGCATCACGGGTCGCGTTATCCCCGGATAGCGTCGTCGATGCAAAGCCCGCCGGATTCCACGGTAAGCATGGCGGTCACCACCGTCACTACCGTAACTTCGGTCAGCGTCGAAACTTCGACGCACGTGCTGGTCGCGCCGGATTGCGGTCCCGGCTCACCGGATGCGAACATGAGATCGGAGCACGAGTGCGAAACGGCCGAAGCCGACGAGGCCGTCGCCCCGTTAGTCCGACGAGGCGTGCGCAATTAACCATTCCAGGCGGCGGCTCGCGCCGCCTCTCTCTGGCGCGGCTTTCGAGCCGCGTCTGTCTCTCGAGGGAATCAGATTGAAAGCATTTGCATTCGCCGTGGCGTGCGTCGCCACCGGCGCCCTGCTGGCAGGCTGTTCGAGCGCCGGCAAACCGACCAACAAAGACGACAGCGAGTTCACCTATCTGCTTGACCGCAAGAGCAACTGGGTTGAAAACAAGGTCGACACATTGCCGCCGCTGCCCTCCGATGCGAACCTGCTGCCGTTCGAAGTCTCCGGCAATACGCCGCTGCAATTTGCGATCGACCCGAAGTCGGTCAGCGTCGGCGACGACGGCGTCGTGCGTTACACGGTGGTCGTCACGAGCCCGGGCGGTGCGCGCAACGTCAATTATGAGGGCATCCGCTGCGACACGTATGAATGGCGTCAGTATGCGGGCCTGAACGCCGATCACGACGGCTGGGACACGACGGTCGCGAACCCGTTTTCGCGGATCGAAAACGGCGCGCTGAATGCGTATCAGGCCGCGTTGTATCAGGACTATATGTGCGCAAACAAGATTCCGACCGGCAGCGCGCAGCAAATCGTCGAGAACATTCGTTACAAGCGCACGCAGACGTCGCAGATTCATTGACGCCGTTGCGCGGCGCGCGCCCGGCTCAGGCGCCGTTGCTTATACGTGACGATTAAAAAGCCGTTCCAGCCTGCGCTGGAACGGCTTTATTGTTGGCTCTTCATACGCGCGATATGCGCGCCGCCTCGCAGGTCAAAGCACCACGAGATTGTCGCGATGAATCAGTTCGGGCTCGAGCATATAGCCGAGCACTGACTCAATTTCGCCGCTCGGACGCCGCTGGATCAGTTTGGTTTCCGCGCTGCTGTAGTTCGTCAAACCACGTGCGACCTCGCGGCCTGACGCGCTCAGACACGCGATCACCTCGCCGCGCGCGAATGCACCCTGCACACCGACGATGCCGATCGGCAGCAAGCTCTTGCCGCCGGCGGTCAGTTTTTCAACCGCGCCGTCATCGATCACGACGTGGCCGCGCACCTGCAGGTGATCGGCCATCCATTGCTTGCGCGCCGCCATGCGCGCGGTGCGCGCCATCAGTTCGGTGCCGATCGCCTCGCCGGCCGCCAGTCTCACCAGCACGTCCGACTCGCGCCCACTCGCGATCACCGTATTGGCGCCGCTATGGGCCGCACGCTTCGCGGCGAGAATCTTGGTCAGCATGCCGCCGCGGCCGAGGCTCGAGCCCGCACCGCCCGCCATCGCCTCGAGCTCAGGCGCGCCGGCGTCGGCTTGCTGGACGAGTGTCGCGGTCGGGTCCTTGCGCGGATCTGCGGTGAAAAGGCCTTGCTGGTCCGTCAGAATGATCAGCGCGTCGCCCTCGATCAGATTGGCAACCAGCGCGCCGAGCGTGTCGTTGTCGCCGAACTTGATTTCGTCGGTGACGACCGTGTCGTTCTCGTTGATGATCGGTACAACTCCGAGCCCCAGCAGCGTGAGCAGCGTGGAGCGAGCGTTCAGATAGCGCTCGCGGTCAGCAAGGTCAGCGTGAGTAAGCAGGATCTGCGCAGTCTGGATGGAATGTTCGGCGAAGCGGCTTTCGTACACTTGCGCGAGACCCATCTGACCGACCGCCGCGGCCGCCTGCAGCTCATCGATTTCACGCGGCCGCTTCGTCCAGCCGAGCCGCTGCATGCCCTCGGCGATCGCGCCCGAGCTGACCAGCACGACTTCCTTGCCTTGCGCGCGCAGTGCGGCAATTTGCGCGGCCCAGCGGCCGATCGCCACATGATCGAGGCCACGCCCGTCGTTCGTGACGAGGCTCGAACCGACTTTGACGACCAATCGCCGTGAATCTGCGATGACGGAACGCATTGTGCGCTGTCTCCCAAGATGACGCGTGATGCATACCGGCACCCGCCGCTGGCGCCGGCGCTCGAGTTGTTATTCCTGCGGATCGGTGCCGGCTTCGCGGGTCGCGGCCGGTACTTGCGTACCGTCGCGGAAACGCACGTCGGAGGCCAGGTCTTCGGCTTCGGCCGCGCGTTGCGCGTCGGAGTGCTCGGCGAGGTAGTCGAACACCGCGTAGCAAAGATTTTCACAGCCCTGGCCAGTCAGCGCCGAGATCTCGAACACCGGACCGTCCCAGCCGAAGCCGTCGAGGAAAGCCGCCACGCGCGCTTCGCGATCGTCCTCAGGCACCATGTCCAGCTTGTTCAGCACAAGCCAGCGCGGCTTCTGATAAAGCTCTTCGTCGTACTTGCGCAGTTCGTTGACGATCGCCTTCGCTTCCGCGACCGGATCGATCGATTCATCGAATGGTGCGATGTCGACGATGTGCAGCAGCAGCCCGGTGCGCTGCAGGTGGCGCAGGAATTGATGGCCTAGGCCGGCGCCTTCCGCCGCGCCTTCGATCAGCCCCGGAATGTCGGCAATCACGAAGCTGCGGCTCGGCCCGACGCGCACGACGCCAAGGTTCGGCGCGAGCGTGGTGAACGGGTAGTCGGCGATTTTCGGCTTCGCGTTCGACACCGACGAGATAAACGTCGACTTGCCCGCATTCGGCATGCCGAGCAGACCGACGTCGGCCAGAACTTTTAGTTCGAGGCGGACCATGCGGCGCTCGCCCGGCTTGCCGTCGGTCTTCTGACGCGGCGCGCGGTTCGTGCTGGACTTGAAATGGAGGTTGCCGAGGCCGCCGGCTCCCCCTTGCGCGATTTGCACGCTCTGGTTGTGCTCGGTCAGATCGGCGATCAGCTCGCCGGTTTCAATGTCCGTGATTGTGGTGCCGACCGGCATGCGCAGCGTGATGTCGTCGCCGCCCTTGCCGTAGCAATCCGAGCCGCGGCCGTTTTCGCCGTTGCGCGCCAGATGTTTTTTCGCGTAGCGGTAATCGATCAGCGTGTTGATGTTGCGGTCAGCCACCGCGATCACGCTGCCGCCCCGGCCGCCGTCACCGCCATCGGGGCCGCCGAACGGGACGAACTTCTCGCGGCGCATCGACGCGCTGCCATCCCCTCCGTCGCCGGCGATGACTTCAATCCTCGCTTCGTCAATGAACTTCATGCGTTACTCCGTCACGTGGTGTACTGCCCGATTCGATGCAGGGGTTGATACTGATTGGATGCTGCTATTTTGCCGCGCGCGCCGCGCGTTGATCAAACGACCGAACTGCATAGTCCGCCGATGAGGAGCGGTCGGCTGCGCGGCTTCGGCGCCAAGCTAAAGAGGCGCCGCAATAAAAAAGGCCCCGCGAACTTCGCGGGGCCTTTTTCCGGTCCTGAAGCCCGTGCCTGATTAAACTCAGGCTGCCGGGACGACGGAAACGGTGTGCTTCTTCGCCGCGCCCTTCGTCGAGAACTGGACGTGGCCGTCCTTCAGCGCGAACAGGGTGTGATCCTTGCCCATGCCGACGTTCTCGCCAGCGTGCATGCGCGTACCGCGCTGACGCACGATGATGCCACCAGCGTTGATAGCCTGGCCGCCGAAAACCTTAACGCCGAGGCGTTTCGATTCGGAGTCGCGGCCGTTCCGGGACGATCCACCTGCCTTTTTGTGTGCCATTTGATTTGCTCCTTAACCGGTGCGCTTACGCGTTGATCGCGTCGATGCGCAGTTCGGTATAGTTCTGGCGGTGGCCGCCATGCTTCTGGTAGTGCTTCCGGCGACGCATCTTGAAGATCGTCACTTTGGCGTGACGACCTTGCGACACGACGGTAGCCTTGACGGAAGCCCCACTGACCAGCGGCGTACCGAACTTAATCGATTCGCCTTCGCCCACTGCGAGAACCTGGTCGAGCGTGATTTCAGCGTCAATGTCTGCCGGTATCTGTTCTACTTTAAGTTTTTCGCCGACGGCAACCTTGTACTGCTTGCCACCGGTTTTTATGACCGCGTACATTGAGAACCTCACTCTGTATTCATTTTTCCCACGCACCGCGCGCGGAAACTCTCAATTATACATAGAGTTAGCTGCTCGGTCAAAACCTGCTTACCAAACCGTCTACCGTCCGGCTTCGCCTCCCTCGCAGGCGCTCGCAGACGGCAAACCTGCGACGCGCGGCGCCCCGCAGACCGCCTTGGCAGGTGCCCCGCGCGCGATGCCGAACGCATCCACGCCGCAGCCGGCGACCCGGAAGCGCCCCGATCGCCTTATAATTCGCGGCACTACCCAATTCAGCCATCATGTCGTCGACTGCCACCACCTCCCCCAACGTCGCCAGCCTGCTTGCTCCGATCGCCGAAGACATGCAGCAGGTCAATCGCGTCATCCGGCAACGTCTTGCGTCGGACGTGATGCTGATCAATCAGATTTCCGAGTACATCATCAGCGCCGGCGGCAAGCGGCTGCGGCCCGCGCTGCTGTTGCTGGTGGCGGGCGCGCTGGGCGATACGACGGGGCACCGGCACGAGCTGGCAGCGGTCGTCGAATTCATTCACACGGCCACGCTGCTGCATGACGACGTGGTCGACGAGTCCGACCTGAGGCGCGGCCGCCAGACCGCCAATGCGCTGTTCGGCAACGCGGCGAGCGTGCTGGTCGGTGACTTTCTCTACTCACGGTCGTTCCAGATGATGGTCGGCGTGGGCAAGATGCGCGTGATGGAAATTCTGTCGGAGGCGACCAACATCATCTCTGAAGGCGAAGTGCTGCAGTTGTTGAACATGCACGATGCCGACGTCGACGAAGCACGTTACATGCAGGTGATCCGCTACAAGACCGCAAAGCTGTTCGAGGCGGCCGCCCAGCTCGGCGCGGTGCTGGCCGCCTCGGACGCGAAAACCGAAGCCGCCGCCGCCGAGTACGGCCGTCGCATCGGCACCGCGTTCCAGATCATGGACGACTGGCTCGACTACACAGGCACGGCCGAGTCGATGGGCAAGAACGCCGGTGACGATCTGCGCGAAGGCAAACCGACGCTTCCGCTCATCTATCTGATCGAACGCGGCACGCCCGAGCAGTCGGCGCTCGCGCGCGAAGCCATCGAGCAAGGTGGCACCGACCGTTTCGATACGATTTTCGACGCGATCACGCGCTCGGGCGCGCTGGATCACACGCTCGAGTGCGCGAAACAGGAGGCGCAGGCAGCCGCGGCAGCAATTTCGTCGTTTCCCCATTCCATTTTCAAAGAGAGCCTGCTAGACTTATGTTCTTACTCGACGGCAAGGCAGTCTTGAACAAGACTGAAACACCGAATTAGTCTGAATCGAGTCAGCAGTACCAAATCGGGGTGTAGCTTAGCCTGGTAGAGCGCTACGTTCGGGACGTAGAGGCCGGAGGTTCGAATCCTCTCACCCCGACCAGATTGTCCTTGTTAGCTCAAGGTTCAAAACCGCCGCAGCGTTGCTGGGCGGTTTTTTGTTTTGCGCGGCGCTTTTTTCGTTGCTCTCGTGCTGCCCTTCGCCGCTTTCCTTCCTCCGGCTCGTCAGGCACAGTGCGTACGTTGCCACGTTGTCGTTCTAGCGGCGTCAGCCGCCGTCCACGCCAGAACGCGCGGCCCCCTCTGCTATATTCTCTCCATCCTTTCCCCCTATTTTTTCACGACGCGTGGAACAACTTCCCTTATGGGCGCAGATCGGCGCCGTCCTTCTGCTCCTTGTCTGCTCCGCCTTCTTTTCCATTTCCGAGACAGCGATGATGGCGCTCAATCGTCATCGCCTCAAACATCTCGCCAGCAAGAACACGCTCGGCGCAAAGACGACTCAGGGCCTGCTCGCAAAAACCGATCAGCTGCTCAGCGTGATCCTCATCGGCAACAACCTGTTCAACACGATCATTCCGGTACTGACGACATCGCTCGCGCTGCACACGTTCGGCCGCAATAGCCTCGTGCTGTCGATCGCGACCGGTATCGTCGCGTTCCTCATTATCGTGTTCGCGGAGATCACACCGAAGATCGTCGGCGCGACGTTTCCCGAGAAAATCGCGCTGCCCGCGAGCCTGCTGATCGCGCCGTTGATGCGCGTCGCGAGACCACTGATCTGGTTTGTCAACTTGTTCGCGACCGGCATCCTGCGCGTGCTGCACATCAACACGAAGGGCGCGCGCGACCAGCGGCTGTCCACCGAAGAACTGCGCACCATCGTGCTCGAGTCGGGAAGCTTCATGCCCACCAAGCACCGCAGCATCCTGCTGAACCTGTTCGACCTCGAAAACATCTCCGTCGATGACGTGATGATCCCGCGCCGCCGTATTGAGGCGCTCGACTTCGATGCGCCGTTCGAACAGATCCTGCATCAACTGGAGACCTGCTATCACAACAAGCTGATCGTCTACCAGGGCGACATCGACCGCGTGCTCGGTGTGCTGCACGTGCGCAAGACGCTGTCAGGGCTGCACAACCAGGAGCTCGAGCGCGATACCTTGCGCGAGCTGCTCGCCGAGCCGTACTTCGTGCCAAGCGGCACGCCGGTGTTCCAGCAGCTGCAATACTTTCAGGAGAGCCGGCAACGCATCGCACTCGTCGTCAACGAATACGGCGAACTGCAAGGCCTCGTCACACCGGAAGACATCATCGAGGAACTGATCGGCGAATTCACCACGTCGATTCCGCGCAGCGCCAGCTCACGCGGTGGCTGGAACGAGGCGGGCGAATGCATCGTCGCGGGAAGCATGCCGTTGCGCGAGCTGAACCGCTGGCTGCAACTCGGGCTGCCCACCGATGGCCCCAAAACGCTGAACGGCCTGATTCTCGAAATCCTCGAAGACATCCCCGACGGCGACGTCTGCGTGCGCATCGGAGACACCAAGCTCGAAGTGATGCGCAGCGACGATCAGGCGATCCGCACCGTCAAGCTTTTCAAACCGCCGTCGCGCACGAAGGCCGGTAAAGCACGGTCAGCCTGAACTTGGCGCCGTCGCTCGCTGATTCACAGTCAGCATCGCATAGGCTCGCGACACGCGCCATTGGCCGAATGGCCGAATGGCATTCGGACGCCCGCAACCGGAAGATGAAGCCGTCATGTTCTACAGGCGGCTCATCACCGGTCACTCATGCAAACAACCTTTGCCACCGCCGCGGCATCGCCGCGCCCACTCGCTGTCGACGGCGAATCCAGCGCAACGAGTCTGAGCGATCCCGACAACGCCCCAGCCGTGCGTCTATTGACCGACACGTTGCACGAAGCGACGCGGCGCAATGCGTCGGATATCCACATCGAGCCGGCCGAACATGGCTGGCGTGTGCGCCTGCGTATCGACGGCGTGCTGCATGAAATCCCGCGGCCGCCCGCACATCTGCGCGACGCGTTCGTCACGCGTGTGAAAGTGCTCGCGCGCATGGACATCGCCGAGCGACGCGTGCCGCAGGACGGCCGGCTACGCCTCGCGACGTCGCCAGGGCGACTCGAGGACTACCGCGTCAATTCGCTGCCGACGCTGTTCGGCGAAAAGCTTGTACTACGACGGCTCGACGCGCTGCCCGCCGATCTTTCGCTCGATTCGCTCGGCCTCGATCCGCGGCAGCGCGAAGCTGTCGACGCCGCGATCCGCGCGCCGCACGGTCTGATGCTCGTAACCGGACCGACGGGTAGCGGCAAGACACTATCGCTGTACTGCTTCCTGAACCTGCTGAATGGCGAGGCACGCAACCTCTGCTCGGTGGAAGACCCAGCCGAGATCCAGCTGGCCGGCATCAACCAGGTCAGCGTGCGCGAAAAAGCCGGCCTCACTTTCGCGGTCGCGCTGCGCGCGTTCCTACGCCAGGACCCGGACGTGATCATGGTCGGCGAAATCCGCGACAACGAAACCGCCGACGTTGCCGTGAAGGCCGCCCAAACCGGTCACCTCGTGCTGTCCACGCTGCATACGAACGACGCGCCCGCGGCCATCGCGCGGCTCGTCGATATCGGTGTCGAGCCGTACAACCTTGCCGCAGCGCTGCGCATGGTGACCGCGCAGCGGCTGGTGCGGCGACTGTGCGTCGCATGCCGCGCGCCCGCGCCGCATTCGCCGGCGGCACTCCGCGCCGCGGGCTTTGGCGAACACGAGCTCGACGGCTGGCAACCGTATGCGGCGACCGGCTGCGCGGTTTGTCATGGCATCGGCTATCGGGGGCGCGTCGGCATTCATCAGGTGATGCCCGTTTCCGACGCGATGCGTGAGCAGATCGTCGCAAGCGCGGGCGCGCACGAGCTGGCCCGCCTCGCGCAGATGGAACAGGTCGCGACGTTACGCGACGCGGCGCTTGCGCGCGTGCGCGACGGCACCACGAGTCTCGCCGAAGCGCTCGCCGCCACGGAGGTCGCATGAGTACCGCCGAGCTGTCACCAACAAAGCCCGTCTCAGCCGATCTGCGCTTCAGATGGCGCGGCGTCGACGCGGACGGCACGCGCCAAAGCGGCACGCTGATCGCGCCCGACGCGAGCGCCGCACGCACGATGCTCAAACGCGACAACCTCTTTATCGTCGAACTCGCAACGCAAGGGCCGGCGCCACGCCCGAAGACCAGCGCGGCCGCTGTCACGCTGTTCACGCGACAACTGTCCAGTCTGCTGCGTGCCGGTTTGCCGCTCGCGCCCGCGCTCGAACTACTCGCGCAGACCCCGACGTCGGGTCAGCGGCAAGGCATGCCGCGTATCGTTGGCACTGTCGCGCGCGATATCACCGCCGGCCTGCGGTTTTCGGCGGCCTTGCAGCGACACCCGGCGCAGTTCAATGCGCTGTATTGCCAGCTCGTCGAGGTGGGTGAAGCGGCGGGCGCGCTCGTCACCGTGCTCGCCCGCCTCGCCGACGATCGCGAACGCGCCGCCGCGCAGCGTGCCAAGGTGCGCGCGGCTCTCACCTATCCAGTCGCAATCCTGCTGCTCGCGATCGCGATAACCGTCGCATTGCTGGTGTGGGTCGTGCCGACGTTCAAGCAGATCTTCGATGGCTTCGGCGCGAAGCTGCCCGCGCCGACGCAGTTCGTGCTGGCGCTCTCGGCGGCCGCCGCGCGCTGGAGTGTGCCGCTGTTCATACTGGTGCTCGCAATGAGCTCGGCCATCACGCTCGTGCTGCGTCGTTCGATAAGCGCTCGCATCCGCTTCGCGCGCCTGTTGCTCGACCTGCCGGTGGCCGGCCCGCTGCTGCGCACGCTGTGCGCGGCGCGCTGGAGTCGCGCGCTTGGCACCTTGATGTCCGCCGGCACGCCGCTCGCCGACGCATTCGATTCGCTCACTCAGGCGACCGGCAATGCCTTCTTCGATCGCGCGACGGCAAGCATCGCCATCAGATTGCGGCGCGGCGAACGGCTCGCCGCGGCCATGCTCGCGGCCCGCTGCTTTCCCCCCGAAGTCGTGCAGCCCGTTGCGGTCGCGGAGGAATCCGGCGCGCTCGACAGCATGCTGCTCGATGTCGCGTCGCTTGCGGATCGCCAGGTCGACGACAGGATCGGCACGCTATCGAGCCTGTGTGAACCGCTCGTGATCGTCGTGCTCGGCACACTGGTCGGCGGCCTCGTCATCGCGATGTATCTTCCCATTATTCAACTCGGCAACGTGGTGTAGCATCGCAGCCGAATCCACTTCGTCACCATGCAGGCTCCTCTTCCACTCGTGTCACAAACTACCTCCAGCCTGCTCGCGGGCTTACTGCCGGGCCGCTTTGCCAGCGATATCGGCTTCGCGCTCGCGAGCCTGCCCGCCGGCGTGCAGATCGCATTCGCGATCGTGCTTGGCCTCGTGATTGGCAGCTTCCTGAACGTGGTCGTGCATCGATTGCCGATCATGCTCGAGCGTGCATGGCGCGCCGAAATCAGCGAGACCACCGACGAGCCGCAGCCCGACGACGGACTGCCCGCGCGCTACAACCTGTGGGTGCCGCGCAGCGCGTGCCCGCATTGCGGCCATGTACTGAGCGCTTGGGAAAACTTGCCGGTGCTGAGCTACCTGCTGTTACGCGGCCGTTGTTCCGCGTGCGGCACGCATATCAGCGCACGCTATCCGCTGCTCGAAATCGCGAGCGCCGCTTTCGCGGCAGGCGCACTGATAGCGTTCGGCCCGACGCTGATGGCACTCGCCGCGTTCGGCCTGTGCGCGACGTTGCTGGCGATGAGCGCGATCGACGTCGACACGCATTTGCTGCCCGACTCCTTGACGCTGCCGCTGTTGTGGGCCGGCGTGATCGTCAATTTCAACGGCATGTTCACGAATCTGCATGATGCGGTGCTCGGCGCTATCTTCGGATATCTGGTGTTGTGGGCCGTGCATTGGGCGTTCAAGCTCGTGCGTGGTATCGAAGGCATGGGCTATGGCGACTTCAAACTGCTCGCCGCGCTCGGCGCGTGGCTCGGCTGGCCCGCGCTGCCGCAGATCGTGCTGGTCGCCGCGGTGGCCGGTGCCGTGATCGGCCTCGCGGCGACGTGGCGTGGCCGTATGCGCTTCGAGGAGCCGCTGCCGTTCGGGCCGTTTCTCGCGGCGGGCGGTGTGCTTACGCTGTTTGCCGGCACGCCGCTTTATCTGGCTTTGGGAGGCTGAACCATGTTCGTTGTGGGACTCACCGGCGGCATCGGTAGTGGCAAGTCGACGGTTGCCGGTCTGTTCGCCGGACGCGGCGTGCCGCTCGTCGATACCGACGTAATCGCGCATCGCATCACCGCGCCGCATGGCCTGGCGATGCCGCACATCGCCGCCGAATTCGGCACCGAGTTCGTCGCGGCCGATGGCTCGCTCGATCGCGCGCGCATGCGCACGCTCGTGTTCAGCGACGAGACCGCACGCAAACGTCTCGAAGGCATCACGCATCCGCTGATTCGCACAGAAACCGAGCGCGAAGAGCGCGCGGCGCAAGGGCCGTATGTGATCGTCGTGGTGCCGCTGCTGGTCGAGTCCGGGACATGGAAGGACCGCGTCAATCGCGTGCTCACCGTCGATTGCAGCGTCGACACGCAGATCGCGCGTGTGATGAGCCGCAACGGCTTCAGCCGTGAGCAGGTGCTCGCGATCATCGCGCGCCAAGCCACGCGCGAAGCGCGCCTCGCCGCCGCAGACGACGTGATCGTCAATAACGATGCGCCGCTCGAAGAACTCGAGGCGCAGGTGGACGCGCACCATCAAGCGTATCTGTCGCTGGCGAAGGGCGATGCCGAGTTGTAGCGCGCGCAGACGCGTCGTCACCGACACATTGAACTTTGCGTGCACGCGGGAGCCGAAGCGCTCATCACACCGGGAACTCACAAAAAAGTTGCGAAAGCGCGCAGAAAAAGTGCGTGATTGCCTGGGTAGTCCCACGGCATTAGAATGTTTTACATTCCTGTCACCGACCACGCCCGAGGCGAGCCCGCTTGATCCTTTACGAGTACCCCTTCAATGAGCGAATCCGGACGCTGTTGCGGCTCGAAGATCTGTTCGAGCGCTTCACGTTCTTTCTGACTCAGGAAGACGCGCGGGAACATCACGTCGCACTGACAACGCTGTTCGAAATCTCCGAAGTGGCGGGTCGCGCGGATCTGAAGTCGGATCTGATGAAAGAACTCGAGCGGCAGCGGCAGACGCTCGCGCCGTTTCGCGGCAATCCGGGCATCGAGCAGAACGCGCTCGAAGCGGTGCTCGGTGAAATCGAACAGACCCTTGCGGGGCTCACGCAGATGCAAGGCAAAGCCGGCCAGCATCTTGCGGACAACGAGTGGCTCGCGAGCATTCGCAGCCGCGCAATCATCCCCGGGGGTACCTGCAAATTCGACCTGCCCTCGTATTACGCGTGGCAACAGTTGCATCCCGATCAGCGTCGCCAGGACATCGCTAAGTGGGTGACACCGCTTTTGCCGCTGCGCGACGCGGCCACCATCGTGCTGCGCCTCGCGCGCGAGTCGGGCCAGGCGTCGAAGGTCATGGCGATGCAAGGCAGCTATCAGCAAATGCTGTCGGGCCGCTCGTATCAGTTGATGCAGGTTCGCGTCGCTCCCGAATTGCGCGTGATTCCCGAAGCGAGCGCCAACAAGTACATGCTGTGGGTTCGCTTTACGGTGCAGGACGGCGATTTGCGGCCGCGCGCGGTCGACGTCGACGTGCCGTTCCACCTCACGCTCTGCAGCCTGTAATCGCCTGTCAATCACCGCCGCGTTGAGCAGCGCACACCGGATTTGACCGAACGCGCCTTTGAACCGGCGCGAAATAGCCCTATATTCGTTACTTGTTCCGTTTGAGATTGACCGTCCGACCGTATGCCTACCGTCGTCAAATGTCCTACCTGCGGTAAAGATGTCCGCTGGACCTCCGAGAGCCGCTTCCGTCCTTTCTGCTCCGAGCGCTGCAAGCAGACCGATCTGGGCGCATGGGCCGCCGAAAAATACAGGATTGGCGGCAACGAACAGGAAGGGTCTTCGTCCGAAGAGGAAACGCCGCGCGGCGACTACAACCCGCACTGAGCGAGCCAGTAAAAAAGCCACGCGAACCGGCGCTGCCGATACAGCGCCCGCTACCGCGTGGCTTTTTCAGTCACTGCCTTCAATCAATCACTTCTTCTCAGCCGCGAGCCACTCCAGCACCGGGATCGTGGCCGGCAGCAACGGCGAGACATCCGCAGGCAAGCTCTGCCACACGAAGGCCTGGCCTTCGCGCCCGTGCGGCTCGCCCGACCACTGCGTCACCTTGCAGAAGAAGAGGCGCACATAGGCGTGCGGATAATCGTGTTCGAGCGTGTGCCACAGATGGCTCGCCTCGACCTCGATTCCAAGCTCCTCGTGCAGCTCGCGCGCGAGCGCGGCCTCGACCGACTCGCCCGCTTCGAGCTTGCCGCCCGGAAACTCCCAGTAGCCCTCGTACGGCTTGCCCGTCGGACGCTGCGCGAGCAGATAGCGTCCATCCGGCTGCACCAGCACGCCGACCGCGACTTCGGTGACCGGACGGCCCGCGCCGTTGGCGCCGACGCTATTGCCGGCGCCATCGCCGGCGCTTTTGTCAGCGTCGCTCATGCCGGTGTCTTACGGCCGGACCAGTCGCGCGCGAACTGCCATGCGACCCGCCCCGAGCGCGAGCCCCGTTCGAGCGCCCACACGAGCGCATCGCCGCGCGCCGATTCGATCTCGGCGTCGTCGCAACCGAAATGGCGCAGCCAGTGCGCGATGATCGTCAGGTAGTCGTCCTGCTTGAACGGATAGAAGCTAACCCACAGCCCGAAACGCTCGGACAGCGAGATCTTCTCTTCGACCAGTTCACCCGGATGAATCTCGCCGTCCGAGGTGTGCTTGTACGTCTCGTTGTCGCTCATGTACTCGGGCAGCAGATGGCGGCGGTTCGACGTCGCATAGATCAGTACGTTGTCGGACTGCGCAGCCACCGAGCCGTCGAGCGCGACCTTGAGCGCCTTATAGCCCGACTCGCCTTCTTCGAACGACAGGTCGTCGCAGAACACGACGAAGCGCTCCGGCCGCTTCGCAATCAGATCGACGATGTCGCCGAGGTCGTGCAGATCGTCCTTGTCTACTTCGATCAGGCGCAGACCGTCTTTCGCATACGCGTTCAGGCACGCCTTGATCAGCGACGACTTGCCGGTACCGCGCGCGCCTGTCAGCAGCACGTTGTTGGCCGGCTGACTGCGCACGAACTGGCGCGTGTTCTGTTCGATCAACCCTTTCTGGCGATCGATGTTCTGCAGGTCGTCGAGCGTGATCGGCGAAATAGCGTGCACCGGCTGCAAGTAGCCGCGCCCCTGGCGCTTGCGCCAGCGGAAAGCGACTGCGGCCGACCAGTCGATCTCCGGTGCGGCGGGCGGAAGCATCGCTTCCAGGCGGCCAAGCACGGCTTCGGCCCGGTTCAGAAACAGTTCGAGTTTGTCCATGGTAAGTAGGCGGCCCGCGGCCGCGCTTTGAAGCTGATTACGAGCGGTAGTCAGCGTTGATGCTCACGTAGTCGTGCGACAGATCGCAGGTCCAGATCGTGGCTTGCGCATTGCCGCGGCCGAGCACGACGCGAATGCCGATCTCGCTTTTCTTCATGACGCGCTGGCCGTCTTCTTCGCGGTAGGCCGGGTTGCGGCCGCCGGCAGTCGCGACCAGCACGTCGTCCAGATACAGATCGATCTTGCCGACGTCGAGATCGTCCACGCCGGCATAGCCGATGGCCGCGAGAATACGGCCAAGGTTCGGGTCCGATGCATAGAAGGCTGTCTTGACGAGCGGCGAGTGGCCGATCGCGTAGGCGATCTGGCGGCATTCGCCGACGCTCGAGCCGCCTTCGACACGCACGGTCATGAATTTGGTCGCGCCCTCGCCGTCGCGCACGATCAGTTGCGCGAGGTTCTGCGCGACCTCGGTCACCGCGTCGCGCAGCGCTGCATAAGCGGGCGAATCGGTGGACGTGATCGCGGGCAGGCTCGATTTGCCCGACGCGATCAGGATGAACGAATCGTTGGTCGACGTATCGCCATCGATCGTGATGCAGTTGAACGAGCGATCCGCGACGTGCTTCACGAGCTCGTCGAGGACCGGCTGCGCGACGGCCGCGTCGAACGCGAGGAAGCCGAGCATGGTCGCCATGTTCGGCTTGATCATGCCGGCGCCCTTGCTAATGCCGGTCAGCGTGACGGTGTGACCGCCGATCGTGACCTGGCGCGAGCTCGCCTTCGGCAGCGTGTCGGTTGTCATGATCGACTGCGCCGCGTCGTACCAGTTCGCTTCCTTGCGGTTCGCGAGCGCGGCCGGCAAGCCCGCCTTCAGACGATCGACCGGCAGCGGTTCGAGAATCACACCCGTCGAGAACGGCAGCACCTGCTCGGGCTCGATGTCGGCGAGACGCGCGAGTTCCGCGCAGGTTTCGCGCGTCGCCGCGAGGCCCGACTCACCGGTGCCCGCGTTCGCGTTGCCGGTATTGATCACCAGCGCGCGAATCGGCTTGCCGCCCGCGCGCACGCGCTGCAGGTTGTCGCGGCAGACCGTGACGGGCGCCGCGCAGAAGCGGTTCTGCGTGAACACGCCGCCTACCGTCGCGCCTTCGTCGACGGAAATGACGAGCACGTCCTTGCGATTCGGTTTGCGGATATTCGCTTCCGCCCAGCCTAACGTGACGCCGGCGACGGGGTGGAGTTGAGCGGGATCGATCGAGGGAAAGTTGACAGCCATGGTCGCGACCTGTCGAAGAAAATGCCGGCGGACGCCGGCATCGGGGAACGGAACTGACGACCCGGGTGTGCTGCCGGGTCACCCGCGAAATCAAAACGGCCAAACGGCGCTTAAAAGCGACACGGCGCGCCCGGAAGCGCGCCGCATCGCCATCAGGCGATCTTGCCGTGGCACTGCTTGTACTTCTTGCCGCTGCCGCACGGGCACGGGTCGTTGCGGCCGACCTTCGGCACGTTGTCGGTATTCATGTGCACGGCCGCCTGCGGCGCTGCGCCGTGGCCGTGGCTCATCGCGTCGCCGATCATCGCGGCGGTGGCCGCTTCGGCCGCGACGGGCGCGGCGGCGCCGGCTTCGGCAAACTCCGCATGACGAAACTCGACGTTCTCCAGATGACCGCCCTGCTCTTCCATCTGCTCCGCGGCCGCTTCGAGCTGCTCCGGCGACTGGATCTGCACGTTCATCACGATGCGCGTGACTTCGAGCTTCACGGCGTCGAGCATCGCGGCGAAGAGTTCGAACGCCTCGCGCTTGTATTCCTGCTTCGGGTTCTTCTGCGCATAGCCGCGCAGATGGATGCCCTGACGCAGATGATCGAGCGCGGCCAGATGCTCGCGCCACGCGCGGTCGAGCGTCTGCAGCATGATCGAGCGCTCGAACGCGCTGAACGATTCGCGGCCGACCAGCTGGACCTTCGCCTCGTACCCCTCGTCCGCGGCGGCCTCGACCGCTTCGAGAATCTCTTCCGCGCTGATCGAGTTCGACTCGTTGATCATTTCCTGAATCGCGAGGTCGAGCTGCCATTCGTTGCGCAGCACTTCCTCGAGCTCGGGCACGTCCCACTGCTCTTCGATGCTGCCCACCGGCACGAACTGATGCACGATGTCGCCGACCACGCCGTGACGCATCGCGGTGATGGTCTCGGTGATGTCGTTCGCTTCGAGCAGTTCGTTGCGCTGCTGGTAGATCACCTTGCGCTGGTCGTTCGATACGTCGTCGTATTCGAGCAATTGCTTACGAATATCGAAGTTGCGCGCCTCGACCTTGCGTTGCGCCGATTCGATCGAGCGCGATACGATGCCCGCTTCGATCGCCTCGCCTTCCGGCATCTTCAGGCGGTCCATGATCGCGCGCACGCGGTCGCCCGCGAAAATGCGCAGCAGCGGATCTTCCAGCGACAGATAGAAGCGAGACGAACCCGGGTCGCCCTGACGGCCCGCACGGCCGCGCAGCTGGTTGTCGATCCGGCGCGACTCGTGACGCTCGGTGCCGATGATGTGCAGACCGCCCGCGGCCTTCACCTGATCGTGCAGCGTCTGCCATTCGTCGTGCAGCTTCTGGATGCGGCGCTGCTTTTCGTCGGCGGCGAGCGTTTCGTCCTGCTCGATGAACGACGCCTGCTTCTCCGCGTTGCCGCCGAGCACGATGTCTGTACCACGGCCGGCCATGTTGGTCGCGATCGTGACGCGCTGCGGACGGCCCGCTTCGGCGACGATCTCCGCTTCGCGCGCGTGCTGCTTCGCGTTCAGCACTTCGTGCGGCAAGCTGACCTGCTTCAGCAGATGCGACAGCAGCTCCGAGTTCTCGATCGATGTCGTGCCGACCAGCACCGGCTGACCGCGTTCGAAGCACTCGCGAATGTCGCGGATCACGGCGTCGTAGCGTTCCTTCGCGGTCTTGTAGATCTGATCCTGCTTGTCGATCCGCTTCGGCGGACGGTTGGTCGGGATCACGACCGTTTCGAGACCGTAGATCTCGTTGAATTCGTACGCTTCGGTGTCGGCCGTGCCGGTCATGCCGGCCAGCTTCGCGTACATGCGGAAGTAATTCTGGAACGTGATCGATGCGAGCGTCTGGTTCTCGCTCTGGATCTTCACGTGCTCCTTCGCCTCGACCGCCTGGTGCAGACCGTCCGACCAGCGGCGGCCGGCCATCAGACGGCCGGTGAATTCGTCGACGATGATCACTTCGCCGTTCTGCACGACGTAGTGCTGATCCTTGAAGAACAGCGTGTGCGCGCGCAACGCCGCGTACACGTGGTGCATCAGCGTGATGTTCTGCGGCGCGTACAGGCTTTCGCCGTCGCCGATCAGGCCCCACTCAGAGAGCAGGCGCTCGGCCTTTTCGTGGCCCGACTCGGTCAGGAAGACCTGACGGCCTTTTTCGTCCAGCGTGTAGTCGCCCGGCTTCTCGACACCGGTGCCGTCCGCCTTCTCTTCGCCGATCTGGCGCTCGAGCAGCGGCGGCAACGCGTTCATGCGCACGTAGAGTTCGGTGTGATCTTCGGCCTGGCCGGAGATGATCAGCGGCGTACGCGCTTCGTCGATCAGGATCGAGTCCACCTCGTCGACGACCGCGAAGTTCAGGCTACGCTGTACTCGCGCGTCGGTCTCGTAGACCATGTTGTCGCGCAGGTAGTCGAAGCCGAATTCGTTGTTGGTGCCGTAGGTGATGTCGGCGGCGTAGGCTTGCTGCTTCGCCGTGTGCTCCATCTGCGACAGGTTGATACCGACCGACAGACCGAGGAAGTTGTAGAGACCCGCCATCCATTCGGCGTCGCGCTGCGCGAGGTAGTCGTTGACCGTGACCACGTGAACGCCGCGGCCCGACAGCGCGTTCAGGTAGACCGGCAGCGTCGCGACGAGCGTCTTGCCCTCGCCGGTGCGCATTTCGCTGATCTTGCCGTAGTGCAGCGCCATACCGCCGATCAGCTGCACGTCGAAGTGGCGCATCTTCAGCACCCGCTTGCTGGCCTCGCGGCAGACCGCGAACGCTTCCGGCAGGATCTTGTCGAGCGATTCACCGCTCGCGACGCGCTGGCGGAATTCACCCGTTTTGGCGCGCAGTTGGTCATCCGTCAATTGCTCGATCTGCGGCTCGAGCGCATTGATCGCCGCGACGGTCTTTTGATATTGCTTGACTAGCCGCTGATTACGGCTGCCAAAAAGCTTCTGTAGAAAACCGGTGGTCATCGGATCGGTGTCTGCGTCGCGGCTTCGGCTGGCTCGCGGTATGCGCTATGCGCATACCGCGCCTGGGTCGGAAAGTCCTCGGCGGCTTAGTCCAAGAGTGAATTCGAATCGGGCATTTTAGCACGCGCCTCCGGCCGCGCTCGTGTCGCAGGCGTGACGGCGCCGGCCTCCGCCAGCCCCGCCCGGCAACCTCCGGCGCGGCGCGGACCGACTCCGCAAGCTGCCCGCGCGGTACAATCGCGGCGTGAGCGCGCATGGGGCGAGCTCACCGTCGTCAATCCCAAACATGAGCCGTTTTTCGTCCTTTTCAAGGCCGCCGAAGCCGTTCGATCTGCGCCGTCCGCAACCGCTTGCCGAGGTACTCGGCCGCACGGACGCGTTCGCTGCGCTGCGCGCAGGCGTCGAGCAGATCGCCGCGCTCGAGAAGGATCTGCGCGAGCTGCTACCCGATTATCTGGCGACGAGCGTCGAGCCTGGCTTTATCAAGGAGGGCGTGCTGGCCCTGTTCGCCGCGCACAACGCGCTCGCAGCGCGTCTGCGGCATCTGGAGCCGCGGCTGCTGGCGGATTTGCAGCAGCGCGGCTGGCCCGTGCAGGCGCTGAGGATTCGCGTGCGGCCGCAGGCGCTGAAAGAACCGCCGCCCGTAAAACAGGCGCGCATGACGCCGGCCGGTGCTGCCGCGCTGCAGGCGTTGAGCGAATCGCTCGAGCCTTCGCCGTTGCAGGAGGCGCTCGCGCGCATGGCCGCGCGGCATCGGCGCAATCGCTGAACGCTCGACGAAAAAAACGGCCCCGAGGGGCCGTTTTCATTTGCTTGGCTGTTACGCTGGCATTATGCGAACGCCGTCTGCGTCTCGTACGCGAAGCCGCGCGGGGCCTTCTGCGTGTCGTCGAAAGTGACGATTTCGTATGAGTCTTCGTGCGCGAGCAGCTCACGCAGCAACGCGTTGTTCAGACCGTGGCCCGACTTGTACGCGGTGTACGACGCGAGCAACGGGTGGCCGACCACGTACAGGTCGCCGATCGCGTCGAGCATTTTGTGCTTGACGAACTCGTCGTCGTAACGCAAGCCGTCGTTGTTCAGGATGCGATACTCGTCGAGCACGATCGCGTTGTCCATGCTGCCGCCGCGCGCGAGGCCGAGCTCACGCATCATTTCCACTTCATGCGCGAAGCCGAACGTGCGGGCACGCGCGATTTCGCGCACGTACGACGTGTTGGCGAAATCCACTTCCAACGCCTGACCGGTTTTGTCCACGGCCGGGTGACGGAAGTCGATCGTGAATTTGAGCTTGAAACCGAAGTACGGATCGAGGCGCGCGAACTTGTCGCCGTCACGGATTTCGACCGACTTCGTGACCTTGATGAATTTCTTCGGCGCGTTCTGCTCTTCGATACCCGCCGACTGGATCAGGAACACGAACGAACCCGCGCTGCCGTCCATGATCGGGATTTCCTCGGCGGTGACGTCGACGTAAAGATTGTCGATGCCAAGACCGGCGCAGGCGGACATCAGATGCTCGATGGTCGACACGCGCGCGCCGTCTTTCTGCAATACGGAAGCCAGACGCGTATCGCCAATCGCCATCGCCGACGCAGGAATGTCCACCGGCGTGGGCAAATCCACGCGAGAAAACACGATGCCAGTGCCCGGCGCCGCCGGGCGGAGCGTCAGATTGACTTTACGGCCGGAGTGCAGCCCGATGCCGACAGTCTTGACGATCGATTTAATTGTGCGCTGCTTCAACATGGTGGCATTCTGTTCGATTGAAAATCCTAATCAGGATTTTTTATTCCATAGCGCGAATTATACTCCAATCCCCAGACCAGCATCTTTGCGGGGACGTGACAATCTGTTTCGCTGCATTACCCACTGGGCTCAGCGACGGAAAGCGTGACGGGCCGATGCCCCGGAACGGAGGCGTTTCCGGTCATCGGCCCGCGTAACGGCCTGTCACAAAAGCGTCGTAATCACCGTTGCCGTAACGCCACGCGGCATAAGCGCGGGGTCGCGACGAAGGTGCGACGTCAGCAACTAGCTCAACGTGGCGAGAATACTCGCTGCATCGCTGACTTCGAATTTGCCGGCAGCCTCGACGTTCAGCGTCTTGACCACGCCGTCGTCGATCACCATCGCGTAGCGCAGGGAACGGATCCCCATGCCGCGCGCCGACAGATCCTGCTCCAGACCAAGCGCCCGTGTGAAAGCCGCACTACCGTCCGCCATCATGCGCACCTTGCCCGAGGTGTGCTGATCGCGTCCCCACGCGCCCATGACGAACGCGTCGTTGACGGACACGCACCAGATTTCGTCGATGCCGGCAGCGCGCAACTGCTCGGCATGCTCGACATAGCCCGGTACATGTTTGGCCGAACAGGTCGGCGTGAACGCGCCGGGCAATCCGAAGATCACCACGCGCTTGCCCGCCGTCTGCTCGCGCACGTCGAAGCTGTTCGGTCCGATCGTGCAGCCCGCCCGGTCGTCTTCAACGTACTCGAAGAGCGTCGCGTCGGGCAGCTTTTCACCTTCCTTGATCATGCTCAGTCCTTTGCATCGATGCGAAGCACGCTCGCACGTCCTCGTGTCGCAGTGAATTTCGGTTCGGCCCATTCAACTATAAGCCAACGCCGTTCGGCGCAGTCACTTCGTCCGCTTCGCGAATCCGCAGAGGGCAGTTGCCCCTGCCGCGAATCAGACGATAAGCGACCTGCTTGCCGTTCACCCGCCACGCTCGTGCGTTCGTCCGCCAGCGCTGCGTCTGCGACCCTACTCGCAACGCGGCAACGAAGCCTGCCCGTGCGCTCAGTCCGCCTGCTTGCGCAGGAATGCCGGAATGTCGTACGTATCGACGCCCTTTTCCTGCAGCGCCTGCACGTGCGAGGCTGCCGTGTCGCGCGACGTGCGCCACACTGCCGGCGTATCGAGCGCGCCGTAGTCGGCCGTGCTGGCGTGGCCTGCCGCCGGTGTGTACGCCGCATGCGCCATCGCGCCGATCGGCTGGTTGTCGGTGCCGGTGCGCAGCAGCGTCATCGGTGCAGATTGCTGCTTCTTCGCCGCGCGGCCGAGGCCCGTCGCGACGACCGTCACGCGCAGCGCGTCGCCCATCGCGTCGTCGTACACGGCGCCGAAGATCACCGTGGCGTCTTCCGCGGCATAGCTCTTGATCGTGTTCATCACTTCGCGCGTTTCCGACAGACGCAGCGAACGGCTCGACGTGATGTTGACCAGCACGCCACGCGCGCCCGACAGATCGACGCCTTCCAGCAGCGGGCTCGCGACGGCCTGTTCGGCAGCGAGACGCGCGCGATCGACGCCGGCAACCGTCGCCGTGCCCATCATCGCCTTGCCCTGCTCGCCCATCACGGTCTTCACGTCTTCGAAGTCGACGTTGACGAGACCGTCCACGTTGATGATTTCCGCAATGCCCGCGACCGCGTTGTTCAGAACGTCGTCAGCGCACTGGAAGCACTTGTCCATCTCGGCGTCGTCGCCCATCACCTCGAACAGCTTGTCGTTCAGCACGACGATCAGCGAGTCGACGTGATCCTCCAGTTGCTGCGAACCGGCTTCCGCCACGCGCATACGCTTGCCGCCTTCGAATTCGAACGGCTTGCTGACGACGCCAACCGTCAGAATACCCATTTCCTTTGCGATCTGCGCGACGACCGGTGCCGCGCCCGTGCCGGTACCGCCACCCATGCCAGCGGTGATGAACACCATGTGCGCGCCGCGCAGTGCGTCGGCGATACGCTCGCGTGCTTCCTCGGCGGCGGCGCGGCCCATTTCCGGCTTGGCGCCCGCGCCCAGACCCGTGTTGCCGAGCTGGATCACCGCGGTGGCGCGCGAACGCGACAGCGCCTGCGCGTCCGTGTTCATCACGATGAAGTCGACGCCTTGCACGCCTTTGTTGATCATGTGCTGAACGGCATTGCCGCCAGCGCCACCGACTCCGACGACCTTGATGATCGTGCCGCTCGTTTCGGTTTCCAGCATCTGGAATTCCATGTTGCCTCCGTCAAGATAAAAAATTACTGCCACTCGGCGTTATCCGGCAGGAGATCGGGCAACCTCCTGTCGCGCACCGGCCGCCGGCACCAGCGCGAATTTCTCGAAACCTGTGGTCAGAAGTTGCCGAGGAACCAGTCCTTCATGCGCGAGAACACCTGCCCCATCGACCCCGACTGCACCGCAACCTTGCGCCCACGCATGCGCTGCGAGCGTCCTTCGACGAGCAGGCCCATCGCCGTCGAATAGCGCGGATTGCGCACGACGTCGGCGAGACCGCCCGCGTACTCCGGCACGCCGATGCGCACCGGCTTCAGGAAAATGTCCTCACCGAGCTCGACCATGCCGATCATCATCGACGCGCCGCCCGTCAGCACGACGCCCGAGCTCAGCAGCTCCTCATAACCGGACTCGCGCACCACTTGCTGCACGAGCGAAAACAGTTCTTCGACGCGCGGCTCGATCACAGCCGCCAATGCCTGGCGCGACAGCGTGCGCGGACCGCGCTCGCCGAGGCCCGGCACTTCGATCATCTCGTCCGGATCGGCGAGCGCCTGCTTGGCGATGCCGTAGTCGACCTTGATGTCCTCGGCATCCGGCGTCGGCGTGCGCAGCGCCATCGCGATGTCGCTCGTGATCTGGTCGCCGGCGATCGGAATCACGGCCGTGTGGCGGATCGCTCCTTCGCTGAAGATCGCGATGTCCGTCGTGCCGCCGCCGATGTCGACCAGCACCACGCCCAGTTCCTTTTCGTCTTCCGTCAGCACCGCGAGCGACGACGCGAGCGGCTGCAGAATCAGATCGTTCACTTCGAGGCCGCAGCGACGCACGCACTTGACGATGTTCTGCGCCGCGCTGACCGCGCCGGTGACGATATGCACCTTCACTTCGAGGCGGATGCCGCTCATGCCGATCGGCTCGCGCACGTCTTCCTGACCGTCGATGATGAATTCCTGCGTGAGGATATGCAGCACCTGCTGGTCGGTCGGAATGTTGATCGCCTTCGCGGTTTCGATCACGCGCGCGACGTCGGTCTGCGTGACTTCCTTCTCCTTGATCGCGACCATGCCGCTCGAGTTGAAGCTGCGGATATGGCTGCCGGCGATCCCGGTGAACACATTCGTGATCTTGCAGTCGGCCATCAGCTCGGCTTCCTCGAGCGCGCGCTGAATCGACTGCACGGTGGCTTCGATATTCACCACCACGCCCTTCTTGAGCCCCTTCGATTCGCTCTGGCCGAGACCGATCACCTCGTAGTGCCCCTCGCCCTTCAACTCGGCGACGATGGCCACTACCTTCGACGTTCCGATGTCAAGGGCGACCAGCAGATCTTTATAGTCTTTACTCATAGCGTGCTCAGTGCGTGTGATGTCCGTTTACTTCTTGCCCTTGTCGGGTTCGCTGATGAAGCGCATGCCAGCGGCACGGATCGCGAAACCGTTCGGATAGCGCAAGTCCGCATTCTCGATATCCTTTCCCCAACGTTGCGTCACCGCGCTCCATGCCGCGGTCAGGCGCTTGCTGCGATCGGCCAGCGTGTCCTGATTGCGTTCGCGGCCCAACTCCACCTGCGTGCCGGTCGACAGCTTCACCGTCCACGCGTAGCGCGGCGACAGCGTCACTTCCTCCGGCGTCGCGTTGATCGCCGCGAACCACTTCTGGAAGTCGTGATAACGCGCGACGACTTCCTTCGCCGTACCGTCCGGGCCGTCGAACGACGGCAGGTCTCCGTCGAGCTCGCCCTGGTTCGCGGTGAACAGCTCGCCGTCGACGCTCACCAGCTGATCGCTGCCCCACGTCCCAAGCGGCTTGTACTCCTCCAGCGTGACAGCCAGTGCGTTCGGCCATACGCGCCGTACGCTCGCGTGACGCACCCACGGCATCTGCTCGAACGCCTGCCGTGCGGCGTCGAGATCGACCGTGAAGTAGTTGCCCTTCAGTCGCCCTACCACGCCGGCGCGTACCGTCGGCGAATTGATGTGCTCGGTATCGCCGTCGATCTGGATCTCGCGCAGCGCGAAATTCGGGCGCTGGATCAGCCAGTAACCGCCCGCCGCCAGCAGCACGAGCACCAGCAACGCGTGCAGCGCGTTGCTGGCGAGATTGAGCTGGCGAACGTTGTTCCACATGGTGTCGCTTGCGGTTGCCTTGGTTATTCCTGCAGCGTCAGCGCCAACACGCCGACCACCAGTTCCTGATAGCTGATGCCGACCGCGCGCGCCGCTTTCGGCGGCAGCGAGTGATCGGTCATGCCGGGCGCCGTGTTCACTTCGAGGAAGTACGGCTTGCCTTCGCCGTCGAGCATGAAGTCCGCGCGGCCCCAGTCGGTGCAGCCGAGCACGTCGAACGCGCGGCGCGCGAGCACCTTCAGGCGCGCTTCCTCTTCAGCGCCGAGACCGCACGGAATCAGATACTGCGTGTCGTTGGCGACGTACTTCGCGTGGTAGTCGTAGAACTCGCCGGCGGGCACGATGCGGATCACCGGCAGGTCCAGATTGCCGGCGATGCACGCGGTGTACTCGCCGCCGCCTTCGATGCTCTTCTCGACCACGACGATACGGTCGTACTTCACGGCTTCGATCAACGCGGCCGGCAGCGCGTCCGCGCTCTTCACCTTGATCACGGCGACACTCGAACCTTCGCTCGCCGGCTTCACGAACAGCGGCAAACCGAGTTTCGCGACGATCTCCTTCGCGCGCGCTTCGTAGTCGTCACCGCGCAGCACCGCTTCGAACGGCGGAGTCGGAATGCCGAGCTGCTGCCACACGAGCTTGGTGCGGAACTTGTCGAGACCGAGCGCCGAGCCGAGCACGCCGCTACCGGTGTAACGGATGCCATAGAAATCCAGCGCGCCCTGGATCTGGCCGTTCTCGCCGTAGCCGCCATGCAGCGCGTTGAACGCGCGCACGAAGCCTTCATCCTTCAACGCGGACAGCGGACGCTCGGCGGGATCGAATGGATGCGCGTCGACGCCGGCGTCGCGCAGACCTTGCAACACCAGGCGCCCGGAATTGAGCGACACCTCGCGCTCGGCGGAATTACCGCCGAGCAGCACCGCCACCTTGCCGAATTGTTTAGGGTCGATACTGCTCATCTCACACCTTCAGTTCCTGAGCGAGGCGAACCGGCACACCGCCGATCGAACCCGCGCCCATCGTAATCACCACGTCGCCGTCGCGCACCACCGTGGACAGCGCGTCCGGCACTTCATCCACCGTATCGACAAACACCGGCTCGACCTTGCCCGCGACGCGCAGCGCGCGCGCCAATGCGCGGCCGTCGGCGGCGACGATCGGCGCTTCGCCGGCCGCATAGACTTCGGTCAGCACGAGCGCGTCGACGGTCGACAGCACTTTCACGAAATCCTCGAAGCAATCACGCGTGCGCGTGAAGCGGTGCGGCTGGAACGCCAGCACCAGACGCCGGCCCGGAAATGCGCCGCGCGCCGCCGCCACCGTGGCGGCCATTTCGACCGGGTGGTGACCGTAGTCGTCCACCAGCGTGTAGGAGCCCGCGCCCTGGCCGTCGCTGAGAACCGGCACCTCGCCATAGCGTTGGAAGCGTCGGCCGACGCCGTTGAAATCCGCGAGCGCCCGCAGGATATCGGCATCTTTCACTTCAAGTTCAGTCGCAATTGCAATTGCGGCCAACGCGTTTTGCACGTTGTGCTCGCCCGGCAGGTTCAACGTGACGTCGAGCGGCGCCGCGTCTTCACGCATCACGGTGAAATGCATGCGGCCTTCGCGAGCTTCGACGTTGACCGCGCGCACCTGCGCATCGGACGCGAAACCGTAGCGGATGATCGGCTTCGACACGAACGGCAGGATCTCCTTCACGTTCGGATCGTCGACGCACAGCACCGCGATGCCGTAGAACGGCAAACGGTGCGTGAATTCGATGAAGGCCTGCTTAAGACGCGCGAAGTCGTGACCATAGGTGTCCATATGATCGGCGTCGATGTTCGTGATGACCTCGATCACCGGGAACAGGTTCAGGAACGACGCGTCCGATTCGTCCGCCTCGGCGACGATGAAGTCGCCGGTGCCGAGGCGCGCATTCGCGCCCGCGCTGATCAGCCGGCCGCCGATCACGAAGGTCGGATCGAGCCCGCCCGCGGCGAGCACGCTCGCGACCAGCGACGTGGTCGTGGTCTTGCCGTGCGTGCCGGCAATCGCGATGCCCTGCTTCAGACGCATCAACTCCGCGAGCATCACCGCGCGCGGCACGATCGGAATGCGGCGATGACGCGCGGCCAGCACTTCCGGGTTGTCGCTGCGCACCGCGGTCGACACCACCACCGCGTTCGCGCCTTCGATGTTCTCCGCCGCGTGCCCGATCGAAATGCGCGCGCCGAGCCCAGCGAGGCGCTCGGTGACCGCGTTGCCCGACAGGTCCGAGCCGCTCACCTGATAGCCGAGATTGACGAGCACTTCGGCGATGCCGCTCATGCCCACGCCGCCGATGCCGACGAAATGAATGTGTTTGACGATGTGTTTCATTGCTTTCCTTCTGGGCTCACGCCCGCCATCGAACCCGCAGCCGCCACCGTCGCGCAGATCTGCGCGACCTGTTCGGTGGCATCCGGTTTCGCGAGCGAGCGCGAACGCTCCGCCATTTCCGCGAGACTTTCCCGCGTCTGGCTGCGCAACCAGTCGGCGAGCTTTTCCGCCGACAGATCGCGTTGTTGCACGACCAGCGCCGCGCCGTTGTCGGCGAGGAACGCTGCATTAGTGGTCTGGTGATCGTCGACCGCGTACGGGAACGGCACGAACAGCGCCGCGACGCCGACCGCCGAGATCTCCGACACGGTCATCGCGCCCGAGCGGCAGATCACCAGATCGGCTGCTTCGTAGGCGCTCGTCATGTCGTCGATGAACGGCACGAGCGAGACATCCGCACCAGCCTGCAAACCAGCCGCCGCGTAGTTCTCGCGCAGCGCGTCGATATGCTTCGCGCCCGCCTGATGCACGATGCGCGGTCTCTCGTTGGAGCCAAGCAGCGCGACGGCGCGCGGCACGACTTCGTTCAACGCCGCGGCGCCGAGACTGCCGCCCACGACGAGCATGTTCAGCGGACCATTACGCTGCGCGTAGCGTGCTTTGGGTGGATTCGCCCGCGCAAGTTCCTCGCGAATCGGATTACCGGTCCATTCGCCGTGCGGCAGCGCATCCGGAAACGCGACCAGCACGCGCTTCGCGAGTTTTGCGAGCACCTTGTTCGCGAGACCCGCGATCGAATTCTGTTCGTGCAGCACGAGCGGCCGGCCGCTCAGCGCGGTCATCAGACCGGCCGGGAACGTGATGTAGCCGCCCATGCCGAGCACGACGTCGGGCTTCACGCGACGCAGCACGCTCAAACTCTGCGTGCACGCGCGCAGCAGATTCACCGGCAGCATCAGCTTGGTCTTCAGACCTTTGCCGCGCACGCCGCCGAAGCGCAGGTACTCCATTGGAATGCCGTGCTTCGGTACCAGCGTCGCTTCCATGCCCGCGGGGTTGCCGAGCCACACGACTTTCCAGCCCCACGCCTGCATCAGATGGGCGACCGCGAGCCCCGGGAACACATGTCCCCCGGTGCCGCCGGCCATCACCATCAGCGTGCGTTGTGGCAGAGCCGTCATACCTTGCCCCCGCGCATCAACACCCGGTTCTCATAGTCGACCCGCATCAGCACCGCGATCGCCACGCAGTTCAGCAAGATGCCCGAACCGCCGTAGCTGACGAGCGGCAACGTCAGGCCCTTGGTCGGCAGAAGACCGAGGTTCACGCCCATGTTGATGAAGGTCTGCGCGCCGAACCAGATGCCGACGCCCTTCGCGACGAGACCCGCGAACGTGCGATCGAGCGCGAGCGCCTGACGGCCGATCTCGAACGAGCGGCGCACGATCCAGTAGAACATCAGAATCACTACCAGCACCCCGACGAAACCCAGCTCCTCGCCGATCACCGCGAGAATGAAGTCGGTATGCGCTTCCGGCAGATAGTTGAGCTTCTCGACGCTGCCGCCGAGACCGACGCCGAACCACTCGCCGCGCCCGAACGCGATCAGCGAGTGCGTCAACTGATATGCCTTGCCCTGCGCGTAGCGATCGTCCCACGGATCGAGGTACGCGAAGATCCGCTCACGACGCCACGGCGACGCCCACACCAGCAACGTGAACGTGCCCACCGCGGTCGCGACGAGGCCGCCGAACAGCTTGCCGTTCACACCGCCGAGGAACAGCACGCCCATCGCGATCGCCGCGATCACCATGAACGCGCCCATGTCCGGCTCGAGCAGCAGAAGCATGCCGACGAGACCGACCGCGACGGCCATCGGCAGAAAGCCCTTGGCGAAGCTGTGCATGTATTCCTGCTTGCGCACCGTGTAGTTCGCCGCGTAGATCGTCACCGCGAGCTTCATGATTTCGGACGGCTGCATGTTCGTGATGCCGAGCGGAATCCAGCGGCGCGCGCCGTTCACGCCTTTGCCGACGTGCGGAATCAGCACGATCACGAGCGCGACGAGCGAGATCAGGAAGAGCTTCGGTGCGTACTTGTCCCACGTCGAAATCGGAATGCGGAACGACGCGACGCCGACCGCCGCGCCCATCAGCACGAAGATGATCTGGCGCACGAGGAACGCCCAATCGCGATACGACGCGTACTTCGGCGAATCGGGCATCGCGATCGACGCCGAGTACACCATCACGACGCCGAGCCCGAGCAGCGCGACGACGACCCACAGCAGCGAGTGGTCGTAGTCGAGCATGCGCGAGCGCAGCGGCCGCACGCCGTTGACCGCGCTCGCGAGACCGCTGCCGCCGGTGCGGGTGGACGTGCGCGCCGCGGCGCCGTTGCCGCCGGCGGCTTCGCGCGAGCCGAAACGTTCCGACCAGCTCATATCATCGTCCCCCGTTCGGCCGCGATATCTTCGACCGTGCTGCGGAATACCGCCGCGCGGTGTGCATAACCCTTGAACATGTCGAAACTCGCGCACGCAGGCGACAGCAGCACCGCGTCGCCGGGCTGCGCGAGCGCGGTGGCCGCGCGCGTCGCGTCTTCAAGAGTCGCGTGATCGGTCATCGCGACGCCGCAATGTTCGAGCGCCGCGCGAATCTGTGGCGCGTCGCGGCCGATCAGCATCACCGCGCGGCACCAACGCATCACCGGCGCGGCGAGCGGCTCGAACTCCTGACCCTTGCCGTCGCCGCCGGCGATCAGCACGACACGCTGCGCGAGACCGTCGAGCGCGGCGACCGTCGCGCCGACGTTGGTGCCCTTGCTGTCGTCCACATAGTCGATGCCGTCGATCGACGCGATCAGTTCCACGCGATGCGGCTCGCCGCGATATTCGCGCAGGCCGTGCAAAAGCGGCGCGCCGGGCAGGCCGATCGCGCGTGCGAGCGCGTACGCGGCCAACGCGTTGGCCGCGTTGTGCAGGCCACGGATGCGCAGTGCGTCGGCGGGCATCAGACGCTTCAACGCGATGTCGGGCGTTGCGGCTGCTTCGTTCTTGCGACGGCGCTTCGGCGTCGGTTCGTCGCTCGCGTCGCGATCTTGCGCTTCGACGAGCCACACCATGCCGTTGTCGCGCAAGAGGCCATAGTCGCCGTCGTTCTTCGGCTCGGTCACGCCGAACGTGACGATCTCCGCTTCGCCGCTGGCGGGCGCGAGCGCCATCACGCGCGCGTCGTCGCGGTTCAGCACGCGCACCGTCCGTGTACCGAAGATGCGGCCCTTCGCGGCCGCGTACGCATCGAGTCCGCCGTGCCAGTCCAGATGATCCTGCGTGATGTTGAGCACGGCCGCCGCGTCCGGCGTAAACGTATGCGAGGTCTCCAGCTGGAAGCTCGACAGTTCGAGCACCCACACGTCGGGCAGCGCGGTCTGGTCGATCGCTTCGGAAAGCTTGTCGAGCAGCGACGGGCTGATGTTGCCCGCCACCGCGACCTTCTTGCCCGCGCGTTCGCACAGCAAGCCGGTCAGGCTCGTCGTCGTGGTCTTGCCGTTCGTGCCGGTGATCGCGACCACCTTCGGCGCGTAGCCGGACTCGCCGAGCGTGCGCAGCGCCTGCGAGAACAGTTCGAGCTCGCCCCACACCGGGATGCCCTGCTCGCGCGCCGCCGTGATCAGCGGCAGCAGATCGGCGGCCAGCGGCGACAGCCCCGGGCTGATCGCGACCAGCTCGACGCCTGCGAGCAGCACCGGCGAAAACGGACCGCCGACGAAATCGGCATCGACGCCATGCGCTTCGAGCGCGGACAGGTTCGGCGGCACTTCGCGCGTATCGGCCACGCGCAGCCGACAGCCGTGCCTGGCGCACCAGCGCGCCATCGCGAGACCGGATTCACCCAGTCCCAGCACGAGCACCATCGGCTTTTGCCGATCCCGAAACTTCTCGCCGAACATCGCCTGCTTCCTTAAATACTGCTGCTTAACGCAATTTGAGCGTGGACAAACCGAACAGGCACAACATCAACGTGATGATCCAGAAACGCACGACCACCTGCGTTTCCTTCCAGCCCGACAATTCGAAATGGTGATGCAGCGGTGCCATCTTGAAGAACCGCCGCCCTTCGCCGTAACGGCGCTTCGTGTATTTGAACCACGTGACCTGCAACATCACCGACAGCGTTTCCGCGACGAAAATGCCGCCCATGATGAACAGCACGATTTCCTGACGCACGATCACCGCAACGGTGCCGAGCGCGCCGCCGAGCGCGAGCGCGCCGACGTCGCCCATGAACATCTGCGCCGGGTGCGTGTTGAACCAAAGAAACGCGAGACCCGCGCCGCCCATCGCCGAACAGAAGATCAGCAATTCGCCGGCGCCGGGAATATGCGGGAACAGCAGGTATTTCGAGTAGACCGAACTGCCCATCACGTACGCGAACACACCGAGCGACGCGCCGACCAGCACGACCGGCATGATCACGAGGCCGTCGAGGCCGTCGGTCAGATTCACCGCGTTGCTCGCGCCGACGATCACCAGGTACGTCAACACGATGAAGCCCCACACGCCGAGCGGATAAGTGATCGACTTGAAGAACGGCAGCAACAGGTCGGCGCGCGCGGGCAGGCCCATCGACAGACCGCTGCGCACCCACGCCATGAACAGGTCGAACACGCGCACGTTGCTCGCCTCGGACACGCTGAACGCGAGATAAACCGCCGCGAACAGGCCGATCACCGATTGCCAGAAATACTTCTCGCGGGACGACATGCCGCGCGGGTCCTTGTAGACGACCTTGCGGTAATCGTCGACCCAGCCGATCACGCCGAAGCCGAACGTGACGAGCATCACGATCCAGATGAAGCGGTTGGTCAGATCGGCCCACAGCAGCGTGGCCACGGCGATGCCGAGCAGGATCAGCACGCCGCCCATCGTCGGCGTGCCCGATTTGACGAGGTGAGATTGCGGGCCGTCCTTGCGAACGGCCTGGCCGACCTTCATCGCGGTCAGCTTGCGAATGACCGCCGGGCCGCAGACGAGCCCGATCAACAACGCGGTGATGGTCGCCATCACCGCGCGAAACGTCAGATAACTGAACACGCGCAAGAAGCTTGCGTCATTCTGCAGCCATTGCGCCAGCGCCAGTAGCATGCCTGGATCCTTCTATTTCAATGTGCAGCGGGCGTCGTGCCCGCGGCGTTGGGTTGTGGACTCGTAACGGCGTCCACCACGCGCTCCATCTGCATGAAGCGCGAGCCTTTCACGAGAAGCGTTGCGGCGGCGCCGAAGCGGGCCTGCTGCAGTTGCGCGACCAGCGCGCCGACATCGGCGACGTGGTGCGCGCCCGCACCGTATGCGGTGCAGGCGTCGCGCGAGGCGTCGCCGATCGCATACAGCGCGTCGATACCGCGCTGTTTCGCATACGTGCCGATTTCGCGATGAAACGCCGCGCCGTTGTCGCCGACTTCGCCCATGTCGCCCATCACGAGCACACGCGGCGATTCACGTGACGCGAGCACGTCGATCGCGGCGCGCATCGAATCGGGATTCGCGTTGTAGGTGTCGTCGATCACGGTTGCGCCCGCGAGCGTGCCGAGCACAGCCTGCTTGACCTGCAGACGACCCTTCACCGCGCCGAACGATTCGAGGCCGCGCTGGATCGCGTCGAGCGACACACCCGCTGCCAACGCGGCGGAGGCCGCCGCGAGCGCGTTGTGCGCGTTGTGATTGCCAAGCACCTGCAGCGTGACGTCGAGATGGCCTTGCGGCGTGTCGATAGACAAACGCTTGCCGTCGAACCTGCCCTTCACCGCGGCTTCGGTCGTGCGCTCCGCGCTGTTCAACGCGAAATCGATGATGCGACTGCCGGTAGCGGCGACGCGCCAGATGCTCGCGTATGCGTCGTCGGCGGGGAATACCGCCGTGCCTTCCGGCGACAGCGCGTGAATCACGCTCGCGTGTTCGAGCGCGACCGCCTCGACGGTCGCCATGAATTCCTGGTGCTCGCGCTGCGCGTTGTTGACGACGGCAACCGTCGGCTCGGCGAGCTTCGCGAGCTGTTCGGTTTCGCCCGGATGGTTCATGCCGAGTTCGACCACCGCGAGTCGATGCGCGGCATGCAGACGGAAAAGCGTGAGCGGCAGGCCGATATCGTTGTTGAAATTGCCCGCGGTCGCGAGACGCGCATCCGCGCCGACCGCGGCCGCGAAGATCGAGGCGATCATTTCCTTGACCGTGGTCTTGCCGTTGCTGCCCGTGACCGCGACGAGCGGCAGGTCGAACTGACGACGCCAGCCGCGCGCGAGCGCGCCGAGCGCTTCGCGCGTATCGGCGACGCGGATCGCGGGCACGCTCCAGCTATCCGGCGTGCGCGCGACGAGCACCGCCGCGACGTTGCGCTCGGCGACTTGCGGCAGGAAGTCGTGCGCGTCGAAACGGTCGCCCTTGATCGCGATGAATAGATCGCCGGGACCGGCGCTGCGGCTGTCGGTCGACACGCGCTCGAAGCGCACGCTGTCGTCGCCGGTGACGCTCGCGCCGGGGATCTGCGCGGCGGCTGCACGTAGCGAGAACATGTTCATTCGCCACCTCCGCGTGTTTGTGTGGCCCGCGCGGCGAGCGCGAGGCGAGCGTGGTCCTGATCGGAGAAAGCGCGTTTCTTGCCCATGATTTCCTGGGTGGCTTCGTGGCCCTTGCCGGCCAGCACGATCACGTCTTCGCGCGCGGCGCCGCGGATCGCCTGCAGGATCGCGCTCGCGCGGTCCTCGATGCGGCGCGCCTTCGAGGCGTCTCGCATGCCCGTGGCGATCTGCTCGATGATCGCGAGCGGATCTTCGCTGCGCGGGTTGTCGCTCGTCACGACGACGTTGTCCGCGAGCCGCTCGGCGATCTCGCCCATCAGCGGACGCTTGGTCGCATCGCGGTCGCCGCCGCAGCCGAACATGCAGACGAGTTCGCCGCCGCGCGCGGTCGCGATCGGCCGCAGTGCTTCGAGCGTTTTTTCGAGCGCGTCGGGTGTATGCGCGTAATCGATCACGACGAGCGGCTCGTCGTTTTGCAGTCGGCCGCCCAGACGCTGCATGCGGCCGTTCACCGGTTCGAGCTTCGCGAGTTCGGCGAGCGCCGCGTCGAACGGCACGTCGGCGGCGAGCAGCACGCCGAGCACCGCGAGCAGATTGCCGACGTTGAAGAGGCCGAGCGTTTGCACTTCGACTTCGGCGTTGCCCCAGTCCGAGGTGCTCAGATGAAACGCGGTGCCGGTCGCGGTGGCACGCACGTTCGATGCAGTGAGCCACGCGTCGGATTGCGGCGTGCCGTTAGCGTCGGCGTCGCCATGCTCGCCCTCGATGCCATACGCGATCGTGCGCGCGTGACTACGCGTGCTCGCGAGCAAACGCCGGCCGGCGGCATCGTCGCGATTGATCACGGCCGCGCGCAGCTCGGGCCACGCGAACAGGCGCGCCTTGGCGGCTTCATATGCTTCGAAGGTGCCGTGATAGTCGAGATGGTCCTGCGTCAGGTTGGTGAACACCGCGATGTCGAAAGCGGTGCCGTTCACCCGCCCCTGATGCAGCGCATGCGACGACACTTCCATCGCCACCGCCTGCGCGCCCGCGTCGCGCAATTGCGCGAGGCTGCGTTGCAATTGCGGTGCGTCGGGCGTCGTGAAGCCGGTGTGCACGAGTTGGCCGACGAGCCCTGTGCCGAGCGTGCCGACGATCGCACAGCGCGTGCCGCGCGCGGACAGCGCCGCGGCGACCCACTGGCTGCACGAGGTCTTGCCGTTCGTGCCGGTGATGCCGACCGCGAGCATCGCGTCGCTCGGATCGCGATACCACGCGCTCGCGATCGTGCCGGCGAGTTCGTTCAACGCCGGCACCGCGTGGGCGACCGACGCATCGAGCGTGCCGCTGAAGCCTTCGGGTTGCACCAGCACGGCGGCCGCGCCGCGCTCGATTGCCGCGTCGATGAAGCCGCGGTTGTCCGCGCCGTCGACCGCGTAAGCGAAGAACGCGTCGCCGGCCGCGAGCGAGCGCGTGTCGGCGTGCAGATGCGCGCCTGGCTGCACGTGCGCGTGCAGCCAGGCGAGGGCGTCGGCGATCTGCCGGTGCGCTGGATGTTGCTCGCGCAGCGCGCTCATCGCTCGACTCCTGGATGATTTTTCGGGTTGGCGGAAATGGTCATCTTCTTCACGCCGGGGCTCGTCGACAGCTTCTTCGCCTCGGACGGCGTGGCCGGCGCGCTGGGCGCGGGCGGCGCCGAATCGTCGGACACGACCATCTGCTTGACGGGCATGTCGGGCGGCACGTTCAGCGCGCGCAGCGTATCCCCGGCGATGCCCGAAAACACCGGGCCCGACACCTGGCCGCCGAAGTGGCTACCGGCCGTCGGCTCGTCGACCGACACCGCGACGACGATGCGCGGATTCGGCATCGGCGCCATGCCGACGAACGAGGCACGATATTTGGAGTGGTCGTAGCCGTGCGGACCGTGCTTGTACGCGGTACCGCTCTTGCCGCCGACGCGATAGCCGGGCACCGCCGCATCCGGCGACGTGCCTTGCGGCGACACCACGGTTTCGAGCATCGCGCGCACTTCACGCGCGGTGGTCGGCGAGAAGATCTGCGGACCGGTGGCCGGCTGGTCGCCCGGCGTATGGAAAATCGTCACCGGCATGATTTCGCCGTCGTGCGCGATCGCGGTGTACGCGCGGCCGAGCTGGAACAGCGACACCGACAGGCCGTAGCCGTACGACATCGTCGCCTGCTCGATGCGGCGCCAGCTCTTCCACGGGCGCAGACGGCCCGCCGCCGCGCCCGGGAAACCGACCTTCGGCGCCTGGCCGAGACCGATGCTCGTGTACATGTTCCACATCTCTTCGGGCCGCAGCTGCATCGCGATTTTGGTCGCGCCGATGTTGCTCGACTTCTGGATCACGCCGCCGACCGTCAGCACGCCGAAGCCGCTGTCGTCGGTAATCGGCGCGCCGTCGAGTACGAAGTGGCCGTTGCCCGTATCTACCAGTGTAGTCGGCGTCACCCGGTGCAGATCGAGCGCGAGCGACACCGTGAAAGGCTTCATGATCGAACCCGGCTCGAACGTGTCGGTCAGGATGCGGTTGCGCAGCTGGTCGCCAGTCAGGCGCGAGCGGTCGTTCGGGTTGTAGGTCGGATAATTGACGAGCGCGAGCACTTCGCCGGTGCGCACGTCGATCACCATCGCTGCGCCGGCCTTCGCCTTGAATTTCTCGACTGCCGCTTTCAGGTTCGTATAGGCGATGTACTGGATCTTGCTGTCGATCGACAGATCGACGTCCTTGCCGTTGTGCGGCACGACCTGTTCGTCGACGTCCTCGATGATGTGGCCCATCCGGTCCTTGATCACGCGACGGCTGCCCGACATGCCCGCGAGCAGCTTCTGGTCGCCGAGCTCGACGCCTTCCTGGCCCTCGTCCTCGACGTTCGTGAAGCCGATCAGGTGAGCGGTGATCTCGCCTTCTGGATAGAAGCGCTTGTACTCGTCGCGCGAGTAAATGCCGGGGATGTCGAGCGCCGCGACTTTTTCTGCGACGTCGACCGGCACCTGGCGCTTCACGTAGACGAAGGTCTTGTCTTCCGACAGCTTCGAGCGCAATTCCTTCGTGGTCATGCCGAGCAGTTTGCCGAGCGCGTCGAGCTTGTCAGCGCCGAGGTCGTCGGGCACCGATTCGGGAATCGCCCAGATTGCACGCACCGGCAGACTCGTGGCGAGCACGAGGCCGTTGCGGTCGAGAATCTTGCCGCGCGTGGCCGGCATGTCGATGCGGCGCTGATAGCGGATCTCGCCCTGCTTCAGATAGAACGCGTTGCCCGGGCCCTGAATCCAGAACGCGCGCGCAGCGAGTGCGACGAACGCCATGAACAGCAGGAACACGACGAGCTTCGAGCGCCACATCGGCAGGCGCACCGACAGAATCGGGTTGGCCGAAAACGCAACGCTCTTGTGGGCCGACGATTTTTTCATCGCGTTGCTCCGCGACGCGTCGCGACCGGCGCCGAGGCCGGCGCGGAAGTCGGAATGGGTGCGTCGATCGCCGTCGCGGCACCCGGGGCGAGCGTCAGGTACTGGGTGCGGCCCGTGATGACCGATTGCATCTTCAGCGAGGCGGTGGCGAGTTGCTCGATGCGCGACGTTTTGGACAGCGCGCTCTGCTGATATTGAAGCTGCGAATAGTCCTGCTGCAGCTGACGCTCCTGCGATTGCGCGCGCTGCAGTTGGATAAAGATCTGGCGCTGCTGATTGGTCGCGTTGACGACCGACAAGGCGCAGCCCATCACGATGATCAGCAGGAAAATATTGAGGCGGTTCATGGCGCGATCCGCTCCGCCACGCGCATCACGGCAGAGCGGGCGCGCGGGTTGTCGGCGACTTCAGCGTCGCTCGCGAAGACGCGGCCGATGATCTTGAGCGGAGGGCTCGGCAGGTCGACCGCGCGGATCGGCAGGCGGCGGTCGACCGCCGGCGCGCTTGCGTGCGCCTGCATGAATCGCTTGACGATACGGTCCTCGAGCGAATGAAAGCTGATGACCACCAGCCGCCCCCCTTGTTCCAACAACGACAACGCTGCTTCTAGAACGACTTGCAGCTCCGCAAGCTCTTTATTGACGTGAATCCGTATAGCCTGAAAGGTGCGGGTTGCCGGGTCCTTGCCCTTCTCACGGGTTTTGACGACGTTAGCCACGATTTGGGCAAGCTCGCCCGTGCTGACGAGAGGCCCAAGACGGTCGGACTCTGCCCGGCGAGCAACAAGCGCCTTTGCAATCTGAAAAGCAAACCGTTCTTCCCCATAATCTCGTATCACCTCCGTCAATTCCTGCACCGTGGCCCGCGCGAGCCAGTCAGCGGCGGACTCGCCGCGCGTCGGGTCCATCCGCATGTCGAGCGGGCCGTCGGCGCGGAAGCTGAAGCCCCGCTCCGGATCGTCGACTTGCGGCGACGACACGCCCAGATCCAGCAACACCCCCGACACACGCCCTACCCCGCGCTCCGCCATCGCGGCGCGCAGTGAAGCAAAACTCTCGTGGACGATGGCAAAGCGCGGATCGGCGATCTTCTGCGCCGTCGCGATCGCGAGCGGATCTTTATCGAACGCGATCAGCCGCCCTGCTTCACCGAGCCGTTCCAGCACGAGGCGGCTATGGCCGCCACGGCCGAACGTGCCGTCCACATACGTGCCGTCGGCGCGCGTGACCAGCGCATCGACCGCTTCGTTCAACAGCACCGTGCGATGCTGCAATTCGTTTCCCATCGCAGAAGCCATATAAATGAGCCGCGATCAGAACGTGAAATCTTTCAACGCGTCGGGCATGCCCTCGGCGATCGCCGCCTGTTCCTTCGCGGCGTAGATCTGTGCATCCCACAACTCGAAATGGCGGCCCATGCCGAGCAAGGTCACTTCTTTCTCCAGCGAGCCAGCCGCTCGCAACTCAGGCGACACGAGCACACGGCCTGCGCCGTCCATATCCACATCCATTGCATTGCCGAGAAATATGCGTTTCCACCAGGCGGCGTTCATGGGCAGCTTGTCGACCTTGTCACGGAAGATTTCCCATTCGGGGCGCGGAAAGAGCAACAGGCAGCCGTCCGGGTGCTTGGTGATAGTCACCCGGCCCTCTGCCTGTGTTTGCAGCGCATCCCGATAACGAGAGGGAATCGACATCCGCCCTTTCGCATCGAGCGTCAGCGCCGACGCCCCTTGGAACACTTCGCTTTCCCCTATTGCGACGCTGTTTGCGCCGCTCGCCCGATCCGTGAAAATCTACCCGAAAGTGGTGCCGAGAACACACAAAAATACACTTTCTCACACTGTCTCCCACTTTAGAGTAACGCTAAACATGGGTCAAGGGAGCGGCCCGCTTTTTGAGCGGATTTTGTTTGCTAGAACAAGGACTTAGGGCGACTCCTTCACGTCCCGCATAAAAACGGAAAACCGTTATAAATGAATGGGCTACTGCAACTTGTGAAGGTGATACGTGAAAAGTGCGAGGAAACAGCGCGAATTGAAAGAGATCGTTAAGGGATTCTGAAAGAGACAAGGCGGCGTCGCCCGGACGGACGACGAACGGGGCGCGCGGCGCCGTCTCGCTTGCGAAAATGCGTTCAGCGATGGTTGAGGCGATGCGTGCGGTGCTCCGGTTAGCGAAGCGAGGCGGGTGAAACGCTCATATGTAATAGGCGGTGCGCGTCATCACCTTCGACATCGCACGCATCAACGCGCGTGCAGGAAACGGCAACTCGATGCCGCCCGCGTCCATCGCGGCCTTGCCGTGCCGCGCTTCATCGACGCGCATCTGCTCGACGATCGCGCGCGATTCATGATCCGCGGCGGGGAGCTGATCGAGATGACTGTCGAGATGCTGCTCGACCTGGCGCTCCGTTTCGGCCATGAAGCCAAGGCTTACGCGATCGCCGAGACGCCCTGCGGCAAGTCCGATCGCGAGCGCGCCGGTGTACCACAGCGGATTGAGCAGACTCGGACGCGAGTCGAGCGCCTCGAGGCGTTTAGCGGTCCACGCCAGATGATCTTCCTCTTCCGACGCGGCGTGGTCGAACATGGCGCGCAATGAAGGCGAGTCAGTGGCGAGTTTCTGCGCCTGGTAAAGCGCCTGCGCGCACACTTCGCCGACGTGGTTCACACGCATCAAACCCGCCGCATGCGCGCGCTCCGCGGGCGAGAGTTCGGGAGCTTCGGCCGTCGCCGCGGAAACCTGCGGAAGCGGCAGCGGACGGCTCATCCGCGAGACCCCCGTCAGTGAGCGTAAACCCCGATCAAACTCGCCAATCAACTCGTCCAGCAACATAAAGCGCTCCCTGATTCGATAACCGTCGCATCGTTCCGGAAGGTCCGTGCGACAAGGCCTCGCGACGCGAAACCCGCGGCCCGACAGGCACCCATCCGCATGAAATGGGCGGTTAATTTCGGATTCTAGACCATGTTGCGTAAACGAAACAGCGGCCTTCCGGAGCGACTCCTTTTTCTTTGTTCCATGTATGCCTTTTGTTACATTACGTGGCAACTTCTCGCGAAGTTGGATAGCAAGGCCCTCAGCACTAACTAAATATTTCGCCTTGTACAAAAGATTCGTATTCCTTGGAGATCATTCGATGAAAAAGTCGCTTCTCGCTCTCGCAGCATTGGGCGCATTCGCAGGCGTCGCTCATGCGCAGAGCAGCGTGACCCTGTACGGCATCGTTGACGTTGGTATCAACATGAACACCAACTCGGGCGGTAAGCATCTGTACAACATGTCCAGCGGCGTCCTGCAAGGCTCGCGTTTCGGCCTGCGTGGCACGGAAGACCTGGGCGGCGGTCTGAAGGCCCTGTTCGTGTTGGAAAACGGCTTTGACACGACGAATGGCAAGCTCGGTCAAGGCGGCCTGATGTTCGGTCGTCAGGCATATGTCGGTCTGTCGAGCAACTTCGGCACGGTCACGCTGGGTCGTCAGTACGACTCCGTCGTCGACTACGTGGGTCCGTTCGAATCGGGTGATCAGTGGGGCGGCTACATCGCCGCTCACCCGGGCGATATCGACAACTTCAACAACGCGTATCGCACCAACAACACGGTCAAGTTCACCAGCAAAAACTACAACGGCCTGACGTTCGGCGGCACGTATAGCTTCGGTGGCGTCGCCGGTGACTTCACGCACAACCAGATCTGGTCGTTGGGTGGTGGCTATAACAACGGTCCGCTGCAGTTGGGCGTGGGTTATTTGAACGCACGTACGCCGGCAGCGTCGGGCGGTCTGTTCAACAACGGCGGCACGATCGCAGCGAACACGCCAGGCGCCGGTTTCTCGACCGCGAGCCCGGCGGGTTTTGCGGTATCGAGCCCGGTGTACGCCGGCTTCTCGTCGGCCAACACGTACCAGGTCGTCGGCGCGGGCGGTGCATACACGTTCGGCGCGGCAACCATCGGCCTGACGTATTCGAACATCCAGTTCGGCAACCTCGGCAAGACGTTCGCGTCGCCGTTCGCTGGCCAGAAGGCAACGTTCAACAACGGCGAAATCAACTTCAAGTATCAGTTGACCCCGGCACTGCTGGTCGGCGCAGCGTATGACTACACGCGCGGCACGCAGATCGAAGGCAACTCGCGTGCTCAATACCACCAAGGCGCGCTGGGCGTGGACTACTTCCTGTCCAAGCGTACCGACGTGTACCTGGTCGGCGTGTACCAGCACGCTTTGGGCGACACGGTCAACGCAACGGGTCAGGTGGTCGCAGCAACGGCAGGCATCAACGGCCTGACCGGTTCGACGACCAACAACCAGTTCACGGCTCGCGTCGGGATCCGCCACAAGTTCTAATAAGTCGTAAAAAAACGCAGTTTGTCTCAAAGGCGCCTTCGGGCGCCTTTTTTTATGCGCGGATTTTGTACGGGCAACAAAAAGCCCGGCGCACTTTCGTGCGCCGGGCTTTTGTTCTTGGGTCGCTTAAGCCCTGCCGTCGCGCAACTCGCGGCGCAGGATCTTGCCGACATTGCTCTTCGGCAACTCGGTGCGGAATTCGACGACCTTCGGCCGCTTGTAGCCGGTCAATTGCGTTTTGCAGTATGCGAAGATCTGTTCGTCAGTCAACGACGGATCCTTTTTCACGACGAACAGCTTCACTGCCTCGCCGGAATGCTGATCCGGTACCCCCACCGCCGCGACTTCGAACACGCCCGGCAGCTTTGCGACGACGTCCTCGACTTCATTCGGATACACGTTGAAGCCGGACACCAGAATCATGTCCTTCTTGCGATCGACGATCTTCACAAAGCCGTCCGCGCCCATGACGCCGACGTCGCCCGATTTGAAGAAGCCGTCCGCCGTCATCACCTTGGCGGTTTCGTCGGGCCTGTTCCAGTAGCCCGCCATCACCTGCGGGCCGCGGATGCAGATCTCGCCGGATTGGCCGGGCGATACTTCGCTGCCTTCGTCGTCGCGGATCGAGACTTCGGTCGACGGCAGTGGCAGCCCGATCGTGCCGTTGTATTCGGTGGCGGTGACGGGATTGCAGGTCACGCACGGCGACGTTTCCGACAGTCCGTAGCCCTCGACGATCGGCGTGCGCGTCAGCTCGAACCAGCGCTTCGCGACCGCCTCCTGCACCGCCATGCCGCCGCCGTTCGCGGTCAGCAGCTTCGAGAAGTCGAGCTTGTGAAAGTCGGGGCTGTTCAACATCGCGTTGTAGAGCGTGTTGACCGCGGGAATCGTCGTGATCGCATACCCCTCGAGCGACTTGATCATGCCGGGGATATCGCGCGGATTCGGAATCAGCACGCCGAGACCGCCGGTGCGGATCGTCAGCAGCCCGCACACGGTCAGTGCGAACACGTGATACAGCGGCAACGCGACGACCGTAACGAACTGATCGATATCCGTGCGGTTCGCGCGCACCGGATTGAGCCAGACCTCAGACTGCAGCACGTTCGCGATCAGGTTCCGGTGCAGCAGCGTCGCGCCCTTGGCCACGCCGGTGGTGCCGCCCGTGTATTGCAGGAACGCGATATCGTCGGGGCCCTGCTGAACCGGCTTGAACGTCAGACGTGCGCCCTCCGAGACCGCGTCGTTGAACTTGACGTGCCCAGCGAGGCTCCACGCCGGCACCATCTTTTTGACCTTGCGCACGACGAAGTTCACGAGCGGGCCTTTGATGCCCATCAGGTCGCCCATCGCCGCGACGACCACATGCTTGATCGGCGTATTGCGCACGATTGCCTGCAAGGTCCCCGCGAAATTCTCGAGCAGGATGATCGCCTCGGTGCCGCTGTCCTTCAGTTGGTGCTCGAGTTCGCGCGGTGTGTACAGCGGATTCACATTCACGACCACATAGCCCGCGCGCAGAACCGCGGCGAGCGCGACTGGATACTGCAGCACGTTCGGCATCATGATCGCGACACGCGAGCCGCGCGTGAGTCCTTTCGACTGCAGCCACGCCGCAAGATCGCGCGAAAGCTCGTCGAGTTCACCGTAGCTGATCTGCTTGCCCATGCACACGAACGCCGGCTTTGCGCGGTGTTCGCGAAAGGCTTCCTCGAGCAACTCGGCCACCGACGAATAGCGTGTCGGGTCGATCTCTGCTGGAACGCCGGGCGGATAAGATTTCAGCCAGATTTTCTCCATGCAGCGTCTCCTGAATTATTTTCGAATGGTCGTGCTAAAAACGCATCGTAGCATGGGCATATTGCGACCAATGGCCAAAGCGACGAGGTTAGACGGCAGCCTCGAACTTGCGAGGCTGGGCGTCAGTTTCAATGTGCGGCGCGGCCTTCAGGCCCGCTCGACTTCGACGAGACAGTCGTAAAACGTCGCCGAACCGCCGAGATCGGTGAGTGCCTGGTTCGTCAACTGGTTCGCGTTGCGACCGTCCGGCGCGAGCTTCTTCCACCAGATCGACAACCCAACGACCAGGCCTTCGCGCGCCCGGTCGGTCACGCGGGCACGCGCTTGCATCGAGCCGCGGTCGTTGAAGATGCGCACCTGATCACCGTCGCCGATGCCGCGCGCGTGCGCGTCGGCAGGGTGGATGTCCAGATGCGGTTCGCCTTCCGTCGCACGCAGACTCTCGATGTTCACGAAGGTGCTGTTCAGGAAGTTGCGCGCGGGCGGTGAAATCATCGCGAGCGGATAGCGGGCCGCCAGTTCGGGCGCGCCGTCGGCCGATTCGTAGGGTGGCAGGTAGTCAGGCAGCGGGTCGAGGCCCTGTTGTGCAAGGCGCTCGCTGTAGAACTCGCACTTGCCGGATGGCGTGCGAAAACCGCCGTCGGCAAATGGCGCGTCAGGCAGATTGAGACGGGCCCAGCCGGCTTGCTTCAGCATCGGCCAGTCGACACCGTCCAGCGTCTTGTCGTCCCAGCGAAATGCAGCTTGCGCGACGGCTTCGTCGCTGTCGAAGAGCGCCGGTTCCGTCATGCCCATGCGGCGCGCGAGGCTGCGGAAGATCTCGGTATTCGGCCGTGCGTCGCCGAACGGCGCGATGGCGGGCAGGTTGACCATCACGTGCGTATGGCCGTATGACTTGTGCACGTCGAGATGCTCGAGCTGCGTCGTGGCAGGCAACAGCAGGTCGGCGTAATCCGCGGTGTCGGTCTGGAAATGCTCGAGCACGATCGTGAACAGATCCTCGCGCGCAAAACCCGCCGCGACGCGTTCGGAGTCCGGTGCGACCGCGACCGGATTCGAGTTGTAGACCACGATCGCCTCGACCTTCGGGCCGAACGTCGCGTCGCCCGGATGCAGCAACGCGTCGCCGATCGCATTCATATTGATCACGCGGCTCGGCTTCGACGGCCAACCCGGCATCAGGTCGGGACGCTGCAACGCGTGCGAGTCGACCGGTGCCCAACCGCTCGACGACAACAGCGCCCCGCCCGCACGCTCGCGCCATGCGCCGGTCAGCGACGGCAGACACGCGATTGCGCGCACCGCATTGCCCCCGCCACGCACCCGCTGCAGACCGTAATTCAAGCGGATCGCGGCTTTCTTCGTGCTGGCGTAAAGTCGCGCAAGGTCGGCAATTTCCTCTTCTTCGACGCCACAGATTTCACTAACCCGAGACAATGGATAGCTGAGCGCACGCACCTTCAAGTCGGCGAAGCCCAGCGTGTGCGCCGCGATGTACTCGTGGTCGAGCAGATTCTCGGTAATCAGGACGTTCATGATGCCGAGCGCGAGAGCCCCGTCTGTGCCTGGCTTCAGCGGAATATGCTGATGGCATTTCTCCGCGGTCAGCGAGCGATACGGATCGATTGCGATCAGCCGGGCGCCGCGACGCTTGGCCTCCTGCGCGCGCGTCCACAAATGCAGATTCGATGCAATCGGATTTGCTCCCCAGATCAGGATCACCTCGCTCTCGGCAAAAAACTCGGTGTGCATACCGATGCCGGCGCCGTACGTGTACTTGAGGCCGGCAGCGCCGGCCGCCGCGCAAATCGTGCGATCCAGCTGCGAGGCGCCGAGCTTGTGGAAAAAGCGTTGCGAGATGCTATCGCCCTGCACCAAGCCCATCGTGCCCGCGTAGCTGTAAGGCAGAATCGCTTCCGGCGCGCGATGGGCAATCTCGCCGAGGCGGCTTGCGGCAAGGTCGAACGCTTCGTCCCAGCCGATTGGCTCGAAACGGCCCTCGCCCTTGCGGCCGACACGCTTCATGGGCGTCGTCAACCGGTTCGGATGGTATACACGCTCCTCGTAACGACTGACCTTCGTGCACAGCACGCCCTGAGTCGGCGGATGGTCGGGATCGCCGGCGACCTTGATCGCCCGTCCATTGTCGACGGTCACGCGCATCGCGCAGGTGTCGGGGCAATCGTGCGGGCACACGGCGCGCACGAATTCGGTCGGGGCGTTCATCGGCAATGTGTCCTGGCGAGCAGTAAGCGGTCGGGCAAAGTGGAATTTTATTACGTCTATAGGCCGCCGACCTCGGTGGCGCCACCAAGAATGCCTTCGGCGTAGAATGAATTATCCGCAGTGCCCGGGCCGACGTGGTCCGCGGCGATCTCAAGCTCGTCAAGCACAAACGCATAATCACTCAATCATGAAACTCATCCCCGAAATTCAGGCCGCTCGCGGCGAAATTCAGACCCTTCGACGAACCATCCATGCCCACCCGGAGCTGCGCTACGAAGAGACGGCGACTGCTGATCTCGTCGCGCGTTCGCTCGAGTCCTGGGGCATCGAGACTCACCGTGGTTTCGGCAAGACGGGCGTGGTCGGCGTATTGAAGCGAGGTAACGGCTCGCGTGCGATTGGCCTGCGAGCCGACATGGACGCGCTGCCGATCCAGGAGCTCAACAGCTTCGATCATCGTTCGACGAACGACGGCAAGATGCATGCGTGCGGGCACGACGGACATACGGCGATGCTGCTCGGTGCCGCGCACTACCTGGCCAAACACGGTGATTTCGACGGCACGATCGTGTTCATTTTCCAGCCGGCTGAAGAAGGCGGCGCCGGCGCGAAGGCTATGATGGACGACGGCTTGTTTAACAAATTCCCCGTGAACGCCGTGTTTGGCATTCACAACTGGCCGGGCATGCCGGCGGGCCACTTCGGCGTGACCGAAGGTCCGATCATGGCGTCGAGCAATGAATTTCGCATCGAAATCAAGGGTGTCGGCTCGCATGCAGCGCTACCGCACAATGGCCGTGATCCGGTCTTTGCGGCGGTGCAAATTGCCAACGGGCTGCAAAGCATCATCACGCGAAACAAAAAGCCGCTCGATACTGCGGTATTGTCGATAACGCAGATACATGCGGGCGATGCGGTCAATGTGGTACCGGACGACGCTTGGATCGCGGGGACCGTTCGGACCTTCACTACAGAAACGCTCGACCTGATCGAGTCACGCATGCGCAAGATCGCGCACAGTACAGCCGAAGCATACGATTGCTCCGTTCAGATCCAATTCCACCGGAACTATCCCCCGACGATCAACAGCAGCGAGGAAGCGCGTTTTGCGGCGTCGGTCATGAAAGAGGTCGTTGGCGCGGAGAATGTCGATGAAGCAGTTGAACCGACCATGGGTGCCGAGGATTTTTCGTTCATGCTGCTGGCGAAACCGGGTTGCTATGCGTTTTTGGGCAACGGCGATGGCGGCCACCGCGAAGCTGGCCACGGTGCGGGCCCTTGTATGCTGCACAACGCGAGTTATGACTTTAACGACGAGTTGTTGGCGGTGGGATCGACGTATTGGGTCCGACTGGCGCAGAAGTTTCTGGCGCAAGGGAAGTAGAGAGTTGAAAAGCGTTGAGGCGGGCGGCGGTGTCGCTTGCTTCAATGCTGTTTTGAGGCTGACCCGGTTCGACGGATAGATCTGCAGTTGAGTTTAATGCGGTGTGGCACCTCCCGATAGGTTGAATCGCGGGTTGTCCACGGCCGGGCGGCGGGTCGCCTGTCACGACCACGACGCTGCCTGGCGGTGGACAACCCGCGCGGCGATAAGCTTTGACCTTGCGCATGCAGGTTTTCGAACTCGAGCGGCGAACAGTAGCCGATGCTGCTGTGCAGGCGGCGTATGTTGTACCAGCTCTCCAGAAACGAGAACAGACTGTAGATTGTCAATTACGATGGCCGCCCGTGTTGCCTCACGGGATGATGTTACTCCCGGGTAATTGTCACTGTCCGAATGTTTTGCGATGACGGCGGAGGTGTCAGAAATCTTGTGTGCTGAGGTCGGTTAGAAAATCTCAGCTCATGGCGGCGGTGAATCGCTCGCCGAACAGAATGGCGAACTGATTGACCGCCTGCCGCCAGGTGATAGGCGGCATCTTCCAATCCTTTTCGATGTTGCGCAAGGCCAGATACAGCAGCTTGCTGGCGGCTTCGTCGCTGGGGAAGTGGCCGCGGTTCCTGACGATCTTGCGCAACTGCATGTGCATGCTCTCGATGGCGTTGGTCGTATAGATGATTCGACGCACTTCGGGCGGATAGGCAAAGAAGGGGATCACCTGTTCCCATTGGCGTTGCCACATCGCCGCGACGGTGGGGAATTTGCGGCCCCACTCGCTTTGCGCGAAGGCGTCGAGCGCCGCCGCAGCGGCTTCAGCCGTGGCGGCCTGATAGATCGGTTTGAGCGCGGATGCCAGCGGCTTGCGGTCCTTCCAACTCGCCAGATTCAGCGAATTGCGGATCAAATGCACGATGCAGGTCTGGATCTGGGCGGCCGGATAGACCGCCTCGATTGCCTCCGGAAAGCCGCGCAGGCCGTCGACGACCGCGATCAGAACGTCATGCAAGCCGCGGTTCTTCAGTTCGTTAAAGACCTTCAGCCAGAACTTGGCGCCTTCCGTTTGCTCGATCCACAAGCCCAGCACTTCCTTGCGGCCGTCGGCGCGGATGCCCAGCGCCAGATACACCGCCTTGTTCCTGAGCGTGCCTTCGTCGCGAATCTTCAGCCTCAGGGCATCGAAATACACGATCGGGTACATCGCCTCGAGCGGGCGTTGCTGCCATTGCTCAACTTCAGCCAGCACTTCATCGGTGACGGTGGAAATCAGGTCGGGCGAGATTTGCAGCCCGTACAACTCCAGCAAATGGCCCTGGATCTCGCGCACGCTCATGCCGCGCGCGTACATGCTGATGACGTGGTCGTCGAATCCCGGCAGCCGACGTTGATACTTGCCAATCAGTTGCGGCTCGAACGTCGCCTGACGGTCACGCGGAATATCGAGGTGCAGCTCGCCATTGGGCGTGATGACCGTCTTCGAACTGGTGCCGTTACGGTGGTTGCCGCTCTTGCCTTGCCCGCCCTCGGTTTCCAGGTGATGCGTCAGTTCGGCCGCCAGCATGCGCTCGGCCAGTTGCTTCTTCAGTTGCCCGGCCAGGCCCGATTCGCCGAGGATCGACCCGGCATCCTTGTTCTGCACCTGCGCCAGCAGTTGATCGATCAGCTCATCGGGGAACAGCTTCGGCGCCTTCAGGTTCTTGCTTTTCTTGATCACTGTTGTGTCGGTCATAGGACGTTATTTCCGTTATCGTCTCATGACCTCGACACACTAAATTTCTGACAGGCTCATGACGGCTGGCGCTGCGTAGCGGCGCCAGCCGTCATCGCGTCGGCATCGCCGAGTATCCGCGTCACCAGTTCTCTGGCGCGATTCGATCGCCATACCTTCACGCGGCGCTGCAAGGTGCGCAACTGCGCGCCGGAATCATGGTGGGAGCCATCGAAGTGAGACGCTCATGGAGCTTTTGCGCGGTAATGCCGGGCTCCGCTTCGAGCCACTGCTGTATCTTCGGCCAAGTATGCTCGAACGGATCTTCCCGGGTACGCCAGTCATGGGGGACGCGCGCTTTTCGATGATGCGTCGGCCGGACCTCTCCGGCCTGCCACGCCGTTCCAAGACTCGCCAGGAAATCCGCGAGTGGAACTTGACCGGATGTTCTTGTCTCCGGCGGCGCCGCTCCGGAAGCACTGCATTCGGCGACACGCTGCTGGGCGTCGCGCATTCGACGTAAGAGATCCAGTGGGTCGAGCGCTCTGAACTGGGCACGCAGTCTGCGTTTGGTTGCCTCCGACACCGAAGCAGAGCGCAGCACGCGCTCGAGCGGCGTCAAGGGCGCCTCATAGCGCTTCGTCACCCTCGCGCCGTGACGGGTCTTCGATTTCAGCTTGAATGATGGCTGGAAGAAGTTGATGTACAGCCGCGACACCTCGTAGAGGGATGCAAGGTTGCCGTGGCTTCGAGGCCGCGTAGCCTGCCATAGCCAACGAGGCGACGCACAATGGCGCCATTCTTTTGCTCGACCCACGCCTGATCGTTTTTCTTGTAGGCACGTGAGCGCGTCAGTTCGATACCCGTTGCCTTGCAGAAGTCAAGCATGGCCGCGTTCATGAAGGCAGTATCGTTATCGCAATCCAGACCACGTAGCGGAAACGGCAACGCACGGCTAACACGCTCGATGTGCTCGAGAACGAACGCCCCGCTGCGATACGGCATGGTCAGGCATTCGGTCCAGCCGGTCGCGATATCTGTCATCACGAATCTGTGCACGAAGTCGCCGTCGATCTTGGTGCCACCACAATGCTCGACGAAATCGACCTCGAGATAGCCGGGCAACGGATCGTTCCAGTCAGAGAACGTGCGGATCGGCACCGCACGGCGAATTGCATTGCCGATTCCTCCGGCGCGCCGGCGCTGGCCGGAGAAGGCCTGTTCGCGCACGTCGCGCAGCAGCCGGTCAATGGTAGCGGCGCTGATCTGCTTAAGCCGTTGGCGCACGTCCTTCGATAGCGACAGGTGACCATGCCGTGTCATCGAGTCGATCAGCGTCGGGATGAGCGCCTCCAACCGCTTGCCGCAGATCCTGTCGGCGGCCTCCCACAGCGTGATCAGCGCCGCACGCACTTCGTCGCCATAGCGTCGCTGCGGCCCTGGCTTCGCCCTTTGCGGCTGCGGATCCCGACACAGCACCCGGATCGCATGCTTGCGGTGATAGCCCGTCAATTGAATGAATTCGTCCAGGATCTGGCGTTTCTCCGTCCGGTCAGAACGTCGATACCGCTCGCCAACCGCCTCAGTCAATTCCCGTCGTGTTGTCATGCTGAGCCGCCTCGTCATAAGTCGTCCCCGCCAGCATTCTGACGGGTAACAAATTACATGAGGCAACAGGTACCGCTTGGTAGCAAAAATCTTGAGTCAATGCGCCGGCCAAGGTAATTGTCGTTCTCTAGCGCACCATCGTCACAACGGAATTCGAAGCCGTCCGAGCACCAGCGCGCATTGCTTCGCTCCACCGCGACCTTGCCGTCGTGCCGGCGTGCGGACTGGGCATGACAAGGCCGGCGCTCGAGTAGCAGGCCGTAGGTACGCATGACCCGATAAACCCGTTTTGCATTAACGCGAGGTTGGGCCTGCGCGTCCCGGCTTCGCCGCAGCAGCGCCCACACACGCCGGTAGCCGTAGGTGGGCAGCTCGGCAACCAGCCCCCGAAGCTCGGTGACCAGCGGCATGTCGTCCAGGGCTGGCGTCTTGCGCTGGTCGACCCACTTGGCGGGGCGCTTCGATTTGACCGCAAGATTAGAGCGCGACACACCCAGGACTTCACAGACCGTCTTCATCGGTCGTCCCCCGGCAGCAATGGTGAGCGCGCAATCAATTTTTTTGCCCGGCCGTACTCCACTGCTTCGCGGAGGATTTCCACTTCCATGGTCTTCTTGCCCAGCAGCCGCTGGAGTTCGCGAATCTGCTTCGTCGCTTCGACCAGGTCGGAGGCTGGCACCACCTGTTCGCCGGCACTCACGGCTGACAGGCTGCCATCCTGATACAGCTTGCGCCAGGCGAACACCTGGTTCGCATTCACCTGATGGCGACGGGCTACCCCGGAAACGCTCGCTCCGGGTTCGAAGGTCTCACGCACTATCGCGAGTTTCTCCTCGACAGAGCGGCGCCGGCGCTGTTCCGGCTGGGTCAGAACCTCAACGGGTTCTACATGGGAGCTAGGCTTAAACATAGGCGCATAGGCGGAAGACTACCTTAAAGTTTAAGCGTTACCTCGTTTCCGGTTTTCGACGGGGCCGTTCCAGGGGCCGCTCCGCCAGCTCGCTCCCGGGCCTTCACCGGGCGTTTACCTTACAATCATCGTAAGCACCTCACGACGACCGTCGTAGACGGCGGCGAGAACCGACATCAAAGTGGTGCCCATCATTTTCGATTTGATGGACATCACTGTGACAGAGTCGGAAGCCAGGCCGGGTAGCCGCAAGGAACGCCCGAATTATGATCGCGAGTTTCGACGCCGGCTTGCGGCCGCGGCATGTGAGCCTGGTGCGTCGGTCGCGAAGCTGGCGCGGGACAATGGCATCAATGCAAACATGCTGTTCACCTGGCGGCGTCGCTATCGCGAGCAATTGCAGGCGGAAACGACGTGCCTGATTCCAGTGGCGGTGGTTCATGAGACGCCGCCGCAGCGCGTGGCGATGCCCCCAGATGCAAGGGACGTCTGCAACCGGACTGCACGAGCCGGGACGATCGAGATCCGGTTCGGTGACGTGGTAGTCAAGGTCAACGGCGTTGTCGACGCCGACACGCTACGCGTCGTCCTGGGGAGCGTGCGATCGTGATCTCTCTACCCACGGGTACACGCGTCTGGCTGGTGGCAGGCGTCACCGACATGCGCTGCGGGTTCCAGGGGCTGGCGGCAAAGGTGCAGACGGCGCTCGAGGACAATCCGCTGGGTGGCAACGTGTTCATCTTCCGGGGCCGGCGCGGCGATCTCGTGAAGGTCATGTGGGCGACCGAAGACGGGCTCTGGCTTCTTGCGAAGCGGCTTGAGCGTGGTCGCTTCGTCTGGCCACACGCCGATGGCGGCAAGGTCCATCTGACGGCGGCGCAACTGTCGAGGTTGCTCGAAGGCATCGATTGGCGGCAGCCGCGTCGTACGGCTGCGCTGTCGATGTTGTAAACCGCGAGGAAGGCTCGTAAACTGCGCCACATGTCGAACGGCGCTGAACTTCCTGACGATGTTGCAACCCTGCGGGCCTTGCTGGTCGAGGCGCGTGCCCAGCTTGCCGAACGCGATCTGGAGATCGGGCAGCTCAAGGCGCAGATCGACAGGCTCAAGCGCATGCAGTTCGGACGCAAGTCCGAGCAGTTGGACCGGGAGGTCGCGCGGCTCGAAACCGCGCTCGAGGACTTGACCGGTGAGCGTGGTGTCGCTGACGTGCGACGCGCCCACGAATCAGGCGCGAGCACGCCTGTGGGCGACGCATCGCCGAAAGAAGCGCTGCCGCCGCATCTGCCACGCGAAGAACGCGTACTCGACGCCGACGCGACCTGCCCGAAGTGCGGCAGCGCCATGCAGCCGCTCGGAGAAGACGTGTCCGAGCAGCTCGCCCGCGTCGCGGCAATGTTCAAGGTGATCCGCACGATCCGGCGCAAGACGGTCTGTCCGTGCGGCCACCACTTCTCGCAGCCGCCCATGCCCGGCCTGCCGATCACGCGCAGCATTGCCCATCCGAGCCTGCTGGCCGACATCCTCGTCTCGAAGTACGCTGACCACGCGCCGTTGTACCGGCAGTCGCAGATTGCCGCGCGCGACGGCGTGAAGCTGGATCCGGCCAGCATGGGACGCTGGGTCGGCCAGTGCGAGGCCCTTTGCGTGCCGCTGACCGAGGCGCTGCGCCGCTACACGGTGGCACCGTCGAAGCTGCACGCGGATGACACGCCGATCCCGGTGCTCGAACCGGGCAGGAAGAAGACAAGGACCGGGCGACTGTGGGTGTATGTGCGCGATGACACCCGTTCGGGCTCGACCGAACCGGCCGCGGTGTGGTTTGCTTACTCGCCCGACCGCAAAGGCATCCACCCCCAGACCCATCTCGCTGGATTCGAGGGCATCCTGCAGGCCGACGCCTACAGTGGCTTCAACGAGCTGTACGAGAGCGGCAAGATCCGTGAAGCTGCATGCTGGGACCACGCGAGACGGTACCTCTACGACGTGCATGCCCGAACGCCTACCGAGGCGACCCGAGAGGTGCTCGAACTGATCGGTGGACTTTACGGCATCGAGGCGGACATCCGTGGCAAACCCGCTGCTGAACGGCTGTGCGTGCGGCAGGAGAAAAGCGTGCCGCTGCTCGCGACCATCAGGACGTGGATGACGGACAAGCTCGCAACGCTGTCGAAGAAATCCGAACTGGCCAAAGCGATCCGTTACTCGCTCAACCAGTGGGACGCGCTCGCGCTGTACTGCGAAGAGGGTCGTGCTGAGATCAGCAACGCCCTGGCCGAAAACGCGCTGCGCTGTGTGAGTCTGGGCCGCAAGAACTTCCTGTTCGCCGGCTCCGACAGCGGAGGCGAGCGGGCAGCCGCGATGTACGGTCTGATCGGCACATGCAAGCTCAACGGGATCAACCCGCGCGCCTACCTCGAATACGTCCTGACCCATATCGCTGACCATCCCATTAACCGCATCGACGAACTGTTGCCCTGGAACGTGGTCACGAAGCTGCCTCGGCAGTCTGGCCCATCGGCGTCTGCTGACACGTAACCCGATTCCCGATCATGCCTCACGCGGGCGCCGCGTTGCGGACGGCCGTCGCGAGGTGCTTACCAATCATCTCTGTCGATGTTGCTGTTGATTTGGGCCGCGTAAACGCAAAAACCCCACCGCGGCGGGTGGGGTTTCTGACCTGGGGGGGAGCCTGACGATTACCTACTTTCACACGGGCAATCCGCACTATCATCGGCGTGGAGTCGTTTCACGGTCCTGTTCGGGATGGGAAGGGGTGGGACCGACTCGCTATGGTCATCAGGCATGACGGGTTGCTGCGTCGCAGGGGTTGGAGTCAACCGGTTGCGCCACAGCCAATCGGGAAGAAGCATAAAGGATTCGTGTGGGGGTTGTGTTGTTTCTGGCACAACACTGAATCCCAACCGTGCGTTTCTGTTAGCTCCCGCGGGAGTTCACACCAATCCCCTTCGGGGATCGGACCCGCGCAAGTGCTGAAGCACTAACGCGGGTCGAGACACACCTGTTATAGGATCAAGCCTTACGGGCAATTAGTATCAGTTAGCTCAGTACATTACTGTACGTGCACACCTGACCTATCAACGTCCTGGTCTTGAACGACCCTTCAAGGGGCTCGAAGCCCCGGGGATATCTCATCTTAAGGCGAGTTTCCCGCTTAGATGCTTTCAGCGGTTATCTCTTCCGAACATAGCTACCCGGCGATGCCACTGGCGTGACAACCGGTACACCAGAGGTTCGTCCACTCCGGTCCTCTCGTACTAGGAGCAGCCCCCTTCAAATATCCAGCGCCCACGGCAGATAGGGACCAAACTGTCTCACGACGTTTTAAACCCAGCTCACGTACCTCTTTAAATGGCGAACAGCCATACCCTTGGGACCGGCTACAGCCCCAGGATGAGATGAGCCGACATCGAGGTGCCAAACACCGCCGTCGATATGAACTCTTGGGCGGTATCAGCCTGTTATCCCCAGAGTACCTTTTATCCGTTGAGCGATGGCCCTTCCATACAGAACCACCGGATCACTATGACCTGCTTTCGCACCTGTTCGACTTGTCAGTCTCACAGTCAAGCACGCTTATGCCATTGCACTATCAGCACGATTTCCGACCGTACCTAGCGTACCTTCGTACTCCTCCGTTACACTTTGGGAGGAGACCGCCCCAGTCAAACTGCCTACCATGCACGGTCCCCGATCCGGATCACGGACCAAGGTTAGAACCTCAAACAGATCAGGGTGGTATTTCAAGGACGGCTCCACGCAGACTGGCGTCCACGCTTCATAGCCTCCCACCTATCCTACACAGACCGGTTCAAAGTCCAATGCAAAGCTACAGTAAAGGTTCATGGGGTCTTTCCGTCTAGCCGCGGGGAGATTGCATCATCACAAACACTTCAACTTCGCTGAGTCTCGGGAGGAGACAGTGTGGCCATCGTTACGCCATTCGTGCAGGTCGGAACTTACCCGACAAGGAATTTCGCTACCTTAGGACCGTTATAGTTACGGCCGCCGTTTACCGGGACTTCAATCAGGAGCTTGCACCCCATCATTTAATCTTCCGGCACCGGGCAGGCGTCACACCCTATACGTCCACTTTCGTGTTTGCAGAGTGCTGTGTTTTTATTAAACAGTCGCAGCCACCAGTTTATTGCAACCCCTTCACCCTTCTGGCGCAGGCCAGTCAGGCTACCAGGGCGTACCTTATCCCGAAGTTACGGTACCAATTTGCCGAGTTCCTTCTCCCGAGTTCTCTCAAGCGCCTTAGAATACTCATCTCGCCCACCTGTGTCGGTTTGCGGTACGGTCACTGTGAAACTGAAGCTTAGAGGCTTTTCCTGGAACCCCTTCCAGTTGCTTCGCCACCGAAGTGGCTCGCCTCGCACCCTTGAATTACGCGCCCGGATTTGCCAAAGCGCCTTCTCCAATGCAAGGACCGGGACTTCCAACACCCGGACAACCTTCCGCGATCCGTCCCCCCATCGCATTTCACAATGGTGCAGAAATATTAATCTGCTTCCCATCAGCTACGCATTTCTGCCTCGCCTTAGGGGCCGACTCACCCTACGCCGATGAACGTTGCGTAGGAAACCTTGGGCTTACGGCGAGGGGGCCTTTCACCCCCTTTATCGCTACTCATGTCAGCATTCGCACTTCCGATACCTCCAGCACACTTTCCAGTGCACCTTCGCAGGCTTACGGAACGCTCTCCTACCATGCACATTACTGTGCATCCGCAGCTTCGGTATATGGCTTAGCCCCGTTACATCTTCCGCGCAGGACGACTCGATCAGTGAGCTATTACGCTTTCTTTAAAGGATGGCTGCTTCTAAGCCAACCTCCTGACTGTTTTAGCCTTCCCACTTCGTTTCCCACTTAGCCATATTTGGGGACCTTAGCTGGCGGTCTGGGTTGTTTCCCTCTTGACACCGGACGTTAGCACCCGATGTCTGTCTCCCGTGATTGCACTCTTCGGTATTCGGAGTTTGCTATGGCGTAGTAATCCGCAATGGACCCCACAACCATGACAGTGCTCTACCCCCGAAGGTGATACACGAGGCACTACCTAAATAGTTTTCGGAGAGAACCAGCTATTTCCAGGTTTGTTTAGCCTTTCACCCCTATCCACAGCTCATCCCCTAACTTTTCAACGTTAGTGGGTTCGGTCCTCCAGCACGTGTTACCGTGCCTTCAACCTGGCCATGGATAGATCACCTGGTTTCGGGTCTACACCCAGCGACTGGACGCCCTGTTCGGACTCGCTTTCGCTACGCCTGCCCTAATCGGTTAAGCTCGCCACTGAATGTAAGTCGCTGACCCATTATACAAAAGGTACGCCGTCACCCCTTCGCAGAGGCTCCGACTGTTTGTATGCATGCGGTTTCAGGATCTGTTTCACTCCCCTCCCGGGGTTCTTTTCGCCTTTCCCTCACGGTACTGGTTCACTATCGGTCGATCACGAGTATTTAGCCTTGGAGGATGGTCCCCCCATCTTCAGACAGGATTTCACGTGTCCCGCCCTACTTCTCGTACACCCAGTTCTTCCATGCTGTTTTCGTCTACAGGGCTATCACCTGCTATGGCCGCACTTTCCAGAGCGTTCGACTAACAATACAGATAACGTGTACCGGCTGATCCCATTTCGCTCGCCACTACTCTGGGAATCTCGGTTGATTTCTTTTCCTGCGGTTACTTAGATGTTTCAGTTCACCGCGTTCGCCTCACGCAGCCTATGGATTCAGCTGCGGATACTCCATTAGGAGTGGGTTTCCCCATTCGGACATCTCCGGATCAATGCTCGTTTGCCAGCTCCCCGGAGCTTTTCGCAGGCTACCGCGTCCTTCATCGCCTGTGATCGCCAAGGCATCCACCACATGCACTTGTTCGCTTGACCCTATAACGGGTGTGTCTCTGGGTCGACCCACGTGAGCGCTTTAGCGCTTACGTGGGTCCCATCCCCGGAGGGGACAGACGCACTCGCTACAGGTTGAGTATTCGTGTTGCGCCGTATTCCAAAGCGATCTCTCGATCACCTTTAAAATACATCGATACAATCACAACCCTGATTCACCTACTCACACACCCATCTCCAGGCATGCTTTCGTGAATCTCTTTACTACTTCTTCCTGATTGTTAAAGAACGACAGCCGGTATGAAGCCTCTGCCTCATACCGCCCTGACTGGCTCAATCGCCAATGCGCAACGCTCTGCCTGCAGGCAGAACACTGCGCATTGAGGATTGGTGGAGGATGACGGGATCGAACCGACGACCCCCTGCTTGCAAAGCAGGTGCTCTCCCAGCTGAGCTAATCCCCCAGTCCCACAGCCATTCCAGCGGCCCCAGCCCTTCAGCTCACCCGACACGACACTGGTGGGTCTGGATGGATTCGAACCATCGACCCCCGCCTTATCAAGACGGTGCTCTAACCGGCTGAGCTACAGACCCCTGCTGTCTGTCTGCGTTGCTGCCATTAACCACAGCCGATAAGCGTGAGCACTTGAGTGCAATGAATGCATAGCTCTGGAAAGGAGGTGATCCAGCCGCACCTTCCGATACGGCTACCTTGTTACGACTTCACCCCAGTCATGAATCCTACCGTGGTGACCGTCCTCCTTGCGGTTAGACTAGCCACTTCTGGTAAAACCCACTCCCATGGTGTGACGGGCGGTGTGTACAAGACCCGGGAACGTATTCACCGCGGCATGCTGATCCGCGATTACTAGCGATTCCAGCTTCACGCACCCGAGTTGCAGAGTGCGATCCGGACTACGATCGGTTTTCTGGGATTGGCTCCACCTCGCGGCTTGGCAACCCTCTGTTCCGACCATTGTATGACGTGTGAAGCCCTACCCATAAGGGCCATGAGGACTTGACGTCATCCCCACCTTCCTCCGGTTTGTCACCGGCAGTCTCCCTGGAGTGCTCTTGCGTAGCAACTAGGGACAAGGGTTGCGCTCGTTGCGGGACTTAACCCAACATCTCACGACACGAGCTGACGACAGCCATGCAGCACCTGTGTTATGGCTCCCTTTCGGGCACTCCCGCCTCTCGGCAGGATTCCATACATGTCAAGGGTAGGTAAGGTTTTTCGCGTTGCATCGAATTAATCCACATCATCCACCGCTTGTGCGGGTCCCCGTCAATTCCTTTGAGTTTTAATCTTGCGACCGTACTCCCCAGGCGGTCAACTTCACGCGTTAGCTACGTTACCAAGCCAATGAAGGCCCGACAACCAGTTGACATCGTTTAGGGCGTGGACTACCAGGGTATCTAATCCTGTTTGCTCCCCACGCTTTCGTGCATGAGCGTCAGTATTGGCCCAGGGGGCTGCCTTCGCCATCGGTGTTCCTCCACATCTCTACGCATTTCACTGCTACACGTGGAATTCCACCCCCCTCTGCCATACTCCAGCGCTGCAGTCACCAATGCAGTTCCCAGGTTAAGCCCGGGGATTTCACATCGGTCTTACAGCACCGCCTGCGCACGCTTTACGCCCAGTAATTCCGATTAACGCTCGCACCCTACGTATTACCGCGGCTGCTGGCACGTAGTTAGCCGGTGCTTATTCTTCCGGTACCGTCATCCCTCACGGATATTAGCCACGAGGTTTTCTTTCCGGACAAAAGTGCTTTACAACCCGAAGGCCTTCTTCACACACGCGGCATTGCTGGATCAGGCTTGCGCCCATTGTCCAAAATTCCCCACTGCTGCCTCCCGTAGGAGTCTGGGCCGTGTCTCAGTCCCAGTGTGGCTGGTCGTCCTCTCAGACCAGCTACAGATCGTCGGCTTGGTAGGCCTTTACCCCACCAACTACCTAATCTGCCATCGGCCGCCCCTTGAGCGCGAGGTCCCGAAAGATCCCCCGCTTTCCTCTCCCGAGCGTATGCGGTATTAATCCGGCTTTCGCCGGGCTATCCCCCACTCCAGGACACGTTCCGATGTATTACTCACCCGTTCGCCACTCGCCACCAGACCGGAGTCCGTGCTGCCGTTCGACTTGCATGTGTAAGGCATGCCGCCAGCGTTCAATCTGAGCCAGGATCAAACTCTTCAGTTCAAACCTGTTACTGTTTTCGGGCTCTCTCGAACCCGGTCGCTCACTCAACGTACTGACGATGATCAGTCCGTCTTCCGACAGACAAACCTTCCTCTAATACTGTGTGAGGCTGCTGATACTTCTGCCTGGCAGCAGACTCCGGAGAATCCGCCGCCGCATTCCGCATCAAGCGCCCACACTTATCGGCTGTTAGTTTTTAAAGATCGGTCCGCCAAACCCGCCGCGCCTGAACCACTCCTGCCCGGCACTGCTTCGTTTGCGTCGCTGCGTCTGCAGCAGAGAAACGGAATTATG